>NZ_AP022601.1:0-2400000 GCF_010726765.1 Mycobacterium gallinarum
CTGATACGATCACTCGAGGTCGTCGGCTCGGCGAGCTCGGCGCCGACGGTTTGTTCGTCGGTCGTCCGATGTGGCTGCCCCTCGACGACGCCGGAATTGTGCGCTTCTATCGCGATGTGGCCGAGGCAGTGCCGAACCTGGCACTGGTGGTCTACGACAACCCGGGCGCCTTCAAGGGAAAGATCGGGACCCCCGCATACGAGGCGCTTAGCCAGATACCACAGGTTGTCGCTGCCAAGCATCTCGGACTGCTCAGTGGCTCCGCCTTCCTCTCCGACCTCCGCGCCGTCGGCGGTCGTGTGCGGCTACTGCCGCTTGAGACCGACTGGTACTACTTTGCCCGGCTATTCCCAGAGGAGGTCACCGCCTGCTGGTCGGGCAATGTGGCCTGCGGTCCTGCGCCGGTAACCCACTTGCGCGACTTAATCCGAGCCCGCCGCTGGGAAGACTGCCAAACGCTCACCGACGAACTCGAGGCCGCTCTCGAGACGCTCTACCCCGGCGGCAACTTCGCTGAATTCCTCAAGTACAGCATCCAGATCGACAACGCCCAATTCCAGGCGGCCGGTTTTATGCGCACGGGGCCCACCCGACCGCCGTACACCGAAGTGCCGGAGTCCTATTTGGCTGGCGGGCGCGAGGCCGGCAAGAACTGGGCCGCACTCCAGCAGCGCTATGCGTCACTTGCCGTCTCGAACCACTGAATCGCCTGAGGACAGCACATGTTGGTGAAGGCGTTGGGTTATGTGGGTGTGGAGTCTCCGGATGCGAAGGAGTGGTTGGAGTTCGGTCCGGAGGTTTTGGGGATGGAGGCGGTGGAGGCGGCCAGTGGGTCGGTTCTGTTGCGGATCGATGACGCCGATCACCGGTTGGCTGTGCATCACGGGGAGCGCAACCGGATGTTGTATGCGGGTTGGGATGTGGGCAGCGAGGAGGCGGTTGAGGCTGCTGGGGAGTTGTTGCATCGGCAGGGTATTGGGTTTGAGGTGGGAACCGAGGAGGACTGCGCGGCCCGCGGGGTGTTGGGGTTTTTGACGCTGTCGGATCCTTCGGGGTTGCGTCATGAGTTGTTTTACGGTCAGAAGGTGGTGCCGGGTTCCTTCCGGCCCGGTCGTGCGATGTCGGGGTTCGTCACCGGTGCGCAGGGGTTGGGTCATGTGGTGCTGGCGACGCCGGACCTCGCGCAGGCCGACCGGTTTTTGCGGGGGGTGTTGGGGTTTAAGAAGAGCGATGAGATTTACACCTTCATCGATCTGTGGTTCTACTGCAACCCGCGCCATCACAGCATCGCGTTGACTCCGATGCCGGGTGTGCGGGGACTGCACCACGTGATGGTCGAGGTGCAAAGTTTTGATGACGTGGGGATGGCTTATGACCTGTGCATGTCGCGCAACATTCCGCTGAGCATGACGTTGGGGCGCCATGTCAACGATCGGATGGTGTCGTTCTACGTCCGAACACCGAGCGGGTTTGACCTCGAGTACGGCTGGGATGGGGCCACCGTCGACGACGAAACCTGGACAGTCGCCCAGTACGACCGACCCAGTGTGTGGGGCCACCAGATGGTCGCCCAAACACCACCAGGAGCACTCGAAGCCGCAACAACATGAACGGCTCGACGGACGAGACGACGAAAACGATCATATGGAGGTGAAATGGCGATCCAGTTCCTAACCGACGACTGGGCGACTGCGGTGACCGACGCGGCCAATGCCGACGAGAGGTTCCGCATTGCAGCGAAGGGACATGACGTGGTGCTCCGCGTATCCGTGTCGCAGAGCCCGGCCAGCGATGACTACTACATGCATTTCTCTGACGGGTCGCTCATCGTCGGTATCGGATCCCCGCCGCGCACGCCCGACGTGGAGGCCGAGCTCAGCTACGAAACAAACGTCGAGCTGTCTCGGGGTGCGCTAAACGGCCAGACCGCGGCCATGACCGGGCAGATGAAAGCCGTCGGCAACATGATGAAGATGATGTCGATCGGAAAAGCCCAGGATCGGCTCGCAGAACTCGAGAGCGGCTTAGACATCGACTACTAGCACTTATCGCGGCGCCTAGAGTTGACTTCGCGCCGAGGGACACAATGCCACGAACGGGAGTGCATCGGCACCTACCATCGGCTCAAGTCCCACCCTGGACGGTCCGGCGCGACCATACCGCCAACAAAGCCATTCCGAAAATCCTCAAACCAGATTGGACACGGCTCATGACAACACGCACCAGCGAACTCGTTCCCAGCGACATGAAGGGGTTGTGGGGATTCGTGCCGGCCTGCTCGACGCCGGACGCCGCCGATGTCAACGCGGTCGACACGATCGACACCGATGCGCTGGCGTCTCTGGTTGATCGACTGGTTCGTGATGGTGTCGACGGCATCGTCACGACCGGCAGCGCCGGCGAGTCGCACACCCTTTCCGACGACGAATACCGCACGCTCATCACCACGGTCGTGGAGACGGTGAACGCTCGGGTTCCGGTGTTCGTTGGTGCCAGTACGCTCAACACGCGCGACTCGATCCGACGCGCCCGCGTCATCGCCGACCTCGGGGCGGACGGGATCATGAGCGGACCGCCGATGTATTTGCCGCAGACTGCCGAGAACGCGGTCCAGTACTATAAAGACCTCGCCGAGGCCGTTCCGGAGCTGGCGATCATGATCTACCAGAACCCGCATGCGTTCCGCATCACATTGCCGCCCGGTGCATTTAGGGAGCTGGCCCAGATTCGCAATATCGTTGCGCTCAAGCAGACCTCGATGGACATCTTCAATGTGATCGGCGCCATCAAAGCGGTCAAGGACAAGATGTCGGTCCTCGTCTTGGACCAGTTGATGTACCCCGCAATGATGTTCGGCGCTGCCGGAGCGTGGAGCATCGACGTATGCATGGGCCCCTGGCCCGCGCTTTCGCTGCGCGATGCATGCCAGCGTGGCAACTGGACAGAGGCCGCGGCCATCGCCGACCAGATGCAGGCGCCATTTCGAACGCTGGGTCTGACTATGGAGGAATTCCAAGCCATGCAGTCCGCCTGGTGGAAGATCGCAATCGACACTGCGGGCTATGGGCGTGCTGGGGCTGCTCGGCCGCCCTTCGTTCACATACCGCAGACCGTCGTCGACTCCGCGCACCGCTACGGTGAACGCTGGGCAGGACTTGCGGAGCGCTATCACCGGTCAAGGGAAGCCGCTGGGCTGCCGCCTGCCGCGGCGAACGGCGCCGCCGCCTCGTCATCGACGCCGGGGAAGAACCGTCAGGGCGACTTGCTGACCACTCCCGCCACCTAGGCGTCTGGGTCTGTAGCCAACGTCGCCAGCCCACTCAGCACCGGCTGAACTTCGGGAAGGACTGCCAAGCCGAGCACTGCGACGGTGGCGAGGTTGAACAATGCCGCCTGCTCGCGGCCACCGACCTGGTGGGCTTCTTCGAGAGCCCGTGCACGATGATGGGTCAGCCAGTCAGGATTGTGATCGAGAGCAGCGTCAGGATAGGAAGTCGCACCCGACCCAACGCGTCGCCGAGCACCCAGATGTTCGGCGTAACAAGCGTTTTCGCCGCCGTGGCCGCAGCGAGCATGTCACAAGTCACAAGCGCCACGGGCGGTCTGCCAGGGACCACGCCGGCGATCACTCGGAGATGTCCGAACCCATAGGTGCGACAATCATCATCGCCTGCCGACTCGGGCGATCGGGGGAGTGGAGTCGGCTAACGCCCGCCACCCGGGTGTTCGTCGGCTTCGCCGCGGACAATCGCGGCAACGACCGCCGCGAGTGCTTTCTGTTCCCGCGCCCCGCGGCCGAATGTTCATAGCAGGGCACCGACAGCACGACGATATCGCCACAGACCTCGGCCATGAGCGGCTGGCGGCCCCGGCGCAAAGGCAAGTCGGTCGAAGCGATCAACACGTCCAGTCGCGATCTTGCTTGCACTGCCGCAGCCTGCCGAACGCGTCGTAAATGCCTGATTCGTCAGGACTTAGCGTGATCTCGTCTACATAAGGTGACGCGCCAGGCGCCCGGGTATCGCGCATCCGATGGAGGCGCCACGTGAGCTCGCGTCCAGATCGGTTGTGCAGCATCGTCATTAGTTCCGCGCCGTTTTGGTCGTGGTCCATTCGGAGATGTTGTCTTGACGGGCCGGTGTGACGTATCTAGCATTCTCTACAGCGGAGGACGCATCTGTTCAGCAGAACAGAGAGTGAGTGTTGACGGGTTGATCGAGGAGTTCGGTGTGATGAATGCGGTCGGGGTCGATCGGGATACCCGTGAGGCTGTCGAGGCGTTCATGTTCCGGGAGGCGGAGCTACTCGATGGGGGGCAGTTCCGGGAATGGTTGGGTCTGCTCGACCCCGACATCCGGTATGTGGTTCCGGTGCGCACCACGAGGGAGGACTCCGCGGGTTGGGTGGGCGCGATCGCGCACTGGAACGACGACTACACGGGTTTGGAGATGCGGGTTCTTCGCGGCGAGACGGACTTCTCGTGGGCCGAGTCACCTCGGTCGCGGACCCGGCACTTCGTGTCCAACATCCGCACGACTGCCGGACCGGGGGCTGAAGAGTTGACCGTGCGCTCAAATCTGTTGTTCTTTCGCAGCCGCGGAGATAGCGGCCGCTGGGAGTTGCTCTCGGCCGAACGCGTCGACGTGTTGCGCCGGACCGACGATTCGCTGCGGCTGGCTCGGCGCGAGGTGTTGCTCGACCACTCGACGTTGCCCATCGACAACCTGTCGGTATTCCTGTAGGGCCAGCTCCCCTCACCACCTCCTCGTGGATATCGCCAATTCCAGAAAGGGCCCGACCATATGACCACCGAAACAAGCGAGACGGACTTGATCGAGATGTTGGTGAAGGCGTGACTGGCGTTATGGGAAGTGACCTGGATGTGTCGGTCCAAGAATGCGACGTCTTGGTGGTGGGTGGGGGAATTGGCGGAGTGCGGGCAGCACTACGGGCCGCGGAGTTGGGGTCGTCGGTGATTCTGGTAGAGAAGGCGGTGGTGTCTCGGGCAGGGCCGATGACGTATGTCCACAGCCAATACGCCCCTGATCACCGGGTGCAGGGTGAGGAGATGACCGAGTGGGCGCGCGAGTTCGTGGTGGGCAGCAATTATTTGGCCGATCAGGATTGGGTGCAGCAATACATAGCCGAGGCCTATGACAGGGTTAACGAGCAGATCGAGTGGGGTGTGCCCTATTCCACCCATAAGGATGGGTCGCTGAAGTATGTGACGGTCCGCGGCCACAACCTTGGCACCACGCTGGGTGTGGATGGTCGCGTGTGTATGGAAATCCTCAAGGAGAGGATGAAGGCGGCGGGGGTGCGTCTGTTCGAGCGAGTCGATGTGATCGATCTGCTGACCACCGACGGGTGCCGGCCCACCGCTGGTGCGGTGTGTGGTGCGGTGGGGGTAAACGTTGTCACCGGCCAGTGTCATGTCTTTACGGCGGGCAGCGTCATCCTTAACACCGGCCCCTGGTATCCCAAGCTGCATTACGCGTTCGCCGACCATTGCAGCGGGGAGGGACATGTGGCGGCGTGGCGAGTGGGTGCCGAGTTCGCCGGCATGGAGTTCGGCCAGTTCGCCGCCTGGAGTTACTTCAATCGGTCATTCTTCACACCGGGTCAAGCCAAGATTCAGGGGATCGGTGGCAAGTTCTGCAACGTGGCGGGCGAGTACTTCATGGACCGCTATGACCCGATCTGGGGGGATAAGGGCGGGCTGTTCACCATCGCGCGCGCGATCATGACCGAGATGGTCGAGGGCCGAGGGCCGTGCTATCTCGACTTGCGTCACGTACCACAGGCGGATCTAGAGGTGCTGTATGAAGTGTCTCCGACGGTGCGGCGCGCCTTTACCGAGTTTGACGTCGATCCCTCCACGGACCTGCTGGAGGTGACCCCGTTCATCGTGCTCGGCACGAGCAGCACCAGCGGTCCCACGATCGACCTGGACGGAGCAACCACAGTGCCCGGCCTGTACGCGGCCGGGTATGGCACGGCGTGCCCGCATCTGATGTCGGGAATTTCTGGCAGCGGGATCTCGAGCTTCTCCGCCGTTGCGGGGTACCGGGCGGGCACTGCGGCGGCGGCGCGCGGCGGTCACGCGGTAGCGCGCAGTGTGTGGGAGAACCAGGCACAGGAGAGCTTCGCGGAGTATTTCGCGCCGATGCGTCGACTGCGGCAGGTCCGGCCGGTGGATGTGTGGAAAGCCATCGGCGAGGCGACAGCCAATCCGGCATTCGCATTGTTCAAGTCGGAGGCACGGATCGATGCAGCGCTCGCTGAGCTGTACCGGATCCGGGATCGGGTACTGCGTTACGTTTTCGCACCGGACTATCAAGAACTTAAGAAGGCGCATGAAGTGCGCGCATACCTGACGTTGGCGATCATCACCTGTGAGGCGATGAAGCGGCGCACCGAAAGTCGCGGGGAGCTGTTTCGTATCGACTACCCCTACGCCGACAACGATGAGTGGCTGAAGTGGCTGCTCGTGCGCCGGGGCAGCGGCGGTGAATTCGACCTGCAGTTCAGCGAACGCGACCTGCCGATCCAGTCGTGGCCGGTGCAGGCGCCGCCCGGCCGTCATCCAAGTCCATATACCGTGCCGCAAGGCTACCGCGAGGAGGCGGCGGTTCAGTGATCGAAAGCATCGACGAAACAACGTGCGACGGGTGCAACGTCTGCATCGACAGCTGCCCAACCGGGGTGATCCGGCTGGTGGAGGGCGACGAACCGTGGGCCACCACCAAGTGGCGAGCCAAGATCATCTACCCCAACGACTGTCATTCCTGTCGGTTGTGCGCAATCGATTGCCACGTGGACGCGATCGTTGTCAGCCACGCACTAGTGATCCCCGACCCCTTCCTTCCGGGCGTAGAGCCCCTCGACGGCAGCCGCGACGCTCCGCCCGACGAAAATAAAACTTGATGTCCATCGGAATAGCGCAAGCCGGGGCGTGTTCGGATTCGGCAAGGTCCAGGCTGCGGGGTCAGGCGATGATGGCCGCCCGATGCGGCCGGCGCCGGATTCGGCACTTATCTCGCGGTCGCCGGGCGATCCTCCGATGACCCAGACATGGCTCCCACAAATCAACCGTTCCCCGCAGGAAAGTTAGGACTTCGGCATGATCAACGCAAACCTCATCATCAACGGACGTGAGGAAACATCCGACCGGACGATCGACGTCGTCAGCCCGGCTGATATCCGAATACTGCTCGGTTCGGTCCCAGACGCCGCACCCGGGCAGGTCGACGAAGCGGTCGCAGCTGCCGCAATGGCGTTCCCAGAATGGTCATCGCGGCCCCTGGAAGAACGCCAGGGAGCACTACTTGCCGCCGCAGGCACGATCCACGACATGATCGAGGAATATGCGCCGATCCTGAGCCGGGAGAACGGAAAGATCCTCGAAGAGTCGCACGTCGACCTCGAATTCGCGTCGGGCATTTGCGGCTACACCGCAGGCATTTCGGCTGAAATCCTTGCAGACCAACAGATTCGCGACACCGGGGGCACGACCCTCATCCGCCGCCGCCCAATCGGGCCGGTGGCCGCCATCACGCCGTGGAACTTCCCGGTGGTCCTGGCATTCATGAAGCTGGCGCCCGCGCTCGTCGCCGGCAACACAGTCGTGTTAAAGCCGGCGGCAAACTCCCCGTTGGTTCTCGCTGAAGTCATCCGAGCCCTCCAACAGCACTTTCCTCCGGGCGTGCTCAACATGGTCACCGGAGGCGACGCGGTCGGAGAAGCACTCGTCGCTCACCCGAGAATTCGCAAGATTGGTTTCACCGGCGGCATCGATACCGGGCGCAAAGTTATGGCCGCGGCCGCGCGCGACATCAAGCGGGTGACGCTCGAGCTGGGCGGAAACGACCCTGCGATCCTCCTCGACGACGTCGACCTCTCGCCCGAGACTATGCGGCAGATCGTAAAAGGCGCGTTCGCGACCACCGGCCAGGTGTGCTTCGGTCTCAAACGTATCTACGTGCCGACCCGCATCCACGACCGCTTCGTGGAAGCGTTCTCAGCCGCCGTGGATGAAATCGTCGTCGGGCCCGGCGACGACCCCCGAGTCACCATGGGGCCGCTGAACAACGCTCAGCAGAAGAACCTCGTCGAGAAGATCGTGGACGACGCGCGCTCGAGCGGCGCGACCGTCACCACCCTCGGGCAGCGGCTCGATTCGGCGGCCTGGGACCACGGCCACTTCATGATGCCCAGCGTGGTCACTGCGGCTGATCCCCGCCTCGCAATCGTCGAAGAGGAACAGTTCGGCCCGGTAGTGCCCGTGCTGAAATACGACGAACTCGACGACGTGATCCGGCTCGTGAATCAATCGCAATACGGGCTTGCCGCCTCGATCTGGACGTCAGATGAAGAGCGGGCGTTCCTGCTTGGCCGTCGGTTCGACACCGGCTCCGTCTTCATCAACAGCCACACCTTCACCTCCCTCGACCCCCGCGCACCCTTCGGTGGGGCGAAAGCAAGCGGCTTGGGACGCGAATTCTCTCCAGCCAGCCTGGATTCCTACACCGAATTACAAACAATCAGCCGTCGCATCGGGCCGCCAGGCCCTCCGCTGTCCTGAGTCCGGCCGGGAGCCTGACCGACACATAAACGTCACGGGCGTAGATCCGCGACGACGACGCGGCGGTATCGATGCATAGGGATAACTCCGCCGAAGGTGCGGAGGCATGAGCGGCGCGTGCTTTAGCAGGCTGCCACCATTAATGATCCATTCCAGCCCTCTAATCGCGGCGATTCGACCCTCATAACGTAGGGACCGGCCAATAGACGTGCGTGTGCTGCCGCGCGTTGACGAGGAAAACGCCGGCAGCGCTCTCACCGACAGTGCGCACATTGCAAGGGCCGCCGCCGCTGTCAAGCCGCCGGGCAAGGCGACGACCGGGCGATACATCCGGTTGTCGTCTACAGGTTCGCTGGCCGCCAATGACGTGTGCCGTGGGGCTGGTTCGGGGAGCGCCGTGGGGCTTGCTGTGGGAGCCGTTTTGGTCGTGGTTCATTCCGACATGGCGTCTTGACGGGCCGGTGTGACGTATCTAGCATTCTCTACAGCGGAGGACGCATCTGTTCAGCAGAACAGAGAGTGAGTGTTGACGGGTTGATCGAGGAGTTCGGTGTGATGAATGCGGTCGGGGTCGATCGGGATACCCGTGAGGCTGTCGAGGCGTTCATGTTCCGGGAGGCGGAGCTACTCGATGGGGGGCAGTTCCGGGAATGGTTGGGTCTGCTCGACCCCGACATCCGGTATGTGGTTCCGGTGCGCACCACGAGGAGGACTCCGCGGGTTGGGTGGGCGCGATCGCGCACTGGAACGACGACTACACGGGTTTGGAGATGCGGGTTCTTCGCGGCGAGACGGACTTCTCGTGGGCCGAGTCACCTCGGTCGCGGACCCGGCACTTCGTGTCCAACATCCGCACGACTGCCGGACCGGGGGCTGATGAGTTGACCGTGCGCTCGAACCTGTTGTTCTTTCGCAGCCGCGGAGATAGCGGCCGCTGGGAGTTGCTCTCGGCCGAACGCGTCGACGTGTTGCGCCGGACCGACGATTCGCTGCGGCTGGCTCGGCGCGAGGTGTTGCTCGACCACTCGACGTTGCCCATCGACAACCTGTCGGTATTCCTGTAGGGCCAGCTCCCCTCACCACCTCCTCGTGGATATCGCCAATTCCAGAAAGGGCCCGACCATATGACCACCGAAACAACCGGAACAGCTGACGCGACCGATCCCTACCTGCGGCTCGCGTTGCGCGACGTAGCGGACGGGCTCAAGGTCGGGCGCTTACCGGCCCGCGTCGTCAGCGATCCTGCGCTGCACACGATCGAGATGGAGCGGATCTTCGGACGAGCGTGGGTGTTCCTCGGACATGAGTCGGAGTTGACCAAGTCCGGCGACTTCGTCGTGCGGCACATCGGGGCCGATTCGGTGATCGTTTGCCGGGACAGCTCCGGCCGGATCCAGGCGCTGTCCAATTCTTGTCGACACCGTGGTGCGCTCGTGTGCCGGGCGGAGATGGGAAACACCGCGCATTTCCAGTGCCCGTACCACGGCTGGGTGTACAGCAACACCGGCGAGCTCGTCGGTGTGCCGGCGATGAGGGAGGCCTATCCCGGCGGCTTCGACAAGTCGCAGTGGGGATTACGTCACATCCCCCATGTCGACTCGTACGCCGGATTCATCTTCGGCAGCGTCGATCCTAAAGCGCCCAGTCTGACCGACTACCTCGGCGACACGACGTTCTACCTCGACCTCATTGCGAAGAAGACGGCGGGCGGTTTGGAGGTGATAGGGGCACCGCATCGATGGGTGATGTCGGCGAACTGGAAGACAGCCGCCGACAATTTTGTCGGCGACTCCTACCACACCCTCTTTGCTCACCGCTCCATGGTCGAGCTGGGAATGGCGCCCGGTGACCCGAACTTCGCGAGCGCACCAGCGGAGATCTCGCTGCAGAACGGCCACGGCGTCGGCGTACTCGGCTTTCCGCCCACGCTCGCCGATTTTCCCGAGTACGAGGGATACCCCGACGAAGTCGTCGACCAGATGGCGGCGTCCTATCCGTCGCCGGCACACAAGGACATGATGCGACGCTCGGCCTTTATTCACGGCACCGTGTTCCCGAATTTGTCGTTCATCAACGTGACCATCGCGCCGGACCATATGTCGCCCCCAACCCCCTTCATCACGTTCCGGGTGTGGCATCCGCTCTCTCATGATCGGATGGAAATCCTCTCCTGGTTCCTGGTCGAACGCGACGCTCCGGAATGGCTGCGCGATGCGTCCCAGGCGTCCTACGTCAACAACTTCGGCCCGGGCGGTGTTTTCGAACAGGACGACGCCGAGGCATGGAAGGCCATCACCGAATCTGTCCAGGGTCCGTTCGCCGGTGCAGGCCTGCTGAACTACGAGATGGGCATGGACTTGACTCCGCTCACCGACTGGCCAGGGCCGGGAGAGGCTCTCCCGAGCGGGTACGCCGAGCAGAACCAGCGGCGGTTTTGGGGGAGATGGCTGGAATACATGGGCCAACCTGCCGCATTCGGTGGGCGTGCTTGATGAACCTGTTACCCAGGCTGTGCGCGAAATGCGCCCGTCCAACGATCGGCGCCGCGTGAGTGCCGTGACGGCGGGGGACCGCCGGGTCGCGATCGTCACCGCCGCCGCGGCGGGGATCGGTAAGGCGATCGCCATGCGGTGGTGCCGCGAAGGTGGGTGCTGTGTCATGGCCGACACCGACGGCGAGGGTCTCGATGCCGCCGTGGCCGAATTGGCCGAGTCCGGCGCGGCAGTTTGCGGCGTCGCCGGCGACGTTTGCCTCCGCGAGGTCGCCAACGGTGTCGTCGAACGGACGCTGACCGAGTTCGGGCGGCTCGACGCACTGTTCAACGTCGTCGGCGGGAGCCTGGCCCGCAATGTTGAGGAGATCAGCGAGGAGCAGTGGCGCAGCCAGATCGACATGAACCTCGGCAGTGTCTTTCAGATGTCCAAACCCGTAATCCCCTTGCTACGCCAGGGTGGCGGCGGATCGATCGTTAACGTCGCGTCGACGGCCGGGATTCTGGCCGAGAACAGGTGCTCCGCCTACAGCGCGAGCAAAGGCGGGGTCGTGCTGCTCACGAAAAACATGGCCCTCGACTTCGCTCGCGACAACATCCGCGTGAACGCGATCGCCCCTGGGGGCACCCGTACGCCGAGGATCGAACGGTTCCTGGCCGAGCACCCCGAACACGCCTCGATGATGGTTGACCTCTGCGCGATGCAGCGTTTCGCAGGACCAGACGAGATCGCTGCACCGGCTGTGTTTCTTGCCTCGCCCGAGGCGTCCTACATCACTGGTGCCGTGCTGCCGGTCGACGGAGGCATGACCGCCGGCGTCACTTTCCGGGCGTTCGAGGCGGTATGAGCATGGTCCCTAACCATTGGAATCGTCGCCGGACCCACGAAAGCGCCGCGGGCTGAGATGGAAGCGATCGTTCTTAACGGCAACAACGACGTCGGTCTGACATCGGTGCCAGACCCGGCGCCGCAGGCCGGTGAGGTCATCATCGAGGTGGCGGCGACCGGACTATGTGGAACTGACCTCCACGAGTTTGTCGCGGGGCCTACCTTCTCGCAGCCGCCAGTGGTGCTCGGCCACGAAATCTCGGGCCGGATCGTTGAGGTTGGAGCGGGCATCGACCAATCCCGCATTGGCGAGGGCGCCGCGGTGATTCCGATGGACTTCTGCGGGAGCTGCCACTATTGCCACCGGGCGCTCTATCACTTGTGCCAGCGCCCAGGGTGGATCGGCTTCACCCGAAACGGGGGCTTGGCGAACTACGTCGCAGTGCCATCTCGGCTCGCGGTCCGAGTGCCGGACGTGGTGGACCTCGAGGTGGCGGCGCTGACCGAGCCGACGGCGGTGGCGTTCCACGCGGTGCGGCGAGCGAAACTGCTCCTCGGCGAAACGGTGATGGTCCTCGGCGCCGGGGCACTCGGGCTCACCGTGATCCAGTGCGCACGCGCAGCCGGAGCTGCGCGAATCTACGTCACAGAGCCAAGCGGCGTACGCGGCAGCCTGGCGCGCGACCTCGGTGCGACGTTGGTGCTCGATCCGAATGACCCCGGGACCACCGCGCGAATTTTGGAGGAGACACGGGGCGTAGGGGTGGACGTCGTCTTCCATGTGGCAGGCAGCGTGGAGGCGTTCACACAAGGCCTGGACTGCCTTCGCAAACAAGGCCGCTTCATGGAGATGTCGTCATGGGCCGGTTCGGCCTCGCTGGATGTCAACCGCCATCTGCTCAAGGAGATAGAGCTCCGGATGGTTTTCGGTTACGACATGTTCGACGATTTCCCGGCTGTTCTCGCCCTGATCGCTGACGGAAAACTCGCGCTAACGCCGCAGATCACCGCTCGAATCCCGCTGGACCGCGCTGTCAAGGAGGGATTGGGCGGGCTATTAGAGGGCCGGGAGGGTTTGGTCAAGGTGCTGGTGAAGCCGTGAGTGAGGGAGGCTTGATGGTCGTCGCCGCGACAAGCCGCGGTGTGTTCACCGTGTCCGGCGACGGCAAGGCCCGGGCCTGGCCAGAGTTGCCGGGGCAGGTGATGGCCTTGGCTGTCCAGGACGAGCGCGTCGCCGTCGCCGTCCATAAGCACGGCGTGTTTCTGGCCACCGCGGGCGCAGACCACTGGACTGACCTCGGCGATGGCCTCGCCCATCGCGACGTGCGCGCCCTGGCGTTCGACCCGCACACACCCAACGCGCTCTACGCCGGAACCGAACCAGCGCACTTGCTGCGGTGGCAAGACGGGACCTGGGCCGAGTGCGGAAACGTACTCGGCGTACCGGAAGCGAAAAGGTGGAGTTTCCCCATCCGCCCGGGAATCGCGCATGTCCGTACCATCGCCGTGCACCCACGCGAAGCTGACGTCGTCTACGCCGGCATTGAAGTCGGCTCCCTCCTGGTCACCCGGGACCGGGGACAGACGTGGGAGGAGATCGACGGCCTCGGTCACGACATCCACCGCGTGGTCCTGCACCATGATGCTCCCGACCGGCTCATTGTCACCACCGGCCAGGACACCAAGCCTTACCGCGGTGGCAAGGGCATTTACCGCAGCACCGACCGAGGATCGAGCTGGGTGCAGTCCAACGACGGACTCGGCGAGCGCAACTACACCGAAGACGCGATCGTGGTGCATCCCGCCGACCCCGACGTGGTGTTCCTCGCCGCGGCCGACGGCATCCCACCGAAGTGGGCCGCAGTGCGCCGGCTGGTGATGGGCGTGCTCAACGGCAATGTCTATTTCCTGTCGCCGTCCAAACTGCGCCGACGCCGCGGCGCCGACGTGGGATTCTTCCGCAGCAACGACGGTGGCGCCTCCTGGGTACGGCTGGATAGCGCGGACGACCGCGGCTTGTTCGACATGGTCTGGGCGCTGGAGGGCGAGCTCACTGATGGCGGCGAGCTGCTGCTGTACCACGGCACCACGGCGGGTGGGCTTTACGTGTCGGAAGACGAGGGCCACACCTGGAAGTGCCTCGCCGACGGCCTCGGCGCGATCACCCACATCGCGACGCCGAAGAAAGGAACAGCGCAGTGAAGCTTGGACCGACGCTGGAGTTCGACCATGTACAGCCGGCGATCCGGAAACGGTTCACCTCTGCCGCGGACATTCCCAAGGAGGTGTTCAGCGACCCCGACGTCTACCGGGAAGAGCTCACCCGCATCTTCTATGGCCCCTACTGGCATCCGATCGCGCACCGGGCCGAGCTGGCCGAGCGCAACGCCTTCCGGACGAGATGGCTAGCCGACGTGCCGCTGCTGATGGTGCGGGACGGCGATGACCGCATCCGCGTGTTCGTCAACTCCTGCGCCCATCGGGGAACGCTGCTGGAGCAGCGCCGGTGCGGGGTCGCAGAGCGATTCGAGTGTCCGTACCACCGGTGGCTCTTCAACAATGACGGCCGGTTCGCAGGCGCGCCACGCCGCATGCAGTTTCGCCCCGACTTCCGCGAGGAGGACTACGGCCTACGAGAACTGCACCTAGTCGAGTCGTGGGGGTTGATCTTCGTCAGCATGGCCGATGAGCCGCCGCCGTTCGACGATTACCTCGGCGATAGCGCGGCTCCGTTGCGCGACTGCATGCTCGACGACGGGGACTTGACGCTGCTGGGCTACCAGACGGTGGTGTTCCAGAGTAATTGGAAGACCTACATAGACAACGATCCCTACCACGCGCCACTGCTGCACAGCGCGTTCAAACTACTCAACTGGCAGGGCGGCAGCGGCAACGTGCTGGTCAGCGAGCCCTACGGGCACATGTCGATTCTGTACGATGCGCAACCCTACGTAGACAACGGCTTCCTGGCTGACCCGAGTGTGGTCACGCGGAAGGGGGACGACAGCCGAGCTCGCGTCATCGCGTTACGGCCGGTCACCGGGATCGTGCGTCACGTCGACACGATCAACATCCGGTACGCCCGCCCGCTCGGGGTTGATCGTACCGAGGTTCGATACACGTTCTTCGGCCACGCCAGTGACAGCGAGGACTTCGCACGCCACCGAGTCCGCCAGTCGTCGAACCTGCTCGGGCCGAGCGGCTTTATCAGTATCGAGGACGCCGCCGTCTACAACCGCGTGCAGGCGACCGCGCGTGACGGCGGCTATCAGCGGTTTGTCGCCGGGGTCGGCCGACCATTATCGGAATCGTCGCAGAACGATGAGGTCGCCAACACCGGCTGGTGGGCGCACTACCAGGAGGTGATGGAGTTTTGTTGACATCGAGCATCGAAGATCGGCGGGCACGTGCCGCGTACCTGGTGGACGAACTGCTGGGAGCCTACGCACGCGCAGTCGACGAGCGAGACTTCACCGCCTGGCTGGCCCTGTTCGCGCCGGAATGTGCCTACGAGGTGCGCGCGATGGAGAACGTCCGTGAGGGTCTGCCGCTGGCGTACATGATGGACGATTGCCGAGAACGGCTGGCCGACCGCGTGAAAATGATCCAGGAGGTCTGGGCGGGCACGGTCGAACCTTACGATACCCGCCACATTCAGCAGCGTACGGCGATGCGTGAGGTCGGCGAAGACCGCTGGGAGGTACGGTCCAACGTCCTCGTCGCCTACACCGGCTCCTCCGGCGAGCCCGGGATCTTGGTCAGCGGCTATAGCGAAGACGTCGTGGTCCTTGGCGACGAAACCGCGCTGTTCCAGCAGAAATTCGTGGTGGTGGACAACACTCCGCCGCGCTATCTGGTGTACCCCGTTTGACTCATCGACCGAAGGAGAGGATTCGATAATGACTGCCGTTGCGTTGATGTCGCCTGAGTGGGCACGCGCGTACCGCGACCTGTGGAATGACTCGGCCGAGATCCGGCAGGGTGCCAAAGAGTTGAGCATGCTGATCGAATGGCGGGTTCAGGACGCCGACGACCAGATCTCACAGTTGGAGATTACCGATGGTGAGGCCATCTACGGCGGGGTGCAGATCCAAGGGCGAAAGCCGGACTTCGTTCTGACTGCAACCGCGAGCGTCTGGCACCGGGTAGCGGAAGGCGAGATCGGCGTAGCGAGCGCCATCGCGACGCGCAAGATCAAATTCGTAGGCCCGATCAAGGTGGCGATGGCGAACATGGCGGTGCTCGGCGCCGGACTCCGCCTCGTAGGCCAGGTCGACGGACTCGTCTGGGGAGACTGAGGATGGCAGCTACTTCGCGGTGGCGTTGGGACCGGAGGGCCGGCGCCTCCGGGGCCATTCAGTTTCACGGGGTGATCACCGGTGAAGATGGTCGACCAGTTCCTGACGCCTTGATCGAGACCTGGCTTTCCGCGGGCGACGACAACAACGCGGTGGAAAAGACCGGACTGCTTCGGAGCGACGGCTGGATTAATGCTCGACCGACTTGCGTCATCACCGACCAACAGGGTCGATACAGCGTGAAAATGGTGCCGCCTCAAGCACCTGAGCACGGATCAGCGCCGTTCATAGCGGTATCAGTAGAAGCCCGGGGGGGTCTCGATCGGCTGATCACCCGCGCCTACCTTCCGGGGTGCCATCTCGCCAAAGACTCCCTGCTGCGCCGCTTGCCCGCCGAGCAGCGGCAAGCCCTTATCACGACCCGCGACGACATCGGACTTCGTTTCGACATCACACTGCGGCCAGCAATTTGCGTGACGGCTGAAACCTCTGATGAGTCGCGCCAGGGAGCAGTGACGTGAACGTTTTGGGGCGATGCGGCCTCGCCGTACCGGCTGTCATGGACGCATTCTGGCGATGCTGTTGGCGTCGGCGTGGCCGCGGCGACGCCGACGGTCCCGGAGGCGCACCTCAGCACGGTAATGGGTTCTTCGAGTGAAGCGCTTTTCCCTCCGTAACACGGTCGCAGCCTTCCCGACAGCGGCTGACGTCAAAGCGCTGAAACCACTCAGCATTATTGGCGGGCTCTACGCGATGACGCTGGACATGTTCGTCGCGATGGTCAAGCCACCGTTTCAATGGCGCGAGTTCCTCTTTCAAACATGGTTCGTGGCGCGGGTTTCTGTGGTTCCCGCGCTGACGTTGTCGATTCCCCTCGTTGTCCTGACGTCATTCACCTTCAACACGTTGCTCAGCGAATTCGGCGCCGCCGACTTCTCAGGAACCGGCGCCGCATTGGGCGCGGTCAACCAGATCGGCCCCTTCGTGACCGTTCTCGTCGTGGCGGGCGCGGGCGCTTCGGCGATGTGCGCCGATCTCGGGTCGCGCACCATCCGCGAGGAAGTCGATGCGATGCGGGTCCTGGGGCTTGACCCGATCCATTCCCTTGTCGTCCCCAGGGTGCTGGCGACGACGACGGTCGCGGTGCTCCTGTCATCTGTCGTGACCGTGACTGGTCTCCTGGGCGCTTTCTTGTTCTCGGTGTACTTCCAGCACGTGACTCCCGGGTCATTCGTTGCCAGTATGACGCTGATCACGGGTCTCAGCGATGTCCTCGTGTCTCTGGTCAAGGCCACGCTGTTCGGTTTCGTGGCGGGTCTGATTGCCTGCTACCAAGGCTTGCGGGTGCAAAAAGGCGCGGCCGGTGTGGGTAACGCGGTCAACGAAACCGTTGTCATTGCGTTCTTGTTGCTGTTCGTCGTCAATGCCATCGTCACTGCGGTCGGGTTCGAGGTCACGAAATGAGCGCCGGCGTTGTCTTACGGCAGCGGTTTCCAGGCACCGCCCGCTCTTTGAGCCAGTGGAGGGCCAAGTGGAGAGATCTCGGCGATCAGGCCCACTTCTACGGACAGTCGGTCGCCTCGATCGTCCAGGCGGTGGGTATTTATCGGGCTGAATTGCTGCGCCAGATCGCCGCGATCGGTCTCGGAGCGGGATCCCTAGCGGTGGTTGGTGGCACCGTGGCCGTCGTTGCCTTCTTGAACTTATCGACCAGCGGCGCCCTCGCAAGTCAGGCCTACAACCAGATGTCTCAAGTCGGCGTGGAAGCGTTGGCAGGCTTCACCTCTGCCTTCGTCAACGTTCGGCTGGTAACCCCGGCCAGCTCCGCCTTCGCGTTCGCCGCGACGATCGGTGCTGGTACCACCGCGCAGCTGGGCGCAATGAAAATCAACGAGGAGGTCGACGCGCTAGCGGTGATGGGCATCCGGCCCATCGCCTACCTGGCCTCCACCCGTTTGCTCGCCGGCATGATCGTGGTCATTCCACTGTATTGCGTGGCCTTGTTGATGTCGTTCTTCTCGGTACGGGTCATCACCACCGCTTTTTACGGGCAAGGGCCCGGAGTATTCGACCACTACTTCGACACCTTTCTCAGTCCGCAGGCTGTGTTCTTCTCCTTCGCCGTCACGGTCGCCGAAGTGCTGGTGATCATGTTGATCCACACGTACTACGGACTTAACGCCACCGGCGGGCCCGCGGGCGTGGGCGAGGCGGTCGGGCGCGCGACCCGGACCTCACTGATCGCGTCTCAAATGGTGATTCTGTTAGTCACCCTGGCTCTCTACGGCCAGACCGGCAACTTCAACTACGCGGGGTGACGCATATGGCAGACGGTATGGGCGCTCGTCGGATCTCCCCTGAATGGTGGGCGATGTTGCTCGTCGTGGGCATCGTCGCGGCGGTGGTGCTAAGTCTGACCATGTTCAACAGGACGTTCACCCCAAGCGTGCCGGTGACTCTGACAGCGGACCGCTCCGGTCTGGTGCTGGAGCCCAACTCCCGCGTGAAGATGCGCGGGGTGCAGGTCGGCCGCGTCAGTTCTGTCGGCGGCGGAGACTCGACCCGCATCCAGCTGGACATTGACCCTGCCCAGATTCAATACATCCCGGCCAACGTCGAGGCGCGAATCCAATCGATATCCCTGTTCGGGGCGAAGTACGTCGACCTCGTCTACCCACCCAACCCAAGCCCACAGCGACTGTCCGCGGGAGCGGTGCTGAGATCATTGAACGTCGCCACCGAGGTCAACACCGTGTTTCAAAACGCGGTGCAGCTGATCAAGGCGATCGACCCGTTCAAGCTGAATGCCGTACTCAGCGCGCTTGCCGAGGGCGTGAGAGGACAGGGCGACAGGATCGGCGAAGCGATCACCGCGAGCAATCAGGTTCTGCTGCAGCTGAATCCGCGCACAGACACTCTGCGGGAGGACTTCCGCGCGCTTAAAGGTGTGAGCGACACCTACAGCGCCGCGGCAAAGAACATCATCGACACCCTGGCCGCCGCGACCACCACCAGCGCGACAGTCACCAGCCATGCCGAGCAACTCGATGCGCTGCTGCTCAACGTAGTGGGGCTGTCGCGCAGCGGAGTGGACCTGCTAGGGGCCAGCAAAGACAATTTTGTGACTGCGGTCAACCTGCTGGAACCCACGACGAACTTGCTTATGAAGTACAACCCCGAGCTCACCTGCTTGATCGTCGGCGCCAAGACCACTCTGGACTCCGGCTATGCCGACATGCTTGGCGGAAACGGCAAGTCTCTCATCATGGACGCTGAGCTGTTGCCGGGATATGACCCGTACCGGTATCCGAAAAACTTGCCCATCAACGCTGCTAAGGGCGGGGAAGGAGGCAAGCCCGGGTGCGGCTCGCTCCCCGACGTCGCCCAGAACTTCCCGGTGAGACAGCTGATCGCCAACACCGGCTTCGGCACCGGATTGGATTGGCGGCCCAATCCCGGCATCGGATTCCCCGGGTACGCCAACTACTTCCCGGTGACTCGGGCGGTCCCCGAACCGCCGAGTATCCGCTACCCGGGCGGCCCGGCGCCCGGTCCCATGCCCTACCCCGGTGCGCCGCCCTACGGCGCACCCCAGTACGGCCCCGACGGAACGCCCCTATATCCCGGGGTCCCGCCACCGCCGTCATGGGGACCCACACCACCGTGACCGCCCGCCACGCAAATGGTTCGAAACATACCCGCAAATGATCGGAGGGGAGCATAGCCGTGACCAATAGAGTGTCGGCTGTCTTGTGGCGCCTCGGCATCTTCGTGCTCGTGTGCGCTCTGGGTGCATTTGCCCTCTTTGCCGTCTTCGCGCAGCTGCGCTTCGAGCGCGAACAGACCTATACCGCTGTCTTCACCAACGTCAGCGGACTGGAGAGCGAGGATTTCGTCCGCATCGCCGGTGTGGAGGTCGGCAAGGTCCAAACCATCACAGTCCGCGATGACTCCACGGTGCAGGTCGAGTTCGGGGCCGACGACTCGGTGGTACTGACCGACGGCAGCCGCGCTGTCATCAAATACGACAACCTGATCGGAGACCGCTACCTGGCGATCGAGGAAGGCGCGGGCGGGACCAAGAAACTGCGGCCCGGCGACACGATTCCGTTGAATCGCACCGCGCCGGCACTGGATCTGGACGCCGTGATCGGTGGGTTCCGGCCGCTGTTCCGCGCCCTGGACCCCACACAGGTCAACACTCTCACCAGCCAACTCATCGCAGCTTTTCAGGGTCAAGGCGCCACGATCGGTTCCATACTGGCTCAGACCGCAGCGCTGACGAACACTCTGGCCGACCGAGACGAGCTGATCGGGCAAACCATCGTCAACTTGAACGTGGTGCTGGGATCGCTGGGCGACCACAGCGAGCAATTCGGCAAGGCTGTCGACTCGCTGTCGCAGCTCGTGCACGGGCTGCAAGCCCGCAAGCAGGACATCAGCAACGGAGTGGCCTACGCCAACGAGGCGGCCCGCTCGATCGCCGATCTTCTCGCACAAGCCCGACCACCGCTGCAGAAAACTGTGCACGAGACCGATCGCACCGCGACCGCTGTGCTCGCAGATCGTGACTACTTCGACAACCTCCTCAAAACATTGCCCGACGCCTACCGAGTACTGCTGCGGCAAGGGCTCTACGGCAACTACTTCGCCTTCTACCTGTGCGATCTGCTGCTGAAAGTGAATGGAAAGGGCGGACAACCCGTGTACATCAAGCTGGTCGGACAAAGTAGCGGCAGGTGCACACCCCAATGAAGCCGTTCGCGGAGCGCAACTTCGTTCTCATGGGAACCATCGGTGTATTGGCCACCGCCGTGCTCGTGGTCGGCGCGCTCAACTACAACAAGCTGCCGTTCGTCTCCTCCGGCAAGACCTATTCGGCGTATTTCGACGAGGCTGGAGGACTGACCACCGGAGCTCCGGTGCGGGTGTCGGGCGCTCCCGCCGGCCAAGTCGAGAGCATCACGCTCGACGGGGAGTGGGTACTGGTCGAGTTCACGGTGGCCGACGGTATCCGGCTGGGGGACCGCAGCGAGGCGTCGATCAAGACGACCAGTGTGCTTGGCAATAAGGTCCTTGATCTCACTACCCGCGGCGCGGGGACACTCTCCGGCGCCATCCCTGTCGAGCGGACGACCTCACCGTATCAATTGCCGGACGCCCTCGGAGACCTTACGACTACCATCAGCGGGCTCGACACCGAGCAACTGTCAACATCGTTAACAGTGCTGTCCCAGACGCTCCAAGACACCCCCGATGACCTGCGCCTCGCCGTCGCGGGTGTCGCACGTTTCTCGGAAACTCTCAACCAGCGCGATGCCCGGCTGCGCGAACTGCTCGCGAACGCCGCCAAGGCGACCACCGTCCTGGGCGAACGCACCACCGACATCGTGCGTCTGATCTCCGACACCAATGCGTTGCTGGCCCAGCTGCGTTCGCAAAGCGCTGCGCTGGATGAGATCTCGACGAACATCACTCAGCTCAGTCGGCAGATCGCCGGGTTCATTGCGGAAAACAAGACGACGCTCAAACCTGCACTCGACAAACTCAACGAGGTTCTCGCGATCCTCGACAACCGGAAAGTTCAGATCCAAGAGTCCATCAAAGGACTGACGGCCTATGCAATGCAGTTCGGCGAGACCGTCGCTGCCGGTCCCTTCTTCAACGCTTACCTCGCCAACCTAGTGCCTGGACAGTTCATTCAACCGTTCGTCGATGCGGCATTCTCCGATCTCGGTCTGGATCCCAACGTGCTGCTGCCCTCCGAGCGCACCGACCCCCAGGTGGGCCAGCCCGGCACCCCGGCGCTACCGATTCCATATCCGAGGACCGGCCAAGGCGGCGACCCCAAATTGACTCTGCCGGATGCGATCACTGGAAACCCGGGCGATCCCCGCTACCCGTATCGCGAACCCGTACCGGCCCCACCGCCAGGCGGCCCCCCGCCAGGTCCGCCGGCACCCCCGCCACCCGATCAGCAGGTCCCACAGCCGCCGACGCCAAGCCCGGTCTTCGTGCCGGCGCCCGACGAAGTCGCGCCCGGACCAACAGGCTCCTCGATCCCCCAAGGCAGACCATGACAAACTCTCGGACCAAACTCGCATTGGCAATCGTTTTGGTGAGCCTCATTGTGGGCGGCGCGATTGCGGCGACGCGTGCGGCACACCAGGTCGATCGTGTGCACGTCGTCGCCTACTTCGACAACAGCAACGGAGTGTTCGTCGGCGATGATGTGCGTATCAAGGGCGTTCGCGTAGGCGGGATCGAGGCCATCGAACCGCAGCCCACACTAGTCAAAATCGCGTTCTGGTTCGACGCCAAATACACGGTGCCCGCCGAGGCCAAAGCGGTGATCCTGTCGCCGACGCTGGTGACCTCTCGCGCCATCCAATTGACCCCCGGCTACACCGGTGGCCCAATGCTGCAGGACAACGCCGTCATCCCCAGAGAACGCACCGCTGTTCCAGTGGAGTTCGACGAATTCCGGCAACAGCTCGAACGGTTGACGACACTGCTGCAGCCAACCGAGCCCGGCGGAGTCAGCACGCTGGGCGCCCTAGTAAACACCGCCGCCGACAACTTGCGTGGCCAAGGCCCGGCAATACGCGACGCCATCATCAAGTTGTCACAGTCGGTGTCCGCGCTAGCCGATCACAGTCCGGACATCTTTAGCAGCGTCAAGAATCTTTCGACACTCGTGTCTGCGCTGCAGGACAGCACTGTGCTGATACGTCAGCTGAATCAGAACCTGGCGGCGGTAACCGGACTACTGACCAACAACCCAACCGAAGTCGGGGACGCTGTGAAGAACCTCAATGACGTGGTGGGCGACCTTACGGCCTTCGTCGCCGCAAACCGCGAGACGATCGGCGCCACGTCGGACAAGTTGACGTCGGTCTCCGATGCACTGACGGGCAGCATCGACGACATCAAACAGCTGCTGCATATCGCGCCGACGACGTTGTCAAACGCCGCCAACCTCTACAAGCCCGCCCAGGGCACACTCACCGGAGTGCTCAACGTCGCCAACTTTTCGGATCCGATCACTTTTTTGTGCGGCGCAGTACAGGCCGCCTCGCGACTGAACAGCGAACAATCGGCGAAATTATGCGTGCAGTACTTGGCGCCGATCATCAAGAACCGCCAATATAACTTCCCCCCGATCGGGGTGAACCCGTTCGTCCAGGCCAGCGCCCGGCCGAATGAAGTGACGTACAGTGAGGACTGGATGCGGCCGGACTACGTTCCGCCGCAACCGATTTCGCCACCCGATGCAACCGCCTCCGACCCGAATGCGCCGCCACCGCTTGCCGGGCCAGCGCTGCCTGCTGAAGCCCCGGTGCCGGTTTCTGGCCCGTCGGGTCAGCCCACCGATCCGGCCGCCGGGCTGCCCGGCATGATGATTCCACCCGGGGGCGGCTCATGACGGGGAAGCGCTGCTTTCGTGCCGCCGCGGTGCTCGTGATCGCGCTGACCATCGCCGCGCTGCCGGGATGCGGTTTTCGCGGCTTGAACTCCTTTCGGCTGCCCGGGACGCAAGGCCACGGGCAGGGCTCTTACACGATCCAAGCCGAAATGCCCGATGTCGAAAACCTTCAGCCGAACTCGCGTGTCCGAGTGGGTGACGTCAATGTGGGTACGGTCACGAAGATCGAGCGTCGAGGGTGGCATGCGCTGCTTACCCTCGCACTCGATGGTGGCGTCGACCTTCCCGCCAACTCGACCGTGTCGCTGGGTCAAACCAGCCTGCTGGGCTCGCTACACATCGAGTTGGCGCCCCCCACCGATGTTCGCCCGGCGGGAAAACTCCGGGCCGGTTCGCTGATTCCGTTGTCCTCGGCTGGGGCCTACCCGTCCACCGAACAGACCCTGGCGTCGGTCTCCCTCCTGCTCAACGGCGGCGGAGTGGGGCAGGTACAGGACATCACCACAGCACTCACGTCCGCGCTGGGAGGCCGCGAAAACGAATTCCGCAGCCTGCTCACACAACTGGACACCTTCACCGCCAACGTCAACGGTCAAATCGACGACATCATCGCGGCCACCGAGAGCCTCAACAATCTGGCCGCCCAGTTCGCCGCACAAAAACCGGTCATCGACAAGGCGCTAGAAACGATTCCCGACGCGCTGGCGGTGATTAACGCCGAACGCGACCAGCTCGTGGAGGCGGTCGACCAGCTCGGCAAATTCGGCGCACTGGCCGCCGACACAGTCAACCAGTCGCAAGAGTCATTGATCCAGATCTTGAACGACCTGGGACCGGTACTGGAATCACTGGCGAACGCCGGTCCCGCGTTGACCCGTTCACTGAACCTGTTCACCACGATTCCGTTTGTGAAAGACAACCTGACCAAGTGGTGGCGGGGTGATTACGCCAATATCACCACCATCGTCGACTTGACATTAAGTCGCATCGACGCGGCGCTATTCACCGGTACCCGGTTCGAAGGCAACCTCACCGAACTCGAATTGCAGTGGGGCCGCACGATCGGGCAACTGCCAAGCCCCTACACCGCGCGAAATCCGCTAATTGTCCCCTACCGGTTGGACCAAGGACCGTAATGTACCTGAGTAAACGAGTTCGGGTGCAGCTGGCCGTGTTCGGAGCGGTGACGCTGTTGGCCGGTGGAACCATGGGCTTCTACTACCTTCGGCTGCCGAGCCTGCTCTTCGGTGTCGGCCGCTATCAGGTCACCATGAAGCTTCAGGACTCAGCAAGCCTGTACGACAACGCCAACGTGACCTACCGCGGCGCGACGGTAGGCCGGGTCTCAGATGTCCGCCTCAGTGACACGGGCGTCGACGCCGTGCTGTCGCTGCAGTCAGACATCAAGATCCCGGCCGACCTCGACGCTCACGTGGGCAGCCAGACCGCGGTAGGCGAATTGTTCGTCGACCTCGTCCCGCGAAGCGGTGACGGCGCGCCGTTGGAGAACGGCGACGTGATATCGGCCGACCGCACCTCGGTCCCTGCCGACATCAACGCACTGCTGCGGGGTGTCAACACCGGTGTCCAAGCGATCCCGCGCAACAACCTCAAAACGGTGATCGACGAGTCCTACACGGCTTTCGGTGGTCTGGGGCCTGAACTTTCCCGGCTGACCCGGGGTGCCACCACGCTCGCGATCGATGCGCGCAACAACCTGCCTGCACTGACCACCCTGATCGACGAATCCAAGCCCGTCCTTGATACCCAGACCGAAACCTCCGACTCCATCCAGACCTGGGCAGCCAATCTCGCTCAAATCACCAATCAGTTGCAGCTGCACGACGAATCGGTGAAAGGCCTACTGGTCAACGGACCCCCCGCCGCTGACCAGGTACGTCAGCTGTTTGACCGCGTACGGCCCACTCTGCCCATCCTGCTGGCCAATATGGTCAGCCTCGGGCAAGTGGCCCTGACCTATCAACCCAATCTCGAGCAGATCCTCGCCCTCTACCCGATTGAGATCGCCGGCCTCCAAGGTGCCGCACTGGCCAACCGAAACACCAAACAGGACTACAAAGGTGTGTTCTTGTCCTTCAACCTGAACCTCAATGTGCCCCCGCCGTGCAGAACGGGATACCTACCCGCCCAACAGCAACGCGTACCGTCTGAAGTGGATTACCCACCGAAGCCCGCCGGTGACTTCTACTGCCGGATACCGCAGGAATCCGGCCTCACGAACGTCCGCGGAGCGCGCAACCTGCCCTGTGTGACTCGGCCGGGAAAGCGTGCGCCCACGGTGAAGATGTGCGAAAGCGACGAAAACTACGTACCACTCAACGACGGCACCAACTGGAAAGGCGATCCGAATGCGACGCTGTCCGGTCAGGCGGTTCCGCAGCTGCCGCCAGGAACGCCACCGCCCACCCCGGTGCCGGCGACCGCCCCGATTCCGGTCGCCGAGTACGACCCGAGCACAGGCAGCTACATCGGACCGGATGGAAAACAGTACAGGCAGGCGGATTTGGGCCGGAATGCTGCCGGGGATCAGACCTGGCAGGACATGCTGCTTCCGCCAAAGGACGGTGAACGGTGACCATCCACACCGCCGACGACCCGGCCGACGATCCCACAGCGAGTGGGACGGCCCCTGATGACACCGTCGATGTCGGTTCGGCCGAAGGCGCCGACGGCGGGGACCCCGAAGTCGCCAACGAAAAACAACATGGGGACACCGCGCCCCCCTCGCGAACCCCGATGCCGCCGCAGCGACTAGCGCTTGTGATGGGGTTGCTGGCGGCCGTGACGATGGCCGCACTAGCCAGTTGGCTGGGCTACCAGGCCCGCCAAACGCATGAGTCCTCCGAACAACGGCAGCTGTTTGTTCAGGTCGGACGTCAAGGAGCACTGGATCTAACCACGATCGACTGGCAGCACGCCGATGCCGACACTAAGCGCATTCTCGACTCGGCGACTGGCACGTTCTACGACGAGTTCTCCCAGCGGTCACAACCATTCATCGACGTGGTCAACAAAGTGAAGTCCAAATCGGTCGGCACCATTACTGAGGCGGGCTTGGAGTCCCAGTCTCATGACACGGCCCAAGTGCTGGTCGCGGTCAGCGTGAAGACCACTGTCGGCGATGGGCCCGAACAGGAGCCCCGAGCATGGCGAATGCGCGTCACGGTGCAGAAGGTTGGCAACGATGTGAAGGTCGCCGACGTGGAGTTCGTGTCGTGAGAACTTCACCAGCGAAAGATGAACAGGATGATGCCGTCCACTCCGCCGAAGTCGACGATCCACCGCCATCACCCGGGAACGCATCGAGCAACTCGTCGGGATGTGAGTCCGGCGACGCGCCAGAATGCCAGGACCCTGGCGATGTCGACTCGACAGACGATCGTCGCGGCACCTTTGTGCGGATGCTCGCATTCTGGCTCTTGCCCTTTACCGCGTTGTTGTTGGCGCTGGGTGCGGCCTACTTCAAGTATCAAGCGGGGACCGCCGCTGGCACGGACCGCGCCCGCGCGGAAACCGTTCAGGTCGCCACCGAAGCGACGGTCGCGATGCTGTCCTACACGCCTGAAACGGCAGCCGAGAAACTGAAGGATGCGCGCGATCGACTGACGGGACCGCTTCGCGACTCATATACATCGTTGACCGACGATGTCGTAATTCCGGGAGCACAGCAGAAGCGAATCTCGGCCACCGCCAGGGTGTCAGCCGCTGCCTCCGTGTCCGCCGGTAAGAACCGTGCCATCGTCTTGGTGTTTGTCGACCAAACCACCACCGTGGGCAACGACGCGCCGACAGACACCGACTCCGTCGTTCAGGTCAGCCTCGACAAAGTCGGATCCCGCTGGCTGATATCGGGTTTCGAGCCGAAATGAGCACCATCCCAACCTCAAGGTCTGCTGGTGTCTCCCTCGTCAGCCCGATGGCAGCGTGTGAGGAGGTGGGATTTTGAGTGGTCTGCCGGCGGTGAGACCGTTTTGCATCGACGTCGCTGATGACGTTCTCGATGATCTACGAACGCGTCTGTCGCGGACCCGTTGGCCCGAAGCCGAGTGTGTACAGGACTGGACCCAGGGCATCCCACTCGGGTACACCCGCGACCTGACCGCGTATTGGGCCGACGTATACGACTGGCGGTCCCGTGAAGCCGCCCTCAACCGATTCGATCAGTTCATCGTCGAAATCGACGGCGTGGACATCCATTTCATTCTCCAGCGATCTCCGCACGAAGAGGCTTTCCCGCTGGTCATCACCCACGGTTGGCCTGGCTCGATCGTGGAGTTCCGCAACGTGATTGAGCCACTGACCAATCCGACTGCCCACGGCGGACGCGCCGAGGACGCCTTCCACGTGGTCTGCCCGGCGCTTCCCGGCTACGGCTTCTCCGGCAAGCCCACCCACTCCGGGTGGGGTGTTGAAAGAATCGCGCAGGCGTGGGAGGCGCTCATGCTGCGACTTGGCTACGAGCGCTACGGTGCCCAAGGCGGCGACTGGGGAGCAGCTATCACCACACAAATGGGCCGCAACCGCGGCCACTGCGCCGCCATCCATCTGAACATGCCGATCGCTTACCCTCCCGCGGGCGGCATCGCCGATCCGACCGAGGAAGAACAGCTGGCCCTGGCCGCCCTGACGGCTCATCAGCGTTGGGGGACAGGCTATTCCGAGCAGCAATCCACCCGGCCACAGACCATAGGCTACGGACTGGCCGATTCGCCAGTCGGCCAGATGGCGTGGATCGTCGAGAAATTCGCAGCGTGGATGGACTGCGACGGGCATCCCGAGAACGTGCTCAGCCGCGATGAGCTCCTCGACAACGTCATGATCTACTGGGCTACCAACAGTGGCTCCTCGTCGGCCCGGTTGTACTGGGAGAGCTTCAAGACCCTGGACGCGACAACTCGTGTGGAATTGCCCACCGGTATTGCTGCCTTTCCCAAGGAGGTCCTGCGCTCACCACGAAGTTGGTGCGAACCGATCTACAACATCACCCACTGGACGACCATGCCGCGCGGCGGGCACTTCGCCGCTTTGGAACAACCGGGTCTCTTTGTCGACGACGTCCGCGAATTCTTCGAAACCGTGCGGTGATACGGCCAGTTGGCAGGCCACGAAGCCTTGGTAGCACACCTGCGATGAGCTAAACTCTCTGCATTGCGGAGATCCGATCTGCTAGCAAGAGGACACGTACGAACATAGGGGCACGTGTCAACTGTCAAGGAGGCTACGAGTGGTAGACGACGCACGCAGTGCAGTCATGAGAACGTGGACGCTACCCCTAGGTGCCGCGACTTTGCAGAGCCAGAGCGTCTACGACGTCGAGGACCCGTGCACCGGCAACGTGCTGACCCAGGTGCCCGACTGCAGCGGCGAAGATGTCGACAGGGTGGTGACAACTGCACATGCCGCTCAACGCGAGTGGGCGCTGCGGACGCCTCGCCAGCGCGCCACCGCGCTGCGGGCTTTGGCGACACTCATGCGCGATCACTCCGAAGAACTCGCGCTGCTCGACGCCGTTGACGGCGGCTTTCCATTGCCTGCGATGCGCGACGATGTCACTTGGGCGGCCGACGTGTTGGAGCTGATGGCAGACGGCGCGCTCAACCTCGGCGGGCGGACTATCCCTCTCGGCGAACCTGCACTACACGCTGCAGCAACCGTACGGCGTGGTTGCTCGAATCGTGCCCTTCAATCATCCTGTCCTATTTGCAGGAGCCAAGATCGCCGCTCCGCTGATGGCGGGAAACGCCGTGGTGCTCAAAGCTCCCGATCAGACACCGTTGTCGGCCATCCGGCTCGCCGAGCTCGCCAGGGAGGTCCTGCCCGAAGGCCTATTTGGGGTGGTAACCGGACATGGGGCGACTGCCGGCGCCGCGTTGGTCGCTCATCCACTAGTCCGGCGAATCGGCTTTATCGGCTCCCCGGGCACGGGCCGCCATATCCAGCGCTTGGCCGCCGAGCACGGCGTCAAATACGTCACGCTGGAACTCGGCGGCAAGAACCCCATGATCGTCATGCCCAACGCCGACCTGGAGGCGGCTGCCAAAAGCGCCGTCATAGGGATGAACTTCACCACCACAGCCGGCCAATCATGCGGATCAACAAGCAGACTGCTGCTGCACGAAGCGATCGCTGACGAGGTGATTAATTTAGTCGTCGATCAAGTCGCTGCCATCAAGGTAGGCGACCCGCTCGTTGACGGCACAGACATGGGACCCGTCATCGACCAAGCGCAATACTCAAAGTCGCTGCAGGCCATCGAATCAGGACGGGCGGCCGGCGCCAGCGTGCTTACCGGTGGGGGACGCGCGCAGGGTGTTGGGCCCGAAGGCTGGTATGTCGCACCGACCGTATTGACCGACGTGGCACCACAAGCCGCCGTCGCCCGCGACGAGATCTTCGGGCCCGTTCTTTCGGTGCTAACCGTTCGCGACGAAGCCGAGGCTGTTCAAGTCGCCAACAGCGTCGAGTTCGGATTGACCGCCGCGGTGTGGACCAACGACTTAAGCCAAGGTCACCGCATGGCTGCGGGACTTGATGCCGGCTACGTCTGGATTAATGGCAGCGCACGCCACTACTGGGGGTTGCCATTCGGAGGCTGGAAGTCATCAGGCGTTGGATCGGAAGAATCTACGGAGGAATTGCTGTCCTACACACAAGTCAAGGCGGTAACCGTCACCATGGAATAAGGCGCGTCCATCCCCGGTCGGACACGGATCGGCGAATGTCAATGCGTAGCAGTGGATTCGGAGCACCGTCTAGTCGCCTCCCAGACCTAGTAAGTAGGTGACCGAAGCTTCAATGTGACGCGACGCGTTCGAGGTCCACCGCACCGAAGTCGGGCAGCGGTGACCGCCGGACACCGCAGCGAAGGGGTCGTAGTTCTGTGAATGAAAGTGCTGTCGGACAGCTGAGCCGCCGACGTAAGGCCTTCGTCTTGGCGTCCTGCTGCATGAGCGTGCTGATTGTGTCGACTGACGTGACGATCGTCAACGTTGCAATCCCGAGCATCCGCGCCGAGTTTTCGGCGTCGCCTTCGCAAATGCAGTGGCTCGTCGACATTTACACCTTGATGGTGGCCTCGCTGTTGCTGCTCTCGGGTGCCACGGCCGACCGATTCGGCCGGCGGCGCACATTGCAGATCGGGTTGATGGTCTTCGCATCGGCCTCCCTACTCTGCAGCGTGGCTCCCAACGTCGAAACGCTGATCGGCGCCCGCTTCCTGCAAGCTATCGGCGGCTCGATGCTCACCCCTGCTGGATTGTCGATCGTCACTCAGGTGTTCACCGGCAGAGTGGAGCGCGCACGTGTGATCGGCATATGGGGGGGCGTCGTAGGCATCTCGATGGCGTTGGGTCCGATCGTGGGCGGAATACTTATCGAGTACGTCGACTGGCGAGCAGTGTTCTGGATCAACGTGCCGATCTGCGCAGTAGCCGTACTATTGACCGCTGTCTTCGTTCCCGAATCCAAGTCGGTCACCATGCGCGACGTCGACTTGATCGGCTTGGGCCTGGGCATGGCCTTCCTGTTCGGACTGGTTTTCGTGCTCATCGAGGGGCCAGGAATGGGCTGGACCGACACGCGCGTCGTCGTCACATGCGGTCTCTCAGCCATTGCGTTCGCGATTTTCCTGCGCTACGAGTCACGCCGCCCCGACCCGTTCGTCGAGCTGCGATTCTTCCGCAGCATCCCGTTCGCTTCGGCGACGGCCATCGCGGTGTGCGCATTCGCTGCATGGGGCGCGTTCGTATTCATGATGTCGATGTATTTGCAAGGGGAGCGCGGGCTCTCCGCGGTGCACACGGGCCTGATGTTTCTGCCCGTCGCAGTCGGCGCACTCATTTTCTCGCCTCTGTCTGGCCGGCTGGTGGGGCGATTCGGTGCCAGACCGTCGCTGATGATCGCCGGGGCGTTGATTGCCGCCGCGACTCTAATGTTCGCGCAGTTGAGCGACGCTACCCCGCAATGGCAGATGCTGGTCGCCTTCGCGGTCTTCGGCATCGGTACTTCGATGGTGAACGCACCGATCACCAACGCGGCCGTCAGCGGTATGCCGATCGACCGTGCCGGTGCGGCGGCGGCCATCACGTCCACCAGCCGCCAGGTGGGCGTGGGAATCGGTGTGGCCCTTTGCGGTTCGGTCGCTGGTACGGCACTGGGCGACACCAACGTCGATTTCGCGGTCTCCGCCCGGCCGCTTTGGCTGGTGTTCGCCGGAGTTGGTGTGCTAATTATCGCGCTCGGTGTCTATTCGACGTCGAAGCGTGCGCTGCGCTCAGCAGAGCACCTGGCGCCGCTGATCGCAGGAACCGATCCGCGACGGGAGGCTGCCGGTGTCGCATAATCCAGAAGCGGACGAGGTCTGGCGCGTGATGACCACACTGGTCACCGACAACCGCGACAGCTGGAGGCGAGCGACCGCCGACCAAACGGGGCTGCCATTCAGTCGCATCCGAATCCTGCTCCGGCTGGCCCGTGGTTCGATGACCGTCAAAGAGGTCGCGCAAGCCGTGACAATCGATGCCCCGGCGGCCACGGTGGCGGTCAACGATCTGGAGGACCGCGGGCTAGTCATGCGTCAGACTATTCCCACCAACCGGCGATGCAAAGTGGTTTCACTGACCGACCGCGGCTGGTCGATGGTGGCCGCGATCCATGGGATCGACGACCCGGCTCCCGAAGCGCTTGCGGCACTTGATAGTAACGAGCTAAAGGCTTTGCGAGACGCGATAGCCAAAATCAGCGCTCCCGCCAAACACCGCGGCGTGAACGCTGAACGAACGGCTGTCAGTCCACCAGTCGGCGCATAGACGGCTTGAACTAGGCGCGCGCCTCGTGGTGGTGATGGACTTCGGCCATCGAGCCCACCGATCATCCTCGAAGTTTGCGCGTTGTTCGTCGCCGAGTTTCCAGGGGGCCAAATGAAATACAGGAATACCCAGTTAATCCTGGCGTGCCCCGGCGTGGGTCTGCAGGGATGCCACCTAGCACTGCAGGTACCACGGTAGCCTAAATAATAGCTTGCAAACAGTTGCTATCCTATGTAAACTCGCAGTGGTGTAGCTCACGTAAGTGCTCATGTTTCTGCAGGCAGGAATCGACAGGAAGGTGCGCCTGGTGAATTCGATGGCGCCTGATGCGACGACAATGCGACTATTAGAGAATGCGCGCGGCTCCATCCTGAAGGGCCGCCTCCCTGCGTCTCTCATTGCTAATGCGGCGCTCTACCAGCTTGAAATAAAGCGAGTGTTCGGCAGGACATGGCAGTTTCTCTGCCACGAAGACGAGATCCCTAATCCAGGCGATTATGTTGTCCGCTACATCGCTGATAACTCTATTATTGTTGCGCGGCAGCAGGATATGACGATTCGGGCGATGTCGAACTCGTGCCGGCACCGCGGCACGCTGCTTTGCCGAACCGAGGTGGGGAATGAGTCGGCATTCCAGTGCCCGTACCACGGTTGGACCTATCGAAACAACGGTGATCTCATCGCGATACCTGCGCAGCAGGCCGTCTACGGTGCTGCGTTCGACAAGAGTCGGCTAGGGTTGCGCGCTCTGCCGATGCTCGACTCGTACGCGGGCCTCGTTTTCGGGTGTGTGTCAGATGAGGCCCCAGGGCTGGATGAGTACCTCGGGGATATGCGGTGGTATCTCGACTTGATGATGAGTAAGAGCGCGGCCGGCATTCAGGTGTGGGGGGCTCCGCAGCGTTGGGTGATTGACGCGAACTGGAAGACAGGCGCTGACAATTTTGTTGGGGACGGCTATCACACGGTCATGACGCACCGCTCCATGTGCGAGTTGGGGTTGTTACCGCCCGATAATGTGGCCGTTTCGCCGGCGCACGTCAGCCTATCGGGGGGGCACGGGGCGGGCGTTTTAGGCGCACCCCCCGGCATACCCGCACCACCGTATATGGGCTATCCCGAGGAAATCGTCTCCGGTCTCAGCGAAGGTTACGGCGATGACGTCCATGGCGAGATGCTGAAACGGACAATGTTCATTCATGGCAATGTGTTCCCGAACTTGTCCTTCTTGAACGCCTTCATCGCCAAGGACGGCGAGTCTATGCCGGTGCCCATTCTGACCTTGCGGCAATGGCGTCCTCTGGACGCGGCGCGCATGGAGGTGTGGTCGTGGTTCTTCGTGGAGCGCAATGCGCCCGAAGAATTCAAGCAGCAATCGTTTGAGACTTATGTTCGGACGTTCGGGGTTGGGGGCGTCTTCGAGCAGGATGACGCCGAGATATTCCAGGCTATTACCAAGGGAACCCGCGGCGAGTTGGCTGGTGGTGTGGAGTTGAACGTGGAGATGGGACTGGACAACTTGGCCCCTGATCCAACGTGGCTGGGTCCGGGACGACCGTTGGCCAGTGGCTACGCCGAACAAAATCAGCGCGAGTACTGGAAGCAGTACTTCGACTATCTGGCCACCCCGAGAAGGGATGAGAACGTATGACGACAACGCTGCCGCAGGATCCACCTCAAGCTGCGAGGGTTTCGCGGGAGGTGCGTGAGGAAATCGAAGACTTCCTTTTCGACGAGGCTGATCTGTTGGATCGCGATGAGTTCGAGGAGTGGCTGGGATTGCTGGCACCGGATGTGCACTATTTCGCGCGCGTCCGTCAGACGCTTCGAAGAGCAGGGGGACGGGGGTTTTCTGAGCGCTCCATGCATTTGAACGATAACTACACGAGCCTGAAGATGCGTATTCAGCGGCACCGAACGTCGTCGGATTGGGCTGAGGATCCTCCCTCGCGGATCCGGCACTTCATAACCAACGTCAGGGTCAGGTCTGGTGACGGCGACGGTCGGTACCGAGTCACCTCGAATGCATTGCTGGTGCGCACGCGCGCGGACGAGGCCAAGGCGGAGACAGTCTCTGCCGAGCGCCGAGACATTATTCGTCGCGACGAGGGGGGTTGGAAACTGGTCCAGCGCGAGATCCTGCTGGATCACACCACGTTGCCCACGCACAACCTGTCATTTTGGATCTAAGGTGCCGGTGAGCTTGACATCAACCTGGCGGCACCTCCGCCGAGACTCCGGCCAACGAAAGTCGGTGCTGCCGAAAGAATCCGGGTCCGTCCTGAAGGTAGGCCGGTAGGTGCGCGCAGCTGTTTATCACGGTCGCGAAGACGTGCGAATCGAAGAACTTCCCGATCCGAGTCCACGTGCGGGAGAAGTGGTCATCGAGGTGGCCCGAGCGGGGATCTGCGGCACAGACCTGCACGAGTACATCGCCGGTCCGATGCATGCTGCACCAGGGGTCGTCATGGGGCACGAATATTCCGGGACGGTGGTCGGCGTCGGGCCCGACGTGCACGAGTTCACCGAAGGTGACCGGGTTTGCGGCGTCGGCGTTTTCGGCTGCGGTGAATGCGGCTCCTGCAAACAGGGCGCTGAAGCACTCTGCGGGACAGTCGGTTTCATCGGCTTCGCTCTCAATGGGGCACTTGCCCGCTACGCATCGGTGTCGGCGAAGGCGTTGTTTCGCATCCCGGATGACATCAGTCTCGTCGAGGCTGCCGTCGTCGAACCGATCGCGTCGGCGTACCACGCTGTTCGCCGTAGCCGGCTGGCAGCGGGTGAGACCGTCTTCATCGCCGGTGCCGGCGCGATCGGCCTTGCCCTTGTGCAGTTCTGCCTTGCTCAAGGTGCGACTCAGATCATCGTCAGTGAGGTTTCGGCATCGCGCCGCGTCGCCGCCCACCGGGTCGGGGCTACTCGCGTAATCGATCCTCTGGTCGAGGATCCAGTCGAGGTGGTTCAGACGTTGACACACGGAAACGGCGTCGATGTCTCCTTCGACGCCGCGGGCGTACAACCCGCGCTTGACGCGGCGTTGAGCGTTCTCCGCCCCCGCGGTCGATTGATGGTCGTGGCGATATGGGAGGCCGCGGCTGGTATCGACATCAATCGAAGCATCATGCGCGAAGCTAATATCGGCTTCTCGTTTTGTTATGAAGCCCAAAGTCAGGTTCCGGCAATTCTCACCTTACTTTCTGTTGGGGCCCTCAGCCTAAGTGAACTGATCACCGATGAGATCCCGTTGGACGCCGTGGTCAGTCAGGGTTTCGAGGAATTGCGCATCAACCGCGATGCACACATAAAAATACTGATCGACCCATCGGCATAGCTGCGATCGCTACCCGCAGTGGATATCACGCCGCCGCACCAAAGGAGTTAAGTGTCCGCGAATATGGAGAGCCTTTTCGACGGTCTCACGGTCCTCGAGCTGGGGCACGTGATCGCGGCGCCTTTCGCTGCGTCGTTGATCGGCGACTTCGGAGCACAGGTCATCAAGATCGAAGACCCCGGCTCGGGCGACATGTTGCGCGGGTCCGGTCCCACGAAGGACGGAGTGCACCTTTGGTGGAAGTCCGCGGCCCGGAACAAGTCAAGCGTGGCTATCGATCTGCGCCTCCCCGAGGGGCAAGCGCTGGTGCGCAAAATGGTCGAACGCGCAGACGTGGTGATCGAAAACTTCCGTCCGGGAACGCTCGAGCGTTGGGGACTGGGATGGGAGGAACTGCACGCAGCCAACCCGCGGCTGATCATGTTGCGGATTTCTGGGTATGGCCAGATCGGCCCGGAGAGTGCGAAGCCGGGATACGGACGGGTCGGGGAGGCGATGAGCGGAGCGGTACACATCACCGGCCACCCTGACCGACCACCGACACATTTCGGTTTCTCCCTGGGCGATGTGACGACAGGAATCATGGGTGCATTCGCTGTTGCCGGAGCACTGTTCAAACGTGAAGTGATCGGGACTCGCTTCGATGGGGAATGTATCGATCTGGCTCTCTACGAATCACTGTTTCGTGGCATCGACTGGCAGGTCATCCTCTACGACCAGTTGAACTTTGTTGCCGAGCGTCAGGGCAACCAGTTCCAGGTCAGCCCGTCACCGGTGTCAGATACTTATCTCAGTTGCGATGGGGTGTGGTACACCGTGGCGACCGGCACCGTGCGGTCAGTGCAGAGCCTTCTCGACCTGTTGGGCGGCACGACTCTGCGCAACGATCCGAGGTACGCGACTCAGGAGCTGCAGATGTTGCACCGCGAAGAGCTCGGCGAGATGGTTCGGAAGTGGTTCGCCGAAAACAACTCCGATATTGTCGAAAAGGCCTGCGCGAGTGCGGGCGTCGTTGCTGCGCGCATATTCACGCCGGCAGAGATGTTCTCAAGTCCCACGTTCGCGGCTCGCCAGAGCCTCGTCGAGGTCGCTGATCAGGAATTGGGTCCGGTCCGTGTCACCGGGGTGGTGCCGAGGCTGACGAACTTTCCCGGATCCGTACGCAGCACCGGGCCCCGTCTCGGGATCCACGGCAAAAGGGTGCTGACTGAGTGGCTCGGCTTGGCCGACTCGCAGTACGAGGCCCTGGTATCTAGGGGTGTCGTCGGAGCGGTCGACGTCGACGGAGAGGATCCCGGGCATTGACTGCGCTGCGCGACAAGGCCTGCATCGTCGGCGTTGGTCATACGGTCTACCGTCGTGGTGGTACTGAGTCTGCAACAGACCTTGGCCTGCAACTTGAAGCAGCCCGTGCCGCGATTGTGGATGCCGGGATGTCGCCTGGTGAGATCGATGGCCTCATCTGCCCTATCAACGGTGGCACGGCCGAAGACTTCGTAGCGAATCTCGGCCTGACACAACTTCGTTACGCGGTGACATCCCATACCGGAGGGGCGGCAAGTGTGGCGGGTCTGGCCACTGCGGCGATGGCGGTGTGGTCGGGCGTCGCGCGTAGTGTCCTCATTGCCGCGGGCTGGTGTGGGTACTCCGGTCCGCGTGCCCGCGGGATGGCGTCGAGCGCGGAGATGGCGATAGGCAAGGTTGTTCGGGACTATTACGCCCCGCAGGGCGCGGTGTCGGCTGTGCACCAGTATGCGCTCGTGGCCGACCGATACGTCCGGAAGTACGACGTGCCGCCTGAAGCGTTGGGGGCCGTGGCAGTTGCGTTTCGCGCTAACGCGCAGCTCAACTCGAATGCGGTGATGTGCGGCCGTGAGTTGACGATGAAGGAATATCTCGACTCTCCACCGATCAGTACGCCGTTTCGTTTGTTCGATTGCAGTTTGGAGACCGACGGGGCAGCTGCGGTGGTGGTATCAGGGGCCGATTGTGCGGCGGACGGTCCGCACCGGCCGGTGTTTGTGATGAGTGTGGCGGAAGGGCGCCCATTTCCCGTCGATGAATTCGCCAACAGGGCAGACCCGTTGGAGATCGGGCTTGCCGAGGCGGCGCCGCGCGCATTTGCCGACGCTGGTGTCGCCCCGTCTGATATCGATCTGTTTGAGGTTTACGACAGTTTCACGATCAACGTGTTGCGTCAGATCGAAGCGACCGGGTTCTGTAAGGCCGGCGAAGCAGCGGATTTCGTGCTCGACGGCCATATAGCCGCCGACGGCTCGTTGCCGACGAATCTCAACGGCGGTTTGCTGTCCGAAGCGCACGTGCAGGGGATGAACAATCTGGTCGAGGCGGTGCGGCAGCTGCGCGGGGGTTTAGCCCAGCGGCAGGTCCACAATGCGGAATTAGCGGTAGTGACCGGTATGGGCGGCGGATGGGGTTCAGGTGCTCTCGCCATATTGCGTCGGTGACAGCGTCGTGACCGGCGTGTTCACGAGAGGCCCGGTGTGACGCGAATGGGAGCGGATGTCGCAACACCGCCACTGCCATCCCTGGAAGGTCTCACGGCGGAGTTTTACGGCCACTGCCGACGTCAAGAGCTGTCGTTTCAGCGATGCTCAAGCTGCGGTCGTTGGCGTCATGTTCCTCGCCTGGCGTGCGTCGGGTGCGGCAGTAACGCATGGTCTTGGCAGAGGTCGTCGGGTAGGGGAGTGGTATTCAGCTTCACGGTTATTCACCGCGCGCTGCATCCCGGTTTCGACGAGGACGTCCCGTTCGTGTGTGCCGTCGTCGAAATGGATGAGGGTGTGCGGATGGTGGCACGGATAGTGGACGAAGTTGCCGACCGGACAGCGACGCTGGCGGATGCGGCCGTCGAGGTTGTCTACGTGCATGTCGCCGATGATGTTGTGCTACCGGCATTTCGGCTGTCCACTGCGGAAGCGCGGGGCAATGAACGCCGCTGACGAGTTACGCGATCGTGTCGGTGAGAAGATCCGCTTCCGCGGCGCCGACTCGGTGACGCAAAATGATATCCGCCGCAAATTAGAGGTTTTCACCTTTTCCTGCCCACTGCATGACGACGAGGCGGCAGCGAAGTCACACGGCTATCTCGGCGTCGTGGCTCCGGTGACAATGACTCCGCTGTGGGGACTACCGCCGTATTGGGCACCCGGCCAGCCCAGTCCTTATCTGGCCGACGGGCAGGAAATGACAGGGAATATCACCGACACGTTGGCTCTGCCGTTCAGCCGATCGGTCAACGTCAGTAGCGAGTGGCAGTACCACACACCGCTATACCTCGGGGACAGGCTGAATGGGACTACGACGATAATCTCGGTAGAGCAGAAGCGAACCCGGGTCGGTACCGGAATCTTCCTGCAATACGAGTCAGAGTATTTGAAGGATTCTGGAGAACTGGTCGCGCTCAACCGAAATACCGTCTTCAACTACGACGCCTCGAGGCCCCGGCATGAGCCCGACACTTCCGCACGCACCCAGCAGGGCGTCCGTCCCCGCCCACCTCAAGTGCACGATGCCGATATCCGTGTCGATTGGACCACGCCACTTGAGTTCGACGACGTTGAGGTCGGTGCTGAAGTGCGCGGACCGGCTTTGGCCCTGACCTACCAACGCATTGTGATGAACATTGCCGCGGATCGCATGTTTTCCGGGATACACCACAGCGCCGCGGCCGCGCATGCCGCGGGGCTGCCCGACATCATCTTCAATACTCGTGGCCTGGAAACCCTTTTCGAGATCGGGCTTCGTCGCTGGATGGGCCTTCGCGGCAGGTTGGTGCACCTCGGTCCATTCAAGATGAGTGCCTCGATTCACCCGGGCGATATGGTGCAGGCGCGATGGACTGTGACCGGCAAGCATGCGCAGGCCGGGGCAGAAGCCGTAGATCTCCAATTCGGCGTCTTCGCTGGGGATCGGCAAGCGGTGCAAGGGATCGCAATTATCACGCTCGATGGGAAAAGCAATGCTAATCAGAGTTCTGTAGGAGAAGGAGGGTCCCTTTGAGTGTCATCAAGGCGGACGAGGAAGTCTGCCAGGGCTACGCGAACTGTGTCGTCGCAGCGGCCGACATTTTTGACATCGGTGATGCGGGAACCGTTGTCATTCTTGATGACACGGTAGCCGAGAGCGATGAGGCCCGGATTGTCACTGCAATTCGCAGTTGCCCCGTCTCGGCTCTACGTCTCGAAACGGCGTGAGCGAGACGGCCGTGAACGGCGCAAATACCAGGGGGTCAATGCGTCAATTTATGGAGGAGACGAGTCGTTGCCCGAATGTGCTTGCCGCTCAACCGATATGAGCTCTCATGTATTACAGACCGATCAGAATATTGTTTACCTACGAGGTACGACGTGAAATCGACACTTGGCAGACGGCGTGACGGTTTGTGGCGATCTGAGTTACGGCTGTCTACGGGTGGCTCGGGCATTACAGCAAAGGAAAGGTACCGATGACGTTAGAAATGAGTACTTCAGGCGGTGCGGATCGGACCGCTCGTAGTCTCGTCGATGTCGATCGCGGGGAGATCAGTCGGGAAATCTTCGTCGATGCTTCGATTTTCAACCTTGAGCTGGAGTGTTTGTTTCCGCGGACCTGGTTGTTTGTGGGTCATGCCTCGCAGGTGTCTGCGCCGGGTCAGTTCTTCTCGTCGAGGATGGGTTCGGATCCGGTGCTGTTGACCCGTGACGCGCAGGGTGGCGTGAATGTCCTGCTGAACTCGTGTCGTCATCGGGGTATGGCGGTGTGTCGCTATGACGAGGGCCGTGCGCTTCAGTTCACCTGCCCTTACCACGGCTGGTCGTACTCGATGGACGGTTCGCTGGTGTCCACTCCAGGAGATTTGCACGGTGTGCCGCAGCAGAGCATGGCCTACGGTAATGACCTTGACAAAGCGAGTTGGGGGCTTGTCAGCGCTGCCAAGGTCCACAATTACAAGGGCCTGATCTTCGCGTGCTGGGATCCCGCTGCCCCGGACTTCGACGAGTATGTCGGTGACTTTCATTATTGGCTGGACAACCTGGCCGATGCTTTCGATGGCACCGAGGGCGCTACGGAGGTGTTCCGCGGAGTGCAGAAGTGGCGCATCAGGTCGAATTGGAAGTTCGTTTCAGAGAATTTTCTCGGCGATACCTATCACGGGGCGACGACTCATGCCTCGGTTGAGCAGGTGGGTATTGGCCCGGGCGGCAGGAATTCGCGGCGCCACGGTGAACGACAGGATCAGGGTGGTTTTTCGAAAGGCCGAGTGAAGACGTCGTTTCGTACGGGTCACGGTGCGTCGGACAACCTGGCGTATGAGATCGCCTATCCTGAGTTCGCCGAAGAACCGGCCTTGAGTGAGTACTTCTCCCAGGCCTGGGCACTCCGTAAAGAGCGGTTGGAGGCGCAGGGCAGACAGCTCGGTGGTCGTGGCCCAGCGACGATGTTCCCCAACATGTCGTTTTCCGCCGGTTTTCCGAGGACGATTCTGGTGTCACACCCGATCAGCCCGACCGAAACCGAGGTGTGGCGCTGGTACCTCATCGACAAGAGCGCACCCGATTATGTACGTGATTGGCTGCGACGTTATTACATGCGCTACTCCGGTCCCGGAGGGATGACGGAGCAAGACGATATGGAGAACTGGAATTACGCGACGCAGGCCAGCCAGGGCGTGATAGCCCGACGCTATCCCTACAACTATCAGCAGGGACTGGGTAAGGAAACTCCCAGTGCGCTCGACAAGGCCGTTCATTCCCACCAACCCATCGCCGGAGAGGTGAATGCACGCGCCTTTTACCGGCGATGGGCCGAGTTCATTGACAACCTCTCGTGGCCTCAACTGACCGAGCTCGCCAAATCCGACGAGAGAGCCGCACAGTCGTGAGCCGAGCGACGGGCGATGAAATTGCCACGAGGCAGGATGCGGTCGAGAAGTTGCTGCTCCAGGCCGAAATCGCCGATTTCCTCAATCGGGAAGCCGACCTGCTCGACGAACGGCGTTACTCCGAGTGGCTTGGTCTGCTCACCGACGACTACGAGTACTCCGTTCCACTGCGGGTGAACGTCGCCTACGACGACCTCGCGGAGCTGGAGCAGACTCAGGAAGGTAACGACATCTGCTGGTTCGACGAGACGAAGGAGACCGTCGCTTTGCGGGTGAAGCAGCTGATGACAGGACTGCACTGGGCCGAAGAACCCGTCTCGCGAGTGTCACACCTGGTCACCAACGTGCGCATCGAGGGGATCGACGGCGCGGAAGTCGATGTGAGTTGCCGGTTCCTGGTGTATCGAAACCGGGTCGCCGATGAGACTGATCTGCTCGTCGGTCGGCGTAAGGACCGGTTGCGCCGCGTCGCTGGTGACTGGCAACTGTGCCGTCGCCGGCTACTCCTCGATCAATCGGTGTTGCTCGCCAAGAACCTCTCGATCATCTTATGAAGCGGGACTCTATCCTTGAACTCTTGACCTTCAGTACGCGAAAATATATTGTTGTCTAAACATAATGCAATGGTGCGCGACCAACGAGGGGGCAGCTGGAATGTCTACTTCGCTCCAACCGAAGCGGCGTGCCGATGATGTGACCGCCCTGCGAGTGATGACAGAGGAAATGCGCCCGCTTCTCGTCGGCGACGGGTATCAGATGTTCGATGTGCGCGCTCCGCAATCATCTGGACCTCCACCGCACCAACACCCTTGGGATGAAAGCTATGTGGTGCTCGAGGGCGAACTGTGGGTGAGCCGCGGCGGCGAAGAAACGACCCTGCAGGTGGGTGAGGCGATTCGGGTGCCGGCTGGCGTCGTGCACGCCTATCGCGTTCTCTCTGAGGGCGCCCGGTGGCTTACGACCTCGTCTTTCCCGGGGGGCGCGCTGGATTTCTTCTCAGATGTGGATGAAACCTCGAACGGCCCCGGCGACGTGAAGGCCCTTATTGAGGCGGCCAAGCGAAACAATGTCAAATTCGCCGATCCCGCGCTCGGATAGCCGTCGGTTGAATCATCGGGCCGCAGTTGCCATTTGCCGACTGTGTCGGTAGTCGGTTTACAACCCGACATTCGGGGGTCGGTGTCATGAGGCGGGTCGGCGTGATCGGTTTGGGCGGTATGGGCTCCGCCCTGGCAGCGTCACTTCTCGCGACGGACCATTCGGTAGTTTGTTTCGACATTCGGCCCGACGTGTTACGCCCAGTTGTAGAGCTAGGCGCCCAGTCAGCTGGGGACGCGCGTGAGCTGGCCGGCGCATGTGACGTCGTTTTGACGGTCCTGCCGGGGCCGACTCAGGTGCTGGAGGTCGCGCTCGGGTCGGAGCGAGGTGTGTTGGCCGGCCTTCCCGAAGGGGCCGCCCTGCTGGATATGTCGACGTGTAACCCCGAGGTTGCAGCGGTCATCGGGCAGGCCTACGACGCGGTTGGGAGGCGCTTCGTCGATTGCCCCGTTAGCCGAAAGGCGCCGGACCTGACCGTTCTGGTCGGAGGGCCGCGCGGGGTGCTCGGCCCTGATGCCGATGTCCTTGCCGCCGTGGCCCGCACCTTGGTGTACTGCGGCCAACGAGGTGCGGGCTACGCCACCAAGCTCCTCAACCAGCATGTCAAGTACAGTTGGTACCTCGCCTCTGCGGAAGCGCTTTTAATTGCTGAGGCGATGGGGTTGAAGGCCAGCGAGGTAGCCGAAGCGATCGCGGAGTGCAGCGGGGGGGACTCGGGTCTCACCACGGCGGCAGCGTATTTCCGTCACGACACTGAGTTCGTTCGTAGCCGCGCCCCCGCTAGCACCATCGAAAAAGACTCCGCGCTGGCGGAGAGAATGGCGACGAACGCCGGTATCCGCAGTAGAACGCTTGCGGTCGTCGTCGACTTCTTCCAAAGCGTTGCGGCCTCGGAGTTTCGCGACCGTGCCTACCCCGAGAGCACAGAACTTCTTAAACGAATCCGGTCGATGCCTCCGAAGTCAACCCCCACGCCGTGACATGAAGGCGCTCACGCTGTATAGCTAGCTGAATTGCAAATCGCCGAATATCGGCGAACGTATAGAAAGACCACTGGCCGTTTGCCGGTATGATCATGATCAATACGCCGGAGATGTGCCAAACCGCTGATCAACGTTGCAAGGGACGTCATGACTACCGAGAAGTTGACGATGGCCCAACAGGTCGCGGCCAAGACCCGCGAAGCGGGACCCGATCACGATCCTTCGTCATTGGCGCTCCCGCTTGCGCTCTACCGTGCCGTGACGGCGTTCGGCCGGGTAGCCGTCGATGAGCTTGCGCCTGTTGACCTTTCGATGAGCCAATTCAATGTTCTCACCGTCCTCAAGCGGGCCGACGGGCCGATTACGATGGGCGCACTGGCCGATTCGATTTCTGTACGCCAAGCCAGCCTGACGAGCGTGGTGGACAGCCTGACCAAGGCTGGGTTGGTCACGCGCAAGATGAATCCCCGCGATCGGCGCTCGGTAGTGGTCGCGATTTCGAAGAAGGGGGATCAGTTCATGACCGAGTTTCTGCCCGGTCATTACGACTTCCTCGAGGGACTCTTTGCCGGTATCAACCCGCGACACAGGCAGCAGCTCCTCGCACGACTGAACGAACTTATAGATTGCTTGGAGAGTTATCCGACCGGCCAGCGCACCTCCTGATCGGTAGCCGGATAAAAGATTGTGACCGCCGATATGGATTGGGCCCCATCCTCGAACTGACCGGGCGATGCTACGACTTCTACAACGTTGAGCGCCTTCACAACTACCTCGGTACTTAGCTATGAGTTTCGGAGCGCGCTCTGATGCCCGCTTGGCAGTCCTCGCCTCGCATACCTACGGCTCGAAATGGCCCGTCAGATCGGCTGCACTCAGGTAATGAGCACTCCCGAGAAGAAGATTCGCTCGGCGGCTAGGTTGCGTCCTCCTACGTGTCACGTGGGAGTTCCAGTGTGGCGTTCAGCGTTGGTCGCAACGTGTCGAATGACATTGTGACACTGGGGAATTGTTGACACGACCGCGGCACGACCGCAGCGAAGCCGCACCGCTGCGCCGGCTTCTCTGACAAGCCCATTTACACAGAAGCCTAAATTTCTATCTTGCAGATATTCGGAAGCTGTGGTAAAACGTTGTTACCGAACTTGCTGAGAGGACGTCCGAGGTTGCTCAAAGACACTTCGATTTGTGTGAGCTTGCTTGGGGCGGAGACACGCTTCGTGTATGTCGATGGCATCCGAACTAGGACAATTCAGGCGGGCGAAGGTCCGGACCTGATTCTCATGCACGGGGGAGGTGGTCACGCCGAAGCCTTCGCACGCAACGTGTCGACGCTGTCGCGTCATTTCCGGGTGCATGCGCTGGATCTGTTGGGTCACGGTCTCACCGGTCCTTGCGATGTCGCCCCGGGGCGAAAGGACTATGTCAGTCACCTTCTCGGATACATGGACCAGGAAGGTATCGATCGAGCCCACTTGTTGGGCGAGTCGTTGGGAGGTTGGATCGCAGCGTGGACTGCGCTGGAACATCGCGACCGTGTCGACCGGTTGATCTACGTGTGCGGCGCGCGGTTGACACTGCAGGTCGGCGCCGATGCCGAGGCTCGCACCGCTGCCGGGCGCGCAGAGCTTGCCCGACTCACCCAGCAATTCCTGGCTGACCCCAGTCCGGCGAATGTACGGGAGAGAATGGCCTGGCTTTTCCACCAGCCTGACCGCGATCTGACCGATGAACTGGTGGCGCTGCGGTGGGCGCTCTACGAGACCGAAGAATCGCGGTCGGCGATGACCAATGCGACGGCGCCGCCATCAGCGGCCACTGCGCAGGACAATCTCACGGCTGAGCGGCTGGCTAGCTTGAGCACGCCCACGCTAGTTCTGTGGACGAGTCACAATCCCTCGGCGACTGTGGATTTCGGCCGGCGCGCAGCCGAGCTGATTCCCGATGCCGAATTCGCATTGATGGAGGACTGTGGCCATTGGCCGCAATGGGAACGGCCGGAGGAGTTCAACCAGATCATCACCGACTACCTCAACGGTGATCGCGCATCCCGAGGGCAAGGTTGATGGAGACAATCTCTTCCATAACAGGCTCGGCGGGGCTCGTCGACTCCTCGGCCTTCTACGACGAGGCGGTGTACCAGCGGGAACTCGAAGTCATCTTCAAGCGTTCGTGGCTATTCGTCGGCCATGAGTCCATGATCCCCAGGCCCGGTGACTTCCGCACGACCTATATGGGCGACGATGCGGTGATCGTGTGCCGGGATAAGGAATCCGGTGTTCGTGTGCTGCTGAACAAGTGTCGGCACCGGGGCAATAAAGTCTGTCAGTTCGACAAGGGCAATGCCAACATCTTTCGCTGTAGCTACCACGGCTGGAGTTACGACACCGCCGGGCAGTTGCGCGGTGTTCCGCTGGCCGAAAGCGCCTATGGACCGCAGTTCGACAAGTCCAGTATGGGTCTGGTTTCGCCGCGGGTGGCTACCTACAAAGGACTTATCTTCGCGTGCTGGGATCACTCGGCGCCGCCGCTGACCGAATATCTGGGTGAGGGCCTTCTGTGGTACCTCGACAACTTCCTACTCGACAGCGACCCCAACGGCCTGCAGGTCGTTCCCGGCCTGCACCGCTATCTCATGCCCGTCAACTGGAAGTTGTTGGCCGAGAACTTCGGCGGCGACCAGTACCATTTTGCGGCCACTCATGGATCGGTCGCCGCACTGTCGAAAGCGGGGCGGACTGCCCGCATTGACTTCTCGATTGACGAGGGTCAGCACTACAGCGTGGTTCTCGATGGCGGCGCACCCCATGGGTTGCTACAGCTGGCAGTCGGCAAGAATTTTTATCAAGACGATCTCGCCCAAGCCGAGACGCTCGGTGCCGAAGCGGTCCACTGGCTAACCGAGCGGCAGCGTCTGCAAGACGAGCGGTTGGCGGCATACTCCGTGCAGCCCTACAGCTTTCATGTGGCCAATATCTTCCCGAACTTCAGCATGATTGGCATGGGCACGGCCTTCTATGGCCGGGGTTTCATCATGTGGCAGCCTCGGGGACCGCGGTTGACCGAGGTTTGGGAGTGGTGTTTGGTGGAAAGCTCTGCGCCCCGGTCGGCCAAGGAACGCATGGTCTTCGTCTTGAGCCAGCGGCAGTCGGCGGCCGGCCTCGTGACGCCCGATGATCACGAAAACTTCGAACGATTGTCCGACGCCCTTGAGACGGGAATCGCCCGGGAGGTGCCGTTCAACTACTCACTTGGCGAGGACGTCGAACCGGTGGAGTCGCTGATCGCGGAGTTACCCGGCAATGTCAGGCCACAGGTCAGCGAAACCTACCAGCGTGAGTTCTACCGGCACTGGCACCAAATCATGACGGAGCCGGCGTAGCCATGGAGACCAGCCAGTTGGACGTGGAACTGCGGCTGCGAATACATGAATTCTATGCCCGGGAGACCATGCTTCTCGACGATGGGCGGCTGGACGAGTGGCTGCGCCTATTGGCACCGGATGTCAGATACACGATGCCATTCCCAGAGTCCAGCACGCATCCGCTCGGCGATGATGACGACCTACCGCCGTTTCTGCTGTTCAACGACGACTATGAATCGTTGAAGCTCAGAATTGCCCGTCTGGCTACCGGGCTCGCCCCGGGAGAAACTCCGCGTACGATCACCCAGCGCATAGTCAGCGACATCCTGGTCACCGATGTGTCCGATCAAGAGCTCAGCGTCCGATCCAGCGTATTGGTGTTCCTCGTACGCCATGAACGCCACGAGAACTTCTTTATCGGCAAACGACAAGACGTGCTACGCCGGGACGAAGGCTCGGGCCTGCTTCTGGCCGCCCGGGCCATCACTCTGGCTCATAGCGTTCTTCCACGAGCGATTTCGATCTTCTTCTAAAGCCCAGCAATAGCCCTCAGATAGGTCGCACATGACAGATGTCGCTTCACGCGAACTCGGCCTCGGATTTCTCGGAATCGGTCAGGCTGTCGCCAGAATTTTCCAGCAGTACCCGGACATGTCGACACTGCCGTATCGGGTTGTGGCGGCAGCAGATACCCGGCCACACTCGCTCGCCCGCTTCGCGAGCGAGTTCTCGGGCCAGACCTACACGAACGCAGAGCAGCTGTGCGCGGATCCAAGCGTGGACGTCGTCTACATCGCTACCCCTCCCGAGCTGCACCGGGAGCATGCGCTAATGGCTGCACATTACAGAAAACACATGATCGTCGAAAAGCCGTTGGCCATGTCGATCGACGATTGCACCGCAATGGTTGAGGCGGCCCACGCGGCGGGCGTACAGCTGATGGCCGGCCACACACACAGCTTTGACGCGCCGGTGCGAGCGATGGCCGAACTCGTAGGCAGTGGCGATCTCGGCGAGTTGCTCATGGTCAACACCTGGAACTTCAATGACTTCAACCGGCGACCGTGGCCGACGTCGGAATTGCGCTCGACCAGCGGGCCAGTTCTCAACCAGGGACCCCACCAGGTCGATATCGTGCGGCAAATAGTCGGCGGTCTGGCCAGAACAGTACGCGCGTCGACAATATGGGACGACGTCCGGGAATGCGTCGGGGGATACACCTGTCACCTTGGATTCAAATCAGGAGCTTCGGCCACGCTCGTCTATGACGGCCGAGCCTTCTTCGATGTCGCGGAGTTGCACTCGTGGGTGGCAGAAGACGGCGGCCGCCGCAGCCCCCAAGCGAACCAGCTGGTGGCCAGCAACTTCGCTCAGCTCAGTCAGGACCCCGACCGACTCGAAGTCGCACTGGAAGCTCAAAAGGAACAGGGCCGCTACGGTGCTGCGACGACGACCGAGGAATCACAGGAACTTTGGGGTTACTCCGCCCCGGGAGAGATCGTCCACCACCCCTACTTCGGCCTGACCGTGGTGTCCTGCGAACGCGGCGCGATCAGGCAGTCGCCCGACGGCCTGGTGGTGTACGGGCAAGACGGACTGCAGGAAATACCGGTCGCGCGCACGATGCGGGGCAGGGCCGCGGAGTTGGCTGAACTACATCGTGCGATCACTCAGGACCGCCCCGTTCAGCACGACGGTCGCTGGGGGCGCGCCACGCTCGAAGTATGTTTCGCCATCCTGCAATCGGCCTACGAAGAACGTGAAGTCGTTCTCTCCCACCAGGTAGCGCTGTGACTCCAGAGGAGGAGGAATCGTGGGTGAGATTGTAGCGGGCTACGCGTCGTCCCATGCCTTCACTTTCATCCCGCCGAGCAGGTGGGAACTCTTCCGCACAAAGAACAGGAAGAACTACACATTGCGACGCGGTAAGAACGCACCTTGCCCGCCAAAGACAGACGAAGAACCATTCGACGCCGCCGCGGCGCGCTACACGCATATTGAAAACGGGCTTCAACGGCTGCGGGACAGCATTAGACGCGACCGACTCGATTGCCTGATCATCATCGGCGATGACCAAAACGAGAACTTCGACGGTTCTGCGCTGCCCCAGATAGCCATCCACACAGGAGCGGGGTTCGAAGTGTCCGACCGCTTCTTGCCCGCCGCGCGGTTCTGGAAAAGCTCGCCCGAGCTCAGTAAGGACTTGAGTGAGCACACCGTCGAGGCGGGGTTCGACGTCGCCACCGTCGTCGATTTCCGTGAGACAACCTTGCACTCACACGCCCACGGCGAGATTGTGGCCAACATTCTCGGAGACCACGAAGTCCCAGTGGTGTTGGTCTTCCTCAATGCCGTTCATGTGCCGTCGTTGTCGCCCAAACGGTGCTTCGCGCTCGGATGTGCGATTGGCGACGCCGTGCGGTCACGGCGCCCCGCAGGCGAGAGGATAGGTGTCTACGCGTCCGGTGGGCTCTCACACTTCACGGCCGGCTTTCCGTGGGCTGCCTACCACGGGCCGCGTGTCCACGGCTCAATCGACGACGAGTTCGATCGCCGCACTCTGAAGGTCCTCGCCGCCGGAAACGGCTACGAGCTGAGCAAGCTGACCAGTGAAGACTTGCTCAACTCTGGCAACATCGAGCTGAGATCTTGGATATGTGCTGTCGGTGCCGTCGGCGGCAACACTCCATGGGCCAGCGTCTACGAGCCGATCCCCCGCGCGCTAATGGGAATGGCCGTCGCTTGGACGCACCCCGAGATCCCTAATTAGGGCATCGCGTCAGGCACGCGGGCGCACGGTTTTGCCGGTTGACCCGACTGCGTCGCCACCATACTCTCTGTCTTACAGAAAAGATTTCTATCCTCCAGTGGATCTATCTGTCGATGAATCGAATCTAGTCACGGAACGGAAGTAATTGGCCCGTGGCGGAGGTGCAGCTTCAGCCTGGGGCCTCCAGAGGCCAATCACACAGAGACCGATAAGAAGGAGGCGATACGGATGGCCATTTGCACTGCCAGCAGCGCCCATCGCAGTTCGTACCAGGCGCCCGCGAACTTGGGCATCGCCGCCAAGGGCGGCGTCGACACCGACAGCCGAGGTTCGCGATGAGCTCCACCCCTTCGGCAAAAGGGCTAGACACTGAACGACACGCCATCGCGCTGGCCTGTCGCGTCCTGGCGGCGCGCGGCTTGGCGCCAGGCATCCTCGGCCACATCAGCCTGCGCGTCGATAAAGATCGACTGCTGATCCGATGTCGTGGTCCGCACGAGCGAGGACTCGCGTTCACCCGTGCAAAAGACATCCGGCTGGTCACGTTGGACGGTGAAGAGGGCGCCCCAGGAGAGCTCGACGACGGTTACCAGCCGCCGAACGAGTTGCCACTGCACAGCGAAGTGCTCCGCACCCGCCGCGATGTCAATGCCGTGGTCCATGCGCACCCCGAGGCGGTAGTTGCCGCCGATCTCGCCGGTCTAGGCGTCCGGCCGATCGTCGGAGCGTTTGACATCCCCGGTTTTAGGCTCGCCGCGGATGGCGTGCCGGTCTATCGGCGAGGGGTCTTGGTGCGCAATCGGCAACTCGCCCAGGAAATGGTTGCTGCTATGGCGGACCGGCCGGTTGTCGTTCTGCGGGCCCACGGCCTCACTAGTGCTGCGGAATCCGTTGAGCGGGCCGTACTACAGGCCATCAGCGTCGACACGATATCGCGTTTGTCGCTTCAGATCGCTTCTGCTGGTGGCACTCTGGCTGATTTGCCCGACGATGATGCAGCAGAACTGCCTGACCTAGGGAATGCGTTTAACGAGACCATCGCGTGGCGTCACGAGTTGGCACGCCTCCAAACCCATCGTTCGTCGCGTCACACTTCCAAAAAACGATCCTCATAGGCCACTGGCGGGCCATGCGGCCACGAGCTCACGGCCATTGCCGCGGGCGGTCTGGGACGCCGCTTCCAATCCCATCGAATCGCTGGCGTAGGAATCCTGCACCGTCCTCGCCCGACCATTGCTCAGCGTGCGGACCGCACGCAGTCGTTCTCAATTTCCAACCCTGGTCGTGAGACCCGCGTGAATCGGAGCTTCGACCGCGCTGTGCGGATAGACCCCCCATTCTGCGACGAGGAAGCTAATCAGCAAATGAAGCGCTGCTGCAACGGCGACATCACCGGAGGGCAATAGTTTGAGTTGGTTGACCGGACAAGTCGCACTTGTGACCGGCGGGGCAGCCGGAATCGGTTTGGCCGTGGTCGAGCGGTTCTTGGCCGAGGGTGCATGCGTGGGTGTCTTGGATCGCTCGGAAGGCGACCTGGCTACCATTGGCAGCGCCGACGGCAGGCTCATCGCGGTAACAGGTGACGTTACTGCGTATGACGACAATGTCAGGGCGGTGCGCGAAACGGTCGATGCGTTCGGAAAGCTCGACGTGTTCGTCGGTAACGCTGGGATCTTTGACTACTTCGCCCCCTTAGTAGGTTTCGACGGCGCCGACCTCAGCAGCGCCTTCGATGAGATCTTCGCGGTCAATGTCAAGGGGTACCTCCTTGGTGCTAGGGCCGCCGTTCCTGAACTCCTCAAAAGCGATGGGCCTAGCATCATTTTCACCGTCTCCAACTCTGGTTTCTATGCCTCTGGTGGCGGCCCGTTATACACCGCTTCCAAGCACGCAGTCGTTGGCGTAGTGCGTGAACTGGCGTACGAGTTGGCGCCGAAGATCCGGGTGAATGGCGTGGCTCCAGGCGGCACGATAACGGGCCTACGTGGTATCGAAGACCTCGGCCAGGGCGGAAACGTGTTGTCATCGGTGCCCGGCATCGCCGACATGATGAGTGTCACGAACCCTCTGCAGTACGCCCAGCAGCCTGCCGATCATGCCGGCCTGTACTTGCTACTCGCGTCTGCAGAAAACTCGCGAGCGGTGACGGGCGTCGTCATCAACAGTGACGGCGGCTTGGGCGTGCGGGGTCTGAACCAGCCGTCGGGAGGGCTGGAACTCGCCACCGGCGCGATGCGCAATGACGTTCGGTCGCCTTAGAAAGGTTTTACACATGTTGGTGAAGGCGTTGGGTTATGTGGGTGTGGAGTCTCCGGATGCGAAGGAGTGGTTGGAGTTCGGTCCGGAGGTTTTGGGGATGGAGGCGGTGGAGGCGGCCAGTGGGTCGGTTCTGTTGCGGATCGATGACGCCGATCACCGGTTGGCTGTGCATCACGGGGAGCGCAACCGGATGTTGTATGCGGGTTGGGATGTGGGCAGCGAGGAGGCGGTTGAGGCTGCTGGGGAGTTGTTGCATCGGCAGGGTATTGGGTTTGAGGTGGGAACCGAGGAGGACTGCGCGGCCCGCGGGGTGTTGGGCTTTTTGACGCTGTCGGATCCTTCGGGGTTGCGTCATGAGTTGTTTTACGGTCAGAAGGTGGTGCCGGGTTCCTTCCGGCCCGGTCGTGCGATGTCGGGGTTCGTCACCGGTGCGCAGGGGTTGGGTCATGTGGTGCTGGCGACGCCGGACCTCGCGCAGGCCGACCGGTTTTTGCGGGGGGTGTTGGGGTTTAAGAAGAGCGATGAGATTTACACCTTCATCGATCTGTGGTTCTACCACTGCAACCCGCGCCATCACAGCATCGCGTTGACTCCGATGCCGGGTGTGCGGGGACTGCACCACGTGATGGTCGAGGTGCAAAGTTTTGATGACGTGGGCATGGCTTATGACCTGTGCATGTCGCGCAACATTCCGCTGAGCATGACGTTGGGGCGCCATGTCAACGATCGGATGGTGTCGTTCTACGTCCGAACACCCAGCGGGTTTGACCTCGAGTACGGCTGGGATGGGGCCACCGTCGACGACGAAACCTGGACAGTCGCCCAGTACGACCGACCCAGTGTGTGGGGCCACCAGATGGTCGCCCAAACACCACCAGGAGCACTCGAAGCCGCAACAACATGAACACCGTGTTCAGAAAACCATCTGTCAAAGCTCAATCACCAGCGCACGGAAAGGGGAGCTCGATGAATCATCACCATCGGGTAGACCCCAGGATCGGCTATGCGAACCGAAAGCGGTTGAATTGGATTATCAATAGCAATCTTTTTCGGATTCGAGTTAAAACAGAGATTTCTATCCAGCCAGCCCAAGAAACGTAGGAGATGACATGTCCATTGTCGGAGATAAGAACGACATCCAGCAGCTGATCGCAGCGGGTCAAGAAAGCCTTGCAAAGGGTCGTCTGCCCGCTGGATTGGTCGCCAACGCGGAAGTTCACAAGCTCGAAGCGCAGCGAGTTTTCGGGACGTGCTGGCAATTCCTGGCCCACGAGACGGAGGTACCCGAGGCAGGCGATTACGTGGTGCGATATCTAGGCGGCGGTTCAATCATCGTTGTCCGCGGCGAGGACGGCGAAGTGCGCGCGATGGCTAATTCGTGTCGGCACCGCGGGACACAACTGTGCCGTACGGAGATGGGCAATACCTCCCACTTCCGCTGCCCGTATCACGGCTGGACCTACCGCAACACCGGAACTCTGGCCGGCGTGCCGGCGCAAAAAGAGGTCTACGGGGTCGAGATGGACAAAAACGAGTGGAGTTTGACCCAGGTTCCGCGCCTCGAGAACTATGGCGGATTGATCTTCGGTTGCCTAGACGAGAAGGCAGCACCTCTCGTCGACTACCTGGGCGATATGGCGTGGTATCTGGACCTCATCACGAAGAAGACCCAGGGTGGACTGGAGGTGCGTGGCGAGCCGCAGCGTTGGATCATCGACTCCAACTGGAAGCTCGGCGCAGACAACTTCGTCGGGGACGCCTACCACACGTTGATGACGCACCGATCGGCGGTGGAACTCGGTCTTGCTCCGCCCGATCCAAAATTTGCATCGCAACCGGCCCATATCAGTCTCTCCAACGGTCACGGCCTCGGCGTCCTCGGGGTGCCACCCGGCCAACCGATGCCGCCCTTTATGAACTATCCACGAGAGGTCGTCGACGGGCTCGCCGAGGCTTATGGCGACCAGGATCACGCAGACATGCTGCAAGGTACGGCCTTCATTCACGGCACGATCTTTCCGAACCTCTCATTCCTCAACGTCCTCATCGGTAAGGACAACAAGTCAATGCCGGTGCCGATGTTGACGTTTCGGCTGTGGCGGCCACTGTCACACGACGCGATGGAAGTTTGGTCGTGGTTCCTCGTCGAGAAGGACGCCGACGAAGAGTTCAAACAGCAGTCGTATGAAACCTACGTGCGAACCTTCGGCATTTCCGGGGTGTTCGAACAGGACGACGCCGAGACCTGGCGCTCCATCACTGCGGGAACGCAAGGCCTTCTCGCAGGCAGCCAGATGCTCAACTTCGAAATGGGCATGGGTGTGCTGACGAGCGACGACACTTGGAAGGGGCCCGGTCGTCCCCTGTCCAGCGGGTACGCGGAGCGTAACCAACGCGAATTCTGGGGTCGCCTGCTGGAGTTGCTCACCGACTCGGGCGACGACGCCAGCGAAACTGGGCCCCAACTGCGCGCGCAGTCTCTGACCGGTGCGGACGAGGTCGCCTGATGAGGCATCGGGTATGTGCTGGCCGCGCAATCGATTTCAAGCGAGTCATAAAGGATGGTGTTCCATGGTAGCGATGGTCGAACAACAGATTCTTCTCCGCAGTGAGATGGAGAATTTTCTGTTTCAAGAGGCGGAACTGTTAAACGACGGCCGGTTTCACGATTGGCTGGAATTGTGTGCCGAAGATATCCGGTACATCATCCCGTTGCGCATGAGCAGAGAACGCGCCAACGGCGACGGAAATTCGACGACAATGACCCACTGGGACGACGACTACGCAGGCTTGCAGCTGCGGGTGCTACGTCTGGACACCGAATACGCATGGGCAGAAGATCCGCCCTCACGGATCCGACACCACGTGTCGAATGTGCGGGTACAGCCCGGGACAGGGACGGACGAATACGATGTCCGCTCCAATCTCCTTGTGTTCCGAAACAGGGGGGACAGTCCGAAGCACGACCTCATCTCTGCGGAGCGCCACGATGTCATCCGCCGCAGTGAGGTGGGCCTGCGGTTAGCGAGCCGACGGGTAGTGCTTGATCACGCCGTTGTCGGCACCCACAACCTGGCTAACTTCTTTTAACGGGTGACGTTGAGGTTGCATCACTTAACGCCTAGGAAGGTGCAGTCGTGACAGGCGATGCCAGCACGGAAACGACCATCGCGAACGAGTTCGCGTTCGTCACTGTCGACAAAATCTATACCCGCAACGGTGAGCGGTTGGAGATCGCCAGTCCCCGCCTTGGGTTCCGTATTCAGCTCGACCCACTGGAACTTGAGAGTCTGTCGTGGCAAACCAAGGAGAGCCTTTCTCGGTTTCTTCAGGACCCCTACGGTCCCCGCGATTGAGGTGGCGCGAGAACGCAGTAGCGGATCGTTTCTCATTCACCCATTCACAGATGGTCGGCAGGACGTCTGCAAGACAACTGCAGGCGCCTCGGCCTGGGACCGCTTGAGCCATGTCGGTGAGGGGCGCACTTAGTGAGGAGTGGACAAATGGTCCATGCGGACATCGATCCACGTCGGTGCTGCGGCTACCGTTTGTGCGTTGACGTCGCGCCAGACGTCTTCGCGATCAACGCCGCTGGGAAGGCGAAAACATTGGTGGGCGACATTCCGGTTGGTAGTCGCGGCCCGTGCGGCATCGCACGAGTGCCCGTCGGCGGCGATCACCATACGCGATGCCGACCGCCAGCGATAGCGCCGCTAACGGCTCACATCAGAAGAAGGCCGATAGCTCCTCGACGACGTGATGGGATTGTTAGAGGTTGAGCTATGAGAACGGCTGTCGTCTATCGTCGGCTTGCAACAGCCGCGAAAGATGACTTCGCAAAGGACAACTACAACGCGCCTGATGAAGTGCAATTCGAGCTATGCGTTTTCTCTGATGGCCGTGTCGCGCAGCGCTGGATGGTGGGCGCTGGCTCTGGCGTTTGGTGGGATGACCTAGACCATCTGTATAAGGTGCACATCTACGCGCACCCTGATTACGGAACCAAGGTTGTCTGGTCCGACGGCGAGGTCGAGGAGCTATGAAAGCTGGTGCCATTACGACGCCTCACGTCCAACCTGGTGCCGGTCATGATCACCGCAGCCACACCGCCGGGTGTCCGCTCCAAACCTCTCTGCTTAACAGAGCCCTCTTCTACTAGAATGGTTGTGTGCATGCGGTGACGCACGACCCTGGGTCAGGGGGCCAGACCTTCGGCGTTGGTGTTCGGCGGAGCGACAGACTCTGTCGGCGAGCTGCGTTTTCCGCAGCGAGAAAGTGAGGTGTTGCCAATGGCGGCGACGGCGAAGATCGGGGAATCGTACTTCAGCCGACGGGAGACCGTATGCACTGAACAGTTGAGCGCGGCCGAGCACCTCGCTTCGGAAATTTTCACGCCGCACCGTCTCCGCTTCTCCGGGCGCGGCCAGCGGTTGAATGCCCGGCTCAGCGCCGCCCGCATCGGTGCTGTGACCATCGGTTATCTTCGGTACGGTGCAGATGTCGAACTCGTCAATTCGACTGCGCTCGATGATTACCACATCAACGTTCCCCTCACGAGCCACGCCGATTCGTGGTGCGGCTCAGCCACTGCTCAAGCGACGCCCACCCAGGCGGCGGTTTTCCTCCCAGGCCGTCCTGCTGGCATCAAGTGGGCCGCCGACTGTGGCCAGCTATGCGTGAAGTTCAGCCGCGCGGATCTGGAACTCGAACTCGAAGGCTTGCTTGGAAGACCTGCGATTAGACCGTTGAATATCACGCATAGCATGAACCTGACGGCGGACAGCAGCCGGGCCTGGCTTGCGCTGCTATCGATACTGTACCGAGAGGTCTCTCGCCCTGAGAGCATCGTGCAACATCCGATGACCGGGCGACATTTCGAACACTTGCTTATGCATGGGTTTCTACTCGCCCAACCCCATTACCAGGCCATGGCGCTCGCCGCCGCCGACCAACAAGCGGCGCCGCCGCCCAAAGTGCTGAGGACAGCACTCGACCTGATTGAGGAGCATCCCGAACGGAGTTGGACGACAACCGATCTTGCGCGCGAGGTTGGTATCGGTGTCCGCGCTCTTCAAGAGAGCTTCAGGCGGCACGTCGGGGTTCCCCCGCTCACGTATCTGCGCGAAGTCCGGCTAATCCGTGCGCACGCAGAACTGGCGGCGTCGTCCGAGGGTGCCGTCACTGTTGCCCGCGTAGCGATGAAGTGGGGCTTTGGTCATTTGGGTCGCTTCAGCGCGGACTATCGGCGCAAGTTCGGCGTCACTCCCCAACATACTTTGCGCGCGAGCTGAATTCGCCTTGGCGCAGCGCCATCGAACGGCGTCAGCGGCTAGGCCAGGAATCCGTCGACGGTCTTAATGATCTGGTAGGCGACTCGCAGCGTGGGCACATCCATGCCCAGTTCTTCAGCGGCGGCGACGTAAGGGCCCAGCATGAAGTCGACCTCTGTCTTACGTCGTCGCAGAACATCCTCGTACATCGAGGGGTGGCCCGTGCTTCCCTTCTCGCGCATTACTTTGCCCTGTCCGATGACAAACTTGATCGCCTCGTCCGTCGGAAGGGCGTCGAGTTCCTTGAGACGGGATAGAGGCGCAAAGAAGTTCATCGGCTCGTAACCCTTCGCGCGGTAGACCGCGAGAAGGTCCTTCGCCAGCGCGACGAAGTACATCGCTCCCTCAGGCACCTCCATGCCCTCGAAGACCGAGGCGCCAGGGATTGCGCCCAGCGCGGTGACCGACCACGCGGCCGCCAGCGCGATCTGCGCGAGCTTTTCCCACTCGACCTGCTCAATGTTGCCCACCGCCATTGCAGGAAGGCCGGCGTTAGTGAAGGCAGCCGTCAGGTCGTCGACGCGCGCACTGCATGAGCCGTCAAGTTCCCCAAAGTAAGCGGTCACCTCAGCTGTTAGGTGATTGCGTACGAGGCCCGGTTCGAGCAAGGTACCGCCCTCGATCGTGGAGGCTCCGATCACCCGGTCCGGCCCAAGCCACCCGGCGAGAGTCGCATCTTTCTCGACGGTGTTCTGCACCGACAACGCGCTGCTCACGACATCGCGCAGCCCGTCAGCCTCTGCCAGCGCCTGCGCCGTATCTTTGCCTTTCACCGCCAACACTAGGTAATCGAAGTGTCCACTGGCCTTGGCGGTCTGGTTGACCGCTGTCAAGTTGTCGGTGATCACCAGGTCGCCCCGGCGGCCCGTGATTCGGAGGCCGTCGCGGGTGATCGCCTCGGTGTGCGCCGGCCTACCGACCAGGGTGACATCCACGCCAGTGTTCGCCAAATAGCCGCCCAGGACCGAACCGAGCCCGCCCGCGCCGAGGATCAAGACGCGCATCAAATGGCCTCCGCGGCCGTCAGTTTCTCCTGCAGAACTTCGCGCTCCGGAGCAGACAGCCGGGCTTTGACGGGCGGCCGTACCGGGCCGGCACGAAGCCCCAACAGCTCGAACCACGCCTTCAGATAAGGCATCGCCGCGACGTAGGAACCCGTTGCCGCGATGCGGCCGATGAGCACCTCTTCGTACACCTGGCGGATTGCGTCCAGCTTCGCCGACACAGGCAGTGCCCCCGCCAGTTCACCAGCGAAGGCAAGGTCGGTGTAGTGGTGCAGTTCCTGCCGCCGTTTCCCGTACAGGATCAGGGAGAGCTCCCCATAAAGCACCCGACCCCCGAAGAGCGCAGCATCATGCGCCCAATAGCGCTCATTCGGCTCGCTGATGACAAGGCGGTCCCCGAAGCGGCGGCGTAATGCGATGCTGTCGGTCCAACTCAAAGTGCCATTCTTGATCCCGATGACGTTGGAGTGCTCGGCGATGCGAGCGACGGCGTCGTGGGTGTACACGAAACTGGATACCGGCGTCCGGTAGAGCACTAGCGCCAGCCCGGTGGCAGGGGCCACGAAGTCGAAGTAGTCTACGACGTCGTCGTCCGTCTTGAGCTGAACCGATGGGTTCATTATCTCGGCGCCGGTGAAGCCCAGAGACGCCACGAAGCGTAATCTTTCGACCGCCTGGTACGCCGACGAGTCCAGAATGATCGTAAACAAGGGAAGGCGGCCGGCGGTGGCGTCAGCGACTACCTCGTGGTAGCGCTGCCATTCGGCCAGTGTCATGTTCCATCCCTCAGCGAAAAAGCCGCCGACGACGAGGCCAGTGCAACCCATCTCCACAAACGCGTCGATGTTCTGCCGCAGACCGTCCTCGTCCAGCTCGAAATCGTCGGTGAGGGGCGTGACAGGACACATATAGAAGCCTCGAAGGTTCTCGGTGGCCCACGCCCTAGCATCGGATCCGAGCGGTGTCGTGATGGTCATCTTGTATGCGGTTCCTTCGGCGGTAGTTCGGCAGTTTGAGGGTTTGAGGCGGACCGACTCGCCTACTCCTCCGCTTAATGTTCGAAACTGACGGAGGGCGTTGGCTCTCTGCCGAACATTGCCGGGGAGAACCGTGGACGTCTATCCCGTAAGCGCTGCGGAGACTCCGATTCGCGCCCAACCTGTAGCACTTCGACCTTCTTGGAGACGCACCGATTCGTTGCAAATCAGCGAGTCGACAGTGGTTCTGCGCGTCGAAACATGCCTGCCAATTTCGGGCCCCCTTCCGCTGAGTGAAATTCATCGGTTCGCCAGTCTCGAAGTCGTCGGTACCGTAGGCGCCGTGACAGCGTTGATCGACAGCAATCCCGACGCCGCCCTGGCGAGTCAGCAGGCGATCAGCGCGGAGATCGCGATCAAATCCGTTCGCCGGCGTGATTGGGCTCAGCACGTCACATCGATTTCAGTTTTGGTTCGTGTGACACCAAATTCTCAGTGGCACCCCTTGCGCATCGATCGAAGAGCCGTGGCGAGCTTGATCCTCGCTGCGCCGTCGGCCGCTGCTGGTGGGATCCCGTCCATTTTCGATCAGTGGGATGAGGCTGCGGCCGGCCCGCCGACAAACTGCCACACTGATGAAATTGCTTACGAGTAACTCGATGCACGAAAAGCGCCCTTGCCGTGACAAATTCGACGCTTCGGTACCCACTCCACGCAAGGTGAAGACGGTCAAAAAGGGATCGGCGTCCGGTCTCCTGCCCCGTTTGACACTAGGCATCGTTGCAGTACTTGGCGTGCAAGCACTACTGATACCGCCAGCCGCGCACGGCGACAACAAGCGACTCAATGACGGCGTGGTAGCCAATGTCTACACCATTCAACGCCAGGCGGGCTGCCCGAACGACATCATCATTAGCCCGACCCTCCAGCTCGCTGCCCAGTGGCACGCGCGCGATGCGCTGGCCAACCGCAACGTCGACGGCGACATTGGATCGGATGGTTCCACGCCCCAGGTGCGGGCGGAAGCCGCGGGATTTAGCGGCGTGGTGTCTGAAACCGTTGCGATAAATCCAGCACTCGCGTTGAGCGGCATCGAGCTGATCAACCAGTGGTATTACGACCCGGTCGATTTTGCGGTCATGTCTGACTGTGCAAACACCCGGATCGGGGTGTGGTCAGAGAATTCCATCGACCGCACAGTTGTAGTTGCGGTATACGGCAAGCCTCAATGAGTCAAGAAGTAAGTCAGCGCCCAGACAATGCGGACTGCTCAACGCTTCCCGACAAGCTCCGCAAAGTGGTTCCCAGTGCATGACGCCGCGAGGCCGCGAAACGCACCTTCACTCCGATGGCGGCATCTATGTCCCTAAGCAGGGTCATTTCATACGAGGCTCCGCCGTCGGCAATTGCGACGGGCGATAACGCACTCAGCAGAACCAGAGCTGATCCAGCCCAACTCAAGCCGCGCCGACGAATGCTGACGGGTGCATCCCCCTGCAATGACAATTACACGTTTCTGTGGTTATCGAACGATGAATCCCATTGGCACCGCATTGTTCCACCGGGTGTCATCTTTTTCAGCAAGCCAACAATTCTGTGGACTCAACGAAGAAATACACGAAGGAGCCCGTTCAATGACGCTATCCCGTGACGAGATAGATGAATTCTCGGAGAGTATGGCACGAGCAGCAGGCCGCGACAGCCAGCACGTGGGGGAGGAGCACCTTGTCGTTAGCTCCGACGACGCGCACTGGATCCAGACTGGCAGCCCATCTCAGATTGGGCTGCTACTACGAATACCTGCTCGCTCGGTAGAGTTTTTTCTGCAGAAGATTCCCGGGGGCGAGGGCAGTGACCTCCATCGACACGTACATGAGTCGGTTCACTTCGTGCGATATGGCTCGGGTTGGTCGGAGATTGGCGATCAACGCGTCCGGTGGAGCGCGGGCGACTTCGTGTATACGCCGCCGTGGATCTGGCATCGCCATTATGCCGACGAGGGGCCTGACGTGGAGATGATCGTCATCGAGAATTCCCGCCTGCTGGCTGCGCTGGACGCCACTCAGAGGGAAAGCATGGGCAACACTAGCTTCGCCGACGCCTTCGGCGAGCAGTAGCGACTGGGTCCTCAGCGGATATTTGGCCTCCGCACATCCGCTCTGCGCCGACCTCGCCGGGCGAGGGAGCAAACCCCCAGAACCTCGGCTCCGTCTCGTCACGGCTGCGCCAGCCATGGTGAAGAACGGTCTGGTGTTTCATTTCGCCTTTCGAGGAGCGGATTTCGACGAGGAGATAATGGTGGCGAGGGTCGCTTCAAGGAGGGCAGGTGATCCGCGTGGCAGCTTCGCGGTTCGCTGGCACCAAATGGGAGCGATTGGTCTCGTCCGGTGGAGCCCGCGTGGCAGCCCAGTCGTGTCAGGCGATCAATGAATTGTTTGCCGCGGCCGAATCTTGGTGTGGCGCATAAGTTGAACCACAGCGAGGTCGCCGTGGCCACGGTCAATCTTGATATAAGTTTGCCTAATATTACCTGAACAAGAAATTCATGTGCCTGAACTATCTTGCCTCCGCACGGTGGCGGTTGGCCTAGCCTGTCACTGTGTGCCAAATCGCAGATGCTGATGTCTTCTCGCTTGGTCGGCGCGTGACACCGAGCGGCTCGAGGCGGCGTTGCAGCTGCTGAAAGAGCGGGAGTACGGCGAGGTGACGGTCGACGCCATTGCCGCCATCGCCCGTGCCAGCAAGGCCGTTCTCTACCCGCGCTGGACCACCACGGCAGCGCTGGTCTTGGCGGCAAGAACGGTAACCGTTGATCACGTCGCGGACTCAATCGACACCGGAACGCTACGGAGCGATCTGCTGGCTTTGAACGCACAGGAATGCAAGCACACCCCCGTCGAACGTTGCCACGGGATATGCGGTCTCTCTGACTACCGGGTTATGTAGTCTTCCGCTCAATCGTCTTCGGCTGGCCAACTCACGACCGCACCGTTCAGATTCCCGACGACGTAGTCGTCCCCACCCTGACCTGATCCGTGGAACGGGTTGAAACCCAGCCGCTGGGCTACCTTCTGCACCGCTTAACTTCGGCGCTGCGTAGCGAGGTGACGGTCACGGTGCTCACGCCACTGGGTTTGTCCTTCCCGCAGTACCTATGCATGCGCTTGTTGTCGCAATCGCCCAGCATGTCCAATGCGCAGTTGGCGCGCGGTATCAACGTGTCCCCACAAGCTATGAACAGGGTGGTGCGGGGATTGCAGAAGCGCAGCTTAGTGGTGCGGGCCGCAGTAGTGCCGTCTGGGCGATCACAGCCCATCGAGTTATCGTTCGAGGGCGCCGAGCTGCTCAAGCGCACCAATTCCGGTGTGCGCGCGGCCGAACGGCGTGTTCTCGCCGAGTTCGGCGAACAGGACCGGCGTGACTTGCTGAAGCTACTCGCTACGCTGGGACATGGGTGACGACCCTGAACTGTCTACCCACCTGCACGAGCTCTTTACCGTGGAGCGGTGCTGGGCCGACCTTCTCGCGCCCAATGCACCGCCGGAGGATCCGCTCACCCCGGTAGGTTCCTTTGCCTCCCGCCGGCGCCAATTTTCTGCCGTATTCGGAATCGGAATGAGTGTGCTCACCGCACTGATGAAACCCATAAGGCGTACCGCCAAATCTTGGCCGCCGAGCGAGGGCCTTGGCGATGTGGACGGCCACCGTGCAACTCGAGACACCGTGGGTTACGCCGCCGACCGCGGGAGACTTGTCTGACAAGCTGTGTGAGTACCGTCGAAGAGGGTTCCACCATCTTTCAATGACATTGAAGGCATTCAGAAGACGCCAGTGGAGGCCACCGCGATACTCGTGCGGTAATCCGTTCAACATCCTCCGCGTGGTGGGCACAACGGTGGCGAAAGCCACCATGCGGGCCGGTGGAGACGCATGGCCGAAGAGCTATGCCAGTTCGCATCGAGCAGGTCAGGGCGACCTTAAATGGGCTGCGCTCGTGTTGATGCCATCAACACCTGGCCCGTTTTCCCAGGTCATCTCGCGCGCTTTCATGTCGTGTCGCGTACCTGATTCGGCATTCTTGCAGTTCAACAGGATTTTTGGAGCGGGTTCGATTCCCGGCAGCTCCACAAGAGAAGAAGCAGGTCAGGGACAAATCTCTGACCTGCTTTTCTTTTGGCCGACGACTCAATCAACATCGATGGTTGGCGCTGGGTGTCTGGCATCCCCAACTCCGGCCGACGCCAAAAGGACGGCCGACGCTGCCCAGGAGATACCGTTCACTCTGCGGATGATTGGTCGGCCTTATCGAATCTCTGTTGCTGCCGGACCCCGTAGGCCGCCTCGCGCACGACATCGTCGTCCTCAAGGCCGGATCCGAGCGCACCACCCAACGTTGCGACCGCTGCCACCAGCCACGCCAAGCGCAGATAGTCGGCGGCTCCAACGGGATGACCAAGATTTTGCTCGAGCATTTGAGGGGGCAGCGTCCATAGAGCGGTCAGGAACAGGAGCACGAACGAAGTGGCGTGCAGCACGCCCACGCCGATCGTCAACGTGATCACTGTTGAGGTGTTGTACATCGCCGCGCGCTCACGTTGGGACGGCGTATCGGGGCGCTCCCACAACTTGTGGTTGATCACCAACCAGGCGACCATCGCTGCGGTCGCGAGGACCGTGGTCGCGCTCAAACGCCACGGACCCATCGTGGCCGACAGCTGCCAGATGGTGGGATAGGCCAAACTGACGGCTCCGCTGGCGAATGTCGCCATCATGACGCGCGACATGCCGGCCGCGAGGCGCCATGGACGGTTGGCATACACCATGCCCGAGAGCAGTCGCAGTCGCGCGAACGCCTGTGGGGCGGCGTACCGAACATGCCCATGGTGTTCGGTGCGCGTCAAACTCGTGACATCGTCTGGGGGCTCGGTGGCGTGCGGCTCAACTTCGGCCACGATCGACTCGATGACGGCTTGCACCCGCCGGCTCACGAAGAGCCCACCGATGCCCGGCATTGAGATGAGCCCGAATCGGTCCTCAGGGCTGATGTCGGCGATTACTGGGCGAGTGCCGTCTCTGCGCGGCAGATCAGTGAGATAGACGACGACGTCCTGGCCGTGCCCGGCTGGGTCTACCCAGTCGATCACGGTGGCCATCTCGGCCTGTTCGTCCAACAAGTACGGCTGCACCTCTACCGATACGTCCCACTCCGAGTTGGGGGAGGCGGTCGCCTCCAGTGCGTCGTGCAGGGGTCCGGTCAGGTCATCGGCCATAGCCGCCGGGGCACCCGGATCGGCGATCAGCAAGAGTGACGACGACATTGCGGTTGGCTACCTGCACGGCTGGGCCCAAAACGAGAGGTCGTGGAAGGTCGGACGCGCTGGCGGCCGTCGTATCCACGTCATGCTTGCGTCGCCGCAGCTCGGGTACCCGTCCGAGCAGGATGACCAAAATGCCCGACGGAAGCGCGGATGACATCGACCCTTGTGTGCGCGTTTATGGGGCGCGGGTCCATAACCTGCGGGGTGTCGACGTCGTAGCGCCGCGTGATGCGCTGGTCGCGTTCACGGGGATCTCCGGATCCGGCAAATCGTCGTTGGCTTTCGGGACCATCTATGCCGAGGCGCAGCGCCGTTACTTCGAATCGGTTGCTCCGTACGCGCGTCGCCTGCTGTTGCCAACCGGCGCGCCAAAGGTAGATGACATCACCGGCCTACCGCCCGCCGTCGCGTTGCAGCAGCGCCGAGGTTCGGCGACATCGCGGTCGACGGTCGGCACCGTCACCACCCTGTCGAACCTGCTGAGGATGCTCTTCTCTCGCGCGGGAACCTACCCGCCGGGTGCTACGGAACGACTGGACTCCGACGCGTTCTCCCCGAACACCGCGGTCGGGGCGTGCCCCGAGTGCCACGGGCTGGGACGAATCCACCGGGTGACCGAAGAGACACTGGTGCCAGACCCGTCGCTGACCATTCGCGAAGGAGCCGTCGCCGCATGGCCGGGGGCCTGGCAGGGGCAGAACCTGCGCGACATTTTGATCACGCTTGGCTACGACATCGACAAGCCGTGGCGGAAACTTCCTAAACGGCAACGCAATTGGATCCTGTTCACCGATGAGCAGCCAACAGTCGAAATCGATCCGGGCGAGCACCCCGTGCAAGCGGATTATTATTACAACGGCACGTTTTCCAGCGCCGAACGCCATGTCCGCCACACGCTGGCCAACTCCCATAGCGCGATGATGCGTCGCCGCGTACTGCAATTCGTCGACAGCGTCGAGTGCCCACTGTGCGGCGGGTCCGGTCTACGTGCGGAGGCGCTGAAGGTGACGTTCGCCGGGCGGACCATCGCCGACTATGTTGCGATGCCGTTGACCGACCTGGCTGACACGTTGCGCCCGACGGCTTCTCGGACCGATGCCGCCGCCGCTTACGAGTCGACAAATTCTGGTGAGCTGACGGAAGTGGCGACCATGATCACCGCCGATCTTGTCGCGCGCCTGCAGATACTCATAGACCTCGGCCTCGGCTATCTCTCGCTGAGTCGCCGCACCCCGACGGTGTCACCCGGCGAGCTCCAGCGGTTGCGGCTGGCCACTCAACTGCGTGCCGGCTTGTTCGGCGTGCTCTATGTGCTCGACGAGCCGTCGGCTGGACTGCACCCCGCGGACGCCGAACCGCTGCTCGATGTGCTGGACCGCCTGCGGCGCGCGGGCAACTCCTTATTCGTGGTCGAGCACGACATGGACGTCGCTCGCCGTGCCGATTGGATCGTCGACGTCGGCCCTGGGGCGGGGGAGCTCGGCGGGGACGTGCTCTACAGCGGGCCGGTGCCGGGCCTCGCCGACATTGAGCAGTCGGTCACCCGTAGGTACCTATTCGAGGGTGCCAGCTCGCCGTCTCATCAACCCCGCACACAGTCCGGGCGGCTTCGGCTGCGTGGGATTTGCTTTCACAATTTGAAAGACCTAGACGTGGACCTGCCGCTTGGTGTGTACACGGCGGTCACCGGTGTGTCCGGTTCAGGCAAGTCGACGCTTGTCGTCAAGGTCCTCGGTGACGTCGTGAACAGCCATCTCGGCATGGGACGCGCCGCCGAGCCGGCCGACTCCGAAGACGAAGCTGACACCGAGATTGACGATCTGGACCACGACGCGAGCGTCGGTGTTACGGCAGCGGGGGTCGAGGAGATCAAACGGCTGGTGTCGGTCGACCAGCGCCCGATCGGACGCACGCCGCGCTCGACGCTGGCGACCTACACCGGTTTGTTCGATGCCGTGCGACGCGAGTTCGCCGCTACCCCGAAGGCGCGTCGTCGCGGTTGGACCGCGGGCAGGTTTTCCTTCAACGTGGCCGACGGTCGCTGCCCGACCTGTCAGGGTGAGGGGTTCGTGTCGGTCGAATTGTTGTTCCTCCCAGGTACATACGCGACATGCCCGGCGTGTCATGGTGCGCGCTACTCCGACGAAACACTTCAGGTTCGGTATCGCGATAAGACGATCGCCGACGTGCTCGCGATGACCGTCGATGAGGCGGCGGAGTTCCTCGCCGACGTCGCCAACGCAGCGCGGAGCCTGACCACGCTTCGCGAGGTCGGATTGGGATATCTCCGTCTCGGACAGCCCGCGACCGAGCTGTCCGGTGGCGAGGCGCAGCGGATCAAGCTCGCCTCCGAGCTGCAGCGGCCCCGGCGAGGGCACACCCTCTACGTCCTCGACGAACCGACCACCGGGCTGCACCCCGCCGACGTGGATTTGCTCGATGCTCAACTGCATCGCCTTGTCGACGCGGGCAATACCGTGGTGGTGGCCGAACACGATATGCGCATGGTTGCAGGCGCCGACTGGGTGATCGACCTGGGACCGGGCGCCGGCGGCAACGGCGGTCGGGTTGTTGCGGCGGGCCCGCCCAACAAGGTGGCACGCGCGAAAAACAGCCGTACGGCGCCCTATCTGGCAAAGCGATTGGCGCAGTCGCCTGCTCGATGAGGAAGTGTGCTCATTGATGAATCACTCGCGGCGTTCATCGTCGCGTCCAGGCCGCTGAGGTGACCCTTCGTTATCCCCGAACGGGCGTGTCAGAAATCGGTAATCACTTTTGCGGTGCCCTCCCGCCCGGTTTGTGATTCGCTCGAGGCGGGAAGCCTGCATCGATTATGCATCGAAGGCGGGCCGCGGATACCTGCTGAGTTCAGGGTGCCAGTCCGCCGTGCCGGTCCACCGATCGGTCCTTCGGCGGCACGAGTCGAGAGGAGTAGCGCGTGGACGTCCGGACACAGCTATCGCAGATGAGTCCGCAGGCGCGCGAAGCGCTCGCGCTGCGAATCAAGTCGCGCCTCTCGCAGGGCGGCGATCGGGCAGCGGATCACGACATCGGCATCATCGGGGGAGGCGTGGCGGCGCTGACGTTGGCCCTCGAGATACGGCGGGTTCGTCCGACGACGCGAATCACGGTCATCGAGCCGCACGCTCATCCGGTGCCAGAGATCACCCACACGGTCGGCGAGTCCACGGTCGAGGTCTCCGCGCACTATCTGCGCGACCGGCTGGGACTGGGCGACCACTTGCAGTCCGCTCAGCTGCGCAAGATGGGGCTTCGGATGTTCTTCTCGAACGAGCTCAACACCGACATCGCGCAGCGAATCGAACTCGGCAGTTCGTCTTTCGTCCCCCAGGTGACCTATCAGCTCGATCGCGGCAGGCTGGAGAACGAGCTCGCGCGGCGATGCCACTCGGAGGGCGTCGACATCGTCCGTGGCCGGGTGCGTTCAGTCGATTTCGGACAACACGACGGCCCGCACACGATCACGGTCCAGAACGGCGACACCGTCACGCACATGACGGCGCGGTGGGTGGTTGACGCGTCGGGCCGGAACCGGGCACTGTCTCGCCAGCTGGATCTCAAGCGTGCCAATGAACATCACTGCAATGCAGTGTGGTTCCGGGTCGCAGCGGAAATAGACATCGGGCGATGGAGCGATGACTCGTCCTGGCAGGCACGCCTGCACGAGGGTGACCGCGCGATGTCCACCAATCACCTGATGGGCGAAGGGTATTGGGTGTGGCTCATCCGATTGGCATCTGGTGCTACCAGCGTGGGTATCGTGGCCGACCCGGCGTTCCACGCGTTTGACGACTTCAACACCTTGGCCAAGGCGAAAGCATGGCTTCGCGCACACGAGCCGCAGTGCGCTGACGTGCTAGCGGAACTCGATGACCTGATCATGGACTTCCGGGTCATGAAGAAATACAGCCACGGCGCGACCAAAGTGTTCGACGGGCGCAACCGGTGGTGCCTCACCGGCGACGCCGGAGTTTTCCTTGACCCGTTGTACTCATCCGGATTGGATCTCGTCGCGATCGGAAACGGGCTGATCACCGACATGGTCACTCGTGATCTCGACGGTGAAGACGTCGTCGGGCGCTCGCAGATCAGCGATTCGCTGTATCGGTCACTAACCGAAATGTGGCTTGCCGTGTACCAGGATCAGTACACCTTGATGGGGTCGGCGCCCGTCATGTCCTCGAAAATCATCTGGGACGTCGCGTTCTACTGGGGATTCGTCGGTCTTCTCTACGTGAACGACCGCTTCGTGCGGGTGTCCGATGAACCTGATTTCGTTCCACATCTCGAGGGACTCATCGCGCTGAGTAACCGCGTTCAACGGTTCTTCCGGGAATGGGCTGCAGTCGAGGGCGGCACCTCATCGGTGGCGTTCCTCGATCTGTATTCGCCTTTGAACTTCATGGGGGTGCTGCACACCGCGATGATGGGAAAGGCAACGAACTTCAACGAGCAGTTCGAATCCAATGCCCTGCTCTTGCGTCAGCTGGCAGGTCAGCTCGTCGAGACGGTCATCGCCGACAAGTCTTCGATGTTCGGTGACGACGACGTCATGCGGCAAGTGCAGGAATGGCAACGGGATTCGTTACTGCGCGAGCTGCGGTCCGTCTACCGACACGAGCAGGCAACGAACCCCGTGAGCGCCGACTGGATTGTCGCCACCTCGCCGGCACTTCAATCGAGCTGATCATGTTGACGGAGAACAACGCCCGCGAGCCCTTGGCGATTGTCGGAATCGGCTGCCGTTTTCCGGGCGGAGGCGAGTCAGCCGAGGGCTTCTGGAACCTGCTGTGCAACGAGACCGACGCCACCCGCGACGTACCCGAAACACGTTGGCATGCCGCTCGGTATCACGATCCGAATCCGGCCAAGGTCGGCAAGATCGCCACACGCCGCGGCGGATTCCTGGATGAGATCGATCAATTCGACCCGCAGTTCTTCGGAATGTCACCCCGAGAGGCACATTCGCTCGATCCGCAGCAGCGACTCCTGCTGCACGCCACCTGGGAGGCACTGGAGGACGGGGGCCTTGCCATCGACAGACTGGCGGGCACCGACGTCGGTGTCTTCGTCGGCGGATTCACCCTCGACTATCAGCTGCTGCAGAACCAGGGTCGCACCAGCCGGTACCGATTCAAGGCTCATTCAGCCACCGGAATGATGATGACGATGCTGGCGAACCGCATCTCTCATGCGTTCGACTTTCGCGGACCGAGCATGGCGATCGACACGGCATGCTCCAGCTCGCTGGTTGCCGTACACCTTGCCGCACAGAGTATCTGGAACCATGAGTGCCAGATCGCTCTCGCCGGCGGCGTCAACATCATGGTCGGCCCCAACACCGCCATCGCGGAATCGAAGAGCGGATTCCTCAGCCCAGAGGGACGCTCGAAGGCGTTCGACGACTCCGCGGACGGATACGCGCGCGGGGAGGGGGGAGCGGTCGTCGTCATCAAGCCGCTCCGGCAGGCGCTCGACGACGGTGACGACATCTACGCGCAGATCCTTGGCACCGCGGTGTCGCAGGACGGTCACACCGACGGCATCACGGTGCCCCGCGAGGAAGCCCAAGAGGCAGCGATCAGGACGGCTCTCAAACGCGCAGGCGTCAAGGCGGCCGAGGTGGGATACGTAGAGGCACACGGCACCGGCACACCGGTCGGCGATCCAATCGAGATGCGGGCGCTGGCTAGCGCGTTGACGTCCGATCGATCGTCAACCGATCCACTGCTCATCGGATCGGTCAAAACCAACATCGGCCACCTCGAGGCAGGCGCCGGGGTCGCCGGTCTGATCAAGGCGGCATTGGTCGTCAAACATGGCTACATTCCCGCCAACCTCCATTTGCGCACCCCCACCCGCCACGTCTCGCTCGCGGACCTCAAGATCGACATACCTCGAACGGGGCGGCCGTTCCCGAACGGTGAACGACGCATCGTGGGGGTCAACTCCTTTGGGTTCGGCGGCACCAACGCGCACGTGGTGCTCGCCGAACCGCCGACCGCGGTGACCGCCCCGGGCCGGGAAGACTCCGCGGCTCTGCCACTCGCCGTTCTGCCGATCTCGGCGCGCAGCGAGGACGCGCTCGTCGCAACCGCCGGGCGATTGGCCGGACATCTGGCCGCCCATCCAGAAGTCACGTTGACAGATCTTGGGTACACACTCGGCCAGAGACGTGTCCACCTCAACCACCGTCATGTCGTGGTCGCCGACAGCATCAGCGATGTGCGCGAACAACTTCAAGCCATCGCCGACGGCGGGCAGATCTCGACGGGTCGCGTCGGAAACCCCGCGCCCCGACTGGCGTTCGTCTGCACCGGCATGGGCCCCCAGTGGTGGAAAATGTGCCGGGGACTGCTCGACGCCTTCCCGGTGTTCACCGAGAGCATCGAGCGCAGCGACAAAGAGCTGTCGCGATATGCGGACTGGTCGCTGTTGGACGAACTCCGATGCGACGAGCCGCGGTCCCGCATGGCGGAAACGGACGTGTCTCAGCCCGCGAACTTCGCCATCCAGGTCGCCCTGGCCGAGCAGCTTGCTCACTTCGGAATCACCCCGGATGCCGTAATCGGGCACAGCGCAGGCGAAGTGGCCGCACATCATCTCGCCGGTCTGCTCACCTTCGAGCAGGCGGTCCATGTCATCTATCACCGCAGCCGTCTGCAGCAACGCACCAGTGGGCGAGGACGGATGCTGGCTGTCGGCCTCGACGCCGAATCACTCATGAAAACGGTCGACGAGCGAGCGCTCAACGAGTTCGGTCGGCGGGTCTCAGTGGCCGCGATCAACAGCCCGTCTGCGGTGACCATCGCTGGAGACGGCGACGTCCTCGACGACGTTGCACGGCAGTTGGACGAGGCGGGAGTGTTCAACCGGCGGCTGGCCGTCAAAGTGCCCTACCACACCCACTACATGGACGCAGTGAAGGACGATCTCTTCAGCGCCTTCGAGAGTTTGTCATCGAAAGCCGCCACGCTTCCGCTGTACTCCACGGTCACCGGCGAGCTTCTGGACGGCTACGACGCCGGTGCTGCGTACTGGTGGCAGAACACTCGCGCCACCGTTCTGTTCGAGCCGGCGCTCCGTCGAATGCTCGACGACGGCTACACCCAGTTCGTCGAACTGGGTCCACATCCCGTATTGGCGGCATCAATATTCGAAACTGCTGGTGCGCAGAGGGTTTCGGTGATGGCCTCCCAGCGGCGCGATCATGACGACAGCCGAACCCTGCTGAACTGTGTCGGTGCTCTGCACTGCCATGGGCACGACGTCGCGTGGGACGCCGTGCACCCGGGCGGACGGGGGAGGCTGCTCAAGCTGCCCTCGTACCCATGGCAGACCAAGCGGTACTGGGACGAGACGCAGGAAGCGGTGGAGTCGCTCTTCTACAACCCGGTGCATCCGCTTCTCGGACAGCCGGTCAGTGGCGTCCATCCGACGTGGGAAGCCGAGATCAGCGCCGTCCTCAACCCATTCCTCGCTGACCATCGAATTCAGAAGAGCATCGTCGTGCCGGGGGCTGTGTACATCGAAATGGCGCTCGCCGCCGCCGAGGCAACCTACGGGTCGATTCACAGCGTGGACAACCTCGTGCTCCACCGCGCCGTCCTCCTCGACGACACGTGCGATCCCATCCTCCGGACGACCCTCAACCAGGACACCGGCACCCTGGAATTCGCGGCATTCACCGCCACGGCCGACGGCGACCTCAAGTGGACGGTCACCGCCACCGCAGAACTCAACATGCTTTCGGCGGTACCCAGTCGCAGCCAGACGCCGGAGAGCGGCGAGCCGGTCACCCGGATCAGTGCCGACGACTTCTACGCGCGCACCGGGGCCATAGGTTTCGAATACGGCGAGGCCTTTCGATCCGTGCAAGGCGTGACAGCCGGCGAGGACTGGGCGGCTGCCGAACTCGCGATTCCCGCGCCGATCTCCGACGAACTCGCCGACTACCGTTTTCATCCCGCGCTCATCGACGGTGCCTTCCAAACACTCTTCGGAGCACCGTTTCTCGGGCAACAGGAGAACGACGAGCCATACCTTCCGACCCGTATCAGGCGCTGCTCCATATACGGGCGGCCCGACGCGCACATGACGGCTCACGTCGACGTCGTGTCGGCAACCGGCGAGGCCGTCGAGTGCGACATCACGATCACCGATCAACTGGGCAATACGCTCGCCGTCATCGACGGTTTCGTTGTGCAATCGCTGAGCGCCTCGTCCCGGATGTCACCCGCTCACATCGACAAGGGCCTGTACGAACTGCATTGGGATCGAACAGTCGACCAGCCCGGTGAGGACACGGCGTCTGTCGGGTCATGGCTCATCCTCCTCGACGATTGCGGCATCGGCGCGGCCATGACCGAAGAGCTACGCCGCCGCGGCCATCGCGTACACACAGTCGCTCACCAATCGGTCGAAACGCTCACCGACACCGAGGGCGGATACGTGGTGAACCGTTGCCGCCCCGACCACATGTCGGAGTTGGTCACCACTCACCTCCGCCGAGAAACGGATCTCGCGGGCGTCATCGACTGCTGGCCCCTCGACATGTCCGACGCCTCCGGCGACACGAACCTTCACGCAGGCGCATTCACGGTCCTCCGGCTTGTCAAAGCGCTCGCCGAGCACGGCACCAACAAGCCGCGCCTCCATCTGATCACCGCCAATGCGCAACCGGCGGCGCCGTCGGAGTCTACGCAACCCGACCAGGCCACCATCTGGGGTCTCGGCCGAGTCATCGGCCACCAGGAGTTCGCCGAACACTGGGGTGGTCTGATCGACATCGACAAAGCAGACGACCGCACTCGAACCGCCACACGCATCTGTGACCACGTTCTCGACAGCGAATCCGAGGACCAGATCGCACTCCGCGGAGACGTCACCTTGGTCCCGCGCCTGCGCCCATGCAGCAACCTGACCAAACCCTTCCCCACCAAACTCACCCCAGACGCGACGTACGTCGTCACCGGCGGAGCAGGAGCACTCGGTCGGGTGGTGGCCACCTACCTGGCCGAACGGGGAGCGCGGCACATCACCTTGTTGGGCCGCACTCCGATCCCGCCGAGGGACCAGTGGTCCACGCTCGCGGACGACGATCCTCACTTCGCCACCGTCACCGCGATCCGGGCTGTCGAACGTCTCGGCGCCCAGATCACCACCGCCAGTGTCGATATCACCGACTCCGATCAGATGGCAGCGTGGCTGAGCAGCCATGTCCGAGATGGCGGCCGGCCGATCCGCGGCATCGTCCACGCGGCGGGATCGGTGGCAGACCAACTCCTGATCAACATGAGCGAAGCCGACTTCGCAAAGGTGCTGGCGCCGAAAGTGATCGGTGCTCGCGTGTTACACGACGCGTTCAAGAACCACGATCTGGAATTCTTCATCATGTTCGGTTCTGCGGGATCAACCATCGCTGCGCCGGGCCAGGGCAACTACGCCGCCGCCAACGCCTACCTCGATGCCTTCGCGCATTACCGGCGGGCACAGGGGCTGCCAGCCATCACCATCGGTTGGGGGCCGTGGTCGGTGGGGATGGTCGAAGATCTCAAGCTGGAGAAGGTCTACGCTCAGCGTGGCATCGAGCTGATCACACCCGCCGTGGGGAAACGAATCCTGGATCGTTTGGTCAATCAGCAGGTGCCCAGTGTCGTCGCCATCACCGCCGACTGGAATCGAGCCCGGCACAACGGACTTGGCGGTCGACTCCCCGCGATGTTCGCGGAACTCGAAGCGACAGAAGCCTCAGCGCACGAAGTCGGTTCGGAATCTTCGATACTCGACATCCTCGCGGTCACCGCGGAAGCCGACAGACGACAGGTGGTCACGGAGCACGTCCAGCGCGTTGTCGCCGCCGTCTTCGATTGCGCCATGACCGACATCGCGCCCGACGACATGCTGGATGACATCGGCCTGGACTCCATGATGGCGATGGATTTCAGGGTGCGGATCAATTCGATGTTCTCCATCGATCTGCCCGTGCTGGAGATACTTCAGGGTGTCAGCGTGAACTCGTTGTCCGAGCGCATACTCGGCGAGCTGAATTCGATTCACGGTGAGCCCGCGACCACCGACGAGCCGACAGAACCGGTCGTCGCTGACGACTTGGACCACCTGATGGGGGAACTGTCGGACGCCGAGATGCGCGAGTTACTCGCTGAACTCGATGCGTCGACCGCAGAGCCGAATTCCGGCGGAACGATCTCATGACCCCCACCGCGGTGCACGTGCGCGGATTGTCCAAGGCCTACGGACGATCGCCCGCAGTTCAGAACCTCGATCTGGACGTTGGCTACGGCGAGATCTTCGCCATCCTCGGACCGAACGGGGCGGGAAAATCGACGACGATCGAGATCCTCGAAGGCAATCGGAAGCGTGACGCCGGGCAGGTCCTGGTGTTGGGTGAAGATCCGGGCACTGCGGGCCGAAGCTGGCGCGCGAAGATCGGCATCGTCCTCCAAGAGGCCAGCGACGCCGGAATGCTCACCGTGCACGAGACCGTGCAGATGTTCACCAACTGCTATGGCACCGCCCGGGCCCCAGCGGAAGTACTCGACCTTGTCGGGCTGTCCTCATCTTCCGGGAACAGGGTCAGGACACTGTCCGGCGGACAACGCCGCCGACTCGACGTCGCTCTCGGCATCGTCGGGACGCCGGAACTGCTATTCCTCGACGAACCGACGACCGGCTTCGATCCCGAAGCCAGACGGCAGTTTTGGGATCTCATCAGGTTCTTGGCCGCTGACGGTACGACGATCCTGCTCACCACTCACTACCTGGAAGAAGCGGCCGCCCTGGCAGATCGCGTCGCTGTGATAGCTGACGGCAGGGTGGTGGCAGTGGACTCGCCGATGAAGTTGGTCGAGCACGTCGACTCGGCCGCCACCGTCACGTGGATGGAGGGAGACGAGATTCGCGTGGAGCGCACAGACTTTCCGACCGACTTCATCAGACAGCGAAGCCGAGAGGGTGCGGAACTAGCTCGATTGACCGTCACCCGGCCATCACTCGAAGATGCCTACCTGCACCTGATCGGCCGACCGTGATGTCCGTCCAACACACGGTGCTGACGCCGCAGCCTCGCCACCGCGCCGACCGCTCGCGCTCGCCGATCCCGTCCGCGGTGCGTATCGGATTATCGCGAGTCGTCCCCGAACTCAAGATGTTCTACCGCCGGCCCGAACAGGTGGTGCTGACGTTCTCGATGCCCGCGGCGATCTGTCTGCTGCTCGGGTCGATCTTCACGGCTAAACCGCCCAACAGCCCGGTCAGCACCGGTGCCGTGATCGCGGCGAGCATGCTCGCCTACGGAATACTGTCGACGTCGTTCATCAACTTGGGCATCAGCGTCGCCGCCGACCGCGATACCGGCGCGTTGAAACGGCTTCGTGGAACCCCGGCGACGGCATCGTCGTACTTCATCGGCAAGATCATGCTCGTCGCCATTGTCAGCGTGGCCGAGGCCGTGATCCTGCTGCTGGTAGGGATTTTCGTCTTCGGTCTCCAGCTGCCCTCCGATATTGTCGGCTGGTTCACCCTGCTGTGGGTCTTCGCGCTGGGCGTCGTGAGCTGTTCGCTGCTGGGCGTTTTCATCAGCAACTTCGCAAGCAACGCCGTGTCGGCGGCCGTGCTCACCAACGGACCGGCGGTGGGGCTGCAGTTCGTGTCGGGCACCTACGTGCCGCTGATGGTGTTACCGCCGTGGATGTTGATCGTCGGATCGATCTTCCCCGTCAAGTGGATGGCCCAAGGGTTCCGGTCGGTTCTCCTACCGGAACAGATGGTCGCGTTCGAGCCAGCCGGTAGCTGGGAGCACGGTCGGATATTTCTCGTCCTGTCAGCGTGGAGCATCGTCGGATTGTTGGCGTGCCTCCTCGTGTTCCGATGGTCGGATAGGCGCTGACCATGCCATCACTACTGGGCGTCGCCTATCACTTCTTCCTGCAGATCGCGGTCATTCTGGTGACGTACCGCCTCCTCTGGCCGCTGTTCCGCCGCCTCGGCCAGGTTCAAGTGGTCGCGATCATGGTGGCCGGATTTCTGCTCGGCCCTTCGGTATTGGGCTGGATATGGCCGGCGGCGCAGCAGTGGCTGTTCCCCACCAAGCTGACCCTCGGCGCCGAGACTTTCACGCATCCAAACCTCACCGTGATCTATGTCGTCGGTCAACTCGGGCTCGTGCTTTACATGTTTCTCGTGGGAGCGTCGTTCAAGCTCGACATCCTCGCTTCCCATTCCAGACAGGCTGGAGCCACCTCGATCGCCGGCATCGGTGTCCCGTTGATCCTCGGGGGCGTCGTCGGATGGTGGATGGTCAGTGTCGGCGGGTATTTCACCGACAAGGTGGCGCATTGGCAGGGTGGCCTGTTCCTCGCTGCGGCCGTGGCGATCACCGCGTTCCCGATGCTGGCCTGGATCGTGTACGACTCGGGGCTGCTCAACACCCGGTTGGGGACGATGTCCTTGTCCTGCGCCGCTGTTGACGACGCATGCTCGTGGGTGCTGCTGGCCACGGTGGTGTCGACCGCGAAAGGGAGCATGCTCGGTGCCGTAGTGGCGATCGGAGGCGGGCTGGCCTTCCTGATGTTCATGATCTACATCGGCCGACCGCTGCTCGCGCGACTCGAAACGTGGACACCCCGCAGTGCTGACACCGAACGCACCGGCGGTATACCGATCGCCCATTTGAGCGTCATCCTCTTGGTCGTGCTGACCGCCAGCTGGTTCACCGATATCGTCGGAATCTATTCGGTTTTCGGCGCTTTCGTGGCCGGGCTGATGATGCCGCGAGGTTCGCTGCTCGAGCTCATCCGTGAACGATTCGAGCCGCTGACGGCGTACCTTTTGTTGCCCGCGTTCTTCATCTATTCGGGGCTGAATACGCAGCTGAACTTGATTCTGGATGGCCCCACCCTTCTCATGGCGGCGATCGTCTTGGTGGTGTCGTTCGTGGCGAAGTTCGGCGCGGTCGGCCTGGCCGCGCGCTGGCAGGGCATGAGCTGGTATGAAGCGGGTTCGATGGGCGCACTCGCCAACGCCCGCGGTCTGATGGAACTGATTCTGCTCAACATCGGATTCGAGGCAGGGCTGATTTCGGGCAAGCTCTATACCATTTTGGCGCTCATGACGATCATCACGACGTTCGCCGCAACGCCGTTGCAACGGCTGTTCGGCCGTCGCCTGGCGAAGTCAGGGTCGAGGTTCGGACCGGACGGGGTGGAACGCTGCGCCGAAGTTCCGGCTCCGTCTACGTCCGCTTCGTGAGCGTGGTCGTCGGCGGCCTGCCGTTGAATCGTTATCCGACCTTGCCGCGGATGACACGTTCTCCAGCAAAGATGCGATCGTGTGAAGCTGCGTGCGCTGGCGCTCATCGGGGTGCTACTTCTGAGCCTGGCGTTGGCGGCACCCGCAACCGCGGACCGAACTGCCCAGTGGATCGTCGTCGGTGTACCGGCGGCGAACGCGACGACAGGGTCCCTGACCGCCTATCAGCGGGTCGGACAGCAATGGAAGGTGGTCCTGGGGCCAATACCCGCGAAGGTGGGAGCCCTCGGGGTCGGTGCCCCCGCTGACGGAGTGCACCGCACTCCCGTCGGGACCTTCGCGTTCGATCAGGCATTTGGCCGCCAACCGAATCCCGGTACGAAAATGCCGTACTTCCAAGCCACCAGCCAGGACTGGTGGGACGAGGACGCTCAATCGCCGACCTACAACACCCACGTGCGCGGGCCGGACCGTCCTTCGTCGATAGCGGAGAACCTGTACGATTCGGGCCCCGTCTACGACTACGCCGTCAACATCGCGGTGAACCCACAGCGCATCCCTGGCCGCGTGTCCGGGATTTTCCTCCATGTGACCGACGGCAGTCCCACGTGGGGATGCATTGCGATCGGTCGCGATGAGATGCGTACCGTGCTGAACTGGCTGGATCCTTCCGCGTCTCCGCGCATCACCGTCGGTGTGGGTAATCCCTCGTTGCTCTCGACCTAGCCACCTGCCGCACCTACTGCTGAGGTGCGCAGCGCTTGCGTGGCAATCCGAGGATGCGGGCGGCCTCGTCGGGCGTCGCGATCGGTCGGCCAAACCGTTGGCACAGCGAAACGGCCTCGGCCACCAGGTCGACATTGGTCGGCGTGCGATCGCCGCCATAGAACTCCAGTCCCACGTGAAGATTGCCGCCGCGTTCGAGGGCCAATCCCGCGAGGCGATCCGCGCACAGATCCCCGCCGACGATGGAGACCGCCCACGGTACATCGCACCCGTCGAGCACTTCGAGGTAAGCCTCGAGCGCGCGTTCGGTCGGAGGCAACCCGAAAGGCGCTCCGAGGTAACCCCTTTCGGTCGAAAAGTACAACTTGATCATCGCGCCGGCGGGCAATTGACCGGCGCGCCACCACGCCATGGTGGCGCGGAGAAAGCCTGGCTCGTAGATCGCGAGACTCGGGCCCAGCTGTGCGTCACGGCAGATGTCGAACGCGCGGCCGATCACGTCGAAGGAGTTGCGGTACACGAAGCCGCCCGACGGTAGGCCGTCGGCGTCACGGACGCCCAGGTTCACCGAGCCTGGATCGGTGATCCCGACCCGCATCCCCGCGGCGGCCAGCGGTATCAGATGCTCGTAGGAACACGAGCCGTTGGTGTCGAAGTGAATCGTCGGATAGAGCAACGCGTCTGGCCGCGCGTCGAGCACCGGCCCCCACGCCTCGAGATAGCGCTCGACGGCGTGCTCCAGGCTGACGGCGGACAGGTCGATGTGGTTGTGGATGATCGCCGCGCCGGCTTCCATGCAGGCCAGGGCATCGGTCGCGATCTCGGAAGGTTCGACGGGAACGTGTGGGTTGGTGGCCTTTGACGTGACACCGTTGACCGCACAATCGATGATGACGGGATCCATCGGGATTCCTTTCGTGACGATCGACGATCTGCGATTCCACCGTTGAGATGCTCGCTACCGCAACCTAGTGTGCAGTGGTGACGAGTCGTCCGGCCTTCGTCGACTTCCATTTCGACGTGATGTGCCCCTACGCGTACCAGACCTCGCTGTGGATCCGCGAGGTACGAGATCTCACGGGCCTCGAGGTGAACTGGCGCTTCTTCAGCCTCGAGGAGATCAATCGCCAGGACGGCAAGAAGCACCCGTGGGAACGCGAGTGGTCCTACGGCTGGTCGATGATGCGCATCGGCGCGCTGTTGCGGCGTCGGTCGATGGCGGACCTCGACGCGTGGTACGCCCGGGCGGGCCGTGCGCTGCACGTCGACGGGCACAAGCCGCACGAGAAGGCCGTCGCACGTCACCTGCTCGCAGAGATCGGTCTCGATCCGGAACTGGTCGACCAGGCGATCGCGGACCCGACGACCGGCGACGAGGTGCTGGCCGAGCATCAGCGGGTAGTTGATGCCGGCGGATACGGGGTGCCGACGCTGTTCTTTCCCGACGGCCAATGCCTCTTCGGGCCCGTTCTCGTCGACCCGCCCACTGGGGAGGCGGCGCTGAGGCTCTGGGATGCCGTCATCGCCTGGACGGAGTTCCCACACCTCTACGAGCTCCAGCGGCCGAAGACTCCCGAAGACGGAAAGCTGATCACCGAGACATTCCGCCCGTATCTCGAGGCGCGCGATTGGGTGTCGATCAATCGGGGAGAAGTCATCAACTTCGACAGGTGACGTTCAGTGAGTCAACGTCCAAATGACGGAATTGCGTCGGAGCCTGCAGCCGTTGAGTCAGTTTCGTGTTCGGTGATCCAGCGCGTCGACATCACGCCTCCGACTGACGAGCCGCTGGGTTCAGTTCGTTGCGCTGCTTACCCATCGGATAGGAAACCCTTCCCATTCGAGGCGCGAATCTGACCTCGCAGCGATTACGGGACAAGGCCCCAAAGCCAACACTTCTTCTGGAACACGTTGTCCTCCACAGGAGGGAAAACAACCCAAGGGAGCAGTAATGGCCACCGAACACCAGGCACCCACCACGATGTGGTCGGCACCCGACCGGGTCGGAAGTGCGGGCTCATCGATCGATCGCCATCAACCCGCCAAGCATTCTCCAAGGACTCCACCTGAGCCTGGGATCAGCGCCCGAACCGTCGGAAGGGTGCGGCGACTCAGGGGAGCGACCATGGACGCAGCGACGAAGACATCGCACCAGCAGGGAATCGGGGCGAGCAGGTGCCCGTTCGCGGGATCTGCCTCCGCCCCCTCGAACAGCGGCTCGCATGTCGAGGTGACATCGCCGGCGGACCTATGGCGTGATCAGCCCGTCATCGACGCGATCGATCGCTGGTCGGCTGACGCGGCGCCCGACAGCCTGACGCTCGCGAAGCTGATCTCCGAGCACGTTCGCGCGGTCGGGAAGCATTTTCTCTCCGTTCCGATCCTGGTGCGACTGGCCGCGATCCGGCGTCAGCATGGCGCCAGCGATGCATTTCTCGACGCGTTCCTCGACGGGATCCTCGACAAGTTCGAGGGGCGCTATTACAACCGCACCTACCTGGCACTCCCGCTCCTGGAGAAGATCTGCGACGACGCGCTGTCCGGTCTAGACCCGGAGCGTATGTCGGCCCTCTTGATGGCCGACGTCGTCCGGTTCGAGTCCGCGGCCGCCGCCGCGGAGTCCACCAACGACCGGCCGGACCCGGCGACGTCACGCAAGCGCATCACGCACGCTCTGCGATTCCTGGCGAGCTTCCGGGACGCCGACACCACCGACGACGGCCGCGACGTGGACCTCGCTGGGGCACTCGAAATGCTGCCGACACTTCCCGCATCGCATGCCCGTGACTGGTTCGATGTGAGCGTCGCGCCGGTGCATGTCGCCCACGACGAGTATTTCTTCATGCGGGCCCTGCAGGCGCACGAGATGGTCTTCACGACGCTGGCCGCGGATCTGCGCGCGGCCACGACTTCACTTCGCGATGGACGCTTTGCGGACGCGCTGTGCAGCCTGGAGCACGCGAACAACATCTACCCGCGGGCGGCGATGTTGTTCCGGCTGGTCGCCACGATGCGTGTCGACCATTTCCACGCCTTCCGGGAGTTCACTCAGGGCGCCAGTGCGATCCAGTCCGAGCAGTACAAGCGCTTCGAAATCGCCTGCGGCACACCGCCAGCCGAGCGCCTGCGCTCAGACGCTTTCACGAACGTCCCCGCGGTGCGGGCCGATGCGACGGCCGGCCACGACAGTCTCTCCCAGGCCTACCTGGATGCCCGCAGGGACGACATGTTCACGGTCGATCAATGGGACGTCCTCGACGCCGCGCTGAACAAGCTCGAAAGCAGTCATCAGCGTTGGAAGGCCACCCATCACTCACTTGCCGCGCGGATGCTCGGGGAGGCTCACGGCTCCGGCCACACCGAGGGTGTTCCGTACCTTCGCAAGTGCCTGGATAATCGGCTCTTCTGGCGGCTCGCCGACTACTTGGAGGGCTCGAAGGCGCGTTGAGCCGTCAGCGCGCAGCCGGTCATTTCAAGGGTCCCTCGCGGATCACCCCGCGGACCAGATCCACAGTCGTCGACGCCCAGGGGAACTCCACCATCCACCAGGTCGCCCCTGCCGCGATGTATGGGGCCGGATCTGTCCCAGGGGACAGGGGGACCACGAAATCGAAGTCGTCTTTGGGACCCAGCGCATTGATATCGGCGACCGCTTCGGCAGCCTGGTCAGCGGTTTCCAGGAATACCGGGAAATACCCGTCGAAGCGCGCGGCGCGGCGCCGTGGCCGCTTGTTCCCGATCAAGCCTGCGACCCATATCGGAATCCGCGGTTGTTGGACCGGCCGAGGTAAGAAGCGCACTCCGTCGACGGTGTAGTGCTCGCCCCGATGGACGACCTCCTCGCCGGTCCAGGCGCGGGTGACCACCTCCAATGATTCATCGAGCATGGCCGCGCGTTTACGGTCGTCGACCTCTTCTCCGGTCTTGGTGTATTCGACGCCGTAAGCGTCACTTCCCAGGCCCACACCGAAGGTCAGACGGCCCCCACTGAGGACGTCCAGAGTCGCCGTCTCTTTGGCGACCTTGGCCGGGCGTCGGCGTGCAAGCGGCGTCACCATCGGACCGATCCGAATACGCGACGTGGCAGTTGCCATGGCCGCCAGAGTGATCCATGGGTCAGCTATCGCCGATATCGGTTCGCACCACCGCAGATGATCCCAGACGAACACACCCGTCCAGCCCGCTTCTTCCGCTTCAGCGGAAAGCCGTGCAACGGTTACCGGGTCGGCGAGTGCTTCGAACGGAGGTAAGAAGAGTCCGGAGCCGACTGTCCTCATCGAATCAGCGTCCCGCATTCGTCACACGTTGTCAGCCGAAACAGCTATCAACGTCGGGTTTCCCGGGTCTTTTGATCGGTGTCAGACGTAGGGTTGTCTGGTGGACCTGGTGCTCGGCATCGATCTGGGAACGGGCAGCAGCAAGGGCGTCCTGGTAGACGGTTTCGGGTCGGTCATCGCCACCGAGACCATTGCTCATGCGATCGAGTTGCCGCGCCCCGGATGGGCCGAGGTCGATGCTGAGCGGCTGTGGTGGCGCGAGGTCTGCGAGATCAGCCGAAAACTGACCGCTCGGCTACCCGTCGGCGCGGGGATCAAGGCCATGTGTGTCAGCGGTGTCGGGCCGTGCCTGGTGCTCTGCGACGCAGAGTTGCGCCCGTTGCGGCCCGCCATCCTGTACGGCATCGATACGCGTGCCACTGCCGAAATCGAGCTTCTGACCGAGGAATTGGGTGCCGACGCGATCCTCGACCAAGCTGGCACGGTCTTGTCGAGCCAGGCCGTGGGCCCCAAGCTGGAGTGGGTGTACCGGCACGAGCCGGAGGTGTTCGCCAAAGCGGCGGGCTGGTATGGGTCCAACTCCTACATCGCCGCCAAGCTCACTGGTGAGTACGTGATGGATCATCACACTGCCAGCCAGTGCGATCCCCTCTACGCGACTCGCGATTTCGACTGGAACCTGGAGTGGGCCGAGCGCATTTGCAGAGACTTGCCCCTCCCGAGGTTGGTCTGGCCCACCGAGGTGATAGGCACGGTGCGTCCCGATGCGGCGGATGCCACCGGCGTACCGACAGGCACACCGGTGGTCGCGGGCACCGTCGATGCGTACGCCGAAGCGTTTTCGGCCGGGGTAAGGCATCCCGGAGATCTCATGCTCATGTACGGATCGACGATGTTCCTCGTCCAGGTCATCGACGAGTACCGCCCCGACCCCACGTTGTGGACCACGGCCGGTGTCGAGCGTGGCACCCTCGCGCTGGCCGCAGGTACCTCTACCGCCGGAAGCCTGATCGCATGGCTGCAAACCATCACCGGCGACGCCCCACTCGACGAGTTGATGGCCGAGGCCGGCGCCGTCCCACCGGGCAGCGAAGGTCTGCTGATGCTGCCCTACTTGGCGGGAGAGCGCACACCGGTGTTCGATCCGCAGGCCCGTGGCGTGGTGGCCGGCTTGACACTTCGCCATGGCCGCGGACACCTGATTCACGCGGCGTACGAAGGGATTTCATTCGGCATCAGGCAGATCTTGGAACGATTCGACGACGCCGGCAGCAGCACGCGGACCGTCGCGGTGGGTGGGGGCCTACGCAGCCCGCTGTGGGCGCAGACGCTCAGCGACATCACCGGACGCGTCCAGCTGGTACCGGAGCAGGCGATCGGCGCCAGCTACGGCGATGCACTGCTCGCGGCGATCGGGATCGGCATGGTGCCGGGCGACACCGATTGGGCAAGAATCGAACGCGAGATTGTGCCGAATCCGGCTGTGGTCAGTTTCTATGACGATCTCTACGGCACCTGGCGCGAGCTGTATCCCTCGACCAGGGACGTGGTGCATCAGCTGACCGAATCCCACCCCGTCCGAGATGCGCAACACTGATGAGGTGACAGGCACCCTGATGCCCGCGGCGTTCATCGGACACGGCAGCCCCATGAACGCGATCGAGACAAACCGCTACACCGAGGCGTGGCGGGAGTTCGGCGCCGCCGTGCCCCCGCCGCGCGCGATCCTCGTGATAAGCGCGCACTGGTACATCAACGCGACGGCAGTGACTGCGATGTCGAAGCCGCGCACCATCCACGACTTCTTCGGCTTCCCCGACGAGTTGTTCGCCGTCGACTATCCCGCACCGGGCTTGCCCGACCTCGCGGAAGAAGTCGCTGAACTCGTCAAGCCGACCTGGGTCGGCGCAGACATCGACAGCTGGGGCATCGACCACGGCACCTGGTCCGTTCTGGCCCATGCGTTTCCGGACGCCTCGATCCCAGTGGTTCAGTTGTCGATCAACGCCGACAAACCCTTCGACTATCACTTTGACCTCGGTGCGCGACTTGCGGGCCTGCGCGAGAACGGTGTGCTCATTCTCGGGAGCGGCAACATCGTCCACAATCTCGGGCAGCTTCGCTGGGAAATGGCCGACGGTGGATTCGACTGGGCGCGGCGTTTCGACGACGCTGCGCGAGAAAGCATGACCCGAGCCCCTGAAGATTTCGCTGGGTTATCAGGCCATCGGGATTTCAGTGCCGCAGTGCCCACTCCGGACCACTACATCCCGTCGCTGTACTTCGCGGGTCTGGCCGCTCAGGCGGACACGCCGGCAGCCGTTCTTGTTGAGGGCTACGCGTACGGATCGTTGTCGATGACGGCCTACACGCTTGGGGTGACGTGCGAGCCTGACGCCGACAATCGCGGCGCACCCGTCACCGCGCCCGAGTCCCCGGCCGATCAGTCCAACATTTGAGCCCGCTACCTGGCCCTTTTGAATTCGGGGATTCGGGGGACGTTGCCATACTCTTCCTGGGTGAACGCGATCGACCCAGACAAGCTCAACACCTGCCTCCAGGTGTTGGCCGACGTCGAGTCCCTGCCGCCTGAGCACCCGGATGCCGTCGCGGTACGCCTGGCCACGGCCAAAGTGTTCAAGGCGGTCAAAAAGGCCCGCCGCGACGCGAAACGCGAGGAAGTGGCCGCTGCCGACCACGCCGTCACCGCCGCTACCGCCACCGGCGCACCCGGCCGCATCGACGACGAGACCCAGGGCCTTCCGCTGGTGTCTGCCGCGGTGGGCGCCACGGCGGGCACGTTGCAGCGGCCGCGTGCCTGCTACATGTGCAAGAACCGCTACACCGTGGTCGACGCCTTCTACCACCAGCTCTGCCCGGAGTGTGCCGCGTTCAATCGCGCCAAGCGCGATGCCCGCACCGATCTCGAGGGACGGAGCGCCCTGCTCACCGGTGGCCGCGCCAAGATCGGCATGTACATCGCGCTGCGCCTGCTGCGCGACGGGGCCCACACGACGATCACCACCCGCTTCCCGAACGACGCCGTCCGACGGTTCGCGTCGATGCCCGACAGTGCCGAGTGGCTGCACCGGTTGCGGATCGTCGGCATCGACCTACGCGATCCCGCTCAGGTGGTCGCGCTCGCCGACACCGTGGCCGAGCGCGGTCCACTGGACATTCTGATCAACAATGCGGCGCAGACCGTGCGACGCTCACCAGGTTCCTACTCGGCCCTCGTCGAGGGCGAACGGACTCCGCCGCCGCAGCTTGTTGACGTCGTCACGTTCGATCACGTCAGTGACGCCCATCCGGCCGCACTCGCGGGAAGCCTTGCCGAGCACCAAAAGCCGCACGCGGTCACCGAATTGGCGCTGACCGCGCGCAGTGCCTCTCCGCAACGGATCGCCGCGGGCACCGCCATCGACGCGGGTGGTCTGCTGCCCGACACTGCATCGATCAACAGCTGGACCCAACGTGTGCACGAGGTGGACGCGATGGAATTGCTCGAGGTTCAGCTGTGCAACCAGACCGCGCCGTTCATTTTGGTGAGTCGCCTGCGCCCTGCGATGGCCGCCTCGCCGGCCCGACGCAAGTACGTCGTGAACGTGTCGGCGATGGAGGGGCAGTTCAGCCGCGCCTACAAGGGTCCGGGACACCCGCACACCAACATGGCCAAGGCCGCGCTGAACATGCTCACTCGCACCAGCGCCGCCGAAATGCTCGAGCGTGACGGCATTCTCATGACCGCGGTCGATACCGGCTGGATCACCGACGAGCGGCCGCACCCGACGAAGCTACGGCTCGCAGACGAGGGTTTCCACGCCCCGCTCGACCTCGTCGACGGAGCCGCCCGCGTGTATGACCCCATCGTGCGCGGAGAACTCGGCGAAGACCTGTATGGCTGCTTCCTCAAGGACTACTCGCCGAGCAACTGGTAGCGAGCACTCATCAGCGTGGGGCCGCTCCTGGGTGCCATGCGTGAATCGCTCGCGCCTCGGCCACCCGGGCGGGCGTGCTGACCACACCGCCCGGACTCTGCTTTGCCGCAGCGGGGGTGACCGCGCCGTGGCTGGCGCGAAGATGGGACTCCAGCACGCGATCAGTGCGGCGTTGGTGATGCTGCATCGGGCCCGTTCTTCGGACTTCGTCATGACGTGACCCATGGCTGGACCGTGGCAGGGATCTTCGTCTTGGTGATCTACCTGCTGCAGGTGACGATGGCGGGCTTGTCGGCCGTAATCGCTGATATGGGCGGCGCGTATCACGCCACGACGGCCGGCATGGTGTCCCAGCCGCGCACCGTGGAGGTACGTGACCGACGAGCCCCGGTCATGTCGATCTCCCATTCGGGCCACCGCTTGAGTACCTCTTCGAGTGCGACGCGGCCCTCGAGGCGGGCCAGTGGGGCGCCGACGCAGAAGTGCGCACCGCGCCCGAAAGTGAGATGGCCGCCCGGCTTTCGGTGGATATCGAACGTATCGGGGTTGTCGAAGTGCCGTTCGTCGCGGTTGGCCGAGGCCAGCATCATGAGCAAGGCACTGCCAGCGGGGATGGCCTGCCCTTGGAAGACCACGTCCTCCGTGGCGACATAACGTGCGACGTGCGGCCCCGGCGGCTCGAATCGAAGCAGCTCCTCGATGGCGGTGGGAATTCGCGAATGGTCCGCGGCGAGTTCCTTCCGTTGATTGGGGTGTTCACCCAGTACCTTGCCCATCCAGCCGAAAAGACGACCCGTCGTCTCGACGCCGGCACCCGCTACGACTGCGAGGAACACGATGAGCTCCTGCTTCGTCAACTTCCGCGTGGTGCCGGTCTCGTCCTCGAACTCCACGTTGAGCAACTCGGTGATCAGGTCGTCGGATGGGTTGTTCTCGCGCCACTCGACGTACTCGCCGAACATTTCACCGGTGAAGTAGTGGTCTTTCTTGATGTTCATTGGCTTCCCAGGATCGTTGCGTAGCACCTGATTGGCGTGAGCCCGCACCGCAGGCTGTTCGGCATCGGGGATGCCCGCGAGCATGCCGATTGTGCGCATCGGCAGTTCAGCACCCAGGTCCTGGACGAAGTCGAAGCGGGTACCGCCGACGAGCGGATCGAGGCACGCGACACAGAATGCACGGATCTTGTCCTCTATGGCCCGCATCTTCTTCGGAGTGAAGGCTCTCGACACGATCGCTCGGTGAATCGTGTGTAGCGGAGGGTCCTCGTTGATGAAGATGCCGGGAGGCATGACGGGATCCGCCATCACAACCTCCAGTATGTCGCCCTTGGACGAGCTGAGCCGTGTCGTATCCTTCAGTGCCGCATCAACATCGGCGTAGCGACTCACTCCCCAGAAGTTATGCCGCTCGTTGTAATAGATAGGGCACTCGTCCCGCAAGCGCCGGTAGGTCGGATACGGGTCGAGGTCGATGTCGACGTTCCACGGGTCGTAATGAAGATCGTTCAACGTCCGCTCCAGGCTGGTTGCGATATTGCGCTATACAGTCGTACAGTAATCTAACGCTGTACGACCGTACAACCAGGATCCGCAAAAGGAGCAGAATGGGCAGCAGCCGGTTCGCACTCGACGGGCGTGTCGCAGTTGTTACGGGCGGTGGCACCGGCATCGGACGCGGGGTGGCGCTGGTGCTCGCCGAATACGGCGCCGACGTCGTGCTGGCCGGCAGGCGGCCCGACCCGCTCCACGCCACCGCTGAGGAGGTGCGCAAGATCGGCAACTTCACGCTGGTGGTACCGACCGACGTCACCACCGCGCAGGCTTGTCGCGATCTGGTCGATACGACCATCTCTGAGTTCGGCAGAATCGACATTCTGGTCAACTGTGCCGGCGGCGCTGAAACGAAGTCGATCATGAAATGGCCCGACGATGACTTCGAGAACGTGCTCGCCTTGAATTTCAAAGCCGTCTGGCATCTTTCGAAGGCAGCGGCCAGACCGATGATGGCGCAGGGTAAGGGTGCCATCGTCAACATCTCGTCTGGCGCCAGTCTGTTGGCCATGCCACAAGCCGCGCCGTATGGAGCGGCCAAGGCGGCGGTGAACAATCTGACCGGATCAATGGCCGCCGCGTGGGCCACGAAAGGCATCCGGGTCAACGCGATCGCCGTCGGCGCGGTCCGTGCGGCCACGTTGACCGACGATGCCGCCCGGTACGGGATGGATCCCGAGGTGATCGCGATGACCAATGGCCTTGGGCGACTCGGTGAACCCGACGAAATCGCCTACGGCGTTCTGTTTTTCGCATCGGACGCATCGAGCTTCTGTTCGGGTCAGACGCTCTACATGCACGGTGCACCGGGTAACGCCGGGGTGTGACTATGAACCGGACAGCAGTGGTCACCGGCGGCGGGTCCGGTTTGGGTCGGTCGATCAGCGTCAAGCTCGCCGCCGACGGCCATCGGGTCGCCGTCCTGGACGTGAACACCGAGAGTGCCGAGACGGTCGTTGCCGAGATCCGAGCCGCGGGAGGCATGGCCGGACCGATTGCGGTCGACGTGTCCGACGAGTCGGCCGTGGTATCCGCCTTCGCCGCCGTGCGTGACGAATTCGGTCCCCCTGAGATCCTGGTGACCAGCGCCGCGATCGCGGGGTTCACACGATTCGACATGATCACCCTCGATGAGTGGAACCGCTATCTGGCCGTGAATCTCACCGGCACATTCCTGTGCGCCAGAGCGGTGCTGACGGACATGGTGGCGGCGAAGTGGGGTCGCATCGTCACCATCTCGTCGGCCGCGGGCCAACAGGGCGCACCCGCGCAGGGGCACTACTCCGCAACGAAGGGGGGAGTGATCGCGATGACGAAGACGATCGCGCTGGACTACGCCAGGCACGGCATCACAGCCAACACGGTGCCGCCGTTCATCATCGACTCGCCGATGCTGCGCCAACAGCAGCAAGCTGGAAAGCTGCCTCCCGCAGATCTTCTCGCCAAGTCAATCCCCGCTCGGCGCCTGGGACAGGGTGACGACGTCGCCGCGGTGTGCTCGTTTCTCTGCTCGGACGGTGCCGGCTACGTCAACGGCCAGGTGATCGGTGTCAACGGCGGCGCCGTCGTGTGATGTCAGCCGAGGAGCCGTCGATGTCTGATCAGACCCCCATCGCTGTGGTGACGGGTGCCAGTCGGGGCGCGGGGGCGGGCATCGCCCGAGCGTTGGGCAGCCACGGCTGCACGGTGTATGTCACGGGTCGAACCCGAACCGGCACGGAGGCCTCGACGAGGGGCACCATCGACGAGACCGCTGCGCAGGTCACTGATCTGGGAGGACAAGGCATTGCGGTCGAAGTCGATCACGGCGACGATGGCCAGGTCCAAGGACTGTTCGAACGCATCCGGAGTGATCAGGGCCGGTTGGACATCCTGGTCAACAACGCGGCCATCATCCGCGACGAGATGATGGGCCGGACCAGATTCTGGGAGGAACCGCTGTCAGTCCTGGACACGTTGGATGTCGGACTCCGTAGCAGCTACGTGGCCACCGTGTATGCCGCGCCGCTGATGCTCCCGCAGGGGCGGGGTCTGGTGGCGTTCTCATCGTCCTCGGGTGCTGTGCACTACGCCTTCGGCCCCGCCTACGGCGTGCCGAAAGCGGGCACCGACAAGATGGCGGCCGACATGGCCGTCGACTTCAGGGATTTTGGCATCGCCACCGTCTCGATATGGATGGGTTCACTACTGACCGACCGCGTAAAGCAGATCATTGCGAGCAATCCAGACAAGTTCGGTCACATCCTGGACACCGCGGAAACGCCCGAGCTGACCGGGCACGTGATCTGGGCGCTATACAAGGACCCGGGATTGATGTCGGTCAGCGGGCAAACGCTGCTCGGTGCCGAACTGGCCGTGAAGTACGGAATCACCGACGACGGTGGTCGTCAACCACCCTCTTACCGTGAACTTTTCGACGTACACCCCCATCGGCAGGGTACGCACGTCATGCGCTGACGCCCTATCGCTTTCGCTGAGGAGTCGGCTTACGCTTGGTTCGAGGCTCCACGGAATCGATGTAGCGCTCGAACGCCTCGGTGACTTCGGCGTGCGCCGACTTGACGCCGATGCCCTTCTCGAGGTTCAGGAATTTCGGTAGCCCAGACATCAACAGTTGCAGGGCAGGCAACGAGAGATCGCCGATCGGTCGTGCACCCTTGCCGTACTTGGCGACGAGTGCGTTCAGCTGGACCCTGCGCACACTTTCGGTCACTGCGGCGATCTCGTTCCGGATGGACTTTCGGTGGTTGCCCAGAGCCATGAACTCCGTGATGAGCGCACCGGTGGCCTCATCCCAAGAGTATTCCCACACCGCCCGTAGGGGATCGCCCGAACGACGTTCGAGCGCTTCGGTGAGAAGCGCCAGATTGCGCTCCGAATACCGTCGAATCGCGGCGACGAAAATGTCGTCGAGATTGGGGAAGTAGTACTGAACCAGGCTCGGCGTAACGCCCGCCTTCGAGGCCAACGCCCGGTAGGAGACGCTGGCGTAGCCCTCTTCGAGCATCATCTTTTCGACGCAGTCGAGCAGGTTCTCACGCGTCTTCGAGGTCTCCGCGCCCACGCGTCGCGCCGATGTCGCCATGGCACTCCATTCCGGTCGGTCATGCCATTCTGCTATACGAACGTCTGCTGTACAGTCGTATAGTGTCGCCAGGTGGGGCGACCCGCCTGACTGGCAGGAGAACGATGACCGTCGACGCGGACTTGGACGCGCTAGCTCGGGACGTGCGCTACCTCATGGACCGCTCTGAGATCCTTGATTGCATCTCACGCCACGCGCGTGGCTGCGACCGCCATGACATCGACCTGATCACGTCGGCCTACCACGCAGACGGTGTCGACGAACACGGTGATGCGGTCAATCCGGGCCCTGGATATGGCGGGTGGGCAAATGAAGCACACGCCTCAACATCGCGCGTGCACACACACAACATCACCACCCACACCTGTGAGATCGACGGAGACACCGCACACGCGGAGAGCTACGCGATCGTCGTGCTCATCAGTCCGGACTCGAAGAGCGCCCAGTTCATCACGGGCCGATATATCGACCGGCTGGAGAGGCGAGACAGTCAGTGGCGCATCGCTGTTCGTCGTTCGACTGTCGAGGGTATGTTCCTCGCCGATGCCAGGGTCCTGCAGTCGTCGTTCTTCGTCGAGAAGGGCTACCCCGTGGGGACGCGGGACCGCTCAGACCTCTCGTATCAGCGTCCACTGGCCATCGACACCCCGGCGCCTGCTCGCTGGTGAACCCCGTCGCGTTGCACCACCGGATTACGTGTGAGTTCGCAAAGCCTCAGTTCGCGGCGATGCGAATGTTTTTCACTTGAAGGAACTCCTGAAGACCTTGGAGCCCGCCGGAGCGGCCGAACCCGCTCTGTTTGTATCCACCGTAGGGACTTTGCGGCTCGATATCGCTGTGCGAGTTGACCCATACAGAACCCGCTTCCAGCTTCCGTGCCACGCGGTGGGCACGATTGAGATTTGACGTGAATACGTAGGCGTTCAGTCCGTAAACGGTGTCATTGGCTGTCCGGACTGCCTCCGCTTCGTGGGTGAAGCGCGTCACGGCGACGACGGGACCGAACGTCTCCTGCTGCACCAACGGGGATCGGTCGTTCACCTCGGAAAACACGGTCGGTTCTACGAAAAACCCCTCGGCGAGTTCACCTTCCATCCGGTGCCCACCGGATAGCAGCTTGCCCCATCCGTGATTCACAGCATCGTCGATGACGCCGACTATTCGTTCAGCAGCAGATTCACTGACCACCGGCCCGAACATCACGTCCGGTCGCAGCGGGTCACCGATGGTCACCGAGCTGATCGTGGCGAGAAACTTCTCGACGAATTCTTCGTATACGTCGTCTTGGATCAGAATCCGGCTCGCGCACGCGCAACTCTGCCCCGACTGTCCAAGGGGGCCCTGGAACGCAGCCGTCGAGGCGGCGGCATCGATGTCCGCATCGTCAAACACCACCATGGCGGCGTTGCCTCCGAGCTCAGCGGTGACCGGGGTCAGGTTCTGCGAAGCCGCCTGGATGACTGAACGCGCCGTCTTCTGGCCGCCGGTGAAGTGAATCTTGCTGACGCCGGGGTGACGGACCAACGCTTGACCGCCGTCAGCACCGGCGGTGACGACGTTGACCAGACCGGCAGGCAGGCCGGCTTCCAGACAAATCTCGCCGAAGCGCACGGGTGCCAGCGGTGCGAGTTCGGATGGTTTGAGCACCACGGCGTTACCAGCCGCCAAAGCAGGGGCGACGGCCAAGCCGATCACCACCAGCGGGCCATTCCACGGCGTGATCACGCCGACCACGCCGAAGGGTTCGTGCTCGGTGATGTTCAGCGCCGAGCTGGCTTCGACGTGGGAGGTGGTGCCTAGTGGCTTGTCGATATAGCCGGCGTAGTAGCGCAGGAACCGCTCAGTCAGAACCCCATTGGCGGACATCAGGCGCGGGACGCCGTAGTCGTGTACGTTCAGCAGGCTGAGTTCGTCCTGATGATCACCAACGGCGTCGGCCAGATCCATCAGAATGGCGCGGCGCTTGTCGACCGTCCACGATGCCCATTCCCGTTGAGCCTCAACGCCACTGCTCACCGCGAGCTCGATCTCCGGCTCCCCGGCTATCTCGGTGCTGAAGTTCACCTGTCCGGTGCCGGGGTAGACGTGTTGGTAGGTGCCGCCCGAGGCGTCGGTGACGTGGTCTCCGCCGATCAACAGCGGTCCGCTACGAAGACGGTCCGGTATCGCGGTGTCCGCGGCGGTCATGTCCGGGCCCCTCGCTGGTGCTCAGCAACAAGTCGACGGGGTTGATTAAAGTTCATGTGTACCTATCTGATTGACACGCCTGCGTCGACCTTGAACTCCAACCCGGTCACGTAGCGAGACTCATCGGAGACGAGAAACAGCACCGCGTTGCTGACATCGACGGCTTCGATGAGCGCGGCGGGTAGCGCGTTGAGGAAGAGGGGGACAAGGTCGGTTCGTGAGGTCATCTGGTCGTGCATCGATGGCGGTGCCATCCCGGTCATCACCCCGGTCGGATGAACTGTGTTGACCCGAATACTCTGCGCGGCAAGTTCATTGGCCAAGGCGCGTGACATGCCGACGATACCGTGTTTGGAGGCTGTGTAGGGGACATGCAACGGTGTGCCCTTGACGCCCGCGGACGAGCTGATGTTCACCAGACTGCCGCCGCCCTGTTCGACCAGATGGGGGATCACCGCGGCGCAGGTGTTCCAGACCCCGATGAGGTTCACGTCGACCACGACGCGCCACTGTTCTGCCGTCGTGACATCCCAGGTGCCGACCGTGAGGACGCCGGCGTTGGCCACGGCGGCGTCCAGACCGCCCAGTTCTTCGGCTGCCGCGTCGACGGCGCCCTTCATCGCGGCCTCGTCACGCACATCCGTCACGCATGTGATCGCCGTGCGGCCGTGTTCACGAACCAGGCGTGCCGTCTCCTCCAAATCTGCTTCGGTCGACAGCGGGTAGTCCAATTCGTCTATGGGAGCGCAGATGTCGACCAGTACGAGGTCCGCGCCTTCTTCGGCGAGCCGGACGGCATGGCTGCGGCCCATACCGCGGGCCGCGCCGGTGACCACGATCCGTTTACCGGCCGCGCGGCCGACCGGTTCATTGCCCGCCACGGTCAGAGCTTGTTGCAGAAGCCGGCGTCAACCGGGAACGTCACGCCGGTCACGTATTTGGCTTCGTCGGATACCAGATACGCAATGGCGGCGCTGATGTCTTCTGGCTCGAGCATCTCGACAGGCATCGGGTTCTGCAGGTGCGGACCACCGCCGGGATAGTTCTCCAAGAACTCGGTCATCACCGGGTTTGTCGCCATCATCGTGTTGACCGCAGTCGGATGCACTGTGTTCACACGAATGCTCAACGGCGCCAATCCGTTCGCGAGTGTGCGCATGAGTCCCACGATTCCGTGCTTGGATGCTGCATAACCGAGACCACCCCCCTGGACGCCGCCGAAACCCCTCAGTCCGGCGGTGGAACTGGTGAAGATGATCACGCCACCCCGGTTACCGGCGATGAGGTGCGGGATACATGCGAACGCGGCGTGATAGGAACCGTCTAGGTTGACGGCGGTCACCGCTCGCCACTGCTCGAGTTCTTCTTCGATGCTCAGCTCGCGGAACGCCAGGGGCGAGATGCCCGCGTTGGCCAATACGATGTCGAGGCGTCCGAAGAACTCCACTCCCGCGTCCACTGCTGCCTTGACGGCGTGGAAGTCGCGCACGTCCGCCACTGTCCCGAGCATTTTCCCACCGGCTTGCTCGACGAGATCCACCGTCGCGTCTAATTCTTCGCGCGATGCCATCGGGTAGTGGTTGGCGGCGATGTCTGCGCAGATGTCGATGCCAATGATGTTCGCGCCCTCACGCGCCAGTCGCACTGCGTGGCTGCGACCCTGGCCTCGCGCTACCCCGGTGATGAAAGCGACTTTCTGCTCGAGTGATCTCGACACTGTTCACTGCCCTTCTTGGTTGGACGCTGATATCCGCTGCCACGAATCGCTGGCAGCCTTCTGCAGAACACGGCCTTTGGGGAACCCCGCGTACGCGGAGAATTGCAGGATCACCTCGTCCATTTCCGAGCGACTGATGTCACCCGACTCCAGTGCTGATCCCACATGCGAATAGATCGGACCGAGTGCCTCGGATACGCCGACGGCGGCCACCGTGATCAATCGACGCTCTCGGCGGCCGAGGTTGGGGCGCTGCCAGAGGTGGCCGAAAACGAACGCCAGAATGCCTGCCTGGAAGTACGGCGAATCCCGCGGCGGCGCGGGTAGCAGATTCACGTCCACGAAGCACTTCTCGCCTTCGTCGAGACGACGCCCGTGATCGGTCGGTCCCAAGGATTCCAGCGGGAGATCCGAACGCGATGGGACGTTCTCGCCTCGTTCGGCCGCGAGACGTGCGAACTGCGACCGCACCGCCCCCTCTGCCTCCGACCCGCGTGGCCATCCGCAATACACCGCGAAGTGCAGGACGAACTCCAGCAGCTCGTCATAGGTGATGTCACCGCTCGCCAACGCGGCGTATGCGTGGTCGTTCATGTCGCCCACACTCTCCGACGCGCACACGCACGTCAGCGTGACGAATCGGCGGTCACGCCTGCTCAGACCGGGCCGCGCCCACACCGGTCCGAAGACCGGGTCGGCGACCATGACGTCTTGGTAGGTCTCCACGTGCACCACTCTCCGTTGCAAGTCTGTGGCCTGAACTCTAAGGCGATGGACTTAATTCGTCCAGTGTGAAATTCTGGGCCCATGTCCACGTCCGAACCCGTGCCGGTGGAGCCGTCGGCCAAACAGCAGCTCGTGCTCACCGCGGAGCGGTTGTTTGCACAGCGCGGCCTCGACGGGGTTCCGCTCCGCCAGATCGGCACCGAGGCGGGGATGGCGAACAAGTCGGCCGTGCAGTATCACTTCGGGTCCAAGGAAGGCCTTGTCCAGGCGATTCTGCTCAACCGACTCGAGCATCTGACCCGTCGTCGACAGCTCTTGGAAGCCCGTACGCCATCTGATGATCTGCGGGCCATCGTCGAGGCGCACCAACTTCCGTTGATCGAGCTGGCCGAGGACGAAACATGCTTCTATCTACCGTTCCTCGAGCAGCTCTTGCGATACGACTATTCGGTCAATCCGCTGACGTCGTTGCCTGATGCGCATCGGAACTCACACCAAAACTACGTCGACAGGGTTGGCGCACTGATCGAGCACGTGCCGCAACCGCTGCGCGACAATCGCATCCACGATGTGTCCTCGATGTGCGTTCACGCCTGTGCCGATCGCCATCGCGCGCGTCTGGTCGGCCTGCCCGTGCCCTCGTACGCCGTCCATGTCAGTGCACTTCTCGACGGCTTCGTCGCTCTACTTGCGGCGCCGCCCTCCGAGGAGACCCTCGTCGCACTGAGGGGTGCGAGCTCGAAACGGCCGACCCTGCGTGCGCTGCCGTAACCCGCTCAGAGTCTGCGCAGCAGTGCCGCGGCACGGACCTCGTCGTCGACGGCGATCGCGATGTGCACGTCGTCATCGCGATGCGCCCAGCGCAGGCTGACGTCTTCGCCGTACTGGATCGGCCGGCGATACTCGACCACGGCGCGGTACGGAGCGCGGCACACGTCGGGCGCTTCGGCCATCACCTCATGAATGGCGTGCCAGTACGCCGTGTTGGTGACGTGCTCGAAGACATCGATGTCGGTGCGACGCAACGCGAATGGCGTGACGACGTCAAAGTGGTCCAGGTTGGTGAGCCATGGTCGCCACTTGAGGCGGTGTTCAGTGGTGGTGCTCGCGAACTTCTCGATCAGGCTGTCGGAGACCCGCTGCGGTGTGAGGGTGCGCTCGTTGATCGCGATCCAGAAGCCCTCGGTTTCGATGCGGCCACCCTCGTTTCCGACAAGGTCGACGCGCATGGTGCACCACCGTGTCGACAGCGCAGAGCACCAGCGGCTGAAGGACACCTCGTTGGGCCATTCGATCGGTTCGATGACATCGATCACCGTGCGTTGCACCAGCCAGTGCGGATGTTCCTCGGCTTCGCCCGCGTCGAGCAGATTTTCGGCGCCGACTTCCTGGATGTAGCGGGCCACCCCGTCCAGGCGCAGCTGCAGCTGACTGCCGATGTCGCCGGTCGGCACCGGCCACGACGTGCGGTAGACGTAGCCGACAGACGGCAGCGGGCTCAGGCGGCGGTCGACATCTTTGTTCGGCATCGCCTCTTGTCTACCTGGTGTGTCGGCGGGCGAGCACCGTTAGGACCGCAATTTCTCGATGTTTTCGACGAGGGCCCTTCTCAAATCGGGAGCCCGCCCTGGTTAACCGTGCGCGCCGGGGGCGCCAGGTCCTCGCACTGAACCGAATATTTGGTCTCAAACAGGTCCCCGCATACGCGCCACCGACGACAATGCTCGTGTGCGGGTCATCGTGACGGGCGGCAACAGTGGAATCGGCAAGGGCATCGCTGCATCGCTGGCGGCCGACGGACATCAGGTGACCGTCGCGTGTCGGACTCTCGCGAAAGCCGAAGAGGCGTTGACGGAGATGACCGGCGACATAGACGTCAAATTTCTGGATCTCGCCGACCTGTCCAGCGTCGTGGCCTTCGCCAATTCGATGCAGCCGGTGGACGTGTTGATCAATAATGCGGCCGTATTCGGGATTCCGCTTACTCGAACTGTCGATGGCTTTGAGGCCCACATGGGCACAAACCATCTCGGTCACTTCGCTCTGACATGTCTGCTCGCCAACAAGATCAGGGACCGGGTGGTCTCGGTGGTGAGTACCAACTATGCATTCGGGCGTCTTCATCTCGATGACCTGAACTGGAATCATCGACGCTATTCTTCGATGGCGGCATACGCGGAATCCAAGCTCGCGATGATGTTGTTCATCAACGAGTTGGCTCGCCGCGGGGTTCGTGCCTATGCGGCCAATCCAGGTCAGGCCGCCACCGACATCACGCGTTACAGCACCGGCGCGGTCAAGTGGATTGTCGACCGTCGCCCTGCCGCGTTGACGTGGACTTCGCAGAGTCTGCCGCAGGCCGCCCGCAGCGCAGTTCAAGCCACGAGCACCGACTTGCCCAGCGGAACGTATTTCGCCCCTGCGTTCAAGCAATGGGGGAAGCCGCGGGTCACCGTGCCGTTGACGAAGGCGCGCGACCCCATCCGCGCGGCGGAACTCTGGAGACTGTCCGCCGAGCTGACCGGGTGCGACTGGCCGGAAAGCGAGAAGGCGAGCACGCGTTGACGGTTCACCCGGTGGTCACGCGCTGACGAGCGGCCTTAGCAGTTCACCGACCTCCGTGATCAGTCCCGGCGTATAGCCCAGTTGCGTTGCCGGGCTGAGTATTACGCCGTCAACACCGGCGTCAAGCACGTTGGTTTTGATCTGCTCAACGACTTCCTGCGGGTTGCCGGCGACCGCTTGTTGCCTCACCTCAGCCGGAAGCATCTCTGGGGATAGTCCGTTCCCGATCAACGCGGGGACCAGCGCGCTGGTTTCCAGTGTGGCCGGGTCCCGTCCGATCTCATCGCAGCGCTGCCTGACCACCTGCACTTTGTGTGGCAGCTCATCGAAGCCAGCAAGGATGTTGAGGTGGTCAAAAGCGCGGGCTGCCAACGGAATGGTCTTCTTCTCACCGCTGCCACCGATCAACAACGGAATATGGGGGCGAAAGCGAGGCTCGGCCATTGCCTCCGCCGTCTTGTACCACTTGCCCGAGAACGTCGGTCGCTCGCCCCGGATCATGGGCAAGACGATCTGCAGTGCTTCGTCGAGTCGGTTGAAACGGTCGGTGAAGGAGCCGAATTCGAATCCGAGCGAAAGATGCTCATACTCGAACCAACCGGTTCCGATTCCTAGGACGGCACGGCCTTGGCTAACGACGTCCAGCGTCGTCACCGCTTTGGCCAATAAGGTCGGATTGCGGTAGCTGTTTCCGGTGACCAACGTTCCCAACTGGACCCGCTCCGTTGCGACTGCCAGGGCGCCCAAGGCCGTATAGGCCTCCAACATCGGCTGATCCGGAGATCCCGCCTGCGGGAGCTGATAGAAGTGGTCCATCAGAAACACTGAGTCGAATCCCGCGGATTCAGCCTCCTGCGCTTGGGCTATGACGGTGGGAAAGAGCTCCTCTACCGCTGTGCCGTAACTGAAGTTGCCGATCTGCAATCCGAGGCGAATGCCCATAGCATGGACCTTAGCCAAATTTCTGTTCCAGGCGGCGGAGAAAGCCCGCCGCGAGGCAAAGCTCAGCCGGCAGCCTGCAGCGTGATCTCCGAGATCTCCGTGCGGCTCTGACCGTCCGTCGTGCCCAGTTTGGAGATCCACACGAGCACATTGGATGTCTTCGTTTCGTCGCGCACTTCGATGCGGTTCTGCCCCGGCTGCAAAGCTGTAGTGGGGGTCAGCTCGGTCGTATCGGACAACGCGGCGGGCTTCTCGGTCGGCGACGAGCGGATCTGCACTTCGGTTCCCGTGCTGGAGATGTCGATGGTGACGGCGCTCAGTGCGGTCGGCTCGGACAGGTGCAGCATCAACCCCTGGCCCTCGATGAACTTCGGGAACGGGTCGGCGTCGCGATAGGTGACCGTTTTCCAGGCGGTGTCGGGATTGCCGTCGATGGCCTTGCCCGCGTCTTGAGGGTTGTCCGGTGAGCCGCCGGGGGAGAAGACGGTCGCGTTCTCGGGCTTGACGATCGGCCCCGGACCGGTCGAGACGCCTAGTCCGCCGGTGAAGTACAGCACCGACCCCGCCACCACCGCGATCACTGCGAGAAGTGCGGCGATCGGGATCCATTTGCGTTTGCGGGATTTGCTCGGTGCTTCGTGGCTCATTGGTTTGGCGGGGACCTGCGGCCGCCGCCGCTTGGGGCCGGCCGAGATGTTGACGATCGTGTCCGCGTCGAGTCCGTCGCCGTCCCATATTCCGCTGACCTCGACCTCGTCTCCGTCGGTGAGCTGATCGGGGACGAGCGCCGTTTGTATCTCGACTGGGACCGGAGCCTGGCGACCGGCAATGGGTTCGAATGGCACCAAATGAAAAGTCAGCAGGCCGATTTCGGCCTGGGCGCCGATCGCGCGGCGCTGTACCCCCCGCGCAGTGCCATGAATGACGAGACGCTCGAGACGTTGCGTGGTGGGGCGCTCATCCGAACTCTCGGTGGCCGGCGGGGCCGTGTGTGAGCTTCGGCCTTGTCGAGTGAGCGCGCGGGCGAACTCCATACACGTCGCATAGCGCTGGTTGGGATCCTTGGACAGCGCCCGCGCGAGCACATCGTCGAAGTGCGCGAGATCGGGCCGACGCTCCGAAATCCGCGGCGCCGTCGTGCCCAGATGGTGGCTGATGATGACGGCGGGATTCGGGTCCTGAAAGAGCGGTGAGCCCGTCAGCAGATGAAAGGTCGTGGCGGCCAGGGCGTACTGATCCGCCCGGCCGTCGAGCGGCTTGCCGAGCAGCTGTTCGGGCGCCACATAGTTGATGGTCCCCAACGCGATGTTGGTGTTGGTGAGGTTGCTGGCGTCGTCGATCCTGCGGGCAATCCCGAAGTCCGTCAGCAGCACCCGGCGTCGGTGACCGTCGGACGCGGTCACGAGGATGTTCTCCGGTTTGACGTCGCGATGGAGCAGACGGCGCTCGTGACCGAAGTCGAGCGCATCTGCCACTGCCGTCACGATCTCGAAGACGTCGTGTTCCGGCATGCCGCCGACGTAGTTCTCCCGAAGCAGTCGGCCCGCGTCGGTGCCGTCCACGTAGTCCATCGAGATCCAGAGCCGACCGTTGAACTCGCCACGGTCGAGCACACCGACGATGTGGGGGTGCCATAGCGTCGCCGCCAGCTCGGCCTCGCGATTGAATCGCGCCCGGAACTCATCATCGGCCGTTGAATCCAGTGAGAGCACCTTCAGCGCATCCTGACGAGGCAGGCGAGGATGCTGGGCGAGGTAGACCTCGCCGGAACCACCGGTGCCCAGCAGTCGCTGGATCACGTAGCCGGCGAAGACCTCGCCGTTCTCGAACGGCATCTGAGAAGACTACAAACCAGCACGCGCCGGCGACGAACTATGCCGGTGACGGCCCGTTTCGAGGTGGCCTGGGACAACGCTGCCAGACGGTGCGTTCGCCCGCCCTGTGAACACTTTCTCGATAGTGTCGCCTGCGTGGACTTCGAGCTCGACGACGAGCAGCGGGCCTGGGTGGCCGAAGTACGCCAGTTCCTCGACGCCAACGTCACCGCCGCGTTACGGGCGGAGATGGCCGAGCACGGCCTCGAACACCAGGGCGGCGAGCTGACGGCGTTCCGCCGCAAGATCGGCGAGAAGGGCTGGTTCGGCCTGAATTGGCCGAAGGAGTACGGCGGGCTCGGCCTCACCGCCATGCACCAGCACCTGCTGATGAGCGAGTTCGAGTACGTCGGCGTCCCCGGGCCCGACCTCACGGTGACGTCGGTCGCGCCGATGATCATGCGGCACGGCACCGAGCAGAACAAGAAGGAGTTCCTGCCGGGCATCGCCAGAGGCGAGATCGTCTTCGCGCTCGGCTACTCCGAGCCCAACGCCGGCACGGACCTGGCCAGCCTGCGCACCCGTGCGGTGCGCGACGGCTCAGGAGATGGGGAATGGGTGATCAACGGGTCGAAAATCTGGAACAGCGGCGCCCAGCGGTCCACCCACGAGTGGCTGTGTGTGCGCACCGACCCGGACGCTCCGCGCCATCGCGGGATCTCGGTGATCGTGGTCCCCATCGACAGCCCGGGCATCGAGATCCACCCGCTGTACGCGTGGTCGGGCTACCGCACCAACGAGACGTTCTTCCGCGACGTGCGCGTACCGGCCACCAATCTGGTCGGTGAGCTCAATATGGGCTGGACCTACATCACCGGTGCGCTGGACCTGGAGCGCGGCGCGCTGATCAACGTGGGCGACCTGCGCCGCGCGCTCGACGAGCTGACCGCGCTCGCCGACGACCCGGATCCAACCTTTCGGCGGCGGCTCGCGCAGGCCGAGGCCGACGTCGAGGTCGCCAGGTTGATGGGCCTGGAAGCGGCGTCGATGCTCGACAGTGGCCGGATCCCCTCGGTGGAGGTCAGCGTCGAGAAGATCTTCACCAGCGAGCTGCGGCAGCGGATCGCCGACCTCGCGCTCGACCTGCTCGGCCCCGACGGCCTGCGGGCCCACCGCAGCCCGGGCGCACCGCTCGACGGATTCTTCGAGCGCCTCTATCGGGTGTCACCGCTCATGCGGTTCGGCGGCGGCACCAACGAGGTCCTTCGTGACGTGATCGCCCAGCGTGGTCACCGGATGCCGTCGTACGGGAGGTGACGGAATGCGGGTGATTCCTTCGCAGGACGAGCGCGATCTGGCAGCGATGTGCCGCAGCGTGCTGTCGGCCGACCTCGAACCGGACGGGCAGTGGAAGGCGCTGGCGTCGGCGGGTGTCCTCGGCTTGGTGGTCGACGGCAGCCTCAATGACATCGGCGTCTTCTGCGTCGAGGCGGGACGTGCGCTGTGCCCTAGGGTCGTTCAGAGCACGCTGTACGCGGCGCTGGCCGTCGACTGGCTCGGTGTCGGCTCCGCCTGGCTGCCCCGGCTGACCTCAGGTGAGGCGCGCGGCACTTATGTGTTGTTCAATCCGCGCGACGCGGCTGACGTGACACCGCGACTGCGCGTGCGCCGCGACGATGACTCCTGGCGGGTGAGCGGCGACGCGCACTATGTTCCCGATGCCGACCAGGCTGACGTGATCGTCGCGAGCACCGACGCGGGCGTCGTCGCCGTCGACACCACTGCGAACGGCGTGAAGATCGAGCCGCTGCCCGTCATGGGCGGCTTTCCGGTGTTCACGGTCCGTTTCGACGACGTTCTGGTCGACGAACCCACATCGGTCGACGAGGACGCGCTGCGGAGGATGACCAATGCCGTGGTGGCGCTGGACTGTCTGGATCTCGTCGGAGTCGGCGACGCGGTGATCGACCGCACCGTCGCCTACACGACGATGCGCGAGCAGTTCGGCAGGCCGATCGCCTCGTTCCAGGCGGCGCAACACGTGGTCGCCGATATGCACATCGCGCTGGCCGCGGCACGGCTGGCGGCGCAGTCGGCGACGTTCTGGATCGGGCGCGGCAGCACGGCGACACGCGAGACGGCGATCGCGCGGATGCGGGCCGCCGACGTCAAGAAGATCACGCTCGACGCGCATCAACTGCACGGCGGGATGGGTTACGTCGTCGACACCGGTCTGCATCTGTTCTCCGAACGCGCACGCGTGTTGTCGACGCTGGGCGGCGGCGCTGATGTCGCCGCGAATTGGCTTGACGGCACAAGGGGTTCACCATGAGCGTGGAAAGCCTGGTCGACGCGGAGTCGGCCGCCAAGGTCGGCACCGTTGTCGCCGTCGCCACCGGTGAGGTGTACCGACGGGACTGGCAGCGGTGGGCCGCCGCGGTCGGTGATCACAACCCGCTGTGGTTCGACGCGGATTATGCCCGCCGCCATGGCTATCGCGACATCACCTGTCCGCCGCTGTACCTGCAGTACGCGATCCTCGGCGTCGCCGCACTCGGTGACTTGCGGCCCGACGGATCGTCAGGCGCTGTCACGGGCAGCATGGCCTTTCCGAAGGCGCCGCGGCGAATGGCAGGCGGTGAGAGCACGACGTTCCATCTGCCTGCGTATCACGGCGACGAGGTCGAGATGACGCGCACCGTCGAGTCGATCGTCGAGAAGGAAGGCAGGTCAGGACAATTCGTCCTGGTGACATGGCGCTCCGAATACCGCAACCAGCATCGTGAACTCCTTGCCGAGGCGTCCACGTCGATGATCGCGCGCCCCGCATGAGCCCCTACTTCGAGGATGTCGACAGCGGCGACGAGATCCCGGCGCTGTCGGTGACCGTCGACGAGACGCAGATGTTCTTCTTCAGCGCCGCGACGTACAACGGCCACCGCATTCACTACGACAAGGACTGGGCCCGCGACACCGAGGGCTATGACAATGTCCTCGTCCAGGGTCCGTTGCAGGCGGCCCTGTTGTCGCGGGCGTTGACCGACTGGATCGGGGGTGCCGGTCGGCTGGTCGCGTTCTCCGTCCAGAACCGGGCGATCGCATATCCCGGGCAGCAGTTGACGTTTGGCGGTGTCATCACGGGGAGACGGGAGGGCGGCCTCGTCGACCTCGACATCTATTGCAAACGCGGGGACGAGGTGCTGATGCCGGGGACCGCCACCGTCGCGCTGCCTTCGAGGGCGACGACGTGACAGGCCTGCGTGGCGAGGCGGCGATCATCGGCATCGCGGAATTGCCTGCCGAGAAGCGCCAGACCGCGCCGCCGTCGTTCACCCTGGATCAGTACGCACGGCTCGCCAAAATGGTGATCGAAGACGCCGGTGTGGATCCCGCTGTCGTGAACGGCCTTTCGACGCACGGCATCGCGGAGTCCGACATGTTCGCCCCGGCCACCTTGTCGGAGTACCTGGGTCTGCCGCTGAACTTCGGCGACCGAGTGGATCTCGGAGGGGCAACCGCGGCGGGCATGGTGTGGCGTGCCGCCGCCGCCGTCGAGCTCGGTCTGTGTGACGCCGTGCTCGCGGTGGTTCCCGGGTCTACGGAGGTGCCGCGTTCGGAGACGAAGCCGGCGCGCACACTAAGCTGGTACGGCGCGTCGAGCAACAACTACGGCTCACCACAGGCCGAATACGAGATTCCGTACGGCAACGTCGGCCAGAACGGTCCCTTCGCGCAGATCGCGCAACGCTATGCGCATGAATTCGGTTATGAAGCAGAGGCGTTGGCGAAGATCGCGGTGGACCAGCGGACCAATGCGTGCGCCCATCCCGGCGCGGTGTTCCACGGGAAGCCCATCACCGTCGACGACGTCTTGAACAGCCCGGTCATCGCCGACCCGATCCACATGCTCGAGACCGTGATGCGCGTGCAGGGCGGCTCGGGTGTGTTGATCGCCAACGCCGACCTGGCGCGCCAAGGCCGCCATCGCCCGGTGTGGCTCAAGGGATTCGGGGAACACATCCGATTCAAGACACCGACCTACGCCGACGATCTCCTCAACACGCCGATTGCACGGTCGGCGGAACAGGCCTTCAGTATGGCGGGGTTGCAGGGGTCCGACATCGACGTGGCCTCGGTGTACGACTGCTACACGATCACCGTGCTGATGACGCTCGAGGACGCGGGCTTCTGCGGCAAGGGTGAAGGGATGACGTGGCTGACGGACCGCGATCTGACCTTCCGCGGCGACTTTCCGCTCAACACCGCAGGCGGGCAACTGTCCTACGGGCAGCCCGGGATGGCCGGCGGCATGCACCACGTTGTCGACGGTGCCCGGCAGGTGATGGGCCGTGCGGCCGACGCCCAGGTTGCCGATTGCAACACGGCGTTCGTCAGCGGCACCGGCGGCATCATGAGCGAGCAGGTCGCGTTGATCCTGGGCGGTGACTGATGAGCGCTCGCGCGAAGAGCGATGGGACTGACATGACTGCACCTGTGCCCGAACCGACACCGGTGTCGCAGCCGTACTGGGATGCATTGCGTGAACACCGGATACTGATCCAGTACTCACCGTCGTCGGACCGATACGTGTTCTACCCGCGCACGTTGGCGCCCGGCACCTTCGCCGACGATCTCGAGTGGCGTGAGATCGACGGCGCGGGAACGCTGTACACCTACACCGTCGCGCGCCGCCCGACCGGGCCGCCCTGGGCCGAGAAGCAGCCACAGCTGCTGGCTGTCGTCGAGTGGGATGCCGGTCCGCGCGTGAGCACGGAATTGGTCGACGTGGCGCCCGAGGGCATCCGGATCGGCATGCGCGTCGTGCCGGTCTTCTGCGACGAGGACGGGATGACCCTGCTCCGCTATCGGCCCGCCGATGATTGAGACGGTGCAGCAGTTGCTGCGCACCCGCATGGACGACGACGGCCTCGCGGTGATGCATGGCGACCGGACGTGGACGTGGCGCGAGCACCTCGCCGAGGCGTCCGCCGAGGCTGCCGCTCTGATTGACATGGCCGCGACGGATGGGCCGCTGCATGTCGGTGCGCTGCTGGGCAATACGCCGGCGATGCTGCGGTCGATGGCCGCGGCGGCGCTCGGCGGCTATGTGCTGTGCGGGATCAACACCACACGGCGCGGCGGGGGACTGGCGACGGATATCCGACGTGCGGACTGCCAGCTGGTGCTTGTCGACAGCGACCACCTGCCACTGCTCGACGGGCTGGACCTCGGTGGGGCGGTCGTCGTCGATGTCGACAGTGCCGACTACCGCGCCGCGGTCCAGCATGCGAAACCGCTTGTCCCGCATCGCGAGGTCTCGGGCCAGGACACCGCGTTGATGATCTTCACCTCGGGAACGAGTGGTGACCCGAAGGCGGTGCGGTTTGCACACGCAATGGCGGTGCTGTGCGGCGCGAGCCTGGTGGACCGCTTCGAGCTGACCGCCGACGACGTGGCCTACCTGTCGATGCCGCTGTTCCACTCGAACGGGGTGGCGGCGGGCTGGGCGGTGGCGATCGCGTGCGGCGCGACGATGGCGCCTGCGAAGTTCTCACCGTCGCGGTTCCTGTCCGACATCCGGCGGTACGGCGCGACGTACATGAACTACGTCGGCAAGCCACTCGCCCTGGTGCTGGCGACGCCGGAGCATGCCGATGACGCGGACAACACGCTGCGTGCGGCGTTCGGCAACGAAGCGACCGAACGCGATATCGAACTGTTCGCCAAGCGTTTCGGATGTCGGGTCGTGGACAGCTTCGGGTCAAGCGAGTTCGCGGTCGTGGTAATGCGCGAGGACGGGTGCCCACCGGGGTCGATCGGCAGGGGATATCCGGGAGTCAGCGTCTATCACGCCGATACCGTGACCGAATGTGCGACTGCGGAATTCGACGAGCACGGCGCGCTGATCAATTTCGACGACGCCGTGGGTGAGTTGGTGAACACCTACGGTTCGGGTGGGTTCACCGGCTACTACAACGACCAGTCCGCCACCGATGAGCGAATGCGGCACGGCATGTACTGGTCGGGCGATCTCGCCTACCGCGACGCCGATGGCTGGATCTTCCTGGCCGGCCGCACCGCGGACTGGATGCGGGTCGACGGTGAGAATCTTGCGGCGGGCCCCATTGAGCGGATTTTGCAGCGCATGCCGGAGGTCAGCCTGGTTGCGGTGTACGCCGTGCCCGACGAGCACGTCGGTGACCAGGTGATGGCCGCCGTCGTCCTCCACGACGACCTCACACCGCAGCAATTCGAGGATTTCCTTGCCGCACAGCAAGACTTGTCGCCGAAGGCGTGGCCCCGCTACGTGCGAATCAACAGTGAATTGCCGCAGACCGCGACCAACAAGATCCTCAAACGCACGCTGATCCAGGAAGGCGTCACGGCGGGTGACGGCGCGCTATGGGAACGCGAGGCCCGCGGCCGCCGATATTTTGCGAATTCGGCGCGCATATCAACCGCTGCGGTGGACTAGCGCGCCGGATTCACACGCTGGCCGTCCGGTAATCCACCTGCCAGTGCTTGATGCCGTTGATGTAGCTCGACCGCAGCCGCTCCGGTGCCGACACCGGCTTCAGGCTGGGGATGTGGTCGGCGATCGCGTTGAACATCAGGTCGATCGTCATCCGCGCGAGGTTGGCGCCGACGCAGTAATGCGCACCGGTGCCGCCGAAGCCCAAGTGCGGATTGGGGTCTCGCAGGATGTCGAACGTGTACGGATCGTCGAACACGTCCTCGTCGAAGTTCGCCGACCGGTAGAACAGCACCAGGCGCTGACCCTTCTTGATCGGCACTCCCGACAGCTCGGTGTCGGCGAGTGCGGTGCGCTGAAACGCAGTGATCGGTGAGGCCCAGCGGATGATCTCGTCGGCCGCGGTCTTCGGCCGCTCGCGCTTGAACAAGTCCCATTGGTCGGGGAACTCGGTGAACGCCATCATGCCCTGGGTGATCGAGTTGCGGCTCGTCTCGTTTCCTGCCACCGCGAGCGTCACGACGAACATCCCGAACTCGGCCTCGGTCAACTGCCCGTCGGCTTCGGAGTCGACCAGGGTGCTGACGATGTCCTCGCCAGGCTTCTCTTTCCGCGACGTCGCCAATCCCATCGCGTAGCCGATCAATTCGCCGACCGCGGCCAGCGAGTTGTATTCCTCGAACTCGGGGTCGTCACCGCCGACCATCTGGTTGCTCCAGTCGAACAACTTGCCGCGGTCCTCCTCGGGGACACCGAGCAGCCCGGCGATCGCCTGCAGCGGCAATTCGCGCGCGACCTGCAGGACGAAGTCACCAGACGACTGCGTTGCGGCTTCGGCGGCGATACGTTGCGCCCGCTCGTCGAGCTCGGCGCGCAGCCGCTCGACCGCACGGGGCGTGAACCCGCGGGAGACGATCTTGCGCAGCCGGGCATGCTCCGGGTCGTCCATCATCAGCATCGACAACTTGGATGCCTTGATCTGACCTTCGACATCGACCGAGGGTTTGAAATGCGGGACGACGGTCTTCGCGGCCGCCGAGAACACGTCACTGCGCAGCGACACCTCGCGGACGTCGCGGTGCTTGCTCACCACCCAGAAGCCGCCGTCGCCGAACCCGCCGACGTCCAGTGGCTGCTCGTTCCACCAGACCGGCGCGGCGCGGCGGACCTCGGCGAACTCCTCCGTGGGCAGGCGCGAAGCGTAGATGTCCGGATCGGTGAAATCGAAACCGGCAGGCAGATTCGGAGCGGCCATGAGTACTCCTCAGGGTGTTCGGACTCGGCACGGCACACCGTTGACGACCTGAGTATTGCTGGGCACGTCGATCAAATGGGCGGGGTTCAGCAGATTCGAGTTGACGCCGGGGTGGTCGTTGGCGACCTGCAGCTGGGTGCGGTCGAGCCCATGACCCCAGCCGTGCGGCAGCGACACCACACCGGGCATCATCTCGTCGGACACGTCGACGGGCACCGTCAGCGAGCCTTCGTCGGTGGATATCTCGGCGATGTCACCGGACCCGAGGCCCGCCCGATGCGCATCGTCGGGATGGATCAGCAGCGTGCAGCGGTCCTTGCCGCGCATGAGTGCGGGCACGTTGTGCATCCACGAATTGTTCGAGCGCAGATGTCGACGGCTGGTCAGAAGGAGCTCGCCGTCGGCTCGCTGCAGTCGGGCGCGCAGACGGGGCACGTCATCGACAAGCCGCTGGTGCACCAATTCGACAGTGCCGGAGGGCGTGCACACCGTCTCATCCAGCCGACCGCCGTCCAGGTCGTCCAGGTGCAGGCCGTTGGCATGTCTGCGCACCTCGGCCAGCGTCAGCCCGCCGGGCCGCCTGCCGAGGTCGTCACCCCACGGGCCGAGCCGAATCCCCATGTCCACCAGTCGTTCCGGGCCGCGCCCGGTCAGCGCCGCCGTCGCCTCCTGCGGATCCCGTCCACTCAAGGGCGTCCCCGCCGCCGCGCATGCGGTGGCGACCAGACCGGCCACATAGAGGTCGTCCATCGCGGTGAGGTCCACATCGGACAGGGGTATACCGAGCATCGCACCGGCGAGCCGCAGCAGGATCTCCCACTCCGGTGGTTGGTCCGACGGGGGCGCGAACACCGGGTCGGACCATTTCAGACACGACGACACCGCGTAGATCCAATACAGGTCGTCGGCGTGCGGCCGTTCCAGCGGCGAGAGCCCCGGCAGGATGACGTGGGCGTGCCGGGTCGTCTCGTTGAGGTAGTTGTCCACCGAGATCATCGCCTCGAGCGTCGCCAGCGCCGCGTCGAGCCGGCGCGCACCCGGAGCCGACACCGCCGGGTTTCCCGCGACGGTGATCAATCCGCGCAGCTGACCGTCACCGGGAGTATCGATCTCCTCGGCGAGACAGCTGACCGGAAACTGGCTGAACACCTCCGGCGCATCGCGCACCCTGCTGCGGAACCGACCGAACTGCCAGCCCGGACCGGTCTGGTCCGGCGGCTTCATGAACATCGGAGACCATACGGCCGGCTTGGGGAACACCGCGCCGCCTATGCGATCCAGCGAGGCGAGCGCGATGTTGACGACGAAAACCAACCAGGTCGCCAACGTGCCGAACTCCTGAGTGCATGCACCGATGCGGCTGTACAGCACCGGGGTTTCGGCGTGGGCGAGATCGTGTGTGAGTTGCCGGATGGTCGACGCGTCGATGCCGCACACGTCGGCGACGGTCTCGGGCGCGAAGTCGGCGGCCATCGCGAGCACGTCGTCGAGCCCGCTGATGCGGCCGTCGAGGTGAGCGGGTCGGCGCACCCAGTTGTTCTCGTCGAGCGTGCGCAGGATCGCGAACAGCAGCAGCGCGTCTGTGCCGGGCCGGATGGGCACCCACTGCGAGGCGCGTTGCGCGGTCAGCGTTCGGCGCGGATCGACGACGGTCACGGTGCCTCCGCGACGGCGAATCGCGGCGAGCCGGCCCATGAGGTCGGGGGCGGACAGCATGGAGCCCTGTGACGCAGCGGGATTGGCGCCGAAGACCATCAGGTGATCGGTGCGATCGACATCGGGTATCGGCGCGTTCCACATATGGCCGAAGAGCAGTGCGCTGACGAGGTTCAACGGCCACTGGTCGACGGTGCCGGGGGAGTAGTACGCCGACATCCCCGCCGCCTGTGCCATGCCGATGAGCGCGCCGATATGCGTGCTCAAGCCGAGGTTGTGCGCTACCGGGTTGCCTACGTAGACGCTGACCGCAGCCGCGCCGTACGCGTCGAGCACCGGCCGCAGGACGCGTTCGACTTCGGCATAGGCGTCGTCCCACGACACCGGGACATGGCCGCGCGGCGTACGGACCATCGGCCGGCGCAATCGATCGGGGTCGGTGTGCAGCTGGGCCAGTGACGTGCCCTTCGGGCAGATGTGGCCACGCGACCACACGTCATCGCGGTTGCCGCGGATATCGGTGACCGCATCGGCGTCGACTCGGACCTGGAGCCCGCACATCGCCTCGCAGAGGGGACACGTCACGGCGACGGACCTGGACACCTGTCCAGTCTAGGGACAGGTGGCGCGCCTGTCCGCGAAATGTCGAGATGAGGGCTGTTGCTAGAGCGGACCTTTTCGCTGTTGGCCGTATCGGACAACTGTCCGGATTCAGCAGGGGGTCGGCTAGGTATAGGAGACGTGCACGCGCTTGATGTGGCCTTCGAACGGGAACGGCGCGCGCTCGCGGTAATCCAATGACACCGGAGAGCCCAGACACGTGCCGATGTCCAGGCAGTCGTTCGCGGTGAACAACAGCGGAGCGCTGACCGGCACCTGACCCGAGGCGACGGTGTCGTCCCCGACGCGGAGCGTGACGTCGAGCGGTCCTGCCGGACGCTGCTCGGCGTAGCGCGTGTCCACCGTGATGGTCGTGTGGCCCGCAGGCAGCTTCTCCTTGGACCGAATCTTGGTGCGCATCAAGATGAACAGGTTGTACTCGTAGCAGAGGTAGCCGTCGTCGAGATAGCACGTCAGTCCGCCCGCGGCCGCCCCGAGGGCGTAGAGCACGCCGTTGGCGTTCTCGGGCAGGTCCAGGTCGATCGTGACGGTGTTGTTCTTGTTCCCGAGCGCCGGCGCACAGAACTCGGGCATGCGGACGGTGTCTCCGGAGAACTCCCACTCGTGGTAGGGCGGTGCGATGCGTAACTCCGGGTGATAGACGGGCACCCACAGGCCGCCGCCGACGGGCAGCACCGAGTTCCGTGCGGCTTCGATGGCAAACATCTCCCGCATCTGAACCAGCTTGTCGGGATGCTGTTCGGCGAGGTCGTTGGCCTGCGACCAGTCTTCGTCGAGGTGGTAGAGCTCCCACTGGTCGTTGTCGGGTGTCCAGGTCGCGATGCCCTCGGGCGCGCCGGGCACCCAGGGCAGCCGCGGTCCGCGCGCGGAAGCCAACCAGCCGTCGTGGTAAATCGCCCGGCTGCCCATGATCTCGAAGTACTGGGTTTTCTTGCCGCCGTCGGCTGCTCGGTCGGTGAGTGTGCGTGCGAAACTCGCGCCGGCGAGCGGAATCTGCGGGGTGCCGTTGACGACGAGCGGCGGCTCGATCCCGATCACGTCGTAGATGGTCGGAACGACGTCGTTGCAGTGCAGGAAGGTGTCGCGGGGAGCGGCGTCGGACCGAATCTGCTTGGGCCACTTGATCGCCATCGGGTTGCGGGTACCGCCCAGGTGCGATGCGAGCAGCTTCATCCCCTTGTACGGTGTGCTGCCGGCCCACGCCCATGCCGCGTGATATTGGTTGTCGACCAGCGGCGAGCCAAGCACGTCCAGGCCGCCGAGCTCGTCGAGCGCATCGATGTGCTGCCGCACCGTCGTGGGAATTCCGTTCTGCGCCAAGAGCTCAGCGATCGTGCCATTCTGACCTTCGCCGGACGACCCGTTGTCACCCCAGATGTAGAAGAACAAGGTGTTGTCGCCGTACCCGAGTTCGTCGAGTTCGTCGGCGATGCGCCCTACCTGGACGTCGACGTGTTCGGCGTAGCCCGCGGCCACCTCCATCAGTCGCCGCTGGAACGGCTTCTCGTCGTCGGGGATACTGTCCCACGATGCCAACTTCTCATCGCGCTCGGTGAGCTCGCAGTCCTGTGGAATCCAGCCGGTATCCTTGGCCCGCGCGAAGACTCGCTCGCGGTAGGCGTCCCAACCGTCGTCGAATTTGCCCGCGTACTTATCCGACCATTCCTTCATGATGTGGTGCGGGCCGTGCAGACAGCCGCTGGCCCAGTACATGAAGAACGGCTTGTCGGCGTTGAACGCCTTGTGCCGCCGCAGCCAGCCGATGGCGTCGTCGGCCAGATCTTCGGACAGGTGATAACCCTCCTCGGGTGTCTTCGTCGGCGCGACGACTGTGGTGTTGCGCACGAGATGCGGCTCGTACTGAGAAGCTTCGCCGGCCAAGAAACCGTAGAAGTACTCGAATCCCAGTCCGGTGGGCCAGTTCTCGAAGGGTCCTGCCGCGGTGGTTTCCTCGGCAGGTGTGTTGTGCCATTTCCCGAACGCCGAGGTGGCATACCCGTATTGCTTGAGCACCTCGGCGACTGTCGCGCTGCTGCGCGGGATCTTGCCCGCGTACCCGTCCCAGTCGTTGGCCAGCTCGGCGATCTGACCGTTGCCGATCTCGTGGTGGTTGCGGCCGGTCAGCAGCGACGCGCGCGTTGGCGAGCACATCGCTGTGGTGTGAAATCTGTTGTAGGAGATACCGTCAGCGCACACCCGGTCCATGGTGTCGGTACGGACCTCGCCGCCGAAAGTCGTCGGCAGGCCGGGTCCTGCGTCGTCGATGAGCACGATGACGATGTTCGGCGCATTTTCCGGCAGCCGTCGTGGGACAACACGCTGCGCGTACGTGGACTCCTGAAGAGTGCGCCCCGCGATGCTCGCCGATGGGGTAGGCGCGAAGGGCAGCGTTTCTCCACCGGGGAGTTTTCGAGCCACAACGTCGCTGTCTTTGTCCTCGCGCATTGTTTCCCTTTCCATGGTTGCCCTACCCCGTAGTGACACTGTAGAGGCGGTGTCGGCCGATGGCGGTGACTAACGAATGAACGGATTGTCCGCCGGCAACGGCTTGATCAACGGGTCGAGCAACTTCGCGGACTGTTGGACCGTGAGGACGTCGATGGGATCGAGTTCGATGAACTCGCGCGCCGTCTCGTCGTACTCCCAGACGTCCTCGCCGACCAGGCGGCCACGATCGTCGTAGGGCCAGATCATGTGCTCGGCGGTCTTCACCAGATATGTGGCGTTCGGGTCGACGGGTGCTCCCTCGGCCGCCAGCACGACTCCCGGGGTCTGCTGGTAGATGAACGACGTCGACACGATCATCGTGTCGCTGATCGCCAACTTCTCGTCGTCGGCGTAGAAGATGCACTGGGCGGTGTCCGCCCACGCGCTGTACAGCGACATCACTGCCTGGGCACCCTCGACCGTGAGGCACTTGCCGAGCATGTTGAAGTGGTACACGGGCTTCTCGACGGTCATGTCCGGCGCGAAGATCTCTTCGTATCGACCGGCCATCTCCAGGTAGCGATGGCGGTTGTAGGCGTGCAGCAGATACAGATGGCGCGGGTTGTCCGTCGTCTCGATCAGACGTTCCACGGCGCGGTTTGTCTGGGTGATGTCGAAGCGGGTCATTTCGGTTTCCTTTCAGAGGGTTGTAGGTCAGGCTGGTACGAAGAGGTTTCGCAATTCGGCTTTCTTGAACTTGCCCGTGGCCGTGCACGGAAGGGCTCCCATGAACTCGAAGCGGTCGGGCAACTGCCACTTGGCGAAGTCCTGGGCCAGGTGCTCACGCAGCTCGCCGGCCGATGCTTCGGCGCCCTCTCGAAGTGAGACGACCGCGAGCGGCCTCTCGCCCCAGCGGTCGTCGGGGATGGCGATCACCGCCGCCTGTGCCACGGCTGGATGAGACATGAGCTGGTTTTCCAGGTCGACAGAAGAGATCCACTCGCCGCCGGACTTCACGAGATCCTTTGAGCGGTCACAAATTCGGATGCACCCGTGGGGGTCGATGCGGACCACGTCGCCGGTCTTGAACCAACCGTCCGGCGTGAAGCTGTCCGCACCTCGACCGCCGTGGTAGCTCGCCGCCACCCACGGGCCGCGCACCTCGAGTTCGCCCATCGCCGCGTCGTCCCAGGCGATGATCTGGCCGTTGTCGTCGCGAGCACGGACGTTGAAAAACGGGCTCGCGACGCCCTGCCTGATGCGGTAGCCGTACTGCTCGTCGCGGCCACCATCGTCCAGGCGTGCGGGCTGACGGCAGACTGCGCCCAACGGTGCGGTCTCGGTCATTCCCCACGCCTGAACGACGGTCAGGCCGTGCCTGTCGAACCCCTCGAACATCGACCGCGGCACAGCGGCGCCACCGACGATCAACCGATCCAGTTCGGACAGTTCCCATCGGTCGGGTTCGGCATCAAGTGCGGCCAGCATGCCCATCCACACGGTGGGAACGCCTGCCGTCATGGTCACGTGCTCATCCGCACACAGGTCGAGCACACTCTCGGGGTCCAGGCGCGGCCCGGGCAGTACCAGGCGCGCGCCGGCCAATGCGGCAGCATATGGCAGGCCCCAGGCATTGGCGTGGAACATGGGTACGACGGGAAGGACTGTGTCTCTTGCCGATACCGCCAGCTGGTCGGGCAGTGCCGCGACGAGTGAGTGCAACACGAGCGCCCGGTGGGAGTACACGACACCTTTGGGTCGCCCGGTGGTCCCGGAGGTGTAACACATCGCCGCGGCGAGATTCTCGTCGAGCACGGGCCAGTCGAGCGGTTGCGCCTCGGTCACCAGAGACTCGTAGTCCAGCATCCCGGGCGCAACCACTCCTGTGTGTGCGACGACGATGACGTGACTGAATTCGTTTCCGGTGGAGAAGCTTTGGAATACCTCCAGAAGTGACTCGTCGACAATGATCACACTGTCTTGCGCATCGCTGACGATGAACGCGAGCTCCTCAGGGAACAGTCGCGGGTTGAGGGTATGGACGACCGCACCCATCGCCGGAACCGCGAAGTACACCTCGAGGTGTTCGCTCTGATTCCACAGCAGGGTGGCGACCCGATCGCCCTTTCCGATGCCGAGACCCGCCAGCGCGCTCGCCAGGTGTCGGGCCCGACGGGCACACGCACCAAAAGTGGTGCGGGAGACCGCTCCCGACGGCCGCCGCGAGATGACTTCCTGATCGGCATGGAATCGCTCCGCCCGCTCGACGATGCTCGTCAGAGTGAGCTGATAGTCGTCCATGCTGGTTCCGCTTGGCATGTTTGTCGTCATGACGTGGTCCTCCTTCGGTTCACGGGCGCGCGGCCAATCGGGGTTTCGGAAGCGTGGGCCTCGGCCGCCCGGTGCAGCTCGTCCATGCCGGTACGCATCGCATCGAAGATCGACCACGGATCGTCGAGCACCTCGCGGTCGACGACGATCCCGAATTCGAGTGAGTCCTGGTAACTCATCACGGTGATGTTGATGCCGATTCCGTCCAGCACACCGGAAACCGGGAACTGGGCGCGTTGACGCGCTCCGCCGAGATACAGAGGGGTCCCCGGCCCGGGGACGTTCGAGATCATCACGTTGGCGGGCTGCCTCAGGCCGCGCACGCCCGCCAGCCGGGATGTGGCGCGGGCTGCCTGCGCGAAGAGCGCGGGCGGAATGAAGTGATTGGCGTCCTGCAACAGCGACGCCGGCAGCGCGCGTTGACGTTCCTTGGCTGAACGCATCGCGTCGTTGATTCGGCGCAGCCGCTCGACCGGATCGGGGATATCGGTCGGCAGCTCGGTGAGCATCACCGAAACCCGGTTACCGAACGTTCCCTTCTGTTCGGGCGTGCGGACCGACATCGGGACAAAGCCGGCGAGCGGTTCGGCGGGAAGCTCGCCCCGCTCGTCCAACCATGTGCGAAGGCCGGCGGTGCAGATGGCCATCACCACGTCGTTGACGGTGCAACCGAACGTGTTCTTGATCGCCTTGACCGTGGTCAGTGACAACGAGCCGAATGCGACGCGTCGGTGTGGCGAGACGCGTGCCTGGAAACGGGTCTGAGGGGCTGAGATGTCGGTGCCGTGTGGGGCTTTGCCCGCACCGTGGCGGAGAGACCTGCGGATCAGGCGGCTGCTACGTGCGATCGCCTTGACGCCGGGCAGGTGCCTGATCGTCGGCACGTCGTCGAGATGGGGCAGCGCCGTTGGCCCGGCGCGCATTACCCGCAACGGCTGGCTCATCAGTCCGACCAGACCGCGGCCGAGCATTTCCATCTCTGACGGAAAGGGTTCAGCGGCAACCGTGCGGGCGGGTTGCAGGTCTTTGCCTGTGGTGTCGTCGAGGAGGATGCTCATGACCTCGGCACCGGATACTCCGTCGACGGCGGCGTGGTGCATCTTCGTCAGCACGGCGACGCCGCCGTCTTCGAGGCCGTGGATCACGTACACCTCCCATAGCGGGCGCGACCGGTCGAGCTGGCGACCGATGATTCGGGCCACCTGTTCTGCGAGTTGTCGCTGGTTACCCGGCGAAGGCAACGCGAGCTCGCGCACGTGGTACTCGACGTCGAAGGTGCCGTCATCCACCCAATACGGGTAGTCGAGTGAGAACGGCACCTGGGCGAGGCGCCACCGGAAGGTCGGCAGTAGGTGTAGACGTTCGCTGATCAGTTCACGGACACGCGCGGCATCGAGCGGTCGGCCCACGGCGGTCTGGGGGTCGTAGATCCCGAGCACGCTGACGTGCCCTTGAACGCGGTCGTTCTCCATGGCCAGGAACTGGGCATCGAGGCTGGTCAGTTGTCGCATGCCAGAAATGGTCGCGCGTCGCGTCTGCCCACCGCTTGTCTGTAACCGCCAACGTCGCTCCGCGCGGTTGTCCAATATCCGCACTACCGGTACGGCGCGGCGATAGCGTGCCCTGCATGGAGCCCGACTGGGCAGGCGCCGCCAGCGACGACCGCCGCCGCGTGTGGTCAGCGGTACTGCGTCCCGCAGCCGCCGAAATGATGCAGCGCGCCGCCGAGTTGGCAGCGGCGGTCAACACCTACACGAGCGAACGATTGCCCGAACTGCTCGCCAGCCCCCAGGCACTCGAAGTGAACCGCGCAAGCACAGAAGCGAGCATTCGCGATTTCGCCGAAGTATTGCTGGCCGGGGCTGACCCGGTCGCGGCGGCTCGGCTCGGTTCGCCGACCCTGGCCTATGCGCAGGATGGTGCGCAACGCGGCATATCGCTCACCACATTGTTGCGCAGTTACCGGCTCGGCCACGCGGCGACGTCTGAGCAGGTCAATGCGATCCTGGGCTCTCACGCGCGGAACGCCGGAGACCTCAAGCTGGCCACCGAGTTGTGTTCGGCGTGGATGTTCGCGTACGTGGACACCGCGCTGTGCCTCGTCGAGGAGGTGTACACCGCCGAGCGTGAACGATGGATACGCAGCGCCGCGGCCAGTCAGGCCGAGACCATCAGTGCCATCCTCGCCGGCCAACCAGTCGACGCCGATGTCGCGACTCGCCGCCTTCGCCACGAGGTCGGCCGCGTCCATGTCGCGGCGATCGCCTGGCTCGACTCCCACGAAGAAGGGCGTGACACCCAGGCGATGCTCGAAGCCGCGATCCGGGACCTCGCCGCTACGGTCGGCAATCAGAAACCGCTCATTCAGCCGTTGGGCATCCTGTCGGTTGCCGCGTGGATCAGCTCCCATAGCGCCGTCCCCTCGAAAGTGCTCGACGAGTTGAGGTTTCGGACCGCGAGTGCGCCCGGCGTCCGGGTCGCGGTCGGCGAACCGGCGCGCGGCCTCGCCGGCTTTCGCACAAGCCATTGCGAGGCGCGCGAGGCGCAGCGTGTCGCGGTGCTGGCCGGTCGTCCCGTGGGCAGCGTCACCCGTTACCACAACGTCTCTCTATCCGCCATCGCCACAGTGGATTTCGAGCAGGCTTCCGCGTTTGTGCGACGCGAACTGGGGCCGCTGTCTGCCGATGACGAAACCACCCGCCGTCTCGCCGCGACGTTGCGGGCCTACCTCGACGAGAACTGCAGTCGGGGACGAACCGCAAAACGACTCCACGTTCACGAGAACACCGTCGCCTACCGCATCCGTCAGGCCGAGGAGATCCTGGGCAGACCACTGGAGAAGCGCACCCTCGAGTTGCGCACCGCGCTAGCGCTGGCGGATCTCGTCACCGTCGCGGTCGGCGCATCGGCGGCGGCAGTCGCCGACGGCGAAAACGGCACGGCGGCAGGGAACGGTCTGCTTGGTGCCGGCTGACACCCGTCGATGATCTAGCGCTGGGCGCGGTCGAGTATCGCCTCGCGGACGCGTCCGGCTCCAGCCAAGCGGGCGAGTTCGCCTATCAGTACCGGCGCGACCGCGCCAAACCCCACCAACATGCGAAGACCGGCCGATGCGACCGTCGTTTCGGGCCGGTCCTGCTCGATCGCCCTCGCCACTGCCTTCGCCACGTCCTCGGGAGAACTCGTACCGAATGCACGGGGGAGAGCGACGCCGGTGTCTGCCAACATTCCGGCGTCTCGGATGGGTCCGGGAAAGATCGTCGAGACACCGATACCCGTGCCATGGAGTTCCTGTCGCAGTGCCAGCCCGAGGCCGCGCAGGCCCCATTTGGTGGCGGTGTACACAGTGCCGTTTCCCGGCGTCGCGACCAGTCCGGCTCCCGAAGAGATCAATACGATGTGACCATGGCCGCGAATTTGCATGGGAGCCAACGCTGCCCGTGCCAGCATCATAGGGGCCAGCAGGTTCACGCGGATCGCGTGCTCGATCTCCGCATCGGTCAGCATCCCGAGATCTTCGGGTATTCCGATGCCGGCATTCGCCACGAGTACGTCCACCGGAGCCGCCTCGACCATGAGATCGTGCACATCGTCGATCTTCGTGAGATCGGCGGTCAGACCGCGGGCGGACACACCGAGTTCGCCGACCAATCGTCGAAGTTCTGGTTCTCGGCGACCCGTTACCGTGAGTACACACCCGCGCGCTGCCAGATCGCGTGCGATTGCCTCACCTATCCCTCCGGTGGCGCCGGTGACCAATACGCGTCGACCCTCGAGTCGCATCTCAACTCCTCAACTTCGTCATGTCACTTCGACAGATCGGCCAAACGCGCGGCCAACCATCGAGCCAGCGGCGGGGTGGCGCGAGACAATGCGTACAACAGGTGCGCCTCGGCGGCGACCGGCGCGACCGCGCGGTTGCGCTCGACAGCGCGAAGGATGTTGTGTGCGACGCGATCCGCCGGATATCCGCGCTTCTGGTAAGCCGATGCCAGGCGCTTGCGACGTTCCGCTGTGTCACCGTCGCCGCGGATGGGACTGTTCTGCGTGATCGCGGTGTCGATGATGCCGGGGCAAACCGCTGTAACGCCGATTCCATACGGCTTCATCTCCATGCGCAGCGCCTCAGATAACCCCAGCACCGCGAATTTCGTTGCACTGTAGGCGCTTAGCTGCGGGTTGGCCAGCAGACCAGCGGCCGAGGACAGGTTCACGACGTGTCCCCCGCGACGGGACCGGATCATGATGGGCAGGAACGCATCGCAGCCGTGCACCACACCCATCAGGTTGATGTCGATCAGCCACTGCCAATCCTTGCGATTTGTGTCGAGGAATCCGCCGACAACCGCGACGCCGGCGTTGTTGATCAACAGATCGACTCGTCCGAACCGGTCAGACGTGGCCTGTGCGAAGCGGTTCATCGCGTCCCCATCGGACACGTCCACTTGGGACATCAGCACCTGAGCGCCCCGCGTTCGCGCAGCCTCGGCGGTGCCGGCCAGCCCGGCACCGTTGATGTCGCAGATCGCCAGGAGGGCGCCGCGCTGCGCGCACAACAGCGCCAGCTCGCGACCGATGCCGCTGCCCGCTCCGGTGATGACGGCGACCCGATCGGCGAGCTCGGTGCTGTTGGAATTGCGGCGAAAACTAGGCATGACGCAAAAACTAGGGTGCGGACTGAGGGTCCCGCTCGTGCGCTTGCGCCAAGATCTCTCCGGCCGATTGTGGACCGGAGACAACGGCGTGGCCGGATGGGTTGACGTCGACGTAAGTCTGCCGCAAAACGGGTACTACGGGCACATGACGGTTATCGGATTCCACTGTTCGCACGAGCAGATCAATCCCGCTCAGCTCCTGCGGGATGTCCAGCGGGCTGAACAAGCCGGCTTCACCGCCGGAATGTCGTCCGACCACATCAGTCCGTGGAGCGTCCGGCAGGGCGAGTCGGGCTTCGCGTGGTCTTTCCTCGGCGCCGCCCTCGCGACGACCGACCTGCCCTTCGGCGTCGTCAATGCGCCCGGCCAGCGGTATCACCCGGCCGTCATCGCGCAGGCGATCGCCACGCTCGCGCAGATGTTCCCTGGACGCTTTTGGGCCGCCCTCGGATCCGGCGAGGCGTCCAACGAGCGCGTCACCGGCGACGTATGGCCGCGAAAGGACGTGCGCGATCAGCGCCTACTCGAGTGTGTGAGCGTGATCCGCCGACTACTGCAAGGCGAGGAGGTAACCCATGAAGGCCTCGTCCACGTCAATCGGGCACGTCTGTGGACGCTGCCGGCGTCGACTCCGGACCTCGTAGGCCCCGCGGTGACGCCCGAGACCGCTGCGCGCCACGCCGCGTGGGCGGACGGACTGATCACCGTCAATCAGCCGCAGGACATTCTAAGGAAGGTGATGGGCGCATATCGCGAGGCCGGCGGACGAGGACCCGCACGTCTTCAGGTTCATCTCAGTTGGGCCCCCACCCGTGACGAGGCGCTGGCAGTCGCCCACCACCAGTGGCGCAACAACGTATTCGCCCCGCCTGTCTCCTGGGACATCGAGACGGTCGAGGCGTTCGACGTCATCGGTGAGGCCGTCAGCCCGGAACGGGTGGCGCAATCAGTGCGCATCTCCAGCGATCTGGGTCAGCACGCCCAGTGGCTCCACGAATACATCGAGCAGGGCTGGGACGAGTTGTACCTGCACTTCGTCGGTCAACATCAAGCGGACTTCATCGACGCATTCGGCGAGCATGTGCTGCCGCAACTGGCGCCGACGACTCCGCAGCCTTCAGCAGCGCTCGCATGAGGAAAATCGAAACCGGCGACGTCTGGTGGAAGAACGCCGTCATCTACTGCGCCGACATCGAGACATTCTTCGATTGGAACGGTGATGGTTGCGGTGACATCCGTGGCATGACCGAGCGCATCCAGTACCTCAACGATCTCGGAGTGACCTGCCTGTGGTTGATGCCGTTTTATCCGACAGCCCGCAAGGACGACGGATACGACATCATCGATTTCTTCGGAGTGGACCCACGTCTCGGTAATCTCGGCGACTTCGTCGAACTCGTTCGCACCGCTCGGTCCAACGGGATCCGGGTGATCGTCGACTTCGTGATGAACCACACGTCTGATGCTCACCCATGGTTCAAGTCCGCGCGTCGCAGCAAGGATGACCCGTACCGCGATTACTACGTCTGGAGTGCGACCAAGCCCAAGTCGGGCAAGGCGGATGTGGTCTTCCCCGATGAGGAAGACAGCCTCTGGGAGCTCGACCGCAAGACCAACGAGTGGTACCTGCATCACTTCTACAAGCATCAACCCGACTTGAACATTGCCAATCCAGCTGTGCAGGAGGAGATCTCGCGCACTCTTGGATTCTGGCTCGAGCTGGGGGTGTCGGGGTTCCGGGTCGATGCTGTTCCATTTCTCTTCGCCAGGGACGGCGCGCCCGGCGATCCCGGCGTGTTCGACCCCAACAAGTACCTTGGCGACGTCCGAAACTTCGTCACCCGCCGACTTGGCGACGCGGTCTTACTCGGTGAAGTGAACGTGCCGTTCAAGGACCAGAAGGCATTCTTCGGTGGGCCTGACGGTGATGGTCTCAACATGCAGTTCGATTTCATCGGTATGCAAGCGATGTACCTCTCGCTTGCCCGGGGCGATGCCCGTCCGCTCGCCAAGTCCTTGCGGCAGCGGCCGGCGCTCGACATCACCAGCCAGTGGGCGAATTTCGTACGCAACCACGATGAGCTCACGCTCGACAAGCTCACCGACACCGAGCGCCAGGAGGTCTTCGACGCGTTCGGTCCCGATCCCGATATGCAGCTTTATGCGCGGGGGTTGCGACGAAGGCTGCCCTCGATGCTCGGCGGAGACGATCGCCGGATGCGGATGGTCTACTCGTTGGCGTTTTCACTGCCGGGTACGCCAGTGCTGTTCTACGGCGAAGAGATAGGTATGGCTGAAAACCTCGATGTGCCAGGCCGGTTCGCGGTCCGCACGCCGATGCAGTGGACGGACGAGGACAACGGCGGGTTTTCCACTGCGCCGAAACGCCGGCTGCCCCGCCCGCTTCCGGACGGCCTCTACGGTCCCGACCGCGTCAACGTTGCGGACCAGCGCCACGACCATCGTTCGTTCTGGTGGTTCATCCGAGACCTCATCTACACATATCGTCAGCAGCCAGAGATCGGGTGGTCCGCGCCAGAGATCCTCAAGCAGCCCCACCGGGCGGTGCTCGCCCATGTGTGTCGTGAGAAGTCTGGGTGGGCGATGGTGGCATTGCACAACTTCGGATCGGAGAGCTGCATCGTTCCCGTCCAACTCGAGGATGCGTTGCCGGGGTGCGTCCTCGTCGATTTGCTCGACGGCCTCACCGAGCACCCGCTGGATGACAACGGCCGAATCGAGCTCGGCTTGGAACCCTATGGCTATCGATGGTTGCGACTACGGCGACCGGAGGATGACCCGATCATATGAGTTGGTGTGGCTTTCTTTCGTGACGACAGGGCGATCGCGAGCTACCATGGGTGCACTGTTGAAGTCAGGGCCAGTCGGGGGCCACTGCATAAGTTGGAAGGTCCCCGGATCATGCTCACACCATCATTGAAATCCCTGGTGATCACCGCTGTCGGTGGTACTGCCCTGTCGTTGACCGTTGGACTCGGGGTGGCTTCCGCCGACCCGATCATCGATACGACCTGCAGCTATCCGCAGGTCATGGCCGCGCTGAGCAGCGAGAATCCCGCGCTGGCGGAGAAGTTCAATGCGAACCCGCTTGCGGGCGTCATGCTGAGCAATTTCCTGTCTGCGCCCCCCGGTGAACGGGTACAGCTCGTTCAGGAATACCAGGCCACGCCGTGGGGGCAGAAGTACTTCGGCGCCATGGCGTCGATCGCCAACACCTGCAACAACTACTGACCCGAACTTGCTGAATACGGCAGGTGCGGGGACCTCGTCGGGTGGGGCCCCCGCACCTGCTGGCAGCAGCGTGGCGTTGAGGACTTGGAAAATTCTTGTATCGGCCGTGAAGTTCTATCTGGGCAGCGACCACTGCCCGAAATCCGGTGCGAGGACCAGGTCCACATCCACGCTGGTCCCGCCCAGGATGACGCCCGGATCGGTGGGTGTGACGATCACGTCCTGATACAGGACGGCGGCCGGCTCGCGCACGCCGTCAGACCATGCCCTCGTCTGCCACGCCCACGCGTGACCAGCCGTGGTCGAGGGTCCGATGACGCCGTCTTGGATCGCCCACGCACACGCATTCGCGTGACCGTACATGCCGGTGCGGGCTACGCCCAGGACGGAGTTGATTCCTCGATACCACTGCACCGCAACGCTGTTCCAGGTATCGAGGTCGATGTCCTCGTCGACGCTGAAGAAGATCGGCGCGGAATCGGGTCCGCCGGCGGCGTTGTGCAACCGCATCGCCGTCTGTCCGTCGGCCACGCCACCGTCGAAGCCGCGGGTGTAATCCGACGGCGCATTCGGCCAGTTGGGTTTTCCATACTGGTAGCAGCTGACGACCTCTAGGCCCGCCGCACGCAGGCCGTCGGCATACTCACGCGTGACGGGTTTGAAGTCGAAGTCTGCGCCCGGCCGTAACTCGGACACGTAGACGAGGGCACCGTCGAAGCCCGCCTCCTTGATCAGATCCGGCGCGACCTGCCGGTGCGTGAAATCGATCAACTTCGCGGGAGCGGCGGACGCCTCTGGCCCGCTCATTGTCGCCGCGGCGGACCCGGCAATCAGAAAAGCCGGTGCCGAGAGGGCGTATTTCAGGACGTCGCGACGTGTCGGCGCGACATCGCGACCGGGTGGCGCACTCGAGTCGACCATGCGCGATGGTAACAAGGTGCTGACTACATATGCTGAGGGTTGATCCGACGAGGTGGTCATGACAGCTTTGGGCAGGGCGTGCGCTGTCAGCGCTGTCCTGCTTGCGCTCGCAACGTCTTCGTGCGGCGAAGCGCGCCGGCCGGAGGCGCCTGAAAGCACGCAGGCTACGCAGATCAATCCGTCGCCCACGTCGTCGACATCACCAAAACCGTTCCCCAACAAGGAATTCAACACTGTCTCCACGCTCATCAACGACGCGATTGCGGCCCGCCAATTGCCGGGCGCGGTGGTCGTGGTGGGGCACGGCGGCGCGATCGTCTATGAGCAGGCGTTCGGATTGCGCAAGCTCGCCGGCGAACCAGGACCGGATGGGGCGCCCACACCCGAAGAGCCGATGACCGACGACACGATCTTCGACTTGGCGTCGTTGACCAAATCACTCGCGACGGCGACGGCCGTCATGCAGCTCTACGAACAAGGCAAGGTGCAGTTCGACGACGCCGTCGAGAAATATCTCCCCGACTTCAACCCCGGACGTGATCCCCTGCGTGCGGACGTGACGGTTCGCATGTTGCTCACGCACACCTCGGGTTTGGTGGGAGAACTGGACCTGCGCGACCCATGGGGGCTGGATGGCCCCGACAAGGCGGAGGGGATCCGTCGTGCACTCACCAAGCCGCTGGAGGCGTCTCCCGGCGCCAGCTTCCGCTACTCCGACGTGAACTTCATTCTGCTCGGCCTGATGGTGGAGAGGATCACCGGCCATCCGGAAGACGTCTATGTTCAGCAGAACGTCTTCGAGCCGCTCGGTATGGGAGACACCCGCTATCTCCCGCCAGCCAAAGCGTGTGGGCCGCAACAGATCAGGGGATCTGCGGTCGCGTTGACCGCGGGACCGCCAACCACATGCGGCGCGGGCGAATGGGACGCCGCACTGTTGTCGCGGGTAGCGCCGACCGCGCGGGACGAGGAAAGCCGGGCCGATCCGGGCGCCAACCCCGATCTCGACTTCCTGCTGCGAGGCACCGTGCACGACCCGACCGCGCGCCGTATGGGCGGGGTTGCCGGCAGCGCCGGCGTGTTCTCGACGGCCCACGACATGAGCATCTATGCGCAGGCGCTGCTGGACCGGCTGGCAGGCCGGGCGAGCACGTTTCCGCTCACACAATCGACTTTGCAACTGATGACGAGTCCCGAGCAGCCAGGGCACACGCCCGAACAAGTCGAAGCAGCGAATGCCGCGAACCGGGAAGCCATCGCGACGACGCCGAACGCCGAACATCCGCTGCTGGCTCCGCACTATCCGGCCGTCGCGGGCCAGAATCTGCGCGGTTTCGGCTGGGATATCGACACCGGCCACTCCAAGCCGCGAGGAATGGTGTTCCCGATCGGCAGCTTCGGTCACGTGGGGTTCACCGGAACGTCGCTGTGGATCGATCCGGCCTCAGACACCTACGTCGTTCTTCTGACGAACGTGATCCATCTGCGCGGCAGCGCACCCATCACGAACCTGCAGGGCGAACTCGCTACGCTGGCCGCCCGGGCCCTGCATCTGTACGGAAGCTAGGACGCGGAGCGGCGCGTGCGGCACCGGCGCTGGCCAAGGTGCAGAAAGGTTGAACACCGATGAAGAGCGTCGTGATCGACACGCCCGGGCAAGTACGTGTGGAGACACTGCCCGACCCGACCCTGCCCGGCTCTGACGGTGCGGTGATCCAGGTAGGTGCCGCAGCGATCTGCGGCTCGGATCTCCACTTCTATGAGGGCGATTACCCGCTCGGCGATCCAGTGGCGCTCGGGCACGAAGCGGTCGGCACGATCGTCGAGATCGGTCCCGACGTTCGGACGTTTGCCGTCGGAGACGAAGTTCTCGTCTCGTCTGTCGCCGGATGCGGATCTTGTGCTGGGTGTGAAACACGTGATCCGGTGACCTGTGTCGGTGGGCCGCGGATCTTCGGCGCCGGTGTTCTCGGTGGGGCGCAATCGGAGCTGTTGGCGGTGCCCGCAGCGGACTTTCAGCTCTTGCGCCTGCCCGACGACCTCGACACCGAGGAAGCGCTGCTTCTGACCGACAACCTCGCCACTGGGTGGGCGGCCGCACAACGCGCCGACTTCCCGCCTGGCGGAACGATCGTCGTCCTCGGTCTGGGGGCCGTCGGCCTGTGCGCGGTGCAGAGCGCGCTGACCCTCGGCGCAGGCACCATCTTCGCCGTCGACCCGGTCGAAGGTCGACGACTCCGGGCGGAACGTCTCGGCGCCACTCCCATAGAACCGCCCGCGCTGCAAGCGGTCCTGGACGCGACGGGCGGGCGAGGCGCCGCTTCGGTCATCGATGCAGTCGGCAGTGACAGGTCGATGTCGGACGCCCTCAATTTGGTCCGGGCGGGCGGCACCGTCTCGGTGGTCGGCGTGCACAACCTCGATCCGTTCCCGTTTCCCGCCACGATCAGCCTGATTCGCAGCATCACGCTGAGGATGACGACCGCACCCGTACAGCGCACCTGGCCTGAACTGGTTCCGCTGCTCCAGTCGGGTCGGCTGGACGTCAGCGGCATCTTCACCGACAATATGCCGCTGTCCGACGCGTCGGCGGCATATGCCGCAGTGGCGGCACGGACCGCGGACTGCGTCAAGGTCGCCTTGACGATTTGAGCCGCCGCGACATCAGTCGGCCTTCTGAACAACGACGTGGCCACGGGGGCCGAGTCGCGATAGGTCCTTAGACCCAGCTATTCCACCCCACGCAGATGCAGTGAACGGCTGAATTGAGGCCGGTCATGTGCTGGCACACGTATTCGCCTTGACCGTAGAGTCTGTGAGCGTCTTCCGGGCCGCCCCGAAAATCCAGATTGTGACTCTCTTTCGCGTGGCCACAGGTACGGCAGTACTCCGTCAGTGGTTCAACAACGTCTTGCGATTCCATGCTGTCTGTCATGATCGTGCGCTCCTCAACGATTGATTACCGTCAGAATGTGCGCCGACAACGCTGGCATGTAGGGCCGATTGGCCCTCATTGGCAGTGGCATTGTGCTCACGCCAGCCATGAACAAGTACGTCTCCCGCTAGCGGTGTGAGACCGCGAGTGCTCCTGGTCCGATGAACATCAGAAGAAGGAAGACGAAGCAGTACAGGACCGCGGTCTCACCGCCGTTGATGCTGGGCCAGAAGCTATCTGGGAAGTGCATCCAGAAATAGGCGACCGCCATCATGCCAGATGCGACGAAAGCCGCGGCCCGGGTGAAAAGGCCCAGCGCGATGAGTCCGCCGAGCACGACCTCGAGCGCGCCTGCCCACCACATCGGCCAGGCGCCCAGTGCGGCTGGGGCACCGGCGGGCCATCCGAACAGCTTGGCCGTCCCGTGTGTCATGAACAAGAGTCCCACCAACATACGGAAGGCACCGAGCGCGATCGCGGACGCTTGCAGTGATTTCACCTTGGTATTGCGGGTTGACGTCGAGGTCATCACTTCATCGTGCCTGAAGCGCACACCGACGTCACTTCACTCATAGACGATTCAAATCTTGTGTGTTCGGTACGAGCATCTGGTGGCGGTCCGTCGCGGACATACATTGGATGCACAAGCGGAACAACAACTTTGGAGGTTCTCCCATGAAGCACGTCATCTTGATCGGCATTACCGCTAGTGCTCTGGCGATTTCGGCGCTCTCCGTCGTCGGCGCTGCCTCGGCGGCACCGACCGGTCCGTCCGATGTCGACGAGACCGTACGGTCGCTCGAGGCAAGTGGTTACACCGTGATCATCAATCGGACCGGCGCCGCGCCGCTGTCGGGGTGCTCTGTCACATCGGTCCGTCCCGGGGTTACCCACCAGACGACTGACGTCCGAGGCAGCGACATCGAGCCGCTGATCGTCTCGGATACGGTCTATGTCGATGTGACGTGCTGAGCCACCGCCGCGACGGCCGGTATCCGGACGCTGAAAGTGGTTCTCCCTGAATCGGATTGGGCCTGTATCGTCCCGCCGTGTGCCTCCACGATCGAGGCGGCGATCGACAGGCCCAATCCGAAACTGCCGCCTTCCCGGGATCTCGACTTGTCGGCGCGCACGAACCGCTCGAACAGATGGGGGAGAAGTTCGGAATCAATCCCCGGCCCGTCGTCTGATACTGCCACTTCGGCGTAGGCCTTGCCGTCATCAGCTCGACCGGTCGCGACGATGGTTGTCACCGTCGTTCTTTCGGGTGTGTGCACCCGCGCGTTGGACAACAACACTGCCAGCATCTGATGCAGTCGGGCTCGGTCGCCACGAACCCACACCGCACCGTCGGGGACCTTGATCCGCCACTGATGGGTCGGTGCCGAAACCCTCGCATCGTTGACTGCGTCGGTCACCAACTCGGTGAGATCCACGTCGGCGTTGTCAAGATCGTGACCCTCGTCCAGACGCGCCAATAGCAGCAAGTCGGCAACCAGAGAACTCATTCGATGCGCCTCGGCCTCGATTCGTGCCAGCGAATACTCAGTGGTCTCGGGAAGTACCGAACTGTCCTGCCGGGTCAACTCGGCATAGCCGTGGATCGCAGCCAGCGGTGTGCGTAGTTCGTGACTGGCGTCGGTGATGAACTGACGCATGCGCCGATCCGACGCGGCGACATCGGCGAGGGCGCGTTCGACATGATCGAGCAGACGGTTGAGCGTGTCGCCGACGAGCCCGACCTCGGTGCGGGGATCCGTGTCACGGGTTGGAACGCGCGGTGTGATGGCGTAATTGTCGCGGTCGAGCGGAAGGGTCGCCACCTCAGCTGCCGTCGACGACACACGCCGCAGTGGGCGCAGCGCGTACCGCACGATGGCCACCGTGCTCAGCGCCGTGACCAGCAACGCGAGTGCGGTCATCGCGGACACGGTCACGGTTTCACGCACCATCGCGTTCCATGCCGGCGTGCGCGATACTCCGGTCACCAGTATCTCGTCGCCGTCACCGGGGCGGCTGACCATCCGGTACCAACCCAGCCCGGGTAATTCGACGGTGTGCGGTCCCACTCCGGCCGCAGATGTCTCGGCGATCGCCCCGATTGCTATCTCCGGTGCGGGTCGTCCCTCGCCGTCGACGAAGTAGGCGGAATCGACGACCTTGCCATCCTGAATCAAAGCGACGACGTTGCCCTCCGCCTGCCCGATGAGTTGCGTGAGTGGCTTCATCGCCCCTAGCGGTGGAACGTCACCTGTTGGCAGCGGCGTGACCCGGTATTTCGTCACCGATTGACTGAAACCGTCTGCGGCCCCAGATAGTTGGCTGTCGATGATGCCGAGTACCGAGGATCGCAGCGTCACCACCGACATGGTTCCCACGGTCACCAGGACGACCATGACCACGGCGGAAACACCGATGACCAGTTGTCGCAGCAGGCTCCACTGCCGCCACGCTTGCTTCATTCCGGTTGCCGCAGCATGTATCCCACGCCGCGTACGGTGTGCAGCATGGGTTCGTGGTTAGCGTCGATCTTCTTCCTCAGATACGACACGTACAGATCGACGATGCTCGATCGTCCGCCGAAGTCGTAGTTCCACACTCTTCGCAGAATCTCTTGACGAGTCACCGCTCGTCGCGGATTGCGCATGAGGAACCGCAGCAGCTCGAACTCGGTGGAGGTCAAGGAGATCGGCATACCGCCGCGGGTCACTTCGCGGCTGGCTACGTCGAGTTTGAGGTCACCCACCGTCAGCGTCTCGTCATCGGTGGGGGTGAGATAGGCAGATCGGCGCACCAGTCCGCGCAGCCGCGCGACGAGTTCCTCGAGTGAAAACGGCTTCGTCATGTAGTCGTCGCCGCCGGCGGTCAAACCGGAGACGCGGTCGGCGACCGAATCGCGTGCGGTCAGGAACAGGATCGGTGTGTAGGTGGCGGAGTCACGTATCTGCGCCAGCACACCCAGGCCGTCCATGTCCGGCAGCATGATGTCGAGGACGATCACGTCGGGCGTGTTGGCGCGATACTTGTCGACAGCTTCGGCGGCGTCGTGTGCGACGTCGATCTTCCAGCCCTCGTATTGCAGGGCCATCCGCACAAGGTTGGTCAGCGCACGTTCGTCGTCGACCAGGAGCACACGAATAGCTGACCCGTCGGCGCGGTACATCCGGGGCAGTTGGCCGAGGACAGCGCGACGAGGCTCCCGGTTTCCGACTGGCGCAGACGTCACCCGACCATTCTCGCGGTCTCGCATCGGGCCGTCACCGTCCTCATAGGAATTTCACATTTACGGTCGCACGGGCCATGGCCGATGCGGTTACTCGGTCGAAGATGGCGCCATGACCTGCAGTGACGCCGGCGCCGACGGTCCGCGGTGAGGGTCAGTGACATAAACCGCCACCACATGGGACCTTCGGCCCTGGGATACGGATTACGTGAGGGGTGGTATTGGGTCGAGATCGTCAGATCTCGTGAATCATCTTCGAATCGAGGAGATCATGAGTATGCAAGTGCAACACCGCACCCGGATGTTCGCCCGTGTGCTGGGTCCATACTTTACGATCGTCGCCGTCATCGCCGCCTTGCGCGCCCCGGATATGCGGCAGCTTCTCTCCGAGTTCACCGCCAGCGATGTGTGGCCGTGGGTCATAGGGGCCTTCATCCTCATGGGTGGCGTCGCGATCGTCGCGTTTCATCAACTCTGGCGCGGCCCCGCCGCGATCATCGTGTCCATCCTCGGATGGCTGCTTGTGGCGCGCGGGGTTTTCCTTCTCGCCTTCCCCGACACGTTCGCCTCCGTGGCCGACCGTGTCATCGGAGCGGCCGTCGTATGGCAGGTGGCATACCTCGTGTTCGCGGTGATCGGCCTGTATCTGACATATGTCGGGTGGAAACCCGTCGGAAAAGATCAGCGGGAGTCGAATCTCCACATCGGTATCGATTTTCCCAGCGCTGCCTGAGGCGCTGACCGGTGGTGCACAGCATTGCGCAACCTCGTCGTGCATTCGTCCGGGCAAGCATCGAAGTGACCCTAGCCGCCGGTTTCGGGACTTTGGTCCGTAGAGGATTGGCACTTCTTCGACGCAGACTCTGGGGATGACCACTTTCGCGGCACCGTTGGTGCACGACGAACTTGACAGCGTCGTGTCGACACTGTGCACTCGACTCCCCGGCCGCACGCGAAGTGAAGTCGAAGCGGTCGTGGCAGCGGTCTACGCCGAGTTGGCCGCCGGAGCCACTGTCACCGCCCATTTGATCCCGTTGACGCTCAATCGAAGTCGACGCCTTTTGAGCCCTAAGCCAAGAGAGACGTCGGATCTGCATTCGCCTGAACCGATTCTGATCGAGGCGAACAACGGAAGAAACCCTCAGGCGAATGAAGGGAACCCGAAATGAACTCTGCCACAGGTTCTTCAGAGTCGAAGTATCACGGAATCGTCGTCGGCGTTGACGGCTCGACTGCCTCAGACGTGGCGACGGAGTGGGCCGCCCGGGACGCGGCACTACGTAACGTGCCGTTGACGATTGTTCACATTCTTCCGGCGACGTCTATCGGGCCGTGGGTGGACATGCCCATATCGGCGGACTATTGGTCGGAGTGCGACCGACGCGCCGACCAGATAGTTGATGACGCGATGCGGGTGGTCGCCGAGGCCACCTCCGGCGCACCGGACCTCGTCACGGCGCGTCGCGTGGTTTCCGGATCTGCTGTGCCGACGCTCGTGGACATGTCGAAAGACGCGGAAATGGTGGTGGTCGGGCGCCGCGGTCTCGGCGGCGTGGCGAGGCTTCTGCTGGGCTCGGTCAGCTCCGGCCTGCTGCACCACGCGCACTGTCCGGTGGCGGTGATCCACGACGAAGAGCCGGTCACGGACTACTCCGTCGCGGCGCCCGTGCTCGTCGGCATCGACGGGTCGCCGGCCTCCGAGCAAGCCACTGCAATTGCCTTCGACGAAGCGTCGCGGCGTGGCGTAGAACTGATGGCGGTCCACACGTGGATGAACAACGCGGATTTCCCCCTCGATGTGCCCCCCGAGGGTGTGGCCGAGCAAGCCGATGAGGAACTCGCGCAACGGCTTGCGGGCTGGGGCGAGCGCTATCCGGATGTCGCCGTCCGGCGCGTCATCGGTCAGGACAACCCGGTCCATCGTCTGATCAAGGAATCCGAAAGTGCACAACTACTTGTGGTAGGCAGCCATGGACACGGGGGATTCGCCGGCCTTCTCTTGGGTTCGGTGAGCTCGGCCGTGGCGCAGGCGGCACGCATCCCGGTCATCGTGGCACGCCGGTCATAAGACTACGATTTCGACTCCGCAAGTCATATGTGTCTGGGTCTTTAGACCCTCTCGTGTTGACCCATACAGCGGCACTCTGGAAAGAACACAAGAACTTCTCCTATCGAGGTGGTGACGAGATGAGCGCACATTTTCCAGATGCCGAGACCATCAGGTCGGCGTTGCTGCTGGCGCTTCGGGCGCCGTCGGTGCACAACTCGCAGCCGTGGCGTTGGGTGATCGGCGATCGAAGTCTGCATCTCTACGCGGACCGCGATCGGCAACTGCCGAACACCGACCCCGACGCCCGGGACCTGTTGCTGAGTTGTGGTGCCGCGCTCAATCACTGCGTGACCGCCTTCGCTGCACTGGGATGGGCGGCCAGGGTCCACCGGTTCCCCAACCCCGCCGATGCTGACCACCTGGCTTCGATTGAGCTTCGCCGGCAGGCGCCGGCCGATCTCGACATCGCCCTGGCGGCGGCGATTCCACGCCGACGCACTGACCGCCGAAATTACAGTCACTGGCCGGTCGCGAAGGGCGATCTTTCGTTGGTGGGCGCGCGCGCTGCACGTGCGGGTGTGACCATGCGCCGGATCGACGACCTCTCACATCTGAAGGTCATCGTGGCCGAGGCCGTTTCGCGCCATTCGGCCGACTTCGCTTATACGGCGGAATTGGCAGCGTGGAGCGGGAGGTACGCGTCGGAGGCCGGGGTTCCTGCTCGGAGCACGCCGGTGCCGGATTCGACAGCGGTGATTCCTGCGCGGTGGTTCGCTGGCCCAGCGCTCGCTCAACCGCCCGATCTGGAAGCAGCCGAGGACAACGCCACGGTTGTCGCCCTGGGCACCTCGAGTGACGACGACCTGTCGAGGTTGCGCGCCGGCGAAGCGACGAGCGTGGTACTCCTCACGGCGACTGCGCTGGGCCTCGCCACTTGCCCGATCACCGAGCCGCTCGAGATTCCCGAAACCCGAGAAGCAGTCAGGGCGGACGTGTTCGGTGAGGAAGGCTATCCCCAGATGCTGTTGCGCATCGGCTGGGCTCCGGTCAACAGTGATCCGTTGCCCGCCACACCGCGCCGCGAACTGGCAGAAGTGGTTGCCAGGTTGGACAATTCACGGCTCGACTGAGCAGTGTGCCGTGAACGTACTTCGGTCACGTCGACTTCGACGTGTCGGGCAAGCCGGTTTGGTGGCGTCCGCACGGCCGGCACCCGGCCGCCGTTGAAAACCTGAAGAGAGACGTCATGCAACAGTTCACGATCACGTGGGGTAGGTATTGGTTCAGCCGGATTGCGGGGCGCAATCCGCTGGTGCGGCGTGACGACCGAATTCAGGCTTGGCTAGTCCTTCTCGCTGCCCTCGTCACCGTTCTGGCATTGCCTGTCGCTGCTGCCATCGGAACATCGGTCTACGACGCCCGTAGCCGGTTGTATGCGGAAGAGGCCAAGCACCGACACGCGGTGACCGCCACTGCGCTCGAGAACAGCACGGTCGAGGTGGGTCCAGGCTCCGCGGATGTCTCCATATTTGTCCGGGCCTCGTGGACTTCGGCGGGTAGCGATCACGTCGACGTCGTCAAATGGGCTGACGAGGCGACGGTCGGAGATCAAGCCGAAATCTGGGTTGACGACATCACCGGCGGACCCGTCGACGCGCCTGTACGGCCGAGTCGTGCAGCCGGCGATGCCGTGGGCGTTGCGTTGACCGTCTGGTTCGCCGTGCTGGCAATCACCGCCAGTACTGCGTATCTGACCCGGCTGCGAATCATTCACCAACGAGGCATCCAATGGGATCGCGAGCTGGAAGCGCTCAAGTACCAATCATGATCAAACAGAGGACCTTTGACCTACCGAGTAGGTGACCACCGCCCCCCGACTGGACTCATCGATGAACGTAGCGTCGTAGTCATTGTGGCCGAAGACGTCCGGCCCTGGGCAGAAGGAGTCTGCAAATGTCAACCTCCCCTACTCATCACGGCATTCTTGTCGGCGTCGACGGTTCGCCTCCGTCGAAGGTCGCCGTTGACTGGGCAGCGCGGGAAGCCTCGATGCGCGGGGTTCCGCTGTCGATCATCCACGTCATTCAGTCACCCGCTGTCCGAATGTGGCCCGAGGTCCCCATGCCCCGCGAGGTCGTCGCGCGCATGGAGAGAGACGGCCAAGAGATGCTCAGTGACGCACGCAGAACCGCGGAAGAGGCGACCGCGGAAACCCGCCAGATCCATATCGAGACGGAGACCATCGCGGGCGGTGTCCTGCCCACACTGATCGATCTGTCCAAGGACGCGGAAATGATCGTCGTGGGATGCCGCGGTACCGGGCCGATCAACCGGCGACTGCTCGGGTCGGTCAGCAGAGGTCTCATTCAGCACGCTCATGCCCCAGTCGCGGTCATACATGATGAGGTCCCGATGACGGCGTTCCCCGCCGCGGCGCCTGTCCTTGTCGGCATCGACGGTTCGCCGGTATCCGAGGCGGCTACCGCGGTCGCATTCGAAGAAGCTTCTCTCCGTCGCGTCGACCTCATTGCCTTGCACGTTTGGAGCGACTTCGCGCTGTTCGACGTGCCCGAAAACGAGTTGGCGGCTGTGCACCGGCGCGCGGACGAGACGCTGTCTGAGCGCCTGGCCGGCTGGCAGGAGCGTTATCCCGACGTGCACGTGCGGCCCGTCGTCGCCCTCAACCGTCCCGTGCATCAGTTGCTCGAGAGGTCCGAGGCGGCACAGCTGACCGTCGTCGGCAGCCACGGCCGAGGTGGGTTCGCAGGCATGCTGCTGGGTTCTGTCAGTCTGGCCGTGGCAGAGTCGGCGCGCATGCCGGTTCTGGTGGTACGCCCGACCTGAGATTGCTCAGGCGGTGGCCTACTCCTCGGGGCGGCGCTGGGACTGATCGAGTTTCGACACGAACACCGCCGCCTGGGTGCGGCGTTCCATACCCAGTTTGGCCAGTAGTCGTGATACGTAGTTCTTGACCGTTTTCTCCGCCAGAAACATCCGGGCAGCGATCTGCTTGTTGGTCAGGCCCTCGCCCAGCAAATCGAGCAGTACCCGCTCTTGGTCGCTGAGGCCGGCCAAGGGATCGGACTTCTCTGCAGCTCCCCGGAGTTTGGCCATCAGCGCTGCCGCAGCCCGGTTGTCCAGAAGTGAACGGCCGGCCCCGACCTCTTTGATCGCCTGAGCGAGCTCCATGCCCTTGATGTCCTTGACGACGTACCCGCTTGCACCGGCCAATATCGCATCCAACATCGCCTCGTCGGACGTGAACGACGTGAGCATCAGACAGCGCAGATCCGGTAGCCGAGACAACAGATCGCGGCACAGTTCGATGCCGTTGCCATCGGGGAGCCGCACGTCGAGGACTGCGACATCGGGCTGGAGGGCGGGAATACGCGCCAGCGCCTGGGCCGCAGATCCGGCCTCACCGATCACCTCCAGCTCCGGATCGGCGCTCAACAGGTCGATCAGCCCGCGCCGCACGACTTCGTGGTCGTCGACGAGAAAGACTTTCACCATGTGAAATCCCCTCTCCGGAATGGCAGCCACGACGCAAAAATCACAATACGGCGTGTGGTTGACAGATCAGGACCGAACAGCCTGCTTCGTGCAATGACGCGTAGCCGGGTGGCCCTACCAAATCCCTTATCCCGCGTGCGCGCTCACGACCGACGACCAGTAACTGGACTGAGTCGGCATGTTCCGTCAGGTAGTTGAGGGTGTTCCCGTGCACCACAACGGGCTCGACGTCGAGGTCGGGGTAGCGCTTCTTCCACTTCGCAAGTTGACGGTCCAGCTGCGCCTTGGCGCTCCTGTTGCCCTCGGCCACGGGGCGATTGTTGTACACGTCGGTGAACCGGGTCTGCCAGCTGGTCAACACCCGCAGCGGTGCCTGCCGAAGCCGTGCCTCCTCGGAGGCATGCTGCAGGATGCGGTTGCCGACGGGCGACCCCTCGATCTCGGCAACCACCCAGTCGCCACGCCGAGGGCGCGAGTTATGGCCGCGGACAATGGCCACGGGGCAACGGGCGGAGGCCGTGACTTCTGCGGCCGTGGAACCGATTCGGCCCTGCGCGCAGTGCTCTGGGCCCGTGTCTCCCAGGCACAGCATTGCGGCCGCCGCGGACGCATCGATCAGCGCCCGAGCCGGGCGGACCCGCAGGATTTCCATCTCGATCTTGACGGGCTTCGCGGTGGATTCGACGGCTGTGACCGCACAGCGAACCGTGGTCTCTGCGGCGGCAAGGTCCTCCGCCGCATCTCCCAGCTCAGAGCCGGAGGTGTGTTTGGGGTCGATCGCATAGACGAGGCGTAGGGGGATATCGCGGCTAACGGCTTCGTCAACGGCCCACAGTGCGGCATCGAGCGCTGAGTGCGTACCGTCCAGACCGACCACGACTGAGGCCGGCGAATGCGTCGGGTCTCGCATGGTGGCTCCTTGGGCTTGGCGTTACGGCGGGAAATTCAGAAACGAAAGCCGCTGCCAGGTCAGAGATCCTTCGCCCGAACATCGAAGACTTCGTCGATCGGCCGCCGCGGCGTCGGCGGTGGCTTGTCGTCGATCTCCGGAGCTGATCCGACACGGATCAATACCTGGGGAGTGGTCGGCTGGTCGATCAACGATGCGACGATGTCCCGGCCCGGATAGAGCTCGGTGATATTCGTCAGCGTGCACGTGGCGAGGCCCGCCATCGTGGCCTCCAGCAACACCGCGGAGAGCATTTCGCCGCACTGCAGGACAGAAGTGCGGTCGATGTCGTAAGTCGAAAGCACAAGAATCTTCGCGTGGTCCCGGCCGACCTCGAAGCGCCGATCTGTGTCGTGGGTGACTGGGAAGTTACGTCCGACACCGACACGGTCGCCTTCGGAGGCAGACACCAGCGAACTGTGGGGTATCCCGTCCGTCGCCTCGAATGGTCCTGTCCACCATGATAATTCCGAGTGGTAGGACGAATCGTAGAGGCGCAGCGACTCGGTGAGCTTGGCCGCGCTCGCAAGTTCGGCACGTAATTCGTCGGCGATCACGTCGAGGCGGACTGCATCGGAGGTGACGTTACGGCGCAACTGTGATTCGGCCGTCGCCCAGTCTGGCGGCTCAGCGTAGGGGAGGCGATCACTCCGCCGCAGCAGAATCGCGTCGGCACGACGGATGTGCCCCTCGGTGACGAACTCCATCGGGCTGAAATCGACCGACGCCAAATGCAAAGAGTTGTTGGGATTCGGATATCGGTCGACGTGAGAGGCCCACCCCGCCGCAGCCATGGCGACGCGAAAATGGTCGAGTACGGCACCACAGCCGATCAGGGCGTCACGGCCGGTGTGGTCGGTCGAATGCAGGACGCGTTCCTGGTCGAGGAACAGATGGACCGCTTTGCCTGCGGCGACCCAATGCCACGGTTGGCTGTTGTGCAGCGATGGTGCGCGGCACGCCAATTGCACTGCATCCTTGATCACTTTGGTGTCGACCATGGTGTCACGCATGTTTCTAGCTTGGGAGCTGGTTCCGCCCACAACCAGGGTAAATGGTCCTTAAGCCTGGGCCTTAGGACCCTGGCCGACCGGACGCCGCGGGATGAACCATCTGGGTATGGATGGCATGACGGCCGAAATGAGCGGCGTCGAAGCTCCCTGGACGATCGCGGGCAACCTGGACGCCCAGGTGCGCGAGACGCATACGGGTGTGGTCGTCCTTCTTGGTGACAAGGCGTACAAGGCAAAGAAGCCGATCGCCACCGAATTCCTCGACTTCACCACTACGCAACAGCGGGAGGCCGCCTGCGCGCGTGAGGTCACACTCAACAGCAGGCTCGCCCCGGGCAGCTACCTGGGGGTTGCGCACTTTGCCGGCCCGGGTGATGGCCCTGCCGAACCGGTGGTCGTGATGCGGCGCTACGCCGACTCGACGCGCCTGGCATCGCTGGCCAGAGGTGGTCGCCCGGTCCACGATCACTTGGAAGAGATCGCGGACAAGCTGGCGCGTTTCCACGCCGAGGCGCTGAGAAGCGCCGCGATCGACAGCTTTGGGACAGCCGAAGCAGTTTCAACGCGATGGCGGCAGAATCTCGTTGAACTGCAGCGGTATGCGGACACCGTAATTCCCAGCGAGCTGCTCGATGAGGTCGAACGGTTGTCGGCGCAATTCATCGCAGGCCGGGGCGAACTGTTCGCCGAGCGCATCAGCAGCCGCCGAGTCGTCGACGGGCACGCGGATCTGTTGGCCGATGACATCTTCTGCACACCAGGGGAAACGGCCATCCTCGACTGCCTCGAGTTCGACGACAAACTGCGATATGTGGATTCCATCGACGACGCAGCATTTCTCGCGATGGACCTCGAATTTCTCGGTCGCCGTGACCTCGGCGAGTTCTTTCTCGAAGCGTACTGTCGCTCAGCTCGCGACCCCGCCCCAGATGCCCTCAAACACGCCTATGTCGCATACCGCGCACTGGTCCGCGCCAAAGTCGATTGCGTTCGCTTTGCGCAGGGTCATGAGGAGGCTTCTGCCGATGCGCGGCGGCATATCGACATCGCGCTCGATCATCTGCGGGCCGGTACGGTTCAACTCATCGTCATCGGGGGAGGTCCCGGTACTGGGAAGACAACTCTGTCACGTGGTTTGGCTGAACAGTGTGGGGCAGAGGTCATTTCAACCGATGATGTGCGCCGTGAGCTCGAGCAAACCGGCGTCATCGCCGGAGCGATCGGTGTTCTGGACTCGGGTCTGTACACACGCGAAAACGTGAATGTCGTGTACGACGAGGTTCTTCGGCGGACGCGGATGTTGCTGGGCCATGGCGTGTCCGTGATTTTGGACGGGACTTGGCGCGATCCCGGGCACCGTGCTCGCGCCCGGCGACTAGCCGGCGAAACGCATTCGCCGATAGTGGAACTCACGTGCACCGTACCTCTCGACGAGGCCTCGGAGAGAATCGAGAACCGGTCTGTGACATCCTCTGATGCGACGCCGGAGATCGCCACCGCGATGGCAGAACTCACCGGCGTTTCGAGCGATGGTCATCCCATCGACACCACTCGCCCGCTCGCCGACTCGATCGCCGAGGCCCGCCAAATCTGCTGTCTCGCGATTTGACGACGCTGACCGGAGAAAGGCGAGACATCATGGAAAACAGCGTAAATCCCGTCGTCGTCGGAGTCGACGGCACGGACAACGCGATGCGCGCGGCCCGTTGGGCGGCGGGCGTCGCGCACAAGTTGGGGACCCCACTGCACATCGTGCATGCCCGGCCCTCTCCCGGTCACAATCCTTCAGATGTCATCGCCGCTGTGCGGGCCTGCGAGATGTCCGCGCAACAGGAAAGGGCCTCGGCCATTCTCGACGCTGCCAGCCGAGCGGTCCATGGCGATCACCCCGACCTGCGCATCACCACTGCACACGTGTCTGAAGCTGTCGATCGATTGCTGGTCGATTTGAGCCAGCATGCGAGGTTGATCGTCCTGGGCTGTGACGACCTCTCGGTCGCCGCGGCTGTCCTGATCGGCTCGACCACCGTTGCGGTGGCGGCGAACTCGATGTGCCCCGTGATCGCCTGGCGGGGAGACGCGACGGCGCCCACCGGTCAGCCGATCGTCGTAGGCGTCGACGATGACGACCCTAGCCGGGTGGCGATCACGTCAGCCTTCGAACTCGCCGATCGATTCGCGGTGAACATCGTCGCCGTCCATGCGTGGTCCACGCGTCGATCAGCCGGCGATGTCACTCTGCCGTTCATGATCGACTGGAATGCGGTCCACGCCGACCAACGCGAGCACCTCGTCGACGCATTGGCGCCGTGGACACGGCAATATCCAGACGTCGATGTGACGTACGTCGTCGATCAGGACAAGCCGAGTCGAGCCCTTCTGAATCACTCTGACGGTGCGCAGCTTGTGGTCATCGGCAGTCGTGGGCGCGGTCCGTTGGCGGGTGCGGTGTTGGGTTCGACAGGGCTCAACCTGCTCCACCACTCCTTGATTCCGACGATGATCTGCAGATCAATGGGCGCACGCGGTGACGTCTCATTCGAGCATCAATTCAGAGAAAGAGCTCAAGAATGAACAATGCGGCGAGATTACCGGTGGTTGTCGGGATTGATGGCTCGAAACATGCAGTCCACGCGGCACTTTGGGCAGTCGACGAAGCAATCGATCGAGACGTACCGATGCTACTGGCCTGCGTCGTCAACCCAGACGCAAAGGATCTCGAGCGCGAATACGCCTATGCCAGGCATGCGATACACGAGGCGTGGATCGCCGCTGAGGCCACCGGCCAGCCCGTCAAACTCGAGTCAACGATATTGCAGGGCGATGCCACCGAACAACTCAGGGAGGCATCGCGATTGGGGCAGCTGATCTGCGTCGGATCACGAGGGACGGACGACTCACCCCACGATGAGCGCGGATCGACGGCCGCGGCACTGGCGCAGGTCGCCTTCACCCCCGTAGCGATCGTCCGTCGCCGGCACCCCCACAAGCCATTGACCGACCCGCTCTGGATTGTGGCTGCGGTGGACGAATCACCGGGCGGCAGCGCGGTGCTGCAAACGGCGATAAACGAAGCGACTCTGCGAAAGGCACCGGTGTTGGCGCTGACGCGATGGCGGTCGGCGGTGACAACCGAACCCGACGACAAGCGCGATGTGCGCACGCGGCTCGCCCAGTACCTCGCTGAGGCGAGGGAAGACGACGACGCAGATGTCCAAATCCATGCGCTGCCGATCTCGGATCACATCGGCGGGGTGTTGGCGCAGAGCGCCAACATCGATCAACTGGTGATAGTGGACGCAAATGACCCGGTGCTGACGGCTGAGGTCGTCGGTCCTGAAGCGCGAAAGGCGCTTCGCCACACCAACTGTTCTGTACTGGTTCTGCGCTGACTGACGAGGGGACGCACAATGGAGCGCTTGACGCGGTATGCCGAGTTGGTAGCGCTGTGCTGAGTCTCGTTGCCGATGCACGATTGGGTGGTGACGTACGAAAGGAGACAGTGTGATGAAGGCAGAGGTCGGGGATTGGTTGGTGATGAAAGGCCTCACCATCGACCAACACGAACAGCGCGGACTGATCATGGAGGTGCATTCCACCGACGGGTCACCCCCGTATGTGGTCCATTGGCTGGATAACGACCACGTGGCGACCGTGTTTCCGGGCCCGGACGCACTCGTCGTGACGGCCGCGGAGCAACGGGCGGCCGACGAGCGCGCCGAGCGGCGCATCGCGGCGGTGCAGGCCGGCATCGATCATCAAGCCGACAGCAAATAGTGGCCGATTCCGGGATCGTCGTCGGCACTGACGGGTCACCGACGGCAGACGCGGCAATCCGCTGGGCCGCCGAGGATGCCGCGATCCGCAACGCTCACTTGACCATTGTGCATGCGATGCCGCCTGTCGTCGGGACGTCGCTTGCCACGCCGGTGCCGCCCGGTGTCTTGGAGTGGGAGCGTGAGAGCGGTCGACAGCTCCTCGACGACGCAACGGCTACGGCGAAAGCGGCTGCGGGAGAGCGCCTGTCGGTATCGACGGAAGTATTGGTCTCCGGGGCTGTTCCGGCGTTGGTAGAGCTCTCGCGAGAGGCGCAGCTGGTGGTCGTAGGCAGTCGAGGAAAAGGCATGCTCACCCGAACCGTACTCGGCTCCGTGAGCATGGGGTTGGTGCATCATGCGCGCAGCCCCGTGGCGGTCATCCGCGGCACCGAGCGACCCGCGGGCGATCAGCCGATTCTGTTGGGATTCGACGGCTCTCGCGCTACGGATTCAGCTACCGCGCTCGCCTTCGACGAAGCCTCTCGACGCGGTGTCGGGCTGGTGGCGCTGCATGCCTGGTGGGGTTCTGGGGCGTTCGAATTCTCGCTGGACTGGGACGACCTGCGCGCCGACGTGGAGGACTCCATGGCCAAGCAATTGGCCGGGTGGCAGGAACGCTATCCAAACGTGCCTGTCCGACAGATTGTTGTTCGGGATCAGCCGGCACGCAGGCTCGTCGACAACTCGAGCTCAGCCCAACTGATCGTGGTGGGCAGCCACCGCGCAGGAGGTTTCGCCAGCACCCTTCTGGGTTCGGTGAGCACCGCGGTGGTGCAAGCAGCCCAGATCCCGGTGATCGTCGCGCGGTCATAGATTCGTATTCGCGTTGCGCTGAAATTCGGCCCGAAGAGGTGTGTAGTGACGAAAAGCTATGTCAAACAACGAGTCTCATTCGACTCGGAAGGATCTGTCATTGCCGGTGTGCTATACGTGCCTGACGGGGAAGCCGGGAATTGGCCATGTGTGGTGATGGCACACGGATTTTCCGGGACCATGGATTGGATAGTGCCTGATTTCGCCGACAGGTTCGCCGATGGCGGATTGGCGGTCTTGATCTTCGACTACCGATGCTCGGGTGAGAGCGAAGGTGAACCGCGACAGTGGATCGATGCTGGTCGCCAACGTGACGACCTGCGTCACGCCCTCGAGTTCGTGCGCTCCCGCAGGGACATCGATGCGAACCGAATCGCCCTGTGGGGCACGTCGCTTGGTGGGAGCCATGTGGTTCAGGTGGCGGCGGAGGACTCAAGAATTGCGGCTGTCGTCGCGAATGTCCCGGGTTTGGACCTGGTCGCCGGACTCCGTGGGCGCCACCGTCCGCCGGGTGCGCGATCGAGCCCATGGCAGATCGTGATGGCGACAGGAAACTTGCTGGGCGCAGCCATCCTCGATGCGGTCCGCGGTGTTGTCGGATTGCCGCCCCACTACATCGCCATCTACGGACGCGCTGGGCGAGCGGTCTTCAGCGGCCCGACCCTGGCCCCACTCTTCCGGAACGTGGAACAGAACGCGCCGTCGTGGCGCAATCAGGTGGCGCCACGGTTCTTCTTCCACGTACCCCGTTACCGGGAGGGCACGATCGAGCGCATCACTGCGCCGCTGATGGTCACGGTGGCCCGCGACGACGAAGTGATTTCGACTGCGTTCGTCGTGGAGAAGGCTTCGAGAGCCCGGCGTCACGAGATCCGCGAGTATCCGGTGAGGCATTTCGACATGTACCACGGTGCTGTACGGGACCAGGTGGCCGCCGATCAGCTGGCGTTCCTCCAACACCACTTGGGAAGCGGGTTCTGCGACAACCAGACCGCGCATGGGCACTCGGCCACCGATGGGGGACCAAGGTCGCCATCCGCGTGACCGAAGACCCTCGTATCCGCACCGGCTTGCGGCGTATCAACGAGGTCATGACGCACAACGTTGATTCGCCACCCGTCGACGTCGACGTGACGACGCACGGCGTACTTCCGGGCGCAGCCGATTACGCGCGGAGCAAGATCGGAGGGCTGGGCAAGTTCGCGCATCAACCCGTGTTGCACGCCCACGTGAAGCTGACAAGGCACCGCGATCCTGCGATCTTCCGCCCGGTTGTCGCACAGGCAAATCTAGATGTGCAAGGCCGGCTCGTCCGGGCGCAGGCCGAGGGTGTCACCGCGCGTGAAGCGATTGATCGCCTGGCGGCGAGGCTGCGTCACCAACTCGGGCACGCCGCCGAACACTGGAAAGCGACACGGGGCGCGATTCGGCCGACGGCCGCCTATCCATGGCAGCACGGCTCGAGGCCGACTCGCCGGCCGAGCCACTTTCCACGCCCGGTGGACGAACGTCGTGTCATCCGACGCAAATCGTTCGCCATGGCCCCTTGCACGGTCGACGAGGCGGCCCTTGAAATGGACCTGCTGGACTACGACTTTCATCTGTTCAACGAGAAGGCTTCCGGGGTCGCCGGTGTCCTCTACCGCGGTGGCCCGACCGGGTATCGCCTGGCGCAGGTGGCGCCGCCCACCTCCCCGGACGTGCTCGCACCTTACGAGCTGCCACTGACGATCAGCCCCCATCCGGCCCCGTGCATCACCGTCGAGCAGGCCGCCGAGCGTCTCGGACTCCTCGGACTGCCATTTCTGTTCTTCATCGATGCTCGCCAAGGCCGCGCCGCCGTGCTCTACCTCCGCTGCGACGGGCACTACGGATTCATCACTCCGGCCGGTTAACGCCTGCTGTCCCGCCGGCGTACCCAAGATCAGGCGGCGCCGGACTTACCCCTAGCGGCTCCGGCGCCGCTGCCTGCGCTCGGCCGAAACCCGCGTCTGAGAATCCGATTATTGCTTCGAGGGCCAAATGGCCGATTCTTCCGGGACCAACGCCTCCTGCAAGCGGGCACGCGATGTTCGTAGCGTCACCTATGTTGGTCGATTCCCAGGGAGAACGAATGTCCACGCGAATCGTGCATCACGGTGTGGTCTTCGGCGCGGACGGGTCTGCGGCATCCCGAGGGGCGGTCCGCTGGGCCGCGCGCGAGGCAGTGATGCGCCATACCCGCCTGGCGATCGTTCATGTTGCCGACTCCATCTCGGTCCCGGCATCGACGTTGGCGTGGCCAGGCGGCCGCGTCCCCGACGAAATGTTCGAGATGCGGGAGAACGACGCCCGCAACGTCATCGCAGAGGCAATCAGCGCCGCGCAGGGCGCCGTTGCCGGCGAACGTCCGGAGATCGACAGCGAGCTGCTCTTCGGAAGACCTGTACCGTCTCTCGTGGACCTCTCCAAGGACGCCCAGATGGTGGTGGTCGGCCGCCGCGGACGCACCGGACGGCATCAGCGCCTACTCGGGTCGGTCAGTTCAGGCTTGATCCACCACGCCCACTGTCCCGTCGCGGTCATCAACGACGAGGATTCGTCGTTGTCGCCGTCCTCGGCCCGACTGCCGGTTCTGGTGGGGGTCGACGGTTCGCAGGATTCCGAGTCGGCCTTGGCGATGGCGTTCGACGAAGCTTCCTGGAGGGGAGTGGATCTGGTCGCACTGCGCGTCCTGTGGAATGCCGACGTTTCGCTATTCGGTATGGAATGGGCGGATCTGCGACGTGTGGCTGAGAAGACCCTCGCCGAAAGCATTGCCGCATGGAAATGCCGGTACCCGGAGGTCAACGTGCGCGTGGTGGTCGAATTCGAGGACCCGGCGCGCCGTCTGCTCGAGCAGTCTGAAACAGCGCAACTGGTCGTGGTCGGCAACCGAGGCCGTGGCGCGGTCGCCGAGATGTTTCTCGGTTCGGTCAGCTCCGCTTTGGCGAAGGACGCACCTACTCCGGTTCTGGTCGCCCGTCAGCGCTGACGAGAAGACAAGTCCGGCGCACCATTTTGGCGCAAACGCGCACACAACCCGAGGGCCGCCACGCTCCTATTGTTCCTCAGGTTCGTTGTGGCACAACATCACCGGTACAGGACAGTGGTGCAGCAGGTTCAGGCTGGTGGAGCCAAGGAGCGCACCCGCCAGGGCATTGCGACCTCGGCTGCCGACCACGACGAGTTGTGCATCCACCACATGTTGCATGAGGGCCTTGCCGGCACCATCGGTCTCGACGAAGAGTGTCACCGCGACGTTCGGATACAACTCGGTCCAAGGGTCGAGCACGTTCAAGAGGCTCTGCCACCGGAGGCCCTCCAGAGCATCCCAGTCGACACCGTATGGGGTGATGGCGTCCACCGGTGGGCGAAACGCCGACCATGCGTGCACGGCGTTGAGCCCCAACCCGAATCGGTCCGCGAACTCGAAGGCGGCCCTGAATGCTTTCGGCCCGGTGTGCTCACAGTCGACGCCGAGCACGACGGGCTGGTCGGTCGGCACCGCATTGCTCCCGCGCCACGCGATCACGGGACAGGCTGAATGTGCCGAGACGGCAAGCGTTGTCGATCCGATCATCAATGCGGCCGCTGGAGTCACATCCTCGGACCCGAGAACGACCAACCGCGCGTGACGGCTCCGCTCCGTCAGGAGAACGTCGGTGGGTTCGTCCGAAAGAATGGTGGTGATGTCGAGCGAACGGAAGTCGCCGCGTATCTCCTCCTCGACGGATTTGAGCATTGATTCAGCGGACTCGCGCTGGGCGGTGACCGCTGCTGCCAACAGCGCTGCCGCCGCGTCGGTCAGTGGACGGCCCGTGGCGTGGCGCCCGTTGACGATCTCGAGAGGCGCGCCGAACTTCTCGGCGACCGCAGCCGCCCAGCGCGCCGCACCCCTCGATGCAGTCGTGCCGTCCACGCCGACGACGACGGGCGCTGTGACGGTAGGCATCTCGGGACTCACCGGGACCGGACGACGATCACCGGAGCGTGGGAGGCCTGGGCCACCTTCGAACCGACGGAGCCCAGCATCATCCCGCTGAAGCCGCCGCGCCCGTGGCTACCGACCACGACGAGCTGAGCCTCCTGTGATTCGTCTACCAGCCAACGCGCAGGTTGATCGCAAACGATTCGACGCTGGATGTGGACGTCTGGATACTGGTCCTGCCAACCGGCCAGCCGTTCGGCCAGTATCTCGTGTCCTTCATCCTCGTACCGGTGCCAGTCCATTCCGAGGACGGGGAGGACGCCCACGTCACTCCATGCATGCAGCGCCACAAGATCCACACCTCGCCGTGATGCCTCGTCGAAGGCCAGTGCCGTCGCATCCTCCGAACTGGGCGATCCGTCGATGCCGAGTAAGACAGGAGAGTCATCGTCGGGCGCCTTGACGTCGTCGGCATGGATGATCGCGACCGGACCGTGCCCGTGGTGAACCAGACCGCTGCTGACTGAACCGAGCAAAGCGCGGCCCAGAGCGCCCATACCCCGGCTACCGACGACGGTCATGAACGCGTCGCGCGACCCGATGACCAACGCCGATGGGGCGTCCGTATGTCTCGTCTCCGTTCGGACAGGTGGCGGCTGCGATTCGCCCGCGCCCGCCTGAACTATCTTCTGCGCCTTCTCGATCACCTCACGGGCGCTTGCCTGTTGAGATTCGACGAAACTCGCCTCCAGATAAGCCACCGGCCAGCTCACGCGTACGGGCGGGATGGCATGCATCAGTGTGAGGGGTTGGTCGCGCAAGACGGCTTCTTCGGTCGCCCAGCGTATGGCGGCTTCGGACTCCGGCGATCCGTCGACTCCTACCAAGATTCCGTATCGTGTTCTGTCCCGCGACATTGGTGTTCCCGTCTACTTGTTGGAGTAGCGACTGGTGAATTTCGGACGTGTCTGTTCTTGACGCTATGTCCGGTGTACTCGCATCAGCAGAGTCGTTGGTCCCTTGCCGGGTGCCGGAGGACCTCGGCACCACAGCCCGCGTTCAGCTCTGCTGGAACATGCGGGCTTCGACGTAACGCACTACGTCTGACAGGGTGCGAAGCGACGCATAGTCGCGCTCCGGGATGTCGACATTCAGTCGTTTATGCACGCCGACAAGGAAGTTCAGCCAGTCCATCGAGTCGAGATCGACCTGGTCCCGCAGCAGCGCGTCATCCGTGATGTCGCCGGCCTCGACCTCGGGGGCGATCGTCGTCAACACCGACAGGATCTCCCCGCGGACATCAATCTCGATAGTCATGGGACGCTCACCTCTCCAATAGCTCCGGCTGTTGCAGCAATTCGTTGATCGCGGCGAGGAACAGCGCCCCGCGGTGCCCATCACTGGCCCGATGATCAGCCGCCAAGGTGACTTGCACTGTCGTGGCGATGCGGATGCCGCCGTCGATCGCTATCACCCGTTGCGCCGGCTTGCCGAATCCCACCAGCGCGACCTGCGGCGGGTAGATCACCCCGAATACCGCGTCGACTCCCTGGTCGCCGAGGTTGGTCACGGTGATGGTGGGATCGGACATCTCCGAACTGCGCAGCGAGAACGTCCTGGCACGGGCCACTAGATCTGTGAGGTCGGCCATCAACTCGTCGACCTTGTGGTCGGCGACGTCGTGTATCGCCGGGGCTACCAGACCACCGCCCCGAAGCGAGATCGCAACACCGACATGGACATTCGGCGCGGGTTCGAATCGCTCGCCTCGCCAGAAGCCGCTGAATTCGCCGAATCGTTGCGCTGCGAGGGCGACTGCCTTGAGCTGCAGCACTGCCGGCAGCACGCGCTCGGTGATGGGTCGCTGCGCGTTGCGGTCGGCCAGCCAGGCCAACGCCGGGTCCATCACGATCTCGTCGGCGAGGTAATAGTGCGGAATCTCTCGTTTGGATCGGCTCATCGCCGCCGCGATGGACCTACGCATCTCGGTGCCGCGTTTGATCGCAAGCTCTTTCGGCGACAGTGATGTCGTCGATGTCACGACGGTTTTCGGAGATTCGGGTGCGGCTGATTCGAGATGGGCGGCGGCATGCTCCACGTCGTTGATGATGACGGCCCCTTGCGGGCCGGTGCCGGTGACGTCATCGATATTGACACCGAGCGATGCCGCGAGCCGACGGGCCGCGGGTGAGACCCATCGGCGCCGATGCTCGAAGGGCGGCGCCGGCGAGGGGACGGGATTCACTGGGGCGATCGGCTCGAGTAGGGGTTCGACGGGCGCTGTCGGCGAAACTGGTTCGACAACCGCAGCGACAGCGGGCGGCGGTGTCGGTTCCACGGGCTCGCCCGGGGCCGCCAACCGCGCCAACGGCGTTCCGACCTGGACTGTTTGACCGACCGGCACCAGCAGCTCCGCGACGGTGCCTTCCTGCCAGCACTCCACCTCGACCGCAGCCTTGGTGGTCTCGACCACTGCGACCACCTGGCCACGGGTGACGGAGTCGCCGGGTTTGACGAGCCACTCGTTGAGGGTCCCCTCGTCCATGTCCGAGCCGAGGGCCGGCATCGTGAACTCGATCATGAGGATTGGCCGAACAGCGATTTCACTGCCGCGACGATCTTGTCCTTCTGCGGCAGCGCAGCCTCTTCCAGATGCTTGGGGTAGGGAATCGGCACTTCCTCGGTACACACGCGAGCGATCGGCGCGTCAAGGTCATAGAACGCGTTCTCCACGATGCGTGCGCTGATCTCACCGGCCAGGCTCCCGGTGTGCCAGGCTTCGTCGACCACAACGACCCGGTGAGTCTCGCGCACCGAGGCGAGCATCGTGTCGTCGTCGAGGGGGCGCAGCACCCGTAAATCGATTACTTCACAGTCGATTCCGGCCAGTGACAGTTCGTCGGCGGCGTCGAGGGCCTTGGGTACGCAACCGCCGTATGCGATCACCGTGACGTCCTTACCGGCCCGCCGAACCGCGGCACGCTCGATGTCGGTGGGCGTAAGAGTGTCGACGTCTATCGAGGTGTTGTACAACTGCACGTGCTCGAAGATGACCACGGGGTCTGGATCGGCCAGCGCGGTGGGCAGCATCCCGTAGGCGTCGGCCACCGTCGCCGGGGCCACCACCTTGATTCCCGGAATATGGGCATACCAGGCCTCCAGGCTGTGAGAGTGCTGCGCCGCCAGCTGGCGTCCGGCTCCCGTCGCCATCCGGACCACCAGCGGCACGGAGAACTGGCCGCCGGACATATGCCGCAGCGCCGCAGCGGTATTCACGATCTGGTCCAGCGCCAGCAGGCTGAAGTTGACCGTCATCACCTCCACGATCGGGCGTAAACCGCCCAACGCGGCGCCGATACCCACACCGACGAAGCCCAGCTCCGACAGCGGGGTGTCGCGGATCCGGTCGGGTCCGAACTCCTGCAGGAGACCCTTCGACGCGGCGTAGGTGCCACCGTAGGCGCCGACGTCCTCGCCCATCAGCACCACCCGCGGATCGGCGAGCATGGCGTCACGAATCGAGTCGTGGACCGCAGTGCGGTATGCCGTCTTGCTCATCGAAGGGCCTCCGCCGTCGCAGGTGTCATCACGTCACGGCCGAGATCCTCCACAGGCTCCCAGGTCCCGGCCTCAGCATAGGCAACCGCCTCGGCCAGTTCCTCATCGGCGGAACGGCGGATTGCGGCGATGTCATCGTCGGTGAGCGCGCCGTCGGCCAGGCATCGTTCGGTGAAGGTGCGGATCGGGTCACGCTCCTTCCAGTGTTCGACTTCGTCCTTGCTGCGGTACAACTCGGGATCGAACATCGAATGCGGGCGGAACCGATATGTGCGGAATTCCAGGAAGAACGGACCGCCGCCGTTGCGGACGTTGTACACGGCCTCCTGGGCGGCGGTTTGGCAAGCCAGCACGTCCATGCCGTCGACCGCCAGCGCCGGTATCCGGTACGACGCCGCCTTGGCGGTCATGTCGGTCTGCGACTGCTCCACCGCGATGGCCGTCCCCATCGCATAGAGGTTGTTCTCGCAGCAGAACAGCACCGGCAACTGCCAGAGTTCGGCGAGGTTCAGCGATTCGTGGAAGGCACCTTCGGCTACCGCACCTTCGCCGAAGTAGCAGGCGGTGACCCGTGGTTTGCCCAGTTGCTTATCGGCCAGCGCGAGACCTACCGCCAGCGGGAGGCCGCTGCCAACGATGGCGTTGCCGCCGAAAAAGCGGGTGCGCGCATCGAACAGGTGCATCGAGCCGCCGCGCCCGCGGGAGCAACCCTCCTGCTTGCCGAACATCTCGGCCATGATTCTGGTCATCGGGACACCCCGGAGCAGGGCGTGCGCGTGATCGCGGTAGGTGGCCACCACCGCATCCTCGGCTTCCAGCATCCGCAGCGACCCGGCGGCCACCGCTTCCTCACCGACGTAAAGGTGTAGGAATCCGCGGATCTTGGCCGCGCTGTAGAGCTCAGCGCACTTCTCTTCCATCAGGCGCACCCGCACCATGTCCGACAGCAGCGATGTCGCCGTGTCGTGGTCGATCATGACGACACCCCCTGATGATGCACGACCGGCGCTTCGACAGTTGACGTGTCACCTTCGGGCAATCCGAGTTCGCGGGCTTTGAGCAGGCGCCGCATGATCTTGCCGCTGCGGGTGTGCGGTAGGGCGTCGACGAACTCGATCTCCTTGGGTGCCACCGCTGCTCCCAGCCGTTTGCGCGCGTGACCCAACACTTCCAGCCGTAACGCCTCGTCTGCGGCGAACCCGTCTTTGAGGGTGACGAACGCCTTCACCAGCTCGCCGACTGTTGGGTCGGGTTTCCCGATCACGGCGGCCTCGGCCACCGCCGGGTGGTCGGTCAGCGCGTTCTCCACCTCGAAGGGCCCGATCAGGTGTCCGGCGGACTTGATCACGTCGTCGGCGCGGCCGACGAACCAGAAGTAGCCGTCCGCGTCGCGCTTGACCAGATCCCCGCTCAGGTACAGGTCGTCGACGAAGCACTTCCGGTAGCGCTCTTCCTGATTGAGGTAGGCGCGGAACATCGAAGGCCATCCCGGTTTGAGTGCCAACTCGCCCTCGACGTCGGGTTCTTCGATCACCGAGACGGTGCCGTCGTCGCCATGCCTGACCACATATGCGTCGACGCCTGGCAATGGCCGCCCCATCGAACCTGGTTTGATGTCGAAGGCCGGGGTGTTGGCAATCATGATGCCGCCAGTCTCGGTCTGCCACCAGTTGTCGTGTATCGGCAAGCCCAGCACGCGTTTTCCCCACCAGACCGCTTCGGCGTTGAGCGGCTCGCCCACACTGGCGATGAATCGCAGATTCGGAAAGCAGTATCGCTGCGCGACTTCCGGTCCAGCCTTGATCAGCATTCTGATCGCGGTGGGGGCGGTGTACCACACAGTGACGCCTTCGTCCTGCAGGATGCGGTACCAGCGTTCGGCGTCGAACTCGGCTTCGTCGATGATCGAGGTGATCCCGTGGAGAAGTGGCGCGATGATGCCATAGGACGTGCCGGTGACCCACCCGGGATCGGCTGTGCACCAATAGATGTCATTGGGATGGATGTCCAACGCGTAGAGGCCGGTGAGGTAATGCATGGTGACCGCGCCGTGCACGTGCCGTGCCCCCTTGGGCGTGCCGGTGGTGCCGCTGGTGAAGTGCAGTAGCGACGGGTCATCAGCGTTGGTGGCTTCGATCGGAGCGTCCTCGGAGGCCTCGGCCATCAGCTGGGCCAGGTTCAGCGTGCCGGGCTCGTCGCCGTCGACCAGTAACACGTGGCGTACCGATGTCAGTTCGTCGCGCACCTTGGCGATCTTGCGTTTGTACAGCGCCTTCGTCGTCACCAGTACGGTTGCCTCGCCGATGGCGACACGGGTGGCGATGGGTTCGGGCCCGAACGCCGAAAACAGTGGCGACACCACACTGCCGTTGCGCAGCGCACCCAGCATCGCGACGTACAGCTCGGGGATGCGGCCCATGATCAGAAACACCCGGTCGCCCTTGCCGACGCCGAGCCCACGCAGCACATTCGTGAACCGGCGGGTGCGGCGGCCCAGCTCGGCGTAGCTCAGGTCGGTGGCGACCAATTCGCCCTCCGAGCCGACGTCGGTGATGAACCGCAGCGCGGTGCGATCCGCTTGGGGACCGTCGGCGTGCCGGTCGACCGCCGCATACGCGATGTTGCAGCCGCCGGATGGCATACCGGCGCACGGGTCCGGCACCGTCGACCAGTCGAACGCCGCGCGCGTCTGCTCGTAGTCGGCGAAATTCGGGGCGACTTTCCAGTCCTCGGCGGCCTTGCGAATGATGGTCACGGCAGGTCCGATGAGCCCGGTGTCGGAAGGACACCGTCGCGGACGGCTGGACCGATATTGGCCATCACGTGTTCCAGCAGGAGGTTGTAGGAAGAGCCGTCGGTCAGGAACGCAGAGTCCTCGTGATGCCGAAGATAGGCTTCGATCCGTCGGTCGATCGGCCAGTCGGAATAGATCTGACTGGCGAATTCGGATCGCAGGAACCGACAAGCGACGGCGTCGACGTTCTCGGCAATCCGCTCAGCAGGCTCGGTCGGCGTCATGTGCATCCTCCGGTCGTGTTCGCGTCCTCATCTTTTGCGAGCCGTCTTCGCGACACTAGAGACGAAAGTCACCAACGCCACGTCGATTTCGCCGCCGAGGAGACGGTTCCGCACCGCGCGCGGGAGTTCATATGCCATAAGTCCTCGCGTGATTGATCCGGTCGGCCCTTTTGACGAGGTGAGGCGGGAGACGAATATCGGGACATGCTCACCGATACGCCACTCATCAGGGGCGTAGTGCGCCGCTTCAACAAGCACGCGCTGAATCCAGCGATGATGCACCTGGCAGGCCGCAGGCATTGGTATGCCGCAGTCATGCGGCATACCGGGCGTCGGTCGGGGCGGCACTACGCGACGCCGGTGGTGGCCGACCGGGTGGCGAATGGCTTCATCGTGCCTCTGCCATACGGAACAGATGTCGATTGGCTGCGCAATGTGCAGGCCTCCGGGGCGGCCGCCGTCTCAGTAGGCGGCCACACCTATGACGTTGTCGAACCCGAAATCATCGATGCGGCAACGGCAGGTCCTCAACTGTCGCCGCGTCGTCGACGAGTCTTCCAGGCCTTCGGCATCAAGCGGTTCGTCAAACTGAAAATGGACAGGAGCTGACATCGTGGTGGAATGTCCTCAGGGTCACCCCAACCCGGCCGGGTGGCAGTTGTGCGGAGAATGCGGTAGCCCGATCGAGGTGACGCCGGACCTTTCCCGTGACGTCTGGTATCGCGCCAAATGGGCGATCGTAGGAGCGAGTGTTCTTGCAGTCATTGCGCTCTCGGCTGCGATCGTCGCTATCCTGGCCACGGGTGGCTATGGGCAACCCGGTCCTCCAGCCGAGGCATCGACCGACAAGGCGAACATTCTGGAATGGTGGTCGCAGGCACGCGCACCCTTCACCGATCTTCAGGGGTCGCTTTCTGACGCGCAGCGTGCACTGGCCACTGTCGACCGCACGGCGATGGATGAGGCGTGCCGGCAGATGCACGACAACGCGGCGGTCGACCTTCGGGCACATCTGCCGGCGCCAACCCCAGAACTGACCAGCGAACTGGAGGCCGCGACCGAGGATGCGCATGCGGCCGCCCACATGTGCCGGTCGGTTTTGGCAAGGTCTACGAACAGTTATGACGGCGAGTTTCCCGTCGGCGTCGAGGAGGCGGAGGAGCACCTGCTAGCGGCCCAGGAACTGGTTCGCCAGGCGCTGGTCGGAGCACCCTAGGCCGCCGCGATCGTCAATGCCGCACTATCAGCACCGAAGCCGCTCTGCGGTGAAACAGAGGGTGCCCCCGGGGGCCGAGAATCTGCATGACCTGATCCGCGTGCGAACCGCCGATCACGGCGAGTTGGACCCATTCGTCATGCTTCTTGAGAAATCGGGCGACATCGGCCCCATCGGATACGGGGTAGACGTGGACGTCGGGATAGCGTTCCTTCCATTGCTGGTCAACGTCGTCCAGGCCGTCCGAACCGTCCCGACCGCCGAGCATCAGAACCGGCGTTCGACGTAACCGCGCTTCGCCCATCGCCCCCTCGATCACCGACTCGTTGTCGATCTCGGCGGTCACCGCGACGACTATCCAGCGAATGTCGACCTCGTCGCGTGGTATCTCGTCCTGAGGACGGATGATCGCGACCGGACACTGCGCCTTCTCGGCGAGCTCGGTGGCGACCGACCCCAGTATCGCCCGCGCGGACCGGCCGATGCCGACCGAGCCGACACAGATCAAGTCGGCAGATTCCGACTCTTCGATCAGGTTGAAAGCCGGTAACCCTGAGAGGATTGCGGTCTCTACCTTGACGGGCCGACCCGTGGCCTCGACAGCATCCTGCGCCGCACGAATCGAGGCTTCGGCATGGTGCTTGTCCGCGTAGTAATCCTCCGCAGAGGGGTGCTTAGCCTTCATCACGCACACGAGGCGCAATGGCACGCTTCGGGCGATCGCTTCGTCAACCGCCCACAGCGCGGCGTTGATCGCTGTGCCCGAGCCGTCGATCGCGGCGACAACCGGCTTGGGGGAGGCGCTTTCAGTCATCGTGCACTCCAATTTGCAGTTGATGTATCGACGCTATTGAGTTCCACCACCCGACCGGTGGGGCACTAGGTCCCTCAGTGTTGGACATTGGTCCTCAACACGGCTGCCAGGCAGTCCGGGGGCGACATCGGTCTGTAGCGTCTGCTGCCATGGTCACTGATGTCACAACCTATTTCGGCGGTCTGCCGGAGACGGCGTTGTCGCACGCCTATACGGAGGTACCGAAGGCGTCGCCGGACGATCTGGTGGGCACCACGCTGGAACGAATGCGGGGCCGGCGCTTCGACAGCGCTGCCGCCGTGGCGGTCCTTGACGGGGATCGTCTCGTGGGTGTCGCGACCATTGAGCAGATGTTTGCGGCAGACAGCGACGCGATGTTGCGTGATGTCATGGACCGGCAGCCGCCCGTGGTGACGCCGGACACCGACCAGGAGCGCGCCGCCTGGCAGGCGGTGCAGGATAAGGAGCCCGGTCTCGCGGTGGTCGACGACCAGGGCCGGTTCTACGGGCTGATTGCCCCCCAGCAGCTGCTCGCTGTCCTACTACATGAACACGACGAAGACATGGCACGACTGGGCGGGTTTCTGCACACAGTCGAGTCGACGAGAAGGACAACACTCGAGACTGTGACCAGGCGGCTGTGGCACCGCCTGCCATGGTTGGTGGTCGGGTTGATCGGTGCGATGGTGTCGGCGGGGTTGATGGCGGCCTTCGAAGACCAACTCAGCGCCGTGCTGGCGGTTGCGTATTTCGTGCCGGGGATCGTCTATTTGGCTGATGCCGTTGGCACGCAAACGGAAACGGTCGCGATCCGCGGTCTGTCGGTGGGTGTGGGCATTCGCCGCATCCTGGCTCCGGAAAGCCTGACTGGGCTGATCGTCGGTTTGTTGCTGGGCCTGCTCATGCTGCCGGTGGTGGCCCTCATGACGAACGACTGGAGGCTGGCGACGGCAGTTGCGCTCGCGGTGCTGGCGGCGAGCACGATCGCCACGGTGGTGGCGCTGATACTGCCTTGGTTGCTGCAGGCGCTGGACAAGGACCCCGCGTTCGGTTCCGGTCCGTTGGCCACCGTGATCCAAGATCTGTTGTCGATCGCGATCTACCTCGCAGCGGTGTCCCTGTTGCTCGGTTGACAGCGCCCGCCGGGAAGGCTGAAGCGCGCGCGACGATGGAGGCGGTGCTCGCGTCAGAGGCCAACGCCTCCCCGCCGCGGGACTTCGGTCCCTACCGTCACGATCCGCGATGTAGTCGGATCAGAGTCGGCGTCTGAAGCGAGGAGGCTGTGCCATGGATTCAATCGTCACCCTGACGATGAACCCGGCGCTCGACATCACCGTTGCGGCAGAGGCCGTGCGTCCTACCAGCAAGATCCGCTGCTCACGCGCTCGATACGACGCCGGCGGCGGAGGGATCAACGTGGCAAAGATCGCCCACGTCCTGGGCGCGCCGGTATCGGCCGTTTTCCCTGCTGGAGGTGCCAGCGGCGATCTCGTCAGCCGGCTCGTAGTCGAGGCGGGTGTGCCATTTCGACGGATCGACATTGCCGAGCCCACGCGGGAGAGCCTCACCGTCGATGAGACCGCCACTGGTCTGCAGTACCGCTTCGTGCTGCCGGGTCCTCGGCTGACTCCGTCCGAACAGGCCCGGTGCGTGACTCAGCTGCTTGTTGAGGCGAGCTCGGCACAATTCGTTGTCGCCAGCGGGAGTTTGCCTCCGGGTGTGCCTGCGGACTTCTACCAGCGAATCGCGGACGTGTGCGGTGAGGCAGGGGTCAGATTTGTCTTGGACGCCTCGGGCGCCGGTCTACAACACGTCAATCGTGGTGTGTTTGTGCTCAAGGCAAGCGAGCGCGAACTCCGCGAATGCGTGGGACGTGACCTGACGAGTGAATCCGAACAGCTGGACGCCGCGCACGAACTTGTCGAATCCGGCCGCGCCGAGGCCGTTGTGGTGTCGCGAGGAGCTCAGGGCGCATTGCTGGCTACCCGGACCGAAAGCTGCCGATTCACCGCCATTCCGATGCGTGCGGTAAGCGGCGTTGGGGCCGGGGACGCGATGGTCGCCGGCATCACCGTGGGTCTGACTCGCGGATGGCCGTTGAGCACGGCGGTTCGTTTCGGCATGGCCGCCGGCGCGGCAATGCTGATGACCCCCGGTACCGCCCCGTGCACGCGCGCCGACACCGAGCGGCTCTTCGAAATCGCTGAAGAGCCAGTAGAAGTCGCTGTCGTTTGCGGATGAACCTGACGATCCTCGATTGCGCGGCGTGATTGTTTCGACCTCGACGGATTGATCACCGAAACCGCGTCATTGACACGCCTGATGTCGGCGATCGCATGGCGTTGTCGCCAAATTGGCCGAATCGCTTGGTGCACTCGGCCTTTTCGATCCGCTGCCGCGGGCACCACATGTATGTACGGGTCAGCGGAAAAGGGCGCGAGGCTACGGTTGTCGCGCGATGATCACCGGCATGCGCGCCGACTGAACCACCGCGGCGCTGACCGAGCCGAGGAGCATGCCGGCGAAGCCGCCACGGCCGTGGCTTCCGACGACAACCAGCTGGGCCTGTTCCGAGTGCTCGACGAGCGTACGAGCGGGGTGATCGCAGACCACGATCCGCCGGACCGTCACGTCCGGGTAGTTTTCCTGCCATCCAGCCAGTCGCTCAGCGAGCGCTGCATCCTCCGACGACTTCATTTCCAGCCAGTTCATGCCGAGAAAATCGCCCACCCCGAATTCGGTCCATGCGTGCAGGGCGATGAGGTCAACGCCTCTGCGGGACGCCTCATCGAACGCGATCGCGGTGGCCAGCTCGGACGCGGGGGAGCCGTCGATCCCGACCAGGACCGGTGCTTGCGCCGGATGAGGCATCAACGGATCTTCGTCGTGAATGACCGCCACCGGGCAGTGTGCGTGCTGTACGACGCCGGCGCTGACCGAACCAAGCAGATTGCCGATTGCTCCGTGGCCGCGACTGCCAACCACGACCATCCCTGCCCCCTTCGACATGTCGACCAGCGTGGGAACGGCGGACGAGTAGTAGATGTCAGTCCGGACTTCCAGCGGTCCGACGTCTCGCTGTACCGATGCGACGACACCCATTGCCTCGTCGATGGCTTCGTGGGCCTTCTGCTGTTGCCATTTACCGATGCCGGTCGGCAGGGGCGTGTGGGACAACGAGCCGAGGACACTGCTGACGACATGGACCAGGGTGAGCGTTGCGCCGCGTTGCGCGGCGTCGCGTGCCGCCCAATCGACGGCAACGTTGGCCGCGGGTGACCCGTCGACGCCTACCACGATTTCCGGAGGAGCAATCGAAGACATACGGCACGTTAAGGCAGCAGCGCCGATCCAGGCGTGAGTCTTTAGTCCCCACCCGTTCGGCCAAAGGGCCCCGCCCGACGCCCGGAGCCCAGGCCCAAAGCACCGCGGGGACTGTGCCTTTGCCCCTTCGCCGGCAAAGTCGCCGGGTGGTCTGATCACAGAGTCGCAGCCAACGAGGAGGCCACCCATGAACCCACAGAGGGTGAAAACCTATCAGCTCACCGACCGTCTGCACGCAGGTCGGATTGCCCGCGTATCCGCTGATGACATCGTGCCCACGGTATCGGCATGGTTGGCCGAGTTGGACACCAGCAGTCCGTTGGTCGACGACCTTGCCTGCATGCTGCGCACAGGCGATTGGACTGCTGCCCACGCCATCGCTGAAATCCTGTCGGTCGACGTGACCGTCACCGCGTAGCCATGGCCGAATTCCTCAGCAACACCGACACTTTCACCTGGTCGATGGAGAGTGACCCTCGACTGCGGTCGACCATCGTCTCGCTTGTCCTCCTGGACCGGACCCCGAATTGGGAGCAGCTCGTCGAGCGGTTCGATCTTCTCAGTAGGAGCATGCCCATCTTCCGGAAACGGGTCACGGCGTCGCCGGCGCCTGCGCCGCCTCGATGGACGCTTGATCCCGACTTCGATCTCGCATTCCATGTCCGCCGCGTTACCGCACCGCAACCGGGCACGATGGACACCCTTCTGGACATGGCGCGGGTGGCCGCAATGGCAGATTTCGACCGCGCCCGCCCCCTATGGGAGGTCACCTTGATCGACGGGCTGGCCGATGGGGGTGCCGCGTTGCTGTGCAAGCTGCACCATGCGCTGACCGACGGTATCGGCGCGATTCAGGTCGCGATGACCCTTTTCGACCGCACCCAGGAGCGCGATGACCGTCGCCCCATGCCGAGCGTGCCGATACCAACTGCTGCCGGACTGCTGAGTGGCGTTCGGGACATGGTGTCCTACGACACCGAATTGGCCACGACGATCCTGACCGCTTCGTTGAAGGCCGCGCCCGCGCTGCTGGTCAACGGTATTCGACGGCCAGCGCAGACGCTGTCGGCGGTCGGCTCGGCCATGGCGTCCATCTATCGAACGGTTCGCCCGATCAGCCAGCCCGGATCGCCGATCATGCGCGATCGTGGCAAGATTCGTCGGCTCGCGGCGCTCAACGTATCGACCGACGCCCTTCATCGGGCAGGCACCGTTGCCGGTGGATCGTTGAACGATGCCTTCATCGCCGCCATCACCGGTGGGCTGCGGCGCTATCACGAGAAGCACGGCACGGCGGTCGGAGACCTGTCGGTGTCGATGCCGATCAGCCTGCGCACCGACGACGACCCTGTCGGCGGAAACCGCGTGACTCTGTTGCGGTTCGATCTGCCTTCGGCCGTCGCCGATCCTGGCGAGCGCATCCGGGCCATCCACGAACTCACTGTCAAGATGCGCAACGAGAAGTCGCTCTCTTACACCCAAGCCATCGCCGGAGTCCTCAATCTAATGCCGCGCTGGTACATCGGGTCGGCGTTGAGGAACGTCGACTTCGTCGCCAGCGACGTCCCCGGCATTCCGATACCGGTCTTTCTCGCCGGTGCCGCGGTGCGGATGCAGTATGCGTTCGCGCCCACCATAGGAGCGGCGTTGAACGTCACGTTGTTGTCGTACGTCGACACCTGCGCGATCGGGATCAACATGGATACCAGTGCCATCCCGGACCCCGAGGTTCTCTACGACTGTCTCGTCGCCGGCTTCGACGACGTGCTCGCCGTCGCGAATTAGTTTGCTTCTCACAAAAACTGCCCGAAGGCGGATGCCAGGTCCTGAGTCCCCCACTCAGCAATGGCTTCCGGCCTTCGGGCAGATCGCCGGTTGCCCGGCACCACCAACTATCGCACCGTCGGCGTATCCGACCGGAGGGCCGAAGGGCCCCTGTCGACGGTCGAAAGTCATATCAGTGTTGGCGGTGAATTGAACTCGTCGACGTCGAGGACTCGTCAGCTGGGTACCGGCCGTTGCCGCACGCAGCGGTCGCGTCTTCAGGACAAGCGGTAATGGTCACGTTCTCACCCGGGTGCCGGCGTCCCCGGCGACTATTTTGGCGATGTCAGTGAGCGAACCTATGACAGCTTCGTTGCCGGTGCTTTGCGCGAAGTCGCACGCGGCCTGAACTTTCGGCCCCATCGACCCGGCGGGCAGGTCCAGGCCGAGAAGCTCAGCCGGCGCGACTCGCCCGAGCTGCGCCTGTCGCGGCGTGCCCCAGTCGGTGTAGACACCGTCGACGTCGGTGGCGATGACCAAGAGCTGGGCGTCGAGTTGTTCGGCCAGCAGGGCCGAGGCGAGGTCCTTGTCGATGACCGCCTCCACGCCGTGTAGCAGGCCGGCCTCGTCATACACCGTCGGTATTCCGCCGCCGCCCGCACAGATCACGATAGTGCCCCGTTCCACCAGGCTACGAATCGCCCGAATCTCGAATATCCTCTTTGGTTTTGGGCTCGCGACGACTCTCCGGAAGTTGTCGCCATCCGGTGCGATGGCCCAGCCTCTGGCGGCTTTGAGGCGCTCCGCTGTCTCCTGGTCGTAGATCGGCCCGATTGGTTTGGTGGGGCTGGCGAACGCCGGATCGTTACGGTCGACCTCGATCATCGTCAACAGCGTGGCGAGCGATTGATCGGAGGGCAGTAGGTTGCCCAGTTCCTGTTCGATGACGTAGCCGATCATCGCCTCGGTCTGCGCCCCGAGCACATCTAGGGGATACGGCGCGACCTCGTGATAGGCCGCCGCCTGCAGCGCCAACAACCCCACCTGCGGGCCGTTGCCATGCGCTACGACGATCTCGTTCCCCGGCACCACTTGAGCTATGGACTCAGCCGCGGCACGGATGTTCGCCCGCTGATTCTCCGCGGTCATCGGCTGCCCTCGTCGCAGCAGCGCGTTGCCGCCCAGGGCGATCACAATTCGCACTGCAGCTCCCTTTGCGCTCAGGCCAGCGCGGACACGAGGACCGCCTTGATCGTATGCATGCGGTTTTCGGCCTGCTCGAACGCGATGTTCGCGGCCGCGTTGACTCATCAGAAATGCGCGCGAAACGGTGATTCGTTGCCTCATCAGAAATGCGCGCGTAGGCCCAGTGGATGGGGTTGACGTTGGCACAGCGCAGAGCAATCACCGATGTGACCGCGATCCGCTACCAGGTGGCGGGTAAGCGCGGTAAGAGTCGGATCCTCGACGAGTTGTGTGCCAATACCGGCTGGCACCGTAACCACGCCCGCAGGGCGCTCAAGGCGGGGCTGCAGCCGAAGGTCATCAGCGCGCGTCGTCCCCGGCCAGTGACCTACGGGCCTGATGTCATCGCGGCGCTGACGGTCTGCTGGACAGTGCTGGGAATGCCGGCCGGTAAACGGCTGGCGCCGATGCTCACCGAGCTGGTGGCCGTGTTGCGGCACTTCGGGGAGCTGGCGATCAGCGACGACACCGCGGCCCTGTTGGTAACGATGTCGGCGGCCACCATCGATCGCCGACTTGCTGATGAGCGAGCCAAATACAAGATCAGAGGTCGGGTGGGCACCAAGCCGGGGTCGATACTCAAAAGCCAGATCCCGGTACGCACCTGGGCCGAATGGGACGACGCGGTGCCCGGCTTCGTCGAGATCGACACGGTCTTTCACGACGGCGGCAGCCGTGGTGGAGGCCATGCCTTCACGCTGACGGTCACCGACATCGCTACCGGCTGGACCGAGAGCCACTCACTACCTGACAGGGCGGCCAAACACATACTGGCAGCCCTCAATCACATCGCCGCCGCCATGCCGTTCCCGATCCTCGGGGTCGACTGTGACAACGGGTCGGAATTCATCAACGACGACCTGCTGGCATGGTGCCGAGATCGTCAGATCACGTTCACCCGGTCACGGCCGGGCAATAAGAACGACGGCTGCCACGTCGAGCAGAAGAACTGGACGGTCGTACGCACCGTGGTGGGCTACTACCGCTACGACACCGCCTCAGAACTGTTGCTCCTCAACGAGATCTGGCAATTGCAGTCCAAGCTGACCAACTACTTCTACCCGCAACAGAAATTGATCACCAAAGTCCGCACCGGGGCCAAGGTATCCAAGAAACACGACAAAGCCACCACCCCATTCCACCGCGCGACCGCCCACCCGACCATGACCGTCGACCGCATCGTGGGCCTGACCCGGACCTACTCGCTGATCAATCCAGCCGCCGCTCAACGCCAGATTCAGGCGTTGACCGCACAGCTCTTCACTCTGGCCACCAGCAAAGCCGGCGACGGCGCCCCACCTCCAGTGACAAAGCGCGCACGTTTACGTGAGGCAACGAATGCCCCCACGCGCGCATCTTGACGTGAGGCAACAGGGCGGCAGACTCGAAGACGTCCTCGGTGACCTCGATGCCATCGGCCAACTGGGGGTACTGCGAGGCGATTTGCGCGCCCACGCCGGTCTCGGAGTTGTGGAAGGCCGGCAGGCAGTGCATGAACTTCACCCGCGGATTGGCCGCCGCCGCCATCAACTTGGCGTTGACCTGAAAGGGCAGCAGCAGGTCTATCCGATCTCCCCACGTCTCCATCGGCTCGCCCATGGACACCCACACATCTGTGTAGATGAAGTCGACACCGCTCACCGCCTTGAGCGGATCGTCGGTGACCGTGATCCGAGCTCCGGATGCGGCGCCGAACTCCCGACACTGCGTCACCAGGTCATCGCTCGGCCACAGGTCCTGTGGCGCACCGATGCGCACGTCCATACCGAGCTTGGCGGCCACGAGCAGGAGCGAATTGGCGACGTTGTTGCGACCGTCCCCGACGAACGTGAAAGCGATGTCGGTCAACGGTTTTGGACAGTGCTCGGTCATCGTGAGGATGTCGGCGAGCATCTGGGTGGGATGGAACTCGTCGGTGAGCCCGTTGAACACCGGCACCCCTGCGTACTCCGCCAGCTCCTCGACGATCTGCTGTCCCGCGCCTCGGTACTCGATCGCGTCGTACATCCGTCCCAGGACGCGGGCAGTGTCCTTCATCGACTCCTTGTGCCCGATCTGCGACGATGCGGGATCGATGTACGTCACGTGGGCGCCCTCGTCGTATGCCGCCACCTCGAACGCGCAGCGGGTGCGCGTCGAACTCTTCTCGAAGATCAAGGCGATGTTCTTGCCCTCCAGGCTGGTCCGACGGGCGCCGGAGTACTTGGCGCGTTTGAGGTCTCGCGACAGGTCCAGCAAGTAGAGCAGATCGCGATCGGTGTGGTGGACGAGGCTCAGCAGACTGCGGTTGCGGATGTTGAAAGCCATGGTGAGTTCCTTCGGGTGTGGTCACGTATACAGGGGGTCGCGCAGGATCGGGCAGGTCATGCAACGGCCACCACCGCGGCCGCGGCCCAACTCGCTGGCGTCGATGGTGACGACCTCCACGCCCGCCTTCCGCAGCGCTGTGTTGGTCAGCGTGTTGCGGTCATATCCGATGACGACACCCGGTTCGAGCGCGACCACGTTGTTGCCGTCGTCCCACTGCTCACGCTGGATGCCGTAGACGTCGCCGGCCGTTGTGACGACCCGGAAGTCCACGCCGACCGCGTCGCCGATCGTTGCGATCAAGTTTTTCGGTTCGCGACGGACATCCAGGCCCGACGGTGACTTCTCGTCGGGTCGCAGGCTGATCGGTACGATCCCGTCGACGACCGGGGCGTAGGCCGTCACCAGGTCTCGGTCGCAGAACGTGAACACCGTGTCCAGGTGCATCGCAGAGCGGGTCTTCGGCAGGCTGGCGATGATGACTCGGTCGGCCGCCTCGGCCGCGAACAGGTTGCGTGCTACTTGGGTGATCGCCTGATGCGATGACCGCTCGCCCATACCGATCACGACGAGTCCCTTTCCGATCGGCATCACATCCCCGCCCTCGAGGCTTGCCATGCCGTGGTCGGTGGGTGATCCGTCGGGATCGCCCAGCCACACGTCGTACTCCTCGCCCGCGAACGCCGGATGGAACTTGTAGACGGCTGTGGTCAACAGCGTTTCCTGACGTCGCGCCGGCCAGTACATCGGGTTCAGTGTCACGCCGCCGAAGATCCACGCCGAGTTGTCACGCATGAACTGTGTGTTGGGCAGTGGCCGGATGACGAAGCCCGCGGGGTCCAGCTCGTTGAACAACGAGAGGAATCCGCAGTCCAGCTCGTCGACGACGTCCTGGTACGCGACTCCGCCAATCAGCAACTCGGCCAGGCGATCCGGGGCCAGTGCCGTCAGCCAGTCCCGGATGTCGTGAGTGAGTCCCGGTCCCACCAGGTCATCGGTGAGCTTTCGATCCAACACCCAGTCGCGGGCATCGGGTTTCGCGACCACGTCGGCGAGCAGGTCCTGCAGTTCCAAGACCTCGACGCCACGATCGACCATCTTGGCGACGAAGTCGAAGTGATCGCGGCGAGCCTGCTGCAGCCAGATCACGTCGTCGAATAGCAGCTCGTGGCAGTTGTCGGGGGTAAGACGCTGATGAGCCAGGCCGGGTGCACACACCATCACTCGCCGCAACCGGCCCGCTTCCGACCACACGCCGAGCCGGGACGCGTCGGCGCTCACAGGACCGCGAGGTGGCCGGTGGCCATCATCACGACGGCCGCAACGGACGTCACTGCCACCACTGCGACGATGATCCGCTCAGGCTTCGTGAAGACCTGGAGGTGGTCCTCCCTGCGGGCCCAGACGAACATCGCGGTGCCAACGAGGTAGAACAATGCCGCGATCAGCAGGTACTCGAGGCCGCCCGCGTAGACCAACCAGACGGCGTACACCAACCCGATCAGCCCGACGACCAGGTCGCGCGTCCGCCCATGTCCCGACTCGTAGGTCTCACCGCGCACGGCCAACAGAAGCTGATATGCGGCAGACCACAGGTAGGGGAGCAGGATCAGCGACGTCGCGAGCAGGATCAGGTTCAGGTAGGTGCTCTCGTTCGCCAGTGTCCACAGCAGCATCGCCTGGACGCACAGGTTGGTCAGCCACAACGCGTTGGCGGGAGCACCATGCGCGTTCTCTTTGGCCAGGGCTTTGGGCATCACGTTTTCGATCGCGGGCAGGCGCAGGATCTCGACGCACAGCATCACCCACGCAATCAGCGCGCCAAGGAGCGAAACGATCAGTCCGATGGAGATGAACGCCGCACCCCAACTGCCGACCTGTTGTTCGAGCAGACCCGCCATCGACGGGTCGGGCACACCGGCGAGCTCCGCCTGGGTCATCAGGCCATACGAGAGCAGGTTGACCAGAAGCAGCAGCGCCAGCACGCCGGCGAATCCGAGCACTGTGGCGCGGCCGACGTCGCGGCGCTTGGCGGCCCGCTGCGAATAGACGGCGGCGCCTTCGATTCCGATGAACACCCAGACGGTCACCAACATCATGTTCTTGACCTGAGACATCGTGTCGCCCAGCGGCACACCGTCGATGTCTGTGGTGCGACCCCAGAAGTCCGCTGTGAAAAGTCCAGCCTTGAACCCGACAGCCGCGATGGCGATGAATGTCAGAATCGGGACCACCTTCGCGATCGTCACCACGACGTTGACGAACGCTGCGGTCTGGATGCCGCGTAGCGTCATGCCGTGGACGATCCAGAGCAGGATCGACGCGCCGATGATCGCGGGCAGCGTCGCGCCACCTTCGAACGCCGGGAAGAAGTAGCCCAGCGTCGAGAACAGCAGCACGAGGTAAGCGACGTTGCCGACCCACGCCGAGACCCAGTATCCGAACGCCGACGTGAAGCCGATGTAGTTGCCGAAACCCGCACGGGCGTAGCCGTAGACGCCGCCGTCGACGTCCGGCTTGCGGGCGGCCAGGGTCTGGAAGACGAATGCGAGCATCAGCATCCCGACGCCCGTGATCACCCACCCGATGAGGAGCGGACCGGGTGCGGCGCTGCCCGCCATCTGCGATGGCAGCGCAAAGATACCGCTCCCGATCATCGATCCGACCACGATGGCCGTCAGTGCAGCCATGCTCAGCCCGGGTTTGACACCACCCGGATCGGCCGTGGGGGGCTTGTGCATGAGGTCTTCTGACATTTTTCGCTCCAAGCGCCGTTTACCGGGGGCGTGAAATCGCCTCTACTCACCGAGGCTATGGACGAGACTCACGGTGCTGAGGAGGCTTTGGTCCTTGATCATGAGCCTTAAGTCCCACTACAGCCGGGATGGGACCTTTGGATGGCGTATAGGGCCCAACGGCCTCATCGAGCCGGCTCCTGTAGTGGATAGATTCGAACCCGCCCCGACCGCGAGGAACGCGAAATGTCCCGACGTGCAGACCATCTGAAAGTGCGTCCTGGTGTCGGGCCGTACGTGGTCCGGCGCGGACTGTTCGGGGTCGCGGCCTCCCGCTCGGTGCCGTTCGCCGCGACGACGACCGATCCTGCTGTCCAATGCACTGTGGGCGAGCAGCGAGTTTAGAGTGAGAGGTGTAGTGATTCGGCATTGTGGGCGGTGTGATCAGCGGGGTCGATGGACCGGTTCGACGGGTTCACCGATGACGTTTGCTGCACCGGATGTGCAGCCTCGGACCGATGCGGGATGAATACAGACGTCGAGACGGTCCTGCGGCGTTACCGCTACGACGGAACGCGGCTGATCGACATCCTGTGGGATATCCAGCGCTGGTACGGCTACATCCCCGCGGAGCATCTGCCGCAGATGGCGGCCGCGCTGAATCGGACTCCTCTGGACATCGTGGAAACAGCCTCCTTTTATCACTTCTTCCACGGCACGCCAACCGGACGCCACCGGATTTACTTGAGTAACACCGTGATTGCCAAGATGAACGGGTATCAAGAGGTGTACGAGGCGCTCGAGCGACAGACCGGGGCGCGCTTCGGGGAAACCGACGCGGATGGGATCTTCGGTCTGTTCGAGACACCGTGCATCGGGCTCAGCGACCAGGAGCCCGCGATGATGATCGACGACGTGGTGTTCACGCGACTGACGCCGGATACCGTCGCGAACATCATCACGCAGTTGAAGGCGGGGAAGGTCGCCGCCGACATCGCGAACCCGGCGGGGCTGCCCGATGATGACATCGCGTACGTCGAGGCCCTCGTGGAGTCCAATGTCCACACGCGGGGGCCCGTGTTCTTCCGCGGCGAGCCGGATTACCAAACGTTGCTCAAGAACTGCCTCGCCCATACGCCCGAGCAGACGATCGGCGTCGTCACTGAATCCGGGCTGCGGGGATACGGCGGTGCAGGGTTTCGAACCGGGTTGAAGTGGCAGTTGTGCAGGGACGCACCCGGCGACGAGAAGTACGTCATCTGCAACGCCGATGAGGGCGAACCGGGCACGTTCAAAGACCGCGCACTCCTGACCCGATCGCCGAAGGACGTTTTCATGGGGATGGTCATCGCGGCCTACGCGATCGGCAGCTCCCACGGGATCGTCTATCTCCGTGCTGAATACGTGTATCTCAAGCGCTATTTGGAAGGCCAGCTTCAGCAACTCCGGGACGACGGGTTGCTCGGACCCAGTGTCGGCGGACGATCGGGATTCGACTTCGACATCCGCATCCAGATGGGTGCCGGTTCCTACGTCTGTGGTGAAGAGTCCGCGCTGATCGAGTCTTGCGAAGGCAAACGGGGCACACCCCGGCTGAAACCGCCCTTCCCCGTTCGAGAGGGCTACCTCGGCAAACCGACCAGCGTCAACAACGTCGAGACTTTGGCTGCCGCAACCCGCGTCATGGAAGAAGGCGCCGAATGGTTCCGCCGCATGGGTACCCCCGACTCGGCGGGCGCCCGCCTGTTGAGCGTCGCCGGGGACTGCAATCGTCCGGGAGTTTATGAGGTCGAGTGGGGCATCACCCTCGATGAGGTGCTGAGAATGGTCGGTGCGGCCGACGCCCGCGCGGTCCAGATCAGTGGGCCATCGGGGGAGTGCGTGTCGGTAGCGGCGGACGGCCGACGCCGTATCGCGTACGAGGACATCCCGTGCAACGGGGCTGTCACCATCTTCAACAGCACCCGCGATCTACTGGCCTGCGTCAGGGATTACACCAAGTTCTTCGCCGACGAATCATGCGGCATCTGTGTCCCTTGTCGGGCGGGCACCGCCGATCTGCACGACAAAGTAAGACTCGTCATCGCAGGCAACGCGGTACCAAAGGATCTCGACGAGGTCGCCCGGTGGGGTGCCGTGGTGCACGCGACCAGTCGGTGCGGTCTCGGTGCGACTGCGGCCAATCCCATCCTGACCACACTCGAGAAGTTCCCCGAGATCTATCGGCAAAGGTTACGCACCCAGGAACACACCCTGTTGGCATCGTTCGACCTTGACGCCGCGCTGGCCGGGTATGAGAAGGCACGGACCGAACTGCAGACGGGTGAAACGACATGACCATCCGAATCGAGATCGATGGAATATCGGTGTCGACCGAGGAGGGCGCAACGCTGGTCGATGTCGCCGCGGACGCCGGTGTGTACATCCCGACACTGTGCTATCTCAGAGACAAGCCGTGCCTGGGGACATGCCGGGTGTGCTCGGTCAAAGTGAACGGCGCCGTGGTCGCGGCGTGTACGGTCGCCGTCTCGGACGGGATGACGGTCGAGGTCGATGAACCGGAAACCGCCGATATGCGAAAGGCGCTGGTAGAACTGCTGTTCACCGAAGGCAACCACAACTGTCCGAGTTGTGAGAAGAGCGGGCGCTGCACGCTGCAGGCGGTCGGTTATGAGGTGGGCATGCTGGTGTCTCGCTTCCCGTACCGGTTCCCGGTTCGAGAGCGTGAACATGCGTCCGAACGGATCTGGCTCGAGCGGGATCGTTGCATCTTCTGCCAACGCTGCGTCGAATTCGTCCGCGACGAAGCAACCGGACAGAAGATCTTCAGCATCAGCCACCGCGGCGCCGAATCCCGGATCGAAGTCGATGCCGAACGTGCCAACGCGATGCCGGTCGAGCAGGTCCGCTATGCCGTCGAGATCTGTCCCGTCGGTGCCATCCTCGAGAAGCGGGTGGGATTCGACGTCCCGATCGGCCGACGCAAGTATGAAGTGAAATCCGTCCGCGACCGGGCACTCGACCAGGCAGACGGATCGGACGCACCGTGACTGACGAGACCAGATCGGACGAACTCCCCTCAACGCCAGCAGATCCGGCGTTATCGGCGGGGCGCGAGGGCAAGATCAACGTGGCGATGATCGGCTTGTGTGGCTGCTGGGGATGCACGCTGTCCTTTCTGGACATGGATGAGCGGATCGTTCCGCTCTTGACGAAGGTCTCCATCCACCGGTCCTCGCTCACCGACATCAAAAGAATCACCGAGCGCTGCGCAATCGGCTTCATCGAAGGTGGTGTCGCGAATGAGGAGAACATCGAAACGCTGCGACATTTCCGAAACAACTGCGACATCCTGATCTCCGTCGGAGCCTGCGCCGTCTGGGGCGGGGTGCCGGCGATGCGCAACGTCTTCGAGCTGAAGGATTGCTTGGCTGAGGCGTATGTCAACTCGCCGACCGCCGTTCCCGGTGCCGATCCCGTCATCCCCTGCCACCCGGACATCCCCCGAATCACCACCAAGGTCCACCCCTGCCACGAAGTGGTGAAGATGGACTACTTCATCCCTGGCTGTCCACCGGATGCGGATGCCATTCTTACCGTGCTCGAGGATCTGATCCATCGTCGTCCAGTCACGCTGCCCCGCTCGCTCAATCACTACGACTGATCTCGGAGGCTTCGCGTGAGCAGAAAGCTCGTCATCGACCCCGTTACCCGCATCGAGGGCCACGGCAAGGTGACCGTGAACCTCGACGACGACGGCAACGTCGTCGACGCCAGACTGCATGTCGTCGAGTTCCGCGGTTTCGAGAAATTCGTTCAGGGCCACCCGTTCTGGGAGGCGCCGATGCTGATGCAGCGCATCTGCGGAATCTGCTTTGTCAGTCACCACCTGGCTGGCGCCAAAGTGCTCGATGACATGATCGGCGCTGGCGTGAACTCAGACTTCAAAATAACGCGGACAGCGGAGAAGATCCGTCGGCTCGGCCATTACGCGCAGATGCTGCAGTCTCATGCGACGGCATACTTCTACTTGGTGGTCCCCGAGATGATGTTCGGGATGGATGCCGCGCCAGAGCAACGTAATCTTCTCGGCCTCATTGAGGCTGACCCGGCGTTGATGCGAAGAGTGATCATGCTGCGCAAGTGGGGCCAGGAGGTCATCAAGACCGTCTTCGGCAGGAGGATGCACGGCATCAACTCGGTGCCCGGAGGCGTCGACAAGAACTTGAGTCGCGCCGAATGTGACCGTCTGCTCAACGGTGAGGAGGGACTCCCGTCGGTCGACGAGATCATCGACTACGCGCAGGACGGACTTCGACTCTTCTACGACTTCCATGAAAAGAACCGAAGCGCGGTGGACGGGTTCGCCAACGTTCCCGCGCTCAACATGTCCCTGGTCGACGCCGACGGCAACGTGGACTACTACCACGGCGCCCTGCGCATCGTCGACGAGAACAAGCGCACCGTCAGAGAATTCGATTATCACGACTACCTCGCTCACTTTTCGGAAGCCGTCGAAGAGTGGAGCTACATGAAGTTCCCCTTCCTCAAGGAGCTCGGCAGGGAGAAGGGCTCGGTCCGGGTGGGACCGCTCGCGCGGATGAACGTGACCAAGACGCTGTCGACCCCGCGCGCTCAGGAGGCGCTGGAGCGGTTCCACGCCTACACCGGCGGCGCACCCAACAACATGACGCTGCACACCAACTGGGCGAGGACCATCGAGGTGCTCCACGCCGCGGAACTGATCGAAGAGTTGCTGCGCGACCCCGATCTGCAGGACGAGGACCTCGTCGTCACACCCGCAGCGGGCGCATGGGTCGGCGAGGGCGTCGGTGTCGTCGAAGCGCCTCGCGGCACGTTGCTTCATCACTACCGCGCCGGTCCGGACGGGGACATCACCTTCGCCAATCTCATTGTGGCCACGACACACAACAATCAAGTTCTGAACCGCACAGTGCGCTCGGTGGCCGGGGACTACCTGGTGGGTCGCGGCGAGATCACCGAAGGGATGATGAACGCGATCGAGGTCGGAATCCGTGCCTTCGATCCCTGCCTGAGTTGTGCGACACATGCCTTCGGCCAGATGCCGCTGATCGTGACGGTCCGCGATCCGGCGGGAACAGTGATCAACGAACGCGTCCGTTCGGCATCCGGTTCATGAGACTCAGCGACCTCGACGACGATTCTTGCCTGATCTATGGCATCGGCAACGTGGGTCGCCAAGACGACGGCTTGGGCTGGGCATTCGTGGATTGGCTTCAAGCGGAAGGTCTTTGCCCGAGAGCGGAGATGCAGCGCGGTTATCAACTTCTGCTCGAGGACGCTGAACTGATCAGCAACATGGAACGGGTGTTGTTCGTCGATGCCACCAAAGAGGCTTCGGTGGAATCATTCACCTTGGGTCGCGCGACGCCTCGAATGGACTTCACCTTCACATCGCACGCCATCTCGATCCCCGCCATCATGGCGACCTGCCAGCAGTGCTTTCAGCGCCTGCCGGAGGTGCACGTCCTCGCGATCAGGGGATTCGAGTTCGAACTCGCAATGGGGTTGACGCCGGCGGCGCAGCGCAACCTGGATGGTGCAACAGCCCATCTTCTCGGGGAGCATCGTCGGCAGGCGTGATGTCTCTGAAATTAGCCATCAGCCGGGGAATCGGACGGTGGTGCCGGGCATCAGCTCGACAACCTTGCCGTGGCACTCCACTTCGATCCCGGCGGCGTTTCGCGGATCAACGCTGATGATCACGCCCTTCCCGCTGACCCGCAGATGCAGGTGCAGGCCGCGGTAGAGGATCGGTATCGCCAGCACGCCAAGGCTTTCCGGCCAATGTGGCGAGAGGATGATGCGGTTGGACCGTGTTTCCAGCCCGGTGAAACACCGCTGCATCAGGTCGACGGTTCCAGCCATGGCCGCCAGATGAATGCCTTCGGATGTGGTGCCGCCCTGGATGTCGGAGACGTCGGCCTTCAGCGCCTGGGTGAAGAACTCCATGGCCCGGTCGCGGTTGGCTCTGGCCAGCACCCAGGTGTGCACGACACCACTGAGCGTCGATCCGTGCGAGGTGCGGGCCAGGTAGTAGTCCACCATCTTCGGTACCTGTTCCGGGGCGAAGCGATAACCGAGCCGGGTGAGCAGCTCACGCAGCTCGTCTGCCGACAGCAGGTAAAGCAGCATCAGCGCGTCGGCTTGCTTGGACGCCTTGTAGCGGTTCACGTCGTCGTGCTCGGCCTCCAGGATGCGGTCCAGCCGTTGGATGTTGCCGTACTGGCTGCGGAGCCGGTCCCAATCCAGATCCGCCAAGTCGCCATAGCCCTCGAACTGGCTGATCACACCGTCGTGGAACGGGACGAACATCCGCCGGCTGACGTCGTTCCAGTGCGCGAGCTCGGCACTGCTGAGGCCCAGCGTCTCCATCAGGTCCAGACGGTTCGGCAGCGGCAGCAGGTTCAGTGCGTCGATGGCGCGCATGATGACCCAGACCGCCATGACGTTGGTATACGCGTTGTTGTCGATGCCGTCGTAGGGAGCGTCGGGATAGCCGGAATGGAACTCGTCGGGGCCGATGACGCCCTTGATGCTGAAGCGTGCGCGCTCGTCGTCGTAGGTGGCCAAGCTGACGAAGAACCGCGCGATCTCGGCGAGCAGTTCCGCGCCGTAGTCGATCAGGTAGGCGAGGTCGCCGGTGACCTGATAGAACTTCCACGCGTTGTAGCCGACCGCGATACCGATGTGGTGCGCGCGGGCGCTGGCGTCGGGGTTCCAGTGGCCGCTGCGCGGATTCAGGTGCAGCCGTTGACTTTCCTCGCGACCGTCGCTGCCGGACTGCCAGGGAAACATCGCGCCGGTATGGCCTGCCGCGCGGGCGGCGTGCCTGGCTTCCGGCAAGCGCCGGTAGCGGTAGCCGAGCAGGGACCGGGTGATCGTCGGAATCCGCAGGTTGAGCACCGGGAAGATGAACAATTCGTCCCAGAAGATGTGGCCGCGATACGCCTCACCATGCAGGCCGCGGGCCGGCACTCCGACGTCGAGGTCGGCGGTGTTCGGTGACACCGTCTGTAGCAGGTGCAGCAGGTGCAACCGCAGAATCCGCACTTCGTCGGTGAAGTCGTCGAATTCGATGGACAACCGCTCCCACAGATGCGTCCAGGCGGTTCGATGCCCGTCGAGCAGTTCGGCGAACCCGCCGAGCCTGCCTACCCAACGCTGCGCGTCGACGCCGGGTTCCGAGGTGGCCACGTCCCGGCCCGTGTAGACGGTCACGACCTTCTCGATCGTCACCGACTCTCCGGCCGACAGTCGAACAGCGATGTCATGACCGATCTCGGCGTCCAGGTTGAACAGCCGAATTGTCGCGGGGACCGGTTCACCGTCGCGCAGCGCGGTGTTTCGCGCGGCCATCGCGACGGGGATGTGGGACTGGTTGGTCTGGACCGTCAGCAGGACTGAGTTGTTCGAGATTTCGCGGGTGACCGGCGACCCGAGATGCTCGCTGGCCAGGTCCCGATATCGCTCGACGAGGGAGTTCGTCACGTTGCCGTCCACCGTCGAGCGGAATTCGATTGTCCCGGACCAGTCCTCGGCGAGGATCTTCGTCTCGAGAGCGCCGACGTGGGGCAGGTGCATCGCCACGAACCGTCGTTGCCTCAGGGAGCTCGTCCGGCCTGCGTCGTCGCGGAAGCGCACCTCCCGATGCAGTACCGCCTCGCGAAGATCGAGCGTCTGCCGGTACGACAACACGGTGACCGCATCGATGTCGAACCAACTGCCGCCGTCGATGCGGAAGGTCAACGACAGCCAGTTGGGCAGATTGACCAGGCTCTCGTTGTCGATCTCGGTTCCCGACACGTCGTCGACGAGCCGGTTGAACACCCCGGCCGCGTAGGTGCCCGGGTAGTGCACCTGCCCGGCCTTCGACTCGGGTGCTGCTCCCCGGGTGGCGAAGTAGCCGTTCCCCAAGGTGCACAGAGCCTCACGGAGCTTTTCGTTCGTCGGGTCGTAGCCGTCGAAGACGTAATCCCACGCCTCACCTGAGACCTGGTGCTTGTAGGCCAGCCACTGGGACCCACGCTGCATGAACTCGCGCACCTGATCGGGACTCTGCAGGGTGAAGTGGGCAGCCGTCTTGCGGTCGCCGTCCTCATCGTGTCCGACGACGATCCCGATGCCGTCGAACTTGACCGCGTCGAACGCGTCCTCGTCGGTGAGGTCATCGCCGATGTAGATCGGCAGCAGCGAGCCGGAGGCGTCGATATGGTCGCGGATCCACGCCAATGTGGTGCCCTTGTCCCAGTCGAGGTCGGGCCGCAACTCCACGAGCATCCGCCCACCGGTCACCCGCAGGCCCGCCCTCGCCCCGACTTGATGGGCTGCAGAGACGATCTCACCGACTCGATCCGGCTCCACCTCTCGGTAGTGGACCGCGACGGCAAAACGCTTGTGCTCGACGCGTACTCCCGGAATCTTTTCCAGGTTCTGGCTCAGTTCCGCGGCAGCGTGTTCAAGGAGAGGGACGAACTCGGCAGCCGCGTCGTTGCAGTGGTAGGCGCCATCGGGCGACGTCAACTCGAAGCCGTGGCTGCCTGCGTACCAGACGCCGGGAACGCCCACTCGGCTACGGACGTCCGCGAGGTCGCGACCGCTCAGTATGGCCACGGGACATACCTTGGCGACGAGCTCCAACGCCTCGGCGGCGCCGTCGACGAGCCTGGCCGCAGCGGGATCCGAGACGATGGGGGACAGCGTGCCGTCGTAGTCCAGGAACAGCATCGACTCGCGTGCGCTCGTGATGCCGATCAACTGACCGTAGGACGTCAGCGCATTCGGGAGTTCGGAGATCCGCTTGTCACCGGCTCGTACGGCGACGTCGTCCAGGTCAGCGAGCACGACGTCGGCGCCGCGGTGGGCCAATTCATCGGCGCGTCCGGTGCCGTCGATACCGATGACGAGCGCGAAGCCCCCATCGCGTCCTGCGGCCACGCCTTCGGCGGAACTCTCGACGACGACACACCGTTGAGGTCGCACACCGAGTCGACGCGCAGACTCCAAAAGAACCGTGGGATCGGGGTTCTCCGCCGTCCCGCGTTCGCCTGCGACGCCGTCGATGCAGACCTCGAACAGATCGTCGACCCCGGCGGCCTTCAGCGCCCGTTGGCATTGCGGGCTCGACGAATAGGCCGCCGTGGCCATGCCGATGTCCTGCAATTTGCGCGCCAGGTCCACCGTTGCCCCGAAGAGCGGCGCGTCGGTGGTCAGCGCACCGTCGAGGTCGAAGAGGACCGCGTCGTGACGACGCGGGTCGATGGTGATCGGCAGCTTCATGGCGCGGGGACCAGCTGTCGTTCCAACTCCAGGACCCGGCGGGTGGTCTTCACCACGGTGTCGGGATTCAGGCTCATCGAGTCGATACCGATCCGGACCAGGAAGTCGGCCATGTCCGGATAATCCGAGGGGGCCTGTCCGCACAGCCCGGAGTGAATTCCGTTGCGGCGGCAACCATCGACGGCCAACCGGATCATCTCCTTGACGCCCTCGTCGCGTTCGTCGTAGTCGAAGGCGACCATCTCGCTGTCCCGGTCGACGCCGAGCGTCAACTGGGTCAGGTCGTTGGAGCCGATGGAGAAGCCGTCGAAGCGCTTGGCGAATTCGTCGATCAGGATCACGTTGTTCGGGATCTCGCACATCGCGTACACCTTGAGCCCGTTCTCGCCTCGCCGCAGGCCCAGTTCCGCCATCGTCTGCAGGACCAGGTCGGCCTCGGCGAGCCGGCGGACAAACGGAAGCATGAGGATGACATTGGTCAAGCCCATGTCATCGCGAACCCGCTGCATTGCACGGCATTCCAGTGCAAATCCCTCGGCGTAGGCCGGATGCGCATAGCGGGAGGCGCCGCGGAAGCCGATCATCGGGTTGCTTTCCGACGGCTCGAAGCTCTGCCCGCCGATGAGGCTGGCGTATTCGTTGGACTTGAAGTCCGACATCCGCACTACGACGGGCTTGGGCCAGAAGGCGGCGGCGATGGTGCCGATTCCCTCGGAGAGCCGCTCGACGAAGAACGCACTGCCATCGGTATAACTCTGAGTGAGTTGATCGATGGTCTGGCGTGCGTCCAGGTCGTCCACTTTCTCCGGGTGCAGTAGGGCGAGCGGGTGAACCCGGATGTACTCGCTGATGATGAACTCCATGCGGGCGAGTCCCACGCCGTCGTTCGGTAGGAACGACGTTTTGAACGCGAGGTCGGGGTTGCCGAGGTTGAGCATGATCTGCGTCCGGGGCCGCGCCAGGTCGCCGACTTCCGTGCGGTCCACGTGGAAACCCACAGCGCCCTCGTATACCCGGCCGGTATCGCCCTCGGCGCAGGACACCGTCACCACCTGGCCGTCGGGTACGGAGGTGGTCGCGTCACCGGTGCCCACCACAGCGGGGATGCCGAGTTCGCGGGCGATGATCGATGCGTGGCAGGTGCGGCCGCCGCGGTTGGTGACGATCGCCGCGGCCGTCTTCATGACCGGCTCCCAATCGGGCGTGGTGGTGTCGGCAATCAGCACCTCGCCGGGCTTGAATGCCGTTAGCTGCGTTAGGTTCTCGACCCTTCTTGCCGCCCCCGAGGCGATCCTTTCACCCACCGATCGGCCCTCGGTGATGATCTCGCCCTTGCCCTCGAGCACGTAGGTTTCCAGTGCGGTCACGCTGTGCTGCGAGGCCACCGTCTCAGGTCGGGCCTGGACGATGTAGAGCCTTCCGTCGAGACCGTCCTTGGCCCACTCGATGTCCATCGGCCTGCCGTAGTGCGCCTCGATGGAGCAGGCATAGCCGGCCAGCTCCAACACGTCGGCATCGGTGAGGCAGAACCGGGTGCGGTCGGCCTTGGGGGTCGGGATGTTCCTCGTGGTGTTCTTGGTCTCGCCATCGACGAGGATCATCTTCACGGCCTTGTCGCCGAGCAGGCGCCGGAGCACGGTGCGGTGGCCGGCGAGATACGTCGGCTTGTGGACGTAGAACTCGTCTGGGTCGACGGCGCCCTGAACGACGTTCTCGCCGAGGCCGTAGGCACCGGTGATGAAGACGGTGTCGCGGAATCCCGATTCGGTGTCCAGTGAGAACATCACACCGGATGACGCGATGTCGGAGCGCACCATCTTCATCACGCCGATCGACAGCGAGACCTTGAAATGGTCGAAGCCCTGGTCGATTCGGTAGTGAATCGCCCGGTCGGTGAACAGGCTGGCGAAACACCGTCGACAGGTGTCGAGGAGACTCTCTTCGCCCTTGATGTTGAGATACGAATCCTGCTGTCCAGCGAAGCTGGCGGTTGGTAGGTCCTCGGCAGTCGCCGAACTGCGTACCGCAAGGCTGACCTCGTCGCCGTATTCCCGCTGCAGAGCGCGGTATCCGTCAAGAATCGCGGCGGCCAGATCGTCGGGTAGTCCGGCGCCGTAGACGATCTCTCGGGCGCGCTTGGCTTTACGCGCCAGCGCGGCGACGTCGGCAGGGTCGATGTCGTCGAGTTCGGCATGCAGGCGGCCCCACGCCCCGGCCTCGTCCAGCATGTGGCGATAGGCGGCAGCGGTTATGGCGAATCCGTGCGGAACGCGCACGCCCTGAGCGGAGAGCTTCTGGAACATCTCGCCGAGTGAGGCATTCTTGCCGCCGACGAGCGGCACATCATTGATTCCCATGTCTTCGAAAAAGCGAACGTATTCAGATGTACCCATGACGTGTCCTCTCGTCGCACGGCACCACAGCCGCCCACGTGCCCAACCTCCCACTTCGGTAGGTGGGGACACAGGGCCGAAGGTCACTCGAATGGGTGACGAGCCGACCTGACGCGACCCCCAAAGTCCGACCGCGGATCACCGGTCTGGGTCGAGTTCGACTGTCACAGAGCGCGTTGCGACCGGTATCGCGTCATCCACAAACCGGTACGGTCGTGATGGGCATCAGTCACCGCGACTACGACGGACGGCGACGCACCGCGAGTGGTAACGACATTGTCCCCACGGGTTGAGGACTTGCGACCCTGCCGCGGCAACCGCCGCACCGCGCAAGGTCGACGCATGGAGCACCTCACGACGCTGGATGCGAGCTTCCTGCAGGCCGAGGATTCCGATTCCCACGTGAGCCTGGCGGTCGGCGGCGTGTCGATCGTGGAAGGACCGCCGCCCGACTACGGCGATCTGGTGTCGGCGTTCGCCGCTCGAGCGCAGGCCATCCCGCGCTGCACCCAAGTGCTGCGCACGCACCCGTTCGACCTCGGCGCACCGGAATGGGTGCACGACCCCAACTTCGATGTTGCGCATCACCTCCACCGAATCGCGTTGCCTCATCCGGGGGATGACTCCGCGCTGTTCGGGGCGATCGCCGGCATCATGGAACAACGGCTGGACCGCGACCGCCCGCTGTGGGAGTGCTGGATCATCGAGGGACTCACCGACGATAGGTGGGCGCTGTTGATGAAGATCCACCACTGCATAGCCGACGGCATCGCCACCACGCAGATGCTGGCAAAGCTCAGCGACGGTGGCGCTCAGGAGACCTTCGCGACCAGTATCCGCGCAGCGCGGGAGTCCGGCGAATCCATCCTCGATCTGCTGCGGCCGAGGCTGAACCCGCTGAACTGGATGGGCGGCATTTGGCAGGCGACGCTCGCAGCGACCAGCGCCGCCGAACACGCCGTGGTCGGGGCGGCCGAACTAACGGCTCGTGTGCTCACCACCGCGCAGGACTCTTCACTGAACGGACCCATCACGAAGATGCGTCGCTACAGCGCCGCGCGCGTCGACCTGGCCGTGATGAAGCAGGTGTGCCGGGATTTCGACGTCACGCTCAACGACGTGGCGCTGGCGGCAATCACCAGCGGTTACCGGACGATCTTGCTTGACCGCGGCGAAACGCCGGGACCCCATGCACTGCGCACGCTGGTCCCCGTCTCGATGCGTTCGGTGGACGACTTCGATGTGACTGACAACCGGGTGTCGGCGATGCTGCCCCTCTTGCCCGTCGATGAACCCGATCCCGTCAAGCAGTTGGAGATCGTCCACCAGCGACTGGTCGAGGCCAAGGGAAGCGGTCAACGGGAGGGCGGCAGCGCCGTTCTCGCCGTGACGGGAAGCATTCCATTTGCATTCTCGGCGTGGGCGATTCGACTGCTGACCCGCCTGCCGCAGAAGTCGGTATCCGCGTTGGCGACGAACGTGCCGGGACCCCGCACCCGGCAGCGGTTGATGGGTCGGGACGTGTTGGAGATCCTGCCGGTGCCGCCGATTGCCCTTCACCTGCGCACCGGTATCGCGATGCTCAGCTACGCCGACCGCTTCTTCTTCGGCATCACCGCAGATTTTGACAACGCACCCGACGTCGACGCGCTCGCCCGGGGGATCGAGGACGCCGTAGGACACTTGGCGACGCTCGGTGGCTCGCGAGGACAGACACGAGCTGTCGGTGACCACAAATGACCGAATTCATGCGAAGCAGTGATGCTTTCACCTGGGCGATGGAAAGCGATCCTCGGTTGCGATCCACGGTGGTCACGGTGATCATGCTCGACCGATCGCCGGATTGGAACGAAGTGCGCGATCGCTTCGACGTCATTTCGCGCATGGTGCCGATGGTGCGCCAGCGTGTCGTTCCATCGCCGCCGCCCGCACCGCCGAGGTGGGAGCACGCCCCAGACTTCGACCTCGACTTCCACATGCGCCGAGTGACGGCACCCTCGCCCGGCACCATCGACACGGTGCTGGAGATGGCGCGGGTCGCGGCCATGGAGGACTTCGACCGGGCCCGCCCCCTGTGGGAGGCCACGTTGATCGATGGACTCGAAAACGGCGGCGCGGCAATGCTGCTCAAGTTCCACCATGCGCTGACCGACGGAGTCGGAGGCATCCAGATCGGAATGATCCTCTTCGATCTGTCCGAGGTTCCCGATAAACACGGTTCGGTCGCGGCACTGCCCGAGGAGCCGCCGCCGCCGTGGCTACGCAGCTACCGTGACACCGCTCGATACGGCGCCGGCTTGGTGACGGAGGCGGTGACGGGCGCTCTGAGGACGGCTCCGAAGCTGATTGCCAACGGCATTCTGAACCCGGTGGAAACCGTTTCGTCGGCAGCCGAGTTGGCCGCCTCGGTCTACCGCACCATGCGCCCGGTCAGCCGGACCGGCTCGTCGCTGATGAACAACCGCAGCCTTGTCCGCAGGCTCGGCGTGCTCGAAGTCCCGTTCGGACAGCTCAGGGCCGCCGCGCACCAGGGCGGCGGTGCGTTGAACGACGCGTTCGTCGCCGGCGTCGCCGGGGGACTGCGCCTCTACCACGAAAAGCACGGCGTCACGGTCGGCGACCTTCACCTGACGATGCCCATGAGTCTGCGCGAAGAGGGCGACGACATGGGCGGCAACCGAATCACCATCATGCGGTTCGACGTGCCGGTCGGCACCGCCGATCCCGAGGAGCGAATCCGCCAGATCCACGACAGAACCGGAAAGGTGCGTCACGAGAAGTCGCTGCCGTACACGCAGTGGATCGCCGGCGCTCTGAACATGATGCCGCGCTGGTACATCGGCTCGATCCTGCGCAATGTCGACTTCCTGTGCAGCGACGTGCCGGGGATACCGGTGCCCGTGTTCCTTGGTGGCGCCAAGGTGTTGACGCAGTACGCATTCGGCCCGACGATCGGCTCGGCGGTCAATGTCACGTTGTTGACATACGTGGACGTGTGCACTCTCGGCATCGACGTGGACACCGGCGCGATTCCCGACCACGACGTATTCATGGATAGCCTCGTCGCCGGTTTCGACGAGGTGTTGGCGCTTGGCTTGGGCCATGTCTAGGAGGAACGGTCGAGGCATCGCGGTCGCCGGCATCGTCGGCGCCGCCGGCCTCGCGATGCTCGTGCTCGTGCCGGGGTTGCGCCTCGGCACGGACGTGCCGTGGTTGGGTGCCCTGGTGATTCTCGCTCCCACGGCGACGTTGTTGGCCGCTACGGGATTCCGGCACTATGGGCTTGGAACCGCGGTGGCCGTCGCGGCCGTGGTCGCGGTCGTCGCAGGCGGCGTCAGCTGGCTCGTCGCGGTCTTCACGTTGGTGAAGGCGCTGAGCGGGGTGGGCGTCGGGCTCGCCTGGGCGATACTGCTGTTCCTCACTCCTGCGGTGTCGGTGCTCGCACTCGGTGCGCTGGCATTGCGCGTTGTTCCAGGGCGGTCGGCGCCGGGCGAGCCGTCTGACGCGGTACAGCAGCCAGGGGCGTCGGCGCGCGTGAACCGACGTCACGATGTACCGGGATGACGAACGAAACGGGCTGTCAGCGACGTCGACGCGTAAGCCGCTCGATCGGCTCAACGCGCCGCGCCCGCTCCGGCGCCGACTGACGGAGTGGGACGAATGGCCGACGAACCTTCGGTAGTGGCGAAGTGGGACCGGGGTCTCACCCGACGCGTCGTTGACCTGCACCGCCCGATCGTGAAGAGCTACTTCCGTTCTCAGGTACTCGGATTGGAAAACATTCCGCGTGGGCCGGCGCTGATGGTGGCGAATCACTCGGGTGGGCTCATCACAGTCGACCTGTCGGTACTGGCCGTCGACTACTACAAGACCTTCGGATACGAGCGGCCGCTCTACGCGCTGGCCCACGACAACATGTTTCGCGGACCGGTGGCCGGGTTTCTCGAGCGCACCGGTGTCATCCGAGCCACCCCCGAGCACGCCGCCGAGGCGCTGGCGACCGGTGGCCTGGTGCTCGTCTTCCCTGGTGGGGACTACGACGTCTACCGGCCCACCCGGCGGGAGAACGTCATCGATTTCGGCGGGCGTACCGGGTACGTGACGACGGCGATCGAGGCCGGCGTCCCCATCGTTCCCGCGGTATCGATCGGCGGCCAGGAGAACCAGTTCTACCTGACCAGAGGACGGTGGTTGGCACGTGCGCTGCGGCTGACGACGTTCGAGCGCAATCTCTTTCGGACCAACATCCTTCCGATAACCATCGGATTCCCGTTCGGCGTCAGCGTGGTGTTGCCGATCAACATGCCGCTGCCGACAAAGATCGTCACGCAAGTGTTGCCGGCGATCGACGTCGCCGCGGAGTTCGGGGACCAACCCGATGTGCACAGGGTCGACGCCCACGTGCGCGCGGTGATGCAGCACGCCCTGGTCGCATTGGCGCGCAAGCGTCGGCTGCCCATCATCGGGTGACTCGTGACCTGCGAGCTGCCGCAACTGCCATCCGCTCGAGGAGCGTTCGATACGAAGTCGTGGTTAGGCGGGCTGTAAGGGTGTCATTCCGGCGCTGCCAGATGTCCACGTCCTTTGAGTCCTGAATTTGTGGGACTTTTGGCCGCATTCTCGGGCACAGACGTTCGGTAACGTTGCGGCCATGACCACACCGACTCAACCGATCTCCATCCTGTCGGAGACGGAATGCTGGAGCCTCATGTCTAGTGTCTCCCTGGGACGGCTTGTCACGAGCGTCGACGGTCAGCCGGACATCTTTCCCGTCAACTTCGCCGTCCAGCACAAGACGGTGTTGTTTCGCACAGCTGAGGGCACCAAATTGGTCAGCTCGGCCATCAACAACAACGTGCTGTTCGAAGTCGACGACCACAACGCCGTCGAGGGCTGGAGCGTCATCGTCAAGGGGATAGCACGGTCAATGCGTACCGATGCCGAGATCGACGAGGCCGAACGGGCACAGCTGCTCCCGTGGACCGCCACGGTCAAGCAGCACTACGTGCGCATCCGCCCGCTGAGCATCAGCGGCCGGCGCTTCACCTTCGGCTCTGAGCCGGACCGCGAGTTCACCATCGCTTGAGTCGCCGCGCCCACGCCCACCTAGACGATCCGGTGTAGGTCGTCGCTCGCTTTGGCAGCCGCGGTTTCAGCCTGGACCTGTTGTTGCACCCTGCGTTTGATGCCGAGCAAGATCCCCCGCGTCACAAAAGCCGTTACCGGCCCAGCGAGCTCGGTGACCAACGCCTGGCCGGGACGACGCAACGGTGATCGGATGCGAATGAGAAGCCGGCAGCGATCATCCCAATGCGGAATGACATGGAACGACCACACCACGTTCCATTCGCGGTCAGTTCCTCGGCCCGCAGAAGCTCGCAACACGATGGATTGCTGATCGGCGACCTCCACCACCTCGAGCACGAACCCTTCGCGTAACCCCATCCAGCCCTTGGGAACAAGCCTGATCGTGTCACCCGGCGCGAGGTGTTGCCATTCGGGATGAATGCGGTCTGCGTTGACGTACCGCAACCCGGCGAAGTTCTCCAACTTCTCGAAGGTGTAGAGCCCGCCGCGATCTTGGCCCATCTGAACCAGCCACGGCCAGATCGCATCGGGCGGACCGTCAATCCACACCGCTTCGGTGCTCCGCACACCGGGTCCGGCGATGAGGTCATCGCCGTCGAGGAACATCTGGCACTCTTCCTTCGTGGTGCCCCAGTTGCGGTAGTACCGCCGCGCTGCGTACAGGAACGCCAGTGTTCCGGCGAGCCGCAGTCCGTTTTTGATCATGACCTAAGGGTGCGCTGGCCGGGTACAACCCGGCTAGGGTCGCTAGTCCCTGATCCGATCGACGTTTCGCCGCAGCACTTCTTCGCACGTCGGCGACGACGACGCCGGCCGTCGAGACACGCAGGGTCACTCCGTCGACCGATGGATGTGCGTGTGGCCTCCGAACGGCCCGCTGGGCGGGGTCTTCAGGCCCTACCGGGACCCGTCGTCGGGTGGTCGGATGCATGTTGGGAGTGACGTTGTGAAGGAGATGACTGCGATGACTGGCGAACGATCGGATGTCGTGGAGAAGAACTGGACTGTCGACGTGTCGATCGACGAGCACATGGGACTCACCAGAGCCAAGGCGCGGCTGCGCTGGCGCGAAAAAGAAGAAGTCGGTATCGGTACCGCGAGGCTCAATCCCGATGACCGGGATATCGCCGAGATCGGTGACGAACTCGCCGTCGGACGTGCCTTGTCGGATCTGGGGAGGCGGTTGATGGCGGTGGCTGCACACGACATCGAGTCCGTTACCCATCAACCGGCGAATTTGCTGTACTGACAATTATTGACGACGGAGGGCCGAAATGACGCGTGCCTCAGAGGTTTTGAATAGCAAACCCAGACGCGTCTTTCGCGATCGTCGCGAAGCTGGTCGTGTGCTGGCCGGCATGCTCGGCGCATACCGTGGACGCGAAGGTGTCATTGTGCTCGGCTTGCCTCGCGGCGGCATTCCCGTCGCATGGGAAGTCGCGGCGGCCTTGGCTGCGCCCCTTGACGCCTTCGTGGTGCGGAAGCTCGGTGCGCCGGGTCATGAGGAGTTCGCCGTCGGCGCCTTGGCCAGCGGCGGGCGCGTCGTCGTCAATGACGACGTACTGCGGGCGCTACGAGTCACGCCGCAACAGCTGCGGGATGTCGCCGAACGCGAGGGCCGAGAGCTCATCCGGCGTGAGACCGCCTACCGCGGCGGTCGGCCGCCGTTGGATCTCACGAACAAGACCGTGATCCTCGTCGACGATGGTCTTGCGACCGGCGCCAGCATGTTCGCTGCAGTGCAGGCCCTGCGGGAGATGGAACCTGCCGAAATCGTGATCGCGGTTCCGGCTGCCCCTGAATCGACTTGCCGCGAGTTTTCAGCGATCGTCGACGACGTCGTCTGTGCAACGATGCCGACGCCATTTCTTGCGGTCGGAGAGTCGTTCTGGGATTTCCGGCAGGTGAGCGACCAAGAGGTGCGTGACTTACTCGCCACTCCGACAATCGGTTTCGCTACCGTTGGTATACGCATCGAGGAGACCGCCGCGGAAGTGATCGGTCGCGTTGCGATTGACGCGCCCGGCGGCGTTCCGCCGTTTGAAGTGCTCGACGAAGTCATCGGAGACGCCCGGATCGTACTGATCGGCGAAAGCTCGCACGGCACAGACGAGTTCTACCGGGCGCGTGCCGAGATCACCAGATGGCTGATCGAAGAAAAAGGCTTCAGCGGCGTTGCCGCCGAAGCCGACTGGCCCGACGCATATCGGGTCAACCGATACGTACACGGTTTAGGCACAGATCAGTCCGCAGACGAGGCATTGCGAGGCTTCGAGAGGTTTCCCGCGTGGATGTGGCGCAACGTGGTGGTGCGTGATTTTGTCGACTGGCTGTACGACCATAACGAGCGCAATCGGACGGTCGGCGGACACCAGGCGGGTTTCTACGGCCTTGACCTCTACAGCCTGCATCGGTCAATGCAAGAAGTGATCGCCTATCTCGACACTGTCGACCCGCAGGCAGCGGCGCGTGCGAGGGCCAGATACGCCTGCTTCGACCACGCATCGGCGGATGACGGTCAGGCGTACGGATTCGCGGCGGCGTTCGGCGCCGGTCTGTCGTGTGAGCGCGAAGCGGTCGAGCAATTGGTTGAGATGAAGCGCGCCGCGTTGGAATACGCGCAGCGTGACGGACTGCTAGCCGAGGATGAGGCGTTCTACGCCCAGCAGAACGCGCAGACTGTGAGGGACGCAGAGGTCTACTACCGAGCCATGTTCAGCGGCAGAGTCACGTCCTGGAATCTTCGGGATCGGCATATGGCCCATACTCTGAACGCTCTGGTGGCCCACCTGGACCGCCGTCACGACCAGCAGTCCACCCGAATCGTCGTGTGGGCCCACAATTCGCATGTCGGCGATGCCAGAGCCACCGAAGCGGGCAGCGACGGGCAGCTCACACTCGGCCAGCTCGTGCGTGAGCGGTATGGACAGGGTTCCCGGTTGATCGGGTTCACAACGTATTCGGGCACGGTCACTGCCGCCAGTGAGTGGGGTGGCATCGCCGAACGCAAGTATGTCCGGCCTGCCCTCAACGGCAGCGTCGAGGAACTGTTCCATGAGACGGAGCGTTCCGAATTCTTGGTTTCGTCGTCTATCAGCCGCGCCGCGGCCGATCCTCTGGACGTCGTCCGGCTGGGACGGGCTATCGGCGTCATCTATCTCCCGGCGACTGAACGACAGAGCCATTACTACCATGTCCGCCCAGGCGAGCAGTTCGACGCGATCATCCACATCGACAGAACGAGAGCACTTGAGCCGCTTGAGGTCACAAGTCTGTGGACGGCGGGCGAAACGCCGGAGACATATCCCACCGGGTTGTAGTGACTTCGGTCGCGTGCGCGCTACTTCGCGAGACATACTCCTCTATGGGAACTTTCGCCCATGTGCGAACCCGTGCTCGGTACCTCCGGGTTCATTCACGTCGTTCAAGCACATCGGCCAGCGGCCTGCGCGGTGTAGCGGCCAATGCCGCATCGGCAGGCCGGGAGTATCCGATCCTGATCAGCAGCTGGGGCGTACCCCGTTGACCAGTTAATTCACGGACGATCTCGCGGCTTTGAGCTAGTTCGGTCATATGGGTGAGGGTGCACGTCGCCAGCCCACTCGCCGTGCACCGGAGCAAAACCGCCGATAGTGCCTCTCCACACCGCAACACGTCCAACCGGGCATCTTCGTGATGAGTGGACAAAACCACGATTTTGGACCGGTCGACTTCGGCGTGCTCGGTGCGGGGGGAGGCGTAAGGGGTGGGAAAATGACGGCCGGCATCGATGAGTCCGGCTGCCTCAGCTGACAGCAGCGCCGATTGCGGCACCCCATCTCCCGATGCGAAAGGTGAGGTCCACCAATTGAGTTCTGCTTCATAGGAGGGGTCGTTTGCCCGGAGCGCCGCCGTGAGTCGAGAAACCGTCGCTAAGGTCGGTCGCGCATTGTCGAGCACGGTGTCGAACATCACGTGGTGGCGGAGGACGGTCTGGCGAAGCAGCACTTCGAATCTCGCCCAATCAGCAGGAGCCTCGTAGGGTCGCCGATCCGTGAAGCGCCGGCCGATGGCCAGCGCATCGGCTCGACTGTCTGCGGCCATTCCGGGCGGCGCCGAATCGAAGGTGATCGCCGCCACGTGAAGAGGATCATCAGGATCGGGGAAGCGCTGCACGGCAGCTTCCCATCCGAAGGCGGCCATCGCGACGGTCAGATGATCGAGTGCGGCGCCACAGCTGAGGTAGATCTCGCGACCTTCGGGGTCAGCGGCGTTCATCACCCGTGTGAAGTCGGCGAAAAGATGGAGTGTCGAAGTTTCGGCAACCCACCGCCATGGCTGACTGTTGTGCAGCGATGGAGCGCGGCAGGCCAACCGGACGGCGTCTTGTATCACCGCGAAACTCGGCTTTGCTTGTGTCATCGACACTACTCCTACGATCTAGATGCCCGACAATGACGGGTTTGATTCAAACCGCCTCGCGTTGAGGGACTTTGGTCTCACCATATTCACAACCGGTACAGCGTCGCGCCGACGGTCACTCCGGCACCGGCGGCGACGATGAGAATCGAACCAGTCGCCCCAACGGCGGTCGCCGCCTGGCTGAATGCAGACGCCAATGCGGCTGTGTGCATTCTTTCGTCGTGAGCCATCGTGATTCTTTCCGGTGAAACACCCAGTCGGACCGCGAGCGCGGCGCGATACTGCGGCCTGGGCGGAGTTGCCACAATTGCGTCGACGTCGTCGATGGTCAGCGACGCATCGCGAAGGCACCGGTCAACGGCTCGTGATGCAGCGTCAGCGAATTTCTGCTCAAGTGAGGGTGATTCGTGAAAGCGAAGAACATTTCGGTGATCAACTAGCCCGACTGTGGCGGACAGGGATTCTCCTTGGTCGAGGAGATTCTGCCAGTAGGTTGGTCCGAACCCGCGGTCGTCGTCCGACCACGTGCACAATAGTGATGCGCCGGCCGCCGCGAACGGAAACTGTTCGCTCATTCCGTGCCCGGGATCCGCATCGCTTGCCACCACCAACGCGCATCTGATCACGTGTGACTTCAGGAAGCCGTCCGCGATTTGTAAGGCCGTGAGGAGACCGCAAGATCCGTTTGCGACGTCGAACGAAAATGTGCCGTGGCCGTTTTCATGTGGTTCTTCGGGGTTGGCGCCGACATCCTGCTGGATCAGTGCGGCCAGCGCCGGCTCGGCCAAATTGCGGTCACGATAGATCCCGGCATTGATCAACAGGTCGATCTCCCGCGCAGTACGTCCGGCATGACGCAGACAATCCTCGGCCGACTCGACCGCAAGATGAAGGGCGCTGTGACGTGTGCGCCAGCGTCCATGGGTGCAGCCGACGGCGTCAATCACAGTGCCCATAGCGATCCACCATTTTCTCGTCCAGCGTCAAGAGGACAATTCCGATCTCCAGACCGGACGCCAGCGCGATCAATGCGACCGTTTCACCGGGCCGGATGTTTCCCGCCTGCAGTTCTTCGACTAGGGCGACCGTGTGGGTGGTCGATGCGGTATTGCCATACCGGTCGACAGTGATCACCGCATCGTGTCGAGGGCTGTCGCCGAATTCCGCAGAAACCCGCGCCATACCCTTGCGGATAGCGCGTGCGGACGTCTGGTGGGTGATTACGTGATCGATGTCGTGTATCGAGATGCCCACCGCATCAAGCACTTCGTGTAATAGGACTGGAGTGTTGGACATCGCGGCCTGGTGGATTCCGCGTGCGTCTGTGAACATTCGCGCAGCAGGTTCACTGCCCTTGGGGTATGCCAGGCAGAGTCGGCTGTATTGGGCCACGGTGGTGAAGCCCGCAAGCTCGATACCCGCGGATCCAGGGGCGGCCCTCTCGAGTAGCAGCGCGGCGCCCGCGTCACCGAGTGTCAGGGAGGCCAGCTCTTTGCTCATGATGGTGCGAATATGTCGCGCCGCATTCTGCCCCAGCTGCGAGATGTACTCTCCGCTGACCACCAACGCGCGTTGGATCGAGCCCTGTCGAATCCAGTTGTTGGCTACCGTGACTCCGGTCAGCATTCCAGCGCATGCGTTCGACAGATCGAAAGTCATCGCATCGGGTGCCCCGATCGCGTGTGCGACGCCCGCGCTCATTGTCGGCTCGAGCCACTGCGTCAGGCCATCCTGGAACTTCGTGATGCTGCAGCTGATCACCACGTCGATTGATGAGGCGTCGACCTGCGCCTTGTCGAGGCAGTCCAACGCCGCCGCGGTAGCGAGGCTGTAGGAGTCCTCATCCCCCACCGAAACGCGACGTTCTCTGATTCCGGTCAGCCGTTCCAGGTCGATGTGTGTGCGATGCCGTGTCGTGGCCATCAGCTCATCGGTGCCCAGGTGCGTCGTCGGCAGGTGCCGGCCCGCACCGGCCAACCGTGCCCGGAACGGCGCGTCGGGAGCCCCCGCTGAAGGCTCCATGACCAGCCAGTCCGTGTGTTCCATCAATCGATCATGTGGCGCCAGGCGACGAGAGAGTAGGGCGTTTTGGGCATCGAGGCCGAGGACCTTCGACCCTAAGTCATAAGCTGGTGTTTCGATTTCATGAGCTGAGCTTTAGAGGCCTGCCGGGCTGCCAGCGAGGAGACGCGTGACGGACTGGGTAATCGCGATAGTCGGGGCGCTACTCGTGGCAGTGGTGGTTCGCGACGTGTTCCACACACTGTTCCATCCGATCGGCCACGGCAGCATTGCCCCGCAAGTCATGAAGTTCGTGTGGTGGCTGCTGCGGCTGTTCCCGTCCGATCGTCGGATCGCATCATTGACCGGGCCTCTGGGGATCGCATTGGTCGTCTTGACCTGGGGAGCGATCGCGATCCTCGGATGGGCGATGCTGTACTTCGCCCAAATGCCAGCGAGCTTCGCCTATAGTTCCGAGCTGAATCCCGCTGCCCGCAACGAAGTCTTCGATTCGCTCTATCTATCGCTGGTGACGATCGGCACCCTCGGGTTCGGCGACATTGTGCCCACGTCTCCATTTCTTCGCCTGATCGTCCCACTCGAAGCACTGTTCGGATTCATGTTGCTCACGGCCGCCGTGTCCTGGGTTCTCCAGATTTATCCTGCTCTTCACCGCAGACGCGTTCTGGCGCTTCAACTCTCGACCCTGCGGGATGCACGCCGAGCAAACCCCGACGTGAGCGTCGACGACATTCCTACCGACGTTCTCGCCGGAATCGCCGGCGCGGTCGTCGAGGCGCGAAACGACTTCACGCAATACGGTGCGACGTATTACTTCCGCGACCTGGAAGCGGACGCTTCGCTGGCGGTCTCACTCGAATACGCCACCCAACTCGCTACCGAGGCTGCCGCCAGCGAACAGCCGCAGACAAGGCTGGTGGGGAGCCTCATCTCCGCCGCGGTTGCCAGCCTTGCCGGGCTTCTCGACGAGGAATTTCTGCAACTCGGCGGGGACACCGACGCCGTCATCAAGGCCTACGCGGAAGACCACCGACACAACAGCTGACCAGCAGAGCGCGCTTTCGGCATCGATGCTCAGGACCTTCGGCCCTAAGCACGCAGTGGTGCAGTTTTTAGCGTGTGGCGCATGGGCAAGCAACGACCATGTTTTGCCGGACTGTTGGCCGCGGTCGGCGTCATCGCGATGTACCGACGCGAACTGCGGCTTTGGATGTACACCTGGGGTGCCGACGACGGTGAAATCACGACCACACTGCCGGGAGACGAATTCGTGGTCACCGGAGCGGCGCGGACGACCCGCGCACTGACCATCGATGCCCCGGTTCGCTTCGTATGGCCATGGCTTGCGCAGATTGGCGAGAACCGCGGCGGCTTCTACAGCTACTCGCTGCTCGAACAGATGGTCGGCGCACACATTCGCAACGCGAACACCATCCACCCCGAGTGGCAGGACCTGCACGTCGGCGACACCGTTTGGCTCGCCCGCCGATACGGCGATGCCGCCCGCCAAGTCGTTGCCGCCGTTGAGTCGGAGTCACACCTGGTGCTGGTGTCACCGGCCGACTTCGAACGCGTGCAACGTGGCGAAAAGGCCTCGGGCGCGTGGTCGTTCTGTCTTCGGCCACAAAATACATGGACCCGTCTGCTGGTTCGGGGCAGTGGGGGAGCCGTCGGACATCCGGCCTTCGATGTCGTGCATTTCATCATGGAGCAGAAGATGATGCGCGGCCTCCGGGATCGTGCGGAGCGCGAACGCCGAGGCGAGGCCGAGGGCCATATGACGCAAAACCGATGCGACCGAGGCGGAATCGCGACCCTCAGCTGACCGTCGGCCTGACAGGAACCGTCCGCCTCGACAATTGGGTCCAGAATCGTCGCTAATTCGGCAAGTTCGGTGGGACCATGATCTTGTGACCGACGGGTCGAGATCAAAAGCTGGTCCAGGCGCACCGCAACTGCGTGACACCCTCTCAGGGCTTCGTCTGCGGGAACTGCTCAAGGAGGTACAGGATCGCGTCGAGCAGATCGTCGAGGGCCGCGACCGCCTCGACGGTCTGGTCGAGGCCATGCTGGTGGTTACCTCTGGTCTCGAGCTCGATCAGACCCTGAAGACGATCGTGCACACGGCCATCGAACTGGTCGACGCCGGGTACGGAGCGCTCGGTGTGCGCGGCCACGATCACGAACTGGTCGAGTTCATCTACGAGGGCATCGACGAGGAGATGCGCGAGCGGATCGGGCATCTTCCCGAGGGGCGGGGCGTCCTCGGTGTGCTCATCGACGACCCGAAGCCGATTCGCCTGGACAACATCTCCCACCACGTGTCGTCCGTCGGATTCCCGCCGAACCACCCTCCGATGCAGACCTTCCTCGGCGTACCTGTGCGGATTCGCGACGAAGTTTTCGGCAATCTGTATCTGACCGAGAAGGCGGGAGGGCAGCCATTCAGCGAGGACGACGAGGTCCTCGTCCAGGCACTGGCGGCGGCCGCAGGTATCGCGATCGACAACGCCCGGCTGTACGAGCAGTCCAGGACCCGGCAGTCCTGGATCGAGGCGACCCGCGATATCGGAACCGAACTGCTCGCGGGGACCGATCCCGCCACGGTGTTCCGGCTCGTAGCCGACGAGTCTCGGCATCTCAGCGGTGCCGAGCTGACGCTGGTGGCCGTGCCGGCCGACGCGGACTTACCGATCGGAGAGACCACCGAACTCATGGTCGCGGCGACCGCCGGTGACGGTCCGGCTGCGTCGCTGCAGAGCATCCCGGTCGAGGGAACGCCGATCGGAGAGGCTTTCGTCCAGCGCACACCCGGCCGGTTCGGCCATATCGAACTGCAGGAAACGGCAACCGGTCCCGCGCTGGTGTTGCCGCTACGCGCCAGCGACGAAGTCGCCGGGGTTCTGGTCGCGCTGCGATCGGTGGGGGCGTCGCCGTTCAGTTCCGAGCAGTTCGACATGATGACCGCCTTCGCCGACCAGGCTGGGTTGGCGTGGCAGCTGGCGAGTACCCAGCGGCGGATGCGCGAGTTCAGCATCCTCACCGACCGCGACCGTATCGCCCGAGACCTGCACGACCATGTCATCCAGCGCCTGTTCGCCGTCGGCCTCGCCCTTCAGGGGACGATTCCAAGGGCACGGGCACCAGAAGTGCAGCAACGCCTGACGGAGTGCGTCGACGACCTCCAACAGGTGATTCAGGAAATCAGGACGGCGATCTTCGATCTCCATGGATCGTCGTCCGGTGTGACTCGGCTACGCCAGCGCCTCGACGAGGCCGTCGCTCAGTTCGCCAATGCGAATCTGCGCACCAGCGTGCAATACGTGGGACCGCTTTCGGTCGTCGATGCGACGCTGGCCGACCACGCCGAGGCTGTTGTGCGAGAAGCGGTGAGCAACGCCGTGCGCCACGCGCAAGCGGTCTCGCTTGCGGTCAGCGTCGTCGTCGAGGACGACTTGACCATCGAGGTCGTCGATAACGGGCGCGGAATCGAGGGCGAGATCACCGGCAGCGGGTTGACGAATCTGCGTAAGCGCGCCGACGAGGCCGGCGGGTCGTTCACCATCGAGTCGGTGCCGACAGGGGGCACCAAATTGAGATGGTGCGCGCCCTTACCGTGAAAGCGAGTGTCCCGTGCACCAGTCGTAGACGGCTCAGGACCTGTTGCGGCGCTTGAACTCATCCACAGCGGTGGGCAACGTCATGAAGATGCGATCTTCGCCGATTTCGTCCAGAATTCCCGCAGCGTCCAACGACTCGCGTAAGTCCTGCTTGACCCGAGCCATTGCGAAAACGATTCCACGGCGTGCTAATTCGACGCGCAGCTGCTCCAGGGCGTCGAGCGCCGTCAGGTCGACCTCCACATTGGATTCGGCGTTGAGCACAAACCATTCGACGGGTTCTGGATTGTCGAAAACGGCAGCCAGTGCGCGTGTCCGGAAATCCTCCGCGTTGGCGAAGCACAGCGGTGCGTCGTATCGGTACACCACCAGGCCGGGCACGCGGGTAGCGCCTGGGTAATCATCGATATCGTGCATCCCGGCGATGCCCGGGACGAAGCCGAGGACGCTGTCATGTGCGTGTGCCAGTCGTCGCAGCAATTCCAGAATCGACAGAACAACGGCGACGACAACGCCGTAGAGCACGCCGAAGGCCAACACGGCGGCCGTAGTGGCCAATGCGAGGACCAGTTCGCTGCGGCGAAATCGCGCCAGGCGACGAAACTCCGCGATGTCGATCAAGTGCAGTGCGGCAAATACCACCAACGCCCCAAGCGCCGCGGTCGGAAACATCGCGAGCACCCCGCCTGCGAAGACGAGCACGACGATGACACATCCGAGCGTGGTCAGTGAATAGAGCTGCGTGCGGCTGCCGACGATGTCGCCGACGGCGGTGCGGCTGCCGCTCGAGCTGACCGGAAAACCGTGTGTCACCCCGGCGGCGAGGTTGCACATCCCGACGGCGCGCAGTTCCGCGTTCGCGTCGATCAGTTCGCTTCTACGGGTGGCGAACGCGCGCGCGGACAACACGTTGTCGGAGAACGCGACGATCGCGATGCCGACTGCCGGAACGACCAGTGTTGCCAAGTCGCTCAACGAGACTGGTGGTAGCCCCGGCGTCGGCAGGCCAGATGGAACATCGCCAACGACGGCGATCCCGCGCGTATCCAATGACATGGCGCCGACAGATGCCGTGGCCACGAGGACAGCGATCACCGGTCCTGGCGCGCGTGGCAGCCAGTGCGCCAGAGACAGCAGGAGCAGCAGCACCAAAGCGGCCAGCGCCAGCGTCGGCCAGTGCACCTGTCCGATTCCGGCCGCGAAAGACGCCATCTGGTCCGTGAACTCGTCTCCCTGCACTGCGACGCCCGTGATCTTGCCCAGTTGGCTGGCAATCATGACGATGGCGATACCCGTCATGTATCCGATGAGTACGGGGCGTGACAGCAGGTTGGCGAGAAAGCCCAGCCGTGCGATGCCGCCCAAGAGACAGATCGCGCCGACCAGCAACGCCAGGACTGCGGCGAGAGCCGCGTAGCGCGCTGGATCGCCGATGACGATGGGAGCGAGAACGACGGCAGTCATCAATGCGGTCGTGGATTCAGGTCCGACCGAGAGTTGCCGCGACGAGCCCAGAAGCGCATAGAGGGCAAGAGGCGCGAGCGCCGCCCACAGACCGGCCACCGGTGGAAGACCGGCGACAGTCGCGTAGGCCATCACCTGAGGGACCAAATAGGCCGCCACAGTCAGGCCCGCCAGGACGTCCCCGCGCAGCCAGCCCCGCTGATATCCCCGAAATTGCGCGACGCCGGGTAACCATTTGACCAATGTCATCGTGGCAAGAATTCTGCATGGCGCAACCTCCGTGGCGGCCGGAACGCGTCATACCGAGGCGGTCCGAATGCCTGGCGTTGGACAGTGCACCAATAGTCGACAGAGTCCGACCGATCTATGGTGGGGCCATGACCCGGAGTGCTGCTCACGTTGCAGAGTCCTCGCCGTGGTCACCTCGGGAGGCCGAACTCCTTGCCGTGACGTTGCAGCTCCTGCAAGAAGAGGGTTATGACGGGTTGACCGTGGACGCCGTCGCCGCCACTGCGCGCGCCAGCAAGGCGACCGTTTACCGGAGGTGGCCCACCAAGGCGGAGTTGGTGCTGGCTGCGTTCATCGAGGGCGTACGGCAGGTCGCCGTCGCACCCGAGACCGGCAGCTTGCGCGGCGACCTGGTGCAGTTTGGCGAGGTGATCTGCGATCAGGCCCGGACGCATGCCAGCACGATGCGCGCGGTGCTGGTCGAGGTATCGCGTAATACCGCGCTCAACGACGTCCTGCAGCACCAGTTCCTCGACCAACGTAAGGCCCTGTTCAAGAAGATATTGGGGCAGGCCGCCGATCGCGGCGAAATCGATCGGGCCGCCATCACCGAGGACCTCTGGGACGTGTTGCCCGGCTACCTCATCTTCCGATCCATATTTTCGTTGCGGCCGCCGAGTCGCCGTACGGTGCAATCCCTCGTCGATGAGGTGATGATTCCGAGTCTCACGCGCCTGAACCGGTAAGACCCGCCGTGAACCACGGAGTCGGCGCACCTGTACGGCTTGTGATGTCCGGTACCGTACCGTACTGTCAACGAGGTTGATATGTCGCTGGACTGGGATAGGGTCAGTCGACGCCTCGTGTCGCGGGATCGAAAGGCTGGCGGGTGCAGGGGTTTTCGATGAGTCGCCTTCTTGGTCGCGGCTGGATGTTCATCGTCGCCATCGTGGTGGTGGCTGTGGCCGGCTACGCCGTATTCCGTCTTCATGGCATCTTCGGCTCAGACCACGACACCGGGACGGCCGAAGCCCTTTCAGATGAAATCATCCCGTTCAATCCCAAGCACGTCGTCCTCGAGGTTTTCGGGCCGCCGGGCACCGTCGCGACGATCAACTATCTGGACGTCGACGCCCAGCCCCAGCGCGCCGAAAACGTGACCCTGCCGTGGAGGTACGACATCACGACGACGCAGACGGCAGTGCTTGTCAACGTCATGGCGCAGGGCAACAGCGATTCCCTCGGCTGCCGCATCGTCATCGACGACGTGGTCAAGGACGAGAGGCAGGTCAACACGATGAACGCCTACACCTTCTGCCTGGATAAGTCGGGATGACCACCCATCAAGAATCGCGCACGCCGCTGACGGACCGCATCGCGAAGGCGATTCGCGTGCTTTCGGTTCCGATCGTGCTGTTCTGGCTGGTTGTCGCCGGGCTCACCAATGCCCTCATCCCTCAGCTGGAGGTCGTCGGCGAAGCGCACAACGTGGCAATGAGCTCACCCGATTCACCATCGCAACAGGCGTTCAAGAAGATTGGCGCCGTTTTTCAAGAATTCGATTCCGACGGTGCGGCCATGGTCGTGCTGGAGGGCGATCAGCCGCTCGGAGCTGACGCACATCGGTACTACGACACCCTGATCGACCGTTTCGAGCAGGATCACAAGCACGTCCAGCACGTCCAGGACTTCTGGGGAGACCCGTTGACGGCGGCGGGATCTCAGAGCTCCGACGGCAAGGCTGCTTATGTTCAGGTGTTCCTCACCGGCAACCTGGGCGAACCTGAGTCCATCGAGTCCGTTGACGCGATCCGCGACATCGTGAACAACACGCCCGCGCCGCCCGGCATCAAGGCCTATGTCGCGGGCCCGGCGCCTCAAGTCACCGATCAGTTCGAAGTGGGCAACGAAGGCACCACGAAGGTCACCGTGCTGACGGTGGTGGTGATCGCGGTGATGCTGCTGTTGGTCTATCGCTCGATCGTCACCATGCTGTTGGTGCTGATCACCGTCCTTATCGAAATGTCTGCAGCCCGTGGCATCGTGGCCTTCCTCGGCAACTCCGGAGTCATCGGACTCTCGACATACTCGACCAATCTCCTCACCCTGCTGGTCATCGCGGCTGGCACGGATTACGCGATCTTCCTGTTGGGCCGCTACCACGAAGATCGCAGCAACGGAATTGACCGGGAAACTTCGTACTACAACATGTATCGGGGCACGGCCCATGTGATTTTGGGGTCGGGTCTGACCGTCGCAGGCGCAGTCCTATGCCTGAGCTTCACCCGACTGCCGTATTTCGAGAGTCTCGGCGTACCCGCCGCGATCGGCGTCTTCGTGGCCTTGGCGGCGGCGCTCACGCTGGCGCCCGCGGTAATGGTCATCGGCGCCCGCTTCGGACTGCTGGACCCGAAACGGAAAGCGCGTACCAGAGGATGGCGTCGGATCGGCACAGCGATCGTTCGATGGCCCGGACCGATCTTGGTCGCGACGATGGCGGTGGCCGCCGTGGGCCTGCTGGCGCTGCCCGGTTACAAGACCAGCTACGACACCGGCGTCTACCTGCCCGACCGCGCACCCTCCAATATCGGGTATGCCGCTGCTGAGCGCCATTTCTCAAAGGCCAGGCTCAACCCCGAACTCTTGATGATCGAGGCCGATCATGACCTGCGCAATCCCACCGACATGATTCTTTTGGAGCGCGTGGCCAAGGCCGTGTTCCACACGACGGGTATCGCTCAGGTGCAATCGATTACGCGCCCGCTGGGCACTCCGCTGGACCACACGTCGATTCCATTCCAGATCAGCGCGCAGAGCGCCGGCCAGATCCAGAACCTCGGCTATCAGCAGGCCCGGGCCAACGACCTGCTCAAGCAGGTGGACGAAATCGACAAGACCATCGGCATCCTGCGACAGCAGGCCACGCTGCAGCAGCAGGCCAACGATGCGACGCACGAACAGGTCGCGGCGTTCCACGAAACCGTCGAGGTGGCGAAGGACCTGCGGGACAAGATCGCCAACTTCGATGACCAGTTCCGGCCCCTGCGCAACTACTTCTATTGGGAGCCGCACTGTTTCGACATCCCGATGTGCGCTGCGTTGCGATCGCTCTTCGATGCGCTCGACGGCATCAACGCGCTCACCGACCAGCTGGCCAATGTCACCGCGAGCCTGGACAAGCTGGATTCGATTCAGCCAAAGTTGCTTGAGCTGATCCCGCCCCAGCTGGCCAGTCAGCAGATCAATCGTGATCTGGTCATGACCAACTACGCCACGCTGTCGGGAATCTACGACCAGAATGCGGCGGCCCTCGAGAATTCGACGGCTATGGGAGCAGCGTTCGACGCATCGAAAACCGACGACTCGTTTTACGTTCCGCCGGAGGTATTCCAGAATGCCGAGTTCCAGCGCGGTCTGAAACTTTTCCTCTCGCCTGACGGAAAAGCCGCACGGATGATCATCACCCACGCCACCGATCCAGCGACACCGCAGGGTATTTCGCATATCGATGCGATCAGGCACTCGGCAGAGGAGGCCGTCAAGGGCACGCCCTTGGCAGGCTCCCACATCTATATCGGCGGCACGGCAGCGACATACAAGGACATCCAGGAAGGCGCCAAGTACGACCTGATGATCGTCATCATTTCCTCGCTGTGCCTCATTCTTCTCATCATGATGTTCATCACCCGAAGCCTGGTGGCCGCGATCGTCATCGTCGGCACTGTGGCGCTATCACTCGGAGCCTCACTAGGCCTGTCGATATTGGTGTGGCAGCACATCCTGGGCCTGCAGTTGTATTGGGTCATCATTCCGCTTGCGGTCATCCTGTTGCTGGCCGTGGGTTCGGACTACAACTTGCTGTTGATATCTCGCTTCAAGGAAGAGATCGGCGCCGGATTGAACACCGGCATCATCCGGGCCATGGCGGGTACCGGTGGTGTTGTCACCGCGGCCGGGCTGGTGTTCGCCTTCACGATGGCGTCCTTTGTGTACAGCGATTTACTTGTGCTGGGGCAGCTGGGGACAACCATCGCCCTCGGTCTGTTGTTCGACACCTTGATCGTGCGGTCGTTCATGACGCCGTCCATCGCCGTGCTTCTCGGACGGTGGTTCTGGTGGCCGCTGCGAGTGCGTCCGCGACCGGCCAGCACCATGCTGCAACCGTACGGATCTCGCCCGGCGGTTCGTCAGCTGCTGCTGTGGGAGGACGACGACCCTGTCGCGTCAGCGAAACGCAGCTGATGGTGCGGGCGTGGCCGTCTAGTGTGCGGTCAGATCGCGAAATAGCCTGAAATCGGCTCGATTTGCGATCTGTGTGCACACTAGCTGCCGTCCTATCCTGATTGGGGGCCTACCAGCAACGAGAAGAACTGATAGGAGGGGTCCGCCTCGTCGAGGGCGCCCTTGAGCGTGTCCTTGGTGATCGGGTGGCTCATGTCCATCGCGGACGGATCGCTCACGCGCGCCCAGTCCGTGACGATCGTCCGCTCGAGTAGTTTCCAAGTGCCATCACGCTTCTCGTACTTGTCCAGATAGCGCCCGCCGATCACCAGATCGATGTCGCGGCCCTTGCCCGCCAGCGTGTGGACCGCGATGTTGTAGATCTCGCCTTCGGCTGAGTTTCCCTCGACTGCGAAGTTGACCGTCGTGATGTGGTGCTGCATCGCCCGTAGATAGGGACGCGAGGCGGTCAGCTGCTCGAAAAACCCCTCGACCGAACCCGTCGAGAACGCACCGTGAGCGTCGACGGCGTCGTGATGATAGAGGTCCCGAAGCGCATCGATATCACCTCGGTCCACGGCGCGGCAATAGGCGTGGACGAGCTTGGTTAGCGCATGCTCATCGAGCATTTCCTGTAGTGCTGGTTCCATCGCGCTCACCCTAGAGGCTCGTTGGGGACACCGAAGAAATCTTGGTACCGAGAAGTCCGCTCGCGCAGTTCCCTCTCGTCCAAACCTGTTTGAGCGAACGTGTAGTGGTGTCCTCCGTGTTCGTGCGCGGGTTGGGTGTCGAGGAACCTACGCATCCTGGATTCGGCTTCGGCTGTAAAGGCAAGGCCGAGTTGATCATAGGCCGCGGCGACGGTGGCGATCGGGTCAGCCGCGAACGCCTGGTACTGCACATCGACCACCTGCGACGCCGGGACGATTCCGGACTCCCGCGCGTCGATCGAGCGGTCGATGCCGTCGATGACGTATTCGGCCCACTCGCGGGCGACCTCCTCGATGGGAGTCTGCTCGGCGGCGAACGTCCGCAGTGTGCACGCCAACGAGGACACCGATGCGATGGTCCGTAGGGGATCGCGGTGCGTCTGGATCAGCCGCGCGTCCGGGTACTGCTTCATCATCGCGTCCAGGGCCCAGATGTGCCCGGGCGACTTGAGTACCCAGCGGTTCACCGGGATCGTCGACTGCAGGTGCTGCAGGAACCCGCGATGCCATTGGTAGGCCGACGCCATGTCCGTTTCGAGCAGCCACCGGGCATAGGTCGGGACGTAGTAGATCGTCGGGAAGATGAAGCTTCGTAGATCCATCGCGGTGATGCGGACGCACTCCTGCGCCAGCAGGGGGCCGATCGGATGCATGGCCTTGAGGTCCGGGATGATCGACGTCATCATCTCCTGGATCTGACGGCTGTCCTCGATGCGCGGATCGTCGTCGTGTGTCGCCGCTTCCGGTGGCGGGCAAGGGGCGTCGACTTCCCACGTCAATGGAGCCCTGGCGTCGGGGTCCTGCGCGAGCAGCTCGAAGAGGATCGTCGTTCCAGTGCGCACCTGACCGACGATGAAAATGGGCCGCTCGATTCGCCCCTCGGCGACCTCGGGGTGGGTCCGCCGGTAGTCGACGATCTGCAGCCTCCGGGCGAGGGATCCGACGAGGTCGGCGTGCGCGACCACCTCTCCGAACTCCGTGAGGCCGGCCTCGGTGTTCAGCGAGTCAGTGAGCACCTCGAGCGCCTCGCGCCACTCGTCGCCCCCGAAGTCGCGCAGATCAGTGGTCTCCTCTGCGGTCGCGATGACCGTGGAGGCCGACAGGTCACCCACGGAGCGGCGCCAACAACGCGTTGAGTCCGTACTCGAACACTGCGTCGTAATCGGTGGGGGATTGCAGCGCTTCGACGAGTGCCCGGTCGGGCCACGCGTCCGCCCACAGCGACGGATCCTCTTCGTCGTGCTTGGCCCCGCGCACCGCCGAAAACTGCATGATCGCAGAGGAAATCACGTGCACTTCGACAACGCGCACCAACAGCGCGGCTTCGGTTCCGGTGATGCCCAGTTCGGAAAGCTCCGACGCCAGCCGCTGCTGAATGGGCAGGAACAGCTGTGGTGTCCGGTCGCGTTCATGGGCGATGGCCAACAGATGTTGCTTCTCGATGAGCAGCCTGCGTTGCGATCGCGCGATCGACGCAATCCGGTCGACGGGGTTGTCGCCGTCGCTCGGCAGATGCGTCATCTGTGTGAGCAGCCCCTCGACCAAGCTGTCGAAGAGCTTGTCCCTGCCGCCGATGTGCCAGTAGATGGACGTGACCGCGACACCGAGCTGCTCGGCCAGCCGGCGCATGCTGAACGCCTCCACTCCGTCGACATCGATCAGCCGGGCGGCGGTTTGGAGGATCTGATCGGCCGTGACGGAGGCGCCGCCCTTGCTACGTGGCGACGTCATCCGTCTCACCTCCGGTGATGCGATCTGCTTCGGGCAGGTTCAAATAGCGTTCGAGGTTGCGGTGCATGTTGATCACGCGACGTTCCTCGTTGGACAGCACCACGTGGGTGAGCCCTGGTTGGTGAAGGCCGCGTTGCAGGCCCGCCAACACCTCGATGTCCTGTGTGAGCACCAAACCGGGGTGGGCGTCGGCTGCCGTCATACGCACATCGGTCGGCTTGATACGCGGCGCGTCCGGCGGCATCCGCATCCACACGATCATCACCAGTTCACCGCGATCGGGATGCGGTCCGGGGCGTGCGACCAGCACCGTCAGGTGATCGGCGTTGGTCAACAACGACATGTTCGGGAACACGTTGTACTGGTGCAGCCGCATCACTTGATCGGTGCTCGCCCAACTGAGGTCGACACCGCGACTGTCGGCGAAAGTCTTTGTCCGCGCCGCGATTACGTCGGCCGCCGACTGACCTTGCTGATCAGGGGGGAACGGCGTGCCGTCCTCGACACCCATGAGCGCGCCCTGCGTGGTGACGTAGGCGTCCCACACCTCGGCGTCGGTCACCGACTCCTTGATGGCCGGGCTCGGCACACCGTAGAGCTGTTCGGACTTGCCGGTGTGACCCCAGATGACTTGGGGCGCATACACGTCGTCCATGCACCTGTGCAGTTCCGGATGCAATGTCTGGATGTGGTAGGTCTCGCTGAATCCGTCGGCGATCGTTTTCCAGTTCGCATCGACCTCGATGGTCATGGTGGCGTAGCACCGGAAGTCGCCGAGCCGGTTCCACGCGATGTCGTCGGGCATCGCCTCGAGGTAGTCACGCAACGGGATCGCATCGGCGTCGAGGCTGACGAAGACGAGCCGTTCCCACGTGTCGACGCGGACTCCCAGCAGCGGAAAGTCGGACAGACGGAGTGCGCCGAAGCCCTTGCGGTTGGGTACGCGCCGCAGGGCACCGGTCAGATCCCAGGTCCACCCGTGATAGCCGCACCGCAATTCACGGAGGTCCGACCCGGATCCGGCGCACAACGAATTGCCTCGATGCCGGCACACGTTCTGAAAGGCACGCAGTTCGCCGTCGTCGCCATGCACGATCAGGACGGAGTTGGGGCCGCAGCGGTACTCGAAATAGTCGCCCGGTTCGGCGACGTGGTCGACGGTGCAGGCGAGCTGCCACACCTTGGGCCACATCCGCTCCACCTCGAGGCGGGCGAAATCGGCCGAGTAATAGCGCTCGGCAGGGACGAGGGTGGGGCGCTGCGGGGGCGTGCCGATGGCATCCTCGCCCAGTGTTTGGGTCGGGTTGCCGACGGTGCGGCCGGCCGGCGCGGTTCGCGTCACGATTCCCCTCCGATTCTGGCTGCCGCCGTCTGTAACGGTGTTACATTGGCCACCATAACGGCAGCCCGGACGTTGAGGGAGTAAATCGTGTTCGACCTGAAGATCACTGGCGGCACCGTAGTAGACGGCACGGGCGGAGACCGATTCCAGGCCGATGTCGGCATCAAGGACGGTCGGATCATCGAGATTCACCGCCGTGGTCCCGGTGATGCGCCACTGGACGGCAACGCGACCGAGACGATCGACGCGACGGGCAAGGTCGTCGCTCCGGGATTCGTCGACATCCACACGCATTACGACGGCCAGGTGAGTTGGGATAGCTCGCTCGAGCCCTCGAGCGGGCACGGCGTGACGACCGTCGTCATGGGGAACTGCGGGGTCGGGTTCGCCCCCGTCCGGCCAGGCTCCGAAGACTGGCTGATCGAGCTGATGGAGGGCGTCGAGGACATTCCGGGTACCGCGCTCACCGAGGGGCTGACCTGGGGCTGGGAGAGCTACCCCGAATACCTCGACACGATCGGCAAACACGAACTCGCGATCGACGTCGGAAGTCAGGTCGCCCATGGCGCGATACGCGCCTACGCGATGGGCGAGCGCGGCGCCAAGAACGAGCCCGCTACCCCTGAGGACATCGACGCGATGGCCCGGCTGGTGCAAGAAGCGATCGAGGCCGGCGCACTTGGCCTTTCGACGTCGAGGACGCTGGGTCACCGCGCGATGGACGGTGAGCCGGTCCCGGGGAGCTTCGCCGCGGAAGACGAACTGTTCGGTCTCGGCCGTGCGATGGCCGCGGGCGGCCAGGCAGTCTTCGAGCTCGCGCCCCAAGGTGCCGCGGGCGAGGACATCGTCGCGCCCAAGAAAGAACTCGAATGGATGAAACGGCTCAGCGCCGAGATCGACCGGCCGGTGTCGTTCGCCATGATCCAGGTCGACGCCGCTCCTGACCTATGGCGTGAGCTGATGGACATCTCCGCGGAGGCTTACGAATCGGGCAGTCGACTGTTTCCGCAGGTCGCCGCTCGGCCATTCGGCATGCTGTTCGGCTTCCCCGGGCACCACGCATTCACCCATCGTCCGACGTTCCGGCGGCTCAAAGCCGAATGCAGCCGCGCCGAGATGGCTCAACGGCTCGCTGATCCCGCGGTGAAGGCCGCCATCCTGGCCGAAGACGACTTGGCCCCTGACCCGACGAAGCTGTTCGACGGCATGTTCGCCCTCGTGCAACACTCGCTCGGTCGCATCTATCACATCGGCGACCCGCCCGACTACGAGCCGACCGACGATCGCACAGTGGAGAAGATCGCGGCCGGAAGGGGCGAGGATCCGCTCGCCACGCTGTACGACCTGATGCTCGAGTCCGACGCGACGTCGATGCTGATGCTGCCGATGTTCAACTACTCCCACGGCAACTGCGATGCGATTCGCGAAATGATGACCCACCCTGCGGGGGTGATGGGCCTGTCCGATGGTGGCGCGCATTGCGGCATGATCTGCGACGCGTCGTATCCCACGTTCCTGCTGACGCATTGGGCGCGAGACCGGCATCGGGGCGACAAACTGTCACTGGAGTACGTGGTGCGCAAGCAATCTCACGACACCGCCCAGCTGTTCGGACTGACCGATCGCGGCGTCATCCAGAAGGGCAAGAAGGCCGACATCAACGTCATCGACATGAACGCGCTGACGTTGCATCCGGCGAAAATGGTGTACGACCTGCCCGCCGGTGGCCAGCGACTGGTTCAGGGCGCCAGCGGATACAGCGCCACCGTCGTCAATGGCGTCGTCACCCGCCGCGACAGCGTGGACACCGGCGCACGCCCGGGTCGGCTGGTGCGCGGGGCGCGCTGAGCCTCAGAACTTCGCGGTCGCTCCCGCGTCGATCGGGAGTGCCGCGCCGGTGATGTACTTGGCCTCATCCGATGCCAGGAACAGCACCGCGTTGCTGACCGCACGTGCCTCGAAGTACGGCACCGGCAGCATGTGGAAAGTTCCGATGATCTCGCCCGCGTCGGCCATGGTCGGCTCGGCGAGGTCAGGCCGCAGTGTGCGATGGAACTGCTCGTTGTCGATCATCGGTGTCCGAACGTTTCCAGGATGGATTGAGTTCACCCGAATCCATTGCGGGGCAAGTTCGTTGGCGAGCGAATTCATCAACCCGACGACTGCGTGCTTGGCCGACGCGTAGTGAGCCATGTAGCCGCCACCGCGAAGTCCCAGCATCGAACTCACCAGGATGATCGATCCGCCGCGGCCGTCGGACATGTGCGGGACCGCCACCTTGATCGTGTGCCAGACCCCGGTGATGTTGATGTCGAGCATCGTCTGCCAGGCGGCTTCCTCGATCATCGCGGCGGGCGCGGGGCTGCCGCTGATCCCCGCGTTGGCGATGACGATGTCCGGCCGGCCAAGCTCGTCGATCCCTTGCTGCAGCGCGACTCCCAGCGCCTCGACGTTCCTGACGTCGGCCTTCGCGGTGACGATGCGGCGGTCCAACTTCTCGACCAGCGCGGCTGTTTCGTCGAGGTCGGTTTCGGTGGCCAAGGGGTAAGGGGCGCCGTCGATGTCGGTGCAGGCGTCGACGGCAATGATGTCGGCACCTTCCTCGGCCAGTCGGATCGCGTGCTCGCGGCCCTGACCGCGCGCCGCGCCCGTGATGAACGCGACCTTGCCGGCTACCCGGCCCACTGCTTTAGTCATCATCACCTTTCGTTAATTGGCCTCTACACATTCCGCTGCGATACGACCGAAGTCAACGACGGCTTCACCCGTGGGGTCGGACGAGCACTTCCTGCGCCGTGCTGGCGACCATACGTCCGGACGCATCGCGGATGCTTCCGCGGACCATCGCCCGATGCCCGCTCAGCGACACCGTTTCCTGCGTGTGGAGGTGCCATTCGTCGAAACGCACGGGACGGTGAAACCAGATGGCATGGTCCAGGCTCAGGGCCGCAAGAGATCCGTAGCCCAGGCGCTGCGGATGGTTACGAAATGCCATGTCGACGAGGAGGTAATCGCTCGCGTAGGCCAGCATCGCGTGGTGAACGGCGGGGCGGTCGCCGATGTCGCGCGGGAGCCGCATCCAATGCGATCGCGGGCCGGCTGTCTGGGCACCACCCAGAAAGGTCGGTGGCTCCGCGATCCGCATCTCCAGTGGCGGTGGCACATCGATCCACGTCGATGCGTTCTCGCGCATCTCCGTCGGCGTGTATTGAACCCAGTGTTGCAGTAGGGGTAGAGCTTCGGGCGGCGGTGAGTCGAGAGGCAGCTGGGGGAGTTCGGGTTCGACAGTATTGGTGTGGAACGAGGCGATCGCGGTGAGGACGTTGCGCCCGCCCTGCAGCACGTCGACCCGCCGGGTCGCCATGGACCGTCCGTCGCGCACCCGGTCGACCGCAACGTCCAGTGGGGCATCCGACACGCCGGATCGGACGAAGTACGCGTGCAGCGACTGCGGTACGTGGTCGGTGACGGTCTCGGCGGCGCCCAGCACGGCCTGTGCCAGGAGCTGGCCGCCGAAGACCCGACCGAACCGACCGGGCTCGTTGCCGACGCGAAACCGGTTGTCGCCCTGAGGTTCCAGGTGCAGCGCGTGTTCGAGATTGTCGAGAGCGCCGAGGACTGATTTCTCCATCGGGGTGCCCGTGCCGCGCAGCGGTCCTGTCAAGTCAGTGTCGACCATCGTCACCGGACCTCAGGCTTGTCGGGTACGCGGTAGCCGTCACGCGTCATGATCCGGACCGGGTCGACGCCGTTCCAGCGCAGTGCTGCTGGATCAGTTCGATTTGTACGGGTCCGGCTTGTGCGACGGCGACTTGGATTTGGAGCGAGCGCATTTCGTCTCCGTAGGTGGCTTGCTGCTCCAGCACCGGCAGGACGTGGAAGGGTCCGATGCCGAACGCGCTTGCCCATCTGGACGCTCCAGCGAGTACGTCGTCGACAACATGTCCGAGTTGAAAGAACCGGAAGTCGCCGTCGGGCCGAGGCTGTTCGAACAATTGGTGAGCCGGTGACGTCCCTGCATCGGCGGTCATGCTGCGGCGGCGCTCCTAGGCGTTGGGTTACGCCGTTCTGTATATCAGTCGTCATCCGGTCGGGAGGCGCAGCCTCCACCGTGCGACACCGGCGCACAGGGCTGTCAAGACACCCAGCATGACCATGTCGAAAAGCCACGACGTCGCCGAGCGCTGCCAGTGTGAGTCCTGCGCGATCCCGACCACTAGGTTGCTCAGATCCGCTGTCGAGGCAGTGGCCGCGAAACCCCATCGTCCCGGCATGATCCACGCGATGGTCTCTAGTGCCGGCCGCCCCGTCACCGGGATGAAGCCGCCCGCGAACACCAGTTGCGTCACGAGCGCCGCCGCCAGCAGCATGATGACCTGATCGTTGGTTCGCGCCAGGGCCGATAGCGCCAGCCCTAGTACCGTCGCAACCACGCACGTCGCCGCGACTGCGACGAACAGCTCAAGCATGGGGATGCCCAGTGCGGCCGCATCCGACGGTCCGGGCTTGCCGATTCCGGGTGCCGTGACGACGAGAACCAAGATGGCTGACTGAATGACGGCGACCGCACCGAACACGGCGATCTTGGCGAGCAGGTACGCCGAGGCCGACAACCCGGCCGACTGCTCGCGGCGGAAGATGGCGCGCTCGCCGACCAGGTCGCGAACGGTGAGGGTCGCTCCCATCAATATTGCGGCGAAGCTGATCAATGCGATGACGTGTTTGGGCTCGAACGGCGCGGAGCCATCTGACGGCGGATGTCCGAAGCCCGCATGGCCGGTGACGGTCAGCGGCAGCAGGCCGACGATGAACGGCAACACCACGAGGAACGCCAGGTAGCCGCGGTCGGCGATCAGGAGCCGCACTTGGCGGCGGGCGATCGTGGCGAATTGGCGCCACCTGCTGGTAGGTGCCGGTTGCGGTGCCTGCACCGCGGCGCCTGCCTCCAGTTGTGAAGCGGTGTCGTTCGTACCCGGCGGTGCCTCCTCCGGATGTTCGACCGTCGGCTCGGAGCGTTCGATGAACCGTCGCTGAGCGTCGTCGGGATCCGCGCTCACCATCGTGAAGATGTCAGCCCAATTGGTGGTTCCCATCGCCGATGCGAGCTCGGCGGGGGGACCGCAGAAGGCGGTCTTACCGCCGGGCGCCAACAGCAGCACCTGGTCACAATCCTCGAGGAACGTCAACGAATGCGTGACCACTACGACCACGCGTCCCGCATCGGCGAGGCGGCGCAGCATCGTCATCACGGCCCGGTCCAGTGCCGGATCCAGGCCCGTGGTGGGCTCGTCGAGCACCAGGAGCGACGGGCCGGTGAGCAGCTCCAAGGCGACCGACACCCGCTTGCGTTGCCCGCCGGACAGTTTGTCGATGCGGGAAGCGGCGTGGGCGCTCAACTCGAGTTCCTCGAGAATCTGGGCGATCACGCGCCGCCGATCGGCCTCGGTCGTGTCAGCGGGCATCCGCAGTTCCGCGGCGAATCCCAGCGCCTGCGCGACGGTGAGCCGCCCGTGCACGACGTCGTCCTGGGGCACCATGCCGATCCGACTGCGCAGTGACGCGTATCCGTCGTGCAGGTCGCGACTGTCGAATGACACCGAGCCGCCGCTCGGGCGGGCGGCACCGACGATCACCCGGGAGAGCGTGGACTTTCCCGAGCCCGAGGGACCGATCACCGCTGTCAACGTGCCGGGGCGGGCATCCAGCGAAATCCGGTCCAGCAGAAGGGCATCGCGTCCGACCGCGAAGCTCACATCGCGGACCTCGAGTCCGCCTGTTGTCGTGGCCGGCTGGGTGCGACGCACCAGGGAACCACCCGTGTAGACGAAGTCGACGTTGCCGATCGTCACGACGTCGTCCTCACCCAGTGTGGCGTCGGCGACCTTCTCGCCGTTGACGAATGTGCCTCTGCCATCGGTGTTCTGCAACTGCACGGCAACGCCCGTGGTGACCAACTGGGCGTGGTGAAGTGACGCCAGCACATCCGGCACGACGATGTCGTTGTCGACGGAGCGGCCGATTGTGATGGAATCCCTTGACTGAGTGGGGCTGTCGTCCGCTGGTGGCGCGGTGCCGAGCTCGAACGTCAGGGGCGGCCCGTCGGGCGCCCCGAGATGGATGGTCCGCTGATCGTCGATCTCGACGGACTGCACGCGTTGGTCCGCGACGAACATTCCGTTGAAGCTGTTGTCGTCGACCGCGACCCAGCCACCGTCGAGGTAGCGCAGGATCACATGCGAGCGGGAGATTGCCGGGTGCGGGATGCGAACGTCGGCGTGGATATCCCGCCCGACGACGACGTCGTGACCCGCGGCGAACGTGCGTTGCCAGCCGCCGGAGCGGATGGTGATCGCGGGCGCTGGAGGACACATCATGAGAACGCTCATCCTAGGAAGTACGCCAACGGGAGGACGAGCAACAGCGAATCGATCCGATCGAGCAGACCGCCGAAGCCCGGCAGCCAGTCGCCGGCATCCTTGACCTTCGCCTGCCGCTTCAACATGGACTCGAGGAGGTCGCCGAAGACACCGCCGATAGAGACAGCGATCAGCAAGCCGATCGAGATGGTCCCCAGCAGCGTGAGGATGATGAACGCCCCGATGATGGCGCCGACCAAACCGCCGATCGTCTTGTTGGGGCTCAACGGGGACAGTGGGCGGCGTGCCCAGGCCATACGGCGCAAGCCCTTTCCGCCGCACCACGCGGCGACATCCGTGGCCGCGACGGCGAAGCACACGAGGAACGAATCCGGCCAGACCATCACCAGGTGAGACAGCGACCAGCAGATCCAAACCGAGCCGAACGCGGTGAAAGCGCTGCGCCTGGCGCCGTTGTCGACGTCGCCACCGAGCACCGACGGCAGCGCGCACAGCAGCAGAACGACAGGCGCAAGGTGCAGTAGCGACGGGCGCAGCCAGGCCGCCAGCGGATACATCACGGCCAGTGCCACCAGGACGCAGGTGTCTGCTTTCGCCAGTTGCGTCAGCCGCGAATACTCGATCACGGCGACGACGGCCAGTACGGCGGCCAGCGCGGCGGTGGTGCCTTCGCCGATCCACATGGGAAAGCCGACGATGGGGGCGATCAGCACCCAGGTGCGCCATTTCTGGACCAGTTCGGGCTTGCGCGAGATGAGCACCGCGATCCCGGCCAGTGCCAGGAGCGCGGCCGTCACCCACATGAAAAATACGGCGCGGGAATAGAGATGGATGTGCAGCGGGCCGAGGTCGAGATTGAGCGGCATCCGCCGATCGAGGTGAACGAACCACAAGTACCGGTCGATGAGCGACTCAACGATCGCCATGTCAGGCCGCCTCGGCGCGCGTCAAGCGAGCGAACGGTACTACGTCGGCCATCGGTTCGATCTGCTGCGCTTTCAGTTCGCGGTGCGCGGCCCGCAGGCGCAGCACCGCCGTGATGAGCGAACCAGTCACCAGCTGCCCGAGCAAGAAAGGCATGAGGCCCGGAAAGGCGGTCGCCAACACCACGACGAGGCAGCGTTCGGTCTTTCCGAGCGGGCCACCGTTGCGTCGGGTTGCGCCCGCCCCGGCCGCGGCCAGCGATGCGAACGTGGGGAGTGTCGCGGCGATCGCGGCCACCAGGACCAGGAGAACCGGCCAGGACTGCCAGTTCATATCTGGACCACTCTGCTGTGCGGCCCATACCGCGAGGCCGGCGAACGCCAACAGATCCGCGGTGCGGTCACCGATCTCGTTGACGACGAAGCCCCAGGGCCGGCTGACGCCGCGGGCTCGGGCGACCGCACCGTCGAGGTTGGCGCCGGCAAGCCGCAGCACCATGAACACCGCCGCGAGCGGCCAGCAGCCGAACGCGACCGCGACTCCAGCCGCGCCGGCCGCGACGACGCCGGCGGCGGTGAACACGTCCGGAGACACCTGTCGAGCGACGGCGGCGTTGACGGCGAATGTCAAACGACCGGTGAACCATGGCTTCAGCGCGTAGAGGCCAGTCGCGCGTGCTCCCCGCGGCGTCGCCTGGGCGACGGTGTGAATAGTGATGTGTGTGTTCACGGCTGGCTCCTTTCGTTTTCGTGCCGCTCTACCTACGAGTCATGGCGCCACGTCCGTGGCGCCCCTACATCACTGAGTAAAGACGGCCCGAAGGGCTACCGATCCCAAGAAACGAACCCGTCTTGAGGCCCTGTGACCAGCCGCATGAGGGCACTCTGTCAGAGTGCGGAGGGAAATTCGCCGTCCACCGGAAGCGGACACCTGTTCGATTCCGTCGACAGGCGAATGTGTGGTCCGTTGCGATACAGCAAAGGCGTTGAGCCTGGCCTGCCAACGCCGTTGATCTAGGTGGCGGGACGCGCCGCCCGTTCGGCCGCGTGGTCCTCGATCGCCTTGCCGATCGCATGCGACGCGCGGTCGACGAACTCGGTACCGCTTGCGGCTACCCAGTCGGCCGAAGCGGAGGGTCCCTTCAGTTGGCCCGTGAAATGTGGGATCACGTATTGCGCGAAGAGGTCATAGCTCTTGAGCTTGGCAGCGGGAGGCGCCCAGTCGTGATCGAACAACAGAAATGCGCCGAATCCGCCGTCGCTCGCCTCGACGAGTTCCTCGATCTTGGCGACCGCGTCCTCGGGTGTCCCGATGACTGCGAAGCCGGACTCACGATTGTTGGCGATGATCTCCGCCGGTGTGTCGCCCTGTACGGGTCCGGCCGGGAGGATGTGGCTGAAATAGCGCGAGAATTCGGCGATTCCGTATTCGACGTCGCGTTCTGCCTGCTCGCGAGTCTCGGCGAGGTGCATCGGGCCGACGAGTCGCCATTTGGAGCGGTCGGCGACATGGCCATGGTCTGCGGCGACCTCCTCCCACGTCGACCAATGGTGGGCGAGCATGTTCATGCCTTGTCTCGCGGTCGCCGCTATCGACAGCATGCCTATCCCGTGCTTGCCCGCTCCGCGTGGGCCGGTGGGGGAGAAGGACGCTGCGACAGCGACATCGAAGCAGGGGTCGCTGTAGGGTTTCAGCTGCAGCCGGGCGTCCTGGAGCGTGAAGCCGTCGGTGTCCATGGTGACGGTCTCGCCGCGCAGCAATCGCATGATCGCGTCGAGGCACTGCTCCATACGGGGTCGCTGCACATCGGCAGGAATGCCGAGCATATGCGCGTCGGAGGTGAGCTGGCCTGGCCCGCAGCCGAGCATGACCCGGCCTCGGGTGAGATGGTCGAGCAGCACCATGCGATCCGCGAGCATCAGGGGGTTGTGGTACGGCAGCGAGCTGACGCCGGTCCCGAGCTTGATGTGCTTGGTTCGCTCGGCGGCGACGGCGATGAACACCTCCGGTGAAGCGATGATCTCGAACCCGGCGGAATGGTGCTCGCCGATCCACGCCTCGTGGAATCCAAGCTCGTCCATCGCTTGGATCAGTTTGAGGTCACGCTCGAGAGCGAGCGTCGGATTCTGTCCAGTGGGATGGAACGGCGCCATGAAGTTTCCGAATCGCATTCGCACATTCTGGACCTGGCGCCGCACCGGGTTGCAGGCGCGTCTCACAAGGCGGCGAATGGTCCTGCCTGGCCCTGAGCTGGGCGATAAGGTCGGGCATGACAACACCCGAGACGGCCGAGGATCCGGCGTCGACAGAGACCACCGTCGTCGTGGAGGGGATGAACCCGAAAACCCTCACCCAGCGGATCAGCGTGGGGGAGCACCAACTGGTTGCCGACGAGCCGCGGCCGATCGGCGAGGATGCGGGTCCGACACCCTACGATCTGCTACTCGGCGCGCTCGGCGCCTGTACTTCCATGACAGTGCGGATGTATGCCAATCGCAAGGACTGGCCGCTTGACCAAGTGCGAGTCTCGTTGCGGCACTCGCGTATTCACGCGCAAGACTGTGCAGACTGCGAAACTCGCATCGGAATGCTCGACCATATCGATCTCGGCATTGAGTTGTTCGGCGATCTCGATGACGCCCAGCGGCAACGATTGCTCCTGATCGCCGGACGCTGCCCGATTCATCAGACCCTGACCTCGGAGATCCACATCGTCACGACATTGCGCTGAGGCCAGGGCAGGGCTCCACCGCGCGAAAAATTGACGTTTCCGTCGGCGAAGGCCGGGTATCCGCCCCACAGGAGGTGGAACGATGCCCGTCTGGAGCTGGTTCTTCATCGCAGCAGGTGTTCTCATCGCGCTGACCTTGCTACTCGCCGTGGTCTTGGCCGCGACCGGTCGGAGGAGAACGAGGCGATTAAAGCAACATTTCGGTCCGGAGTATGAGCATGCCGTAGAGGATGCCGGAGATCGACGCGCCGCCGAGAACGAGCTAGTTGCGCGTGAACGAAAACGGAAGAATCTCGACATCGTCGCGTTGACTCCCGAGGCCCACCGTCGGTATTCGGAGCAGTGGGTAGAGGTTCAACGCTCGTTCGTTGACGACCCCTCGAGCGCAGTTGGCTACGCAGACCGCCTGGTGACCGAGGTCATGCGCGAACGCGGTTATCCAATAAGCGATTTCGACCAGCGCGCCTCGGATATCTCGGTCGATCACCCCGGCACGGTCGAACATTATCGCGCCGCGCACACCCTGCATCTGGCGCAGGAGAAGGCCGACATCGGCACGGAAGCGCAGCGTCAGGCCTTCGTTCACTATCGCGCGCTCTTCGAAGAGTTGCTCGGAGCAGAACGCGCAATCGAGAATGACACGCCAAAGGAGGCGACGGCATGACCACTCACGACCAGCAGAACGAAAGTGCCCCCATGCGGTCCGCTCAGCCCGAATTCTCGGAACCTGGTAGGGAACCTGTTCCAGCACAACATGTTTCACCAGAAGCGTGGGATGACACTGGCGCATCCAACGCGCCGACCGAAGCATCGCCCCCACCCGACGAGCCATTGGTCGCTCATGAAGAGGCGTCAAGCACACCCGTCGAGTCACCTCAACCGGAGACGGTGTCACCGAGTGCTGAAGTTCAGCCGCCCTCTGACGAGTTGCTTTTTGACGCAGACACTTCCGGATTGCGGTCGCGCTGGGACGACATTCAGGCGGTGTTCGTCGACGACCCTGCGAAGTGCGTGCAAAAGGCCGACACCCTTGTGGCCGAGGTTGTCGAGCAGGTGACGGCGGGATTCTCCGAGGCCCGCTCACGACTCGAGGCGCAGTGGGCGAAAGGGGAGCAGGCGTCCACCGAAGATCTACGTCTGGCCCTGCAGCGGTATCGCGAGTTCTTCCAGCGATTGCTTGCGGCCTAATCGTCGTGCGAATGGCCCGCCGTCCATCAGGGACGGCGGGCCAGCCACGGTTTGAAGTCGGCTAGTTCTTGAACGCGTCCTTGATCTTCTCGCCGGCGTCCTTGAGGTTCGACTTGGCCTGATCGATCTTGCCCTCGTTCTCGGTGCTGCTGTCGCCGGTCACCTTCCCGAGGGCCTCCTTGGCCTTGCCGCCCGCGTTATCGATCTTGTTGCTTGCTTTGTCGCCTGCACCCATGACGTCTTCCTTCGCTTATTTGCAACGGCCCGGATGAGCCTTGGCGGTGGGATACCGCTGGGAGGGGCATCTGAAACGTTTCGTCATGATCGGGCGACGTGAGGAGTCAGTTCCGGGTGCTCAGCGCCTTGGCGGCAAGCCGAGCGCCAACACGGCTGTGTCGTCCTCGACGCCTGCACCGAGACCCTCGAGGAGGCCGGACACGGATTCGACGATGTGGGATGCGGATGTCGGCGAGTGTGCTTTAGCGAAACGCAGGAGTGCACCTTCGTCGTCGTATCGTTCGCGGCCGACACCGGTGAGGGCTTCCGTAAGCCCATCGGTGTAGAGCATGAGCGTGTCACCGGGTGCGAGGACGAATCGGCTGGCGACGAAGTGCGGCTCGGATGTGATGCCGACGGCGTGGCCGCCGATGGTGTCGACGTAGTAGGCGCCGCCGTCGGCGCCGAACAGTAGGGGTGGCGGGTGCCCGCCGCTGCCCAGGTGGACGTCGAAGCCCTCGCCGCTCATGGTCAGTTTCCCGAAGATCAGGGTGCAGAACCGGCTGAGTTCGCCACCGAGTTCCTGGCTCAGGACGGTGTTGAGGTTGTGCAGGACTTCCATCGGGTCGTCGTCGTAAACGGCCGCGGCGCGCAATGTATACCGGGTGAGACTGGTCACCACGGCGGCTTCGACGCCCTTACCCGAAACATCGCCGAGGAAGAATCCCCACGTCGTGCGCGACAGCGGGAAGAGGTCATAGAAATCGCCACCCACCTCGTCGACCGAAGCGGTGAAGTAGTACGCGGCGGCTTCCAGGCCGGCAGGTGGTGACAACACCGGCGGAAGCAATGAGCGTCGCAACGTTTCGGCGAACTTCCTGCCTCGCCCCTGCTCTCTTTCGGCCTGCTGGCGGGCCTGTAGGAGATCTGCTTCGTAGGCACGGCGATCGGATGCGTCCACGATGCTGATTCGAAGAAATTGCGGCTTCCGGTAGGCATCACTCTTCACGTTCGCGGTGAGAAACATCGGGAGCCGTGCCCCGTCAACAGACACCATGTCGACCGTCACACCGTTGAGTTCGCCGCCCATGTTCAGCAGTGGCCCGAAATGAGTGTCGTACAAGATGCGTCCACTGACGGTCAGGAGATCGGTGAATAGCTTGCCGCGCAACGTATCAGGCTCGTATCCGAGCCACTTCATCAACGTGGCATTCACTTGGATCATGCGTCCGTCGGTGTCGGCGATGATCTGTCCGCTCGGAGCGTGTTGCCAAGAATCCTCGATGGAGTGATCGGTCATGTCGACCGGGCGAAAGCAGCAATCGCATCGGCGGTGGCAAGCGGGGCGCTGACATGCGGGCAGTGCCCGGTTGCGTTCAAGGTGACGATGTGACTGCCGGGGACGTGGGCATGCACGTACGCTCCCACCTCGCGCGGTGCGATGGTGTCCTGCGCGCATTCGATCACCAGTGTGGGTAGCGATATCAGCGGCAGATCGGCGCGATTGTCCGAGAGGAACGTGGCGCGGGCGAACACGCGGGCACACTCCGGGTCGGTGCGGCAGAAGGTTGCCGCAAGGTCATCCTGCAGGTCGGGGCGGTCCGGGGTGCCCATGATGACCGGCGCCATGGCCTGAGACCACCCAAGATAGTTCTGCTCCAGGGACTCCAGGAGTTCGTCGATGTCCGCAGCCGAGAAACCGCCGCGGTAATCGTCATCATCGAGGTAGCGCGGCGAGGGCGTCAGCAGGACGAGTTTGGCGAATCGGCCGGGGTCTCTGATCGTGGCCAAGGCGCCGATCATCGCCGACACGGAATGGCCGACGAATACCACCTCGCGCAGATCCAGCTCGTCGAGGATCTCAGAATGTCGGCGGCGTATCCGGCCAGAGAGGAGTACTTGTTCGCGTCCCAGGCGCTCCGATCCGAGCATCCCGAGCCGACGAGATCGATGAGTACCAAACGGAAGTCCGACCTCAGTTCGTCGACTACGTGGCGCCATAGCGTTTGATCACATCCGAAGCCGTGCGCGAACAAGATGGTCGGACCGTCATGGGCGCCGACGATATTGATGTTGTGCCGGGCGTGAACATCCACAATTCAGCTTAGAGCCTCCGGCGCACGCGGCGATCGGCGCCGGTCTATTCATCGGTCGGGCTAGCGCCGAAGGGGCGGCAACGCCAACGGCAGTCGATGGACGCGCTGTGGCTGCCGGCCCAGTCGACGCGGCGTCGAGCTGATTGTGCGACCGACTAGGTGGGCGATGTCGCGCCAGTTTCGACGGACGATCACGCCCGCGGTGAATCCGCACAAGAAGCCGACGGTGAAGTGCCGACGCGTTCTCTGCTTCTTGCGCCGCGCGATCGCCGATGCGGTATGGCCGCATACAGCAGCAGTGGCGGCGACCGCCACCAACAGAAAGATCAACTGCGGCACCATTGTGACCTCCGGGCCGTTCGTCAATGCAGGCCGCTCAGGCGATCCAATCACCGCCGGCCCGATTAGAGGATCCTCGGGCTCCATTCGTGACCAAAGCGAGGACGAACTGTTAGATCGCCAGCCCCGCGATGATCAGCCGTGTGGTGGCCTCGGCCCGCTTTCGCCCGTACCCGCGCCCCTCGGACAGAATCGGATAGACAACCGCCCCCACGATCGCGTCTGCCGCCGATGCGGCGGTCGCCTCGTCCACGGCACCTGCAAGCAGTCGCATGCGAACACTCTCCAGTAGCGGTGCGCTGAATCCCGCGCGCAGCCTGATCGCCGTGTCCTCGTGCTCCATGCAGGCCACCGTGAGGATGCGCAACATCGCCGATCCGCGCTCGGTGGTCAACGTCGCGGCCAGCCTGCCCGCCCACCGCACCAGGTCGTCGACGAGGTCATCGGTGTGCTTCACCGCGGCGATGATCTTGTCCGCATCGGCGAGCAGAACGTCGGCTACCAGGGCAGGACGGGTGGGCCACCAACGGTAGATGGTCTGCTTACCGACGCCGGCGCGGGCGGCCACGGCCTCGATGCTCGTCCCGTCGAAGCCGCGCTCGAGCAGCAACTCACGCGTTGCGGTGACGATCGCGACGCGCGACTTCTCGCTGCGGCGGCGCGGAGCTGTGACTTGGCGGACCATGTGGCGCATCCTCGGTTGCCGGTGCGTCGGACAACCCGTAGTGTGCCACAAGACGAGACGGTCCGTCTTGTTAAGAACGAAAGGCGGCGTGACGTGCCGATCGGGCTCACCCCGGAGCAGGGGCAACTGGAAGAGGCGGTCGGCCGCTTCGCGGCACGGCATGCCGCTGTGGACCAGACCCGCGGCTCGTTCGACGAGATTGCTGAAGGAACGCTGCCCAAGTGGTGGGATGATTTTGTAGCACAAGGCTTTCACGCGGTACACCTCCCCGAATCCATTGGCGGACAGGGCGGTTCGCTGGTGGATGCGGCGTGCGTCATCGAGGCCGCGGCCACCGCGCTGCTACCCGGGCCGCTGCTGCCGACAGTTGTCGCCGGCGCCATCACTCTTTCGGCCGACAGTGCGCCCGCAGCGAACACGTTGTTGAGCGATCTCGCCGCTGGGGTTGCCGCCACCGTCGTGCTACCTGAGTTCGGCGACTTGCGCGCGAACGTTGTCGACGGCGCATGGCGCGTGAGGGGATCGTCGGGCGACGTTCTCGGGCTGTGCTCGGCCGGGGCGATACTGGTGGCCGCCCGGCGTGCGGACGGCGAGACGCTGTGGTGCGTCGTCGATCCGGCTGCCGCTGAGGTGTCGGTACAGGCGCGTGGCGGCACTGACCTCACCGTCGACGTCGGCATTCTGCACCTTGATGATCTCGACGTGCCGGATGCGCTGGTGCTGAACGGCATCGACGACGACGCGGCATGGGATATCGCCGTCGCACTATCGGCCTGCGCCTCAGCCGGAACGTTGCAGTGGGCGGTCGATGCGGTGACCGAGCACCTGCGGACCCGGGAACAGTTCGGCAAGCCCATCGGAACCTTTCAGGCGCTCCAGCACGAAGCGGCGATGTTGCTCGTCAACAGCGAACTGGCCTCGGCGGCAGCGTGGGACGCGGTGCGCGCCGCGGACGAAGCGCCGGAGCAACGGCAACTGGCGGCTGCCGGCGCCGCCATCATGGCGGTCGCGCCTGCACCCGAGCTGTTGCTCGACGCGTTGACGATGTTCGGCGCGATCGGGTTCACCTGGGAGCACGACGTGCACCTGCACTGGCGACGCGTGACCAGTTTGGCTGCTTCGATGGGGCCGATCACCGGATGGTCGCGTCGCCTCGGCGAACTGAGCCGGACGCATGTTCGCGACATGTCGGTGAAGCTCGGCGACGGCGAAGCGGAATTCCGCGCGAGGATTGCCGACGTGCTGGACCGGGCGCTCGAACTGCGTAACGACAAGCCGAGTCCGCTTGGGGATTACGACCACCTGGCGACCGGGCCCCAGCGCACGCTCATCGCGGACTCCGGATTGATGGCGCCGCATTGGCAACCCCCGTGGGGCGTGGGTGCGACGCCCCTGCAGCAGCTGATCATCGACGATGAATTCGCCAAGCGGCCCGATCTGGTACGCCCGTCGCTGAACATCGCCGAGTGGATCCTGCCGTCGCTCATCAGCTCGGGATCGGAAGAACTTCAGCAGCAACTGATTCCGCCGACACAGCGCGGTGAGTTGCTCTGGTGCCAGCTGTTCAGTGAACCCGGTGCCGGATCGGACCTCGCGGCACTGAGCACACGTGCGGTGAAGGTCGACGGCGGATGGCGCATCAACGGCCACAAGATCTGGACGTCGTCGGCGCAATACGCCGACTACGGTGCACTGCTGGCGAGAACTGACCCAGATGCCCCGAAACACAAGGGCATCGGCTACTTCATCATCGACATGCGTGCCGAGGGTGTGGAAATCCAACCGATCAAGACGGCGGACCGTGACCCGCATTTCAACGAGGTGTTTCTCGCCGATGTCTTCGTGCCCGACCAGATGTTGCTCGGGGGACCGACGGACGGATGGAGTCTCGCGATCGCCACGATGGCCCAAGAACGTGTGGCGATCGGCGCGTACGTGCACATCGACCGCGCCGGTGCCCTGCGGCATCTCGCCGGCGAGGCCGGGCCCGATCAGGGCACGGTGCTCAGCGCGCTGGGCGAACTGGATGCCTACAGCAACGCGATCAAGGCGCTCGGCGTGCGCGAGACGATTCGGCTGCTCGACGGACAAAGCGCCGGACCCGCTTCGAGCATCGCCAAGGTGGCCACCAGCATCATGCTGCGCCGCACCTTCAAGGCCACGCTCGAGTTGGCCGGCCCCGTTGCGGTGGTCGAACAGTCGGAACCCGCGATCGTCGCACCGTACCTGCGGCTCCCCGCCGAACTGATCGGCGGCGGCACCCGCCAGATCCAGCTCAACATCATCGCCCAGATGATCATGGGTCTGCCCCGCAAGTAGGGCAGCCGAGAACAGCGAGAATCGAGACACAGCATGGGATTACGCGGAGAAGCGGCGCTCGTCGGCTATGTCGAGGTGCCGCCGGAACGGATGAGCACCGCCGCGCCGGGGCCGTTCACACTCGAGCAGTGGGCCGAGCTGTCCGCCGCCGCGCTGGAGGATGCGGGAATTCCCGCGGAGTGGGTGAACGGGATCGTCACGTCACACCTGGGGGAATCGGAGATCTTCGTGCCGTCGACCGTGGCCGAGTACCTCGGCATCGACGCGAATCTCGCCGAACTCGTCGACCTCGGCGGCGCCAGTGCTGCCGGCATGGTGTGGCGCGCCGCGGCGGCCGTCGAGCTGGGGCTCTGCGACGTCGTGCTCTGCACGATCCCGTCCCGCTACATCACCCACATGTCGGAGAAGAAGCCCAAACCGCTCGTCGACGCTGTGTTCTTCGGCTCCTCGAGCAACCAATACGGTTCGCCCCAAGCCGAATTCGAGATCCCCTACGGCAACCTCGGTCAGAACGGACCGTACGGCCAGGTCGCCCAGCGCTACGCCGCGGTGTACGGATATGACGAGCGCGCGATGGCCAAGATCGTCGTAGATCAGCGGTTCAACGCCAACCACACTGAAGGTGCCATCTGGAAGGACAAACCGCTCACCGTCGAGGACGTGCTGGCCAGCCCGGTGATCGCCGATCCGTTGCACATGCTGGAGATCGTCATGCCCTGTGTCGGCGGGGCGGCTGTCGTGGTGGCCAACGCCGATGTCGCCAAGCGGTCACGCAATCGGCCCGTGTGGATCAAGGGATTCGGCGAACACGTCCCGTTCAAAACCCCCACCTATGCACAGGATCTTCTGCAGACGCCGATCGCCAAGGCCGCCGACACCGCGTTCGGCATGACGAATCTGGGGCGCGAAGACATGGACATGGTGTCGATCTACGACTGCTACACGATCACGGTGCTGCTCAGCCTCGAGGATGCCGGCTTCTGCGACAAGGGCAAGGGGATGGAGTTCGTCGCCGAGCACGACCTCACGTTCCGCGGCGACTTCCCGCTCAACACGGCGGGCGGCCAACTCGGCTTCGGTCAGGCCGGGCTGGCCGGCGGTATGCACCACGTGTGCGATGCAACGCGGCAGATCATGGGCCGAGCGGGCGAGTCTCAGGTACCGGACTGCAACCGCGCGTTCGTCTCGGGCAACGGCGGAATCCTTTCCGAGCAGACCACGCTCATCCTCGAAGGAGATTGACCAGATGGCAACCTTCGAACGACCGATGCCGGTGAAAACGCCCACCACCGCACCATTCTGGGACGCGCTGTCGCAGCACCGCATCCGCATCCAGTACTCGCCTTCCAGCGACGCATGGGTGTTCTATCCACGGGTACGTGCTCCGCGTACGTTGGCGGCTGACCTCGAGTGGCGGGAGATCTCGGGGATGGGCACGCTGTACTCCTTCACCGTCGCGCGCCGACCCGTCGGACCCCATTTCGCCGATGCCGTACCGCAGCTGCTGGCGATCGTCGAATGGGACGAGGGGCCACGGTTTTCCACCGAGATGGTGAACGTGGACCCTGCCGATCTGCGAGTCGGCATGCGCGTCAAGCCGGTCTTCTTCGACTATCCCGAACACGACGTCACCATGCTGCGCTACGAACCGGCGGAGGCATAGCGCGGGCGCTGACGTCCCAGCTGGATGCATTCGCCCGTGCACCGTGGACCAGCGGCGCCGACACACCCCAGCGCACCAAGACGAAGCGCAGCGCTTGCTCGACACGATCTGCGACAAGACGCGCCATCGCGGGCCAGAGGCAATAGGGTTCTTCAAAACAGGGGATCTGATGGAGCTATTGGCAGCGCAGCGGGAATTCACGGCGTACGGGCCGTCGCATCTGATCGTGCTCGCGGTGTTCGCGATAGGCGCGGCACTGCTCGTTTGGGGTGGACGTAAGCAGACCGAAGCCCAGGCTCGTCTCTTCAGCCGGGGTTTCGCGCTCGTCATCCTCGCGATGTTTTTGGTGGCGTTGACGTACAAGCTGATGAGCCCGGTCCTTGACACGTCGATACCGCTGCAGCTCTGCGATGTCGCGGAACTCGTCGCGGTCTACGCCCTCTGGACACAACGGCATTGGGCGTTTGTGCTCACCTACTACTGGTGCCTCGTGCTCAGCTCGCAAGCGTTGATCACACCCGACGTCGGTACCGCAGAAGAGGGGTCGCCGGATTTTCCCCATCACCTCTTCATCACCTTCTTCGCGCTGCACGTGCTGGTCGTGTGGGCGGCCATTTATCTGACGTGGGGGCGGAGGATGCGGCCGAGCTGGCGCGACTACCGGTTCGCGATCATCGCCACCCTGGTGTGGGGGGCGTTCACGTTCACGTTCAACGCGATCGTCGGAACCAACTACGGCTACTTGAACGGCAAGCCACCGACCGCGTCGGTACTGGACTTCCTTGGTCCGTGGCCGGTGTATCTGCTCATCGAGGTGGCGATCGTGCTCATCGTGTGGGCGCTGATCACCTGGCCGTGGGAGCGCACGCGACGCCGAACCGAGCAGAGCCAGACCGCAGTCTGAGCCGCACCCGCGGGGTCAAACCGCCGATTCGCCGGTCGCGGAGAAGATGACGCGGCGACCGATCTCGACCGCATGGTCGGCGAACCGCTCGTAGTAGCGGCCCAGGAGCGTGACGTCGACGGCGGGGGCCACGCCGTGTTTCCACTCCCTGTCCATCAACACCGAGAACAGGTGACGGTGGAGGTTGTCCATATCGTCGTCGTCGTCCGCAAGCTGTTCTGCGCGGTGCGTATCCATGGAAAGGACGACCTGCTTGACGTTGCTTCCCATATCGACCGCGATGCGGCCCATTTCGGTGAAGTAGCCGTTGACTTCCTCCGGGAGCACTTTTTGCGGATGCCGTCGACGGGTGATTTTGGCGACGTGCAGTGCCAGCGCGGCCATCCGTTCGACATCGGCGATGTTTTTCAAGGCGCTGACCACCGCGCGCAGGTCACCGGCGACAGGTGCCTGCAACGCGAGAACGGTCAAGGCCTGCTCCTCGGTCTTCCTGGCGTGCTGCAGGATGGCCTCGTGGTCGGTGATCACCTGCTCGGCGAGCAGCAGGTCGGCCTGCAGAAGGGCCTGAGTCGCGGATTCCATCGCCTTACCCGCCGAACCGCACATCTCGGCGATTCCGACGATCAGGTCGTCGAGCTGCTGATGGAATGCATTCCGCACGCTTCGAGTTTAGGGGCAAAGGTCCCGGTAGAGGGTCGTCGCCTCGCCCTGACACCAACGTCATTTGTCCGTCGGGACATGGTCACTAATGCGATGATCTGACGATGTACGACCCCCGCGTCTCGGCCCGCGGTGAGCGATCGGCGTTGGTGTCGCCGGACTTGCACGTCGGCAGCTTCCGCTTCTGGTTCGTCGGGCAGTCGTGGGAATGGTCCGACGAGGTCGCTCGAATGCATGGCTATCAACCCGGCGAGGTCGTGCCCACGACGGAGTTGTTGCTTTCCCATAAACATCCCGACGACCGTCAGCACGTCCAGGACGCGCTGGACCATGCTCTGCTCTCGCGAGGGGCGCTCTCGAGCCGTCACCGCTTCATCGACACCGGTGGCCGGGTCCACGCCGTCATCGTTCTCGCCGACCGGATGCTCGACGACGACGGCACGGTCGTGGGAACCGAGGGCTATTACGTCGACTTGACCGACACGTTCGACCAGACGCGCCGCCAAGCCCTGGACGCCTCACTGCCCGAACTGTTGGAGTCACGCGCGGCGATCGAGCAGGCCAAAGGCGCCCTCATGTTGGTCTACCGCATCGATGCCGACGCAGCGTTCGAGCTGTTGCTCTGGCGTTCGCAACACACCAACACCAAACTGCGCGCGCTGGCAACACAGATCGTCGCCGAGCTCGCCACCGTAGACTTCGAACCCGGCGATCTGCGGCGGTCGTTTGATCACCTGCTGCTCACCGCGCATGAACGCATCGACCGCAACGGCAAGGCATGAGCGTGTGCGCCAGCAGCAAATTGGGTACCGAACATCCAATTATCGGCTAGCAACAGGTGCGGAGACGTGGCTCTACTGGAAGTGAATCAGGACGTTCGCGACGCTGCTGTCGTGGTATCGGCGGCGGGCGAGGTCGATTCGGCGAGTTTCACCAACCTGGAGTTCCATCTCGATACCGCCCTGAAGAGGGCTCTCGATCATCCGGCCTTGCTGCTGGTCATCGATCTTTCGGAGGTCACGCATTTCGGCAGCGCAGGGCTCAACGCGGTGCTCGAATGCCACGAGCAGGGACAGTCCCTGGGGGTCGCCGTCCGCGTAACCGCTGCCCACCCAGAGGTGCTGCGTCCGATCCAGATCACCAAGCTCGACGCGATCCTGCGGGTCTATCCGAGTATCCCCGCCGCACTCGATGGACATTGACATGAGCGGTACAGCCGGCGAGCGCGATGGCGTGGCCACCGTTTTCAGCGCGGACGCGGAAGTCGGTTTCGACCTTGCCCAGGTGGACTGGGAGGGCACCCCACTCGGTTCGCCGCATCAGTGGCCGCAGAGCCTACAGACGGCGGTCGGCATCCTGCTGTCCACGCGTTTCTCGATGTGGATGGCGTGGGGACCGGATTTGACGTTCTTCTGCAATGCCGCGTACCGACGCGACACGCTGGGCCGGAAGTACCCGTGGGCGTTGGGCCGACCGGCCCGGGAGGTGTGGGCGGAGATCTGGGACGACATCGGACCGCGAATCGACGGGGTCTTGTCCACCGGAGAAGCCACCTGGGACTCGGAGCTGTTGCTCTTCTTGGAGCGTTCCGGATACCAGGAGGAGACCTATCACACGTTCTCCTACAGTCCGCTGCGCGACGACGACAATCAGATCGTCGGCATGCTGTGCGTGGTCAGCGAGGACACGCAGCAGGTGATCGGCGAGCGGCGGATGGCGACGCTGCGCGATCTTGGCTCCGATCCGAGCGTTGTGCGCAGCGAGGAAGAGTCACTCGCTTTCGCCGATCGCCAGCTCGGCCAAAATTTGCGCGACCTCCCGTTCACGCTGACCTACCTGCTCGATGACAGCGGTGACGCCCGGCTCACCGGTTCGAGCGGTATCGCCCCCGGGCATCCTGCGGCTCCTTTGCTGATCCCCGCGGGCGAGAACCGGCCGTGGCCGGTAGCCGAGGCTGCTGACGGCGACACGCTCTCGGTAGTTCTGGACGGGTTGCCGGATCTGCCCACGGGGGATTGGCGCGACCCGCCCACCGAGGCACTTTTGGTGCCGTTGCTGCTGCAGCAGGGCGGCACTCCTCGCGGATTCCTGGTGGCTGCGCTGAACCGTTACCGCCCCTTGGACGATGCCTACCGCGACTTCGTGACGCTCGTCGCGGGGCACATCGCCTCCGGTATCGGCAGCGCGAGAAGCTTCCGCGACCAGCAACGCCGGGCGGAAGAGCTGGCCGAACTGGATCGTGCCAAGACGACGTTCTTCTCCAATATCAGCCACGAATTCCGAACACCCCTGACGTTGATCCTCGACCCCGTCGACCAGCTGCGGGGTCGTGCCGAACTCGACGAGCCGACCCGCCAGGAACTGGATACCGTGTGGCGCAACGGGTTACGGCTGACCAAGCTGGTCAATTCGTTGCTGGATTTCTCGCGTTTCGAGGCCGGCCGCACCCACGCGCACTTCGTGCCGGTCGACATTGCGACCGTCACCGCAGAGCTTGCGAGCGTGTTTCGGTCCGCTGTCGAACGGGCGGGTCTTGGTTTTGTCGTCGACTGCCCGCCTCTTGATGATGTCGTCTACATCGATCGCGACATGTGGGAGAAGGTGATTCTCAACCTGCTCTCGAACGCGTTGAAGTTCACCTTTGAAGGCAGCATCGCCGTAGGTGTCCGCGGCGAGAACGGCGAAGCGGTGGTGACCGTGGCGGATACGGGCATCGGCGTAGCGGCCGCGGAGATACCCCGGCTGTTCGAACGCTTCCACCGCATCGAAAATGTTCGCTCCCGATCCAACGAGGGCAGTGGTATCGGATTAGCCCTTGTCAAGGAGTTGGTCGAGGCCCACCGCGGCAGCATCGAGGCCGACAGCGCCGAAGGTGTGGGGACCACCTTCACCATTCGTATACCGTGCGGCACCGCGAATCTGCCCACCGCCGAGGTCGAGACGGCGGATGCCAGCCGGGAATCGTCGGCAATTGCCGAACCCTATGTGCAGGAGGCATTGCGCTGGATCCCCGCCGAGGCTCGTCTAACGGCCCAGGAGTCCGGGGTACAAGGTGAGGACGCGTCGGGTGCGGACACTCGGAAGCCGATCCGCGCGCTGATCGCGGACGACAACGCCGATATGCGCGATTATCTGGTGCGCCTGCTGAGTAACGACGGCTACGAGGTCGACGCGGTCACCGACGGACTGCAGGCCCTGGACGCAGCTCGTACCAGCCTGCCGGACATCGTCGTGAGTGACGTGATGATGCCGCAGCTCGACGGGCTGGGGCTGGTGGCGGCTCTGCGTTCGGATCCGCGGACGGTGGCGATACCGGTGTTGCTGCTATCCGCACGTGCCGGGCAGGAGGCGTCGATCGGTGGTCTGCAGGCCGGCGCCGACGACTACCTCACCAAGCCGTTCGCGGCCGCGGAACTGCTTGCGCGTGTGCGTGCCAACGTCGGGCTGGCGCGGATGCGCAGTCATCACGCCCGCTGGCGCACCGCGCTCGTCGACTCGCTGCAAGAAGCGTTCTTCGTCTGCGACGAACACGGGACCGTCATCGAGATCAACGCATCGTTCACCGACATCCTCGGGTTCGGCGTCGAGGGTCTGCCATACCAACCCATTTACCCGTGGTGGCCATCGGCCGACACGGATCCCGATGCGCACAATGCCGCGGCAGAGGCATTCGCGACCCTGTTGAACGAACCGCACGGCACGATAACGCTGCCGGTCACCCATCGTGACGGACATCGGCTATGGGTGACCGCGACGTTCAACCACATCGATGATCCCGATGACGGTCGCCACCTCATGGTCGGAACGTTCCGCGACGTCACCGCCGAGCACTACACGGTGCAACGCGATACCGCACTCGCTGCACTCAATCAGCAACTCGCACAGGCAGACTCGCTCGGCGATGCCGTGCGTGCAGCTGCCGATGAGCTTTGTATCGTCTGGTCGGCGCGCAGCGTGGTGGCGCTCACCTTCCCGGTTGACGAGGCCGATAGCGACCCGTCGGATGTGGTGTGCAGCGGTGCTCCCGTGTCGTGGGAGCAGTTGACGCCCCGCGCTCGCGACATCATCAGGGCGCGGCAGAGTGGTGACTTACTGGCCTCGGCCACAACGGAACCCGGAATGGCGGCAATCGCGCTGCAGCACCCGGACGGTGTGCTCGTGTTGTTCGTCGAACTCGAAGAGCGGCGGCCTTTTACGTCGGAGGACCACACACTGCTCACCGTGTTCGCCGGGCGTCTGGGCCAGGGGCTGCAGCGTTTGCGCAACCTGGACCAGCAGCGCGAAACCGCATTGGCTTTGCAACATGCGATCCTCGGTCCCGATGTTTCGGGCGGGTTCGCGGTGCGATACCAGCCGGCCACCCGGCCGCTGCACGTCGGCGGCGACTGGTACGACGTGGTCAATCTGGACGACGGCCGTGTCGCCCTGATCGTCGGCGACTGCGTCGGCCACGGGCTGGCGGCGGCGACGGTGATGGGTCAGCTCCGAAGCGCATGTCGCGCACTGCTACTCGAACAATCCAGCCCGTCCGCGGCGCTAATGGCTCTCGACCGGTTCGCCGCCCGCCTGGAAGGTGCGCGGTGTACGACGGCGTTCTGCGCGGTGCTGAATCCGGACACCGGAGAAATCGTGTATTCCAGTGCCGGCCACCCTCCGCCGATTCTGGTCAACGCCGATCGCAGCACACGGTTGCTCGACGGCGCGGCGGCGACTCCGCTCGGGCTGCGGTACGACCGCTCACGACCCGAGGCCCGCGAGACCATGCCCGCCCGCTCGACGCTGTTGTTGTACACCGACGGTTTGATCGAGCGTCGTCGTGAATCGCTGGACCTGGGGATTCGCCGTGCCACCGATCTCGTCAAAGACAATCGGGACACCGCGCTCGAGGGCCTCGCCGATGAGATCATGTCGCGCCTCGCGCCCGGCGACGGCTACCAGGACGATGTCGCCGTTCTGCTGTACCGGCAGCCCGCGTCACTCGAAATCGACATCGCCGCGGACGTGGGCGAGCTTGCGTCGACTCGCGCTACGCTGCGCAGCTGGCTGATTCGTGCCGGCCTGGATGCCGAACAGACGTTGGATGTGCTCATCGCCGTGGGCGAAGCGGTTGCCAATTCGATCGAGCACGGACACCGTGAGCACCGCGATGGCACGGTCCGTCTGCGTGCGACGGCTTTGGCGGACCGATTGCACCTGACCGTGGTCGATACCGGGTCGTGGCGACCACCGAAGGCCGACCCCACTTCATTTCGGGGTCGGGGCATCATGCTGATGCGCGCATTGATGCAGGATGTGACCATTGAGCCGGGTGATTCCGGCACGACAGTTCGCATGCACACGGGGATCGCCTGATGGCCACTCCGCTTTCTGTCCGTACCAGTCTTGACGACGGCACCGCGGTGCTGAGTGTGGTCGGCGAAATCGATATGAGCAATGTCGGCGTGTTCACGACCGCGATCGCCGACGCGATGGTCCCGGCTTCGCATGACGGCGGTGTTTTGACGATCGACCTGACCCGCGTCGAGTACTTGGACAGCGCCGCCATTGGCGCATTGTTCGATCAGGCCGAGCGCATCCGCCTGCTCGTCAACCCGATGCTGATGCCGGTCCTCAGGGTCAGTGGTCTCACCAACGTGACTTCTGTGGTAGCTCGATAGCAGCACTGCGTCGGTGACCAACGACCGAAGAGGGGCCGCAGAGGTCTGCGGCCCCTCCCGGTCACCAACCACCTATTCCGGGTTCTTGGCGTATCGCAGCAGGAAGGCTGCCGACACGAATGCGGCGCCGAGGGCGAAGACACTCCACAGCACCAACGGGAAGACCAGCGAGATGGGGGACCAACCGACGCTGGAGAACGTCGCGGCGGTGTAAACCAACCAGAACACCCGATAGATGGACCACAGCGCGGCGATGCCTGCGCTGATCCCGATGACGAGGCTGTACGTGCGGTCGACCTGGCTGATCTGTTCCTGGACGCGGGTAGGCACGATGTTCATTGCGGTTTCCTTCAGGTCATGCGGCGCCCGTTTGGCGTCGTCAGTGCGGCAAGTACATCGAGCAGGGACGGCTACCGATCCCAAGAATTGCGGTCCACAACCCGGCTTCGTCTGTGGTGTTGCTGTGAAAAGCCTGTCAGACCTGCGGCTCAGCAATTGACAGGCGACAGTTTGACTGGCTACATATATGCGCAGTCATGTTTCAAGCGAAACGGAACGTGTAACGCGCGCGGCTTCTTGTAGGCCCGGGTGGAGGGGCCGGTAGTCCGACTGATGAGTTCTGTGTCGACGGAGCGATCGAAGATCGCGCACACCATTCGCGTGCTCGCCGTGCCGATTGTGCTGGGCTGGATGGTCCTGACTGTCGTCACCAACGCCTTCGTGCCTTCGCTGGAGAAGGTGGGCGAGGCCCAAGCCGTTTCGATGAACGCACACGACGCGCCGGCCTTCATCGCGATGCAGCGCATCGGTGCAAACTTCGAAGAGTTCGACTCAGACAGCAATGCGATGGTCATCCTCGAAGGTGACAAGCCGCTGGGCGACGAGGCCCATCGGTATTACGACGAGTTGATCAAGGCTTTCCGGGCCGACTCAGAACATGTAGAGCACGTCGCGGACTTCTGGAGCGATCCGCTGACGGCCGCGGGCGCACAGAGCAGCGACGGCAAGTCGGCCTACGTTCAGCTCTATCTGCGCGGAAACATGGGCGAGACGCGGGCCAACGAGTCCATCGCCGCCGTGCGCGAGATCATCGAGCAGACGCCCACTCCGCCAGGTGTGAAGTCCTACGTCACCGGTGGGGCGGCGATGAATGCCGACCAGCGCGTCGCCGGGGACAAGGGTGCCGCCAAGGCCACGCTCGTGACCCTCGTCGTCATCTTCGTCATGCTGCTGGTCGTCTACCGCTCGATCGCCACCACGATCCTGATCCTGCTCATGGTCTTCATCGAGCTCGGCGCCTCCCGCGGAATCGTCGCGTTTCTCGGCAACGCGGGCGTCATGGGGTTGTCGACCTTCGCGACCAGCCTGCTGACGCTCATCGCGATTGCCGCAGGCACCGACTACGCGATCTTCCTCATTGGCCGTTACCAAGAGGCGCGCGGAGATGGCGAAGATCGGGAAGCCGCGTACTACACGATGTTTCACGGGACCGCGCACGTGGTGCTCGGCTCGGGGCTCACCATCGCCGGCGCGCTCCTGTGTCTCAAATTCACCCGTCTGCCCTGGTTCCAGACGATGGCGGTGCCCTGTGCGGTCGGCATCCTCGTCGCCGTTCTCGCGGCGCTGACCCTGGGCCCCGCGGTGATCGCGATCGGAGGCCGGTTCGGGCTTTTCGAGCCCAAACGCGCAATCAACTCGCGCGGGTGGCGCCGAATCGGTGTGGTCGTCGTCCGGTGGCCCGGCCCGATTCTGGTGGCGACGTGTGCGCTTGCGCTGATCGGTCTGCTCGCCCTGCCGGGCTACAAGACCGACTACGACGGCCGCCACTTCATGCCCGAGGACACGCCGGCCAACATCGGATATGCGGTCGCTGACCGGCATTTCGACAGCGCCCGGATGAACCCCGAGCTGATGATGGTGGAAAGCGATCACGACCTACGGAACTCGGCGGACTTCCTGGTGATCGACAAGATCGCCAAGGCGCTCTTTCGGGTGCCGGGAATCGCGCGGGTGCAGACCATCACCCGTCCTGACGGGAAACCGATCGAGCACACCACGATTCCGTTCCTGCTCGGCATGCAGGGCACGACAAACCAGCTGAACCAGAAGTACAACCAGGACCGTATGGCCGACATGCTGGTTCAGGCCGATGAGATGCAGACGACCATCGACACGCTCACAAAGATGTCGGCACTCACCGAGCAAATGGCCGCCGTCACCCACAGCATGGTCGCCAAGACCAGGGACATGACCGTCGACATCGCCGAATTACGAGACAACATCGCCAATTTCGACGATTTCTTCCGGCCGATGCGAAACTACCTCTACTGGGAACCGCACTGCTACAACATCCCGGTCTGCTGGTCGATCCGGTCCGTGTTCGACACCCTCGACGGCGTCGACATCATGACGGCCGACATCCAGCAGTTGTTGCCCGATCTGGAACATCTCGACACGCTGATGCCGCAGCTGGTCGCGCTGATGCCCGCGCAGATCCAGACGATGAAGACGATGAAGTCGATGATGCTGACCATGTATGCCACCCAGAAGGGCATGCAGGATCAGATGGCTGCGCAGCAAGAGAATTCGTCAGCGATGGGTGACGCATTCGACGACTCGATGAACGACGATTCGTTCTACCTCCCGCCGGAGGTGTTCGAGAACGAGGACTTCAAACGCGGCATCAAGAACTTCATCTCACCCGACGGCAAGTCGGTGCGCTTCATCATCGAGCACGACGGCGATCCGGCCACCCCCGAGGGCATTGAGCGCATCGACGCGCTCAAGCAGGCGGCCAAGGAAGCCATCAAGGGCACGCCGCTGGAAGGCTCGACGATCTTCCTCGGCGGCACTGCGGCGACCTACAAGGACATGCGCGACGGGTCCAACTACGACCTGCTGATCGCCGGGCTGTCCGCTGCAGCACTGATTTTCATCATCATGCTGCTCATCACGCGTAGCGTGGTGGCGTCCGCGGTGATCGTGGGCACCGTATTGCTTTCGCTGGGGACGTCCTTCGGGCTTTCAGTGCTGGTATGGCAGTACCTCCTCGGCATCCGATTGCACTGGATCGTTCTGGTCATGTCGGTGATCCTCTTGCTCGCAGTCGGTTCCGACTACAACCTGTTGCTCGTCTCCCGGTTCAAGGAAGAACTGCACCACGGACTGAAGACGGCGATCATCCGGGCCATGGCGGGATCGGGTTCGGTGGTGACGTCGGCCGGGCTGGTGTTCGCCGCGACCATGGCGTCGTTCGTATTCGGCGACCTACTGTCCATCGCGCAGGTCGGCAGCACCATTGCGCTGGGTCTACTTTTCGACACCTTGATCGTGCGGTCGTTCATGACGCCGTCGATAGCCGCGCTGATGGGGCGGTGGTTCTGGTGGCCCCAGGTACCGCAGACGCCCGCGTCGAAGCGTCGGATGCAGAAGATCTTCGGCGACCGCGACGCCGCCGTGCGGTCCTGACGCCGCAAATTCCTACCGCGCGGCGTGGCGGCTGAGAAAGTCCACGACAGCATCGGCGAAAAGGTCGTTGCGATCGCCCGCGACCATATGGCCGGCGCCGCCGACGTCGACGAAATCGACCTCGGGAAACCTGGCGATGAACGCATCGGCCCGTTCCTGGGTGACGAGGTCGCTCATCTGACCTCGCACCAGCAGCATGGGCACACCCGCGTTGACGATCGTTTGAACGGCGGCGTGCATCCGATCGACCTCGGTCACCTCGGTGGGTGGCAGCGCCGAGGTGCCGTCGATGAATTTCGGATCCCAGTGCCAGTACCAACGGCCGTCGCGGTGGCGCAGGTTCGCCCGCAGCCCGTCCAGGTCTGTCGGCCGCGGACGGTGCGGGTTGTACTCCTGGATCATGTCGGCGACTTCGTCCAGTGAATCGAATCCAGACTGCATGCGATCGAACATGAAGTTGTGGATCCGCGATGCGCCCGACTGGTCCATATCGGGCACGATGTCGACGAGCACGACCGCGCGTGCCGTCCCCGGTGCGAGTTCACCCTCGAGAAGCATCGAGGTGAAGCCCCCGAGCGACGCGCCCACCAACACCGGCTTCGGCGGCAGATCGCGCAGCACTTCGAGCACGTCGCGCGCGAAGGAGGCGACGCGATAGTCCCCGTCGCTGGACCAGTCGGACTCGCCATGGCCGCGGAAGTCGAGAGTGATCGCCTGCCATCCACGCCCGGCTACCGCGGCTGCGGCGCGGCCCCAGGACCGGCGGGTCTGCCCGCCACCGTGCAGGAACACCACCGCTGGGGCCAGCGGATCGCCGATGCGATCGCCGACGATGCGAACGCCGCCGTCGCCGGCCGTGGTGAACGCCTCGGGTGCGGTGGTCATCTTGTTTTCATAACGCGGATGCGTCCGGTCCGCGACGACATCGAGGAATTCAGTGCCGTTATGCGGCGCGAATCACTCGAGGTAGCCATTGGTGCCGAACTTGTGGTCGCCGATCCGGCAGGTGACAGCACCCTGATAGGTCGCTCCGCATTCGGCAGGGCCGTTCTCGAGCCGTTCACCGGCAGGCAGGGCATCGACGTCGCGGGTGAACGTCGTTGTGTCCGAGTGGACGTAGCGGGCGCCGGTTGAGTCGACGATGGTCTGGTTGGTTCCTTCCGGCGCATTGTCCGGAACGAAATCGCAACCCGCCAGGGTGCCGCCAGGCGCGATGCCGCAGGAGTAGGAGTAGACACCCTCCTTTTCCGTCGGGGTCCGGAAGTAGAGCCAACCCGGATCGGTAGGCGTCGTGAACCTCCCCCGGGCCAGCGGCCACTGGTCGAGTCCGTCGACCGGTGAGGGGATGTCAGCCAACGGTGCGCCGGTCGCAATGGCGAGCACGTGGGTGAAGGCCTGCCGCGCGGCCAGCGCTCCGTAGTTGCTCGACGGCGGCCCCGGAGGCGCTTTGACGTAACCGATGACAACGGTCGGGCCAGCGCCGTAGGCGTAGCCCGGGGGCCCGCTGGGCAGGTTGATGTACCGCACCACCTTTTCGTCGAGGGTGACGGTACCGCCGTCGGCCTCGGGCCCCAGCCGTGAGAACAAGTCGTCGACATACGCTTCGCCACCGCCGTTTTCTTCGGTGGCGACGAGAACGTCGAGCACGAGCAGGTCCGGCGCCATGCTGGTATCGGTGACCTGGCCGGCGGTGAGCGTGGAGAACTGGGCGGTGGGTTTCGGGTCGGAGAAGCCGGGACCGACCTCGGCGGGGCAGATGGGGACGACGCTCAAGTCGTTCGGCAGGCCGTCAAATGCGGCGGAGAATGCGGCGGTTCGGTCGCCACAGTCCTGGCCTGCCGCGGGGGAGGCCGACCACAGCGAAACCAGGGTGGTGGCAGCCATGACGGCGGCAACGGCCCTGCGTCGACGCACCCGAGACCCGGTCATCGTCGCAGCGTCGCACACCTGCGATCAGCGGGCGATGGAGTTTCTGAAGGTCTGACGGCCCTGTTAAGAAACCTCCAAGGCGATCGCCACAGAGTCCTCCCAACAAAGTGAGGAGGAAGACGATGACTGCAATCCGGGAAATGGCCCCGACCGACACCACGGGCCTGCGCATGCTGACCTTGCATGGAAACCGCGTGGCCTACCTGGATGAAGGCGCGGGCGACGTGCTGTTGCTCATCCACGGCATCGGCGGCAGTTCGGACTGCTGGCGCAACGTCGTGCACAAGCTCGCCGAGCGGCATCGCGTCATCGCCGTCGATCTCCTCGGTCACGGTCAGTCCGACAAGCCGCGGGGGGACTACTCGCTGGGCGCCTTCGCGGTGTGGCTGCGTGACTTCCTCGATGCTCTGCACATCCGTGAGGTCACCGTCGTGGGCCATTCGTTCGGCGGTGGCGTGGCCCTGCAGTTCGCTCATCAGCACAAGGAGTATTGCCGCCAACTGGTGTTGATCAGCAGTGGCGGTCTGGGCCCCGACCTGGGCCGGCTGTTGCGCATGTTGTCTCTGCCCGGCGCCGAGATCGCGTTGCAGCTGCTCGCGTCGCGGCCGGCGGTCGAGGTCGGCAAGGCGCTCCGCAAGCGCGCGCTGGCGTCAGGCCGCGATGTCACCAGGTACAGCGAGACGTTGAAGGGTCAGGCCGCGCTGTCGGACCGACATAGCCGCGCGGCGTTTGTCCGCACGCTGCGCTCGGTCGTCGATCATCGCGGCCAGGCGGTCTGCGCATTGGATCGGCTTCGGGCAGACCTGCCGACTCTGATCATCTTCGGTGACGAGGATCGTTGCATCCCTGTCGCGCATGCACATTCAGTACATGAGGCGATTCCGGGCAGCGAGCTGCACGTCATTCCCGGTGTAGGCCATCAGCCTCAGGTGCAGTGCCCCGACGTCGTCGCGCGCCTTGTCGGGGACTTCGCCAACCGGACGAGGTCGGCGCCGGCCTCCGTGCGCGCAGTGCGACGCACCCTGCACGCAGTCCCGGCCTGACACAAAGCCTTTAAGAACTCTCCAAGCCCCCACCGGCACATTGCTATCTAACAGCCCGCAGCCCAACGATCCGAAGGAGTGGAAATGGCCGTCGAGTCAGTGCACGTAAACGCGGTTTACCCCCATTCCGACACCCGCTACGAGTGGGTGGAGGCGACCGTCGACTTCGCCGTCGACCCTGAGTTGTTGGCGAACGAGCGCATCGTCGACCTCGACCTCGCTCCTCGCGACGCCGATGGGCTGGTGCGCTTCGACGCCGACCTGAAGCTTCTGCGCCCAGTCGAAGGTGGCAATGGCAAGCTTCTTTTCGTCGTACCCAACCGCGGCGTACCCACGCTTGCGCCGTGGCTGAAGAACGGCTTCCTGCTGGATCGCGGCTACACCATCGCGTCGTGCGGCTGGCAGTGGGACACCCAGCGCGGGTCCGGCATCCTCGGAATATCCGCTCCGCAGGCTGACGTGCCGCCCGGATTCATGCGCCTGGAATGGCGATCCGACAGTGCGAGCGGGGATCATCCGCTCAGCTTCACCGTGCCCGAGATCGACGCGCTGCCCGCTGGCGCCGAGGCAATGTTCACGTTCACCGACTATCCGACGGCCGATGTCGACGACCCCGACGCCGTTCTGAGTGTTCGCACCTCACCGGATGCCGAGCCGACCATCATCCCAAGGGAGAGTTGGCGATTCACCGATGAGACGCATCTGACTCTTGATGGTGGTTTCAAGTCGTTCCACTGGTACGAGTTGGTCTACCGGACGTCGCGGGCGCCGGTGGCCGGCGCTGGCCTGCTGGCCATCCGCGACATCGTGTCGCACCTGCGGGGCGACGACTTGACGGCCGGCATCGAGCACGCGTTCGCATACGGTGTATCGCAGGCCGGCCGGCTCCTTCGTCAGTTCATTTCGGACGGTCTGAACGTCGACGAGGCGGGCATGATCGTCTTCGACGGCGTATTCAGCGAGTCCGCGAGTGCGGCAACGGGAGAGTTCAACCACCGGTACGCGCAGCCGTCTGTGGCTCAGGTCAACGGCTTCGGGAACATGGCACCGTTCGGGGCTACCGATTTGCTGGCGCGTCAGCGCGAATTGGGCGGAGTGCCGAAGACGATCTTCACCAACAGTGCAACCGAGTACTGGACCAGCGGGGGCGCCTTGTTGCACGTCGACCCGGTCACCGGCGTGGATCTGCCCGAGGATCCCGATGTCCGCACGTACCTGCTGGCCAGCACCGACCATTTCGGCAGCAGCAAGCTCAAAGAGGCGCTGCCGGTCGCCAATCCGGTGCATCGCCTGGATGTCACGCCGGTCAACCGGGCGCTGCTCGTCGCGCTTGAGGACTGGGTCTGCGAGGGTGTCGAGCCTCCGCGCAGCAAGGTGCCGCGGACCAGCGACGGCACTGCGGTCGCGCGCAAGGAGGTCCTGTCGGTCTTCAGCCACACCACCGGCCCGGACCCGTCGGCGCTACCGCACGCGCGGTACATCGACCTCGGTCCTGATGCCGATCGCGGGATCGGTCGCTGGCCGGTCAAGCTGGGCGAACCGTACGTCGACCTGGTGTCGGCGGTCGACGCGGACGGCAACGAGGTCGCGGGTATCCGCCTGCCGGCCGTCGCCGCACCGCTCGCCTCATACACGGGCTGGAATCCCCGTCGTCACATCGACGAGTTGCCCGATGTGCTCTACGAGCGGGTGGGCAGCAAGTTGGCGTTCCCTCCGGGCCGGCCGTCGGTCACCGAACGGTATCCGTCACGCGAGGACTACATCGTCGCGGCCCGCACTGCTGCGGAATCGCTTGTCGCCGAGCGGTTCCTGCTCGCCGACGAGGTCGAGGCCATCGTCCAGAAGGCCGCAGCCGACTACTGACGGGCTTCATAAACGCTTCACTCTGCACAGCGGCCGGGCGGCTCAGCCCCCGGCCGCTGTGCGCTTTGGTGTGCGTGGACAGTCGAGGACTCGGCACCCTCGTGGCGAGGTACGGCGGCGTCGAGTGTGGGGTTGTGGCACGCCTGGGGCGGTTTTGGCGTGCGTTGAGTCCACACTCGGCGGGTGGGTGGGTCGTTGTGATGGCGCGCGACTGGATGCTTGTGGTGGGGTGTTCGAGTGTGGGGTTGTGGCACGCCTGGGGCGGTTTTGGCGTGCGTTGAGTCCACAGTCGGCGGGTGGGAGTGCAGAGTCCGCGCCGAGCGCGGTATTGCGTGCATCAACCCCGCACTCGAGGGGGCCGAGTGCGGGGTTGGGGCAGGCGTCGCGTTCTAGACCGACATCGCCGGCACGCGATCCTGCTCGCGCCGCTCTTGCTGCCTGGCCTGCGGCTGCTGGACCCGAAATGTCCGACCGCCGACGCGCACCGAGGCGCCGTCCCGGAAGGCCATGGGCCGCCATGGGTCGAGCCGCATCCAGCCGTCCTGTCCCGGTTCACGGATGAATACGCCGTTCGTCGAGTTCCGGTCCACGACAAACAGCTCGCCGTCGACGATCCGAAACTCCAGGTGCGCCCGGGACATCAGGCCCGACCGGTCGTAGACAGACACCGGGCGAAGACCCTGCCGTGCCGCATCTGAGTCGTGCGGATATCGACCGACGACGCAGTCACGGTCGACCTCGATCCGGGAATCGTCGTCGAGGACCACGCATCGCGCGGGTCGTGTCGTCGCCGCGGCCTCCTTCGACCACACCACCGCGCCGCGCCCCGGAACAACGCCGTCGGACATCGAGTAGACAGCGTTTTGGTCTGGCGTGGGAAGGGCAGGCCGCTTACCCAGTTCGTCGACCGTGACGATCGCGGCGACGCCGGGTGTCCGCACCGTTTGGTGCAGGCAGCGGTTGCGGCCCTCGATCAGGGTGACCCCTGTGCCGTCGTCGAGCGCCACCGTGACGCCGCCACACAAGAAGATCTCCATTCCCGTTTCGGTGGGCACGACGATGCCGACCTCCGCGAGATCGCGGCTCCACGTGCCGCTCTGGGCGAGCTGAGAGAATGCATACGACAACATCGCGGGTTCGCTCCGCCGGACGATCTCGACAAGATGCGACATCTGCTGGGCGGCCATCGCCTGTTGCGCCAGCGACTTGCGGTTGGCCACCACGATCACGATGCCGTTCACGTTCGCAACGAGGTGCTGACCGGAGATGACCTGGACCCGGCGGGCGAGTTCGGCCGGCGTGCGGACCGGAGGCGCCGCATGCATCGAGTTCAGCGACAGAACAGCGGGCCTGGGCACCTCCAGCGTCGCCTCTTCCACGGCGAAGGACAGCGCCTCGCTGATACCGATACGGGAGTGCAGCCACCGCAACGGTTTCGGCGCCCACCAGTTGAGTTCGCCTGCCAGACGCAGGAACGCCGGTACGACGACGCCACGAATGATCGTCGCGTCGATCACGACAGCCAGCGCCGTGCCGATACCGAACATCTTCATGAACGACATTCCGTTGGCGAACGAGACCAGAGTTATGGTCAGCAAAAGTGCTGCGCTGGTGACGATCCGGCCAACCCGGCCAAGTCCGACGACGATTGCCTCGTCGTTCGACATGCCCGAGTCCCGGGCCTCCTTGATGCGGCTCAGCAGGAAGATCTCGTAGTCGACCGAGAGGCTGAACGCGATGGCGCAGAGCAGAACCACCATCGACAAATTCAGTGGAGCAGGCGTGAATCCGAGCAGCGACGACAGATGCCCGTCCTGGAAGATCCACGTCATGACGCCGAGGACTCCGGACAGCACCAACAGGTTCAGTAGCAGCGCCTTCACCGGGACGACGACGCTGCCGGTGAACAGGAACAGCAGGATGAAGGTGAATACCGCGATCAATCCGATCGCCCACGGCAGCCGCTGTGCGATCGCGGACCGGCTGTCGATCAGCGTGGCCGTCGGTCCGCCCACCTCGCCCTGCTTGTCCGTGATCTTCGCGCGGATGTCGTGCACAAGCTGTTCTGCTGCCTGTGAATCCGAGTCCACCGCAAGATATGCCAACACGTAGGCCGCGCCATCACTCTCGCTGGGCGGGGCCTCGCCGGCGCGCGCGCCGCGCTCGAACTTGCCGACGGATCCGTTGACGAGTACCACGTCGGGCATCTGGGAGACATCGGCGGCAAGCGTCTCCAGGGCGTCGGCGTTGTTCTGCGTCACCAAGGTGATCGCCTGGGAGGGATCCAGCGGATAGTCCCGCTGTAACGACTCGGCCACCAGCCGTGCGTTCGAGTCGGTGGGTAGCGCGCGCTCATCGGGATTGGTGAACTGCACTTTCAGGAAAGGAACCCCGAGACCGATCAGCACCACGACGACGGGCAAGGCGTAGATGAGCGGGCGGCGGATCACCGCCGCGGCGAACCGCCGCCAGAACGCGGAGTCCGCGGACGGGGGCGTCTTCCGCCGGATGATGGCCAGCGAGTCGATGCGCTTTCCCAGCAGCGACAGCATCGCGGGCAGCACGATGATTGCGCTCAACGCCGACAGCATGACGGTAGCGCTCGCGGCGATGCCGACCGAGCGCAGGAAATACGTGGGGAACACCAGCAGCGACAGCATCGCCAGGGTGACCGTCGCCGCGCTGAAGATGATGGTGCGGCCCGCGGTGGCCACCGTCGCGACGATCGCCGCCTGGTGTTCCTTACCGCTGTCGCGTTCTTCGCGGAATCTCGACACCATCAACAGGCCGAAGTCGATGGACAACCCGAGACCGAATGCCGTCGCGACGGTGAGCGCATGCGTCGACACTTCGGTGACCCGCGTCATGAGCACGAGCACGAGCAGCGTCGTGACGATCGACGTGATGCCGACGACGATGGGCAGGAACGCGGCGATGAGCCCGCCGAACACGATGACGAGCACGGCCATCGAGACCGGCAGCGCGATACTTTCGCTGACCAAGAGGTCCTTCTTGACTTTGGCTCGGATCTCCTGCTGGACGCCAAGAGTGCCGCCGGCGCGTACCGCGACGTCCGGGTTGGAGGGCAGGTCGGCGACCAGTTGCTTGGCGATGTCGGCTGCCTCATCCGCGGTTCCGCTGACATGCACCAGCATGAGGCCGGAGCGATTGTCGTGGCTGCGCAGATCGGTGGCCGCGGGGTCGGTGAACGATCGGAGGACTTTCGCTTCGGGCTCGGCTTTGATGAGGTCGTAGACCTGGTCGGCCACATCCGCGACCTCGGGGCTGTCGACTGTGCCTTCCCGCGGAAGCACCTGGATCACCAGGTTCGCGGTGGTGCCGAAGTTCTGATCCATGACCTCGGCGGCGTGAGTCGACTCCGATGATGGGGCGTTGTAGCCGCCCACGGCGAGCTTGTCGGACACGCCGCCGCCGATCACGATGCTGACACCGAGCAGAAGCGCCAGGACTGCGAGAACCAGCTTGGGGGAGCGCACGGTGAAGGCGGCCAACCGCGTCAACGCGCCGCCGTTCGCCGAACTACTCTGCATCACCTTTGCGACCAGCGGACGAAACCCGACCTCGTTCATGACGACAGGGTCCGGCTTCGGCCTTGGCACTTTCTAAAGGGCGGGCCGCGGGCGGGTATGTGTACTGCTCAGGCGGGTACGGCCGCCCTGCTGGTGATGACCTCGGCCGGTTCGCGAACCTGGTCACGCAACGTGGCGAGGGCCTTGGAGATGAGCCGCGATACGTGCATTTGTGAATAGCCCATGCGTTCGGCGATCTGCGTCTGGGTCATGTTGTCGAAGAACCGAAGGCTCAGCACCCGTTGTTCGCGTTCGGGCAGGGCCGCGATCAAGGGACGTACGGTCGCGAGGGCGAGGACCTTGTCGATGTTGGGATCCACCTCGCCGATCGTGTCCCCGATGGGCCGGAAGTCAGTGTCCGGACCGGCCTGCACGTCAGTCGACAGCGTGGAGTAGTTGCTGCTCGCGATCGTCGCTTCGACCACCGATTCACGGTCGATGTCCAGGTACCTCGCGATCTCCGTGGCGGTCGGCGCCCGATTGAGGTCCTGGGACAGCGCGCCACGAGCCTTGACGATTTGGCTCTGGAGGTCTTTGAGGCGGCGGGGAACCTTGACGGCCCATCCGTAGTCGCGGAAGTGGCGGCGGACCTCGCCCATCATCGTCGGCACGGCGAAGGCCAGGAAGTCCGCGCCGTTTTCGGGATCGAATCGGTTGACGGCGTTCACCAGCCCCACCCGGGCGGCCTGTACGAGGTCGTCGTTCGGCTCGCCACGATTGCGGAAGCGACGTGCGATGTGATTGGCGATCGGCAGTCCACGCGCGATGATCTCGTCGCGCTGACGGCGGTATGCTGCCGAACCTTCATCGAGAGTCGCCAAGCGGCGAAACATGTCGGTGAGATCGGCGTACTCGGAAGAAGTGTGATCAGACACGCGAAGTTGCCCCTATCCGGTGGCCTTGTGATGATGCGGCTCGGATCTGAACCTCTCGTGCGTTAGCTGTACCCAATTGCTGGACTGCCGAAACCGCCCGATGCCAATTTCTGCATCGGCCAAGCTATGACGGGACATTCTGATAGACCATCCGCATGGAGCCCGACGTGAGCGAACGACCCGTGCCCGGCGTGACCGGGATCCACCACTTCTCCATCACCGTCACCGACCTCGAGGCGAGCCTGGCCTGGTACCAGCGCCTGCTCGGAGCTGAGCGGGTACCGATGAAGTTCCCACACTATGGATGCGAGGACACCGGCTACGGCGAACTCCTCGTCGAACCGCGCTCGGGCGTCGTGATCGGTCTGCACACCAACACCGGCAATGACGGCCAGGCTTTTGACGAGGCCCGCACCGGGCTGGACCACGTCGCGCTCAACGTTGCATCGCGCGACGAACTCGAATCCTGGACGGCGCGGCTGGACGAACTCGGCATCGAACACTCGGGTATCAGATCCGGGGACCAGCCGTTCCCATTTTCGACGGTGGTGTTCCGCGACCCCGACAACATCCAGCTCGAGCTGTTTGCTGTCGGTTGACCGCGGCTGGCGCGCCTTTGAGCAGGGAGTTTCACCGTCACGTGGATTTCCGTTATTTGCGAAGTCGCAATGAGGGTCCCTACTGTCGGGTGGCATGTTGCGACAGGGAGAGCTGAATTGCGGTTGATCGGGCGTACGACGGCACCGCTGGCCGCCGTCCTTCTGGCTCTTGTCATGTTCAGTGGTGCTCACGCCTCCGCGGTTCCGGCCGGGGACTTTCCCGACGGCCTGAACTTCGGCGGGCTGCAGCGCAACTATCTGGTCCATGTGCCGCCGGGTATAGAGCAGCCGACGGGGCTGGTGATCAACCTGCACGGGGCCGGAATGACCGCCGGTGCTCAAGCTGCGATGACGAACTACAACGCCGTCGCCGATCAGCACGGGTTCGTCGTCGTCTATCCCGAGGGCGTGGACCTCAGCTGGGCCGATGGACGGGGCGCGTCGGTTCCCGACCGTCAGGGCGTCGACGACGTGGGCTTTCTCGTCGCGCTCGCCGACCGGCTGACGCAGGATTTCGGTATCGACCCAGGCCACGTGTTCGCCACCGGAATGTCGGCAGGCGCCTTCATGGCCAACCGGCTGGCCTGCTCGCGCGCGGACGTCGTCTCCGCGGTCGCGCCCGTCGCAGGCACACTCGGCTCGGCGTCCCCATGCAATCCATCGCGACCGGTGTCCGTCCTGAGCATTCACGGAACCGCAGACAACGTCGTGCCGTTCAACGGCGGTCCGATGGTGGGGCGCGGCGGAGCGAGCGACATCGTGTCCGCGCCGGCGATGGCGCAGCGTTGGCGTGAACTGGATGGGTGCCCGGCGCCCGTCGAGGACTCCCCGTCGCCCTCGGTGCACCGGTTCACCGCGGCCGGTTGCGCCGACGGCACCGAAGTGTCGTTCATCCAGATCGACGGCGGAGGTCACACCTGGCTGGACGCGTCTTTCGCGAGTGGCCAGTTCTTCGCCACCCACGGCAGATGATCTGATTTAGGTTTCGTCGGCGACCTGATCCTTGGTCTGATGCCTGCCGGGGGCATCAGGGTCGTCGTGCTGGTGGTCGAGTTTGTCCTGGATCTCCCGTTGGTCGTCGGTCGCTTTGGTGGCGTCCTTCGGCGTCGACGAGGGATCGTTGGTCTGCGGCATGCGCAGAGGTTCTCCCGGCATCGCGTTTACTAAACGCGGTTACGCCGGGGACAGGCGAAACACGTTGATGGTGCGGACGCCGTCGGTCTTCACCGCATACGACGCGAAGTTGGCGGCATAGCCCGCCGCGAGGTCGAACAGACGGTCACGGTCTGCACCCTCGGTCAGGCGGGCCACGAAATGACCACCGCGGTCGGTGCGGCCCTCCGGGAACAGCTGGCACTGCGGGTTTTTCAGTAGGTTGTGGTACCAGCTCGGGTGGTGGGCCCGGCCGTAGTTCGAGGCGATGAGGATGACGTCGTCACCGTCGGTGAAGTATCCCAGCGGCACATCGCGCTGGATTCCGGATCTGGCTCCCGTGGATCGCAATACGACGAGCGGAATCGTGCCCTTGCCGAAATGCAGACGGCCGCGGGTCAGGCGCCCGAGCGGCCCGTCGAGCGGCGCCATGATCCGACGATGGACAACGGAACCGAGCTCCGTCGAGAGGACGCGGGCGACGATCCGCAGTGTCCACGGCGGATCGGCCGTGGGGTCGACCCGCGGGATCCCATTCAGCAGATCGGTCATGATCGCCATGGTATGCATTTTTGTGACGCGGTCTTGTCCAGTTCTTGTTCGAGCGAATCAGGGAGAAGTCATGAGCAACGAGTCGGCGGCGGCCATCAGGCAGGAACGCCGCGACTGGATGGCGAGTCACCGCGACGCGTACCTGCGTTCGGGCGGCGCGGAGGGCCACATCATGGACCTCAGCGAGGTCGGCGGACATGCGTTCACGACCAACTGCCTGATCAGGGTGAAAGGCCGCAAGTCGGGTAGGACGCAGATCGTTCCGCTGATCTACGGCGACATCGGAGGCGAGGTCGTGATTGTGGCGTCCAAGGGTGGAGCCGACGAGAACCCGGACTGGTATCACAACCTGCGGGCCGGTGACGAAGTCGACTTGCAGATCGCCACCCAGGCGTTCCGAGCCTCGTGGCGTGAACCCGAAGGTGAAGAGCGGCACAGGATCTGGGACTTCATATCCCATGTGTATCCGCCGTATCTGAGCTATCAAAGGGCGACGACGCGGCACATCCCGGTGATCATGATGACTCCTCTGACGTCCATCGACGTGTTCGAGGAGTCCGATCTCCAGTCCTCGTAGACCAACTCGGCGGCGGCCTCATCGCTTTCAACGAAATGCAGAGGTTCACTCGCACTTTCGCTGCACAACGTCGAAAGCGATGAACTCGTCCACGGCGGGGCGCGAGCGCTTGCGAAAGAAGCACGCTCGCTCGACATTCACCCCACCTAACTCCGTGCCTCGTTCTCGACGATGATCTCGCAGGCGGTTTCGTAGAACGCGCTGATGAGGGTCGAGAACGAGAGCTCGAATGGATAGATCATGTGCACGTCCATCGCCTCGAGCTGCCACTCCGGCATGACGGGGACGATGCTGCCCTCGCGCAATTCGGCCGTGCAGATGATCTGGGTGGGCATGGGTCCGATGCCGAGTCCTTGCAAGATGTACTGCTTGCACACTTGAAAGTTGTTGGCGCGCGCCCGCACCTTCGGTGACAGCTCGTAACGGCGCTTCTGTTTGGTGACGGTGAATTTTCGCGGTCCGCCGAAGCCGAAGTCGATGAATGGCAGGGCGTCCAGCTGTGTCGGGTCGGTGATCGGCTCGGGCAACTGCGCTACGAAGTCGGGCGTCGCGCAGAGAAAGAGCTCGAGGCTGAATACCTTTCGGGCGATCAACGTCGAATCCTGAAGTGGCCCAGTGCCGAACACGACGTCGAACCCGTCCTTGATCGGGTCGACGAGATTGTCCACCAGCCGGATGTCCAACCGCGACTGGGGATAGTGCTGCAAGAACGCGGCACCGACGCGTGACGCGTAGTCGATACCGAGGAAGATCGGGATCGCAACCTTCAGCTCGCCCTGCGGTTCTTGTCTGCTGCCCTCGACGAGGGCGCGCACGCCGTTGGCCTCGGTCAGGATGTTCACGGCGTGGCTGTAAACCTGCTCGCCGAGGTCCGTGACCGTGAGCTGGTGCGTGTTCTTCCGCAGCAGCTTGATGCCGAGGTCGGCTTCCAGCTTGGTCAGCTTGCGGCTGACGGTGGACTTGGGCATGCCGAGCAGCGCGGCCGCTTTCGACAGGCTGCGGCACTCGACGACCTTGCCGAATACCAGCAGGGCGTCGAGGTCGAACGGCAGGTTCTGTTCCATCGGCTGTTCCAAATATGCAACAGGGTGTTGCGCTTCTGCATCTGTTTTGACCATTTCCGCAGCTGTAGTTTTCGGCGAGGAGGTGGAGCCTCATGAGTCACGACAGCCTGGTGACCAAACCCGAAAGCGGACACTGGACCGACGCGTATCCCGAACTCGGCCGCGGCCCGGTGTCACTCGAAGACTGCGTCTCCGAGGATTTCTACGAGAAGGAACGCGAACATGTCTTCAGAAAGACGTGGCTCTATGTGGGCCGGGTGGAGCGGGTGCCGAAGTCGGGCAGTTACTTCACCCGCGAGCTGAGGTTTCTCAACACGTCGGTCATCGTCGTCCGCGGCAAGGACGGCGTGATCCGCGCTATGCACAACATCTGCCCGCACCGCGGCAACAAGATGCTCTGGGAGGACGATCCCTTCCGGGAGGTCCAGGGCCGCGCGCCGCTGCTGTACTGCCGATTCCACGGTTGGCGCTACAAGCTGGATGGCTCGCTGCATTCGGCGACACGTCAGGATCTGCTGCTCGACTTCGACGCCGCCAGTTGCCGGGTTCCCGCCATTCAGTGCGAGGTGTGGGAAGGGTTCATCTTCATCAATCTCAATCCGCACAACACCGAGTCGTTGCGGTCGTATCTCGGGGAACTGGCACACGGTCTGGAGGGCTATCCCTTCGACGGGCCGCATCAGGTGTATCAGTTCAAGGCCGAATTGCAGTGCAACTGGAAGATTTTCGTCGATGGATTCGCGGAAAGCTACCACGGCCCCTATCTGCACGCTTCGTCCTTCGGCGCGCTCACCGCAGAGGCCAGAGAAGCGTTCGATCAACCCAATCCGTTCACCGATGCGTTGGGCTACCAGCTGAAGGGACCGCACCGGATGTTTTCCTTCGCCGGCGAACCGTCTCAGAAGACGCCCTACTCGAAGCCGATCGAATGCGTGATGGAGGCCAGCGCGGCGGGTCCGTGGAACAAGAAACCCAATCGCGGGCCGATGCCGCCGGGTATCAATCCGACGCGCGCCGAGAAGTACGGATTCGATTCCTTCCAGTTCTTCCCGAATTTCGTGTTGATCTTCGGCGCATCGGGTTTCACGGTCCACACCCACTGGCCGACGGGTCCGCATTCACACATCTTCGAAACCGAGGCGTACTACCAGCCGCCCACCACCCATCGGGAACGGTTGGGCCAGGAACTGACGATGACGTTCCTGAACGACATCATCCTGGAGGACGCCAGCCCGTCCGAAGGCCTGCAGGCGATGCTGAAGAGCGGTGCCCTCACGCATTTCACGATGAACGACGAGGAGATCCTGTTGCGTCACCTGCACAAGGTGGTCGGTGACTACGTGGCGGCGGGCGAGGCGGCGGCCCGATGAGCGCGCTTCTGCCGCCGGAGTTCTCCCCACTCCAACACCTGGTCGATGAGTGGGCCATCGAGGACGGACATCAGCGCTACGTCAAGCGGGTGAATTCCTCGATGGAGGAGATCCAGGCGTTCTATGACCAGGTGTTCCCCTATGCCGAAGAAGCCGTCGCTTACGTCGACAAGTTCGACTATTCCGAACCGTTGCCCGACGATGTCGCGAACCTACGCAACCTGCTCTACTCACTGATCACCGTGTCGCTGGCGGTCGAACTGTGGAAGCAGCCGCGTGTGAAGCATTCGGCCAACACCATTCTCACGAGAGTGAGCTGATCGCTATGGGACTCACGTCAGCACAGCTCGACGTCGTCGACCTCACGCCGCGGATCGGTAGCGAGATCAGAACCGACCTGGGCACGCTGCTACGCGGCTCCGAAGCCCAGCAGATCCGCGCAATTCTCGAGCAGCGCGGCGTCGTTTACTTCCGCGGACTCGACATCACCGACGAACAGCAGGTCGCGATCGCCAGGACCCTCGGCGTCATCCCCGCGAACGAGGGTGAGAGCGGCATCTACAAGATCTCGCTCGACAAGAACGTGAACCAGCGAGCCGAGTATCTGAAAGGCTCGATGTTCTGGCATTTCGACGGATCCTTGCAGCCCTATCCGAACCTCGCGACCTTGCTTCGGGCCGTCACGCTGTCAGAAACCGGAGGTGAGACCGAGTTCTGCAACACCTACGCGGCCTACGACGACCTGCCGCGGTCCGACAAGGAACTCATCGCAGATCTTCGAGTGGTCCACAGCGCGGAACGCTCGCAGTATTACGTCCGCCCCGAGATGAGCTTCGAGGAGATCACGTTCTGGCAGAAGTCGCCGACGAAGGCGTGCCCCATCGTGTGGACACATCAGTCCGGCCGAAAGTCGTTGCTGCTCGGTGCGACAGCCGATTACGTGATCGGCATGCCGGTCGAGGAGAGCCGGGCGCTTCTTGCCCGCCTGCGTGACTGGGCCACCCAGCCGCAGTACGTCTACCGTCACCAGTGGGAGCCGGGTGACCTCTTGATGTGGGACAACACCGGTACGATGCACCGGGTGCTCGAATATCCCGTTGACAGTGGCCGTCTCATGCATCGAACGATCCTCGCGGGCGAAGAGCCTCTGCAGTGAGGGTCGGCATCGCGACGCCGGTGGTCACCAACGTCGGCGGCGCGGCGCTCGGGTGGGAACGCGATGCGACGATCGAGGACATCGGCCGAGTCGCCGAGACGGCAGACCGGCTCGGTTATCACTTTCTGACGTGCAGTGAGCACATCGGCATACCTGCGTCCGAGGCGCCACGGCGTGGTGCACGGTACTGGGATCCACTGGCCACCTTGGGCTACGTCGCCGCCCGCACCGAGCGGATCCGGCTCGCCACCATGACCCTCGTGCTTGGGTATCACCATCCGCTGGAGATCGTGAAGCGTTACGGGACACTAGACCATGTCAGCAAGGGACGGGTGATCCTGGGTGTCGGAGTGGGCTCGCTGAAGCCGGAGTTCGATCTTCTCGGCGCACCGTTCGACGACCGAGGGGCGCGTGGCGACGATGCGTTGCGGGCCCTGCGGGTAGCGCTGCCGACCAATGAACCCGCGTACGAAGGCGAGTTCTACTCCTTCGGTGGCCTCACCGTCGACCCTTGTGCCTTGCAGTCGCATATGCCGATCTGGGTCGGCGGTCGCACGAAACGCTCGCTGCGGCGGGCGCTCACGCTTGCCGACGGCTGGTGCCCGTTCGCCGTGTCGATCGACACCGCTGCCGAATGGTTGAGCACCCGCGACGTTCCCGACGGCTTCGAGGTCGTGCTGCCCGCGGAGAAGCCGCTGGATCCGGTGGGAAATCCGGAGGAGACCAAACAGACGCTCGAGAAGATGGCCGCGGCTGGCACGACGACGGTGTTCGCCTATTTCAGGCACGAATCCTTCGATCACTACCTCGAACAGCTGCATGCGTTGGCTGAGCTGCACGATCTGAACGGAGCGCCGGGATGACGCTGCTACCCCCGCTGATGCAGGATGAGTGGGGCGACGACGAGTACGCCGCGGTGGGTGCGCTGTTCGGAATACCGGGTGACGACGTGCCACGCGCAGGTTCGGGGGACCCGCGGGACCCCATGAACTTCGACATCCTCGGTGTGCTGGCGCGTCATCCGGCGATGACCCGGGAGTTCATGAGCTACAACGCTTTTCTGCTGCTGCGCGGTGAGCTGCCGCTGCGGCTGCGCGAGCTGGCGATCCTTCGCCTGGCGCATACGCGACGTTCGGTGTTCTTCTGGGGGGAGCACGTCAGAGTCGCCACTGCCGGGGGGCTGCCGGAATCCGACATCGCGCGTCTCGCGGCGGGCAACGACGGATTCGAGGGCGTCGACCGGTTGGTTCTCGAGGCCACCGACGAACTGCTGGCCAACGGTCGTGCAGCACCGCGGACATGGCAGCGGCTGGTCGACGAGCTCGACACCCACCAGGCGATGGAGCTCATCTTCGTCGTCGGCACGTACGCGATGCTGGCGATGGCGTGCGATACGTGGGCGCTCGTGCCACCGCCGGGCAGTGCCCGTCTTCCCGACTAGAGAAGTCGACCTAGGCCGCCGTCACCTCTGCGGCCAGTGCGGTGGGCCGCCGTTATTTCGCCGAAACTGAATTCCAGCAGGCCGGTACTCGCAATTCTCCTGCTGGAATACAGTTTCGCGGCTGTTCGGTCGTCAGCGGGTCAGCACCATGCAGCCGGCGATCGGGCCACCCCCGGCCGCAGCGACCGCCACCTCGGGCCGTCGCGCAACTTGCCGGTCGCCCGCCTGGCCGCGCAACTGGAGGCAGGCTTCGTGCAACAGCCAGTAGCCGTGCATGCGTCCGGCGGACAGTTGCCCCCCGTAGGTGTTCAACGGCAGCTCGCCGTCGAGCGCTATCCGCGTCGCCCCCTCGACGAATGGCCCGGCCTCGCCGTCGCCACAGAAGCCCAGTGCCTCCAGCCACGCGAACGTGAGATACGTGAAGCCGTCGTAGATTTCGGCCACGTCCACATCTGAAGGGGTCAGGTCGGTGCGCGACCACATCTCCGTCGCGGCCTCACTGGACGCCATCTTCGGAAAGTCGTCGCGATGGAACCAGCCGTCCGAGCCGTAGGCACCACCGACCGCCTCGACCTTCACCGCGGGGTTCGGGCAGTCCGCCGCATAGTCGGAATGGGACACCACCAGCGCAATCGCGCCGTCGATCGGAACATCGCAATCGAAGAGGCCCAACGGTGTCGAGATAGGGCGTGAGGTCAGGTAGTCGTCCATGCTCATCGGGTCTCGGAACGCCGCGCGAGGGTTGAGGCCGGCGTTGCGCCTGCTGTTGATCGCGAGCCAGCCCAGCTGCTCCCGTGTTGTTCCGTACATCTCCATATGACGCCGGCAGTGCATGGCGACCCAGTTGGCTGCCGAGTACGCATGCGCAGCCAGCAGCACGTTGATGTCCTCGAACGGTTTGAGCTTCCTGCGTGTCCCGGGTTGCCGAGGCTCGAGGGGTGGGTCGGCGAGGGGAGCGAGGAGCGGTGAGGCTGTCGAACCGGTCATCGCCCCGCCGAGCATCTGCACCGTCCGATAGACCAGCACATGTCGCGCCCGTTTCTCCGACACCGCGACCAGTGCCGACATGAACGGAGTCAGCACCCCGCCGGTGCCGAATCCGACGCCGACGTCGGCGGCGTCATTGCCAAGGCTGTCAACGACTTCAGACGGCAGCGTGTCGCCGAAGGTCGCGATACCGTCGATGTCCTCGGGCGTCAGGCCGGCGTCGGCGATCGCATCCCGCACCGCTTCCATGGTCAGTTCCAGCCCGGGGATGCCTGTCTTGCGGCCGATGCGCGAAATCCCGAGGCCACTGACAATCGTGTCCTTCTCGAAGTAGGTCATCGGCACCCATCCATCTATTTTTGTAATGACAGCCCATAGGAATGTACTTTGCTTGCTATGTCCGACCACGCCCCGCCCTCAGCGCGGATGCTGCCCGCGCTCGATGACCACAACCGGGCGTTCTGGACCGGGGGAGCCGAGGGAGCGCTCAGAATCCCCTTCTGCACCGCCTGCGACAGGTGGGTGACTCCGCTGGCCGCCGAATGCCCGGATTGCGACGGCGTGCTGGAGCATCGCCCGGTGTCCGGTCGGGGGACGGTGTTCACATACACCGTCAACTACCAGCCCTTCAACCCGGGTGTGCCCGTGCCGTATGTGATCGCGATCGTCCAGCTCGAGGAGCAGGAGGATCTGCGAATCGCGACGAATATCGTTGACTGTCAAACGGACTCGGTCCACGTAGGCCTTGCAGTCGAGGTGCGCTTCGAACACCAGGTCGTCGGCGACGAAACTGTCTACATGCCGGTTTTCGCTCCGCGGGGTTGATTAGTCGCGTTGCCGAGGTCTGAGCGACGTTGTCGCGCACCTTCGCGGTCGGGTAGAGATGAGCGACAGTGTCGCTCGTAGCGTGGCAACACCGCACTATGGTTCGGCAGGGCGAACCACCTCTCCGGCCGATTAGCGGGCTGCCACCAAACGTTCCACCTCGCGCAGATCGTAGGGCGCCCGCAGTCCGAGAATCAGGTGCTCGGCTGTCCTGCGGATGTATCTGGGCGCCGACCTTCATCACGGATGTCTACACCTCCTGGCCTGCGGGGATCACAGGTAATTGACAGTCAACAGTCAGTTACGTCTAATTTCACTACTAGCGTGGCGATTCTCGTCGCGTCCCGGAGGAGCGGTGCATGCGGCTGAGTGAGACCTCGACGGAAAGATCGAGGATCGCCCGCTTCATTCGTGTGATGTCGGTGCCGATCCTGCTCGGCTGGCTGGTGCTGACCGTTGCCACGAACACGCTCCTGCCGTCATTGGAGAAGGTCGGTGCGGATCAAACGGTCTCGATGAATCCGACTGCTGCACCGTCCTATATCTCGATGAAACGCATCGGCCAGAACTTCGAGGAGTTTGAATCCGACAGCAGCGCAATGATCGTTCTGGAGAGCGACCTTCCGCTCGGCGCCGAAGCGCACCGCTACTACGACCGCCTGATCGACAGAGTGCAGGCCGACGACGCTCACGTCGAACACGTCGAGGACTTCTGGGGTGACCCGCTGACGGCGGCCGGAGCGCAGAGCAATGACGGCAAGTCCGCATTCGTGCAGATCTATCTCCGTGGTGATCAGGGCGAAAGCCTCGCCAACGAGTCCCTCGAAGCCGTCCGCGGGATCGTGGACTCGGCGCCGCCTCCGCCGGGGCTGAATGTCTACGTCACGGGAAGCGCCGCGCTGTGGGCTGACCAGCAACACGCGGGCGACAACAGCATCCTGATGGTCACGATGATCACCTTCGTCGTGATCATCGTCATGTTGCTGCTGGTGTATCGATCGATCCGCACGGTCATCATGGTGATACTGATGGTCTTCGTCGTGCTCGGGGTTTCCCGCGGCGCCGTGGCCTTTCTCGGTTATCACGAGATCATCGGGCTGTCGACCTTCGCTGTGCAGCTGCTGACCCTACTGGTGATTGCGGCGGCCACCGACTACGCGATCTTCCTGATCGGCCGTTACCAGGAAGCGCGCGGCGCCGGTGAGGACCGGGAGTCCGCCTACTACACGATGTTTCACGGGACGGCCCATGTCGTGCTCGGGTCCGGTCTGACGATCGCTGGTGCGATGCTGTGCCTGAGCTTCACCAAGCTGCCGTACTTCCAGACCTTGGGAGTGCCGTGCGCGGTGGGCACGCTCGTCGCCGTTGCTGCCGCCCTCACCTTGGGTCCTGCGGTGGTTGCGATCGGTAGCCGTTTCGGACTCTTTGAACCCAAACGCAGCATCAAGTCCCGCGGGTGGCGCCGTCTCGGCACCGTCGTGGTGCGGTGGCCAGGCCCCGTCCTCGTCGCGACATTGGCGCTGGCTCTGGTGGGTCTGCTGACGCTGCCCGGTTACAAGTCGAGCTATAACGACCGCGTGTATCTGCCCGCCGATATTCCCGCGAACGTCGGCTATTCCGCGGCGGAGCGCCATTTCGGCGTCGCGCGGATGAACCCGGAACTGCTGATGGTGGAAAGCGATCACGATCTGCGCAACTCGGCCGATTTCCTGGTCATCGACAAGATCGCCAAGGCGATCTTCCGCGTCCCCGGGATCGCGCGTGTCCAGGCGATCACGCGACCCGACGGCAAGCCGATCGAGCACACGTCGATTCCGTTTCTGATCGGCATGCAGGGCACCACCCAGCAGATGAACGAGAAATATCTGCAGGACCGGATGGCCGACATGCTGGTGCAGGCCGACGAGATGAACACGACCATCGCAACGATGGAGAAGATGTCGTCGCTGACCGCGGAGATGGCGGCGACTACCCATTCGATGGTGGGCAAGATCAAGGACATGACGGTCGATATCGCCGAATTGCGGGACAATATCGCCAATTTCGACGATTTCTTCCGACCGTTGCGCAACTACTTCTACTGGGAACCGAAGTGCTTCAACATCCCGGTCTGCTGGGCCTTGAGGTCGATCTTCGACACCCTCGACGGCGTCGACACGATGACCGACGACATCCAGCAACTGCTGCCGGACATGGAGCGCCTCGATCAGCTGATGCCGCAGATGGTGACCCTGATGCCGCCGATGATCCAGACGATGAAGACCATGCGGTCCATGATGCTGACCATGTATGCCACGCAGAAGGGCATGCAGGATCAAATGTCGGCGATGCAGGACAACTCGGGCGCGATGGGCGAAGCGTTCGATCAATCGATGAACGACGACTCGTTCTACCTGCCACCGGAAGTGTTCGACAACGCCGACTTCAAGAAGGGGATGGAGAACTTCATCTCGCCGGACGGCAAGTCGGTGCGCTTCATCATCGAGCATGAGGGCGATCCGGCAACCAATGAGGGAATCGCGCGCATCGATCCGCTGCGAACCGCCGTGAAAGAAGCCATCAAGGGAACCCCACTTGAGGGCTCGACGATCTATCTGTCCGGCAGCGCTGCAACGTTCAAGGACATGAAGGACGGCAACACCTACGACCTGCTGATCGCCGGGATCGCAGCGGTGGCATTGATTTTCGCCATCATGCTGATGATCACGCGCAGCGCGGTTGCATCCGCGGTCATCGTCGGTACGGTGTTGATTTCGCTGGGTGCCTCGTTCGGGCTCTCAGTTCTGCTTTGGCAGTACATCCTCGGCATCGAACTGCATTGGATGGTGTTGGCGATGTCGGTCATCATCCTGCTCGCGGTCGGGTCGGATTACAACCTCCTGCTGGTCTCCCGATTCAAGGAGGAGCTTCATCACGGGCTGAACACCGGCATCATCCGCGCGATGGCAGGAACCGGGTCTGTGGTGACCTCGGCGGGACTGGTGTTCGCCTTCACGATGGCGACCTTTGCGGTCAGTCCGATGATTGTCATGGGCCAGACCGGCACCGCCATCGCGCTCGGATTGTTGTTCGACACGCTGGTGGTCCGGTCGTTCATGACTCCATCGATCGCCGCACTGCTGGGCCGATGGTTCTGGTGGCCTCAGGTCATCCGGACGGAGGCATCCCAGCGGCGACTGAATGCCAAGGGGATCGGTGCGTCACGCTGAGGCCGCGAGCGCTTTCTTGTCCTCGTCGGCGAATGCGTCCTCCAGTTGAACCGGCGAGTAGTCGACGTCGATTTCGGCCAGTGGTCGGCCGCGGGCACTGCCGATGGTTCCGAGCCGCCGCATCCCCTTGTCGGTGGCGTACGCCGTGAACTCGTCCATGGTGAAGTTGAACGGGATCTCGTCGTAGAGGGCAAACGCATCGTCGGTGTTGCGCAGGGCCAATGGAATGAGCTCTGCCATCTGTTTCTCGAAGACATCCCAATTGGCATCGTCGGCAGCGACGTGGCGCCGGCATGTGAAGGTGCCCCACGCCATGTGACGACGCTCGTCGTCCCCGATGCGCCTCACCAATTCCTGCATGCCGGGCAGAATGCCGTTGTCCACGCAGATGCGGTGCCACGCGTAGTACCCCGTGAGCGCCATCATTCCCTCGATGACGTGGTTGTACGTCGCCGATGCCCTGACCTGAGCGGCAGGCGAAGGATCAGTTGCCAGTGCGTTGAGTGACTTCGGCAGCTCCTCGTAGAACATCTGGCGGTAGGACGGCAGATCGTCCAGATAATGCTGCAGGTCATCGGTCAGGCCGACCGCGTCGAGCCACATCCGAAAGACCTGGGTGTGTTTCGCCTCTTCGAACGCGAACTGGGTCAAGTACATCTCGTCGCCGAGGCGCCCTTCGGCGCGCATGGCGGCCATGAATGGCTGAATGTCCTGGGTCACCGCCTCCTCGCCGGCGATGAACTGCGCGCACAGTCGGGTCGCCCAGTCCCGTTCGAGCTCCGACATGGCTTCCCAGTCGGCCCGGTCGCGGGAGAAATCGATAGCGGCCGGATCCCAGAATTTGGCGTTACCGCCGGCGAAGAGCTTCAAGGGAAGGCTGTCCCAGTTGAGGCCGCCCGCGGCGAGTGAATCAGAGTGGTTCCTGTCCATGACCCCGACTCTAGTGTGACTGCTGTCACAGTCAATGGGAGGTGGAGCGTGCCCGCCATCTGCGGTAGCCGTGGTGGGTGGCGAACGCGCCGACGACGGCCGTTAGGCACCAGATCGCGACCGCGACGTACGCCAACGGTGAATTCAGATCGCCGATCGAGGCGCCCAGCGCCGTGTACACGAACGCCCGCGGCACCGACCCGATGAAGGCGCCAACGGCCATCTGCCACAGCGGCACTCCGAATGCGCCGAACGCGTAGGACGCGAGTGCGTCGGACACCCCCGGGACAAAGCGCTGCCCCACGACCGCCCACAATCCGCGCCGCTCGATCAGACTGTCCAGCCGATCGGCCCGTGCGGTGCCGAGCAGTTCGCGTGCGCTGGCGCGGCCGGCGCGACGGCCGATCAGGCTCGCGATGATCGCCGTCCCTACGGTCGCCCCCAGCGTCACGGCCAGGCCGACTACGGGCCCGAACAACACGCCGCTGCCCGCCGCCAGGATCGGCCCCGGTACGAACACGGCTCCAAGCAGAGCGGACGCCACGACGTAGGCGACGGGGGCGGCTGGACCCGTGGCGGCGACGACGTTGCGAACCGCTTCGACGTCGATCACCCTGACGATCGCCACGAGATAGAACAACCCGAGTAGGAACGCCACCACAACGGCAAGGCGCACGATGTGGCGCCGCCGCGAGGCGGGCGGTGGTTCCTCGATATCGGACATGTTGACTGCGATTGTGCCCGCTGATGTCCTATCGACGCCCTTTGAGGGCGGGCAGCACCTCGTCGGTCAGAAGTTGGACCGACTTCCATGCCTCCTCGATCGGCATGGCGCCGACGAGCGGGTGCAGCACCACATGATCGTGCGGATTCTCTTTCACGTCGGCGACCAACTGCTCGGGCGACATGAAGCGATACCGTCCGGCGGCTTTGACGTCGTCAAGGGTCTCGATCTTCTCCGTGCCATGCATGAACGAATGCACCTCACCGCCACCCCAGCCCGAGTAGACGCCCGCCTCCCATAGGTAGTGCTCGCCGAGTTCGGCCCACGCTCGGTCCGGGTCCTCGTGCAGGAAGACCATCCCGCGGCTGCGGGGCGGCGGCATGACGACGATCGGCGTGTGTCCTGCCTCGGCGCACAGTTCGCGGTAGTAGTCGGCGAGTTCGGGGAGGTGGCTGGGCAGGTTGAGCGGCAGACCGTGTCTGGCCGCCCGCCGGGCGGTCGCGCGCACACTGCCGCCGACGAACACCGTCGGATGGGGGCGTGTCAGCGGGCCGGGGGTGAAGTCCGGTGACGACCACAGTGACATCAGCGTGTCGAGCAGGTCGTCCATCAGGCGGCCGCGTTTGTCGAATGGCGTTCCGAACAACTCGTATTCGACGGGCCGGTATCCCATTCCGATTGTGACGATCAACCGTCCGCCACCGATCGTGTCGGCCATGGCGATGTCTTCGGCGAGCCGTACCGGGTGCCACAGGGGTCCCAGCGTGCAGTCGACGCTGGCGACGACGCGTTCGGTGCGCGATAGCAGGATTGCGGCGGTCATGACGGGATTGCAGCTCCAGCCGTGCCCGCTCTGATGGTGTTCGTCGAAGCTGACGGCGCTCACACCGCGTGTTTCCGACCAGGAACTGAGTTCCATCGCGGCCTGTATGCGGTCGCGGCGTGCGGCCGGGTCGTCCTGTGGCGCGGCGAAATTGAACCGCAGGATCGCCATCGTCATTGGAACGCCTCGTTCACTGGCTGGTGGACGCACCGTCGACGATGAACAGCGCCCCGCTGGTGTAGGAACTCTGCTCCGTGCACAGAAAGGCAATCGTCCCGGCGATCTCGGCTGGTGTACCCAAGCGGCCCAGCGGGATTCGGGCGAGCTCGGCGTCGATGATCTCCGGCACCGTCTGGGCGAGCTCGGTCATCGGGGTGTCGATCACGCCGGGCACCACCGCGTTGACCCGGATGCCGCGCGGCGCCCACTTCACGGCGAGGTTGTGCGTGAGGCTCGCGATGCCGGCCTTGGCGGCACCGTAGCCGGGCACCATGGTCACCGCCCGCAGCGCCGACAACGACGACAGGAACACGACGCTCGCACCGCCAGACGCGGCCAGCGCTTTGCGCAGCCCGACGGTCAGGCGGTAGGGCGCGGTGAGGTTGAGCGCCACGGACGCCTCGAAGCCGTCGGGTTCGGCCTCATTGAGTCCGCCGGGAAAGTTGGCTCCGGCGTTGTTGACGAGCACATCGAGTGTGCTTGTCGCCGAAACCAACTGGTCGATCGAGTCCGTGTCGGTGAGGATGAGCTGCCGGTAGGTCATGCCGGTGAGGTCGGTGTCGTAGTCGCCGGGCCCGGCCTTGGTGCCGGTGATGGTCACCGTGGCGCCTGCGTCGCGGAACAGCGTCGCCGTGGCGTGGCCGATCCCGCTCGTGCCGCCGGTGATCAGTGCCTTCGTCCCGGTGAAGTCGAACGTAGCGCGCGCGGTCAAGAGTAGTCTCCGATTTTCTTGGTCAGCCAAGCGGATTCCCAGAAGTTGGTGCTGGCGGCGAGCAGGTCCTCATGTGCGGCCTTGAGCACGGCGCGTGCGCGCGTGTGTGGCGGGTCGGCATGAACGACGGCCTCGGCGAGATGGATCGCATGCACCGGATGGCCCGCCGCGAGCCGCTCTTCGGCCCGCGCCACGACCCGCTCGGCGCCGGCGAGGTCGACAAGGTCGACGCTGAGCTCGTCAGGTCCGATGTCGTAAAGCTCTGTGGTCGAACGGTGATGGAACCACCCGGAGTAGTTCTCCCAGATAGCCCGCACGTCCCAGGCCACCTTTCCGTAGCCCTGGCCGACCTCTAGTTCGGCGGGCAGCGTGATCTCCCGCATCAGGGTGTAGACGTCCTTACCCGTATTCATGCCCTCCACCGTCCGGTCGTGGAGGTAAGCGATCGCGTCGCGTAGGCGGGTCAGCTCGGCGTGGATGAGATCGGCGCCGCGGATCGGCTCGAAGTGTCCGGTGATCAGGACTTCCGGCCGAAGCTCGCGCACCCTTTCGATCGAGGCGATGGCCGTCAGTGGGTCGCGGTACCGGTCGCCGCGCATCGTGACGAAATTCGGGATATGTCCGAAGACCGGTCCGAAGGTGTTGCCGCACAGACATACCCGTTGTTCAGGAAGCCAGACGACCATCGAGTCGGTGGTCTCCCCGCCCGGTGTTGCCAGCAGTTCGATGGTGCGGCCGCCGACGGTCAGTACCAGCGAGTCGTCCACGTCTATGTCGGCGGAGTGTGCGGCCTGGGCCGGGAGCCGCTTCCCGAACCGCTGCTGGATCGCGGCGATGCCCTTGGCGAGCTTGTCGGAGAACGCGAAGGCGCTGTTGTTGGCGCGGTAGGCCAGCAGACGCTCGTTGTCGTCGCGCCAGTGACGCCAGTTGGCCTGCGCCACCACCTGCGTCTGCGGGTCGCGCATCGTATCGAGTCCGCCGACGTGGTCGTAGTGGCCCTGCGTGACGATGATGTAGCGGATGGGGGACGAATCGACGGCGTCGAAATTCGCTCGGTGGACCTGGCTTTCGAATCCCATCCCGGTGTTGACGACGACGCGGCCGTCGGTGGTGGTCAGCAGATAGGTGTTCGACAGTCCAGGCGAGCACCAGACGCCGGGTACCACTTCCTCGGCGTGTTCGGCCGCTGCCGGGGCGAGAGCATCGGCGCCAGGACGACTGCGGTAGATCGGTTCTTCGCTCAACTAGTGTCCTTCGGGTCGCACATCGAATCGTTCGAAGTAGAAGGCGAATTGCGAGCGTAGTTCGTCGGGCGACACCCCGAAGTGCCTTTGCAGCTCATAGCGCACCGACCCGTGCTTGCCGCGCGGGTTGCTGTCCAGATACGCCTGGAACGCCCTGCGGACCTTGGAGGTGAGCTCGACGCCCGCGCGTGCGTACAGGTCGTCGAGCAGATCGATCTCGTGGCCGTTGAGGTGGTGAAAGCCGATATCGACGCTGCGCTCGGCTGGCACCAGCCCCCGGTCCCGCACGCAGCCGCGCAACAGCCGCTCGACCCGGTCCGACCAATAGTCGAGCAGCCACTGCGGTTCGATGCTGCGGCGACGGAGCCGGTCGGAGTAGGCCATCATCGTGATGGCGGACTGGATCACCGCGACGGGATCGCGATGGGTGAAAGCGACGGTGGCATCGGGGAACGTCGACATCAGCGGGCCGAGTTGCTCGCAGTGCTGTGGCGACTTCAGCACCCAGGTACGGGGACCGCGCAGGAACGTCAATGCCTGCAGGACTTTTTTCAGGTATCCGTAGTGCCGGGTTTGGTCGAGGCTGAGATAGAGGTCTCGCCAGTCGGGGACGCGGGCGTGCCATTCAAGGACATACCCGGCGAAGTCCAGGTCGAGAATCTCGACTTCCTCTTCGATCGCCTCGGGGAAGCGGTCATGCATGGCGGCGGTGGCGGGAGCGCTGATCATCATCGCCTCGTGCTCGTTCTTCGCGCGGGTGTACCGCGGGTCGACGCCGTTGACATCGGGACCCTGGCCCGGGATCGGCAGCGGCTCTTGGCTTTCCCAGTAGGGCAGCGCGCGGCGACGTGGATCGGCGGCCAGCAGGTTGACCAGATGCGTCGTTCCCGAGCGCGGCATCCCCACCACGATGAACGGCTTCTCGATCGGAATCGACTCGATCTCCGGGTGGCGCTTGAGCAATTCGGTCAACGACAGCCGGTTGCGCAGCAGCCTCACAATGCGTTGACGCAGCGTTCCGCGGATCAACTGTGTCAGGCCGCCGTCGTCGTCGATCGCCCCGACGTAGGCGGCAACCCGGTCCCAGAAACCGTCGTCCGCGGCGAAGTCGTCGGCCCCCGCCTCGGCGACGGCCTCGGCGACCATCCGATCGATGTCCAGGTCGACATGGCGGCTTTCGGTGTGTTCGAGAATCTGCCGCTGGACATCGGTCAGCTGCGGTGCGGTCAGGTCGTCGAAGCTGAGCTCAGCCGTGCTGCCCATCGCCGGTCCTCGGATGTGATTGCGTGATTCGAATATTCGACATACTGTTCGATATTGTGACGCTGAACGTAGACGCCGGAAGCGGACGCCGTCAAGTGCCCTCCCCGCCTACCGAACGCGTCGTGGCGGTGATGCACCTGCTGGCCGCCCACCCGGAGCGCAACTTCTCGCTCGCGGACATCTGCCGCAGTCTCGGCATCAGCCGCGCCACCGGCCACGCCATCCTGGCCACGCTCGCTCACCACCGCTGGGTCGTGCGGCACGAATCCTCGGCGAGCTACTCGTGGGGTCCGGCCATCGGCGCACTGGCCCGACCGACGAACGACCGAGAATTCCGCCCCCTGCTGGAGAATCTGTCCGAAACCGTTGGCGCGCAGGTCTTCTTGGCCCGGCGCGAGAATGCGTCGCTGGTGGTCACCGACTCGGTGGGGGATTCGCTCACCGCTCCGCGCGTCACGGCGGGTTTGCGCATGCCGCTGGTGGCGCCGTTCGGGCGCGATTATGTGGCGTGGGCGGGGGAGCCGGCCATCAAGGCGTGGCTCGCTGGGATAGGTGAACCGTCGACCAGACTGCGCAGGCGGCTGACCGCTGTGCTCGCCCAGGTGCGCGAGCGTGGCTATGTGATCGAACGGCTCAGTCGTGAATATGTCCGTGTCTATATGGCCCTGCGTGCGCTGGCCGCCGACGGCGAGCCCGACGAGATCACGGCCCGGTTGGCCGGGGCATTCGCCGATCTGGCGCTGGTCGATTATCTGCCCGCCGAACTCGACGGTAGCTCCGACCATCAGGTGGCGACCATTTCGGTGCCGGTCAAGGACTCCGACGGGCTGGTGTCGATGTCGATCACCGCGGCGCCGTTCCGCGGGCTGAACGCCAGCGAGATCCGCAAGATCGGGGCCGCGGTATGCGATGCCGCCCGACGGATCGAAGAGAGCCGCTAAACGCTCGGAGTGGTCTTTCTGGGTCAACGCATGTGCGGTGAGCAGCGGGCGGAGTGCTATGCCGTTTCGCCGGTCGATCGGTGGGTAAGTCGCATGGGCGTCGCTTCCGATGCGCCAGGAGGGGTACATGACGTCGACAGCTAGAGCAGATACCGGCGAAGACGCCGCCGACGCCGCGGACAAACTCAAACGCAAGATCACCGGACCGTTGTTGTTCATGTTCATCCTCGGCGACGTGCTGGGGGCCGGCATTTACGCGTTGATGGGTGTGTTGTCCGAAGACGTCGGCGGGATGTTGTGGGCGCCGCTGCTCGTTGCCCTGCTGCTTGCCCTGCTGACGGCGGGCTCTTACGCCGAACTGGTCACCAAGTACCCCAAGGCCGGTGGCGCCGCGGTCTTCGCCGAGCGCGCATACCGACAGCCCATGGTGTCGTTTCTGGTCGGCTTCTGCATGCTCGCCGCGGGGGTGACCAGCGCCGCCGGACTCGCGCTGGCATTCGCCGGCGACTATCTCGCCACCTTCGTCGACGTTCCGGCGATCCCCGCCGCCATCGGGTTTCTGGCTCTCGTCGCCTGCCTGAACGCCAGAGGAATCAGCGAATCGGTCAAGAGCAACGTCGTGATGACGGTCATCGAGCTGACGGGTCTGCTCGTCGTCGTCGTCGCGGTGTCGGTAATGGTTGGCGGCGGACGCGGCGACATCAACCGCTCAGTCCAGCTTCCCGAGAGCGCGACGCCTGCCGTCGCGATCTTGGCCGGTGCGATCGTCGCGTATTACTCCTTCGTCGGGTTCGAGACCTCGGCCAACGTCGCCGAGGAGATCCGCAATCCGGGCAAGGTCTATCCCGCAGCGCTTTTCGGCGCGCTCATCACCGCGGGTGTCCTCTACGCCCTGGTCGGAATCGCGAGCGCCATCGCCCTGCCGTCGAGTGAACTGTCGGGATCGTCCGGACCCCTGCTGGCGGTTGTAGCGGCGTCCGGCGTTGGCATTCCGGACTGGTTGTTCAGTGCGATCGCGCTCGTCGCCGTCGCCAACGGCGCGCTGCTGACCATGATCATGTCGAGCCGGCTTGCCTATGGCATGGCCGAGCACGGGCTGCTTCCCGGCGCGCTGAGCCGCGTGCTGCCGCAGCGACGAACGCCCTGGGTGGCCATCGTGGCGACGACGGTGGTGGCCATGTTGCTCACCCTGGTCGGAGATCTGTCGACGCTCGCGGAGACTGTCGTCCTGCTGCTGTTGATCGTCTTCATCTCGACCAACGTCGCCGTGCTGGTCCTGCGCTGCGACACAGTCGAGCACTCTCACTTCCGGGTATGGACCGCGGTCCCCGTTCTCGGCGTGGCGTCCTGCGTACTGCTGCTCACCCAGCAGACCGCCAAAGTCTGGCTCTTCGCGGCCATCCTCTTGGTTGTGGGTGTGGTGCTTTACCTTTCGGCGCGAGTGGCAACTCGGCGTGCGAATCGCACATGAGGTCCATCGCTAGCTACGGTGGTTGACGCGCTCGTGGACGGTCATGATGAGGTGATCGAATTCGGTACGAAGCGCTGACGTCACCTCGGTGAGGGAGTCGAGCTCGGCAACCAGTCGGTTGGCCAGTGCGCGCAGTTTCGTGTTGTTCTCCTGCGATCGCCACTGCAGAAGCTTGAAGGCTTGCTCTTCGTTCATGCCGTAGACGAGCCTCAGCGCTCCCTTGGCCTGCTCGATCACCGCACGTGCTTCAAAGAGCTTCGGCAGGGTCTTGTCGAGATTGTCTCGATGGCCTTGTTCCAGCACATCGGTGAGATCGATGTAGTGGCCGCTCGCGCCAACTACTGCATCGGTCGCATCGAGCATCCGCTCCGCGACCACAATCAGGTTTCGCTCCCGGCCGGCAGTGTCGCAGAGGCGGTGCCGACTGGAGAACGACCCGCCCGAATACCGGGCCTGGTCGAGAAGGTCTTCCACGCTATCTCGTTCGTCGGGGTGCTGGTGCGACAACACCAGAGCGGATGTCGGCTCGACGGATCCAGGCGCATATCCGTGGATCCGATACATCTCGTCAGACCATTCCCAGCGCTGACCTTCAAACCAGAAGCGGAAACTGCCAACCCGCGGATCGGCGTTGTATCGGTGTATCGCGCCATCGGCGTATATCCCCGTGGCATCGAGTTCGGGAGACCCCGCGCCGACCGGGACGTCATCTCGCCCGTACCCGCTGTGAGGCATGACGTCACTCCCGTTCCGTAGATTCCCTGTTTACGTAGACCAGATAATCTATGGCACTAGCAATAGATTTTATATAGCACTAGCGCTGGACTTGCGCAACAAACAGCACATATATTGGCTGGGAGAAGTCACACATTTCCCATCGGCACCACTGAAGGTTTGCGCTACCGATGACCGAGGACGAGACCACCAAGCCCGGCCCGCCCGCGACGGACCGCGGGGTGTACGGCATCTCCGTGGCCGCCGAGCTGTCCGGCGTCAGCAAGCAGTCGCTGCGTCTGTATGAAAGCCACGGGCTTGTGACGCCGGTCCGCAGCCCTGGGGGCACCCGGCGCTACAGCGCGGACGACCTGGTTCGCCTGCAGCGCGTGAGCGAACTCGTCGCCGCGGGAATCAATCTCGCAGGCATCGCCCGCATCCTCTCGCTGGAAGACCAGAACGACGTTCTCAGCGACCGCAACGTCACGCTGAAAGGTGACATCCACGCTCTGCGCGCTGAGAACAAGCGTCGCAGAACGCCGAAGCAGTCATAGATCGCCGCGAAGTCGGGACTGCGGTACGCGATGTCGCCCGCCACATCGAAGAGAGCCGCTAGAGTCCGTCGCCATGACCGGTGACGACAGTGTAGGTCTGTCCGGCTCGCCGGACGGTGTCCCGCGGATCGACGACTGGAACCGGCTGCTCGACGGGCGGGTCGTAGTCGTCACCGGCGGTGGTGACGGAATCGGCGCGGGCATCGCCCGACTGTTCGCCCAACACGGAGCCCTCGTCGAAGTCGCCGAGGTCGATGCTGAACGCGCGGACTACATCTACGACGACGTGTCCAGCGCCGGCGGATCGATCCGCTGCCATGTCGTCGATGTCACCAACGACGACGATGTCGCCAAGCTCGCCGAGGCCGTGCTCTCCGAACATGGTCGGGTCGACGTCCTTGTCAACAACGTGGGGGACTACCGGCCGCTGGTGCCGTTTCACCATTCGACGCCGGAGTCGTGGCAACAGCAGTACGACATGAACCTGCGTCATGTCTTCGCCGTCACAAGGGCTTTCGTCCCGTCGATGATCGACGCCCACCGCGGCAGCATCGTCACCGTGCATTCGGTGGAGGGCATGCGGGGCTACCCCAAAGACCCGGTGTACGGGGCGATGAAAGCTGCGGCGGCGCACTTCACCACCTGTCTGGCCGTGGATCTCGGGCGGCACGGCATCCGTGTCAACGGCATCGGAACCGACCTCTCTCAGACGCCCCAGGTCGACTATTTGACCGGCTATGAGGACGTCGGCGAGCTGTGGGCGTCGTGGGCGCCGGTGGGCCGGGTCGGATGGCCGGAGGACCAGGCCCGGGTCGCGCTATTCCTGGCATCAGATCAGTCGGCGTTCGTCACCGGCCACAACATTCCCGTCGACGGCGGCACCAAAGCCGGTGGCGGATGGCTCTTCTCGCCACGGGAGGGCCGCTTCGTCAACAGATCGAGGAACCTGTGAGCATTGCCGATGAAACTGTCGACGTTCTGGTGGCCGGCAGCGCCGGTGCTCTTGCGGGTGCGTATACCGCTGCCCGTGAGGGACTTTCGGTAGCCATCGTCGAGGCCACCGATCAGTTCGGAGGTACGTTCGCCTACTCCGGTGGCGGCGGGATGTGGTATCCGTGCAATCCGGTATTGGTCCGGGCGGGAAGCGACGACACCATCGACGAAGCCCTGCGCTACTACCGCACCGTTGTTGGCGACCGGACGCCGGCCGAACTTCAGGAGACGTATGTACGCGGCGGCGCGGCACTGATCGAATACCTCGAGCAGGACGACCATTTCGCGTTCAAGATCCTGCCGTGGCCGGACTACTACAGCTCGGTCCCCGGGGCGCGCAACGACGGCATGCGGCACACCGTCTGCAAGGGGGTCCCCGACGATCGCCTCGGACGTTTCCAGGGGCAGGTCCGCGGACCGTTGGACCACGAACGCCTTGGCGGCCCGCTGCCCGACTTTCTCACGGGTGGGCGCGCGGTAATCGGTCGTTTTCTTTGGGCCATGGCCGACAACCCGGAGGTGGCCGCGTATCTGAATACTAGCCTCGTCGAGTTGGTCGTCGAGGACGGCCGCGTCGTAGGCGGGGTCGTGGAATGCGAGGGCGAGCGGCGGACGATCAGGGCGCGACGCGGCGTTCTCTTGGCGGCCGGCGGATTCGAGCAGAACGCCGCGATGCGAGCTCAATACGGTGTTCCCGGAGCGGCATCGGGCACGATGGGCGCGCCAGGCAACACCGGTCTGGCGCACAAGGCCGCGATCGCGGCCGGCGCGAGCACCGATTTGATGGATCAGGCCTGGTGGTCGCCCGGGCTCATCCATCCCGACGGCCGCGCGGCATTCGCGCTCTGCTTCACCGGCGGCATCTTCGTCGACAAGGCGGGCCGCCGGTTCGTGAACGAATCTGCCGCCTACGACCGGCTGGGCCGTGAGATCTTGGCCGCGATGCGCGACGGCACCGTCGACACGCCGTACTGGATGGTCTATGACAGCCGCGCAGGTGAACAGCCGCCGGTGATGGCGACCAACGTTTCCTTCTCGCCGACGAGTGAGTACGAGGCGGCCGGGCTGTGGGTGCAGGCCGACACCCTGGAGGAGCTGGCCGACAAGATCGGTGTGCCGGAAGGAAATCTCGTCGAAACCGTGCGTCGTTTCAACGAACTCGCGCAGCGTGGTGACGACGAGGACTTCGGCCGCGGCCGGGAATCGTTCGACCGCGCATTCACCGGCGGGGCGTCGCCGCTGGTGCCGATCGACACGCCGCCGTTCCGGGCTGCGGCATTCGGCACGTCTGACCTCGGCACCAAGGGCGGGCTGCGCACCGACGTCGATGCGCGCGTGCTGGACGCCGAAGACCGGCCCATTCCTGGGCTTTATGCGGCGGGGAACACGATGGCCGCGGTGTCCGGTGAGACCTACCCGGGCGGCGGCAACCCCATCGGGGCGTCGCTGTTGTTCAGTCACCGTGCGGCATTGCACATGGCGCGGTCATGATGACCGGGGCGGATAAGCTGGTGCACCTCAATGAGACGAAAACCCAACGTTGAACAACGACGCCGCGACCTGTGTGATGCGGCGATCCACCTGCTGGCCGCCGAAGGCGCCCGGGGAGTGACCCATCTTCGTGTCGACCGGCAGGCGGGCTTCCCAGACGGCACGACGTCGTTCTATTACCAGACCAGGGCTGCACTCCTGCGCGGGGCGATCGCCCGGGTGATCGAGCTGGACATCGCGGATTTCACCGCGGCGATGGATGCGACCGGACACGGCGAGGTCGATTCGCTGCTGGCGACGCTGGCCGAGCAGGCCATGCGCACCGGCGTCGAGCCCGAGCGGTCCCGGGCGCGCGCGCGATTCGAGCTGATGATGATCGCATCGCGAGACCCCGAGCTCGGTGACGTGTTCACCGGGCTCATGGGTCAATTCGAGTCGATCAGCGAAGCTGCGGTGGCGCAGGTTCAGCCGGTCGGTAAGCCGCGCGACGACGAACTGATCAAGGAGCAGGCATTCGCCGTCGTCACCTTCCTCGGCGGGTTCCTGTTCCGGCTCGCGTATGGGCTTGCCGAGCTCGACAGCGCGAAAAGCCTTGAGCGTTATCTTCATTCAGTGATCGCCGGCGTGGAGGCCGATCATGTCGAAGCGAAGAAGAAGTAGACGGCGTTACCCGTGCGGGATCACCGACACCCGGCCCTGCACCCGCGACTCACGAACAGCATCGAACGCTTCGCCGATCTGCGCGAGCTCGAAGGAGGGTCCGACGGTGCTGCCCGGATCCACGCTGCCGTCGCCGAACGCCGCGATGACTTCCCGGAACTCGTCGACCGAGTAGGCCACCGCGTAGCGGACTGTGAGCTCCTTCAGCAGCGCGGTGATGGGCTCGATGGGGGTGGCTTCCGCGCATGCACCCGAGATGATCACGCGTCCCTGTGGACGGAGGACCGGCTGGCAGACCTGCAGTAGCTCTGCTCGTCCCACGCACTCGACGACCGCGTCATAGGCCCCGAGCTCCGCTTCCGACACCGACGCCAGCACGTCCGTGGCACCGACGGCGGCGGCGTAGTCCCGCCGTTGAGGGTCCGGGTCGGCGACGGTGACGCGTGCGCTGCCGCGGTGCAGGGCCCAGATCAGGGTGGTGAGGCCGACGCCGCCCGCACCGACGATGAGTACGTCGTCGCCGGTCGTGATCTCGGCGCGATTCACTCCGTGCAGACCGACCGCAAACGGCTCCACCAGTGCGGAGTAGCGGTCTGGCAAGTCGGCGGGAACCGCGAACGAATGTCGCGCGGGAACGGCGACGAACTCGGCAAACCCGCCCGCAGGTCCCATGCCGATAAAGCTCGCCGCAGCGCAGTGCGACGCGGTCCCGGCCTGGCAGTACCGGCACGCGCCACACGAGACCACGGGCAGCACAGCAATATTGGTGCCTTCACGCCAGTCTTCGACCTGCGATCCGACGGCTACGACTTCGCCTCCCAGTTCGTGGCCCATCACCATGCCTGCCGGTGCGTAGGGCTGTGCCTTGATATCGGATCCGCAGACGCCGCAGGCATTGACCCGGATGACCAATTGGCCGGGTTCGGGAGTGGGATCGGGGAGTTCGGTGACCTCGAACCCGTGGTCGTCTGTGGTGACGGCGGCTTTCATCGTGCGTCCCCCTCCAACTCGATGTCGAACGCGTTCAGGTACTCGGCGAAGATCGGCTCCAGATCCGCGCGGGTCACTCCCGACCCGTCCAGGGAATACGGTGCGACACCGAAGCGGTCCTGCGGATGCTCGGCCAGCCAGTCGAGCATCGCATCCTCGGTCGACGTGGTCAGGTCGTCACCCGCCCAGTCGTACAGCGACCGCATCACCGCCACCGGATCGCGCATCAGATCGGCGTAGTGGAGATCAAAGAACTGTGCGTCGCCGATCCTTCGTCTCGTCGTCAGGGGACGGTCGACGTGTTCCTTCAACTGGTGCAACACATTCGGCACGATCGTGTCGACGTCGACGTCGGCTCCCAGTACCGCGCGCGACAGATAGTTCAGCCGCAGGAACGATGCCGCCGACTTGTACGGGTCGCGGTGGGCCCACACGATCCGCACGTCCGGGTAGGTCGCGAGCAGGGTCTCGATGTGCACCGCATGCGACGGCATCTTCAGCGACCATGTTCCCGGTGCGCGCGACTGCAGCATCTGCAGGACCGTCCGCTCGTATTGGTACGCGCTGGACATGTCGGCGCTCAGCAGCCACTCGGCGTACTCGGGAGTGGGCATGAACGCCTCCCACAGATAGGCCTTGAAATCCTGGTTCTGCACGAACAGGCACTCTGTCGGACCGTCGGCCTCATCCCAGTGCACCATCGGAATGTCGGCCGCCTTCAGTCCCTCGGCGAGGACGTCGAGTTCGGCCTTCTTCTTCAGACACCGAGGATCCGTCCGCAGTGTGTCGGGTGCGGACGGCGGAACCGAATCCGCGGCCTCCCACGTAAGCAGCGACCGTCGCGCCGGGTCTTGATCGAGCAGATAACTGGCCAGCGAGGTACCGGTGCGGGGGAGACCAAGCACCACGACAGGCCGCTCGATGCGCTGCTCACCGATCTCGGGGTGGTTTTTGACGTAGTCGACGACGCGCAACCGATTCCACAAGGCGTCGACGAACTGGCCGTACACGAAGTCACGCCCACCGGGATTGACCCCGGGCGCGGACTCGCAGGTGCCGACCAGCAGGCTCAGGCCTTCACGCCACGAGTCGCCGCCGAAGTCGTCGAGGCCGGCGCGTTCGGCGGCGCGGGTGACGAGTTCGTCCACGGTTGCCATGCCGTCAGAGACTATACGGTCATAGAGAACAAATGTTAGGTTGTTCGGAATCCACACTCGAAGGGTGCGCACATGACGCCGTCGTTGGACGAGTTGGTCAAACAAGGTGAGGGTGATCAGAGTGCCGTCGACATCGGGGACGGCATCTTCATGTCGAGAAACATCGCCAACAGCTATCTGGTGACGACGTCCGGCGGCAATCTACTGATCAACACCGGCACCGACTTCGAGGCGCCTGCGATCAAGGCCCGCTTTTCGGAGGTGGCCAGCGACCCGCCACAACTGATCACCTTCACGCAGGGCCACCCCGACCACGTCGGCGGTTGGAGCCAGTTCGCGCAGGACGGTGCGCGGACGATCGCCCAGGCCAACCATCGCGACGTGCGCGAGTACTGGCGAAATCTGCACCCGTTCTACGTCGGGCGGATCATGAAGCTCTGGGGCGCCTTCATGGACGTCGAAAGCGCTGCCGCCAACCTTCCGCCCGAACCTGTCCTCACCGAGTCGTTCATCGACAGTCACGCTCTCGTGCTCGGCGGTCGCCGAATCGGGCTCTACTCCACCCCAGGCGGGGAGACCACCGACGCCCTCGTGGTGTGGCTTCCTGAGGAACGCACGGTGTTCATCGGCAACCTGATGGGTCCGTTCTTCGGTCACGTGCCGAATCTCTATACGTTGCGCGGGGACAAGCTCCGCAGTGCGATGGCGTTTCTGCATTCCGTCGACAGGGTCATCGATCTCGAACCGCAGACACTGATCAACGGCCACGAGGTGTTCCGCGGAGGGGACGAGATCCGCGCCACGATGACGAAGGTTCGCGACGCCACCGCGTACCTTCGCGACCGCACGATCGACGGGATGAACTCCGGCGCGGATCTGTGGACGTTGATGCGTGATGTGACGCTCCCGACCGAGTTGGCGCTGCCGCAGGTGCACGGCAAGGTCGCCTGGATCGTGCGCGCGATCTGGGAGGAACATGTCGGCTGGTTTCGCTACGAATCGACGACCGAGCTGTACGACGTCCCCGCCTCGTCCGTCTGGTCGGATGTCGTCGACCTGGTCGGAGGAACCGCCGCGTTGACCGAGCGGGCCGACGCCCACGCCAAGGCCGGGCGTCCCCTCGAGGCGCTACACCTGACCGACATCGTGCTTGCGCATGCGCCGACGGACCCAGATGCCCTCGGTGTCAAACGCGATGCGCTCGAACAGGTTCTGGCGGCGAGCGGCCGCGAGAACCACAGCGAAGTGCAATGGCTTGAGCAGGAGATCAACACCGCTACCCTCAAGGAGACCGATGAAGGCTGAAAACCTCTATCACACCGGAATCGTCGTCGACGATCTCGACGCGACGATGGAGTGGCTCACCCAGATCGCCGGCTACACCTGGACCGATGTCGTCACCGTCGACCAGGACGCGGTAACCCCGGCCGGCGAGGTCACCATCCCGATGAAAATGGTCTACTCGGGTGCCGAGCCTCGGCTCGAACTCCTGCAGACCGTGCCTGACACCGTGTGGACGCCGTCGGACTCCGGTGTGCATCACATCGGGTACTGGTCAGACGACGTCGAATCCGATTTGGCGGCACTGGAATCCAGCGGTATGACATTCGAGGTGAAGTCCTACAACCCGGATGGATCGGGCACGCTGCTGTGGGCATACGTGAAGGGGGCCTCCGGGCCGCGGATAGAACTGGTCAGTCGCAGTATGGAACCGTTCATCGCCTACTGGTGGGCCAGCGCGTCAGCCTCTGAGCCGTGACGCCGGACCGAACCCGCCTCACTCGAAGGCGATGACGCCGCGGATGTTCTTGCCGGCACGCAGATCCCGCATCGCCTCGTTGATGTCGTCGAGCTTGTACTTCTGGGTGACCAATTCGTCGAGTTTCAGGGTGCCCGCTTCGTACATCGACAGCAGCCTGGGCATCGCTTCGCGCGGATTCATCTCGCCATACAGCACGCCCTTCAGCGTCTTACAGGACGAGACCATGTCGGGCAGGATGAGCGGGACCATCATGTCGGTGATCTTCGCCATGCCCGTCAGCACACAGGTTCCGCCCTTGCGCAGCATCATCATCGCGACCATCACCATGTCCGGCGGCACCACGCCGGGGGTCAGCACCACCCGGTCCGCCATGACGCCCCACGTCATCTCCTTCACCAATTCCACTGCGGCCCCGGCGTCTGCCGCCGTATGGGTCGCGCCGAAAATCGGGGCGATCTCACGTTTGAACTCGTTCGGATCGACCGCGACGATGTGCTTCGCACCCGCGGCCTTGGCGCCCTGCACCGCATTCATCCCGATGCCGCCGACACCGATGACCACGACGGTATCACCGACCTGCGTGCCTGCGGCCACCGATCCCGACCCGAAACCCGTTGTCACACCGCAGGATACGAGCGAAGCCGCCTCTAACGGAATCCAGTCGTTGATCCTCACCAAGGAGCGCTCGGAGGCGACGACGTACTCGGAGAACGTGCCGACCTGCATCATCGCCATCAGGTCCTCGTCGCCGAGATGTCGCCGCCGGGTACCGTCGGTGGTCATGGCCTTGTCGTAGATGTCGGCGCCGACGTCGCACAGGTAGGTCTGTCCCGTCACACAGAATCGACAGCTGCCGCACGCGGGGAAGAACGAGATCGCCACGTGGTCACCGGGCTTGAGCGTCTTCACCCCCGGACCGACGTCGGCGACGACGCCGGATCCTTCGTGGCCACCGAGCATAGGGAACCATTCCGGCACGTTCACGCCGGCGGCCCGCATCATCTCTTCCATCTCGGCACTCGGCACGCTGTCGCCGGTGTAGAAGTGCTCGTCGGAATGGCAGACGCCCGCGTAGGCCATCTTGACGAGTACCTCACCGGCCTTGGGCGGGTCGAGCTCCACCTCGGTCACTTCCCAGTCCACGCCGACTCCGCGCAGGACCGCTGCTTTGGATTTCATGTGCGTGCTCCTTCTTCGGCGGCGGTCAGGAAGCCGGCCAGCCGACAGTCTTGGTCTCGGTGAAGATTTCGAGGCCCTCGATGCCGCACTGTCTGCCGATGCCCGACTGCTTGTAGCCGCCGAACGGGGCGTCGGCGCCGTACCAGAGTCCGCCGTTGATCCCGAGCGTGCCGGTCCTGATCCGGCTCGCGACAGACTTGGCCCGTTCGAGATCGCTGGCGAAGACGACCCCGGACAACCCGTAGATGGAATCGTTGGCGATGCGCACCGCTTCGTCGTCGCCGTCGAAACCGATGACCGACAGAACGGGCCCGAAGATCTCCTCCTGGGCGATGGTCATACGGTTGTCGACGTTCGCGAACACCGTCGGCTCGACGAAGAACCCCTTGCTCAGGTGTTTGGGGATGTTGCCGCCGGTGACCAAACGGGCTCCTTCGGCCTTTCCCCTCTCGATATAGCCCATCACGCGGTCCTGCTGGCGCTTGGACACTTGCGGGCCCTGGAGCACCGAGGGATCCGTCGGATCGCCGTACTTGTTCTTCTCCATCGCGACCTTCACGATTTCGACGGCCTCGTCATACCGCGAGTTCGGCACGAGCAGCCGGGTCGGCATGGCACAACCTTGTCCCGCGTGCATCGAGATGAACGCGCTGCCACCGATGGACGCACTGATGTCGCCCTCGTCGTCGAGCACCAGGTAGACCGACTTGCCGCCGAGTTCCAGGAACGTTGGCTTCACCGTGGCAGACGCTGCCTGCATGACGCGGCGTCCGGTCTCCGTCGATCCGGTGAACGCGACCATGTCGACGAGCGGTGAGGTCGAGAGCACCTCGCCGACAAGGTGATCCGACGACGTCACGATGTTGATGACGCCGGGCGGAATGTCCGTCTGCTCGGCAATGATGCGGCCGATTCGCGTGGCGTTCCATGGGGTATCCGGCGCCGGTTTGAGCACCATCGTGTTGCCCATGGCCAGGATCGGCCCGATCTTGTTCAGGATGATCTCGAACGGAAAATTCCATGGTGCGATGACGCCGACCACACCGATGGGTTCTTTCCACACCTCACGTGCGGCGGGCATACCCATGCCGAAGGCGTCCTTGTCGGGTAGCGAACGCTTCCAAGGGAACTGACCGATCATCTCGGCCGGCCAGCCCAGCGCCTCCTTGAGCGGCACGTCGAGCTGCGGACCGAACGTGCTCAGCAGCGGACAGCCGACCTCGGCGATCAGTTCACCGCGAAGCTCCTCCTTCTCGGCCTCGAGGGCCGCCTGCAGCTGGCGAAGGCCGACCGCCCTGGCCTCTCCGTCGCGTGACCAGCCGGAGTTGTCGAAGGCGTGCCGCGCAGCAACCACCGCACGTTCCATGTCCGCGCGAGTGCCGTCCGCTGCACCGCCGAGCACTTCCTCGGTCGCCGGGTTGATGTTGTCGAACTGGCGACCGGTTTCGGATTCGACGAGCTTGCCGTCGATGAGCATGCGGGATTCGTGTGGCACTGTCAGTTGCCTTTCACCATTGTCGAAGTTCGGCCACGGCACCGGACGGCCGGGGAGCCAGGGTCAGATACGGGATGAAGCTGCTGTTGCCGCAACGAAGTACGGAGTGCACGACGCCGACGAGGTGGTCGGCATCGACGAGCCCACCTTGCATGTACCCGTTGTCCATCCAGTAGTGGATCGCGTCTTCCATCGCCTTCGGATCCCAGGTCTTGTTGAACTCGGTCTGCGAGTCGCCTTCACCACCGAAGCAATCGCCGACCGCCAAGCGGGTGAAGCCGATGTTGGGATGTTCGACGCGCCACGCCTCGACGAGCTTGTCCAGCGCTGCCTTTGACACGGCGTAGGCGCCGAGCAACGGCCATGGCGACGAGTAGGAGGCGCTCAATGAGGACAGGTACACCGCCGACCCCGCGGCAGCTGCCAGGTGAGGTGCGGCGGCGGAGGTGATGAGGGATGCGCCGGTCACGTTGGTGGCGAACAAGTTCGCCCACTGCTCCTCGTTGACATTCGCCAGCGGTGAGAGCAGGCCGACGCCGGTCGTGTACACCAGCGCGTCGAGGCCTCCGAAGGTCTCGACGACCTCGGCGATCGCATTCCGGCAGGCGGCAGCGTCGGTGACGTCGCATGCCACAGCGAGCGCGCCGTCGCCCGCTTCTTTCGCTGCGTTCTCCAGCCGGTCACGTCGGCGGGCCAGGAAGGCGACGCGTACGCCCTTGCCGGCGAGGCCGATGCCGATGCACCGGCCCAACCCCGCAGATGCACCGACGACGGCAACTCTCAGCGGTGGTGCGTCAGACATCGGATCTCCTTGAGCGAGGGCGAGAGCAAGATTATCAGTCAGGTAGAAGCATCATATTCAGTTAGTGGAAACCTAGATTTACACACCCGTCCGCGTGCGCGGTGGCTGACGCAGAACACTATCGTCGCAGGACTTTTCGCGGCTCTACCGCGAAGCTGAGCAGTAAACGGTCGAGGACCCTGGCGGCCCTCTCCCGCGCCTTGGTGGGCTTGTCGGCGTGCGCGACGAGGAGGGCGGCCTCCTCGACGGCCGCCACCAGGAGGTGGGTCAGTTCGCCGACGGGGTGGTCGTCGATGATGCCCTCGGCGATGGCCTTGGCCACCATCTCGTTGATCAGGGCGATGCTGTTGCCTTCCTCGATGGCGCGCAGCGTCTGCCAGCCCAGCACCACGGGACCGTCGATCAGCATCACGCGCTGCACCTCGGGTTCCAGCGCGGACTCGAGGAATCCGCGCATTCCGCTTGATAGGACTTCCCATGCGTCGGCGCCCTGCGGGGGTGAAGCCAGCGAGCGCAGTGTCAGATCGCGCTCGACCTCCTCGAACACCGCGCGGAACAGTTCTGCCTTGTCCTTGAAGTGGTGGTAGAACGCGCCTCGGGTGCCAACCCCCGACCGGGTGACAAGGTCGCCGATGCTCGTGTCGAAGTATCCCTTCTCGACGAACAGCGCACGGCCGGCGTCGACGAGATCGCGCCGGGTTTGGTCTCCGCGAGCACGGCGCTCGATATCGGTGCCACCACGCTTGGCCATTCCGGCATCGTAGCAACATTCAGGATGAATGTTGCAGGTCGTCAGCGCACGATCCCGATCACCGGCATGAGGCCGAGTTCATTGTGGGACTTGAACCCGGGCGGCGCGTCGCAGATGGAGGGAATCGCGTTCACCGGCTCCATTGCCGTCCACGCGTACCCGACGGCCCCCGGCTTGGCGGTGTCGCGAGCATGCTGGTTGCCGCGCAGGATCAATTCGGTGCCGGGGTCACCCTCGACCACTATCCGGTAGTGGTAATAGGGCTCCCAGTCAGGCTTGGGCTCGATCGCGTCGTGGTCGGTGAACGCGTACAGCTCGTGCAGGGTGATGAACGGCCTGCCGTCTACCCAAGCCGTCCAGAGGTGATGCTGGGACGCGACGGTCCCCGTCCTGATCACACCCTTCAGGCCGGGCATGTCCATGTCGGCCGAGCCCTCGTACGGGATGTCACGGATGGCGAGGCCGAGTTCGACGTCCGTCGTGAACTTCTCGACGGTCTTGCCGAGACCTTCGACGACCATGGTCAGCGACTGCGCGAACAGCGACCATGCATCCGCGAACAGATTGCCCTTGGCGAACTCGTCTGGTGTCTTACCGAATCCCATCTCGTCGAGGTATTTCAAGGTGTCCTTGCTGAAATTCACCGCTTCGTAGATGTGGATGTGGTCGGTCTTGCCGACGATGCGGGCCAGCGTGAGCACCAGCAGGTCCGCGGCGTAGCCGGGATGGATGCCGCCGCCGTGGAAAGACGTCCCGCCCGCCTGGCACGCGGCTTCGATCTTGTCGATGTCCGCGCCGTTGGTTTCGGTTCTGTGCCACCAGGCGCCGCCGGATGCGACGACGCTTTTGCCGCCGCGCAGCAGCCGGCAGACCTCGTCGACGTCCGACCACAGCGGTGCGTAGAAGACGCAATCGGCGTCGAGCGCCTCGAGCGCGTCCTTGTCCGTTGTCGCGAGCACGCCGATGGGCCCGACACCGACCAGTTCACCCGCGTCCTTGCCGACCTTCTCCGGTCGATTGCAGAGCACGCCGACGATCTCGAAGGTCGGATTATTAGCCATATGGCGCAGTGCGAGCGTGCCCACATTGCCCATACCCCACTGGATGACGCGGTACCTCGTGGCGGTGGTGGTCGTGTCGGCAGCCATGGCCGCGAGGCTACCAACGGCTGGCAATCGGCATATGCGAATTCGTAAACGCTGATTTCCGGCTCCCATTCGACAACCTGCATGTTGTATGTTGCCGGTATGGGTGACCAAGAGGCTCGGGCATACGGATCGGTGGCACCGCTGAAAGTCGGCCTGCTCAACGACTATCCGACCAGGGCCGGAATCGACAACGACACCCTCGACAGCCTGCGGCTCGTCTTCGACGAGGCCGTCGCCGCCGGTCTCGTCGATCGGCCGATCGAGCTGATCGAACGCAACGTGATCGGTCTACCCAACGGCACCTACCAGGCCGTTGAGGACGGCTACGACGAGCTGGTCGCCGAGGGCTGCCTCGCCATCTTCGGGCCGTATGTCTCCGACAACGCCGTTCCGCTTGCCGCCCACGCCAACCGCGTTGCCAAGGTCCCCAACATCATCCTGTCGGGCTCGGAGGGCGCCTTGAGCGAATGGACATTCGCCCTGAACAACGGGTCGATGCCCGAGGAGCCCGTGATGCTCGCCGCAGTGATGCTCGGCGACGGCCGATCCCGAATCGCGATCGCGTACGAAGCGTCGCTCATCGGCAAGGAGTACCTCGCCTTCGCTGAAAAGGCATACTCGGCAGCGGGTTTGAAGGTCGTCACCACGGTCGCGATCCCGCAGGTCGAGGCCGATAAGGCCGAGGCGGTCAAAGAGTTGCGCGCCGCGGAGCCGGACGCTCTCGTGCACGTCGGGTTCGGCCATGGACTGTGGGGATTCTCGGATGCGCTTCTGGCGGCCGACTGGGATCCGCCTCGCTACACGACCACCGCGTTCGAGATGGCGCACATCAACGCGGAGTGGATGCACCATCTGCGCGGGTGGATCGGACTCGACAGCTACGACGAGCGCAACGAGGTCGGGCAGGCGTTCCTCGATCGATTTGAAGCCCGTTACGGCCGTCGACCGGGGCAGTCGATGCCGGGTCTCTGCTACGACGTGGGGACGGTCATTGTGCGCGGGCTGGCGGCGGCGCGACCGTTGACCGGCGAAGGGGTCAAAGGCGGTATCGAACAGGTGAAGCTCGTGCCGTCGGCCAGTGGCGCACCCGGCACCTTCCTGCGCTTCGGCCGCTTCATCCGGCAGGGTTGGCTCGGGTCTGACTACCTGATCGCACGACGGATCCTGCCGGACGGCAGCGCACACGTGTTCCACTCGGCACCCAGCGACCACATCGCACGCGCGGTGGGCCTACCCGTTTTTGGTTCCGCCTAGCTGGATCGCACCGAACACCGGCGCCGTCACGACACCCGGCGGTGACGCGAGTACGTCGGGAATCGCTCGCAACGCGCCCATCGCGATCATGAGATGGCCGGGCTGGGCATGCGTGCCATCTGCCGGCTTGTCGTCGAACCCGACGTCGAGCTGTAGTTCGAAACTCGGCTCGCCTTTGATGACGGCGCGGATCAGCGGCGCTTTCTGGCCCGGCGCCAGGGGTTTCAGCCCCCACTGCGGGAGGTCACGCGTCAGCACCCATTCCTCGTGGATCGCGAGCAGTGGCCGACCCGACCAGTGGCCGACCCATGAGAACCGTTGTCCGACCACCGTTCCCGCCTCGATCGTGCCCGCCCGCACCTCGATGTCGCGGGGAAGCGTCGTGGCGTCCACGGACACGTCGACGTGTGACAGCGTGATACCCAGAACATCCGCAGTGGCATTGAGCGCCTGCCGGTAGGCGAGGTCGAGCTTTTTGATGATCGGGGAGTCGGCGGAGACGTCTTCGGGTGGGCGGCCCATTCCCATGAGGTCGACGAGCATGGGCCTGCTGTCGACCGCCGACACATCGGTGGCCTCGTAGAGGTCGATGCGGTCGATCGTCTTGCTCAGCGCCGTCACCGTTGCCACCAGGCGTTCGAACATGAAGCCGGGATTCTCGCCCGCCGCATGGAAGCGTGAGCCGCCTGCGCGGCACGCTTCGACGAAGGCGGTCTCGGTTTCGGCGCCGTAGGTGGGCAGGTGGTTGTACGAGGTGGTGGTGATGACGCTGATGCCTGCCCGAAGAAGCCGGCAGATGTCCTCGGCGTTGGTCTCGACGGCGTGCGCCTTACTCGCCGCGTGGATGACCACGTCGGGTCGCAGCGCGAAGATGTCCTCCTTGTCCGAGGTGGCCAGCACGCCGGTGGTAGGCGGCAGACCGCACAAGGCCCCGGCATCCTGCCCGGCCTTGGATGGGTCATACACCAGGACTCCCACCAGCTGATAATCAGGATTCTCAATCAGTTCGGCCAGCGCGGCGCGTCCGACGGCGCCTGTCGCCCACTGAGCCACTCGAGTTGCCAATGGAACGCTCCTGGTTGCAGTTTCGCGATTGCCACGGTTGCATGTTTGATCAACCTACATGATGTAGGTTTCAACCATCAGGTTGTATGTTGTCTGGGCGGATATATCTGGGAGGAGCCGCGCATGGCCGAGCCGGCGACCAGGACAAGCCAGGAAGAACTCGAACAAAGCATCCGCGACGCGCAGAACAAATTCAATGAGGGCATGGGCGCCGACGGCGACGCGTCGCCTTATCCGATGCTCAAGGAGCTACGCGCGCAAAGCCCGGTGCACGCCGGCTGGCCCGAGATGGGAATGGTCGGCAACCCGGGTGATGGCCCGCAGACGTTCACGGCGTACACCTTCGACACCGTCAAGGCGATCTTCACCGACAACATCACGTTCAGTACTCGCTGTTATGAGGACATCGTGCGGCCGCTCCAGGGGCCGACAATCCTGGAGATGCAGGAACCCGAACACGCGATCTATCGCAAGTTGCACGAGTTCGCGTTCGCCCGGTCTTCTATGAAGCGATGGGACGCAGAACTCGTCGGACCGTTGGTGGACCGGACCATCGCAAAGTTCAAGGACGCCAAGCGCGCCGACCTCGTCGATGCGGTGTTCATGCCGATTCCGGTGCGGGTGATCGCCGCTCTGCTGGGGCTTCCGGACTCCGACGTGCTTCAGTTCCATCGGCTTGCCATCGACTTGCTGGGCTTTCGTGGGGACATGGACTGCGCGATGCGTGCGTCGGCGGAGATGAAGGAGTACTTCGTCGGGATCCTCGCCGATCGACGCAGGGAACCCCAGGACGACATGGTGTCGATCCTGGCCGCCTCCGAAGTCAACGGGGTGAAGATGACGGACGAGCAGATCTACGGCTTCATGCGCAACCTGTTACCCGCGGGTGCAGAGACGACGTCGCGTTCGACGGCCAGTTTGGCCATGGGGCTGCTGACCCACCCTGACCAGCTCGACGCGGTACGCGCGGACCGCAGCCTGTTACCGCAGGCGATCGAGGAAGGTATCCGATGGGAGACTCCGCTGCTGAATTTCATGCGTGAGGTCACCTGTGACACCGAGGTGGGCGGAGTGCAGATCCCCAGGGGTGCGACGATGATGCTCAGCCTGGGCAGTGCCAACCACGACGAGACCCGCTGGGACGATCCGGAGAGGTTCGACATCTTCCGGGAACGTAAGCCGCACATCGGTTTTGCCCACGGTGCTCACGTGTGCCTGGGGATGCACCTGGCACGGCTGGAAACCTCGAAGATCTTCAACGCGCTGTTGGACGAACTGCCTGGATTGCGTCTCGACCCTGACGCACCGCCGCCGTACATCACCGGGACGATGTTCCGCTCCCCGCCGCGCCTCGACGTGGTGTGGGACTGAAGGGGGATTGCCCATGACGCGGGTGATCCAGTGGGCGACGGGTATCACCGGGATGATGTCGCTGCGCCACGTGATCGGCAGGCCGGACCTCGATCTCGTCGCGGTGCGTGTCTACGACCCCGCCAAGGCAGGGGTCGACGCCGGCACGCTGTGCGGTCTCGATGAGGCCGGGGTCCTCACGTCCGATGACCGAGACGCCATCATCGCAGCCGATGCCGACATCGTCCTGTACATGGGCAAAGTGGAGACCGACACCGAAGGGTGCTTCGCCGACGTATGCGACCTGTTGGCGTCGGGCAAGAACGTGGTGGCGACCGGCAGCCGCTTCATTCATCCGCGCTCGTTGCACGAGTCACTCGCAGACGGGATCGAGAGTGCCTGTCGCATAGGTGGTTCCTCATTCTTGGGGCTCGGCTTGTATCCCGGCTTTTTCGGAGAATCGCTCGGCCCATTGCTATCCCGCCTCACTCAGCGGACAACGCACATCGGCGTGCGTGAGGTGCTCAACTACTCCACGTATGGCAGTCATGATCTGATCTTCAATGCGATGGGTTTCGGCCACCTGCCGGAGGACACGACTCCGTTGCTCAGCAATACCGATTACGCGGCCAGCGCGTGGATCGGCAGCGCCACGGTTCTCGCGCAGTCGTTGGGGCTGCAGATCCTGTCTGTCGAGGGGTTCCGCGAGGTCGCGACGACCCCGCGGACGTTGACGGTCGCAGCGGGTGAGATTCCCGCGGGGACCGTCGGCGCCATGCGATTCGGCGTGACCGTCGATTGTGGTGAGACGAGGATGTCCGTTGAACATCTCACCCGCATGGCGGACGACCTGGCTCCCGACTGGCCCATCGAGATCGGTTACGAGGTCACGTTCGAGGGGGAGCCCAACATGCGGCTGCACCTCGTGATCGGTTCGCACGACGAGGATCACGCAGAGCAGGGCTGCCTGGCCACCGCGATGCATGCGATCAACGCGATACCGTCGGTGATCGCTGCGCAGCCAGGGCTCTACGACCTCTCGACGATTGCGCCTTTCGTGGCGCACTGGACCAACCGCGCATGACTAGCCAGACCGGAGACTCCCGCGGGCGTCGGCCGAGAAGGGCCAAGCCGGGCGACTACCTCGTGGCGCTCAGCGCCGCCACGGCATCCGTGCCCGTCATCGGAAGGCATCTCGAACTGATCGGTGGATTCGCGGCGCTCGGCGTCGGCGGCCGACACTACCTGCCGGGCATTTTGACCGGGATCGCGCAGCCGCGTCTGAGTCCCCGCGCCGCGAAACGGCGTCGGGAGCAGCGTGCGTCGACACCGAGCGTCTTGAGCGAAGCGTTGTACGGCATCGTTGATCCAGCGGATCTGGATCAACCATGGCCATCGCACCCGAATGTCGCGCCTCTCTGGAAGGCGCGGGGGCAACGACGGTACGTGCACAGGTCGTCGGTCTGCTACGGCGACCACCCGCGCCAGCTGCTCGACGTATGGCGACTCGATGATTTACCGCGAGAGCCCGCCCCCGTCTTGATCTTCATTCCCGGTGGCGCTTGGGTTTTCGGACGTCGCGAGTTGCAGGGCCATGCGTTGATGGCTCATATGGCGCGGCGTGGGTGGGTGTGTTTATCCGTCGAGTACCGGACGAGTCCACACCACCGTTGGCCGCGCCAGATGCAAGATGTGACTGCAGCTGTCGCATGGGCAAGGGCGAATGCCGACCAGTTCGGCGGTGATCCCGACTTCCTTGCGGTAGCAGGGACTTCGGCCGGTGGTCACTTGGCGAGCCTGGTGGGATTGGCTTCCGACGCCGAGACTTCCGTCGACGCCGTGGTCAGCATCTATGGCCTCTACGACTGGCAGGACAGGTCCACCAGGGAACGCGATCACTTCATGCGGTTCCTCGAGCGGATCGTGGTCAAGCGGTCGCAGGCCCGACACCCCGAGGTCTTTCTCGCGGCCTCTCCGATCGACCAGACTCATGCATTGGCACCGCCGTTCCTGGTGGTCCATGGCAGCGCGGACGCGCTCATTCCCGTGGCGGAGGCACGTTCTTTCGTCGCGCGACTGCGAGCGGTATCGCGTGCAAAAGTCGGTTACATCGAGCTTCCAGGCCTCGGACACGGTTTCGACTTGATTGACGCGACCCACACTGCGCCCGTAATCGCCGCGATTGGCCGCTTCCTCACCCAGATCCACCGCGATCATGCCGCGGCACGGGTCGGTCGTCGGCGGCCGCGTCAGTTACCGAAACCGGTGTAGCTGCGGATCAAGGGCAAATCGGCCATGGTCGCGAAGCCCGCCGGCGCATCGCACACGGCCGGTATCGCGTTGACGACTTGCATGGCGACGGTGATCAGGCCTGCCTTCACGTGCTCTTCGATCGAGGCCTCACGCGAGAAGCTGGCCAGCGGGAAGAAATGTGTGCGCATCGACGGATCGCCCTCGATGGTCAACGTCCAACCGTCAAGCGGTTTGGGCCAGTGCTCGGGATACTCGCCGCCGACCGTCCATAGTGTTTCGAATTCGATCAGCGTCTCGCCGTCGCGATGGCCACGGAAGTTCCACCGCTGCCCGGCGGTGGTGCCCGCCTTGACCACCTGACCGAACATCTCGAAGTCCTTGGTCGCAGACACCGCTTCGAGACTCACCGAAACGTCGTCGATGCCCGCGTTCAAGGTGTCGGAGATGAACCAGGTCTGCTCGACGAAGAGCTTCGTCAGAAAGCCGAGGTAATCGTTGGCCGTCGGTGTGACGTCTTCCGGCGGACGACCGAACCACATTCCGTCGAAGGTGATCTCGGTGCTCTCCCACAGCGTCCAGTCGGCGCGCTCTTGCAAGGTGATCTGATTGATGGTGCGGCTCATCCCCGAGAGTGCCAGGGGCAGCACGCCGGAGAGGTTACCGGGGTTGAGGCCGCTGCCGTGGATGGTGGCGTTGCCCTTGTCACACGCCTCCTGCAGGCGTTGCCGATCCCCCTCGGGAATGCGCCGTGGGTGGAACAGAAACGACGGCGTCGCCACATTCTTTCCGCTCGCGAGGAGTGCGCAGACGTCGTCGAGGTCGGTGAACGACGGCGCGTAGAGAACGAGATCGGCGTCGAGCGCGAGGATGTCCGCAGTGTCGGTCGTCGCGGTGACACCGATCGGATCGCGGCCGACGATCGTGCCAATGTCGACCCCGTTCTTTGTATCGGAGTAGACGCGCGCACCGACCAGCTCGATGTCGGGCCGGTGGTCGAGGATTGCCGTCACCATCTCGGTGCCCACCCCGCCGGTGGCCCACTGGATGACTCGTATCGGTCGCGTGCTTGTCAACGGACAGCTCCCTTCGACAGTGGCGCAGACTTCCACAGTATCGATGGTGATAATGTTTGTTCTCACTATTCGTTAAGTGAGGTTCTCGAAATGGAAGATGTGCTGGGGTACGAAGGCAAGTCGGTCGTTGTCACTGGCGCCGCATCAGGAATGGGCCAGGCGACCGCACAGATCCTCGTCGATCTCGGTGCCACCGTGACCGCGCTCGACATCAAGCCGACCACGGTTGCGGTGGACCGTGCATTGACGATCGACCTACGCGATCGCGCGAACATCGAAGCGGTCGCCGCGTCGATCGACGGGCCGATCGACGGCTTGTTCAGCTGCGCAGGCCTTCCTGGTCCGCCGTTCAGCGAGTGGGACACCATTCTGGTGAACTTCGTCGGCGCACGGCATCTGGCCGAGCAACTGGTGCCGAAGATGGTCAACGGATCGTCGATCAGCGTGATCTCGTCCTCGGCGGCGCTCGGCTGGCAGGATCACATCAAGGTGATCACGGGACTTCTGGAGACAGACGGCTTCGATGCCGCGGTCGAATGGCTCACGGCCAACGAGAAGAGGTGGTCCTGGAGTGGCTACGCGTACTCCAAATACGTCATCGATGCGTGGGTCGGTTGGTGGTATCCAGAGCTAGGCCCCAGAGGCATCCGGATCAACTGCATCAACCCGGGTCCCACCGACACGGCGATGATGCCGGCGTTCCAGGATCTGATGGGCAAGGAGACGGTGGATCAGGCGATCGGGCCGGTCGGTCGCTACTCCACTGCGGAGGAGCAGGCTTGGCCACTGGTCTGTCTGGGCAGCCCGCGGTTCAGCTATGTCGGCGGTGAGGTCCTGTGGACCGACGGCGGCTGGAACGGTGCGATGACCATGGGCCGCCACGAAGCCCAGTGGGCGGATACCGCGGCAGGGGAGATGTCGAAGAACGGCTGAGCCGTTCTCAGATGAAGTCCGACCCCCCGTCGACGTTCATGGTGGCGCCGGTGACGTAGCCGTTACGTCGCGACGCGAGATATGCCGTTGCGGAGGCGATCTCCTCGGGCAGGCCGGCACGGCCGATGTCGCAGGGATGCCCGTAAGTCTGCTCTACCCACTTCATCACGTCGTGAGGATCGGAGGAGTCAAGGCCGTCCTCAGCCAGAATGTCCTTGAGGACCTCGGTGAAGCTGGCCGTAACTATCGTCCCTGGGCACACGCAGTTGACAAGGATTCCCTCGGGTCCAAGGCTTTTGGACAGATTCTTGGTGAAGCTCGACAGTGCGGCCTTCGATGCGGTGTAGGCCACCAGGCGTGCGCTTTGACGCTGGATCGAGTGCGCGGAAAGTGTGACGATGCGGGCCCATTCGGCGGCGCGGAGCATGGGCAGCGCTGCACGCACAGAACGGACTGCGGACATCGTGCCCAGATCGAACGCGGCGTGCCAGTCGTCGTCGTCGAGTTCTTCGAACGCGCCCGCGCTGGGGCCGACGGTGTGCACAAGCACGTTGAGCCTGCCCCAGGCGTCGCTCACCGCCGCGTACCCCGCCACGATCGATTCGGCATCCGCCATGTCGACGGTGATCGGCAGTACCTCGGGAGCCCCCGCGCTTCGAACGCGATCGGCCGCTGCTTCGAGCGCTTTTCGTCCACGCGCCATGATCGCCACCGAGGCGCCCTCGGCACCAAGGGTTTCTGCGATCGCAAGACCCATGCCCTTGCTGCCTCCGGTGACGACAGCGGTGGCACCCGCGAAGCCCAGATCCATTGTGTTTCCTCCTCAGGTCTTCTTTGTACGGGCCCGCGGCGCGAGGTGCACGATATCGCTCACGACGGTCGGATTGGCCCGCGCGACGGCAATGAAGGACAGCAGGGCATTCGCGACATCGTCGACCGCGGACATCTCGGCTGGGATCTGACCCTCGTGCGCCCATGTCCGGTACAGGTCCGCCAGCAGATCGCGGTCAGCACCGCGCAGGATCTCGGTACCCTCTGTCGGGCCGACGCTCACCCGAATTACTGGCAGTTCCGGATGCTCGGCACGCCATGACCTCAGGATCTCGTCGAGAGCGGCCTTGCTCGCGTGATAGGCGGCGACGCCGGCGCGCGGCCGGCCGACGTCGTGGCTCGATGCGATGAGCGCGACTGCGTTGTCTGCGAGGTGTGGCACGGCTGCGCGCAACAGGTGGGAGGCGCCCACAGCGTTGACGGCATAGGTGTGCATCCAGGTGGTGACGTCGGTGTCCTCGATCAACGCGAATGGCGCAGAGGCGCTGGTGAACACGACCGCGTCGAGACCGCCGAGGCGCGCCGCGACCTCGCCGACGACGCGTTCGATGGCCTGCGGATCGGACACGTCGAGCTCGTGTGCTGAGCCGTCGAGCTGTTCGGCCAGCGTGGTCAGGATGTTCACCCGCCGCGCCGCAAGGGCGACTTTCACCCCCCGAGCATGGGCGGCCAGCGCCAGGGCTTGTCCGATCCCGGACGATGCGCCGACGATGAGCATCCGTATTCCCGCGATGTCGGAGTGCGGATCTGTCATACCCTGCTTCCCCTGCCTGATTCCGTTGTTGTCGAGAAGGAATCGATGATCGACCTGATGGTGCGGCAACACCTGCCGCACTCTGATCCTGCCCCGGACGCCGCGGCCACCTGTTTGGTGGTCCTTGCTCCCGCGACGATGGCGGCAGAAACCGTGTCGTTCGTGACACCCTGACACAAGCAGACGTACATCAGTGCAGGTCCGTCTCGCTGGCGTCGGCCAGGCGCATCGCATTGACGAACCGTCCTACGAAGACCGGCGGATATGCGCCCACGCCGGCGGCGGTGAGCCAGGACGCCGCAACCTCTGAGCGGTCCAACCAAACGAGTGCCTTCTCCGCGCTCGCCAGCTGTTGCAGGAACATCACCTCGTGCGCGGTGTCGAAGGCTCGGTAGACCAGGGTCCTGCGGATGCCGGCGCGGGCGAAATGGCGTAGCGACGCGCGCACCCGGGCCATGAAACTTTCGACGTCGTCGACCGGGGTGACGGCGGCGACCACGATCTCGGTGCCCGGTGCCGGCGGCTCACCGATGTCGAAGCGTTCCACGGTCTCGCCCGCGAATACCGCTGGAAGGTCATCGAGACCAACGGCATCGAACCACTCGAAGAGTTGCGGTGACCGAAGCAGATTCAGCAGCGGCTGCTCGGTGCGGACGCCGATGACGACGAGCACCCGTGCCGGCTCGACGATCGATTCGTAAATGAAAGTTTAGTGCGCGCCGAGCTCTCGCAGGCTCCCTTCGTGTTGCGTCAGAACCGGCCACACGCGTGCGGGATCGCCGACCGCGAACTCAACCGCAAAGACGAAGCTGCGCAGTGCGGTGTCGCCCATGACCGACGATTCTCGCATGTGAGAATATTGGTTCTCTAGTGGAGGTGGACATGATCGACTTCACCGACAAGGTTGTTCTGGTCACCGGTGGCGGCGCGGGAATCGGGCGAGCGACCGTGTCGATGTTCGCAGAACAGGGCGCCACGGTTGTCGCGCTCGAGATCGACGAGGGTCGCGCCGAGGAGCTGCGGACGGCTGGCGCCAACGTTCAGGTGATACACGGCGATGCGACCGATGCCGTCGATGTGTGGTCGCTGGCGACGACGATCGATGAACGGTTCGGCCGACTCGACGTACTCGTGAACAACGTCGGGCATTTTGTGACGCGTCCGACTCCGTTCGACCAATTGACCGACGACCAGATCGACGACATCTACCGGGTGAACCTCAAACACATCTTCTCTGTCACGCGGGCCATGCTGCCGCTGCTTCGGGTCGCCGGTGGCGGAGCGAGCATCACGAACATCTCGTCGATCGAGGGTTTCCGCGGCATACCGCAGTTCGCGGTGTACGGCGCGTTCAAGGCGGCGGTCACGGGGTTCACCATGAGTCTCGCGCTCGAGCTGGGCCCGGAAGGGATACGCGTCAACGCGGTGGCGCCGGAAACCACCGACAGCGCCCAGGTTCCGCTGGACCGCATGATCCACCCGTCACAACGCCATCACATTCCCCGATGGATTCCGCTGGGCCGCTTCGGCACTCCAGAAGACATTGCGGGCTGCGTGCTGTTCCTGGCCAGCCCGCTGGCCGCGTGGGTCTCGGGAACCGTTGTGCATGCCGACGGCGGCGCCCTGGCGGCTGCGGGCTGGTATCGCGACGACCGGGGGACGTGGACCAACATGCCGGTCATCAAGGGCAACAGCTTGCGGGCCGCTGAGTAAGGAAAAGTCCCTGTGCCGACACCGGCAACGCCTATTCTCAGGTAGTGACATACAGGGTGAAGGTTGATCCGTCCGACTCCAGCGCAGATCCAGGGCCCCTGGTGAAGGACACCCACTCACCGTGGCCGGCGCGGATCGGGTGGGGACTGTTCGGCGTCGCTTACCTTGCCTTCGCTGTGGTGACGGTCGCGACCATCCAGTCCGGTCTGCACGGCGACCCCGAGCGGACCAACCCCAACCCGGGGCCAGCGCCATATCCGCCGTTCCTCGGCTTCGACAACTGGCCTATCGCGGTCGCCATCAGCTCGATACCCATGGCAATCGGGCTGATCGCAGCACTGAGCTGGCTGTCCTGGCGTCAGCGCAAAATCCACTGGGCGGTCATCATCGCTTTCGCCGGGCTCATCACGGGCGCGCTGGACCCGCTCGCTAACTGGGCGACTTTCGCGATCTTCGATCCGCGCATGCTGCACTTCCCCCTCTCGTGGCCATACGTCAACATTTCGCCGAACCTCGAGCCTGCGCTGGCGTTCCTCGGGGGATATGCCGCCTATTACCTTCTCAACGGGCTGGGCTTTCTGCAATTGCACGACCGCCTCGTCGACCCACTTTTGCGGCGCTCGAGTTGGTTCGTCCGTCACCGGCTGGTCGCGGTCTTCATCGGTGCGACCATCGTCGCGATCCCGATCAACGGCCTCATCCAGTTCGCGTGGATGCGGGCGGGCATATTTTTCTACACCGAGGCCGTCGGTCCGGTTCTGCAGATCGGTCACATCCATTTTCCGGTGATCATGGCGGTCTACGACTCCATCATCTTCGGGATGGTCGCCGTGATGTGCGTCCGAGACGAGAACGGTGATCTGGTGCTCATCAACCGGATTGCCCGGTGGCTTCCCGCGCGGGCCGGCCGGCCGAAGGTGACGCTGACCCGCCAGCTGCTCATATCGGTCGCCGTGGGTCTGGTGTCGTTCGCGACGCCACTTGCGGTGTTGGCCGGCCTGCGTGAAGCCGGCCTGTCGCGCCCCGCCTACGACCAGAACCCGTATCCGAACGTGAAGGTATACGACCCCTACGGTCATCTCGAAGAAGCAGGCAAGCCGGGGCCCTTCTTCAGGTAGGAGACCGTCGACGGTCTGAGCCCACGCGGGAAGAGCAGGGCAACAAGGCTTTTCGAATATCGGAGTGACCGAGCGTGAGCCTGCGCTGACCTTCGACAGGTTTCACCGATTCCGTCAATCCGCCACCTTGAATTGACCGAACTTGACAAACAGGATGAGATCAACAATATTCCAGAAACGGAAATGCACGTTCTCACTGATGGCGTGTAGCGCCTGAGGTGCTCCGCGGCTCTGAAAGCTTAGGTGGTGGGCCGGTTTCCACGGCGGCCGGCATGAGGGGATTGACGATGTTTCAGGAACTTGTGCGCCTCGCGTTTGCGTGGGGAGCGATGATCGGCATCATCGTGTTCTGGTACTGGCTGCTCGCCAATATCGGAACCTTCTGAGCCGTCGTGAATGAGCAAGACAGGCGACGACGCCGCGCACTCATCGTGTTCCAGATCGTCGTGTACGGGGCCATGATCGCCATGTTCCTGATTCAGCTGCAGATGTTGATGGTCAAGGACTGGTAGGGCGCATCGTGACGCGGACATCAACGACCACCTACGACGAGCACTATGACGAAAGCCGCCTGGCCCAACGTCGGGCAGATCGGTGGCTCATCGTCGGCTCAATCCTGATGGGAACGCTGGTGCTCGGGCCGATCGGATTGCCCATATTCTGCCGTGGCGTCGTGCTCTTCCGGCGGGCCGAACGCTCGGGCTTGTCCGTGCGGCCGATGATGGTGACGCTGATCGGCTACGTGATCATCATCGACGCCGCGATCAACAGCATCGGTTGGGGACTCGATGTGTTCGCCAACCATGCGTTGATCACGCGGACGATCTTCACGGCATGGGGCAACCTCATGGACGGTGGCTACTTCTGGCACTACAACGAACTCTGGATCGGCGGAGCGGGCGCGCCAGGCGAGAAGGCGTGGATCATCATCTGCATCGTGGTGGTCTTCCCGATGCGTATCGCCGCAGCGATCGGCTTCCTGCAGATGAAGCGGTGGGGACAGCAGTGGATGATCGTCACCTGCTGGTTCGGACTCATCACCTGGCTGGGCTACATCCTCAACATGACGATGTACGCCGACGTACGTTACGCCGGAGTCGCGTTCCCGGTGATCGGTTGGTGGCTTTACAACATCTTCTACATCACCCCATTCCTCGCGATCCCGTACCTGCACACGGTGAACAGAGAAATCTTCTCTGACTGACAGACCGTATTCGCCAGCCATAGAAAGCCGACATCGTGAGTGATACCACTGCCGCACAGGACGACTCAGAAGCCCGACTTCCCCTCGGCACCACCGCACCGTTCGCCCGCATGCACAAGTGGCTGAAGCGTGGACTCTACGTCTGCCTGTTCGGCCTGGTAATCGAAGGCGCGATGACGGTCCCTGCGCTGGCCTTGTGGTACGGGTGGCCGAGCCTGTCGCTCACCGAGATCTGCAGTGAGTTGATGAAGGTCCGGTATTCCGACGATTCGCTGGACTGTCAGCAGCCCTACCCGCTGGGTGGTCCGCCCTTCGGTGGTGCGCCCGAGGCCGCGGGACAGCAGACGGCGAGAGACGACTGGGGCATTCAACCCGTCCCTGGTTATCCGAGTGTCGGATTCAGGGAATTGGTCCGCATCCATGATGAGCGCGAAGCGGCAGGCTGATCTCTTCGTCGAGCAGACGCAAACCCACCCATTTCGCGGCAGATCGAGGCAGCTTTGCGTCTGCTCGCGCTAGCTGCCGGTCACGCCTACGTCGACTGGGATGGCGGCACCCGTGACATAGCGCGCCTCGTCGGATGCCAGCCACGCCACCGCGTTGGCGATGTCCTCCGGCATCGTCACTGCATCGGGCAGCAACTGCTTGCTGTAGCCAGGCCGCAGAACAGGGTTCGACGTCGCGGCGGCCGCCATCGCCTCGATCATCCCTCCACTTCCCATCGGCGTGGCGACCGAACCGGGATGAAGGCTGTTGACGCGGATGTTGTGCTTACCGAGTTCAGCGGCGAAGGCGCGAGCCAATCCTGTGATCGCGTGCTTGCTTGCGGTGTAAGCGATCATGAACGGTTCCATCGTCACGCCGGCTGCGGAGCCGATGAGAATGATGGACCCGCCGCGCCCCCCGGCGATGATGTGCTTGGCTCCTGCCATCACCGTATTCCATGTGCCGACGAGATTGATGTCGATGGTGTCCTGGAAGTCGCTAGCGGACACCCGATCCCACGTCGACGGAACACATATTCCTGCGTTCGCGACGATCACATCGAGGCGACCCAGCTCGTCGACGCCACGCTGCACGGCGGCGCACATCCCGTCATGGTCGCGAGTGTCCACGATCGTGGTGATGGCACGCCGACCGTGCGCGGTGACGAGTTCTGCCGTCTCCGCCAGGTCCTCTGGCGTAGCCGAGTCGTAGGGCACGCTTGGCGGCAACGGGCCGGCGATGTCGACCAGGATGACGTCGGCCCCGTGGGCACTGAGCCGTTCGGCATGGGCGCGGCCCTGGCCACGGGCTGCTCCTGTGATGAGTGCGACCTTGTCGGTCATGTCTGGCACGTTCGTACGCTACCGCAGGAGAGAATCAGCATTTCTGAAAAGCGAGAATCAGTCTTGGCGTCGGGGTAGCGTCGCTTTCCATGGGTGGTGTGCTTGACGGCCAGACCGCGTTCATCTTGGGGGCATCGGCAGGAATTGCGCAGGCTAGTGCGAAACTCCTCGCGGCCGACGGCGCGGCACTGTTTCTCCTTGGCAGGTCCACCGCGCGGCTGGAAGCGACGCGAGACGGCGTCCTCGAGGCTGTCCCTGGCGCTGAAATCGCGCTGCACAAAGGTGATCCGGAGGACGAGGCCACCGTCAAAGCGGCGGCGCAGGCGGCGTACGACGTTCACAATCGGCTCGATATCGTCGTCGGCACGGTCGCCAGTGGGGGTACCGGTCCACTCATCGAGCAAGATCTGGCCACCTTCACCGACTTCGTCATGGGTAATCTACGGTCCAATTTCCTTGCTTTGCGCTATGCGGCGCCGCTGATGACAGACGGCGGTTCGATCGTGTTCATCTCATCCACGTCGTCGAAGATTCCGATGGAGGGCCTCGGGCACTACTCGGCGGGCAAGGCCGCGCTCGAGATGCTCATTCGCGTGGCCGCTTCGGAGCTGGGACCGCGTGGTATCCGTGTCAACGCGGTGCGTCCCGGCCTGACCGAGGCAGCCACAACGCAGGGCTACATTCACCTGGAGGAGTTGACGAGCAGCTTCTTGGAACGGGTTCCACTCGGCAGACTCGGTGTATCCAATGACATCGCCCCCGGCGTGCGCTACCTGGCCGGCCCGGAATCAAGTTGGATGACCGGGCAGAGCTTCGCCATCGACGGAGGCAATGAGGTCCGCGGCGCGCCGCGCGGGCCCATGTTCACGGTCTAATCGGTGTCGATGGCGTTGCGTGGTGCGGTGATCGGGAGGTCCAGCGACGTCGCGATGCCCGGTGCCGCATCAACGACGTAGGGAATGGCGTTCACGACGCGCATGGCTGTCGCCTCCATCGCATTGGCGTTGGCCGACTCCGCGGTGTCCTCGGTCCCGAGCCGCAGATCACACTGCATGTGCGGCTTACCCTCGATGATGAGGCGGTAGGTGCCGTTGGGCGCCGTCGCCCAGTCAGGTCCCAGGTCGGGCGCCATCCGGTTGATGTGTTCGATGGTGATCACCGGGTGCCCATTGACGACCCCGCTGGTGACAGCACGGACGGCGCCGACCGTCCCGGCGGGAATGGTGCCGCAGGCGACGTGGAGGTCGCGGGGGGTGATCACGCGTTCATACGATTCGGTGACTTCGTCCAGCTCGACGCCGAGCGCCTTCGCGACTAGCCCGATCGGCGGTCCCCACGCGAACTGCTGCGCGCCGTCGAGTTCGAGCAGGGGCGTGAAGTCCAGGGGTTCGCCGAAACCCATCGCGGTGACCATGAGGTCCCGGTTGGGGTATGCCGAGTAGTCGAAGATCTCCTGGGCGCGGATGGACCGGATCCTGTTGGAGAGTGTTGTCAGGAGTATTGCAAACTGGTCACCGGCGAACCCGGGTTCGATGCCCGACGTGTAGATCGTGACCCCGCCTGCCAGTGCGGCCTCGCGCACCTGGCTTGCGAGGTCGGGAATCCATCTGTCGGGGAACATCATTCCCGGCGTATTGGTGGTGACCACGTTGAGTCCACCGTTGAGTAACCGTACGTAGTCACGCACTGCGGCGGCGTCCATCTCGGCGCTTGCTGCGCCGTAGACGACGCAGTCGGGCTTCAGCGTGATGATGTCGTCGAGATCGTTTGTCGTGGTGACTCCGATCGGGTCGATTCCGACGACCTCTCCGGCATCGCGTCCCGTCTTTTCGGGGCTGTGTACCCAGACTCCGACGAGTTCCAGGTGAGGGCGCTTGACGATCGCACGGATCGCGAGGCTGCTGATCCAGCCTGTGGAGATGACGGCGACCTTCAACGGCTCGCTGCTCATGAACTCTGCTCCTCGTGGTTCACAGATCGGGGATAGGCAGTTCGGAATTCGGTCCCTGCAGACCGCCGTCGACGACGAACGTCGAGTTGGTGGCGTAGCAGTCTTTTGTGCACAGGTACAGGGTCAGCCGACCAAGATCGGCGACGTCGCCGATGCGGTGCAACGGCGTCCGCTCCTTCAGCTTCTCCTCGGAGCCCGGCATCAGGTCGAAGCTCGACTGCAGGCCGGTGGTCAGGAACGCGCCGAGAGCGATCGCGTTGACCCGGATCTTGGGAGCGAGCTCTTGGGCCATGGCGCGCGTCAATGCTTCGAGGCCGCCCTTGGCCACCGAGTACGGCAACAGCCCGCGAATGCCGAACCGCCCCGCGCCGGAGGAGATGTTGACGATCGAGCCACGCCCGAGCTCGAGCATGTGCGGTACGACGAGCTGGCTCATGTCGAACGCTGACGTCACGCAATAGTCGAACGTGCTGCGAAGGTTGTCCGACGTGAGACTCAAGAACGGGCCGTAGGTGGCGAAACCTACGTTGTTCACCAGGATGTCGATGCGGCCGAATTCATCGACCACGGTCTGCACGACCCGCTGGCTGTCCTCGCGTTTCAGGGCGTCCGCCGTCAATGCGAGGCCGTTGCCGCCCGCGGTCTTGATGTCCTTGATCGTGGACTCGACTTCCGATGACGTGCGTGCCGTCCCGACGACCGTGGCACCGGCCTCCGCGAGCACTTTGGCGATACCCTCGCCGACACCCCGCCCGGCGCCCGTAACGATCGCAACCTGACCACCGAGCTGGAATTGTTCAAGCGCCACGCTGCGAATCTACATTAGTGAGAATTGTAGTTTCCGATAAATGGAAACCCTGCTCTCTCCTGGTTAGGCTTTCATCATGAACCGGCCGCTGCCGCTGCTGCACCACGTCGTCTTCGCCATCGCACTGGAGCGGCTGGACGGCGCGGCAGAGTATCTCGCAGCTCTGGGGTTTCAATTCCAGGCCTTCGACCACGAGGAGTTGCGACTGTCCATCAGGCTCGACTGGGAACGCGGGTTCGAACTGATATCGCCGCTGGAGGATGCGCCGACCGAGGCGGGAACCGCGGCCGACTTCCTTGCCCGCAATGGTGACGGATTGTTCTCGGTCGTCATACGAACCGCGGATTGTGACGCGGCTGAGCACATCGCACACGGCCACGGCGCCAACGCCGACTTCCGTCAGCACGTCGAGGGTGACGGGTTCGAGGTCGTCGAAGTGAAATTGGAACCGCTGTACGGTATTCCGCTGACCTTACTGAAGACCAACCTGCCCTGACGCTCCGCTACCGGTTGACCAGCAGCCTGCTCAGCTGCACGGCCAGATCTGATTTCTTCACCTTGCCGGTGGCGGTGAAGGGGAGTTCGCTCTTGGAAGTGACCCAGATGAATTTCGGCACCTTGTAGGCTGAGAGCCGATCGCGCACCTGCGCGCGCAGATCGTCACCGTCGAGGACCGAATTCCCGCGAGGGACCACTGCCGCAGCGACGACAGTCCCGTTGCCGGCATCCTTGGCGCCCACGACATATGCCTCGAGCACGCCATCACAATCTGTCAGGGCGGTCTCGACCTCGCTGGGCGTGACGTTGGTGCCCCCGCCGGTCTTGATCAAGTCTCCGAGACGGCCGGTGAACTTGATCCAGCCGTCGTCGTATGCAACGCCGCAGTCACCGGTGCGGTAGTAGCCGTCGGGCGTGAAGACATCTTCTCGCTCACGCTTGTACAGGCGTTGCATCAACGAGTAACCGCGCACCCAGATTTCGCCCTCCGTTCCCACGGGTGCGGGTCGGCCCGAGTCCGGGTCGACGAGGAGGTGCGACAGCCCCTCGATGGACCGCCCGCCCGTTTCCGCACGCTCAGGAGGCTGCGGGGGATAGGGGTCGACACCGATGTGGTTGCCACACAGTTCGGTCATCCCCAGCGCATTGGGTCCCTTCGGGCGGCGCTCGGGCGGCACCATTGCGGGCATGCTGGTGCGCTGAACCGAACTGAGGTCCCTTCGAGTGAAGTCCGGATGCTCGGCGAGCGTCTTTCCCTGTTGCGGCCAGCCCAGTGTGATTGTCGCGCGATGTCTTTCAATGAGCTCCAGTGCATCCGCGGCGTCGAACGCGGGCTGGGTGACGAGGGTGGCACCGTGGTGAACCACCGCGTGTATACCCGTGATCAAACCGCCGACCCAAAAGAACGGCATGGAGGTGAACATCACCGTGTCGTGCGCGACGCCGTAGTCGAACGTGAGGTTGTAGGTATGGCGAACGAGTGTGCCCTGAGTGTGCACGGGCGCCTTCGGGTCACCGGTGCTTCCCGAGGTGTAGATGATCATGGCATCGTCTGCCGGTGTCACGCAGGATTCGACTGCGATGAGGTAGTCGTCGTCGACATCGGTCGTACTGTCACTGCCGTGTTCGGACGCCCAGGCTCGCTCACACGGTCCCCACACTGCGATCATGCGGAGGTACGGGGTCTTGCGCAGGAACAAGCGGCCAGGCTCGCCCTGGTCAGCCAATCCGGGCAACGCCTCTTCGAGGCGTTCGATGAAATCGTGGTTGCGAAACGATGACCAAGCCAAGATCGCTCGCAGATCGGCATGACGCGCGGTCCAGGCAAGCTCCGAGGCTTTGTAGAACGTGTTCATCGGGACCGCGACGGCACCGATGCGCGTCGTGGCGAACCATGCAATCGCCCACTCGACGCTGTTGGGCATCAGAATTCCTACGTGGTCGCCCTTGCCGATGCCCGATGCGAGCAGCGCTCGTGACAACGCCGCGGAACGGAGGTCCAGGTCGACGTAGGTCACCGTCTGCCCGTCGGCAATCAGAAACTCCTTGTCGCCAAAACGTGCCGCACATGACCTCAGGAGCGCGGGAATAGTGGGTGTGATGCTCGGAAAGGGCATGGCGTCGGCAATCCTCGCCTCGGACGATCATTGGGCCTCAACAGGATAGTTGTCTTCCGACTTTCGAGAACACCGGTTCTCATAGCTGCTCCGGTGCGAACTATGCTGCAGTCATGGACGAGGCCGTGACGGGGTGACTGGATCGGATCGAGTCCAGTCTTGCGATCAGCCAGCTGCCCAGCCGGTACGCGATGGCACTCGACGCCCGCGATCTCGATTCTTTGGTGGCGGTATTCGTCGCGGACGTCGACGCCGGCTCCGAAGGGATTGGTAGGGACGCGTTGAAGCGCTGGTACGGACGCGTCCTGCGGCGGTTTTATCGGAGTATTCACCTCATTTGCGGGCACACCTTCGACTTCGTCGACGCCGACAATGCGACCGGGTCGGTCTACTGCCGCGCGGAGCACGAGGATGGCGACGGCTGGTATGTCATCACCATGCGATACGACGATGTCTACGCACGCAGCGACGGCGAATGGTGCTTTGTGCAGAGGCGCGAGCATCCGTGGTACTCCGTCGACGTGACCGAGCGGCCGGGACCGGACTTTGTGCGGTGGCCGGCCGACGTCGAGCTTCGGCCAGCCATGCCGCACCGTATGCCAACGTGGAAAGCGTTCTGGGAGGCCGGAGATCCCCGGTTGCCGTCACAGCTATCGCGACGGCCATGACCTGGTGCCGCGGTTTACAAAGTGGTCCGCAAATGACATTCTCGTTATTGAAAATGATAGTTATCGCAGGTAGGGAGGCACGTCATTTCCGACGACAAAGTACTCAGTGGAGTCCGGGTGCTGGAGGTGGCCGCATGGACGTTCGTTCCCTCGGCCGGGGCGGTCCTCGCGGAATGGGGTGCTGAGGTCATCAAGGTCGAGCCGCGAGACGGCGGCGACCCCCAACGCGGGCTGGTCACCATGGGCATCGTCGACGCCGGCGGGGGTGCGGTCAACTACATGATCGAGATACCCAACCGGGGGAAGAAATCGATCGGCGTGGACTTGAATACGCCCGGTGGCAAGGAAGTGGTCCACGAGCTGGCCAAGAGTTGCGATGTATTCCTGACGAGCTATCTCCCGGAACGGCGCAAGAAGTTGGGTATCGATGTCGAGGCCATCCGCGCGGTGAACCCGAGCATCGTGTACGTGCGCGGCTCGGGTCACGGGCCCAAGGGGCCCGATTCGGACAAGCCCGGCTATGACGGTGTGTCCTATTGGGCCCGCGGAGGGATTGCGACGGTCCTCACCGAAGAGCGCGACGAACTTGTTCGGTCGCGGCCCGCGTTCGGTGACCTGCTCGGTGGCATGACGATCGCCGGCGGTATTGCGGCTGCGCTCTACAAGAAGGCCACGACCGGCCGAGGTTCGATCGTCGACGTATCGCTGCTCGGGCTCGCGGCGTGGAACTTGAGCCCGGATGTCGCGGTGAGCCAGATACACGGCGGCAGCGCCATTCCGAAGTTCGGGCATGCCGATGCACCGAACCCGTTGGTGGGGACGTATCGCACGAAAGACAATCGCTTCGTACAGCTGATGATGTTGCAGCTCGACAAGTTCTACGCCGAGGCGATGAATGTGATCGGCCTTCCGGAGCTCGTTGATGATCCGCGATTCGCCGACCCGGCATCGAGATATGCGAACCGAGTCAGCCTGATCGCCTTGCTCGACGAAGCCTTCGCAAAGCAGACATTGGCAGAATGGCGGGAGAATCTCGCCGGACTGTCCGGCGCGTGGGGCATCGTGCAGACGCCGGGGGAATTGTGCGACGATCCAGCCGTCACGTCCAACGGCTATATCGCCCGCACCGAAACGGTCGGCGGCGTACCATTCTCTCTCCCCACCAACCCCGTTCAATTCGATGAACAATCCGTCGTTCCCCCGGGTGCGCCGGAACACGGTCAGCACACCGAAGAGGTGTTGATGGATGCGGGGATCGATTGGGACACGATCATGAGGCACAAGGAATCGGGAGCGATTCTGTGAATGCGACGACGTCCGAGGTTTCCGGCGGTCCGATCGAATTCGACCCGTTCACGCAGGACTTCTTCGACGGGGCATACGACACATACCGCAGGCTCCGCAACGAGGCCCCGGTGTACTACAACAAGAAGTGGGACTTCTGGGCATTGACGCGGTACGACGATGTGGCGCCAGGGACCAAGGACCATGAAACCTACTCGTCGGCGAAGGGTGCGACCCTCGACATGGTCAAGGCGCACGACGACGCGATTCCGGTGCCCAAGGTGATCATCTCGATGGACCCGCCTGAGCACGAGAAGATGCGCAAGCTCGTGAGTAAGGTCTTCACCCCCCGCGCCATCGCCGGGCTGGAGGACATGGTCCGCGAGAAGGTCTATGAATGCGTTGACGCACTTGACCCGTCGGAGTTCGACGTCGTCGCGGACTTTTCGGCGTTGTTCCCCAACGAGGTCATCACCACCATGCTCGGCGTGCCCAAGGAGGACCGCAATCAGATCAGGCTCTGGCTGGATCTACTGCTCGAGCGTCAGCCAGGGGAGATTGCGACCAGCAAGCAGGGTTACGAAGCCTCGATGAACACCGGCATCTACTACTACAACCTCATTCAACAGAGGCGTGCGAAGCCTCAGGATGACATGATCAGCCGTCTGATCGAGACCGAGATCGAGCGCGACGGCGTGGTGGAAAAGCTGACAGACGTGGATATCTCAGGCTTCGCGACCATGCTGGGTGGTGCCGGCGCGGAGACGGTGACCAAACTCGTCGGAAACGCAATGGTCGCGTTCGCTGACTTCCCCGACCAGTGGCGATTGCTGAGAGAAGACCGCAGCAAGATTCCCGCGGCGGTCGAAGAACTTCTGCGTTACGAAGCTCCATCGCAGTACCAGATCCGCACCGCGACGCGTGATGTGACCTATTACGGAACGACGATCCCCGAAGGCGCCGCCGTGCTGCTCGTGACCGGCTCAGCGACCCGAGACGAGCGCATGTTCGAGGATCCCGACCGACTCGATATAGACCGTGAGCGAAAGATGGGCTTCAATTTGGCGTTCGGCTACGGCGTGCACAGCTGCCTGGGTGCGGCGCTGGCTCGGATGGAGAGCCGCATCGCTTTCGAGGCTCTCCTGGATCTGGTTCCGGAGTACGAAGTCGACCGTGGCGGGCTGCGACGCGTGGCGATGACGAATGTCTGTGGCTATTCCAACGTTCCGGTGCGAAAGGTCGGCTGATTCGTCGCTGGGCGGATGTCGCTAGCGAGCTCGAAACGGCTCGACGACCGCGAGCTGGGGCGTCAATCCAGCGGCCTTCATCGCGTGAAACTTGAACGCCCGCGCAGCGGCGCTGAGCCGGTGCTCGACGCCTGGGCCCGCAGCGGGTTTCGCTTGCGGGTCGTGCTGCCATACGGCGATATCGGCGTGCTGTCGCCGCACGGATTCCGCCACCATGCGACGCACCTGGCGGTGCCGTTCGTATACCTCTGCGTCCAAGTAGACGGCATCAGGCCACAGCGGCTCGACGTCGAATGCGTCGGGAATGACACGGCCGCAGACACCGAGAATCTGCAATGCGCGCTCATCACCGGCGCTTTCGACGTATATGTCTACGTGCCAGCCGGCACGGACCGAGTCATATATGAGCCCACCTGCAGCCGCCACTGCGTCGGCCGTATTGGCGGCGAATACCACCAGCTTGCTGGGTGTGGCCCGACCGCGACTCGACGACTTCGTGTGTGAGTGCGCGGGGGTGTTCGCATGAACTACGGAACTCACGTGACAATCCTCGATTCCATTTATGAGAATGACTATATCCATTGGGCCATGGACGATCCAGGCGACGTGATAGCGGATTCAGCGCCTGCGGGACCGGTCCTCGACGAAACCGTTGACAACATAAGGCCGCACGAAGGCCGCCACGCCGTCGTCGTCGCGCATATCGATATTCGGTGAGGGCGTGGTGAACAGCGAGAACAGCATGCGCGCGAACCACTCGGTCGCCGAGGCGATGTCGAGGTCGCTGCGCACCTCGCCGGTAAGCCTGGCCGCAACCACATAGGGGGCGAGGAACTCGGCACATTCCTTGAGGAGCGTGGCTGCGTTCTTCGTCATCATGAGGTTGACTTCCTCTTCGTCGAAATACGCCTCGGGCTCGACGACTCTGCGTGCCTGGGTGACGAAAATCGCCGCTCGCACCAGCCGGCCCTCCAGAGTGCTGCCGCCGTGGCGGTCGATTGCTGTGGCCATATTGCGGTAGAAGCGCTGGGAGGCGGCCTCCGCGCAGGCCTCGACGATGGTCTCCTTGTCCCGGAAGTACTCATAGAAGGTGCTGCGGGAGACTTCGGCTGCCTTCGCGATGTCGACGATGGTCGTCTTGCGGAGGCCCTGGGTGCGGAAGCAGGCGAACGCGGCCGAGATGATGGCATCCCGGGTGTCGGTCGCCTGCGCGGCCTGGGCCTGCGTCATCTCAGAACTCACCGCTCGACATTAGCTGGTCAGCGGTCCGGGGCCAGGATGAGTCCGCTGGTGGGGACGCCGGTGCCCGAGGTGACGAGCACATGTTCGACGTTGTCGACCTGGTTGTACGACGTGCCCCGAACCTGGCGCACCCCTTCGGTGATGCCGTTCATGCCGTGGATGTAGGCCTCGCCCAACAGCCCACCGTTCGTGTTGATCGGCAGTCGCCCGCCGAGTGACAACTCCTCAACGGAAACGAAGTCCTTGGCCTCGCCGCGCCCGCAGAAGCCGAGCTCCTCGAGCTGTGTGAAGACGAACGGGGTGAAGTGGTCGTAGAGAAACGCCGTCGAGATGTCGTCGGGTTTGAGCCCGGAGTCACGCCAGAGTTTGTTGCCGACCACGCCCATCTCGGGCAGGCCCGTGATGTCTTCACGGTAGTAGCTGGTCATGACTTCGCCGTCGAACGCCGCGCCCTGCGCGGCAGCAGTGATGACTGCCGGCGGCTTGGCGAGATCGCGGGCGCGCTCCAGACTCGTCACCACCATCGCCACGCCGCCGTCGCTCTCCTGGCAGCAGTCGAGCAGGCGCAGTACCGGCTCGATGATCCAGCGTGACTCCTGGTGCTGCTCAAGGGTGATCGGCTTCTCGTAGAACCAGGCATCCGGGTTCTTGGCCGCGTGCTTGCGGTCGATGACGGAGATCTTGCCGAAGTCGGCGTTGGTGACGCCGTAGGTCGACATGTAGCGCTGAGCGTGCAGTGCGACCCAGGCCGCGGGTGTCATGAAACCGAACGGTGCGTATGGTGCCATCCACAGCGGGGTCACGCCGGGTTGACGTCCAGCGCCGCCGAAGCGGAATCCGGAGCGTTCGTTGAACGCCCGATAGCAGACGACCGCTTCGGCGGCACCGGTCGCGACCGCCATGACAGCCTGCATCACCGTGCCGGCGGCGGCTCCGCCGCCGTGTGGCACCCTCGTGAAGAACGTGAGGTTCTCGATGCCGACGTTGCGCGCGACTTCGATCTCCTCGTTCTCATCGACGGAGAAGGTCACCATGCCGTCGATGTCGCTGGGACGTAGCCCGGCATCGTCGATGGCCGCTTTGACTGCCTCGCAGGCCAATTGCATCTCGGTTCGACCCGACTCCTTCGAGAATTCGGTCTGTCCGATGCCGGCAAGCGCTGCCTTGCCGCCTATTCCGTCCCTGCTCATGCGCGATCCGCCTCCGCTGCTCGTCTTCGCGTCACGCATCCACTCCGTCGAGCAGGCTGAGCACAGCGGTGCCTTTCACGTGATCGCCGAGGCTGTTGGTGCCCTTGAAGGCGATCTCGACGAGGCCCTCGCCGTCCGAAACCGATTTGTCGGTGACGCTGCCCTCGAAGCGCATCGGGTCATTCGGATATGCGGGGACACCAAGGCGAATCGACAGCTTCTTGACCATCGCCTCGGGACCCGCCCAGTCGTGCAGGAATTTAACGCAGAGCCCGTTTGTGGTCAGAATGTTGAGGAAGATGTCTTTCGACCCCTGCGAGTTGGCGAAGTCGCGGTCGTGGTGCACCGGCATGTAGTCACGGGATGCGATGGCTCCCGCCACGATCAGGGTGGTGGTGACGGGAACATCCATCGGCGTGACTTCGTCGCCGACGTTGATGGCGTTGAACGCGAGGGTGGTGGTGCGCCCGATGGTGGAGGTCATTTCGTTCCTTCCGAGTACGTATGGCCGAGGCGGGCCAGTTGTTGTGACGCCGACCCGAGAGCGAGTTCGATCTGCTTGGCCCACAGGAAATAGCGTGACAGCGGATAGGTCACGTCAATGCCCATGCCCCCGTGCACTTGCTGAGCCGAGGCCGTGACCCGCGCGCCCGCCTCCGCGGCCCAGAACTTGGCGATGGCGGCATCGCGCTCACACGGCCTCCCTTCGGCGATCAGCCAGGCGGCGTACCAGGTGGTCCAGCGGATGGCTTCAACGTCGATGAAGGCATCGGCCAGCCTCTGTTGGACGGCCTGGAACGATCCGATGGGGCGGCCAAACTGCTCACGCTCACTGGTGTAGGAGGCGGCAAGCTTCAAAGCCCTTTCCACGACGCCGATTTGGATCGCGCAGAGAGCCACCAGGGCACGGGTATACAGCGAGCTGACGATGTCGGCACCGACGTGCTCGGTCAGCCGCTGGCCGACCACGCCGGACAGTTCGACATCAGCGTGTGGTTCACCATTCGTCGTGACGACCGGAGTGACTGTGACACCGTCTGAGGCCGTTTCGATGACGAAGAGGCCGGGCCCGTCGTCGGCTTGTGCGGATACGACGATGGCCGTGGCCAGCTGCGCCGCAGGCACCAGGTCCTTGTTCCCGTCGAGTCGCCACGAATCTCCGTCGGCACGAGCCGTCGTGCGCGGCGCGGCTGGGTTGGAGTTCCCCGGCTCGGCGAGCGCCGCGGTGAGGATCGTGCTGCCATCGACGACGCCAGGCAGGTACCGTTGCTGCAATGCGGAGTCTCCGTGCCGCGCAATGGTGTCCGCACCCAGCGCGAGCGTCGCGTATACCGGCACCGGCGCGACGCTGAACCCGACCTCGCTGAGCAGAACGGCGAGCTCAAGGTAACTGCCGCCGGTGCCGCCCACCGATTCTGGGAGTGCGATACCGAGCAGGTCGGAGGTCGCCAATTCGCTCCACAACGCGGTGTCGTGACGCACATCGGTGGACTCGAGTTCGGTCAGATGTTCTGGAGTCGCGCGAGCCTCGAACAGCTGTCGGGCGACCTTGCCGACCGTCTCTTGTTCTTCGGTGAATGTGAAATCCATTGTGAATTCTCGCCTTCGGTCAGCCGGCGGGCCGGAACTGGTGCAGCGTCAACTCGTCACCACTTGGAAGCGCCTCAAAAGTCTCGTAGAACACCTCGACGGGCATTCCAACCTCGATGTCGGCAGGTTCGATCCCGCAGAGGTTCGAAACGATGCGAACGCCCTCGTCGAGCTCGATGAGCGCAACGACGTAGGGGTACTGGAGAAAAGGAAGTGGTGGATATTGCGGCATCACGAAGCTGTACACCGTGCCGCGACCGTTCGACACGACGTAATCCCAATTCAGCGACTGACACTTGCCGCACATCGGCCGCGGCGGTACCCGCAGCGTATTGCAGTCCGTGCAGCGCTGGATGCGAAGCTCATGCTCCTTCAACCCCGACCAGAAGAACTCTGTGTCGGGACTGATCGAGGGGGCGAGTCTGGTGGCCATCAGTCCCCAGCCGTTCCGGCGGGGGCGCCACCCGTCTTGAAACGCAGGGTCCGGAACCACTGCCGTCCGATGACTTCGTCGTTCTGATCGCGATAGGTGGTCACCCACGTGACGAAGAAGCCGTTGCCCATCGCGGTCTTCTTCTCATCGGAGATCGAATCGAAAACCGTCTCTGCGGTGATCTGGTCTCCGACCCGGGGATAACGTTCGATTTCGAACTCGGAGTTGGTCGCGATGATGCCGGTGTAACCCGCATCGGAGAGGAACTGCAGCGGATTGGTTTTGATCTCGATCGGCACACCGCCGCGCTCGTGAATGCCCGCGAGTTTGGGTGGAGGCATCGTCCAGCTCTGCAGCATCACCGGTGGTGACACCAGTCCGCCGTAGCGGGAGTTCTCGGCGAACTCCGGATCCAAGTACGCCGGGTTCATGTCGTCCAGCGCATATGCCCAGTGCCGGATCATCGCGGCATTCACCGGGTCGGGGGCGCGGGACGGCTTGCCGACCCCGTCGGTCGGTGTGCCGATCAGTGCATCGAGGCGCTCGCGTAGCTCGTCTTTGGCGAGTTCGGTCACGTAACTGTTCCTTTCAGGAGGCTCGCATGTCACGGGGGGCCCGCGGCATCAAAAGTCCCGCCATGGCGATGATGTCGCGTTGCAGTTCATTGGCGCCGCCACCGAAAGTGTTGATGACGGCCAGTCGGTACGCGCTTTCCAGTTCGCCCTTCAGCGGGGCCGATTCTTGCTTGCGCAGGCCCGCCTGGCCGACCACGTCGAGAAGCTCACGGGCCACCTGCTGGGTGAGTTCGGTGCCGAAAACCTTCGCGGCTGAGGCTTCGCCCATGCCGAGCGCTCCGGAGCTCATGTTGGAGTTCACTCGCAGGTTCAACAGTCGATACGCGGCGACCTGAGCTTCCACCCGCGCCAGCGCTTGCTGCACCCACGGCTGGTCGATCACCAAACCGTCGTCGAGCGCTGTGGTTTGGGCCCATTCCAGTGTCTTGCTGAAGAGCGGCTCGAGTGCGCCGAGATTTCCCAACGCGGCGCGTTCGAGGTTCAGCTGATTGGTGATCAGCTTCCACCCCTCGTTCTCACCGAGGACGATCGCACTCTCGTGAACACGCACGTCGTCGTAGAACGTGTAGTACGTCTGCACGCCGGGCATGGTGTTCAGCGGCTTCCAGGAGAATCCGGGGGAGTCGGTGGGCACCATGAACACCGTTATGCCCTTGTGTTTCTTGGCCTCTGGATCGGTGCGGGCAGCCAGCCAGATGTAGTCGGCGAACTCGGCACCACTGGTGAACATCTTCGATCCGTTGATCACGAAGTGGTCGCCGTCGCGCACTGCCGTGGTTCGCAGTGACGCCAGGTCGCTGCCGGCGCCGGGTTCGGAGTATCCGATGGCGAAGTCGACCTCGCCCCTGAGGATCGCGGGCAGGAACTCCTGTTTCTGCTCCTCGGTGCCGTACTGAATCAGCGTGGGACCGACGGTGTTCAGCGTGATCATCGGCAGCGGTGCATTCACCCGGCGCGCTTCTTCACCGAAGATGTACTGCTCGAGTGCGGTCAGCCCACTGCCGCCGTATTCGACCGGCCAGGCGACGCCCAGCAACCCGGCCGCACCGAGCGCGCGCCTGCACTCGCTCATCGCGTCGCCGCCCTCCGCGAGCTTGGCGACGGACTTCCGTCGCTCGGGGGTCATCACGGCCTCGAGGCGTTCGCGGTAGTCCTTGCGGAGCTGTTCTTGCTCCGGTGTGTAGTCGAAATCCATCAGACACTCGCTTTCAGACGTACGGGCATCTTCTTCACGCCCGGCACCATCGTGGCCCGGAGTCGGGTCACGTCGCCGGTCAGTTCGATCGTCGGGTAGGTGCCCAGCAGCACTTCGAACATGATTCGAGCCTCGAGTCGTGCCAGCTGTGCGCCGAGGCAGGCATGTTCACCTGCACCGAATGCTATGTGCGGGTTCGGATTGCGGGTGATGTCGAACTCTTCGCTGGTGGGTCCGAAGATCTCCGCATCGCGATTGGCCGCGCCGTACAGCATCACGATCTTCTCGCCTGCTTTGATCTGCTGGCCGCGGATCTCGACGTCCTCGGTGGCCTCGCGTGCCATATGGGTCACAGGGCTGGTGAACCGCAACATTTCCTCGACGGCCAGCGGCAACAACTCCGGATTGGAGCGCAGCAACGAGAACTGGTCGGGGTGATCCAGCAGCGCTTGCGTTCCCAATGCGATGAGATTGCGGGTGGTCTCGTTGCCCGCGACCAGGAGCAAGAAGGAGAAGTTCAGGAGGTCGGCGTCGGTGAGTCGCTCACCGTCGACCTCGGCGGCGGCCAGAATGCTCAGGAGGTCGTTGCCGACGACGTCACCGGAACGGCGGGCATCGATCAGTTTGGTGAAGTACTCGTAGAGCTGGCCGAGGGCGACCACGTTGTCGAGCTCGATGTCAGGATCGGCCGTGCCCACGGCTGCATCGGACCACGCCCGGAACTGCTCCCAGTCCTCGGGAGGTGCACCGAGCATCTCGGCGATCAGCCGGGTGGGCAGGGGGGCGGCGATCTCCTCGGCGAACTCGTACTCCCGGGACGGATCGACGTCATCGAGGATGCCCTTGACGATCTCGCGCACCTTCGGCTCCAGCAACGTCACCTGACGTCGGGTGAATCCCGAATTGATGAGCTTGCGTAGCTGCCGGTGCCGCGGTGGGTCCGTGAAGATGAGATTGCCTTCCTGGACCGGTTCTGGCTGGCTCGGGTCCGGGATGGTGATGCCCTTCGTCGACGTGAACGTGAGCGGATGACCGGATACGTAGCGGATGTCCTCGTACTTCGTCAGCGCCCAGAAGTTCGTGGCGTCGTTCCAGACGATGGGCGTGCTGGTGCGCAGTTCGCGGTACGCCGGGTACGGGTCGCCTGCATAGAAGTCCGGTGAGTGCAGGGGGAGCGTGGACGTTGGTTTGGAGGTGGAGTCAGTGGGCACTGCGGGCCTTCCTCAACACATGGTTTGATCGGACAGATCTCGCGACAGTGTCCGGCAGGTATGTGTCTACCGCACTGGCATCGACCATGTCAATCATCATTCACCCAGCTAAACCCGGGATAACGTTGACGTCATCACGGTCATGGGTGTACACAGGGGAGCAATATGTCGGACGTCGCGCACGTCTCGGCGGACGACCATGCATTTCAGCGGACACCAAGGAAGGTCTCGTGAACTGATGGCCGAATCGAGCTTCGTCGACAGCTATGACCTCTATATCGACGGCAGTTGGGTCGAGGCGGACAGCGGGCGGTACGACGTCCTCAACCCGGCGACCGAGCAGGTGATCGCCACAGCGCCGGATGCCGGCGCCGAGCAGGTCCAGCAGGCCATCGGCGCGGCGCGAAACGCCTTCGAGTCGTGGGCCGCCGCCGAAGCCGCGGAACGGTCGCGCTGCCTGCAGCAGCTCAGCGACGCGCTGCTTGCGCGTGGCGACGAGATCAATGCGCTCGCTCAGGCCGAGTGGGGCTGCACAGCAAATGAACGCCTGATCCACGTCGACGGGCCGGCGTTCATGGTCGGACACGCTGCGGAGCTGGCGATGGAGCCGGCCGAGACGCCGATGGATGCTTGGGGTGCGGCCGGCACCACCCTGTTGCGCTACGAGCCGCTCGGCGTGGTGGCAGCGATGACGCCATGGAACTTCCCGCACACCCTCAACGTGATGAAGCTGGGTGCCGCGCTCGCCGCCGGCAACACGCTGGTGCTCAAGCCGTCTCCGCTGACCCCGTTGGCCGGTCTGGCACTCGCGCGACTCATCCACGACGAGACCGATATTCCGCCGGGCGTCGTCAACGTCGTCACTCCAAGCAGCGTCGAGGCCAGCCGGATCTTGACCCTCGACCCGCGGGTGGACATGGTGAGTTTCACGGGCAGCTCCGCGGTCGGCCGGGATGTGATGGCAGGCGCTGCAACAACGATGAAGCGAATTCTGCTCGAGTGCGGCGGCAAATCGGCGAGCATTCTGCTCGACGACGTCGAGCTGACCGATGACATGCTCGAACGGTTGCTTTTCGAGGGCTGCACGCTGCACGCGGGACAGGCATGCATTCTCAACAGCCGCCTGTTGGTTCCCGACGCGCTGCACGACGACGTCGTCGACCGCTTGGCCGCGTTGGCGCGCAACGTGATTGTGGGGGATCCCACCGATTCGGCGGTCGGAATGGGACCGCTGATCAGCCGTGGACACCTGGAGAGGGTCGAGGGTTTCGTGAGACGGGCCGAGGCCGACGGCGCGAAGATCGTCGCCGGTGGACGGCGCCCCAAGGATGTCGACCGCGGCTTCTACTTCGAGCCCACCGTTTTGACCGATGCCGCCGCCGAGTCGTACATCGCGCAGGAGGAGGTGTTCGGTCCGGTGCTGACCGTGATGCGTTATCGCGACGACGACGAAGCGGTTGCGATTGCCAATAATTCGGCCTACGGGCTCGGTGGCGCGGTGTGGGGTGGCGACATCGAGCGCGGACTCGGCATTGCGCGACGGATCAGAACGGGTCAGGTCTCGATCAACGGCACAATTCCTGGAGACGCGCCGTTCGGCGGGTTCAAGCAGAGCGGTATCGGACGTGAAGGCGGCGTCATGGGTTTGCGGGCGTACATGGAGCCGAAGGCGATCGGAGTGCCTGCGTGACCGGAGCGCTGGCCGGGCTGCGGGTCGTCGAACTCGGAACCGACATCACCGCACCGTATTGCACGAAACTTCTCGTCGACCTCGGTGCTGACGTCGTCAAGATCGAGTCGCAGTCCGGCGATCCGCTGCGAAGCTGGGGCGCGTCCGGTGGCCTGTTCGAATATCTGAATGCCGGAAAGCGGGGATTGACAGTCGATCTCGATTCTGCCGGTGAAGAGGTCCGCGATCTGATAGCACAAGCCGATCTATTGGTCGAGAATCTCGCACCGGGTTCGTCGCTTCGCTGGGACTGGGGTATCGACGACGACAGCCTGCGACAGATCAATCCGAACCTTGTCGTCGTTCGGATTTCTGACTATGGACAGGACGGGCCACGATGTGACCGCCAATCGACGCCATTGACGGTCCAGGCTGCATCCGGATGGGTGAGCACTCGTGAGCCTGACCGGCCGCCCGTGCAGTCCGGTGCGCGTATCCCCGAGTACATCGCCGGTGGCTATGCCGCGCTCGGTGCGTTGACGGCATTGCGGATCGCCGCCGGCACCGACCGGGTGGTCGAGGTCGACGTGTCGACGTTCGAGGCGCTGTTGTCGACCCTGCCCTACCCGATGCTGATGGCAGCACGCTTGAAAAGCATGGGCTTACCGCCTAATTCAAAGGCCGGACCGATGCTGGGTATCGTGCGTGCCGCGGACGGGTGGATCGGGATCAACTGTCTCACCGGCCAGCACTGGCTCGACGTGTGCGCGATGGTCGGACTTCCCGAATTCGGTGAGAAGCAGATCGCCATCATGCTGGGTGGGCCTGAGCGCGACGAATTCTTCGCCAAGGCACAGCCGTTTCTCGACTCGATGACCGTGGCCGACCTCGTGGAGCTGAGCCAGGCGATGCGGATACCCGCGGCACCCATCAACGACGGCGCAACGATTCTGGACTCACCTCAATACCGAGATCGTGGGTTCTTCATCGAGAGTGACGTTGCGGGCGCGCGGTTTTCGCGACCGGGAGCTCCGTTCCGATTCTCTAGGACGCCGGTGGGCGCCCCGACGCCTGCGCCACGGCTGGGGGACCACGCCGCGGACTGGGGTGCTCGTGCTGACGCTCCGTCACCCGCTGTCCAGGAGCGCGTCGATTCGCCATTCGCCGGCCTGAAGGTATTTGACCTGAGCACCTTCTGGTCCGGCGCCTATCTCACCATGTACCTGGGTGCGTTCGGCGCAGACGTCGTCAAGGTGGAATCGATCCAACGTCCCGACGGACATCGGTATTCGGGTTCGCTGCTTCGCAACAGCGATGACTGGTACGAAGTCGGGCCGATGTGGCAGGCCACCAATCTCAACAAGCGCGACATCACCTTGGACTTGACGTCGGAGGCCGGCCGTGAACTTGCACTGCGGCTTGCCGCTGAGGCCGACGTGGTGGTCGAGAACTTCTCGCCACGCGTGGTGGAGCAGTTCGGACTGGATTACGACTCGTTGGTGGAGGTCAATCCAGACGTGATCATGGTGCGCATGCCCGGCCTGGGGCTCGAGGGTCCTTGGCGCGACTACGTCGGGTGGGCGCTGAACTTCGAGCAGCTATCGGGAATGTCGGCGGCTACCGGCTATCCCGACGGCCCACCATGCAACCTGCAGGGACCCGCGGATCCGGTCGTCGGTACGCACGCCACCGCCGCGCTCCTGGCCGCACTCGAACACAAGCGCAAAACCGGTGAGGGTCAACTCATCGAGGTCGCTCAGATCGAAGTCGGGGCCGTGGTGACGGCTGAACCGGTCATCGAATACTCGTTGACCGGTCGAGTGCCCGAGCGAGAGGGAAACCGGCACCGCAGCTACGCACAGGGTGTCTACCGTGCCGCCGGTGAGGACGAATGGGTGGCCATCTCGGTGCGTGACGATGCCGACTGGGTCGCGACGCTCGACGTGATCGGCAGGCCTGAGCTCGCTGACGATCCGCGGTTCGGCACCGCGGAGGCGCGCTTAACCAACCACGATGCGTTCGACGAGGTCTTACGCGAGTGGACGGCCACGCAGAATCCGGATGAGGCCGCCGACGCACTGCGGCGCCGCGGTGTGCCTGCGGAGCGATTACTGACCGGCGACCGAATGTACGACGTCGACCAGCTCGACGCGCGAGGCTTCTACGAAGAGCTCGAGCACCCGCTCTCGGGCCGACAAAGATACCCGGGCTGGCCTTTTCGGATCACGCCCGGACCGTCGCGACATCACCACACGCCGTCGCCGACACTCGGTCAGCACAATGCCGAAGTATTGGCCGGGTTGGGCCTGTCCGAAGAGGAAGTCACAACGCTACGCGAGCAGAAGGTCATCGGTGACCGGCTACTCAACTCCTAGCCGGCTCAGGCGTCCACCATCGCGGCGATCGTGTCTACGACGCATGCCGGACGGTCTGAGCCCTCCACCTCGACCGTGACCCGAACGGTGGCCCGGCCACCTTTCTCGTTGCGCTCCACCTTCACCAACTCCGCACCAGCGCGGATGCGCGAGTCGACGGGAACCGGAGCGGGAAAGCGAAGCTTGTCGACTCCATAGTTCACCTGCATCGACAAGCCGGTCACCCGATAGATCTGTTGCACGAGAACGGGAACCAACGACAGCGTCAGATATCCGTGCGCGATCGTCTTACCGTACGGACCCTGTGCGGCTTTCTCCGCATCGACGTGGATCCATTGGTGATCTCCGGTCGCCTCGGCGAAGAGGTCGATCTCGGTCTGCGTGACCTGGCGCCACCCGCTGTAGCCGAGATGCTCGCCGACATGCGCTTCGAACCCGGCGATACCCTCGTAAATCCTGGGGGAGGAGAGCGCCTGCGTCATACCGAGACCTGGAGCCCCAACTGCTTGATTGCGTTGCCGCCCATGATCTTCGCCTTCGCGGTGTCAGAAAGGCCTTCCAGGCGGTCCACGAAACTGAGCGGATCGCCGATGCCCTCGGGGTGTGGGAAGTCGGAACCGAACATCACGTGGTCCTCGCCCATGATGTCCACGATTCCCTTGACGTCGTCCTCGAGGAACGGGTGGATGTAGATGTTGCGCTTGAACACCTCGATCGGATGTTCGTCGAACTCTTTGGGCATCGTCTTGTACGCCTTCTCCAGAAGGCGTAGGAGGTTCGGCACCCAGCCGCTTCCATTCTCGACGACGAGGATCTTCAGGTCAGGGAATCGCGACAGAGCGCCGTGGCAGATGAGGGCTGCCAACGTGTCCTCGATGGCGCGGAAGCCCATCACGACCTCGCGCAGAGTGCTCGTCTTGAAGGAGAGATACTCGCCACCACCCTCCCATTCCATGAGGTGCTTCTGATAGCCGGAGTCCGAGGCATGCATGGTGACGGGCAAGCCTGAGTCGACTACCTCCTGCCAGAACGGGTCGAACTCCGGGAGCCCCATGGATCGCGAACCGCCGAAGCGGCTGGGTACCGGAGCAGGGCGGATGAGGAAGGTCTTCATCCCGCGCTCCAGGCACCAGTGGAACTCCTTGATGGCCTCGTCGACCAGTGGCAGGCAGATCACGGGCGTCGCGAAGATGCGGTCCCGGTAGTTGAACGTCCAATGCTCGTGCATCCACTCGTTGAGTGCGTGGATGATCGCATGTGTCAGCACGACGTCATCGGTGGTGCGCTCTTCGATGAGGCTCGCGAGGGTCGGGTACATCACGCACTGGTCGATGCCCAGTTCGTCCATCAGTTCCAAGCGTGGCGCGGGCTCCTGGTAGGCCGGGATGACGTCCATTGCCTCGCCGATGAACTCGCGGAAGTTCAGACCGTCGGGATTGTTGCCCAGAAAGTAATCCTCGGCGCTGCCCGGCCGCGCGACGCGCTCGAAGGTCGGGTTGGGGATCATATGGCTGATGTGGTCTTTGACGACCAGCTTCGGCCGTCCGTTCACCTCGACATAGCCGACCTTGCCCTTGTGCTCTTTGGGCAGATACTTCAGCAGCGCATCGCGGGTCTCGTACATGTGGTTGTCGATGTCGAAGATGGGATACGGCAAGGACCGCGGAGACATGAGGGAACCCTCCTCAGAGCAGCGAATATCAGCGTTTACGCCTAATGAGAACTGACGTTATCACCAACGCCTGCCAACATCCAGATCGGGTCAGGGTCCGGCAAGCTCATTCCATGCTTGGACGACGGCGTCTGTGGTGGTCACCGTCGTGAGCAGGGCCAAGGTGTTGTCGATGACCGACTCTGCGTACTCCCGGGGGAACCCTGCCACCGCGTCGCGCGGCAGCACGAACTGATAGCTGCGGTTGACCGCGTCCATGACGAAGTTCTGAATCGCAATGTTGAGCGAAACGCCAACCCCCACAATGGTCTTGATGCCGAGATTGCGCAGAACAGAGTCGAGATCGGTACCGGTCATGGGCCCGACGCCGTGGTAGCGCGTGAGCTCGATATCGGTCGGCTGCTGATTGAGTTCCGGAATCACGGACCCTCCGGGACTGCCGGGTGTCAAATCGGCGGCGAAGGACTTACCCGCCATGAACAGCCGAGCGTTGGTGTTGGAACCGCGACCGTCAGGGCGCCGGTGGATCAGGCAATGGACGACGGTCACCCCCGCGGGACGCGCCGCTTCGAGCAGTCTGGCGATGTTCGGGATCGCCTCCCGCTGCGCCTCCTCGGCCAGCATGGGAAGGCCGGCCTGCGCACCGATCACACCGCCCTGGCATTCCTGGGTGACGATGGCGGTCGTCTCCGGCCTGACGAGGTCGAGCAGTTTGGGTTGCGGCATGAGAACAGACGTTATCGTGTGGCGCAGCGCCTTTTCCAGAGGAGGGTAGATGCGCAGTTGGGAGATCGACATCCGCGAAGAGGTGCGGCATACGCTGTCGGACTACACCGCTGCGACCGACCGGTTCGACCTGCACGCACTGGCGGGCTGTTTCGCGCCTGACGGTGTCCTCGAGTTCACCGGCGGCGTTGAACCGCTGAAAGGCCCTGCGGCGATCGAGGCGGGCTTGGGCTCGGCGATGGTCCGGGAGTCAGATCCGAACAAGCAGACGCCGACGCATGTGCGCCACCACGTTTCGAGTATCCGGTTTGAATCGGTTACCCGCGACAGGGTGGAAGTCAGCAGCTATTTCGCCGTTCACACCGACGTCGGACTCGACCACTGGGGTCGGTATCGGGACATTCTGGTTCCCTCCGGCGGACGATGGCTGTTCGCCCATCGCCGAATCAAGGTGGACGCGTTCTCGGCCGCCAGCCTCATGCGATGAACTCTTCGGCGAACGCGTGCGCGTGGTCGACGACCTCAGCCCGAGTGGCCCCCTGAGGCGCGACGGTCAGCCACGTCACCCCCATACTCTCCAGCGTCGCGATGGTGGCGTGCCGTTCATCGGTGCTCTTGCTCTCGTCGAGCAGGTTGCCGGCTGAGAAGCAGATGTCCAGCGGCTCCGTCCGCCCGACCTCCGCTGCGTACTTCATGGCCCACGCGATCGCCGACTGCAAGTCGTCCAGCGTCGAGATCTCCGCTGTGCGCGACGCCGCCGCATAACCGAAGGTATTGAAGGGCGCCCACCCCTGTGCCCTCGTGACCGCGCGGCGGACGGCGGGCTTGCTGTTGCCGCCCACCCAAATGGGCGGGGCAGTCGCAGGTACGGGGTAGAGTCGCACTCCGCGCGCGGCGAATGACGTGCCCTGATAGGCCACATCATCGCCGGTGAGTACCTTGCCGAGTACGTCGAGAGCCTCGTCTAGTAGGGCACCCCGGCTGTCGAAATCAATTCCCAGAGCCTTGAATTCGGGCTTGAGGTAGCCGGCCGCTGTGCCGAGGATCAGCCTCCCGCCGGAGAGAACGGCAAGACTCTGGATCGACTTCGCACCGAGGAAAGGGTTGCGATATGCCGCGATGTAGACGTTGGTCAGCAGATTCACGTCCGTGGTGGCTGCGGCCGCGAATGACAGCGCGACGAATGGATCGAGAGCGTGATGCCCCCCGTGGTCGAGCCATTTCCCATCGGGAGCAGGGTGATCGGTGACGTGTACCGCACGGAAGCCGCTGGCCTCGGCGACACTGGCGATCTCAGAGATTGCTTCGGCGGTGACGAACTCCGATACCGCGTCCACTCGCTGCGTGGGTAGTTCCAGGGAGAACGAGATGGTCATGGGCGTCCTTTCAGATGGTCACGAGGTCCGCGAGTCGCTGGGCGTGGAAGTCGGGGGTGCCGAGAATCAACTGTGTGGCTTTCGCCCGCCGGACATAGAGATGGGCATTGTGTTCCCAGGTGAAACCGATTCCGCCGTGTATACGCATGTTGTCGAGGGCGACCTGCAGGAAGGCTTCGGAGCAAGCCATTTTCGCCACCGACGCGGCGATCGCCAGTTCGCTCTCGTCGGCGACTTCGGCCGCGTGCGCGGCGGCCGAGCGTGCACCTTCGACGAGGACAAGCATGTCCGCGCACCGGTGTTTGACGGCTTGGAAGCTGCCGATGGCGCGACCGAACTGGATGCGTTCCTTGGCGTAGTCAACCGCCATGTCAAGGCACCGCTGCGCCGCGCCGACCTGCTCGGCGGCCAGCGCGACGACAGCGAGGTCGTAGGTCCTCGCCAATGCACCCGCGGCAGCCCCGTCGTCTCCGATGAGGCGGGCGTTGACGCCCTCGAAGCGGATCCTGGCGAGCTTTCGCGTGCGATCCAGAGTCGCGAGCGGTTCGCGAGTCATTCCGTCGGCATCGGCGGTTATCGCGAACAACGAGATGCCGGTACCGCTGGTGGCCGCGACCAGCACGAGGTCTGCGGTATGGCCATCCAGCACCAGAGCGGCGTCACCGGTCACGCGGAAACCGTCGCCGTCACGTTGCGCGGTCAGGGTCACAGCCGCTGAATTCCATGTGTCGAGTGCTCCGTTGAGGACGAGCGTCGCGGTGCGCGTCCCGTCGACGAGCGACGGAAGGTAATCGGTCATTGCCTGCTCATCGCCGCTGGCGATGATGGCCGGGATGGCCATCGCGACAGTGGAGAAGAACGGAGAGCACAGCAGTGCCGCGCCCATCTCCTCGAACACGACCGCCAGCTCGCGGAGCCCTGCACCGGCACCCCCGTACTGCTCGGGTACTGCGATGCCGTGCAGTCCGAGTTGCTCGGCCATTTTGTGCCATACGACCTCGTCATAGCCCTCTTCGGTGGCCATGAGCTCGCGTACCCGGCTGCTGGACGAGTTGGCATGCAGAAACTCCCGCACCGCCACTCGGAGGTCGTCGGCCTCACTTGCCGCCACTCGCAACCTCCTGCCGTTCCGACCCCGGGATGGGCATTCCCGGACGAGGATAGTATCTTTTCCTAAATCAGAGAATATGCATTCTCGCACGAAGGAGGAGCGCGATGACGACGAGACTCGACTACGGGATCTTCGATTGCGACACGCACTGCTATGAGACGCGAGATGCGTTTACCCGCTACCTTCCCAAGGAATTTCACGACCGGGCGATCACCACGGTGCGCGGTGCGGACGGAGTGGAGGTGATTCTCGCCGGGCACCGAGTCGCAACCTTCAACAGCGAAGGGGGGCTGGGCCTGGACGTCGCATACCGCCCCGGTTCGCTGAAGGAGATGCTGAGGCAGATGGGATCGGGCAATCCCGAGGAGTCTTACGAGCCGCAGCCGATGCAGCCGGAGTACATCCAGCGGTCGGCGCGACTCGCGGTGATGGAGAAACAGAACGTCGAGCGGATGGTCATCTATCCGAGCGGAATGGCTCTAGCCGCCGAGCACTACGTCGATGACACGGCAGCGTTGTACGCGAATCTCCGGTCGTTCAATCGATGGTTCGACGAGGAATGGGGCTTCAACTACGAAGATCGTCTGTACGCGACCGGACTCCTTTCGCTTCGCGACCTCGACTCGGCGGTTGCCGAGACCGAAGCCCTGATCGCGCAGGGTGCGAAATTTGTTCTGCTGCCGACAGGTCCGGCCTACGGTAGATCCCCGGGCGACCCCTACTTCGATCCGGTCTATGCCCGCCTCCAGGAGGCTGGTTGCGTCCTCGTCTTCCACATCATGCCCTTCTGGTACTTCGACGCGATCTCACCGGCTTGGGGACAAAATGCAGATCCCGCCTCATGGCATATGTCAGCGTGGCAATGGATGAACATCTACGGCCAACGTCCGATCGAAGACACACTTTCCGCGCTCATCTTCGACAATCTGTTCGGCCGATTTCCCGGGCTCAACGTTCTCGTCGCCGAACACGGGGCCGAGTGGGTGCCCTTCTTCACAAAGCACATGGACAAGAGCCGGGGCATGGGCCGAAACGGGCCGTGGATCGGCGGGAAACTGACCGAGAAACCCTCCGCGATCTTTCGGCGACACGTCCGAGTGGTGCCGTACCCCGAGGACGATGTTCCCGAAATCGTCACGAGCCTGGGTTATGACGACTGCCTTGTGATGGGCTCGGATTATCCGCATGCCGAAGGCCTCGCAGAGCCTGCAGACTTCGTCAAACTGCTCGACCCGCTAGACGATGCCGCTAAAAAGCGGATCATGCGGGACAACGCCGATAACCTGCTCGCCCGGAGCTAGATCTCGAATGGGGGATGCGGACGAGGACGATATCGACCTCGATCTGTTGCGCGAAGCGGCACGCGATTTCCTGACCGGACGAGTCGCACAGGACTCTCTCAAAGAACTCGCGGCCATGGATTGGACCGGGCTGCTCGTCGAGGAGAAACTCGGCGGCAGCGGATGGCGCCCCGTGGAGTCGACGATCATCGCCGAGGAACTGGGCCGCGTACAGAACTCGTCGACATGGTTCGGTTGTGCGCTGTCTGCTGCGGCGTTGGCTTCAGCGCCCGCCGATGTGCGGGACCGGTGGTTGCCCGCCATGCTGGACGGGACCGCGACAGCGGGGTGTGCATTGTCCGGCGACACCGTCCGGGTCGCCTCTGGCGATGTGATCGACATCTTGATTACCCTGGGCCACAACGGCATTCATCTGGTCGAACTATCCGCTGCGATGACGCGAAGTCCCGACGACGAGCTATTGGACGTCAGCCGCGCGGCATGGCGCATCGACGTCTCCGCGGCGGACAGCGTACTGATCGGAGGGCCCGAACGAGCGGACCATCTGCTTGCGATGGCCAGGCTACTGCTGAGCGCGGATTCGCTGGGAGCGTTCTCGGCCACCTTCGAGCGACTGGTGTCCTACCTCAAAGAGCGCATCGCGTTCGGAGTGCCGATCGCCAGTTTCCAAGCGGTGCAACACCGACTGGTCGATCTGTTGGTGTTCGAGGCGAAGGCGCGTGCGGTCATCATGAAAGCCGCCCGAGCATTGACCTCTGAGGACGCCACGAAGGATGCGATCGCGTTGTCCGCCGCAGCCCATGCCTTCGTCAGCGCCAAGGCGCCCGCCGCCGTCGATGAGTGCATGCAACTGTCGGGCGGCATTGGATTCACCTGGGAGTACCCCTTGCACCACGAACTGCGTCGGGTGTTCACCAACGCCTATCTGCTCGGGACGGCTCGCGCGAGCCGCGCGCTATTCGCCGACAAGGCCGGCTGGTGAGCACTCCGGGGGCCCGGCCAAGCGACGCGGAGTTGGCCGAGTTCAGGGACCGGGTCAGGGCGCACATCGCCGAACACGCACCGCCGTTCGACGCGCGGGAGGGGCGCCGGGCCCCCGAGAACCCTGAACAGGAAGCACAACTACGCAGGTGGTTCGCCACACTGTTCGACGCGGGATTCGTCGGCGCCGACTGGCCCGTCGAGCACGGCGGGTCGGCCGACCACCATCCTCTGCACGACCGGATCCTCAGCGAGGAGATCCTGCGCGCCCGTGCTCCGCGGCCTGTGGATCAGGTCAACCTCGCAGCTCACGTGCTGCTGCACTTCGGGTCGGCGGAACAGAAGGCCGAACTGCTTCCGCCGATCCGGCGCAGCGAACATGTGTGGTGCCAGTTGCTCAGCGAGCCCGACGCCGGCAGCGACATCGCCAACGTCCGGACCAGAGGAGCGCAGCAGGCCGACGGGTCGTGGGTCATCGACGGGCAGAAGACGTGGATCACCGACGGGCACTGGGCGGATATGGGCCTGGCCCTCGTTCGCACCGATCCATCGTCGTCACGCCACCACGGACTGTCGGTCTTTGTCGTCCCGTTGTCGACGGCCGGTGTCGAGGTCCGTCCGATCCGGACGATCAACGAGGCGATCGAGGTGAACGAAGTCTTTCTCGACGGTGTCACGGTGCCCGCACACAGCTTGATCGGTGAGATCGGCCAAGGTTGGTCGATCATCATGGCGGGCTTGGACTTCGAGCGTTTCGGGATCGGCGGCAATGTGATCCTGCTGGAGCTGCTGATCGATGATCTGGTCACGGTGGCGCGGCACGCCACGCTCGACGCCAAACCGGCGTTCGAACATGAGGATATCCGCCAAAAGGTGGCCGAGTTGGCCGTCGAAGTGGAGGTGGCGAAGGCGTTCATCGACGACCACGTCGAACGCCTGGTGGCTGGCTCCGAACGACCCGGCGACGGCTCCATCGCCAAGCTGAGTTTCGCCGAGACATACCACCGGGTTTCGGCATACGGCGCCGAACTGGCGCCGATGGTGTGCACCGTGGCTGCCGATCCGAGTGTCGAGCAGGCGAAACAGCGCCTGCGAGAATGCTGGTTGTGGTCGCGTGCATATACGGTGTCCGGAGGAAGCAATGAAATGATGCGCAACATCCTGGCCAAACGGCGGCTGCTGCTGCCGAGCCGCTGATGAGCGGAACGTACTGGAGTCTGGTCGAGGAAGCGGCCGCAACACATCCCGATCGCGTGGTCCTCGCCGACGACTTCGGTCGCAGTTTGACGAATGCGCAGCTACACGATGCGGCCGCGAGTACCGCAGCGGCTCTCGCGGAACGCGGAGTCGTCGACGGGTCGGTAGTGTCCTGGCAGCTGCCGACCACACTCGAGACGATGGTGGTCATGGTGGCGCTGACGCGCCTCGGAGCCGTGCAGAATCCGATCCTGCCCATCTGGCGGGAGAGCGAAGTCCGTTTCGTGACAGCGCAACTCGGCACCGAGGTGATCATCGTCCCCGGTGTGTGGCGCGGTTTCGATCACGTCGCGCTCGCCGACGAGCTCGCCCGCGATCAGCCGATGACGATTGTCGTCGTGGATCACGGCGCCCCGATCACGGATGGCCTCCGGCTTCCCGCGGGTGATCCCGCATCGCTACCCGCCCCTCCTACGGAGCCGACTCTGCCCCGGTGGGTCTACTACTCGTCGGGCACCACTGCGGCTCCGAAGGGCGTGCGGCATTGCGACCGTTCGGTGATCGCCGGGTCGGCAGGCGTGGTCGGCATGTTCGGAGCCTCCAGCAACGACGTCAATCCGATCGCTTTTCCGGTGTCGCACATCGGTGGCGCCGCGATGTTGGCGGCCAGCCTGCTGACCGGCATGCGCTTGGTGCTGTTCGACGCGTTCGACCCGGTGCTCACGCCGAAGGCGGTCGCTGCGCACCGGCCGACGATGCTCGGTTCGGCGACGCCCTTCTTTGTCGCCTATATGGCCGCGCAGCGCGAACACGGTGTAGAGCCGTTATTTCCCGATCTGCGCGGTTGCGTGGGAGGTGGGGCGCCGATCACCGCCGAGCTGGGGCGCCAAGTACGCCAGACGCTTTCGGTTGCCGGAGTGGCGAACGCCTGGGGCCTCACCGAGTTCCCGGTCGTGACCTCGCCACCGCCAGACGGATCACCCGAGGTGCTCGATCACACGGTCGGCCGCCCAGTGCCAGGGGTGACCGTTCGCGTCGTCGACGACTCCGAGCGTGAAGCTGCGCCGGGGGAGGAGGGGGAGCTTCGACTGAAGGGGCCGCAGTGCTTCCTCGGCTACGTTGACACGTCGCTGAATGCTGATGCGTTCGACACTGACGGCTGGTTCCGCAGCGGCGACCGCGGACGTATCGATGCCGACGGCAACGTCGTCGTCACCGGGCGCATCAAGGATGCGATCATCCGCAACGCGGAGAACATCTCGGCACTAGAGATTGAAGGAGTGCTGGCCACTCATCCGGCAGTCGCCGACAACGCAGTCATTGGAGTGCCAGACGAACGAACCGGCGAACGGGTGTGTGCCGTCGTCGTGCCGCGGCCCGGACACGCAGTCACGCTGGCCTCACTCGCCGAGCATTGTGCGAAAGCGGGCATGAGCCGACACAAGAGCCCGGAGCGGCTCGAAGTGCTGGAGGCGCTGCCGCGCAACCTCACCGGCAAGGTTCTGAAGAATGAGCTGCGTGCACGGTTTCGTTAGTCAGCACCCGGACCTTGGAAAAGCGCCCCTCGGAGAAAGTACTTCTCCAATTCTCGAATGATTATGGTTCCCGCGGGAAGCTGAGCAGCGATCTCGAGGTTGTCGTCGGCAACTGCTTCTGCCCACTCGCTTGGCCATCCGCCATCGACGAGGCTGGTATTGAACGCGAGCACGACTTCTTCGCGTGTCATCTCGGTGTCGACGACCATTGCGGTCGTGGTCGCACGATGTGATGCGGCGCCTGTGAAGCCGCGGCCACATCCGCATGGCATAGAGGGGTTCCTCAAGTCTCGGTCGCAGGGTTCCTGCATCCACACCAATTCGCCTTCGACGCAGTGGTGATAGTCCGTCGGCGCCGTCCCCTGTGTCAGGCGCGTGGCAACGAGGATCTTCATTCCGACCCCTTCTCTGCCGCAGTTAAATACCGCTCGGGGTGGTGATAGTTGTTGACACGGCTTTGGCCACTGTCCAAGTGCGGTGGTGGAATCCATTCGGTGGTGCCGTCTCGTCGCTTTCGGGTGCGCCAACCGCCCTCCATGACCAAGCGATTGTGCGGACCGCACGCCAGAGTCTCGTCGGTGATGTTGGTCAAGCCGCCCTCCGCCCAGTCGAGTTCGGCATGGTGCACTTGGCACCGATATCCGGGTGCGGTACATCCGGGCTTTGTGCAGCCGCGGTCTATTGCGTGCAACACAATCCGCTGTCCCGACGACGCCAGCCGCTTGGTACGTCCCAGATACAGCGGCTCTCGGGTGTGTTTGTCGAACACCGAAAGATAGTGGTGGGCATGGCTCGCCAGCCGAATCACGTCACGCATCGGCAGGAGGGTGCCTCCGCCGGTTATCGCATGGCCGCTCTCCGACTCCAACTCCTGCAGTGTGGTCGACACGATGATGGTCACTGGTAATCCGTTGTGCTGACCCAGTTCACCGGAGGCCAGCACCAAGCGGCCCATGGCCTTCAGCGCATCGTGATTGCGCTGACTTTGGTTGCGGGTGTCCGCGCTCTTTGCCTCGGTGGACGGGTCGCTATCGACACACGGAGTGTCATCGTCGGGATTGCACATCCCGGGGGCGGCCAACTTGGCGAAAACGGCATCGAGTGTGGCGCGTAGTTCAGGATCAAGCAATCCAGAAATCTTGCTCATCCCATCGATGCCCTGGTTGTAAATGGTGACGTGACGGCGTCTTGCGCGATCAACGTCATCGAATTCCCCGTCCGGATTGACCAGTGCGGCCAAACGGTCGGCTGCCTTACGCAATATGTCGGGCGTTTGGTCGGCGGCGACCTGCGCCAAGGTCTCCTCGCAGCCTTCGCGCGTTTCATAGTCGACCGCAGCCGGCAGGTTATGCAAGAACTTGCGGATGATCCGGACGTGCTCGCCGCCGAGTTCGCCCGCTGCCTGGCGCTTGGCCACGTTAGGCAACATCGGCTCCAGTGTTTCGCCGGTGAGCGTTGTCCGCGGACCCAGATCCTTCGCCTCGTTCAAGCGCCGAAGCGCATCGTGGGCACTGATCCGCAGTCGTTGTTGCAGCACCTCGCTCCAGTTCTTGGCACATAGCTCTCCTGGGGCAATCTCGCTAAGCAACCCCTGAATCAGGGTGTGCTCAATGGTTGGCTGGCGACGACGCATGGCTTCCAAGCGGTGGAGCAGTGTCAGCCGTTCGGGCACGGTCACAGCGGTGTAGCTCAAAGTCGCCACTTCGTCGTACGCCGCGTCAAGTCTGTCGTACGCGGCGACAATCGCATCCCGATCCGATCCCGACCTCATGCTTCGAACACTAGTTCGAACCACCGACAAATGTCGGTGATGATCCGCGTGACGCCAGAATCCTGGAACGGCTGAGCTACGTAGTACTGAGTCGAGCGACTTCGTCGAGTAGTGGCTTCGCCGTCCGCTGTACGTCGCGAGCTGTCATTGGGCGTACCGGATGGACGCCGAGGACCAGCTGAATGCGGCCACCCTTGTCCAGGACCGGCGCGGAAATGGTGGCAACAGGGCGAGGCGCGCGGGGGTCATCATCAGAAGTCAGTGCCGCTGAGGTGAATTCGACCCGCAACTGATCGATGATGGAACGCATGTTGACCGGCAGTGCGTGATCGGACAGTGAACCGATCGCGTGTGCCGCCTGCGCAAGCGCCGGAGTCATCCAATCGATGTCGTAGCCGCGTTCCCGGGTCTGCGTGAGAACATCGGTCAGCTGCCGAGTGAGTGCCGCGTCGTCGGCCGCCGCCCGCTGGATCCACGCCCGCTGTGCCTCCGGCGTGTCCCACGCGGCGAACGCGACGCCGAACGGCGCTGTGTATGGAATCCGCTCGTTCGGCGACGCCGAGATCGCCCCGCCCTTCGGTTGTTCGAATGCCGTGATGACCAGGTCGTCGCCGGCGCGCTCGATGACCGAGGCGGGCACGTCGACTGCGGTGGCGAGGCGGCGCGCCGCATCGTGTGCCAGGTTCGCGAGGGGACGGGCGCTGTCTAGGCGGGATGCGATGAGTGACAGCGCTGGGCCGAGGCTGAACGTCTTGGTGACGGGATCCCGCTGGACCCATCCGCGGTCGGACAGGGTTTTCAGGATCGCGTGCGCAGTCGCCTGCGAGAGGTCGAGATCACGTACCACGTCGGAGAACCGCATCGTTCTGTTCTCGGGGTGGCTGAGCAACTCGATGACATCGAGAACCCGTTCGGTGGGTGCCGAGTTCGCTCCGCGCAACCTTGACTCCTCGTACCGTGCCTTCTACGGTCGTTTCAGTATTCCGAGAACTATATCTCGAATAATAGAGAAGAGTTCGCCTTGCGCGCAGTGGTGTTAAGAGGTGGCCGACTGGAGGTCCGCGACACCGCCGACCCCGTTCCAGGTCCGACTGATCTGCTCCTCAAGACGCTCAGCACGGCGATCTGTGCGTCCGACGTCCACTTCATGGACCATCCGGAACTCGCGATCGACGACCCGACCGGGCGATCGCTGTACGACGCAGACCGCGACATCGTGATGGGGCACGAGTTCGTGGGTGAGGTGATCGGCCACGGGCCCGGGTGCAGCGACGCGTTCCCCGTCGGCTCGCGCGTGACGTCCATGCCGATCAGACTCGTCGACGGCGGCGCGGGCGGGCTTCGCATCATCGGTCAGCATCCCGAGGCCCAAGGGAGCTTCGGCGAGCTACTCGTAGTGCCGGAGGCCACCGCGCGAGTCGTTGAGGGCTCGGTGTCCAGTGATGCCATCGCCGTCGTCGATGCATTCGCCGTCGGTGAGTTCTACGTACGCGCGGCGGCGATCCAACCGGGCGAGATACCGATCGTCATCGGTGCGGGCGCCATCGGCCTTTCTGCGGTTGCCGCGCTGTCCAGTCGTGGCATCGAGCCAATCATCGTGTCGGACTACAAGGCCGAGCGCCGCGAGCTCGCGAAGTCGCACTTCGGGGCCGACGTGCTCGTCGACGCGGTCGAAGAGTCGGTGTTCGATGTGTTTCGGCGTGAGCGGGCACAACGTCACCTGGGCGGCTCGGCCGTGGTTTTCGAATGCGTCGGCGCGCCGGGTCTGATCGATCGCATCGCAGCGGAAGCGGAGTTCTACACGCGCATCTATTGTGCCGGCGGCTGGTACACCGGCGACACACTGAACATCACCCAGGCAACGCAGCAGGGCCTCACGTTCCAGTTCGGCGGTGGCCCCATGCCCCAAGATTGGTACGGGGTGCTGGACGCGGTGATCGAGGGGCGGCTGGACCCGTTGCCGAGCATCGGGAAGGTCATCGGCCTCGACGAGGTGCCCGAAGCGATCGAGGCGGCCCGGCGGTCCGACGGGCCGCCGCGGATCGTCGTCCACCCGAACGGAGACGTGAAATGACCGACCGCGACGAGGTATTCGACCTGACGGTGCGCTACGCCACCGCCATCGACAGTCGTCAATATGAGCTGCTCTCAACGGTCTTCACCGAAGATGCGGACCTAAACTATGGCGAGGTCGGTCAGTGGAAAAGCGCAGCCGACATCATCGAGTTCATGGATCTTGCCCACGCGGGGGCGGCGAACACCTTGCACCGCATGAGCAATCAGGTGATCGAAATCGACAATGACGCCGCGACGGTTCGAACGTACGTCGACGCGTTGATTCTTGCCGCCGACGGTTCGGGCGTGAACGCGATCGGCTTCTACGACGACGCAGCGGTCCGCACCCCCGACGGCTGGCGAATCAGCAAGCGGACGTTCTCACCCGTTCGACTCGGCACGGTGGCGGCGCTCTCATGAGCGAGGTATCCGACAAGTACGGACCGTGGGCGCTAGTTGTTGGCGCGTCCGATGGTTGCGGTGCGCTGTTCGCCGAGAGGCTGGCGCGTGAGGGTGTAGACGTAGTGCTCGTCGCGCGCCGCGAGCAACTACTGCAAGAGGTGGCCGCGGGCATCGGCGAACGTACCGGTGCGGCGACCAGGACGCTCGCCGTCGACCTCACCGATCCAGACGGGGCGCAGAAGATCGTCGACGCGACCGAAGATCTCGACATCGGCATGTTGGTCTACTGCGCAGGCGGTGATCCGAACTATCAGCCCTTCCTTGCCAATCCGGTGTCGGCAGCAGAGGCATTGCTACACCGCAACTGCCTGGTATTGATGCAGTTGTGTCACCACTACGCGGGCAGAATGGTGGAACGCGGCCGCGGCGGCATCGTCAACTTCAGCTCGGGTGCGGCGTTGGCCGGTGGACCGAATATGGTCGCGTACGGCGGTACCAAGGCCTTCGACATGGTGTTCACCGAAGGCCTGTGGGCCGAGCTTCACGACAAGGGTGTCGACGTGCTGTGCCTGTTGCTCGGCAAGACCGACACTCCGGCGCTGCGTCAGCTCGAACACAGCCGCGGACAAATTGCCTCACTCGACGACGTTCCGCCCGGCGCCATTCCGGCCGAGGATGTCATCGACGAAGCTTTCGACAATCTCACCAACGGTCCCACGCTCATGGTGGGCGACATGATGCGGATGGCCGAAGAGGTGTTCAAAACGCTCAGTCGCAATGATGCCGTCAAGATGGTCATTCAGGCCGGCGCGCAAGCCATGGGATCGGACGGAGACCGCTAGTGCCGTTGTTCACACTCCGCTTCGACATGAGGGCGCCGTCCTTCGGTGCACCGCCGACCGAGTTGTACGCGGCGGCAAGTGAAATGTCGGCGTGGGCCGAGACTCGCGGGTGTATCGCCGCGGTGTTGTGCGAACATCACTGCGCTGATGACGGCTATCTTCCTTCGCCGCTGTTGCTCGGTGCGGCGATTGCCGCGCGCACCAAGCAACTGATGCTGAACCTGGTGATCCTCCTGCCGTTCTACGACCCCGCCCGGTTGGCCGAGGACATGGCGGTGTTGGACCACATCAGTGCGGGACGGGCGACATACGTCTTCGGAATCGGCTACCGGGCAGAGGAATACGCCCACTTCGGCCTATCCCTCTCTGATCGCGGTCGCCTCGCCGATGAGAAGCTCGGGTTGTTGCGTCGGCTACTCGCCGGCGAGGAGGTTCTTCATGGCGGGCGGCGAATGAAGGTGACGCCACGTCCGCGCACACCAGAGGGTCCGATGATGAGTTGGGGCGGGGCGAGCCTCGCCGCGGCCCGTCGTGCGGGACGCAACGGTCTCGGTCTATTGGCCAACGGTGTGGTGCCGGGGATGAGAGAAGCGTACGAGAACGCCAGTCGCGACGCCGGTTACGACCCCGGGTTCATGATGCTGCCCGAACGAGATACCGCAACCAATGTCTTCGTCGCAGACGATGTCGACGCGGCGTGGGATGAGATCGGCAAGTACCTCTTGCACGACGCGCTCGCGTACTCCGAGTGGAATCCCGACAACACCGTCTCGGCCAATATCACCACCGCCAAGACTGTCGATGAACTGCGGCACGAATCGACGTCCCACGTGATACTGCCGGTCGACGATGCACGAAGTCGGCTCGCCGCAGGTGAGGTGTTCAACATCAATCCGCTGTGTGGCGGAATACCGCCCGAGATCGCATGGAAGTACCTGAAGAGATTCGCCGAACTGGACTAGTAGAAAGGGAACGGCATGGCCCGGGATCGTGTGGCCCTACACGAGAGTATTGCCTTCGAAAAGTGGGAGGGCTATGCGAAATCCATTGACCGCGGCCGCCATGTGAACTTCGGTGACAAGTACATCATGGCACCGGATTTCGTGATGATGAGTCCCCAGTTCAACGACGGTGTCCCGCAGTCGATAACCGACATGTTCTCGGGTGAGGTAGCTGATGCTGCGGCCAAGTACGCGCCGGACGGCGACGTGCTCACTCCGGAGTGGCGCATTTGGTGGAAGCACATGCCGGACTACCACCTCGTCAGTCCGTTCGAGTGTGTCGCTGGGGAGTGGGGTTTCTCGTCATGCGATACCTACGCGGGCACGCTCGCCGACGGAACGGTGCTGCAACTGCGCGAATGGGACTACATATGGACGAACGAGGACGGACATGTCACTCGCTGGGACTGGTTCGTCGACCCTGAACCGTGGGATCGGATGATCGGACTGATCGGGCTCGATCCGAGTGGATTGACAAGCCAGGAGTACACCGTCAACTTCCTACGTGAGGGCGGCGTCGAGAGCTGATATCCCAGCCTGCAGCATGTGCGTGGTGTGCGGGCAATACGCAGATGACAACGAATGTCGCTGACCGACGGAGGGTTTCGAATGTATCGGGTTGTTCACGTGGGGACTGGTTTTACTGGGCGGGAGGCACTTCGGGCGGTCATCGATGACCCTGCATTGGAACTTGTCGGAGTCAAGGTGTCGACCCCGGACAAGACGGGGGAGGATGCCGGCCGTCTATGCGGCAGTCCGGACGTTGGTATTTCGGCAACCGACGACCTCGACGCGGTGCTGGCGCTCGCGCCGGACTGTGTTCTCTACTGTGCCACTGCCGTTCGGCGGGAGGCTGAAGCGATCGCCGACATCGTGACCTATCTCGAGGCGGGGATCAACGTCGTGACGATCTCGACGATCCCGATGGTCTATCCGCCCGCTGCGCCACCGGAGTGGCGTGCTGCCGTGGAAGCCGCAACGGCCAAGGGTAATTCGACGTTCTACGCGACCGGCGCCGAGCCGGGTTTCATCAGTCTGAACATCCCCACGGCCCTACTCGCGGGCGCTGGCACCGTTGAGTCCTATCGGATGGATGAATACGCGATCGATTTGGACAAGTCCTATCCGATCTGGGATGTCCTGCACGAATCGATGGGGTTCGGAAAACCCGAAGGGCACGTACCCGCCCGAATCGCTTCGGGCAAGGTCAACCACGACTGGGAGACCGTGGTGCGCTACATCGCCGACATCCTGGGGTTAGAACTCGACGGTGTCGAACTGGACTGGGAAACACTCCCCGCGCCAACGGATCTGGAGACCGCGCTCGGCGTGATCCCGAAGGGGACGGTTTGCGCGCACCGGTGGCAGCTCGCCGGCGTCGTCGATGGGCGGAAGGCGGTCGCGGTCCAGTATTTCGCAACGGTGACTTCTACACCTTGGCCGCAACGCTGGCCTCGGCCGTCAAGGGCGGACCAGGGCGGCATGGTGTTCCGAGTCGAGGGGCGGCCGAGCATGTCCCTGGAGCTGTATATGGAGCAGTCGGCCTCAGATCGGGTCAACCCGGGCGTGGCGGTGACAGCGCTGGCTGCCGTCAACTCGATACCGGAAGTCGTCGACGCGGCCCCTGGCGTGCTCGCCAATCCATTGGCAGGTCCCTCAATTGTGAGCAGGCAATCGCGGACTAGACGTCAGTAGGCGGAGCAGGCGTTGCCACTGGTTCAGTTTCCGACGCCGCCTTGGCGCAGGAAGTTGATGGCGTCCGAGCCGCTGGTCAGCCCGCGCCGACTGCACAAGATCGATGACCACAGGTTGCGGCCCGACGTCAGCAAACATCAATTGCCGATTAACGTGAATATTTGCCTATACAAGCAACAAGATCGTTCTTCAATCTCGGCTCGATAAGTCTTACGCTGAGGCTATGCCTGATCGCGAAGACGACGACGATAGGCGACCCGCAGGCGCCATCTTTCCGGGTGCGGCTGGAGAAGCGGGCCGTGCGGCTGGCGCCGACTCCGGCCATGCAGGTGCTAAGGGTTTGGGTGACCCGGCTGCTGCTAAGGGTTTGGGTGACCCCGGTGGTGCGAAGGGTTTGGGTGACCCCGGTGGTGCGAAGGGCTTGGGTGACCCCGGTGGTGCGAAGGGCTTGGGTGACCCCGGTGGTGCGAAGGGCTTGGGTGACCCCGGTGGTGCGAAGGGCTTGGGTGACCCCGGTGGTGCGAAGGGCTTGGGTGACCCGAGTGTGGGTCCGGGTGGTGCCAAGGGCTTGGGCAACCCAAGCATCGCGCCGCCGGGCAACGGGCCGCCCGGCTATGTGCCGCCAAGCGGCACCCCGCCGGGCTATGCACCGCAGGGCTTTACGCCGCCAGGCTATGCCCCGCCAGGCTATGCACCACCAAGTGTTGCCCCGCCAGGCTATGCACCACCAAGTGTTGCCCCGCCAGGCTATGCACCGCCGAGCTTTGCCCCGCCGGGCGCTCGGCTGTCGATCAAGGGCGTACTCGTATCGGTAGCAGTGATCGTCGCCGTCATCGTCGCCGCCATAGCCGCCTTCCTCGTCCTGCGACCGGATCCGCCGCGACAGACGGCCGACGAGCAATCACTTGGCACGGCGGCCACCCCGTCGGACGGCGCCACCCCCGGCATTGCCGCCTCGAGCGAGGCCCTGTTCCGTGGCACCTATAGCTCGCAAGTGACGGTTACCTCTTCCGCAGGTACTACCACCAAAAACAACGTCGGGACTGCCGTCTCGGATTGCCCGCATTGCGACGTGACGCTCAGCGGATCCGGCGGTGCCACTGTCTTCCACTGGAACGGCAGTGTCTGGGAGCACATAACGGAAGGGCCTACATGCGCAGGGGATTCCGTCACATTCACGCCAACGGTTGTGGCTGACGGTTTTGTGCAGGAACTCGACTATTACTACGCAACGTGCAACGGGACGGTGTCCACGGGCACTATGACGCGCACCGGGGACTGAAGATCCGACTCCGTGACGTGCCGGGAGCGCACGCTTGCTGCACGCAAACGTCGAGACGCTCGGCGAATTACCGTTCGCCCCTTGTCAGATGCCGATGAGTTCCTTGAGGTTGCCGCCCATCACCCGTGCGGTGGTATCCGCCGGTAGGCCACTCAACTCCTTGACGAAATCGACGGGCTCGGCGAGGCCTTCGGGGTGCGGGTAGTCCGAACCGAACATCACACGATCCGCACCGAGAAGCTCGACAAGCTGCGACATGTCCTCCTCGTGGAACGGATTGATCCAGACGTGCCTGCGGAAAACCTCACTGGGATGCTCGCTGAAGTCATACGGCCTTTTGCGGTAGACGCGGTCGAAGACGTCCAACAGGCGGTGCGCCCACGAGCCGCCGTTCTCGACCACCCCGATGCGCACCCCCGGAAAACGCTCGAACACTCCGTGCGCGATGAACGCCGCGAGGGTGTCGAAGATGTTTCGGCTCTCCTCGTAGATGAAACCGCGCAGCTTGCTCAAAGCGAATCCGTTGAACTCCGCGGCGTCCTCCCAGTCGTCGATGTAGCGCTCATAACCGGAGTCCGAATTGTGCATCTGCACCGAGATGCCCGACGACTCGACCAGCCGCCAGAAGTCGTCAAATTCCGGCAGCGCTGCCGAACGAGACGTGCCGTCCTCACGGGGAACGGGTGCCGGCCGGATCAGGACCGTCCTGGCTCCGTTCTCCAGACACCATTCGAGTTCCTGCACGCCCAGTGCGGGATCGTTCAGCGAGATCGCGGGAACCGGAAAGATTCGGTTCTGGTAGTTGAACGTCCAGTCGTCGAGCAGCCAACGGTTGAACGCATGGGTGACCGCGTGGGTGAGTTCGGTGTCGGACTTGATCCGCTCCTCGAGCATGCCGGCCGTCGTCGGGAACATCACGGCACCGTGCACGCCCTGACGGTCCATCAAAGCCAGGCGCAGGTCGGGACGCCGAAACTCGTCCGGGCAGCGGATGGGCTCGGCCAGCTCACGCAGTGTCTTGCCTTCGGGATTTATGCCCCGGAAGTAGTCTGACCATGCCCCCGGGGTGGGGATCACCTCGTACGTCGGGTTGGGGATCGTCTCGGTGACTGTGCCGAGGATCTGAAGCTTCTTCCGCCCCTTGACGTCGATGAACTTCAGCGCCTCGGAGTACTTCTCGGGCAGATACCGCGTGTAGGCGTCGATGGTCTCGTACATGTGGTTGTCGGCATCCCAGACCTCGAATGCTCTTCCATCGGTCACCAGCGCCTCCAACATGCTTGAGAATGTTGATTCTCAACATAGCAAACGGTGGTATCCGTTGCCTACGGGGTCAGAGATTCATGAAGTGTCCACCGTCGGCACCAAGGGTCTGACCGGTGATGTATCGCGCCGAGGGTCCTACGAGGAAGGCGATGGCCGACCCGATATCGCGCTCTGGATCACCGATCCGGCCCAGCGGGACCCTGCGCGACAGACGTTGCTCCATCGCGGGATCTGCCTCGATCGCCGCGGCCATCGCCGGTGAATATGCAAGCGGCGAGACCACGTTGACGGTGATCGCATGGGCTGCCCACTCGCGGGCCAGGCTCTTGGCGAAGCCACGCAGCGCGCCCTTCATCGTGGCGTAGAGCGGTAGCGTCGCGCTGCCCTCGATCCCTGCCGGGGACGTGAACACCAGAAATGTGCCGCCATGCACCTTCAGCGCGTCGAACGCCGCGGCCGCGCAGTTGCGCGCCCCGCCGACGGATACGGAGTAGTGGTCGTCGAACAGCTGCCTGTCCACGTCGACCAGTCGGTGCGGCTGGCTCGAGCTAGTGCTCGTGGCGTTGTGCACCACTGCGTCGAGTCGCCCGCACGACGCCAGAGCCTCGTCGACAGCAGCGACGAGGTCGTCGGGCGCGGTCACGTCGCAGCGTGTCCAGGTCGCACGGTGTCCCAGGCTCGTGATCTCGGCTGCGACACCGGTATCGGAGCGGGATGCCACGATGACGTGTGCGCCTGCGGCCGCCAGGGCCATCGCGATACCGCGACCCACCCCTGCCCCTGCGCCTGTCACGATCGCCGTGCGGCCGTCCAGACTCATGGCAGCATCACCGAACCCCCATCGACGACGATGGTGGCGCCGGTCAGGTGACGCAGGTCGTCGCGCAGCAAGAACTTGGCAGTCTCCGCGACCGAGTGAATCAGCGCACCGTCGTCCGGCACGGCGGCGGTGGACAGGTGGGATGTATCGACGTCCCGCACGAAGAGATGGGAAGGCGCGAGGACGATGTTCACGCCGATCCCCTCGGATGCCCATTGACGCGCAGCAGATTTCGCCATCGCGCGGGCGCCCTCGATCACTGTCGTGTAGTCGACCGCACCCGCCGCACCCGCGATGCCGGTCGTCGGCAGAACCAGCACGATTCGCCCAGGCGCTGCCTCGTGCGCTGTCTGGAGCGCCACCAGCGTCTCCCACAGGGCGTCCTCGGCATTGTCTTCAATGGTCACCACATCGTCGGACGCCTCGGCGAGGGCGTGCGACAGCGCTTCGGTCGGACCGACGACGATGGTGGTCACGCGTCAGCCATCGCGGCGAGTTCGCGTTTGACCACCTTGCCGACGTCATTGCGCGGCAACTGCTCGACGAACATGATCCGCACGGGCACGCGGTAGGGCGTCAGCCGTTCCCGGCACCACGCCACCAGTCCATCCTCGGATACCGACTCGTCGGCGCGGACAACGAAGGCCCACGGGACCTCGCCGAGGCGCTCATCGGGTACGCCCACCACCGCGGCTTCCCGCACACCGTCCGCTGCCACCAGGACGTCCTCGACCGTTCCGGGAAACACCTTGAGTCCGCCGCGATTGATCATGTCCGAGACCCTGCCGTCCAGCCACAGGAAGCCATCGTCGTCGAACCAGCCCAAATCGCCGGTGTGGAACCAGCCGTCATCGGTCAGTCTGTCCAGGAACGCCGCATCGATATTGCGGGCGGCCGTCGTCGGCGTGCGGACCATGACCTCGTCGTCGGCGATGGTCACGTCGATCCCGGGCAGGGGCCGACCGACCGAGCCGAGCTTGGTCTCGCCCCACTGACGTGCGTCGGCGGCGGACCACCCGACAACCTCGCCGCCGAGTTCGGTCTGGCCGTAGGAATTGAGGACGATCACGCCGAACTTGTCCCGAAACCGCCCGGCCTGCACCGGGGATAGCGGCGCCGTGATCGAACGGACGATCTTCAGGGGGGACAGGTCCGTCACTGAGTCGTCGTGCAGCACCATCGTCAGTGCTGCAGGCGGCAGCACTGTCGAGCGCAATTGATGCTGCTTGACGAGGGCGGCGAAATCCGCTGGGGAGAAGCGGTCCATCAGCACGACACCCGAGCCCGCCCGGAACGCAAACAGCACTTGGTAGATGCCTGCCCACAACGACAGTGACAGCGGGACCAGGTTCGCCATCGGGGGCCGGTTCGCCCTGGCAGACGCCTGTTTGGTGCCGCGCAGCTTCGCCAGCAGTCGGTCGATCAGGTCGAGCACCGTGGTGTGTCGGAGAGGCACAGGTTTCGGCGGGCCGGTCGTGCCCGAGGTGAACTGCAACAGCGCCACGTCGGGGTCGTACTGCCTCGGGTCTTCCGGTCTCTTGGATGACAGCTGCAGCGTCCACGTCAGATCGGTGCTTGTGGCGATCGGCAGTTCGAATGCGGAAAAGCGCTGTGCAAGAGCCGGTGTCGTGACGATTGCCACCGGTCGAAGCGTCTGCAGTTGGGTGGCGAGTTCGGCATCCGCAGCCCTCGGGTTCAGCGGTGTGTAGACACCACCGGCTCGCCAGGTTCCGAACAAAGCGGCTATGGTCGCGGCATCGTTGGGAAGCATCGCCACGACGACCTCGCCGGTCGCCAGCCCGCTGTCCGCGAGCACTGCGCCAAGCTGTTGTGCACTTGCTGTGAGGTCGGCTCGCGATACGTCGGTGTCGATCGTGTGTACGGCGATGTCGGGCAGGCCGTCGAGCAGATCTGCGAGGCTCATGAATCAGGCTCCAGCGGTTGCCAATCGGGCATCCGTTTGTCGGCGAACGCGAGAGGACCTTCGTTTTGGTCTGGGTGACCCCACATCGACGTCAGGTGTTTGGCGCCTTCGTGGCACGCGTCGGTCAGCCCGTACTCCAACGCCCCCCAAAGCGCGCGTTTGGTGGCACGCATGGCGGCGGGAGAGTTCCTGGCGATCTTCTCGGCCAGTTCCTGCGCAACCTCACGCAGCTGCTCGGGCGGGTCGACGACCTGGCTGATCATGCCTAGCTCGTAGGCACGCTGGGCCGTGAGTCGTTCATGGCTTCCGACGAGCGCCATCCGCAGCACCGCCTCGGCGGGCATCTTGCGCATCAGGGCGATGGTCTCCAGCGCGCTGACCTGACCGATCGAGACGTGAGGATCGACGAAGGTCGCGTCAGACGACGCGATGACGACGTCGGCGTCGGCGACCCAGTGCAGCCCGCCGCCCGCACACACACCGTTGACCGCGGTGATGACCGGCTTGCCGACGTTGCAGTGCCAGCCGGTGAGCTTCAGGTCCAGCGTGCGCATGGTCTCCTGGAACTGCAATACGGCCTCGCCGTCGAGTTCTTCCACGTCGGCACCGACCTGGAATGCCCGGCCGTTTCCGGTGTGCACGATGACGCGCACCTCGGGGTCGGCATCTAATTCCGCCCACGCCTTGGGGAACTCCTCGCGCATCACGACGTCGTAGGCGTTGAGGCGATCGGGGCGGTTGTTGATGATCCACCCCACCGGTCCTCGGCGCTCGACGATGAGCCTTTCGTACGTCATGACACCTCCAGCGGCTGCCAGTGCGCGGCACGCTTTTCACGCCAGGCCCGCACACCCTCAGCGTGGTCGGGGTGGTTGCGCAACCGCCAGATTTCTTCGCTGGCCTCGTGCTTGGCCGCGGAGAGGCCGACTTCGAGCGAACGCCACAAGGCCTTCTTGGTGGAGCGCATCGCGGTCGGTGAATTGGCGGCCACGGCGGCGGCTAACCGACCGGCTGCAGCGGTGAGTTCTTCCGGTGCAACGACTTCCGACACGATCCCGAGCTCGTATGCGCGCAGGGCGGAAATCCGCTCACCCTTGCCGCAGAGTGTCATTCGGGTGATGGCCTCCATCGGGGATTTGCGCAACAGCGTGATCGCCTCGTATGCCACTGCCTGGCCCACCGACACGTGGGGGTCGACGAACGTTGCCCCCTCGGCGGCGATCACGATGTCCGCGTCGGCCACCAGGTGCAGACCACCGCCCGCGCATACGCCGTTGACAGCCGCGATCACCGGCTTCCAGACACCGCAGTGCCATGACGAGATTCTCAGTTCGGCATCGCGCGTCCGGCGGGAGTGCTTGCGCATGGCCGCCTTGTCGCGCGCGACCTGCACCACGTCCATACCGGTGCAGAAAGCCCTGCCGTTTGCCGTGTTCACGATCACGCGTACATCGGGGTCGGCATCGAGGTCCGCCCACGCAGCTTCCAGCTCGTCCAGCATCAAGGCATCGAAAGCATTTCCGGCGTCCGGCCGGTTCAGGATCAGCCAGCCGATGCCATCGGATCTCTCGACCACAAGGCGCTCGTACGTGCTCACGAACGCGGAATCTCCTTCCAGGGCTTGCCCTTCCACGGATCCGGCTCCTTGGGTAGTCCGAGGACGCGTTCACCGAGAATGTTTTTGTTGATGTCGGTGGTGCCACCCTCGGTCCCGTTGGCGAGGCTGCGCATCATGCCTTGGACGTCACGGGGAAGCGCGTCAGGGTCATCGGTTGCCGGCCAGGCGATCGCATCGGTGCCGAGCAAGTCGACCATGAGGTCCTGGATCTGTTGATTGAGCGTGGCCTGGTGGATCTTTCCGATCGACGATGCGGCGCCGGGGGACTGGCCGGCCGACAGCGCTGCTCGCACACGTGCGTTCGTCCACCCTCGTATCTGTTCCTGAGCCCACAACCGCATGACCTTGTTGCGCACGACGGGGTCAGCCCACTTGCCCGTTTCCTTGGCGAGGGTGATCAGCCGCGCCGCGCTGGAACCACCGAGGCGTCCCATGCCGCCGGAGCCAGACCCGGACACCATCTGGCGTTCACTGGACAGCGTCGACGCGCTGACTCGCCAGCCGTCGTTGATTTCACCCACCCGGTGTGCATCAGGGATCCGTGCGTTGTCGATGAAGACCTCGTTGAACTCCGCCTCGCCGGTGATTTGCCGCAGGGGCCGCACTTCGACGCCCGGTTGGTGCATTTCGAGGAGGAAGTAGGTGATGCCCTTGTGTTTCGGCGCTTCGGGGTCAGTGCGAGCGAGCAAGATCGCGAAGTCGGCCTCATCGGCCCAAGTCGTCCACACCTTCTGCCCGGTGATCACCCAGTCGTCGCCGTCACGCACGGCTCGTGTCGCAAGTGAGGCGAGATCGGAGCCCGCGCCCGGCTCACTGAACAGCTGGCACCACTTCTCTTCGTTGCGCACAATGGGCGGCAGGAATCGCAACCGCTGATCCTCGGTGCCGTGGCTGAACAGGGCTGCGGCAGTGTTGTTGAGCCCCAATGGATTCAGCCGGGTAAGTCGCAGCGGTCTCAAGACCTTATCGATTGCCCGTGCCACCTCGTTGCTCACGCCGAGACCACCGTGCTCGGGCGCCCAGGTCGGCACGACGAGACCAGACCGGGCGAAAGTCGGATACCACTTTCGGTAGTCCTCCTTGCTGCGAGTGGCCCGCAGGGCGTCCGAACCCTGGGCGGCCGCCGATCGCCACTGCGCAGGCACCTCGATGTCGACCCATCGCCGGACTTCGGCGACTGCGTCGTCGGCGGATGTGGCGTCGGTGATCGGCAGCTTCGTCATCGACCCTGGAACTTCGCATCTCGGCGGTCGCGGAAGGCGGCCAATCCTTCCTTGAAGTCGTCACTGCGGCTGGATAATTCCAGTGCCATGGCCTCGTTCTGCAGGTGACGGTCCAGGTCCAGTCCGTTGCCGCTCTGCAGTAGCCACTTGGTGAGTCCGAGCGCCACCGTTGGCGCTTCGCCGAGTTTCGCCACCAGTTTCTCTGCAGCCGAATCCAACTCAACGTCAGCGTGGGTGCCGTGGATGATGCCCCACTCGGCGGCGGTGGTTCCGGAGATCTCCTCGCCCAGCATCAGCAGCTGTCGCGTCCGCACCATGCCGATGAGGCGGGGGAGCAACCACGCCGCGCCGCTGTCCGGGGTGAACCCGCGAGCCACGAACGGTTCCCAGAACCGGGCGTCCTCGGCCGCGACACAGAAGTCGGATGCCAATGCGATGTGGAACCCGAGGCCGGCCGCCCAGCCGCGAACGACCGCGACGATGGGCACTTGCGTCTCGAGCATCAACGGAATCAACCTGTTGGCCTTGTTCGGCAGCCGCCGCTGCGTACTTCCGACGCGCGGTTTACGTTCGGAGCGCACGTTGTTGGCGACGAGGTCGGAGCCGGCGCAGAAATCCGGACCTTCGGCGTCGATGCGGATGACCCGCACGGCCTCGTCGATGCCCGCCGAGACGAGGTGTCCGATCAACGCGTCGAGGATCGTGTCGTCGACTGCATTGCGCTTGTCGGCACGGGCGAGGGTCAGCCGCAGTACCGGACCCCTCTGTTCGGCGCGTAGGCCGGGCACGCTGTCGTAACCCATTACGTCACCGCTCGCAGAACTGCGCCGAGACCGCCGTGAGCAGTTCGGCGAGATTTGTCGCGCCGCCCGGCGGGTCCGGCAGGCGGACGGGTCCCCGTTCGCGACTGGGCAGCAGGATGGTGGCGTGTCCCGGGGCGGTGACCTCCCCGCGGTGGTTGACCGCCGTCAGCTCGAGATCGACCGTCGGCCGGTCCCCGTCGGCGAGATATTTGCGCACCACCTTGCCCGTCATCGTATGAAGGTCGCCCACATAGTTGAAGAGGCGGAACTCGCAATCCAACTTCCACAACCAGGCGTCGTCGCCCATCCAGTCGGTACACAGGTGGATCAACCAGGTTTCCCGCATGCGGCCGTAGTCGAAGGTGGTGGGATTGCCGGCATTGCGGGCGGCGTCGGGCTCCCAGTGCACGCGCTGCTGAACATCGGGCACGCCGTGTTCGTTGGGCGTGTAGAAACGGGGGATGCGCTGCCGGTTGCGCCACGCCAACCGCAGGGGTCGCACCCCGTACATCCCGGTCCCCATGCCGACGTGCCAGCACACCATGTCCGTCACCGTCAGCGGACCTTTGGTCAACGGGCCGACATCGTCGCCCTCGTTGACGTCCTCCCACCAGCGGGGCTCTGGGCCGCGTGCGACTTCGCGCGCGTACCTTTCGTCGATCTCGGCGATCTCGTCCGCGGTCCAGGTCTTCAATTCGACGGCGTCGTACTTCTTGCGGTCGCGCGCCTTGGTGCGTTCGGTGCGGATCATGTTCCGGTATTGGCCGCCGAGGATGACACCCTCGTCGTCGCGGAACACCTGGGCGGACCATTCGTGAACGGCGCGGCCGGCGAATTCACTGCTTTTGTCGAGTGCCGCAACCAACGCGTTGCGTCGGAACACGCGGTGGTTCGCACGAAGCGGCGCCCACCATTCCCGCGACGACGAGGCGTAGAACGCGTGCACCCCGCGCAGGGGATCACCCTTGGTCAGTGCGCGATCCTCGTCGGACAGCGTCGACACCTCGTCCTCCCCGATCAGTGTGTCGCCACCGACCAGGGCCGGCGGCGCGATCGGCTCACCCCACACCGATTTGGCGGCGTAGTCGGGATCCGCCCACAACGGGTTGGCATCGCCGTAACTTTCAGCGATGTGCCGAAAGGCGTCCTCGTTGGGGCGGAAGTAGTGCGGCGGCTGGGTGTGCGGTACGGCGATGCCGATGGTGGCGCGCAACCTGGCCAGACCCTCGTCGGTGATGCGGCCGGTTGGCGACGAGACAGGGGAGGGATCAGTCATCTGGCACCTCCTCCTCGTGGCCCACACTGTTGTCGGATCGAAGTGGAAATTAAGATACCCGAAAAGCGGAAACGCCGTTAACGCAGGGATGGCAGCGATGAGTGACCAAGCTTCTGGGATCGATGTTGCAGTCGGTGATGACGGCGTGCAACGCATCACCATCAACCGGACCGATGTCGGAAATTCGTTGTCTCCCTTGGCTCGTGATGCGCTGACCGAGGCATTCCAACAGGCCAATGACGATCCGAGTGTGCGTGCGGTGCTACTGGGTGCCGCCGGCCAGCGGCACTTCTGTGCGGGTGCCGGTCTCGGGCCTCGTGGCGAGGGGGCTAAGACGCAACAGATCAGTGAAAAGCGCCCCGGGGACATCGCGCGAATGCTTCAGCAGGGCTGGCAGAGGTTGGTCGCATCGATCATGGACTGCGACAAGCCCGTCGTGACCGCCGTGAAGGGAACTGCTGTGGGTGCGGGATCGAGTCTCGTGCTGGCCTCCGACCTCGTCGTCATGTCCACGGAGGCAACGCTTGTCGAGGCGTTTGTGCATCGCGGGATATTCCCGGACTCCGGCGCCATCCACCTGCTGACGCGAATCGTCGGCCTGCGAAAAGCCACCGAACTGCTCATGCTCGGCGAACGCATCGACGCGGCGACATGTGAGCGGCTGGGACTGGTCAACCGCGTGGCCGAACCGGAGGACACCGACGCCGTCGCAGAGGACATCGTCGGACGACTCGCCTCGGGCCCGACAGTGATGTTGAGCCTCACGAAACGGCTGTTGGCGGTGTCCTCGGAGTCCGGTCGCGCCCGGGCGTTCGAGCAGGAGGCCTGGGCCGCCGAAGTCGTGTCACACACGGCGGACCTGCAGGAAGGACTGTTGTCATTCGCGGAACGTCGCGAGCCCCGCTTCCAGGGCTTCTAAGGCCCGCCGCGAATGGTGAACGACGAACTGTCATCGATCCGGTCGATGGCCTCGGCGACAGACTCCGCGCTGAGGCCCGCATCCTCGATGCCTTTGGTCTGACCGATGAACACCCGCGATACCTTGCCGCCACCCACCGAATAAATGTGTGCCGTCCGGTCACAGCTGCGATGCGACAGGTAGACCACCACCGGGGTGACGAGCTCAGGGTCCAGCGCCTTACCTGCCTCACCCATGATGTCCTCGGTCATCCGGGTGCGGGCGATCGGCGCGATCGCGTTGACGGCGATGCCGTTGCGAGCTCCCTCGATGGCAAGTACATGCATCATGCCGACCAGGCCCATCTTCGCCGCGCCATAGTTGGCCTGGCCGAAGTTTCCGAAAAGACCGGTACCGGAGCTTGTTTGGACGATCCGGCCGTAGTTGCGCTCCCGCATGACGGGCCAGACGGCGCGGGTGACATTGAATGTTCCCGCAAGATGCACCGCGATGACGGCGTCGAACTGTTCGGCAGTCATGTTCTTGAATGCAGCATCGCGCAGAATGCCTGCGTTGTTCACCAGGATGTCGACCTGGCCGAAGGCATCCACGGCCGCGGCGACGATCGCGGCACCACCCTCTTCGGTCGCGACCGAGTCACCGTTGGCGATCGCCGTACCTCCGGCCGCGGTGATCTCGTCGACAACTGCCTGAGCGGCCGATATGGACGCGCCGCTGCCGTCGACCGCACTCCCGAGGTCGTTTACCACGACCCTGGCGCCGCGGCGGGCGAGTTCAAGGGCGTGGCAGCGTCCGAGACCACCTCCCGCACCGGTGACGATGGCTACCTGGTTGTCGAATGTGATCGATGAGCGCTTGCGCGAAGAGCGTTCGGTTGACGGCATGATGAGAGGTTACATTTACCTTTAGTGAGAACCACCATTTGCATAGGAGGACGACATGAGCCGCCCGACTGCGCTGCTGGCCTACGCGCAGCGGCGCGCCACGGCACTGCGGGACAAATACCGTCAGGAAGGCCACTGGTCGGCTCAGCCTGTCGACGTCGTCCGCGCCGCCGCAGAACGACATCCCGAGCGGGTCGCGCTGATAGCTAGGGGACTAGGGCTCACTTATGCCGAACTCGACGCGCGCATCGATGGGGCGTGCAGCAGTTTGGCTGCGATCGGTGTCAAGGCATCGACGCCGGTCCTCGTCGTTGTCGGCAATGACGTGGATTCGGTCGTCGCCGTCCACGCGGCGCTGCGCCTCGATGCCGTGATCCTGTTGGTGCCCCGCAGCGCAGGCGCGACGCAGGTCGCGGACATCATCGCGCGCACCGGTGCCGAGTTCGGCGTCGCGCCGAATTGGCCTGCGGCCGAGGGACCGGAGCTGTCGGGCAGGGTGACGTGGATCGCCTCTGACGTCGACGGCACACCGGACGCGGAATACCGATCCGAGCGCGCGGCCGACGAGCCGTGCCTCGTGCTCTACACCTCGGGGACCACGTCGAAGCCGAAGGGCGTAATTCATTCGCTGAGCACGCTGCTCAAGGCCTCGGCCAACTACATTGCGGCGGCCGGACTTACCGACGACGATCGGATCTTCCTCATCAGTCCTCTGGCGTCTGTCACCGGCGTGCTGCAGGGCCTGTTCATCGGGCCGATGCTCGCCGCCCCGGTGATACTGGAGGATCGCTGGGATCCATCGGCGACATGCGAGCTGCTCGTCTCGTCGGGAGCGACCTGGTACGGCGGTCCCGATCGGCTACTGGACCGGGTACTCGACGAGGCGGTGGCACGGAACGCGAGCATTCCGCTGCGAGCGGTGTACCTCGGTGGGACGATGCTGGACCGACGCATCGTGGAACGCGTCGAGGACGAATTCGGCATCATCGTCATGCGCGCGTACGGATCGTCTGAGGTGCCGGTGAGCACATCAGGCCTGCGTAGGGAACCTCGGGACGTGCGCCATGCCGACGACGGGACCGCACTGGCCCATGTGCAGGTACGGATCGGCTCCAGCGGCGATCCCACGGAGTGCTGCATCTGCGGACCGCATACCTTTCTCGGATACACCGATGCGGACGACGATGGGGACGCATTCGACGGCGATTGGTTTCGCACCGGTGATGTCGCGGAACTCGACAACGGGCGGATTCGCATCGTCGGCCGGTTGAAAGACATCATCATCCGAAACGGCCTCAAAATCCCCGCAGCCGAAGTCGAGGAAGCGGTCGCGAAGATCGCGGGAGTCCGTGAATGCGCGGCCTATTCCGTCGCAGACAGCACCACCGGTGAAAGGCTCGCTCTGGCAGTCGTCCTGGACCATTCGGTCGAGATGTCACTTGGGGCGGTCGCCGAGGCGCTCGTAGCGGCAGGTCTGCCCAAATACAAACTGCCCGAGGAGCTCGTCTTCTGGGACGAACCGCTGCCTCTCAACGCCAACGGCAAAGTCGAGCGCAACAAGCTCGACGCGCGTTCGGCGGGGCGGCCGCGGGTGCTTGCCGACCGCCTCGCCGCCCAGTCTTGATCAGTCCTTGTCTGCGCTGTTTTGGGCGACCTTGCTCATCTGGGACTGCCAGTCCGATGCACCGCCGCCGCCGTGATCATGCTTCGAGAGCGCTTGGATGGTGACGTCGTGGCCTTCGGCGGCTTTGCGTAGTGCGCCGACGGTGGCTTGTTCCTTGGTGATGTGGGTGAACGGGTCCCAGTGATACCAGCGCATGGCGTTCTCGTAGGTCATCTTGTTGATCTCGACATCGGGCACGTGGTGCTCTTTGAGGACCTCGTCGAGTTGCTCGGGGGCCCCGGGCCACATCGAATCGCTGTGTGGGTAGTCGGCTTCCCAGCAGATGTTGTCGATGCCGACGTCGTTGCGTAGCTGCACCCCGACGTGATCGGAGATGAAACAGGTCAGGAAGTGATCGCGGAACACCTCCGAGGGTTTCTGGGTGCCGAAGTCCTGACCGGTCCACGTCGAATGCATCTCATAGGTGCGATCGGCACGCTCCAGGAAGTACGGAATCCAGCCGGTGCCGCCCTCACTCAAGGCGATCTTGAGGTCGGGGTATTCCTTGATCGGGCGGCTCCACAACAGATCCGCGGCGGCCTGCACGATGTTCATCGGCTGCAGGGTGATCATCACATCCATCGGGGCGTCGGGGGCGGTGATGGCCAGCCGCCCCGAGGATCCGATGTGCACGTTGAGCACGGTGTCGGTGTCGACGAGTGCATCCCACATCGGCTTCCAGTAATCGAAGTCATGAAAGCTGGGGTATCCCATCGCCGAGGGGTTCTCGGTGAACGTCAACGAGTGCACCCCACGCTTGGCGTTGCGCCGAATCTCGGCGGCGCACGCTTCGGCGTCCCAGATCACCGGCAGCGTCATCGGGATGAACCGGGCCGGGTAGGCCCCGCACCACTCCTCGACATGCCAGTCGTTGTAGGCCTGCACCAGCGCCAGGGAGAACTCGTGATCCTCGGTGGCGAACAACCGGCCGGCGAACCCGGGAAACGACGGGAAACACATCGAGCCCAGGATGCCCCCGGCGTTCATGTCCTTGACCCGCTCGTCGACCTTGTAACAGCCCGGCCGGATCTCATCCAGTCCTTGGGGTTCGAGGCCGTACTCCTCCTTCGGGCGGCCCGCGACCGCGTTGAGCGCCACGTTGGGGATCACGATGTCGCGGAACTGCCAGGTATCAGAACCATCGGGGTTATGCACCAACCGCGGCGCCTCATCCAGATACTTCTTCTGCAGATGATTCCTGAACATATCCGGCGGCTCGACGATGTGATCATCAACGCTGATCAGAATCATGTCTTCTTTGTTCATTGTCTATTCCTTTCCCATATCCGTGGCCGGTCGGAAGACCGGCACTATGAAGCCGTCGTCATCGCGGAAAGCGATCACGAGTTCCATTTCCCTAGTTAGGCTTTCGACCGGGCAGTCTTCGATGATCGTCATCAACCGCGGACCCTCGGCAAGGTCGACCATTGCCACCACGTACGGGGTGCGGGCGTCGAATGGAGCTGCGTTCTGGTGGACGACGCTCCACGTGTACAGCGTGGCGCGGCCCGACGCCTGTGTGGGCCGGACATCGGTACTCCAGCAGTGTGGACAGAAGGAGCGCATGTACAACGAGTTCCGTCCGCATGCGGCGCAGGCGTTGATCAGCACCCGTCGGTCCTGAATCGCCTGCCACCACTTTTCGCTGTCGGAGTCGACGGTCGGGCGGTTCGGCCCAACGGGAATGTCCATCAGCGCGTCCCCAGAATCATCGTGGCGCTGTGGGAGAAGAAGCCCCCCATGGCATGCACGCACGCCAGGCGTGCATTGCCGACCTGGCTGGCGCCACACCCACCGCGGAGCTGTCGCACCGCCTCTACCAGCAAGAACATCCCTCGCATGCCCGGGTGGCACGACGCCAGCCCGCCACCGTCGGTGTTTGTCGGCAACGCGCCGCCCGGACGCAGCGCACCCGAGGCTATGAACGGGCCGCCCTCACCTTTTGGACAGAAACCGAGATCTTCGACCGTCAACAGCACGGTGGAAGTAAACGAGTCGTAGAGCTGGCAGACGTCGATGTCCGCGGGCGAGACGCCGGCCCGCGCGAACGCTTGCGGGCCTGACACTGCTGCCGCGGAGGTGGTGAAGTCGCGCCACTCACTCATGCTCACATGCGACGTCGCGTCGGCGGCACCGAGGATCCACACCGGTTCCTTGGCGCAGTCCTTCGCGATGTGTTCGCTGGCCAGCACTATGGCACCGCCGCCGTCGGTGCGAAGGCACACATGCTTGGACGTGAACGGATCGGCCAGCATCGGCGCAGCGGCGACATCGGCTACCGTGATGCGATCACGCTCGAATGCGTTGTCGTTCATGGCCGCCCACTCGTGGGCGGCGACAGCGACCTCGGCCAACTGCTCCACCGTCGTGCCGTACTCGATCATGTGGCGTCTGGCGGCCATCGCATACTTGGCGATCAGTGTGGCGCCGTACGGTGCCTCGTACTGCATGGCGCCGCCGGTGCCCATAGCGGCCGCCGAGGTGCGGAGGCGGCGTTTGACGTCCGATCGGGCGGTGGAGCCATACGTCAAGAGTGCGACGTCGATCTCGCCGGCCGCGATGGCAGCGGCGGCGTGGCGGGCCATGACTTCCCACGAAGATCCGCCGACGTTGGTGGCATCGACCCATGCGGGTCGCAATCCCAGATACTCGCTGACTTCGACTGGCGGAAGGAGCGTCCCGTGCGCGCCGAATCCGTCGATATCGTCCTTCGTCAGACCCGCGTCGGCGATCGCGCGCATGGAGGACTGGGCCATCAGTGCCATGGCGGTCTTGTCGGGCACTCGTCCGCAATCAGACAGCGCGGCGCCAACGATCGCGACCTGGTTCGCTGGCATATCTAATGGTTACCACATCGATAATGGCGTTAACGACTTGATGGAATCCTCGTTCTCAGTCGGCTACCGTGAGTTGGTGCCGAGATCATTACGCGACGCACTGCGCGGCGACGACCTGGTGTTGTGCCTTGCCCTGATGAATGCACGTACGCCCGATGTTCCTGCCATCGCCGCGGCATGCGGATACGACGCGGTCTATGTCGATCTCGAGCACACCTCCACGTCCCTCGAGACCGCTGCCATGCTCTGCGCGAGCGCGCTAGGGGCGGGTATATCGGGGTTGGTGCGGGTACCGTCGCACGACCCAAGTGTGATCGCTCGGGTACTCGACAACGGTGCCGTGGGAGTCATTGTCCCGCATGTCGATTCAAGGGAGGAAGCCGAGACGATCGTCGATGCCGCCCGCTTCCCGCCGAACGGTCATCGATCGATATCGGGACCCAATCCCGTGAGCGGATACGGCGCGCTGCCGGCACCGGAGCTGACCGCTGTGCTGGAACACCGCACAGTGGTCGCGGTGATGATCGAATCTCCCGCCGCGGTCGAGGCGAGCGGTGCCATCGCGGCGGTAAACGGTGTTGACATGATCCTGCTCGGACCTAGCGATCTGACCGCGGAGATGGGCATCCACGGCGACTATGAGAATGAGCATTTCCGCGATGCAGTAGACTCTGTCGCAGCGGCTTGCCGTAAGCACGGCGTGGCGCTCGGAGTTGCCGGAATCAAGTCCGTTGACCTGCTGAAACAGTTTATCGGACTGGGATTGCGATTCATCTCGGCGGGTACGGACGTCGGAATGATGACCGAGGCTGCTACGGCCCGCGCACAAGTCTTGCGGGAGCTCGAACCCGAATAGGAGGACGGATGCCCACCGCGATCTACACCGACCAGGTGACCGACTCGATGGCATGGACCGGGGCCGATTTCACCAGTAAGGAAGACTTCGCTTTCGACCTGTCGGCACGCAATATCGCTGCGCTGGAATCGATTCTGGTCAAGACCTCTCACAAGGATCGAGACGACATCACCCCCGATGACGCGCGGCACCCCGACCTCGACGATGACCTTGCGCGACTGTATCGGGATCTGATGTTCGGCAAGGGACTTGCATGTGTCCGCGGCTTTCCCGTGGAGCAGCACTCGATCGAGGACCTCGAACGCATCTACTGGGCTTTCTGCACGCATCTGGGCTATCTGGTATCCAACAATTCGTTCGGCCACCGCATGGTGCGGGTGCAGGAGGAGATCCTGCCCAACGGCGTTCAACCCGCCCGCGGTACCAAGTCACGAGCGGAGTTGGCGATGCACAACGATGCCGCCGACATACTCGCCCTGCTGTGCGTCTATCCGGCGGCCGAGGGTGGTGAAAGCCAGTTCGCAAGTGGCCCAGCCGCGCACAACCGGATCCTCGCCGAACGGCCGGATCTGCTCGACGTGCTGTACCAGGGGTTTCCGCACCATCGCCGCAGCGAACAACCCGACGACCAGCCCGACGTCACACCGTATGACGTACCGGTGTTCTCGCAGATCGACGGCCGCATCTGTATCAACTTCACGTACAGCAGCATCCTGCCCGCGATGAAGACCCTCGGCCGCGAGTTCACGCCGGAGCAGGAGGAAGCCATCGAGTTGCTCCGCACCATACTGGTCGAGCAGCAGGTCGAGTTCCGGCTCGAATCCGGTGAAGCGGCGGTGGCCAACAATTTCGCGATGTGCCACTCGCGGTCGGACTTCGTCAGCAGCAATGATCCGAAGAAGGCCCGATGCTTCCTGCGCGCGTGGATGGAGGTGCCGCGAGAGGATCGACGACTGCCGATCGGCCGGGAGTACTTCCACATGGAGAATAAGGACCTCCGGTTGGGCTACGACATTGTCGAGGGCCGCGACGGCACGATCGCGCGCAACGACTACAAGAACGTCGATCCCGCTCTGGCGGACATGTTCAAGGCTGCTCAGGCGAAGCCCAAAGCCAAACAGTGATGAGCGCTTGCGCGAAGAACAGACGGCAATGAGCGTACGGCCGCGACTGGTCTACGAACGATGGACCGATCCCGCCGCCGGGGACATCCTCGAGGTCGCCGACATCGAACTGGTCAATCTGGATCTGACCGCGCCTCCTGAACAGGGTTGGGCCGCATTGGAAACAGCGCACGGCTACCAGGTCGCCACCCGCACCGATGTCGCATCGGTGAACGACGGCGCGCAGTGGCTGGCCGGGCCGGCACTGGTACGACGCTGTCCGCAGCTGCTGGCGGTGTGCTCGGCAGGGGCGGGGTATGACGTCATCGACGTCGAGGCGTGCACGCGGGCGGGAATCGCGGTGTGCAACAACTCGGGCCCCGGCGCGGAGGCAGTCGCCGAACACGCGCTCGGCTTCATGCTCGACCTCGCCAAGAAGATCACCGTCGCCGACCGCGCACTGCGCAGCGGGGCGCTCGGAGACCGACTGGCCCTGATAGGAAGTCAGCTGCTCGGCAAGACGCTCGGTGTCGTCGGGCTGGGCGCTATCGGGAGTCGGCTGGTGGAGTTGTGCGCTCCGTTTGGAATGGAAGTCATCGTTTTCGACCCGTATGTCGACGAGACGACGGCGTCTGAGCGTGGAGTGCAGTTGGTGCGACTCGCCGAGTTGGTCGAGCGGTCGGACTTCGTTCAGGTGACGTGTCCACTGACGACGGAAACGCAGGGTTTGATCGGCAAGGCGCAGTTCTCGGCGATGAAGCCGACCGCATTCTTCATCACAACGGCGCGTGGACCCGTCCACGACGAGACGGCGCTGTACGACGCGCTTGTGGGCGGAGGCATCGCCGGGGCCGGCCTGGACGTGTTCCACGAGGAGCCGCCGCGGCGGGACAACCCGCTGCTGCAACTCGACAACGTCATCGCCACCCCGCACACCGCCGGGATCACCGTTGAAGCTGCGCGCGATATCGCGGTCGCCACCGCTACGCAGTGGCAGACGATCTTTACCGGTGGCATGCCGCCCCGGCTCCTGAATCCCGATGTGTGGCCGCGGTACTGCGAGCGGTTCCACGAGATTCTCGGTTTGCGACCCAGCGCGACAGCAGTTTTGGAGAGAAGAGGCTGATCCGGTGAGCAACTACGACACGATCGAGGTGGAGGTACGGGGTCACACCGCGTGCGTGACGCTGAACCGGCCTGAAGTGCTCAACGCGATCAACGACGAGATGATCGCCGAACTCGCGGTGGCGTACGCGGAGATTGAAAAGTCGCAGGACATCTGGACGATGATCATCACCGGTGCCGGCCGTGCGCTCTGTGTCGGCGCCGACGTGAACAAGGCCGCCGACCACGACATGGAGAACGCGGCGGGAATCGACAATCAGGGCGAGCCGATACTGAGCTCGATGCGGCAGTGGGACGCGCCGCAGGAGGCGACACCCCCGTGGATGCAGATGACCAAGCCGATCATCTGCGCGGTCAACGGCATTGCGTGTGGTGCGGGAATGGATCTCGTCACGACAGCAGACATCACGATCGCGTCGGAGCACGCGATGCTGATGGACCCGCATGTGAGTATCGGCGTCACCTCGGGACGCGAGGGGGTACGGTTGGCGCGCATTCTGCCGCTGCCGGTTGCCATGCGTTTGATTCTCATGGGTAAGCACGAGCGGCTCGACGCTCAGCGCGCCTACGATCTCGGCGTCTTCACCGAGGTGGTCTCCCACGAATCGCTGATGGATCGAGCGTGGGAGATCGCGGAAGTGGTGAATTCGAATGCACCTCTCGCGGTGCGTGGTTCGCGCATGGCGGTCCGAAAGGGAATGAACCTGCCGATTTACGAGGCCGAACTACTCGCCGAGAACTATCGCATGAAGGTGGCGCTGACGAAGGACGCCGTCGAGGGACCGCGAGCCTTCCTCGAGAAGCGCAAGCCAGACTGGAAAGCGCTGTAGTCCGCGGCGAGTGCGCAGTTTGCGACGCTCACGCAGCGTGTCGCGGATGAATCCGCACAATCGCGAAGGCTAGGTCATCCCGAAGAAGTTCTTTGCGTTGGTGGACAGCACTTTCCGCTTGGTCTCCTCGTCCAGACCCTCCGTCGCCTTGTTGGCGACGTCCGTGCTGTTCGGCCAGTTGGTGTCGTTGTGCGGATAGTCGGTCTCGAACATGAGCTGATCCTCGCCGACTAGGTCGAGGATGCGGAACGCCACGGGGTCGCCGAATGTGGAGAACCACACGCGTCCGGGCACCTGGCTGCTCGGCGGCTCAGTCAGCAGCGGATGGACGCCACCCCAGGCCCGCCGGTCTTCCCAGACCTCGTCGACGCGTTGCAGGTAATAGGGAATCCAGCCGGCCTGGGCCTCGGCGAACGCAATCTTGAGTTTGGGGAACTGCTTGAGTTTGGCAGAGAACAGCCAATCGACCAGGGCGATGGTGCAGTTCACCGCCATCAGCGCGCTTGTCACGACATGCGGAGCGTCCGGGGACGACTTCGTCAGCGAGGAGCTCGACCCGATGTGCAGCATTATGCCGACCTGGTTGCGTTCGCACGCCGCGAAGAACGGGTCCCAGTAGCCGCTGTGGATGGACGGCAGGTCGAGGCGTGCGGGTAACTCCGAGAAGCACACGGCGCGCATTCCCTTGGCGGCGACTCGTTCAACTTCTTTTGCGGCCAGGTCGACATCCCACAGCGGAATGATGCCAAGCGGAATCAGCCGACCGTCGGACCCGGCGCCCCACTCGTCTATCTGAAAATCGTTGTAGGCCTGGACGCAGAGCAATGCGAGCTCTTTGTCCTTGCCGTACAGAAATCGTTGGCCGCAGAAGCGAACCAGGGTGTTGGGGAAACACGCCGAGGCTTCGATGCCGGCGATGTCCATGTCGGCGAGCCGGTCCGCGGGCCGATAGCAACCGGGACGCATCTCGTCGTAGGTGATCGGGTCGGTGGTGAGTTCGTCGATTTCGTAGCCGGCCGCCGCACTGATGAGCGGGATCGGGATGATCGCATCCTCGTAGTGCCAGATGTCGGCGTCCCGACCATTCTCGTCGTCGACGAACGCAACATCCGACGTGACACTGGGATCCATGCGCCCGCGGTGCCGAACGATCCTCGGCCCGACCTCCCGATAGCGTTCCGGCAGTCGGCTGGTCCACAGATCGGCCGGCTCCACGAGGTGGTCGTCGGGAGAGACGATGAGGATATCTGCGGTCAAGGCTGCACTCCTTCGAGGATGAACTGCGGCTTCAGCTTGCAGAACTTTGATTCCCGCTAGCGAGAATGGTCATTTCCAGAGTAGCGCATGGGACCGCCGCCATGCGCCTGGTCTACCTACACGTGTAGGTAGATCCCACACCCTGAGCGGGGAACGAGTATTCTCGTGTGCATCATGACTGCTAAGAAGCGTGCCGGCCGGGACCCAGACGCCGGACTGGAACTCGTAGACAATGACATCGAGCTGTCGGGCAGCTGGCAGGAGCGGACGATCGAGCGCCGGCTCAGCCAGGCGCGGGCCCGCGCGTTGGCGCGGAGCTCACGCTTTCTGGCCGCGGCCCTGGAGTTGGTCGAGGAGTCGGGGAAAGCCGACTTCACGATCCAGACGCTGATCGACCGGTCAAACCTGAGCCTGCGCGCGTTCTATCAGCACTTCGCGGGCAAGGAAGAATTGTTGTTGGCGCTGTACGAGAACGCCACGAGCCAGTTCATCGAAGCGATACGGCATGAGGTCGCCGCCGCGAACGGTCCGATGGAGCAGCTCGAGGCGTTCTGCCGTGGCTTCCTGTCCCGCGCCGAGTCGTCCGAGGCCATCGGTGGTCGGGTCATGACGATCTACAACCTGAGTCTGGAAATCGAACGGCCGGCGGACTTTGCGAAGATCTGGGAGCCGCACCAGAAGCTGCTGACCAAGATTCTCACCTCCTGTTCGCGTGCCGGGTTGGTTCGCAAGGACCTGACGCCAGCGCAGTTGACGACGCTACTCAATTCGACGTTGATCGCACTCGCTCAGATCGGTGTATTCCACCTCGGCGTCAAGGGGGCCGAGCTCACCGAGGATCAGTTGTGGGCGTGGTGCCTACAGGCGCTCACGCCGCCGGCGGGCGCGAAGCCGAGGTCTGCGAGCACGAAGGCGGCGCCCAAGAAGGCCGCCGCACGGAAGCCGCGCAAACTAACGGGGTAGGCCGAGCCCGCGCTGGGCGATGATCGTCCGTTGCACCTCGCTCGTGCCGGCGTAGATGGTGGTCCCCAACGAGAACCGCATGAGGTGCTCGAAGCGACCCTGCTCTGGTGCGGTTGGCTCGAAGTAGCTACGCACCGCGTCGGGGCCGACCATCTCGACGATGTCCTGGGCGGCGCGGGCCAGTGACTCTGTGCTGAAGACTTTGGACATCGGTCCTTCCGCCACCGGGATCTGTCCTTCCTCCGTCATCCAGACACAGCGATGCTGCAGCAGCATCGAAACCTCGTTCTCCATCGCGACACGCGCGAGACGCCTCCGCACGTCGTCCTTATTGATGGGAGGCGAACCGTCTGGTGCACGGGTGGTCTGGGCCCACTGCTCGGCATGGTGGAGCAATCGTGCGATATGCGGGCCCCATCCGGAAGCGTGCTCGTCCTGCAGTGACAATCCCAAGACCTGCCAGCCAGCGTCGACGTCACCGATACGCCACTCGTCGCTGATGCGAACATCGCTGTAAAAGGTGATGTTGGTGCGCTCACCAGAAAGCGTCCAGACCGCCTGGGCCTCGAACCCATCGACATCGAGGGGCACGAGAAACATGGTGAGCCCTTGGTGCTTCGGCTTTTCGGGGCTGGTGCGCGCTAACAAGAACACGTAGTCGGCAATGTGCCCGTTGGTGGTGAACATCTTCGAGCCGTTGATGACCCAATCGTCACCGTCGCGCACGGCTTTGGTGGTCGCTGCGGCGACGTCGGAGCCGCACTCCGGTTCGGTGAACCCGAGGGCGATCGTGATGTCGCCGTTCATCGCGCCGGCGAGGATGCGGTCGCGCATCACGGGTGTGCCGACCTCACGGATTATCGACGCCACCATACGGGTGGTCTCCGATAAGTACACCGGCGCATCGGCGCGCATGAGTTCCTCTTTGAGGACTTGGTCCTCCCAGGCGCCGCTGCTGCGGCCGCCGTACTCAGAAGGCCAGCCCGGTGCGAAAAGCCCTTTTTCGACAAGCCCTTTGGCGAAGTCGTCATCGTGTGCGACCCCGCTGCGGTAGATGCGCTCCTCGACCTCCGGGGTCAACACGTCCTGCAGGTGGGCGCGGAGGGCGTCACGAAACGCCTCGGCATCGGGGGCCAGTCGAAAGTCCATCGTATGAACCAATCTGTCGTCGCACATGCCGAAAACGATGCCGGCGGTAATGCTACTCTCAATTGTGAGAGTAACCGTATCCGCATGTGAGGGAACTGAGTAGGTTGGACCTGAACCTCGCGGACGAACAACGACAGCTTGTCGATTCGTTCGCCGCCATATACGCGCGCGAGTCGACATCCGAGCGCGTGCGCGCCGCGGAGCCCTCGGGTTTCGATCCGAAGTTGTGGAGGGCACTGCTGGAGACCGGTGTGGTGGAGATGGCTGTCGCTGAAGCCGCAGGAGGTTGGGGCGCAGCAGAGATCGACCTGGCGCTGATCGCCGAACCGTTCGGGCGGGCCGTCGCATCGGCCCCCGTCATCGAGAGTCAGGTGGCCGCCCGACTGCTCGCGGCATGCGGAGACGTGGGTTCCGAACTCCTCGGACAGGCAATGCGAGGTGACAAGCTCGTCACCTTTGCGCCGCGCGCGGGTGCAGGCGATTCGCTGAGGCTGGTGCCCGCCGGAGCCGTCGCGGATGCAGTCCTAGCGTTCGTCGACGAGCGCGTTGTTGCGGTCTCCGGCAACTGCCAACCCGTTCAAAATCTCGGCTCGCTACCCCTTGCGGATATCACCTTTGATGACGTGAAGATTCTCGCCGAGGGACCAGACGCGGGACGGTTGTTCACGGCTGCGGTGGACCTGTGGCTTACGTTGACCGCTGCCGCGCTCGCCGGTGCGGCCAAGAAGGCCGTCGAAATGGGTGTCGAGTACGCCAAGCAGCGCCACGCATTCGGCAGCGCGATCGGATCATTCCAAGCCGTCTCCCATCCGCTGGCCGACAGCGCCACGGCGGCCGACGGCGCGCGGCTGCTGGCGCTCAAGGCGGCGTGCGCGTTCGCCGACGAGCCCGACCGTGTCAGTGAGCTGGCCGCGATGGCATTCGCTTTCGCGTATGAGACCGCCCGCGACGCAACGAATCGCAGTCTGCACATTCACGGCGGATACGGATTTGGTATGGAAGGCGACATCCAGCTGTACTACCGGAGAACACGGGGGTGGGCGATGGTGTACGGCGAGCCGTCGGTCGCGCTGGACCGCGTTGCGGACGCGCGCTACGGAGCCGTCGCGGGCTGACTCGCTATCTGGGAGTCAGGACAGCGAAGCTCAACGTCGCCCGTGCGGCCAACCGGTCTTCGCCGACGTCTGTCACATCGACCGCGACAACGATCGTGCGTCGACCCGCCCGTACCAAGGTGGCGGTGGCGCGCGCAGGCCCTTCGACGATCGGAGCCAGGAAGTGGATGGTCATGTCCGCGGTGCTCGCGCCCGCTCCCTCGCCCGTGTACTTGATCGCGAGCCTGCCCCCGGCCACGTCGATGAGTGTGGCGACCAATCCGCCCTGGAGCGCACCGCGAATGTTCACCAGATCCGCCCGGTTCTCCAGGTCGACGACCACGGTGTCATCGGAATCGACGACGTCGAAGAACGGCAGCTGTGCGAACAGGTGGTCGGGGATGGTCACCTGCATCGGGCGTGGTGTCATGACTCCACTCTGACTTGGTCCTTGACCGACAGGACGATCGGGGGCGCGGTTCGCCAGTCGGGTACACCGTTCTCCGGTCCAGCTACGGCACGCCTGTCATCGCGGACGCCGACCCAATGCGAGTGGTTGAGCTGGTGCAGCGTGAAGCACGATTGCAGCGAGTTGTAGAAGCCCATGTTGTCGACGGTCTGGTTGACCGATTCCTTGATCAAGAGCGCGGCCATGGTTGGCACTTCACCGATGCGACGGGCCATATCCAGCGTGCGGTCGGCCAATTCGTCACGCCTGAACACCTTGCTCACCATGCCGAGCCGATGTGCCTCGTGGATGTCGATGGCATCACCGGTGAGCATGAGCTCCTTGGCCTTTCGTGGACCGAACTCCCACGGGTGGCCGAAGTACTCCATGCCGCACATGCCAAGCCGGGTGCCGACGACATCGGCGAAACGCACCTCTTCGCTGCCGACGATGAGGTCGCACGCCCACATCAGCATCAGGCCCGCCGAGAACACGTCGCCGTGCACCTGCGCGATGGTGATCTTGCGCAGGTTGCGCCACCGCAGTGTGTTCTGGAAGAAGTAGTGCCACTCCTGCAGCATGATCTTCTCGGAGCCCTCCCGGGTGCCGCCGTTGATCGCCGCGGTCGGATGCTGATCGGGGCCCGGGCGAAACTCTGCGCTGGCCTGCTTCGAGCCGATGTCGTGGCCGGACGAGAACATCTTTCCCTCGCCGGCGAGGATCACCACCCGCACAGTGTCGTCGGCCTCGGCGCGTCCGAACGCCTCGTCGAGCTCGACGAGCATGCCGCGGTTCTGGGCGTTCCGCTGTTCGGGCCGGTTCAACGAGATGCGCACGATCATGCCGTCGTCGAAGGTCTCCCACTTCAGGAATTTGTAGTCGCTCACGGGGCTCCTCCAGGTTCTGCAGTACGGTAATGGTGTTACCGAAATATGAGAAGATATGTTCTCACAGTTCGGAAAGCACAGTCGGGAAGGGTGCACATGACCGTACGTCAGCCCAGGCCGCGGGTGATCCTGTGGGGACCCGGACAAGTCGGGGTCGGTGCTCTACGGGCACTCATTGCACACCCCGGTCTGGACCTCGTCGGGGTCGTCGTATACGCCGAGGCCAAGGACGGCAAGGACGCCGGTGACCTATGCGGAATGCCTGCGACCGGAGTCATCGCGACCCGCGACATCGACGCCGCGCTGTCGACCGACGCCGATGTGGTCGCGTACTTCGCGTCGGGTGATTACCGCTATCGCGAGGCGGCCGAGGACATCGCCCGCTGTCTTCGGGCAGGCAGGAACGTCGTCTGCACCTCGCTGGTGCCGATGTGCTACCCACCGGCCGCCGACCGGGAGACCGTCGACCTCATCCGGACGGCGTGCGAGGAGGGGGGCAGCAGTTTCTTCAACAGTGGTGTCGATCCCGGCTGGGCGAACGATGTCATCGCGTTGACGATGACGGGTTTCTCCAGCCGCGTCGACACCATCACCATGCTCGAGATCCTCGACTACGGCCCGATCAACCAGCCCGAGATCATGTTCGACTTCATGGGCTTTGCGCACCCACCGGATCATCCCGCACCGCTGTTCGACACCGAACGTCTTGCCGCCCTGTGGGCGCCGACCGTGCACCTGGTCGCCGACGGTGTCGGTCTGCCGTTGGACCGCGTCGAGACGACGATCGAAAAGTGGTTGGCCACAGAACGTTACGAGGTCGCGTCGGGCTGGGTCGAGCCGGGCACCATGGGTGGCATGCGATTCAAGCTCGCGGGGATGGTCGACGGTGAAGAGCGCGTTGTGCTGGAACACGTCACACGCATGGGCGAGGGCTCGGCCCCGGACTGGCCACGGCATCCGTCGCCGCACGGTGGCTACCGCGTGATCGTCGACGGGCTGCCGACCTACACCGTGGACATCGAGATGCATGGCCGCGGAAACAATATGCGCGGCCTGACCTATGCCACCGTCATGCGCGAGCTGAACGCCATTCCGGCAGTCATGGCCGCACCGCCGGGCCTGTTGTCGACACTCGACCTGCCGCTGGTCACGGGTCCGGTGCGCGGTGGTACGTGGCGAGGTGTGCTACCGCGGACGGGGAACGCATGAGCCGTCAAGAGGTGCCGCGGGTCTCCGATGACCTGTGGACGGTGATGAATTCGGCGACCGCCGTCCGGAGGTATCGCACCGAACCCGTACCCGATGACGTGCTGGAGAAGTGCCTGCTGGCGGCGTCGTGGGCGCCGTCGGGTGGGAACGGTCAGCCGTGGCGATTCGTCGTCATCCGTAGTCCGGAACTTCGTGAGGTGATCACCGCTGCCGCTCGGCGGACATGGGAGGTGATGAAGGAGTTCTATCGGCTGCCCCCGGTCGCAGAGGATGCTGACGACCCGAAGTCGCGTGTCCTTCGAGCCATGGCCGAACACATGGAGGTCGGCGGTGGCGCCCCGGAACTCGTGTTGTTCTGCGTCCAGCCCCAGCGAGGGACCACCGAAATGCAGCAGGCCGGGTCGATATTTCCCGCCGTCCAGAACTTCTTGCTCGCCGCGCGTGCCCAGGGTCTCGGGGCGGCCATCACCTTGTGGCACGGTCACTGCGAAGCGGAACTGCGCGCATCCATCGGCATCCCGGATGACTGGAAGATCGCGACGTTGTTGACGATCGGCTGGCCGGCCGGAGGGCACCACGTGGTGTCCCGTAGACCGTTGGCAACGGCAGCGGTGATAGACACGTGGGAAACCCCTTGGTCCCATGAATGAGGCGTAACAGTGCGCACACCCGAACTCTCCTTGTACTTGACGACATACTCCGACGCTCCCCAGCACGACTGGCGCGAGACGCTGCAACTGGCGCAGGCGATGGATGCCGCCGGCGTCGACCGGCTCGTGGTGTCCGACCACCTCGTTTTCGGGGAGAACCTGGACGCGTATGCAGATCCATCCCTCGGCGGCCAGGCGGGCGGTAAGCAGCCGACCGGACCCGACGGCGCATGGCTGGAACCGCTGATCGTGTTGACCGCGATCGCGGCCGTGACGACCCGCATCAGGCTCGGCACCGCAATCCTGCTGGCGGCGCTGCGGCGGCCGGCGGTCCTGGCCAAGCAACTCGCCACCCTGGACGCGATTTCCGGTGGTCGAGTGGATCTGGGCGTCGGAGTCGGTTGGCAGCGCGAGGAGTACGAAGCAGCGGGTTTGTCGTTCAAGGATCGCGGACGTCTACTCGACCACACGCTCGAGGTCTGCCAGGCCCTCTGGACGCAACAGCGGGCGTCCTACGATTCAGCTGAGCTCAGCTTCGATGGCATCCACCAGATGCCCAAACCGGTGCAACCAGGCGGTGTTCCGCTGTGGATCAGCGGAACCGTCAACAACGCCGTGGCACGCCGGATCGCACGCTTCGGAAGCGGGTGGATCCCGTGGGGTTCGGCCTATGCGGACATCCCGGGCGCGATCGCTGCGATGAAGGACAAGATCGTCGAGTTCGGTGGCGACCCCACCGATCTGCAGGTGCAGGGAGTCGCGCGCGTCGTGAAGGGTGACGACGGATCGATCGACTATGCGGCTTCCGCCGCCGCTGTTCCCGCCCTGGTCGAGGCAGGTGTCACCGACGTCCGGTTCCCGGCATCGCTGACCGCCGACCCCGATCGGGCGCTCGAGGTCATGTCGTCTCTCGTCGAGGCGTTCCGCGACGCCACGCGCTGATCGGCCAGGCGAAACCCATGCAGCTTCGCGATCATGTCGGATCGACGAAACCCGCTGTCGTGCTTCACCCTTCCGGAGTGGTCGTGACATTCACCGAATTGGAGGCGCGGGCGAACCGGCTCGCTCATTTTCTCCGCCGCGCCGGACTGAGGGCCGGCGACACCGTCGCCATCCTGATGGAGAACAACGAACACATACACGCCGCGATGTGGGCGGCGAGGCGCAGCGGGCTCTACTACACGTTGGTCAACACGCATCTCTTCGCGTCTGAGATCGCCTACATCGTGAGCGACAGCGGCGCCAAGGCTGTCATTTCGTCATCGGCGATGCGGCAAGTCTGCGAGGAGCTGCCGATCGAATCGCTCGCCGTTGCGGTGATCGTCGATGACGAACTCGACGGTTGGCAGCGCTACCCGGAGTGTGTAGCCACCGAGGCCTCGACACCGATCGTCGATGAGTGCGACGGGCTGTTGCTGCAGTACTCGGCGGGCAGCACGGGGCGCCCCAAGGGAATTCGGCGTCCGCTGAGCTCTGCGCGCGCAACCCTGTCGACACCGGTGTTCGAAGCCCTCGGCGTGAGCGAGGATTCGGTGTACCTGAGCCCCGCACCGACTTATCACACGGCGCCCGCGATGTGGACGATGGCCGCGCAGGCTGTCGGCGCGACGACGGTGGTCATGGAACGCTTCGATGCCGAACAGGCGCTGGAAAGTATTGAGCGGTACGGCGTCACGCACGCTCAGTTCGTACCGTCGATGTTCGTCCGGATGTTGCGCCTGCCCGAGGAAACGCGGCGGACCTACGACTTGTCGAGCCTGCGGCGCGTCGTCCACGCCGCGGCACCATGTCCGCTGGCGATCAAGCGCCAGATGATCGACTGGTGGGGTCCGATTGTTGACGAATACTACGGATCATCGGAAGGTGCGGGCATCTCGTTCATCCGCGCCGAGGAATGGCTCGAGCGGCCCGGGTCGGTCGGCAAGCCGATGCTCGGGGTGCCGCACATTCTCGACGAAGGTGGTGCCGAGCTGCCGACGGGCCAGGTCGGCGAAGTCTATTACGAGGGCGGCTATCCGTTCGAATACCTCAATGATCAAGTTAAGACAGCGGATTCGCGCAGTGCCGAGGGTTGGGTCACGGTCGGCGACGTCGGATACGTCGACGATGACGGCTATCTTTATCTCACCGACCGCCGCAACCACATGATCATCTCCGGCGGCGTCAACATCTATCCGCAGGAGACGGAGAACATGTTGATCAGCCATCCGCTCGTGGTCGATGCGGCGGTTTTCGGAATTCCAGACGACGTCATGGGTCAATCCGTCAAAGCCGTGGTCCAACTGAACGATCCCGCCCGCGCGGACGACGCTCTTGCCGACGACCTGATCGCCTGGCTGCAAGACCGGCTGGCCCACTACAAGTGTCCCCGGTCCATCTCGTTCGAGCCGAACCTTCCCCGCACGGATGCTGGAAAGTTGTACAAGCAGCAGCTGATCGACAAGTACGCGGCTACAGGATCTCGTTGATGTCGTTCTTCAACGCCTCGGCATCAGTGCCGAACACCGCCTGAACACTGTTGCCGACCTCGACGACACCCGCAGCGCCGAGTCTCTTCAGGCGGGCTTGGTCCACTTTGTCCTTGTCGGAAACCTCCACGCGCAGGCGGGTGATGCAGGCGTCGACGTTGACGAGGTTGTCCCGTCCGCCGAACGCCGCGATGACCTGCTCGGCCTTGCTGTCCGTCCTGGCGGGCGCGGTCAACGTGGCGGTGGCGCCGCTCGCCGACACCGCAGTCGAAGAATCGGCGCCCTCGCCGAGGTTGGCTTGTTCCTCCGCCTCGAACTCGCTTTCCGGTTCACGTCCCGGCGTCCGCAGGTTCCACTTCGTGATTGCGAACCGGAACAACACGTAGTAGACGACGAAGAAGACCAACCCCATGCCGATCAGCAGGGGAATGTTCTTCGCCGCGGGAGCGGTGCCGTACAGCAGCAGATCGATGAGACCGGCCGAGAACGAGAAACCGAGGTGAATGTCGAGCAGGTAGGCGACGGCCAGCGACAGCCCGGTGAGCACCGCGTGAATGATGTAGAGCGGGAACGCCACGAACATGAACGCGAACTCGAGCGGTTCGGTCACGCCGGTCAGGAACGCCGTCAGTGCCGCGGCAGCCAGGATGCCGACCGCGACCTTACGTTGCTTCTTGTTCGCGACGTGGATCATCGCGAGCGCTGCGGCGGGCAGCCCGAACATCAGGATGGGGTAGAAGCCCGAGGTGAGGATGCCGGCAGTCGGATCGCCCGCGGCGAATCGGGTCAGTTCGCCGGTGACGGCTTCGCCGCCGGGCGGCTGGTAGTCGCCGTAGAGGAACCAGATGTAGGAGTTCGGGATGTGGTGTAGACCGAACGGGATGAGCATGCGGTTGGCGAACCCATACACAAAGGCACCGAAGGCGCCCGCGCCACCGATGAACTCGCCGAGGCTGGTCAGCCCTGCGTCGAAGATCGGATAGAAGTAGCTCATCGCGAAGGCGATGAACAGGCTCGCCAGCGACACCACGATCGGAACGAACCGCCTGCCGCCGAAGAAGCCGAGGTAGGACGGCAGCTGGATGGTGTGATAGCGGTCGAAGAGCCATGCCGTCACCAGGCCGATCACGATGCCGGCGAACACGCTGTAGTTGATCTGGGCCTGCTCGCCCGCCTTGTCCAGCTCACCGGCCAGGACGATCGGTGACATGGTCTTGAAGACCGCCTCCATCACCAGGTAGCCGACGACGGCCGACAGTGCTGTGGAACCGTCGGCTTTCTTGGCGAAACCGATCGCCACACCCACGGCGAACAGCAGCGGCAGGTTGCTGAAGAGGGCATCGCCCGCCGCGCTCATGGCCTTGAAGAAGTCGCCGATGACGGGGGTTTCGATTCGGCCCAGCAGGTCGGGCTGACCGAGCCGAAGCAGGATGCCTGCCGCGGGAAGGACCGCGATCGGCAGCATCAGGCTCTTGCCCAGGCGCTGCAGCTGCGCAAATCCTGGGAAGCGAAGACCCGACTTCGCCTGTGTACCGGCGGGTTTCGATGGGCCGCTCATCTCGTCCAGACCTCCTCTGCCCCGATCGCGCAAGCCGTCAAAGCTCAGCGGAAGCTTAGAGGAAACGCCGAAGCCCAGCCTCTCTTTCCGGCACGCTCGTATTGTTGGTGCGCACGAGCAGAAGGAGTCTCGACGTGGGTACGACTCAGATCTTCGCGCCGGTCGGCGGCCGGGCAGTTCCGCTCACCGAAGTGCCCGATCCGGTGTTCTCGGCAGGCATGGTGGGCCACGGTGCGGCTGTCGACCCTCCGCACGAGATGATCGAGGCGGTCGCGCCGGTCAGCGGGAAACTGCTGAAACTCATGCCGCACGCCTACATCGTCATGACGCCGGACAACGTCGGCGTGCTGGTCCACCTCGGCCTGGACACCGTTCAACTGAAGGGCGACGGCTTCACCGCCCATCTGAGCCAAGGTGACAGTGTCACCGCCGGCCAGGTGGTCATCACCTATGACGTCGCGTCGGTCGTGGCGAAAGGCCTCAATCCGATCGTCCCCGTCGTCGTGATGGACGAACGCGAACCGGACAATGTGGTCCCTGCCGAAGCGGTCCTCGAGGGTGCGCAGATTCCCTCCGGGACAAAACTTTTCATCGCGAACAAATAGATGGAAGTCATCATCCTGCAGGATGCCGCCGAGATCGGCGCCGTCGGGTCCGACGCGGTGGTCGCGCTGCTCGATCGAAAACCGGATGCAGTACTGGGTCTGGCCACCGGATCATCGCCGCTGGCGATCTACGACGAACTCGCGCGTCGCTGCGACAGCGGCACGGTCTCCTTCCGTGAGGCACGCGGTTTCACGCTCGACGAGTACGTCGGCCTGCCCGCCGATCATCCGCAGCGCTATCGCAATGTCATCGACGAGGTCTTCGTCTCCAAAGTCGACTTCGCCCCCGGCGCCGTACATGGACCCGATGGGCTCGCCGCCGACATCACCGCCGCGTGCGCGGAGTACGAGGCTGCCATCCGTGACGCCGGCGGTGTCGATCTGCAGATCCTCGGTATCGGCACGGATGGCCACATCGCGTTCAATGAGCCCGGTTCCTCGTTGGGGTCGCGCACTCGCATCAAGACCCTGACAAGACAGACCCGGATTGACAATGCCCGCTTTTTCGGCGGTGATGTCGACGCGGTGCCGACCCATTGCCTTACGCAGGGGCTGGCGGCCATATTGGAGGCGAGTCACCTGATTCTGGTGGCGACGGGCCGGCAGAAGGCAGAAGCCGTGCATCAGCTCGTCGAAGGCCCGGTCAGCGCGATGTGGCCCGCGACGATCTTGCAGCTACACCCGCATGTCACGGTGCTGTTGGACGGCGCGGCGGCCCAACGACTCCAGCTCGTCGACTACTACCGCGAGACCTACCGATCCAAGCCGGTATGGCAGGACATCTGAGTGCTGCTTACCGCCGACACGCTACTTACGGGCCGAGAACTGTTGCGGCCGGGATGGATTGACGTATCCGATGCACGCGTCGGCGCCGTCGGGGCGGGTACACCGCCACGTCCGGCGGACCGAGATCTCGGCGCTGTCACGGTGGTGCCGGGTTTCGTCGACACGCATGTCCACGGCGGGGGAGGGACGAACTTCTCGGCGGCCCTGCGCACCGATACGGCCACGGCTGTCGACTTTCATCGTAGGCACGGCACCACCACGCTGGTCGCGTCGTTGGTCACGGCCGGCCCCGATGACCTACTTCGTCAGGTAACCGGATTGGCAGCTGATGTCCGTGACGGCCTGCTCGACGGGATTCACCTCGAGGGTCCGTGGCTCTCGACGGTGCGGTGCGGTGCCCACCAGCCCGCCCTGATGCGCGACCCCGACCCTGAGGAGATCGACCGCGTACTGAAGGCCGCCGCGGGGACCATACGCATGATCACGATCGCGCCCGAACGTGAAGGGGCACGTGCGGCGATCGAGCGGATCGTCGACGCGGGAGTAGTGGCCGCGGTGGGACATACAGACGCGACCTACGACCAGACCCGCGCGGCGATCGAGGCGGGTGCGACGGTGGCCACGCACCTGTTCAACGCGATGCGTCCGATCAACACCCGCGAAGCCGGCCCGGTCATCGCGCTTCTGGAAGACCCCCGTGTGACCGTCGAACTGATCACCGACGGTGTGCACGTCGACCCCGCGCTCTACCGACATGTTTCGCACAGCGCGGGGCCCGATCGGGTGTCACTGATCACCGACGCGATCTCGGCGGCAGGAATGAGCGACGGTGCCTATCAGCTCGGTCCGCTGGAAGTCGACGTCGTGGACGGAGTGGCGCGCGTGTCCGGAACGCCGACCATCGCGGGCAGCACTGCGACCATGGACCATCAGTTCCGCTTCGCCGTGCAGCACAGCGGGCTTGGTCGTGACGAGGCGTTGATGGCCGCGGTGCGTCAAGCGTCGATCAACCCGACGCGCGCACTTGGCCTTCCTGACTCGGGCCTTGTCGCCCGTGCCTCCGCTGATCTGGTGGTGCTCGACGCCGACCTCATGGTGGTCGGCGTGCTGCGTCGAGGATCGTGGGTGTTCGAAGCAGAGAGGGGCAATTGACGTGGTCAACGCGCGTCCGCTGATCGACTCATACCCGCTGTACCTCGACGGCCAGTGGGTGGAGCCGCAGGCGGGCCGATATGACGACATCTCGCCGGCCACCGAAGAAGTGATCGCCCGGGCTCCGGACGCAGGCCTGGCGGACGTCGACGCCGCGATCTCCGCTGCGCGGCGCGCATTCGACTCGGGGCCATGGGCACACGCGTCGGCAGAGAACCGGGCACGATGCCTGACGCAGTTGGGCGCCGCGCTCACCGAGCACGCCGACGAGCTTTTCGCGCTGTCGCAGTCCGAGTGGGGTTGTCTGGCTAACGAGCGGGCGATCCAGATCGACGCACCGGCGTTGACCGCGAACCGTTCCGGTGAACTCGCCACGCAGCTCACCGACGAGACCGTCAGCGCGGACGGAGCGGCCAGCACCACGCTGCTTCGGTACGAGCCGCAGGGAGTCGTCTCGATCCTGACCCCATGGAATTTTCCGCACAGCCTCAACGTGATGAAGGTCTGCCGGGCGCTGGCCGCCGGCAACACCGTGGTGCTCAAGCCGTCGCCGCTGACCCCGATCGCCGGCTTGGCGCTGGCTCGAATCATCGATGAGCACACCGATATTCCGCCAGGGACCGTCAATGTCGTGACGCCGAGCGGCATTGAGGCAAGCAAGGTGTTGACGACCGACCCGCGGATCGACATGGTGGGCTTCACCGGCAGTTCGGCCGTCGGCAGGGAGATCATGGCCGCCGCAAGCACGACCATGAAGCGCATCCTTCTCGAGTGCGGCGGCAAGTCGGCGGTCGTTCTCCTCGACGATGTCGAGGTGACCGACGAACTGCTGGAACGCCTGCTGTTCGAGGCCTGCTCGTTGCATGCAGGCCAGGCGTGCATCCTGCAGAGCCGACTGCTGCTGCCCGCACCGCTACACGATGAGGTCGTCGACGGGCTCGTCGAACTGGTCGGACGCGTAAAAGTCGGTGATCCAACGGATCCCGAGACGCAGATGGGCCCGCTCATCAGTCGGGCTCAATTGGAGAGAGTTGCGGCTCACGTCTCCGCGGCAATCGACGAAGGTGCCACCGTGGTGGCGGGCGGCCGACGCCCGCCGGGCCGGGGCAAGGGCTTTTACTTCGAGCCGACGATCTTGACCGGCGTCACTCCGGACTCGGTGATCGCCCAGGAAGAAGTGTTCGGGCCAGTGCTATCGGTGCTGCGCTACACCGACGACGACGATGCGGTCGCGATCGCCAACAACTCGCAGTACGGACTCTCGGGCGCGGTCTGGGGAAGCGACATCGACCGCGCGTTCGCCGTGGCCGGCCGCGTTCGCACCGGGCAGATTGCCGTGAACGGTTGTGGCCCCGGCGATGCCCCGTTCGGCGGATTCAAACAGAGCGGATTGGGCCGGGAAGGCGGCGGACTCCGCGGGCTGCACGCCTACATGGAGCAAAAGGCCATCGGCCTTCCCACGCGCTGAACGCTTAGCGCGTGGCCACCTGCGACCAATAGCGACTCTCCCGTTCGGTCATCTCGTTGGACGTGATGGCGCCAAACGCAGCGGCGTCGCGCGCGAACCGCGCAGACGCTTCGGGGAGTGCGTCGGGGCCTTCGAGCCGGAAACAGCTCGGCGCGAGCGGACCGAACAGCAATGCTCTGCGCAGATTCGGCCAGTCCTCCAGTTGCGGCTCCACACCGGCTGCGCGCGCAAAGGCCACTGCCACCAGGTTCATCCGGGTCTTCTGGGACAGTCCGCGTCTCGCGCGGTAGCCGGCGATCGCCGCACGCTGCGCTCTCTCGTCGAATGGCGGCGCGGTACCGCCCCACGTGTAGGCGACCCAGCGGGCCTGAAGTTCCAGCGGCACGAAGTATCCACCGGACTGATCCCACATGCCCACCATCGCCAGGCCCGGAAGGTCAGGATGGAAGGTGAAACGGTCGGAGTCCAGGTGCACCGCGTCGACGTCGAAAATGGTGCGGATGTCGTCGCTGAGAAACGGCAGATCCAGTGCGAACCCCGTCCCGAACAGAAGCCCGTCGAATTCCTCGACGTGTCCGTCTTCGAAGCTCACGTTCGTCCCGTCGATCTTCGTCATCCACGGCCGCACGGAAATTCGGCCTTCGGCGACCAATGGGAGATACCCCTGGTTGAGGGTGACACCGGCGGCGAACAGTGAAGAGTTCGGTGCCGGCGCACCGTACTGCTCGGGGCTTCCGTTGGCTTCGACCACGATCTCCTTGAGTTGGCGCTCGACCTCGGCCGGTCGAAGGGTCTCATTCGCCAAGGCGCCGTATCGCGTGAAGATCCGGTGGTCGGACGGGACGCCTGCGGCGAATTTCGGAAGGACATAGCGTTGCTTTCGCTGGGTGACGACGACGCGCGTGGCGCCGAGTCGTGCGAGTTCCGTGGCGATGTCCAGGGCGCTGACCGCGCAGCCCGCCACCAGAACGCGCTTACCCACGTAGGGATTCGCTCCCCGATAGTCGAACGTCGACATCGCGCCTGCGGAGCCGGTGAACGTCTCGACGCCAGGAACGTCGGGGATTGCGGGGGACCGAAACCTGCCGGATGCCAACACCACCCGGTCGAACGGCTCTTCGCCTCCGTCATGTGTTACGCGCCAACGGGTGTCGATACGGCTGACGTGGTTCACCTGCCGTCCAAACCGGATCCGTGCCCTGAGACCGAACATGTCGGCGTACCGGTTCAGGTAGGCGAGGACGTCGCGGTTGGACAGGAACGTCTGGTCGCCGTCGTGCTCCAGGTCGCTGAAGGCCGTCAACACGCGACTGGTGTTGGTGTACATGGCCGGCCACACACCGCTGAAACCCGGCAGACCGGTCCACTGCCCGCCCAGCTGAGGTTGCTGCTCGAAGATCGTCGGCTCGAACCCCTGCGAGCACAGCCACCGTGCCGTGACGAGCCCCCCGGGCCCGGCGCCGATCACCGCAACGGTTTCGGTCATCTGACGGCGACCCGAATCACGTCAGGCGTCGATTTCGCCACCGCGCCAAGCGGTTCGCGGGCTCGTGGGTCGCCGCCATCACCGCGCTCATCGGCGACGCCACCGATGCCGGGTGGGCGGGCTCGGCGTCAGGGGCCGCAAACCGGTCACCTTCCCACCACGTCGGCTGAAGTAGCGCCGTCGTCACGGGGATGGCCTTGTCAACGCTCTTACGCCCCCACGCGCAGGCGCGGTCGATGGACGCCGCCGACGGTGCGAGATTCGCGGGCGACAGCGTCGGCGTGAAGCGCACCAGGTGGTCGGCATACGGAGCGTTGCGCACCATCTGCAACTGAACCGCCTGGGCGATCGGGACGAGCCACAGGTGGCGGGGATCCCATTGCGGGTGAAAGCAGTCGAATGCGAGATAGCAGGCATTGCGGGTGCCGAGCCTGCCGTCGCGGACCCGCTTCCACGCCAGCTCGACAGGCACGTTGCTCGCGGCGCCACCGTCGACCAAAGCGGCGACCTCCTTGTCCTCACACAGCGCGTCGAGCATCGGGACCATCCGCGGATCGCTCGTTTCATGGTGCAGCACACCGGGAATGGCCGACGAAAAGGATGCCGCGTCGACGACGTCGAACTGGCGAGTCTGGTCGTTGTCGCCGATGACGACCGGCTTGACGACCCGCAGGTCGATGAATGCAGACACCTGCCACAACCGCGCCGCTACCTGAGGCCCGATACCGATGGGGAGGAAGGGCAGTGTCCGCATCTGCAACGCCGCCAGTTCCGGGCGGCGAAACCGCGACGGCAGAGCCGCATACGGCTGCCTGCGCACCCCGGCGACCACGACGTCGAACGGAATCGCCAAGTCCGACATCCGTATTCGCTCGCCGTCGGCGCGTCTGAACAGCGCATCGGCGAACTGGTCGAAGCGTAACGAAAACACACCGGCCAGCCCGTGTCTGCGGCGAAGGCGCTCGGGGCCCAGGATCGCGCCGTACGACACGGTCTTGGCCCACGCGACGTATTCCTCGATGGGCACCGGCAGAGCGCGGGCCACGACGCTGCCCATGATCGATCCGAACGACGAGCCGATCATGTAGTCCGGGACCTGACCGGCCTCGAGCAGTCGTTGCATGCCGCCGATATAGACAAACCCCGCACCGCCACCGCCGCCGAGCACGGTGACGAGTTTCTTGTATCCGACCTCGGCATCGAGTTCGGCGGGAGAGAAGTCGTTCCCGTGATTGTCGATCAGCTGACGACGTTGCTCGTCCTGGTCGTCGGTCAGTTTCGCAAGGACATCGCGTGCCTTCGCCAATGACTTTGCCGGGTCACGTTCCTCACGCAGCGGGCCGTACAGCGAATCGGCCACCCTGGCGCGCCACGGCGCCACTTCACCGCCCACCGAGACGTCGCCACGTCCGCGTCTGCCGCCGGGCCCCGCAGCCCCGGGCTCGAAATCGGCGAGCCGGGCGAAGTTGAGGATGTAACGCAGCCTGCGTAATTCCTCGTCGCTCAACACATCCGGTTTCGCCAGATGATGCCGGACGAGCTTGTTCTCCATCTTCTGCAGGAGGAGCGCCGGCTCGGCGGTCGGCAAAGGGACAGTACCGACGGAGTCGACGACCTCGTCCTCGACTGCCTCGACGAGATCGAGTGCGACCTCACGGCGACTGAGCCTATTGAATACGGCGTCGGCGGAAGAGTTTTCCATGCGGTGTGATTACGTCCAGCGTCTGTCGAAGCCGGCCTTGCGCAATTCGATCTGATCCAGACGGTCCTGTTCGGTGATGAAGTCCTCTGCGGGCAGGAACTCGCGGAGCTCGTCGTGCGTCATGACGCGCTGATCCACGATGCGGGGTTGATTCGGCGAGTCGGAGTCGATGTCCTGGAACCGGATCGCCAGGGTGCCCTGATTCAAGTCATCCGTCGAAATCCAATTCGCCGCAAGCGGATCCGTCGGCGAGATCACCACGGTATAGGTGCCGTCCGGGTTTCTCTTCGCCTGTTCCATGTTCAGGCTCGCGGGCTCGTTCCGGTAGTCGTTCGTGATGGTCCACACGTTGTAGGTCGGCACGACGAAGTATCCGGCGTCGCCGGGATCGATGGTGAGCACGAGAGCCTCGTTGTCGTCGAGTTGAAAGTGACCGTTGCTTTGCAGCTGGTTGGCGAGGAACTCCGCATTGCTGGACGGCTGGCTGACGCTGTTGACAGGGCGAGGTTCCCCGGTTTCCGGGTCGGTGGTCGCCAGCGCCATGTACTTTTCCTGTTCCGCTGCGCCACGCACGATCAGAATCGTCGCGGCGAACCCGCCCCGCAGAGCCGGAGGCATGTACGGCACTGGCGGAATAGCCGATGCCAGGGCGACGAGCAGGGGATTGCCCACGATGCTTTCTCCGAGGAACGCGAAGCCGCCGAACTGAGCGAACATGCTGGGCGGCGGGCCCGCGACGCGCTCGACGGTGAGGCTCATCGGATTTTCTTCGTTCCAATCACCCAAGGTGTCGCGCACCGCAACGATCGTCGATCCGTTGGTCAGCTGCAGGTGATTCGGCCGTCCGTCTGCGGGCTCTCGATCGACGGTGATCTCGAAGCTTCCGTCCTCGTTGACCATCTCCGGGGTGATGGTCATGACCGTGGTCGTCGTTCCTGAAGCGCCCGACAGCACACTGAAGGTGACGTTGGTCGGCCGTGCTTCGACGTTGTCCCAGTCGTGAAACTGGCCTTTGATGACGTACGTCGACGCACCGTTGACACCTATGAAGCGGTAGACGGTGTCAGGGTTGTCGTAGAGGATTCGGGTCCCGGCCACGTACCGGTCGTCCCAGAAGTGCGGCGGGGCGACCTGGGCGACCACCGTCGGGTTCATCGAGTCGAGTAGCAGCTGCTGGAACGAGGCGGCCCTGGCGTATTCGTCGACCGCCCGGTCGAGCTGCGCCATGTTCTCCGCGTCGATGCCTTCGGGGTACAGCCGATTGGCTGCGGCCAGGAACTGCTGGCGCAGCACTACTTTCATCGCCGTGACGGGGAACGACTGCGCAGTTTGTTCGGCGATCTCCTCGGCGCTGAATTGCTGAGGTGTGGCCAGCGGGCTGGTGGCTGCGGCGGCCACATTTTCGGTCACCAACGCCGGGACCGGCACACTGGCGGTGGAAACCGCGCGCGAATCAAGATTGCCGAGTTCCCGGCGCACCCACCCCAGCATGGCCCACGCCATCGGAGGCTGCGGTGGTGCCACCGGTCCGGTGGCCGCCTGCGAGCTGAAACCTAAAGCGGACAACACCGTTCCGACCACGCCGCCGATGTCGGTAGACACTGTCGCTGCAGGGGCGGGCACCCGCGGCAAGTCCTTCGGCGACGGCGGGACGATCGCGGCGAACACTTTCTCGACCGTGGCAGGCGGTGGATCGGCGACCGCGAAGGTGCTCGATGTGTCTCGCGCTTCTGGTTGGTTGGTGACTGTTGATGTGGGGGGTTGTTGCCGCGAGTCCGCAAATGCCTGACGGGCGGTGTCCACTTGGTCGGCCAGCGAGATGCTTCTGCTACGCGTGTTCGGCTGGCGGGTCACGCGATTCGAGTCTTCGCCCCTGTTCTTCTTCGACCCGGCAAACGCGTCGCTGTTGTCGTCGTGATCGTCTTCGTCGTCTGCGCCGGCTTGTTCGTCGCTAACGTCATCATCGTTCGTGTTGTCATCGTTCGTGGTGATGCCGCCGGTGTTCACGCCGGTCACTGCGCCCGATATACCGGTCGTCGCACCCGTCGCACCCGTCGCACCCGTCGCGCCCGATGCACCCGTATAGCCCGAGCCCCCTCCGCTCGCGGGCCCGGTGTCCGACGTCCCCGTGCCGCCGGATGACGAGTCGGAGGCACCGGACGGGCCGTCCTGTGCAAATGCCACAGCTGGGCTGTTGGCGACGGCGACTCCGATCCCGAGCGCGACCGCCAGCGCGCCGACCCTGCCGATGAAACGTCCATAGCCGGTTGACGTCGTTGCCAAGGAGTTCGTAGCCATGGAAGGCCTTTCGTGCATCAACTGATCGAGATTCAGCTGTCTGCTCGACGGTAATGGCGGTCCAGCCGTTTCCGCATGCACTTTCGTTGTTTGCGGGCAGCCGGATACTTCCGTGCCGGCGATAGTTCATGTACCTTTTGGTACATGATTACCGACGATGGCGTCGAGATCGACGCACCGGCCACAGTCGTCTGGGATGTCTTCAGCGACGTCGAACGTTGGCCCGAATGGACGGCCTCCGTCACCCGCCTGGTCGCGCTCGACGGACCCGGCATCTCCGTGGGCAAACGGTTCGAGATCAAGCAACCGCGCATGCCGAAGCTCGTCTGGGAGGTCACGGATGTCGAACCGGGCAGGTCATGGACGTGGGTCCAGCGTTCGCCCGGTGGGCTGACCAAGGCGAGCCATGACATCGAGGCGCTCGCCGACGGCCGTACCCGAGTACGTCAGCAGATCGACCAGGGCGGACCGGTTGGGGCTTTGGTCGGGCTGCTCATGCGTCGACTGACGCGGAGATACCTCGAGTTGGAGGCCGCAGGCCTGAAAGCGCGAAGCGAGCAGTCATACCACCTCAATGGCCCGGCCTCCTGACCTCGAGCGCCGCCAAGAACTGCTTGACGCAGTGGTCACGGAATTCGCTGCGCGCGGGATCGGTGACAGGTCATTGCGCGACGTTGCGGCGGCGGTCGGGACGAGCCATCGGATGCTGTTGCACCACTTCGGCTCACGGAACGAACTGCTGCTCGCGATTGTCGGGGAGGTTGAACGTCGCCAGATGTCGATGATGAGTGACCTGCCCACCGAACCAGCCGACGCCATCGGGGCGATGTGGGCCGACCTGCGAAGGCCTGAACTGCGCCCCTTCGAGCGCCTGTTCTTCGAGTGCTACGCGCGCGGCGCACAGGGCGAGGCGCCCTTCTCCGGAATGCTGCCCGGCGCTGTGAACGACTGGCTGACCGACGACGCCGCCCGGGCAGTCGATCCCGCGATGATGCGTCTGGGTCTGGCCGTCGCGCGGGGTCTGTTGCTCGATCTGGTCGCCACGGACGATCGCAATGGGGTCGATGCGGCGCTGGCAGCATTTGTGGATCTGCTGCGTCGAGCAGGCGTTTAGGCCGTAGCTGCCCGTGGGTAGCCTGGTGACGTCGGGGGTCGAAACTGACCAGCATTTCCGCAAGTCGCGGGCGTGCAGATCGAAGGAGTCGACCTGATGAGTGTCAAGAAAGCCGTCCTAGCGGCCATATGTGCCGGTGCTGTGGCAGGCGGTGCACTGGGGATTGGCGCGGGTGTCGGCAACGCCGATCCGAAGTGGCCGGGTCCGCCGTGGCCCGGTCCAGGTCCGGGGGTGAATGTCGGCGGGCCGGGTAATCCCCTGCCGCCCGGGCAGCGCGGCCTTCCGCCGCCGGGGCATCGTGGCTTCGTGCCGATGTGGGCGCCACCTGCTCCGCCGCCGCCGTACTGGGCGCCGTGGCTCCCGGTGGAGTGGAACAGTGAGCTGAACGCCTGGGGCGTTCAGTGGGAAGGTGGTTTCAGAACCGCGCCGTTCTGATGTCACGTCAGCGGAAGCCCCGTCCTTTTTTGGGCGGGGCTTTCGTGGCTTTCATTGCTCGTCGCTGCTGCGCCGGTCGCCGATGAACTCCAGGAGACGAGGATCGTCGGAGGTGAACCGTTCCATTTCCTCACCGCCGTCGCACCGCAACAATGCCACGGTGACAGAGCCGCTCACTCGGGCGAGCACCTCCCACAAAGCTCCGGAGTCCTGCCAGCGCTGAAGTTCGGCCACGCGGTCGACATCCATCCCTTCACGATTCCACGGTGCAGAGTGAGACGAACGCCATCTGGGTAAGAGGTGAGGTGTGACGGTCGTTCTCGCATTGCGGTGTGCCGATGGGCTGGTGATGGCGTCGGACTCGCAGATCACCGATCCCGTGCGTGCAGTGAGTTATCCAGCCCAGAAACTGCACGCACTCGGCAAGCACGCGGCGTGGGGTGGGAGCGGATCTCGGGCCGTGCTGTTCGACCTCGAGCAGATCTTCGTTGCCGAGGCGGACGCGATCGTCGAAGCGCCAGATGTCGGGCACGCCCTCCAGCAGCGCGTCGTGCCTGTGCTGGAGCAGCACTACAGCTCGTTCATCCCAGAGGTTCCCGGTGGGAAACCCGGTGCGACACCAGCGACGTACATGTTGGCCGCGGGCTACTCCGACGGCAAGCCGTTCATCGTCGACATCGATCCGCACGGCTTGATCGGACATCACGAAGAGACCGGCTTTCAGGCAGTCGGCAGTGGCTCGCCGATGGCCCAGCAGGCCTACGCGCTGCTCGCCCATTTTCAGATGTCCAAGCGCAGTGTCGACTACGGCGTCGTGGCAGCCCTGCGGGTACTTGACACTCTGGACACCTCCTCGCCGAGCATCGGCGGTCCGATGGATATCTGCCGGATGACACCTGATGGGGCCCGGCACTTCGACGAGGAAGAAGTCGCGCAGGTCCGTGAGCATGTCGCCAAATGGATTGAGTTGGAGCAGAAGGCGATCGACGAACTGTTCGGGTGATTCGCGCCCGGCGTGCTCAAGGGCCGCCCGAAGACGCGGCAGTCGCCGCGGGATGGGTTTCGACGATGTCGACACGCTGGACTTCTGCCCTGCATCATCCGCGGCGAGAAGGTAGGTAAACCTACCCTCAGTGGCTCCGGTAGGCTCGGCGGGCGATGACCGACATTGACGAGGCCCCGTCACCCGTCTTGCCGCGCGAGCTGACGTCGATTTCCGACGAGGTCCGCGCCGTAGGTGCACCGCCGACGCCTGCTCTGGGCGAGCCGTACCGCGTCAGGCTGGCCGACGCCACCGCAGACGCCGAGATGATCTCGGCGTGGATGAACCGCCCGCACCTGGTGGAGGCGTGGGAGTACGACTGGCCGCCGCAGCGCTGGCGGCGTTACCTGCAAGCGCAACTCGACGGTGACTACTCGCGGCCGTTCATCGGTAGTTTCCGCGGCCAGGACTTCGTCTACGTCGAGCTGTATCGAGCGGCTAAGGATTCGATCGCTCCTCGGTATGACGCGGATCCGCACGACATCGGCGTGCACGCGGCGATCGCGGAGATGCGATTCGTCAACCGCGGGATCGCGCCGATCATGTTGCCGCGCTTGGTCGCCAACATCTTCGAACTCGAACCCTGTTGCCGTCGCATCATGTTCGACCCAGATCATCGCAACGCAGCAGCGCGCGCGGTGTGCGAGTACGCGGGCGGTGTATTCCTCGGCGAGCACGACATGTCGAATCGGCGAATGGCGCTTTACGCGCTGCCGCGTTCGCCGTCGGATGCCCCTGAGATCGGCTAGCGTTCCCTGCCATGAAGAAGGCTGCGCTATGGGCGCTCGGCATCCTGATCGTTCTTGCCGTCGTCGGCTTCACTGCCGGTCCGTGGGCCTATCGCGAATTCATCGCCGGTGAAGCCGATGCCGAGTTGGCGCTGCCCGGCCAGAGCGAGGCGGCGACCACCGACGTCAACGGGATGTGGACGGTGGTGCCGGGGCCGGATGACGACGCCACGCGGACACAGGCGGGCTATCGCGTGGACGAAATACTGCGCGGCTCCCCGCTGACCGTAAACGGTCGGACTCCGAAGGTCACCGGCGATGCCGTAGTGACCGCGGAGAAGCTGGAGTCGGCGACGTTCACCGTTGACGTGGCGTCGATCACTTCACCGGAAAGCTCGCGCGACAATCAATTTCGTGGTGAGGACATCCTCGATACCGCCAAGTTCCCGACCGCCGAATTGCGCGTCACGCAGCCTGTCGACGTCGCCGCAGTACCCGAGACCGGGGCACCGGTGACCCTCGACGTCCCGGTCAGTCTCACGGTCAAGGGTGTGTCACGCGACATCACAGCGAAGGTCGACGTGCAGCGGAGAGGTGCGACCATTGTCGCCGCCGGCTCTGTCCCGGTGACCTGGACCGACTTCAACGTCACGCCACCGGATTTCGCCGGGTTCGTGACCGTTGAACCGACAGGAACCATCGAGTTCCTCGTCAACCTCGCCAAGGCCTAGGCCAGCAAGGCCTAGGGCAGCTGGTTGAACTCGGCGTAGCCGTCGTAGTCGGGCTTCATCGCCGCGGCGACCAACTCCCACAGCACTTCGTCGGTGCCGCCGCCGACGCGCGCCAGCTTCATATCGCGCCACCATCGGCCCAGCGGTGTCTCGTCCACCAGATAGCCCGAGCCGCCGAAGATGTGCATACATTCGTTGAGCACCTCTTCGCCCAGGCGGGCCGCGTTGACCTTCATGGCCGCAGCGGCGCGGAGATCCAGCTTGCCCGTCGCCGCGATTCCGTCCAGCGCAAAACGCAGCATGTCGACGCGTGCCTGCAGGTCGGCCATGCGCAGCCGCAGTGCCTGATGCTCATACAAGGTATGGCCGAACTGTCGGCGAGTCATCATGCGCGCCAGCGTGATTCCAATGACGCGCTGAGCCGACGTCGACACCAGTCCCGCCACCGACATCCGCTCCTGCGCCAGTCCCCAGGAGATCGCGGCCAGGCCGATGCCCGCACGTGCGACCAATGCGTCGGTGGGCACCCACGTGTCGATGTGCACGGCGGCGGTGTCCAGCGGACCGGCACCGACCTTGCGGTACTGCGGCTGAATTTCGCACTGCGCCAACGGGACGGCGACGACGACCACGCTGCCGTGCTTGCTGTTCGGATCATGGTCGACATTGCGGGCCACCGCCATGACGTGGTCGGCGACCGGGGATAGCGACACGAACTTCTTGATGCCCTTGACTTCGAATCCGTCCCGGATCGACCGGACCTCGGTGCCGACGATCTGCAGGTCGGATCCACCGGACTGTTCGGAGGCACCGATGCACAGCACGGCCTCGCCGCAGATCGCCTGCTCGGCGATGTTGCGCAGGTAATCCGACTTGCCGAACCGCCGCAGGATCGCGATCGCCGAGTCGTGCAGTCCCACGCCGACGCCGATGCCTGCCGACCCCAGGGTTCCGAGCTTGCGCGCCAGCGCGATCACCTTCGCGACGTCTGACTGCTGCTGGCCCTCCGGCCACTTGGCGGCGAAAACACCTGATTCACCAAGGTATTCGATGAGCTGGCGGGGAAAGCGCTCGGTCTCTTCGGCCTCGGCCGTCCACTTCGTCACCCGGTCGTCGAAGACGCGCTCGAGCAGCTCGCAGTAGTCCTCGTCCACAGGGAGGTCGACGGTCATCGGCTGGCTCCTTCGAGGCTGCGCTTGACCTCCAACCGGCGCAGCTTGCCCGAGGACGTGCGTGGCAGCGCACCGGGTTTGACGAACACCACATCAGCGGGCACCACACCGCATTCGGATGCGACGCGGGCAATTACGGCACTGCGCGCTGCGGGTTCGTCCTCGCCTTTGAACTCCGCGGTGATGATCAGTCGCGGTCGTGCGGTCGCCTCACCGGTGCCGATCGCGATCACGCAACCGTCACGCACGCCCTCGATTTGGCCGGCAATGCGTTCGATCTCGTTGGGGAACACGTTGCGTCCCGCCACCGTGATGAGTTCCTTCGCGCGGCCACAGACGACGAGCCCCTCGTCGGTCAGGTATCCGAGATCCCCGGTGGGCAGCCAGTCGCGAAAATCGACCGGCGCCACGCCGACATACCCGTTCATTAGTGACGTGCCGCGGATCTCGATCTCTCCGACCTCACGATCGGCCACCTCGGTGCCGTGAGGCTGCTCGGCGTTCACCCGAATCTCCATACCGTCGATCGGGTGGCCGAGAACAGCAAAGCGCCTGGTGGATTCGCCCGCATCGGTCGTCACGGTGACCTCGTCGATACGAAGACCTGAGAACGGCTCGGGAATGGTTACTGCACAGGTAGATTCGGCAAGCCCATAGGACGGGGCAAGTGAATTCGGGTTGAAGCCGAAGCGGGCCATCTCTGCGGAGAAACGTGTGTATCCGTCACAGTCGACGGGTTCGCCGCCGTTGAGCGTGTAGCCGAGATTGCTCAGATTGAGACCGGAGAGGCCGCTGCCGTACTTGCCGATGATGTTGAACGCCATATTGGGCGCCGCGGTCATCGTGGCCTTGCTCTCGTGAAGCCAGTCCAGCCAACCAAATGGATTGCTGGAGAACGCCTTCGTGGGCGCCTGCCAAAGATCTGCCTGCCCGAGCGTGGATACGAGCATGACCGCAAGACCCATATCGTGGTAGATGGGTAGCCAGCTCTGCAGTCGGGAGTCGCCGTCGATATTGATTCGTGTGGTCAATCCGCGAAGGTTGGCCAGGGCGGCGGCGGGCGAAATCTGCGCTGTGCGTGGAGTTCCGGTGGAACCGGCGGTGCCCTGCAGGATGGCGACGTCTGCTGTCTGGGGTCCTTGGAAAGGGGTGGATCTGCGGGCGTGGGCCACGTCGACGAGATCGTGAAGGACTATTCCGTCGGTCTGCTCGCGCAGCAGTTCCAACTCGACGCCGTGGCTGAACACCGTCGTCACTCCGATGCTGCGCCACCGGTCCCAAGTCGTCCGCGCCCATTGCAGGGGATCGGCGCGCCGAATGGGACCCGGCAGGATCGACAGTCCCGCGCCCGCGAAGAAAGCGCCCGGTATCGCGGCGAGATACTCGATGGTCGGCTCACCGACGAGGCCGACCGAGGTGGATCCGTCGTCGACGATGCAGTCGGCGACGTTCTCCGATCGCGCGTGGACCTCCTGCCAGGGATGGTGAATCCACTTGTCGCTGCCGGTATCGAGCACCGATAACTGGGTCCTGGCTCCGCGCATCGCGGCCGACAGTGCCGCGGCCAGCACGGTCACGAGTTCAAGTGGGCCGCGGGCACCTTCGCGAGGATGGCCGCTTCGAGATCGCCCACGGTGCCACAGCTGAGCAGGTCCTCTTCGGACAGCGCCACCCCGAGTTTGTCCTCGATGGCCACCATTCCAATTGCGAATGCCACCGAGTCGAGCCCGACGTCGTCGATCAGTCTGGATTCCCTGGTGACCCTGCGGGTATCTACATTCATGTCTTCGCGCAGGATCTCGGTGAGAGCAGCGCTCACGGCTTCTGGATTGGACGAAGTCACGGCGTGGGACGGTACACCCGAATCCGAGGTGAGGGTAGCCTTACCTCGCGTGGTCGAGGGAGCGCCGCCACTCATATCGCGATACCCGCAGCTAGAGCGGTACAGTCCTTCGAAGTGGTGATGGATCTCGCCCGAGCTAGTCGCTCGAACCGCCAATTGGCTGATAGTTCCTGCCGTCATCGCGATGGATCAGGCACCTAACACATGAGCTCAGAACCGCCCGGCGTGAAGCACCCGAACGACGACGGGGGCGTACCTGACGAGGGGACGTTGCCAACGGCCGCCGACTCTCACGCCGAGTTGCTGACGGATCCCGACGCGCCGGCCAAACCGCTACGACCGCTGCACCTACGGCCATCGGCGATGGCCTTGGTATTCCTCGGCGCTATCGCCGGAACAGCGCTGCGTTACTACGTGGAGAAGGCTCTGCCGCACGATGGCGCATCGTGGCCGTGGGCGACCTTCTTGATCAACCTGTGCGGCGCCTTCGCCTTGGGCGGCTTGCTCGAGGGACTCGCGCGTCTCGGCGAGGACTCGGGTTGGCGCCGCCGCGCCCGCCTCTGCGCCGGCACCGGGTTCTGCGGGGCGTTCACCACCTACAGCACCTTCGCACTGGAGATCGTGCTGTTGGGCCGACACGGCGACTTCGGAACCGCCATCAGTTACGGCCTGCTCAGCGTCGTGGGCGGTGTGTTCACCGCCTGGCTTGGCATCGTGATCATGGCAGCGGTGCACCGTAGGAGGTCGCCCGCATGATTGCGATCCTCACCTTCCTCGCAGGAGCCTCGGGCGCCGTCACGCGGTTCCTGCTCGACGCATGGACGAAACAGCGCTGGCAATCCCCTTTTCCCTTGGCGACTGTGGTCATCAACATCACGGGATCGCTGTTCCTCGGCATGCTCGCCGGAATGGTGCTGTTCCACGACCAACCAAGCACCTGGCAGACCGTGCTGGGCACCGGATTCTGCGGCGGCTACACGACTTTCAGCACCGCCAGCTTCGAGACCGTGCGACTGATCCAGCAACGCCGGCGAGGGCTTGCGTTGCTCAACGCGCTCGTTTCCCTGGTGCTATCTGTCGCGGCATGCGCGCTCGGACTGGCTGTGGTGTGGGCGCTCTGACCCGCTGAGAATCTCGACCGATGGAGGGCGGCCGCAATGGCAGACTTTGGCGAATCCACGACGCGGACCTCTGCGGAGTTGGTGGTCGGCTGGGATCGCGAACCCGCGAGCGCCGCGGCGTTGCGTTACGCGGTGAAACTGGCACGGCATCTGGAGGCGCACCTGCATGTGGTGCACATCGCCGACGTCGCCGACCTACCCGTCGATCCGGACGCGTGGGATTACGAACAGCAGTTCCACGCCAGCGTCGAAGCCCACGCCGTCGCCGCACGAAAGCTGCTGGACGAACTCGGCGCGAACTGGACTTACCACGCTATGCACGGCCGTCCACCGGATGTGCTCGCCGAGCTTGCCGAGCAGGTCGACGCCGTGATGATCGTCCTCGGCGCACCGCGGGGCGGCGTGCACTCGTTCATCGACACCTTCGCCGGCCAGTCGGTCGCCCACCAGTTGACTCGCAAACACGCCCGAGCGGTGCTGCTGGTACCCGACTCGTCGTCGGAGCAGACGTCGCTCCTCGCGTAGAGAGTGCGACGAACTGTCGCCGTCGGCCTGAATTCTCCGCGCCATGGCCGTGCGCGGCGCGGAAACAGAGCAGACTGGACCCATGGCGGCCAACCCCCGCGCCGGTCAACCGGCGCAGCCCGAAGACCTCATCGATGTGGCTCAGGTAGTCACGGCCTACTACACCGTCGAACCTGACCCCGACAACGTCGACCAGCAGGTGATGTTCGGCACGTCGGGCCATCGCGGCTCCAGCCTGGATGCGGCGTTCAACGAGGCACACATCGTCGCGACGACCCAGGCCATCGTCGAGTACCGGCACGCGCAGGGCACGTCCGGCCCGCTGTTCATCGGACGTGACACGCACGCGCTCTCCGAACCCGCGTGGGCCTCGGCACTGGAGGTGCTCGCCGCCAACGACGTCGTCGCGATGATCGATTCAGCGGACCGCTTCACCCCGACGCCCGCCGTCAGCCATGCCATCCTGACCTTCAACGACGGACGTGACGGCGATCTGGCCGACGGGATCGTGGTCACGCCGTCGCACAATCCGCCACGTGACGGCGGCTTCAAGTACAACCCGCCCAACGGCGGACCTGCCGACACGGATGCCACCGGTGCAATTGCCAAGCGGGCCAACGAGATCCTGCGCGACGGCCTGAAGGATGTGAAACGGATACCGCTGGCCAGCGCCCTGAAGACCGCGGAGCGTCACGACTACCTCGACGCTTACATCGCCGATCTGCCCAACGTCGTGGATCTGCATGCGATCAGCGCCGAGGGTATCCGCATCGGCGCCGACCCGCTGGGCGGCGCCAGCGTCGACTACTGGGGCGCCATCGCCGAGCGACACAACCTGAAGCTCACCGTGGTCAACCCGCTTGTCGATGCGACGTGGCGGTTCATGACCCTCGACACCGACGGCAAGATTCGGATGGACTGCAGTTCGCCCAACGCCATGGCGTCATTGATCGCCAACCGCGACAGCTACCAGATCGCGACGGGCAACGACGCGGACTCCGACCGGCACGGCATCGTCACACCCGATGGTGGGCTGCTCAATCCGAACCACTTCCTGGCTGTGGCGATCGACTACCTGTACGCCAACAGGCCCGAGTGGCCGGCGTCCACGGCCGTCGGCAAGACTGCGGTGAGTTCGTCGATCATCGACCGGGTCGTCGCCGGGCTGGGCCGCAAATTGGTCGAGGTTCCGGTGGGCTTCAAGTGGTTCGTCGACGGATTACTCAGCGGCACTATCGGTTTCGGCGGCGAGGAGAGCGCCGGGGCGTCGTTCCTGCGGCGCAACGGGTCGGTGTGGACCACGGATAAAGACGGCATCATCCTGGCGTTGCTAGCGTCGGAGATCCTGGCGAAGACAGGTTCGACGCCGTCCCAGCGATACGACGCGCTCGCCGAAAAGTACGGTGCGCCAACGTACGCCCGCATCGACGCGCCCGCCAACCGTGAGCAGAAGGCGCGGCTTGCCAAGTTGTCGGCCGAGCAGGTCATCGCCACCGAGCTGGCGGGCGAGGCGATCACCGCGAAGCTGACGACGGCGCCGGGCAACGGCGCGCCGCTGGGCGGTCTGAAGGTGACGACGGAGAACGCGTGGTTCGCTGCGCGCCCGTCGGGTACCGAAGACGTGTACAAGATCTACGCCGAGTCGTTCCGCGGGCCGGACCATCTTGCCGAGGTGCAGGAAGCGGCCAAGGAAGTGGTGAATAAAGTCATTGCGTGAGTTCTGACGCGGAGGCCGACTGTTCGAAAGACAGTTCCGGCCAGGGTGGCAAGCCGAAGCTCCCGCGTGAGGTCTGGCTGTTGGTTTCGGCGAACGTCGTGGTCGCGCTCGGCTACGGAGTGGTCGCGCCGGTTCTTCCGCAGTATGCCCGCCACTTCGGTGTGAGCATCAGCGCGGCGACCTTCGTCATCACGGCGTTCGCGTTGATGCGGTTGGTGGCCGCTCCGCCGGCCGGCTGGCTGGTCCAGCGGCTGGGGGAGCGTCGGGTCTACATCAACGGCCTGCTGATCGTCGCCGTGTCGACCGCGGTGTGCGCGTTCGCGCAGACGTACTGGCAGTTGCTGCTGTTCCGGTCGCTCGGCGGACTCGGGTCTGCCATGTTCTCGGTGTCGTCGCTGGCCCTGATGATCCGGATCTCGCCCCAGGATGCACGCGGTCGCGTCGCGGGCCTGTTCTCGTCAGGGTTCCTCATCGGATCGGTCGGAGGACCGGTGCTCGGCAGCCTCACGGCCGGGCTGGGTCTGGCGGCACCGTTCGCGATCTACGGGGCTGCGCTGCTCGTCGCGGCCGGGGTGGTGTTCTTCAGCCTGCGGGGGAGCACGCTGGCCGCACCCGAGGAATCCGACGGGCCCGCTGTCACGCTGCGAGAGGTGTTGCGGCACCGTGCCTACCTCGCCGCGCTGCTGTCCAACTTCGCGACCGGATGGGCGGCGTTCGGGCTGCGTATCGCATTGGTGCCGCTGTTCATCGTGGAGGGACTGGGCCGCGGGACCGGCATCGCAGGCCTGGCGCTCGCGACGTTCGCCATCGGCAACGTCTCAGTGGTGATTCCCAGCGGTTACCTGTCCGACCGGATCGGGCGGCGCAAGTTGCTCATTGTCGGACTGCTGGCCTCGGCCGTCACGACGAGCCTGCTCGGGGTGACGACGTCGCTGGTGATCTTCCTGGTGACCGCGTACGTGTGCGGAGCGGCGACGGGCATCTTCATCTCCCCGCAACAGGCCGCTGTCGCCGACATCGTCGGAAACAAGTCCCGCGGAGGGACGCCGGTCGCGGTATTCCAGATGATGGTCGACGTCGGATCGATCGGCGGATCGCTGATCGTCGGCTTGATCGCCCAACATCTGTCGTTCGGCTGGGCCTTCGTCGTCAGTGGCTCGGTCCTCTTTATCGCGGCAATCGGTTGGATGTTCGCTCCGGAGACGCGCGGTCTACCGCCGGCTGGGCACACGCCGGCGCGCCCGCTCGGGCCGGAGGCCGGCGGCGAAGTGCCCTGACCTGCGATTTTGAAGGCCTACCGCAGGTGGTGTAACTTCGATGAGCACAACAAGGGGCTATGGCGCAGTTGGTAGCGCACCACACTGGCAGTGTGGGGGTCAGGGGTTCGAATCCCCTTAGCTCCACAAATAGAAATCCGCTCCGACCATTGGCCGGGGCGGATTTCTTGTTTGCGGGGCGGTGTCCTATCCCGCCCGAGTGTCCTAACTCTGTCCTACGGCTGCCGAGAACACCGCCGACGCGGCTGTCAGCCGATCGTCGGTCACGCGCCCGTAGACGGCCTGAGTCATCCGCTCGGTGTGGCCGTGCCACGCCGCCACGACGTCGGCGGCGACGCCCGCCGCGCGCATCCGAGAGATGTTCGAGTGCCGCAGCTTTCCGAGTGTGATCGCCTTGAGGCCCGCCGCCTTGCGCTGGGCGGCGAACTCACGGCTGTAGTCGCGCACCGGCAGTGGCGTCCCGTCGGGCCGCGAGAGCAACAGGTCGGCCTCGGCCAGTGGTCGTCCCACGGCCAGGCGCTCGCGCAGGTGCACCGAGCGCATGGCCTTGATCATTGCCAGTTCGCGCTGGGGCACTGGCAGATCGCGAGCGCTGCGGTCGGTCTTGGTGGGCACGATCATGTCGCGACCGTTGACGTCCACGCGGGCTTGTCGGATGCGCAGGGCGCCGGTCTCAAGGTCGAGGTCCGACCAGCGCAGCCCGCCGACTTCCTCGCGTCGCAGCCCGAGCAGCGTGAGCGCGTAGCACCCCGCGAGGCGGTGGGCGGCGACGTGATCGAGGAACTTGCCCATCTGCTCAGGCGTCCAAATGTCGTCGGCGGCGGTCGCCGTGACGGCCTTCTGCTCGGGCGAGGTGAGGTCAGCCGATGGGTCATAGGTCAGCCAGCGCATTTTGCGCGCGTGCGCCATGACCGATTTGAGCCGGACAATCGCGCGGCGCTTGGTGGCCGGTGCCAGCGCCTTCGCGCCCTTGCCGGTCAGCGTGGCCGACCAGTCCGCGAGCGCGGCGGGCGTGAGCCTCTGGACCGGGATCGCGCCGAACGCGTGGCGGGCGTAGGCCAGTGACTCGCGGTCGGCCCGAACGGTATTCGGCCCGATGGACGGGTCAGCCTCGCGCAGCTTGAGCCAGTGGTCGGCGACCTCATCGAACGTCTGGTTCGACTTGGGTGCCCACGTCGCCGCGCCCCACTGCTGGCGCTGCTCGTTGACCCACTGTGCGGCCTCGCCCTTGGTGCGAAAGACCTTGGTAGGGCGGACTTGCTTGCCGGTCACGGGGTCGGTGCCCAGCGTCGGGCGGGCGCGCCACCCCTTGCCGCCGGGCAGGCGCTTGATCGAGTTGTCGGTGCGCTCACCCCGCTGGCGGGCCTGCGTGTCGTCAGAGTTCATCGGTTGGTCTCCTGGTCGGTACGGGGCTTGCGGGGTCTGCGTAATTCGTCGCGTCCGAGTAGGGGCGGGTCGGCGTCCTTGCACCGCCTGATCCACCCCTTGACCGTCTCGTCGGACACGTCGTGCTCAAGCGTGGCTGCGGCGCGGTCGGCGACGCGGCGATATATGCCGCCGCCATGCACGCTTTCCTCGCGCGCCCATGTCGCGACCTTCGCGAGGAATTGGCGCGGCAGCGCGGGCCGACCCGCTCGGCGCGGTTTGGACGACGCCGCCCCCGGTGGCGCGTGCTCGGCCATCGCGTCGATGACGCCCTCGGTGAACCGAAACCGCTCGATCCAATCGTGGCCCTCGGTCGTGCCGGTGGCGGCGTCGAGCGTTTGACGCAATTTCTTTGCGGCGTCTGCGGACTGAGCGGTGCCGTGCATCGCCGCCGTCCGCGCGAGCCGGTCGGTATTGATTCGCTTGAGGCTGTCCGAGGTAATCGGCACGCCCTCGGGCGAGGTCACCCGCAGATCGGTAATCATGGGGCCGTCGGCAGTTTCGCGCCACGCGACCTCATAGGTGTGCGCGTGATCGTGGCACGCAATCGTCACTGGCCGCTCGGCGTCGGCGTCCACCTCGACGCCGACAACCTCGCCCGCTCGACGCGGTGAGTAATTCGGTTTGGTGCCCATAATTAACCACCGTAGACGAATCCTGACTAAGGTTCAATATACTCAAGGGCATGGAGACAGTCACAACCGCCCCGAATCTGACCACATTGAACGAATTGCGCAGTGGTCCACCGACTCTCAGCATCGAGCAGGCCGCGCGCTACCTCGGCGTGAGCCGGGCCTACGGCTACGCGATGGCTCGTGAGGGTCGGCTGCCCACGATCAAGCTCGGGGCTCGCCGGGTCCGGGTGCCCGCCCTGGCGCTGCTCAAGATGCTCGGCGGCGAGGACTGATCGGGCGCGCGGAGACGCCCGGCAGCAGAACTAAGGAGGAAACGCCATGACTATCACCGACAGAGATAATGCGGTCTCGGACGCCGAAGAGATCCTCATGCGGATCAATGATGTAGGCGAGACGCCGCTGTTAAGCCTCCTCGATTGGGCGGCGAAGCATCACGTCCTCGACCCGACGATCGTTGCGCGATTGGAGGCCGGGGCGCAGGCAATCACGACCCTGATGTACGAGACCGCCGACGCGGTGGACGACCTGATCGAGGTCACGGGACTGCAGTTGCCCGAGCGGCCCGAGCGGGCCACCGGCTGGCCGTCGGGCCGGTAGAGCCAATGAGGCTGTCGCGCACGGGATTGACGCCCGACGCCCAGACATGCGAGCGCCCCGCCAGATTCACCAGTCCGACGGGGCGACTTACCGAGATGAAAGGCAGCCCAGCCAGTGACCGCCAGGTCTCAGACTACCGCGCACAACGACAGTCCCTACGCGAACGAACCCGCCTCGATCAAGCGCGCGAAGGCCGACCAAGCCCGCGACAACAGTGAACAGCTGGCAGCCGACCATTACCGGGCGCGCGCCGACGCGAGTACGTCGGACGGCGCGACGGCGGCGGCTGACGCACTGGCCGACCTGCGAAAGGTGATGGCCGACAACGCCGACGTGCTGACGTCGAGCGGCGTGCTGGCCCACGTCGCCCGGTTCGCCGAGGCGCGCGGCGCTGAGCGGTACGGGGTGCTGTTCGGTGTCGCCATGCGCGCCGTGCTGGCCGTGCCGCCGCAGGTGGTTCTACCGCCAACCATCGGCGGCGAGGTGTCGCTCAACCTGCTACTGGCTGTCGTCGGCAGTAGCGGCGGTGGCAAGGGCACCACCGACAAGACCGCGGCCGCAGCCGTTCGCGTGTCGCTCGGGGGTCGCCGGTCGGTGCCGGTGCTGCCGATGCTGCCCATCGGCACGGGTGAGGGAATCAACCGGACCTACGCGCACGCCGAGCGCGACAAGCTCGGCAGCGGCCAGGTGGGGCTGCGCTGGCACACCGACCGGGCGCTGTTCGCCTGCCGCGACATCGCCACGCTTGACGCGCTGACAGCGCGCCAGGGTTCGACGCTGGTGCCCGAATTGCTCAAGGCGTACATGGGCGAGGAACTCGGATTCGCCAACGCGGACAAAGACCGTCGCGTCATCCTGCCGATGCACACCTATCGGCTGTGTCTGTCTGCGGGCGTGCAACCCGACAACGGCGCAGTGCTGCTCAACGAGCAGTCGCAGCGCGACGGCGTGCCGCAGCGGTTCCTGTGGTCGCCCGTCCGGCCTGGCGTCGCCCGACCGCGCCGCAGCGCCGACGCCAAGGCCGTTGACCCGCTGACCGTCGAGGTGCCCGACTTCGGTATCGACCCGATGCGGTTTGACGTCGACGAGGACGACGACGCCGACGCGAGCCTCTACGATCCCGCCGCTCAGACCTTGGTGCCCATCGGCGTCGGTTCAAGCATCGCTCAGCAGATCATCGACGCCGACACCGCCAAAGACCTCGACCCGTTCGGGCGCAGTGTTGATCCGCTGGCCGGTCACCGCCTGTTGGCGCGACTCAAGCTCGCTGCCGCCCTGGCGGTGCTGCACAACACGCCCAACGTCGGTCCTCAGGACTGGCAGCGCGCCGAGTGCCTGATGGCCGTATCCGCAGCCGTGGCCCGAGTCGTCGCCGCTTACTCCGACGCCGCAGCCGAGCACGACGCTGTGCGACAGGGCCAACTTGACGGTCACCGCCTCGCCGCCGCCGACGACACCCGCCAGACCGCCGCGCTGCAAACGGTGATGAGTCGACTCACGCGGTACCTCAGCGAGCAAACAGATTGGGTGTCGCGGGGTGCGGTCACTCGCTCGGTGACCGGTAAGTTGCGCCGTGACCTGCCCGACGCGCTGCTGGCGCTACTCGACGGCGGCAGCATCGAGCGCCGAGAGGTCGAACGGGCTGGTCAAAAGGTCGCTCAGTACCGAATGAGGGCGGCGTGACGGGGGTCGGGAGCTTGGCACCCTTGGCACGGGGGTTGGCACCCTGGCCGGCTGCCCTTTTCGCAGGTCAGCGGGGGCTTGGCACCCTTGGCACCCTTGGCACCCCTGGCGCGCAATCTCACGGTCTCGTATGTATCTATACGAAGTCGCGCGATTGACCTCACTAGCTAACTATTCGTCGCTAGTTCTGAAGGTGCTCGGGCGCCCGGTGGGCTGCCAAGGGTGCCAAGGGTGCCAAGCCCCACTTGACCAGGGCTTTCGGGTGCCAACCCCCCGGTGCCAAGGGTGCCAACCCCTCGGGCGGTGGCCGCGATGACCTAACCGTCCCCGGCCCACCTTCTCGCGAGCCTCGGCGTGAGAGCGGCGGCGACACCCGAGCACGACCCGTAGCGCATACCGCTGCGGCCCTCCACCGACGACCCGAGGGGAACCGAGATGACCAACACCGAGACCACCGACGACCAGATCGATGCCGCGCTGTTTGCGGCGCTCGCCGAACGCGGCGAGGAATTGCAGCCGTGGGCCGCGATCTTGCCGCGCCTGACCGGTTCGCACGACCGCAAGGGCGAGCGGTTGATCGCGCTGTGGCTGACGGGCCGGGTGTGGTTGTGCAAGGTCCGTGGCCGTAACTACGTCGCCCTCGGCGACGCCGACGACGAGCGCCTGGCGGCGGCGAACCGTGCCCGCGTCCCGCATGTGCTGTGACTAACCCGCCCGTCCGCTCAAGCCTGTCCGACCCAACGAGAGGAACCCAAACCGTGAGTGATCCGACGCAGAACAAGCCAGACGCCCACGAGCGGCAGCGGGCACTGAGCGCCGTCGAGCTACGGGTGCAGGGGCAGGCCTATGCCCAGATCGCTCACGCGCTCGGCTACAGCGACGAGAGCGGCGCTCGACACGCGGTGTCCCGCTTGCTCGCTCGCCGCGAGGCCGAGGGAATAGACGAACTGCGGGCGGTGCACTTGGCGCGGCTAGAGGGCGTGCTGTCGGCGTTCTGGCCCGCCGCGACGTCGGGGGACACCGACGCGGCGCGAATCGTCCTGCGCACGCTGGACAGCCTTGCCAAGCTGTACGGCCTCGATGCGCCGACGCGGGTTGCCGTGGGCGCGTCGCTCACCGATACCGTCGGATTCGCGAACGAGGCCGCGCGCCTGATCGAGTCGATTGCCTCGATGGGCGGCACTGATGACCTGTTGCTGTCGCTGCCCGACGGCGCGGGGCACGCGGTGATCGCCGCTCGCGAACCGGCGGCGCTGACCGAGGCGGTGGCCGTGGCCGACGATGACGCTGAGTCATGGTCGAACATCGGCGGGCCGGACCCCGAGCCGCTGGCCGCCGAGCCGGAATCGGACGCCGAGCCCGAACCGCTGACCGTCGTCGAGATCGAGCCGCCGCCGGTCGCCGAAGTCGAGCAGGTGGCCGAGCCCGACGTGACCCCTCTGCCGTCGCCACCGTCGCCCCGAGTGGACCCGTGGGCGCGCCGCGTCACCTACCGCTATGACCCGCTCGCGGGATGGCGTCGGTAGGCCAACTCGGCGACAGTAGGACAAAGCTAGGACACCGCGGCGGTTGCGCTCGACTGTTGGCTAAGCTGTTTGTCAGCGTAGGCAATGGCAGCGGTGTCGGCAGCGTCGGACAGCAAGCTCTGCGTCGGTAGATTGTCACCACACTAGCGGGGTGATTTACGGCAACCAATGCCATTGACCGACCCGCGGTTCACGAATCGCCGATCCCAACACTTATCCACCACCTGGGCGCGACAAGGCGCAGCGCCTGCCTGACAAGGGGATAACCGCGACCGACATTGCGAAGATCTTGGGCCTCTCTCGCGCCACCGTCTACCGCTACTTGGCGCCGACCGTCTAGCACACTGGTTGACAGGCCCGCTGGGAGGACCGGATAGCAACCCTCGGCCGAGGATGTGGCGGCGATGGCAATTAGCGTGGGCGCAGTCCGCTGAACACGACGTCATGGATGGTGCGCGTCAGCAGATCCTCGACGAGTGGTTCGCCGGTGACGAGGTAAGTCAGAGCAGTGATGGTGACGGCGCCGAAAAGGGCTGTGGCTGCGGCCCTGGCGTCGGTCACCGCGGCCAACGAATAGTCGGCAGCGCCGGCGAGCAGCAGCATTTCCACGGGTTCCAGATAGGCGGTGCCGATTTTGTCTGCGATGACCGGCATCCGTGCCGCCCGGCCAAGCTCGCCGATCAACGCGCGACAGGAGGCAGGTCGCTGAGCCATCACACGTAGCTGGGCCGCGATGACACGGTGCAGCCGGTCAGCACCGCTACCGCCGCCCTCCACGGCAGTGGTGACCTCGCTGGCAATCTCGTGCAGGAGGTCTTCGAGGAGGAACGCCAGGATGTCTTCCTTGCCGGCGAAGTAGTAGTACAGCGTCGCCTTGGGTACACCCGTCATCGCGGCGACGTCTTCGATTTTGGTGTCGTTAAGACCGCGCTCGGCGAACAGCGCCGCGGCCGCTGGCAGGCGGTCGGCGATTTGCCGCGGAACCTTACGCATTGACACTCCTGTCAATTAGACTAGCAGTCTAAACCATCGTTCTACATGGCAGCGGGAGCGAGAATGACGACTGCGCAGCTTCACTACGACCCGTTCGATGCCAACATCCAGGACGACCCCTACCCCGTCTATCAGCAATTACGCGACGATGCGCCGGTGTTCCGGGCCGAGACTGCGAATACCTGGGTGCTCAGCCGCCACGAGGACGTTATTCCTGCCCTGCTCGATCACGACACATATTCGTCGGTCAACGGTGTGTTTCCGACGCCGCCGGACGCGCCGTTCCTGGAGTCGTTCCTGCCGATGATGATCACGATGGACCCGCCGCGGCACGATCAGCTGCGGGGCTTGGTAAGCAAGGCATTCACCCCTCGGCGGATAGTGGCATTGGAAACCGGCATCGATGAGTTGGCGGCGTCGTTGGTAGAGCGGCTCACCAGCAGCGGCAGCGAAGGCCGTTCGGACTTCGTTGCCGACTTGGCCGGAATACTGCCGGCCGTGGTGATCGCCGACCTGTTGGGTATACCGCGGGAGGATCGTCAGCAGTTTCGGCAGTGGTCGAGCACGCTGATTCAGTCCAATCCCGCTCGCGGCGAGGTGGCCGAAGGGTTGGCGGCCGCGGCCGCGGTGTATGCGTATTTCGCGGATTTCCTTGCCGATCGGCGCAAGGCGCCGCGCGATGATTTGATGTCGGCGTTGGTGGCTGCCGAGATCGACGGTCAGCGCCTCAGCGACGACGAGTTGCTTGGGTTCTGCTTGCTACTGCTGATAGCTGGTCATGAGACGACGACCAACCTGCTGGCCAACGCCGCGGTGGTGTTGGCCGGGCACCCCCGGAGCCGTCACCGGTTGGCCGCCGACCCGACACTGATCGGGCAAGCGGTCGAGGAGCTGTTGCGTTATGCCTCACCGGTGCAGGGACTTTCGCGGGTGTTGACCACAGATGTGACACTGCACGGGGCCACGATGTCGCAGGGCGATTCGGTGCTGTTGCTGTTCGGGTCAGCCAATCGCGACGAGCGGGTGTTCGCCCGCCCGGACGTGTTCGACATCGACCGCAAGCCCGAACACCAGGTGGCCTTCGGCCGGGGTATCCACTTCTGTCTGGGAGCTGCGCTCGCCCGTTTAGAGGCTCGAATTGCGTTGGGCGCATTGCTGTCACGATTGCCGGACTGGGCAGTCGATGTCGACTCAGCCGTGCGTCTTCGTTCGGGACCGATTCGCGGATACCTGTCGCTGCCCATCATGTGGCCGGCGAGCTAGCCACTTTGCGACTCGGCGCCGTCTTGGGTCGTGTCGTCGCAGGCTTTGACCCCGTAGCAGGGTCACTGCCCCTGGTGCGGTGGGCGGCGAGGAAGTCGTCAACGATCTGTGTGCAGTCGTCGTGAGTCATGTTGCGCAGCCCGGTCATTCGGGCGAACGCCAGCGGCCCGACAAGCTGGCAAAGCGCCAGTTCGACGTCGAAGTCGTCGAGTTCGGCTCGAGCCTGCGCACTCTGCAGTAGCGCATCGAACGGTTGTCGGTACTGGTCGATGACACGGGTGCGCAGCGCGCCGGATGCGTGCCGATCATCGGTGTCGCTGTTGGTTCCCGTGGGTCCCAGCGCGAGCCAGGCCAGCGTGGTGACGTGTAGTGGCGCGTCGTCAAAGAGGGTGGCCTGGCGGCTGAGCAACTCGATCAGCTGCTTACGCAACGAGCCACTGGTCGGCGGCGGGGCAGTGACCTGCGGCAGTAGCCGCTCGAATGTGGCAGCCAGCAGATGCGATGAGCTTTTGAAATGGCGATACAGCGTGGTACGGGCCACCTTGGATGCTTTGGTGACCGCATCGATGGTGACAGCTTCGACCCCTCCTGTGCTGAGAAGTGTTGCGGCAGAATCCAATAGCCGGTTACGAGACCGGATCCTTCTCGGGTCGATGTCGTCATCGGGGGGTAGCGCTGATTGGCTGCTGTCGCTCACAGGTTCACCTCGGCGATTGAAATTTCGGGCGATGTCGTGCACGACAGTCTAGCAGTTGTGGTACTAAGAGTATCGCAGCGAAACCAATAGTACTGGGAGCGGTCTAGTGTCAGAAAGCGCGGCGCCGCCGGAACGGCTGCCTTCTCACACCCCGACGTGCATGGGGTGCGGCCCGGACAATCCGCACGGGCTGGGGTTGGAGGTGTATCGCAGCGTCGACTCGGTGTATGCGGATGTGACGTTTGATGAGCGCCACATCGGGGCGCCGGGCTTGGCCCATGGTGGAGCGGTGGCCGCGGCGTGCGATGACGTGCTGGGCTTCACGCTGTGGATCGCCCGCACACCGGCGGTGACGCGCGCTCTGACGGTGGAGTATCTGCAGCCGGTGCCACTGCACCAGCCCCACCGCATCACCGCGCATATCACGGCCCGTGAGGGGCGGGCGCTGCATGTCGCGGCGGCAGGGGTCCAGGAAGGCGTCACTCGGTTCACCGCGAATGCGGTGTTCGTCGTGGTCGACACCGCGCATTTTGCCGCTCACGGCGATATCAGTGGATTCGGTGAGCGTCTCGAGCAGTTCTCTCGCCGCGGCGGCGGCCTCGACGACGACCAAGCATCATGACTGTCGCCAGTGCGCGGGTTGGCGCCAAACCTGAACATGCTCAAGGGGGTTCGGCTACCGGCCAGGCCCACACAGCTGGCGGGCTGCGTTCACGCGCCTCAGCACGTCGCCGCGAAGCGATTATGGATGCCGCGCTCACTGTTGCTGCCTCCGGCGGCTACGACGCGGTCCATATGCGGACAGTTGCAGAGCGGGCCGGTATCGCCGTGGGCACGCTCTACCGCTATTTTCCGGCCAAAACCCACCTGCTGGTGGCGGCGCTGATCCGAGAGTTTCAGCGCCTCGATACAGCCGGTGACTGGGCCACTGGTGCCTCCACGCCGCAGGAGCGACTGGACCGGCTCACCGAGCACCTGCACGGCCGCTGGCAGCGTGACCCGCTGTTGACCGACGCCATGACACGGGCCTTCGTCATGGCGGACACCCGCGCAGCCGCAGAACTCGACCGCGCGGCCGCGGCGATCGAAACCCTGCTGGCCCGCACCCTTACAGGCGGTGAGCCCGCCCCAGCCGATCTGCGCGTCGCCGGAATCATCGCCGACATTTGGCTGGCCAACCTGGTGGCCTTCATCGGCGACCGCTTGTCAGCGGCCGAAACCCGCGGCCGCATCGATCGGGCCACTCGACGAGTCGTCCACCACGCGAATGCGGACGGCACCGCATCGTAACGATACTATTGGTATCGCAGCGATACCATCGGTAGTACTATTCAGGTACGGCTCACCGATGCGTCGAAGGAGATCGCCATGTACACCCAATGGATCGAAGACTGTGTCGTACAACGCGTCTCTGTACGTGACGGTCTCGTTCTGGACCTCGATGACTACAACGAAATCGTCATCTCGCGCCCCCTGATGCTGACCCTGCCCGCTGTCGACCGATTTCCCGTCGAGGCCGTCCTCATCGACCCCTTGCGAATCTCTGTGTACGAACGTCCCTTGCTGAATTTGGCTGGCGCGGTGTGCACCCGGGCCTGGTCCGACGACGAGGGCGGACTACACCTGAGCTTTTCACGTGGACACCGCATCGACGTCGATCCCGACATCGAGGAGACCGCGTGGGAGCTGTACGGCAAACGTCACGGTTACATGGCGTGCCTCCCCCGCGGTCGGGTGCGCGTGGTGCGCCACGACGTGCCCGAGGACGACAACGCCAACATCGTCAACCCGCAGTAGGCCTTGCGGGCAGGCCGGCGTCGATGCAACCAATTGCCGACCTTTGTGCTACATGATGTAGCGTAGCGATACCGATAGTATCGTTGATTCATGGAGGTTCGGTGACCGATGGCATGACTGATTCCCCCGGCCCGGCCTCGCAAACTCAGCGCCGCGGTGCTGACTCGTGTGACCCGGCGGACAATCGCGAGTACAGCGCCCGGCTGGCAGCGCTAGCTCGGTTCACCCTCCGGCACAAAGCCCTGGTCATCGGGGCCTGGCTGGGCACAGCCGTGGTGTTGGCGTTGCTGTTTCCGCAATTGGAAACCGTGGTGCGACAGCAGTCGGTGGATCTCATTCCCCGCGATGCGCCGTCACTGCAGACGGTGGAGCGCATGAGCACCGCGTTTGGTGAAGAAGGGTCGAAAACGCTGCTGTTCGTGGCCATGGAAGACCCCAACGGTCTGACTCCGGCGGCGCGGCATCGCTACGACGAACTCGTCGCCCGGTTGCAGGCCGAAAGTGACCACGTTCTACTGGTCCAAGACCTGCTGGCCGATCCGGTCACCGAAGCGCAGGCCCTCAGTCCCGACCGCAACGCCTGGTACCTGCCGGTCGGGGTGACCGGCACTCTGGGAGACCCCACAGCCGCCGAGTCGGTGAAGGCGGTTCGCAGCATCGCCGCAGAAGTATTCGCCGGGTCAACGGTCACCGCGCAGGTGACCGGACCGCCAGCGACGTTCAGCGATATGATCGCCTCCGCCGAGCACGATCTGTTGCTGATCTCGATCGCTACCGTCGGCATCATCGCCCTGATCCTGCTGATCGTCTACCGGTCGGTGTTCACCGCACTGCTTCCGCTGCTGGTGATCGGGCTGAGCCTGGCCGTCGGACGCGGGGTGCTCTCCGTGCTAGGGGAGATGGGTATGCCCGTCTCCCAATTCACCGTCGCATTCATGACCGCGATCCTGCTCGGCGCTGGCACCGACTACACCGTCTTCTTAATCAGCCGCTACCACGAACAGCGTCGCGCGCAGGTACCCGCCGAACAGGCCATCATCCACGCCACCGCCAGCATCGGACGCGTCATCCTCGCCTCCGCCGCCACCGTTGCTTTCGCCTTCCTGGCCATGGTCTTTGCCCGACTGAGCGTCTTCGCCGCCCTCGGCCCGGCGTGCGCCATCGCAGTCCTCTTCGGCTTCCTGGCCACCGTCACCCTGCTCCCGCCAGTGCTGGCGATCGCCGCCAAACGCGGCATCGGGGAACCCAAATCCGATCGCACCCGGCGTTACTGGAACAGCGTCGCCGTTGCCGTGGTTCGTCGCCCCGTGCCGCTGCTGATCGTCAGCCTCGTCATCCTGCTCGCACTGTCCGCGGTCGCTGCAACCATCAAAATCAGCTACGACGACCGCAAAGGACAACCAGCCACCACCGCAAGCAACCAGGGCTACCAGCTGCTGGACCGACACTTCCGCAAAGACGTCGTCATCACCCAATTCCTCGTCGTCGAAAACGCCACCGACATGCGCACCGGCAAAGGGCTCGCCGACCTCGACGAAATGGCCTCCCGCGTCTCCCAAGTGAGCGGTGTCACCAAGGTTTCCGGAGTCACCCGCCCAACCGGGGAGCGCCTCGACCAAGCGGAACTGGCCTGGCAGAACGGCCAGATCGGAGACAAAATGGCCGGCGCAGTCGCAGAGGGCAACGCCCGCAAAGGCGACCTCGCCAAACTCACCGACGGCGCCGATCAACTCGCCGGCGGGCTGGCCCAACTCGACACCACCGTGCGCACCGCCTTGACCCCCCTCGCCGGAATTCTCACCCAAGCCCAATCCGCCGGCACCCAGGTCAACCAGTTCCGTCCACTATTGCAACAACTTTCGGCCACCGCCCCTGCTGCCGATCAAGCCGTCCAAGCCGGCCCCGGCCTGCGACCTCTGGCCGAGCAAGCAGCGAACGCGATCACCATGATCGACCCGCTCGTCGGCGCCCTCAACACCTCGCCATGGTGCGCGACCACACCACAATGCGCCCAGATCCGCGACCAAGTACAGATCCTGACCACCCTGCGTAACGGCGGATTCTTCGACCAGATCGCCACCCTCGGCGACCGCTACAACCCCGCCACCAACGCCACCATCACCGGCACCCTCATTAACGTCCAAAACGCGGTCGCCACCCTGGACAAGGCGTTCGGCGCCCTCGGCAACCCCGACGACCTAGCCGCAAACCTCGGCCGCCTCCAAGACGGAATCGGCCAACTCGCCTCCGGCGCCCAAGCCCTCGCCACCGGCGTGCGCACCCTGGCCGACAGCAACATCGAAATGCTCTCCGGCATGAGCCAAATCGCCACCCAACTGCAAAACTCCGCACGCGCCGCCACCGACTCCGACTCATCGAGCGGGTTCTACCTGCCCACCAACACCTTCGAGAACAGGCAGTTCACCGACGTCGCCAAACAATTCCTCTCACCCGACGGCAAGACCGCGCGCTTCATGATCGAAACCAGCTACGACCCCTACAGCGTCGAAGCCATGGACCTCGCCAACCAAATCACCCACACCGCCAACACCGCACGACCCAACACCTCACTGGCTCAAGCCACTGTCTCCGTGGCCGGCTTCCCCGCCGTCAACTCCGACATCCAACGACTCCTCTGGGCAGACTTCGCACAACTGGCCATCGCCACCACCCTCATCGTCGGACTCATCCTGGTCCTGCTGCTGCGCGCACTCCTGGCACCGATCTACCTGCTAGGCACAGTCCTGCTCAACTACCTGGCCTCCCTCGGCATTGGCGTCCTGGTCTTCCAATGGGGATTCGGCCAGGAAATCGCCTGGCCTGTACCACTATTGGCGTTCATCATCCTCGTCGCCGTTGGCGCCGACTACAACATGCTGCTCGTCTCACGCCTGCGCGAAGAATCCGGCCGCAACATCCGTGTCGGCGTCCTGCGCACCGTCGCAAGCACCGGCGCCGTCATCACCTCAGCAGGTCTGATCTTCGCCGCCAGCATGTTCGGCCTCATGGTCGGCTCCGTCGCCATCATGATCCAAGCCGGCCTCATCATCGGCGCCGGACTACTACTCGACACCTTCCTCGTACGCACACTCACCGTCCCCGCCATCGCCACACTCCTACGCGAAGCCAGCTGGTGGCCCCAGCGACCCACACGACAACAACCAGTCCTCCCTTCGAATCCAGCGGAAGCACACCCATGACAAGGGTCTTTGCCACTCTCGCCTTACTGATCGGCGCCGCGATCACGACCGCTCCGACAGCCGACGCAGATCAGGACAGCTACCTGAAGCGGATCGAGCCAAAGATGGCGTTCCTGACCCGCACCCAGATACTGACCGAAGGTCAAAAAGTCTGCCAGCTCATTCGCAGCGGACACTCCTCATCCGATGCCATCCCCATGGTCGTCGAAGACCTGAACATGTCAGTGCCCTCAGCCGTCGACCTCATCATCGCGGCCGTGGTCGAACTCGGCTGCTGAAATGGATCGTGGCGGCCAGCTTCAGCCCTGCAGAGAACTCACCGCTGGCTGCGGGCCGAGCGTGCGTAGGTCGAGCCCGACGACCAGAGGCCGTGTCGCGGGCGTGATCGGGAACAGCTGCGGATGCTCCTTGGCGACGGCGCGCGCGTAGCGGACGAACTTCGAGTGCGGACCGTCCGAGGGGATCACCAGAGGCGTCTGGGCGGCTGCGTTGGTCGGGGCCATGTTTCTGATTGTCGCGTGCGCCAGTGACACCTGCGGCGGACGAACACTCGTTCGGTGTGTCCTAGCCGTGTCCTAAGACGTGCGACTACGGGCAAACACGCACTAAACAGATCTCCACCGACCCAGCGCGGCGACGTGGACTGATCCCCACGGCGTGGACCCTGAGATACCAGCCAGCACATCCAGTTTCACACTGGCAGTGTGGGGGTCAGGGGTTCGAATCCCCTTAGCTCCACTTCTGTGATGAGTCGCGCTATTGCGGCTCGGACTCCGGAAAGCCCAGACTCCAGCCGCGGTAGGTGTAGTTCTCGTCCCCGACGCTCGGACTGGGCAGGATTTGGATGTTGCTCCCGTCGCCGTATCCCGGGGATAGGCCCTGCACACCGCCGGATACGTAGGTGCCATCCCCGCGGGAGATGTCGATATGCGCACCGACGAATCCTCGGCTGAAAACAAGTGCCCCACGCGGGGGGTTCTTGTCGGTGTGAATCTTTCCCTGCTCGAGCAGTGTTTGGTACATGGTCTCGGCGGCGCCGTCCCAACCGTATTGCTCCTGCGGCACGCCGAATGCGTAGGCCACCAGAGCTTCACATCCGTAGATACCGAATTGGTCTGTCCCGAGGAGGCTTTCGGCCTTGGCGATTGCGGCGTCGGCTCCACGGATGGTCGGCCGTGGCTCAGCTGGTGCACTCGGTGCGAATACGAGTGTCGCGGTGAGACAAGTGGCTGCAAGAAGCAGAAGTCTTCGGATGTTCAACTCGTGGCTCCGGTTCTCGGCCTGCATGGTGGCGTGCCTGCAAGCACAATATTCGTTTCTTCAAGTGTTGTTCAGTCGGCCATCGCCTGGCGTGGGGATCGGCCGTGGCTGGTGGTGAAGCCATGCCCCTTCCTGCGGCGACTAAACGCGATCAGCAAAGCCTCCCTCGAGCAGCGCAGCGACCGGAGCTCCGAATTTCCGTCGTTGCCGGGGTTGCCGTAGTGCGAGACTGACTGGGTGGAGCATGTACCCCTGGTAGGCATCGGAGACCTTCCCGCGCGGGATTTCGTCGTGTCGCCTGGCTTTGCCGGCCTAGCGGCACTGTTGGCCGCGGTGATCGCGGCGTGCGCGGTGCTTTACGCGTCGAGACGCGCCCGTCAGCGGTTCGAGCAGCAGCGTGATCGAGACGAGAGCCGTCAGGAACAGGCCCGTCACGATGCGGAGAACGCACTGGCGTGGGAGCGCTGGCAGTGGGTGGTCGACACCGCCGGGATCGAGCCTGCCGCGAGCGAGGGGGCCACTCTGGGGCTTGGGCCCGCGGTGACCCTGGAGTTGTTGAGTGGGTTGCTTCGTGATGCCGAGCGACTCGGCGATGAGACGCTCGCCAGGGCTGTGGCGGTGTACCACGAGCAGCTCTTGTTGGTTCTGGCACAACAGGCCGGTCCGGTTTCCAACATCGCGGGGGCAACGACCACGCGCCCGTCCGATGAGACACGCCGCGCCACACCTGTATCGCCGCACCGCGAACCGAGCACGTCGACACCGATGGTCGCGGCTGAAAAGTCTTCCACCGCAACACCTTCCGCCCCGGTGGCGGAGAGCAGCGGAGGGCGGCGTCGCCGATGACGACGACTCGTCAACACATCGAGGACCTCGACGTCGACAGATGGGCGACGCTGACACGACGCGCGGCGGCGGAGTCGGTCGCCGCCGCACAGCGGTTGGGGTTACAACCACGGGCTGAATCCGTCGCATTGGCGGGGATGAGTGAGCGCGAACTCGCCCAACACCGCGAACGCAATGGGCCACCGGTGCCACGCCGGTCACTGGCGATGCAAGTCCTCGAGGCCGACCATCTGCGCCGGGCGGCCGAGGAGCAGGCGCGCGTGGCGCATCAGGGTCGGCTCGACGCTGAGGCGGCGGCCTCGCTGGCGCGCGCCGAAGCCGAAGAATCGGCACGCGTTGCCACGGCGGCTGCTGAGCGGGTCCGCGCGGTGGAGGCCGAGGCCGAGCGCAGGGACACGGAAAGAAGGGCCGAACGGGCGGCCGATCAAGAGGCGGTGCAGCAACTGCGGGCCGAGATCGAGCGGGTGAAAGCTGGTGCGGCGGCTGAGGTGGCGGCGGCCGAAGAGAGGGTTCGGGCCGCGGAGGCGCGTGCCCTTGAGCGGAGCACCGAGCGGACGACCGAGCGCGCAGCCGGGGAGCAGGCGGTACAGCAACTTCAGGCCGAGATCGAACGGGTGAAAGCTGGTGCGGCGGCTGAGGTGGCGGCGGCCGAAGAGAGGGTTCGGGCCGCGGAGGCGCGTGCCGTCGAGCGGAGCACCGAGCGGACGACCGAGCGGGCGACCGGCGAGGAAGCCGTGCAGCGGGTGCGCTGCGAGTTGGAAAAGTTGCGCTCAGACACTGCCGCTGAGGTGGCGGCGGCGCGTGGGCAGGCGAGTGGCGATGTGGCCGCGGCGCGGGAGGCCGCCGAGGCCGAGATCGCCGCCGCGCGAGAAGCCGCAGATGCGGAAATCGCTCGCTGGGAGGCCCACGCCCTGAATATGGAGCGATGGGCGCGAGGGGAAGTGTCGACTCACCTGTTGACGATTCCCGTTCCGCCGCCGGAGCTACGTGCCCAGATCTGGTTCGTCGAAACCACGATCGACATGCTCTACCAGATTTGTCATGTGCTGGAGGTGGTACTGGTTGAGGACGTCGAGTCGCCGTTCGTGCCCGATCTCGACTTCACGCGCAATCTGACGGGGAAGGTGCAAGAGCAGGCCAAGGATCTAACCCACGAATTGGCCACGCTAGCCACGCGGTACTCCGATCAATCTCAGGCCGAGGCCGCCGCCGGCTACGCCGAGGCCGCCGGTGACGCCTATCGTTCGCTTCTCCAGCGCATAGACGCTGGTGTCCAGCGGCTGGGAAGGCGCTTCCACAGCCCAGATGCCGAGATCCTCGCGACGATTACGGCCATGCTCGCTGACCTTCGAGCACAAGGTCTTCACTAGAGCGACATCTGCCCGACGCGCGACGCGGATCGGTGTCATCGCCGAACAGTCGCCAGTGCGACGCCGGGTAAGTTGCGACGTGTGAGCGAAAACAGAGGTCGTGGATTCATTGGAAAGCCCAATCATCTCGCCGCCGTGATGGACGGGATGTCTGGGGAGCAACCGGTTTTCACCGACCGGGTCAACGAGACGGCGAGCTGACGGTATGGGTGTGTTGGACGGCCGGGTCGCATTCATCACCGGCGGCGCGCGTGGGCAGGGGCGCGCGCATGCGTTGGCGCTGGCCGCCGAAGGGGCGAAAATCGTCGTCGCCGACGCGCCCCGTCCGATGAACCTGACCTACCCACTCGCCACCGAAGACGACCTTCGCGAGACGGCCGAACTGGTCGAGGAGCTCGAGTCCGTGTGTCTTCCGATCGCCATGGACGTGCGCGATCCCGTCGCAGTGAGCGCCGCCATCGAGGAAACCGTCAGCAGCTTGGGAAGTCTCGACATTGTCGTGGCCAATGCCGGCGTCGTGAGCACCGGACCGCTGGAAGACGTGACCGACGAGATCTGGCAGCAGCTCGTGGACACCAATCTGACGGGCGTGTTTCACACCCTGCGGGCCGCCGTTCCGGTGATGCGGCGGCAGCATTTCGGGCGGATCGTGGTGACCTCGTCGATGGGTGGTCGAATGGGCATCCCCGAATTGGCGCCGTACAACGCCACCAAATGGGGAATCATCGGTCTCGCGAAGTCTCTGGCGTTAGAAGTCGCCAAGGAGGGCATCACCGTGAACGTGATGTGCCCCACCACGGTTCACACGCCGATGGTGCAGCCCGTCGGTGTCGATGGTGTGCCCGACGAATTGGTCCAACGGATGATGAGGGCGAATCCGATACCGCAGCCCTGGATTGAACCGGAGGACGTGAGCCGTGCGTTGCTCTATCTGGTCACGGATCCGGGTGTCGTGACCGGTAGCGTCCTCGAAATCGGCCTCGGCGGCAGCGCTCGAATTCACTGACGTCCGTTATCCGATGGGCCACCGTATGCAGCACGTCGATGACGAGATCGCGACTGGGCAGTCGGCACCGGACGTGAGACTCTGGGGCGAAACAGCGGCGATACCGCACGGTGCGAACTGATTGAGCGGCGGGGCGGCCACCGATGCAGGTGCGAGCGCCGTGATCAGCATCGCCAATCCGATTGCGGTGCTGAGGCAAATCGATACGAGCAGCAACACGATTACGCGGATCCCCGTCGCTGTCGGCGGCATGCCGCGGTCATTGTTGGCTTCCATGGGTGAACCTCCGGTTGGGGCCGGGGCATCATCGCCGACGGCCTCTACCAGTTAAGACACCACCCGCAGCGAGTTCGTGACCGTGATTTAGGACACGTCCCTTAACGCCGCAGCCCACGCGACATGCGCCGTCTGAGCGGGCCATCAGCGCGCGTCGCCGAAGCATCATGAGGTCCAGCATCACCGAACCGCCGTCGGCCGCCAGGTTCGCCAACCAGTCGATCAACTGGCGCGCTTCGGCCAGATCACTTGGCTCCACGCTCCAGCAGGGTCTCCGCGAGAACACCGGTGCCCCATACGCGATAGAAGAGGTACCCCTGGCGCATCTGGTCGACAGCTTGGCGCATCGCCGCAGTAGCGGCATCCCGGGTTATGCCAGGCCATTTCCCGGGCAGCCCAGATGTCGGTGGCCGGGATGAGGAAGTAGATGCGCCTGCGCGCCGCCGACTCCATCCTGCGCGCGAACCCCACGGTCTCACCTGTCGCGGCGTATCTTGTTGTTCCCGAACCGATTTCGCCCGCAATCACCCCAACTGAGTTCAGGCCGACGCGCAGCTGCAACGTCACGCCGTCGCGGCGCTGAACCTCTGCGGCAAGCTCGCTGGCTTCTTCCTGGATCGCCAGGGCGGCAAGACACGCACGAAAGGCGCGGTCTTCCAGCGCAACCGGCGCGCCGAAGATGACCCCCAAGCCGTCGCCGCGTACTCTACGATGTCGCCGCCGTACCGGCGTGCCACGTCCGCCGAACGTTCCAGCAGTGCAGTCATGACCTCACACAGACGATCTATGTCCAACGCGGACGCGAGGCCCATCGAACGCACCACATCAGCGAAGAGCACGGTGACCTGCTTGTACTCGGCCGACGCGGTAACGGGCAGCAGTCGCGTTCCGCACTCCGTGCAGAACTTGCCCGTGGAATGCGCGCACAGGAACCGCAGATCGCCTTCATGCGGTCGGTCCACCGCTGCCATCCGGGCTGGCGTCCACATCACCAATCGAGTCACCGCTTGGTCAGCGATGTCTGCCATTACGTCTAAAGCCAAGGGAGAGCGTACTGATGGGACTAGCGTGAGTTGGACCGGAGGTCGTCTCCGCCCTCCCCGAAGGCGATTGGTGGGTGGTGCGGTTGGACGCCGAACCGGACGCTGAACCCGGCGACGAACACTTCGACGTCCTGACGCGGCATCGACGCGATCGCGCGGTGATGGCGGTCGTCTTTCTGCTGTTGTTCGGCTTCTCCTACAGCGAGGACTACGTCTTCGCGATTCTGGAGGCGGCCGGCCGCGACGAGGCCGTGGCATGGCTGGTGGGATTGGTCGGATTCGATGTGGCGGTGCTGAGCCTCGTCGGTGTGTTGAAGGGTTCCATCGCGCGGGCGGAAGGCGACTCGCCGCGTTTGTGGCGGTGGTGGTGGATCGGGGTTTCCGCCGTCGTGTGTATCGACGTGTTATTGGTTCTGGTGCCCGAGGAACACCCGCTGTGGATCGACCTGGCGTCTTCGGTGGTGTTGGCGATCCTCATGGGACTGCTCATGATGGTGGCGCTCAACGGAGATCCACTCACACTGTTCAGCGCGACGAGACGTGCCGCGGCACCGACGGATTGGGCGCGCGTACGCGCCGTCGTTCCGCTCGTCCTCGGCACCATCGCCGGCTATGTCGCCGCCACGGCATTCGACGACTTCTTCGACCTGGACACGGTGCGTGTCCTGGACGCGGAGATGCAGGCCGAAGTCGCCGCCATGCCGTTGGCCGAGCAGCTTGGAGCGTTCGCCACTCTGTGTGAGGGCGCCGTCAGTCCCGCGTTCTTCCAGCAGGTCGTCGCCGTCATCCCGCTGCTATTGCTCACCATTGGCGTGGAGTTCAACTTCTTCCGGCGCGCACTCGACGAGCCCGCCCAGCGCGCAGCCGCGGCGGCGACGGTGGCCGTGATGGCGATTGGGCTGCTGTTGGCTGTGTCGACGCTGCCGTGGGCGGGCAGTGGCTGTGGCGGCGTGCTCGGGTACTGGCACGAGTATCTGACTTTTGTCATCGCGGTTCAGGGCATCGCTACGGGATTGGCGACGCTGCTGTGGCTCCTCGTGGTCAGCGCTCCCGATCAACGCATCCCGTCGGAGGCCAATCGTGTCTGAGCTCGCCATGCGCCAGCGGGGCGACCGCGCGGTGTTCGGGGTCGTCTTCCTCATGTTGTTCGCGTTCTCCTACAGCGAGCAGGTCGTGTCGGGGCTGTTTCCCGTCGTCGGCGGTGGTGGGCAGACGGGGTGGCGGGTCGCGGTGATCGCCGTCGATGCCGCGGTGTTGGGTTCGGTGGGCCTGATGAAGCGCGTCATCGCCAGAGGCGACGGCGACGGGTCGCGGCTCTGGGGCTGGTGGTGGACCGGCGTCGTCGTGCTCCTGGGCGTCGACGTGTTTCGCCTTTTCCCGTTGCATTCGATCCAGGTGGACGTGGTGACAGCGACCCTGTACGCCGTTGCCATGGGCTGGACGACGGTGGCCTCTCTGAACTCCGATCCGCTCACGCTGTTCAGCACGGCACGTCGGGTGGCCATGCCCACGGATTGGCAGCGGGTCCGCGCGATCGTCCCGTTGGTGCTGGGTACCTACCTCTGCTACCTCGCCGCGAGCGCGTACGTCGACTATTTCAACGTCGACACCATGCGAACACTCGATGCCGCGACCGAAGAACTCGTCGCCGAAATGGATGTCTCGCAACAGATGGCGGTGCTGTCTCAGCTGTGCGAGGGCGCGATCAGTCCGGTGTTCTTCCAGCAGATCGTCGGTGTCCTGCCGGTGCTCTTACTGACCCTCGGTATCGAGTTCAACTACTTCCGCCGGACGCTGACCGAGGCCGGCCCGCGCGCGGCGACCGCGGCCACGGTGACGGTGTTGGCCGTCGGCCTCGTCGGGTCGCTGTCGACGCTGCCCTGGGACGGCCAAGGGTGCGATGACGTGCTGTCCACCTGGCACGAGTACGTGGCCTTCCTGTTCGCGGTGCAGGCCATCTTCACCGGCTTGGCCACTCTCGTATGGTTACTCGTCTCCAGTACGCCCGACACCGCAGCCGAAACGACACCCGCGTCGCAGTGATCGCGACGAATGTTTGTCCGCCCCCGCGCCGGGTATTGCGTGTGACTGCGCAGCCCGAAACAAGCTGGCGCAGTGCTGAGGAGGTGGACGTGGCGAGGCGGAACGACTACACAGGCGACCAATGCGACCGCGGGCACCCGACGTACTTCCGGGTGGTCACCGTCGGGTCCGGCGCGGAGTCACGTCGCGGACCGTCATGTTGGTTCGACGACTGCCCGATTCATCGCGCGTGGCAAGAGGCCGCGGGCCAGCGCAACGCCCGCGCGTGACCCCGACCTAACGACCTGCGTTACTGGCGAGCTCGATGACGTACGAGTTCACGAAGGTGCCCGCAGGCGGATCGCCCTTGTCGCAGCTGCCGTCGGATTCCCCGGGACGCTTGATCCACAGGTAGGCGTCGGCGTGCGGACCGGCAGTAGCCGTGGTGGGCGGCACACCGAGAGCCCGGCCGCTGGGGTTGCACCAGTGCAGCGGCGAGTCCGGAGCCGCTCCGTTTCCGTTGCGCGACGTGTCGATGACGTAATTCTTGCCTCCGGTGAGGGCTGAAATGGCTTCGCCGTAACCGATTTCCTCCTCGGTGGTGAAGAAGTTCGCGACGTTCAGGCTGAAGCCACGGGCGCGTTCGACACCGGCTTGGCCGAGCCGCGACGCCATCTCTTCCGGGCTGTGCCAACGTAAGTGGCCCGCGTCGACGTACACGGCCGCGGCCGGATTGCGCGTCAGTGAGTCGACCGCATACCGAATCAAGTCGTAGCGTTCCTGGCGCTGATCGTCCGACAGGCAGTCGGCCATCGCGAGCGCATCGGGTTCGAGGACGATCGCCGCCCGCGCCCCGCCGATCTGGGCTGCGATCCCGTCGATCCACCCGCGGTACGCATCGCCCGACGCCATGCCGCCGGCAGCGAAGCTGCCGCAGTCGCGGTGCGGGATTCCGTAAATCGCGAACACCGGGATGGCGCCGGCAGCCGCCGCGTCACCGGTGTACTTCGCGACCGTCGATGCCGACGAGCCCGGAACGAGCCAGTACGCCTGTGGCGTGTCGGCGACGGCTCTCAGCTGTGGGTTCGGGGGTTCGGCCGCGTTCGCCGCGCGCATCGCCGCCGAGTTCGGGTTCACGTAGAACGGCGCCCCGACCAATGGGTTCGCGTCGCTGGCCAGCCGCACCGACGGGGTCTGACTGACCGGATCAGCGAGAAGACCGATGCCGGCCACGGTGGCAACCACCAGGACGAAGAACCGCGCGGCTGCGTTGGCAGCTGAGGACATCACGCGAGGAAATTAGCAGACCACGCTCCGGGTCATCGCCTCGTGCATCCCCCGAGCGGCCAGCTGGTCGGCCAGTTCGTTGTCGGCGATACCGGCATGCCCCTTCACCCAGAACCACTCGACGCGGTGCCGCGCGCACGCTGTCTGCAGCCGTTGCCAGAGATCGACGTTCTTCACCGGCTGCTTCGCCGCGGTCATCCAGCCGTTCCGCTCCCAGCCGAGGACCCATTTGGTGATGCCGTTTCGGACGTAGGTGCTGTCGGTGTAGAGGTGCACCACCACGGGTCGGGTGAGTGCCTCCAGCGCCATGATCGGCGCGGTCAGTTCCATCCGGTTGTTGCTCGTGACGCCGGGCTCACCGCCACACATCTCCCGGACGTGCTGACGGTGGCGCAGCACCGCCCCCCAGCCGCCGGGGCCCGGGTTGGGCCGGCACCCACCATCGGTGTGGATCACCACGACGTCCTTGATGATTTCGTTCGAGTCGCCCATTTCAGCTCGCCCGTGCCTGGCGGAGCAGACGCACAGCCTTCGGTCCGACGCCGTGGAGGGCCAGGAGGCCGTCGAGATCCGCAGGCAGATCCGCCACCGTGCGGTAACCCGCGTCCATCAGGGCGCCGGTCGCAGGCCGGCCGAGGTTCAGACCGTCGAACACCGGTCCGCGATCCACTGCGTCGACCATGCGCCGAGGATAGGCACTCGGTGAGGCGATTTCGCTCCGCGACGCGCGGCGTCAGCCTGCCTGGGGAACGACGTAGGTCGGCTGGTAGGGGTTGAGGCCCTGCTTGATGGCCTCGGCCCGCAGGTAGTCCTCGACCGACGGGTATCCCTTGACCTCTGCAGCGCGCTTCAGCGCCTCCTGCTCGGCCACCTTCGTCTCGGCCACGGCGGCGGCCAGGTCAGCTTCCGCCTTGGCCTTCTTCGCGTTGGCCTCGGCCACACCCTGCGCCTGCGTCGCCTGCGCATTCTGGATCGCGGCCTGCTCGCGTTCGATCGCCGCCTTCAATTCGGGGTTGACGGGCGTCGGCTTGAGCACCGTCACCTGAAAGTTGGTGAAAAAGTCGACCCCGTTGGTGCGGGCCTTACTGGCGTTGGGCAGCGACTGCAGCAGCGCATTGCGGAACTCGGTGCGCGCCTGCTCGTCGTTCCAGATCTGCTGCCACGTGTACTTCTGCGCCACACCGTTGAGCGTGTCCTGCAACGGTTGTCCGATCACGTAGTTCAACAGTTCGACCCAGCCGTCGCTGACCGTGCCGTCGTCGTTGAGCCAGCCGTTGTACTTGGTTCCGAAGTCGCGATGGAACTGCTTGAGCTTCTCGCAATCCGTCGTCAGATCGAACGTCACCACCACAGGAACATTCATGTCCGCGGGCGCCTTGGCGTTGGACACGACGACATAGGGGCCGCGCTCAGAACCGGGATCGCCCGTGGCATCCCAGGAGATTTGCCGAGCCGGATACCGGTAGACGTGGTTCGTGATCTCGTTCTGTGAGTTCTCTGGTTCGATGCACCCCTTCACCACCGGGTCGGTGGGGATCATCCAGTAACCGTCGACGACGACGGCCTGCTCGCCGGCTCCGACGCTGGCGTACGAGCAGCCGGACAGCAGAGCCATGGAAATCCCAAGGGCCACAGCAGATTTCTTCACGGTGTTCTCCTTTCGTTCACGGCCGTAGGTGCCGCGCCGGTACGCGCGCTGGCACTGCTGCCTGACAAGACTCGTCAGAACTGTACTGGCGCGATCACACTGTCTCAGCGTGATCTTCGATATCGTGGCGACATGAGTAGCCAGCGGGTGCCCGGCGGGGTGGTGCACAAGCTGCCCTCCGATCTGCGCCAGGCGCTTATCGCCAACGACACGGCGCTGGCGGCTTGGAAGGACATCACGCCGTTGGCGCGCAACGAGTTCATCTGCTGGGTCGAGGACGCGAAGCAGGAGAAGACCCGGGACCGCCGCATTCGTCGCACCCAGGAGGAACTCGAAGAGGGGCAGCGCAGACCGTGCTGCTGGCCGGGGTGCAAGCATCGCGAACGCAACGGCAAGTAGCGGACGTCAATCGCCGTAGGTGGGAGCCGCTTGCAACGCCGGCGCGGCCGCGGCGAGGAGTGCGGTGCGGTCGCCGGTGAGCGGGGGGTAGATGCGTTCACCGTTGATCTCCTGCTTGGTCGCCTTGGCTTCCGCGCCGGTGCTGACAACTTTGCGATCCCAGCCTTCGGTGTACACCGCGCCCGCCGGTCCGAGATCGAGAACGGTTACGTACCAAGGGATTCGAAGCGACAGCATCGGCGCACCGAGCAGATCTCCGATCACGTTGTAACCTGCGTATCGTCCCATCGGCCGTCCGTGCTGACACGACATCACCGACATGTGGTCGTCGTCCATGCGCGCCGCGGCCACGTCGCCTGCCGCGAACACCCCCTCGACACCCCTAACCCTCAGGTAGTCGTCGACCGGAAGCCGCCCCAGCCGATCGCATTCCACCCCGAATTGCGCCGTCAACGGATTGGCGCGCATGCCCGCGCACCACACGACCGTCGCCGCGGGGACCACCTCCCCGGACGACAGGGTGACACTCCGCTCGTCCACGGCGGTGACGCCGACCCGCGTCAAGGTGTCGACGTGGTTGGCGGCCAACGCGTCCTCGATCACCGGGCGAGCCGACTCTCCCATATCCGACCCGACATGCGGGTTGTGATCGACGAGGATCACCCGGGGTGTGGCCTCGGGACCCAGCGCATGCGAGAGCATCCGGGGCAACTCACTGGCGGTCTCGATACCTGTGAGTCCGGCCCCGACGACAACCGCGGTGGCGCTCGCAGGGTCCGGCGCGCGGTCGGTGAGACCACGGATGTGCGCCTGCAGCCTCATCGCGCCGTCATAGGTGTCGACGTCGTAGCCGAACTCGACCAGGCCGGGCAGACCGGGCTTGGCGACTCTGCTGCCAAGCGCGAACACGAGGCGGTCATAGCTCAACGTCGTGCCATCTGCGGTACTCACGGTCGCCTCGGCCGGGTCGATTCCGGTCACCTCGGCGGTGATGTAACCGATGCCGACCGGATCGAGCAAGTCCTGCAACGGGATTCGGCATGCGCTGAGATCGGCCTCGTAGTTGCGGACCCGGATGTCGTGAAATGGCTGCGACGTGACGACCGTGATGTCGACCGCTCCCTGCGAAGCGCCGAGCTTGTCGAGTCGTCGCGCCGCTCCGAGGGCGGCCCACAGCCCGGCGAACCCTGACCCGAGAACGAGAACGCGTGAAGTTCGCGGCACCGCACAATCGTCTAGCCCAAGCGACGACCTGACAAGTGCAGGAGTTTGCTCGCCGGCCGCGATTCGTGGCCCGTGAAAGGCGCCGACACAATCGCAATCACGAGCGATCTTGAATCGCCGGCCGCACCTCGGCGTATGGACAGCTGCCTGCCGAAACCGCAGGTGGCCGATTTGCGAAATTTCGTCCGCAACGCCGTTGGCATTCGAGCGTTTTCGTACGTCGTCTGGCGAAGAACCGACCTGTGATCTCGACGGCTGTCGATTGCCTGGTCAAACGGAAAAACCGCTGGTTGCGGGGCCGGGTTGCGTGAGCTGTCATTTCGGATTGCACGGCGAGGCTCGACGACCGCGACGCCGGGCGGTGTTACAGCGCCCGTACGCAGGCGCGATGCGCCGAGATGGGGCCACTTTCGGGGCGTCAGATTTCTAGTTCACGTAGGCATCTCTGTGCGACAATGTCCTGCGGAATCAGCATGCGGTTTTGCTGAATGGAGGTCATCATCGTCACCACTCATCTGCGCAATGCAGCGGGTGCCTGCGCGCTTTCGATCGGCCTCCTCGTCTGCAGTAGCGGAGGGGCAATCGCCTTCGCCGATCAGACTGACGCGGGTGGTGCTGCCGCTGGCACCCCCGGTGGCACCACGGGTGACGGCACGACCACAGCCACCTCCACCGGTCCAACCAGCACTGTCGGCAGTCAGCCCACCGACACCGATGCGGTCGAGGCCAAGGTCACAACTGTCGGCACGGAAACGACGACCACGAGCGTGACCATCGGGAACGGACCAACCTCGACGATCCAAGCGCAGACGAACACATCCACCAAGACTGAAGAGGATCCGGACCTCGTCACCCTCGCTGTGCGCGTTCTCGACGAGGTCGGCATCACGCCGGGCGTAATCTTGCAAACGCCTCTGACGCAAGCGCTTACACCTTCCGGTGTTGAGCACCGCCCATCGTCGGGATCGGACCCGGCTGCTGAGTCGGCGAAGATGACCGAAGGCAATGAGTACGCGGCCGCAACCACTGGCGCGGAGGAGGAGAAGACCTTCGCGTTCGGGCTGACGGACCGAGAGCTGGATCCGATCTCCAATGCCGTCGTCGTGCCCTTTACGAACGCGGCTGTCACCCTTGCGCGAGGACTTGGGCAGGGCATTTTCACGCTCGCACAATTGCCGACGTCCGAGACACCGCTCGCCGACCTCATCGAGGGGGTTTCGCTGATGGTCGGCGGCGTGGTCGGAGCTGTCGTCGAGGTCGCGAAGGTGCCCGGAAACCTGGTCACGTTGCTTGGGGTTGAGCCTGGCGATGTCCAGCCGCCGCTGATCGGTGCGAGCGGCGCTGTCGTCCCCACCGTGCATACACCCGTCGACGTCCCGCTCCTCGGGCCCGTTTCGCAGGCGCAGCTCCCGGTCGCAACCGTGGGAGCACCGCTCTTCGGCCCCGCGATTCGTGCGGCCAACCTGGGAAGCGCTCCTGCGGCCGGCCTGAAGAGCGACCTGACGCTGTCCGGTCTGGCGCCGGCCCCGTCGGGCGTCAGCCCCGCGACTAAATCGTTCCTCGATCACGTGGTCAGCTCGGTCTTGGTGCCCGCGTCGTTGACGGCGCTCGCCGCCATCGCCGTGCCGGGGATCGGTGGTCTGCTGATCGTGTGCGCGGCGGGTATCCGCGTCGGCTATCGGCAGGCGAAGGCCGGTCTCGCGTTGCGGGCGTCGGGAATCGCACGGTTCGCAGGCCCGGGTCCGATGGGAATCGTGCGGTCGGGCTCGCTGATCGCGCTTCACACGCGGACCGCGCGGCCTGGCGCGGCTGATCCGACACCGGCTGTCCACGCGAAGGCGTCAACCGGACCGCGCCTCCTCGAGAGCGTCGCCTAGCCCGACGCGGGATCGCGCCGCGTCTAACACCTGTTCGATCTCGACCCACGTCTGGCGGACTATGTCGGCCACCGGAAGAAGATCGGCGATGCGCGAAGACACCTGACCGGTGTTCGCGACGCTGGCTTCCATATCGCCGCCGAAGTAGAGCTCGGTCACCTTGCCGAGCAGTTTCGCGTTCGGATCATGCTCGGCCACGCGTGCGGCCAGGCCCGTGCGCAGGACACGCATGGTCGGGTTGCCCGGAATGTCGAGCAACACGGTGCCCGCGTCGTTGGCGGCCACGATCGCATCCTTGAAGTTCATGTGCACCAACGACTCCCGGCTCGCCAGCATCCGCGTGCCCATCTGAACGCCCTCCGCGCCCAGGACCAATGACGCCGCGGCTGACTGCGAGTCGCACATCCCGCCCGCGGCGATGATCGGCAAATCGACGTGGGCCGCGACCAGGGGGAGCAGCACCATCGTCGAGGCTCCCAGCGCGGATTTGAACCCGCCGCCCTCGACACCCTCGACGACCAAGGCGTCGACTCCGGCGTCGACCGCCTTGCGTGCCGCTCGCAACGATCCGACGACATGCACCACCGCCATGCCGGCGTCGTGCAGTCTCGCGGTGAACAACGCGGGATCACCCGCGGAGGTGAAAACGTGCCGCACACCCGCCGCGCTCAGCGTTTCGACGATCGAGGGATCGCCCTTCCAGCCCTGTATCATCAGGTTCGCCGCGACGGGTCGGTCTGTCAGCGTGCGCACCCTCATGAGGTCCGCACGGCCCTCTGGGGTCAAGGTCTCGATCATCCCGAGCCCGCCGGCCTCTGAGACCGCTGCGGCCAATTCTGCGCGCGCGATGTACGTCATGGGGGCCTGAACGACGGGATAGTCGACGCCGAGAAGGGTCTGCACTCGATTGGGCACGGATCATTAAACCGCGCTGAGCGGGCAGGCAGCCGGCTGTCGCCTTTTTACATTGAGTGCTTTATGATTTTTCGCATGGCCAAGCCACCGCTGTCGATGAAGCCGACCGGCTGGTTCCAAGTCGCGTGGTCTGACGAGATCAAGATCGGCGACGTGCACCGGATGACGTACTTCGGCACCGAGATGGTCGCGTGGCGAGCCGAGTCCGGCCAGCTCACCGTGATGGACGCATACTGCGAGCACCTCGGCGCGCACCTCGGTCACGGTGGTCACGTCGAGGGCGAGGTCATCCAATGTCCGTTCCACGGCTGGCAGTGGAACCACGAGGGCCGCAACGTGTGCATTCCGTATCAGGATCGGCCCAACCGGGGGAGGCGTATTCGCACCTACCCGACTGTCGACCGCAACGAGTCCGTATACATCTGGCACGACATCGAGCGCCGCGAACCGTATTTCGACGCACCGGATGTCTTCGCGAGTTTCGGCGACGGCAGCAGCGCGGCCGACTACTACCCACAGCAGCGGCTCTACCGCGAAACGTTGGAGCTACATCCCCAGTACGTCTTGGAGAACGGCGTCGATTTCGCCCACTTCAAGTTCGTGCACCAGACGCCGATCGTGCCGGTGTTCACCCGCCATGACTTCGACGACGACGTGTCATACGTCGATTTCACGATCACCTTCGAAGGTGACGATCAGCAGAACATCGAAGACGTGGAAAGCAGGGTAGAGGCGATCAACGGTGGTCTCGGCATCGCAGTGACGAAAAGCTATGGGATGATTGACAATCGGACGATCTCTGCGGTCACCCCGGTCGATGATCGCACGTCCGACGTTCGTTTCATGGTCTACATCGGCCGCACGCCGGGCCGTGACGATGAGCGGGCCGAGATGAAGGCCCGCCAGTTCGGTGACGAGGTCATCCGGCAGTTCACTCAGGACATCCACATCTGGCAGCACCAGCGATACTCGGATCCGCCCGCGTTGGCGAATGCCGAGCAGGATGGGTTCACCGCAATCCGCCAGTGGGCCTTGAAGTTTTATCCCGACGGCCTCGGCGGTAGCGCCGCCGACCTGCAATCCGCTTCCGAGAGAGGGCAGAAGAATTGAGTGCAAATCGTAAGCCGGTCCGCGTGTTCCAGGTCGCGACGGGCAACGTCGGCAGCGAGATGATCAAGCGGATCGCCGACCGGCCCGACCTCGAACTGATCGGTGTGCACTGCTACTCGCCGGAAAAGGTCGGAAAGGACGCCGGCGAGCTCGCCGGGCTGGCGCCCAACGGGGTGATCGCGACCGGGTCGATCGAGGAGATCATCGCCGCCAAGCCCGATGTCCTGACCTTCCACGGCGTCTTCCCCGACGAGGACCTCTACGTCAAGATCCTCGAGGCCGGCATCAACATCGTCACCACCGCGGACTGGATCACCGGCTGGCATCGCGACACCAACCATCCGCATCCGTCGGGTAAGCCTGTCTCGCAACTGCTTCGGGAGGCATGTGAGAAGGGCGGCTCCACCTTTTACGGCACCGGGATGAATCCGGGCCTGAACCAGATCCTGGGAGTCGTGTGCTCCGCCGACGTCGCCGAGATCGAGAACGTCACCACGATCGAGTCGGTCGACGTGTCGTGTCACCACTCGAAGGACACCTGGATCGAGGTCGGATACGGCCTGCCCGTGGGCGATCCGAGCATTCCTGGCAAGTTGGAGAAGTACACCCGCGTTTTCGCGGACAGTGTGCTGATGATGGCCGACTGCTTTGATCTGACACTCGACGAGGTCAAGTTCAGCTTCGAGCTCGGGGCGTGCACCAAGGATGTCGATCTAGGCTGGTACGTGCTGCCGAAGGGTTCGCTCGGCGGCAACTACATCAAGTATCAGGGCATCGTCGACGGCGTGCCCAGAGTCGAGACGCATCTGGAGTGGCAGATGACTCCGCATACGGACCCGAGCTGGGATATCAAGGGCTGCTACATCACACAGATCAAGGGCGATCCGTGTGTGTACAACAAGCACATGATCTTTCCGAAGCCCGGAGTCGACCTGTCCGATCCGACGAACTTCGCGTCGATCGGTATGACGGTGACCGGAATGCCCGCTTTGAGTGCGATCACGTCGGTGGTCGATGCGCCGCCCGGGCTGCTGACGAGCGCCGATCTCCCGTTGCGTGGGTTCGCGGGTCGCTTCAAGCTATAGCGACAGCCAACTCGAGTCGCTCGAGCCGCCGCACCAGCAGGCTCGGCAGCCATCGGCCAGTGTCCGCCGCCTCGATCCACGTCGTGCGGTCGAGGAGTTGGCTGATGACAATCCTGGCTTCCAGCCTCGCGAGTGCCGCCCCGACGCAGAAATGGGCTCCCTTACCGAAGGTGATATGTCCCTTCCCGCTGGGGCGGTCGAGCCGGAAGTCATTGGCGTCGGGGAAATGTGAGGGGTCGCGGTTGGCCGCGCCCCACAGCAGCACGAGGCGGGAGCCGGCGGGCAGATCGACCCCACACAAGCTGGTGTCTTTGACGACATGGCGGTAGTGCCCCCGGAATGGCGGCTCGAACCGAAGCACTTCTTCCAAGAACGCCGACAGTGCATTTGGATTTTCGCGAACCTCGCGCTGCACGTCGGGCCGAGAAGCCAGCACATGCGCGGCAGATCCGATCAGCGATGCCGTCGATTCACCGCCTGCACTGAATAGCGTGGCCATGATGTTCAGTGCAGTGGCGTCCGTCAAATCCCCTGCGGCACGGGCGGTTGCGAGATCGCCGAGCAGGTTGTCCTCAGGATCGTCGGCAGCGGCCAGAAAATGTTCGTTGATATAGACGGCGAGCTCCATGACTGCCATTCCGGCTTCGGCGAGCTCATCTTGGCTCACAAGGCCTTCCACCGTCTTCGTGCCTGCGTAGCCCCAACGCATCAGCTGTTCGCTGTCCACGTCGGGTACACCGATGAGACGCGTCACGATCATCATCGGCAGACGGTTCGCCATCGCCGACATCCACTCGACGCGTCCGTCGCGGACATGCTCCTGCCACAGTCGGGCTTCGATCTCGCGGACATACTCTTCGACTGCTTTGATTCGCCGTGCGGCGAGCTGTGGCAGCAGCAACTTGCGATGCGCAGCATGCGCGGGGTCATCCGCTGTCGCCAATGCCTGCAACTCGCTGCCGAGCTCGCTGAACGCGAATTGGCCGACCTTGCCGTTCTCGTATGTCATGGTTGCGGTGAGGTTCGAGGAGAAGTCCTCGGGTCGGCCGATGGCCTCGTTGATCGCATCCCAGGTGCACACCGCGTGGAACGCGGAGTCCCCGATGCGGTGGACCGGCCCGGCGGCGTGCATGCGGGCGTACAGCGGATAGGGATCCTGGATGAACTCGTCATCGAACAACGCGAGACCGAGTCGGCCGTCGGGCACAGTCATTCGTCAAGGCTGAATTGGGACCGCGCGCCGCGTCAAGCGGCGAGCGTGAAGTTGATAACTGCAGGTAGGACCGCATCGGCAGCGCTGTCTCACGTCGCGGTTCGGACCAGGAACGATGGTGAGATTACTTCGCGTTTTCGTCTCAATGTGAGAATATCTGGGGCATGCCTCGCAACGACTGGCTGGTCGGTGATCGGCGATCGGCGGCCGCCGAACGCATTTACGACGCGGCGACCGAGCTCATAGCGCGTGACGGGCTGGACGCTTTCGATGTCGACGTCTTGGCCGCGCGCGTGCACTGTTCCCGGGCAACGATCTATCGCCATGCGGGCGGAAAGGGGGAAATACGCGAAGCAGTGCTGCTGCGTTCTGCGGCAAGCGTCGTCGAGACGGTGGGGAAGGCGGTCGACGGGCTGTCCGGGGCTGACCGGATCGCTAGGGCAATCGCGGTGGCGCTCAAACAGATTCGTTCCCATCCGCTTCGTGAGTCGATGGTCGATTCGCTTCGAAGTGGACGGGGGATGACATGGCTGGCCGAATCTCCTGTCGTGGCCGGGTTCGCGACCGACCTGAATGGACTTACTGAAGACGACCGGGACGCTGCGCAGTGGATCCTGCGGGTCGTGTTGTCGATGCTCTGCTGGCCTGTCGACGATGTCGACGCCGAGCGCCGTGTCGTCGAGCGTTTCGTCTTGCCCGCCTTCGCCGATAGCGCTGAGCAGTAGCATTGGACCGCATATGACCTCCAACGTCACGCCGCGCCGTCCCGCCAAGGGCAAGCAGGTCCGCGCGGACCGCACGCGGGCGATGGTCATCGACGAGACCGTGCACTGCGTCCTCGAGGAGGGATTCGGCGCCGCGAGTGCCAAACACATCACCGAGCGCGCCGGTGTGACGTGGGGAGTGATTCAGTACCACTTCGGTGACCGCGACGGTCTGCTGATGGCCGTCGTCGACAGTGGCTTCAGCGAGTTGCTGGCGAAACTGCGAGAGGTCGAGCCGAAACTGGGCTCGCACATCGGACGCGCGAGAACCGAACTTCTGGTCAACACCGTCGCGGACGCCTTTTTGAGTCCGACATCGATTGCGGCACTGGAGATTCTGATCGCGACGAGGGCCAGCCGTGCGGACGTCGATCAACGTCATCTGCTGGATCTGTTCGCGACGCTCACCGGCCTCGGTCGTTATGTCGCCGAGGGACTCGAGCCCGAGCGCGCAGACGCGGTCGGCAATCTCGTGTGGACCACGTTGATGGGCACCATGGTGGCCACCATGGCGGTGCCGGACCCCGTCGACGTCAGCCGCGAACTACGTGCGTTGACCGATGCGATCACGGCGTACGTCGACGAGGCGCGCAGAGGTTAGCGCGGTGCGGCCGGTGTCGGCTCGGTCGCGGCACCGGCCGGCGCCGCCGCGCGGCGGTGGGTGGCGAGCACGCAACCGACGAGGATGAGCACCAGGGCAGCGACGTTCCACGGCGTGAGCGGCTCGTTCAGCACGATGACGCCGGCCGCCAAGGCCACCGCCGGATTGATGTAGGTGAATACCAGCGCGCGAGCCGCCCCGACCTCGCGGATCAGGGCGAAGAACACCATGAACGCCAACGCCGTGCAGATCACGGCGAGCCCGGCGAGTGCCAAAAGTACTTGAGTGGACGGCATTTCAGATGGCCAGGTGACTGCCGCCGGCACCGCATACACCAGTGCCGCGAAGCCGAGACACACTGCAGTCATCGGCAGTGCCGGCACCTCGGCTAGGTGGCGCGCGGCGATCAGCGGTGCGATCGCGTAACACGTCGCCACCAACAGAACCTCGATGATCGGCCACGTGCTGCCGCCGATGTGCGGGCCTGCGAGAACCGCGACACCCGCAATGCCGACGGCAAGACCGAGGATCCGTTTGGCGCCGAGTCGCTCGCCGCCGGTGAGGCGGTCCAGCAGCGCGGCGATGATCGGAGCCGCGGCGATGAGAAGACCGGTCATCGAACTGGTGAGGTGGCGTTCGGCGTCCGACAGCAGCCACCACGCGGCGATGATTTCGAAGAAGGCGAATCCCAGCAGCGCCTTCCAGTGGTCGCGCACGATGGTCACCGTCCGCCGCGACAGGACCAGCGGAAGCAGGACCGCGGCGCCGACGGCGACGCGGGTGAACACCAGCACCGGAACCGAAACGCCATCGACCGCGATCTTGATCAGCAGGTAGGGGATACCCCAGATGATGCTCATCGCGAGGAACAGGATCCATCCGCGCGAGCTCACGCAGTCACCCTACGAGTCGGTACCGACGGCCGTCGAAAGGTTTTCCGGGCTTTCCGTCACATCGAAATCGACGAAATGCAGACGATTACTCGAACTTTTCCTGCAAAACGTGGATACCGATGATCAGGAACGGGTCAGCTCCGCGTAGCGGGTCACGTGATAGTCCGTCGAACCGAACTCGAACTGGACCGCGGTCAGCCGTTTGAAGTAATGACCGATCGCCAGTTCCTCTGTCATACCCATACCGCCGTGGAGCTGCACCGCCTGTTGACCGATGAAGCGAGCGGCGCGCCCGATCGTGGCCTTGGCCGCCGACACCGCTCGGGCGCGGACGTCGGGTTCGGCATCGAGCTTGAGGACCGCGAGGTATACGGCCGCGACGGCCTGCTCGAGTTCCATGTACATGTCGACCATCCGATGCTGCAGCGCCTGAAAGCTGCCGATCGGCTGTCCGAACTGATGGCGCTGCTTGGCGTATTCGACGGTATCGGCCAACACCTTTCGCATGCAGCCGACCGCTTCGGAGCAGACGGCCACGGCGCCTTCGTCGCGCGCTGTGGCGATCGACGGCCAAGCCTGACCTTCCTCGCCGAGCAGTGCGTCGCCAGGCAGCGCCAGCCCCTCGAAGACGATGTCGGCGGCGCGTCGGTCGTCGACGGTGCGATAGGGGTGCGTCTCGATACCGGTGGTCGCCCCGTCCAGGTCGACGACGAACAGCGAGATGCCGTCGTCGGTGCGGGCGGTCACGAGCAGGTGTGTCGCCAACGGCGCGCTCATCGCGACGATCTTCGACCCCCGAAGAACCCACCCGTCGCCGTCGCGTTCTGCGATCGTGGACACGTCCTGCCAGTTCTCGCCCGACGATGCTTCGGCCGCTGCCAGTGCGACGACCGCGTTGCCTTCCACGACCTTTTCGAGCAGCGACGTCGCGACGGGACCGCCCGCACGGTGCAGCAGTCCGCCCGCGACCACGACGGTGTCCACGTAGGGCTCCACCACCAACGCGTGCCCGAGCGCCTCAGCGATCACCATGATCTCGACCGGGCCGCCGCCGATGCCGCCGACATCCTCGGGCAGTGCGGCGCCGAGGATGCCGAGTTCATTGGCGAACCCACTCCAGATGTCGGGCTGCCAGCCAGGACCCGTCTTCGCCGCGGCGCGGCTCTTCTCGAGGTCGTATCGGGTCGACAGGAACTTGCCGAGCCCGTCCCGCAGCAGTTCCTGTTCCTTGCTCAGGTTGAAGTCCATGTGATGCCGCCTATCAAAGTCCGAGAGCCGCTTTGGCCAGGATGTTGCGCTGAATCTCGTTGCTGCCCGCGTAGATCGAGCCGGCGCGATCGTTGAGATAGCGCAGCGGCGCGACCGCCTGCCACTCGTCGCCACTGATGTAGTCGTCGGCGGGCGGCTCGTATTCGGTGACCGGGCCGCCGGGGCAGGTCGCGTGTGGTTGGTACACGCGTCCGCGGGGGCCTGCCGCTTCCATCGCGAGCTCGGTCAGTGACTGACTCAACTCGGTGGCGATCACCTTGAGCATCGACGACGCCACGCCCGGATTCTTGCCCTCGGCGACCGCCGCGAGCACTCGGTATTCGAGAATTTCCAGCACCTCGGTGCGGATCCTGGCGTCGGCGAGCTTGCGCGCGAAGGCGGAGTCGTCAAGCAGTTGCCCGCCGGCGGGACCAGGCTGATCGGCGGCGACGGAGGCGATCTCGTCGGCCATCACCTGCAGCGCCGGCGATGACGCGCCGCCGCCGCGCTCGAACTCCAACAGGTACTTGGCGACGGTCCAGCCGTCGTCGATCTTGCCGAGCACATTCGCCTTGGGCACCCGGACCTCATCGAAGAAGACCTGGTTCTGCACCTCCTCGCCGGAGGTCATGACCAGGGGGCGGATCTCGATGCCCGGCGTTGTCATGTCGATGAGGACAAAGGTGATGCCCTGTTGCTTCTTCTGCGCCTTCGAGGTCCGCACCAACGCGAACATCCAGTTCGCCTCGCGGGCGTGCGTTGTCCAGATCTTGCTTCCCGTGCAGATGAGATGGTCACCGTCGGCTGGGTCCTCCCTGGCCGCCATCGACAGTGCCGCCAGATCGGAGCCGGCTTCGGGTTCGGAATAGCCCTGGCAGAAGAACACCTCGCCGGTCAGGATCCGGGGCAAAAAGAAGTCCTTCTGCTTGTCCGTGCCGAACTTCACCAGCGCGTGCGCGACCATGCGGATCCCCATCGGAGACAGCGAGGGCGCTCCGGCGAGCTGTGATTCTCTGCTGAAGATGTAGTGCTGGGTCAGGGTCCAGTCGCAGCCGCCATGCTCGACGGGCCACGCGGGTGCGGCCCAACCGCGTTCGTGGAGGATGCGCTGCCACTCCATGCTCGCGTCGTGATCGGCGTAGACGCTCGTCATGAGGCGACCGGCGCGGCGCAATTCCGGTGTCAGCTTGTCGTCCAGAAATTCTCGTACTTCGTCGCGAAAGGCCACATCGGCCGACGACCACGTGAGGTCCATGGTTGATCCCCTGTCTGCAGAACGCTACGGACAGAGTAAACCTAGTTAGTTAAGTGGGGTACAGGCGGTGGCACCTTCAGGGCGACATGAAGTGCGTGGTGGCGCGGTAGACCTTGGCCTTGTACATCGCGGCATCGGCGTCGCGCAGGATCTCTGCCGCGTCACGCGAATCCTCTGGAGCCACTTGGGTGACGCCGATACTGGCGGTGAGGCTGCACGCGATGCCGGCGACATCCAACGGTGCGGCGAGGGCGGCATGCAGCCGCTCGGCAAGGCGTTCCAGCGCGGAGTAGTCGGGGTTGCCGAAAAGCAGTGCGACGAACTCGTCTCCGCCGTGGCGGGCGATCAGGTCCTCGGAGCGCAGGGTGGCTCGCAACCGCTGCGCTGCGGTCTTGATCACGGCGTCGCCCGCGTAATGGCCGAACGCATCGTTGACGGTTTTGATGTTGTCGAGATCGATGAACATCACCGCCGCCAGCGTGGGAGGGTCGGCCTGCAGCGCCTGGGTCGCCTGCGCCTCGGCGTATGCGCGGTTCGGGAGCCCGGTGAGTGAGTCGTGATGAGCTTGGTGTTTGAGCTGAAGTTGCGCATCGCGCTGGTCGGTGACATCGGTGAACGACGCCAGTAGCGCCTGCTGCCCGGTCTCGGCCGGGTCAAGCAGGCGGGAGCTGACGGAAAGCCAACGACGCGCGCCGTCCGGGCGGTCGAAGCCGACGACGACGTGCCGAGGCACGACACCGGTGGTCAGCGACCTCACGAAGAACGGATGCCAATCTTCGAGCTTGTGGCCGTCTGCGTCATACAGGGGGAATGCCTCCGAGAGGTCCGCGTAGTGGGGCAGCTTGCCGCCGAACGGCAGGCCGAGGATGCGGCGCGCGGCAGGGTTGATCCACTCCGGTTGACCGTCCGCGTCGAGCACCACCACCCCTTCGACGAGTGAGTCCACGACGGTCTGAAATCTGCGCTCGGCCCGTCGCAGGGCCGTCTGGTCAGAGCAGACGAGGACGTAACCGTCGTCCATCGCCGCGGCGGCGACCCGGACGATGAGCGCCGTGCCGTCCGCGGAATAGTGAATCGCGTGCTCGACGCCCCCGTCGGCGACGATCGCGGCGGGATCGACGGCGGCGCCGACCGCCTCGGCGATCGGGAGGTCCAGGGCGTCCGCCGCTGATCTGCCGTAAATGGCTTCGGCCGCCGGATTCCAGGTGGTGATCGCCCCAGCTAACGTCGTCGCGATGATTGCGTCTGTGGCGTGAGTTACGAGTGCGGCCTGATATCGAAGGGTGGCCTCGGCGGCTTTCTCGATCGTCAGGTCGCGGAAGATCACTTGGTAGGCAGGTTTGCCGTCCCAGCTCGTCAGCACCGACACCACCTCGGCGTCCACCGGGCTGCCGTCCAGGCGCAGCATCACCGCCTCGGCGGCCGGCGTGCTGTCACCCTCCCGGTGCAGTGAGGCGATGCGGCCGAGCATCGGTGCGATGGAGTCGGGATGGACGAAATCCGTGATCATCCGCCCCACGAGATCATCTGCGCTCTTGGCGGCGATCCCCCTGAGGCCGGCGGGATTCACGTAGACCACACGGCCTTCGGCGTGGACACACATGGGGTCGGGGCTGTGCTCCAACAGCCGTCGGAAGCGCTCTTCGACCGGATCGAGGGGTAGGGACGACGCGTCGCTTCTGCCCGCGTCGTCATGACCGGCCGTCATCGACGGCTCCTCGATCCCAAGTTAGCTGGTGGTTCACGCAGCTTAACCGTGTGCGTCGTCACTGCTCCCACTGTCCCATGCGTGACATTTTGCCTGGTCAACTCCGGCGGAATAGGCGTTAATTGAATGGGAACTTTCTCAGCAATGGCCAAACAGAGAGGCGATAAATCATGGTAGGACCGATGACCATTACCGGGATCGGTGCAGTAACGGGGTATGGCTGGGGCGCGGAGCCGCTGTGGACCGGCTTGCTCAGCGGCAAGCCTGCCGCAAAATTGGTCGGTGGGTTCGGTTCGAGCGGTGATGAGGATGCGTGGGTGGCGCAGATCGCCGACGAGGGCAATCCGCTCGACGGGCTCACCAGGTTTTCCCGCGCCATGCGTGGGGCCGCCCGCGAAGCCGTGACCGACGCACTCGAGCGGGGCTGGGTGCCCGGCCGCAGGGTTGGGCTGCTGCACGCCGTGGTGATCTCCGAGGTCGAGGGGTGGCGCGACTTCTACCTCAAGGACGCGGCCCATCGCAGAATTCGCGACTACCTCACCCTGATGCCGTCCACGCCGGTGTCGATGCTGATGCAGGAGTACGACTTCCACGGGCCCGCGATGAATGTCTCGGCGATGTGCTCGTCGGGCAACGCCGGGTTGATCACCGCGAAGATGTGGCTGGACAGCGGCTTCGTCGACGACGTGGTGTTCGTATCCACGGACCTGTCGCTGACGCCGGAGAACGTGGAACATTTCGTACGCCTCGGCGTCGGCGTCGTCGACGTCGAACCGCTCGACGCGTGCCGCCCGTTCCAGGAGGGCAGCCGAGGCTTTCCGGCGGGCGAAGCCGCGGTCTCCTTCGTCCTGTCCAAAGGCGCCGAGCGGCCCTATGCACAAATGCTCGGAGGCGACATGTCCCACGACGCTCACCACCTGACGTCAGTCGACCCCGCCCGTACGTACATCGACCAGTGTGTCCGCAACGCGCTGAGCGCGGCGAACACGTCGACCGACGAGATCTCCTATCTCAACGCTCACGGACCGGGCACCCAGCAATGCGACGCCGCAGAGGCCGGAATCGTCGACGAGGTGCTGCACGGCACGCCGGGCATCTACTCCATCAAGCAGATGGTCGGCCACTGCCAGGGCGCCGCGGCGGCCGTCGAGCTCGCCGCGGCCGCACTGGGCTATGAGCATGGAACCGTTCCTGCGCCGCCGACCGTGGCTCCCGGTCACCCGCGACTGCTGGATGGGCCCACGCGTATGAAACCCGGTGCGCTGACGCTGAAAACGTCGCTGGGGATGGGTGGACACAACTCGGCGGTGGTACTCGCACCGGCCGCCTGATTAGTTTCCGAATCAACAATGCGGACCCCCTGATTGCCCGTAGGCTGCGGCCTGCCCGGCTTCGGTGTACGGGCGATCCGGGGGAGGCGAGTCCACTCGCCCGAAGGGCGTTGATGTCTGGGTACCTGCGCCGCCAGCCGACAGGGAGAAGATGAGTCATCGAGTTTCTGGCCGTCGCGATGAATGGCGCCCGCCTCGGCGCGCGGCTGATCCGACGGCCGCGTCGGTTCCGACTCGGCGGTGGTCGGTGTTGGGCGTCATCGGGGCTGCGCAGCTGATGGTCGTCCTCGACATCACCATCGTGAACATCGCTCTGCCGTCGGCTCAAGACGAACTCGGATTCGACGTCGCGAGCCGGCAGTGGGTGATCACGGCTTACTCGTTGGCCTTCGGCAGTCTGCTGTTGCTCGGGGGCCGGTTGTCCGACCGGGTGGGTGTCCGCCGCACGCTGATCATCGGACTGCTCGGATTCGCGGCGGCGTCTGCTTTCGGCGGCGCCGCCGACGGGTTCGCGATGCTGATCGCGGCGCGCGCGGGCCAGGGAGTTTTCGCTGCCATCCTTGCCCCGGCGGCCCTGTCCACCCTCAACATCACGTTCACCGAACCCGAAGACCGCGCGAGAGCGTTCGCCGTCTTCTCCGCGATCGCGGCCAGCGGCGCTGTCGTTGGACTGCTTGTCGGCGGCGCGGTGACGGAGTGGCTGTCGTGGCGGTGGTGCCTCTACATCAACCTGGCGTTGGCGTTGCCCGCCGCGGTCGGCGCGTTCTTCATCGTGCGAGCCGCCCCGCGACAGCGCCGGGCCGGGCTCGACTGGCCGGGTGCGGTATCCGCGAGCGGCGGCCTCTTCTGTCTGGTGTACGGCTTGTCAACGGCGGAGTCGGACGGCTGGACCGCACCGATCACCGTCGTTCTGCTCACCGCGTCGGCGGTGCTGATCATGGCCTTCGTCGTCATCGAAACGCGGGTGCAAGCGCCGCTGCTACCTCTTCAGATCGTCGCGGATCGCAACCGAGGTGGCGCCTACCTGACGATCGCCGTCACGTTTTGCGCGATGTTCGCGGCGTTCCTGTTCCTCACCTATTTCATGCAGCGCGACCTGTTGTACAGCCCACTCGCCACAGGTGTCGCCTTCCTGCCGATGGCCGCGGGTATCGGGCTCGCCGCCGCATTGGCGAACACGGTGTTGATGCGCCGCGTCGGGCCGCGTCCGATCATCCCGACGGGCATGGTCGTGGCAGCGGCAGGGATGGCCTGGCTTGGCGGGCTCACGGTCGATGCGACGTACATCCGCGACATCCTCGGCCCGAGCATCTTGCTCGGTCTCGGCATGGGGATGGCGTTCTCACCGGCGGTGGCTACCGCGACGAGCGGTGTCGCCACCGAGGACGCCGGCGTCGCCTCGGCGATGGTCAACACCAGTCAGCAGATCGGCGGAACGGTCGGTACCGCCGCCCTGTCGACGATCTTCACCACCGTGCTGGATCGCTATATCCACAACCACCGACCGCCTACCCCCGCTGTCGCGGCAACCGGGGCCATCCACGGGTACACCGTGGCCTTTCACATCGCGAGCGGGCTGTTCCTCGTCGGCGCGATTCTGACGGGGATCATCTTGCGGAGCGGACGATTGATCAACAATGACCCGATTCATATCTGACCGCCCTTCCGGCAACCGCCAGGTCGTGTCCCCTCTCGGTCGGTGGACTGGCGTTTTCACGGTGCCCATACAATCAAGCGACGAGATGAAAGTGTGCCAACTCTGGCTGATGAAGGTGACAGGCCCGTTAACTTCGTCAGCTACTACCCCCGCGACCATTTTCCAGGCGTTAACATTGATCAATGCCGAGGTCCGCGTGCCATCCATAAGGGGTGACCGGTGATGACCGCTGGCGGGCGCAAAGAACCCAGCCGCGATCATTACTATTGGCTGACAGCGTTTCTCGCGGCGCGCGGAGCGCAAACGACGACGTGTCGGGCAATCGCAGCGTTCATAGCTTTCTGCGGAGTCATTCCGTTGGCGTTGGCCTTTGGCTCCCCCAGCCCGTCCGGCACGTGGGACCGATGGGTGGCGGTGGTGGGCGGGGTGGCCGCTTTCGCGATGGCCGCATCCTGGCTGCGGAGTCGCTGGCCCAGTCGGATCGCGTCGGAAGTGTGTGTCGTCGTCGGGTCCCTCTACACAGCGGTTGCCACCCTGATTCAGGGCGATCCTGTTGTCGGGCTTCTGGGATCGACAGCGTTCGCAATCGTGGGCGGCTTCGTCGCGCTGTTCCACTCGATGCGGTTGCTCATGTTCATGTGGTTGGTCGGCGGCGCAACAATCGTGGTTCTTGCGGTTCGGATAGCCGAGACCAATCCGGCGTTGGCGGTCTGCGGCGCACTTCTTGTCGCACTCGTGAATGCCTTTGTGGTGTTCGCTTGTCGGACGCTGCTGCGGTCGATCAACAGCGAGTCGATGTTCGACGACGTCGAGCCACTGACCAGCCTGCTGACCCGGGATGCCTTCGCCGAGAAGGTCGCAACGCTCATGAGTTCGCGAGCCCGCGGCGATGACCGGTACCTCGCGGTGGCCGTGGTGAATCTCGACAGCTTCTCGCTCCTACAGGACATGGCCGGCGTCGTGGCGGCCAACCGGGCGCGAGTCGCCATCGGCCAGCAGTTGCGCGAAACGGTCCGCCGCGTCGCTGTGCTCGCCCACGTAGCCGATGCGGAGTTCTTCATCGCCGACATCCTCACCAGCGATGATCCATCCCCCTTGTTGGAGCGGGTGCGGGGGACGATCGCCACGTCGCCCAGCCGACTGACCGCCAGTATCGGCGTGGTGAGCACTCCGCTGAGCCCGCTGGCAGGGCACCCTCCGTACGACGTCCTCGACGAACTCCTCGCGATCGCCACCACGGCGATGCGTCAAGCCCGCCGCGAAGGCGGAAATCGGGTACAACAGGTCCTTTCGCCCGCGCTGGCCGTCCTGGATCGCCCCTCCGGCGGCGCCTGGGAATCCGAAGAATCGGCCTGACAGGCTGTTTCCGTCGCCCACCGCAGGTTCTCGAGCTCGGTTCGAAATGTGGAACGCTTCGTTTGTCGCTGCCGGTGTTGTGGCACTGTGAGGACCGGATCATCCGCACGGCAACCAGACAATGGCTTTTTCAAAAGGAGCGGCAGTGAAAACGTTCAGTGGGCTCGATGAGTTGATCGCGGCGCAAGGCAGCCAGCTCGGTCCGACGGAGTGGCTCGAGGTCACGCAGGACCGCGTCAACACATTCGCGGACGCCACCGATGATCATCAGTGGATCCATGTCAACCCCGAACGCGCGGCCAACGGCCCGTTCGGCGGAACGATCGCACATGGATTGCTGACGCTGTCACTGATTCCGCACTTCTCCCATCAGCTGTACACGGTCGAGAACATCACGATGGCAATCAACTACGGCTACAACAAGGTTCGCTTCATCACGCCGGTCAAGGTGGGCGCCAAGATCCGAGCGCGCGCAGAGCTCACGAAGGTCGATCAGCTCGACGGCGGTGCGCAGGCGACGATGACGACGACCGTGGAGATCGAGGGCTCGGAGAAGCCCGCCGCCGTGGCGGAATCGATCGTCCGCTTTTTGGCGTAGTCCTGGGCTTCGCGTCGGCCCCAGATCGCCAAGCGTCAGAACTGCGTCGAACCCTGGTCGACCGATATCGCCTGGGCTGTCACCATTTTCGACTCATCGCTGGCCAACCAGCAGACGGCGTCGGCAATGTCTTCGGGCTGAGCTACCCAGGTCGGCAAGAACGGCGTCAGCACGTTCAACAGCGCGTGGTTGCCGACGACTTCCGCCGCCTTGGCGATCGCCTCGACCATCTCAGGGGAACCCATCTCCGTGACGACGGGGCCCGGGTGCACGCTGTTGACGCGGATCGAGTGCGTGCCGAGTTCGGCGGCAAATGCTCGGGCCATCCCGGTGACAGCGTGCTTGCTGGCGGTGTAGTGAATCATGAACGGCTGGAACTTGACTCCGGCAGCAGAGCTGATCAGGACGATCGACCCGCCGCGGCCACCGTCCACGATGTGCTGCGCGCCGGCCATCACGGTGTTCCAGGTGCCGGTGAGGTTGATGTCGATGACGTCTCGCCACTCCTCGGGAGTGATGGCATTCCAGGCGTGCGGCGCGGTGACGCCGGCGTTGGCGACGATGATGTCGAGCCTGCCGAACTCGGCGACGCCGTCGTCGACGACCTTGCGCAGCCCATCATGGTCGCGAGTGTCGACCGCGGCCGATAGGACGCGGCCCCCGGCGGCCTCGGCCAGCCGCACCGTCTCCTTGAGGTCCTCCGGCGTCGCCGACGGGTACGGCACACAAGCGGGCAGCGGGCCGGCGACGTCGACGGCGATGACATCGGCGCCTTCCTTCGCCATCCGGACCGCATGTGCGCGGCCCTGGCCACGCGCTGCTCCGGTGATGAATGCCACCCTGCCGCTTAAGCGCCCGCTCATCTGCTGTCCTGTTGTGCTGTCTTGACGAGGTTCGCCCCAATGATGAGCCGCTGGATTTCGCTGGTGCCCTCGTAGAGTCGCAGCAAGCGCACGTCGCGGTAGATGCGTTCCACGGGCACTTCGCGCATGTAGCCGCTTCCGCCGTGGATCTGGACCGCGAGATCGGCTACCTGGCCGACCATTTCGGTGCAGAACAGCTTTGCCGCGGACGGCGCGATCCGACGATCTTCTCCGCTGACCCACGCCCGTGCGGTCTCCCGCACCAGGGCTCGGCCGGCCAGCACGCCGGTTTGTTGATCGGCGATCATGGCCTGCACGAGCTGGAAGTTGCCGATTGGTGTGCCGCCCTGGGTGGCCGTCGCCGCGTAGGCGACGGACTCGTCGAGCGCGCGCTGCGCGGTGCCCACGGACAGCGCGGCGATGTGAACGCGGCCACGGGCCAGCGAGATCATGGCGGCGCGGTATCCGATGTCCTCACTGCCGCCGATGAGCGCGGAGGCGGACACGCGAACGTCGTCGAAGCTGACGTCCGACGTCCACGCGCCTTCCTGGCCCATCTTGGCGTCCTTGGCGCCGACGACCACGCCGGGCGCGTCGGCGGGCACGAGAAAGACCGCGATGCCCGCGCCGTCGTCGTCGGCCGGGCGGGTGCGCGCAAACACGATGAACAGGTTCGCGGTCGGTGCGTTGGTGATGAAACGCTTCTGGCCGTTGATGATCCAGTCTGGGTTGTCTCCCGAGCCATCGCGGACCGCCTTTGTCCGGAGGCCGGACGGATTCGACCCGGCGCCCGGTTCGGTCAATGCGAAGGAGGCGACGACGTCGCCAGTGGCCATCGGCTCGAGCCACTGCGCCTTCTGCTCGTCGGTGCCGAACCCGACGAGAACCTGCCCGGCGATGCCGTTGTTGGTGCCGAACATCGACCGCAGCGCCAGCGACGTGTAGCCCAGCTCCATCGCCAGTTCGACGTCCTGCGCCAGGTTCAGGCCGAGCCCGCCCCACTCCTGGGGGATCGCGTAGCCGAACAAGCCCATCTTCTTGGCTTGGTCGCGCAGATCGTCGGGCACGCGGTCGTCGGCGAGGATCTCCTGTTCGCGCGGGACGACGGCGGTGCGCACGAAGGTGCGTGTCTGCGCCAGGATCTCTTGAAAGTCCTCGTCGCTGACTTCGGTCGTCGTCATCGATGCTCCTCTTCGGTGCGGGAGGGTCGTCGGCCGGGAAAATCATATATGAAATATGATGTCGGTCTGACGGGGCCCCGTTCAGGGCCCGACCAGTAAAGAGGGGTGATCAGGTGTCGTTGCTGACAGGTCAGACCGCGGTCGTCACCGGAGGCGCGCAGGGCCTCGGGTACGCGATCGCGGAGCGGTTCATCGCCGAGGGCGCGCGCGTCGTGCTCGGTGATCTGGACCTCGGCGCCACCGAGGCCGCGGCGAAACAACTCGGGGGAGAGCAACATGCGCTCGCCGTCCGCTGCGATGTGACGAAGGCCGATGAGGTGGATGCGCTGGTCGCCGCCGCGACCGAACGGTTCGGTGGCCTGGACATCATGGTCAACAACGCCGGGATCACCCGCGATGCGACGCTTCGCAAGATGACCGAGGAGCAGTTCGACCAGGTGATCGCCGTCCACCTGAAGGGCACGTGGAACGGCACCAAGGCGGCGGCGGCGATCATGCGCGAGAACAAGCGCGGCGCGATCGTCAACATGTCGTCGATCTCGGGCAAGGTCGGTTTGATCGGCCAGACGAACTACTCGGCGGCCAAGGCGGGCATCGTCGGCATGACGAAGGCCGCGGCCAAGGAACTCGCTCATCTCGGCGTGCGGGTCAACGCGATCCAGCCGGGGCTCATCCGATCCGCGATGACCGAGGCCATGCCCCAACATATTTGGGACCAGAAGCTGGCGGAGGTACCGATGGGCCGCGCCGGCGAACCGGCTGAAGTGGCCAAGGTCGCGCTGTTTCTCGCCAGCGATCTGTCGTCCTACATGACCGGCACGGTCCTCGAGGTGACAGGTGGGAGGCACGTATGAGTCGCGAAGCCGTCATCTGCGAACCGGTGCGGACGCCGATCGGCCGCTACGGCGGGATGTTCAAATCGTTGACCGCGGTGGACCTCGGCGTCACGGCGCTCACCGGGTTGCTCGAACGCACCGGGATCGATCCCGCGGCGGTGCAAGACGTCATCCTCGGGCACTGCTATCCGAGCAGTGAGGCACCCGCGATCGGCCGGGTCGTCGCGCTCGACGCCGGTCTGCCGGTGACGGTGCCGGGTATGCAGGTCGACCGCCGATGCGGCTCGGGTTTGCAGGCGGTGATCCAGGCGTGCCTGCAGGTTGCCAACGGGGACAACGACCTCGTCGTCGCGGGCGGTGCCGAGAGCATGAGCAATGTCCCCTTCTATTCCACCGACATGCGTTGGGGCGGAGCCCGATCCGGTGTCCAGGTGCACGACGCGCTCGCACGCGGACGCACCACCGCCGGCGGTAAGCACTATCCGGTCCCCGGAGGCATGCTGGAGACCGCGGAGAACCTCCGCAAGCAGTACTCGATCTCCAGGCAGGAGCAGGACGAGCTCGCGGTGACGTCGCACCAGCGGGCGGTCGCCGCGCAGAAGGACGGGATCCTCGCCGAGGAGATCATCCCCGTCACCGTCTCGACCCGTCAGGGTGAGGAACTGATCGACACCGACGAACACCCCCGCGCCGACACCACTGTGGAGTCGCTGGCGATGCTGAAACCTGTTCTGCTGAAGAGTGATCCCGACGCGACCGTCACGGCGGGCAATGCCAGCGGGCAGAACGACGCGGCATCCATGTGCATCGTGACCACGCCGGAGAAGGCCGCCGAACTCGGCCTCACGCCGCTGGTCCGGCTGGTGTCGTGGGGATCGGCAGGCGTGGCCCCCAACATCATGGGCATCGGGCCCGTACCCGCGACCGAAGCGGCACTCGCCAAGGCGGGACTGTCGCTCAGCGATATCGACCTGATCGAACTCAACGAGGCGTTCGCCGCACAGGCGCTGGCGGTGATGCGGGCGTGGGAATTCACCGCCGCCGATCACGACCGGACGAACGTGCACGGTTCGGGTATCTCGCTGGGCCACCCGGTCGGTGCGACCGGCGGACGAATGCTGGCGACACTCGCACGCGAGTTGAACCGCCGCGGTGCCCGGTACGGGTTGGAGACCATGTGCATCGGCGGCGGGCAGGGCCTGGCCGCGATCTTCGAAAGGGTGAGCGCATGAGCAGGATCGCCCAGACGCTCGGTTTGACCGAGTTCCAGACCGAGATCGTCGCCAACGTACGGCAATTCGTTGACAAGGAGATCATTCCCGCCGCGCAGGAACTCGAACACGCAGACACCTACCCGCAGGCCATCGTGGACCAGATGCGGGAGATGGGTCTGTTCGGGTTGATGATCCCCGAGGAGTACGGCGGCCTCGGCGAGTCGCTGCTGACCTACGCGTTGTGCGTCGAGGAGCTTGCCCGCGGCTGGATGAGTGTCTCCGGCGTGATCAACACCCACTTCATCGTGGCGTACATGATCCGCCAGCACGGCACCGATGCGCAGAAGCAGCATTACCTGCCGCGGATGGCCACCGGCGAAACCCGCGGCGCGTTCTCGATGTCCGAACCCGAGCTCGGGTCCGACGTCGCAGCGATCCGCACCCGAGGCAAGCACAACGACGACGGCACGTACACGATCGACGGCCAGAAGATGTGGCTGACCAACGGCGGTAGCTCGACCCTGGTCGCGGCGCTGGTGCGCACCGACGAGGGCGCGGACAAGCCGCACCGCAACCTGACCGCCTTCCTGATCGAAAAGCCAACGGGCTTCGGTGAAGTCGCTCCGGGACTGACCATTCCCGGGAAGATCGACAAGCTGGGCTACAAGGGCATCGACACCACCGAGCTGATCTTCGACGGGTACGTTGCGCAGGCCGACGACATTCTCGGGGAAGCCCCCGGTCAGGGTTTCTTCCAGATGATGGACGGTATCGAGGTCGGTCGTGTCAACGTGTCGGCGAGGGCGTGCGGGGTCGGAATCCGCGCGTTCGAGCTCGCCGTGAAATACGCACAGCAGCGGCAGACGTTCGGCAAGCCGATCGCCGAACACCAGGCCATCGCGTTCCAGTTGGCCGAGATGGCGACCAAGGTCGAGGCGGCACATCTGATGATGGTCAACGCCGCGCGGCTGAAGGATTCCGGCGAACGTAACGACGTCGCGGCGGGAATGGCGAAATACCTTGCCAGCGAGTTCTGCTCGGAGGTGACCCAGCAGAGCTTCCGGATTCACGGCGGCTACGGCTACTCCAAGGAATACGAGATCGAGCGCCTGATGCGTGACGCGCCATTCCTGCTGATCGGCGAGGGGACCAGCGAAATCCAGAAGAACATCATCAGCAAGCGCCTGCTCGCCGACTATCGGATCTGACCCGTGTCCGTTCCCGAGCTTCCCCACGCGCTGGCCAGGACGCAACTGGCCGAAGACGTCGCGCGCATCGTGCGTAAGCGGATCTTCGACGGCTCCTACGCCGCAGGGACCTACGTGCGGCTGGACCAACTCGCGGCGGATCTCGGCGTCAGTGTCACCCCGGTGCGCGAGGCGTTGTTCGAATTGAAGGCCGAGGGCCTGCTCGCACAACAGCCGCATCGCGGCTTCGTGGTGCTGCCGGTGACCGGTCGCGACCTCACCGACGTGTCCGACGTGCAGGCCTATATCGGGGGTGAACTCGCCGCGCGCGCAGCAACCAACATCACCGACGATCAACTACGTGCACTTCAGCAGATCCAGTCCGATCTGGAAGACGCGTACGCCGCCGATGACGACGAACGCGCGGTGCGGCTCAACCACGAGTTCCATCGTGCGATCAACGTCGCCTCGGATTCGCCGAAACTCGCGCAGCTGATGTCGCAGATCACCCGCTACGCGCCCGAATCGGTGTTCCCGATCATCGCGGGCTGGCCGGAGAAGTCGAACAAGCACCATCGCCGGTTGCTGCTCGCGTTGGAAAAGCGCGACGAGAACCTCGCTCGCACAGCGATGTCCGAGCATCTGGCGGCCGGGGCCAAGCCGCTGATCGAGCACCTCACGTCGCGCGGTGTGGTCCAGTAGCCTCGCGCAGTAGCTCGCGCAGTTGGGGCACATCGACCTTGCCCGTCGCCTTGCGGGGAACCGCGTCGTCGGAGTCGACGGCCAGCCACACCGAGGGAACCTTGAAGGCGCTCAACCGTTGGCGTGCTGCATCCCGGATTTCTTCGGCAGCCAGTCGGGAGATCACGACCGCGCCGACGGCGCCGTCCACCTCCGTGACGAAGGCTCCGCCCACCCCCTCGATCGTGCGCAGCGCATCCTCGACCTCGCTGGGGTACACGGTCGCGCCGCTGACCTTGAACATGTCGTCGGAGCGACCGTGGTAGAACATGAAACCGTCGTCGTCGAGGTGGCCGAGGTCGCCGGTGGGGTAGAAGCCGTCGGCGGTGAACAGCTCATGGTGACTGCGGCGACAGATGCCCCGCATCATGTGGGGTCCGCGGAGCTGGATCATCCCGACAGTGCCGCGGGGGACGGGCGTGCCATCGTCGGGGTCGACGATCCGAACCTCCATGCCGTCGAACGGTTTTCCGCAGCTGCCCCACGCCGACCGCGGCATGTCGGTATCGGCCGGATAGCCGCAGTATGGGCCGAACGATTCGGTCATCCCGAATAGCTTCGCCCTGGCGCCGGGTTCGGCTCGCTGGTCGGCGGGTAACAACGCCTCGAGGCTGCCAGGACGCAGCGATGACAGATCGGCTGCCACTGCATCAGTTTGGCGTGCCAGCGCCGCCGCCTGGTCCGGCCACCCGCGGAACAGGGTGACGCGTTCGCGCTCGAGCAGTCGCAACGTCGTCTCGGGGCGGGGGATCTGCTCGGTGACCAGCGTGGCGCCGGCGAGCAGTGCCGACAGCACACCACTGCCGAATCCGCCGACCCAGAAGAAGGGCATCGGGAGATACAGCCTGGTGTCGGCATCGATGCAGCGGGCCGCCAGGCCTGATCGCACCGCGCCCAGCGCGTTGCCGTGCGAGTGGATGACACCTTTGGGCGGGCCACTGCTGCCCGATGTGAACATGATTGCGAGTGTGTCGCTGGGCGTGACGGTTTCGGCGACCGCATCGACGGGCGCATTGTCGGTGGGGCGTGGAAGCCGGTCGGCCGTCCATACTTTGCGAAGTGCGGGGAGATCCACCCGATACGGCTCGAGGTCGTCGAGGTAACGGTGGCCGCGGAATTCCGCCACGGTGATCAGGCACTGGACGGAAGCCGCGCGCAGCGCGGCGGCGAGCTCGGGCGGCTGCAGCAGCGTGCTCAGTGGCACCAGCACCGCGCCGATGCGGGTGAGCGCCACAGCGATCTGTACCCACTGCGCACAGTTCGGCATGATCAGCCCCACCCGCGTGCCCTTGGCGACACCGGTGGCGATGAACGCGGCGGCCAGGTCGCGGCTTGTGGCGTCGAGTTCGGCGTACGTGAGCCGGGCGTCGGGGTCGATGACCATCGGCTTGCCCGCCTCGTTGGCCGCTCGAAGTCGCACCAGCTGGTCGATCGTGTCAGGCATCGAAGACCTTTGTGAGACGGGGCATGTCGACTTTTCCGCTGGACATCACCGGAATCTCTGCGACGGGCACCGCGGCGAAGCGCCTCGGAATCTTGTATGACGACAGCTCGCTCTTCAGGCTTTCACGCAGCGCGTCCTCGTCGAATTCGGCACCTTCGTCCAGCGCAACAACCGCGGCCACAATTTGTCCGCGCTCGGGATCGGGTATTCCGACGACGTGCGCTGCGAATCCGGCAACCTTGGCGATCGCCTTCTCCACCTCGGCGGGCGCGACGTTGGCGCCCGCGGTCTTGATCATTGCGCCGCGTCGCCCGATGAAGTACACGAAGCCGTCGGCGTCGGTGCGGACGAGATCGCCTGTGTGAAACCATCCGTCGGCGTCGAAGCACTCTTCACGGCTGCGCTTGTAATAGCGTTGCATCAGAAATGGCCCGCGGACACACAGTTCACCCAACTCCCCGGCACCGACACGTTCGCCGGTGTCGTCGACGACCTTGGTGTCGAATCCCGGTGCCGGCCGGCCGAACGACCCACGCCGATGTTCGGGCTGGTCGGATTCGTCCTCGCTGATCGTGATGACGCTTCCGGTCTCGGTCATCCCGAGCATCGTGTGCCGCAGCTCGGGGTCCGCCGGCCGCACATCAGGAGCCATGATCGGGTAGAGGTTACCGCGGCGCATCGAGGACAGATCTCGTGTCGGGAGGCTGGGATGACTGGCCAGCGAGGTGATTCCGCCTACGAAACCATTCGTCATGGTGGGCTTTTCGGCTTCCAGTAGGTCAAGGGTCTCGCCCGGGTCGACCGCGTTGGAGCACACGAGCGTGGCGCCGGCGAGCATCACGGCCAGAATCGAGAAGGCGATACCACCTATCCAGAAGAACGGTGAGTTGCAGAACAATCTGTCTGTCGGGCCCAGCCCTCGGATCTCGTTGAGCACCAGTTGATGGTCGAGTAGCGACGCATGTGTATGGACAACACCCTTCGGTGCGCTCGTCGACCCCGACGTGTACACGATCGCCAGCGTGTCCGAGGCGTCGACGTCGTCTTCCATCGCCTCCAGCAGTTCCGAGTCGACGGCGACCGGCGGCGCGGAATCGAAGAAGGTGTGCCGTAGCAGCGGGATTCCGGCCCGGTCGATCTGGGCCAATCTCTCGCGGTAGTCGTGGCCGCGGTAGGAAGCGGTGGCGAGCAGGATCTCGACGTCGGCGTGGGCGAGCTGCGTCGCCATCTCGGGAGCGGTGGCGAAGGTCGAGAAGGGGATCACGACGGCGCCGATGCGGGCAGCGGCCAGCATTGCCACGATGAAGTCCGGCCCGTTCGGGTACAGCACTCCGACGTGAGTGCCCTTACCCGCGCCGAGCGTGATCAGCCCGCATGCCAACTTCGTCGAGCGTTGGTGGGCCTCGGCGTAGCTGAGGCGGCCGCTGTCGCATATCAGCAGCGGATGTTCGCCCCGGCGGCGCACTTGTTCTCGCAGCACTGCGGCGACGGTGTTGTCAGGCATGGTCGACGGTGTCGAAGTGTCCGCGGACGGCGGTCAGGTCGGCCTTGCCCGACGGTGTTCTGGGAATTTGGTCGACGATCGCGATATCGGTGGGAATCTCATAGCTTGCCAATCGCATTCGCAAGTGGTCGAGCAGTGCGTCCGCCTCGACGGTCGCTCGCAGTTCGACCATCGCCACCGGTGTCTCGCCGAGCCGCTGATCGGGTCGGCCGACCACCGCCGCACCCTGGACCGCCGGATGGCTCTCCAACGCGCCGCGCACATCGTCGGGCATCACCTTGAAGCCACCCCGGATGATCGCCTGATCGGCGCGGCCGAGAATCCAGAGAAATCCGTCCGCGTCGATGCGGGCCATATCGGTGGTCCGCATCCAGTCCCCGGTCGGCCCGAGCTGCCCCGGCCGCACCTCGAGCAGCCCTGGCTGATTGTCGGCGACAGGCGTGCCGCTGTCGTCGACGACACGCAACTGCGCTCCGAGCGTGGCCCTGCCGACGCTGCCACGCTTGGTAGCCCAGTACTTCTGGTAGTCACGCAGTGACCAGCCGGCCACCCCTCCGCCGAACTCCGTTGCGGCGTAGGACGTCAGGACCGGAATACCGAACTTGTCGGTGAACGCGTCGGCATCCTCCGCGGACAACGGCGCGGTACCCGAGGTCACCGCGCGGATGCTGTGCAGGTCGTCGCGGGTCAAGTCGGAATGAAGCACGGTGCGCAGGGCCGCGGGAACCAGCGATACCGCCTGCGGGCGGTGTCGACGGACCGCATCGGCCCACCGGTCGAGCTCGAAGCGATCCAGCAGTGCGAATGACCTTGCTTCGCAGACGCATTGGAGTACTCGGAACACGCCGCCGATGTGCACCAGCGGGGCATTGACGATAGCCACGCCACGCCGTCGTTCGGTCGGTGACGGTGCGGTGTCGAAGTCGGTGCCGATCACGCTGCGGGCCAGCATGTCGTAGGTGAGATCGATGCGCTTGGGCGGACCCGTCGTACCACTGGTCAGCATCCGTACCGCGACGCCGGCGCGGCCGGCATCACCGGTCGGCTCGTCTGCCGCGGTCACGGCGGGCGCGTCCGTGAGCCCAGCGATTGCCACGGCCGCGGTGTGCGCCGCCGGTGCGACCAGCGTCGACAGATCTTTGTCCGTACCGATGATCAATGGGAGGCGCAGTGATTCGATGTCAGCTCGGATCCGATCGTCGCCGCGCGAGGGGTTGATGACGACGACGGTCCCGCCGGCCAGCAGCACACCGAGGAATGTGGCGACGTGAGACGGTTTGTTACGCAACAGGATTCCGACCTGACGCCCTGCGTCATCGAGCGCCTCGATGCGACGCGCCAACGTGGCGATCTCACCCCACGTCCGCCATTCGGCGTCGTACTCGATCGCGGGAGCCTTGGGTCGCAGATCCAGTACATCGCTGATGCGCCGGCTGAGCGGATGTGCGGCCATCAGCGCAGCCTCGGTGTGAATGTGTCGTCGGGAGCGCGGTCGGCGAGTTCAGCCTGCCCGAGGGGGTTTCCCAATCTCGTGTAAATCAGGTTCTGCTCCATGGCCGCGCGGTAGGGCTTGTCCAGAGATTCCCAGATGGCTTTCACAGTGCCCTGGGTTGCTGTCGGAGGTTTGGCCGCGATCGCGGACGCGATCTGGTGGGCGCGGGCCCACAGCTGGTCGGTGGAGACGACCTCGGACACCAGGCCGATCCGCAGCGCGGTGCCGGCGCTCACGCGTTCGTCGTTGCCCATCAGCGCGATTCGCAGTGTTTCGCCCAAGCCGACGCGGCGCATCAGGCCGATCGGTTCCAGAGCGCACACCAGACCCGCGCTGACATGCGAGTCGAAAAAGGTCGCGTCGTCACTGCAGATGACGACGTCGGATTCGTTGACGAAATAGAACGCGCCCGCGGTGCACATGCCTTGCACCGCGCATACGACGGGCTTCCACATCTTCTGCCACTTGGGGCTGAGGTACTCGCCCGGATCTTCGTGATTCCAGACGTTCTCCGGCTGACCATACGGGGATTTGATGTCTAGACCGGCGGAGAATGCCCGATCGCCCGCCGCACGTACGACCACGGCATGGACCGTGTCGTCGAGCTTGACGATCCGCCACGCCTGGGCCATTTCCTGACACATCGCCCTGTTGAACGCGTTGAGCGAGTCCGGCCGGTTCAGCGTGATCGTCGCAACGTGCGCGGTGGCGTCCACATCGAGCAGGATGGTCTCGAAGCTGTTCGAGGTCATCGGCATTGCCAGATCGGCGCGCGTTTCTCCATGAACGCCCTGGGTCCCTCCAGCGAATCCGCTGTGTGCAGATTGCGCTCGCGAAAGGCTTCTGCGAGGATCTCGGCCTCGTTGAGCGGCAGGTCCAATGTCTTGTGAATGGCCAACCGAGTGCCCCGGACAGCCAAAGGGGCGTTCGAGTTCACCATGTCGGCGATCTCGTGTGCGCGTTCCAGAAGACGGTCGTGGTCGACGATCTCGGAGATCATCCCGAGGTCGTACGCGCGCTGCGCATCCATCCGTTCGTGCTTACCTGTCAGCGCCATGCGCAGCGCGATGTTGCGGGGCAGCACGCGGGCAAGCCGCACCATTTCACGCCCTGCTACCAGGCCGATGCTGACGTGCGGGTCGAAGAATGTCGCCGTGTCCGAGGCGATGACAATGTCGCCCGTCGTGACCCAGTCCAGGCCTGCGCCGCAGCAGATGCCGTTGATCGCGGCCAGCACGGGTTTGGCCATGCGGCGAAAGGGCGGTGTGCCCTCTTGGGGTGCCTCCCACTGGTCGTAGGTCGACAGGTAAGCCCTCTCGTTGATGACCTTGCCGTCCTCCGGGATCTGTTTCGCGTCGGCCCCGGTGCAGAATGCGCGGCCGGTACCGGTCACGATGAGTATCCAGATGTTGTCGTCTGATTCGGCCTCGTCGTACGCGGAGCGCAGTTCAGTGATCATGTGCGGGCTCAGTGCGTTGAGCGCCTGTGGGCGGTTCAGCGTGATCGTGGCTTTGTGCCCGTCGACCTCGTAGGTGATGTCCTCGAAACCGGAGGATGACATGGCTTTTGACATTATCGGGTCCTTTTCCCTTTGGTCACCGGCCACCGAACTCCGGTGTGCGCTTCTCGCGGAACGCCGCGAGGCCTTCCTTGAAATCCTTGGTCCGACACGACAGTTCCAGGTTGAAGAGCTCCTGGTTCATCGTTTGCGGGAGCGTCGAGTCCAGCCCGTAGTGAATCGCCTGCTTGGCGAGCCCGATCGCGACGGTCGGTCCGGAGGCCAATCGGGTCAACAGCTCTGCGGCGACGTCGTCGAGTTCGGTATCGTCGGCGCAACGGTGGATGAGCCCCCATGCCACGGCGTCTGCTCCGTTGACCCTCTCACCGAGCAGCAGCATGCTCTTCGCGCGCGCCAACCCGACCAACCGGGGGAGCAGCCACGTCGACCCCGAATCCGGGCTGAAGCCGCGGTCCAGGAACGGCTCCCAGAACACGGCGTCGGTGCTGGCGACGGTGAAATCGGCGGCCAGTGCGAGGTTGCAGCCCAGGCCGGCGGCCCAGCCGCGCACGCTGCACACGACGGGCAGCTGGATTGAGTGGACCAGTTCGATCACGCGGTGCGCACCGTGTGGGACGCGGCGCACGAGGTCACCGGTGCGGGGACGCTCGCCGCTGTTGGCCGAAATCCAGTCGACGCCCGCGCAGAAATCGGTTCCGCCGCCGCGAATGTGGACGGCGCGAAGAGAGTCGTCGGTGGCGGCCTCGGTCAGTGCGTCGACGAACGCGTTCACCATCGGCGGGCTCAACGAGTTGCGCCGTGACGGGCGGTCGAGCGTGACGTGAAGGACGTCGTCCACGCGGGAAGTTGTCACCGCCCCGTCGTCGGTCACCGTTGCCTCCGCCCTTCCCTCGTTATACGGTTAGGCATACAGTATTGCTATCTTGTACAAGTTAGCAAGGAAAGCGTGCTGACGGAACAGGCGGCAGGCGAAAGGCGATTCATGGCCAAGGGCACCCCCCGTTTCGGTGAGCAACCGCTGCCTCAGACGGTGGCTGCCGCCGGGGCGCTGCGCCGGTTGACCGGGCTGCTGTTGTCGTTGGAACACGAGCACCCGATCGTCGATGCCATGGTTGCCCAGATCGCCGAATGGGAACGCGAGCTCGCGCCCGCCACACCGCGGGATCCCACTCCGCGCATCGGTCCGCAAAGTACCGAACAGCAACGCGTGTACCTCGACCACGCATTCGACGTCGGTGCGTACAACCCGTGCTTCCCCGAATACTGTTTCGATCACCTGGACGCCGATACCGCGTCCGGGCGCGTCACCTTCCCTGTGGTCTACGAAGGGCCGCCGGGTTTGGTCAACGGGGGGTTCCTGGCGGTGTTCTTCGACTGCATCACCCAACATCAGAGTTGCGCGTCGGGGCGCACCGGCAAGACACGCTCGCTGACGGTGACGTTCCGCCGGCCGACCCCGGTCCTCGTCGAGCTCGGGTTCGACGTCGTTCGCGCGGAAGCTGACGGCCGGGTCATCAGCACGGCTCGCCTGCGGTACGGCGACGAGGTGTTGTGCACCGGCGAATTCAGCACGGCTGCTTCGTCACCCGACAAACTGAGCGTCTTCGACTTCGGTCACCGGCGGGCGACGGACTGATGACCAGCGTGCAGCGGATTCGTCAGCCACGGGTCGCCGAGATCGTCGCATCGCGATTGCGTGACGAGATCCTGTCCGGGCGAATCAAAGAAGGCGACGTACTCCCGTCGCAGGACACTCTGCTCGCGGAATTCGGTGTCAGCCCGCCTGCGCTGCGCGAGGCGATTCACATACTGGAGACCGACGGGTTGATCTCCGTGCGACGCGGGAACATGGGCGGCGCTGTCGTTCATCCGCCTTCGGCCGAGCGCACGGCGCACATGATCAGCATGGTGTTGCAGACACGGTCGGCCACACCCGCCGACGTGAGCGGCGCATTGATGCATATCGAGCCGATCTGCGCGGGCTTGTGTGCTGCCCGTGAAGATCGCATGACGGAGGTCGTCCCGTATCTGGAGGCGGAGATCAAAACGCAGACAGAGCAATTCGACAACCTGTCCCGCTACGTCCCCAACGCGCGCCGATTCCACGAGGCGCTGGTGTCGCGGTGTGGCAACGAGCCGATGATCCTGTTGATCGGCTCGTTGGAGCTGATCTGGTCGGCCCACGAGTCATCGGTGTGGAGCGACGAGGGTGACCCGATGCAGCACAAGACCATGCGGGCTGCTCTTCGCGATCACCAGCGGCTGCTGGATGCGATCCGCGACGGAAACGAGGCGCGCGCAGTGAAGCTCGCGCAGGACCATCTGTTCGCCGCCCGGCGCAACACGCTCGCGGTTGGTGCGGACAAAACCATTGAGGCCAAATTGATTTCGAATGCCGAGTGAAGGACTTCCGATGACCGACGACCGGGTGCTTTTCGACGTCGACCGCGACAAGCGCATCGCGACGATTACGTTCAACAACCCGAGCCAGCGCAACTCCTACGATGCGACGATGCGCGAGACGGTCGGAAGATATCTCGACCGGGTGGCCGAGGACGACGACCTGACCGTCGTGGTGTTACGTGGCGCCGAGGGGGTGTTCAGCACCGGCGCGGACATGAACAACGCATACGGCTGGTACGGCGATGCGGACGCACCCGAAGCCAAGCGCCGTCCGAGCCAGCGGCGTCGCCTGACCGTCGACCGCAAGTCGTTCGGCTTTTATCACAACCTGATGGGTTTCCCGAAGGTCACGGTGGGGGAGATCAGCGGCTACGCCCTCGGCGGCGGCTTCGAGATGGCGTTGATGACCGATATTTCCGTGATCGGCCGCACCACAAAAATCGGCATGCCCGCCACCCGGTTCCTCGGTCCCGCGCTGGGCAGCCTGCACATGTTCTTTCACCGCCTCGGCCCCGTGCTGGCGCGGCGACTCCTGCTCACCGGCGACATCATCGAGGCCGCCGCCGTCGAACACCTCGGCGTTTTCACCGAGACCTGCGATCCGGCGTCGGTCACCGCGAGGGCGCGGTACTGGGCCGAGAAGGCGGCGAAGATGCCTGCCGACGGAGTTGTCATCGCCAAGGAGGCGTTCCGCCTCGTCGAGCAGAGCCAGGCCTATCAGGGCGAGGAGGTGGCCAGCTATCTGTTCCACGCCTACGGGACAAACCTGCAGTTCGCGCCCGGTGAGTTCAACTTCGTCAAGACCCGTGCGCAGCACGGCACCAAGGAGGCGTTCCGGCTGCGCGACGAGCACTTCCACGTACCTGAGCCGGAGTGAGCACCCTCACCTACTGGGAAAGCAACACTCTCTGCTACTTTTGTAAAGTTACCTACGCCGAAACCCGAGGTTGAAAACATGTCCACACCCGTCATCGTCGGTGCAGCCAGGACGGCAATCGGCCGATCCTTCAAGGGGACGCTGGTCAACACCCCGCCCGAGACTCTGATCACCACCGTGCTGCCCGAGGTGGTCCGTCGGTCGGGTGTGGATCCCGCGGATATCGACGACATCATCTTTGCCGAGTCGCATTACGGGGGCGGCGATTTGGCGCGCTACGCCGCTGACGCGATGGGGCTACAACACGTTCCGGGCCAATCGGTGAACCGACACTGCGCAGGTAGCCTCACCGCGATCGGTAACGCAGCCGCGCAGATCGGCTCGGGCATGGAGCGTGTGCTGATCGCAGGCGGCGTGCAGTCGCTGTCGATGACCCCGCTGACCAACTGGCGGATCCCGGGACCCGAGCTGAAGTTCGAGGAGCGGTGGATGCCGCCCACGCACGTCGAGACACCCGATGCGCCGGCCAAGGACATGTCGATCACGGTGGGTTGGAACACCGCGCAGTCGGTCGGCATCACCCGCGAGGAGATGGACGCCTGGGCGGCCCGGTCACACGAACGGGCCGTCGCCGCGCAGGATGCGGGCAAGTTCGGTGACGAGATCATCCCGATGAAGATCCAGCAGTTCGACGGATCGGTGGTCGACTTCAGCGTCGACGAGCATCCCCGCCGCGACACCACCGTCGAGAAGCTCGCCGGGCTCAAGGTGCTGCACCCGGAGATCGAGGGCTTCTCGATCACCGCGGGCAACAGCAGCGGCACCAACGATGCGGCTGCCGGCGTCGCGCTGGTCGAGCGCGGCTACGCCGAGGCCAACAACTTGTCGGTGATGGCCACCGTGAGGGCTTGGGGCGCAGCGGGTGTCCCCCCTCGCGACTGCGGGCTCGGTGCGGTGAAAGTGATCGGCAAGGTGCTCGACCGCGCCGGCTTGAAGCCGTCGGACATCACGCTGTGGGAGATCAACGAGGCCTTCGCATCGGTGCCGATCGCCGCATGCCGCGAGTACGGCATCGACGAGGAACTGGTCAACTTCTCCGGAAGCGGTTGCAGCCTCGGCCATCCCATCGCCGCCTCCGGTGCGCGGATGGTGACGACGCTTGTCTATGAACTGCAGCGGCGTGGCGGTGGCATCGGTATGGCCGCGATGTGCGCAGGCGGCGGCCAGGGCGGCGCAGTCATCATCGAGGTCTGAACCTTGCGATTTCGGTGTAGTTGGTCGCGGTGAGCGCGACCAACTACACCGAAATCGCTAGCGTTTGCGCGCTGGCTTCTTGGCCTCGTCGATCAGCCGGCCGGCATGATCGAGGATGCACTCGAGACCGAACTCGAAGTTCTTTTCGTCGGCCGCGCCGAGGTGGTGGCCCTTTTCGGTGACCAACGCAAGCAGCGGTGTGGATTCGCTGTCGATCGCCATGGCCTCGTCGAGATCGGCGGGACCGTCATCCGCCGCGCGGTTCTTCTCGCGCAGGCGTTGCAGCACCACCGAACCGCGGACGTGCACCGACACCGCGGAATACGTATCGAAGGCGTCATCGGCCGACAGGCCCGCCTCTGTCAGACTGGCGATCGCCTTCTCGACCTCTTGCACGCCGAGCCGCGCAGTACGGGGGCTCAGGGCGGATCGGATGAGGATCAGATCGCTGAGAATTGGGTTGCCCAGGAACGTCTTTCGCATCGAGCGGGCGTGATTGCGCAGTGTTTCGCGCCAGTCCTTCGCCTCGACGTACGGCGTCGCGAAGACGTATTGGCGTAGCGCCCGGTCGGTCATCGCGTTGAGTAGGTCGTCCTTCTTGCGGAAATACCAGTAGATGCTGGTCACGCCGACCCCGAGGTGCTTACCGAGCAGCGGCATGGACAGGTTGTCGATGCCCACTTCCTCGGCGAGTTCGAACGCACCCTTGATGATGTCGTCCGGATTGATCGACCCGCGCTCGCGCCGTGGACGCTTCTCGGCCATCGCCTGCCTTGCCACGAACGGCACCTCCATTTCGACTGGTGGACTGAATGTACCGGCAATTGCCCTCTGATCTGCGTCTACGCAGGTGTGTCGGCCCTCCGCCCTTGCCGTCAAACGTACCGTTGCACCGTTTCGCTTCTTTACTGTAAGCCCTATAGTAAGTGTTTCTAGCGTGGCAGCGAAAGGCGAAGGGTGTCGGACGAAATCCTGACGGAGCGCCGGGGACGCGTCCTCGTCATCACGATCAATCGACGGGAAGCGCGAAATGCGGTCAACCTCGCCGTCAGTCAGGGCCTGGCCGACGCGGTCGATGAACTCGACGCGGACAAGGATCTATCGGTCGCCGTGTTGACCGGCGCGGGCGGCAACTTCTGTTCGGGCATGGATCTGAAGGCCTTCGCCGCAGGGGAGATGGTCGCGATTCCGGGTCGCGGCATCGGCTTCACCGAGCGGCCGCCACGCAAACCGCTGATCTCGGCAGTCGAAGGTTACGCGCTGGCCGGCGGCACCGAAGTCGTGCTCGCCACCGATCTGGTGGTCGCATCGAGGACGGCGAAGTTCGGCATCCCCGAGGTGAAGCGCGGCCTCGTGGCTGCCGGCGGCGGACTGCTACGTCTGCACAGGCGGATCCCGTACCAGAAGGCACTTCAGTTGGCGCTCACCGGTGAGAGCTTCACCGCCGAGCAGGCAGAAGCGTGGGGGTTCGTCAACGTGCTGACCGAACCGGGCGACGCGCTAGCCGGCGCAATCGAATTGGCCGAACAAATCACGGCCAACGGTCCGCTGGCGGTCGCCACCACCAAGGAGATCTTCGTCAAGTCTGTCGGCTGGAGCGAGGACGAGATGTGGAAGAAGCAACGCGAGTACATCGTTCCGATCTTCTCGTCGAACGACGCGAAAGAAGGCGCGATCGCGTTTGCGGAGAAGCGCGCACCCAACTGGACCGGCACCTGACCGCGCGCACGACATGGATCTCGGGTTGGCCAATTCGGCCGCAACGGATTTGGTCGAGCACGACGGCGTGACGGGAATGGTGCGCTGCGTCCGTTCCGCGCTACCGCTGCTGCGGAAGGCGCCGTTTCTCGTGTCGCGAAATTTGTACCTGACCGGTGCCAACGTCAACCTCGACGGCGGCAGCGACTTCACCCGAGACTTCACCTGAGGAGGCAGCAGTGGCCACAGCCAAAGAGGCCCGCGAGTGGGCCCGCGGCAATCTGCGCGGGATCGGCAATTCCCTCTACACGCCGTTCAGCGGTGACGACGGCGACGACATCGACTGGGACGCCTACCGAACATTGGTGCGCTACTGCGTAGGCGAGTTGCGCCACCCCATGCTCTGGTGCACCAGCGGCATCGCGGAGTTCTGGTCACTGACGATTGAGGAACGAAAGCGGCTGCTGGAGGTCGCTATCGAAGAGGGGCGGGCCGCCGACCCCGGTGTCGTCGTGCAAGCATGCACCGCCGCGATGTCGGCGAAGGACTGCCTGGAACTGACGTTGCACGCGCAGCAGGCCGGTGCCGACATCGTCTACATCCAGACGCCGATGATGGAGGCGCACGGCGGAGCCGGAGTTCTACGGTTCTTCCAATACATCGCCGACCGCAGCGATATCGCGTTGGGCATGTTCAATTCGCCATCATCGGGTTACGTCTTGACGCCTGCCGAGGGCGCGCGGATCTACGACGAGATACCCGCGGTGTGCGCGACCAAGGAAGGCGCCTTCCGGCCCACGGCCAGCCGGCAGCTTCACGGCCTCGCTCCAGACCTGACGATCTGGGAATGCGAGACGACCGTCTACCGAGCCGGGTGGCTGCGCGCGGGGATCGTCGGACCCGCGCAACTGGGCACGTCGGGCTATCTCTACGAAACCCCGCAGCATCGAGTGTTCTCCGAATACTGGGAGCTCGTGTGGAGCGACAAATTGTCCGACGCGATCGACTACGCCGAGAGGTCGGGTATCGACCAGTTCACCGTCGACATCGGAGGGTGCTTCACGTGCTATCCGGGGCGGCCGGACTATTTCACCCACTGGGGCGGGGCGTTCAAGTACGCGGCATCGGTGCTCGGACTCCCCATCGGTTCATACCCCCACTCGCGGCCGCCGCAGGCCGAGCTTTCGCAGGAGGCGAAAAGCCGGATCGACGCAGCGTATAGGCGATTCGGATTGGTCGGCTGATGAGTCACCAGACGGTTGCGGAAGGTGCTACCGATAGGTGTACAGTATGCACATACATCCAGTTCGAAGCGCCTGAGGAGGGCTGACGGGTGAGCGTTGAAGACCGCGTCGCCGACCCCGTTGCCGCCCGCGAGGCCGAACCGGTGCTCTACGAGGTGCGCGATACCGGCGTCGCGGTCCTGACGCTCAACCGGCCCGAACGCATGAATGGTTGGGGTGGCGGTCTGGCCACGACGTTCTACCTGCGTCTCGACGACGCCGAGGCCGATCCCGATGTTCGTGCCATCGTCGTCACCGGCCGGGGCCGCGCCTTCTGCGCAGGCGCGGACATGGGTGATCTCAGCTCGATCAGCGCCGCCACCGTCGACGCCGCAGCGGACACCGACGTCGGCAAGTTGGTCGGTGCGCGTCATCCTCACTTCACGACCACGATGCGCAAGCCGGTCGTCGCGGCAATCAACGGCGCGTGCGCAGGCATGGGTATGACGATGGCATTGATGTGCGATGTGCGGTTCGCTGCAGACGGTGCGAAATTCACCACGTCCTTCGCCCGACGGGGTCTGATCGCGGAGTACGGGATCTCCTGGATCCTGCCGCGCATCGTCGGTCAGGGTGTTGCACTGGACCTGCTGCTGTCCGGTCGCGTCTTCCTGGCCGACGAGGCGGCGCACCTCGGCCTGGTCAAAGAGGTCGTCGCACCAGACGAGTTGCTGCCGCGGGCGATCGCCTATGCCGAGGACATCGCCGCCAATTGCGCGCCCAGCTCGCTGGCGGTGATCAAGCAACAGGTGTACGCAGACACCATGCGCGAAGTATTGGATGCCAGCGACGATGCCGAGAAGCTGATGCACGAATCCATGCAGCGTCCCGATTTCATCGAAGGCATCACGAGCTTCTTCGAAAAGCGTCAGCCCAATTTCCCGCCTTTGAAAGGACAGGAATCGTGAAAGCCCTGGACTACATGGCCATCGACGTCGACAACCACTATTACGAGACGATCGACTCGTGCACACGCCACCTGCCCAAGGAGTTCAAGCGCCGCGGCGTGCAGATGCTGACCGAGGGCAAGCGCACGTTCGCCGTCATGGGTGGCGTGGTCAATCACTTCATCCCGAATCCGACATTTGATCCGATCATCGAACCGGGCTGCCTGGATCTGTTGTTCCGCGGCGAAATCCCCGAAGGCGTCGATCCGGCATCACTGATGAAGGTCGACCGGTTGCCCGATCATCCCGAGTATCAGAATCGCGACGCCAGGGTGAAGATTCTCGACAAGCAGAACCTCGAAACCGTATTCATGCTGCCAACTTTCGCGTGCGGCGTGGAGGAAGCCCTCAAGCACGACATCGACGCGACCATGGCCACGGTGCACGCGTTCAATCTTTGGCTGGACGAGGACTGGGGCTTCGATCGCCCCGATCACCGGTTTCTGTCGGCGCCGATCATCTCGCTGGCCGATCCGGACAAGGCTGTGGAAGAGGTCGAGTTCGTCCTGTCCCGCGGCGCCAAGAACGTCTGTGTGCGGCCCGCGCCGGTCCCGGGCCGGGTCAAGCCACGCTCTCTGGGCGACCCGTTGCACGATCCGGTGTGGGCCCGGCTGGCCGAGGCCGGCGTTCCGGTGATCTTCCACCTGTCCGACAGCGGCTATCTCGCGATCGCGGCATTGTGGGGCGGCAAGGCCACGTTCGAGGGATTCGGCAAGAAGGATCCGTTGGACCAGGTGCTGCTCGACGACCGCGCCATCCACGACGCGATGGCCTCGATGATCGTGCATCAGGTCTTCACCCGGCACCCGAAACTCAAGGTCGCGAGCATCGAGAACGGCTCGTATTTCGTCTACCGGTTGATCAAACGGCTCAAGAAGGCTGCCAACACCGCGCCGTACCACTTCAAAGAAGATCCGGTCGAACAGCTGAAGAACAACGTCTGGATCGCGCCGTACTACGAGGACGACGTCAAGGAGCTCGCCGCAACGATCGGTGTCGACAAGATCCTGTTCGGCTCGGACTGGCCCCACGGTGAGGGTCTGGCCGATCCGATGAACTTCACCGCCGACATCCCGCAGTTCCCCGAGTTCAGCTACGAGGACACCCGGAAGGTGATGCGCGACAACGCACTCGAACTGCTTGGTGCGAACGTGACGGCTTCCGCCTAGCCATGGGCGAATGGACCATCGGGGCGGTGCTCGACGCGATCGCCGAGGCCGTACCCGACCGGCTGATGACCGTCTGTGGAACACGCCGCAGCACGTTCGGCGAATCGGCGGAACGGACCCGTCGACTGGCCAATTTTCTGGCCGCCCAGGGCTTGGGCGCACACCGGGAACGGGACGAGCTGCAGAACTGGGAGTGCGGACAGGATCGCGTCGCACTGGTCATGCACAACGATCTCTACCCCGACGCGGTCATCGGCTCGTTGAAGGCGCGAACCGTGCCGGTCAACATCAACTACAACTACGCCCCGCGCGAGGTTGCCGAACTGCTGGAGTACCTGCAACCGCGGGCGGTGATCTATCACCGCTCGTTCGGGCCCACGTTCGCTGACGTGCTCCCGCCTGCCGCGGCGGACGTGATGATCGCGGTGGACGACGACAGCACCGTCCCGCTCCTGCCCGGCGCCATCAGCTTCGACGATGCTCTGGCGCAGGGCGATACGGACCACGATCTCGCGCCTTCACCGGACGACGTGATGATGGTGTGCACCGGCGGGACGACCGGCCGCCCGAAGGGTGTGATGTGGCGGCAGAGCGACACCTACGTGGTGTCCATGAACGGTGCCGACCACGAGACCGTCGACGAGATTCACGCCAAGCTCGGATTCGAAGGCCAGCCGTGGTTCGCGGTGTCCCCGCTGATGCATGCGGCGGGTATGTGGACGGCATTTGCGGGACTCCTCAACGGGTTGCCGATCGTCCTCTACGACAAGACACGCTTCGACCCGCGTGCGGTACTGGAGACCGCCGAGCGTGAGAAGGTCGGGATGATGACGATGGTCGGTGACGCCTACGCGGCCCCGCTGGTGGAGGAACTGCGCGCCGGTTCCTACGATCTGTCGTCGATGTATGCGATCGGCACCGGCGGAGCGGCGACCAATCCGAAACACCAAGAGGCTCTTCTGGAATTGCTGCCGCAGATCACCCTGATCAACGGATACGGCTCGTCGGAGACCGGGAACGTGGGCTTCGGGCGCAGCCAGCACGGAGACCAGAAGGACACGTTCGTACTCAGGGAGGGCGCGCTGGTCCTGTCTGAGAACTACAGCCGCTTCCTGCAACCGGGGGAGCAGGAAGTCGGCTTCGTCGCGCGTGCGGGGCGTATCCCGCTGGGGTACTTCGACGACGAGGCCGCCACCCGCAAGACGTTCCCCGTCGTCGAGGGGCGGCGGGTGGTGATCTCCGGGGACCGTGGCTCGCTGGCTGCCGATGGCTCGCTGCAGTTGTTCGGCCGAGATTCCCTTGTCGTCAACACCGGAGGCGAGAAGGTCTTCGTCGAAGAAGTCGAGGAAGTGCTGCGCGCCTGTTCGGGCGTGGCCGACGCGTTGGTGGTCGGGCGTCCGAGCGACCGCTGGGGTGAAGAACTCGTCGCCCTCGTGGCCCTGAAGGAGGCCGTCGATGTCACCCCGGAACAGCTTCATCGTCAGTGCACGTCGCATCTCGCGCGGTTCAAGGCGCCGAAGGAGTTCATCATCGTGGATCAGGTCCGTCGGCTCGGAAACGGTAAGCCGGACTACCGCTGGGCGAAAGCCGCTGCCGTGCAAGAGGCGTCGCTGACGTGAGCACGAGAGCGATTGATTGTCTGGTCAACGTCCACTTCGGCGAGACCGAGAAGCAGCCCGAGTTCATGCTCAAGGTGCGTGACGACTACTTCAAGGGACCCCAGTCCCTCTATGACCAGGTCGAGCTCGCGCAGCTACTCGAGGAGATGGACGAGCGCGGCGTGGAGAAGGCCATCCTGATGGACAACCTGACTAAGCCGTCGGTGACGGCCCGCAAGTTCGTCGATCAGCGGCCCGACAAATTCGCCCTCGCCATGGGCGGGGTGAACCTGCTGCGCCCCATGCCGTCGCTGCGAGAACTCACCGCCGTCGTGCGGGATATGCCGGTGGCGTATACCGCAGTGGGGCCCAGCTTTTGGGGCGACGGCCAATACCCGCCGAGCGACGCAGTGTATTACCCGCTCTACACCAAATGCGCTGAGCTCGGGCTGCCGCTGTGCGTGAACACCGGGCTGCCGGGGCCGCCGATCCCGGGGGAGGCGCAGAACCCGATTCACCTCGACCGGGTCTGCGTGCGATTCCCCGAGTTGAAACTCTGCATGATTCACGGGGCCGACCCGTGGTGGGATGTCGCGATCCGACTGATGATCAAGTACAAGAACCTGCGACTGATGACGTCGGCGTGGTCGCCGAAGCGACTGCCGGACAGCCTGCTGCACTACATGCGCACCCGCGGACCCGACAAGGTGATCTTCGCTTCGGACTGGCCGGTGCTGAGAATGCATCGGGTGGTGCCCGAGGCGCTGGCGCTGGACCTGCCAGCCGAGGTGCTGGACAACTACCTCTACAACAACGCACAGGATTTCTTTTTCGGGCCCCGAGAGGAGCAGTGACGATGGACCGTTACGAACTGCGAAGGCTGGACTACAGCCTGTCGGACGACCACGAGGCGATACAGTCCGCGTATCGGGAATTCTTCAAGACTCACTGCCCGATCGAAACCGTCCGCGCCGCCGAGGAATCCGGCTTCGACAAGAGTCTGTGGGAACGCCTGTGCGCCATGGGGGCAACCAGCATGGCGCTGGCCGAATCCAGCGGAGGAGACGGCGCCACACTCGTCGACCTGACCCTGGTGGCCGAGGAACTCGGCCGGGCGCTGGCTCCGGTTCCGTGGATCGATCACATCTGTGCAGCGCGCCTGCAAGCACGGCTCGGCACGGTAGAACCCGACGTGGTCAACGGTAAGCAGCTCGTTGCGCTCGATCCTCGACACGACAACGTGTCGGGTGTCCGGCTGATCCCGACCGGCTCGATCGCGGATCGCATCATCGTCCGCGACGGGGACGACGTGGTGTGCCTGACGTTCGGAACCCGACCGGCGAAGGTCGACAACATCGGCAAGATGCCAATGGCATGGGTCGATCCCAACGCGGCCGATGACCGTACCGTCCTGGGCAGTGGTCCGGAGGCGTTGACCGAATATCAACGTGCACTCGACGAATGGCGGGTGCTCACCGCTGCAGCGCTTGTCGGACTCGTCGAGGAGACGATGACCATCGCCGCCGAGTTCGCCAAGTCCCGCTACACACTCGGCGTCCCGATCTCGACGCTGCAGGGCATCTCGCATCCGCTCGCCAACATCGCCATCACGGTGCAGGGCGGACGCAACCTGGCGCGGCGGGCCGCGTGGTTCCTCGACAACGAGCCCGACGAACGTCCGGAATTGGCACCGTCGGCGTTCGTGTTCATGGCCGAAGAAGCCTCGAAGGCGGCGACGATGGCGGTTCACGTTCAAGGCGGTCTTGGTGTTTCGGCCGAAGCCGCCGCCACCGCCTATCTGGTGCGGGCCCGTGGATGGTCACTGGCCGGCGGCGATCCGGGCGTCACCGCCAAGTACGTCGCCGAAATCGTCGTGGCCCGGGAAAGCAGATAGGTACCGCCATGGATTTTTCACGGGTCGAACTCTCCGACGACGATCAGGCCTTCCTCGACGAGGTGCGTGGCTTCCTGCGCACCCACGTCACCGATGAGGTGATCCGCCGCGATCGCGAGACCGGCGACAACTTCGACGAGGGTGTGCACCTCGCCCTGGGCAAAGCGGGCTACCTCGAGAAGGAATGGAAGCCGGAATCGGAGGGCGGTTTCGATCGCCTCCGGGCCCGAATCTGGGCTCTGGAGAAGCGCCGCGCCCACGTGCCGTGGGTCACCTCGGGCACCACCGCCATGATCGCGCGCTCGGTCGAGAAGTTCGGTTCCCCCGAGCTCAAAGCCGAAGTGATGCCGCAGGTTTACAGCGGCCACGCCCGACTCTGTCTTGGATACACCGAACCCGAGGGCGGGTCCGACGTCGCGACGTGCAAGACCCGTGCGGTGCGTGACGGCAACGGGTGGGTGATCAACGGATCGAAGATGTTCACTACCGGCGCACACAACTGCCAGTACGTCTTCCTCATCACCAACACCGATCCGACGGCGCCGAAGCACAAGAGCCTGACCATGTTTCTCGTCCCGCTCGATTCGCCCGGCATCGAGATCCAGGGCGTACGTACCGTCGACGGTGACCGCACGAACATCGTCTACTACAGCGATGTGCGCGTCGACGACAAGTACCGGCTGGGAGAGGTCAACGGCGGCTGGACGGTGGTGCGTGAACCGCTCAACGTCGAACACGGTGCGGTGGAAGCCGCGAAGGACGGTCTGCAGGATGTGTCGATCATGATGCACCAGGCCGGGTTCATGGCTGCCGCAGTCGACAAGGCGGCCGCCAAGGTCGACGAGACAGGCCCCGACGGCCGCCGCCTGATCGACGACGGTTCGGTCGCATACCGACTGGGGCGAAGCGTCGCTCGAATGGAGGCGGCCCTGAGCGCGCCGAGCATCTTCGGACGCGTCGCGCTCGCCCAGACGATGCGCGACATCTCACCGGATCTGATGGACATCCTTGGCACGGCAGCGTCACTGCCGATCGGCGCCGACGGGGCGGCCGACGACGGGGCCGCCGAGTATGTCTTCCGGTTCGCCCCGCTGGTCGGCATCTACGGTGGCACTCTCGAGGTGTTCCGAAACATGATCGCGCAGTATGTGCTTGGCCTCGGTAAACCGGCATACGCACCGGTCACCAAGAAGGCGTCGTAGTATGCCGACGCCGCGTCGGGCTCTCGTCATGGGGGCGAGCGGGTTCGTCGGCTCCCATGTCACTCGCAAGCTCGTCGAGCGCGGCGACGACGTGCGGGTGTACCTCCGCAAGTCCAGCAAGACGCTGGGGATCGACGACCTCGACGTCGCACGGTGCTACGGCGACCTGTACGACGAAGCGGCCTTGCGGGCTGCGATGGCCGACCGCGACGTCGTCTACTACTGCGTGGTCGACACGCGATTCCACCTGCGCGACCCAGCACCGCTTTTCGAAACGAACGTCAACTGCCTGCAACGGGTGCTCGATATCGCCACCGAGGCCGATCTGTATCGGTTCGTGTTCTGTAGCACCATCGGCACGATCGCCCTCGGCGAAGGCCGCCCGGCGACCGAAGACGATGCGTTCAATTGGCCAGGGGTGGGCGGACCCTATATCGAGTCGCGCCGTAAGGCGGAAGATATGGTGCTGCGCTATGCCCGCGAACGGGGATTGCCTGCAATCGCGTTGAATGTGTCCAACCCGTATGGGCCGCTGGACTGGCAGCCGAATCAAGGATTGATGGTGAAACTGGCTGCCCAAGGCAAGCTTCCGGTTTTCGTCAAAGGCGTGTCCACCGAGGTCGTCGGGATCGAAGATGTCGCCGACGCGTTCCTGCTCGCCGCCGACCACGGAAGGGTGGGAGAGCGCTACATCGTCTCCGAAACATACATGCCGATGCGGGAACTGCTGACGACCGCTGCGGACGAGGTCGGTGCGCGACCGCCGCGCTTCGGCATCCCGCTCGCGGTGATGTACGCCGCGGGCTTCCTCAACGGCGCGGTGTCCCGACTGCTGCGACGTGATCCCGTCATCGATGTGACGGGCGTGCGTCTGCTACACACCACATCGCCTGCGGACCACGGCAAGGCGACGCGCGAACTCGGCTGGAAGCCGCGCCCTGCCGCGGAATCGATTCGCAAGGCGGCAAGGTTCCACATCGACCATGCCAAGGATGTAGCCCGCCGCGGCTGAGCCGGTCGGCATGCCGCGAACCGGCGAGATAGCCGGCTATGCGTTGGACAGCACGGGCGGCTCGAGCGCCGCTGGATCCGGGTTCGCGATCGGCAGTCCCATGAACCGCCGCGCGTTGTCGCCCATGAAGTCGTACGTACGCCGCTCGTCCATGCCCTCGGCGTACTTCCAGAACCCCTTCGGCTCCGCCAGTCCTTCGGGGTGCGGATAGTCGGAACCGAACAGCACCTTGTCCCAGCCGACGGTTGTCACGACGTCCGACACACACCCCTCCCAGAACGGGCTCACCCAGATGTTGCGGCGGAACACGTCGTGTGGATGCTCGGGAAAGTTCTGCGGCATCTTCTTGTAGAGGTCCTCGAAGTCGTTGAACAACGGGAAGATCCACGAGCTGCCGTTCTCGACACTGGCGATGCGCAACTTCGGGAACCGGGTCAGCGTTCCGTGACAGATGAGGGCGGCGATCATGTCGGAGATCTCCCGGTGCCCCAGCACCATCCAGCGGAATGCGCTTTGCGCCATGAAGTTCTGCGTGTAGGGCGGCTCCCATTTGGCGACGTAGTCGTCGAGTGGGGGATAGCTGGCGTGCAGGACGACTGGCAGGCCAGCGGCCTCGACATCGCGCCAGAACGGGTCGAACTCGGGTAGCGCCGGTGAACGCCAGCCGCGGATGCCGTTGACGGGGCCGGGTTTGATCAGCACGACCTTGACGTCGTTGGCGAGCAGGTACTCCAGCTCGCGCTGGGCGCCGTCGACCTCGGAGAGGTTGATGATGGGCGTCGAGAACACGCGGTTCTGGTAGTTGAACGTCCACTGCTCGAGCATCCACTGGTTGAGTGCGTGAATGACGGCCAGCGACAGCTCGGGGTCATCGGCGGTCGCGTGCTCGATGAGGCTGGCCAGCGTCGGGTAGTTCAACGCCTCGACGACACCCTGACGGTCCAGTTCGTCAACGCGGTCGACAGGGTTGCGGGTCGCGGCGGGCGCGTTGATCGCCGGCCCCTGCATTTCGCGCAGCGTGAGACCTTCGGTGTTCTCGCCCGCGAAGAACTTCTCGTGGGCACCCGGCGCAGCGACACGCTCGAACGTGGGGTTGGGGATGAAGTCGTTGACCCTGTTGTTGATCACGATCCGAGTGTGTCGACCGAACTGTGCGAATTGCACAGCGCGCGAGTACTTGTCGGGCAGGAACTTCGTCAGCGACTCAGGCGTCTCGTACATGTGCTGGTCCGCGTCGAAGATCGGCGCTCCGGTGAACTGGGTCATGGTCACTTTCACTTGGGCAGGGTCGTGGTGCCGGTTGGCGCGCCCCGCGCGATCACCATCGGCATCGACGTTGACGAATCGGTGCTCAGGATCGTGTGCACCACGTCGACGAGGTCCTCGACGGGCATCAACTTGCCGGGCATGCAGCCACGCGACACCCACAGCGGAAACGCCATTGTCGCGAGTTCCTTGTCCCAGCCGTCGGTCATGCCCGTCTGGCCGTCACCTTCGCCGCCGGAGCACTCGCCGACGACGAGACAGGTGAACCCGATGTTCGGATGCTCGGCCCGCCACGATTCGGCGAGTCGCTCGAGCGCCGACTTGCTCACGCCGTAGGCGCCGAGGCCCGGCCACGGCGGCCCGTACGTGCCCGCGTCTGAGGATAGATAGACCACCTTGCCCTTGGACTCCGCGAGGTGTGGCACCGCAGCGGCGGTGGCCAGCGCCGCACCGATCACGTTGGTGTCAAAGATGCGTCGCCACGTCTCGGCGTCGGTGTCAACGAGGCGCACCAGAGGCCCGACGGCGGGGGTGTATACGAGGTTGTCGATCCCGCCGAGTGCTTCCGCGGCGGCATCGATGGCACCCCGGACCGACGATTCGTCGGTGATGTCGCACTCTAGGGCGACGGCGTCGGACCCGGATTCCTCGGCCGCGGCTTCGAGACGCTTGACGCGCCTCGCGAGCAGCGCTACCCGCCCACCCTTCTGGGCCAGGCCCACCCCGATGCAACGACCGAGGCCGCTCGACGCCCCTATTACGACGGTTTTGGACATCTCTTGCGTCACCTCGTGAGGATTGTCGCCGCTGCGGTGCCGGGTGCCCCGTAGAGCTGGGCGAAGCCGACCTTGGGCTCGCCGGGTACCTGCCTGTCACCCGCCTCGCCACGCAGCTGTCGTACCAATTCGTGGATCTGGCGCAGGCCCGACGCGCCGATTGGTTCGCCGTTGGCGATCAGCCCGCCGTCGGTGTTGATGGGTAGCGCGCCGCCGATCTCGGTGGCGCCGTCGGCCAGCAGCTTCTCCTGATCGCCGTCGGCGCAGAATCCGCACTCGGCCATATGGATGATCTCGGCTCCGGCATCGGTGTCCTGCAGCTGGATCACGTCGACGTCCTCCGGTGCCACACCGGCCTTTTCGAATGCGGATCTGGCGGCGTAGACGGTGGGTGATACGTCCTCGGCGACCGGAGCGAACGTCGTGTTGACCTCATAGGCGCCGTACCGGCGAGTCCGCACCTCGACCGCCTTCAGGTACACGGGTTTCTCGCTGTACTTGTGCGCGATGTCGGCGCGGCACATCACCACGGCCGCTGCTCCCTCGTCGGGTGCGCAGAACATGTACTGCGTGAGGGGATAGTTCAGCATCGTCGAGTTGAGGATGTCCTCCTCGGCGATGGGCTTGCGCCGGAACGCATTCGGGTTCAGCGCGCCGTTGCGGAAGTTCTTGGCGGCGACCTTGGCCAGCGTTTCGTGCGAGATGCCGTGGTCGTGCAGATACTTGTTGGCCTTCATCCCGAAGAACTGCGTGGTGAGGTACTGGCCGTTTTCGGCGTACCAGCTCGGCATCCCCACCAGTGTCGGATCTTCGGTGAATGCGCCCCTGGGATGTTTGTCCAGACCGATCGCGATGCCGATGTCGTAGTCGCCGAGCCGGATTCCGTCGGCACAGGCCTTCGCCGCGCTCGCGGCCGTGGCGCACGCATTGAACACGTTGGTGAACGGAATGCCGGACAGTCCGACCATGCCGACGATGGCGTCGGGGTTGGCGACGGTCCAGCTGCCACCGGTGGCGGCCTGGATGTCTTTCCAGTCGACGCCGGCATCGGCGACGGCGGCGAAGATCGCGTCGACGCCCATCTTGATGGCCGACTTGCCCTCGAAGCGGCCGAACGGGTGGATCCCGACACCGATGATGGCGACGCCGTTGGTCATGTGCGAGACCTTTCCTCCCGAGTCGGGCCAATGGCCTATCCCAACTGTAACTCTTACAGTATCGTAGTCGGCGTGCCGCCGGTGATCGAACACAAGCCCACGTTCTGCCGGATATGCGAGCCGCTCTGCGGCATGGTCGCGACCGTTGAGGACGGCCGTCTCGTCGCGCTGCGGCCCGACAAGGAACATCCGCTGTCGGCGGGGTTCGCGTGCCAGAAGGGCATCGCCTTCACCGAGGTCCAGAACGACCCCGACCGTGTCACGACACCGCTGCGGCGCCGGCGGGCTGGAGCGGTGGGCCCCCCGCTTGCGTGGGGACGACCCGGGGATGACGGAAGCCCGAACGGATTCGAACCGGTCTCTTGGGACGAGGCGATGTCCGATATCGCGGCGCGGTTGTCGGCGGTTCTGCGGCGGCACGGTTCCGGCGGCGTCGGTTGGTACATGGGCAATCCCGGCGCGTTCAGCTACGCGCATACCTTCGCGGCACTGTTGTTCATCAAGGGTCTCGGACGGCACGGTCACTACTTCACCGCGTCGTCGCAGGACACCAACAGCAGATTGATCGCGAGCCAGTTGCTCTACGGCGTGCCGACGTCGGTCCCGATCCCCGATCTGACACGTACCGAACTCTTGGTGATGATGGGCGCCAATCCGGTTGTCTCCCACGGTAGTTTCCTGACCGCGCCCAGGATCAAAGACCGCATGCACGACATCGTCAAGCGCGGCGGCCGGGTCGTGGTCGTCGACCCGCGCCGTACCGAGACCGCCGTCGCCTTCGAATGGCTCGGCATCGTTCCCGACTCGGACTCCTTTCTGCTGCTGTCGTTGCTGCAGGTGATGTTCTCCGAGCACCTCGTCGACGTGGCCAGGGTGAGTCGGGACGCCGACGGCGTCGACTGGCTGCGATCGCTGAGCGCACCGTTCACGCCGGAGGCGACGGCCGCCCACACCGGTATCGATGCTGCGAGCGTCAAGGCGCTCGCCCGCGACCTCGTGCGGACGCCGCGCGCCGCGATCTACGGAAGACTCGGTACCTGCGTGGGCCGTTACGGCACGCTCACCACCTACCTGATCGATGCGGTCAACCTGGTCGCGGGAAATCTCGACGCGCCGGGCGGGTCGGTGTTCAGCTCGATGCAGACGGTGGGCCAGAGGTGGCAGAACACGTTGATGGGCGCCGTGATGCGACGGTCCCGACGCCGGAAACGCTCGCCCGTCAGCGGGATTCGCAGTGCGATTGGTTCCGAGCCGGCCGCGCTGATGGCCAAGGAGATCATGACGCCGGGCGACCGCCAGATCAAGGCGATGTTCGTGTCGGCGGGCAACCCTGTGCTGTCGGTGCCGAACGGCGATGAACTCGAGGCCGCGTTCGAAACACTGGAACTGTCGGTGGCGCTGGATTTCTATATCACCGAGACCACTGCGCGATGCGACTACATCCTTCCCGTCACCACCATGTACGAGCGTGACGACTTCCCCTACACCTTCCAGGCCTTTCAGGCCACGCCGTTCCGCCAGGCCACCGAGGCCGTGGTCGCACCCGCGGGTGAGTCGCGCCCGGAATGGGACATCGTCGACGACCTCGCACGTCGACTGGGGAGACAGGTACCGGCATTCGCGGCCTTCGGAGTTGCGCGGAAGGCGTTGAGTGCCTTAGGGACCGACCTCACGCCGCGACTCATGATGGATGCGCTTGTGCGAATGTCGGAGGGTGGTGACCGCTTCGGCCTGCGCCGTGGTGGGCTGACGTTGCGCAGGTTGACCGAACGGCACCCGCACGGCGTGGTGGTGGCCCCGCACATCCGCACCGGAGTGTTGCGCGACGCGGTCGGCTATCTGTCCAGACGCGTCCGGTTGGTCCATTCCGATATCGCCGACGAGGTCGCCAAGCTGACGCGCAGCGAGCATCCGCCGGGCTACCCGCTGCGAATGATCGGCATGCGAGAGCCACGCTCGGAGAACTCGTGGATGCACAACTCGCCGTTGTTGATGCGCGGCGAGCGTCGCCATCATGCGCTGATCCATGTCGACGACGCGGCGGAGCTGCAGATCGCGGACGGCGATGTCGTGCAGATCAGCTCGCCCTACGGCCAGATCACCGTGCCGGTCACCGCGACGAAGGACCTCATGGCCGGCGTCGTCGCCATTCCGCACGGCTGGGGTCACAAGGGCACCGGCGGCTGGCAGCTGGCCAACCGCGCCGGCGGGGCGAACGTGAACCGGTTGACTTCGAGTGAGCCCGAAGACGTCGAGTCGATGTCCGGAATGGCCTGGCTGACAGGCATACCCGTGCGCATCGAGCGCATTGACGCTGCGTCCACGGCTAAGCAAAGCGAGTGAGGACGTGCTCGGCGGCGCTGACGCGGACTCAACGTTGTCGTGAAACCGGCATATCACGGTCGATGGCGTCGTAACTTGAACCCCTGGGGGTTGAACAGCAGGGGCGAGGGGGCGTCGCTATGGCGATCACATCTGAACAAATCGAACTGGTTGCGCGTCGGGTGACTGACGCGCACCTGAAACCGCCCAACAAGGCCAGTCGCGACGTAGACGACCGAATGGCGCGAGAAGCAGCCGCTCCCGCGGTGTACCAGGCCAGCCGTGAGTTGATGGGCGCCATCGCGCACCATGTCGCCACCGACGAGGCGCTCGTCGACGTGAAGCACGCATCCGGTTACTCCACTGTGGGATTCAGAGGGACCAAAGCCAAGGTGCGCCTGCTTGCCGCAACCAACCGCCGGGTCTGGTTCAGCCGGTATGAGGACGGAACCGTTCAGGATTTGCAGGCCGTCGAATACCCGACCATGAACATCGAAAAGAAGCGAATATCTATTGGGTGGCCGAAGCTGGAGGGTACGACCATCGCGTGCGGTGGATCGACCGCAGAGTGGCTGACGGAATTGAAGTCGGGTCGTCACCAGCCGGCACCTTGGCTGCAGCCGGCAGCCTCATCGCAAGCGTCCCAAGGCGGGCCCGCCCCGAACTGGTACCCAGATCCGTATGGGCGTCACCAGCTGCGGTACTGGGACGGCGCCCGCTGGACCCCTCATGTCTCTACGAACGGGGTCAGCGCGCAGGACCCCGTCAGCCAATAGTCGAAGCCCTCCGACGATTCAGGCGATGGCGCCGGAGTCCTTGAGCGCCTCGATGCGGTCCCAGTCCAGCCCAAGTTCCATCAACACGATCTCGGTGTGCTCCGAGGCCTGCGGGGCGCGCGTCGTCTCCAGCGGCTCGTGGTTGAACTGCACGGGACCGCGCACGACCTTGAACGGAGCGCCGCCGTCGCTGGCTTCCACCTCGACGATCATGTCGTTGGCGATCGCCTGCTCATCGGAGGCGAGGTCGATGAGGCTCTGGAACGGCGCCCACTGGCCCTTCATGGTCTTGAGATGCTCACGCCAGTATGCGAAGGGCTTGCTGCGGATCGCCTCGGCGATGAGTTGTACACCCGCTTCGGCGTTTTGGATCAGTGGCATGACGTCGCAGAAGCGTGGATCGTCCGCCAGCTCGGGCAGTCCGAGATGCTCGAACGCATCCCGGATGTATCCGGTTGGGCTGACGATGCATAGGTTGATCGTGCCGCCGTCAGACGTCAGGTAGTTCGCCATGAAGGGGTTGACCGACGCTGTGGTTCCCGGCATCAGCGAGCGCATCGTCTCGCCGGTTTCCATACCCTGGGTGACGCTGGCGCCGGCGGCCCACCACGCGGTGCTCAGCAACGACACGTCGAGTTCGACGGCTTCGCCTGTGCGCTCCCGATGGAACAGCGCCGCGGAGATGCCGCCCGCGATGTTCATTCCGCCGATGGAATCGCCGAACGCCGGAATGCCCTGTGGCAGTGCGCCGCCGATCTCCTCGGGTGTCAGGGCATGGCCCACACCGCTACGTGTCCAGAACGCGGTTCCGTCGAAACCGCCGGTATCGCGTTCGACTCCCTTGTCTCCGTACGCGCTGCCGCGCGCGTAGATGATGTTCGGGTTGGCGGCGCGGATGTGCTCGATGTCGAACTTGTTCTTCTGCCGTTGGGCGGGCATGTAATTGGTGAGGAAGACGTCCGCGGTCTTGGCGATCTCGTACAGGACTTCCTGACCGCCGGGAGTGGAGACGTCGATGCCGACGCTGCGCTTGCCGCGGTTGGGATGCTCGATCAGGGGATGGCGGTTGGGGTCGAGCTGGAACCCGCCCATGTTGATGAAGCCGCGCTGGGTGTCACCGCGCACCGGGTGCTCGACTTTGATCACGTCCGCGCCCCAGTCGGCGAGGATCGCCCCGGCGGCGGGAACGAACGTGAACTGCGCAACCTCGAGAACGCGAACGCCCTCCATTACCTTGATCAAGTCGACCTCTCTGCCCACACGTCGTCGTATTTACCTACTGTAGTGGTTACAGTTGAGCGTCCGGCGTGTTCTGATGGTGCGAGGCGGCAGGGTGGACACCACCGACGATGCGGTAGACCCTGACGTTTCCCACCCGCGCCGACGCCGAGCAATCGCTGATCAGGAGGCGTCGATCAGCGTTTGCGCGTGGTCGAGAATGCTCTCGAGGATGTAGTCGAGTCGATGTCGTCGGCGAAGCCGATGTAGCGCTTGCCGTTCGAGCGCGGAGCGGGGAAGCCCTCGGTCTTGTCCTGGATGCGCTCCAGCACCGCCGACCCGCGAGTGTGGACGGAGATCGCGCCGTAAACGGCGATGGCCTGGCTCGCGTCGAGTCCCGCCTCGATCAGCGCTCCGACGGGCTGCTCGATCTTCTGCAGTGCTCCACGTACGGCGCTGCCACCGAACTGGCTGCGAATGAGCACCAGGTCGCACAGGATCGGATTGTCGCGGAAGTGCTTGCGCATCGTATGTGCGTGGTCGCGAAGCGACGCACGCCAGTTGGAGGCGTCGATGGTCGGCACGGTGAACTCGAACCGCTCCAGCGCGCAATCTGTCATCGCGTCGAGTAGATCGTCCTTGCGCCGGAAGTACCAGTAGATGCTCGTGACCCCGACGTCCAGATGCTTGGCCAGCATCGGCATGCTGAGGTTGTCGATCGACACCAGCGCGGCTACGTCAAAGGCTCCCTGCAGGATCTCGTCGGCACTGATCGAGCCGCGGTCCCGTCGCTTGCGAGTGTCTGCCTTCGCATTCGCGCCCACAACTCAACCAGCGGAGTTGAACGTGACGGGGAGGGCGGTCGGGGAGCGGAAGGGCTGCCCGTGAATGGTGGGGTTGTCGTCGGTGACCAGGTGAATGTCGGTCAGTCGATCGAGTAGGCATTCGACGGCGACGCGGGTCTCCATGCGGGCCAGATGCAGACCCATGCAGGTGTGTTCGCCGGCCGCAAACGATATGTGCGGCACGCGTTTGCGGTGAATGTCGAACTCCTCCGACCGTTCCCAGCGGTGCTCGTCGCGGTTCGCCGATCCGATGCACACGTCGATCACCGCGCCGTGTGGAATGGTGACGCCCTCGAGCTCGGTCTCCTCGGTGGCGTAGCGCTGCACCGTGGTGAGCGGCGTCTCGTAGCGCAACCCCTCCTCGATCGCGGGCCCGATGAGATCGCGGTCGGCCTGCACCGCGCGGAACTGCTCGGGATGGGTCAGCAGGAGGAACAGCAGGTTGCCCGACGACCGGTAGGTGGTCTCGAGCCCGGCGGGCAGTAGCAGACGCAGGAAGGAATAGATGGCTTCGTCGGTGAGCTTTTCGCCGTCGATCTCGGCGGTCACCAGGTCGCCGATGATGTCCGGCGTCGGCTTGCGCCTGCGCAACTCGATCTGTTGCAGGAAATAGTCTTTCAGCGCTGTCGACGCTTCGAAGGCCCGCTTCCACTTGACGGTGTAGCTGATCAGTTCGACAGCGCGCTTGCGGAACCAGGGCAAGTCTTCTTCGGGAAGCCCCAACAGCTTCGAGATCACCCGGGTGGGGAACTCGAGGGTGAATTGCTTGACCAGGTCGGCGTGTCCGACATCGATGAACTCGTCGATCAACCCCTCGACGACCGGGCGGACGATCTCGGGTTCCCACCGCGACAGCGATCTCGTCTTGAAGGCTGCCGAGACCAGATTCCGGTGCTCCCAGTGCTTCTTGCCTTCCATCGCGAGGATCGTCGGCCCGATGAACAGGCCGATGGTGCTGTCGTAGATGTGCGAATTGAAGACCTTGCTGTCCCGGAACACCCGGTTGACCGCATCGAAAGACACTGCGGCATAGATGTTTTCGGGGAGCATCGACTCCGGCGTCTTGGACCAATCCATGACGCTGCCCTTGAAGACACCGAACTCCTGCCGCCGCCGCGCGAACAGGGGATACGGGTCACGGACGAGGTCAGCCGCCTCCTCGACCGTGACGTTGTGCACTGAGCTCTCCACGAATGCTCCAGCATCTCCGGGTTCGGGCTTGGTCCTGCGAACAGTACTGTAAATCTTACAGTAGACTATATCAGCTGGACAGGAGGCCCGGCTGTCACCGAAGTGACGAACCCGCCGTCGACGTGAATGTCCTGGCCTGCCGGGCAGCCCCGCCGTTCAGCGCATCGATGCGGGCAGGTTCACGCCTCGCCTTGCGGATCGCGCGCAACCGTACGAGCCGTCGACTACGGTGCCGATGATTCGCTGGCAAGCGTCGCTCATGCGCTCCCGCTGATTGCCTGCTCGCGGGCCCACCGGTAGTCGGCCTTGCCTGCTGGACTGCGCTCGATGACGGGCCGGAACACCACCGCCTTCGGCAGCTTGTAGCGCGCAATGGAATTCGAGGCATGGTCGATCAGTTCCTGGGCGTCAGCGCTGGCGCCGTCCAGCAGAGCCACGATCGCGACGACCTCCTGGCCCCACCGCTCGCTCGGCCGGCCTGAGACCACGACGTCGGCCACCGCGGGGTGCGATAGCAGCGCGGTCTCGACCTCTTCGACGAAGATCTTCTCGCCACCGGAGTTGACGGTCTGGGACTCGCGGCCCAGTAGTTCGATCCCACCGTCGGCGAGATGGCGTGCGCGATCACCGGGAATCGAGAACCGGACGCCGTCGATGACGGGGAATGTCTTGGCGGTCTTGGCCTCATCGCCCTTGTAACCCAGCGGCACAAACCCGCGCTGGGCCAGCCAGCCCATGCCGTCATGGCCCGGTTCCAGAATCGAGTCGAGTTCCTCGGATGCGACGAAGGTGTCCGGCCCCGCGTTGAACTTGCCCGTCGACACCGCACCGGGAGTGGACATATGACTCATCTGGATGCCGGTCTCCGAGGATCCGACACCGTCCATGACGATCAGGCCCGGCTTGACGTCGATCAGCCGCTGTTTGGCGGTCGGCGTCAGCAGCGCACCGCCGTTCGCGACCACGGCCATCGACGACAAATCAGCCGACGAACGTTCGATGGCGTCGGCGAGTGGCCGTGCCATCGCGTCGCCGACCACCTGCACCGCCAACACCTCTTCCTTCTCGACGGTCTGCACGACCTCATCGGCGTCGAACCGGCTCGGGTTGTCCGAGAACACGACCGTTTGCCCGGTGGTGAGCGCGGTCATCACACTCCACTGCGCGGCGCCGTGCATCAGCGGCGGGAGCGTGAAGATCTTTGTGCCCGGGTTCTCCTGGACGCGTTTGGCGATCTCGTCGTAGGACTGGGTCAGCTCGCCGGTCGCCATGTTGCGACCGCCGAACGACGTCATGAAGATGTCGTGCTGACGCCACAGCACGCCCTTGGGCATTCCGGTCGTACCGCCGGTGTACAGGACGTAGAGATCGTCCGGGGAGGGCTCGACCGGCGGCGGCTCCGACGAGCCCGACCTGACGATCGACTCGTAATCGACCGCGCCGTGGACCAGGTCGTTGCCCGAGTCGTCGGCGATCTGGATGAGGACGCGCAAGCGCGGCAGCGCACGCTTGACGTCAGCGACGCGTGGCGCGAACGTCGCGTGGTAGATCAGCGCGGTCGCACCGGAATCTTGGAGCAGGTACTGAAGCTCGGTCTTCACGTAGCGATAGTTCACATTGAACGGCGCGACCCTGGCCCGCCATGAACCGAGCATCGCCTCGACGTACTCGGGTCCGTTGTAGGCGTAGATGCCCAGGAGGTCCTGGCCCACCTCGTGCCCGGCGAGCTCGGACCGTTCGGTCTTGGCTCCCAGTCCGCGGGAGTGCAAATACCTGGCAAGCCGGTTGGACCGTTCCAGGATCTGGGCGTATGTATACCGGCGGTTGCCGTGGACGACGAATTCGCGGTCACCGATCACCGCGGCGACGGCGTCGGCGGTGGCCGGGACGGTGAACTGCGGCGTGTCGGACATCATGCCTCTCATGGCTGGTGGGGGAGCAGGCGGAGCATCAGGCCGTTGGCTTCGCTGAGGACATTGCCGTCAGAGTCTGTCATCGTCGCGGTGACGAAGGCCTTCCGCCCATCGATCGAATCTATCCGACCGTGAGAAACGAGTGGTTGGTCTATCGGCGTGATCTTGCGGTAGTCGACGTGCAAATACGCGGTGCGACTGTTGGCGCGGCTGGCCGCGGAAACGATCATCCCGAAATGCCAGTCGTAGAACAGCGGTATCACGCCACCGTGCACGGCGTTGTTGCCGCCGACATGGAAGCGGCTGAAGTGGCCCGTCATCACCACACCGTCGGGCCCGAACTCCGTCATCGTCCATGGCGGCATTAGGGGATGCCCGAGACCCGGCAAGTGAGGTCCGCGCCCGGCAGGGGCGACACCCTGCGGTGCGCGGTGGACTTCCAGGCGCGTGCACAGTTCTTCGATCTGGCCGGCGGCGTCGGCCCACAGTTCCTGGTCCGGATCGGTCGACACGACGATGTCCTGCAGTCTCCGCATGGCGGTCATGAAACGGCCCAACTCGGGGCCGGTGTCGACGGGTTCGATCTCGGGGAAGGCCGTGCTCTGGTGGTCGGTGTCTGTCACGGCTGCTTCCATACCTCGATGAGTTTGTCGGTGGTGGTGATGGTCGCGAGCAGGGACAGCATGTTGTCGATGACCGTGTTCGCGTAGTCGGTGGGGATACCGGCGACTGCGTTGCGTGGCAGGACGACGCGATAGGCCTTGTTCACCGCGTCGAGGTTGGTGCCGCCCATCGGACCGATACCGCGCCACCGGCGCAACACGAGATCGGTTGATGCCGGGCCGAGTTCGGGCAACAGCTCGGCACCCGGCGCGCCCGGGGTGATGGCGATTTCGCCGCCCGAGCCGTCGCCGATCGCGAAGATCTTCGCGTTGTGATTGCCGCCGAGACCGTCGGGTCGGCGTTGCACGAGACAGTGCATGACCTTGACACCGGCGTCCCGCGCGGCCGGCATCATACGTTCGATGTTCGGCAGGGCCTCACGACGGGCTTCGTCTGCAACGGCGGCCAGACCAATTCTCATACAGATGCGGGAACCTCGTAAAACTGCTGCGCCCACTTCCTCAGCGCCATATAGGGTTTGGCGTCGATTTTCGCCAGCGGCGGGTTCTCGATGTACTCCTGGTATCGCCAGATGTCGAGGTCCTCCCAGACCGTGCCGAGGAACTGCTTCTCGACGCGCTCGCGCACCTCGTCGGGCGGGATGTCGGAGGTCTCACCGTTCAGCTTGGGCCACCAGACCGAGTAGAACATCGTCGACAGCCCGTCCTCCACGGGGGTCACCGCGAAGATCAGACGATGATTCGACTGTCCCTCGAACACGCTGATCGCGCCTCCGAGCCCGAACATATGGCTGTGGATGTGCAGCGCCATCTTGTTCGGGTCGTCGCTGCGGGCATCCGGCCAGCCGGTGAGGAACTGCCACTGCTCGTCGACGATCTTCCACTCCAGGTTCACCGGTGTCACCGTCGCGCCGTGCACGTAATGGAAGTGCGAGCTGTCCGGACCGTTCTCGGCCACGATCTGCGGGTGCACCGGCTCGTTCTCGGCACGGCGTGAAAACTCCGGGTACGGGCGGTAATACGCCGACGGGTCGGTCTCGAACTGCGGGAACGAGGTGAAGATGTCGGGCATCTCCCACTGCGGCTCCTTGCCCTGAGGCTGATGCCAGACGAAGACGCAGCCGTGCTGCTCGTTGACGGGGTACACGCGAAGCTTGAGTGCGCGGTTGGGTCGGTCGGGTTGGTACGGGATATAGCGGTTGGTCCCGTCGGGACCCCATCGCCAGCCATGAAACGGGCACTCCACGCAGTCGCCGACCACCTTGCCGCCGTGTCCGATGTGCGCGCCGAGGTGCCTGCAGTGCGCCTGCATCACATGGAGTTCGCCGGAGTCGTCGCGATATGCGACGAGATCCTCGCCGAAGTATCGGAGGGGACGGACCTCGCCCCGCGGAAATTCGGCCGACCAGCCCACCATGAACCAGCCGGTGACCTTCCAGGTGAACGGGACCTTCACGGCGCCTCCTCTGCCGGCAAAGCGTAGCCAACGGAAGATATTACAGTAGAGGTTTCGACAGTTCGCGGCGTGGAAGTGCGCGGGGGTCGTACGCCGTGTGTAACGGCATGGCGAGATTTCGGTCCTGGTCGCGCCGCGTGGTTACACGCGGCGCGAAACAAGCTGTCGGCTAGGGGCTTTGAACCCATACCGCGTTGGCTGGGCATCAGGAGTTCTAGCCGATGCCCGCACTTGCATTTCCGTCGACCTACGGTAGCGTAGGTTACGCAGCCGTAGGTATTGGAGAGCCTTGATGACGACAACCCAGAGTGCACTTCTCACCGAGCTGGAACCAGTGGTGGAGAGCAACCTGAACCGCCACCTGTCCTTGGCGAAGCCATGGAATCCACACGACTACGTGCCGTGGAGCCGCGGTCGTGACTTCGCATTTCTGGGTGGAGAGGACTGGGTCCCGGAGGATTCGCCTCTCGACGACGTCGCCAAGGCGGCCATGGTCGTCAATCTGCTCACCGAGGACAACCTGCCGTCCTATCACCGCGAGATCGCGGTGCGCTTCGGGCCCGACGGGCCGTGGGGCCAGTGGGTAGGCCAGTGGACCGCCGAGGAGGCGCGGCACAGCATCGCTATCCGCGACTACCTCATCGTCACCCGCGGCGTCGATCCGGTGGCGCTCGAGGAAGGCCGCATGATCCACATGAAGGCCGGTTACGACTCGGGTGACAAGTCGATGCTGGAGGCCTTGGCCTACGTGTCGTTCCAGGAACTCGCGACGCGGATCAGCCATCGCAACACTGGCAAGGCGTCGGGGTGCCCTCTGGCAGAACAACTCCTGACACGAGTGGCCACCGACGAGAACCTGCACATGGTCTTCTACCGAAACCTGGTCGACGCTGCCTTCGACATCGCGCCCAACGAGACGATGAAGGCGATCGCGCACGAGGTCATCCACTTCCAGATGCCCGGCAGCACCATGCCCGGATTCGCGGACAACGCTTTGGTGATCGCCAAGGCGGGCATCTATGACCTGCGTTCACATCTGGACGACGTCGTCCGGCCCGTCTTGCGGTTCTGGCGCGTGTTCGAACGCGACGATGTCGACGGCGAAGGGGCGCGTGCGCGCGACGAGATGGCGGCCTTCCTTGACCTCGTCGAGGACAAGGCGAGTCACTACGAGCGGCGACGCCAGGAGCGACTCGCGGGCGCAGGAGCGCCTGCCGGCGGCTGACCTCCTGCGCCAGTCGGCAGCAATCTGGGTCACCGACGCTGCTCACGCCTGATACTGTAATCGTTACAGTATCTCCCGTCGGAGCGAACACGAGGTGCCGACACGTGACCAAGCCCAGCCCTTCCCGATTCGATGCGATCGTCATCGGCGCCGGATTCTCCGGCTTGTACGCACTGCACCGGTTGCGTCAACTCGGCGTGCGGACGCGCGTGCTCGAGGCTGCCGAGGACGTCGGCGGGACGTGGCTGTTCAACCGGTATCCCGGTGCTCGATGTGACATCGAGAGCATCGAGTATTCCTACAGCTTCTCCGACGCGATCCAGCAGGAGTGGGTGTGGTCCGAGACCATGCCGGCCCAGCCGGAAATCGAGGCCTACCTCCACTTCGTGGCCGACAAACTCGATCTGCGCCGCGATATCCGCTTCAACACCAAGGTCGTTGCGATGACCTTCGACGAGGCCGCGGGCGAATGGCTGGTCGAAACCGAGGCCGGTGAGTCGTTGGTCGCCTCGTTCGTGGTCGCCGCATCGGGCATCCTGTCGGTGCCGCTGGACCCCGACTTTCCCGGAATGGACGCGTTCACCGGGGCGTCGTTGTTCACCGGTCACTGGCCGAAGGACGGCTTCGACGTCTCAGGTAAGCGGGTCGGTGTCATCGGCACCGGCTCGACGGGCGTTCAGTTGATCCCCGTGGTCGCCAAGCAGGCCGAACACCTCACGGTGTTTCAGCGCTCACCGGCCTACACGCTGCCGTGGGAAGTGCGTCCGTTCGACGACGGGGAGCTCGACGAGCTGAAGGCCAACTACGCCGAAATCCGCGCCGCACAAAGGGAACACGCGGTCGGGGCAGCTCGGTTGAGCGCCTTCTCGGTGTTGTTCGACATGATGGCCAAGCCGCCGTTGAAGTCGGCCTCGCGGCAGGACCAGCTGCGTGCCATCGAGGAGGGCGGCGTGATGGGCGCGCTCAGTTGGGGCGACGTCTTCTTCGACATCGAAGCCAACCGAATGGCCGCGAAGCTCTACGGCGAGGCGGTCGCCCGCATCGTCAAGGATCCCGAGACCGCGGCCTCGCTGACGCCGAGCCACCCCTTCGGCTGCAAGCGACCGATCATCGACCAGGGCTACTACGAGACGTTCAACCGCGACAACGTGACGCTGGTCGACCTGCGCAAGGGGCCGATCGTCGAGATCACGCCGACGGGTATCCGTACCGAGCAGGGGCACCACGACCTCGATGTCATCGTCTACGCCACCGGGTTCGACGCGATGACGGGAGCGCTCACCCGGATCAATGTCCGGGGCCGCGACAGGTTGTCGTTGGCGGACTTCTGGACGTCTGAGGGGCCGTACACCTATCTCGGGATCGCCGTCGCGGGTTTCCCGAACCTGTTCATCGTGCAGGCGCCCGGAAGCCCCTCGGCGGCAACTAATTTCGTCGCAGCACTCGAGCAGCACGTCGAGTGGATCGGCGACTGCATCGGATATCTGCGCGACAACGGCTACCGCACCATCGAGGCGTTGCCGGATGCGCAGCGTGAATGGATCGAGCACACCACAGCGCTCGTGGCGCCGACGGTCCTGGTCGATCCGTCGTGCAACTCCTGGTACAACGGCGGCAACGTCCCCGGGAAGAAGCGGATGTACATGGGCTACACGGCGGGCATCCCGGAGTACCGCAAGCGGTGCGACGAGATCGCGGACGCCGGCTACTCGGGTTTCAAGCTCGCATGAGGGCGTCCGAGCGGGCCCGGCTCATCGGCCGCGATTTCGCCGGCGTGGTGCCCAGGGCACACGCCGCGGTGTCGACCTCGGCGGACTGGAAGCCGTTGTCGCAGCGCGGAGCCCGTCAACTCGGCGAGGTGGTGCTGGACGAACTCGCGCTGTCCGGAATGACCTTGACCGCGCCGCCGCCCAAACTGGAACGCACGATCGACGCCTGTGCCGCCGCGGCGCAGGCGCTGTCCGGCCGCACCGTGGCGGAGGCCAACGCGGATCCGGAACCGTTGCAGATCAAGTCCATTCGACGACGCCGAATCGGGCGACTGATCTACGAACAGATGACGTTCGATCACGATCCGCGGCTTGCGCAGGCGCTGGTGTCAGAGGGGTTCGGAGGTCCCGCGACCGCTGTCGTTCATCTTTGTCGGACCGGAGACGACAAGCGTCCCTGGCTCGTCTGGGTGCATGGTGCGGGTCAGGGGCAGCCGATCGACATGTTGTTCTCGCGGGCGCGTCGACTCCAGGAGAAGTTGGGTTTCAACATCGCGCTGCCGGTGCAGCCCGGCCACGGTGCCCGCCGTGACGCGTGGCCGACCTATCCCGACATGGATCCGCTGAACAATGTCGCGGGCATGATGCGGGTGGTGTCCGAGGTCCGCGCGCTGGTCCGGTGGTTGGGCCCCCAATCCAATGCGATCGCGGTGTCCGGTGTGTCCATGGGGAGTCCAGTGGCGGCGCTGGTCGCACATCTCGAGAAAGTCGACGGGGTAGCGGTTTACACGCCGATCTCCGGGCTCAACGGGATGATCGCTCAGCACCTCGGCCGGTGGGGACCGTCGGTGCGCGACACGATCGAGCTACTGCAGTCCGACAACGTGGCCGCGGTGGCCTCCGTCGTCGATCACTTGGATGTCGAGCCGACTCCGCCCCCGTCGCGCAGGCTCATCGTGGGCGCCTGGCACGACCGGATGGCGATGCGCGAACCCGCTCAGCGGTTGCACGCGCGGTGGGGTGGCGAGTTGTACTGGCACCCGGGAAGCCACGTCGGGCATCTGTTCGCAGGTGGGGCTCAGCAGGCCTCGGAGCGATTTCTCCGCGGAGTCAGCGAGTCGAGCCATACTCGCGAATGAACCGGTCGCGGACGTAGGCCAACTCGCGATCGAGATCGTAACCATCGCCAATCAGAGTCCACAGGTACGCGGCGCCGAAGATCGCCGCGCTGAGGTCGCTTGTCGCACGGTCGATGTCGACGTCATCACGAACCGATCCGTCGTCAACTCCGCGTCGCAAACCGGCCTCGACTTTGTCGACTCCGCGCTGGAGCCAACGCTGAACGCGTTCGCGCAACGGCGAAGTACTCTTGACGCCCTCGAACGTGGCAACAAACATTGCGCGCAAGAAGGCCTGGTCTTCGGAGAACAGTCGTCGAACCCGGTCGAAGTGGCCGACCGCCTCCTGCAGGCCCGTGGCATTGGGATCGGCGTCCGGACTGAGCTGCTTGACGTAGTCGTGCAGAAAGAAGGCGTCGAGAATCGCGTCCTTACTGCCGTACCTAGCGTGGACCATGGCCCTGCTGTAACCCGCCCGGCGGCCAATCTCCGCGGCTGTCGTTGCCTCCCAGCCCTTTTCGACGATCAACTCGGCGGCTGCCTCGACCAGCCGGCGACTGGAGATCTCGACCCGTTCCGGCTGTGTCAGGCCACGAGTGGGTGACGGCACGCATTGCATATTAGACGATCGACAACTATGTTAGTTGCGTCTCGTCAAGTAAGTGGCAGAGGAACTCGATGAAGAGTGCGGGTGCGACCGACGTTCCGTTGGGGATCGACGCCGTGACACCGCAGTGGTTGACCGATGTGCTCGGTTCCGACGTGACGGGTGTCCGTGCCGAACAGATCGCGATGGACAGCGGCTTCTCGTCGCTGCTTTACCGCCTGACCCTGACCGGAGACAGCGTCCCGCCGACGTTGATCGCGAAACTCCCCGCGCTCTCCGAAGCCCGTGGTGCGATGGATCTGATGGGTGGTTACCGCAGGGAGGTCGCCTTCTACCGAGACATCGCCGGTCGGGCGCCGATGAAAACCCCGGACGTGCACGTCGCCCGGATCGCCGACAATGGTGTCGACTTCGTGCTGTTGCTCGAGGATCTCGCCAGCTGGGACAACGCGGACCATTTGGCAGGCCTGTCTATGGACCGAGCGCGAACGTGTCTCGAGTCATTGGCGGGATTGCACGCGTGGTCCTCGCACCGGGCCAATAGACATGTGCTGCAGCAGTTTCCGAGTATGGACAATCCGATGATCCGCGAAGCCATGGTGCCGGCCTTTGGCTACGGATGGCAGTCGTACCTCGAGAAGAGCGATACAGCTCTGCCGTCAGAGCTCGCCGAGTTCTTCGAGCACTTTTCGGATCGCGCTCCGGCAGCGCTTTCCGCGTTGACCCAACACGACATGCTGATACATGGTGACATCCGGGCCGACAATCTGTTCTTCGACGGTGACGCACTCAAAGTGGTGGACTTCCAATTCGCGGCCCGCGGGTCCGGTGTCGCCGACGTGGCCTACCTGCTCACCCAGGGATTGCCGATCGAGGAGCGTACCGGTCAGGACGAGGTCCTGCTCCGTGAGCATTTAGGCCATCTGGCCGACAGCGGAGTCGATTACGGATTCGACGCCGCGTGGCGCGACTACCGGACCGCTGCGGTGTACCTGACATTGATGCCCGTCGTCGCGCTACTGACCTGGGATATCGTGCCGGAACGGTCGCGCCGGCTCTGCCTCACACTCACCGATCGTGCGGTCGCCGCCATCGACGAGATCGACGCACTGGAGGTGTTCAAGTGACTCGTACGGCGCGCGAAGTGGTGGAGCTGTACAACCTCGTCGTCTGGAACGAACGCAGGTTCGACCTTGCTGAGGAACTCATGGGGGACAGCGTGATTCGTCATAATGTCGGCGAATCGACGACGCTGACTCACGAGCAGGCGGTTGCGCGCATCGTGGACCACTGGGCCATGTTCGAGACGATTCGTTTCGACCTCAACCTGGTGGTGGCGGGCGACGACGGCGAGCACGTCGCCATCGTCTACCAGTCGCCGATGGAACTGAAGGACGGCACCAGGACCGATGTCGGCAGTATGGAGATCTTCCGGGTAGTCGACGGTCGGATCGTCGAAGTGTGGAATTGCGGCTACAAGCAAGGAGTTTGGCAGTGACTGAACGCGTCTTGGATGAGCTCGGCTACTACCTGCTGGCCGGCGCTGGAGGTGAGGGTCCGGCAGGCCTGATGGACGAGGCGCGGCGGGGTGAGGAACTGGGTTTCGGCACTGGGTTCATCTCCGAGCGGTGGAACGTCAAGGAAGCCTGCTCATTGACCGGCGCCGCGTTGGCCGTCACCAACCGGATGCAGATCGCCACTGCCGCGACGAATCACAACACCCGGCACCCGCTGATCACCGGCTCCTACGCGACCACCATGCACCGACTGTCGAAAGGCCGCTTCACCCTGGGGATTGGCCGCGGTATCGCAGCGATGTACGGCGCCTTCGGGGTGCCGGCTGTCACGACCGCGCAGATGGAGGACTTCGCTCAGGTCATGCGGAGGCTCTGGCACGGTGAGCTCATCTTCAACCACGACGGACCAATCGGGAAGTATCAGTTGTTGTTCCTGGATCCGGACTTCAACGAGGACATCCGGCTGGCGATCGTGGCGTTCGGCCCCAAGACGTTGGCGCTGGGCGGGCGCGAGTTCGACGACGTCATTCTGCACACCTACTTCACGCCCGACACCCTGCAGCGCGCGGTGAAGACCGTCAAAGACGCTGCGGAGCAGGCGGGCCGCAACCCCGACGACGTGAGGGTGTGGTCGTGCTTTGCGACGGTCGGTGACCATCTGCCCGAAGAGCTCCGACTGAAGAAGACGGTGGCGAGGCTGGCCACCTATCTGCAGGGATACGGCGAACTGCTCATCAACACCAACGGTTGGGATCTTTCAGTGCTGCAACGCTTCAGGGGCGACGAGGTGGTGCAGTCCATTGGCGGCGGCATCGACCACAAGGCGACTGCCGAGCAGATCGAACACATCGCCACGCTCATCCCCGATGAGTGGCTCGAGCCCTCTGCGACGGGATCGGCGCAGCAGTGTGTCGAGCGGATCCGCAAGGAATTCGACTACGGCGCCGATGCGGTGATCATGCACGGCGCCACTCCCGACGAACTCGAACCGATCGTCGCCGAATACCGTGCAACCGTGTGATTTCGGTGTAGCTGGTCGCGGTGAGCGCAACCAGCTACACCGAAATCGCAAAGAGCTAGGGCGTGATGACGGTGCGGCTCACCGGTTCTGCCGCGGCCTGCCTGCTGTAGAGCCCACGCTGCAGCGCCGAGAGCAACGCATTGCGCGTCTCCTCCGGGCTGATGAGGTCGTCGAACCCGAGGTGGCGGGCCGAGCGGAAGGACGCCTCGACTTCTGCCTTGCGCAGCTTGGCTTCCATATCCTCGGCGGCGTGGGAGGCCTTGCTAAGGGCGGCCGCGCTCATCGCGCCCATCGTCGCACCCGGGTAGGCGAACGTGGCGCTCTGGTTGTCGAAGCCAAGCAGCGACATCACCATCGACCCGAATCCGTAGGCCTTGCGCAGGGTTACATGCAGCTTCAGCGTGGTGGCCGCGGTCTGGGCGGCGAACATCCGGGCACCGCTGCGCAGCACGCCGCTCTTCTCGGATCGGCTGCCCGGCAACATTCCCGGGTTGTCCGCGAGGAACACGATGGGCAGGTGGAAAGAGTCGGCGACATTGATGAAATGCGCTGCCTTGTCGGCGGCGTCGGCGTCGATCGATCCGGCGATCACCTTCGGCTGATTGGCGATGACGGCGACGGGATGACCGCCGAGATGGGCCAGCGCACAGATCATCGCCTGCCCGAATTTCGGCTGCACCTCGAACCAACCGCGGTCGTCGAACACCACGTCGAGCACGGCACGCATGTCGTAGACGCGCCGGTTGCCACGCGGGACGATGTCGAGCAGTTCCGGCGTCGAGCGCGGTTCGCTCACCTCGTCCTCGGGCAGTGACGCCGGATACGACCACGCGCTCGACGGGAAGTACGACAGATAGCGACGGATGTCGTCGAGGACCGCCTGATCGTCCTCAGCGAGGTTGTGGATCACCCCGCTGGCGAGTGCCACCGACGGGCCTCCCAGATCTTCTTTCGAAATGTCCTCGCCCGTCGACTCTTTCACGACCGGCGGGCCGGCGGTGAAGATCGCGCCCTGGTTGCTCATGATGGTCCAGTCGCACACCGGCGCCACCAGTGCACCATGGCCCGCCGACGGGCCGAGCAGCCCTCCGACCATCGGCACCTTGCCGGAACATTGCGCCTGAGCGAGCAAATCGGTTGGGGTGCGGCCATAGTGCTCGCCGCTGGGCCGGAAGCCCGCGCCCTCCAGAAGCATCACCAACGGGATCCGGTCCCGCAGCGCCAACTCCGCAAGCCGATAGCGCTTCGCGTTACCGCCGGGGCCGATGCTGCCCGCCAGCGTGGTGAAGTCCTCCGCGCCGACCATCACAGGCGAGCCGTTGACGAGGCCCGAACCGGCCACAATCCCGTCAGCTGCGATCTCACCGCCCACCAGCGTGCCGAACTCCCGGAAGCTGCCCTTGTCGAGGAGGTGGTCCAGCCGCGCACGGGCATCCAGCTTGCCCTTGCCGTGATGCTTGGCCAGCCGCTCCGGGCCACCCATCGCGCGCGACCGCTCACGCCGAAGATCGAGGTCTTCGAGCGTCTCCTTCCAACCCTGCTCGTTCGTCATGCGCTCTTCCTGTCGTTGAAAGGCGATCGTCGCACCGGCATGTTCACGTTGACCATACTGAATTGCTTACTGTAGCGTCTGCGGGCATGGGTAGCGGCGCCGGCCTCAAGGTCGACGGCGGTGTGTTCAGCCAGCTCCATGCCGTGGTCGACGCGGCGGTGACCCTGGAACGGCGGGGCTATGACGGCTGCTGGACCGCCGAGGTCAACCATGACCCGTTCCTGCCGCTGACGCTCGCCGCCGAGCACACCGAGACGATCGAACTGGGCACCAGCATCGCTGTCGCGTTCGCCCGGAACCCGATGACCGTCGCCAACGTCGGCTGGGATCTGCAGGAGTACTCCGCGGGTCGGCTGAACCTCGGTCTCGGCTCGCAGATCCAGCCGCACATCGAGAAGCGCTTTTCCATGCCGTGGAGCCGGCCGGTGCCGCGGATGCGGGAGTTCGTGCTGGCGTTACACGAAATCTGGGCGTGCTGGCACAACGGCTCGAAGTTGCGGTTCGAGGGCGACTTCTACACACACAAGATCATGACGCCGATGTTCGTGCCGGAGCCGCACCAGTACGGCGTCCCGAAGGTGTTCATCGCCGCAGTCGGTGAGGCGATGACGGAGATGACGGGCGAAGTCGCCGACGGGGTTCTCGCGCACGCCTTTACGACCAAGCGGTATTTCGAGGAGGTGACCATTCCGGCGCTGATGCGGGGGATGGCCAAGTCGGGCCGGGTGCGCGACGACTTCCAGGTGTCGGCTCCGCTGTTCGTCGTCACCGGTTCCGACGAGTCCGAGTTGGGCGCCGCCGCCCTGGGCACCCGCAAGCAGATAGCTTTCTACGGTTCGACACCCGCGTACAAGAAGGTGCTCGATCTGCACGGCTGGGGAGCGTTGCACGACGAGTTGCACGGCCTTTCGCTGAAGGGCGACTGGGACGGTATGGGTGCCCTGATCGACGACGAGATTCTCGAAGCCTTCGCGGTCGTTGCGCCAATCGACAAGCTGGCGGTCAAGATTCGCGACCGTTGCGACGGTCTGATCGACCGCGTCATGGTGGGCTTTCCCCGTACGACTTCGGAATCAACAATCTCGGCGGTATTGACAGAGCTGCGCGCGCCGACTGCACAGTGAGGAACCGGCTATGGCCACCCGGATCATGGATGAAGCCGCGAAGGTGTTCGCGACCCCGCGGGCGTACACCGACGAGACCAAGCTGCACGCCGCACTGACGCATCTGCGCGCGAACGCTCCTGTGTCATGGGTAGACGTACCGGACTACCGGCCGTTCTGGGCGATCACCAAGCACGCCGACATCATGGCGATCGAACGGGCGAACACGTTGTTCACCAACTCGCCGCGTCCCGTGCTGACCACCGCTGCCGGCGATGATCAGCAGGCTGCAATCGGGGTCAAAACCCTGATTCATCAAGATGATCCGGAGCACCGCGCCATCCGGGCCATCGGAGCCGACTGGTTCCGGCCGAAAGCCATGCGTGCGCTGAAGGTGCGTATCGACGAGCTCGCCAAGCGCTACGTCGACCAGATGGTTGCGGCGGGACCGGAATGCGACTTCGTCCAAGAAGTCGCGGTGAATTATCCGCTCTACGTGATCATGTCGATGCTCGGCATTCCCGAATCCGACTTTCCGCAGATGTTGAAGTACACACAGGAGCTGTTCGGAACCGACGACGAGGAGATGCAGCGTAGTTCGTCCATCGAGGAATCCATGGGTGTGCTGCTCGAGATGTTCGCCTACTTCAACGAATTGACCGCGGCGCGTCGCGCGACGCCTACCGAGGATCTGGCCTCAGCGATCGCGAACGCCACGATCGACGGTGAACCGCTGTCCGACATCGATACCGTGTCCTACTACCTGATCATCGCGACCGCCGGTCACGACACCACCAGCGCCGTGATCTCAGGCGGACTTCACGCGCTGATCGACCATCCAGATCAGTTGCAGCGCCTACGCGACAACATGGATCTCATGCCGTTGGCCACCGAGGAAATGATTCGCTGGGTCACGCCGGTCAAGGAGTTCATGCGCACCGCGCAGCAAGACACCGAGGTGCGCGGTGTCCCTATCGCGGCAGGGGAGTCGGTACTGCTGTCGTATGTCTCGTCGAATCGCGATGAAGACGTTTTCGACGAACCGTTCGCATTCGACGTGGGACGTGAGCCGAACAAGCACAACGCATTCGGCTACGGCGTGCACTTCTGTCTGGGCGCGGCGCTGGCCCGGATGGAGGTCAACAGTTTCTTCTCCGAGCTGGTACCCCGGCTGGACTCGATAGAACTGACCGGCGATCCTGCGTATACCGCAACGGTCTTCGTCGGCGGTCCCAAACACCTGCCGATCCGCTACTCGCTCAAATGATCTGAGCGCTCACTTCTGCGGCGCGGTCGCCCGGTTCAGCTGGTCCTGCAACGTGGTCGCGCCCAGGCTCGAGTCCTTCTTGTGGTGCGACAGTGCCTGGATGGAGACATCGTGGCCTTCCGCCGCCTTGCGCAGGGCGCCGACCGTCGCCTGCTCCTTGGAAATGTGACTGAATGGGTCGAAGTTGTACCAGCGCATGGCGTTCTCGTAGGTCATCTTGTTGATCTCGACGTCGGTGGCGTGATGCTCCTTGAGGACCTCGTCGAGTTGCTCCGGGGCGCCGGGCCACATCGAGTCGCTGTGCGGGTAGTCGGCTTCCCAGCAGATGTTGTCGATACCGATCTGGTTGCGCAGTGCCACGCCGACCGGATCGGAGATGAAGCAGGTCAAGAAATGGTCGCGGAACACCTCGGAAGGTTTCTGCTTGCCGAAGTCCTGGCCCGTCCAGGTGGAGTGCATCTCATAGGTGCGATCGGCGCGGTCCAGGAAGTAGGGGATCCACCCGGTGCCGCCCTCGCTCAGGGCGATCTTGAGGCCGGGATATTTCTTGATCGGCTTGGACCACAAGAGGTCCGCGGCGGCCTGCACGATGTTCATGGGCTGCAGCGTGATCATCACGTCCATCGGGGCGTCAGCTGCGGTGATGGCAAGCTTCCCCGAGGAACCGATGTGCACGTTCATCACGGTGTCGGTGTCGACGAGGGCCTCCCACATCGGCGTCCAGTAGTCGTCGTGGAACGACGGATAACCCATCGCGGCGGGGTTTTCACTGAATGTGAGTGCGTGGACGCCGCGTTCGGCGTTGCGGCGGATCTCTTTGGCGCAGGCTTCGGCGTCCCAGATGACCGGCAAAGTCATTGGGATGAACCGGGCTGGATAGGCGCCGCACCACTCTTCGACGTGCCAGTCGTTGTAGGCCTGTACCAGCGCCACGCTGAACTCGGGATCCTCGGTGGCGAACAATCGGCCGGCGAAACCACAGAAGGTGGGGAAGCAGATGGAACCGAGGATGCCGCCGGCGTTCATGTCCTTGACCCGCTCGTCGACCTGCCAGCAGCCGGGCCGGATCTCGTCGAGACCCTGCGGCTCCAGTCCGTACTCCTCCTTCGGCCGGCCGGCCACCGCGTTGAGCGCGACGTTTGGGATGACCACATCGCGAAACTGCCAGGTGTCTGACCCATCGGGGTTGTGCACCAGCCGTGGCGCCTCGTCGAGGTATTTCTTGGCCAGATGATTTTTGAACATGTCCGGGGGTTCGACGATGTGATCGTCAACGCTGATCAAAATCATGTCGTCCTTGTTCACGGCGGCGCTCCTTTGTAGTTGCTTACCGTATGACCGACAGTTTAGCTGTCGCAGTTGACGCGATACGGTGTCTCCCAGCGCTAACCTACGGCAGATGTGAGGTGATTCAGAGTGTCAAAGTCCCGAATTACCCCTTCCGCGGCGTTCGCTGCGATCCCGGTGGACGACCTCGGTCAGGGCGACCGGATCAACATCGGAGTCGCGTCGATCCTCGGGCATCGGCCGGAGGTGGCGGGTGCGCTCGGATCGCTGAAGGCGGCGCTTACCTCGACCGGGACGCTGCCCCCGCGGCTCGTCGAATTGGTGCGGTTGCGGATCGCGTTCCACAACCAGTGCCGCAGCTGTATGTCGGTGCGCTATCAGAGCGCGATCGACGACGGTCTCACCGAGGACCTGGTGTGCTCGCTCGAACAGCCGGCCGACGCCGACGACCTCACCGACGCCGAGCGCAGCGCGCTGCGCTACGCAGACCTGTTCGCCACCAACCATCTGGCGATCGACGAGACTGTCTACGACGATCTGCGCAGGCACTTCACCGAAGATGAACTCGTCGAACTCGGCGTGCACTGCGCCTATATGGTCGGAATGGGCCGGCTGGCGGCGACATGGAGCGTCACCGATGATGTGCCCGACGCTTTCCGTGCGACATCGGATGCGCCTCTGGCGCCGTGGGATTCCGAAGGCGTCGTCGCATCCGGCTAGTTGCCGCAGGTCAGCGCCTTGCGAACCTATCTAGGCGTACGGCCCGCAAAGTAGGATTGCCGCTGGCATGATGTGCCTTTGCTACGGCAGAGAGGCGCGAGATGAACTCAGAGACGGCAGACGCTGATCTGGTCGGCGGAGTTCCGCGTCGCCGCATCGTGATCGCCTCGATGGTCGGTACCACCATCGAGTTCTACGACTTCTATATCTATGCCACCGCCGCGGTTTCGGTGTTCCCGCACCTGTTCTTTCCCAAGGGTGATCCGACGACGGCACTGCTGGCCTCGCTGGCCACATTCGGTCTCGCGTTCGTGGCACGCCCGGTGGGCTCGGTGCTGTTCGGCCATTTCGGCGACCGCGTGGGCCGCAAGGCCACCCTAGTCGCCTCCCTGCTGGTGATGGGGATAGCGACCTTTGTCATCGGGTTGCTGCCGACGTACTCGCAGGTGGGCGTCATCGCTCCGGCACTGCTGGCAGTCATGCGCTTCTCGCAGGGTTTGGCCCTCGGCGGTGAATGGAGCGGCGCGGCGCTACTCGCCACCGAGACCGCAGAACCCGGGCGGCGGGGATGGGCGGCGATGTGGCCACAGCTCGGAGCCCCGTTCGGATTCCTTTTGGCCAACGGGCTTTTCGTAGGGCTGCTGCTGTGGCTCGGGCACAGCAATCTGAACCCAGATCCCGACGGGGCATTCCTCACCTGGGGCTGGCGAGTTCCATTCCTGCTGAGCGCGGTGATGGTGGCCATCGGTCTGTACGTGCGGTTGCGGCTTATCGAGACGCCGGTGTTCACCCGCGCCGTCGCGCGCGGTGAAAAAGTGAAAACGCCGCTGACCGAAGTGTTTCGGACCAGCTGGCGTCAGCTGATCATCGGCACATTCGTGATGTTGGCGACGTACACCATCTTCTACATCGTGACGACATGGGCGCTGAGCTTCGGCACCGGCAAGCGACCGCCCGACGGTAAGGGACTCGGGTTCGCCTACGTCGACTTCCTGCAACTGCAACTGATCGCGGTGCTGTTTTTCGCGGCGACGCTACCCCTTTCGGGTCTGGTCTCCGACCGCTTCGGCCGCAGGCGCTCGCTGCTGGTCGTCACGATCGGCATCATGGCGTACGGCGCGCTGTTCGCCCCGATGCTCGGGTCGGGTAACACCTCCGAGGGCACGATGCTGCTCTTCTTGATCATCGGAATGACGTTGATGGGCTTTACTTTCGGGCCGATGAGCGCGGTTCTGCCCGAGTTGTTCCCGACGAATGTGCGTTATACGGGTTCGGGGATCTCGTACAACGTCGCCAGTATCCTCGGCGCCGCGGTGGCGCCGTTCATCGCCACCTGGCTGGCGACGTCCTACGGCGTCGGCTGGGTGGGCCTGTATCTGTTCGTCGCGGCGTGTCTGAGCTTCATCGCGATCTTCGTCATGCATGAGACCAAGGACACCTCGCTGGATTCGGTGGCCCAGCCAGATCCCGGAACGGTCATCACCCCCTAATACCGTCAACGGTGCCACATTTCAGCAAATGGTCAGGGTCACCTAACTCGGCGTGGTGAACGCACGAAGCCGCCTCGCGCGCGCGGCGGCCATGACTCCGCTTTTACCGCAATAGTTTCCGCGAAAGCCACACTGTATTCGCAGTCGGGTGGTTGTCTGAGGACGTGAGCACGGCGGCCACGCCGGACACCGGCACCGGCAGAACTGTCAATCTGGTGCTGGCCACCTGGGTGTCGGCAATCAACTTCTGGGCCTGGAACATGATCGGGCCCCTTTCCACCACCTACGCGGGCGACCTGGCGTTGAGCAGTACCGAGGCGTCGATGCTCGTCGCGACACCGATTCTGGTTGGCTCGCTGGGCCGCATCGTCGTCGGATCGCTCACCGACAGGTTCGGCGGCCGCACGATGTTCATCGCCGTGTCCGTCGCATCTATCGTGCCGGTGCTCGCCGTGGGTGCCGCTGGGTCAGCGGGGTCCTACCCGTTGTTGCTCGTCTGTGGCTTCTTCCTCGGCATTGCCGGAACAATCTTCGCCGTCGGCATCCCGTTCGCGAACAGTTGGTTCGAGGCCTCGCGACGCGGCTTCGCCACCGGCGTTTTCGGGATGGGAATGGTCGGTACGGCGCTTTCGGCGTTCTTCACACCGCGACTCGTACGGTGGTTTGGTCTCCTCACCACCCACGTGATCGTCGCGGTTGCGCTCGCGCTGACCGCGGCAGTCTGCGTCCTGCTGATGCGGAACTCACCGAACTTCACCCCCAACACCGGGCCGGTGGTGCCGAAGCTGGTCGCCGCGGCGAAGTTACCCGTCACATGGGAGATGTCGTTCCTCTATGCGGTGGCGTTCGGCGGCTTTGTCGCATTCAGCAACTATTTGCCCACCTACATCAAGACGATCTACGCGTTCACAGCGGTAGACGCGGGCGCACGCACGGCAGGTTTCGCGCTGGCCGCCGTGCTGGCCCGACCGGTCGGTGGAGCGCTGGCTGACCGGATCGCACCCAAGTACGTGGTGCTGACGTCATTCGCTGGCACGGCGGCGATGGCGTTCGTCGCCGTATTTCAGCCGCCGGCGGACGTGTGGTCCGCGGCGACGTTCATCTCGCTGGCCATCTTCCTCGGGATCGGCACCGGCGGCGTGTTCGCGTGGGTGGCACGGCGGGCACCCGCACAGTCAGTGGGTGCGGTCACGGGAATCGTCGCCGCGGCAGGCGGCCTCGGCGGCTACTTCCCGCCGCTGGTGATGGGAGCGACCTACGACGCGACCGACAACGACTACACCGTCGGCTTGCTGCTCTTGGTGGCCGCCGCACTGGTCGCCCTCGGCTACACCGCGCTGCGACTACACGCGCACGAACCGGAGGCTCAACCCAGCAAGGGCGGGACATGACGACTACACCGCACACCGGCGGCCCGATCGAGGAACTGCTCGAGCGCAGCGGCCGCTTCTTCACTCCCGGCGAGTTCTCCGACGATTTGCGCACCGTCACGCGTCGCGGCGGACGCGACGGCGACGTCTTCTACCGCGATCGCTGGAGCCATGACAAGGTCGTGCGCTCCACGCACGGCGTGAACTGCACCGGATCCTGTTCGTGGAAGATCTACGTCAAGGACGGCATCATCACCTGGGAGACCCAGGAAACGGACTACCCCTCGGTGGGGTCCGACCGCCCCGAGTACGAGCCCCGCGGCTGCCCGCGCGGTGCGGCCTTCTCCTGGTATACCTATTCGCCAACGCGGGTTCGCTACCCCTATGCCCGCGGCGTCCTCGTCGAGATGTACCGCGAAGCCAAAGCGCGACTGGGTGACCCGGTGCTCGCGTGGGCGGACATCCAGGCCGACCCGGAACGCCGCCGCCGATATCAGCAGGCGCGCGGCAAGGGCGGGCTGGTGCGGGTGACGTGGACCGAGGCGACGGAGATGATCGCCGCCGCGCACGTCTACACGATCAAGACCTACGGCCCCGACCGGGTCGCGGGTTTCTCGCCCATACCGGCCATGTCGATGGTCAGCCACGCCGCGGGTTCCCGGTTCGTCGAGCTGATCGGCGGAGCGATGACCTCGTTTTACGACTGGTACGCCGATCTGCCGGTGGCCTCACCGCAGGTGTTCGGCGACCAGACCGACGTACCGGAGTCCGGAGATTGGTGGGACGCCGCCTATTTGATGATGTGGGGCTCCAACGTTCCCGTCACCCGAACACCGGACGCACACTGGATGGCCGAGGTGCGCTACCGCGGCACCAAGGTCGTCTCCGTCAGCCCGGACTACGCCGATAACACCAAGTTCGCCGACGAGTGGATGCCGTGTGCGGCCGGCACCGACGGCGCGCTCGCGATGGCGATGGGCCACGTGATCCTTTCTGAATGCTTTGTGCACCATCGGGTTCCGTTCTTCGTCGATTATGTGCGCAAGTTCACTGACCTGCCGTTCCTGATCAAGCTGGAGCAACGAAACGGGACGCTGGTGCCCGGAAAGAACCTCACCGCCGCCGATCTCGGCCGAGGGTTCGCGGAACAGGAGAACTCAGCGTTCAAACCGGCCCTGCTCGACGGGGCGACCGGAACCGTCGCGGTGCCACAAGGGTCTTTGGGGTTCCGCTTTGGGGACGGGGGTGTCGGCCAGTGGAACCTCGATCTGGAGGCCCTGGTGCCTGCGCTGACAGTGGCGACCGAGGACGGTGAGGTCGCCGCCATCCGGCTGCCGTGTTTCGACACCGTCGACGGCCGGGGCGCGACGTTGGAGCGCGGTGTTCCGGTGCGCCGCGTGGGGGATCACCTCGTGTGCACGGTGTTCGACTTGATGCTCGCACAGTACGGCGTGGCGCGGCCCGGTCTGCCGGGGGACTGGCCCACCGGCTATGACGACGCGGAGCATCCGTACACGCCGGCCTGGCAGGAGTCGATCACCGGAGTCGCTGCCGCCCAAGCCATCCGGGTGGCCAAGGAGTTTGCCCGGAACGCCGAGGATACCAACGGCCGGTCGATGATCATCATGGGCGCCGGCATCTGCCAGTGGTTTCACGGCGACGCCACCTACCGCGCCGTGCTGGCCCTGCTGCTGCTCACCGGGTCGATGGGTCGAAACGGCGGCGGCTGGGCGCATTACGTCGGGCAGGAGAAATGCCGGCCGATCACTGGGTGGGCGACATTGGCGATGGGCACCGACTGGTCGCGTCCGCCGCGGCAGATGCCCGGCACGTCGTACTGGTATGCCCACACCGATCAATGGCGCTACGACGGATACCGCGCCGATGCGCTGGTGAGCCCGCTCGGCCGGGGCCGGTTCGCAGGCAAGCACACGATGGATGTGCTGGCCTCGGCCACCGCTATGGGGTGGTCCCCGTTCTTCCCGCAGTTCGACCGGTCCAGCCTGGATGTCGCCGACGAAGCGCTGGCGGCCGGACGCGAAACCTCGGACATCCCGAATTACGTCGCCGAACAACTGGCAAGCGGCGCACTGAAACTGGCCGTCACCGATCCGGACAATCCGGCGAACTGGCCACGGGTGCTGAACGTCTGGCGGGCCAATCTGCTCGGTTCGTCGAGCAAGGGCAACGAGTACTTTCTGCGCCACCTGCTCGGCACCACCTCCAACGTGCAGGGCCAGCCCGCCGATCTGCGCGCACGCGACATCGTCTACACCGACGAGATTCCGGAGGGCAAGCTCGACCTGCTGATGTCAATCGACTTCCGGATGACGTCGACGACTCTGTTGTCCGATGTGGTGCTGCCCGCCGCGACCTGGTACGAGAAGGCGGACCTGTCCAGCACCGACATGCACCCGTTCATCCACGCTTTCAGCCCGGCCATCGACCCGCCGTGGGAAACGCGTTCGGACTACGAGGCGTTCGGTGCGATCGCCAGGACGTTCAGCGTGCTGGCTTCGCAACACCTCGGCACGCGCACCGACGTGGTGCTCGGCACGTTGCAGCACGACACGCCCGGGGCAATGGCCTATCCGGGTGGTACGGAACGTGACTGGCGGGTTACCGGCGAGACGCCTATCCCCGGCAAGACCATGGGCCCTATCGCGGTGGTGGAACGCGATTACGCGGCGATCGGCGAAAAGTGGGTCACGCTGGGTCCGCTCGTCGACACTCTCGGCGTCACGACAAAGGGCATCACCACCCACCCGATGACCGAAGTCACCGAGTTGTCGGCCAAATTCGGTGTGATGGATTCCGGTGCGGCCCAGGGCCGTCCGGCCATGACCTCGGCGGAGCGTATGGCCGACGCGATCCTGGCTTTGTCCGGTACATCCAACGGCAGGCTCGCGGTGGAGGGATTCCGACAGCTGGAGCGCCGGACCGGCCGCAAAATGGTGCATCTGGCCGAGGGCAGCGAGGAACGCCGCATCACCTACGCCGACACCCAGGCCCGGCCGGTGCCCGTCATCACCAGCCCGGAGTGGTCGGGTAGCGAGACCGGTGGCCGCCGCTACGCACCGTTCACGGTGAACATCGAAGAGCTCAAACCGTTCCATACCCTGACCGGCCGGATGCACTTCTACGTCGACCACGACTGGCTTGAGGAGTTGGGCGAACAACTGCCGATCTACCGTCCGCCGCTGGACATGTCGAGATTGTGCGGTGAGCCCGCGGTGGGCACCGGCGACGGTGCTGCCCTGACGGTGCGGTATCTGACCCCGCACTCGAAATGGTCGATTCACTCCGAATACCAGGACAACCTGTTCATGTTGTCACTGTCCCGGGGTGGGCCGGTGATGTGGATGAGCCCGGCCGATGCGGCGAAAATCCAAGTCCGCGACAATGATTGGGTCGAGGCGGTCAATCGCAACGGCGTCGTGGTGTGCCGCGCCGCCGTCAGCCACCGAATGCCCGACGGCGTGGTGTTCGTATATCACGCGATGGAGCGCACCATTGACGTGCCGCTCACCGAGACCACCGGAACCCGCGGCGGGATCCACAATTCGCTGACCCGGTTGCTGATCAAGCCAAGCCACCTAGCCGGTGGCTATGCGCAGCATTCGTTCGCGTTCAACTACCTCGGCCCGACCGGAAACCAGCGAGACGAGGTGACGGTGGTGCGCCGTCGCTCCCAGGAGGTGAGCTACCAGTGAAAGTGATGGCGCAGATGGCGATGGTGATGAACCTCGACAAATGCATCGGCTGCCACACCTGCTCGGTGACCTGCAAACAGGCCTGGACGAACCGATCCGGCACCGAGTACGTGTGGTTCAACAACGTCGAAACCCGCCCTGGCCAAGGCTATCCACGCACCTACGAAGATCAGGAGCGCTGGCGCGGGGGTTGGCGCCGTGATCGCCGGGGGCGGTTACGGCTGCGCGACGGCGGCCGGCTGGCCAAGCTGGCCCGGATCTTCGCGAATCCGAAGCTGCCGACCATCAACGACTATTACGAGCCCTGGACCTACGACTACGAGAATCTGATCTCTGCACCACTCGGTGACCAGATGCCGGTTGCTCCGCCGCGCAGCCTGATCAGTGGTAAGCCGATGAAGGTTTCATGGTCGGCCAATTGGGACGACGACCTCGCCGGGTCACCCGAAATCGTCCCGGGAGACCCGATTCTCGCGAAGGTGAGCGAGGAGGTGAAGCTGCAGCTGGAACAGACGTTCATGTTCTACCTGCCGCGGATATGTGAGCACTGCCTGAACCCGTCCTGCGTGGCGTCGTGCCCGTCGGGTGCGATGTACAAGCGCAGCGAGGACGGCATCGTGCTCGTCGACCAGGACCGTTGTCGTGGCTGGCGGATGTGTGTATCGGGCTGCCCGTACAAGAAGGTGTACTTCAACCACAAGACCGGCAAGGCTGAGAAGTGCACGCTGTGCTATCCGCGTATCGAAGTGGGCCTGCCCACCGTGTGCTCAGAAACCTGCGTGGGCCGGCTGCGCTACCTGGGTCTGGTTCTTTACGACGTCGACCGAGTATTGGAGGCCGCATCAGTCGAGGACGAGAAGGATCTGTACGAGGCGCATCGGCGGATCCTGTTGGATCCCGCCGATCCTGAAGTGATCGCGGGCGCCCGGGCCGAGGGGATCTCCGACGAGTGGATCGAGGCCGCGCAACGGTCGCCGGTCTATGCGCTGATCAACACGTATCAGGTTGCGCTGCCGCTGCATCCGGAGTTCCGGACGGTGCCGATGGTGTGGTACATCCCGCCGCTGTCGCCGATCGTCGACGCGGTCAGCCGCGACGGGCACGACGGTGAAGACGTCGGCAACCTGTTCGGTGCGCTGGACGCGCTGCGCATCCCGATGGAATACCTCGCCGGACTGTTCACCGCTGGGGACACGTCCGTCGTGGAGGCGGTGCTGCAGCGGTTGGCGGCGATGCGGTCCTACATGCGTGACATCAACCTGGGCCGCGAAACCAAGCCCCACATTCCGGAGGCTGTCGGAATGACCGAAGAGCAGATCTATGAGATGTACCGGTTGCTTGCGCTGGCGAAATACGAAGACCGCTATGTGATTCCGACCGCTTACGTCGCCGAGGGTCCGCAACTCGAGGAGGCCGGCTGCTCACTGTCCTTTGACGGCGGGCCGGGAATGTACGAATCGGGCCCATTCGGAGAGGCGAGCGGCGGGCCGGTGCCGGTCGCCGTGGAATCCTTCCACGCGCTGCAACAGCGCCAGACCTACGAGGGGATGGCCGCCAATGCCGAGCGTCCGTCGCGGGTGAATCTGCTCAACTGGGACGGTAGGGGAGTGCCGCCTGACATGTTCCCGGGCGGCAAGTCGTGAGGCTTCGAACCCAGCAGCTGCAGGACCGCCTGGTGTGGCAGGCGGCGTCACTGCTGCTGGCCTACCCCGATGAGCATCAGCGCGACCGGCTGGACACTGTCGACCGACTGCTGGAGTGCATCACCGGGCCCGCGCCCGTGCTGCTGGGACGAACCGTTGCGGCGTTGCGCGCGCGGGAACCGATGCGGGCGGCGGCAGAGTACGTCGAAACCTTCGACCTGCAGCGCCGCTCGACGATGCTACTGACCTACTGGACCGCCGGGGACACCCGCAACCGCGGTACACAGATGCTGGTCTTTGCGCAGTCCTACCGCGACGCCGGTGTCCAGCCGCCGAAAGATGAGGCCCCAGATCATCTTCCGGTCGTCCTGGAATTCGCCGCCACCGTCGATCCGGTGGCGGGGCGACGCCTGCTCGCCGATCACCGCGTCCCGATCGACGTGTTGCGGCAGGCCCTGGTCGATGCCGAGTCGCCGTACGCACCGGCCGTCACTGCTGTGGCTGCGACATTACCGGCCGCCGAGGAACAGGATGCCCATCGGTTACTGCACTCCGGGCCGCCGGCCGAAGCGGTTGGCTTGCAGCCCTTTCAACTGACGGTGCCGCCACGGCGGGCGGAAGGAGCCCGGTGACAGTGTCGGGTTGGGAGATCTTCTGGGATGTGGTGCCGTATGTGACGCTCGCGATCGTCATCGTTGGCACCTGGTGGCGTTACCGCTACGACAAGTTCGGTTGGACCACCCGCTCGTCGCAGCTCTATGAGTCGCGGCTGCTGCGGATCGGCAGTCCGCTGTTCCACTTCGGCATGCTGGTCGTCATCATCGGGCACATCATCGGATTGCTGATCCCAGAGTCCTGGACCAGGCTGATCATGAGCGACCACATGTACCACCTGCAGGCGGGGATCCTCGGCGGAATCGCCGGTGTCGCCACCTTGGCGGGTATCGCGCTACTCGTGTACCGGCGCCGGACCAACGGGCCGGTGTTCATGGCGACCACCGTCAACGACAAGGTGATGTACCTGGTGTTGGTGCTGGCCATCGTCGCCGGGCTCAGCTGCACCCTGATGAGTGTTACACCGCAAGGTGCAGAGCACGACTACCGGGAGACGGTGTCACCGTGGTTCCGCTCGATCTGGGTGCTGCAGCCGCGCGGCGATCTGATGGTGCAGGCGCCGTTGTATTTCCACATCCACGTGCTGATCGCGCTCGTGCTGTTCTGCATCTGGCCGTTCACCCGGCTGGTGCATGTGTTCAGCGCGCCCATCGGCTACCTGTTTCGGCCCTACATCGTGTACCGCAGCCGTGAGCTGTCGGGTGGTAACCAGCTGGTGGGTTCGCATCCGCGGCGCCGAGGTTGGTGACTCAGCCGGGTCCGATGTCACGCCCTGATGCCGGCTGTCGGTGCGTCGAGCTCGCGCGCGTCGGCGCCTCTGAGCCTGCGGTGCATCGCCCTCGCGATTCTGCCTGCTTGTGTCTTCGCGCGATCAGCCGCCGGGCCGTCGTACATCTCGTCGACCGTCGTTTCCCATAGCCCGAGCCAGCGCGCGAAGTGCTTGGCGTGCAAGGGATGCCGACGGTCAAGTTGGCGGTGAACCACCAGGGCGTTACCGCGATAGAGTCCGGCGCGAAACAGCACGGTTTCCCAGAAGTCGCACATCACCGGAAGGTGTGATTCGAGTCCTTGCGCGCGCAGCTCGCTGAACGGCTCGGCGAGGACATCGTCGGCAAAGACCTGGCCGTAGAAGCGCCGCAACAGCACCTCGACGTCATCGCGGTTGGCCAAGTCGCCCATGCTGCCCCCTTTGTTTCTACAAGAGCATTTGTATAAACTCTAACCCATGTCGAGCGCGCCGACACTGAGCTCCGTGTCACAGCCGTCCGGCCGTCGCGAAGGCGTCCTGGCGGCTCTGAGGGATGCAACCGATGCGATGAGCATTGCGAACCTAGCGGAACAGCTTGAGGTGCATCCGAATACCGTGCGCTTCCACCTCGACGCCCTGGTCGCCGACGGCAGGGCCGAGCGGGTCGAACCGGGTCGCAAGGGCCAAGGCCGGCCGCCGCAGTTATACCGTGCGGTCGCAGGGATGGATCCCGGCGGGACACGGCGCTACCGAATGCTGGCCGAGATCCTCACCTCGGCGCTGGCGGGCGACCCCAACGCCAGCGCCAAGGCACTCGAGGCGGGCCGCGCGTGGGCTGGCAGGCTGAGCCATCCGCCCCGCACCAAGCTTGGTGTCCGGGCGTCGGTCAATCGGCTGGTCGGCCTGCTCGACGACCTCGGGTTTGCCCCGCAGCGGCGGGAGAGCGACGGCGAAGTCCAAGTCGGACTCCGTCATTGCCCGTTTCTCGAACTGGCCGACGAAGCTCGTGGGGTGATCTGCCCGATTCACCTCGGCCTCATGCAGGGTGCGATGGCGACGTGGCGCGCGCCCGTCGCCGTCGACCGCCTGGAACCCTTCGTCGAGCCGGGCCTGTGTCTGGCTCACCTCACCCTCGATGAGGAGGCGTCATGAGCGCGGGTCCGGCAGTCGCGACCGCATTGACGTTCGTTTGGCTCGGCATGGTCCTGGCCATCTCCTTTCTCGAGGCACCGCTGAAGTTCCGGGCTCCCGGCGTGACGCTGCAGATCGGGCTCGGCATCGGCCGGTTGGTCTTCCGTGCGCTCAACAGTGCCGAAGTGCTGATCGCCGTCGGTATCACTGTCGCGCTGGCGCTGAACCACCCGCGTACCGGCATCGTCGTGGCGTTCGCCATCGCCTTCGGCGCGCTGATTGCCCAACTTGCCGGTGTGCGACCGCGATTGACACGCCGCTCCGACGCGGTGCTTGCTGGTGAGAATGCCCCACGCTCTCATGCCCACTATGTCTACGTGGCATTGGAGGCGGTGAAGGTCATCGCGCTGATCGTGTGCGGAATTCTGCTGCTGGCCAGCTGAAGCGGGTCCCTACACTGCATTCATGGACGGTGAACCGATGGAGGTCCTCTCGGCAGACGAGAGCTGGAACCTGTTGTCGAGCCGGACGTTGGGCCGTCTGGTCACATGTGTGGACGGCTACCCAGAGGTCTTTCCCGTCAACTTCGTCGTCCAGCGCAGAACCGTCCTGTTCCGCACCGCGGAATTCGCCACCAAACTTTTCACCGTCGTGATGAATGCCCACGTGGTTTTCGAGGCCGACGACCACACCGTGTCGGAGGGCTGGAGCGTGATTGTCAAGGGCATCGCGCAGGTGCTCAATACCAGCGACGAGATCGAAGAAGCGGAGCGCGCGCAACTGCTGCCGTGGACGGCCGGGATGAAGCCTCGATACGTGCGGGTGGAGCCGACCGAAATCAGCGGTCGCCGCTTCCGATTCGGATCTGCGGCCGTCACCGACTGACTGCCCTTCAACTAGGGGCCTTTGGCCCCTAGGGCTGCGGACCGGAACCGCCGACAGTGGACTCATGGAGCAATTGAGCACGCTCGACGCGGGATTTCTCCACGCCGAGGACTCCGACCGCCACGTCAGCCTGGCGATCGGTGCCGTGGCCGTGCTGGCCGGACCGATGCCCAGCTTCGATTCCTTGACCGCGACCATCGGTGAGCGCGTTCGGTCGGTTCCCCGCTTCACCCAAGTGCTGCACACCCAGCCCCTGGACCTCGGGGCTCCGCACTGGGTCGAGGACACCGAGCTCGACATCTCCCATCACATCCGGCTGGCGGCGCTGCCCCGGCCCGGAGACGACGCGGCCCTGTCCCGCTGGGTGGCCGAGGTCATGGAGCGGCGCCTCGACCGTGAGCGGCCGCTGTGGGAATGCTGGATTGTCGACGGCCTGGCGCACAACCGGTGGGCGATCCTGATCAAGGTTCACCACTGCATCGCCGACGGAATCGCCGCCACGCACATGCTTTCCCGAATCTGCGACGACGGCGCCGGTGACACCTTCGCGACCGAAATCCGCGCCGCGCACGAGTCGACAGACGGTCTGCGGCTGCCCGTGCTCACCCTTAACCCGGTCGACTGGGTCGCCGGGGCGTGGCGTACCTCGGTCGGCGTGACGAGTGCCGTGGCGCAGGTCCTGTACGGGGCGGCCGAGATCGCGGCCGGTCTGCTGCGGCCCGCGGCGACGTCGTCACTGACCGGCCCGCTGACCAGCATGCGGCGCTACGCTTCGGTCGAGGTCTCGATGGAACACGTGACGAAGATCTGCAATCGGTTCGACGTGACCATCAACGACGTTGCGCTGGCGGCGATTACGGACAGTTACCGCACGATGCTCCTCCGTCGTGGCGAGCGGCCCCTGCCCGACTCGCTCCGAACCCTCGTTCCGGTGTCGATGCGCTCTGCCGATGCAGCCGACGAGACGGACAACCGTGTCTCGGTCATGCTGCCGTGCCTGCCCGTCGAGGAGGCCGATCCCGTCGCGCAGCTGCAAACGGTGCACAAACGACTCACGCGGGCCAAGGCCAGTGGCCAGCGCCAAGCCGGGAACATCTTCTTCTCCGCCGCGAAGGCAATTCCTTTCGCGCTCACGGCGTGGACGGTTCGGACGTTGACCCGGCTGCCTCAGCGCGGCATCGTGACGCTGGCGACGAATGTGCCTGGACCGCGAAAGCGCTTGCGGGTCATGGGCCGAGAGGTCATCCGGCTGCTGCCGATTCCGCCGCTGGCGCTGAATCTGCGCACGGGCATCGCGATCATGAGCTACGCGGACCACCTTGCGTTCGGCATCATCGGCGACTACGACGCCGCGCCTGATGTCGAGGAACTGGCGATCGGCATCGAGCGTGCGGTCGAACGTTTGATGTCCGTCAGTGCCGGCTACTGGCGTTCCACACCCGTGGGGACGCTCTCACTCGTACAAGGGGGCTGAACACGATGCCGAACACCGGAGAACTCGACGTCCTCAACCGCAGGCAGTGCCTGGACCTCCTTCAGGACGTTCGGGTGGGGCGCCTCATCTTCACTGAAGACGCGCTGCCGGCGGTTCAGCCGGTCAACTTCCGAATGTGGCGCGACGACGTAGTGATTCGGGTCGCCGGCGGGGCCAAGCTGGCCGCCGCGAGCGACAACCTCGTCGTCGCCTTCGAGGCCGACGAGTTGGACCCTGACCTGCGCAGCGGATGGAGCGTGACCGTCGTCGGGCACGCGCAGCCGATCACGGGCGTCGAGGATCTGGTCGAGATCGCGGGCACCTTCGTGCAGCCGTGGGTCCAGGGTCGACGCGACCACTTCATCCGCATCCGGACCGAGAAGATCACCGGACGCCGCTTCCGCGAACGGGGTTTACCGCAGTATCACGCTGCCGCGAGCGGCTAGCTCGCCCCTGTCGAACGGATCCGGCATGGTGGGACCTTGGACGGATCAGTCGGCGCGCTGGTAAAGGTCGCGAACGGTGTCGATGGTGTCGGCCTCCGCGGGGCTCTTGTCGTCGCGGTAGCGCAGGACCCGCGCGAAACGCAGTGCCATTCCGCCGGGATAGCGCGATGACGTCTGCACGCCGTCCAGCGCGATTTCGACGACCTGTTCGGGGCGCACCTTGACGACATAACCGTCGGTCGGGCCGTCGGCGAGTTCGAGGAAGCGGGCGGTCTGCCATGCCAGCATCGCGTCCGTCATCCCCTTGAAAGTCTTTCCGAGCATGACGAATTCGCCAGTCTGGGCGTCTCGCGCCCCGAGATGGATGTTCGACAGCTTGCCGGTTCGCCGGCCCGACCCCCATTCGACTCCGAGGACCACCAGATCCAGCGTGTGAACCGGCTTGACCTTCAGCCACCCGGCGCCGCGACGGCCGGCCTCGTACGGCGTCGACAGCGATTTCGCCATGACGCCTTCGTGGCCGGCGGCCAGCGTGACCTCGAGGAAATTCTGCGCCTGCTCGGCGTCGTCGGTGATCAACCGGTCGACGCGCTGGGCCTTCGGCACGATTGCGTCCAGCGCCGCGATGCGTTCACTGGTCGGCAGGTCCAGGAGGTCGGTGCCGTCGAGGTGCAGCAGATCGAAAACGAACACCGACAGGGGTTGCGCCGTGCGGGCCGCCGCGATGTCGACCGAGCGCCCGAACCGTGACGCGGTCACCTGAAACCGATGGGGACGACCGTCGGGACGCAGCGCAATCGCTTCGGCATCGGCGATCAGATCGGTGACCGACAGCGCCAATGTCGCATCCACCACCTCGGGCAGCCGTGCGGTGACATCGTCGAGGCTGCGGGTGTAGATCCGGACCTCGTCGCGCGTGCGGTGAATCTGCACCCGCGCGCCGTCCAGCTTCGCCTCGAAAACCGCTGCGCCACCGATACGTTCAAGTGCCTCGGCGACCCCGGTGGCGGTTTGGGCGAGCATCGGACCGACGGGCTGGCCGACCTCGAGCCTGAACTCCTGCAGCGCAACCTCGCCCCCCGTCAGCGCGGCGGCCGCGACGGCGGGAAGATCGCCGCCGAGCATGGCCGCGCGGCGCACCGCGGCGACGGGAACATCGGCGGCCTTCGCGACCGCGTCGGCCATCACTCCCACCAGGGCCCCCTGGCGGAGTTCGCCGCCGAGCAGGCGTCGCAGGAATGTCTGTTCGGCATCGGTGGCCTGACCGAACAGTCCCGCGACCAACTCGGCACGCCGAGCCTGGGAGCCCTTGCCTGCGACCGTCCCGATCTCGCTGAACCGGGCATCGACAGCAAGGACGGTCAGCGACGCCTCGGCCGCCGCGGGCGGCAACGATCGAAGCGCCGCCCAGCCGACGCCGATCTGGCGCTGCGGCAGCTCGCCGGACAGCCACGACACGACCACCGCGACCAGCGCGGCATCGCCCTCGTCACCAGCGCGGCGCAGCAGGTCGGCGATCCTGGCGATCTTTTTCAAACGGGCCGAAGAGGCGCCGACCTCGGCGGAGGCGGTGACGACGTCACGAAGCTGCACGACCCCAGCCTGGCACGGGTGTCAGACATCTCCGAGTAGGCCGGTGAGCACCGCGGCTTCCGCGCGGAGGCTGGCGGCGCGTTCGGTGTGCCCTCCGCTGCTCACCTGCTCGGCCGCGGCCAGCCGCTCGTCGACCTCGGCCCGCACCAGGTCGCGAATCTCGTCGTCGGACAACTCCCGGCGCGCCACCTCGGCAGCACCGAGCCCCACCACCCCGCCGGCGATGGCCTCACTCCCCGGCGCGTCGATGTCCACCGCGTCGGGGGTTTCGGCGTTGTCGATGGCACTCAGGGCCGAGCGCAGCGCGGACACCCGGGGGGCGTCGCGCTCTTTGCGGGCGGCGAGTAGCGCATCGCGCAGGGTTTCTCTCCAAAGCTGTGCAGCGGTCACGGCACGCCAAACTAGGCGGCCGAGGCCGCGACCGCAGCTCATTATTTGACTGCGAAGGAGACGGTGTGCCAGCCGGTGGCGCCGTCGGGAATCGGGTCGGCCAGGTCGGCCGTCTGGACAGCACCGGTGTTGTCGGTGGCGCGCACGGAGATCGTGTGCATGCCCGGCGCTGTGGCCTGCCACGGAAAGCTCCACAGCCGCCATGTGTCGTCGGCGTAGCTCGCGCCGAGCTCGGCCTGATTCCAGTCGCCCTCATCGATGCGCACCTCGACGGCGCGCACACCGCGGTCCTGAGCCCACGCGACGCCGCCGAACCTCACCGCCCCCTGTGCCACGTCCTGGCCGCTGCGCGGCACGTCGATGCGTGACTGCGTTTTGATCGGTCCGCGCGCGGACCAGCCCAGCGGCGTCCAGTACCCCTGTGCGCGATCGAACCGGGTGACTTCGAGGTCGACGACCCACTTGGTGGCCGACACATAGCCGTAGAGGCCGGGTACGACGAGGCGCGCGGGATAGCCGTGTTCGGTGGGCAGCGGTTGACCGTTCATGCCGACGGCAAGCAGCGAATCGCGGTCGTCGGTAAGCGCTTCCACGGGGCTGCCCGCGGTGAACCCGTCGATCGACATCGACAGCACCATGTCCGCGTCGGAGTGAATACCGGCCTCCGCCAACAGGTCCCGCAATCGATAGCCGGTCCATGCCGCGTTCCCGATGAGATCGCCTCCGACGGGGTTGGACACGCACGTCAGCGTCACCAGCTTCTCGACGACCTCGAACCGTTCGAGATCCTCGAAGCGGTAGGTGATTTCGCGGTCGACCATGCCATGGATCCTCAACTGCCAGTCGGCCCGACTCAGCTGCGGCACCGACAGCGCGGTATCGATCCGGTAGAAGTCCTCGTTGGCGGTGACGAAGGAGGGCAGCGCGACACCTTCCGGTTGGACTGTCGGCGGGACCGCCGGTGCGGCGAGGTCGATCTTGGGCAGTGCGAAGGCGTTGCGGTCGCCCGCGACCGACGTCGTCAGCCGCGACAACACCGCACCCCCGACCCCGGTGAGCGCTCCCGCACCGAGGAATCCGAGTGTGACGAGTGACAGCCGTCGGCCGCGATCGGGGGAGTCCGTCGCGGGATCGCCTTCCGGTTCGTCGACGAACCGGCCCGACGTCAGCAGCCGAAGCACGGCGACACCGCAGAGGGTGCCGATGATCGTCGGGACGACGTCGGCCCAGCCCGCGCCCGCACGCGACAGCACGGCCGCACAACCCGCGGCCCCGGCGGCGACGATCGCGGCGCTGCCTACGGGTACGCGGCGCGTCTCGTACTGCGCCGTCACCGCCGCGATCGCCGCGATGACGGCGACCACCGCGATCGACAGGAACAGTTTGTCGGCCGTGCCGAACGTCTGGATGGCCCATTCCTTGACCGGGCCCGGCGTGAGATCGATGACGGCCGATCCGACGGCATTGCGTGCGTCGGCTCCAGGCCCGAAGAACACGACGAGCAGTTGGGTCAGGCCGAGGGCGACCGCCGCCGCCGCCACCCCCGCCATCGCCTTGGCGCCGCGCTCCGTCATGAGGCCAAGCTACCCACGCACCGACCCGAAAGCCTTAACGAAAAGTGACGTCAGCTAAGTTGCTTTACAGTCTGACCTCATTTTGGAAAGGGAACTAAATGGAGATCTCGGGCAAGAAGGCCATCATCGTCGGCGGGGCTTCAGGCTTCGGTAAGGCCACCGCTGAATTGCTGGCCAAGCGCGGCGCGAGCGTGGCAGTGCTGGACCGCCCGCAATCGAAGGGCAAGGAAGTCGCTGACGAGATCGGCGGCACCTTCTATGAGGTCGACGTCACCGACTTCGAGGGCACCGAGAAGGTCCTGCAGCAGGCCATCGACCAGTTGGGCGGCCTGCACATCATCGTCACGACCGCCGGCGGTGGCGCCGCCGAACGCACCGTGAAGAAGGACGGGCCGCACAGCCTCGAGTCCTTCCGCAAGTGTGTCGACCTCAACCTCATCGGCACCTTCAACATCAGCCGGCTGGCCGGCTGGCAGATGAGCAAGCAGGACCTCGTCGACGATGAGCAGGAGGAGCGCGGCGTCATCATCAACACCGCCTCGATCGCCGCCTTCGAGGGCCAGATCGGCCAGGTCGCCTACACCGCGTCCAAGGCCGCTATCGCCGGAATGTGCCTCACCATGGCCCGCGACATGGGCAGCCTGGGCATCCGCGCCCTCGCGATCGCCCCGAGCCTGTTCGCCACCGGCCTCACCGAGGGCATTCCCGACGAATTCGCCAAGGCGCTCACCAAGGACGCGGCGTTCCCGAAGCGGCTTGGCCGGCCCGAGGAGTACGCGAAGCTGGTGGCCGCAATCGTCGAGAACCCGATGCTCAACGGGCAGTGCCTGCGCCTGGACGCTGGACAGCGTTTCGCCCCCAAGTAGGACGGCGATTTCGGCGCGCCCACAGCCACTGAGCGACTGTTGGCGCGCCGAAATCGCATAGTGTGGCGTGGGTGGCGACTGTTGCTGATCACGTCATCGAGGCCCTGCGGATCAGCGGCGTACGCCGCGTCTACGGCCTGCCCGGCGACAGCCTCAACGGCTTCACCGACGCGATCCGCCGCTCAGGCGAGATCAGTTGGGAGCACGTGCGGCACGAGGAGACCGCGGGATTCGCGGCCGCGGCGGACGCTGCGCTCACCGGCGGCCTGGCCGTGTGCGCGGGCAGCTGCGGCCCCGGCAACCTGCATCTGATCAACGGTTTGTTCGACGCGCACCGCAGCCGCGTTCCCGTGCTCGCGATCGCTGCGCACATCCCACGCACCGAAATCGGATCGGAATACTTCCAGGAGACGCACCCGCAGGAGCTGTTCCGCGAGTGCAGCGTCTACTGCGAACTCGTGAGCACCCCCGAGATGGCGCCGCGCATCCTCGAGATGGCGATGCGCGCGGCCGTCGAGGAGAACGGGGTCGCCGTCGTCGTCGTCCCGGGTGAGATCTTCCTGCAGCGCGCTGACTCCTCCGAGTGGAATGCACGGCCGGTCGTTGCGACACGGTCGGTGGTGCGCCCCGACGACGAGACGCTGCAGCGGGCGGCCACCATCCTCAACGACGCCGAGGCGGTGACGATTCTGGGCGGCGCCGGCGTGGCCGGTTCACACGACGCCCTGATCGCCGCGGCGGCGACGCTGAACGCGCCGATCGTGCATGCGCTGCGCGGCAAGGAGTTCATCGAATACGACAACCCGTACGACGTCGGCATGACGGGACTGCTCGGCTTCGCGTCGGGCTACAAGGCGATCAAGGAATGCGACGCGCTGCTGATGCTGGGCACCGACTTCCCGTATCAGCAGTTCTATCCCGACAACGCGAAGGTCGTCCAGGTCGACATCCGCGGCCGCAACCTCGGCCGTCGCACCCCGATCGAGCTTGGGCTGGTGGGGTCGGTCAAAGACACCCTCGCCGCGTTGCAACCGATGCTCAGACAGAAGACTCAGCGCGAGCACCTGGACCGTTCGCTGCGCCATTACGCCAAGACCCGTAAGCGGATGGACGACCTTGCGGTCAACGATCGCGATCGCACCCCCATTCGACCTGAATACGTTGCCGGACTTGCCAATCGGCTGGCAGCCGACGACGTCGTGTTCACCGCCGACGTGGGGTCGCCGGTGGTGTGGGCTGCTCGTTACCTCACGATGAACGGCCGTCGCCGGCTCATCGGCTCGTTCAACCACGGCACCATGGCGTGCGCGCTGCCACTGGCAATCGGTGCACAAACCGCTTACCGCGACCGGCAAGTCGTGGCGTTGGCCGGCGACGGCGGGCTGGCGATGATGTTCGGTGAGTTGCTCACGCTGATCCAGAATCGGCTGCCGGTCAAGGTGATCGTGTTCAACAACTCGTCGTTGAATTTCGTCGAACTGGAGATGAAGGCCGCGGGCATCGTCAACTTCGGAACCGATCTGGTGAACCCTGACTTTGCCGCCATTGCTCAGGCGATGGGAATCTTCGGCAGGCGCGTCGAAGAGCCGTCCGATCTGGAGGCGGCCTTGGTCGAGGCATTTGAATTCGACGGACCCGCCATCATCGATGTGGTGACTGCGCGGCAGGAGCTGTCTATTCCACCTGCGATCACAGTTGAGCAGGCAAAAGGCTTCTCGCTTTACGCGATCCGGACGATTCTCGCCGGGCGGGCCGACGAGTTGCTCGACTTGGCGACGACCAATGTGGCGCGACGTATTCTCGACTGAACACCCGCTTGCCGCCCAAATTTTGATCTTGACCGCTAATGTTTGCCCATGCGCATTGGTGTGGCCGCGTTGGCGGCTGTCGTCTTGCTCGTGGCCGGCTGCGGCGGAGGCGGCAATTCGGCGCCGCCGTCGCAGACTCAGAAGGTCGCGGAGGGTGCGCCCGACATCAGTAACGTCAAGATCGAAGGTGACGCCTCGGCTCCGGCGAACAAGATCGCCATGCAGGCAATCGCGGATCTGGAGCAGTACTGGGCCGAGCAGTTCCCGAAGCTCTACGACAAGGAGTTCGAGCAGATCTCCGGCGGCTACTACGCCGTCACCGCGGACAGCCCCGCTCCGCCTTGTACGACGTCACCCGAGGAGGTTGCGGGCAACGCCTTCTACTGCTCGACCGAGGACGTCGTGGCGTGGGACGCCCAACAGCTGCTCCCTGAATTGCAGGACAAGTTCGGGCCTTTCACCATCGCGGTCGTGATGGCACACGAATGGGGTCATGCGGTTCAGACGCGGTCGAACTTCACGGGCCGCACCGTCACACAGGAGTTGCAGGCCGACTGCTTCGCGGGTGCTTGGTCACGACACGCGCAGGAAGACAAGGTGTTCGAGGTCAACGCCGCCGATCTGGACAGCGCCCTTGCCGGTGTTCTCGACCTGCGAGACACACCTGGCACGTCGAAGATCGATCCCAACGCGCACGGCAGCGGGTTCGATCGGGTCAGCGCTTTCCAGGACGGCTACGACAACGGGCTGGACAGGTGCAAGGACTACCGCGACGACGAACCGATGGTGCTCGCACTGCCGTTCAACGACGAAGAGGACGCGTCGCGCGGCGGCGACTCTCCGTACGACTCGATCGTCAACGGGGTGCCGTACGACATCGAGGATTACTTCACGCAGCTTTATCCGGAGATCGCCAACGGTCAGCAGTGGCGTCCGCTGGCGGGCATCGAGCCGTTCGACCCCGCCAACCCGCCGATGTGCGGCGACCAGTCGGCCGAGGGATACGCGCTGTTCTATTGCGTACCACAGGATTACGTCGGCTGGGACAACGTCGATGCGATGCCGGAGGTCTATCGGCAGGGCGGCGACTATGCGGTGGTCACGCTGCTCGCCACCCAGTGGGGTCTGGCGGCGTTGACCAGGCTCGGTGACGAGTCCGACGAGAAGACGTCGACGTTGCGCGGGGACTGTCTGGCAGGTGGCTATACGGCGAGCGTGATCCTCTACAACCGTCCCGAGACCAGTACGTACCGCATCTCACCCGGTGACCTCGACGAAGGCATCAAGGCGCTGCTGGTGTTTCGGGGTGACGGTGATGTCGAACGCCAGGGTGCTGGCTGGGCCAGGGTGGAGGCGTTCCGTAAGGGCGTGATCGACGGCGCCGAATCGTGCCTGACCTATCAGGCCTAGCAAACAGCTTCACAGAATCCGCCCTATAGCGGACAAACGCGCAACATTCTTGTCCATTAGCGGATATTCGCGCTCCTCAGGGCGTTGAGTTAGTGGTGCAGTATCGAACCGGCGTCGGTCAGATCTGTTACCAGATCGTCAATTTCGGCACCGGGTCGATGTTTTACTCGACAAGGAGGACCGCGTCATGACAGATCCCACAGCCACCCTCGACGTACAACAGGTCGCTGCCAAACATCGCGCGATGTGGGCGTCCGGCGACTATCCCAAACTTGCCGTCGAACTCGTCGCTCCGCTCGGCCCCGTTTTGGTGGAAGCTACCGGCATCGGCCCGGGGGATCGAGTATTGGACGTGGCCGCCGGTACGGGGAACGCGTCAATACCGGCCGCCGAAACGGGCGCGACGGTCGTGGCCAGCGACCTGGTCCCGGATCTCTTGGAGCACGGCAGTCGACAGGCCGCCCAGCGAGGCGTCGAGCTGGAATGGCGTGAGGCCAACGCCCATGAATTGCCTTTCGGGGACGACGAATTCGATGTGGTGATGTCGTGTATCGGCGTGATGTTCGCGCCGTTTCATCAGCTCGCCGCGCGGGAGCTGGTCCGCGTGTGCAAGCCCGGTGGCCGGATCGGGCTGATCAGTTGGACACCTGAAGGCCATATCGGGCAGCTGTGGGCCACGATGAAGCCCTACGCTCCACCCCCACCGACCGGTGCTCAACCGCCACCGCTGTGGGGAGATGAGGACCACGTCCGCGCGCTGCTGGGCGACGGGGTGACCGATGTCGTCATGGAGCGACGGATGCTGACGGTCGACACATTCGCCGACGGTGCCGAGTTCCGCGACTACTTCAAGAATCTCTACGGGCCGACCATCGCGGTGTACCGCAACATCGAGGGCGATGCGGCTCGCGTCGCCGAACTCGACGCGGCGATCGCGGATGTCGGCGACAGCGTTCTGACCGGCTCGTCGACGATGGAATGGGAGTACCTGCTGCTGACGGCGCGTAAGACCTGACAACATGTCTTCATGCCCGATGACGCGCAGCAGCTGCCGACACTGAGCGACGACGACCAGGCTGCGCTGCAGCGCTGGGCGCAACAGCAGGGCCTCGGCTCGACGGTGAGCGATGTGCAGCCGCTCACCGGCGGCACGCAGAACATCGTGGTGCGGGTGCACATCGACGGACGCCCCATGGTGCTGCGCCGCCCGCCCCTTCATCCTCGGCCCACGAGCGACAAGACGATGCTGCGCGAGATCGCGGCGCTGCGCACGCTCGCCGGAACCGACGTCCCCCATCCGTCGTTCATCGCCGGCTGCGAAGACCTCGACGTGCTCGGGGTCGTCTTCTACCTGATGGAGGAGATCGACGGCTTCAACCCCGGCAGCGAGGTGGCCGAGGCGTACGTCCGCGACCAGTCGTTCCGACACGACGTCGGCCTCTCCTACGCGGCGAGCTTGGCACGGCTGGGGAATGCCGCCTGGGAGGGTAAGCCGCTCGCCGAGCTGAAACGTCCGGGGTCCTTTGTGGAGCGCCAGGTTCCGCAGTTTTTGCGGCTGTTGGAAAGCTATCGACACGAGCGCTACGAGCCCGAATCGCTTGCAGTCACCGACCTTGCCGACTGGCTTCTTGCCAACGTCCCGCCGGAGAGCGAGCCGGGAATCATGCACGGCGACCCGCATATGAGCAACGTCCTGCTGCGGCGCGATAAACCGGAGCTGGCAGCGTTCGTGGACTGGGAGATGTGCACCGTCGGTGACCCGCTGCTCGATCTCGGCTGGATGGTGATCACCTGGCCGCTGGACACCAGCACGATCACCGCGGGCGGTGCTCTTGGCGCACTCGGGGGGCTGGCCACCCGGCGCGAACTTCTCGAGGCCTATTGGAACGCCGGCGGACGTGAGACGCCGAGACTCGATTGGTACATGGCGATGGCGTGTTTCAAGCTCGGCGTGGTCATCGAGGGCACCTGGTCGCGCTACCTGATGGGCAAGGCGAGTCGCGACGCAGGCGAGGCACTGCATGCCAATGCCCAGAACCTGATCGATATCGGTACCCGGGTCGTCAAGGGCGACAACCCGTTTGACCTGAACTAGCCGAAGGCGTCGAACCCGAGTTTGACGGCCAGCGCCAGTCCCGCCGCACCGATCGCCAGCCGTATCGGCTTGGCAGGTGCGTGACGCACGACGACGGGACCCAGCCGTGATCCCACGAGGCAGCCCAGCCCGAGTGGAACGACCGCCGACCACTGCACCGGTGCGACGAAGACGAAGATGACCGCCGCGACGACGTTGGCGATGCCGAGGATGACGTTCTTGCCCGCATTGGCGTGCGCGAGCGTCGCCCCGCCCGCCCGGAGCAGTATCGCGAGCAGGAGAACACCCGCGGCCGCACCGAAATAGCCGCCATAGATACAAATTACGAAGATCGCAGCTGATTCGAGTACCAACGTCACCGTGTGTCTTCGATGACTTGCCACCGTCGCATCCTTGCGCTGCCGGGCCGGGATGAGGATGGCGACCGAGGCGAATGCGAGGAGAAGGGGAACCACCTTCTCGAAACCTTCGGCTGGGAGCGACAACAGCAGAACGGCGCCGATTAGTCCGCCCAGCGCCGCGACCGGGGCGATGCGTTTGAGCCACGGTCCCTGCCCCTCGAGTTCAGGACGCGAGCCCCACACCGACCCGATGCCGTTGAACACCACGGCCACCGTGTTGGTCACGTTGGCCGTCACCGGTGGCAGACCAACGAGCAACAGTGCGGGATACGTGGCGACCGAGGCCAAACCCGCGATGCTGCCGGTGAGGCCGCCGAGCACTCCTGCTGCGGCGAGAAAGGCCGCATCCCACCACGTCATTGCGGGCTCACGTTACTTCTCGGACCGTTCCGAGCTGCCCGCTGGGGCGGGGATTCGCGCCCGACCCGCCTTGCCGCCTGAAATGTGTTTGCACCTGCCTTCGGGGGCGTCTAGAGTCGCCAACGTGCCGAGGCGACTCGTAGTAGCAACCCGCAGCGGGGTCTGATCCTGACCGACCCCTCGCTGTGGGTCGTCGCTACCTCGTCGGTCACTTCCTCTGAACTGAGAAGACCGGCACATGTCATCCGAACCCGCAATCAACACAGGGCCCTTACCGGGCGCAGCCCCGTTCGCCACTCACGTGGACGGACCTCTGCCCCGCGGTCTTCGCCAGGAGGCCGATGCAATGTCGTTCGAAACGTTCCTCGATCAGTACGCACCCAGCACGGGACCGCTGCGGCTGGGCCAGTGGTCCTGCACCGACGGTGAGCGTCCCGCGACGCGCTTGGGTCCCCAGGCGCGCAACTATCAGGCCACGCTGGCCGTCGGCGACCGCATCAGCACGTCGTCGGCGAAGGCGTCCGGACCACTTGCCGCGCTGACGGAGATGCTGTACGAGCGTGGCATCGCCGTCGAGATGACGGCCTTCCACCAACTGCCGGCCGGCGACAACACCGCGACGTTCATCTGCGGTTCCGACGGTGGGCACTCCGAGTGGGCGATGGGCCTTGCCGACGACCCGACGCAGTCGGCGTTGCGGGCCATGATCGCATGCGCAAACCGGCTCCTGGCCTCCGCCTGATTCGTCGCTCGCGGCGATCCCCTAGCGCTGGAGTCCGCGCAGCGCCCACGCGCCGAGGGCGACCGCGAGCACAGGGACGGTGACCGGTGCACCCGCCGTCGATCGCGTGAAGTTGCCGCGCTTCATCGCGACAACACCGGCGGCGCCGTCACCCACATCGCAGGCCAGACCGGCGGTCACGAAGGCCCGCCGCTGCGCACCCGACGACACCAGCGTGCCGACGCCGATGACGATGTCGCGGATGCCGAATAGCCGCCAGGCGTAGTGCGATTGGCCGCCGTCGGCCTCCATCCCGAACGCCCGCGCGGTGACTCGGGGACTGATCCACGCCAGCATCCCCGCCACAATGCGTCCAGCCGCCAACGCGGCGACCGTGCGATCGACCAAAGGGTTGTCCGCCATGGTCAGTGCAGCGGACGCAGCACGATGTGCATACCGTCCTTGGGCACCGGCATGCCGCCGTAATCCCATTCGGTCGTGTAGCCCTTGTGCGGGAGCTCCAGCCGGTACTTGCGCAGCAGCCGGTGCAGGATCGTCTTCACCTCGAACTGGCCGAACGTCATGCCGATGCACTTGTGCGCGCCGCCGCCGAAGGGGCTGAATGCGTACCGGTGCGACTTGTGCTCGTTGCGGGGTTCGGTGAAGCGCAGCGGGTCGAACTTCATCGGCTCGGGGTAGAACTCCTCGAGTCGGTGGTTCATCCCCGGATAGGCGATGACGTTCGTGCCCTTGGGCAGGTAGTAGCCCAGCAGTTCGGTGTCGCGCACCGTTTGACGCATCGCCCACTGCACCGGGGTCACCAGGCGGATGGACTCATTCATCACCAGATCGAGGGATTCCAGCTTCTCGAGCGAGTCGATGTCGAGTGGTCCGTCGCCGAGACGGTCGGACTCGTCGCGGCAACGGTCTTGCCACTCAGGGTGTTTCGCCAAGTGGTAGATCATCGTCGTGGCCGTCGATGTCGACGTGTCGTGTGCGGCCATCATCAGGAAGATCATGTGGTTGACGATGTCGTCGTCGGAGAACTTGTTGCCGTCCTCGTCCTCGGTCTGACACAGCACGGTCAGCAGATCCGATCCGTCCTTGCCGCGACGTTCCCGGACCCGCTCCTGGAAGTAGTCCTCGAGAAGCTTGCGTGCCTGCAGGCCGCGCCACCAGGTGAACGGCGGCACACCGGTGCGGATGATCGCGTTGCCGGCACGGGTGGTCGTGGTGAACGCGTTGTTGACCTTGGTGACGAGTTCGTGGTCGGTGCCTGGCTCGTGACCCATGAACACCATCGAGGCGATGTCGAGCGTGAGCTCCTTCATCGCCGGATACATCAGGAAGCGCGAGTCGTTGGTCACCCAGTCATTCGCGATGACTTGTGAGACCACCTTGTCGACCTGCTCCTGGTAGCCGACCAACCGGCTCCGGACGAACGCCTCCTGCATGATCCGCCGGTGGAACATGTGCTCCTCGAAGTCGAGAAGCATCAGGCCGCGGTGGAAGAAGGGACCGATCACCGGGACCCAGCCCTGCTGATTGAAGTCCTTGTTTCGGTTGGAGTAGATGGCCTGCGCGGCATCGGGGCCGAGCGCCGTGACGGCGGGCAGGACGGGCGAGTCGGCGTAGTAGAGAGGGCCGTATTTGCGGTAGATGTGCAGCAGGTAGTCGGGGCCGCCGCGGAACATCTCGATCATGTGGCCGACGATCGGCAGGCCGGCATCGCCCGCCACCGATTTGAGGCCGCTTCCCGGGGGCGGCGACGTCATCTCCTTCTGTGGAAAGTCGGTCTTGAGCAGCTGCTTCTCGACCATGCCCAGCCCCGGGAAGTTGGTGATCGACGGAGTCAACCGCCGCTTCGCCTTGTCGAGCAGGTAATCCTTGGTGCTGATGGTGGGCATCTACGCTCCCTCACGCCAAATGACTGTGGCCGTTGTCACTCCTATCTTCATCCTGAATGGCAGACTTGACGCATGTCAAGTTTGGATCCGACGTGTCGTGGTGCGAAGGTCTAAACCCATGACTGCCGAGTCCGCATCGTCCGAGGTCCGTCGCAGCAGGGGTGATCGGCAGCGCGACGCGATCGTGACCGCGGTTCGTGAGCTTCTGCAAGAACGGTCGTTCGCCGATCTGTCGGTCAGCACCATCAGCGAACGCGCCGGCGTCGCCAGGTCGGGTTTCTACTTCTACTTCGATTCGAAGTACGCGGTGCTGGCGACCATCGTCAAGGACGCGGCCGAGCTGCTCGACGACCTGACTCACCATTTCGCGCCGCGTGAGCCCGGCGAGGCGCCCGCGGACTTTGCGAAGCGGATGGTCGGTAGCGCAGTCACCGTGTACGCGAACGACGATCCCGTGATGTCGGCATGCGCAGTCGCCCGCAACACCGACGCGGAGATCCGCGAGATCATGGACGACTTCTACGACAGCGTCGTGGCCAAGTTGATCACCCTGCTCGAGAATGACCCCGATGCGCGACCGATCTCCGATGACCTGCCCGCTCTCGTGCGGACGCTGGCTGCAGTGACGTCCTTTACGTTGACGCATGACACCGCATTCGTGGGCCGCGGTGAGGATGTCGCCCGCGCCGTCGAGATCGTTGAGCGGCTGTGGGTGTCCGCGTTCTGGGGCAGCGGTCAGCCCGACTAGGCACCGGTAAGGTCACGGCCATGACTGCGGTGTCTCGGGGGAGCGATTTCGCCGGTAAGCGTTGTCTGCTCACCGGAGCCGCCAGCGGCATCGGCCGCGCGACGGCGCTTAAGCTGGCCGCCGAAGGCGCCCACCTCTATCTCACCGACCGCGACGCCGAAGGTCTGGAGCAGACCGTGGCCGACGCCCGTGCGCTGGGTGGCATCGTCGGCGCCTACCGAGCTTTTGACATCTCCGACTACGACGCCGTCGACAAATTCGCCGCCGACGTCCACTCAGAGCATCTGGCGATGGATGTAGTGATGAACATCGCGGGTGTGTCGGCGTGGGGCACCGTCTCCACGCTTTCACACCAGCACTGGAAGTCGATGATCGACATCAACCTGATGGGTCCGATCCACATCATCGAGTCGTTCGTGCCTCCGATGGTCGCCGCGGGCCGGGGTGGCCATCTGGTGAACGTGTCGTCGGCCGCTGGTCTGGTCGCGTTGCCGTGGCACGCCGCCTACAGCGCGAGCAAGTACGGCCTGCGTGGCCTCTCCGAGGTGTTGCGATTCGACCTGGCCCGGCACCGCATCGGCGTATCGGTCGTGGTACCGGGCGCGGTGAAAACGCCACTGGTGCAGACGATTCACATCGCGGGCGTGGACCGCGAGGATCCCAGCGTCCAACGGTGGACCGAGCGCTTCAGTGGCCACGCGGTGTCACCGGAACATGTCGCGGACCGAATCCTGCGCGGCGTTCGGCGCAACCGGTTCCTCATCTACACGTCTCCGGACATCCGGGCCCTCTACATGTTCAAGCGCACCATGTGGTGGCCGTACAGCGTCGCCATGCGTCAGGTCAACGTGCTCTTCACCCGTGCGCTGCGGCCCGCGAAATCCCGTTAGCGCTTACCCCACTCCCACGCCGGGGCCGTGAGCATGGTCAGGCCCTCGACACATGTCTCGCCGAGATCCTTGCGCAACTCGAGCTGGATCGCGTCGCCGCCGGAGTCGGCATTCCCAACTGCGCCTAGGTGATCCAGCAGCGCCGTCGAATGCGTGACGACGATGACCTGCGTCGCGTCGGCCGCTGCGCGGATCAGCGACGCGAGCGGGCGGACCAGGTCGGGGTGCAGGGACGTCTCCGGCTCGTTGAGGACCATGAGTGACGGTGGTTGGGGGCTCAGCAGCGCGGCGGCCCACAGCAGGAAACGCAGTGTGCCGTCGGATAATTCAGCGGCGCGCAGTGGACGCAGCATGCCCTGCTGCTGCAGTTGAAGGTCAAACAGCCCGTCGTGCACGGCGACGGACACGGCGGCGCCGTCGAACGCTTCGGCGACGGCGCGATGCAGATCGTCGAAGCCCGCTTCGATGATCGTCTGGATAGCGGCCGCCAGATCGCTGCCGTCATCGGCGAGCACCGGTGTCCTGGTACCCACCTGGCGTAGCCGCGACGGCGCCGTCGCATCCACCCGGAAGCCGTCGTAGAACCGCCAATTGCGCAGCCGGTCGCGTACCGCGGCGAGCTCCGGATGTGCGCCGGGATGGGCGTACTCGGCGAGGACGCTGCGGTATGCCGGAAGCGCTTGGGTGAGTTTGTCGAAGCCGCGGCCCGATTCCGAACTCGCCTCGGCGTATTCGCGGGTGCGGCGCACCAGCGTCGAACCGGACCGCATCACGGGTCCGACGAACACTGCCTCGCGCTTGATCTCGGGGTCGCGGGCGAACAACGACCGATGACCCGCCATCTGAGGCAGCCCGAGGTCGACCAGATAGCCGAAGTCATCGGACGCGAATCCCAGCTCGAGCGAGACGGGTCGGGTTCGCGCCGTGCCCTCGACCCGTCCGGTGCGCTTGGCGCCGCCGAGTTGTTCCGGACCCGCCCACAACACCGACTCCAGGCCACCCTCTGCCGCCAATGAGCCGATCACCTCGCCGCGGCCGCAGTCCGCGAGCAGTCGAAGCGACCGATACAGAGACGATTTGCCCGTACCGTTGGCGCCGGTGACGACCGTCAGCCCGGCCAGCGGCAGCACCACATCACGCAACGACCGGTACCCGCGGATCGCGATCGTTTTCAGCATGGGTGCAGCGTATTGCCGGGGTGTGACGGGTCAGTACCCGCCGGCGGGCGCCGCGAGTTCCAGTCGCACACCGAGCAGTCGTATCGGGCGGTCCAGTTCGAACTGGTGCAGCAGTTCCAGCGCGGTGGTGACAATCGTCTGTTCGTCGTTACCCGCCGACGGCAGCTTGCGAATCTTGGTGCGGGTGAAGAACGTCTTGGTGCGCACCGTCACCGAAACCCGTGTGACGACCCGGTCCTGGTCGATGATTTCGGCGAGTGTCGTCCTCGCGAGTTTCACCACCGCCGCATCGATCTCAGCGGGGTCGGTCAGGTCCTCGGGGAAGGTGATCACATGGCTGCGTGAGCGCGGAACCCATGGTTGCGCACTCACCTCGGTGTCGCCGCCACCCTTGGCCAGCAACAGAATCCAAAGCCCGGTCGTCGGACCGAAGGTCGACGTCAACAGTTGCGCGTCGGTGGCGGCCAGGTCTGCAACTGTGGTGATACCCATACCCGCAAGCTTTTTCGCCGTCTTGGGACCGACCCCCCAGAGCGCGTCGACCTCTCGGTCGCCCATCACCGCCATCCAGTTGTCCTCCGTCAGCGAGAAGATTCCCGCCGGCTTGCCGATACCGGTTGCGACCTTGGCGCGCTGCTTGTTGTCGCTGATGCCGACCGAACACGACAACCCGGTGCCCGCGGCCACGACCTCACGAATCTGCTCGGCGAGTTGGAACGGATCGGTGGACTCATCGGCCCCGACGTACGCCTCGTCCCAACCCCACACCTCGACAGGATGGCCGAAGTCGCGCAGCAGGCCCATCACCTCTTCGGAGGCCTCGTCATAGGCGTCGGTGTCCAGCGGCAGGAACGTCGCGTCGGGGCACTTGCGCGCCGCGGTGCGAAGCGGCATCCCGGCGTGCACGCCGAACGCCCGCGCCGGATACGACGCGCAGGTGACGACCTTCCTGGGCTCGTTCGGATCACCGTTGCCGCCGACGATGACCGGCAGTCCGGCGAGCTCAGGGTTCCGTCGGACCTCGACCGCGGCCTGGAACTGATCGAGGTCGACGTGCAGAACCCAGCGGGGACTCATCGGGGTCAGGTGCCGCAGACCTTGCGCGCCAAGGTCTCCCACGCGTCACCAAGACGCCTCAGTGTCTGACCACCCTCGGTGAGCTGGTGGTGCACGTAGTCGGCGTCCAGCAGCGCGAGCAGGGCAGTGGCCTGAGCGTCGAGGTCCCCGGTGGTGTCCGCCTCTTCAAGCAGCACCGTGATGTGCCGTTGATGGAGCGTGGCCGGGGCGCTGAAGCGCATCTGCGGGTCCCTGTTGGCGTCCGACAGCAGCGCCTGATGGGCTTTGACGAACTTCAGCCTGGCGCGCCCGAACGCGATCAGCCGTTCCAGCGGCGGCGCACCGGGGCCAAGTGGAGGCGGCCCGAACAGAAAGGCCTGCTGCTGGACCTTCTCGTCCTCGTCGAGCAGGACGATCATCAGACCCGCGCGGCTGCCAAAGCGGCGGAACAGTGTGCCCTTGCCCACACCTGCGGCGGTGGCGATGTCGTCGGTGGTGACCGCGTCGGCACCGCGTTCGGAGATGAGCCGGCGCGCGGCGTCCAGCAATAACGTGCGATTACGAGCGGCGTCGCCCCGCTCCTGCGGCGCCTCGTCGGAGATCGGCAACGCGTGCGGGGGCATGTCACCACTTTAATTCAGAGGGATGAATTCGGACCAAGGTCCGGTTTCAGGATGCGAGGATCCATACCGCGATCGAAAGGGTTTGAACATGTCGGACATCAAGGTGCTCGTACTGGTCGGCAGCCTGCGTGCGGCGTCTGTCAATCGGCAGCTCGCCGAACTCGCCATCGAATCGGCTCCAGACGGTGTGCGGCTGGAGACTTTCGACCGGCTGGGGGAGTTGCCCTTCTACAACGAGGACATCGACAACGCCGATGTCGCCGAACCGGTAGTCGCGTTACGGCAGGCCGCCGCCGACGCTGACGCCGCCCTGGTCGTCACACCCGAGTACAACGGCAGCATTCCGGGCGTGCTGAAGAACGCGATCGACTGGCTGTCGCGGCCGTTCGGTGACAGCGCGCTCAAAGGCAAGCCGCTGGCGGTCGTGGGTGCCTCCCTCGGCCAGTACGGCGGGGTGTGGGCCCACGACGAAACGCGCAAGTCGTTCGGCATTGCGGGACCGCGCGTCATCGAGGACCTGACTCTGTCAGTGCGATCCACGGCATTCGACGGCAAGCATCCCCGTGAGAACACCGAGGTTGCCGAACAATTGCGCGACATCGTGGGCAAGCTGGCCGCCGAAGTCGGCTGACATCACAGCGGTGGGCTCGCGTCGCGGTAGGCCGCGCGTCTGCCTTGTTCCGCGTAGCGCGGGCTCAACGCTGCAAGATGGAGATTGCCGCCGTAGTGCTGGATGACGCGCCAGTCCATGATGCGCCGCCATAACGGCGGGATCATCGCGATCAGCATCATCGTGGCGTAGCCCGACGGGAGCTGCGGCGCCTCCTCGGCGTGGCGCAACGTCTGATAGCGGCGCACCGGATGGGCGTGATGGTCGGAGTGCCGCTGCAGGTGGAACAGGCACACGTTGGCGACGATCGTGTTGCTGTTCCAGCTGTGCCACGCCCGTACGCGTTCGTAGCGCCCGTCGGCGAGCTTTTGTCGCCTCAGCCCATAGTGCTCGAGATAGTTGACGGTCTCGAGCATGCAGAAGCCGACGATGGCCTGGCCGATAAGCCATGGCAGCACAACGACTCCGAACCAGACGACCAGAATCACGAACAACGCCAGAGTGAGCAGCCAGGCGTTGAGCACGTCGTTGCGCAAGCTCCAGTGAGTCGTCCCGATTCGCGCGAATCGTGCTCGCTCGAGTCGCCATGCGGATCGCACGCCGCCGGTCAGCGACCGGCCGATGAACGCGTACAGCGATTCGCCGAGTCGTGAGCTTGCGGGATCCTCGGGCGTGGCGACCCTCGCGTGGTGACCGCGGTTGTGCTCGACGAAGAAATGCCCGTAGCCGGACTGGGCGAGTGCGAGCTTGCTCAGCCTGCGTTCCAGTCCCGCCCGCCGGTGGCCGAGTTCGTGTGCGGTACTGATCGCGATCCCGCCGACAATGCCCACGGTGAACATCAGTCCGAGCTTGTCCACCGGTGACATGTGGACCCAGCCGCCGCCGGCCCATATCCAGCATGCGAACAGTAGCGAAAGATATTGCCCGGGAAGGAAGAGCATGGTGACCCATCGATAGAAGCGGTCGTTCTCCAGCCAGGCCAACGCGCTGTCGGGCGGGTTCTCGGCATCGGCGCCGACCAGATGGTCGAGCGCCGGCACGACGAAGAACGTGAGGATCGGGCCGAACCACCAGAACAGATCCACCCCCGTCACCTGCACCAGAAACCATGATTCGGCGACAAGCGACGGCACGATCGGCGCTAGTAGCCAGAGGTAACGCTTGCGGTCCCGCCAACCCTTATTCGTGGCGACTTCGTGTCCGGGCTCAGTACGCCCGCGATCCTTAGCTCTCGATGTCGAGTCCATGACTCCTTTTCATTGCTAGGTCTGCGTTCGCAAACTATAAAATAAAGCTAATATATTCAACTCGTAACGGAAATCCGTGCGGACGCGGCATCAAGAGTCAACGGACTCAGGGATGAAGGAGAGCGCTCGTGATAACGGCGCAATGCCCCGAATGTGGCTATCGATACCACGAAAGCACAGCTAATCCGCGTGAAGGCTTTCCGCCGGGCACTCCATGGGATGCAGTTCCGGACGACTGGAACTGCCCGGACTGCTGTGTTCGCGACAAAGTCGACTTCGTGATCCTTACCGACAGCGCGGGCATCGCAGCCGAAATTGACGTCTGCAGAAAATAGTGAAAAATTCGCTAGAACTGCAGACGACTGACAAGTTGCCGGTCCAGCGCGCGTCCGGTGCGCAGCATCGGCGCGCTGAGCCGACGGTCTCACGCAGGCGCTTTCTCGGAGCCTCGGCCGGGATCGTCGCGGGTGCCGCCCTCGGTGCCGGCTTCCTCGAATTTCGGAGCCCGCCGGCAGCGAAGAGCTCGCGAAGTCATTACCCCGCGATCGTGGTCGGCAGTGGTTACGGCGGCGGGGTGTCCGCGCTGCGGCTTGGGCAGGCCGGGATCCAGACTTTGATTTTGGAGAAGGGCAGACAATGGGACACGCCGGACGAAGACGGCAGACGCTTCACCCGCATGCTGCCCGCCGACACGCGCGCGGCGTGGTTCTCCGACGTTCCGCCGAGCCTGGTGCCGTCGTACATGGGTGTCTCAGTCGAGGACGTGGCCAAGAACAACCCGTCGGCGCAGCCCGTCCAAGCCGGCATCTGTGACAAGTCAGTGCACGGCGCGCACAGCGTGTTTCGCGGCGTCGCGGTCGGTGGAGGATCGATGATCAACGCGGCGATCGCCGCCGTCCCCACCGCGGATCAGGTCCGTGCCGCCTTCCCCGACATCACCGCCGACGAGTTCCTCGGCACCTATGTCGGGCGCGCCGCGGAGATGCTTCGCATCAACCGCCGCGACATGGATTGGTTCGAACGGACGCCCTACTTTCAATACGCCCGGGTGGGCCGTCAGTACGCGCAGGCCGCGGGCTACGACGTCGACTACAACGCCAGCGCGTATTCATTCGAGTACATGAAACAGGAAGAGGCGGGGCAGGTTCCGCGCTCCGCACTCGACTTCGAACAGCAGTACGGCAACAACTTCGGGCGGTTCGGCAGCGTTGACCAAACATACATCGCCGCGGCCCTGGCGACCGGCTACGTGAAACTACGCGCCCTGACCGAAGTCACCGGCATCCGCCGCGAACCCTCCGGCGAGTACGTGGTATCCATCCGCGAGATCGACCGGTGGGGGACCGAGGTCGCCCGCGACGAATTAGGTTGCGATCGGCTGTTTTTGAGTGCCGGTGTGCTCGGTACGTCGCATATTCTGCTGCGGGCACGGGACACCGGAGCGCTTCCGGATCTCAGCGACGAGATCGGCCGTGGCTACGGCAACAATGGGGACGTCATGGTGTCGCACATGACCAGCGATCCGACGGGCACCGAGCAGTCGCTGATGGGAATGATCAACATCGACGGCCGCAACGACCCGGACAACCCGGTGTATGCCAGCGTGTTCTCGATCCCGCTTCCGGTCGAGACTCACGCGCTCGGCTACTACGCGATGGTCAAGACCGACGACCGTGCGGACATCATGTACGACAACGCCACCGATTCGATCACCATCGACTGGCTGGAAGGGCACACCGAGCATCAGGTGGCCAGGGCCCGGACCGCGTTCGACCGGATCGTCGCTGCCAACGGCGTCGAGTACCGCGATGACATCTTCGACGGGAAGGTCTTCGCACCCCACACGGTGCATCCGCTCGGCGGGGTGGTGCGGGGTCGGGCCACCGACGCCTTCGGGCGCGTCAGGGGCTACGACAACCTCTATGTGAACGATGCGTCGCTGATCCCGGGCTACATCGGTTGCAATCCGTTCATGTCGATCACCGCGCTCGCCGAGCGCAACATCGAGGGAATCCTTCGCGGCCGTCGTTACGCCGACGATGCCGGACGCCTTCCGTGACCGTTCAGGCGCATTTGCTGTTACGTCACTGTGACAGTTGACGGCGGCTGACCTGTCGGTGGTCGGTGGTAGATCTAGGGCGCAGGCGCGACACACCCAAGATGTGATGTGCGACACGCCGGAGAAGATCGCCGCCGAGTGCTTACGACCAGGGAATTTCAAAAATGTTATTCAGAACATCTGGTATCTCTTCGGATTGTCGGACACTAGGTGTAGTGTTTCGAACACCGACAGACCCCCACAGTTTCCAAATCTCCACGGGTCGGCCGGAGGCCAGAAATCCGCCGGTGTCGGCTCTCAGACCCCACGGACCGCGGCCTCTGACCGCAGGAATTTTGAGGGCCTCCGGGCCGCTGGAATTCAGTGGGATGTAGTACCTGAAGTAGTAGCCAGTCCCAGCACAGTGTCTGTTGTAGAGGAGCCGTACCGAATGTCGCACTCATCGATCACCGTGTACACCAAGCCCGCATGCGTGCAGTGCAACGCCACGTACAAGGCGCTGGACAAGCAAGGCATCGCCTACGAGACGGTCGACATCAGCCTCGACAGCGAGGCGCGTGACTACGTCATGGCGCTCGGCTACCTGCAGGCCCCGGTCGTGGTTGCCGGCAACGATCACTGGTCGGGCTTCCGTCCCGATCGCATCAAGGCGCTCGGCGCGGTCGCCGTCACGGCCTAGGAGTAACCAGACAGCAGAGAGGAGAAAACGAATGAGCAACCTCGTTTACTTCTCGAGCGTCTCGGAGAACACCCACCGCTTCGTCCAGAAGCTGGGTTTGCCCGCTACCCGGATCCCGTTGCACGGCCGTATCGAGGTCGACGAGCCTTACGTGCTCGTTCTGCCCACCTACGGTGGCGGCAAGGCAACACCCGATATCAGCAGTGGGGGCTACGTCCCCAAACAGGTCATCGCCTTTTTGAACAACGAGCACAACCGGTCGTTGATCCGCGGGGTCATCGCCGCGGGCAACAACAACTTCGGTGAAGAATTCGCCTACGCCGGCAACGTGGTGTCCGCCAAGTGCCGCGTGCCTTACCTCTACCGCTTCGAATTGATGGGAACCCCCGACGACGTTGAAGCCGTCCGCGTGGGTCTTGCTGACTTCTGGAAGGAACAGACGTGCCACCAACCGTCACAGCTGCAGAGCCTGTAACCGCCACCCCGGCCGCCGTCGGCGGCGCCGGCGAGACGGATTACCACGCGCTCAACGCGATGCTGAATCTGTACGACGCAGACGGCAAGATCCAGTTCGAGAAGGACCGCGAGGCAGCGCACCAGTATTTCCTGGAGCACGTCAACCAGAACACCGTGTTCTTCCACGATCAGGACGAGAAGCTCGACTACCTGATCAAGGAGAACTACTACGAGCGTGAGGTGCTCGACCAGTACTCGCGCAACTTCGTCAAGTCACTGATCAGTCGCGCCTATGCGAAGAAGTTCCGGTTCCCGACGTTCCTCGGCGCATTCAAGTACTACACCAGCTACACGCTGAAAACGTTTGACGGCAAGCGCTATCTGGAGCGCTTCGAGGACCGTGTCGTCATGGTGGCGCTGACGCTCGCCTCGGGTGACACCATCCTTGCCGAGAAACTCGTCGACGAGATCATCGACGGCCGATTCCAGCCGGCCACGCCGACATTCCTGAACTCCGGCAAGAAGCAACGCGGCGAGCCGGTGAGCTGCTTCCTGCTGCGCATCGAGGACAACATGGAGTCCATCGGGCGGTCCATCAACTCTGCGTTGCAGCTGTCGAAGCGCGGTGGCGGTGTCGCGTTGCTGCTGACCAACATTCGTGAGCACGGCGCACCCATCAAGAACATCGAGAACCAGAGCTCGGGTGTCATCCCCATCATGAAGCTGCTGGAGGACTCGTTCTCCTACGCCAACCAGCTGGGTGCGCGTCAGGGCGCGGGCGCGGTGTACCTGCATGCGCACCATCCCGACATCTACCGTTTCCTCGACACCAAGCGTGAGAACGCCGACGAGAAGATCCGCATCAAGACGCTTTCGTTGGGTGTGGTGATCCCGGACATCACGTTCGAGCTCGCGAAGAAGAACGAGGACATGTACCTGTTCTCGCCGTACGACGTCGAGCGCGTGTACGGGCTGCCGTTCGCCGACATCTCGGTCACCGAGAAGTACTACGAGATGGTCGACGACGCACGGATCCGCAAGACGAAGATCAAGGCGCGTGAGTTCTTCCAGACGCTGGCCGAGCTGCAGTTCGAGTCGGGCTACCCGTACATCATGTACGAGGACACGGTGAACCGAGCCAACCCGATCGACGGCAAGATCACCCACAGCAACCTGTGCTCGGAGATCCTGCAGGTGTCGACGCCCTCGGTGTTCAACGACGATCTGTCCTACGCCCAAGTGGGCAAGGACATTTCGTGCAACCTCGGCTCGATGAACATCGCCAAGACCATGGACTCGCCGGACTTTGCGCAGAGCATCGAGGTGGCCATCCGGGCGTTGACCGCGGTCTCCGACCAGACACACATCTGGTCGGTGCCGTCGATCGAGCAGGGCAACAACGACTCTCACGCGATCGGCCTGGGGCAGATGAACCTCCACGGGTACCTGGCGCGGGAGCGGATTCACTACGGCTCCGAAGAGGGTGTGGACTTCACCAACATCTACTTCTACACGGTGCTGTACCACGCGCTGCGGGCGTCAAACCGCATCGCGATCGAACGCGGCTCGCACTTCAAGGGTTTCGAGAAGTCGAAGTACGCGTCGGGTGAGTTCTTCGACAAGTACACCGAGCAGGTGTGGGAGCCGAAGACCGATCGGGTGAAGCAGCTGTTCGAGAAGGCCGGCATTCGAATCCCGACGCAGGAGGACTGGACGCGGCTCAAGGAGTCGGTGCAGAAGGACGGCATCTACAACCAGAACCTGCAGGCCGTTCCCCCGACAGGTTCGATCAGCTACATCAACAACTCGACCAGCTCGATCCACCCGGTGGCGAGCAAGATCGAGATTCGCAAGGAAGGCAAGATCGGCCGCGTCTACTACCCGGCGCCGTACCTGACGAACGACAACCTCGAGTACTACCAGGACGCGTACGAGATCGGCTACGAGAAGATCATCGACACGTATGCCGCGGCGACGCAGCATGTCGACCAGGGGCTGAGCCTAACGCTGTTCTTCAAGGACACCGCGACCACCCGTGACGTCAACAAGGCGCAGATCTACGCCTGGCGCAAGGGAATCAAGACGCTGTACTACATCCGGCTGCGTCAGATGGCGCTGGAGGGCACCGAGGTCGAGGGCTGCGTCAGCTGCATGCTGTAGCTCGGGTGCAAAGGGACGATGTGAGGGTATTGTGGCATTACAATCCATAAATACAGACCTTGTGCGCGTCGCATTGGATAAGGCCGATGGGTGGTCGTTCGAGCACTTCGTCAATGATTTTTACGCCAGTATCGGTGGCGAATCCTTCAGTCCTTTAGGGGGACTTAAGGATGGTGGCGCGGATGGCTATGACGAGGCGGTTTACGAGTCCCGTCGCAACGCGGACGTGTTTTATCAGTCGAGCATCGAGAAAGACGTTGAGTCGAAGATCCGCAAAACCGTTGCGCGGCTTCGCGAGTTTGGTCGCCAACCTTGCCGGCTTGTGCATTTCACCTCGCAGACGGTCCGCTATACCGACAAGGTCGAGGCAGCGTTATCGACGGAGCTGAACGTCACAATCACGATCCGCGACGGCGGCTACATCGCTTCGCACGTCAACGATGGTGCCGGCACGATCGCTGCGTTCGATCAGCATCTGCGCTCGGCAACGGATTTTCTCAAAGGCATCGGTACCTCGAATCTCTTGACACCGTCATCACATGTCAAGTCGCCCGCGGTGTATGTGTTCCTGGCGCAGGAACTAAACAGGCGCGATGGCGACTACCGTCTTGTGGATGCTATGACGGACGCCCTGATCATCTGGGCGCTCGAAGGGACGGATCCGGACGCTGGCATCTTGGTGTCCGCCGCCGATATCCTTCAGCGGATCGTGGCTGACCTTCCTGCGGTGGAATTATTGGTCGCACCACGCCTTGATAAGCGACTTGATGCAATGGCTTCGAAGGACTATCCCGGCGGTCGGGCGATTCGCTCACACCGAAAGGAGGGCACGTACTGCCTCCCATTCGAAACACGGCAGCGCGTCGAAGCGGACAATTTCGCCGACGAGGCGCTTCGCGTCGACTTCCGGCGAAGCATTGAAGAGCGTGTCGAGGTTCAAGAACGTGTCGGGCTTGGGGACGAGACGGCGGCACTGGCTGTTGACGCAGCTGTAAGTGCAATCCAATCCGTCTTCGAGCATGAGGGTTTGGAATTCGCCCGGTACCTTCACTCTCAGTCCACTGCCGCAAACTTTCCGACGATTCTCGGCGCACTCACAGACGCGGTGGCCGACATGGGGATTGGCGGTCGACGAGCGGCGCTCGTCGTTGAGACCGCATTCTGCGCACTGAGGGGGGTGTTTTATGACTCGCTTGAAGTGGAGCGAGAATACCTCCGTAAGCTTTCCCGCACCTACGCCCTTCTCTTCACACTGCAAGCCGAGCCCCGGCTCATCGAGTTTTTTCAAGACTTGGTGGGCGACTTTTACCTGTACGTCGGAAGCGATGTGATCGTCAGGGCCCTCAGCGAACACCTGCTGCCCGAACCCGATCAGATGATGAGGAACACGCTGCTTGCGGCAGCTCGGCATGGGGCGACCTTGGTTCTCGCCGAGCCTGTGCTTGAAGAGGTGGTGCATCACCTGCGCGCTTGTGATCACGAATACCGGAATCACATCGCAGGTCGCGAACACCACATGAGCTACGAACTGATGCGGGAGGTTCCGCATATCATGTTGCGGGCCTATCTTTACGCGTTCGACAACCAAGAATTGGGTGCTCGTCGACCTCGCAGTTGGCAGTCGTTCGTCAAACGGTTCTGCGATCCCGAGGACTTGCAGCGGGCGGCGGCGTACACGGATCTCAGAGCGTATCTATGTGCAGCATTTAATCTTCAATTTCGAAGCTCGACAGACCTCGCTCGTTACGTTGACCACGAAGAGGCCGCCTGCGTTGCAGCAGCTCTCGCCGATGAGAAGAAGAATGACGTCCTTGCACACAATGATGCGACGATGGCAGTGGCGGTGTATGGACGGCGTACTTCGCGGCGCGAGAATGCCCGTTCCTCTGAGTTCGGACTTAATACGTGGTGGCTGACGAGCGAAGCGTCGATCGTGAGGCACACGAAACAGCTCGTCGAACGAAACGGCGGCACCCGGTACATGATGCGCCCGGACTTCCTCCTCAATTTCCTCACGTTGGCTCCGCGGGCAGCTGATGTTCGTCGGACGATGCGAAATGTGTTCCCGAGCCTGCTGGGCGTCTCCTTATCAAGGAGAATCGATCGCGACTCGTTCCATGAAGTAATGAAGCAGGTCGATGAGGCGATGGACATGGATCATCCGAGACGCACGGCAAAAATCGCGAAGATCGCGGACAAACTAAAGGGTGATATGTTCCGACAGTTCGCTGCGGTGCCAAACGGGAACGCAGTTGACCGGGCAGCGGCGAAACGGGCAGGCGTGGCTTAGCGGATCGAATCGGCAGCGCTCGATCTGAGGCATTCCGGATGCGCGACGACGCGCGTGACTGGCGCCTAGGTCTGCCGCCAGCGGCGGCAGCACGGCTGACTCGTTACAAAGCGAACTACCCTCTGCGCGTGGAGAAATCCATATCGGGGTGGTGTTACGGTCAATCGCGAAATCGTCGAGCTAATGCCTGACCCGGCGTAGGCGCAGATCTACGCCTGGCGCAAGGGAATCAGGACGCTGTACTACATCCGGCTGCGTTAGCTGCATGCTGTAGCGCGGGTTGATCCAATTGTTCAAGCCATCGACTGGGGCCTAGCACAGGCATAGGCTCGATTCATGGCTGATCAAAAGCGGAGCTATGACCCCAAGAAGGGCGGCAAGTTCGAGCCGACCACCAAGGCTCAGCCTGCCCCCGGCCCAAAAGTGGGCGACCACGACAAGAACAAGAAGAAGTAGCTCACTTCCTTCTGCTCGCCGAGTGTCCAGTCATGGGACGCCCGGAGCCCGAAGTCGTCGTACAGGTGGCCACTCGACGGCCGAGCCATCGAGGCAGGCCGGGGCAGCTCACTTCTCGCGGAGCTGCGCTGCTCGTTGCTCTTTCAGGCGTCGCTGCTCGGTCAACACCGCTTGGTAGTTTTCGCGTTCGGCGATCAGCCACGGCGGATTCTCTTCGATCAGCGCATTGATCTGCTCAGTGGTCAGCGCATCCACGACGCCGCCCCGTGCGAGACCGGCGATCGACACGCTGAGCTTGGCCGCGACGAGGTTCTTCGGGTGCGGCCCGTTCTTTCGAAGATCCTGAAGCCACTGCGGCGGATCCGCCTGCAGGGCGGCGAGCTCGGCGCGGGTGATCGGGTTGTCCTGGAACGCCGCGGGCGTTGCGGGCAGGTACACGTCCAGCTTCTTCGCCGCCGTCGCGGGCTTCATGGACTGCGCGTTCGGCCTGCTCATGGCGCAAGCCTATCGGTAGCCTGATGCCGTGGCTTCGCCCTCGCTGCCCTCGCTCACCTTCGGATACGTTCCCGGTGGGACGCCCGCGAAGTGGGCTCGGATCTGGGCGCAGCGGCACCCCGACGTACCGCTGCGGCTGCGAACGGTCGCCGCGGCGAACGCCGCCGCCGAAGTGCGGGACGGCACCATCGACGTCGTGGTGCTGCGGCTGCCGGCAGACACCGCGGGTCTAGCGGTCATCCCGCTGTACCAAGAGACCACGGTCGCCGTGGTGCCAGCCGATCACATCCTCAGTGCCGCCGACGAGCTCGCCGCCGCGGACCTCGAGGGCGAGCCGGTACTGATGCCACTCGACCACGTCGTCGAATGGGTGGACATTCCTGGTGTCCCGGTCGAGCATCGGCCTGAAACGACCGAGGGTGCAATAGAACTCGTTGCCGCGGGGACGGGCGTGCTCATCGTGCCGCAGTCGCTGGCGCGGCTGTATCACCGAAAGGACCTCACGTATCGGCCGATCGCCGACGCGCCCACGTGCCCGGTGGCGCTGGCCGTCCCGGAAGGGCCGCAATCCGCGCTGATCGAGGACTTCATCGGGATCGTGCGAGGGCGCAAACCTGGTTCGTCGCGCGCGCAGGCAGAGTCGGCGCCGAAACGCACGGCGCGGGAGAAGACGCTGGCGAAGCAGACGGCCCGCGCCGCTGCGGGCAAGGTCGCGCGTAGGCCGGGCCAGGCAAAGCGCGGTCGACGCTAGGCGCCGAGTGCACGCTTCGTGTACGCGAACGTCGAGAACCGCCACGAACAAGCGTGCGCTCGCCGACTACTTCTTGATGGTGTGCTGTGGCCCTTGGGCCTTCTTGTACAGCGCCTTGAGCATGCGGTCACGGAATGCGGCGTTGTCGATGAGCTTCACGCCGGCATTGGCAAGCCGCGGTTGGCCCAGCAGCTTGTGGAAGTAACGGCCACGCCGGTACTCGCGACCCCACGCGGCTTCCATGCGCTGCGCGTAGTTGGTGAAATCGTCGGGGCCGCCGTTCTGCAACGCTGCGATCGCGCATTCGCCTGCGGCGAGCCCGGATTCGAGCGCCTTGGAGATGCCCGCGCCGGACGCCGGTTTGCCCGCACCCAGCGAGTCGCCGGTGAACAGCACACCCGGGCGCCACGGCGGCCACGCGGTGAAGCCCATCGGCAGTCGCCACGCCCGCACACTCTTGTTCTTCTTCAGCTCCTCGATCGGCGGCAGGTCCCAATCGGCGGGCAGCGTGCGCAGGAACTCACCGAGGAACTGGGTGGCGTTGATCGACTGCCAGTTCTTGTAGCTGTTGACGTAACCGAGGCCGATGTTGAACACGCCGTTGCCCATCGGGAACACCCAGCCGTAGCCGGGTAGCTGGTCGCCCTGGAACGCCAGCTTCAAATAGATGTCCAGGCTGTCGGAGTCGGGCCGATTGGCGTGCATCTCCGACCGGATGGCGATGGCCTGGTAGCCGTTGTACTCCGAGTCGATCTTGAGGGCGCGCTTGATGGGGGAGTAGGCGCCATCGGCCGCAATGACTGCGTCGCCGTACACCTTCTCGCCGCTCTTGAGGATCACACCCACCACGCGGCCGCTGGGATCGAGTTCAGGGCCGGCCACCTCGGCGCCCTGGCGGACCTCGGCGCCGGCGGACTCGGCGTGCTTGAGCAGGGTGGTGTCGAGGTGTTCACGGCTGACGGTGTGCCCGTGGTCGGGCATGCCGGGACGCTTGGGGAATGACAGCTCCCACTCGCTCGGGCTGAACACAGTCACGCGGTTGACCCGGTGGTAGGTGGCAACCTCGTCGGCCAGACCCATCTTTTGCAGGTAGCTCACGGCGCGGGCGGTGAGCCCGTCACCGCAGGGCTTGGCGCGCGGGAATTCGGCCTTGTCCAGGACCACCACCTTGGCGCCGGTCTGCGCGGCCTGCCATGCGGCTGCTGAGCCAGAAGGCCCACCACCTGCGATGACCAGGTCGTATCGCTGCGTCATGAATCTCGTCTCGTCGATCGGCTGTCGCAGAGATAGTACCCAAGCTGACGCCATGCATCTCATTGACAGATATGACCTAATACATCGGTAATTATCGTGGCGGCGGGATGGTCTGAGCAGGTCAGCGCTGTCCGGGCGGTACAGTGACTGGGTGCGACGAGGGTCCAGATCACATTCCAGCGCTGAGCCGGGTGTCAAAGTGGACGCCCGTAGCGAGCGTTGGCGCGAGCACCGGAAGAAGGTGCGGGCGGAAATAGTCGACGCCGCGTTCCGCGCGATCGACCGCCTCGGACCGAACGTCAGCGTGCGCGAAATCGCCGAAGAGGCGGGCACCGCAAAGCCCAAGATCTACCGCCACTTCGCGGACAAAGCCGACATGTTCTCCGAGATCGGTCAGCGGATGCGCGACATGTTGTGGGCGGCGATCATCCCGTCGGTCAACGTGCAGACCGACTCAGCCCGCCAGATCGTCGGTCGTGGCGTCGAGCACTATGTAGAACTGGTCGATCAGCATCCGAACGTGGTGCGGTTCCTGCTGCAGGGACGGTTCGCCGACCAGTCGGCTACGGCGATGACGACCGTCAACAAGGGCAGCGAAATCACCCTGGCCATCGCCGGCATGATCAGCACCCAGCTCGAGGACCTTGCGCCCGAACCGGAGGCGTTCGAGCTGGCGGCGTTCGCGATCTTCGGTACCGCAGCGTCGGCGACCGACTGGTGGCTTGGCGTGGACGACGACAAGCCGCGGCGGATGCCGACCGACAAGTTCATCGCGCACATGACCACGATCATGGTCGGCGCCATCAACGGCACTGCCGAGCTACTCGGCATCGAGATCGACGCCGACCAGCCGATTCGCACCGCCGTCCGTCGACAGCAACCCGTCGCCTGATTTGAGGCAGACGCCTCATGTCGTGAGGCCATGTCGCCGAACATCATTGGCGCATGACGAAACAACTGACACCCCGAGATGCCGTGGCGGCCGTGCTGGCCGACCCGGTCTTGCCCCCTGGAGACGACGAGCGCTTCGTCGGATTCGGGATCATGGGCCTGCCCTTCGCCAATGGGCACTACCTGGCCATGCGACAGATCCCGGCGACGACGTTCGCACCGCCGTATGTGTCGGTATGGCACCGTGATCCGTCCTGCAAATGGACGTTCTACGCCACCACACCCGGACAGCAAAGCTGCGCGCGGTATTTCAGCTCGGCAACGCCAAATGACGCCGTGCAGTGCGATATCGACGTCACCTGGACGGGCCCGCAATCGGTGCAGGTCGACGTTCCCGACGTCCTGCGCTGGACTCTCGCCCTGCACCCCACCCGGGCCACTCGATTGATGGGCAAGATCAGCGGCCGGGTGTCGGATGCGGCGTGGACCAACCCGGTGTTGCTCCACCGGCTCGGCCGGGTGGCGAGGCGAACCCTTGACGTCGGCGATGTGCGGCTGACCGGCCGCGCGCCCAACGGCCAGTGTTACTCGATGGCACCGAAACAGGTCTGGCTCGTCGCCGACTCGCACGCAGTGTTGATGGGCCGCGACCTGGGGCCCAGCGGCCCCCTGCTCCGCCAGGCCCGCCTCGGCGACTTCCGGATGCCGCAGCGCGGCATCGGCATGGTCGGATCGGGACACTTCGAGACTTTTGATCCGCACCGGCACCGCAGCGCCGAACGGGAGGCGGCCTACGCCTGACGCTGTGCAACTTCTCGCCTTCGTCGTGCGTTGACACCCTGGGCCGCAATGCGGACACTAGCTAAAGTATCCGGTACCGGCGTTCCCAGGAATGGGCCCACGACGATGGGCCCACGCGTCAGCCGGGGATCAGGGGAAGTTTCAACATGACGATGGCCCAGGACACATCCGAGGCGACGGTGGCCAAACCGGTGCACACCCGCGCTCTCATCATCGGCTCGGGGTTCTCCGGCCTGGGGATGGCTATTGCGCTGCAGCAGCAGAACGTGGACTTCGTGATCCTGGAGAAGGCCGACGACATCGGCGGCACGTGGCGTGACAACACCTATCCCGGCTGCGCATGTGACATCCCGTCGCACATGTACTCGTTCTCGTTTGAGCCCAAGCCCGACTGGTCGCACATGTGGTCGTTTCAGCCGGAAATCCAGGACTACCTGCAGGGTGTGACGAACAAGTACGGGTTGCGGCGCTACATCCAGTTCAACTCGCACGTCAATCGAGCGCACTGGGACGACGAGGAAATGCGTTGGCACGCCTTCACGAAGGACGGCCGCGAGTTCGTCGCGCAGTTCCTCATCTCCGGCGCCGGGGGACTGCACATCCCGCTGATCCCGGAGTTCGAGGGACTCGACGAGTTCGAGGGTGTGGTCTTCCATTCGGCGGAGTGGGATCACAGCGTCGACCTGACCAACAAGCGCGTCGCGGTGATCGGCACCGGGGCGAGCGCCATTCAGATCGTGCCGGAGATCGTGAAAGACGTTGCGGAACTTCAGCTTTATCAACGTACCCCGGCGTGGGTGATGCCGCGGCCCAATAATCCGATCCCCCCGTGGGTGCGAACCATGTTCACGTACGTGCCGGGCACGCGTGCGGCGATGCGCGCGGGCATCTACTGGATCCATGAGGGCGTCGGCTTCGCGATGACCAAGCAGCCGCGGCTGCTCAAGCTCGGTGAGCTGATGGGCAAGGCCAACATTCGTCGCTCGATCAAGGACCCCGCGCTGCGCAAGAAGCTGACCCCGAACTACCGGGCCGGCTGCAAGCGCATCCTGAACTCCGACACCTACTACCAAGGCATTGCGAACCCGAAGACGGAAGTCATCACCGATGGCATCGCACGGTTCACGAAGACCGGCATCGTCGCCGGCGACGGCACCGAACGTGAGGTCGATATCGTGGTGAGCGCCACCGGTTTTCACGTCACCGACTCCTACACCTATGTCGACATCAAGGGCCCCCGCGGCGAGGACCTCGTCGACCGGTGGAATCGCGAGGGCATCGCCGCGCTGCGCGGCATCACGATCGCCGACATGCCGAACCTGTTCTTCCTGCTCGGTCCGAACACGGCGCTCGGGCACAACTCGGTGGTGTTCATGATCGAGTCGCAGATCCGCTACGCCGCGCACGCGATCGCCGCCCTCGACAAGAAGGGCGCCCAGGCGCTGGCACCGACCCGGGCCGCTCAAGACGCCTACAACGACGAGTTGCAGCACGATCTGGCGGGCACGGTCTGGAACACCGGCGGGTGCCGCAGCTGGTACATGGACGAGCACGGCGTGAACCGCACGCTGTGGAGTGGGATGACGTGGCAGTACTGGCTGGCCACCCGTCGTTTCGACGCGTCGGAGTACGAATTCCTGGACGCGAACAGCCGCGTATCCGTGTAGCTGCGCGACACGCCAAAACAAGATGTTGTGTTGCGGTCGAAAGTCAGACCCCAGCTGTAGTGTTGAGGGTGCTATAGCAGCTCTATAGCCAAGTCCTAGAAGACCAGGTGAAACGGGGTTCTTGTGAGCGATGGCGTGAAACTGATTGACCGTGTCTCGGCCATCAACTGGAACCGCGTGCAAGACGAGAAAGACGCCGAGGTCTGGGACCGGCTGACCGGAAACTTCTGGTTGCCGGAGAAGGTGCCGGTGTCCAACGACATCCCCTCTTGGGGAACGCTGAACGACCACGAGAAGCAGCTCACGATGCGCGTATTCACCGGGCTGACGTTGCTGGACACCATCCAGGGCACGGTCGGCGCCGTAAGCCTGATCCCCGATGCGCTGACCCCGCACGAGGAAGCGGTCTACACCAATATCGCGTTCATGGAGTCGGTGCACGCGCGCAGCTACTCCAACATCTTCTCGACGTTGTGCTCTACCTCCGAGATCGACGACGCGTTCCGCTGGTCGGAGGAGAACCCCAACCTGCAGCGCAAGGCCGAGATCGTCATGCAGTACTACAAGGGCGACGAGCCGCTGAAGCGCAAGGTGGCCTCCACGCTGCTGGAGAGCTTCCTGTTCTACTCGGGCTTCTACCTGCCCATGTACTGGTCGAGCCGGGCCAAGCTGACCAACACCGCCGACATGATCCGGCTGATCATTCGCGACGAGGCCGTGCACGGCTACTACATCGGCTACAAGTACCAGCGCGGGCTGGCCAATACCGACGCCGCCACGCAGGCCGAACTCAAGGACTACACGTACGAGCTGCTCTTCGAGCTCTACGACAACGAGGTCGAGTACACCCAAGATCTCTACGACGAGGTCGGGCTGACCGAAGACGTCAAGAAGTTCCTGCGGTACAACGCGAACAAGGCGCTGATGAACCTCGGCTACGAAGCGCTGTTCCCGCGCGATGAAACCGACGTGAACCCGGCGATTCTGTCCGCGCTGTCACCGAACGCCGACGAGAACCACGACTTCTTCTCCGGGTCGGGCTCCAGCTACGTCATCGGCAAGGCCGTCAACACCGAAGACGAGGACTGGGACTTCTAAAGCCTGCCCGCGACGTAGGACGCGGCTTGATCAATCAGCCCGGAACCGATGTATGACGGCTGTAGGTGCGAATCCCAATTGAAACCGCGCCCGCAGATGGGGTCGCCGTCCGCGCACTGGTCTATCGTCCTGTCGGCATAGGCGGGGGCCGGACCGAGCCGCTTGCCGCCATTGCCGAACATCACGACCGCTGCGACGTGCTGTCTTTCACTCGACGACAGTCGGTTCGCCCTCGTCATGAGGTCGGCCGCCGTCGCACCGAGCGAGTAGCCGCCAAGCACCATGCGGGTATTCGGACAGGTTTTCGCCATCGATTGAACGCGCATGCGGATATCTGTGGCGCCGGCCGCGGCGTCTGTGTCGGCGACGTAGTTGACTCCGTACACCCCGACCGACAAAGGCGTCTTGGAGCGCAACGCATTCACGAAAACGTCACCGACCGCGCCGACGCCGGGTGGTTCCTGGCGGCCGCGAGCGAAGACCACCTCGACATCGGGGCACTGCGCGGCCGCCACCGGGATCAGCGGCGACGTCGTTGAGGGAAATGCTGCTGGGGTAATGACGAGGAGCGCGGCGAGCAATGAGGCGGCCGCCAGGTGAAAAACGCATGGACTAATCGCAAGAGGCCTGGACTTCATGAATGTTTTTCGGGTCGCAGGCGCCGTACGTTACGTCGGCGCTATAACCGACAGTCGTTCCAGGCAACTCCAAGCGCGAGTGACTTATGGTTACCTCACATCGGGTACGGCCGTTGGCGTTGTGCCGACATGCGGTGCGGGGAGGTCGCCGACGCTGTGTTTCGGGGTGAGGATTCGCGCGAGGGCAACCTCGTGAGCTCGGCTATTCGCAAAACGGAGTGGACGTCTGTCGTGGCATTGGTGGCCGATCTGGCCGCTGCTCCGAGTGGACTCTTCGTGGAAGGCGAAGCCGGTATCGGCAAGACGACCCTGTACCGCGACGCGATCGAACTTGCCCACGCGCAGGGATTCCACGTGCTTGCGGCACATGGCTCACCGGGCGAGGTGAACTTCGCGTTTGCGGCGTTAGCGGACCTGCTGGCCGATGTCGATGCCGATGTGTTCGCCGACCTGCCCCCCGTGCAACATGCGGCGTTGGATCGAATCTTGCTGCGCGGCAGCGCTGCTCCCGTCGTCCCCGACGAACGGGCGGCAGCGGCGGCTCTATATTCGGTGGTGCAGCGGCTCGAGGAGCGTGCGCCGGTGTTGATCGCCGTCGACGACGTGCAGTGGCTGGACACGCCGAGCAGCGTCGCCATCCGCTTCGTCGCGCGGCGGCTGAAGGGGTCGATCGGCATCCTTGCCACCGCGCGCACAGGAGACTCCGAATGTCCCGATTCGTCTTCGTGGCTACAGATGCGACGTCCGGATGCCGTCCGCCGGATGCGGATGGCGCCGCTGCCCCGCAGCGGCGTCGATGCCTTGATGGCGCGGCGCCAGGGACGTGCCTTTACGCGCGCCCAGTTGGTACGCATCTACGAGATATCCGGAGGTAACCCGTTTTACGCGCTTGAACTCGCGCGAGCTCTTGATGACGGACGAGGACTCGATGCTCAATTGCCGGAGACGTTGGCCGCGATGGTTGAGACGCACCTGAAGGGTCTGGATCAGGAAGCCGCGATGCTCCTACTGGCCGCCGCCTGCTCGCCTAAGCCAACCGTCGCGCTGGTATCCGAGGCCACGGACGTCGACGAACATCGCGTGGTCGAGGTGCTGGAAAGCCCTGCCGTGGCGCGCATTGTCTCGATCGTCGGCAACAGCATCCACTTCTCGCATCCGCTTCTGGCCAGCGGCGTGTACACCGGCGCGGAGCCGGGCGAACGCCGCGAGATGCATCGTCGTCTGGCCGACATCGTGGAGCCGCCGGAACTCAAAGCGCGCCACCTGGCATCGGCGTCGGTCAGCGGTGACCCGGCGACTCTGGAAGCCCTCGATGCCGCGGCCGCCACGACGCGCGACCAGGGTGCCCCGACCGCGGCGGCGGAACTGATCGAACTGGCCATCGCTCTCGGCGGTGACAACCCGATACGTCGAATCATGGCTGCGCGCAATCATTTTGAAGCCGGTTCCATTGCGGTGGCGCGCCGTCACCTAGAAGGAGTTCCCGAAAGCTTGCCGGCCGGCGTCATGCGCGGAGCGGCGGTCATGCTGCGCGGCGCCATCGACGGCTACGACGGTTCGTTCACCGCGGCGGTCGACGCGCTGACCGAAGGTCTGGGCGAGGCCGTCGACAGTCCGCCGCTGCGACTGCAGGCGTTGACGCTGCTCGCACCGGCCATCGGCGTCGCCGGAAAGTGCGAAGAATCACTGTCGTACGCGCGCGAAGCTGTTGAACTCGCCGATCAACTGTCCGACCCCGCACTGCGAAGTCAAGCGCGCGCGATGTGGGTCAATCTGCTGTTCCTGTACGGGCAGGGCCTGGACGATCGTGCGCTGTCCGAAGCCATCGAGCTGCAGGGTGACTCCCATCCCGCCCATGTTCACACGAGGGCGGACGCGATCAAAGCCCTGACAGACGCAGGACTCGGGCGTCTCGACTCGGCGCGGCGTCATATGCGGGCTCTCAAACAGCAAGCGGCCGACCGCGGCAACGAGATCGACGCACTATGGATAGACACTCACGCGACGACCATCAGCATCTGGCTGGGCGACTATCAGGACGCGGCCATGACTGCCGACGACGTCGCCCAGCGCGCCGAGCAAATCGGCGGTCACAGCGCACAACTGTTCGCGTTGACGTGTCGTGCTGCGGTCGCCGCCCACACGGGACACGTCGATGACGCGCGTCTAGCGGCAACCAGAGCGATCGCCCTGGCACACGAAACCGGCGGACATTTTCTGGCCGGACCGCCCACGGTCACTCTCGGCTTCCTCCACGTTTCGACCGGCGACTACGCCTCGGCACTGGACAGTCTGCAACCGCTACTGGCCACATTCGATCGCGAACACGGCACCGAAATGGTGGGCGGCGCCTACCTTCCCGATGCCATCGAAGCGCTCGCCGGGATGGGCCGCCTGGATGAAGCGCGGCCTTTGATCGACGCGCTCGAAGAAAATGGTCGTCGGCTCAGTCGGCCGTGGATGCTCTTCACCGCCGCGCGTGGACGCAGCCAGTTGCAAGCGGCAAGCGGCGATCTGGACGCGGCGGAATCGTCCGCCCGAACCGCGCTGGACCATCACCGAGAGCTGCCGATGCCGTTCGAACAGGCCCGCACTCAGCTGATACTCGGCCAGATGCAGCGACGCCGACGTCGCAAGCAGGCGGCACAGGCCACCGTGGAAGCCGCGCTGTGCACGTTCGAACAGATCGGTGCACCACTCTGGGCGCAACGCGCACGCGCCGAACTATCCCGACTCAGGGGCAAACGGTCGGGAGGGATCGGCCTCACGCCGGCCGAGGAACGCGTTGCCCTCCGTGCCGCCGAAGGTATGACGAACCGCGAAATCGCGGCACAACTATTCCTGTCTCCCAAGACCGTCGAAATGAACCTCAGCAACATCTATCGCAAGCTCGGAATCCGATCCCGGGCCCAGCTCCATCTGCGCCTGACTGACCTCAATATCGGTGAAGACCCCGATTCGCGAGGCGCGTGACGGCGAGGTCCTAGCCTCGCAGCGACTCCGTATCGATCACGAACCGGTAGCGCACATCGCTGGCCAGCACCCGCTGGTACGCCTCGTTGATGTAATCCGGTGTGATGACCTCGATTTCGGGTCGCACGTCATGCTCGGCGCAGAAATTCAGCATCTCCTGCGTCTCGGCGATACCGCCGATCAGCGATCCGGCCAGGCTGCGCCGACCGAAGACCAGCGACGGAGCGGTCACGCTCATGGGACGTTCGGGCATCCCGAGCTCGACCAGCGTGCCGTCGAGCCTCAGCAACTCCAGATACGCGTCGAGATCCAGGTTCGCCGAGACAGTGTTCAAGATGAGGTCGAACGAGCCGGCAAGCGTCTCGAACGTCGCCGGATCGGAGGTGGCGTAGTACTCGTCGGCACCTAGACGCAGTCCGTCCTCCATCTTCTTCAGCGACTGGCTCAGCACCGTCACCTTCGCGCCCATCGCATGCGCGAGCTTGACACCCATGTGGCCCAGGCCGCCGAGGCCGATCACGGCCACGCTCTTGCCGGGGCCCGCATTCCAGTGGCGCAGCGGCGAATACAGCGTGATGCCCGCGCACAGCAGGGGCGCGGCAGCGTCCAGCGGCAAGCTGTCGGGGATGTGCAGCGCGTAGTTCTCGTCGACGACGATCGCGCCGCTGTACCCGCCCTGCGTCGGCTCACCGTCACGGCCGATGGCGTTGTAGGTGCCGATCATCCCGGGGTTGGTGCAGTACTGCTCCTGGCCGGCCTGGCACTGGGCGCACTCCCGGCAGCTGTCGACGAAGCAGCCGACGCCGACCCGATCGCCCACCTTGAACTTGGTCACTTCCGGACCGACCTCGGTCACGACCCCGGCGATCTCATGGCCGGGTACCACCGGATAGTTCGGCTCGCCCCACTCGGCTTTCACGGTGTGGATGTCGGAGTGACAGATGCCGGCGAAATGGATGTCGAATGCCACGTCGTGCGGCCCGACATCGCGGCGCGTGATGGTGGTCTCGGTCAGCGGCGCGGTGGCCGACGTGGCGGCGTATGCGGAAACAGTGGTCATGAAAACGGCCTTCCACCTTGGGGTAATCACAAGAGAAATTCGCCGCGACAGTGCGGCCTACCCTCAGGCAAACGACCGAATCGACCTCGATCTTCCCGCCGAAACTGTGAGTTAGTTCCTAAAGACCTGGCGCGCGGAAGGCCCCGTTGAACGCCAGTTGCTCATACCGAGCCACCTCGGCGGCCGTGTAGGGATCGTGGTCGACGATGGACTGCGCCTCCTCGGCGCTGAGGTCCCCCGTGATCAGGATTGCCCCGGACTCGTCCTCCAGGCGCCCCGCCAGCACTATGCGGCCGGCGGCGACCTCGCCCTTCAGCCACTCAAGATGGGCCGGCCTGGTCTCGTTGACGACGTCGGGCGATTGCAGATAGGTGGACCTCAAGATGTGGAACATCTGCGCCACGCTAATTGATCGGGGCGTTGATCCACGGAAGGTCCGCGAGGATTCCGCGCGCGGCGACAATGCCTTCGCCGGTCTGCCAAACCTCGTTGTTGACCGCGAAGATCCGGTTGTCGCGATTGGCCGATAGCTCGCGCCACGCATCGCTCTCCATCACGCGGGGTGCGCGGTCTTTGGCGGCGGGGGAGTCGAACGAAAGGTAGACGATATCGCCGTCGGCAGCCGAGAAGTCGGGCGAGTTGTCCAGATCGGTGTCGGTGATGCCGATCTCGATGAACGGTTTGTCTTTGAACCGTTGTGCCGCAGGACGATCGACGCCGACGGCGCCCAGCACACTGCCCGGGAAGTTGTCCGTGCCGTACACCCGCGCCGTCGTCTCGGTGAACTGGACGACCGACGCCTGGAAATGGGTGGCGTCGTTCTCGGTGCCGGTCTTGTCGGCTGCCCGCTCGAAGCCGTCGATCATCCCGTTGACCGCGTCGAGGCGACCGGTCGCTTCGCCGACCGTCCGCATGTTGTCCTGCCACGCACCGCCGGGCGGACCGCTGAACACCGTGGGGGCGATCGCCGACAGCTCACCGAAATCGTCGGGCGTCAGCGCCTGCGAGCCGAGGATCAGGTCGGGGTTTGCGGCCTTGATCGCATCGATATCGGGCGCGCTGCGAGTGCCCGCCCCGGGCACGTCGTGGATGACTCGGCCCAGATACGACGGTTGGCTGTTGGAGCCGTCGGGAAACGCGGCTGCCACGATGCGCGTCTGCAGACCCAGCGCGCACAACGTGTCGAGCTGGTCGCCGGAGAGCACCACGATGCGCTGCGGATCCGCCCGCACCTCGGTTTCACCCGCCGCATGGCGGACCCGGCGGTCCGGGGGCCCAGGGTCGACGGGGGTGGGCTCGGGTGCGCAAGATTCGTCTGGCCTGCGCTGATTGCCGAGTACACCCGCGCTGGCGATCTTCGTGGTGCTCGTGACGACGGACTGCTGGCCGGGGGTGGGGGCGGCGTCTCCGCCCAGCGATCCGCAACCGCTGGCAAGGGTGATCGTGAACGCGGCCGCGATCGCCGCCGACCCCAACGATCGAGCAGCCACGAGGCCGGCGCGGGGTCTGCTGATCAGCACGCCGCCGACGGTAACATCCGAGCAGCTCGTGGCAGGTCAGCCCGTGTCGTGAGTCATTTACGACAGTTTGTAGGACCACCACGACTTCCGGGTACACCGGGAGCTAGGATTCATCAGTGAAGACCGCCGGGATTTCCCGACTGGATGTTTGGAGGATCTGTTGGTAGCCGAAGCGCCCCCAATAGGAGAACTCGAGGCTCGTCGTCCGTTCCCGGCTCGGATGGGCCCCAAGGGCAACCTGGTCTACAAGCTGATCACCACCACCGATCACAAGCTGATCGGCATCATGTACTGCGTCGCCTGCTTCATCTTCTTCTTCATCGGCGGGCTGATGGCGCTGTTCATGCGCACCGAGCTGGCGATGCCCGGGCTGCAGTTCCTGTCCAACGAGCAGTACAACCAGTTGTTCACCATGCACGGCACGGTGATGCTGCTGTTCTACGCCACCCCGATCGTGTTCGGGTTCGCGAACCTGGTGCTGCCGCTGCAGATCGGCGCACCCGACGTGGCGTTCCCGCGTCTGAACGCTTTCTCGTTCTGGCTGTTCCTGTTCGGCGCGCTGATCGCGATCGCCGGCTTCATCACCCCGGGTGGTGCCGCCGATTTCGGTTGGACCGCCTACTCGCCGCTGACCGACGCGATCCACTCGCCAGGCGCGGGCGGGGACCTGTGGATCATGGGCCTGGCCGTCGGTGGTCTCGGAACCATCCTCGGTGGCGTCAACATGATCACCACCGTGGTCTGCATGCGCGCGCCGGGCATGACCATGTTCCGGATGCCGATCTTCACCTGGAACATCCTGGTGACGTCGATCCTCGTGCTGATCGCGTTCCCGATCCTGACCGCCGCGCTGTTCGGTCTCGCCGCCGACCGCCATCTCGGTGCCCACGTCTACGACCCGGCCAATGGCGGAGTGTTGTTGTGGCAGCACCTGTTCTGGTTCTTCGGGCATCCCGAGGTGTACATCATCGCGCTACCGTTCTTCGGCATCGTGACCGAGATCTTCCCGGTCTTCAGCCGCAAACCGGTGTTCGGTTACACCACCCTGATCTACGCGACGTTGTCGATCGCGGCGCTGTCCGTGGCGGTGTGGGCGCACCACATGTACGCGACGGGTGCCGTACTTCTTCCGTTCTTCAGCTTCATGACGTTCCTCATCGCCGTGCCGACCGGTATCAAGTTCTTCAACTGGATAGGCACGATGTGGAAAGGCCAGTTGACATTCGAAACACCGATGCTGTTCTCGGTGGGCTTCCTCGTCACCTTCCTCCTGGGTGGTCTGTCGGGCGTGCTGCTGGCCAGCCCGCCGCTGGACTTCCACGTCACCGACTCCTACTTCGTCGTCGCGCACTTCCACTACGTGCTCTTCGGCACGATCGTGTTCGCGACCTACGCGGGCATCTACTTCTGGTTCCCGAAGATGACGGGCCGACTGCTCGATGAGCGGTTGGGCAAGCTGCACTTCTGGCTGACCTTCATCGGGTTCCACGTGACGTTCCTGGTCCAGCACTGGGTGGGTGACGAGGGCATGCCGCGCCGCTACGCCGACTACCTACCGTCGGACGGCTTCACCACGCTCAACATCGTCTCCACGATCGGTTCGTTCATCCTCGGCATCTCGACGATTCCGTTCGTGTGGAACGTGTTCAAGAGCTGGCGCTACGGCGAGCCGGTCACGGTCGATGATCCGTGGGGTTACGGAAACTCGCTGGAGTGGGCCACCAGCTGCCCGCCGCCGCGCCATAACTTCACCGAGCTTCCCCGGATCCGTTCGGAGCGGCCCGCTTTCGAGCTGCACTACCCCCACATGGTGGATAGGATGCGCGCCGAGGCGCACGTGGGTCGCGCTCACGGGCCGGACGACGGCGACGTGACGCGGCTGGATCACGAAAACGTTCGCACCTGACGGTATTGCAGGGCTATCGAGGGTGAGCATGCCGAAGGTCTCGGTGTTGATCACCATCACCGGACCCGATCAACCAGGCGTGACTTCGGCGCTTTTCGAGGTGCTGTCGCGGCACAAGGTCGAGCTTCTCAACGTCGAACAGGTCGTCATTCGCTCTCGACTGACGCTGGGCGTGCTGGTGGCGGGTCCTGACGAAGTCGCCGGTGGCGCCGCGCTGCACGACGAGGTGCGCTCAGCGGTCCAGGGCTTCGGGTTGGATGTCACGATCGAGCGCAGCGATGGCCTACCCGTGCTGCGGGAACCATCCACCCACACCATCGTCGTGCTCGGTCGTCCGATCAGCGCCGAGGCCTTCGGCGTCGTCGCCCGTGAAGTCGCGGCGTTGGGCGTCAACATCGACTTCATCCGCGGCGTCTCCGACTACCCGGTGACCGGTTTGGAGTTGCGGGTGTCGGTGCCGGCGGGCAGCGCGTACGAGCAATTGCAGGCCGCGATGGCGCGGGTCGCGGTCAACGAGGGTGTCGACATCGCGCTCGAGGACTACAGCCTTTCGCGACGGGCCAAGCGGCTAATCGTCTTTGATGTCGACTCGACGTTGATCCAGGGTGAGGTCATCGAGATGCTGGCCGACCGGGTCGGCGCGCACGCGGCGGTCGCCGAAATCACCGAGGCGGCCATGCGAGGCGAGTTGGACTTCACCGAGTCGTTGAACCGTCGAGTCGCCACGTTGGCCGGCCTACCCGCCAACGTGCTGGAGGAGGTCGGCGAGCAGATCGAGCTGACGCCGGGTGCGCGGACGACGCTGCGGACGTTGCGGCGCTTGGGCTTTCACTGCGGAATCGTGTCCGGTGGTTTCCGTCAGGTCATCGAACCGCTGGCGCACGAGCTCGAGATGGATTTCGTCGCGGCCAACGAGCTCGAGATCGTCGACGGGAAGCTGACCGGTCGGGTCGTGGGGCAGATCATCGACCGGCCAGGAAAAGCCAAGGCGCTGCGCGACTTCGCCCACCAGGCCGGGGTGCCGATGGAGCAGACGGTGGCGGTCGGTGACGGGGCCAATGACATCGACATGCTCACCGCCGCCGGCCTGGGGGTGGCGTTCAACGCGAAACCGGCGCTGCGCGAAGTCGCCGACGCGTCGATCAGCCACCCATACCTGGACACCGTGCTGTTCATCCTGGGCATCACCCGCGGGGAGATCGAGGCCGCCGACGCACGCGACGGCCTCATCCGACGCGTCGACATCCCCGACTGACTCACGGGGCCCCACGCGCGGAGATCTAGACGACGACGGTCGTCGGCTCCGGTGTTGCCGACCCCGTGATGCTGTGCCACGCACGGGCCAGCAGTTCGATGGCTTCGGCGAGCTGCTCCTCGGGCAGCGCGTATGGGATGCGCACGAATCGTTCCAGCGTCCCGTCGACCCCGAAGCGCGGCCCCGCGGGCAGGTCGAGGCCCAGCCGCGAGGCGGCCGCCGAAAGCGCGGTGCTCATCGGCGCGGGCAGACGCACCCACAGCGACATACCGCCGACGCCTGTGCCGGGCTCCCAGTCGGGCAGGTGACGACTCAGCAGCGACTGCAGCAGGGCGCGACGGGTCCGCAGGATCTCGCGGCGCTCAGGCAGGATCTCGTCGCGGGAGCCGAGAAGCCTTGCCGCGGCGAACTGTTCGAGCACCGGAGTACCCATGTCGATCGACGGCCGCAACGCAGCGATCGTCGCGATGGTGGCGCGCTCGGCGCGGATCCAGCCGACGCGCAATCCTCCCCAGAACGACTTCGACATCGAGCCGACGGTCATGACCAGGTCGCGTCGCGTCGTCATGAATGCCGCCATGGGAGTCGGCATCGGCTCGTCCAGCCACATGTCGAGGATCGTCTCGTCGATGACCGTGCGGGTGCGTGTCTCGGCGATGATGCGGGCCAAGCGTTTCCGGTCCTCCACGGGCATGGTGAGCCCAGTGGGGTTCTGGTTGTCCGGGATGAAGTACGCCAGATTCGGGGCGAGCTGGTGGACCGCCGCCTGCACGGCGTCGAGCTCCCAGCCGGACTCGGTCATCGCAACCGGGACCGGTCGCGCCCCTGCGGTCGTGATGGCGGACAGTGCGCCGTGATAGGTGGGCTGCTCGACCAGCACGCGGTCGCCCGGCTGCACGTACGTCGTCAGGATCAACGAGATCGCGTGCAGCGCCCCCGTCGTCACCAGCACCTCTTCGGGATCGGTGGGAAGGCCACGCTCGCAATATCTTTCAGCGATCGCCTGACGCAGCGCGCTCACTCCGACGAGTTCATGTCCCGGTTCGTGCAGGTACGGCGTGACGTCGCGGGTGGCGTCGACGAACGCCTCCATGACGGCGGCGGCGGGGGCGGACAGCGCGGCCGCGGCAAGACTCAGCGCGGTCGGCATGCCTTCGTTCCTGACCGAGGGCGCGACCGGCAGTGCCGTCGTGCTCCTGGCCCCTCGCCGAGCGTTGAGATAGCCGTCCTCGCGAAGTTGCGTGAAGGCGGCGGTGACCGTCGTGCGCGAGACCCGCAGCACATCGGCGAGCGTGCGCTCGCTGGGCAGTCGTGCGCCGACCGGTACCCGACCGTCGATGATCAGCAACCGGATAGCGTCGGCCAGTCCCTGGTAGGCAGGTCCACTTTGACTGGACGTACGCCAATTCCCCAATTCGCGGGCCAAGAGGTCCACATCGAGCGCTCTGGCGGCCATTTCTACGGTCATTTGCAAGCCAGTATGCGCTAACTGGCTATTGATGAGCAAGCCAGTCGACCGGATTATCGAAGTGTGAGAACGAATTGGATATCAAAACTGGGCCGCGAACTGGCGAGGATGTTCAGCTGGCAGGCGCCGGCCGGATGCGTTGACTTCCTGGACCGCGATGCCGAGCGCATGGCGCGCGAAGTGGAGCTCATCCGCATGCGCTTCCCGCATCACTCGTGACGGGCTTGCTGACGCGAGGGTCGCTTCGCGGTACGGCGCTGCTGGTCGGCCTCGCCGGTTACGGCTTCTCCATGGCGATGATGGTGCGCTCCGGGCTCGGACTCGACCCCTGGGATGTGTTCCACCAAGGGTTGGCCCTGCACACGGGCATGACGATCGGCATCGCGTCGGCGGTGGTCGGCGTTGTCGTGCTGCTGGCGTGGATACCGCTGCGGAACCGGCCCGGCATCGGCACCATCGCCAACGTCATCGTCATAGCGATCACGGTCGACCTCGGTCTGCTGCTGATGCAGGCGCCGACGTCGATGCCGGCGCGTATCGCGATGATGGTCGGCGCTGTCGTGCTCAACGCGTTCAGCACGGTGCTCTATGTCGGGGCCGGGCTCGGTCCGGGTCCCCGCGATGGCCTGATGACTGGACTGGTCGTGCGAACTGGTCTGTCCGTGCGATTGGTTCGCACGTCGATCGAGGCGTCCGTGCTCGCGATCGGATGGCTGCTCGGCGGCACGGTCGGTGTCGGCACCGTGCTCTACGCGTTCGGCATCGGTCCGCTTGTCCAATTCTTCGTGCGCATCACGCCGAAGCCGATTCTTGCCGTGAGCGGGTGGGCCAACGTCGCACAGGCGAGCGAATTGGGCGCGCATACAGTCCGCAGCGGTGCGTCAGCGCGCCGAATTCGCCACACTACGATGGGCAGGTGCCAGTCGTCGAAGGAGATACAGCCGACCCCGACCTGCTGATCGACTTCGCCAAGGTGTCTCTGCGCCGCGGCGGCCAGGTTCTGGTGGGGCCCATCACGTGGTCGGTCGAACTCGACGAACGCTGGGTGGTCATCGGCCCCAACGGCGCGGGCAAGACGTCACTCCTACGAATCGCCGCCGCGATGGAGCATCCGTCCTCGGGTACCGCGCTGGTCCTCGGTGAGCGCCTCGGCAGGACCGACATGGCGGAGTTGCGGTCCCGCGTCGGGTTGAGCAGTTCCGCGCTTTCGCAGCGGGTGCCCGACGATGAGGTGGTCCGAGACCTGGTCGTGTCGGCCGGTTACTCGGTGATGGGCCGGTGGCGGGAGCGCTACGACGACATCGACTACGAGCAGGCGATCGACATGCTGGAGAGCGTCGGCGCCGAGCATCTCGCCGAGCGCGCCTACGGCACGCTGTCCGAGGGGGAGCGCAAGCGCGTGCTGATCGCGCGGTCGATGATGACCGATCCCGAATTGCTTCTGCTCGACGAGCCCGCGGCGGGCCTCGATCTCGGCGGTCGCGAAGACCTGCTTGCGCGATTGGAGGACCTGGCTCTCGACCCGGACTCTCCGGCGCTGGTGCTCGTCACCCACCACGTCGAGGAGATCCCGCGCGGTTTCTCCCACGGTCTGATCCTGTCGGAGGGCAAAGTCGTCGACTCCGGCCTGCTTCCCGACGTCCTGACCGCCGAGAATCTGTCCACGGCGTTCGGCCAGTCGATCCTTCTCGAAAAGGCCGACGGACGCTACTTCGCGCGTCGGGCAAGAAGCCGCGCGGCGCACAGGAGGCGAGCATGACTTTTCGGAGGGTAGGAACGAAGTGACTGGGGATCAAACGCAAGATCCACTGGTCCCGAGACCGGCCGCGACGGTCATGCTGGTCCGCGACACCGCGGCCGGGATCAAGGTTTTTCTGATGCGGCGGCACTCGGCGATGGACTTCGTCGCCGGCGTGATGGTGTTCCCGGGCGGCGGCGTCGACGACCGCGACCGCAACGCCGACATCGCCTGGTACGGGCCCGAACCCACCTGGTGGGCGGAACGATTCGCCGTCGCGCCCGATCTGGCTGAAGCGCTGGTGTGCGCCGCGGCGCGGGAGACCTTCGAAGAGTCCGGTGTGTTGTTCGCCGGGCCCGCCGACGATCCCGACGGCATCGTCAGTGACGCGTCGATCTACGGCGATGCCCGTACGGCGCTGGCGAATCACTCGCTGTCCTTCGCCGATTTCCTGCGTAGCGAGAAGCTGGTGCTGCGCGCGGATCTGCTTCGGCCGTGGGCGAATTGGGTGACGCCCAAGGAGGAGCGCACCCGCCGCTACGACACCTACTTCTTCGTGGGTGCGCTACCGGAAGGCCAGCGGGCCGACGGTGAGAACACCGAAACCGATAAGGCGTTCTGGAGCACGCCGCAGGCCGGTCTCGACGAGTTCGCCGAGGGCAAGTCGTTTCTGCTCCCGCCCACGTGGACCCAGCTCGATTCACTCAACGGGCGCACAGTCGCCGAAGTGCTTGCCGTGGAGCGCAAGATCGTGCCGGTCGAGCCGCATCTGGCGGCCGATACGGACACCGGCAACTGGGAGATCGAGTTCTTCAACAGCGACCGGTACAACGCCGCACGCAACCGTCGCGCGCCCGACGGCTACAGCCGGGACGCACCGTCGGCATGAGCGAGTTCGTATCCGTCCACACCAGCGAGCAGCACCCGGGTATCGCGACGCTGCTGCTGTCCCGTCCGCCGACCAACGCGCTCACCCGGCAGGTGTACCGCGAGCTCGAAGCGGCCGCGGCGGATATCGGCGGTCGCGAGGACGTCCGCGCCGTCATCATCTTCGGTGGTCACGAGATCTTCTCCGCCGGCGACGACGTACCCGAGCGGTCGCTGCTCAACGGCGCCGAATCCGCAGAGGCGGCCCGGGTGTGCCGGGGCGCGGTCGACGCGCTCGCCGCGATCCCCAGGCCGACGGTCGCCGCGATCACGGGGTACGCGCTGGGCGGCGGACTGAACCTGTCGCTGGCCGCGGACTGGCGGGTCGCCGGCGACAACGTCAGGTTCGGGGTGACCGAGATTCTCGCCGGACTGGCGCCCGCGGGTGGCACGTCGCGGCTGGTCAGCACGGTCGGCCTGTCCAAGGCCAAGGACATGGTGTTCAGCGGGCGGTTCATGGACGCCAAGGAGGCGCTGGCACTGGGCCTGATCGACGAGATGGTCGCGCCCGACGGCGTGTACGACGCGGCCCTGGCGTGGGCGCAGCGGTTCGTCGAACACCCAGCTCAGGTACTGGCTGCCGCCAAGGCCGCCTTCGACCTTTAGGCTGCCCTGTTATGACGAGTTCTGACGCCGCTCCGGTTCCCAACCCGCACGCCACCGCGGAGCAGGTCGAGGCGGCGCGCCACGACTCCAAGCTCGCCCAGGTGCTGTACCACGATTGGGAGGCCGAGTCGTACGACGACAAGTGGTCGATCTCCTACGACAAGCGCTGCGTTGATTATGCCCGCGATCTGTTCGACGCGACGGTGCCCGAGGACGAGCTGCGCAACTTGCCCTACGACCGTGCGCTCGAGCTCGGCTGCGGTAGCGGTTTTTTCCTCCTCAACCTGATCCAGGCGGGGGTGGCGCGCCGCGGCTCGGTCACCGACTTGTCGCCGGGCATGGTGAAGGTGGCCCTGCGCAACGGCGAGAACCTCGGCCTCGAAATCGACGGTCGGGTTGCCGACGCAGAAGGCATTCCGTACGACGATGACACCTTCGACCTTGTCGTCGGCCACGCGGTGTTGCATCACATCCCGGACGTCGAGTTGTCGCTGCGTGAGGTCGTGCGGGTGCTCAAGCCCGGCGGCCGGTTCATCTTCGCGGGCGAGCCGAGCAACGCCGGTGAGAACTACGCGCGGCCGTTGTCGACGTTGACGTGGCGCGCGGTGACGAACCTGACGAAACTGCCGGGGCTGTCGAGTTGGCGCCGCCCGCAGGAGGAGCTCGATGAGTCCTCACGAGCGGCCGCGTTGGAAGCGATCGTCGACTTGCACACTTTTTCTCCCGGCGACTTGGAGCGTATGGCACACAGCGCGGGGGCCGTCGAGGTATCGACTGCCACAACGGAATTCACCGCTGCGATGCTCGGCTGGCCGTTGCGCACGCTCGAGGCCGCAGTGCCGCCCGGCCGGCTGGGTTGGGGCTACGCGAAATTCGCCTTCAACAGCTGGATCGCGTTGAGTTGGGTTGACAACAACCTGTGGCGGCAGGTCGTCCCCAAGGGCTGGTTCTACAACGTGATGGTCACCGGGGTCAAGCCGTCGTAGATTTTCGGCTCGACGACGTCGAGTACCTGTGCAGCGCCGTCGGCAAGCAGGCGCTGCGCGAAGTCGCTGACCTGCGGCTCACCGATACCACATTGGTCGCCGATATCGCCACGGCGCGTAAGCGTTTCGGTGAATGGTCCGCTGTTCTGGTGGAAACGACGCTGTTGCGGCGCAGGGCCGCGGCGAAGTTCGACGATCCCGGAGACTGGCTGTTCACCGACGAGGCGCTGCAGCAGGCGACGGCGCAGCGCGTCGCCGCTCACCGCGCCCGACGCTTGTCGGGCGCGGTGGTGCACGACGCGACGTGTTCCGTCGGCACCGAACTTGCCGCGCTGCGAAACTGCGCAACCGCTCTCGTCGGCAGCGATCTCGACCCGGTCCGGTTGGCGATGGCACGGAACAACGTGGTCGGCGTGGATGTGTGCCGGGCCGACGCGCTGCGGCCGATCACCACGTCGGCCGTCGTCCTGCTCGACCCGGCACGCCGCAGCGGCGGACGGCGCCGGTTCGATCCGCGGGACTACACCCCGGGACTCGATGTGCTGCTCGACGTGTACCGCGGCCGGGATTTCGCCGTAAAGTGCGCGCCGGGAATCGATTTCGACGGGATCAAGCAGCTGGGTTTCTCCGGCGAAATCGAGGTGACGTCGGTCGGCGGCGGTGTGCGCGAAGCGTGCCTGTGGTCGACGGGACTGGCGGCGCCCGGCGTGACCCGCCGAGCCAGCATGCTCGACACGGGGGAGGAGATCACCGACGCCGACCCCGACGACTGCACAATCGCGCCGGCCGGTCGATGGATTGTCGATCCCGACGGCGCGGTGGTCCGCGCGGGCCTGGTGCGCCACTACGGCGCCAGACATGGGTTGTGGCAACTCGACGCTGATATCGCCTACCTGTCCGGTGATCGGTTGCCGACCGGGGTCCGTGGTTTCGAGGTGCTCGAGGAACTCGGCTACAGCGAACGCCGCCTGCGTCAGGCGCTTTCGGGCCGCGACGTGGGCGCAGTCGAAATCCTGGTCCGCGGTGTCGATGTCGATCCCGACGCGCTGCGAAGGCGGCTCAGACTGCGCGGCGCGCAGGCGGTCTCGGTGGTGATCACCCGCCTCGGTGCTGGGGCCGCAAGTAGGGCAACGGCATTCATCTGCCGTCCTTCTCGCTGAATTTCTGCCGTTCGGCCGTCCGCGCAAAGTCCACGTACCCTGACAGTGATGCACCGGCGGTCGAGCCGGAGCCGGCTGCGAGGACGTCCAACGATGCGCATTCTCAAGGTGGCGGCCGCCGTCATGGCGGCGTGTGCCGTGACCGGCACCATCGGCACTCCGACAGCGATGGCTCAGTCGGCATGCGCCGAGTTGGGCGGTACCGTGGGCCCGGACCAAACCTGTGCGGTGCACGCCGAAAACGACACGTACCTCCTCGACTTCACCTTCCCGGCGCAGTACCCGGATCAGCAAGCGGTGGCCGACTACCTGACGCAGGCGCGCGTCGGCTTCGTCAACGTCTCGGAGATGCCCGGCTCACGCGGCCTGCCTTATGTGCTCGACGCCAAGGGCACCGGCTACCGTTCGGGGTTGCCCCTGGTCGGCACCGAGAGTCTGGTGTTCGAGGTGTACCAGAACGTCGGCGGCGCGCGTCCGCAGACCTACTACGAGTCGTTCAACTGGAACCTCGCCACCAAGGCGCCCATCACGTTCGACTCGCTGTTCAAACCGGGCACCAAACCGCTCGACGTGATCTACCCCGCGGTGAACGACGACCTGTTCAGAACGCAGGGGGTGCTGAACGCGATACCGCAGAGCGTGGGACTCGATCCGGCCAATTACCAGACCTTCGCGCTGACCGATGACAAGGTGCTGTTCTTCTTCAGCCAGGGCCAGATGCTCGCGGAATCGGCGGGACCGGTCCAGGCATCGGTGCCGCGCGCGGCTCTCGCGCCGATGCTGGCGCTCTAAGCCGGCGCGAATCCGTATACGCGGCCTTCGCTTGTCGCGGTGACGACGCGGCGGTCATGTCCGATGGAGACACCGACGGGCCAGCCGCCCGCGTTGGGCAGTGGATAGCGGTTGAGGGTGCGGCCGTCGGCCGGGTCGAACACGAGCAACGCCTGACCGGTTTCCCCGTCGCGTGCGACTGCGTAAGCCGTGTGTGCGCCGGACTGACTCGATGTCGTCAGCGGTGCGACGTCGTCGCGGGTCCACTCCACCTCGCCCCGGTCACCGGAATCCTTGATGCCCATCAGCTTCGCGCCGGGTCCACCGCCGGCCACGATCAGCCCGTCAGGTGACACCGACGGGGGCGTCTGCGCCAGATAGTCCAGTGGGACCGACCATTTCGGCTCACCATTGTCGGTGTTGATCGCCCACAGGTGTTCGTCGCGTCCGTTGACGTACACGGTCGATCCGTCCGCGGACAGCACCGGGCTGGCGAGCGGACCGCCGCCGACGGCGTCGCTGGTCCACTCGCGCGTGATCATCGGGTTCTGTCCTGGGCGGTAGCGCAACCCGACAAGAACGGGAGCGTCGGTGTCCGGCTCCCACAGGCTGAGCACGACGCTTCCGGTCTGCTCCGCGAAGGCCGGTGCGGCCGCCACCGGGCAGCGCGGACGGGCAGGGCGGCAGTCGGCGAGTCCGCGCTCGGGATCCTTGGGGTCGACACCGGCGACGAGATCCAGGGGAGATCCGTCGACCACACCCTTCTGGGCGTCGAACACCAGCACCTGGCCCAGGTGCGTGACCACCAGCAGGTGGCCCGGAGCCAAGATCCGCGGCGTGGTCGGCATCCCGATGACGGGTTGACGCCACCGGATCCACTGCGTCGGCGGGAACGAGAGCATGGCACCGGGCTGACCGACGTAGAGGTTGTCGAAACCATCGAAAAGAGGACCGGAGAGCGGGCCCTCGGTACCCGGCCCCTGCGCCAAGCGGGTGCACCAGCGCTGCCGGGCACGATTGTCGGTCTCCCACACCATCAGCGAGCAGCCCGCCGGGGTTTGCGCGTTCACGGCCAGGTAGCTGCCGGATCCCAGCGCTACCGAGGCGGCGAGTTCGCCCTTGACCGAGCGCGTCCACTCCAGCCGCAACCCGTCGGCGCCCGCGGTCGATTCGTAGCTGCTGTTGCGGGCGTCGCCGTACTGGGCGGGCCAGCCCGACGCGGGATGGGACTCGACCCAACTGTCGGTGTTCCCGCATCCCGCCAATGCGGCCATGATCAGCACTGTTGACGCCAGCACGATCGATCGCCGGAACACTGCGCCCTTTCGGTTTCGTTCAAGAAGGCCTTGGAAGTCCCAGTGAGGGTAACCGTTCGGCGCCGAACGGCTCGCGTAGGCTTTCCGGCCATGACGACGATGTGGGGCGCGCCGCTACACAAGCGGTGGCGGGGTTCGCGGCTGCGCGACCCGCGCCAGGCCAAGTTCCTCACCATGGCCTCGCTGAAATGGGTCATCGCCAATCGGGCCTACACGCCGTGGTACCTCGTGCGTTACTGGCGGCTGCTGAAGTTCAAGCTTGCCAATCCGCACATCATCACCCGCGGCATGGTGTTCCTCGGCAAGGGCGTGGAGATCCAGGCGACGCCGGAGTTGTCGACGATGGAGATCGGTCGCTGGGTGCACATCGGCGACAAGAACACGATCCGCTGCCACGAAGGCTCGCTGCGTTTCGGCGACAAGGTCGTCCTGGGCAGAGACAACGTGATCAACACCTATCTCGACATCGAACTCGGTGACTCCGTGCTGATGGCGGACTGGGTGTATGTCTGCGACTTCGACCATCGGATGGACAGCATCGAGCTGCCGATCAAGGACCAGGGCATCGTCAAAGGGCCGGTACGGATCGGACCCGACACCTGGGTCGCGACCAAGGTGACGATCCTGCGTAACACGATGATCGGACGTGGTTGCGTGCTGGGGTCACACGCCGTGGTCAAAGGCGAGATTCCGGACTTCTCGATCGCCGTCGGCGCGCCGGCGAAGATCGTCAAGAACCGCAAGCTGTCGTGGGAGACGTCGGCAGCCCAGCGCGCCGAGCTCGCCGCCGCTCTAGCCGACATCGAACGCAAGAAAGCCGCGCGCTAACGAACTCGCAGTCGTCGTTGCGGCGCGTCGATCTGTCGACGGGCCCTGCCTTGATCGAAGACGATGGTGTGCTTGTACGAGCGCGTGGTGTGCCTTACGCCAGCGCGAGCCGGTTCGTCTCGCCGATGTCGCCCGCCCGCTGGGACGGACCCCGCGAGCTCACCGTGCGCGGGCCCGTGTGTCCGCAACTGCCGTCACGGCTGGTGTTCGTGACAGGTCCGGTCATCGAGGGTCTGCACCACAGCGAGGACTGCCAGGTTCTCAGCGTCACCGCTCCCAGCGATGCCGACGGGCTGCCGGTGATGGTTTGGTTCCACGGCGGCGCCTATGTCTCCGGAAGCGGTGAGTCCCCGAACTACGATCCCGACGACCTCGTCGGCGAGGGCCGCGTCGTGGTGGTCACCGTCAGCTACCGGCTCGGCATCTTCGGCTACTGCACCCCTCGTGGCGTGGCCGAAGACAATCTCGGTCTGCGCGATCAGCTACTGGCGCTGCGGTGGGTGCACGACAACATCGCCGCATTCGGTGGTGACCCGGCGCGCATCACGTTGTTCGGGCAGTCCGCAGGCGGCGACTCGGTGTACTCGCTGATGCTGTCGGAGGCCGCCGACGGCCTGTACTCGCGCGCGATCATCCAGAGCGCGCCGCTGGGTATGCGTGAGGGCCGAGACGAAATGACGGCGGCGATGCGGGCGGCCGCCGCGGAATCGCTGGGCGACACTGACCCTTTCGCGGCGGGCGTGGACGAACTGCATCGCGCGCAGGTTGCGGCCGTGGTGGCGGCGCAGCGGTTCGGCCTCGTCAGCGGAATGGCCTTTGGGCCGTTGCTGGGTGTCGATCCGCTTCCGGCGGCAGGTGAAGTATCCGCCCGGATCGCGCGCGTGGCGCGAACGGTCGACCTGCTCGTCGGCTGCACCAGGCTCGACGCCGCCCCGTTCGTCGAAATCAGTCCACGAGCGTCGCGGTTGCGCGCACTGGGACCGTTCGCGAAGCCCGCCGCGCGCGTGGCCTCGGCAACGATGACTCGTCAAATCTTCGACGGGCCTGCACGCCGGTTCGCCGATCGGTGGCGAAGCGAGGGGGGTCGCGCATCGGTGTACCGGCTCGACTGGTCGCCTCGAGACGCGCCGTTGGGCGCCTGCCACTGCATGGATCTGCCGTTGCTGCTGGGTACGGGGTCCGCGTGGGCGGGCGCGCCGATGTTGGGCCCCCACCCAAATCCGGTGGATCACGAACTTGCCGTGCGGATGCGCGGGCTGTGGAGTCGCTTCGCCTACCACGGTGTCGACGGCCTGGGCGCCGAGCGGCTGCGGCTAGGGGTCTGACGGATACGATGACCTAGCGATCGGGCAGGGCGTGTTCGACGATGGGGCGGCGCCGATGAGGTTGGCGCTCACCACGTTTGGCGGCCACGTAGACCTGGGCGGTCTCGTCTGCAACGGTGTGCCAGGTGAAGGCCGCATTAAGGCGTTCCCGTGCGGCGACCGCCATGCGTTGTGCCCGATCGGGGTGATCGAGCACGGTGCGTACCGCCGCGGCCAGGCCGGCGATATCGCGCGGGGCGAACGACGTTCCGGTCTGACCGTCGATCACCGCCTCGCCCAGGCCGCCGACGTCAGACGTCACCAATGGAATACCCGTCGCGGCCGCCTCGAGAGCAACGATGCCGAACGGTTCGTAGTGGCTGGGCAGCACGGCGGCGTCGGCGGTGTGCAACAGTCGCACGAGCTGCTCGTGATCGAGATGGCCGACGAACGTTGTGGCCTTGAGCACCTTGTGCTTTCGCGCCTGCTGGACGAGCCACGTCTGCTGCGTGCCGGTGCCCGCCACCGTCAACGTCGTACCGGGATGGTGGCGCCGGATGCGGGGCATCGCCGCGATCAGGTCGTGGATGCCCTTCTCGTATTCGAGGCGACCCACGAACACCAGGTGAGGCGGCCCGGTACGCGGACGCCGTTTTGCGAACGGCCAGCGCGCGGCATCGATTCCGTTGCGGATGACCCGGGTCTCGGCGAGACCCGGTCCGAACAGCTCGGTGATCTCGTCGCTCATCGATACCGAACACGTGATCAGCGAGTCGGATTCGTGAACCAGCCACGACTCGACGGCGTGCACCTGTCGGCTGATCGCTCCCGACACCCACCCCGAATGCCTGCCCGCCTCGGTCGCGTGGATGGTGGATACGAGGGGGACGTCGAAGTATTCGGCCAGCGCGATCGCGGGATGCGCGACGAGCCAGTCATGGGCGTGCACCACGTCGGGTCGCCATGGCTTGGCGCGGGGACCCTTGATCGCCAATCCGGTCCGGACCATCGCATGGCCCATCGCCAGCGTCCAGGCCATCATGTCGGTGCCGAAGTCGAACTCGTGCGGATCCTGCGCCGCGGCGACAACCCTTACGCCCTCGGCGATCTCGTCGGTCGACGGGTGCGTGCTGGGGTCCGTACCGGACTGACGGCGGCTGAGTACCACGACCTCGTGGCCGGCCTCGGCGAGCGCCGTCGCGAGGTGATGCACGTGGCGTCCTAGTCCGCCGATGACCACCGGCGGGTATTCCCACGACACCATCAGGATTTTCACGGTCGCTCACTCCTGCGCGAGAGACCCCAAAAAGCACACCTAACACGGCGTGTCGGTGTACAGACACGGTCGCTCGCGGTGGGGAAGTGAGGATTCATCGCGGCAGACGCCTCGCGTCGAGCGCACCGAACAGTCCGTCAGCCCGGTTCCATCCGTTGGCGAGTCGTTGTGCGTGCTCCTCGCGGCCGGACGCCATCGCGAGGGCGATCTCGCGGGTGGCGTGGGCGTGCAGGTGTGCGCGATACCGCGCATAATCCGCGGCCGAGTCCTTGCTGACCATGAACGGCCAGTCGCTGGAGACCGTCAGCAGCGTTTCGCGCAGGATCTGGTCGGCGACGAAGTTACGGCTCGGCGGGGTGTCGGTGTCACCGAGCGCCTTGTCCACTGTCGTCAGTGCGGTGTCGACGACTTCGCTGTTCAACTGGACGAGGTCAGCCACCTGCTCGCCGGCCCACACCTGCCAGTCCTTGCCGGAACCCCAAGAGCTTGGCGGCAATTCGACAGGGGAACCTACGAAACCGTCCGCGATGGCGTCGGACAGGGTGCCGACCCGAACCCCGGCCTCGGGCAGCGCCCGCAACACCCGCTCCAGCCAGACGGGCCCCTCGTACCACCAATGCCCGAACAACTCGGTGTCGAAAGCCGCGATCACGTGTGCGGGCCTGCCGATCCGCTCGCTCTCGTTGATGAGGCGCTGGCGCACATGCGAGACGAAGTCGGCTACATGACCGTCGACTGCGCTGTCCGCACGGTCTGGGTCGTACGGCGCCTTCGCGTCGGAGTCGACGTTGCGGCCTGTGACGCGTGCCGGTTTCAGGCCCGTCGTGTGGTCGTAGGTGTGGAAGTCGCGGTACGCGGCGTGGCCCGGATAGCCGGACTTCGGTGACCACACCCGATAGCTGACCTGCAGGTCACGGCCGAACGCCACCACATTCGACGAGGCGACCGGCCGGCCCAACGCGGTGTCCCCGTGCAGCGACGGCCCGTCGACCATGAAATGGCCGATACCTGCTGCGGCGTAGTCGATTTCCATCCCTGGCGCGTAGGCGCATTCCGGCGCCCAAATCCCGTCGGGCGTATGGGCGAACCGCTGCTGGGCGTCGGCGAGGCCCTCCCTCAGGGCGAACTCGCGCAGTCGCGGATTCAACAGCGGCTGGAACGGATGCGAGAGCGGTCCGCCGAGCAGTTCGATGGCCTCGCAATCGATGAGCTCGCGCAACAGCGGGCTGCCGCCGTGCGCCCACAGTGTCGAGAAGTCGTCGAGTGCGCGTTCGGCCTCGGCCCGCTCGCGAACACCGAACTGCCGCAGCGGATCACCGAGCGTCGTCGCCTCGAGGGCGCGCAAGCCCCAGTTCGCCAGCCAGTGGTTCATCCCGGTCAGGCAGTAGGGGTCGTCGAGTTGTGCGGTGACGACCGGCGTCATGCCCAGGGTCACCAGGTGGCGACGGTCCTCGGCGGCGAGCCTGCGCAGGACACGCATCAGCGGGATGTAGGCCGCCGCCCACGATTGATAGAGCCACTCCTCGCCGACGGGCCAGCGTCCGTGATGGGCGAGCCAGGGCAGGTGGGTGTGGAGGACGAGCGTGAACTGCCCGGGCACCAGCTCCGAGCTGGTCATGGCCGCACCGCGATCGCAACCAGGTCGAGGCTGTCGTCGATATTGCGGTCGCCGTCCTCGGCGTCGACGAGGTCGAAGTCCGCCGTCGTCACCGAGCTGACGTCATCGAGCAGATCGGCGGACCACGGCGCATCCGCGAGCGCACGCGCGATCTGGGCGTCGATGATCGATCCACCGTGGCGGCCGTCGAGCTCGAGCAGCCTCGGCCCGTGGAACACGCCCAGCATCGACTCCACCGAAAAGCCCTCGCCGGAGATCAGTTCGGACAACTCGCTGGCATTGAGTTCCCGAGTGTGGAACGGGTTTATCGGGGTGTCGCGGCCGGGAGAGAAGGTGATCCGGTTCGGTGTCGACATCAACAGCACGCCGCCGGGGCGCAGCACACGCCGGCATTCCGCAACGAATTGCCCTTGATCCCAGAGATGTTCGATCACCTGAAAGTTGACCACCACATCCACCGCTGCGTCGGCAAGCGGGAGCTCAGCCAGGTTTCCCTGGCGGATGTCGACCCGCGGATAGCGGGCGCGGACGTGCGCGACAGCCGAGTCGTCGTAGTCCAGGCCGATGACAGTGTTCGCGACATCGGCGATCAGATCGGCGCCGTAGCCCTCGCCGCAGCCGGCTTCGAGAACGTCGCGATCCGCGCAAAGACTGGCCAGCCGTTCATAGACGACCTCATGGCGGCGGAACCAGTAGTTCTCCTCCGCGAGGCCCGGAACCGTGCGTTCGCCGGTCAAAGGCAGGTCCGGACCATCGGTGACGAATGCGCTCATTGGAAGGCAGGCTAACGTGAAACGGCTCACTGGCGAACTGTTCACCGCCTACGTGCTGCTAGAACACAAACTTCGACCAGCTATGGTGTTCCTGCGAACCACCAAAAGTTACCCGCGAGTAACATGATGGTGATTGCTTGAAACGTGGTATTGCGGGCCGGTCATCGGCCCCTTCGAGGAGGACGAACCAGACTCATGACGAACATCGTGGTCCTGATCAAGCAGGTCCCTGACACCTGGTCGGAGCGCAAGCTGTCCGACGGCGATTTCACCCTCGACCGTGAAGCGGCCGACGCCGTGCTCGACGAGATCAACGAGCGCGCCGTCGAGGAGGCGCTGCTGATCAAGGAGCGAGAAGGTGACGCGGGCGGAACTGTGACGGTGCTCACAGCCGGACCGGAGCGGGCGACCGAAGCGATTCGCAAGGCGCTGTCAATGGGCGCCGACAAGGCGGTGCACCTCGTCGACGAGGGCATGCACGGATCCGACATGGTCCAGACCGGGTGGGCCCTCGCCCGCGCGCTGGGCACGATCGAAGGCACGGAACTGGTCATCGCCGGTAATGAGGCCACCGACGGCGTCGGCGGCGCGGTGCCCGCGATCGTGGCCGAGTACCTGGGCCTGCCGCAGCTCACCCACCTGCGCAAGGTGGCCGTCGAGGGCGGCAAGGTCACCGGCGAGCGCGAAACCGACGACGGTGTCTTCACCGTCGAGGCGTCGCTGCCCGCTGTGGTCAGCGTGAACGAGAAGATCAACGAGCCGCGCTTCCCGTCCTTCAAGGGCATCATGGCCGCGAAGAAGAAGGAAGTCACGACGCTGACGCTGGCTGAGATCGGTGTCGAGGCCGATGAGGTGGGCGTCGCCAACGCCGGTACGAAGGTGAACTCGTCGACCCCGAAGCCGCCGAAGACCGCGGGCGAGAAGGTCACTGACGAAGGCGAAGGTGGCGCGAAGGTTGCCGAGTACCTCGTCGCTCAAAAGATCATCTGAGCAGAACATTCCGAATTTCCTCGCCGAATAGAACCCAGAAAGACATCGAAGACCAATGGCTGAAGTACTTGTGCTCGTCGAGCACGCTGAAGGTGCCCCGAAGAAGGTCACCGCCGAACTGATCACCGCCGCACGTAAATTGGGCGAGCCCGCCGCTGTTGTGGTCGGCAAGCCGGGCACGGCCGAAGGACTGACCGACGCTCTCAAGGCCGCCGGTGCGGCCAAGATCTATGTCGCCGAATCCGATGACGCCGACAACTACCTCATCACCCCGTACGTGGATGTGCTGGCCTCGCTCGTCGAGTCCGCCAGCCCGGCCGGTGTGGTGCTGGCCGCGTCCGCGGACGGCAAGGAGATCGGGGGCCGGCTGGCCGCGCGCATCGGCGCGGGTGTGCTGACCGACGTCGTGGAGGTCCAGGAGGGCGGCAAGGCCATCCACTCCATCTTCGGTGGCGCGTACACCGTCGAGGCCGAGTCCACCGGCGAACTGGCCGTCATCACCGTGCGCCCCGGTGCCATTGAGGCTGAACCCGCCGACGGCGCGGGCGAGGTCGTCAGCGTCGAGGTCCCGGCGCAGGCCGAGAACGCGACCAAGATCACCAAGCGCGAACCGGCCGTGGCCGGCGACCGCCCGGAGCTCACCGAGGCCACCGTCGTGGTGTCGGGCGGCCGTGGTGTCGGCAGCGCCGAGAACTTCAACGTGGTCGAGGAGTTGGCCGACTCGCTCGGCGCCGCGGTCGGCGCCTCGCGCGCCGCGGTCGACTCCGGCTACTACCCGGGCCAGTTCCAGGTGGGCCAGACCGGCAAGACCGTGTCCCCGCAGCTGTATATCGCATTGGGCATCTCGGGAGCGATCCAGCACCGCGCGGGTATGCAGACGTCCAAGACGATCATCGCGGTGAACAAGGACGAAGAGGCGCCGATCTTCGAGATCGCAGACCTCGGCATCGTCGGCGACCTGTTCAAGGTCGCGCCGCAGCTGACCGAGAAGGTCAAGGCTCGCAAGGGCTGATTCCGTAGCGCTCCGCGAAACCCCCGACGTGCTTTGCGCGTTCGGGGGTTTTTGCGTTCGCGTTCGACTACGGAATTTCAAGGGTTCGGCCGAAAGCGGGCGGTGCCAAGCTGGTCGTGTGACCGAATCCGCCAGCGAGTTGGCCAAAATCGTGCAGGAACGTCTTTCGATCCGAATGTTCCTGCGCGACAGGCCGGTCCCGCGCGAGCTGCTCGACGAGGCGCTCGCGCTGGCGACGCGGGCGCCCTCGAACTCCAACATTCAGCCCTGGCGGCTCTTCCTGGCGACGGGCGCGCGCCGAGACCACCTCGTCGAAGCTCTGCTGGCCCAGGCGGCGACCGGATATCCCGCGACGGTGGGCCTGCCGGAGAGCTTCGCTCGCCTGCGCCGGGAGATCGGTGCCCTGGTGTACGGATCCATGGGCATCGAGCGAAACGACGGCGAGGGTCGCCGCATTGCGCAGCTGCGCAACTGGGAGTTCTTTCGCGCCCCGGTGGCGGGCGTGGTTTGCATGCACCGTGATCTGGGGCACGCCGACAGCCTCGCCGTCGGGATGTTCCTGCAGACACTGGTGCTCGCCCTCACTGAACGCGGCGTTGGAACGTGCCTGCAGGTGTCGGTTGCCCATTTTCCCGACGTACTGCGCGAGCAACTGGACATCCCGAACGATCTGCAGATCCTGTGCGGCCTCGCGGTGGGTTACGCCGACCCGGCGTTTCCCGCCAACCGGTTGCGGACGCCGCGCAACCCCGTCGGGGAGAGCGTCGTGTTTCTGGACAGCTGAGCTATTTCGGGTTGCCTCGTAAAAGTGTGTTCTTGCACACAGATGCTCCCAACTCGTCACCTAGCGCTCATGGACGCGTCACGCGCCCGATGCCGTCCGGAGATGCAACCACGCGACCGTTCAGCCATGAGCAGAGCGTCTGTACTCATCGCCCCCGACGACACCGACACCCGCGCGGCATCCGCCTCCGAAACGCCGCGCTACACCTTGTTGCTGTCCACCGACCCCGCGCTCATCGAATCCGCGCAGCGCCTCCGTCACGCCGTGTTCACCTCCGAGCCCGGATTTGCGCTCATCGGAGACAGCCCGGAATTTCAGGCAGGCCTGGACACCGATGGCTTCGACGAGCACTGCGACCATCTGCTGGTTCGCGAGGACAACTCCGGCGAAATCGTCGGCTGTTACCGCATGCTCCCGCCGCCCGGCGCCATCGCCGCCGGAGGCCTTTACACCGCAACCGAATTCGACGTCCGGGGCCTCGATGCGCTGCGGCCCTCACTGGTCGAGATGGGCCGCGCCGTGGTTCGCGAGGATCACCGCAACGGCGGCGTCGTGCTGCTGATGTGGGCAGGCATCCTGGCCTACCTGGACCGCTGTGGCTACGACTACGTGGCCGGCTGCGTATCGGTACCGGTCGCGGGTGCTGAGTACACCGCGCCGGGCAGCCAGATCCGCGGCGTGCGCGATTTCGTCCGCCGCCGCCACGCCGCTCCCGCCGAATACACGGTGTATCCGTACCGGCCGGTGACGGTCGACGGTAAGGGCCTGGACGACATCGATGCGCCCGCGCGGGTGTCCATACCGGCGCTGATGCGCGGCTATCTGCGGCTCGGCGCGCAGGTTTGCGGCGATCCGGCCCACGACCCGGACTTCGGCGTCGGCGACTTCCCGGCCTTGCTGGACAAACGCCGGGCAGATATCCGGTATCTCAGACGCCTGAGATCGGTGGGTGCGGCGAGCGCGATGGCAGACGGGATGACGTCATGAGCGCCGACAGCCCCTGGCTGCCGCGCGCCACGTGCGACGCCAGCTGCGTAGCTGCGACAGAGGCGCCTGCAAGCCAGCGTGTGATCGTCGCGTGGCGCGTCGCGATACGTGCCACGTTCGCGTTCCTGCTTCTGACCGCCGTTCCGCTGCTCGCCATTCCGGTGCCGGGTCGCTCCCATGTGCAGCGAAGCTATTGCCGTCTGATGCTGCGCTGTTTGGGCGTGCGAATCACGGTGTCCGGCGGGCCGATTCGAAACCTGCAGGGCGTGCTGGTGGTCAGCGGCCATGTGTCGTGGGTCGACATCTTCGCGATCGGCTCCGTGCTGCCGGGTCGGTTCGTCGCCAAGTCCGAGATGATCAACTGGCCCGGGCTCGGGTTCCTGGCGCGGCTGATGAAGGTGATCCCGATCGACCGGGATAACCTGCGGCGCCTGCCCGACGTCGTTTCCATGATCGCCGTCCGGTTGCAGGCCGGACAGACGGTCGTCGCCTTTCCCGAGGGCACGACCTGGTGCGGCGTGGCGTACGGCCAGTTCCGGCCTGCGATGTTCCAGGCCGCCGTCGATGCGGGCAGGCCGGTTCAACCGCTGCGGCTGAGCTACCACGGTCGCGACGGCCAGCCGTCGACGATCGCCGCCTACGTCGGTGAAGACACGCTGCTCGCGTCCATCAAACGGCTCATCACCGCACAGCGCACCATCGTGCGGGTGCACGTCGAATCCCTGCAGTTGCCGGGCACCGACCGCCGGGACCTGGCCAGCCGCTGCGAATCGGCCGTGCGTGGGGACGCAACGCGGGCGGCGCGCCGCGGACACGGTCACGCCTTGGTGGCCTGACCACGGGATCTGGTCGGCCAGTCAGAGGCCGCTACCATGGAACGGCTATGACCTCGCCAGATGATCCTCGCCCCAGCGGCGCGCTGCCGGTCTATCTGGATCACGCCGCTACCACCCCGATGCACCCCGGGGCCATCGAGGCGATGACGTCAGTCCTGGCGACCGTCGGTAACGCGTCGTCACTGCACGGCACCGGGCGGACCGCCCGCCGCCGCATGGAGGAGGCCCGCGAGACGCTCGCCAAGCTACTGGGCGCTCGGCCGTCCGAGGTGATCTTCACCGCCGGTGGAACCGAGAGTGACAACCTGGCGGTCAAGGGCATCTACTGGGCGCGGCGAGACAGCGACCCGCGCCGCCGGCGCATCATCACCACTCCGGTTGAGCACCACGCCGTGCTCGACGCCGTCGAGTGGCTCGTCGAACACGAAGGCGCCGACGTGACCTGGCTGCCCGTCGAGGCCGATGGATCGATATCACCGTCGGCGCTGCGGGATGCGTTGCGGGACCACGACGACGTGGCGCTGGTGACGGTCATGTGGGCAAACAACGAAGTCGGCACAATCATGCCGATCGCGAAACTGGCTGCGATCGCTGCCGAATTCGACATCCCGATGCACAGCGACGCCGTTCAGGCGGTGGGTCAGATACCGGTCGACTTTGCTGCTAGCGGACTGTCGGCGATGAGCATCGCCGGGCACAAATTCGGCGGGCCCACCGGCGTGGGGGCCTTGCTGTTGCGCCGCGACACGACCTGTGTGCCGTTGTTGCACGGCGGGGGACAAGAACGCGATGTGCGTTCGGGTACACCGGATGTCGCCGGAGCCGTCGCCATGGCCGCCGCAGCGCGGATCGCGGTAGAAGGCCTGGAAGCCAACAGCGTACGCGTCACCGAACTGCGCGACCGCCTGATCGACGGCGTGCTGTCGAGCATTGACGATGTGCACCTCAATGGTGCGACGGGCAGCGACCGCCTGCCCGGCAACACCCACTTCACATTCCGCGGCTGCGAAGGCGACTCGCTGCTGATGCTGTTGGATGCCAAAGGGGTTGAGTGCTCGACAGGTTCGGCGTGCACCGCCGGAGTCGCCCAACCCTCCCACGTACTGATTGCGATGGGCGCCGACCCCGCCAGCGCTCGCGGTTCACTGCGACTGTCGTTGGGCCACACCAGCACTGAATCCGATGTCGAGGCCGCTCTGGCAGTCCTGCCCGCCGCGGTCGAGCGGGCGCGACAGGCGGCGCTGGCCAGTTTGGGAGCGGCCGACTAGTGCGGGTGCTCGTAGCGATGAGCGGCGGCGTGGACTCCTCGGTCGCAGCCGCGAGGATGGTCGACGCCGGACACGACGTGGTGGGCGTGCACCTTGCGCTGTCGTCGGCTCCCGGCACGTTGCGCACCGGATCGCGGGGCTGCTGCTCCAAGGAGGATGCCGGCGACGCCCGACGGGTCGCCGATGTGCTCGATATCCCGTTCTACGTCTGGGATTTCGCAGATCGATTCAAGGAAGACGTGGTCGACGACTTTGTGTCGTCCTACGCGCGTGGTGAGACGCCGAATCCGTGCGTGCGGTGCAATGAGCGAATCAAGTTCTCCGCGTTGGCGGCTCGTGCGCTCGCGCTGGGGTTCGACGCCGTGGCAACGGGTCATTACGCGCGGCTGTCGGGCGGACGGCTGCGTCGCGCCGTCGATGCCGACAAAGACCAGTCCTACGTCTTGGCGGTATTGACCGCCGAGCAGTTGCGCCACGCAGTGTTTCCCGTTGGTGACACCCCCAAGCCGCAGATTCGTCGGGAGGCTGCGAGCCGGGGACTCGCCGTTGCCGAAAAGCCGGACAGCCACGACATCTGCTTCATTCCCTCCGGAGACACGCGCGCATTTCTCGGCGCCCGAATCGGGGTCCGTCGCGGCACAGTCGTCGACTCCGGCGGAACGGTGCTCGCCGAGCACGACGGCGTGCACGGGTTCACCGTCGGCCAGCGCAAGGGCCTCGGCATCGCCGGACCCGGGGCCGACGGAAAGCCGCGATATGTCACCGGTATCGACGCCGAAACCGGCACGGTGCATGTCGGCAACGCCGCGGATCTCGACGTGTGGTCGCTGACCGGTGAACGGCCGGTGTTCACATCGGGCGACGCCCCGACCGGCCCGATGGAATGCCAGGTGCAGGTGCGCGCGCACGGTGGGGTCGGTGACGGCGTCGCCGAACTGCGCGACGGCCGCCTGGCCGTCGAGCTGCGCGCCCCGATTCGAGGCGTTGCAGCGGGGCAGACGATGGTCCTCTACCGCCCCGATCCCGACGGCGACGAAGTGCTGGGTAGCGCGACCATCACGCGTTGACGGCGATCACTCCGGCACATTCCCGAGGATGTTCGTCATCACGATGTCGGGCACCGAGCCGGGGAAGTGACAGAAGGTGACCTCCACCATCACCACCGATTTGACGCGGTAGTCCCGTCCGCAGGCCCCCGACCGCATCGTCAGGGTGTCTCTGCCGCTTGTCCATTCACCGACCAGCGCCGACCCCAAAGCGGTTGAGCCGCAAGTGTCGACTCGGCCGACGAGGCTATCGAAGGCGGCCCGGGCGCTCTCGGCGTCGCGATAGGCCGCCACGCCTTCTGAGATGAGGGCGCCGTCGGGGGGATTTTGGAACGTGGTCTTGTGGAACTCCTCCACGTCGGGGCCGAACGTCTGCGAGTCGGCGAATAGCCATTCACATTGCGGGGGAGCGCCTTTGACGAACGGTTCGACGTCGACAGGAATTTTGCCGTCCATGCTCGGGATGATCGAAAGGTCCTCGCCCGCCCCGGTGATCGCGCGCATCTGCGCTTGGTCGAGAACCACCGTCTCGACGTCGACCGGAGACAGCGAATCGTCGTCGAGACCGGGGACCGCCCGCACCGCGGATCCGGTGATCGACTGCGTGCACCCCGCAACCAGAAGGGCCGCCACACCCGAGACCAGAAACGACCTGGTCGCTTTGGGCATGACCAACCTCCCCTTCCTGATCGAGACTAGCCCCATCGAATACTGTTCACCGAGTGAGTGTTTTCGCCGCCGCCACCGGCATCGGATCATGGCCGGGCACATCGCCCCGCCAGGCCGCAGAAATCGTCGTCGGCGAATTGCACACCCTGCCGCATCTCGTAGAGCTGCCCGACCGCGGCGTTGGTGCAGACATCATCGGTCGGGCCGGTGCACTGCTGGTCGATATCGGGATCGACACCGTGCCGCGCGGTTACCGGATCGCCCCTGGCCGTAGCTCGGTGGTACGCCGCGCCGTCAGCCTGCTCAACGAGGACCTCGACGCGCTGGAGGAGGCGTGGGAGAACGCCGGTCTGCGGGGCGGCAACCGCATCGTCAAAATTCAAGCCCCGGGCCCCATCACATTGGCGGCGCAGCTTGAGCTTTCCGGTGGACATCGCGCCATCACCGACGCGGGCGCGGTGCGCGACCTGGCCGCCTCGCTAGGGGAGGGCGTGGCGCAGCATCGGGCCGAGGTCGCCAGACGGTTGGACACCACGGTGGTGGTGCAGTTCGACGAGCCGCTGTTGCCCGCAGCGCTGCTCGGCCGTCTCACCGGGGTGACCAGTCTGTCGCCCGTGCATCCGGTCGATGAACCCATCGCGATCGGGCTGATCGACGACTGCATCGCGACCACGGGCGCCGAGGTGGTGTTGCACAGTTGCGCTGCCGATCTGCCGTGGAAGCTGTTGCAGCGCAGCGCTGTCCATGCGGTCTCGGTCGATGCGTCCACACTCTCCGCTGGCGACCTCGACGGCATCGGCGAGTTCGTCGAAAGCGGACGCACCGTTCTGCTCGGGGCTGTGCCGTCGACCGCGCCCGCCACACGCCCGACGATCGAAGAAATCGCCAGGGCAGCGGTCACCGTCACCGACCGACTCGGTTTCCCACGGTCGGTGCTGCGTGAGCGGATCGGCGTGACGCCCGCGTGCGGGCTGGCGGGGGCCACCCCGGAATGGGCCCGGATCGCCATCGAACTCGCGCAGAAGGCGGCCGATGCGTTCGCCGAGGATCCGGACGCGATCTAAGACAAGCAACTCAAAGGTTGCATGTCGACGCGGTCGTCGCTACCGTGACAAGCAACCAGGAGGTTGCACATGAATCCAGATCGGATCGAGAAGGAAGTTCTGTTGAAAGCCCCGCTGGACCGAGTCTGGCGCGCAATCAGCGACGCCGACGAGTTCGGCAGGTGGTTCGGTGTGCGCTTCGACGGACCGTTCGAGCCGGGCACCTCGGTGATGGGGACGATCACCCCGACGACGGTCGACGAGGATGTCGCCAAGGCGCAGCAGCCACACGCCGGAAAGGCGGACCCCTGGCACATCGTCGCGGTAGAACCGCAACGACGGCTCGCATTCCGTTGGCATCCGTTCGGGGTCGAGGACGGCGCCGACTACGCGGACGAGCCGACGACTCTGGTCGAGTTCACCCTCGAAGACACCGTCGACGGAGTGCTGCTGCGCATCGTCGAATCCGGTTTCGACGCCATCCCCGCTGAGCGCAGGCAGTCGGCGTTCGAGGGCAACAGCGAAGGCTGGTCGGCGCAGACCGAATTGGTCCGCAAGTACCTGGCCCTCAGCGAGAAGGTATGAGTACGTCGGTCGTCGCCAGGGCGCCGTTGTTCGACGCCTTGGGCGACCCGAACCGCCTGCGCATCATCACCCGTCTGTGCGACGGCGGGCCGTGCTCGACGACCGAAGTCACCACGGTGGTATCTGTTAGCCGACAGGCGGCGACCAAGCATCTGTTGCTCCTGGAGACGGTGGGCTTGGTGAGCAGTCGGCGTCACGGTAGGGAACGAATCTGGCAGATGGAACCGAAGCCCCTTGCCGATGCCAGCGAATATCTGAATGCGTTGTCGCAACGATGGGACAAAGCAATTGACCGATTGCGAACTTTCGTCGACGATAAATAGCGGCCTGCGTCACGTTCTTCGCACGATCGCCGACCAGATCCGCAACGCACGCCCGCCGCGTGCAACAATGCACCGACGACAACGTCGATTCATAGTCGATTCATATTTGCCACTCGCAGGAGAAATTGTGGCCCGACTCAGCCCGCGTCTCACCGCATGTGCCGGGGTGATCGCGGCGTTTCTCCTGCTAGGCGGGACCGCCACGGTGGCTGTCGCGGACCCGGGCGGCCCGCAATCCGATCGCGACAACAGTGTCGACCGTAGCAACGGCGACGGCAACGGACGCGGTGGGTCAGACCGCGGCGATGGAGACCGCGTCGGCAAGGGCGACGGTGACGGCGACCAGGGTGGTGTCGAGAGGCCGGAGGCCCGGTTCGGCTCAGGCCGTATCGACGGTGCCGACGTCGCCGAGTTGGCGCCGAGTCTGGCCGCGGGCTCGGGCAACGACGGCGCAGCATCGCGTTCGGCCGAAGGCGGCGCAAGCGTGTTCGGCGGTGTCGGCGCGGGGCGCACACCCGGTGGGTCCGGAATGGATCGCGCCGGTGTACCGAGCGCGCGGTTCGATCCTCCCCGCGTGACCTTCGGCAATGGCCGCACACCCGGCACGCAGCAGCGTGATTCCGAACCGCCATGGCGGGCCCCGGTGGCCGAACCGGCGCCTGCGGCGCCGCCGCCACCTCCGCCCCCGGCCCCCGCGCCGGCGCCCGCGCCGTCATGGGTGGGCCGGATTCCGGCTGCGCCCGTGCTGACACAACAAATGGGTGAACCCCGACCGGCCGACTGGTCGGACCCGCTGTGGGGGGTCGCCGGGCTCCTGCTCATCCCGGCCGCAGGTGCTGTCCTCGGCTACCGGCAGGCACGCGCCGCGCACGCGGCGGAGAGACTACGTCCTTCGTAGATCCTTACGCAGGATCTTGCCTGACGCGGATTTCGGTATCGTCTCGATGAACTCCACCTGGCGGACCTTCTTGTACGGCGCCACCTGACCGGCGACGAACTCCATCACCTCGTCCGCGCTCAGCTCCTGCTCGGCCTGCTTGACCACGAAAGCCTTTGGCACCTCTTCGCCTTCGGCGTCGACAACTCCGATGACCGCCGCGTCGGCGATCCCGGGATGGCTGAGCAGCACAGCTTCGAGTTCGGCGGGGGGCACCTGGTAGCCCTTGTACTTGATCAGTTCCTTGAGCCGGTCGACGATGTACACGCAGCCGTTGGCATCGACCTGGGCGAGGTCGCCGGTGTGCAGCCAGCCGTTGTCATCGATCGTCTCCTTGGTGGCCGAGTCGTTGTTCAGGTAGCCCGCCATCACGTTCGGCCCCTTGAACCAGAGTTCGCCCGTCTCACTGAGACCCTCTGTGGGGACCTCGATTTCATCGCCCGTCTCGGGGTTGATGATTCTGGACGCGGCGTTGGACACCGTCCACCCCACCGAGCTCAACGGCGCGGCGCCCTTCACGTCATGCGCGCCCGCGTCGAACGGGGTGATGTGGCTGACGGGGCTCAGCTCGCTCATCCCGTAGCCCTGAACGACGCGACATCCCAATCGGTCGGCGACCGACTGGCCGAGATCGGCGTCCAGCGGGGCGGCGCCCGACATGACGACTTTCAGCGAGCCGAGGTCGTAATCGTCGATCAGCGGATGCTTGGCCAGCGCGACGGCGACCGGCGGCGCGATGAACGCGATCGTGCACTTGTGGTTCGCGATGTTCGCCAGGAATTCGGTCAGATCGAAACTCGGCATGATGACCAGGCGTGCGCGGGCGTGCAGGGCGGCGTTGAGCAACACCGTCATTCCGTAGATGTGGAAGAAGGGCAGCACGGCGATCACCACATCGTCGGCGACCATGCCGTGCAGCGGTCGGATCTGCGCGACGTTGGCCACCAGGTTGCGGTGAGTCAGCATCACGCCCTTGGGGTTTCCGGTCGTGCCCGAGCTGTACGGCAGCACCGCAAGATGGGAGGACGGGGCGAAGCTGACGTCAGGTGCCGGCAGACCCGGCTTCATCAGATCGGCGGCGTTGGGATGGCCGGCGATCTCATGGCCCTCACCGTCCAGCACGACGAGATCGCTGTCGGCCAACCCGACCGCCGCGGCCGCTTCCTTCGCCTGGGCCAGCAGCGGTGTGACCGTCACCAGCATCTTGGCGTTCGAATCGGTCAGCTGCTTGGCGATGTCCTTGGCGGTGAACAGCGCGTTGATGGTCGTGGCGGTGGCACCCGAGCGCAGGATGCCGTGGAACGCGACGGCGAATCCTGAACTGTTCGGAGACAGCAGCCCGACGACATCCCCGACGCCGATACCGCGCCCGGTCAGCGCACCGGCGAACGCGTCGACACGCGCGATCATTTCGCGGTAGGTGGTTTCCCGACCCGACTTCGCATCGACGAGGGCGATCTGGTCGAGGTCTTCCTCGGCGATGCGGTCGAACAGGAATTCGTAGACGCTGGAGGATGGGATATCGACTTCGGGGAATGGGCTCGCGAAGCTCATGGCCCTGATCGAACCATGACCGGCCGGTCGCGGGTCAAGCTTCGTCGAGTCGAGCGACGAGCTTCTTGGGTGCGGTCAACCGATACGACGCGTCGATCAGCTCGGTGACCTCCCGCCAATCGGGTTTCTTCGTCGCCGCGAGATTCAGGCCCAGCCAGCCTGCCGGGCCCAGGTAAGCGGGGAAGAAGAACCGATGATCGGCCTCGAGCGCGCGACGGTCGCTCTCGTCGACCTTGACCAAGATCGACTGCGGGTACTGGACATAGCCGGCACCCTTCGTCGCCGGTTTGACGCTGCCGCCGTACATCAAGAACATCTTCGTGACGAAGAACGACGGCCGGCCGTGCGACACCTTTTCGTACGCCTCGGGGAATTCGAGCGCGATCGTGCGCACCTTGGCCAGCGCCGGGTCGTCGTCGCGGAACATCACCGGATGTGGCATGCGGTCAGGGTATCTGCCCCCGACGACGTGTCCGGGGCGATGTCTGAGCGCTCGGCTAGCCTGCGAGAGTGAGCCCGAAGGCGACCCCTGACCCGAAGATCACCCTGGCCGAACAGTCAGAAGATGCCCCCGAGGCCGACCTGCGCCGCCGCTGGCAGGAGCTGGCCGACGAGGTGCGGGGTCATCAGTTCCGCTATTACGTCCGCGACGCCCCGGTCATCTCCGACGCTGAGTTCGACGAGCTGCTACGTGAACTGCAGACGCTCGAGGACGAGCATCCCGAGCTGCGAACCCCTGACTCGCCGACCCAACTGGTCGGTGGCGCCGGCTTCGCCACCGACTTCACCTCCGCCGATCACCTCGAGCGGATGCTGTCTCTGGACAACGTGTTCACCCCTGACGAGCTTGCGGCGTGGGCAGCCCGCACCAAGGGGGAAATCGGTGACGACGCGCATTACCTCTGCGAGCTCAAGATCGACGGCGTCGCCCTGGCGCTGGTGTATCGCGACGGGCGCTTGGATCGCGCGGCCACCCGCGGCGACGGCCGCACCGGCGAAGACGTCACTCTGAATGCGCGGACCATCGACGACATCCCCGAAAAGCTCACCGGCACCAAGGAATTCCCGGTGCCGAAGGTTCTCGAGGTCCGCGGTGAGGTGTTCTTCCGCGTCGCCGACTTCGAAGACCTCAACGCCGGGCTCGTCGCCGAGGGCAAGCCGCCGTTCGCCAATCCCCGAAACAGCGCCGCCGGTTCGCTGCGCCAAAAGAACCCGGCGGTTACCGCGCGCCGCAGGCTGCGGATGATCTGCCACGGCCTCGGCCACGCCGAGGGCTTCAGACCCAAGACTTTGCACGACGCCTATCGCGCGCTGGGGGATTGGGGGCTACCGGTGTCCACCCACACCGCGAAGGTCACGGGCATCGACGCCGTCACCGAGCACATCGCGTACTGGGGCGAGCGCCGGCACGACGTCGAGCACGAAATCGACGGTGTGGTGGTCAAAGTCGACGATATCGCGCTGCAGCGGCGGCTCGGTTCCACCTCCCGCGCCCCGCGGTGGGCGATTGCCTACAAGTACCCACCCGAAGAGGCGACCACCAAGCTGCTCGACATCAAGGTCAACGTGGGGCGCACCGGCCGCGTCACGCCGTTCGCGTTCATGGAGCCCGTCAAGGTTGCGGGTTCCACCGTCAGCCAAGCCACGTTGCACAATGCGTCGGAGGTTGTCCGCAAGGGTGTGCTGATCGGCGACACCGTGGTGATCCGCAAGGCGGGCGACGTGATTCCGGAAGTGCTGGGACCCGTCGTCGATCTGCGTGACGGCTCCGAGCGCGAATTCGTCATGCCAACTGAGTGTCCCGAATGCGGCACCACCCTCGCGCCCGCCAAAGAAGGCGACGCCGACATCCGTTGCCCCAACACGCGATCGTGTCCTGCGCAGCTGCGGGAACGCGTGTTTCACGTCGCGGGTCGTGGCGCGTTCGACATCGAGGGTCTGGGCTACGAGGCGGCCGTCGCGCTCTTGCAGGCCGGCGTCATCACGGACGAAGGTGACCTGTTCACCATCGACAGCTCGGATCTGTTGCGTACGGACCTGTTCAAGACCAAGGACGGCAATCTGTCGGCCAACGGCAAGCGGTTACTGGTGAATCTGCATGAGGCGAAAGCGAAACCGCTGTGGCGGGTGCTGGTTGCGCTGTCGATTCGGCACGTCGGTCCGACCGCCGCCCGGGCGCTGGCCACCGAATACGGCACCCTGGACGCGATCATGGCCGCGTCGGAGGATGAGCTGTCGGTCGTCGAGGGCGTGGGCCCGACGATCGCCGCCGCGGTCACAGAATGGTTCACCCTCGACTGGCACCGCGCGATAGTCGACAAATGGCGCGCGGCCGGTGTTCGAATGGCCGACGAACGCGATACCAGCATCAAACGCACGCTCGAGGGGCTGTCGATCGTCGTCACCGGCTCGCTGACGGGATACTCCCGTGACGACGCGAAGGAGGCCATCGTCGCGCGCGGCGGAAAGGCCGCCAGCTCGGTGTCGAAGAAGACCGCGTACGTCGTCGCCGGCGATTCACCCGGCTCGAAATTCGACAAGGCCGTCGAACTCGGCGTCCCGGTTCTCGACGAAGACGGCTTCACCCGGCTGCTGGAGAACGGACCCGACGGCGTCTAGGACGTACGCGTTTGTTGCCGCGCGGCACCGGGCACCCGACCGGTGACTGCGAAGGAGTTAGTGATGGCGATCTGCGACACCTGTGGCAATGACTACGACAAAGCGTTCACCGTGACCTGGGGCGACGATAAGAGCGCGACTTTCGACAGTATCGAGTGTGCTGCGGCGCAATTGGCGCCGGAGTGCGCGCACTGCGGGTGCCGAATTCTGGGCCACGGCATCGAGACACCCGACGCGATCTTCTGCTGCGCCCACTGTGCGCGCAAGGACAGCAACGCTGACGTCAACGACCGTTACCCGGTGCCCGCGGGAGCCTGACTCAGCGAAGAATCGTCGCGACGATCCCGGCGAGGTAGCCCAGCCGCGCCACCTCAGACGGGCGGAACTGCGGACCGCCGGGCCGGCCGAGCACGACGGCGGTGGTGGAGTTGCCGAGCGGTGCTGCCGCCAGCGTCGTGTCCATGTCACGCCAGATCTGGGGCACCCACTGGGCGCCGCCGTCCAGCGATTCGGCGCGTTCGATTGGCAGCCAAGGGGTTTCGGCGGCCTGTGTCTCGGGAGCCCCGTGGCTGCCGACGATACGCTTCGGGCCGGACTCGGTCAGTTCGACCACGGTGCACCAACCGACCCGCAGAACGTGCGGCGCTTCATCCGCGAGCACCTGCAGCCTGTCCTTCGCGGGTGCGGCGGCGACGTGGTCGATGAGTTCGAGTTCGCGATGCGCTTCCAGCAGGCCAGTGTGCGGCCGAATGGCGTCGACGTAGACGCCCTTGATCTGCTCGGCGGCGGTGATCAGCATGTCGGGCATCGCGCCGGGGGGCAGATCGACCACCAGATCGTCGACGGCGTAGCCGGTGCCGCGTTCGACGACGTCGAGCGACAGGATGTCGGCGCCCACGGAGCCGAGCGCGACGGCTAACGAGCCGAGGCTGCCCGGTCGGTCCTCGAGCTGGACCCGCAGCAGATACGAAGGCACGCGCAACACTGTTGCACAGCGCCTGCCGGTCAGCATTCCGGTATCTGGCCCCGTTGCGGCTGTTTACCGGCGTCTGGCCAGCTCAGCGGCTTACCGATGATCGTCGCAGCGAGCGCCTTCGAGGCGTCCCTTGAGCCGGTGCAGGCCCGTGACGGCGCGCTTGGTCATCACGATGCGCGCAATCGGCAGCACCAGCAGACGGGCGAGGGCGTTGCGGTTGCGGCTGAGCATGCGCCATCGCACCGTGCACACCTGGGGCGATGACTGGTTGATGTGCATTTCCATCCGAGGCATCACGATCGAAAGGTCACCATCGGTGACGAGCCGATTCGGCGCCTCGGCCTCGACGACTCGAATCACCACCGATCGACGGCCGCGCAGCGGCACATCGACTGTCTCGCGATACTCGCGTCCACGCTCGGCGAACGCCACGTCGTTGTGTGCGACGATCTCGATGACACCGGGAAACCACTCCGCGAAATTCTCGAGGTCGCAGGCGTAGTCGAATGCTTGCGCGTCCGTGCACGCGATGTCGACAGCCGCATCGGCCAGTAGATGCATCTCACGCTCCTTCGTCGTCGGTGGTCGGATGTTAAAGTGTCGAGTTAGGTCTACAGTCAAGCGAGTTGTGATGCGTATCAGCGATTTAGAGGCCGCAACAGGTGTGGGGCGGCACGCGTTGCGCTACTACGAACGCGAGGGGTTGCTCGGCGAGATTCCGCGAGGGCACAACAACTACCGGGACTACCCGCAGTCGCTGACCAAGCAGGTCAAGTTGCTTCGCGGCATGCAGTCGCTCGGCTTCAGCCTTGCCGAGATTCGTGAGGTGCTCGAAAGCCTGCGCGCCCGCGGCATCGACTGCGCTGACGGCGCCCGGCTCGTCGCCGACAAACGCGCACGCGTGGAACAACAGATCCGCGACCTCCGCAACGTCAGTCGCCTGCTGCGTGCGGAGCAGTTGCGGTTGGAGGACAGTGCTCGGCAGCACGGACGCCTGGCTGACTAGGCTTCGGAGTCGTGTCGCAGATCTCTCGAGACGAGGTAGCCCACCTGGCGCGCCTGGCCCGCCTCGCGCTGGCCGAGGACGAGTTGGACAGTTTCGCCGGACAGCTGGACGCCATCCTCAGCCACGTCAGCCAGATTCAGGCCGTCGATGTCGCCGGCGTCGACCCGACCGGCAATCCGCTCAAAGACGTCAACGTGTTCCGTCCCGACCACGTCGAACCGTGCCTGACCCAGGACGAAGCGCTGGCCGAGGCGCCCAATGCGGTCGACGGCCGGTTCGCCGTCCCGCGAATCCTGGGGGAATCGGAATGACCGGCATGAGTTCGGACATCGTTCGGCTCGACGCCGCCACGCTGGGCGCCAAGATCGCGGCCAAGGAGGTGTCGTCCACCGAGGCGACGCGCGCCTGCCTGGATCAGATCGCCGCGACCGACGGCGACTACCACGCCTTCCTGCATGTGGCCGAGGAGAAGGTGCTGGCCGAGGCATCGCGGATCGACGACCTGGTCGCGGCGGGCGAGACGCTGCCGTCACCTCTGGCCGGTGTGCCGCTGGCGCTCAAGGACGTCTTCACCACCACCGATATGCCGACGACCTGCGGGTCGAAGATCCTCGAAGGCTGGACATCGCCGTACGACGCGACGGTCACCGCGCGGCTGCGGGCGGCAGGCATCCCGATCCTGGGCAAGACCAACATGGACGAGTTCGCGATGGGCAGTTCGACCGAGAACTCCGCCTACGGTCCGACCCGCAACCCCTGGAACACCGACCGGGTGCCCGGCGGTTCGGGCGGCGGCAGCGCCGCGGCGTTGGCGGCGTTCCAGGCGCCGCTGGCCATCGGGTCCGACACCGGCGGATCGATCCGTCAGCCTGCGGCGCTGACCGCGACGGTCGGGGTGAAACCGACCTACGGCACGGTCTCGCGCTACGGACTCATCGCCTGCGCATCGTCGCTGGACCAGGGTGGGCCGTGCGCCCGGACGGTGCTGGACACCGCGCTGCTGCACGAGGTGATCGCCGGACACGACCCGAAGGACTCGACGTCGGTGGACGCCGCGGTGCCCGATGTCGTTGCGGCGGCAAGGGCCGGTGCGGCTGGCGACCTCAAGGGCCTCCGGATCGGTGTGGTGAAGCAGTTGCGCGGCGACGGGTATCAGGAGGGCGTGCTGGCATCATTCGACGCCGCCGTCGAACAACTGACCGCGCTGGGCGCCGAGATCAGCGAGGTCGACTGCCCGCACTTCGACTATTCACTGCCTGCCTACTACCTGATCCTGCCGTCGGAGGTGTCGTCGAATCTGGCGCGGTTCGATGCAATGCGGTACGGACTACGCATCGGCGACGACGGTACGCGCAGCGCCGAGGAAGTGATGGCGATGACGCGGGCCGCCGGGTTCGGTCCAGAAGTTAAGCGCCGCATCATGATTGGCACCTACGCACTGTCGGCGGGCTATTACGACGCCTATTACAACCAGGCGCAGAAGGTGCGCACGCTGATCGCGCGTGACCTCGACGAGGCCTACCAGAAGGTCGACGTGCTGGTGACCCCGGCCACTCCTTCCACGGCGTTTCGCATCGGGGAGAAGGTCGACGATCCGCTGGCGATGTACCTGTTCGACCTGTGCACGCTGCCGCTGAACCTGGCGGGTCACTGCGGTATGTCGGTGCCTTCTGGCCTGTCGGCCGACGACAACCTGCCGGTCGGGCTGCAGATCATGGCGCCCGCGCTGGGTGATGACAGGTTGTATCGGGTCGGAGCGGCCTATGAAGTTGCGCGAGGTCCGCTGCCAACGGCGCTCTGACGGGGCAGGATGGACAGATGCGCATCGGAGTACTCACTGGCGGAGGAGACTGTCCCGGCCTGAACGCGGTGATCCGCGCCGTGGTCCGCACCTGCGACGTGCGCTACGGCTCCAAGGTCGTCGGCTTTCTGGACGGCTGGCGCGGCCTCCTCGAGGACCGCCGCATTCAGCTGGCCAACGACGATCGCAATGACCGGCTGCTGGCCAAAGGCGGCACCATGCTGGGCACCGCCCGGGTGCATCCCGACAAGCTGCGCGCCGGGCTCGATCAGATCAAGCAGACGCTCGACGACAACGGGATCGACGTGCTCATCCCCATCGGCGGCGAGGGCACGCTGACCGCCGCGCACTGGCTGTCGGAGGAGAACGTCCCCGTGGTCGGGGTGCCCAAGACCATCGACAACGACATCGATTGCACCGATGTGACGTTCGGTCACGACACCGCACTCGGTGTGGCCAGTGAGGCCATCGACAGGCTGCACAGCACGGCGGAATCGCATCAGCGGGTGATGCTTGTCGAGGTGATGGGCCGCCACGCCGGCTGGATTGCGTTGAACGCGGGTCTGGCGTCCGGGGCGCACATGACGCTGATCCCCGAGCAGCCTTTCGACGTCGATGAGGTGTGCCGGCTGATCAAGCAGCGGTTTGTCCGCGGCGACGCCCACTTCATCTGTGTGGTGGCCGAAGGGGCCAAGCCGGCTGAGGGCACAATGCGGTTGCGCGAGGGCGGAATCGACGAGTTCGGCCACGAGAAGTTCACCGGTATCGCGCAGCAGCTCGCCGTCGAGGTCGAGAAGCGGATCAACAAGGAAGTGCGGGTCACCGTGCTCGGCCACGTCCAGCGCGGCGGCACCCCGACCCCGTACGACCGAATCTTGGCGACCCGTTTTGGGGTCAACGCCGCCGACGCCGCGCACGCGGGCGAGTACGGGATGATGGTGTCGCTGCGCGGTCAGGAGATCGGTCGGGTGCCGCTCGCCGACGCGGTGCGTCAGCTCAAGCTGGTGCCGCAGAGCCGCTACGACGACGCCGCCGAGTTCTTCGGCTGAGTCCTCTCACTAAGATCGGAGTCATGACTGTCGCCGCCGCTGAGCTTCTCGACTACGACGAGGTCATTGCCCGCTACGACCCCGTGATGGGCATGGAAGTCCACGTCGAACTCTCCACCGCCACCAAGATGTTCTGCGGGTGCACCAACGAATTCGGCGGCGAACCCAACACGCAGGTGTGCCCCGTGTGCCTGGGCCTGCCCGGTTCATTGCCGGTGCTCAACCAGTCCGCGGTCGAGTCGGCCATCCGGATCGGACTGGCACTGAACTGCGATATCGCCCCCTGGGGCCGCTTCGCCAGGAAGAACTACTTCTACCCGGACCAGCCGAAGAACTACCAGATCAGCCAGTACGACGAGCCGATCGCCGTCAACGGCTACCTCGACGTGCCGCTCGAGGACGAGACCACCTGGCGCGTGGAGATCGAACGCGCGCACATGGAGGAAGACACCGGCAAGCTGACACACCTCGGCAGCGACACCGGCCGCATCGAGGGTGCGACCACGTCGCTGCTCGACTATAACCGCGCCGGTGTGCCGCTGATCGAGATCGTCACCAAGCCAATCGAGGGCACCGGCGAACGCGCGCCGGAGATCGCCAAGGCGTATGTAACCGCGCTGCGAGATCTGTTGCGCGCCTTGGGAGTTTCCGACGTACGGATGGACCAGGGCTCGATGCGTTGCGACTCCAACCTGTCGCTGAAGCCCAAGGGTGCCACCGAGTTCGGCACACGCACCGAAACCAAGAACGTGAACTCGCTCAAGAGCGTGGAGGTCGCCGTCCGGTACGAGATGCGTCGTCAGGCAGCAATTCTCGAGGCGGGCGGCAAGATCACTCAGGAGACTCGCCACTTCCACGAAGACGGTTACACGACCGCCGGTCGCAGTAAGGAGACCGCACAGGACTACCGGTATTTCCCCGAGCCCGACCTCGAACCGGTCGCACCGAGCGCAGAACTCGTCGAACGGCTGCGGGGCACCATTCCCGAGCTACCGTGGTTGACCCGCAATCGGATTCAGCAGGACTGGGGCATCTCCGACGAGGTGATGCGCGATCTGGTGAACATCGGAGCTCTCGACCTGATTGCCGCAACCGTCGAACACGGCGCTACCAGTGATACCGCGCGCGCTTGGTGGGGAAACTTCCTGGTGCAGAAGGCCAATGAAGCGGGAGTGGAACTCGAGGCGCTCCCGATCACCCCGGCGCAGGTCGCCGCGGTGGTGAAGCTCGTCGACGAGGGCAAGCTGTCGAACAAGCTGGCGCGCCAGGTCGTCGAGGGCGTCTTGGCCGGCGAAGGTGAGCCCGAACAGGTGATGACCGATCGGGGACTCGCCGTCGTGCGCGACGACTCGCTGATCCAGGCTGCCGTCGACGAGGCCCTGGCTGCCAATCCCGATGTCGCGGAAAAGATTCGCGGCGGCAAGGTGCAGGCCGCCGGCGCCATCGTCGGCGCGGTGATGAAGGCGACCAAGGGCCAAGCCGACGCGGCCCGCGTACGCGAATTGGTGCTCGCCGCCTGCAGTTAGGCCACCTGCCCGACCAGTCCGTCCCACGCCGCGATCGCGCCCTCGGCTATCGACGACAACTTCTTTACATCGGCGCCGTCGCGAGCCTGAATCGCCATCCCGTGGTTCACCGTGTTGTAGAACGCGGCTATCGCGGCGGCGTCGGCGCCGGCCGGTACGTCACCCTCGGCGATCCCGCGTTCGACGCGTTCGCGAAAGTCGGTCTCGAGGGCCATTCGCCACTGCGCGAGATACTCGTGGACTGACCGGGTGTCGTCGCCGGACGTGGTCGCCGCGAGCACGATCATGCATCCTCGGGGATTGTCGGGGTCGCAGAAGACGACCGCGTGGTGGCGCAGCACCGCCGAGATCGCCTCCCGCGCAGTCGGTCGCTCCCGAAGCTCGGCGGCGGCCGTCGCGCCCAAGGTGTCGTTGTAATAGGCGACCGCCTCGCGGAAAAGCTCCTCCTTGGAGCCGAACGCCGCATAGAGGCTGGGGGAACTGATGCCCATCGCCGCCGTGAGGTGGCTCATCGAGGTGGCTTCGTAGCCGTGCTCCCAGAACACCTCCATGGCGCGCCGCAGGGCCTCGTCGCGGTCGAAGGCGCGGGGTCTCCCACGCGTCGCCATGCGCCACCTCCCTTTATGTATCGAACGACAAAGAATCCGTTGACAAGTGTAGCCTCCGCATTTAATTTTGTATCGAACGACACAAAAAGGAGGATTGGATGTCTGAATCGAGCGTTGCGTTGGTGACCGGCGGCAGCAGGGGGATTGGGGCGGCCATCGCCGAGCGACTGGCCGAGCAGGGCTCAGACGTGGCCATCACCTATGCCCAGTCCAAGGAGCGGGCCGACGAGGTTGTTGACCGCATCCGCGCCCACGGCCGCCGAGGGTTCGCCGTCAAGGCCGACAGCGCCGCCGCCGACGAGGTGGTGACCGCGGTCCAGCAGACCGCCGACGAGCTGGGTGGGCTGGACATCCTCGTCAACAATGCGGGCATCTACCCGTTCGGAGTCATCGACGACGTGCCGGCCGAGGACGTCGACCGCACCCTCGCCATTCACGTCCGCGCGGTGTATCTGGCGAGCCAGGCCGCGGTGCGACACATGTCGGCCGGCGGCCGGATCATCAGCATCGGAAGCAATCTCGCGCAGCGCGTGCCGTATCCGGGCATCGCGCTGTACGCGATGAGCAAGTCCGCTCTCATCGGCTTCACCAAGGGACTCGCCCGTGATGTCGGCGAGCGGGGGATCACAGTGAATGTCGTCCAACCTGGCTCGACCGATACCGACATGAATCCCGTCGACGGACACACGGCCGATGAGCAGCGTGCGGCGGCCGCCCTCGGCCGGTACGCCGATGCGCGCGAGATCGCCGACTCTGTCGCGTTTTTGGCAAGTCCCGCCGCGTCATACATCACCGGAGCAGTGCTCACCGTCGACGGCGGCACGAACGCCTGACCATGGCATGGGTGATTCTCGTCTGCGCGGGCCTGCTCGAAATCGTCTGGGCCACCGCGCTCAAACAATCCGACGGCCTCAGCCGACTGTGGCCGAGTGTCATCGGTGTCGGCGGAGCTGTGCTCAGCTTCACTCTGCTCGCGGTGGCGCTTCGGCAGTTGCCTGCGGGTACCGGCTACGCCGTGTGGGTCGGGATCGGCGCGGTCGGTGTTGCGGTGGCAGGCATGGTCCTGTTCTGTGAGACCGTCAGTGTGGCGCGGGTGTTGTTCCTGTCGATCATCGTCGTCGGCATCGTTGGACTACGCCTTGTCGAGGCCTGAAGCGCAACGGCTCGCTGTTCGGCGCTGCAGCGAAAACCGAAGTGCCCCAGCGATGTTTACGTAGCGTCCTCGTTCTTGCGCGGGAAGCCGCCGCCCTGCGGGAACAGCGGGAAGACGACGTCGTCGAGCTTCTCGGCATCACCGGCCGTCTTGTTGATGGTCGCGCCCCAGACGTTGCCGTCGGGCGAAACAGCCATCGCCCACGCATGGCCGTGCTGGTCCTGACGCACCACCTCGGGATCGCCGGTGACCGCGCCCGTGTCCGGTGCCATGCGAACGGCGACGGACTGTTTGGTGTTGACGAGGTTCACCAGCACGGTGCCGTCCAGTGCCGCACACCCGGCGACGCCCGGGCGGTCGGGCCACGTCCATACGGTCGACACCTTGGAGTCCTTGGCGATCTTCTGTAGGCGATCACCGGTCGGTGTGCGATCGGTGACGTACAGCGACTCGTCCGACGGGTCGATGCACACCCCGCCGCCGGCGCCCATACCGGACAGCGCCGTCGTCGTCGGCGCCTGGTCGACCGTCGTCGGCTGCTCGATCCGCAACAACTTGCCGGCCAGTGAGCGAGGATCACCGGCCTGAGCGGGGTCACCGGCGTCGCCCGTCTGTACCAGCAGGGTGGTCGGGCTGGTGAAGATCAGCGACCCGGTGTTACCGGTCGCGCCTTTGGGGATGCCGGTCAGGATCGGCTTGGGAATGTCGCCGTCGGCGATGCGGATGACCCGGTTGTCGGTCGGGGTGCTGACGTAGGCGTACATCAGCCGGTCCTGGGCGTACGTCGGTGACAAGACGATGTCCATGAGCCCGCCGTCACCGGACCCGTCGACGGGCAGGACGACTTTGACCTTCGGTTCGGCGCGCACCGACACCTCTTTGACCGCGCCGGTCGTGCGTTCGCCCACCAGCGCGGACTGGCTGTCGGGCAGCATGATGAGGCCGCTCGTGCTTTCCAGGCAGCCCTGCATGACGCCGGGCGCCGGGCATTCCTTGGGGAACGGCTTGGGCGGCAGCGGCGGAGGTGGCGGCGGCTTCGACGACGGCCCGGGCTTCAGTTCCGGCTCGGTCGTGAACGGTTGCGACTGCGCATCGTCGAATCGCGCGCAGCCCGACGCCACCAGCAACGCCGCACACACCACGGCGAACACAGCCCGCATCGGCCGGCGCAGTCTCATGCGAGCCAGATTACGGATCGTTCGGTGGTGCGCGCCACGCACATGCTTGCGCCGTACGCGGAAAGGGCCCGCGAAATGGTCGCCCGAAAGCGCCGCGCCAATCCTCGGATCACAGGTGAATAGCCCTTACGCTGGGGGCCGTGACCAGTCAACCCCACGACCCAAGCGCGTGGCAGCGGCCCGACGACGCGGCCGGGCGCCCCATGACGGCGAGCCTGGTCGACCCCGAGGACGATCTTCCGTCCGCGAATTACGCCGGCGACTTCGAAACGACGGCGATCCCGCCGTACGACTCCGGCCGGTCTTCTTCCGAAACCGCCGGCGGCTTCGGGCTGCTCAACGAGCCCGAACCGCTGCCGTACGTCCAGCCGGGCGGTCGGCATTCCTTGTATGGCGCAGAACCGGCCGAGTACGGGCCGGATATCGACGCTCACACCCGGGGCGATGACCGCCGCGGCACCCAGGATCTCGGTCTTCTCTTCTTGCGCCTCGGAATCGGCGCGATCCTGATCGCGCACGGACTGCAGAAGGCCTTCGGTTTGTTCGACGGCCCCGGCCTGGACGGCTGGGGCGATTCGTTGAGCACGATGGGCTTCAAATACGCCGACATCCTGACCTACGTCACGACCTTTGGTCAGATCGCCGCGGGCCTGCTGTTGATGCTCGGTCTGTTCACCCCGGTGGCGGCGGCCGGCGCGCTGGCATACCTGGTGACCGGCCTGCTCGCCGAGGCGATGGCAGCCCACGAAGAGGCCAGGCTCGCGTTGTTCCTCACCGATGGCCACGAATACAAGGTGTTCCTGGCGGGCGCAGTGGCGGCGCTCATCCTGACCGGTCCCGGCCGGTACGGTCTCGACGCCGGACGCGGCTGGGCCCGACGCCCCTTTGTCGGCTCGTTCATCGCGTTGCTGCTTGCGGTCGGCGTCGGTGTGGCGGCCTGGGTGCTGCTCAACGGCGGCAATCCGCTGGGTTAGCGCGTTACGCGTAGGGGTTGGGCACCCGGCCCGCGCTCACCTCGGTGAGCTGCGGCAACGTCGCGAAGGTCACCGCGGGGAGTCGGAGTTCGCCGCCGTCTTTGAGCTGCGCGGTCGCCCAGGACGACCTGCCGAACCGCAGGCCGTCGATGTCATCCCAGCCGACGGTCTGGCTGTCCAGCAGGGTCCGAGCGGTCACCGTTGTGGCGTCGGCGATCGTGCGGTACCTGACCACCGCGATCGACAGCAGGATCGGGATGACGAGCAGGAGCGCAACCCAGTGCGGACCGGCGAGAATCACCGCCAGCAGGCCCAGCGTGAAGAATCCGACCGCAAAATGTGCCATCGGGGAAATCCGGATGACGACGGGCTGCGGATCGGTGTCGGCGCTCACATGGCCAGTTTGGCACTGTGGGCGAGATGCCGGGAATTTGGCCGCCCCGGCGGTGCCGGGAATTTGACCGCTGACCTGTGCGGAGGCTACCGTCAAGTGTTATGCAGGCCCCGGGAGTGCTCGTAGTAATTGGGAAGCGCGTTGATGCCGCGCTAGCCCTCGCCCGGGCATAGCCAACAGCATCGACGCGCGACCCTCGTACAGCAGCCCAGCTGACGGGGGTTTTTTCTTGCCCCACCACCGATTTGAGATCCTAGAAACAACCAGGAACAGAGAGAGAAGATCGTGAGCGCACCCACCACGCGACCGCCCGAGCAGTCGGACACCGCGCCGAACGGGACACATGCCGCACCCAAGCCCAGCTCGGCGCCGTCCAAACGCATTGCGCCGCACCAGCTCACAGGAGCGCAGGCAGTAATCCGGTCGCTGGAGGAACTCGACGTCGACACCATCTTCGGCATCCCCGGCGGTGCCGTGTTGCCGGTCTATGACCCGCTTTTCGACTCGCAGAAGTTGCGCCATGTCCTGGTGCGTCACGAGCAGGGGGCCGGCCACGCCGCGAGTGGCTATGCACACGCCACCGGCAAGGTCGGTGTGTGCATGGCGACGTCGGGTCCGGGTGCGACCAACCTGGTCACTCCGCTGGCTGACGCCTACATGGACTCGATCCCCGTCGTCGCGGTCACCGGGCAGGTCGGGCGCGCGCTGATCGGCACGGACGCGTTCCAGGAAGCCGACATCTCCGGCATCACGATGCCCATCACCAAGCACAACTTCCTGGTCCGCGACGGCGACGACATCGCGCGCGTGATGGCCGAGGCGTTCCACCTCGCGCGGTCGGGCCGCCCGGGCCCGGTGCTCGTCGACATCCCGAAGGACGTGCTGCAGGGGCAGTGCACGTTCAGCTGGCCGCCGCAGATCGATCTGCCTGGCTACAAGCCGAACACCAAGCCGCACAACCGCCAGGTTCGTGAGGCCGCCAAACTGATCGCGTCGGCCCGCAGGCCGGTCCTGTACGTGGGCGGCGGCGTGATCCGCGGCGAGGCCACCGACGAACTGCTGAATCTGGCCGAGCTGACCGGGATCCCGGTCGTCACCACCCTGATGGCCCGCGGCGCGTTCCCGGACAGCCATCCGCAGAACATGGGCATGCCCGGGATGCACGGCACGGTGGCCGCGGTGGCCGCTCTGCAGCGCAGCGATCTGCTGATCGCGTTGGGTACGCGCTTCGACGACCGGGTGACCGGCAAGCTGGATTCCTTTGCGCCGGAAGCCAAGGTGATCCACGCCGACATCGACCCGGCCGAGATCGGTAAGAACCGCCACGCCGACGTGCCGATCGTCGGCGACGTCAAAGCTGTGATCACCGACCTGATCGAGGTGCTACGGCGCGACGGCAGCATCGGATCGATCAAGACCGACAAATGGTGGGAGTATCTGCGCGGCGTGCAGTCGACCTACCCGTTGAGCTACGGCGCGCAGAGCGACGGCAGCCTCTCGCCCGAGTACGTCATCGAGACCCTGGGCAAGATCGCGGGCCCGGACGCGGTGTACGTCGCAGGCGTTGGGCAGCACCAGATGTGGGCCGCGCAGTTCATCAAGTACGAGAATCCCAAGACCTGGTTGAACTCAGGCGGCCTCGGCACCATGGGCTTCGCGGTGCCGGCGGCAATGGGGGCCAAGTTCGGCCGTCCGGAAGCCGAGGTGTGGGCCATCGACGGCGACGGCTGCTTCCAGATGACCAATCAGGAACTGGCGACGTGTGCCGTCGAGGGCGCGCCCATCAAGGTCGCGATCATCAACAACGGCAATCTGGGCATGGTGCGGCAATGGCAGACGCTCTTCTACGAGGAGCGCTACAGCCAAACCGATCTCGCCACGCATTCACACCGCATCCCGGACTTCGTCAAGCTGGCCGAGGCCCTCGGCTGTGTCGGATTGCGTTGTGAGCGTGCCGAAGACGTCGAGTCCGTCATCCAGCAGGCACGGGAGATCAACGACCGTCCCGTCGTCATCGACTTCATCGTCGGCGCGGACGCGCAGGTGTGGCCAATGGTGGCCGCAGGTACCAGCAATGACGAGATCCAGGCCGCGCGCGGTATCCGCCCGCTGTTCGACAACGAAGAGGGGCACGCCTGATGGCCGTCAACACCCACACCCTTTCGGTGCTCGTCGAGGACAAGCCCGGCGTGCTGGCGCGCGTAGCGTCGCTGTTCTCACGGCGTGGCTTCAACATTCAGTCACTCGCGGTCGGTGCGACCGAGCAGAAGGACATGTCCAGGATGACGATCGTGGTGAGTGTCGAGGACTCACCGCTCGAGCAGATCACCAAGCAGCTCAACAAGCTGGTCAACGTGATCAAGATCGTCGAACAGGACGAGGACAACGCGGTCGCTCGAGAGCTGGCGCTCATCAAGGTGCGCACCGACGCAACCACGCGCAGCCAGGTCATCGAGGCAGTGAATCTATTCCGCGCCAAGGTCGTTGATGTTTCTACAGAGTCGCTGACCGTCGAGGCGACCGGCACCCCGGAGAAGCTCGAGGCACTGCTGAGGGTGTTGGAGCCGTATGGAATCCGCGAGCTCGTGCAGTCCGGTGTGGTGTCCCTGTCGCGCGGTCCGCGCGGCATCGGCACCGTCAAATAATCCCAATCAGTAGAAGAGCAAAGAGAAGGAAAGTCACGAATGCCAGTTGAGATGTTCTACGACGACGACGCGGACCTGTCGATCATTCAGGGACGCAAGGTCGGCGTCATCGGCTACGGCAGCCAGGGCCACGCACACTCGCTGTCTCTGCGCGACTCCGGCGTGCAGGTGAAGGTCGGCCTGAAGGAGGGATCGAAGTCCCGCGACAAGGTCACCGAGCAGGGGCTGGACGTGGATACGCCCGCCGAGGTGGCCAAGTGGGCCGACGTGATCATGTTGCTGGCGCCCGACACCGCCCAGGCCGACATCTTCAAGAACGACATCGAGCCCAATCTGGAGGACGGCAACGCGCTGTTCTTCGGTCACGGCCTGAACATCCACTTCGACCTGATCAAGCCGCCGGCCAACGTCACCATCGGCATGGTTGCCCCGAAGGGCCCCGGCCACCTGGTGCGCCGTCAGTTCGTCGACGGTAAGGGTGTGCCGTGTCTGATCGCGGTCGACCAGGATCCCAAGGGCGAGGGCCAGGCGCTCGCACTCTCGTACGCCAAGGGGATCGGTGGCACCCGCGCGGGCGTCATCAAGACGACGTTCAAGGACGAGACCGAGACCGACCTCTTCGGTGAGCAGGCCGTGTTGTGCGGTGGCACCGAGGAACTCGTCAAGACCGGCTTCGACGTCATGGTCGAGGCGGGCTACGAGCCCGAGTTGGCCTACTTCGAGGTGCTCCACGAACTCAAGCTCATCGTCGACCTCATGTACGAGGGCGGCATCGCGCGGATGAACTACTCGGTCTCCGACACCGCGGAGTTCGGTGGCTACCTGTCCGGGCCGCGAGTGATCGACGCCGACACCAAGCAGCGCATGAAGCAGATTCTGGCCGAAATCCAGGACGGCACTTTCGTGAAGCGTCTGGTCGCCAACGTCGAGGGCGGCAACAAGGAACTCGAGCGACTGCGCAAGGAGAACGCCGAGCATCCCATCGAGGTGACCGGCAAGAAGCTGCGCGACTTGATGAGCTGGGTCGACCGCCCCATCACCGAAACCGCCTGACCGTGTGATTTCGGTGTCGCTGGTCGCGCCTACCGCGACTGGCTACACCGAAATCGCGACGGTTCACGACTGCGCCGGCTGCAGACCGGTCCACGGAAATTCGATCCACAGATCGGTCCGGCGCCAGACGTATTCGCAATCGATTTCCGATTGCGGCTTCTGGTAGACGACGGCGCAGCGGACCTCGGCGACGTGTTCGGCGCAGAAGTCGCGGACGAAACGCAGTGTCGCCCCGGTGTCCGCGACGTCGTCGGCGATCAGCATGCGTGCACCACCCAGATCTGCGACATCGGGCAGGGGAGGCAGCAGTACCGGCGCATCCAGGCGCTGGTCCACGCCGGTGTAGTACTCGACGTTCATCATGTGCACCTTTTTGACCTCCAGCGCGTAGCCGAGCGCGCCTGCGACGAACAACCCACCGCGCGCCACAGCGAGTATGAGATCGGGTGCGAAACCGTCGTCGACGACGGCGGAGGCGAGTTGCCGTGTCGCGGCGCCGAACTGGTCCCACGACAGTTCTTCCCGGTCGGTCATTGGCAAACCGTAATCGCTTGCCGGCAATTCCGCGGGAACGCCGCTACGGACGGCGTTCGTGGCCGGGCTTGCCGTGCGTGCGGCGCCGCTCCTTCATGTCCGCCTCGAACACGTGGCGCGCGCCCTGTTGCAACTCCGCACGCACGCGTTGTTCATGGTCACGGAACAAAGACCAGTAGTTGTCGTCGAACTCCTCGACGATCTGGAAGGTCCAGCGTCCGTACAGGACATTACGGCCGACGACTTCGTCCTCGAGTCGGTCGGCCACTGCGTCATGCCCGGCCTCACGCAGTTGGTCGCACGCTTTGCCAAGCAGAAGATCGGCATGGCCCATCAGCTGATGGAACGAATACAAGTGGCCGCGGGCGCGCTCCACGAATTCGAGCGCCTCGGATACCGTGCCGACGGCCTCGACCGTCGCGTCGTCCAGGCCGGCCGGGCGCCGGGGATTCTCGGGCTGTGTCACGGCGAAACGGATACCCGATATGGCGAGTCAGACACGGTTCCGCACAAAATTTGCATCGTTTGTGCATTGAATAGCGATATATGTCCAGATCGAAGCTCTATTCTGGCGGGGTTGACCACGTCGAGTAAGCACAAGAACGTCACCGCGGACGAGCCCCTGTACACCGTCCGCGTCGTCGCTGAGCGTCTTGGCGTGCCCACCGCGACACTGCGCAGCTGGAATCAGCGTTACGGCGTGGGTCCGTCCGAACACAGCCCGGGTCGGCACCGCCTCTACAGCGAGACCGACATTGCGGTTGCACGGCGGATGTACGAACTCATCGTCGAGGGTGCGAGCCCGCGCAGCGCGGCGCGAACCGCGATCGACTCGGTACGACCGGCCCGAGGAGATTCCGCGGCGCTGCTCGACTCCGCCTTCGATTTCGATGTGTTCACCGCAGGTCTGCTGCTCGATCGTCATCTGCGCCATTTCGGTGTGCTCGACACGTGGAATCAACTGATACGTCCGGCGTTCGACGACATCGCCCAACGGCAGGCCCAAGGGGAGGGCTGCATCGACGTCGAGCATGCGCTGTCGTGGACCGTGACACGGTCGTTGCAGCGTTACCCTATTGCTGCGCCTGAAGAATCGGCGTCCATCATTCTCGCCTGCACGCCGCGCGAAACGCACTTTCTCGCACTGGAAGCGCTGCGCGCGGCCCTTGCAGAACATGGACGCGGCGTGTTGATGCTCGGCGCGGACGTCCCGCGGGCTGCGCTTCTCGATGCGGTCCAGCGCAAAGGAAGACCGGTGACGGCATTGTTGTGGTCGCAGACCGAGGACACCGCTGACTTTCAAACGGTCAACGACCTTGCCGAGCACGCCTCGGTCAGTGTCGGCGGTCCGGGCTGGGAGGCGGTGATCGACCGGATTCACGCGTCGCGGCTGAACAGCCTTGGTGAAGCCGTCGACCACTTCGCCGCTGCGAACTAGAACCGTTTCGTTTGGTCGGCACCACCTTGTATTCCGCTGTGTCGAGCCACTTTTTGACGTTGCACTACTTCGACCGCTGCAAAGCGTCCGGTTTGTGCACGGCGTCGCGTCCGCTCTTGTCGCTGCGCACCCGGTACTGCGGTTCGTCCGGTGACGCACGCACCGTCCGTCCCGCCGTCTCGCGGTCGCTGGTGATCTTCTCCTCGACAGTCCCGGTGACGGTCGTTCCGTGGCTACTCCATTGGACCTTGTCGCCCTTGTGAAACTCCGAACTCATATCGCGGGGATACCCGGGTGAAGTTCGGCAAAACCGGTTACGGCGAGAGGCTGGGAAGCGTCCTGATTCCGAATTCGCGGCGCAGCATGGTGCGTGCTGCGTAGAAGCCCGCCATACCGTGCACACCACCGCCGGGGGGAGTCGCCGACGAGCAGAGATAGACCTTCGGAATCGGAGTGGCCCATGGGTTGAGCCGCGGTGTCGGCCCCGCGAGCGCGTGCAGGAGCGTGTTGCCGCCGACGCCGATGTCACCACCGACGAGGTTGGCGTTGTGCTCGGCCAACCGGGAGGCCGGTACCGACCGCACCGCGACGACGACGTCACGGAAGCCGGGTGCGAAACGCTCGAAGATCTGGGTGATCGTCTCGGCTTGGTCGACAGGTGAGCCGTGGGGCACGTGCGCATAGGTCCACAGGGGCCGCCGCCCCTGCGCATCGATGCGGTTCGGGTCGGCCAGGTGCGGCAGCGAGGCGAGCACCATCGGCCATTCGGGATGCCTGCCCGCCGCGATCTCCTTTTCGGCATGCGCCATCTGCTCACGGCTGCCACCCATGTGCAGTGTCGGAGCGTCGGCCGCACGAGGGTCCGCCCACGGAATCTCGTCGGACAACACGAAATCCACCTTGGCTACGCCCGGGCCGAACCGATAGTGCTGCAAAGCTTTTGCGTATCGCGCGGGGACCGTGTTCCGGTAGATGGACAGCAGCGCCGTCGGCGCGGTGTCGAAAAGCACCACACCGCCTGGTGGTTCGGTGACCTCTTCGCCCACCGTGATGACACCGCCATGTGCGCGCAGGTCGGCGATGAGGGCGTCGGGAATGGCCTGGCTGCCGCCTACGGGGATGGGCCAGCCCACGGTGTGCGCGAGTGTGGCCAGCATCAGTCCGGCGCCGGTGGTGACGAACGACGGCATCCGGTTGATGGCATGTGCGGCAACGCCCGTGAACAACGCGCGGGCGTCGGCACCGGCGAGCCTGCCCCACAGCGGCGTGCCCTGCTCGAGCATGTTTCGCGCAAGGTACGCCGCGGCGATCAGATCGCGCGGGATCGAGCGCTTGTCCCCGAGGAGGAAGTCGACGACGCCCTCGTCGCGCTTGGTGAGTGGGCCGAGCAGCCGCCGCCACGAGTCGCCGTGCAGCAGCTCCGCGCAGGTGCGGTCCAGATCGTGATAACCGACCGCCGTGGGTTGACCGGGAAGCGGATTGGCGTACGAGACGGCGGGCACCTTCAAGTCCACCCCGCGGGCGGGCAGATCGAATTCCGCCAGGAACGGTGAGGCCAACGCGAGCGGGTGCACGGCCGAGCAGACATCGTGGGAGACCTCGCCGAACTCGGGGTCAGCGAGGGTCCGTGCGCCGCCACCCAGTGATGGCTGTGCCTCGAACACCTGCACTGACAGACCGGCGCGCGCGCAGATGACGGCGGCGGCCAAGCCGTTGGGTCCGCTGCCGACCACGGTGACGTCCATACCTACTCCCCTGTCGCTCCGCTCCTGCCCGCCGAAGCCCAATTACATCCCATTAGGCTGACCGCGTGAGCCTGCCCGTTGTATTGATCGCAGACAAGCTGGCCGAATCGACCGTCGCCGCGCTGGGTGACCAGGTGGAAGTGCGCTGGGTCGATGGTCCGGACCGAGAAAAGCTACTGGCCGCGGTGCCCGAGGCCGACGCACTGCTGGTGCGCTCGGCAACCACGGTTGATGCCGAGGTGCTCGCCGCCGCCACGAAACTCAAGATCGTCGCCCGCGCCGGCGTCGGCCTGGACAACGTCGACGTAGACGCGGCCACGGCGCGCGGCGTCCTCGTGGTCAACGCGCCGACCTCCAACATCCACAGCGCGGCCGAGCACGCGCTGGCGCTCATGCTGTCGGCCGCTCGGCAGATCCCCGCCGCCGACGCGACGCTGCGTGAGCACACGTGGAAGCGCTCGTCGTTCTCCGGCACCGAGATCTTCGGCAAGACCGTCGGCGTCGTCGGCCTCGGGCGCATCGGACAGTTGGTCGCCCAGCGACTGGCCGCCTTCGGCACGCACGTCGTGGCGTACGACCCGTACGTGTCGGCCGCTCGCGCCGCCCAATTGGGCATCGAGCTGCTCACTCTCGACGAGCTGTTGGGCCGCGCCGACTTCATCTCGGTGCACCTGCCCAAGACCAAGGAGACAGCCGGCCTGATCGGCAAGGAGGCGCTGGCCAAGACCAAGCCCGGCGTCATCATCGTCAACGCGGCACGCGGTGGCCTGATCGACGAAGCGGCGCTCTCGGACGCGATCACCAGCGGTCACGTGCGCGGCGCCGGCCTCGACGTGTTCGCCACCGAACCGTGCACGGACAGCCCGCTCTTCGAACTACCCCAGGTCGTTGTGACGCCACACCTCGGCGCGTCGACCGCAGAGGCGCAGGACCGGGCGGGCACCGACGTCGCCGAGAGCGTGAAGCTTGCGCTGGCAGGTGAGTTCGTACCCGACGCGGTGAACGTCGGCGGCGGCGTCGTCGGCGAGGAAGTCGCGCCGTGGCTGGATCTGGTCCGCAAACTGGGCCTGTTGGTCGGCGTGCTGTGCAGTGAACTTCCGGTGTCGCTGTCGATTCAGGTCCGCGGCGAGTTGGCGTCCGAAGAGGTTGACGTACTGCGCCTTTCAGCGCTGCGCGGGTTGTTCAGCGCTGTCATCGAGGACCCGGTCACCTTCGTCAACGCGCCGGCGCTGGCGGCCGAGCGCGGTGTCGAGGCCGACATCAGCACCGCAACCGAGAGCCCGAACCACCGCAGTGTGGTCGACGTGCGGGCGGTGTACGCCGACGGTTCGGTCGCCAACGTTTCCGGCACGCTGTCGGGTCCGCAACTGGTCGAGAAGATCGTCCAGATCAACGGCCGCAACTTCGATCTGCGCGCCGAAGGCGTCTACCTGATCGTCAACTACATCGACCAGCCGGGCACGTTGGGCAAGATCGGCACCCTCCTCGGCACCGCCGACATCAACATTCACGCCGCCCAGCTCAGCGAGGACGCGGAGGGGCCGGGCGCGACTATCCTGCTGCGCATCGACCGAGACGTACCCGAAGATGTCCGGGCGGCGATCACCGCGGCCGTCGGCGCCAAGCTGTTGGAAGTGGTGGACCTGACGTGAAACTGGCGGTCATCGCGGGCGACGGCATCGGCCCGGAGGTCATCGACGAAGCGGTCAAGGTACTCGATGCCGTCGTGCCGGGTGTCGACAAGACCAGCTACGACCTCGGGGCGCGGCGGTACCACGCCACCGGAGACGTACTGCCGGAATCGGTGCTCGACGAGCTCCGCGCGCACGATGCGATCCTGCTCGGCGCCATCGGCGACCCGTCGGTCCCCAGCGGTCTGCTGGAACGCGGTCTGCTGCTGCGAATCCGGTTCGCACTCGACCACCACATCAACCTGCGTCCCGCCCGGCTCTATCCGGGGGTGAGCAGTCCGTTGGCCGGAAACCCGGACATCGACTTCGTCGTAGTCCGTGAGGGCACCGAGGGTCCCTACACCGGGACCGGTGGAGCAATCCGCGTCGGCACACCTCATGAAATCGCCACCGAGGTCAGCGTCAACACCGCGTTCGGCGTGCGACGGGTCGTGCACGACGCGTTCGGCCGCGCGGCGAAACGGCGCAAACACCTGACCCTGGTGCACAAGAACAACGTCCTGACATATGCGGGTGCACTGTGGTGGCGCACCGTGCAGGAGGTCAGCGCCGAGTACCCCGACGTCGAGATCGCCTATCAACACGTCGACTCCGCCACCATCCACCTCGTCACCGACCCCGGCCGGTTCGACGTCATCGTCACCGACAACTTGTTCGGCGACATCGTCACCGACCTCGCGGCCGCGGTGTGCGGGGGCATCGGTCTGGCGGCCAGCGGCAACATCGACGCGACCCGAACCAACCCGTCGATGTTCGAGCCGGTGCACGGCAGCGCACCCGACATCGCGGGACAGGGGATCGCCGATCCCACCGCGGCGATCATGTCGGTGGCGCTGTTGCTTGCTCACGCGGGCGAACTCGACGCGGCCGCTCGCGTCGACAAGGCCGTGGAACGGCATCTGGCCACGCGCGGTGACGAGACGCGGTCCACCACCGAGATCGGCGATCGGATCGCGTCAAATCTCTAGTCGCGTGGCGACACTGAGTCGGCAGTGCTGGCTCTTCGCGATCGGTTCGTCACTGTTCGCGATCGCCACGATCCCCGGGTTGTCCGCCGTGGCAGGCGCCGGGATCGCCAACCTGCTGTGCTTCATCGGATCCTGGTTCTTCACGACCGCGGGCTGGATGCAACTGGTGCTGGCCCCTCCCGCGCAGCGCATCGGATGGCTTTCCGCGGCAACCCAGTTCGTCGGGACGATCCTTTTCAACATAAGTACCGCCTCTGCCCTGTGGGCACATGCGGTCAAACCGGAGCGCCGACTCGTGTGGGCGCCGGACGCCCTGGGGTCGCTGGCGTTTCTGATCAGCGGTGTCCTCGGCGTGATCGCGGTGACGGCGGTCGTCGGCATCATCGAGCTGAAATCCCGCGACTGGCAGGGGGAGTGGATCAACATGATCGGCTGTGTCGCTTTCGCGGTGTCCGCGCTCGGCGCCTTCGTCAGCGAATCCGGTGTCACCGTGGATGCCTGGATGGCGAACCTGGGCACATTCATCGGCGCCCTGTGCTTTCTGGTCGCCGCATTGGTCATGCTTCCGCGCCGCGCGCAGCGTGAGTGAGTTCAGTCCGTCTTAGGTTCGGCCGGGACCACGGGTATGGCCAGTAGCGGCAGCAGGGCGGAGACCGCGAACGCCACGGGGTAGCCGAGGGCGCCGATCAAGGCGCCGAACACGGGCGCAGACGCGGCGGAGGCGAAGAGTTGACTGGTGTTCTGCGTGCCCAATGCCCGTCCGCTCCAGAACGGTCCGGCGATCTCGGCGATGGCGGTGAATGCCAGCCCGTTGTCCGAGACGGTGATCACCGACGCGATCACCATGATCGCCACGCTGATCGGCGAACTGAGCCAGTCGGTCACCGCCAGCAGACCCATCGCGGCGGCGGCCGCCAGGGCAATCGTGCGGATCGGCCTCAGTCGCGAACCCGTCACGTCCGACCAACGGCCGGCGGCGATTCGACCACCCGCACCCAACACCTGCGCCACCGTGACGAGAGCGCCTGCCGACGCTGCCGACCATCCTCGGTCGGTCATCAACCACACCAACGCGAACGTCCACAGCACCGCTTGAGGCACCACCAGTAGTACGGAGACAGCGTGTATCCGGGTCAAGACCGACGATGCGCGATAGGGATTCGCCAGGTGCTCGGGTGGGGCCTCCGAGCGTGGTGGACGTGGCGGATCGATCACGAAGACCGCGCATACGACCGCGGAAAGCGCGCACACGATCGCCGGAAAACACAGTGCCGCAGAGATGCTGTACGCATCGGCCACTCGCGGAATCACCAAGGCGCCCAGGCCGACACCGAGCGGCGTTGCGGTTTGGCGGATGCCCATGACCAAGCCGCGTCGATCCGGTGGGAACCAGCCGACCACCAGTCGGCCGCTGGCCGAATTGCTACTGGCGGCGGCCATCCCGCCGAGCGTCAGGAACGCACCCATGGCGAACAGCGAGTCGACGGAAGCGGCCGCGAACGCCGCGGCGGCGATGAGCACCGAACCGAGGCTCAACACGATGCGCTCGCCGAACCGGTCGACAAGGTAGCCCCACGCGATGAGCGTGAGTACCAAGCCGAAGCCCGGCAGCGCTGATAGCAGGCCCGCAGCCCCGAGATCGAGTCCGCGCTCGCGCTGCAAGCTAGGAATGAGAAAGGCCACACCGTTGATGAATACGTTGGCGCTTGTCGTCGCAGCGAGCGCAATGACAAGCAGCGACCAGCGTCGCGCGGTGCTTATCGTGTCCGCGGACATGGCTCCATGGTCGCATGGCTATCTCATATGTCTGAACTATTATCTCAATATATGAGACGTCGCTGGCGCGGGAGCGGCCGCAGCACCAACTTTCGCGGCCACTAGGCTGACGACATGCGCCTTGGACGTATCGCCAGCCCAGACAGCGTCTGCTTCGTCAGCATCGAGGGCCCTCTCGACGACTCGGCCCGGGCAGTCGCCAAAGAGATTGCCGAGCATCCCTTCGGCACTCCGACCTTCACCGGACGGGAGTGGCCCCTGGCCGACGTGCGGATACTCTCGCCGATTCTGGCCAGCAAGGTCGTATGCATCGGAAAGAACTATGCGGCGCACGTCGCGGAAATGGGCGGGGGAGATTTCCCCGATCCGGTGATGTTCATGAAGCCCAACACCGCGATCATCGGTCCGAACGTGCCGATTCAGCTGCCGGCCGACGCCAGCCCGGTGCACTTCGAGGGTGAACTCGCCGTCGTCATCGGCCGAGTCTGCAAGGACGTTTCCGCCGCCCGCGCCGCGGAGAACATCCTGGGCTACACGATCGCCAACGACGTGTCGGCGCGTGATCAGCAGCAGAAGGACGGCCAGTGGACTCGGGCGAAAGGCCACGACACGTTCTGTCCGATCGGGCCGTGGATCGTCACCGATCTGGATCCGTCCGATCTCGCGTTGCGCACCGAGGTCAACGGCGAGACCAAACAGGACAGCCGGACATCGCTGATGATTCACGATGTCGGGGCGATCGTGGAGTGGATCTCAGCGGTGATGACACTGCTGCCCGGCGATGTCATCCTGACCGGGACGCCGGACGGGGTCGGCCCCATTGAAGGCGGCGACACCGTCACCGTCACCATCGAAGGTATCGGGAGCCTTTCCAATCCGGTTGTGCGCAAGGGAAAGTCATGACAGCTGATATGCGGGTGCGGTTCTGCCCGTCGCCAACCGGCACACCACACGTCGGCCTGATCCGTACCGCGCTGTTCAATTGGGCCTACGCGCGACATTGCGGCGGGGACTTCGTGTTCCGCCTGGAGGACACCGACGCCGAACGAGACAGCGAGGAAAGCTATCTGGCGCTGTTGGACGCCCTGAGCTGGCTCGGACTGAACTACGACGAAGGTCCCGACATCGGTGGACCGTACGCCCCGTACCGGCAGTCAGAACGCGGCGAGATATACCGGGACGTGCTGACACGGTTACAGGAATCCGGTGACGCCTATGAAGCGTTTTCGACGGCCGAGGAAGTCGAAGCCCGCCACGTCGCCGCGGGCCGAAACCCCAAACTCGGCTACGACAACTACGACCGCGAACTCACCGAAGCCCAGCGCACCGCGTTCCTCGAGGAGGGCCGCAGGCCGGTGCTCCGGCTGCGGATGCCTGCTGAAGACATCACCTGGAATGACCTCGTCCGCGGGGAAACAACATTCGCGGCGGGCGTCGTTCCCGATTTCGCGCTGACCCGCGCCAGCGGTGATCCGTTGTACACCTTGGTCAATCCGGTCGACGACGCGCTGATGAAGATCACGCACGTCCTGCGTGGCGAGGACCTGCTCCCGTCCACACCGCGCCAGATCGCGCTGTACCAGGCACTGATTCGTATCGGCGTCGCCGACCGGGTGCCCGAGTTCGCTCATTTGCCAAGCGTTCTGGGAGACGGCAACAAGAAGCTGTCCAAGCGCGATCCGCAGTCGAACCTGTTCGTTCACCGCGAACGGGGCTTCATTCCGGAGGGGCTGCTGAACTACCTGGCGCTGCTGGGCTGGGGTATCGCTGAAGACCACGACGTATTCAGCCTCGACGAGATGGTGGCTGCCTTCGACGTCGTCAACGTCAACTCCAACCCCGCCCGGTTCGATCAGAAGAAGGCGGACGCTCTCAACGCCGAACACATCCGCATGTTGGGTGAGGACGATTTCACCGCGCGGCTGGCGGCGTATTTCGCTGCCCACGGGCACGACACCGGCCTCGACGAAGCCCAATTCGCGGAGGCTGCGCGACTCGTGCAGACCCGAATCGTCGTGCTCGGCGACGCATGGGACCTGTTGAAGTTCCTCAACGACGCCGAGTTCACGCTCGACGAGAAGTCGGCGGCCAAGGAACTCAAGCCCGAAGCCGTCGCGGTGCTGGACGCCGCGCTCGCCGCGCTCGAAACAGTCGGCGAGTGGAGTACGGGGGAGATCGAAAACGCTCTGAAGGTGTCATTGTTGGAGAATCTGGAGCTCAAGCCGCGCAAGGCGTTCGGCCCGCTGCGTGTTGCGGCCACAGGTGCGTCGGTCAGCCCGCCGCTGTTCGAATCACTCGAGCTCCTGGGTCGGGACCGCAGCCTGCATCGGCTACGCGCGGGACGCGATCGTGCTGCCACCGTCGCAGACCAGGCGTGAGAAGGTGGCTGCAAATCTTTGGTAGTCTGCACGTCGGCCCGATACAACGCGCGGCGGCGCCGCCGATTGCTTGGTCGGGCCGAAAAGGCCCTGTGACCTGCGGTTACAGGTAGCCAATGGGGTATGGTGTAATTGGCAACACAGCTGATTCTGGTTCAGCCATTCTAGGTTCGAGTCCTGGTACCCCAGCCATTCGCGATGAGCGCTCGTGCGAAGAGCACGGGCCTCTAGCTGATTAGGTCCGCATATCCCGCTGGGCTATGCTGGCTGTCCGGAAATAGTTCTGGCCCCCGTCGTCTAGCGGCCTAGGACGCCGCCCTCTCACGGCGGTAGCGTGGGTTCGAATCCCATCGGGGGTACAAAGCAGTACGTTTTACAGCCTGCGGGTGAGTGCATCGGCGGCGGCCAATAGGTCGGCGGCCCACCGTGCTCCAGGGCGACGTCCCATTCGGTCGATCGGCCCGGACACCGATACGGCGGCGATCACCGCACCGGTGGCATCGCGCACCGGCGCCGACACACTCGCGACCCCCGGCTCGCGTTCCGCGGCGCTCTGGGCCCAGCCACGTTTGCGGACCTCGGCGAGGGTCCGGTCGGTGAACTTCGCGCTGGGCAACACCGCCTGTTGCGTGGCGGCGTCGGCGTAGGCCAGCAGCACCTTGGCGCCTGAGCCGGCCGTCATCGGCAATCGCGCGCCGACCGGGACGGTATCCCGAAGCCCGGCAGGTGGTTCCAAGGCGGCGATACATGTACGCGCGGTGCCTTCGCGGCGATATATCTGCACGCTCTCGCCGGTGATCTCACGCAGGCGCGGCAACACCACGGCGCCGGCGGCCAGCAAGGGGTCGTTGACCTGTCCCGCCAACTCGGTGAGCGCAGGCCCGAGCCGCCATTGGCCGTCTCCGTTGCGGATCAACAGCCGATGCACTTCCAGACCCGCGGCCAAGCGGTGCGCGGTCGCACGTGGCAGTCCGGTGCGCTCGCACAGCTCTGCCAATCCGCACGGCGAATCCGCGATCGCGTGCAGCACCCCCATGGCTTTGTCCAGCACCCCGATGCCGCTATCCTGTCTCACAGGGAGATACTAGCTTCCCAGAATGTGAGAAAGTCAAGATGGCAGCCCAGGACAAGCCACGCACACTCGCCGAAAAGGTGTGGGACGACCACGTCGTCGCGAAGGGATCGGGTGACGGCGCGGCCCGCGAACCCGACCTCATCTACATCGACCTGCACCTTGTGCACGAGGTCACCAGCCCGCAGGCGTTCGACGGCCTCCGCCTCAACGGTCGGCCGGTCCGCAGACCCGATCTGACGATCGCCACCGAAGACCACAACGTGCCGACGATCGACATCGACAAGCCGATCGCCGATCCGGTCTCCCGCATTCAGGTCGAGACGCTGCGCCGCAACTGTGAAGAGTTCGGCATCCGGTTGCACCCGATGGGTGACGTCGAACAAGGCATCGTTCACATCATCGGGCCGCAGTTGGGCTTGACTCAGCCGGGGATGACGGTGGTGTGTGGCGACAGCCATACCTCCACCCACGGTGCGTTCGGTGCGCTCGCGATGGGCATCGGCACATCCGAGGTCGAGCATGTCCTCGCGACGCAGACGCTTCCGCTGCGGCCTTTCAAGACGATGGCGGTCAATGTCGACGGGCAACTGCCTGCGGGCGTGAGCGCAAAGGACATCATCCTCGCGGTGATCGCGAAGATCGGCACCGGCGGGGGACAGGGATACGTCATCGAATACCGCGGCAGCGCCATCGAATCGCTGTCGATGGAAGGGCGCATGACGGTCTGCAACATGAGCATCGAGGCCGGGGCGCGCGCCGGAATGGTCGCACCCGACGAGACAACGTTCGAGTTCTTGCATGGTCGCCCGCACGCTCCGAAGGGGGCGGACTGGGATGCCGCAGTAGCGGCGTGGAGTCAGTTGCGCACCGACGAAGGCGCGGAATTCGACACCGAGGTCTACATCGATGCCGCGACGCTGAGCCCATTCGTCACGTGGGGGACCAATCCCGGGCAAGGAGTTCCGCTGTCGGCGTCGGTACCGGACCCCGAGCTGATCTTTGACGACGGTGAGCGCCAGGCGGCCGAAAAAGCGTTGGCGTATATGGATCTTCGGGCTGGAACGTCGATGCGTGACATCACCGTGGACACCGTCTTCGTCGGCTCGTGCACGAACGGGCGCATCGAGGATCTGCGGGTGGTCGCCGACGTGCTCAAGGGTCGCAAGGTCGCCGATGGCGTGCGGATGCTCATTGTGCCCGGTTCGATGCGGGTGCGAGCGCAGGCCGAATCAGAGGGCCTCGGTGAGATCTTCGCCGCCGCCGGCGCGGAGTGGCGCCAGGCCGGATGCTCGATGTGTCTTGGAATGAATCCAGATCAACTGTCCCCGGGGCAGCGCTGCGCATCGACGTCGAACCGAAATTTCGAGGGACGGCAGGGCAAAGGAGGGCGCACCCATTTGGTGTCGCCTGCCGTCGCCGCGGCCACCGCTGTGCGCGGCACGTTGTCTTCTCCCGCCGATCTGACTCACGCATAGGAGCTCTGTGATGGAACCATTCCGCACTCATACCGGCATCGGCGTTCCGCTTCGCCGGTCCAATGTCGACACCGACCAAATAATCCCCGCCGTGTATTTGAAGCGGGTAACCCGAACAGGTTTCGAGGATGGCTTGTTCGCGGCATGGCGGTCCGACCCGTCTTTCATCCTGAACATGTCGCCGTTCGACAAAGGATCGGTGTTGGTCGCGGGTCCCGATTTCGGCACTGGTTCGTCGCGAGAGCACGCCGTGTGGGCGCTCATGGACTACGGATTCAGAGTCGTCATCTCATCTCGCTTCGCCGACATTTTTCGCGGCAACGCGGGCAAGGCGGGCCTCTTGGCGGCCGAAGTCGCCCAAGATGATGTCGAACTTTTATGGAAGCTCATCGAGGAGCATCCCGGCATGGAAATTACTGTGAATCTTCAAGATCGGAACGTCGTCGCGGGAACGGTCATGGTGCCGTTCAACATTGACGATTACACCGCCTGGCGACTCTCCGAAGGACTCGACGATATAGGTCTTACGCTGCGGAAATGCGATGAAATCGATTCGTATGAAGCACGCCGTCCCAGCTGGAAACCGCGTACCTTGCCGGCGTGACGGATTGGCTTTCTGAGCCGAAATCTTCACCCCTGAACCCGGTTATCGGGACCCCCGGCAGGAGCTCAAGGGGGGCAAGAAAGTTCGCTAGATTCTGCTGAAATTGCGCGTGGCTCTTGGAAATCAGTGGCCATTGGGTTTACCGTGTCCTCTAGTCGGCCCAAAGTGGGCTACTGGTTTTCGGAGGTTTTGCATGAACAAAGCAGAGCTCATCGACGTACTCACGGAGAAAATGGGCTCGGATCGTCGGTCAGCAACCGCTGCGGTCGAGAATGTCGTCGACACAATCGTGCGCGCGGTTCACAAGGGTGACAGTGTCACAATTACCGGCTTCGGCGTTTTCGAACAGCGTCGTCGTGCTGCTCGTGTTGCGCGTAACCCGCGCACCGGCGAGACCGTGAAAGTTAAGCCCACATCCGTGCCGGCATTCCGGCCCGGCGCACAGTTCAAAGCGGTTGTTTCTGGGGCACAGCGCCTCCCGTCGGAAGGACCAGCAGTGAAGCGTGGCGTGACGGCGGGCGGCGCCCGCAAGGCCGTGAAGAAGGCCGCAGTTAAGAAGGCGGCCAAGAAAGCGGTGAAGCGCACGGCAGTCAAGAAGGCTGTGAAGAAGGCCGCAGTCAAGAAGGCTGTGAAGCGCACGGCAGCCAAGAAGACTGTCAAGAAGGCCGCAGTCAAGAAGGCCGCGAAGCGCACCGCGGCCAAGAAGACTGTCAAGAAGGCCGCAGCTAAGAAGGCTGTGAAGCGCACCGCCGCCAAGAAGGCTGTGAAGCGTTCCCCGGCCAAGAAGGCTGTGAAGCGCGCCCCGGCCAAGAAGGGCCGCAGGTAAGTTCAACATCGAACACGCCGTGGGTCGCGCCGGCTGAGCCGGCAATTCAAGCGAATGCGACCCACGGCGTGTTTGTGTCTGACGAACTTCAGCCGGCCGCAGCGTTCATTTCTTGAGGGCGAGCGGACTGCCGATGTGATCGGCGGCGATCAGGCGTCCGTCGTATAGCGACAGGACCCAGGTGCTGCCTTTGCGGTTGCGCGATTTGTCCGGGCGGACTCCGTCACGCTCGCACCACCATGAGATGAGATCCGGAATCACCTTGCCCTGAGTGCAGATCACCGGCGTGCCTTCGGCGGTGGCGATCTCGACGAATCGGTTACGCGAGGCTTTGCGATTCTCCGCATACGCCTCTTCGGTCAGCAATGGCTCGCTACTGATGTCGACACCGAGTTCCTCGGCCAGCGGCGCGATCGTCTGATGGCACCGAGTCCGGTCCGCTGCGTACAGCCTTTCGGCGCCGAAGGACAACAACTGTCCGACGAGAGACTCGGCCTGCGCGCGGCCATGCTTGTCCAAAGGACGGTTGCGGTCGTCACCTTTGTATCGCGACTTGCTGCCCGCGGTGCCGTGCCGGACGATCAACACCGTCTTCGTATCGGCCGGCAGCTTCTTGAAGCGGCGAAGGACCTTTCGGTCGTGCGGGTAGCCGACCGCCTTGATGGCTTCGGATATGGGAAGCCATTTGAGTTCGTCGACTTCCGAGTTCGGGCTGAACTCCCCGCCGATGGCGCGGGCAGTCCAGTACCGCACCTTCTTGGTGCTTTGGTCGACGGGATAGGTCACCGCGGCCAACCGCCGGCCGAGATGTGCCGCGTAGCCGGTTTCCTCGGCGACCTCGCGGACGGCGGTCACGGGTTCCGTCTCGCCGGGGTCGACTTTGCCTTTGGGAAGTGACCAGTCGTCGTACCGGGGACGGTGAATGACCGCGACCTCGGGTGCATCGTCACCCGGTCGCCACAGCACCGCACCCGCGGCAAAAACGGCCTTGCTCACCGGAACGGCGCGGGGTGGGTCGTCCCTCGGCACGTCAACTCCTGCTGGTCATTCGGGGCCCCGAGAGCTCACAGCCGACGGATCTCAAGGGTGCCGGTGGCGTTCCATCAACGACACCTGATGGTCGCGGACCGTCTCGCCCTCTCGCGGCGACGCTGTCCACTTACCATCCATGTCCAACTCCCAGCACCGGGTTGACGGATCAAGGGCGGAATCGAAGACGTCGTTCAGCTGTGAAGTCAGCCTCGGATCCTTCACTTGAGCCATCACCTCGACTCGTCGGTCGAGATTACGATGCATCATGTCGGCGCTTCCGATCCAGAACTCGTCGGTGGCGCGGAAATGAATAATTCGCGAGTGTTCGAGGAACCGGCCCAGAATCGAGCGCACCGTGATGTTTTCGGAGAATCCGGCCACGCCGGGACGCAGTGCACAGATGCCGCGCACCACCACCTCGACGCGGACCCCTGCCTGCGATGCCCGATAGAGCGAATCGATCACCTGCTCGTCGACCAGCGCGTTGGCCTTCAGCCGAATACCCGCATCGGCTCCCGACTGCTTGGCGGCGATCTCCCGTTCGATCCGCTCGATGATCCCCTTGCGGACACCGTAGGGCGCGACCAACAGATTGCGGTACGACTCTTTGCGTGAGTATCCGGTCAACGAGTTGAACAGATCTGTGAGGTCGGCGCCGATGTCCGGCGCGGCCGTCAACAGGCCGACGTCTTCATACAGGCGTGCGGTCTTGCTGTTGTAGTTGCCGGTACCGATATGGCAGTAGCGCCGGATCGTGGATCCTTCTCGGCGCACGACGAGGCAAGTCTTGCAGTGAGTCTTCAACCCGACCAGTCCGTAAACCACATGCACGCCCGCACGTTCAAGGGCGCGGGCCCATTTGATGTTGGCCTGTTCATCGAAGCGCGCCTTGATCTCAACCAGCGCCACAACCTGTTTGCCTGCGGCCGCGGCGTCGATCAGCGCGTTGACGATGGGTGAATCACCCGATGTCCGGTACAGCGTCTGCTTGATGGCCAGCACGTTCGGATCGGCGGCGGCCTGCTCGATGAACCGTTGAACCGACGTGGAAAACGAATCGTAGGGATGGTGCACCAGCACGTCGCCGTCACGCAGCGTCGAGAAGATGCTCTTCGGTGTTTCCCGCTCACCGAATGCGGGCGGCGTCGCCGGCACGAACGGACGGTCTTTCAGCGCGGGGCGGTCCTGGTCATAGATCTGCCACAGCGACGACAGGTCGAGAAGCCCGGGTACCTCGATGACATCACCGGTGTCGACGTCGAGTTCGCGCAAGAGCAGCTCGAGCATGCTCTCGGTCATGTCGTCGGACACTTCGAGGCGCACCGGGGAACCGAAGCGCCGCCGCGCCAATTCTCGCTCCAGCGCCTGCAGCAGATCTTCGTCACGGTCCTCTTCGACCTCGAAGTCCGCGTTGCGGGTGATGCGGAAAGCATGATGCTCGACGATCTCCAGGCCGGGGAACAGCACCGGCAGGAACGCGGCGATCAGTTCCTCCATCGGGAGGAACCGCACGACATCCGAGGAACCTTCGCGGCGCGCCAATTCGACGAAGCGATCCACGTTGTCGGGCACCTTGATTCGGGCGAAGTGCTGCCCGCCGTCCTCGGGTTGCCGGACGGTGACGGCAAGGTTCAGGCTCAGCCCGCTCACAAAGGGGAACGGATGTGCCGGATCGACGGCCAGCGGCGTCAGCACCGGGAACACCTGTTCATGGAAGTACGTCGACAGCCGGGAGCGCTCGCCCTCATCCACTTCGGCCCACGTGACGATGACGATGCCCTCGTCGGCGAGCGCGGGCCGCACCGCGTCGAGGAACACATGGGCGTGCCGGTTGGAGATCTGCTGAGTGCGCTCGTTGATCCGGCGTAGTTGCTCGCGCGGCGAGAGGCCATCGGCCGACCGCACGGACAACCCCATCTCGTCGCGTCGTTTCAGTCCCGCCACTCGAACCATGTAGAACTCGTCGAGATTGGACGCGAAGATCGCGAGGAACTTCGCCCGCTCGAGCAGCGGCAGCGACGGGTCGGCGGCGAGCGCAAGCACACGGGCGTTGAAGTCGAGCCAGCTCAGTTCGCGGTTGAGGTAGCGGTCTTCGGGCAGCGCGTTGTCGACCGCTCGCGATGTCGCAGCCGGTGGGGCTTCAGGCGCCGCATCTCCCGACTGCGGTGTCCCGGGACGAGCTGACGTCGCCGGCTGCGCGGTTCCGGTCGTCGACCCGGTGTCGGTCTCGAGGATCTCGGTATCGGCTTCCGTCATCCCTCAAATGATTCCCTATTAAGTAGTCGCGCGGCCACCGCGGTGAAGAACTGTTACCTGACACCAGCGATGGCCTGCGCGGTTGTCGCGCCGACACCGAGGCGACGCGCCACCAACAGGTCATCGGGTGTGTCGATGTCACAGCGCAGCCCGGGCCAGGCGCCGGTCAGCTCGATGGCGCCCGAATGGCGATGGCGCTCGGCTGAATCCTGGCCGAATCGCGGATCCAGCGCGACGCCGAGGGCGAACAACGCCGAGGTGCCCGTACCGTGCCGGTCGCCGACGAAGCTGCGGGGGTGGGCGCGGGCCGCCGCGATCGCCTCGCCCAGCTCCTGAGGTTGCAATGCGGGCAGATCTCCCTGCAGCACAACGATGTTCGACGTCTCGGGCCGCACCGTTTCCTCCGCTGCGGCGATGGCGTTGTTGAGCGGATTTTGATGGCCCTGCGGCGTCGGATCGGGGAGCACTCGTGCGCCGAGCTGCCTGGCAGCGTCGCCGGCGACGTCGTCGGGTGTCACCACGGTGATCGACTGCACCTCCGATACAGCCGCGGCAGCTGTGATGGTGTCGATCAGCATCGCCAGCACGACGGCTTCGCGGGTGGTCGCGGAGAAAATCGGCGCCAGCCGCGTCTTGGCGGCGGCCAGGCGTTTGACCGCGATCACCAGCCCGATATCGGCTTCCGATGACCCGCCCATGAGCGCCATCCTGCCAGCAGACCACACCGCGCTAGGGTGAAGGCGTGGTCGACGCGGCAGTGCTGGGGGCCGGAGCTTGGGGGACGGCACTCGCCAAGGTCCTGGCGGACGCCGGCAATGAGGTGCGGTTGTGGGCCCGTCGGCCCGAGTTGGCCGACGAGATCAACAGCACCCATCGCAACCCGTTCTATCTCGATGACGCGGAGCTGCCGGAGACGATCCGCGCGACCAGCGATCCCGCTGAAGCGCTCACCGGAGCGTGCACCGTGTTGCTTGCCGTGCCCGCTCAGTCGTTACGGACCAACCTCGTGCAGTGGGCTCCTCTCATCGGTGACGACACCACGTTGGTAAGCCTGGCCAAGGGCATCGAGCTCGACACGTTGATGCGGATGAGCCAGGTGATCGTTCAGGTCACCGGGGCGGACCCGTCGCGCGTCGCGGTGATCTCCGGGCCGAACCTCGCCAGCGAAATCGCCGATGAGCAACCGGCGGCCACCGTCATCGCGTGCAGCGACTCCGGACGGGCCGTGACGCTGCAGCGTGCATTCTCGACCGGATACTTCCGTCCGTACACCAACGCCGATGTCATTGGCGCCGAGGTCGGCGGCGCGTGCAAGAACGTCATCGCGCTGGCGTCCGGCATGGCTGCTGGAGTCGGGCTGGGGGAGAACACGGCAGCAGCGATCATCACTCGCGGGCTCGCCGAGATCATGCGACTCGGAATCGCGTTGGGCGCCAAGCCGGCAACGCTGGCCGGCCTGGCGGGCGTCGGCGATCTCGTCGCCACCTGCACGTCACGGCGCTCCCGCAACCGCTCGTTCGGGGAACGGCTGGGCAAAGGCGGCACCATGGAGTCTGCGACGCGCGCCGCGGATGGGCACGTCGCCGAGGGTGTGACGTCGTGCCAGTCGATACTCGCGCTTGCGGCCAGCTACGACGTCGAGATGCCGCTCACCGATGCCGTGAATCGGGTCTGCCACAAAGGCGCATCGGTGTATGAGGCGGTGGCACTGCTGCTCGGGCGCAGTACGAAACCGGAGTAGGGCGTGGACGGTCTATACGGTGATTCGACTCGCAGCGTCAAAGCAGTCGGCTCAGAACCGGTTTCGGGCAGTCCCGTGGTATCGCCCCCCGTGCTCGCGTCGACGTTTCATCTCTCCCCGGACGACGCGGAGCCCTTTGACAAGTACGGGCGGTATTCCAATCCCACGTGGCGGCAACTGGAGTCGGCGCTCGCCGAACTCGAAGGAGCCGCCGCCGCGCTGACGTTCGGTTCGGGAATGGCCGCCATCACCGCGGTGTTGCGGGTGCTGGCCAAGCCCGGCACCAAGCTCGTGGTGCCTGCCGACGGCTACAACCAGGTTCGCAGCTATGCCAGGGAATACCTTGTGCCACTTGGAGTCACGGTGGTGGAGGTGGCATGCGCCGCGATGTGTGCCGCGGCCGCTGACGCGGATGTGGTGCTTGCGGAGACACCGGCCAATCCCGGGCTCGATGTCGTCGACCTGCACCGGTTGGCGATGGACTGCCGGCGCCGGGGGGCGACCCTCGTGGTCGACAACACCACCGCGACGCCACTGGGCCAGCAGCCGCTGTCCCTTGGCGCCGACCTCGTCGTCGCCAGCGCGACGAAATCGCTTTCGGGACACAGCGATCTGATCGCGGGATATGTCGCGGGCAGCCATCCGGAGTTGATGGCCACGGTGGAGCAGGAGCGTCTGCTTGCCGGACCGATCCTCGGCCCGTTCGAGGCGTGGCTGGTGCTGCGCAGTCTGGGCACTGCGGGCCTGCGGTTCGAACGGCAGTGCCACAACGCGCAAGCACTCGCGGTGATGTTGCGCAGTCATCCGGCGGTGCGCTCGGTCCGCTATCCCGGGTTGCCCGACGATCCGTCACACCAGATCGCGGCCCTGCAGATGAAGCGGTTCGGCGGGCTCGTCGCAATCGAACTGGACAGCGCGCAGGCAGTGCACTCCCTGGTGGAACGCAGCGCGCTGGTCGTCTCCTCGACGAGCTTCGGCGGGATCCACACCTCGCTGGACCGCCGCGCTCGCTGGAGCGATCCAGTCGCCGACGGATTCGCCCGGATCTCGCTGGGCATCGAGGACACCGACGACCTGATCAGCGATTTCGAACAGGCGTTGTCCTGAAACCGCAGGTCAGGGTATTGAAGCGACCCGCGGTGGGGCTGGACGGTAGCCTCTCTAGGTTGTGACTGCCAGCCAAGAGCACGGAGCCGCGCCGGCGGCGACATCGGGCTCGAGCGCGGCCCGGCGTGTTCGGGTCGCCGTCGTCTATGGCGGCCGCAGCTCTGAGCACGCGATCTCCTGCGTTTCCGCAGGTAGCATCCTGCGCAACCTCGATCCGAAACGCTACGAAGTGGTCGCCGTCGGCATCACCCCGGAGGGCGCGTGGATGCTCACCGACGCGGACCCCGACGCCCTGGCCATCGCCGACGGGCGGTTGCCGCAGGTCACCGGCGAATCGGGTAGGGAGCTGGCCCTCGCCGCCGATCCGGGACGACGTGGTGAGCTGCTGTCGGTCGGCCGCGGTGCTCCCGAGGTGTTGGAGGCCGTCGACGTGGTCTTCCCAGTGCTGCACGGCCCGTACGGCGAGGACGGCACGATCCAGGGGCTGCTCGAGCTGGCCGGAGTGCCCTACGTCGGTGCGGGCGTGCTCGCCAGCGCGTCGGGGATGGACAAGGAGTTCACCAAGAAGCTGTTGGCTGCGGAGGGCCTGCCGATCGGCGATCAGGTCGTGCTCCGGTCACGGCAGGAGACGCTGGACCTAGAGCAACGCGAACGGCTCGGACTGCCCGTGTTCGTCAAGCCCGCGCGCGGCGGATCGTCGATCGGCGTGAGCCGGGTGACGGCGTGGGATCAACTGCCCGCGGCGATCGAGCTGGCCCGGCGCCACGACCCCAAAGTGATCGTCGAGGCGGCAGTCGTCGGACGTGAATTGGAATGCGGTGTACTCGAATTCCCCGACGGCCGTGTAGAAGCCAGCACTGTGGGTGAGATCCGGGTGGCGGGTGTCCGCGGTCGCGAAGACTCGTTCTACGACTTCGCGACGAAGTATCTCGAAGACGCCGCGGAGCTCGACGTACCCGCCAAGGTCGACGACAGCATTGCAGATGAGGTGCGACAGTTGGCGATTCGCGCGTTCCAGGCCATCGACTGCCAGGGTCTGGCCCGTGTCGACTTCTTCCTGACCGACGACGGCCCGATCATCAACGAGATCAACACGATGCCGGGATTCACCACCATCTCGATGTTTCCGAGGATGTGGGCGGCCAGCGGTGTCGACTATCCGACGCTGTTGGCCACCATGGTCGAGACAGCACGCACGCGCGGCACGGGTCTGCGCTAGCCCACTGGTGCAGGGTCGACCGCCTTGGCGGGCAACGACTTCGCGATGACCCGCGAGATCTCCTGGATCGGCGTGGGACCCGAGCCTGCGGGCAGCGTCAAGGCGACGTACACCGGACGATCCACGACGAACCATGTGCTGCGCCCTTGGTCGGCGTCTGGGTCTTCACCCGCCCCCGCCTCGCCCACGCGGAACCACGACACCTTGTCGACCACCTGTAGCGGGCTGCCGAGGACGAACTCCGCGGGCCGGTCCACACCACATCGCAGGATCACGGCCTCGCCGTCGGGAGCCGCACGCCACGCTGCGGCGGCCGGTGGCGCCGGGTCGGCGGCTGCGGCGCGCCGATAGTCGCCGAGGCGTTCGGGCAGTGCGTCGACCAACGCTCGACAGTCCGCACTGTCGGCGTACGGTGCCGGCACCGCGACGATCGCGACGGGCTTTTCCGTCGTAGGGGTCTGTCGAAGCGCCGCGAAGACCAGGATCGAGCCGATGGCGGCGACAGCCACGGCGATCGCCGCGATCATCAGGCCCCTGGGCGGGCCATCGCGGGTTTCGGTGTCGTCCACGGCCCAAACTCTATGGGCGCGCCCCGTCGGCGATCGGGCAGGTCAGGGTGCGGGTGATGCCGGGCACCTGCTGAACGCTGGGAACGACGCTGGCCTGTAGTTCGTCGTGACTTTGCGCGCCGATGCGGACCACGACGTCGTACGGACCGGTGACGTATTCGGCCGACACCACACCGGGCAGGGCTGAGAGCTGTTTGGCGACGACTTCAGCGCGGCCCACCTCGGTCTGAATCAGCATGAACGCCTCGACCACCGGGCTGTCCTCCCTCTTGCTGCATAGACTCCACGCCGCAGGGACCAAACGTACCGCAGCTCAGGGGAGGCGACATGATGAGCGACGAGCCCCCTGAAACGCTGGCCGGGGTGGGCGAGTTCGCCGTCATCGACCGGCTTGTCGCGGGCCGCGAGCAACCGGACTCGGTGGCGCTGGGGCCCGGTGACGACGCGGCGGTTGTGTGGGCCCGCGACGGGGCGACGGTCGTGTCGACGGACATGCTCGTCGAGGGGAGCCATTTTCGGCTGGACTGGTCGACGCCGCGCGATGTCGGGCGCAAGGCGATCGCGCAGAACGCGGCCGATATCGAGGCGATGGGTGCGACGGCCACCGCGTTCGTCGTCGCGTTCGGGGCGCCGGGCCGAACAGCCGCAGCACAAGCGGTGGAGCTGGCCGACGGCCTGTGGTACGAGGCGCGGCTGCTCGGCGCCGGCATCGTGGGTGGCGATCTGGTGACGGCCCCGCAATGGGTGATCTCGGTGACGGCACTCGGCGATCTGGGCGGCCGCGACGCGGTTCGGCTCGACGGTGCACGAGCAGGTGACACCGTCGCGGTCGTCGGCGACGTCGGGTGGTCTGCTGCCGGATATGCGTTGTGGCTCAATGGTATTGACGGTTTCGAAGCGTTGCGCCGCCGCCACTTGGTACCGGAGCCGCCGTACGGCCAGGGTCGCGTCGCGGCGGAAGCCGGTGCGACGTCGATGACCGACGTATCAGACGGCCTGATGGCCGATCTCGGACACATCGCGCGCGCATCCGACGTCGGCATCGATCTGTCGTCGGATTCGCTGAGCGCGGAATGCGATCCGCTCGCCGCTGCGGGCACCGCGCTGGGCGTCGATCCGTCGGGCTGGGTGCTCGGCGGAGGCGAGGACCATGCGCTGGTCGCGACATTCCCGGGACCACCACCGCCCGGCTGGCGGGTGATCGGGCGGGTGCTCGATGGTCCGGCGAGGGTCCTGCTCAACGGTCAGCCGTGGCACGGCGAAGCGGGCTGGCAGTCGTACTGATCGACTCCGATCGTCCGGGCACGCTAAGTTGACCCTTCGTGACCGCACGACCGCTGAATGAAATCGTCGAAGAAGGATGGGCGAGTGCGCTCGAACCCGCGCGGGCACAAGTCGCCCAGATGGGGGAGTTCCTGCGCGCGGAGATCGCAGCGGGCCAACGATATCTTCCTGCTGGTCAGAATGTGTTGCGTGCCTTCACATTCCCATTCGAGCAAGTGCGGATTCTGATCGTCGGCCAGGATCCGTATCCGACGCCGGGACACGCCGTCGGACTGAGTTTCTCGGTGGCACCTGAGGTGCGGCCGTTGCCGCGCAGCCTGGCGAACATCTTCACCGAGTACGTCGACGATCTGGGCTACCCGGCACCCACGACGGGTGATCTGACGCCATGGGCTGAGCGTGGCGTGATGCTGCTGAACAGGGTGCTCACCGTCCGGCCGGGGACACCTGCGTCGCATCGGGGCAAGGGCTGGGAGGCGGTGACCGAGTGCGCGATCCGGGCCCTGGTCGCACGGCGGCAGCCCTTGGTCGCGGTGTTGTGGGGCCGCGACGCATCCACGTTGAAGCCGATGCTGGGCGCCGATTGCGTGGCCATCGAGTCGCCGCACCCGTCGCCGCTGTCGGCGTCGCGGGGTTTCTTCGGCTCGCGACCGTTCAGCCGCGCGAATGAACTACTCGAAAAGATGGGCGCCGACCCGATTGACTGGCGCCTTCCATAGTCGTCTTACCCGCAGGCCGCATGAGGCCGTGCGGCGACGGCTACCCGCGCGCGACGATCAAACCGTCAGCCGCGCGAGACCTTCCCCGCCTTGATGCACGACGTGCACACGTTGACGCGCTTCTTGTTGCCACCGGGGTGGGTCACGGCGCGCACGGTCTGAATATTCGGATCCCACCGACGGCTGGTCCGGCGATGGGAGTGCGACACCGACTTGCCGAAGCCGGGGCCCTTCCCGCAGATATCGCACACGGCAGCCATATGTAGAACTCCTCGAATCAGTACTTGGGGGCCTGGGTATCCGTCGCTAGCGGCGGCGGGTCGACCCGACAACCTGACCAGGATACCGGCCACGCCGAGGATCACCAAAATGGTCTCCACAGGCGCGGACGTTCACCAAGGCGCTGTCGGGCCGAATGGCTAGGCTTGCGCCGACGGCGGCGCCTCGAGTCAGTGGCGTATCGCCATAGCGGCGGGAGGTGGGCATGTCGGATCGGCGGCTGGACGCCTCCGCATTGAGGGATTGGGCGTACACCGCCGTCGGCGACCTCATCACCCACACCGACGAGATCAACCGGCTCAACGTGTTCCCCGTCGCCGACGCCGATACCGGCACGAACATGCTGTTCACCATGCGTGGCGCGTGGGCGCAGGCCGACGCGCTGGCGGCGTCCGACAACGTGGTGGATATCGCCGCCGCGCTGGCGCGTGGCGCACTGCAGGGCGCACGCGGTAACTCCGGCGTCATCCTGTCCCAGATCTTGCGCGGGCTCGCCGATGTCACCGCCTCTGCGGCCGCCGACCGCGGCGGCGTGCTCGCCGACGTCGGCGGGGCGCTGTTCGGGGCGGCACTGCGGCATTCGGTAGCCCTGGTCGTCAGCTCGATGGGTGAAGCGGTTCCCGGCACGATCGTCTCGGTGCTCCAGGATGCGGCGGGTGCCGCCGAAGATGCGGGTGCCGCCAATTCCGGTATCGCCGCGGTGGTCGCGGCGGCGGCCGATGCCGCATCGATCGCACTGGACAAGACCACGGGGCAACTCGACGTGCTGGCGGAGGCCGGCGTGGTGGACGCCGGCGGGCGGGGCCTGCTGGTACTGCTGGATGCGATGAGCGCCACCCTGACCGGGCATGTCCGGCATCGCAAGGAGTACGTGCCGGCCCCGCCGCAGGCGCCCGTCCCCGCTGCCGCGACGGTCGCGTCGCCCCAATTCGAGGTGATGTACCTGCTCAGCGGATGCGACCCGGCCGGGGTGGAGACCCTGCGCTGCAGCCTCGACCGACTCGGGGAATCGGTGGCGATCGCGACGACGGCCGACGCGGACCAGTACTCGGTGCATGTGCACGCCGATGATGCCGGTGCCGCCGTTGAAGCGGGGCTGTCGCTGGGCACGCTGAGCCGCATCCAGATCACGTCGCTCACCGGTGCGGTGGGGGCGCGGCCGTCCGGCGGATGGGCCAGGGAACGGGCCGTGCTCGCGGTAGTCGACGGTGCCGGCGCCGAGGAACTGTTCGCGGGCGAGGGCGCGCACGTATTGCAACTCGAGGCCGGCGGACCCGTCAGCGCCAAACACCTCCTCCATGCCCTGGTCAACACGGGTGCGGCGCAGATCATGGTGTTGCCGAACGGATACGTCGCCGCCGAGGAACTGGTGGCAGGCTGCACCGCAGCCAGCGGGTGGGGTATCGACGTGGTGCCGGTGCCGACGGCGTCGATGGTGCAGGGGCTCGCCGCCCTGGCCATGCACGACGCCGATCGGCAAGCCGTCGACGACGGCTACACGATGGCGCGGGCCGCCGCGAGCGCCCGGCACGGATCGGTACGTGTCGCCACCGAGGAGGCGCTCACGTGGGCAGGCGCCTGCGAGCCCGGCGACGGCCTGGGCATTGCGGCCGACGAGGTGCTGATCGTGGGCAAGGACGTCGCGACGGCAGGCGCCGGACTGATCGACCTGCTGCTCGCCGCCGGTGGTGAACTCGTCACCGTGCTCACCGGTGCGGGCGTCGACGCAGCGGTCGGAGAGGCCTTGGCGGAGTACGTCCACCGCGAACACCTGGCCGCCGAGATCGTCACGTACCACACGGGTCATCGCGGCGACGCGCTGCTGATCGGCGTCGAGTAACCGTGGCCACGCTGACCGACCGGCTCGACTTCGTCATCGGTAAGAAGTCCGCCGATCTGCTGGAGGAGCACTTCGGCATCGTCACCGTCAACGACCTGCTGCGGCACTATCCGCGCAAGTACAGCGACGAGATGATCACCGCCGGCGACGGCGAGGAACTGGAAGAAGGCGAACACGTCACGTTCGTCGACCACATCACCAAGGCGGAGCTTCGGCTGACGAATCGTCCGCCGCAGCGTGAATACATGGTCGTCACGATCGGCAACCGCAAGCCGAAGGTCACCGCGACCTTCTTCAACGTGAAGATCATCAAGAAAACCCTCAAAGAGGGCCAACGGGTGATGCTTTCGGGTGAGGTGGGCTATTTCAAAGGCACGATGCAGCTGACGCATCCGGCCTTCCTCGTGATTCATGGGGACGGCAGAGTCGCCGGAACCAGATCGCTCACCGCGATTGCCCGAGCAGAAGGGACGTCCGACGAAAACAAGTTGCTCTCCGTCTTCGATCGTGACTTCTTCCCGATCTACCCCGCGAGCAGCAAGGTGCAGAGCTGGGACATCTACGCGTGCGTGCGCCAGGTGCTCGACGTCCTGGACCCGATCGACGAGCCGCTTCCGGAATCGTTTCTGCGTGAACACAATCTGATCGGTGAGGACGAGGCACTGCGCGCGATCCACACGGCGGAAAAAGTCGTGGAACGCGATGCCGCGATCGAGCGTCTGACCTATGACGAGGCCATCGGGCTGCAATGGGCGTTGGCACAGCGAAGGTTCGGCGAGCTGAGCGAGGCCGGACCCGTCGCGGCTCCGGCGGACGACGGCCTGGTCGCGGCGATGCGTAACCAGATGCCGTTCCAACTGACCGAAGGCCAGAAGGATGTCCTCGCGGTGCTGACCACCGAGTTGGCGGCGAGCCGCCCGATGAACCGCATGTTGCAGGGCGAGGTCGGCTCTGGCAAGACCATCGTGTCGGTGCTCGCCATGCTGCAGATGGTCGACGCGGGATATCAGTGCGCGCTGTTGGCTCCGACGGAAGTCCTTGCCGCCCAGCATGCGCGTTCGATACGCGACGTGCTCGGGCCGCTGGCGATGGCCGGCCAGCTCGGTGGCGCCGAGAAGGCGACGCGCATTGCGCTGCTGACGGGATCGATGTCGCCGCAGCAGAAAAAGCAGGTGCGCGACGAAGTCGCCTCCGGCGAAGCGGGCATCGTGATCGGAACGCACGCCCTGCTGCAGGACACCGTCGAGTTCCGCCGTCTCGGCATGGTCGTCGTCGACGAGCAGCACCGGTTCGGAGTCGAACAGCGAGACCGGCTGCGCGCCAAGGCGCCCCAGGGGGTCACACCTCACCTGCTTGTGATGACCGCGACGCCGATACCGCGCACCGTCGCACTGACCCACTACGGCGACCTCGAGACGTCGACACTTCGTGAACTGCCGCGTGGTCGTCAACCGATCACCACCAACACGATCTTCCTCAAGGAGCATCCAGCCTGGCTCAACCGTGCCTGGCAACGGATCATCGAGGAGGTCGGGGCCGGCAGGCAGGCGTACGTCGTCGCGTCGCGCATCGACGAAGACGACAAGACCCAGGCGAAAGGAAAAGGCAAGGGACGCGACCGGGTCAAGGACGCGGGTCCACCCGCGACGACGGTCGTGGAACTGTTCGAGCGGCTGCGTAGCGGTCCTCTTTCGGGCCTGCGGTTGGGACTCATGCACGGTCGGTTGTCAGCCGACGAAAAGGACGCGGTGATGGGCGCGTTCCGTGCAGGAGAGATCGACGTCCTGATCTGTACGACCGTTATCGAGGTCGGTGTCGATGTCCCCAACGCCACGGTGATGTTGGTGATGGATGGCGACCGGTTCGGTATCAGTCAGCTGCACCAACTGCGCGGCCGCATCGGTCGCGGCCAACATCCAAGCCTGTGTCTGCTCGTCACCAAATTGCCGGAGAGCTCGAAGGCGGGGGAGCGCCTGCGGGCGGTCGCCTCGACGCTTGACGGTTTCAAGCTCGCCGATCTCGATCTCGCGGAGCGGCGCGAGGGAGATGTGTTGGGCTACAGCCAATCCGGGCGCCCGATCACGCTGCGCTTCCTGTCGCTCTTCGAGCATCTCGATCTGATTCTGGCCGCGCGCGAATTCTGCGATGCGCACTACCAGAGGAATCCGGGCGACCCCGGGATGGCGGTCCTGGCCGCGCCCTTCTCCGACACCGACCGCATCGAGTATCTGGAAAAGGCGTGAACCGAAAGCACCTGCTGTGGCTTCTTGCGATCGTCTCCATCGCGGTGTTCGTAGCCGTTCAGGTCACCAACTCATCGATCAACCGGGCAGAGTTCATCGCCGGCGCCGACACCCCGACAGTGGCGCCCGGGGTCGACGTCCTCGCGGGCATCGCCCAAATACCGGTGCGCATCCGCGGGCAGGACTATCGGCGGGATGCGTTCGGCGACAGCTGGACCGACGAGAACCCAGCCCCTGGCGGCTACAACGGCTGCGACACCCGTAACGACATCCTCGACCGGGACCTCGTCGACAAGACCTACGTGTCGATCAAGCGTTGTCCCACCGCCGTGGCGACCGGACTCCTGCACGATCCCTACACCAACGCGGAGATCGCCTTCACCCGCGGTGAAAAGACCGGCGCCGCAGTGCAGATCGACCACATCGTGCCGCTGGCGTTGGCGTGGGATCTCGGCGCCCGGTTCTGGACCAACGACCAGCGGTTGCGGTTCGCCAACGATCCGGCCAATCTCATCGCCGTCGCCGGAGGGGTGAATCAGGACAAAGGCGACCAGGAGCCGGCGACCTGGATGCCACCGAACACCGCGTTCCGTTGCCAGTACGCCATGCAGTTCATCGCCGTGATCCGCGGTTACGCGCTGCCGATCGACGCGCCGTCGGCCGCGGCGTTGCGTGATGCTGCTGCGACCTGCCCGACGGGTTAGGCGCCTGTATAGGTTTCGGGGTCCGGACGGAAACGCGTACCGTCGTTCAGCCCGTTGAGGGTGGCCATGTCGTCGTCGCTGAGCTCGAAGTCGAAGACCTCGATGTTCGACTTGATCCGCTCCGGTGATGATGAGCGCGGGATGACGATGTTGCCGAGTTGGATGCTCCACCTGATGAGCACTTGCGCCGGCGTCTTGCCGTTCGCCTCCGCCACAGATTTGATGGTCGCGTTGTCCAACAGGTTGCCGACGCCCAAGGGACCGTAGGCCTCGGTGATGATGCCGTGTTCGGCGTTGGTCGCGCGCAACTCGGCCTGGTTCAGCAGCGGATGCAGCTCGATCTGGTTGATCGCAGGCGGGAAGAACGACAGGTCGATGACGTTGGACAGGTCTTCGGCGTGGAAGTTCGCCACACCGATCGACTTGGTGTCGCCCTCTTCCTTCCGCTTCATCAGGCCGCCCCAGCTGTCGACGTACTTGCCGGGGTTACCGGCCGGCCAGTGGATCAGGTACAGGTCGACGTATTCGAGGCCGAGCCGTTCGAGGCTGACCTTGATCGCGTCCTGCGAGGCCTGGAAGCCCTGATCCTTGGTCGCCAGCTTGGTGGTGACGAACACCTCTTCGCGCGGAATTCCCGACGAAGCGATCGCGCGACCCACCGCGGCTTCGTTCCCGTAGGCCGACGCGGTGTCGATCAGCCGGTAGCCCGCCTCGAGCGCGGCGGTCACCGACTGCTCGGTCTCCGCTTCCGACAGCTCGCCGACGCCGAGACCGATCACCGGAAGGGTGTTCCCGTCGTTGAGCGTGACGGTGGGGATCGCAGCGGCCGAGGGTGTCATGTCACCTAACCTGTGAAGTCGAAGGTCCTTGGATCGGGACCCAACCGTGTTCCATCGCCCAGCGAGGAAATGGACGCCATGTCCTCCTCGCTCAGTTCAAGATCGAACACGTCGAAATTACTCACTATTCGCTCGGGGGTCACCGATTTCGGGATGACTATATTGCCGAGTTGGATATGCCACCTAATCAGTACCTGCGCCGGCGTTTTCCCGTGCCGTTCAGCAACCTCGGTCACCTTCGGATTGTCGAGCAGTGCGCCCTGGCCCAACGGGGCCCACGCCTCGGTGGCGATGCCCAGTTGGGCGTGCACCTGTCGCAACTCCTCCTGCGGAAACAGCGGGTGCAATTCCACCTGGTTGACGGCGGGGACGATGCCGGTGGCGTCGACCAGGATTCGCAGATGCTCCGGCTCGAAATTGCTGACGCCGATCGATTTGATGCGGCCCTCGTCGCGCAACCGGGAGAACGCCTTGAACGTGTCGACGAACGTGTTCCTGGCGGGCAACGGCCAATGGATCAAATACAGATCGAGGTAGGCGTCCGTTTGATTGAAGCCCAATTTGTCCATGCTGCGGTCGAATGCCTTGAGCGTGGAGTCGTAGCCCTGGTCTGAGTTCCACAGCTTGGTCGTGATGTAGACGTCCTCGCGGGGCAGACCCGACTTCGCGATCGCCTGCCCGACACCACGTTCGTTCTGGTACGCCGCTGCCGTGTCGACGTGCCGGTAACCTGCCTCGAAGGCCGTGGTCACCGCGCGTTCGGTGTCATCGGGGGGTGTCTGGAAAACTCCGAGTCCGACCTGAGGGATTGGATTACCGTCATTCAGCGTGATCGAAGGAGAGGCCATGACTTCGAGTCTGCCAGTCCAGGCTGTGCGAACGCCGAGCGGTCGTAAAGCCCGCTTGGCGAAGATCGGCGGCACCACGTTGCGCGCGCTTCCTCATATCCCGCACTCGGTCAAACGGCTTCTGCTCGGCGGTCGTTCGGTCGTCATCGACGGCAACACGCTGGACACCACGCTTCAGTTCATGCTCTTCGGCCAGAACGCGATGGGCCTCGGAAGTCTGATCCTGGATCACGACGTCCCGACGGCTCGGGCGCTGTTGAGGAAGCTGACAGACGCCTTCAGGCAGGACCTCCCGGTCGCATCGGTGACGAACCTCGTCATACCCGGTCCGGCAGGTGCGATCCGTGCGCGGCACTACCGACCGGTCGACGGTGACGACGCGCCGCTACTGGTCTTCTTTCACGGCGGCGCGATGGTGGTCGGCGATCTCGAGACGCATGACGACGTATGCCGACGAATCTGCCGCGATGGCGGCGTGCATGTGTTGTCGGTCGACTATCGGTTGGCGCCGGAGCACAAGGCGCCGGCAAGTGTCGACGACGCGTTCGTCGCGTTCACCTGGGCGCTCGATCACGCTGCAGAGTTGGGCGCCGACTCCCGTCGAGTGGCGTTGGGAGGCGACAGCGCAGGCGCCAATCTGGCCGCACTCGTCTCCCTACGGGCCCGTGACCAGGATGTTCAGCTGCCGGCGGTGCAATTGCTGTTCTACCCGGTCACGGCGTGGAACGCGCAGACACGGTCGCGAACGTTGTTCGGCGAAGGCTTCTTCCTGACCGGGGGCGATCTGAAGTTCGGCGTCGAGAAGTACCTCGGTGGCGCGGATGTCGACGCGGATGACCCTCGGGTATCGCCTTTGCTGGCCGACGACCTGTCTGGACTACCGCCTGCGCTGGTGCTGACAGCCGGCTTCGACCCCCTTCGCGACGAAGGCAGGCAATATGCCGAAGCCCTGCGCGCAGCGGGCGTGCCGGTCGACTACCGGGAGTTCGGGTCGCTGATCCACGGTTTCGTCAACTTCTTCCCGGTTGGCGGCGACAGCGAGGCCGCCGTCGCCGAATCGATCTCCGCGCTGCGGGCCCATCTGGCCCGCATGTGAGAAACCTGGGAAAGGCCGCCGGTACTCTTAGCGCGTGGCTTCGAAACCGAAATACGACCTGAAGGCCTCCGACCGCAAGCGCAACCTGGCGGTCCAGATCGGCCTGACCGCGATCGTGGTGATCTTCGCCGTGGCGCTCGTGATGTACATCGTGCTGTCGGCCGACGAAAAGCCGACCGCGGGCGAGGCGGATCCGATCCGGGTCACGTCGACGTCGGCTCAGTTGATCAAGAAGGACGGCACTGACGAGCCCAAGGTCGTGCTGGGGCTCTACGAGGACTTCCTGTGCCCGGCCTGCCGCAACTTCGAGCAGGAGTTCGGACCCACCGTGAACAAGCTGATCGATTCGGGAGCGGTGGCCGCCGACTACTACATGGTTTCGATCCTGGATCGCCAGGGCGACGGGTACTCGACGCGGGCGGCCAACGCCGCGTACTGCGTCGCCGGTGATTCGATCGAGGCATTCCGTCGGTTCCACGCCGCGCTGTACGCCCAGCAGCCCCAGGAGGGTGTTGGACCGTTCCCCGACAACGCCCGCCTTGCCGAAATCGCGCGTCAGGCCGGCGCTGCGGGCGAAGTTCCCGAGTGCATCAACAAAGAGACGAACGCCGACATGGTGTCGGGACTCGCCGCGGCCACCGACGTGAATTCGACACCGACGATCCGCATCAACGGTGAGGACTACCGTCCGACCACCCCAGAGGCGTTGGTCGCCAAGATCGAGGAGACTGTCGGCAAGCTCCCGGCCTTCGACGCCGGAGTACCGCCACCGGCCGCCGAACCCACACCGCTGGCACCTCCACCTCCCGCACCCGCGCCTGCACCATGACCGTCGCCACACCCAGCACTGTCGAGCCGAGCGAACCCGCGTCGGCGCAGTCGACGGGTGTCGCAGTCGGCAGACCCAGCGCAATCTGGGTGCTGATCGCCGGTGTGCTCGGATTGGCCGCCGCGGCGACCCTCACAGTCGAGAAGATCGAGATCTTGATCAACCCCGACTACGTGCCGTCCTGCAGCATCAATCCGGTGCTGTCGTGCGGTTCGGTGATGATCACCCCGCAGGCGTCGGTCTTCGGGTTCCCCAATTCGCTCATCGGCATCGTCGGGTTCACCGTCGTACTGGTGACCGGTGTGCTGGCGCTCGCGAAGGTCGATCTGCCGCGCTGGTATTGGACCGGCCTGGCGATCGGCTCCTTCCTCGGTGTCGTATTCGTGCACTGGCTGGCGTGGGAGAGCCTGTACAGCATCGGGGCACTGTGCCCGTACTGCATGGTGGTGTGGGCCGTGACGATTCCGTTGTTCGTGGTCGCGACGTCGATCGCATCCCGTGCTGCGGCATCCAACGGTGTTGTGCGCGTGCTCCATACGTGGCGCTGGTCCCTGGTGGCGCTGTGGTTCACCGGAATACTCCTACTGATCCTGGTGCGCTTCTGGGACTACTGGTCCACCCTTCTCTAGACACCCGACGGGGGCTCCGCGCGTGATATCCAAAGTTCTGGTGGCCAATCGCGGCGAGATCGCGATTCGTGCCTTCCGGGCGGCCTACGAGATGGGCATCACCACCATCGCGGTGTACGCGCACGAGGACCGCAACTCCCAGCACCGGCTGAAGGCCGACGAGTCGTATCAGATCGGTGATGTCGGCCATCCGGTACGCGCATACCTGTCGGTCGACGAGATCATCCGCGTCGCGCAGCAGGCGGGCGCCGATGCCGTCTATCCCGGGTACGGTTTCCTCTCGGAGAACCCGCAATTGGCCGCGGCGTGCGCGGATGCCGGGATCACGTTCATCGGTCCGGGCGCGGAAATCCTCGAGTTGACGGGGAACAAGGCCCGCGCGATCGCCGCGGCACGCGATGCCGGTCTGCCGGTGCTGAACTCGTCGGCGCCGTCGTCGTCGGTGGACGAACTGATAGCGGCGTCGGAGACCATGGAGTTCCCGCTGTTCGTCAAGGCGGTGTCCGGCGGCGGCGGACGCGGGATGCGGCGCGTCACCGAGCCTTCGGCGCTGCGCGACGCGATCGAGGCGGCCAGCCGTGAGGCCGAGTCGGCGTTCGGCGATCCGATGGTCTACCTCGAGCAGGCGGTGCTCAACCCGCGCCATATCGAGGTACAGATCCTGGCCGACAAGCACGGTGCCGTGATGCATCTGTTCGAGCGTGACTGCAGCATGCAGCGACGCCATCAGAAGGTCATCGAATTGGCTCCTGCGCCAAACCTTTCGGCCGAGCTTCGCGACCGCATGTGCGCTGACGCGGTCGCCTTCGCTCGTTCGATCGACTACACGTACGCCGGCACGGTGGAGTTCCTGCTCGACGAGCGCGGGCATTACGTGTTCATCGAGATGAACCCGCGCATCCAGGTCGAGCACACGGTGACCGAGGAGATCACCGACGTCGATCTGGTGGCGAGCCAGTTGCGTATCGCCGACGGCGAGACCCTCGAGGACCTCGGGCTGAGCCAGGACGGATTGGCGGCGCCACGGGGCTTTGCGATGCAGTGCCGGATCACCACCGAGGATCCCGCCAACGGATTCCGCCCCGACACCGGGCGCATCACGAGCTACCGGTCGCCGGGTGGTGCGGGGATCCGCCTCGACGGCGCAACACATTTGGGCGCGGAGATCGGGGCGCATTTCGACTCGCTGCTGGTCAAGCTGACCTGTCGCGGTCGCGACTACGCGGCGGCGCTTGCTCGGTCCCGGCGTGCGCTGGCCGAGTTCCGGGTGCGTGGGGTGTCGACGAACATCCCGTTCCTGCTGGCCGTCGTCAACGATCCGGATTTCCGCGCGGGGCGCATCACCACGTCATTCATCGACGAGCGGCCGTACTTGCTGACCGCACACACCCCGGCCGACCGCGGTACCAAGATCCTCAACTACCTGGCGGACGTCACGGTCAACCAGCCGCACGGTCCGCGACCGTCGACGGTGTACCCGCACGACAAGCTGCCCGACGTCGATCTGGCGTCGCCGCCGCCGTCAGGGTCCAAACAGCTGCTGACCGAACTGGGGCCCGATGGGTTCGCCCGCTGGATGCGCGAATCGAAGGCGGTCGGTGTAACCGATACCACGTTCCGCGACGCCCACCAGTCCCTGCTGGCGACCAGGCTGAGGACGACCGGTCTGCTCATGGTGGCGCCCTCCATCGCACGGATGACGCCGCAGTTGTTGTCGGTGGAGTGCTGGGGTGGCGCGACTTACGATGTGGCGCTTCGGTTCTTGAAGGAAGACCCGTGGGAGCGCCTGGCCGCGTTGCGTGAGGCGATGCCGAACATCTGCCTGCAGATGCTGCTCCGCGGCCGCAACACCGTGGGGTATACGCCGTATCCGGAATCGGTCACCAAGGCGTTCGTGGCCGAAGCGACGGGCACCGGGATTGACATCTATCGCATCTTCGACGCGCTCAACAATGTCGAGTCGATGCGCCCGGCCATCGACGCGGTCCGAGAGACCGGCACGTCGATCGCCGAGGTCGCGATGAGTTACACCGGCGATCTTTCCGATCCGGGGGAGAACCTGTACACCCTGGACTACTACCTCAAGTTGGCCGAGCAGATCGTCGACGCCGGCGCGCATGTGCTGGCGATCAAGGACATGGCGGGGTTGCTACGCCCGCAGGCAGCCACCGTGTTGGTGTCGGCGCTGCGTTCGAGGTTCGACCTGCCGGTGCATGTGCACACCCATGACACTCCCGGCGGGCAGCTGGCCACGTATGTGGCGGCGTGGCAGGCGGGTGCCAACGCCGTCGACGGCGCCTCGGCGCCGTTGGCGGGAACGACAAGTCAGCCCGCGTTGTCCTCGATCGTCGCGGCAGCGGCGCACACCGAATACGACACCGGGTTGTCATTGCCGGCGGTGTGCGATCTCGAGCCGTACTTCGAGGCGTTGCGAAAGGTCTACGCGCCCTTCGATGTCGCGGCGTCAGGCCCTCCATCCCCGACGGGGCGGGTGTATCACCACGAGATTCCGGGTGGTCAGCTGTCAAACCTGCGCCAACAGGCCATCGCGTTGGGCTTCGCGGATCGTTTCGAGGAGATCGAAGAGAATTACGCGGCGGCCGACCGCATCCTGGGCCGACTGGTGAAGGTGACGCCGTCGTCCAAGGTGGTCGGAGATCTGGCGCTGGCACTGGTCGGGGCCGGGATCAGCGCCGACGAATTCGCCGCGGACCCAGCGCGGTTCGACATCCCGGACTCGGTGATCGGATTCCTGCGCGGCGAACTCGGCGACCCGCCCGGCGGCTGGCCCGAACCGTTGCGCACCAAGGCGCTTGCCGGACGGTCGCCGGCACGGCCCACCGAGGAGCTCTCCGACGAGGACGAGTCGGCGCTGGCGCAACCCGGCACAACTCGACAAGCCACCTTGAATCGGCTGCTGTTCCCCGGCCCGACAAAGGAATTCGAGGCGCATCGGGAGCTGTACGGAGACACCTCTGGCCTGTCGGCGAATCAGTTCTTCTACGGGCTGCGTCACGGTGATGAGCATCGGGTACGGCTCGAGCGCGGCGTCGAGCTGTTGATCGGGCTGGAAGCGATCTCTGATCCCGACGAACGCGGGATGCGCACCGTGATGTGCATCTTCAACGGTCAGCTGCGTCCGGTCGTGGTGCGCGACAACAGCATCGCCACGGAGGTACCCGCCGCCGAGAAGGCCGACCGGTCCAACGCCGACCACGTCGCAGCGCCCTTCGCCGGCGTCGTCACGGTCAGCGTGTCCGCGGGAGACAAGGTCGACGCCGGACAGACCATCGCGACGATCGAGGCCATGAAGATGGAAGCGGCGATCACCGCGCCCAAGTCCGGCCAGGTCGACCGCATCGCCGTATCGGCCACCGCACAAGTCGAAGGTGGCGATCTGCTCGTGGTGGTCAGCTGACCCGCATCATCGCCGGCACCCTGGGTGGACGGCGAATCACGGTGCCGCGCACTGGAACCCGGCCTACCACCGACCGGGTCAGGGAATCGCTGTTCAATCTGCTGACCGCTCGGCTGGAGCTTTCCGGTCGCTCCGTTCTCGATCTGTACGCCGGCTCGGGAGCGCTCGGACTCGAGGCGCTGTCCCGCGGAGCCGCCTCGGCCATATTTGTCGAATCAGACCAGCGAGCCGCGAACATCATCGACAAGAACATCGCCGCTCTTGGTGTGACCCGTGCGACGGTGCGTCGCGGCGCGGTGGCAACGGTGCTGGCTTCGGGCGCCGCGCAGCCTGCCGACCTGGTGCTCGCCGATCCGCCCTACACGGTGGACGCGGGTGATCTCGAAAGAGTGCTCTCCGCGCTGACGCACGGCGGCTGGACGACGGCAGGGACGGTGGTCGTCGTCGAACGCCCGGCGTCAGGTCCTGCACTGATGTGGCCCGGCGGATGGGAGGTGTGGCCGTCGCGCACGTACGGCGACACCCGGCTGGAACTCGCAGAGCGGACTTGACCGCCCTGTACCGTCGTTGCCCATGAGCGGCGCCGTATGCCCGGGGTCCTTCGACCCGATCACCCTCGGCCATGTCGACATCTTCGAGCGCGCAGCGGCCCAGTTCGACGAGGTCGTGGTGGCCGTATTGGTCAACCCGAACAAGAAGGGGATGTTCAGCCTCGAAGAGCGCCTCGCGATGATCGAGGAATCGACGACGCATCTGCCGAACCTGCGGGCGGAGTCCGGTGAGGGTCTGGTGGTCGACTTCGTCAAGAACCGCGGGCTGACCGCGATCGTCAAGGGTCTGCGCACCGGGACGGATTTCGAATACGAGCTGCAGATGGCGCAGATGAACAAGCACATTGCCGGCGTCGACACCTTCTTCGTCGCCACGACGCCGACGTATTCGTTCGTATCGTCCTCGCTGGCCAAGGAGGTCGCGTCGCTCGGCGGCGATGTCTCCGCATTGTTGCCTGAGGCCGTCAACGTCCGACTGCAGGCCAAGCTCAAGGGTTGATCTGGACTCACACGGGTAACCGACGAGGTGGCGCACAGCCCATAGCGCCCCAACCCGATTTCAAGAAAGTGTGGTTACCCCCATGGTCGAAACATTCGTCCAGTCGACCGATGATGTCGTCAGATTCCTCAAAGACCAGCACAATTTGATCAAGGACATGTTCGAAGAAGTGTTCTCGGCGTCGTCCGATGACGCCCGCCGCAAGGCCTTCACCGAATTGCGGCAACTCCTGGCGGTGCACGAGACCGCCGAGGAGATGGTGGTCCATCCGCGAGTGCGCCACGAGGTCGAGGGCGGCGACATCATCGTCGACGCTCGTCTCGTAGAGGAACACGATTCCAAGGAAGTGCTCGCGGCACTCGAGACGATGGACATCGGTTCGCAGGAGTTTCTCGACGAGTTGACGCTGTTCCGCGGCTCGGTACTCGACCATGCCGAGCGCGAAGAACTCGAGGAGTTCAACCGCTTGGAGCGTGAACTCGACGCTGACGACCTCGGTCGCATGGCGAAGGCCGTATTGGCGGCAGAGGCCATCGCGCCCACTCGTCCGCACGCCGGCGTCGAGTCGGCGAAGGCCAACTTCGCCGTGGGCCCGTTCGCCTCCATGCTCGACCGGGCGCGCGACGCGATCTCCGCTGCCCTTCGCTAGCCCACGCCGCTGCTGACGGCTCGGGGCGCGCGCCCACTCTGCGTGTTGACATAATGTTGCTCGAAGCAGAGCAGACGGGCCTGCGGCCTGGGGAGCGGTGACGCACTGAAACCGGTCGAGACGCGACACACCGGGGTCGGTAGCTGAGTCACAGACGTAACACCAGGCACACTGGTATCTGTCAACTACGCCTGGAGGGTGTTGCCGTGTACCGAGTATTTGAAGCGCTTGACGAGTTGGGCGCGATTGTGGAAGAAGCGCGCGGCGTGCCCATGACGGCAGGCTGCGTCGTGCCCCGCGGCGATGTCCTGGAGTTGATCGACGACATCAAGGACGCGATCCCCGGCGAACTCGACGACGCCCAGGATGTGCTGGACGCTCGCGACTCGTTGTTGCGCGAGGCCAAGGAGCACTCCGGATCCATGGTGTCGTCGGCCACAGCCGAGGCGGATTCCCTGGTCAACCACGCCCGCGCCGAGGCCGACCGGCTGCTCGCCGACGCGAAGTCGCAGGCAGATCGCATGGTCGGCGAGGCCCGCCAGCACAGCGAGCGCATGGTCGCAGAGGCGCGCGAAGAGGCCTCGCGTCTGGCGGCAACCGCCAAGCGGGAGTACGAGGCGAGCACGGGACGTGCCAAGAACGAGGCCGACCGGCTCATCGAGAACGGCAACCTCGCCTACGAGAAGGCCGTGCAGGAAGGCATCAAGGAACAGCAGCGGCTGGTCGCCCAGACCGAGATCGTCCAGACCGCCACGCTGGAAGCCACCCGCCTCATCGACTCGGCACACGCCGAGGCCGACCGACTGCGCGGCGAATGCGACATCTACGTCGACAGCAAACTGGCCGAATTCGAGGACTTCCTCAACGGCACGCTGCGGTCGGTAGGCCGCGGTCGCCATCAGCTGCGGACTGCGGCGGGGACGCACGACTACGCAGCTCGCTAGGCCCTGGGACGGTCGCCGTAAGATCGATCCCTATGGCGACGCATGCGAAGTCGGCGGCGCGGCGGGCCTCGCGATCGCCGCTCGTGTTGAACATCTCCAGGCTCGGCCGCAGGCCGGGGTCGATGATCACCGTCGCCGAGACCGTGCCCAGCCCTATGCGTATCGGACTGGACCTGATCGCGATCGACGAGGGCGCCCCGCTGGATCTGGATCTGCGGATCGAATCCGTCTCGGAGGGGGTTCTGGTCACAGGCACGATGTCCGCCCCCACGGTCGGTGAGTGTGCGCGCTGTCTGACGCCGATCACCGGGCACGTCGACATCGACATCACCGAACTGTTCGCTTATCCCGACAGCGCCACCGATGAGACCACCGAGGCCGACGAGCTCGGCCGCGTGGTGGACGACACCGTCGACCTGGAGCAGCCGATCATCGACGCCGTCGGCCTGGCGTTGCCGTTCGCCCCGGTGTGCGGACCCGACTGCATCGGGCTGTGCCCCGACTGTGGTGTGCCCCTGGCGACAGCTGAACCGGGGCACCAGCACGAAAAGATCGATCCGCGATGGGCCAAGCTCTCGGGCATGTTCGACGCTGTCGGCGGAGCCGACGATCCCGCTACTGTCGGCGGAGCCGACAATCCCACTGAGGACACCCGTGACTGACCGCACGCCACTCCTCAAGGCGCTGGGCGTTGACCTCCCGGAAGAACTGCTGACCATTTCACTCACCCATCGCAGTTACTCATACGAGAACGGCGGGTTGCCCACCAATGAGCGGTTGGAATTCCTCGGCGACGCTGTACTCGGGCTGACCATCACCGAGGAGCTCTATCACCGCCACCCCGATCGCACCGAGGGTGATCTGGCCAAGCTGCGGGCCAGCATCGTCAACACCCATGCGCTTGCCGACGTCGGACGTGAACTGTCGGACGACGGGCTTGGCGCCTACCTGCTGCTGGGCAAGGGCGAGGAAAACTCCGGCGGCGCCGGCAAGGCGAGTATTCTCGCCGACGGTGTCGAATCCCTGCTCGGTGCAATCTATTTGGAGCATGGCATCGTCACGGCGCGGGAGGTGATCTTGCGTCTGTTCGCTTCGCTGCTCGACACCGCGCCGACGTTGGGTGCGGGGCTGGACTGGAAGAGCAGTCTGCAGGAGCTCACCGCATCCCGCGGCATGGGCGCGCCGTCGTACACGGTGACATCAACAGGGCCAGACCACGACAAGGAATTCACCGCGATGGTGATCATCGCCGACGATGAGTACGGCAAGGGGGTCGGCCGCACGAAGAAAGAGGCCGAACTCAAGGCGGCCGCTGCGGCGTGGAACGCGCTGACGTCCGCCGCAGACGAAGATGCCTGAACTTCCCGAAGTCGAGGTCGTTCGCCGGGGCTTGGCCGCACACGTCGTCGACAAGACCATCACCGCTGTGCGGGTTCATCATCCACGCGCTGTGCGTCGACACGAGGCTGGACCCGCCGATCTGACTGCGCGCCTGCTCGATTCGCGGATCGTCGGAACGGGGCGACGCGGGAAGTACCTATGGCTGACGCTCGATGACGGCTCAGCGCTCGTCGTCCATCTCGGGATGAGCGGACAAATGCTGCTCGGGCCTGCGATGAGCGCTAGCGCGAAGAGCCAACAGCCGGAGCCGCGCAACAACCATCTGCGCATCGCGGCACTTCTCGACGATGGCACCGCGCTGAGTTTTGTGGACCAGCGCACGTTCGGCGGATGGATGTTGGCCGACCTCGTCACCGTCGATGGCACCGATGTTCCCTTTCCCGTCGCGCACGTGGCGCGCGATCCGCTGGACCCGGATTTCAACCGCGATGGTGTCGTTACGGTGTTGCGGCGCAAGCACTCCGAGATCAAGCGGCAGCTGCTCGATCAGACGGTGGTATCGGGGATCGGCAACATCTACGCCGACGAGGCGCTGTGGCGGGCACGCGTCAACGGTGCGCGACTGGCGTCGTCGCTGACCCGGTCGAAGCTGGCTGAGGTGCTCGACACCGCCGCCGAGGTGATGACCGAGGCGCTCGGCCAGGGAGGCACGTCCTTCGACTCGCTGTATGTGAATGTCAACGGCGAGTCCGGCTATTTCGAACGTTCGCTGGACGCCTACGGCCGCGAGGGTGAGCCGTGCCGGCGCTGCGGCGCGGTGATGCGGCGGGAGAAGTTCATGAACCGCTCGTCGTTCTACTGCCCGAAATGCCAACCGCGCCCGCGAGTCCGGCGGGAATAAGGTTCGCGAACGACCGTGTTTGTACGTCGACACGCCGTGCAGGGCTGGCATTTTGCGGTCGCTCACGGGGAAGAAGGGAACCATGACAGAACTGTGGGTTGAGCGCACCGGCGCCCGCCGCTACACCGGACGCAGCGCGCGCGGTGCCGAGGTACTCGTCGGCAGCGAGGATGTCGAGGGCGTGTTCACGCCCGGCGAGCTGATGAAGATCGCGCTGGCGGCCTGCAGCGGGATGGCCAGCGACGCCCCGTTGCAGCGTCGTCTCGGCTCGGATTACTCGACCACGATCCGGGTGTCGGGTCCCGCCGATCGCGAGCAGGAGCGCTACCCGCTGCTCGAGGAGCGCATGGAACTCGACCTGTCGGCGCTGTCGGAACCGGAGCGGGCGCGGGTACTCACCGTCGTGGAGCGGGCGATCGATCAGGTCTGCACGGTGGGCCGCACACTCAAGTCCGGTACCAAAGTGACGTTTGAGGTTAATGATGCAGGAGTTAGCTGAGGTACGACTCACGGCGTGGGTGCACGGCCACGTTCAGGGAGTCGGCTTCCGGTGGTGGACACGGTCGCGCGCGCTGGAACTCGGGTTGACCGGATACGCCTCGAACAGGCCCGACGGCCGCGTTCAAGTGGTCGCCCAGGGCCCGCGAGCGGCCTGCGAAAAGTTACTTGACCTGCTGCAAGGCGGACATACGCCGGGACATGTCGACAAAGTGATCGCGGATTGGTCAGAAGTCGGCGAAACGCTATCGGGGTTCACCGAGCGTTAGCCTGCGCGACGGTAGTGTGGCACGTCGTGCACCTCAAGAGTCTGACCCTGAAGGGCTTCAAGTCGTTTGCTTCGCCGACGACTCTGCGCTTCGAGCCAGGCATCACGTGTGTCGTCGGCCCGAATGGGTCCGGCAAGTCGAACGTGGTCGACGCGCTCACGTGGGTGATGGGCGAACAGGGTGCGAAGACTCTGCGCGGCGGCAAGATGGAAGACGTCATCTTTGCAGGCACGTCGTCGCGCCCGCCGCTGGGCCGCGCCGAGGTGACGGTCACGATCGACAACTCCGACAACTCGCTGCCGATCGAGTACTCCGAAGTGTCGATCACTCGCCGGATGTTCCGTGACGGCGGCAGCGAGTACGAGATCAACGGCGCCAGTTGCCGTTTGATGGACGTGCAGGAACTGCTGTCCGACTCCGGCATCGGCCGCGAGATGCACGTGATCGTCGGACAGGGCAAGCTCTCCGAGATCCTCGAATCCCGCCCCGAGGACAGGCGCGCATTCATCGAAGAGGCCGCGGGTGTCCTCAAGCACCGCAAGCGCAAAGAAAAGGCCGTCCGCAAGCTCGACTCGATGTCGGCCAACCTGGCGCGGCTGACGGACCTGACGACCGAGTTGCGCCGTCAGCTCAAACCGCTGGGCAGACAGGCGGAGATGGCTCGCCGCGCCCAGACCATCCAGGCCGACCTGCGCGACGCCCGGCTGCGGCTGGCGGCCGACGACCTCGTCGTCCGCAAGGCGGAGTTCGAGAACACCAACCAGACCGAGACGACGCTGCGTCGCGAACATGACGATCTGGCGGCGCGGCTCGAGGCGCGTACCGTCGAGCTGAACGCGCACGAGTCGGCGGTCAGCAGCCTCAGCGAGCGCGCGGAATCGGCTCAGCAGACCTGGTTTTCGCTGTCGGCGTTAGCCGAACGGGTCAGCGCCACGGTGCGCATCGCCAGCGAGCGGGCCCAGCACCTGGACACCGAGCCCGAAGCGTCGACTGGCCCCGATCCCGACGAGCTGGAGGCCAAGGCCGAAGAGGTCGCCGCCCAGGAGCGCCGACTGCTTCAGGAGCTGGACGAATCGCGGACGCGCCTGGCAGCCGCCCGCGCCGAACTCAGTGAGCGCGAAGGTGTCGCCGCAGAAGCCGAACGCGCCCATCTGGCCGCCGTCCGCGCCGAGGCCGACCGCCGTGAAGGTCTGGCCCGGCTGGCCGGCCAGGTGGACACGATGCGCACCCGCGTCGAGTCGATCGACGAGACCGTCGCACGGCTGACCGTCGGGATCGACGAGGCCGCAGCCAAAGCCCAGCAAACGCAGGCGGAGTTCGAGACCGTGCAGAGTCGAGTCGGCCAACTCGATGCCGGCGAGGTCGGCCTCGACGAGCACCACGACCGCACCGTCACCGCATTGCGTCTCGCCGACGAGCGGGTCGCCGAACTGCAGGCAGCCGAGCGTGGCGCCGAACGTCAGGTGGCCTCGTTGCGTGCTCGCATCGAGGCGCTGTCCGTCGGCTTGGACCGCAAGGACGGCGCCGCGTGGCTGCAGAAACACCACGGTGGCGCAGGGCTTTTCGGATCGATCGCCAATCTGGTCAAGGTGCGCCCGGGTTACGAGGTGGCGATCGCCGCCGTCCTGGGGGCTGCTGCGGATGCGGTCGCCGCCGAGAACTCGGGTGCGGCGCAGTCGGCTGTCATCGCGTTGAAGCAGTCTGACGGCGGCCGCGCGGCCATCGTGCTCGGCGACTGGCCGCACCCCTCGGTGCCGAACGCGGGCCTGCCGCCCGAGGGCGCGCAGTGGGCGTTGGATCTCATCGACGCCCCCGACCGACTGCAAGGGGCGATCACCGCGTTGCTGTCGGGTGTGGCGGTGGTCAGTGACCTTTCCGCCGCGCTCGACGTGGTCGCAGCGCGTCCGCAGCTGAAGGCGGTGACCGCCGACGGTGATCTGGTCGGCGCGGGCTGGGTGACCGGCGGGTCCGACCGTAAGCCCAGCACGCTGGAGATCGCGTCGGAGGTCGAGAAGGCCCGGACTGAACTGGGGGCCGCCGAGAAACAGACCGGCGAACTGTCGGCCGCGCTGGCCGGTGCACTGGCCGAGCAGGCCACCCGCCAGGACGCCGCCGAGCAGGCGCTGGCCGCGCTCAACGAGTCCGACGCGGCGATCTCGGCGGTCTACGAACAGCTCGGGCGGCTCGGCCAGGATGCCCGCGCGACCGATGACGAATGGCAGCGGCTGATCCGGCAGCGCGACGAACTCGAGGCCGGCCGCAATCGGACGGTCCAGGAGCTCGCCGAGCTGGAGCAGCGACTGCACAACGCGCAAGAGGAGCCGACCTTCGAATCCGAACCGGTCGATCGCCAGGAGTCGATGGCGGCCGCCGAGGCTGCCCGCGCTGCCGAGGTGGAGGCCCGGCTGGCCGTGCGGACGGCCGAAGAGCGAGCGAACGCCGTTCGCGGCCGGGCCGATTCGATGCGCAGGGCGGCTACCGCCGAACGTGATGCCCGCTTGCGTGCACAGCGTGCCAGGGAGGCGCGCGTGCACGCCGCCGCAGTCGCGGCCGCCGTGGCGGAGTCTGGACGCCTGGTCGCGCAGCGGCTCAGTGCGGCGGTGGCGGTCGCGTCGCGGGCGCGTGACGACGTCGCGGCCGAACGTCAGCACCGGGCAACCGCATTGGCCAAGGCGCGCGAGGAGGTCAACGAGCTGGGCGCCAAGATCAATGCTCTCACGGACGCCCTGCACCGCGACGAGATCGCCAAAGCGCAAGCCGCACTTCGTATCGAACAGCTCGAGGAGCATGTCCTCGAGACGTTCGGAATGGCGGCGGCCGATCTGGTCGCCGAGTACGGCCCCGATGTCGGGCTCCCTCCGTCGGAGCTCGAGATGGCTGAGTACGAGCAGGCGCGCGAGCGCGGCGAGCAGGTGATGGCGCCAGCGCCCATGCCGTTCGACAGGCCCACCCAAGAACGTCGCGCCAAGAAGGCCGAGCGCGAACTCAACGAGCTGGGCCGGGTGAATCCGCTGGCGTTGGAGGAGTTTGCCGCACTGGAGGAGCGCTACAACTTCCTGTCCACCCAACTGGAGGACGTCAAGGCGGCCCGCAAGGATCTGCTCGACGTCATCGACGATGTCGACGCCCGCATCCTGCAGGTGTTCTCCGAGGCATACGTCGATGTGGAACGTGAGTTCCAGCAGGTGTTCTCGGCGTTGTTCCCCGGCGGCGAGGGCAGGCTGCTGCTGACGAACCCCGACGACATGCTCACCACCGGCATCGAGGTGGAGGCCCGCCCGCCGGGCAAGAAGATCAAGCGCCTGTCACTGCTGTCGGGTGGTGAGAAGTCGCTGACCGCCGTCGCAATGCTGGTGGCCATCTTCCGGGCGCGGCCGTCGCCGTTCTACGTGATGGACGAGGTGGAGGCCGCACTCGACGACGTGAACCTGCGCCGCCTGCTGGGGCTTTTCGAGCAATTGCGCAGCCAGTCGCAGCTGCTCATCATCACGCACCAGAAGCCGACGATGGAGATCGCCGACGCGCTCTACGGCGTGACGATGCGCGACGACGGCATCACCGCGGTGATCAGTCAGCGCATGCGCGGCCAGGAACTCGTCGGCGCCGCCAACTGATAGCGATTTCGGTGTCATTGGTCGCGCTCACCGCGACTGTCGACACCGAAATCACAGGGGGTGACGCCGCCCTCGCGGAGTTCGGCAAGGTTGGCCGCGCCGCTGCCGTGCAAACAGATCATCAGTTCGTCGATGAAGCGCTGCAGCCAATCCACAACGGCGGCAGACGATTCGATCGCAGGCGCCAGCAACGGTCGCGCCACTGCCACCACGTCGGCACCCAATGCGATCGCCTTGGCCGCGTCCATCCCGGTGCGAATGCCGCCGGAGGCGACCAGCGGAACTCCGGGCAGTGTGCGCCGCACTTCCACAAGTGCCTGTGCGGTCGGAATGCCCCACTCGGCCAGCGCCGGGTACCGGATCTCGCCGTAGCGGACGAACTGCTCTACGCGCGCCCACGAGGTACCGCCCGCGCCTGCTACGTCGACCGCCGCGATGGGGCAGTCCGAGAGTTCGGCCGCGGCCTTGGCCCCGATGCCGTGGCCGACTTCCTTGACCATCACCGGGTATCCGATGGCTGCCGCGATGTCGCGAAGGCGTCCTATCGAACCCGAGAAGTCGGTGTCACCCTTGTGCTGCATGGCTTCCTGTAACGGATTGGTATGCACCGCAAGGGCGTTGGCGTCGATCCGATCCAACGCCTCGACCAGTGCCTGCACCGTCTGCGCGGTCAGTTGGCTCAGTCCGATGTTGCCGATCAGCAGTACATCCGGCGCGATGTCACGGACCCGGAACGTCGCGGACGCCGGACCGTTGTCGAGCATGATGCGCTGCGAGCCCAGCATCATCCCGACACCGAGCTGCTGGGCCGCATCGGCGAGGTTGCGATTGATGGTGCCGGACAACTCCGCGCCACCGGTCATCGCGCCGATGAGCACGGGCGCGCGCAAGTGGACGCCTAGGAACTCGGTCGCCAATTCGATGGACCCGAGGTCGGTCTGGGTGAGCGCGTTGTACGGCAACCGATAGCGCTCGAACCCCGTCGTCACCGTCTGGAATTCGACCGCATCGCCGAGGCACACGTCGATGTGACGTCGTTTGCGGGTTTCCATGCCACCGGGGCCGAGCGTCACCGGCTACCCCTCCTGAGACAATGACGTGGTGACTGTCGAGTTGTGGATCGCGTTCGCGGTCATCGCCGTTCTCCTCGTGACCGCGCTAGTCGTGGGCCTGGTGCGGTACCGGCGCCGACGGGTGAGTTTGTCGTCCAAGGACACCGCCACTCCTCTCGACCGCTCGGGCGGCTACACCGCCTCGTCCACCATCACGTTCTCGCAAGCAGCGCCCGCTGAGCCGGTCGAACGGATCGATACCGACGGACTACCCGCCGTCGGCGATGATGCCACCATTCCCCGGGACGCCCCGAAGCGGGTGATCGCCGACGTCCAGCTGCCGGAGCCGCCGGTCGTCCAACAACCGCCAGCAGCCCCCGCCGAACCGGCGGCCCCCGCGGAGCCTGAAGCCCCTGCCGCGCCTGAAGCGCCCGCCGAGCCTGCAGCGCCTGCACTCGACGAGATCGCCCCGGCGGAGGGCCGGCTGGAGAGGCTGCGGGGTCGCCTCGCCAAGTCGCAGAGCACGCTGGGCCGCAGCATGCTCGGCCTGCTCGGCGGCGGCGACCTCGACGAAGACTCCTGGCAGGACGTCGAGGACACCCTCCTGATCGCCGACCTGGGTCCTGCGGCGACGGATTCGGTCGTCGCGGCGTTGCGTGCGCGGATGGCCAGCAGCCAGGTGCGTAACGAGGCGGACGCCCGCGGGGTACTGCGCCAGGTCTTGATCGACCAGTTGCAGCCCGACCTGGATCGGTCCATCAGGGCGCTTCCGCACGCCGACAAACCGTCCGTACTGCTCGTCGTCGGCGTCAACGGCACGGGCAAGACGACGACCGTCGGCAAGCTGGCTCGGGTGCTGGTGGCCGACGGACGCCGTGTCGTCCTGGGTGCGGCCGACACCTTCCGCGCGGCCGCAGCAGACCAGTTGCAGAGCTGGGCGTCTCGCGTCGGCGCGCAGGTCGTACGCGGAGCCGAGGGCGCCGACCCCGCCTCGGTGGCGTTCGACGCCGTCGACGTCGGCGTCGAAACCGGTGCCGACGTGGTCGTCATCGATACCGCAGGGCGCCTGCACACCAAGACCGGCCTGATGGACGAACTGGGCAAGGTCAAGCGCGTGGTGAGCCGTCGCGCCGAGGTCGACGAGGTGCTGCTGGTGCTCGACGCGACGATCGGCCAGAACGGTCTGCCACAGGCCCGCGTGTTTGCCGAAGTCGTCGACATCACCGGCGTGGTGCTCACCAAACTCGACGGCACCGCGAAAGGCGGGATCGTGTTCCGCGTGCAACAGGAGTTGGGTGTGCCCGTCAAACTCGTCGGTCTGGGCGAGGGACCGGACGACCTCGCTCCGTTCGAGCCGGCGGCGTTCGTCGACGCGTTGCTCGGTTAGTCAGCGGCCGCAAAACACGTGATGTAACACCGACGAAACGTCCAGCGTCCATCCGTTCACACGAGTGAAACACCGTGGCGTCTTCGACGAAACAACCACTCAGCAAAGTCTTGGACCAGGTCAACGGTCGTAAAGCGTTGCGGCCGTGGCATGTCGAAGGAGGAAACTGCGAGTGGATGGATTCCCGACCCTCGGTATACCGGACACCGGTGATACCGCGTGGATGCTGGCAAGCGCAGCGCTTGTCTTGTTGATGACGCCGGGCCTGGCCTTCTTTTACGGAGGCATGGTTCGGGCCAAGGGCGTGCTCAACATGATCATGATGAGCTTCAGCGCCATGGGTTTGGTGACGGTGCTGTGGGTGCTGTACGGCTACTCGATGGCGTTCGGCAACGACGTCTCCAATGTGGTCGGCGACCCGACGCAGTTCTTCGGACTGAAGGGCCTCATCGGCGGTAACGCCGCCCCCGCGGTCGAGGCGATCGCCGCGGCCCCGGGCGTGGAGGCTGTCGAGGCGGTGCCGGAGACCCTCATTCCGCTGGTCTTCACGATGCCGGCCTCGGTGTTCGTCGCGTTTCAGTTGATGTTCGCGATCATCACCGTCGCCCTCATCTCGGGCGCGGTGGCCGACCGCATCAAGTTCGGCGCATGGCTGCTCTTCGCAGGCCTCTGGGTCACCTTCGTGTACTTCCCGGTCGCGCACTGGGTGTTCTCGTTCGACGGTGGCACCGCGGAGACCGGTGGCTGGATCGCCAACAAACTGGCGGCGGTCGACTTCGCAGGCGGCACAGCGGTCCATATCAACGCAGGCACCGCCGCACTGGTTCTCGTACTGATCCTCGGAAAGCGCAAGGGATGGCCGAACACCCCTATGCGCCCGCACAATCTGCCGTTCGTCATGCTCGGCGCCGGTCTGCTGTGGTTCGGCTGGTACGGCTTCAACGCGGGCTCGGCCGGCGCCTCCGGCGGCCTCGCCGGTTCGACCTTCGTCACCACGACGGTGGCCACGGCGGCGGCGATGCTGGCGTGGTTGCTCACGGAGCGCATTCGCGACGGTAAGGCGACATCGCTGGGTGCGGCCTCGGGTGTGGTGGCCGGTCTGGTCGCCATCACTCCGTCGTGTTCAGCGGTCAATGTCCTGGGTGCACTCGTCATCGGTGTGGTCGCAGGTTCGTTGTGCGCTCTGGCGGTCGGCCTGAAATACAAACTGGGCTATGACGACTCGCTCGACGTGGTCGGTGTTCACCTGGTGGGCGGCATCGTCGGCACGTTGTTGATCGGATTTGTGGCGGCCCCAGAGGCCGGTGCGGGAGTGGCCGGTCTGTTCTACGGCGGCGGAGTCGACCAACTATGGCGTCAGGCAGTCGGCGCCGGGGCGGTTCTGCTCTACAGTGCGATCGGGACAGCTATCTTGGCCTACATCGTGAAATTCACGATTGGGCTGCGACTCAGCGAAGAAAAAGAGGCTGCTGGTGCCGACGAGAGCGAACACGCGGAAAGCGGTTACGACTTTGCAGCTGTCGGTGGCGGTTCGGTCCTCGGACGTCACGGCGGAGAGGAATAAGGGGATATGAAGCTGATTACTGCGATCATCAAGCCGTTCACGCTCGAAGACGTCAAGACCGGACTCGAGCAGACCGGAATTCTCGGAATGACCGTCAGCGAGGTTCAGGGCTACGGTCGCCAAAAGGGCCACACCGAGGTGTATCGCGGCGCCGAGTACTCCGTCGACTTCGTTCCGAAGGTTCGGGTCGAGGTCGTGGTCGATGATTCCGCCGTGGACAAGGTCGTGGACGTGATCGTCCAGGCCGCACGCACCGGAAAGATCGGCGACGGCAAGGTGTGGGTCAGTCCCGTTGACACGGTCGTGCGGGTGCGCACCGGTGAACGTGGAACGGACGCCCTTTGACCAGCCTGACGAAATAAGACGTCGTCGCCCGGCCGTTGCACCGTGAATGTTTGAAGGTAAGGGCCGGGGGAGGACACGAAATGACTGAGCAGAAACCAGATTCCGCCGCCGGGGCCCCTCGATGGGAACCCCCGGCGGCGGGTTCGTTACGACCCGCGACCGACCTTTCCGCCGCCGCCGAACAGCTACTGACCAACGGTCCCCGGCAACTGGATTCGGCTGCGTTACGCGACGCGCTGCTCGATTTGCACGAATTCTGGCTCACCACAAAGGCCACCGAGATCGGCATCACGCCCACCAGCGGCTTCGCCATCGTCGCGACCGGTGGGTTGGGCCGCGGCGAGCTGGTGCCCTATTCGGATCTGGACCTGACACTGCTGCACGACAACATGCCGCATGATGTCGTGGGCCAGGTCGCCGAGTTGCTGTGGTACCCGTTGTGGGACGCCAACATTCGCATCGACCACAGTGTGCGCACGGTACCCGAGGCGTTGACCGTCGCCAGCGAAGACATCTCCGCGGGGCTGGCCATGCTCGAAGCGCGGCACATCGCGGGCGATGCGGATCTGTCGACCCTGTTGATCGGGGGAGCGCGGCGGCAGTGGCGTACCGGCGTCGCTTCGCGTTTCGACGAACTCGTCGAGCACACCCGGGCGCGGTGGCAGCGCAGCGGCGAGATCGCCCACCGCGCCGAGCCCGACCTCAAATGCGGACGCGGTGGCCTGCGCGACGTTCAACTGCTCAACGCGTTGGCGATCGCCCAGCTCGCCGATGTCTATCCCAGCCGATCCCTGGCGTCGCCCACCGAAACTCTCGGTGAGGCGCACATGACGCTGCTGAACGTACGCACCGAATTGCATCGGGTGGCTGGGCGCGGCCGGGAGTTGTTGCTCGCCCAGCATGCCGACGAGATCGGCGCCGCGCTGCAGATCGGCGACCGGTTCGAGTTGGCGCGCATGCTCTCCGACGCCGCCCGCACCATCAGCTTCTACGTCGACGCCGGAATTCGCACCGCAGGCAACGCACTTCCCAGACGCGGACTCTCGGCGTTCCGCAGGCCCGCGCGCCGACCCCTGGACGAAGGCGTGATCGAGTTCGGCGGCGAAGTCATCCTTGCCCGCGACGCCCGTCCCGAACGTGATCCGGGTTTGATCCTGCGCGTGGCGGCCGCCTCGGCCAACACCGGCCTGCCGATGGCGGGGTCCACGCTGGCCCGCCTCGCCGAAACCGCACCCGAGCTGCGTACCCCGTGGCCTCGCCAGGCGCTCAAAGACCTGCTCGTCATGCTGGGCGCGGGTCCCGCGGCCGTGGCCACTATCGAGGCACTTGATCGAACGGGTCTGTGGGGCAGGCTTTTTCCGGAATGGGGCGCCGTGCGCGACCTCCCGCCGCGCGACGTCGTTCACATCTGGACAGTTGACCGTCATCTCGTCGAGACCGTCTCGCGAGCCAGCGCATTCACCACCAGGGTGTCGCGGCCGGATCTGCTGGTTCTCGGTGCGCTCTGCCATGACATCGGGAAGGGCCGCGGCGGCGACCACAGCATCATCGGTGCCGAGCTCGCGGTTCAAATCGGCACCCGACTCGGCCTGTGGCCGTCGGATGTGGAGATCCTGTCCAAGGTGGTGCGCCACCACCTGCTGTTGCCGCACACCGCCACGAGGCGCGATCTGCAGGACCCCAACACCATTGCGTCGGTGGTCAACGCACTCGACGGCGACCACGTCGTGCTCGAACTACTGCACGCGCTTGCCGAGGCGGACTCACTGGCCACCGGACCCGGGGTGTGGGGCGATTGGAAAGCCTCGCTCATCGGCGATCTCGTGCACCGCTGCCGGTTGGTGATGGCCGGTGACCCACTGCCGCAGCCCGATCCCATTGATCCCCGGTATCTTTCGCTGGCCGCCGAGGTCGGTATACACGTCGAGATCACGCCTGCCGACAGCCCCCACATCTACAACATCACGATGATCGCGCCGGACCGCCGGGGACTGTTGTCCAAGGCCGCGGGGGTGCTGGCGCTCAACTCGCTGCGGGTGCATTCGGCCTCGGTCAACGGACACGCGGGTTCGGCGATCAACACCTTCGTCGTGTCGCCGCATTTCGGTGCTCCACCGGCGGCCGAACTGTTGCGGCAGCAGTGGATCTTGGCCCTCGACGGCGACCTCGACGCGCTTGCCTCACTGGACAAGCGTGATCGCGACGCCGCGCAATACGGAACGGCGCGAGCGGGCGAAGTGCCGGACGCGGTGCCGATCAACCATGTGGTCGCCCCGCCACGGATCCTGTGGTCCGAAGGTGCGGCCCCGGGCGAGCTGGTGGTACAGATCCGCAGCACCGACCGCACCGGCCTGTTGGCGAGGCTGACGGCGGTGTTCGAGCGCGACGGCGTCGACATCGCCTGGGCGAAGGTCACGACACTGGGTTCGTCGGTGGTCGACCTGTTCGGAATCACCGCCGTCGGAGACGGCGATGCCGTTCGGGCCGAGCTCGAGCGCGACCTGTACGCGATCCTGCCGACCCCCGCGCCCGCGAAACCGGTTTCGGAAGCCAGCTAGTTGTACTGACCACGGGGGATTGGTGCAGGGTCGCCCCTGCAGCGACGGTCACCGATGTCGGCGCCGCGGCAATGCTCTCGTTCTCCTCGTATTCGAACCCGGTTCTGTGGATCGACCGGTGCTGATGGTCGACACTCTCGTTCTGTTGGTCGCGGCCTGGGGCGTAGCGCGCCGCAACACGCCGAAACGGCCTGGTCCCGGCGCTGGTACTTGCGCCGCTAGGCATCGTCTTCGGGCACGTGGCGCTGAGGCAGATCGAGAGAATCGGTCAGGACGGCCGGGGAATGGCCGTTGTCGGCCTGGCGATCGGCTACGTCGGGACGGTGCTGCTGGCGCTGTTCCCAATCCTCGCCGTGGCGTCGATCGTCGACGTGTCGAATGCGCTGAGAAGACCCGGCTGACCCGGGTGCCGCCTGGAAGAAGTTAGGCTGGACCGCGTGTTTGAATCGCTTTCCGACCGGTTGACCGGCGCCCTCCAGGGGCTGCGTGGCAAGGGGCGGTTGTCCGACGCCGACATCGACGCGACGACCCGCGAGATTCGGTTGGCCCTGCTCGAAGCGGACGTGTCGCTGCCGGTGGTGCGCGACTTCGTCGCACGCATCAAGGAGCGCGCGAAGGGGGCCGAGGTATCGGGCGCGCTGAACCCCGCGCAGCAGGTCGTCAAGATCGTCAACGAGGAACTCATCGCCATTCTCGGCGGGGAGACGCGCCGGCTGGCGTTCGCGAAGACCCCGCCGACGGTGATCATGCTGGCGGGTCTGCAGGGTTCCGGTAAGACCACGCTCGCCGGCAAACTTGCCAAATGGCTTAAAGAACAAGGGAATACGCCGCTTCTCGTGGCGTGTGACCTGCAGCGGCCCGGTGCCGTCAACCAGCTTCAGATCGTCGGCCAGCGAGCCGGTGTCGACGTCTTCGCGCCCCACCCCGGCACCGCCGAGGGATCCGACGATTCGGCGCCCGGCGATCCGGTCGCGGTGGCGTCGGCAGGTATCGCCGAGGCCAAGGCCAGGCACCACGACGTCGTCATCGTCGACACCGCGGGCCGCCTCGGCATCGACGAGGAGCTCATGCGGCAGGCCGGCGCCATTCGCGACGCCGTCAACCCCGACGAAGTGATCTTCGTGCTCGACGCGATGATCGGTCAGGACGCCGTCAACACCGCCGAGGCGTTCCGCGAAGGGGTCGGCTTCACGGGCGTGGTGCTGACCAAGCTCGATGGCGACGCGCGCGGCGGTGCCGCGCTGTCGGTGCGCGAGATCACCGGTGTGCCGATCCTCTTCGCGTCCGCTGGCGAGAAGCTCGAGGATTTCGATGTCTTTCATCCCGACCGGATGGCCAGCCGGATCCTGGGTATGGGCGACGTGCTCACGCTCATCGAGCAGGCCGAACAGGTCTTCGACGCGCAACAGGCCGAGGAAGCCGCCGCGAAGATCGGCAGCGGCGAACTCACGCTGGAGGACTTCCTCGAGCAGATGCTGGCGATCCGCAAAATGGGCCCGATCGGCAATCTGCTGGGCATGCTGCCCGGTGCGGGCCAGATGAAGGACGCGCTGGCAGCCGTCGACGACAAGTCGCTCGACCGGTTGCAGGCGATCATCCGTGGCATGACGCCCGCCGAGCGTGCGGACCCCAAGATCATCAACGGTTCGCGTCGCCTGCGTATCGCCAACGGATCCGGGGTCACGGTCGGTGAGGTCAACCAGCTTGTCGACCGGTTCTTCGAGGCGCGCAAGATGATGTCGTCGATGGCCGGTCAGATGGGTATGCCCTTCGGCCGCAAGGGATCGTCTCGTAAGGCGGCGAAGAACAAGAAGAAGGGCAAGAAGGGCGGTCGCGGGCCGACGCCACCCAAGGTGCGCAATCCGCTGGGTCAGGGAATGCCTGCCGGATTCCCAGACCTTTCCGATATGCCCAAGGGACTGGATGAACTTCCCCCCGGTCTCGCCAACATCGACCTTTCGAAGTTCAAGTTCCCGGGCCAGAACTAGGCATGCCTCAGCCACCACTGCACGTACGCGGTCGCGGGCTGCCCGATGAACAACCTGTCGAGTGGTGGATCGTCGACGGCATGCTCAGTGCCGAACCGGTGCAGGACGCCCAGACCGTCTTCGGTGCTGACGGAGCGGACGGCTGGATCCTGCCCGGGCTCGTCGATGCGCACTGCCACGTCGGCCTCGGGGAGCACGGCCCTGTCGACACCATCGACGAGTGCATCAGCCAGGCTGAGACGGAACGCGGCGTGGGCGCCCTGCTGCTGCGCGATGCGGGCTCACCCATCGACACCCGCAGCCTCGACGATCACGACGACCTGCCGCGGATCATCCGCGCGGGCCGCCACCTCGCCAGGCCCAAGCGTTATCAGCGCGGCTTCGCGATCGAAATGGCGGACGAGTCCCAACTGCCCGACGCCGTCGCCGAACAGGCGCGGTTCGGCGACGGGTGGGTGAAGCTCGTCGGCGACTGGATCGACCGCGAAGTCGGCGATCTGGCGCCGCTGTGGTCCGACGATGTGCTGAAGGCGGCGATAGAGGCGGCCCACGACAACGGCGCCCGCGTCACGGCGCACGTGTTCAGCGAGGACGCGTTGCCCGGGCTCATCAGGGCAGGCATCGATTGCATCGAGCACGGTACCGGCCTGACCGATGACACCATCGAGCTGATGGTCGAACACGGCACTGCGCTGGTGCCGACGCTGATCAATATCGAGAACTTTCCCGGAATCGCCGACAACGCAACGAAATTCCCGGCCTATGCCCGACACATGCGAGATCTTTACGAGAAGTGCCCGTCGCGCATCGCTGCCGCGCGGGAGGCGGGCGTGCCGATCTTCGCGGGCACCGACGCGGGCAGCATGGTGGTTCACGGCCGCATCGCGGATGAGATCGACGCGCTCAAGGGCATCGGGATGAGCCCGACCGAGGCGCTGGGCGCGGCCTGTTGGACCGCCCGCGAATGGCTGGGCCGCCCCGGCATCGAGCACGGGGCCTCGGCCGATCTCGTCTGCTACCGGGACGATCCCCGCCAGGGCGCTGCCGTCGTCAGTGCGCCCGATGTGGTGATCCTGCGGGGCAGGGTCTACCGCTAGTAGACGTCGCGCAGATACCGATGCGATTTGATGAGGTCGTTGACGTACTGGTGCGCCGCATTCCTGGTGAATTCGGCGCGCTTACCAACCCTGAGGGTCGGTTCGCGCGCCGAATACGCGTCAGCGCGGTTGGCCGAATCCCCAGTCGAACAGGCGTATCGCCTGGCCGTACAGATCGCCGGTGCCGTACATCTCCACCACCACGAGACGACGGTTGCCCCGTTGTGCGGCGGCCACAAAGGTCTCGCGGGCGAGGTTGGTGAACCCGGTCTTGCCCGCGAACGTGCCGGGGTAGCGGGTCAGGAGCTCGTTCTGGTTGCTCAGCGTCTTGCCGGGGAATTGTGCCGATTGCGACTGCATGATCTGCGCGATGAGCGGATATTTCAGGGCCGCGCGATAGATCAACGCCAGGTCGAATGGCGTGGTGGTGGATTCCCATCCGGGGCCGTCCAGCCCCGACGGCGACGAGGCCCTGGTGGAACGGGCACCAAGGCCGGCCGCCTTGCGATTCATCGCCGGGATCGCGACACCTTGCCCGCCGAGCATGTCGGCCAGCATGTTGGCGGCGTCGTTGCCCGACACCATCAACAGCGCCGACAGCAGCTGGAGGACCGTATAGGGCTGCCCGGGTTTCAATCCCACGCACGAGCACTCGACCTCGGTATGTGACGAGTTGGCGCGGGCGAAGTTGTCCGGCCGCAGGTGGTCGAGCACCACCATCGCCAGCAGCGGTTTGATGGTGCTCGCGGGCGCGTGTGACTCATTTGGGTTGCGGGAGGCCAGAATTGCGCCGGTGTCCAGATCGGCAAGCAGCCACGCCTGCGCCGGTCCTTCCGGCAACGCGACAGCCCCCGACGGCTCTATGCCGGGCTGGGCCGCGGCAGGCGTCGCCACCGCGTAGGTCGAACACAGAGAGAACATTGTGATCACCAACGCGGCCAACAACTTTCGCACGAACGCCGAGCGTAACCGGCGCGTTCCCCGTCGCGGTCTCGAACGTGTTGCGATTCAGCAACTTTGCGTCGGCTAAAGACTGCCGATCGTCGCATTCCGATCGAGTGCAAAGCCCCAGTCCAGCAGGCTGGCGGCCTGGTCCCAGTAGGTCGGCTGCCCGGGCTTGTCCATACCGAACATCATCGCGATGACCAGGCGTCTGCCGTTGCGGCCCGCTGCACCGACGAACGTCTTCTGCGCAATGTCGGTGAAGCCGGTTTTGCCGCCGAGGGTGCCGGGATAGCGCTTGAGCAGTTCGTCCTGGTTGACCAGCACCTTGTCGCCGGTCTTGGTGGGGAAGACGGCCGTCGGCTGTGCGGTGATCTGCGCGAACACCGGGTTGCCCATGGCGGCGCGGAAAATCACTGCGAGGTCATGCGGCGAGGACCACATGTCGATACCTGGACCATCGAGACCCGACGGTGAGCCGGCATTGGTGCCGTACGCGCCGAGCAGCGCCGCCTTACCGTTCATCTTCATCACGGCGACGTCTTGACCGCCGAGCATGCTCGCCAAGGTGTTGGCGGCGTCGTTGCCCGAAACCAGCAGCAGCGCCTCGAGCAGCTGGCGTGTGGTGTAGACCATGCCCGGAGCCACGCCTGCGCAGTTGCATTCGACCTTGGTGTCTGCCTCGCTGGCCACGATTGTCGCGTCGAGCGGGAGTTCGTCGAGCACCGTCAGCGCAAGCAGCACCTTGATGGTGCTCGCCGGTGCGAACTGGCCGTACTCGTCGCGGGCCGCCAGCACCGCGCCGCTGTCCATGTCGGCGACGATCCACGCCTGAGCGGGGCCTTCGGGGATGGGCACCGAACCCGATGGCTGGATGACGCCGGCGGGCACCGCCGACGCGACGGCGGTCCCCCCGGCGACCAGGCACAGCGCGGTCGCAATGCAGACGAGAATCTTCCGCATGACGGGTGAGCCTATCCCCGCAGAGTGATCGTGTTCAATCGACTCATGTTGAGCTTGGAAGAGATATCGGATCGATTCGAGATACAGCAGCTGATGATCGACTACTCGAACGCGATCGATCAGAAGCAATTCGACAACCTTGATCGCGTCTTCACCCCGGACGCTTACATCGACTACCGCGTCACCGGTGGGATCGACGGGCGTTTTCCGGACGTCAAGGCGTGGCTCAAGGAAGTGCTTCCGAACTTCCCGGCCTACTACCACATGCTGGGCAATTTCGACGTCCGCATAGACGGCGACTCCGCATCATCGAAAACCATCTGCTTCAACCCGATGGTGTTCAACGCCGAAGAGAAGCAGATCCTGTTCGTCGGCATCTGGTACGTCGACGAGTTCGTCCGCACCGCAGAGGGCTGGCGAATGAGCAAGCGCGTCGAGGAGAAGTGCTTCGACAAGCTGTTGTAGCGGTTAGCGGCGTGCCAGCTTGGCCGCCGCCCGGGTGAGCCGGTCCGAAATGCGCACAGAGAACAGCGGATTGAAGAAGTCGGTGCGAAGGCGGGTCAACGTCGAACTCGTGATGAGCCACTGGCCGTCGATCTTCTCGTAGGTCTCGTGGTAGTGGCCGTAGCCATCGAGATTCAGCCCCGGCGCCAGCCGGACGACATCGTTGAGGGCCCACACCCCTCGCGCGGTGGTGGCCGAGGTCAACTCGATCTCCGGGGCGTGCACTTGATGCACCGTCGGCTGCTTCTCCAGGGTCTTGCGCACAAACGCGACGAACTCGTCGGCACCGTCGATCACCTTGCCGCCTGATGGTGAGGTGTCGCTGTGGAAGTCGTCGGCGAAGACGCCGCGCCAGCCCTGCCAGTCCTTGGTGTCCAGGAAGCGGCAGTAGCGTGCCTTCAATTGCTTGATGGCTTCGATCTCGAGCAGGGTGTCGGCGGCGTCCACATTCGAGAGGGTAACGACCGGATTTCCACCGGTAGGGGCTGTTCTGGCAGAATGGGCGGCTGTCTGCCACGCGACCCGCTCTGAGCGATCCGCCTCCGGCTTCCCGCTGGGCGCTTGTGTGGCGGTCACACACGTAAGGCAAAACCGGGTGCGCGCAATCCGCGGGCATCGCTGAATTGCAGCGTGGCAATCACAGGAGAAGTCGTTCAACATGGCTGTCAAGATCAAGCTGACTCGGCTTGGCAAGATCCGCAATCCCCAATACCGCATCGCCGTCGCTGACGCGCGCACCCGCCGTGATGGTCGGTCGATCGAGGTCATCGGCCGGTACCACCCGAAGGAAGATCCGAGCCTGATCGAGATCGACTCGGAGCGGGCACAGTACTGGCTCGGCGTCGGCGCCCAGCCCACCGAGCCCGTGCTGCAGCTGCTGAAGATCACCGGCGACTGGCAGAAGTTCAAGGGTCTGCCCGGTGCCGAGGGCACGCTGAAGGTCAAGGAACCCAAGCCCAGCAAGCTGGACCTCTTCAACGCGGCGCTGGCCGAAGCCGACGGCGCACCGTCGGGCGAGGCGACACAGCCCAAGAAAAAGAAGGCGCCTGCCAAGAAGGCCGCAGAGAAGGCCGAGACGGCTGACGCGGCGCCCGCCGAGGATGCCGAGGCCGCGCCTGCCGAGGCTGCACCCGAGTCGTCGGCAGCTGGCTCCTCGGACGAGTCCTCGTCAACTGAGAGCTGAGGGCCCTGCTGTGAGCTCAGTCGTCGTCGACGCCGTCGAGCACCTGGTTCGCGGAATCGTGGACAACCCCGACGATGTCCGGGTCGACATGGTCACGAGTCGCCGCGGGCGCACCGTCGAGGTGCACGTCCATCCCGACGACCTCGGCAAGGTCATCGGCCGCGGCGGACGCACCGCGACCGCCCTGCGCACGTTGGTGGCCGGCATCGGGGGCCGTGGGATTCGCGTCGACGTGGTGGACACCGACCAATAGGTACGGCGGGCTGGAGCGAAGCGACTCGGGGATCGGGGCAGTTATGGACCTGGTTGTCGGGCGGGTCGTCAGAGCGCACGGGATCACCGGCGAGGTCGTCGTCGACGTCCGCACCGACGACCCGGAAACCCGTTTCGCGCCCGGAACGAGTCTGCGCGCTCGTATCAAAGGCGGAACCGAACAGCGCTTTACCGTCGACGCTTCGCGTCCGCACGGTGGGCGGCTGCTGGTCCGGCTCGACGGGGTTGCCGACCGCAACGGCGCTGACGCGTTGCGCGGCACGCTGTTCCTCGTCGATTCCGCGGACCTGCCGCCGATCGACGATCCCGACGAGTTCTACGACCATCAGCTGGAGGGGCTGCGGGTCCGAACCACCGCCGGAGCCGACGTCGGCGCGGTCGCGGAGGTGTTGCACACCCCGGCCGGCGAGTTGCTTTCGGTACGAACCGGCGATCGTGAGGTACTCGTCCCGTTCGTCGGCGCGATCGTGACGTCGGTGTCACTGGCGGATCAGGTGATCGAGATCGACCCGCCCGAGGGTCTGCTGGAACTGGAATGACGATGAGCAGCGGTCTGAAAATCGATGTGGTGACCGTGTTTCCGGCATATCTCGATCCGCTGCGACAGTCGTTGCCGGGCAGGGCGATCGAGGCTGGAATCTTCTCGGTGGCGGTGCACGATCTGCGCCGCTGGACCCACGATGTGCACCGCTCGGTCGACGACTCGCCCTACGGTGGTGGGCCGGGGATGGTCATGAAGGCTCCGGTATGGGGTGAGGCGCTCGACGAATTATGTTCCGACGAAACCCTTTTGGTGGTCCCGACGCCCGCGGGCAGGCTGTTCACCCAAGCCGACGCCCAGCGGTGGAGCAACGAAAAGCACCTGGTGTTCGCCTGCGGACGGTACGAAGGCATCGACCAGCGGGTCGCCGACGATGCGGCCCGCCGGATGCGCGTCGAAGAAGTGTCGATCGGCGACTACGTGCTGCCGGGCGGTGAGTCCGCGACGTTGGTCATGATCGAAGCGGTCGCGCGTCTGCTGCCGGACGTGCTTGGCAATCCCGCTTCGCACCAAGATGATTCGCATTCTGCCGGGATCTTGGAAGGACCGAGCTACACTCGGCCGCCGAGCTGGCGCGGACTCGACGTGCCCGAGGTCCTGCTGTCCGGCGACCACGCCAAGATTGCAGCGTGGCGACGCGAGCAGGGCCTGCAACGCACCCGTGAGCGCCGCCCCGAGTTGCTGGACTGAGCGCCGTCAGGAGACCGACTCGGCCAGAGCTAGATACGGCCGCCGGGGAACATCGTCTTGACGAGTTGGGTGACGTGATCGCGCGCGGCCGCTTCGCCGCTGGGATCCAGCGATCCGATGGCCATGACGTAGCGACGCTCGGGGCCGATGACACCCGTCGACACATGCAATTGGTTGGCGCCGCTCCAACAGCAGAACCACCCCTGTTTGACGGCGACGGGCTCGGCATCGAACCCCTCGGGAATGCCGAACCTCTGCGGGTAACCGTCGATCCCCGTCGGCGTCGACTGCGCGAGATTGGCCATGATGACGTTGGCCTGCTCCGGCGGTAGCCCGCCGCTACCGCTCAGCAATTTGTCGTAGTACCGGACCAGGTCGCCCGCGGTGCTCGTGGTGAGGTCCCATTTGCCGTTGTACGGCTGCTTCGTGTTCGCCAGCCCGTACCGTGCCGCGACGCGGTTGACGATGTCGCTTCCGCCGCTGCGGTTCCAGAAGTTCTCGGCCGCACTGTCGTCCGACGATCTGAGCATCACGTCGAGCGACCTGCGATCGGCGGCTGATAGCTCCGTCTCACCTTTGGATTCCTGCAGTAACAGGTCGTCGGCGATGAACAGCTTCACCACGGATGCGATGGGGAACGACGCATCGTCCCCGCCCGATACCACTTCGCCGGTGTTGCGATCCAGCATCACGACGGAGATCTGGGCGCCGGTCTTGGCGGCGTTGGCGATGGCTTGGCGGGTGCGGTCACGCAGTCCGCCGAAGGTGGCGGCGGGTTCGTCGGGTGGGGCTTCGGGCAGCGGCGCCATCCTGCCCTGCGGTACGACGACCGTCAGCGCGGATTCCGGGGGAGTTCCGTACACCCGGGCTTCGCACCCGCTCGCGGACAGCACCGCTACGCCTGCGATGGCGAGTGACGTGACCAGTTTCGACGGCCCGCGTCGCATGACCCTCCTTGACGCTGTCCTGGATTTGGGTGTCGGGCTAACTACTCCGCCGTAGCCTGTTATCCAGCCTAACCGTCTCTGGTAGCCGACGCTTGGTCAGACCGCGGGCGCGTTCGGGAGCGGTTCATCACCGGATTTCTCCGGACGGGGGCCCATCTGGCACAATTGAGCAGTTGTCTGTGCCGGTCGGGGACCTTGAGCCTCTCCGTCCGCTGCGAGATACACCCCGAAACCCGAAAGATCGGCTCGGCGACGCGATTGATTTCGCGACCACGCCCGCGGCCGCCGACAGCAAGGATGTGTCACCGATGAACACGCTGGACTTCGTCGATCAGGCGTCGCTGCGCGACGACATCCCGGACTTCAGCCCCGGTGACACCGTGAACGTGCACGTCAAGGTCATCGAGGGCTCCAAGGAACGTATCCAGGTCTTCAAGGGCGTCGTCCTGCGCCGGCAGGGTGGCGGCATCCGCGAGACCTTCACCGTGCGCAAGGAAAGCTACGGCGTGGGTGTCGAGCGGACCTTCCCGGTGCATTCGCCCAACATCGACCACATCGACGTGGTCACACGTGGCGATGTGCGCCGCGCCAAGCTGTACTACCTGCGCGAACTGCGTGGCAAGAAGGCGAAGATCAAGGAGAAGCGCTGACCGGCGCACTCGGCCGACACGCCCGGTACTGACGCGTGGCAGCCGATGATCGCGGTGACGAGCGCCGCGGTGGCTACCCTGATGCGGTGAGTGGATCCACCGACCCCGATGAGCCCATCGACCTCGCGTCCGAGGACTCCGATTCGGTTTCCGATGTCGCCGCCGGGGCGGCTCCGGAAGACGAAGCCGACGAGCCCAAGAAGAAGCACGGCGCGCTGCGCGAATTCGCGATACTGATCACGATCGCGCTTGTCCTGTACTACGTCATGCTGACGTTCGTCGCGCGCCCGTACCTGATTCCGTCGGAGTCGATGGAGCCCACCCTGCACGGCTGCGCCGGCTGCACAGGTGACCGCATATTGGTCGACAAGCTGACATATCGGTTCTCCTCACCGGAACCGGGTGACGTCATCGTCTTCAAAGGTCCACCGAACTGGAACATCGGCTACAAGTCGATTCGCTCCGACAACACCGCGGTGCGCTGGGTACAGAATGCGTTGTCCTTCATCGGCTTCGTCCCACCCGACGAGAACGACCTGGTGAAGCGTGTGATCGCGGTGGGAGGGCAGACCGTCGAGTGCCGAACGAACACGGGGCTGACGGTCGATGGCAAGCGCCTCGACGAGCCGTATCTCGACTACACCACGATGAATGTCGCGCCCTCCAACCCCTACGCCGCGTGCCTTGGCAATGAGTTCGGACCGGTCACGGTTCCCGAGGACAAGGTCTGGGTGATGGGCGACAACCGCACGCATTCCGCCGATTCGCGCGCGCACTGCACCAACACCCCGGGGGACGCGCAACGCGGCCTGTTGTGTACGGGTGACCCGGAGGCGGGCACCGTGCCGATCGAGAATGTGATCGGAAAGGCACAGTTCATCGCCTGGCCGCCGTCGCGATGGGGCGGCGTGGGAAGTGTGAACCCGCAGACCCAATAGGAGTTTCAGTTGCCGGCGACATGGCCTCCGCGGACGGTGATCCGGAAATCCGCTGGCCTGCGTACGTTGGAGTCCGCGCTGTACCGGAGTGGGCTGGGACCGGTGGCGGGTGTCGACGAGGTGGGCCGCGGCGCCTGCGCGGGCCCGCTTGTGGTGGCGGCATGTGTGCTCGGGCCGAACCGGCTCGACAGCCTTGCGGCGCTCGATGACTCGAAGAAGCTCAACGCCAGGGAGCGTGAGCGGCTGTTTCCGCTGATCCGCAGGTACGCGTTGGCCTACCACGTGGTCTTCATCCCGACGGCCGAGGTCGATCGTCGCGGGGTCCACGTGGCGAACATCGAGGGCATGCGACGTGCCGTGGCGGGCCTGTCGGTGCGCCCGGGGTACGTGCTGTCCGACGGCTTCCGGGTGCCGGGTCTGTCGGTCCCGTCGCTGCCCGTGGTCGGCGGTGACGCGGCCGCGGCGTGTATCGCGGCGGCCAGTGTGCTGGCGAAGGTGAGTCGTGACAGGCTGATGGTCAAGATGGAGGCCGAGCATCCGGGCTATGGCTTGGCCGAGCACAAGGGTTACAGCACCCCGGCGCACAGCGCAGCGCTTGCCGAGCTGGGCCCGTGCCGCGAGCATCGGTATTCCTTCATCAACGTGCGACGGCTGGTGACGGTCGAGAGTGAGATGGGCCCGGTGTTGGTACCCGACATCGGGCTCGACACAGAATTCGACGCCGAACCCGAACAGCAGAGCCGATTCGGGTAGGGGAGGATTGGAGTCGCGATGAACGCGTATGTGAAGGAACTGAGCCGATGAGTGCCGAGGATCTCGAAAAGTACGAAACCGAGATGGAGCTCTCGCTCTACCGCGAATACAAGGACATCGTCGGGCAGTTCAGCTATGTCGTGGAGACCGAGCGGCGCTTCTACCTCGCCAACAGCGTCGAACTGGTGCCCCGCAACACGGAGGGCGAGGTGTACTTCGAGCTGCGGCTCGGCGACGCCTGGGTGTGGGACATGTACCGTCCGGCGCGCTTCGTCAAACAGGTTCGGGTCATCACCTTCAAGGACGTCAACATCGAAGAGGTGGAAAAGCCCGAGCTGCGGTTGCCGGAGTGAGCGCCCTCAGCCCTGGGTCCTGAACGCTCCCTTGGGAATGGTGAGAGGCAGGCCGACGGAGCTCACCAGGCCCGGCGGTGCATCGACCACGTACGGCACGGCGTTGACCACCCGCATCGCCGTGGCCACCATCGCACCCGCTCCGGACGTCATGCTTTCGATCCCGGCTTTCTTGCGATCGCGAAGTGTCACGTCGAACGTGCAGTCGATGTCCGGTGTGCCGGTGATGACCACGCGATAGCCGAGGGCGTTCGGCAATGTCGGCCAGTCCGGCGCGACGTCAGGAGCCAGCCGGGTGACGTGTTCGATGACGATGGCCTCGCGTCCATCGACGACACCGATGGCCTGCATCCGCAATGCGCCGCACGTGCCCGCCTCGACCGTGCCCATCGCGACGTCGAGCGTCCGTTCCGTCACCGCGCGGTCGAATGTCGAGCGCATCTCCTGGACCTCCACGCCAAGTGCATCGGCGACCATCCGAATCTGCCCTTGCCATTCGCCTTCGATGGCGCCTGGCATGGCGATCCATGGCTCGTAGTCGAGTGGACGGCCGAATCCCATTGCGTCACTCATGATGTCGGGTACGCCGTAGTCGTCGTAGAGACCGATCTCGTAGGCATGGATCTTCTCGATTTGGGACGACTGCGTACTCAGTACCAGCGAAAGGTAATCGGCGGCGAAGCCGGGTTCGATACCCGAGGCATACAACGACACCTGACCCGCCTTCGCGGCGCTGGCGAGCTGATCACGCCACTCGGCCGGCTCGTAGGCATGTGGGTTGACCAGCCTCGTGGTGCTCGTCGTCACGACGTTGATTCCGGCGCTGAGCAGTTTCACGTAGTCGGGGATCGCCAGCGCATCGCGTTCGGGCCCACTCGCGGCGTAGATGACGCAGTCGGGCTTGAGCGCGATGAGCGCGTCCGCGTCGGTGGTGACCGCCAACCCGATCGGTTCGCCGTTGGCGAGTTCGCCCGCATCCATTCCGTCCTTTTCAGGGGAGTGGACCCACACCCCGACGAGATCGAGGTTCGGACGTTCGTTGATGGCGCGGATCGCGATCGATCCAATGCCACCCGTCGACCAGACGACGACGCGGTGCTTGCCTGCTGTCATTCTTTTCCTCCTCATGGAGAGCGCCCGGACCCGTTTTAGAATAGTAACCACTATTACAGCGGAACAGAACAAATCTTAGGTTATAGTCGGTCGGCGTGACCACCCCGTCCCCGATCCGGCGCTGAATGTTCACCCTTCGGCTCGACATGTGCGCGCCCGCCTCCGATGCCGGTCATCATCCGGCCCCGCACATCCTGACGGCCGCGATTGCGAGGCCGCCGGGTACATCACGGCCCGACCTGCAACGCGCCGTCATGGCGTCCGAACGTCGCGATCGAAAGGGACAACCATGACATTGAGGACCGTGGTCTGGTCGACTGGAGGCGTCGGATCGATTGCGATAGACGCGATTCAGGGCAGACCGGATCTCGATCTCGTCGGCGTGTGGGTGCATTCGTCGGACAAGGTCGGCCAGGACGCCGGAGTGCTCGCCGGCATCGACCCGATCGGTATCGCTGCGACCAACGACGCCGACGCGCTCATCGCGCTGCGGCCTGACTGCGTGGTGTATGCCGCCAGCGGACCGGACCGCGACGCGGGGGCGGTGCCCGACTACGTCAAGCTGCTCGACTCGGGAATCAACGTCGTCTCGACGTCCTCAACCAGCATGGTGTATCCACCCGCCTATTACTCGCCGGAATGGCGCGAGCAGATGGAAACCGCGGCCAAGGCGGGAAACGCGTCGTTCTACGCATCCGGCATCTTTCCCGGATTCGGCTCAGATCAGCTGGCCCTGATGCTGGCCACGCAATCGAAGAAGATCCGCTGTCTCAAGGTGACCGAGGTCGCACTCAACGACCACTATCCGGTAGCCGACGTGATGATGAATGGCATGGGTTTCGGCCATCCGCTGGACTTCGAACCCCTTCTGAAGACACCTGGCTTCATCGAAATGGCCTGGCGAGCACCGATATATCTGATAGCTGCCGGCCTGGGCGTCGAAGTCGAGGAGGTGCGCGGGACGCTCGACCGCCGTCTGACCGACAGAGACATCGAGGTGGCGTTCGGCACCATCAAGGCGGGCACGTGCGGCGCGGTGAGCACGAGGGCCGCCGGCGTGGTCAACGGCCGGGAAGCGATCGTCGTCGAACACATCATCCGGATGGCGCGCGATGTGGCACCCGATTGGCTCGCCTCGGAGTTCGACGCGACGTATCGCGTCGACATCGAGGGCGATCCCGACATTCACTGCGCGATGAACGTCGGCGCCGCTGAGGGTCACGCCGCGGGCCACGCGGCGATGGCCGCCACGGCGATGCGGGTGGTCAATGCGATTCCCTATGTCGTCCGCGCACCCGCAGGCCTACTGAGCTCGCTCGATCTGCCGAACACGTTGCCACATAACGTATTCGACTGATTTAGGGGAAACAGATCTGATGATCAACAAGAGGAGCAGCCCATGACCGAAGTGAACACCACCGATCTGTACTACGACCCGTTCGATTTCGACATCGATGACAATCCGTATCCGATCTGGAGACGGCTGCGGGATGAGGCACCGCTCTATCGCAACGAGAAGTACAACTTCTACGCACTCAGCCGCTACGAGGACGTCGCGCGGGAACTCCACAACTGGGATACCTACCGGTCAGGCAAGGGTTCGACGATCGACATCATCATGAGCGGCGTCGAGGTGCCCCCCGGGGTGATCCTTTTCGAGGACCCGCCGATTCACGACATCCATCGGCGAGTGTTGTCAAAGGTGTTCACGCCGCGGCGGATGGAGGCCATCGAAGATCTGGTTCGCCAGTATTGTGTCCGCGCGCTCGACGCCTTGGCTGGCGCCTCGACGTTCGACTTGATCACGGATTTCGGGGCGCTGATTCCCATGCGGACCATCGGCTATCTGCTCGGCATTCCAGAACAGGGTCAGCAGGAGATCCGGGACAACACCGACGCGTCAATCGGACTGAAAGACGGCAACTTTCGGTCAGTCTCGGCCGAGGCCTTCGAGAATGCATATCAGCTCTTCGCCGAGTACATCGAATGGCGAGCCGAACACCCCTCCGACGACTTGATGACGCAGCTGCTCAACGCGGAGGTCGAAGAGAATGGCGAGCTGAGGCCGCTGACGCGCATCGAGGTGCTGACCTATACGAGCATGATCGCCGGGGCGGGCAACGAAACAACCACCCGGCTGATCGGCTTCATCGGCCAACTCCTGGCCCAGCATCCCGACCAGCGGCGCGAGCTCGTCGAGGACTTCTCGCTCATCCCGCGGGCGATCGAGGAAGTGCTGCGTTTCGAGGCGCCGTCACCGGTACAGGCACGTTACGTCGCAAGGGACACCGAGGTACACGGTCAGACAGTCGGCGAGGGCTCGATCATGCTGCTGCTCAACGGCTCAGCCAACCGGGACGAGCGACAGTTTCCGAACGGCGAGAGTTTCGACATCCACCGCACAGGATCCCATCTGTCGTTCGGCCAGGGCCTGCACTTCTGCCTGGGTTCGTCGTTGGCGCGAATGCAGGCGCGGGTGGCACTTGAAGAGATGCTGAAACGGTGGCCCGAGTGGGACGTCGACCTGGACAATGCGGCGATGGCGCACACCACAAGCGTCCGTGGGTGGGGTCGATTGCCCATCATCACGGCTTAGCATTCTGAATCGAGGACAGGGGCGTCATGTCTTACGAGAGCACAGCTGAGCCGATCAAGATCGGCTACCTGATGGACTTCAAGTTGTCGGACGACTTTCCGCAGCACTACCGTGACGACCTCACCATCCCCTTCGACATGGTCTTCGAGGACGCGATGGCCAAGGGCGTCATCGACCGGCCCGTCGAGATCGTCTATCGCGAGGTCGAGGGGCTGCCCAAGGGCAGCGTGAAAGCGGTCATCGACGCCTATCGGGAGCTGGTCGACGAGGGCTGCCTCGTGATCTTCGGTCCGCATATCGGTGACAACGCGGTCGCGATCAAGGATGCGTTGAACGAGCAATTCCGGGTTCCCGCGATCAGCGTGACGGGATCGGATGAGGCGTTGGGAGAGTGGTTCTTCGCCTTTCCGATGGGATCCCACTTCGACGAGCCGATCTTCTGGACCGATCTGCTGGTCAAAGGCGGTCACACCGACGTGGGGGTGCTCATGGAGCAGTCGCTGGTGGGGGAGGCGTACATCGCGAACTTCCGAAAAGCCTGTCAGCAGCGCGGCATCAGGATCGTCGCCGAGGTCACGATCGCTCAGACCGCCCAGGATGTGACCAAGGCCGTGCGCACGCTGTACGACGCAAAGGCGCAGGCGATCGTGCACGCCGGCTTCGGCTTCGGAATCGTGTTCGTCAATCCCGCACTGGCAGAACTGGACTGGGACCCGCCGCGCTTCGCGGGAACCGCGTTCGAGAATGCCTGGATCAACCCGGTGATGTGGAATGCGTTCATGGGCTGGACCGGTCTCGACCAGTACGACGAGGGCAACCAGGTGGGTCAGCGCTTCCTCGACGAATTCAAGAATAGAACCGGTAGACGCCCGGAATGGTGCGTGCCGGTGGTGAATCGCGATGTCGCCGTGGCGATTCTGCTCGCGGTCGCCGACGCGCACCCACTGAGCCCGCGCGGCGTCAAGGAGGCGCTCGAGCGGGTCAAATCCGTGCCGGCCGCCTCCGGCGCACCAGGTACCAGGATTTCGTTCGGGAACTGGACCCGTCGCGGTTGGATGGGCTCTGGCTACCTGGTCGCTCGGGAGTTGGAACCCGACGGTGTCAACTCCCGTCTCGTGGCCCGGTTCGGCGAGGCGTGACCGATGGCTGAACCGCGGAGCGTTGTCATCACCGGCGCATCACGCGGACTCGGTTTGGCGTCTGCGTCGCACCTCTATCGCCAGGGCTGGACGGTGGTGGCCGCCATGCGATCGGTGGACGAGGGTCTGGGCAACCTTCGCCGCGCGACCGGCGCTGCCCACGACGACGACCGCCTCATCGGTGTCCGCCTGGACCTGATGGACCCGGCGTCGGTCGAGGACGCCGCGGCCGAAATTCTGGCCGCCGTGGGGGCGCCGTACGGGCTGGTGCACAACGCCGGGATATCGGCAGCAGGCATGGTCGAGGAGACGCCAATCGACCTGTGGCAGAGAATGTTCGCCACCAACATTTTCGGACCGGTGGCGCTGACGCGGGCGTTGCTGCCGTCGATGCGGGCAGCGGGTCGCGGCCGGATTGTGCTGGTGTCGAGCGAAAGCGGGGTACGCGGCATGCCTGCCACCGCACCCTATTCGGCGGTCAAGGGAGCGCTGGAGCGATGGGGTGAGTCCATGGCCGGCGAGGTGTCGCCCTTCGGCATCGGCGTGACGATCCTGGTGGCGGGCACCTACGACACCGCGATCATCACCGATGAGGGCACCACCGACTCCCGTGACTTCGCCGGTCCCTACGCACCTCACCACAAGACGATGGACAAGCGAGGCCGCTACGCGATGAAGGTGGCGGCCCGTGCACCCGAGAAGTTCGCCGTCGGTCTGGCCAAGGCGCTCGACAGTCGCGCGCCCTTCGTCCATCGGCCGGTCGGTCCCGATGCACGAATGTTGATGGTGGGCAACAAGATCATGCCGACGGTGGCGATGCATCACATGATTCGGGTGATGATGGGCATCCCACGCTTCGGCGCCTTGCGGGACAACCGCACCTTCTCAGATGGACAGCCGCCGTCGTAGCTCGGCGCGCAGATCATGCCTCGCGAACACTGATGCCCCGCAACGTGGTGTCTCGGGCCAGGATCAACGCGTTTCGCGTGCCGATCTGTTGGAGAATGTTCTCGGGAATCCACTGCTCACCGATGATGCATCGGGCCAGCAGATCCGCAGCGGGACTCTCTTTACGTATCTCGCCGGCGCGGATGCCCTCGGAGAGCAGGGCTTTCATCTGGCGAATCCGAGTCGTGAACGACCACGCGGGATTGGATGTATCCGGCGGGGTATGACGCAGCCAGGCCAGTTGGATTCGGAACTCGTCGGGGAACTGGTCGAGTGCATTGATGTTCAGCCAACTCAAGGCGTCAAGCTTTTCGATCGTCGTGGCCTCTGTGTGCACGATGTCCGTCCACGCGCCGCCGACCTTGTGTCCGAACTCCAGCATGATCGACATCAACAGCTCGTCTTTCGAACCGATGACGCGGTAGACCGTGCCGGTCCCCAGTCCGGCGGCGGACGCGATGTCGCGGATGGTGGTCATCTCGTATCCGCGGCGGCCGAATTCGGCGCGGGCCACCGCCCGGACGTGAGCCGCCTTGAGGTCGCTGTCGTCCTCGGTGTCGACCCAACTCTGGATCACGTCTTCAGCGGCCGCGAATGCTTTCGACTTGTCCAGATCCGCATCTGCGGGAAGGTCGACTGCGAGACCTTCAAGCGCGATATGGCTTTTCAGCGTGGCCAGTTCGTCGGTCGACGCCTTGTGCCTGATCACGTCGAGACCGACGTGCAGCATGCTCTGACACACGCGGTCGGCCAGGGTGGGCAGGTCCAGGTCGGATCGGATGTATCCGCCCCAGCGGCCGGCTCGAAGTGTCTGCAACATCGCGGCTTGGATGGTCGACGGGGGGCGCTGCGTGAGTTCCATCAGCTCGGGGTCTGAGCTCGGGCCTTCGTAGAACGACATCTGCAGGGCGGCCCGGTGCTCTACCGCGCAGCGGGCGATCTCACAGCCGAGCTCGGTGATCTGCTCGGCCACCGGACGTGGATCCGGTTCGTCGAGGCGCTTCAGCGCCAACTCGCCGACACGGTCCAGGTCTGCGTGATAGCGCCTGATCAGCTCGACCAGTATCGCTTCCTTGGAGTCGAAGTGGTGGTAGAGGCTGCCCGCGAGGATGCCCGCCGCATCGGCGATCTGCTGCAACGAGGTACGCAGCCCCGACGCGGCGATGACGGAGTTCGCCGTCTTCAGGATCTCCGTGCGCCGCGTCGCATCGACTGCCGTTTCATCGGTGACGGCGCTGAGTTTCGCGGCGCGCTGACCCTTCTTGCCCGCAGGCCGGCTGCTTCTCGAACTCCGCCTCACGGCGTCGGCATCGGCCATCGCTACTTGCGTACCCTTCCTGGCGTCGTCGGCTTCGACAACTGCAAGCAGATCCTACCGATCGGCGTTCGAACTGCCGGGACGCCGCAATCGGGCGTTCCGTTCACGAGGGTGCGTCCGCTCGCGATGCGATCAACGGGCGGTCATAGGAGGGATCCGCCGTGTCGTGCGTGGCCACCTTCATGGAGCCCGCCATCATCGCGATCACCTCGTCGGTGATGAACGACGTCGACTCCGCGTTCCACTCGACGACGCATACCCGGTCGACGATCGCCCAGCGTCCGCCGCGTCGTTCCAGGCGATCGACGTAGCGCCCGCCCGACAGAGTCATGTGGTTCACGGGTTCGCGGTCGGTCCCGACGAAGAGGTAGTAGGTTTCGGCGTGCGCTTCCTCGCCGTTGAGTTCCACAGTGTGGTTGAGCAGGTAGTGCTGGTAGCGGGTCTGCGTGGAGTGGTAGGCGAAGGCCCAATCGATGAAGTCGTCGACCTCGCCGATGAATCCGACGTGGTCGTCGACGGCCCCATCGTGGTAGGCGGACCGCAGTAGGGCGCGATCGCGCCGGTCCATGCCTCGCGCGTAGCGCATCATGCAATCGCGGATCTGCTCGCGATCCTCAAGGCGGGCAAGCCTTTCGTGTAGTTCTGAATCGCCGGTCATCTACCTTCCCATCCATTGATGCCGACGACCTCGTCGACGGCTCGGCGGGGGGCGGCGGTGAACCTGAAATCGCTGCATGAGGCCGGCGATCAACTGTCCTCCCACGTTCTCCACGTAGGCCGCGCGGTACAGGTCCGCGATCGTGTCGTGGTGAGCAGATCCTCGATTTGCACGGCCGGTCCTACGATTTCGTGGGCTCGGGAAAAGCGACTTCGGCGTTGTCAGGCATCGCGCTGATGCCGAGGCGGTCACACACTTCGAGCACTTCGTCGACGATCGAGTCGGGAACGATGAATCTGTCGGTGGCCGACACCTGGTCGAGGTGCGCCAGGATGTCCTCGGCGGTCGGCTCGGTTTCGGTGTTGGCCAGCCAGCCCTCACCGAGCCCGGTGAATACGCGTGCGTAGCGCCCCGCGCATGCCGAGTAGTTGCGGTGGGTGAAATCGCATGCGCGGCTGGCCAGGAACGACACGAGTGGCACGACCAGCTCGGCGCGGATGGCTCGCATGAAGCCCGACTCCCTGAGGAACTTCTCGTCGCCGACCGTCTCGGTGACCATTCGCGAAAAGCCGGTGGGCAGCACGGTATTCGAGAGAACTCCGTGCGCAGCTCCCTCGATTGCGATCACGTTGGACAGTCCGACGAGGCCGGTCTTGGCTGCCGCGTAATGCGCTTCCATCGGCTGGCCGAAGTTGCCCGCTGACGACGAAATGAAGACGAATCGACCGTACTTCTGTTTCGCCATCACCTTGTATGCGGGCTGGCTCAGGTAGAAGGCGCCGTCGAGGTGCACAGCCAACATCTGCCGCCAGTCGTCGGGGGAGAGCGCCTCGAACGGGATGCTGTTGAAGATGCCGGCATTGCTGATGACGGCGTCCAACCGCCCGAAGGTGTCGAGAGCGGTGTCGACGATGGCCTGGCCACCCTCGGGGCTGTCGACGGACTGATGCGACGCGACTGCCCGTCCGCCCGCTTTCGTGATCTCGTCGACCACCTGATCCGCAACGCTCGCGTCCGCGCCGTCGCCCCGCATCGTGCCGCCGACGTCATTCACCACCACCGCCGCGCCCCGTCGCGCCAGATCGAGCGCGTACAGCCTGCCCAGACCACGGCCGGCGCCGGTTACGACGGTGACTTGGCCCTCGAAGTCGATCACGCTGTACTCCTTGCTGTTTGACTGCAGCAGGACCGGACTTTACGGTGGAACAGATATTTGGTCAACGGGAGGCGGCGGGAGGTGTCCGGGTGAACGACGCCGATGGTGACCGACTGCAGGCGCTGGGCATGTTGGCCTCCGCGCTCGCCGGGCGGCCCCTCGCGGTGGCGGCTGTCGATCCGGATGAGCCTTCGTGGACCGACGGACAGACTGTTTTCGTCGATCCTTCTGCACGTCCCCGCGAGAATCTGGAATCGGTGGCGGTGCACGCGTCACTGATCGCGGCCGACAGCCTGGCCCCCGACATCATGGGTGCACTGGTCCGGCATCCCAGAGTGGCCAAGCGTTACCTGACCGTCGAGGGGCATCGTGCACTGGCTGCCAACCGGGACGTGCTCCCCGGCGTGCTGTGCGCGTTGGCCGATCCCGAAACCGCGAGCCGTAGCGACTCGCCCGAATCGTCGCTGGCCCTAGCGTCGGGTAAAGATCCGCTCGATGAACCGCCGGCGCGGTGGGGGGTTGTGCGTGCCAAGAGGTTGTTGGCGGCCGGCAATCGGGCCGCCGAACAGGTGGACCACGCAGCACATGTTCCACGGCGCGACAGCAAGGAGGCGCTCGAAGAACTCGATGACGGCGAGGTCGACGACAGCGACGATCCCGACCTGTTCAGCAATCCCGTCGGCGGGGGCGGGTTCATCGGCAAGTGGCTGAAGAAGATGTTGTCGTCGGCACGCAAGACCGGAGGCAGCGGCGGCGGTCCGCCAGGTGCCGACTCGCCGACCCACCGCACCGACTCGGCCAATCGCGGGGCCCTCGCAGTGTCGTCGACGGCGACTGCTGCAGGGGAGGACGTCGCCGACATCGCGGCAAGCGGGTACAAGTACCCGGAGTGGGACGCCGACCGCAAGAGCTATCGGCCGGAATGGTGCACCGTGCGCGAGATCGAGCCACGGATCAAGTCATCGGCGGCCGATGCGATCGACGGTGCCATCGGTGTGCGGCGTCCGCTGGCTCGCCTCGGCATGGGCCTGCATCGTCGCCATCGGCAGCCCCAAGGCGACGACATCGATATCGACGCAGCAGTCGAGATGCGCGTCGAAGTGAGAGCCGGGTCGGTTCCCGACGAGAACGTCTACCTCGACAGCCTGCGGCGCCAGCGTGACCTGTCCGTGCTACTGCTACTCGACGTCTCCGGATCGACTGCGGAACCGGGAACCGTGGGGCGAACGGTCCATCAGCAGCAGCGGGCGGTGATCACCGATCTCACAGTCGCCCTGCACGACCTGGGCGATCGTGTCGCGCTGTACGCCTACAACTCGCAGGGGCGTGGTGCGGTGAACATGTTGCCCGTCAAGAGATTCGACGACCATCTCGATGCGGGGGTGATTCGACGATTGAACAGCCTCGAGCCGGGAGCGTATTCACGCCTCGGCGCGGCCATCCGGCACGGTTCGGCCGTTCTCGAGACGCGGGGCGGGACATCACGACGGCTGCTGGTCGTGGTTTCCGATGGTCTGGCTTACGACCATGGTTACGAGCGTGCCTACGGTGCGGCAGATGCACGACGCGCGTTGACGGAAGCTCGCCGACGGGGGACCGGTTGCGTATGCCTGACCGTGGGCGCAGGTACCGATGTCGGAGTGTTGAAGAAGGTCTTCGGAAGCACCGCGCACGCCACGATCGCCCGACCAGAGCAACTGACGGGCATCGTCGGCCCGCTCTTCAGGTCGGCCGTCCGTTCCGCAGAGGTGCGGCGCCGGGTCTCGTGATTGAAACAAACATCTGTTCCGGCTACTCTCTGATCCACCGCAAGGACGCGGGTGACGAAAGGGGCGCTATGGGCACCGAGCCCGGGATTGCGTACCAGAATGGCGCCATGCAACCGGCCGACGAGTCGCGCCCCTACTACCGGCAGGTGGGTAACGAGGAGGCCGTGTTCAAAGCGGCGTATCGCCAGGGACTTTCGCTGGTCCTCAAGGGGCCCACCGGGTGCGGCAAGACCCGCTTCGTCGAAGCGATGGCGCACGACCTCGGTCGACCGTTGATCACCGTGGCCTGCCACGACGACCTCACCACCGCCGATCTGGTCGGCAGATACCTGCTTCGCGGCGATGAGACGGTCTGGGTTGACGGGCCGCTGACCCACGCGGTGCGGGAGGGAGCGATCTGTTACCTCGACGAGGTCGTCGAAGCCCGTCAGGACACCACTGTGGTCCTGCACCCACTCGCGGACTACCGGCGACAACTGCCGATCGAGCGCCTGGGCATCACCCTCGACGCAGCGCCGGGGTTCGGCCTGGTCGTGTCGTACAACCCCGGCTACCAGAGCGTCCTGAAGGACCTCAAGGACTCTACGCGGCAGCGGATGGTCGCCATCGAGTTCGGGTTTCCTGAGCCGGACGTCGAAGAGGGCATCGTCGCGCACGAATCGGGTGTGGATCATGCGACCGCCGTCGAGCTCGTGAAATTCGGGCAGGCGATTCGGCGGCTCGAGACCGGTGGGCTGCGCGAGGTCGCGTCGACGAGGGTGCTCATTGCCGCGGGGCGGCTCATCGTCGAAGGTCTGACCATGCGTGATGCGGCCAGGGCTGCGATCGCGGGACCCCTGACCGACGACGCGTCGGTCAGCCGCGGTCTCAACGAAATGATCGACGTCTACCTGGGCGCTCCTGCCGTTGATTGACGGCTCTGTGCGCCCCAGCTAGGGTCTGAACAAATATTAGGTCGACCCCGAGGGAGGTCAGATGTCCTACGAGAGCACGGCTGAGCCGATCAAGGTCGGCTACCTGATGGATTTCACGTTGCCGCCGGGCTTTCCGGAGGACCTGCTGGCCTCGTTCACGCAGTGCTTCGACCTGATCTTCGAGGAAGCCGTTGAACAGGGCCTGATGGATCGGCCGGTGCAGATGATCTACCGCGAGGTCGAGGGTCTGCCAAAGGGTTCGGTGAAGGCGGTCATCGACGCCTACTCCGAGCTCGTCGACGAGGGCTGCCTCGTCGTTTTCGGCCCCAACATCACCGACAACTGCGTGCCGATGCGTGAGGCGATCGAAGAGCGCTTCAAGGTTCCCGCCATCAGCGTCACCGGCACCGACGACTGGCTCGGCGAGTGGACGTTCGCCTTCCCCCAGGGGTCGATGACCGACGAACCGATCTTCATCGCGGACCTCGTCGCCAAACGCGGCCTCAACGAGATCGGCGTCCTGGTCGAGCAGAGCCTCATCGGAGAGAGCTATCTGAAGAACCTGCGGAGTGCTTGTCGTCGCAAGGGCATTCGGATTGTCGCCGAGGCGACGATTGCCCAGACTGCGCAGGACATCAACGACGCGGTGCGCACCCTGCACGAGGCAAAAGCCGAAGCGATCGTGCACCTCGGCTTCGGATTCGGCATCGTCTTCGTCAATCCGGCGCTCGAGGCGGTGGGCTGGGATCCGCCGAGGTTCACCACCACCGCGTTCCAAAACGCATGGGTGAACCCGATCATGTGGAACGCGTTCATGGGCTGGGTCGGGGTCGACCAATACGACGAGGAAAACCCCATCGGTCAAGACTTTTTGGACCGCTACGCCGAGAAATACAACGGTAGTCGTCCCGAATTCTGTGTGACGGTGGTGAACCGCGACGTCGCCGCGACGCTGGTGCGCGCCTTCACCGATGCCCACCCGCTGAGCCCGCGCGGTGTGAAAGAGGCGCTAGAGCGGGTCAAGATGATGCCCGCCGCCTCCGGAGCACCGGGAACCCGGGTGTCCCTTGGCAAGTGGACCCGCCGGGCATGGATGGGCTCGGGGTACCTCGTCGCCCGGACTCTAGACGCCGACGGCGTCAATTCGCATCTGGTCGACCGATTCGGGGAGGAATGACATGACCACTGAATCGAAACCGCTTGAAACCGAGCCGAAATCGCCGGATTCGGCTCGCACGGGCCCTAATTGGGGGCGCGTCATCGCCCTGTTCGCATGGCTCGGCTTCCTCGGTTTGTTCCTCGTAGTCGGGCGTACTGCAGTCGACCCGCGGGTGGCGAACCCGAACGTCGAGGGACGGCCCCGGCCGGTCGAGTTCCTGACAGGATTCGATCACTGGCAGATCATCCCGCAGGTCGGCGCATTGATCATGGTCGTGGTGCTGACCATCGTCTTCATCATCGGCTGGCGCAGAAATCCGGGCAGTCCGGTGTTGCTGATGGTCCTGGTCACGACGTTGATCGTGTGGCAGGACCCGATCATGAACTGGTCACCGTACGCGGTGTACAACCCGGCGCTGATGCACTGGCCGGAGAACTGGTATCTGATCATGATGTCGCCGACCGTCGAGCCGTTCATCGTGTTCGGATACGTCACGTTCTACTTCGGGCCCTACTTCCCGGCGATCTGGATTCTTCGCAAGATGCAGGCCAAGCGCGGACCGGAATCGTTCGTGAGCCGGCACCCGCTGCTCAGCCTGGGCGGGCTGGTGCTGGTGATCGGTTTCATCTTCGACGCGATGCTGGAGATCAGCCTGGTGCGCACGGGGCTGTACATCTATTCGCAGGCGATCCCGTTCGGAACATTGTTCCCGGGAAGCACCTTTCAGTTCCCCTTGCTCTGGGAGTCACTGTCGGTGACGTTCGTGATGATCCCGGCAGCCATCCTGGTGTACCGCGACGACACGGGAAAGTCGGTGGCGGAGAAGCTCGCGGCGAAGGCCAGGCTCTTCCCGAAAAAGCCGGTGCTCGGCACGTTCCTGGTGATGTTCGTGATCATCAACGTGTCGTACTTCGCCTACGGCGGCTGGTTCTGGGCGATCAAGGCCAGCGGGCTTGCCACCTCCGTCGCGTGTCCGTGGCCGTATCCGGAGGCAAAGGTGTACGACCCGCAAGGGTATTACCGGGCGAACGGAGCCGAAGGGCCGTACTCGGTCGGCAAGTGGTCCACCTGGCAGCAGGGGCCGTCCCGCAACACCGACGTGGAGCTGGGATCGAAGAGTATGAGATGCGCGACCGAAACGGCCGACGGGTGATGGCGCTTGCGCGAAGAACAGCCGATGACTGAGCCTCGCAGCGTCGTCATCACCGGAGCGTCACGTGGTCTCGGCTTCGCATCGACCGTGCGCCTCTATCGCGAGGGGTGGCGCGTGGTCGCGGCAATGCGGACGCCTGATCGCGGAATGCCGCTGCTGCGTGCGGCGACCGGTGCTGGCGCCGACGACGACCGGTTGATCGGCGTGCAGCTCGACGTGACCGACAGCGCGTCGGTCGCGGCGGCCGCCAAGTCGATATTGGAAACGGTCGGCGCGCCCTATGCGGTGGTGCACAACGCCGGCATCTCGGCTGCGGGCATGGTCGAAGAGGCCGACATGGAGCTGTGGCAGAACATGTTGTCCACGCATGTGTTGGGCCCGGTCGAGCTGACCAAGGCGCTCCTGCCCGCCATGCGCGCCGCGGGCACAGGTCGAATCGTGCTGGTATCCAGTGCCGGTGGCGTCAGGGGTCAGCCGGGAATCGCCCCGTACTCAGCGGCCAAGGGCGCGCTCGAGCGATGGGGTGAGTCGATGGCCGGGGAGATCGCACCGTTCGGGCTCGGTGTCACGATCCTGGTCAGCGGGACCTACGACACCGACATCATCACTGACGCCGGCACGACTGACGACCGGAACTTCGGCGGACCGTACGCGCGTATCCACAACACCGTGAACACCCGCGGTCGGTTTGCGATGAAGCTCGCGCGGCCACCGGAAAAGTTCGCTGACGGATTGCTCAAGGCTCTAAGCGACACGGCTTCGTTCCGGCGCCACGGTGTCGGGCCGGATGCCTCGATGCTGTTGGTGTCCAACAGGATTCTGCCCGCGGCGGGTATGCATCACATGTCCCGCCTGGTCATGGGAATCCCGCGGCAGGGCACGATGCGCGACGGGGCCTGGCCATTGACGGGCACGCAACGGGCAATGGTCCTGGCTACCAAGATCATTCCGCAACCACTGATGCAGCGTTTGGCTGACCGCGCGGCGCGACGAGCGGCCGCCGTCTCCGACCAAGGGAGTGAGAGCAATGACTGAAGCCACTGCGGTTCGATTCGAGTCGAGGATGCTGATCGACGGCAAGCTCGTCGAAGGTGAAGCCGGTACCTTCACCAACATCAACCCAGCCAACGAAGACGTTCTCGGCGAGGTCGCGGACGCGTCGAAGGCCGATATGAACCGCGCGATCGATGCTGCGAGAAGGTCTTTCGACGAGACCGACTGGTCGACCAATCGGGAGCTTCGCAAGCGTTGCCTGCTGCAGCTGCACGAGGCGATCGAAAGCGAGCTCGAGGAATTGCGTGAGGAGCTCATTCTCGAGGTCGGGGCACCGCGAGCGGTCACGCACGGTCCGCACCTGGATGCTCCGCTGGAGGACGGCCTGAAGTATCCCGCCAGGCTGATCGACAGCTTCGAGTGGGAAACCGATCTCGGCGACAAGGTCGTGTCGGTGACCGGCGTCAACACCAGGCGGAAGGTGTGGCACGAGCCCGTCGGCGTGGTCGGTGCGATTGTGCCGTGGAACTTCCCGTTCGAGGTCACGATCAACAAACTCGGTCAGGCCTTGGCGACGGGTAACACCGTGGTACTCAAACCCGCGCCGAACACACCGTTCAACGCCACCCGGCTCGGTCGTCTCATCGCCGAGAAGACCGATATCCCAGCGGGTGTGGTCAGTGTGGTGACCGCCTCGGATCATTTCGTCGGCGAGGAACTCACCCTGTCACCGAAGGTCGACATGATCTCGTTCACCGGGTCCACCGTGGTGGGCAAGCGAATCATGGAGAAGGGCGCGGCGACGATGAAACGTCTGTTCCTCGAACTCGGTGGCAAGTCGGCGACCATCGTGCTCGAGGACGCGGACTTCAACACCGCCTGCCTGATCGGCATCGGTCCTCTCATGCACGCGGGCCAGGGCTGCGCGGCCCCGACGCGGATGCTGCTGCCGCGGTCCCGCTACGACGAAGGGGTCGCGATTCTTCGTGGCATCTACGAGAACATCAAGGCGGGTGATCCGCAGGATCCGGGCACGATCTGTGGTCCGGTGATTTCTGCCAAGCAGCAGCAGCGCATCCTGGGCTACATCCGCAAGGGTGTCGACGAGGGCGCGAACATGCTGGTTGGCAGCACCGAGCCGCCAGAGCAATACGACAAGGGATTTTGGGTCAACCCAACGCTTTTCACCGATGTCGACAATTCGATGACCATCGCCCAGGAAGAGATCTTCGGCCCCGTCCTCGTCGTCATTCCCTACGAGGACGAAGAAGATGCCATCCGGATCGCCAACGACAGCGTATACGGACTCGCCGGAAACGTGATGTCGAGTTCGCTTGACCGATCGCTCTCCGTCGCGCGCCGTCTGCGCGCCGGCTTCATCGGCCTCAACGGAACCGCCGGATACGGCGCGGACACCCCGTTCGGCGGATACAAGGACAGCGGCGTCGGCCGTCAGAACGGCATTGCCGGATTCAGCCAGTACACCGAAGTGAAATCGGTGGCCTACCCAGCCCAGTAGGAGGAGCAGCACTTGTCCGATCTATTCGACGACCTCGAGGACTTCGGGGCGTTTGACGACGCCATCTCCGGCGACGTCCGTGACCCGTACACGGAGTTGGCGCGGATCCGCCGCGAAGAGCCGGTGCAGCGCCTCGAAACGTCCGGTGCTCTGCCGCACGAAGAATCGCTGCCGATGTTCATCGTGTATCGCCACGAGGACGTCCAGCAGATGCTGCGCGACAACGAGACGTTCTCGTCGTCCGCCGTCATCGCGGCCTTCGGTCCGGTGCTGGGCGAAGGGGTGATGCTCGGCATGGATGAGCCGATCCACGGTCGGCTTCGCGGCCTCGTCTCGAAAGCGTTCGCGCAGAAGTCGTTGGCACGGTGGGAGGACGAGCTGGTCGGTCGCGTCGCCAACGGCCTGATCGACAAGTTCGCGCCCAACGGCAGAGCAGATCTGGTCAAGGAGTTCACCTTCGACTATCCGAGCCAGATCATCGCCGGTCTGCTCGGACTGCCCGAGGAAGACTATCCCCAGTTCCAACGGTGGTCGATCTCGCTGTTGAGCTGGCTGATGAATCCCGAACGGGGACTTGCAGCCTCGGCTGCGCTGTGTGAATACTTCGCGCCGATCCTTGAAGCCCGCCGGGCCGACCCACGTGAGGATCTGATCAGTGCGCTCGCCGCCGCCGAGATCGACGGGGAGAAACTCAGTGACGAGGAGATCTTCTCGTTCCTCCGGCTCCTGCTGCCGGCCGGTGTCGAGACGACCTACCGCTCGCTGGGCAGCCTGCTCCTCGCGCTGCTGTCGAACCCGGACCAGCTCGAGGCAATTCGCGCCGACCGCTCGTTGCTTCCGCAGGCGATCGAGGAGGGCGTGCGGTGGGAACCGCCGTTGCTGACGATCACCCGTGTGGCGACCAAAGACACGGTGCTCGGTGGGGTGTCGATTCCCGCAGGCGCGACGGTGATGCCGATGCTCGGGTCGGCGACCCACCAGGAGGACCGGTTCCCGGACCCCAACAAGTTCGACATCTTCCGTCAGCAGAAGAGCAACCTGGCGTGGGGCCACGGTGTCCACGTATGTCTCGGTATGCATCTCGCTCGCCTCGAGATGCGAACGGCCATCAATCTTCTGCTGGACCGGCTGCCGAATTTGCGGCTCGATCCCGACGGTGATGACCCGCATGTCAGGGGGCAGGTGTTCCGGTCACCAACGTCGGTACCGGTGCTGTTCGATCCGCAGCCGGCAGGAAGTGAGCACGCGCGATGAGCGATCTCGAGTCGATCGACTACTTCACCGACATGTCGCTGATCCCCGACCCTTACACGTATTACGACCAGCTGCGTTCGAAGTGTCCTGTGCAGCGGGCGACACCGTACGGCGTAGTGGCGGTGACGGGGCACCAAGAAGCGCTCGCCGCGTACAAGGATCCGGCGATGTCGTCGTGTGTCGCGGTGGCAGGTCCGTTTCCGCCGTTGCCGTTCACCCCGGAAGGGGACGACATCAGCGCCCTCATCGAAGAACACCGCGACGCGATTCCGATGGCGGAGCACGTGGTCACCATGGATGCCGCCGAACATCAGAAGACACGTGGATTGCTGAGCAGGCTGATCACGCCGAAGCGGCTCAGCGAGAACGAAGAGTTCATGTGGCGTCTGGTCGACCAGCAGCTCGAGAAGATCATCGACCGCGGTTCGTGCGAGTTCATGGAGGACTTCGCGAAACCGTTGGCGCTGTTGGTGATCGCCGATCTACTCGGCGTCCCGGCGGAAGACCATCAGGAGTTCAAGCAGATGATGGGCGCCGAGCCCCTCGGCGAGGTCGACGGCAACCAAGGTGAGACCGTCGCGCACAACCCGCTGATGTGGCTGGATGAGAAGTTCACGGAGTACATCACCGACCGGCGTCGGGAGCCTCGACAGGACGTGCTGACCGAACTCGCCGCCGCGACGTACCCGGATGGGTCGGTGCCGCCGGTGGACGAGGTCGTCAAGCTCGCGACGTTCCTGTTCGCAGCCGGTACCGACACGACGACGAAACTGGTGAGCACGGCGATGCGGGTGCTCGGCGAACGGCAGGACATTCAGAAGTCCCTTCGCGACGACCGCTCGCAGATCCCGGCGTTTCTCGAGGAGTGCCTGCGGATGGAAAGCCCCGTCAAGAGCCACTTCCGGCTGGCCCGGACGTCGACGACCATCGGGGACTACGACGTGCCCGCCGGGACGATCCTGATGATGCTGCCCGGCGCGAGCAACCGCGATCCACGCAAGTTCGAGGACCCGAATGAGTTCAAGCACGACCGGTCCAACGTGCGCGAGCATGTTGCTTTTGGGCGCGGTCCCCATTCCTGCCCCGGCTCGCCGTTGGCGCGGGCGGAGGCGCGCATCGCGGTCAATCGGATCCTCGACCGGATGGCCGACATCAGCATCTCCGAGGAGATGCACGGGCCGGCCGACGATCGAAAGTATGGGTACGAACCGACATTCATCATGCGCGGCCTGACGGCGCTGCATGTGGAATACACTCCGAACCCATAGCTTCGCCAGCATTCAAGGAGTACGAGATGACCGGAAAGCTTGACGGCAAGGTCGCTTTCATCACCGGTGCGGCCCGCGGTCAGGGTCGGGCACACGCGATCGAGATGGCCAAGGAGGGCGCCGACATCATCGCGGTCGACATCTGCCGCGACATCCCGTCCAACCCCTATCCGTTGGCGACTCCCGACGATCTCGCGGAAACCGAGCGGTCGGTCAAGGAGACCGGACGCCGCGTCGTCGCCCGCATTGCCGATGTCCGGGAGCGTCACGAATTGCGCGACGCCGTCGAGGCGGGGGTCGCCGACCTCGGCAAGATCGACATCGTCGTCGCGAACGCCGGCATTCTGCCGATGGCCATGGGTAGAGCCTTCGACGCGATGTCGTTCGTCGATGCCAGCGACGTCGACCTGCTCGGTGTGATGAATACGGTCGCGGTCACCGTCCCGCATCTGCCCAACGGTGCCTCGGTGATCATCACCGGGTCGACCGCCGGAATGATCCGTGGCACCACCGACAACCCGAACATGGGTCCCGGCGGCAGAGGCTACGGCTGGAGCAAGCGTGTGTTGATCGAGTACGTCGAGGAGATGTCGATGGCGCTCGCGGACAGGATGATCCGCGTCAACTGCATCCACCCGACCAACTGCAACACTCACCTGCTGCAGAACGACGGCATGTACAGCATGTTCCGGCCTGACCTCACCCAAGAGGGCAAGCAGGCCACCCGCGAAGACGCCGAGCCGTTGTTCACCATCTTCCAGGCCATGCCGATCCCGTACATCGAACCCGAGGACATCGCGAAACTGGGGGTGTTCCTGGCCAGCGATGACAGCCGCTACATCACCGGCCAGCAGATCCGGGTCGACGCCGGCTCATTGCTCAAGTGGCCCAACGGACCTGGGGGATAGGCAGCACCTACGGGCGATGCAGGAACCCGTGCAGGATCGCCTGGACGAGTTCGTCGACGATCGCCTCGCGAGACGGCGGGCGATTTCCGAAGAACGTCGACCGTAGCGCGACCATGCCGACGATCATCGCGACCGTTGAATGTGCGGGCAGATCGGGGTGACCCGAATGCAGTCCGCGCAGGCGCATGCCCTCGCCGCTGATCTGGCCGAGCAGCGTCAGCGCTCGGCGGATGTCGGTGATCCCGGCACCCTCTATCTCCTCCTCGCTGAGGCCGTCGGAGGCGACGAGGGTCAGCAGAAGGCCCTTGTGCTCGACGAGGACGTCGTAGAGACGCCCGACGAACTGCCGGGACAATTCCTCTTCGTCGGTCTCTTCGGGCACGACGGCCTGCCAGGTCTTGCCGAAGTCGTCGACGAAGTTCGTGAACGGCAGGACCAGTGCTTCGCGGAACAACCCGGCTTTCGAACCGAAGTGGCGGAACAATAAGTACTCGGTGACCCCGGCGGCTTCGGCGATCTCACGCGTGGTCGTGGCGCGGTAGTCCTGGCGTGCGAACAGATCGCGCGCGGCGTCGAGCAGCAGCCTGCGTGCCTCTCCGCGCGGGCGGCGCGTCGTCGAGGTGGTCTGCTTTCCCGGTGACCCACGCTGCGGCACGGCTTCTCACTCTCCCCGCGCTGCGCGGCTAGTGGCACTCCACGATAGCTGTCCTTGACCTGAGCCCTGGTAATAGTGTCCACTATTACCGATCGCTTGATCGCTGAAGGGACGCGCTTGTGGGCCAACTCATCATGCTGGGCACTCTGTTCGGGCTGATTGTCGTGATATTCGGTGCGGTGATCTACTTCGACCCCGAGGCGCGCGGCCCGCGCGAAGAGCAGACAGCAGACGATGAGCGCTCGCGCGAAGAGCAGACAGCAGACGAGGCTGACCGGTGAACACCGAGATGACGCCGCTGCTGATTGCGTCCAACGCGTTCGGCTGGGGCAGCGGCATCCTGTTCGTGATCGCCGGCATCTACCTGAGTGTCCGGCGGGGTCGGTTGCACCCGCTGCTTCTGCTGTGCATTTCGGCGATCTCGTTCTCGTGGATCGAAGCGCCCTATGACTGGGCGATGTACGCGCAGTTCCCGCCGGCGCTGCCCCGGATGCCCTCGTGGTGGCCGTTGAACATGACCTGGGGTGGGCTGCCGTCCTCGGTGCCGCTGGGGTACATCGGCTATTTCTGCATACCTGCGGTCACCGGCGCGGCGATCGGGCGGCGGCTGTCCGCACGATTCAACTGGCGGCAGCCGCAGACCTTGTTGATCGTCGGTCTCGTCGTTGGCTTCTGCTGGGCCCTGATCTTCAACGCCGGCCTCGGCGCGCGGCTTGGAGTCTTTTACTACGCCTATGTGATTCCGGGTCTCGGACTGTTCGAGGGCACGCTGCATCAGTACCCGATCTACGACGCCATCGCGATGGGCATCCAGATGATGGTCTTCACGTACCTGCTCGGCCGACGGGATGCGGAGGGGCGCAATGTCATCGAGATGTGGTCGGACAAGCTGTCGAAGACGCGAGTCCAGTCGGCGATCGTATCCGTCATTGCCGTCGTCGTCCTCGGAAACGTGCTCTACGGCGCCGTTTTCGCGCCCCATCTGGTGACCAAGCAGATGGGTCTGGTGACGTCTGGTCCAGATGTGCAACTCTTCCCCGGCGTGCCCAACCAACCGAGATAGTGCCGTTGAAGCAGTACAATTCGCCTGGTGGCGATTCGGCGTGGACGGCCTACCCAGGCGGAGACGAAAAAGCTCGACCTCGCGGTTCGTGAGGCCGCGGTCGCCACCTTTCTCGAATTCGGTTATGCCGGAGCCAGTATGGAGGCCATCGCCAAGGCCGCAGGCATCACGAAACGCTCCCTGTACGCCCGCTATCCGGACAAGCGGGCGGTGTTCGCTGACGTCATCCCGTGGGCGCTGGCTCGCTACAGCGACGACGGCTCCATCGACGAGATCGACGAAGAAGATTTGGAGACCGCGCTTCTGGCGACCGGGCGCAAAGCGCTGACGCGCGCCACACATCCTGAGAACGTGCGACTGAAGCGGATCGCCTTCAACGAGGCCGCACAGTTCCCGGAGTTCAACGTCTCTGCGGAGTCGATGATGTGGGCCGGCCGCCAGCGCGCCGTCACCGAATTGCTGCGCCGCCATGAGGAACTCGGCACCATCAAGGTCGAGGACCTGGAACTGGCGGCCGAGACGTTTCTGGCGATGGTCGAGGCCGTGCCCGCGCGTATGGCCGACTTCGGCGTGTTCCGGTCGTCAGAACAGCAGGAGCGACATCTCCGGTACGCGGTGCGGCTGTTCCTGCGCGGTGTCATGCCCCGCTGATCGCGGCTTGGTGCGAGCTAGGTGCAGCGTCCACCGTTCACGCCGACGATCTGCCCGGTGATGTAACCGGCCTCCTCGGAGACCAGAAATGCGCAGGTTGCGGCGATGTCCGCTGGTGTGCCGATTCGCCGCACAGGGATCCGCGCGGCGATGTCCTCGACTGATCCGCCGAGCAGACCTTTCTCCTCGGCATCGCGCAGCATCGGGGTGTCAATCGACCCCGGTGGCACCACATTGGCGGTGATTCCCTTTGGGCCGTATTCCAGCGCAAGGGTTTTCGTGAGACCGTTGACGCCCGACTTTGCCGCCACATACGCCGACTGGTACGGCGATCCGGAGTGGGTGCTCGATGAGGAGATGTTGACGATTCGGCCCCACCCGGCGTCCAGCATGTCCGGCAGCACCGCCTGGGTCACATGAAAGACCCCGTTGAGGTTGACGTCGATGACCTTCGACCACTCCTCGGCAGTGAGGTTGGTGAATCGCCGGAACGAGGTCATTCCCGCGGAGTTCACCAGGATTGTGATCGGCCCGAGTGCGGCGCGGATGGCGTCGAGTGCCGCCGCGACCTGTTCGCGATCCGTGACATCGGCGACATAACCGAAGTCGGTGTCGCCCGGCGCCAGGTCGATGGTGGCGACCTGATTGCCGTCGGTGCGCAGCCGGTCGGCGATGGCCCGGCCGATCCCGGATGCCCCGCCCGTGACCAATGCTGTCTTCACGAAGTAAAATATACAAAACCGTATACTTAATGCGCAATGGCGAGTATTCTGAGCGTCGTGGCGCAAGGCCAACCTGCTCCTCCCGTGCGCGGAAAGCCATTCCGCTTCGCCGTCCAGGCGACCAATGCAGCCGATGCGCGCGAGTGGCGCGAATTCGTCCGCAAGGTAGAGCAATTGGGCTACTCCACACTGACGCTCGCCGACCATTACCTTGGACCCGGCCCGGCACAACGTGCCGCGCGGACGCCGCGCCAGGATCTTGCGCCGATCGCGGCGATCGCCACCGCGGCCGCCCACACGACGACGCTGCGCGTCGGCTGCCGTGTCTTCTGCATCGACTACCACGTGCCCGCGGTGCTCGCGAAGGAGATCGCGACGCTCGACCTGCTCTCGGACGGTCGACTCGAACTAGGCATCGGGGCGGGTTGGAGCGCAACCGAATACGAGGCGATGGGGTTGACATTCGGGACCCCTGGGCACCGTATCGCGAAACTCAAAGAGGTCATCGCACTGATCAAGGCGCATTGCGCAGGCGAAGAACTTGACGTCACCGGCGAACACGTCAACGTCACCGGATATGCGGGTACTCCGCGCCCTGTTCAGCGACCCCACCCGCCGATCATGATCGGCGGTGGTGGCAAGCGGGTGCTGTCTTACGCCGGTCGGGAGGCCGACATAGTCAGTATCAACACGGTGGCGTTCACCGCGCGCAATGACGACGGACTTAGTCCTGACGAGGAAGCCGTGCGCCGCTTCGAATACGTCAGTGCCGCAGCGGGTCCCCGCGTCGGTGACCTCGACATCGAGAGTTCACCCTTCTTCGTCTCGATTGGTGGCGACGCCGACGAGGCCTACCGGCACATCGCGGAGAAGTCGCAGATGTCGCCCGACGTCCTGCGCGACCATCCCAACGTTCTGATCGGCGCCGCCGACGCCGTCGTCGAAACCTTGCTGCGGCGCCGAGAATTCCACGGCGTCAACTACGTCACCGTCCGACAGTCCCACGCCGAGTCATTCGCCCCCGTCGTCGCACAGCTGGCGGGGTCGTGAAAGGAGCACGATGGCGAAGAGATCGAGATTCAGCGAGTACCAAAACAGCTACGCCAACTACAAGTTCGAGCTGACCGACGACGGCATCCTGTTCATGCAGTGCCACACCGACGGCGACAGCCTGGTGTGGAGCTGGAAAGCCCACGACGAAATGTCGGATGCCTTCGCCGACATCGCCGGCGACCGCGAGATCAAGGTGCTCATCCACACCGGAACCGGCGAGAACTACAACGCCAACTGGGGCCGACTGCCCAACGGTGAACCACCCGACGAGCCCGTGTACCAGGCGATGCCCGGCGACCGGGGCACGCACAAGCTCGACGAGAAGGCCTGGTATGCCAGGCATCTCATTTTCAATGTGCTCGACGTCGACGTCCCGATGATCAGCGCCGTCAACGGCCCCTGCAACATGCACTCCGAAGTGCCGATCATGGGCGACATCGTGCTGGCCTCCGAGGACACCTACTTCCAGGATGCGTCGCACTTCCCGCGCGGCCAGGTGCCCGGGGACGGCCAGCACGTGATCTGGAGCATCCTCGCCGGCCACAACCGCGCACGCTATTTCTTGCTGACGGGGCAGAAGCTCAGTGCGCAGGAGGCCAAGGAGTGGGGTGTGGTCAACGAGGTGCTCCCGAAGGACAAGGTGATCGACCGCGCCTGGGAGCACGCCCGGGAACTCATCAAGCGGCCACCGCTGACGCTGCGGTACACACGTCAGCTCTTCACCAATCCGCTCAAGCGCGCGTTCGTCAACGAGCTCGGCCACGGCCTGGGCCGCGAAACCTATGCCCAGCGGGTGTTTTTTCCATTCGGAGGAGAGATGGAACCGCTCGACCGACCCTGGGATCAGCAGCCCTGGTCCGACGGAAAACTGCCCAGTCAAGGAGTCACCCCATGACCGGAATTCAACAGAAGCTCGCCACCGGGCGCGGCAAGTTCACCACCGACTACCCAGACCTCGGCACGGGGCCGGTCAACTACGAGGACTCCATTTCCGAGGAGTTCTTCGCCGCCGAGCGCAAGGCTGTGTTCGAGCGCAGCTGGTTGTGCGTCGGACGCATGGAACGCCTGCCGCGCAAGGGTTCCTATTTCACCCGCGAGCTGCCGGGCCGACTGGCATCGATCGTCATCACCCGCGACCTCGACGACAACGTCTACGCCTTCCACAACGTCTGCGCGCACCGGGGCAACAAGGTGGTCTGGCAGGAACATCCGGCCGAGGAGTCATCGGGCAGTTGCCGCGCCTTCGCCTGCAAGTATCACGGTTGGCGGTACGGGCTCAACGGCGTCGTCAACCACATCACCAACGAGGAGGAGTTCTTCGACCTCGACAAATCGAAACTCCGCATGCCGCCCGTGCATTGCGAAGTGTGGGCCGGTTTCATCTTCATCAACCTCGCCGACGATCCGGTGCCGCTGCGCACGTTCCTCGGCGAGGGTCTGCTGGGAATGGAGACGTATCCGTTCCACCTCATGACGCAGCACTACGGGTTCTCCACGCAGATCAAGGGCAACTGGAAACTGGCCGTCGACTCCGTATGCGAGTGGTACCACCCGCCGTATGTGCACGGCCGGTTCATCGACCCCGACGTGTCGAAGGCCGAGAAGATGGTGCCGCCGGTCGACTCGTACCATTACGACCTGTTTCGCCCGCACATGCTCACTTCCGTGCCAGGCCCGCCGATCCTTCCGCCGCGCGCACCGGGAAGTGCGGGCGAGCCGCGCCAGGATCAGCGATGGGTGTACAAGCTTTTCCGCGCAGGGCTTTTCGGGCCCGACGACGTGCCCGATATCGGCCCGTTGCCCGGCTTCCTCAACCGCGGTGAGATCGCATCGTGGGGCAACGACCAGTTCTGGGTGTTCCCGAACATCTCGATCCAGATCTGGGCGCGAAACTACTACATCACTTACACGTACTGGCCCGAGACAGTCGACACCCACATCTACGAGATCGACATGTATTTCGTGCCGCCCGCCAACGCCCACGAGCGCCTGGCGCAGGAAGTGGTGGTCGACAGCACCATCGAGTTCGCGATGCAGGATGTCAACACGATCGAGGCCACGCATTCGGCGCTGAAGACCCGGGCGCAGAACACCTTCCACCTATCCGATCAGGAACTGCTCATCCGGCAGTTCCACTCCGTGATCCGCGACACCGTAGCGGCGTACCAGTTCGGTGAGGAGCAGAGGTCATGACGGAACGCCAACTACCGGAGGGCTTCTCCGAGGTGGAACAGTGGGTCGACGACTGGGCGCTGCCCACCCGTGCCGAACGCTATGCCGCGCGGCTCGACCGGCCTTACGACGACCTGGTGGCGTTCTACGACGGGATTGCCCCGCATGCCGAACGGGCCATCGCCTACCTCGACGGGCTCGACGTCAACAACCTCGACTCTGCGGCCAAGCGCCTGATGAACATGCTGTTCTCGATGATCCTGGTGTCGTATGCGGTGAACATCTTCAAGCAGAACCGCATCCCCGACTCCGGTGCAGCCTTCTTCGAGATGGTCGCCGAACCGGCGCTATGAGAACCCCGGCGAGCGCACTGCCGCTGTCGGGTTTGCGGGTGGTCGACGCCGCGACACTCGCGGCGGGCCCGCTGGTAGCGACCGCGCTCGGCGAATTCGGCGCCGACGTCATCAAGGTCGAACAGCCCGGAATCGGTGACCCGCTGCGCACCTGGGGCGTGCGGCGCGACGACATCGGGCTGGTCTGGAAAAGCGTGAGCCGCAACAAGAAATGCGTCACGCTCGACCTGCGTACCGACGTCGGGCGCGACCTGCTGCATGGCCTGCTGGCGCACAGCGACGTCTTCGTCGTCAACACCCGGCCCAGCACTCTGGCCCGCTGGGGGCTGGACTACGAGTCGCTGCACGAACGGCACCCGAATCTGGTGGTCCTGCACGTGACGGGTTACGGCCTCGGCGGGCCCGCCAGCGACCGCCCCGGATTCGGCACCCTCGCCGAGGCGATGAGCGGATTCGCCCACGTCTGCGGGCAGGCGGACGGTCCGCCGACCCTGCCGCCCTTCATGCTCGCCGACGGCGTCGCCGCGCAGTCGGCCACCTACGCCGTGCTGGCGGCGCTGTATCACCGCGATGTCCACCGTGGCGGTGGTCAACTGGTCGACGTCAGCCTCGTCGAACCGTTGGCCCGACTGGTCGAACAGGCCACGCTGGCCTACGACCAGCTCGGACAGATCCAGGGCCGCACCGGCAACCGCGCTGACGCGAGCGCGCCCCGTAACGCATATCGGACGTCCGATGACAAGTGGATCGCGATTTCGAGTGCGTCGTCCAGCATCGCCGCCCGTCTCTACCGCGCCATCGACCGGCCCGATCTCGCGAACCGGCCCGAGTACGTCGACCCGATCCCACGCCAGGCCAGGGCCGACGAGATCAACGCCCTCGTCGCCGCATGGATATGCGAACGCACACTCGCCGACGCGATGAAGGTGTTTCTCGCCGAACACGTTGCGGCGGCACCGGTCTACGATGCGGCGCAACTAATGGCCGACGAACATCTACGGGCAAGGGGAGTTTTTGTGTCGGTTGACGATCCGGATCTGGGGGAGATGACCGTACAGGCGCCAGTCGCCAGGCTGAGCGAAACGCCGGGCCGCATCGACCATCTCGGCCGGGCGCTGGGTGCGGACAACGACGCGGTCTACCGAGACCTACTCGGGCTCGACGACGACCGGCTTGCGGACCTGCGCTCCGCGGGGACGATCTGATGCCCCGCAGAAGCGAGTTGGCGACACCGGCGAGCGATGCGCACATGTGCGAGAAGGCCGCGCGCAGCGGTGCCGATCTGGTGTTTCTCGACCTCGAGGACGCGTGCGCCCCGTCCGTGAAGGAATCGGCCCGCGCGACGGCCGTCGCGGCGCTGACCGGTCTGGACTGGGGCACCACCGTCCGAGCGGTGCGGATCAACGGTCTCGACACTCAGTGGTGCCACGACGACATCATCGAGGTCGTCACCGGGGCCCGGGACGCGCTCGACGTCATCATCATCCCGAAAGCGCTGACTGCACGTGACGTTTGGTGGGTCGACGTCCTGCTCACCCAATTGGAGGCAAAGCTCGGCCTGTCGCGTCCGATCGCGGTGGAGGTGCTCATCGAGGAGGCCGAAGGGCTACTGAATGCTGCGGAGATCGCGCGTGCCAGCCCTCGGGTGGAAGCGGTGATCTTCGGGGCGGGGGATCTGTCGGCGTCATTGCGGGCACGCGTCGACGGCAACTTCGGACCGGCCGGTGACTATCCGGGCGACTACTGGCATGCCGTACGGGTGCAGGTGCTCGCGGCGGCGCGCGCGGCAGGCGTCTACGCGATCGACGCGCCCTATCCGGGCTATCGGGACGAGGAGGGCTACCGGCGCGAGGCGCAGCGGGCGAGCCTGCTCGGATACGACGGCAAGTGGGCGATCCACCCGTCGCAGGTGGCCGTCGCGAACGAGATCTTCACCCCGACAGGCGAGGAACTCGCCGCAGCCCGCGCCATCGTGGCCGACTACCGGCGTGCGGAAGCCGGCGGAACCGGCGCGATCGGGCGCGACGGGAAACTCGTCGACGCGGCCCTGATGCGACATGCGGAGAATGTGTTGCGCAGAGCCGACCCCCGAGGATGACGCGTCAGGACAACTGAGCGGCGGGTGTTATTTCATGGTCGCGAGGTTGTGCCAGAGGTTGCGCAGGCTGTCGGTGCCGCCGAACAGGGTGGTGAAGTGCGTGGAGTCGATGAGCACGATGTCACCGGCGCGTTCACCCGTGGGCGGCATCCAAATCAAGGCGTTGAACTCGGTGTTGCCTTCCGCGGTGAACGGATGTGGTCGGTTGGGGTCGACGCGCTGACGCCCCAACACCCGCAGGTTGTCGTCCTCGGGTGCAGTGAGTTCGTAGTGCGGGAGATGCGGGTGGAAATTGAACGTGGTGACGTTGTCGAGCAGCCGGGCCGCGTCGAGATCGAGATTTCCGGTCAACGGCGCGATCTCCTTCGTGCCTTCGACCACCGCGGGACGCAGTCCCCATCTGTTGTGGACGGGGACGTCGAGCGCCTTCATCAGTGAGCGGGTGTACTGACCGAAACGTTGCTGTCGCGGCACGAGGCGGTCGCCGTGATGTTCGTATTCGACCTGCCGCTGGGTGTAGTCGTCGGTGAATCCCACGTCGTGGTGGGGCGCCAGCAACAGGCACGTACCTTCTCGTTGCAGCCACTCGGAGATCGCCGCAATCTCTTCCGGGGCGGCCTCCTGTTCGGAGAGCAGATGGTCGAGGCCGAAAACCATCAACGTGTCGGTGTCGTCCAGGATGCGCTCGTCGATCGGCAGTTTGTATCCCGCCTGATCGATGCGCTGGAACACGGCGACGGGATGGCCGGTTGCCTCCTCGGCCAGTGCCTGGAAATCCAGGGTGGAACGGTGGAACAGCTCCAGCGTTCCCGCGATGCCCTGCAGGAAGTTCGCCGCGCTGTACTCCGGTGTCTCGTAGGCGGGCCATGCGACGTTGCGCACCTCGGTGATGGTGGAGAACCGGTTCTCGATGACGGCCGGATCCCGTTGCGACTCCCAGGGATAGCTCCACGTCCAATAGATGCTGATGCGGCGCCCGCCGGAGTGCGGCCGTGGGATGTGGCTCTGGTTGTAGGTGCGAGCACGCATGGTGATCCTCCTAGTCGCCGAGCGAAGCCAGGTAGCGCATCGCGTTCATCCCTGGCAGAAAGAAATACGCGCCGCCCCGAAGAGTGGTGAAGGCCGGAATGCCCCTGTGGACCTTGCGGATCGGACGCTTGGGCACGGTGAAGTCCAGCGTGCCATCCTGGGTGCCGCAGATCGGGTCGTGCTCGTTGCCGAGCTCGTGAAACGTCTTGTCATTGATCCAGACGTTTTGCGCGAATTCGAACTGCCGGACCAGATCGGCACAGATGATGAATGCCGCGATGCCGCGGTCCACGCCGTCGTCGGGCGCATTTTCCGGCAGTGCCTCACCGTACGTGGCGCCGCGGCGGATCATGCGCCGACGATTCATGTTGTGCGCGGTGTCGCGCGGATTCAACCGCCTGGCGTGAGATCCCAGCGGGCACGCATAGCCGAACGGATCCATCTCCTTGAAGTTGAAGTCGTTGTTGCGCATCGGATCTGCCCCGAGCTCAGGGTCATCCTTGTCAGGCGCCAAGACCAGTGGTGCGCCACTGCGCCAACGGCCCATGAACTTCGCCGCGAGTAGTTCCTGCTCGTCTGGCGTCTCGGCGTTCTCGCGGAGGTAGTCGCGGAATTCCGCGACGTGTTCCTGTAGCCGGCGGTAGGCCATGTAGCTGCCGTTACGTGACAACTCCTGTGGCTCAGGGAGGTTCGCCACCGGTCCGTTCTCGTCGGGATACCCGAGAATGAACTCGCCCGGTTCGAGTGCGGCACCGGATCCTGGCGTCGGTTCTTCGCCGGACCCCTTCATCACCGGCTGGGATAAGCGGTCCCGGAAACCGAAGTGATCGTGCGCGTAGTTGAACGGCGGTGTCGCATTGAGGTCCAGATACGACAGTGACCTCACACCGTCGGTGCGGGCGAGCAACTTGTCGTGTTCGGTGATGGAACGCTTGTACTGCTCGTCGTTGCGGGAGAACAGAATTGCGATCGCGTGCAGGTCGTCGCCCGCCAAACCGCCGAGCCAGTGCTCGGGCGCGGCGGTTCCGGTGTCGCCGAGAATGTCGGCGCGCGCAGCCATCCCTTCGCGAAACTCTTCGGGAAAGGTCGCCAGCGATTCTTCGGACACCCCCAGCGCACGAAGACCGTTCCAGGTGAAGGCCAACGTGACCCAACGATCCGACTCGTCCATCGTGGCGACGGCATCGGTGGCCGACTGGGTCGTGGGTAGAAGCTCCGAAAGCCACGCCCTTCCGCCCTCGGGTGTGTCGAACGTCAGGAACTCGTACCGCCCGGTGATGGCCGGAGTTCGAGTCAGCAGGATGTGCTGGATGTCGTCGAATTCGAGCACGTCATTGCATCTGGTCGAGCATGTCCGAAAAGGCCGCCTTCAACCGAAGCGCCTTCTTGATCTCGTCGGCGGTGACGTAGGGGTACTCGCCGTACTCCAGGAAGCTGGGGCACTGGTGCTCGCGGACGAACTTCACAAACGCTTCCGGGTTCTCCTTCCAATCTTCAGGAAAGCCTTCGAGATTGGTGAACACGGTGGTGATACCGGTGGCACTGAACAACGCGACCGCGTCTTCGGTGTACTTGTCGAAATCGGTGTCGAAGATGCCCTGATATTGAAAGTGCAGCCCGGACCCGACGTCGAAGAGCACCCAGCGGAGATAGTGCAGTCGCAGCGGCGCCAAGGCGTCCGGGCTGGCCGCGATCGTCTCCTCGATGGTCTTTCCGTAGGCCCGCACCGTCTCTTCGCGGCCCTCTTTGACCTTCGCGATGATCGAGAAGCCGTAGCAGGCCGGGGTGCGGGGATAGGTGGGGCCGTAGCGACCTCGCTCGAGCTCGAAGTAGCCCTCTTTGGGGATCGCCATCGCGGCGGGTTTCGACCACACTTCATCTCGCGACATTTCCGCCCCCAAGCCCCGACCCGGATAGCCGGACACTAGCACTCAGGGCTTGGTCCGCAGCGCGTTTCGCAGTACTAGGCACACAGCTGGCGAGCTAGCCGAGGGGTGTTTCGAATGGTACTGGCGTGCCCAAAGTTAGCTGGTCCCAGCGGCTTTGTCGTACGGCGGCGAAAATCAGCGGAGTCCGACTCTTAGCTTGGCCATTGCGGTTGGGTCAATTTTGCAAATCTCGTGGTGAGACGTGCTCGTGACCGTAGTCTGCGGGCATACGGATCCTTTCACTCGCGGAAAGGGGGAGCCGTGAATCTGTTTCACCGATATCTGATCATGGGGTTGGCTGTGGCATCTGTACCCATCGCCCTCGCCGGGGCACCCGAGGCCTTGGCAGATTGCACAAACGCCGGCGGCGCCACCGTGTGCGCTCAGGGCACGGTGCGCGGCGGGGGCCCGACCGCCCCCCAAGCAGGTCCGGCTTATCCGGGGTACTGCGCAGACCCCTGGTATTGCAGCGATGACTGGGGCGTCGACATCATCTGGGATCCCGGGCGTCCAAATCGCCCCGGAGGTCCTGGAGGCGGTGGCGGTGGTGGTGGCGGACGCCCAGGCATAGGCCCACGGTGACCGAGCAGCGCCAAGATCCGATTGTCCATTCGAGTAAGGAGCTTCATATGTTCTCTCGCAGCGTTCTAGGCGCCGGCATGATCGCCGGTGCAATGGTTTTCGGCAGCGTGGCAACGGCGGCCGCAGATCCGCCGAACTGCACGGCCGCCGACCTTGCGGGCGTGATGGCCGGCGTGTCCGCGGGCACGTCGTCTTATCTGTTCACGCACCCGGAGGTGAACGCCTTCTTCACAAGCCTCAAGGGCAAGCCCCGCGATCAGATGACCGCCGACATCCAGGCGTACTTCGACGCGAACCCTCAGGTGAGCAACGAGCTGCGCGCCGTGCGGCAGGCCGCGGCCGATTTCCGGGACCGCTGTAACGCGCCGATGCCCGACATGCCGATGGGCTAGTCCGGAATCCCTACGGACGGCGCGCGGCCTGACACACTGGACCGGTGCGCTCAGAACCGCGTTGCTGGCTGACCGACATGGACGGCGTGCTCGTTCGCGAGGAACACGCGCTGCCCGGCGCAGCCGAGTTTCTGCAGCGGTTGGTCGACAAGCAGCGCCCGTTCCTGGTCCTGACCAACAACTCGATCTTCACGCCACGGGATCTGTCCGCCCGGCTCCTGCGCTCGGGCCTGACAGTGCCCGAGGCATCGATCTGGACGTCCGCGCTGGCCACCGCCGCTTTCCTGGCCGACCAGTTGCCCGGCGGGTCGGCGTACACGATCGGCGAGGCCGGCCTGACCACGGCGCTGCACGCCGTGGGCTACACACTCACCGACGTGGACCCCGACTTCGTCGTGCTGGGCGAGACCCGGACGTATTCGTTCGAGGCGATCACCAAGGCCGTCCGCCTGATTCTCGGCGGCGCCCGCTTCATCGCGACGAATCCTGATGTGACCGGGCCGTCGGCCGAGGGTCCGCTTCCTGCGACGGGGTCGGTGGCGGCGATGATCACCAAGGCCACCGGTCGTGAACCCTACTTCGTCGGCAAGCCCAACCCGATGATGTTCCGCAGCGCCCTCAACCGTATCGAGGCGCACTCGGAGAACACCGTGATGGTCGGCGACCGGATGGATACCGACGTCGTGGCCGGTATCGAGGCCGGGCTGGAGACCATCCTGGTGCTGACGGGCTCGACCTCGGTCGAGGACATCGAGCGCTATCCGTTCCGCCCGAGCCGCATATTGCCGTCCATCGCCGAGGCCATCGAACTGGTGTGATCTCCGTAGAACTCACCGTATCTTCGGGGTGTGATCATCGACGGTGACGGCGTCCTGCTGCTGAGCGGTCGCGATGACAGCGCGCTGATCACCGAGGGGTGACAGCGATGGCCGACATCGAATTGATCGGGGTGCCCTTCGATGGCTACGGCCGTCCCGGGAACCAGGCGAGGGCCGCCGAGGTGCTGCACAACGCCGGGCTGACCGATGCCTTCGACCATCACCACGTCACGACCCATGACCTGGTGTTGCCCGAGCCGGATCGAGGACGCGGCGCGTCGACCGGATTGATCAACGAAACCGCGCTGCTCGCCATGACCGACGCGCTGAACATCCGTGTCGGCGAGGCGGTCCTGGCAGGTCGGTTCCCTGTCGTATACGGCGGCGATTGTTCGTCGCTCTTCGGCGTCGTGACCGGTCTGCGTGATCATGTCGGCGATGTCGGACTGGTATTCGTCGATGGCCATGAGGACACCATGCCGCTCGACGTATCGGAGGACGGGGAGGCGGCCAACACCGAGATCGGCCTGCTGCTGGGTCTGACCGGTCGGCTGCTCGCCGGCGGCCTTGGCGATCGACTGCCGGCACTGCGGCCCGAACAACTGATCGTGCTCGGACCCCGGGACGATGCGTGGAGGCGGCGATTCAATGTCGGCACACTCGCGGACAGCGGCGTGTGGCTTGCCCCGCTCGCGGAGGTCGCCGATGACCCGGCGGGTGCGGGACGCGCCGCGATGGCAGAACTCGCCGCTCACGTCGACAGGTGGTGGCTGCACATCGATCTGGACGTGCTCGATCCGCTCGAGTTTCCCGCGCAGGGTTTACCCGATGTCGCGGACGAACCCGGCGGGCTTACCTGGGATCAGCTCACCGATCTGGTTGTTTCGCTGTTCGGCTCGCGGGCGCACTGCGTGGGCGCCAGTTTGGCAATCTACGACCCCGATCAGGACCACGACCGAACCGATGCGGCGAACATTGTTCAGTTCGTTCGAAACGCATTGGCTCGCACGACATTAAGCCCCTAGCGCAGGAGATTCGTGGCAGAACCCATCGATGACTACTTCACCGCGACGATCTCGGCGATGGCCGCGGCGCAGCGGCGACCTGCGGATGACGAACCCATCCGGGCCGGTTCGGCGCTGTCGGCGCGCGCGTGCCTGGCGCTGTTCGACGTCGCGCTGGGCAGCCGCCATCTCGACTTGGCCGCGCGCTATTTGAGGTCGCGGGGCAAGGGCTACTACACCATCGGTTCATCCGGCCACGAGAGCAACTGCGCGGTGGCCGCCGCGCTTCGGCCAACCGATCCTGCGCTGCTGCACTATCGATCCGGCGCTTTCTATCTCGCTCGTGCCGCTCTGGTCGAAAGTCGTGACGCGCTGCGCGATGTGCTGCTCGGCTGTGTCGCGGCCACCGATGAGCCGATCGCAGGCGGGCGGCACAAGGTGTTCGGCCGTTACGACCTGCACATCATTCCGCAGACGTCGACCATCGCCTCGCATCTTCCGCGCGCGGTCGGCGTGGCGTTCTCGATCGCGCGGGCCAAGAAGCTCGGGGTGTCGTGCGCGTGGCCCGACGACGCGGTCACGGTGTGCAGCTTCGGCGACGCGTCGGTGAACCACTCGACCGCTGTCGGGGCGATCAACACGGCACTGCACTCGGCGTATCAAGGTGTGCCGATGCCGTTGCTGTTCGTCTGCGAGGACAACGGAATCGGCATCAGCGTGCAGACACCGTCCGGCTGGATCGAGCGGACATACGGCGGGCGTGACGATTTGGCGTACTTCGCAGCAGACGGCTCGGATCTCGCGGCGACCTTCGACGCGGCGACCGCGGCCGCCGAGTGGGTACGGAACCGGCGGCGACCGGCATTCCTGCACCTGCGTACGGTGCGGTTGATGGGTCACGCCGGCTCCGATTACGAGCCGGCATATCGGCGTCCCGAGGAGATCACCGCGGACTACGCCCGGGACCCGGTGCTGTGTATCGCGAAACTGTTGATCGACACCGGCGTGTTGACACCTGCGGAGACGCTCGACCGTTACGAAGCCAAGCGCGCCAACGTCATCGAACTCGCCGACCAGATCAGCGAGCTGGCGCAGCTCGACAGTGCGCATGCGGTAATGGAGCCGCTGCGCACCGCGAGCGACGCCATCCGGGACGCCGTCCCCGCATCGCTGGTCGCCTCGGTCAAGTCCGGCGAGACAGATGCGCAGATCACGGTGGCGACGGCGATCAACCGTGCGCTGCACGACATCCTGGACCGCTACCCGGAGGCGATGATCTTCGGCGAGGACGTCGCCCGGAAGGGCGGGGTGTACGGCGTCACACGCGGACTGCTGGCGGCGACCAGTTCGGCCCGCGTATTCGACACGCTGCTCGACGAGCAGGCCATCCTTGGTCTCGCGCTCGGGGCGGGCGTCTCGGGTCTGCTGCCGATTCCCGAAATCCAGTACCTCGCTTACTTTCACAACGCCGCCGATCAGATTCGCGGGGAGGCGGCGACTTTGCAGTTCTTCTCCAATCGCCAGTACCGCAATCCGATGGTTGTGCGGATCGCCGCGTACGGCTACCAGAAGGGTTTCGGCGGGCACTTTCACAACGACAACTCGATCGCCGCGATGCGTGACATCCCGGGTGTCGTCATCGCGTCGCCCGCGCGTCCGGATGACGCCGCGGCGATGTTGCACACATGTGCTGCGGCGGCGGCCCAAGCAGGCGCGGTGTGCCTGTTCCTCGAGCCCATCGCGCTGTATCACACGCGAGATCTCCACGAGGACAGCGACGACGGCTGGCTTGCGCGTTACCCGGAGTCCGGCGTGGCGGTCGGTCGGGCACGGACGTACGGCGAGGGTAGGGATCTGACGATGCTCACCTTCGGCAACGGACTGCGGATGAGCCTGCGGGTTGCGCGCAGGCTCGCGTCGGTCGGTATCGACGCGCGTGTCGTCGACCTGAGATGGTTGGCGCCGCTGCCTGTGGATGACATGCTGCGCGAGGCCGACGCCACCGGGCGAGTGTTGATCGTGGACGAAACCCGCGAGACCGGAGGGGTTGGCGAGGGTGTGCTGGCCACGTTGGGGAAGCACGGTTTCGCGGGCCGGCTCGACCGCGTCGCCAGCAACGACAGCTTCATCCCCCTCGGCGATGCGGCGCTGCACGTCCTGCTGTCGGAGGACACCATCGAGGCAGCCGCGATCAAACTCGCGCGCTCCTGAGGCATGGATTGGACGCTTGATAGCTTGACCGGGTGAGTTCGGACCCCATCCGGCCGCTGGCCGGCGTGCGCATCGTCGAGATCTCCAGTTTTGTCGCGGTGCCGTTGGCTGGGATGACGCTGGCCCAACTGGGCGCCGAGGTGATCCGCGTCGATCCGATCGGGGGAGCGGCGGACTACCGGCGCTGGCCGCTCACCGACGACGGCGAGAGCATCTACTGGGCGGGTCTCAACAAGGGCAAGCGTTCGGTGGCCGCCGATATGCGTTCGGCCGACGGGCAGGAGCTGGTGCAACGGCTGATCGCGGACAGCGGCGTGCTGATCACCAATGTCGCTGGGCGGCAGTGGCATTCCTATGAGACCCTGACGGGGCTGCGGCCTGACCTGATCCATGTCGAGGTGTCAGGGCGCGCGGACGGTGGCACGGGCGTCGATTACACCGTCAACGCCGCGATCGGATTTCCGATGGTGACCGGCCCCGCCGACCTCGCCACTCCGGTCAACCACGTCCTGCCGGCGTGGGACGTCACCTGCGGGATCTACACCGCGTTAGCCGTCGTCAGCGCGCTGCGGCACCGTGACGCGACCGGTCAGGGGCAGCGGATCAGCATTCCGCTGGAGAACGTCGCGCTGGCGACGGCGGGCAACCTGGGGTTCTTCACCGAAGTCATGATCAACGGCACCGCGCGCCAGCGGATCGGGAATTCGGTGTACGGCCAGTACGGTCAGGACTTCACGAGCGCCGACGGCGCGTCGTTCATGATCGTCGCCCTGACCGGCAGGCACTTCCGCGATCTGACCGAGCTGACCGGGACGACGAAAGCCGTTGCCGCGCTGGCAGAATCATTGGGAACCGATTTCAGCGACGAGGGACAGCGGTACCAACACCGCGGCGCGCTATTCGGGCTCTTCAACGAATGGTTTTCCCAGCACAGCGCGCAGGAGGTCGCCGACGCCCTGTCGGCGACGTCCGTGTTGTGGGACCGGTACCAAACATTCGACGAAGCGGCGCGCGGCGAGCGGGTGACCGCGAATCCGATGTTCACCCAGCTCGACCAGCCTCGCATCGGCGAATACCTGGCGCCGGGGTTGCCGATGGCGATCGGCGGGGTCTACCCGGCCGCGGCCGTCGCCCCGGCGCTCGGTGACGACACCGCGGCGGTGCTCGGGGAGTGGTTGGGAATGAGCGCGGAAGACATCGCGCGCCTGACGGATGCGGGGACGGTGGAGTGAGCGCGCTGCTGGGGTTGTTCGATCTGAAGCAGGGCGACAGCGACGACACCTGGGTCGGCCCGGCCAGCGGTCCGGAGGGAAAGCGTTCCTACGGCGGCCAGTTCATGGCACAGAGCCTCGCCGCCGCCTGGCGAACCGTCGACACCGACCGGTCGCCGACCAACATGCATTTGCAGTTCCTGCGCGGCGGCGAAGCCGGCGATCCCGTCGAGTACACCGTGACAAGGGTTTTCGACGGACGGACCGCAGCCGCGCGTCGTGTCGACGCCCGACAGAACGGTCGGCTGTTGACGACGGCCACGGTGTCGTTCGCCATCGAGTTGCCCGGTCCCGAACACGGCACTCAGTCCTCGATGCCGCACGACCCCGACTCTCTCGCCCAGGGCGGTCCTGCGGGGCCGGCGCCGTCGATGCCGTTGGACGAACTCGACATCAGGATCTCCGATGAGGGCACCGGTGAAGATTTCGTGCGCCGATTCTGGTGGCGGACAACGGCCGCGCTGCCCGACGACCCAGCGGTCCATACCTTGGTCGGCGTGTTCGTCACCGACGTGTACATGATCGATCCGGCACTGCAGGTGCACGGACATTCCATGAAAGCGCGTACGCATCGCAGCGGCACCACCGACTCGTCGATCTGGTTCCACCGATCGGTACGCGCCGACGAGTGGAACCTATTGGAGACACGCTCGCCCGCCGCCGCGCGGGGACGCGGCGTCGTGACCGGCAGCCTGATCCGCGCCGATGGGGTTATCGCGGCGACGCTGGCCCAGGAAGGCCTTATCGCCGAACGGGATTGACCCCGTGGCTTGCTCTATGGCCCGCGTTCGTTGTTGCCGTCGTCTTTGTCTGGTGGTTTCAGGAGTAGTTCGGGGCGGTGGTGGTAGTTGATGCGGGTTTGGCCGGTGTCGAGGCCTGGTGGTGGGTGCCATTCGGCGTCGCCGTGGTCGTTGATGGTGGTGGTCCAGCCGTTGTTCTTGTCGACGAGGCGGTTGTCGGGTCCACAGGCCAGGGTCATCTCGTTGATGTTGGTGTTGCCGCCGTCGGCCCAATCCTGCAGGGCGTGATGCACCTGGGCGCCGTAGGCCGGCACCGCGCAGCACGGTTTGGTGCAGCCCCCGTCCCGGGCGATCAGCATGATCCGCTGCGCGGGGGAGGCGGTGCGTCGCGCGCGGAACAGGTCCAAGGCTTGTCCGGTGGATTTGTCGAACACCGCCAGCCAGTGGTGGGCGTGGGCGGCCAGGCGGATCACATCTGTGATCGGCATGAGGGTGCCGCCGCCGGTGGTGCCCACCCCGGCGCGGGACTCGAGGTCTTGGAGGGTGGTGCGGATGATGATCGAGGTCGGTAGCCCGTTGTGCTGACCCAACTCGCCGGATTCCAACGCGTTGCGGCCCAGGGCGAGCAGGGCGTCGTGTTGGCGTTGGGCCAGGGTGCGGTGATCGGTATCGATCTGCTCCTGTGAGGGGGTGCCGCTGATGCACGGGGTGTCGTCGTCGGGGTTGCACATGCCCGGTGCGCCCCATTTGGCGAAGATGGGTTCGAGCACTGCCCAGGCTTCCGGCGTCAGGTCGCCTTTGATGGAGACCATGCCGTCACGGCCCTGCGGGCCACAAATGAGACCGCGTTTGCGCTGTCGTTCGGTGTCCTCGGGTTCCGGGCCGTCCTGATCCAAGAGGAACAGCATGGTGGTGGCGGCCCTGCCCAGCTCGTAGGGTCCGACACCGACCGCGATACGCACCAAGTCTTGTTCGATCTCCTCACGTGTGGCGGCATCCACGAACCCGGGAAGGCGTCCCATGGCGTCGCGGATCTTGTCCACATGTTCACCGGTGATCTGCCCGGCGGCTTGGGCGGCGGCGGTCGCGGCCAGCACCGGCGCCAACGGTTGACCGGTCAACGCGCGCCGTGGCCCGAGTACTTCGGCTTCGGCCAGGCGGCGGTTGGCGTCGGTCGCTGAGATCCGCCACCGGATCCGCAGTACGTCTTTCCAGTTCTTGGCGCCCAACTCCTTGGGCGTCGTTTCGGTCTGTAGTCGGGCCAGCGCGCGGTGCCACTGCGTAGGTAGTTGGCAGGTCAGCGTCTCCAGGCCATCGAGCAGGTCGAGCAGTTCGCGGTGGGTGAGCATGTCCAGGTCGCAGCAGGCCAGCGATTCGTGGGCGGACCGCAGCGCGGCCATCGCCACCTGAACCGGGGTCGCCAACATGACTCGAACATACATTCGACCACCGACAGCCCAACCCAGGCTGTGACAACAGAAACTAAAGTGACAGAAGAGATTTCAGATTTGTGTGAAAGCGTTGGTTCGGGTCGACGTATCCGAGCGCAGCGAACTGAACCGGCCACGCAGCCAGCGACGCAACACCGTCACGACGTAGGTGAGCAAGACGCCGACGGCCAGCGAGGCGAGCACGCCGAGTGCGGGGTGGCCGTCGAACAACGCGTAGACCTGGTAGTGGACCAGGTAGGTGTACAGCGACGCCTCGGCCAGCACCCCGACTGCCACCGTGAGCGCGGATGGACAGCGGATCGTCGGCACCCAGATGAGCAGGAGCAGACCGGTCATCACCATCACATCGCGCAGGGTGGTGTCGAAATAGCCATGCAGGCTGACGACAAGTGCGACCGACACCGCGACGCGGTGCCACGTCGTCGTCGCCTTCGCCGCCGCCCAGCCGATCGCGAAGAACCAGAACGCCAGCATGGTGAACCACGCGTCGCGTCCGAGGTTCATCCCGAGGATGTCGTACCGCAGCGCCAATCCGATGACGAGGAACACGGCGGCGATCGTGAACGGTAGGCGGCGTTCCAGGCGATCAATGAGTGGCAACCAAAACACCAAGGTCAGCACGACGAGCGTCCACACCAGCACTTCGACGAACCACAATCGGCCTGCGGTCATACTGTCGTGCGGACCGAGGAACTTGTTGGCCAGCAATAGATTTGTCCACGTGTAGTGGTCGGTCAGCAGCAGCGCGACCACGACCCACAACATCGAAGGCACCGCGATCCACGCGATCGTGTTGCCGAGATGTCGCACCCGATCGTTGCGTGGTACCGGGGTCAGACAGAAGCGGCCGAAGTTGTATCCGGCGACACCCAGCAGAATGTGCGCCCCACCCCACAGCTCGAACAATTCCGCGTGAGATCCCACGATGAGCACGATCGCGGCGGCGCGGAGCGCGACGCTGGTTTCCAGAGTCGCCAGCCATCTGCGTCGCGCCGGTTTCGAGATACTTTCGAGCTGCCGGAGCGACATGTTCTGCCAATTCGACGGCAGCTGGCCGATCGCCCGCTCGAGCCGCACCGTCATCGTGACGTAGGACAGCGAGTTGCCGCCCAGGTCGACAAAGCTGGCGTCCGGGTCGAGCGTCGCGGCGTCCACCTGCAATACATCTGCGAACAACCCGTGCAAATCCGTGGCTTGCCGCTGGTCGGTCGTGCGACTCAACCGGCGCACGGTCTCGTAATCGGGCTTGCCCGAGGGCAACAGGGGCAGTTCCTCGACGGTGACGGCACGCACGGCACCCGCGGGCACACCGGCCGCCTCGGCCGCCGCTCGCTGGACCTCGCGATCGTCGTGCTTGCCGGTGACGGCGACCACAAGGGCGTCGTCATCGCTGGCGCAGAACGACTGAATTCCCCGTGCGCGGAGCGCGGTCTCGATCTGTCCCAGATCGATACGCAGGCCATACATTTTCACGAATCGGCTATTGCGGCCGACGACCTCGTACAGCCCGTCGGGGCAGAGTCGGGCGATGTCGCCGGTGCGTAGCGTCTCGACCGTCTTGCCGAGCTCCAGGTCGGTGGGTCCGTGCGCGTAACCCATCATCACATTGGGGCCGCGGTAGACCAGCTCGCCGACGGCGTCGTCGGCCCAGCCGTCCAGTGGTTCGATGGAGAACGATCCGCCGCGGATCGGGCGGCCGATCGTATTCGGCCGGGACAACGCGAGTTCCGGTGGTAGATAGGACATCCGGGCCGTCGCCTCGGTGGCTCCGTACATCACGAACAGCTCGAAACCTGCATCCTGAGCGAGTTCGGCGAATCTGCGGACCCGCTCGGGTGGCATTCTTCCGCCGGCCTGGGTGACGTACCGCAGCTCGGGTAGGTCCCTGGCGTCGAAGCCCACGCTTTCGAGCAGTTCGAACGTGTACGGCACGCCCGCGAACGACGTTCCGCGGTGCCGGCGAAACAGCCGCCAGAACTCCTCGTCGACCACGGAGCGGTCGGTCAGTATCAGGCCGGCGCCCGCGAGCAGATGGCTGTGGATCACGGACAGTCCATAGCAATATGACATCGGCAGTGTGGTTGCGGCCCGGTCGGTTTCGCGGATACCCAGATACTCGGCGACGACCGAGGCGTTGGCGACGAGATTCGTGTGCGAGAGTCGCACGAGTTTCGGGGAGCCGGTGCTGCCCGACGTCGACATCAGCAGCGCGAGGTCGTCGTGCATCTGGCGTTCGTCGTGATGGTGGACGTGGACTCCGCTGTCGTCGATGACGATGTCGGGCCGGTAGGTCTCTTTGATCGCGGTGTGGTCGCGTCGCTCAGCGACGGGTAGTACGACGTGGTTGGCCGCCAGGGCGCCGAGATAGTGGACCAGCGTCGAGATGTCGTTGCGCGTTTCGAGAAGCACGAGGCGGCGCGGGCCGTCCAAAGCCTGGGCGGCCTCGGAGACCCGGTCCGCGAGCTCGACGTAGGTCAGTTGCGCGGCATCGGTGAGAACCGCGACACGCTCGCCGTGCCCTCGCAGATGCTCGATGAGCGACCTCACGTGAACACGACTCCGTTGCCCACCACCTCGATGCGCACCTTCGCGTCGATCGATGGGGGCTCGAGGCTGTTCTGGCGCACGATGATCGGCTCGACGTCGCCCGCGGGATCGATGGTCAGCAGGACGTCGTGGCCGAGGAACTCGACGGCCAGCACCCTGCCGACGCCGTCCAGCTCACCGCTGTCCGAAACGACCTTCGCCACAAGCTGTTCGGGTCGCAGCAACAACGTGCCCGGCCCGTCGTCCGCGCGCACGGCGACCCGTCCGATGGCGCAGTCGGCGAACCCGGCCGCGACGACGCATGGCAGCGTGATGCTGTCGCCGAGGAATTCGGCTGTGAAGCGATCACCGGGTTGCCGGTACACCGACTGCGGCGAGCCGACCTGGGTGAACCGCCCGTCGCGCATCACCGCGACCTGGTCGGCGATCGACAGCGCCTCCTCCTGGTCGTGGGTCACCAGCAGCGACGTGATGCCCGCATCGGCGAGCAGGCTCGCGACCACCTTCCTGGTGGACGCGCGCAGTCCGGTGTCCAGGGCGCTGAAGGGCTCGTCGAGCAGCATCAATACCGGCTGTCGGGCCAGTGCCCGGGCCAACGCGACGCGCTGCTGCTGTCCGCCCGAGAGCTGGTCCGGGCGGCGGTCGGCGAATGACGGGTTGAGCGAAACGGTTTCGAGAAGCTCGCTGATACGGCTACGCACCTTGGCGCGACCCTCGCCGCGGATCCCGTAGGCGATGTTCTGGCCGACGGTCAGGTGGGGGAAAAGCGCCCCGTCCTGTGCGACATATCCGATACGGCGCCGGTGCGGTGCCACCGCGCGGTTGGCGCTCGCGACCTGGCGGCCGTCGATCGTTATCGTTCCCTCGCCGGGTGTCTCGAAGCCGGCGATGAGCCGTAGCAGCGTCGTCTTTCCGCAGCCCGAAGCGCCGACAACCGCAGTGGTGCTGCCCTTCTCGAGCTGCAGGTCGATGTGGTCGAGCACGACATGGTCGTTGAAGGACTTCGCGAGTCCCCGAATATCGACCATCACTTCGCTCACAGTGCGGCCACTTTCATCGACTGACGGAAGAGCAGGACGGTCACGGGTATGGCCAACAGCACCAACACCATTGCGTACGGGGCGGCGGCTGCGTAGTCGAGTTCGCTACTCCACGACCAGAACATCATCGACAACGTCCTGGTGCCAGTCGGCGCCAGCAGCAATGTCGCGGTCAGTTCGGTTGCCACGGCGACGAATACCATGCACGCCCCGGCGGCGGCGGCGGGCGCGGTGAGCCGCAGCGTCACCCGGACGAACGTTTCCGACGGCGACGCGCCAAGCGACCGGGACGCTTCCTCAAGGCTCGGCGGAACCTGGGCGAGACCGGCCCGGACATTGACCAGTGCCCGCGGCATGAACAGCAGGACGTAGGCGCACACGATCAGCGGGACGCTCTGATAGAGCGGTCGCACGTAATGGATCGCCACGGTGACAAGTGCGAGCGCGGTGACAATACCCGGCAGGGCGCTGGTGATGTAGTTGGCGCCCTCGACTGTGCGGGCGAGCAGTCCGCTCGACCGCACCGCGACCCATGCCACGGGGAAGGCCAGCACTGTGGTGACGATCGCCGCGGTACCTGCCAGCCCGATGGTCTGGCCGAGCGAATTGCCGAGTGCGGCGAAGTCCCACACGTCGGCGCCGCCGATCCACAGCCAGCGCAGCAGCGTCCAGATCGGAACACCCAGCGACAGCACTGCGACAACGGTCACTGCGAGCAATGCGGGGATTGTGCTGTGGCCCAGATGGTTCGGGGTTGCGGCACGCGGCGCGCCGGATCCGATTCTGGCGAATCGGACTTTGCCGCGCGCAACCGCTTCCACGGTGAGGAGTACCAGGCACAGGATGACCAGAACTCCGGCAAGCATGCTGCCCGCCGCACCGTCGAAGGTGGCCTGGAACTGCTGGAAGATCGCGACGGTGAACGTATCGAACCGGATCATTGCGAACGCGCCGAATTCCGAGAGCAGATGCAGGCCGACGAGCAGTCCGCCGCCCAGGATCGCCAATCGCAATTGTGGAAACACGACGCGGAAGAACACACCTATCGACCCCGATCCCAGTGCGCGTGCGGACTCCTCGACGGCAGGGTCGAGCCGGCGCAGGGTCGCCGCGACCGGCAGGTACATGAACGGGAAGTACGACAGCGTGGTGATGAGGACTCCGGCCCACAACCCGTGGATCGATGGGACGACACCGACCCAGGCGTAGCTGTTGACGAAGGCCGGAACAGCCAGTGGCGCAACGAACAACGGGCGCCAAAACCCCCGGCCGGGGAGGTCGGTCCGCTCCGTCAGCCACGCGAGGCCGACGCCGATCAGCACGCAGAGCGGCACCGTGACGATCACCAGCGCGACGGTGTTGAACAGCAGTTCGCCGACCCGAGGCCGGACCACCAACTCGTAGGCGCGCGTCCACCCGACCGACACCGTTCCCCACACCACATAGCCCAGCGGAATGCAGGTGGCGGCAACCAGAACCGCGACGGTTATCGAAACCAGCGGACCCGGCCTCGCGGTGGCCTCGGACCGCGGGGACCCCGCAGCGGGCGCCGGAATGGGGGGAGCAGCAGTCACCTACAGCAAGCCCGCCTTCGTCATCAGATCCGTCACCTGCGCTGAGTTCAGCGTCGACGGGTCCACCGCGGGTGCCTGCAGCGTGTCCAGCGGCGGCAGCGCGGAGTTGGCGGGCACGCCGCTGGCGACCGGATACTCGAACGAGGTGCCCTTCTCCAACACCTCCTGGCCCGCCTTGCCGGTGATGAACCGGATGAACTGCTGGGCCTCGTCCTTCTTCTTGCTCGACTCGAGCACGCCGCCGCCCGACAGGCTCACGAACGCGCCGGGATCCTCGTTCTTGAAGTAGTGCAGCGCCGTATTTGCGCTCATCTCTTTGGTTTTCGACTGATCGCGGAACCAGTAGTAGTGATAGATCACGCCACCGTCGACCTCGCCCGCGTTGACCGCCTTCAGCGTGGCGATGTTGTCGCTGTACAACGTCGCGCCGGACTTCATCGCCGCGAGCCATTTTGCGGTTTCGGCCTCACCCTTGAGCTGCAGCAGCGCGGCGACGATGGCCTGGAAGTCGGCCTTTGTCGGGGGAGCGCCCCAGCGGCCCTTCCATTCGGGGTTCTGCAGGTCCACCAGCGACTTCGGCAGCTGATCCGGGGTCAGCTTGGAGGGGTTGTAGACGAACACGGTGCTGCGCGCCGCGACACCCGTCCACTTGCCGGTGGCCGGGCGGTATTGCTCGGGAACCTGATCGAGGGTCGCTTGATCGAGAGCGGCGAACAGTCCCGCCTTCTCGACCGCAGCCATCGCCGGCGAGTTCTCCGTCAGGAATATGTCGGCGGGAGATCCGTTGCCCTCGGCCACCAGCTGGTTTCCCAGCTCGGTGTCGCCGCCCTGGCGATACGTGACCTTGATGCCGGTCTCTTTCGTGAACGCGTCGATCCACTCTTTGGTCAGCGACTCGTGCTGAGCGTTGTAGATCAGTAACTCGTCGCTCTCGTCCGAACTCGAGCACGACGTCGCTCCGAGCACGACAGCAACGGCCGACACGAGTGCGGCGATCCGGCTCCAACGGTGGCGCATTCAGGCGGTCCTTCCCGCGCCAACCCGGCGCTTTTAGCTGAGGTTTACCTAAATGAACATACTCTGCCCCGCTTGGCCGTGGGGCCGTGTGTCCACCGTTGTTCATGCTCAGAGCGAGTTTCTCGACGGGGATGCCGGGTAGGTTAGCCCTGAAGTTGATCCGTCGGCCCCGACCTTGAGGACACCGCATGAACAAGTCAGCCAAACCCACACGCTCGCGAGTCGTCGGAGTCGCCGCCGCATGTGCTCTCGGGGTCTCGGTGGCCGTCGTCAGCGCGCCGATGGCCAGCGCCGCAGACTGCACCGCCAGCGGGCTCGCCGTGACCGCCGGTGGTGTGCTCGCCGAGGCGGGCGGCTACCTCGCCGGCCATCCCGGCGCCAACGACGTTCTCACCGCGGCCGCCACGCAGCCACCTGACGTGGCGCGCAACAACGTGCGGGGTTACTTCATGGGCAACCCCGGAGAATTCCTGGACCTGTCGCGCATCGCGAGCCCGTTGAAGGACCTGCGCAACCAGTGCGGCGTCGCCATCACGCCCGCGCAGTTCGCGACACTGTTCGAGGCGATGGAGGTCTGATCGGCCGATGAGTTTCGGTGTCGCGGGAAGTCGTTCTATAGACCGTTTCCGGAACATCGAAGGGAGAGCCGATGAGTACTGAGGCGACGACGACAGCGGGCAAGCCCCCGGTGGTCGACGTTCAGACGTGGCGCGCCGCGCTGGACGATCTGCGGCGGCGCGAGAAAGCAGCGACGCGCGAGCTCGATGCGATCGCCGCGGCGCGCAGACGGCTGCCGATGGTGAAGATGGACGACTACACGCTGGCCGGTGCCGACGGACCCGTCCGGCTCGTCGACATCTTCGACGGGCGGACGCAGCTCATCACCTATCACCACATGTGGGAAGACGGCGCCGAATGGCAGTGCGGCGGCTGCACCGGTTTCACCTCGCAATTCACCCGGCTGGATTTCCTCGACAACTACGACGCCCGGTTCGTGATCGTCACGAACGGGCCGATCGAAGAGGCGTTGGCCTACCGCGAGAAGGTCGGCAACCGGATGGAGTGGTACTCGGCGGCGGGTACGTCGTTCGGTGCCGACGTCGACGCCGCGCCGGGCGAAGGGTTCGGAGTCAACGTGTTTCTGCGGGACGGCGACACCGTCTACCGGACCTGGCACACCAACGGGCGCGGCACCGAGCAGCTCAGTCACTCCTTCGCGCTGATCGATCTGCTGCCATACGGGCGGCAGGAGGAATGGCAGGACTCGCCGGAGGGCTGGCCGTCACGGCCGACGTACTCGGGTTGGCTGGACAGCCCGGACATCGCGCGGGCTTACGGCAGCGGCGGCTGACCCGTCACATCCGGCCGTAACGACCGCGTACGAAGTTGTAAACGCCGAACGCGGCGATGCCGAGCGCGGCGAGGATGAGCAGGAACTTGCCGAACGGGGCCTGGCCGAGAGCCTTCACCGCGGCGTCGAGACCGGCCGCCTTCGAGGGGTCGGCCTGCAGCGTCGCGACGATCACCAGAAGGCCCGCGCCTGCCAACACCAGCCCTTTGGCGACGTAGCCGCTGATCCCGACGGCTTTGATCCAGGTGCCGTCCGAGACGCGCAGGTCTTTGAAGAACTTTTGGACCACGCCCTTGTAGACGTGATAGCCGCCCACCCCGACGAGCCCGAGCCCGACGGCGATGAGGAGTGTCTTGCCCCAGCCGGATTGCATCAACTGCGCGCTCATCCCGCTGTTCTGCTGACTACTCTGCTGACCGCTGCCCATGGCGAAGCGGGCGGCCGACAGCGCGATGGCGAAGTTCACGATCGCCAGTCCTGCGGCCTTCGCGCGTTTCCAGGCGGGTGTGTCATCCCGGTTGGTTCCGGACCCTTCACCTGGTTTGGAGCCGACGATTGCCTCGGCGACACGCCATAGACCAAGTGCGACAAGGCCGATCGCGGCCGCCCACAGGATCAACTTGCCACCGGTCTGGGCGGCCAGGGTCGCAAGGGCGCCGGACTGATCCGCATTACCGCCGGACCCGAAGGCGATCTGAAGGATGATGTATCCGACCAGCAGGTGCAGCACACCGCTGACGACGAAGCCAGCGCGAGCGGTGTATTCGAACGCATCGCTGTCGGTCGCGCGATCAGCTGCGCCATGGAGGGACTTGTTGGCCATGTGGTCCTGTACCCGCTTTTTGACGGTGGCGAAACTCATTCGGGCTGTGGATGAGTTGGTGGTTGGGGATAAGTGCGGTTCGGCGGCCGCAGCTTGTCGGCGTCGCGTCGCACCGTGTGGCCATGACTCATCCGAAGACGTCGTGGACCCGCGCCGAGATCGGCGCACTGGGCGAACGTTTGGCCGTCGAACATCTGCAATCGGTGGGATTACGAGTCCTCGCACGTAACTGGCGCTGCCGTTATGGCGAACTCGACGTGATCGCGGCCGACGACGCCTCGCGCGTCGTGGTGTTCGTCGAGGTGAAGACCCGCACCAGCGACCGGTTCGGGGGAATCGAACAGGCGGTCACACCGCAGAAGGTACGTCGGCTGAGGCGCCTCGCAGGGCTGTGGCTGGCACGACAGGATGCCCGCTGGTGCGGGGTGCGCATCGACGTCGTCGGCGTGCGCATCGGTCGCCGACCGATTCCGGAGATCACCCATCTGCGGGGAGTGGGCTGATGGCGCTGGGACGAGCATTCTCGGTCGCCGTGCGCGGCCTTGACGGGCACATCGTGGAGATCGAGGCCGACATCGCGTCGGGGCTGCCCGGTGTGCACCTCGTCGGGCTGCCGGACGCCGCGTTGCAGGAGTCGCGGGACCGGGTTCGCGCGGCGATCACCAACTGCGGCAACGAGTGGCCGCAGGCCCGGCTGACGCTGGCGCTCTCACCCGCGACGCTGCCGAAGATGGGCTCCGTCTATGACATCGCGCTCGCGTTGGCGGTGATGTCCGCGCACAGCAAGGCGGAGTGGGCGCGGTTGGAGAAGACGGTGCTGCTCGGCGAACTGGCGCTCGACGGCCGGGTGCGGCCCGTCAAGGGAGTGCTGCCCGCGGTACTCGCCGCGAAGAAGGAGGGATGGCCGCTCGTGGTGGTCCCGGTTGAGAATTTGCCGGAAGCGGCGCTGGTGCACGGCATCGACGTCAAGGGGGTGCGGACACTCGGCCAACTGAAGTGCTGGCTCGAGGGCAAGGCGCACCTCGAGGAGAACGGTGGCATGTCGTGCCCGGCGCCGGCGCCCGTGGCCGACCTGTCCGACGTGGTCGGTCAGACACAGGCCCGTTACGCGGTCGAGGTTGCCGCCGCCGGTGCGCATCACCTGATGTTGACCGGCCCGCCGGGCGTCGGAAAAACGATGCTGGCACAGCGGCTTCCAGGCTTGTTGCCCGAACTCAGCGAAAGTGAGGCACTTGAGGTGACGGCGATTCACTCGGTGGCCGGCCTGTTGTCGGGCAGTACGCCGTTGATCACGCGGCCGCCATTCGTCGCGCCGCATCACACCTCGAGCGTGGCGGCGATGGTCGGCGGCGGCAGCGGATTGGCCCGACCGGGTGCAGTTAGTCGCGCCCACCGCGGGGTGTTGTTTCTCGACGAATGCGCGGAGATCGGCGTCAGTGTGATGGAAGCGTTGCGAACTCCGCTGGAAGACGGTGAGATTCGGTTGGCCCGCCGCGACGGCGTGGCGCGGTATCCGGCCCGGTTCCAGTTGGTGCTGGCCGCCAACCCGTGTCCGTGCGCACCTGCGGATCCGCGTGACTGCATCTGTCCGGGGCAGATCAAGCGACGCTATCTGGGCAAGCTGTCCGGCCCACTGCTCGACCGTGTGGACCTGGTCGTCGAGATGCATTCCGAGCGCGCCGGCGCGTTTGCCCAGCAGGAGGGCGAGTCGACCGTCGACGTGCGCGAGCGGGTCGCGAAAGCACGCGAGGCTGCGGTGGAGCGGTGGCGGCCCCACGGCATCCGCACCAATGCCGAGGTGAGTGGGTCCCTGCTGCGCAAGAAGTTCCGGCTTGCCAAGACTGTCACCGAGCCTCTTCGTTTCGCGCTCGACCGCGGTCTGCTCAGCCAGCGCGGAGCAGACCGCGTTCAGCGAGTCGCCTGGACACTCGCCGACCTGGCGGGACGAACGTCGCCGGCGTTGGAGGACGTGACCACCGCGTTGAGCTTTCGACAGGACGGGGGAGCGCGATGAGCGATCAGATCGCGCGTGCATGGGCCTATCTGTCGCGAGTCGCGGAACCGCCGTGTCCGGAACTGCGCGCGTTGGCCCGACGAGTCGGTCCGGTGGAGGCCGCCGACCGTGTGCGTAGCGGGGCAGCCGACGGCACCGTCGGCCGCGTCGTCGAGGCCAGACGCGAGATCGACTGTGCAGCAGAAGATCTAGAAGTCCTTAACCGTATGGGCGGACGGCTGATCACCGCTGATGACGCCGAGTGGCCGCTGTTGGCATTCAACGCGTTTCGCGGTGTCAACGATCGGCCGCAGGCACATGAGCCGATGGTGCTGTGGGCCGTCGGTCCGATGTGCCTCGACGAGGTTTCCGATCGTGCGGCCGCAATTGTCGGCACGCGGGCGGCCACGGCGTACGGCGAGTTCGTCGCCGGGGACCTGGCGGCGGGTTTGGCGGCCCGTGACGCGACGGTGATCTCGGGCGGGGCCTTCGGAATCGACGGCGCCGCACACCGCGCCGCGCTGGCGGCGGACGGGACGACGGTGGCGGTGCTCGCAGGCGGCATCGACGTGCCCTACCCGTCGGCGCACGCCGCGATGCTGCGGCAGATCCGCGACCACGGTCTCGTGATCAGTGAGTATCCACCTGGCGAACGGCCCGCGCGGCACCGATTTCTGACGCGCAACAGATTGGTCGCGGGTCTCGCGGGTGCGACCGTCGTCGTCGAGGCGGGAGCGCGCAGCGGCGCGGCGAACACCGCGGCGTGGGCCCGCGCGCTGGGGCGTCCGGTCTGCGCGGTGCCCGGCCCGGTGACGTCGTCTGCGTCGGTCGGCAGTCACGCGCTGCTGAAGGCGGGCGCCAACGTGGTGACTCGCGCCGAGGACGTCATCGAATTGATCGGCCGCGTCGGCGAACTCGCACCGGATGAGCACCGACCGGCATCTGCGTTGGACGGGCTGAGCGACGCCGACAGAAGGGTTTACGACGCGCTGCCGGCCCGGGCCGCCCGCACCGCCGACGAGATCGCGGTGGCCGCCGGCCTGCCGCCGACGCAGGTGCTCGGTCCGCTGGCGGTGCTGGAGCTGTCCGGTTTGGTGGTGCGCCGCGAGGGGAGGTGGAAGCTGGCACGGACGACATCTCGTACGACATGAGGTAGCCGACCGGCACGCTGCGGGCGCTCGTATCCTCGACGTGGCGAGCGATCAACAGGAGGAACAGTGGCAGGACGTCCGGTGCACACGTTCGAAGTGGTGCGCACCGAGCAGCTGACCCCGCATCTTAAGCGGGTCGTGCTCGGCGGCGCGGGCTTCGACACCTTCACGCCCAACGACTCCACCGACGCCTACGTCAAGATCGTGTTCGTTCGCCCCGGTGTCGACGTCGCCGCGTTGGAGCAGCCGCTGACACTGGACAGTTTCAAGGCTCTGCCCGCCGCGCAACAACCGACCGTGCGCACGTACACGGTCCGAAAGGTGGATGCCGAGCGACGCGAGATCGTCATCGACTTCGTGGTGCACGGTGAGCACGGTGTCGCCGGTCCGTGGGCCGTCGCGGCGCAACCCGGTCAGCCGGCCTACCTGATGGGGCCCAGTGGCGGGTACGCGCCCGATCCCGCGGCCGACTGGCACCTGCTCGCTGGCGACGAGGCCGCTGTGCCGGCGATCGGCGCGGCGTTGGAAGCATTGCCGGACAACGCAATCGGTCAGGTTTTCATCGAGGTGGGCGGGCCCGACGACGAGGTCGAACTGCAGGCGCCGCCGGGTGTGGACATCACGTGGATCTACCGGGGCGGCCGCGCCGACCTGGTGGCCGAGGACCAGGCCGGTGACCACGCGCCGCTCATCGACGCCGTGAAGGGCGCGGCGTGGTTGCCCGGTCAAGTGCAGGTGTTCATCCACGGCGAGGCGCAGACCGTCATGCACAACCTGCGTCCTTACATCCGCAAGGAGCGTGGCGTGGACGCCAAGTGGGCGTCGTCGATCTCGGGATACTGGCGCCGCGGCCGCACCGAGGAGACGTTCAGGCAGTGGAAGGCGGAACTCGCGAAGGCAGAACAGGCCAACGCGTGACCGCGAGCCTGGCACGCTAGCCGCATGGCTTACGGCGATTACCAGCTCGAGATCTACTTCCAGGGTCTGTCCGGCGTCCTGCCTAAGCTCCCGATGTCTTTCGCGGAGTTGGAGGCCAAGGCGCAGGCCGCGATGTCACCGTCGATGTGGTCCTACGTCGCGGGCGGCGCAGGCGACGAACGTACTCAGCGCGTCAACGCCACCGCCTTCGAGAACTGGGGACTTATGCCGCGGATGTTCGTCGGCGCCGCCGAACGCGACCTGACTGTCGATTTCCTCGGGCTCTCGCTGCCGTCGCCGGTGATGATGGCTCCCGTCGGTGTCATCGGTTTGTGTGCGCAGGACGGACATGGCGACCTCGCCACAGCACGTGCGGCAGCGCGCACCGGCGTGCCGATGATCGCCTCAACCATGACTGCCGATCCGATGGAGGCCGTCGCCGCCGAATTAGGCGACACGCCAGGCTTTTTCCAGCTCTACACCCCCAAGGACCGAGACGTTGCCGCGAGCTTCGTGCAACGCGCCGAGGCCGCCGGTTTCAAGGGCATCGTCGTGACACTGGACACTTGGATTCCCGGCTGGCGACCACGCGACCTGTCGACTTCGAACTTCCCGTTCCTGCGTGGTCACTGTCTGGCGAACTACACCACCGATCCGGTGTTCCTCGACAGCCTGGCGCAGCCGCCGGAAGAGAACATGCAGGCTGCGATCATGCAGTGGATCTCGATCTTCGGGAATCCGCTGACGTGGGACGACCTGCCGTGGCTGCGCTCGCTCACCTCGCTGCCGCTGCTCCTCAAGGGCATTTGCCATCCCGACGACGTACGGCGCGCGAAAGACGGTGGCGTCGACGCCATCTACTGCTCCAACCACGGCGGCCGCCAGGCCAACGGCGGAATTCCGGCCATCGACTGCCTGCCCGGTGTGGTGGAGGCCGCCGAGGGGATGCCGGTGCTATTCGATTCGGGCATCCGCAGCGGGGCCGACATCGTCAAGGCGATCGCGCTCGGCGCCTCGACGGTCGCGATCGGCAGGCCTTACACCTACGGCCTCGCGCTTGGCGGAGAGGACGGCATCGTGCACGTGCTGCGGTCGCTGCTCGCCGAGGCCGACCTGACGATGGCCGTCGACGGCTATCGCTCGCTGAAGGAACTGACTCCCGACGCGTTGCGGCGCGTCAGCTGAGTCGGGGAGTCGTTGTCTGCGACGGTTGACGGCGTGGAGGCGATCCTCGAGGAGTTCGACGAGTACCTCGCGCTGGAGCGCGGTCGCTCTGAACACACGCGTCGCGCCTATCTCGGTGATCTGCGGTCGCTATTCGACTTCGTCGCCCAACGCGTACCCGACGCGGGGATTTCCGGGTTGACACTGCCGATTCTGCGTTCGTGGCTCGCGGCGCTGGCCGCCACAGGCGCAGCCAGGACGACGCTGGCCCGTCGCACGTCCGCCGTCAAGACCTTCACGGCTTGGGCGGTGCGACGCGGTCTGATGGCAAGCGACCCCGCCGCGCGCCTGCAGGTGCCCAAGGCCCGCCGCACACTGCCGGCCGTGCTGCGTCAGGACCAGGCGCTGGACGCCATGGCCGCAGCGAAATCCGGTGCACAACAGGGAGATCCGCTAGCGTTACGCGACCGTTTGATCGTCGAGCTGCTCTACGCGAGCGGTATTCGGGTCAGCGAGTTGTGCGGACTGGACATCGACGACGTCGACACCTCCCGACGCCTGCTGCGCGTGCTCGGCAAGGGCAACAAGCAGCGAACGGTGCCGTTCGGGGCGCCCGCGGTCGCGGCGCTAACCGAATGGCTGTCCGACGGTCGCCCCGCGTTGGCCACCAAAGACTCCGGTCCCGCGCTGCTTCTGGGTGCGCGTGGGCGACGACTCGACCCGCGGCAGGCCCGCACGGTCGTGCACCAGACGATGGCTGCGGTCGACGGCGCCCCCGACATCGGGCCGCACGGGCTGCGGCACAGCGCCGCCACCCATCTGCTCGAAGGTGGCGCGGATCTGCGCGTCGTACAGGAACTGCTCGGCCATTCGACGCTGGCCACCACGCAGCTCTACACCCACGTCACGGTCGCGCGCCTGCGTGCCGTCCACGACCAGGCCCACCCCCGCGCGTAGTTGCGATTTCGGTGTAGCTGGTCGCGGTGAGCGCGACTGCGGACACCGAAATCGCTAGCGCACGGGCTTGAGGCGGATCGGGGTGTCCACGACGAGGCCGAGCGGATCGACGTAGTCCGCGCGCGACGCCGGACCCCACATCGCACCCCAGTGCAGGCAGGCCGCTGCGCCACAGCCGGCATGGCCGGCCTCCAGATGGCCGAGCATCGCGCCTGCGTCGACCCGCCGGCCGGCCCGCACCGACGCCGCGACGGGTTCGTAGCTGGTGCGTAAACCGCCGGGATGAGCGATCGACACGACCGGCCTGCCCGCGAGCTCACCGGCGAACACCACCGTTCCGCCGGCTGTGGCGAATACGGGCTGACCAGGGGCTCCGGCGAGATCGACACCGCGATGGCCCGGCTTCCAGTTGGGCGACGGTGCGTCGAACATCCGCACCACAGCCGGCCGCGGCCGCAGCGGCCAAGTCAGCCGCTCCCCATCGGCTGACGCCGGCGCGGCCAGGGCAATCGCAGCCGCGAACAGCACGATCCATCGCATATACCCAGCTCAGCGCGATGGACCGCGGTCACGCCAGCCGCCGCCCGTAATCTGTGGAGCAGCGCGTCTCTGTGCATAATCCCCGGTCGCTTCGCTCCTGCCCTCCGGATGGAAAAAGCACCCCTGGGCAGCGTGTAAACTCCTATCCGCAGCTCGCTTGCGCGGGCTGACTTCGCGTGTCTGCACATGACCCGGTTCCAGCAAGGTCAGTCAGGATGCCGTCGGTCCCGCTCTCGGACGGGTTCGGCACTCCAGCGGGCACCAGGGCACGGCGTCACCCGACGCTGCGCGACAACCGACATATTGAGTGAGGCACACCCATGGCCGTCGTGACCATGAAACAGCTGCTGGACAGCGGCACCCACTTCGGGCATCAGACCCGTCGCTGGAATCCCAAGATGAAGCGGTTCATCTTCACCGACCGCAACGGCATCTACATCATCGATCTGCAGCAGACGCTGACATACATCGACAAGGCGTACGAGTTCGTCAAGGAGACTGTCGCCCATGGCGGCAGCATCATGTTCGTCGGTACCAAGAAGCAGGCGCAGGAGTCGATCGCCGAAGAGGCGACCCGCGTCGGCATGCCTTACGTGAACCAGCGCTGGCTGGGCGGCATGCTCACCAACTTCTCGACCGTGCACAAGCGTCTGCAGCGCCTCAAGGAACTCGAGGCCATGGAGCAGACCGGTGGCTTCGAGGGCCGCACCAAGAAGGAAATCTTGATGCTGACCCGCGAGAAGAACAAGCTCGAGCGCAGCCTCGGCGGTATCCGGGACATGCAGAAGGTGCCGTCGGCGATCTGGGTCGTCGACACCAACAAGGAGCACCTCGCCGTTGCGGAGGCCCGCAAGCTGAACATCCCGATCATCGCGATCCTCGACACCAACTGCGATCCGGACCTCGTCGACTACCCGATCCCGGGCAACGACGACGCGATCCGCTCGGCCGCGCTGCTGACCAAGGTCGTGGCGTCTGCGGTCGCCGAGGGTCTGCAGGCCCGTGCCGGCGCAGGCAAGGGTGACGGAGAGGCCCAGGCCGAGGGTGCCGAGCCGCTCGCCGAGTGGGAGCAGGAACTGCTCGCCGGCGCTACGGCGTCCACCGATGCCGGTGGGGCCGACGCCGCCCCCACCACTGAAACCCCTCAAGAGTCATAGGGAAAGGCTGATATGGCGAACTACACCGCTGCCGATGTGAAGCGACTTCGCGAGCTCACCGGCGCCGGCATGCTCGACTCCAAGAACGCGCTGGTCGAGTCCGAGGGCGACTTCGACAAGGCCGTCGAACTGCTTCGCATCAAGGGCGCCAAGGACGTCGGCAAGCGCGCTGAGCGCGCGACCGCCGAAGGTCTGGTCGCCGCGAAGGACGGCGCGCTGATCGAGCTGAACTCCGAGACCGACTTCGTCGCCAAGAACGCCGAGTTCCAGGCCGCGGCCGAACAGATCGTCGCGGCCGCCGCGGCGGCCAAGGCCGCCGATGTCGACGCGCTCAAGGCCGCTCGGGTTGGTGGCGGGGCCGGCGACACAACGGTCGAGCAGCTTGTCGCGGACCTGTCCGCGAAGATCGGCGAGAAGCTTGAACTGCGCCGTGTGGCCTACTTCGACGGCAACGTCGAGACGTATCTGCACAAGCGGGCCGCCGACCTGCCGCCCGGTGTGGGCGTGCTGGTCGAGTACGAATCCGGTGACGACGAGAAAGGCAAGGCTGCGGCGCACGCCGTGGCGTTGCAGATCGCTGCGCTGAAGGCGAAGTACCTCACCCGTGAGGACGTGCCGGAGGACATCGTCGCCCACGAGCGCCGGATCGCCGAGGAGACGGCCAAGGAGGAGGGCAAGCCCGAGCAGGCGCTGCCCAAGATCGTCGAAGGCCGCGTGACCGGCTTCTACAAGGACGTCGTGCTGCTGGATCAGCCGTCGGTGTCCGACAACAAGAAGACCGTGAAGGCGCTGCTCGAGGAGGCGGGCGTGACCGTCACCCGGTTCGTGCGCTTCGAGGTCGGCCAGACGTAACGAGCTCTACCGCGAAGGCCCCCAGGTTTCTGGGGGCCTTTTGCATTGGCGGACGGTCACGCGGTACGACTTGGTACCGTCGCTGTATGAAACGTCCTGATGAGGCCCTCGGCCGGAGAACAGACGGCCGATGCCACGCCTTCGGCGACGACGCCCTCGGCGACCTCGACGCCGTCGGCCTTGTCGAGGCCCTGCGGGCGGGCACCGTGTCCGCGGTTGAACTCGTCGACGCGGCGATCGCCCGAGCCGAAGCCGTCAACCCGGCGCTCAACGGCCTCGCTTTCGAGGCGTACGACCGTGCCCGGGCGCGTGCGGCGGCATCACGTCCGTTCGGTGGCTACTTCGACGGTGTGCCGTCGTTCATCAAGGACAACGTCGCCGTCGGGGGCTGGCCCACGATGCAGGGCACCGACGCATGGGATCCGGAACCGATGCCCGCTGACGGCGCGTTCGCTCGGGTATTTCTCGCCACTGGACTGGTGCCGTTGGGCAAGACGCAGATGTCGGAGTTCGGCTTCAGCGGCGCGGCCGAGCATCCGCGCATCGGCCCGGTGCGCAACCCGTGGAATCCCGAGCACACCGCGGGCGCGTCGTCGTCGGGCTCCGCCGCGTTCGTCGCTGCCGGCGTCGTCCCGATCGCGCACGCCAACGACGGCGGCGGTTCGATCCGAATTCCGGCTTCCTGCAACGGTTTGGTCGGGTTGAAGCCGACACGTGGCCGCATCCCGCTCGATAAGGAGACCGCGCAGATGCCGCTGCATCTGGTCGCCAACGGCGTGGTGTCGCGTTCGGTGCGCGACACCGCCGCGTTCCTGCGCGAAGCCGAGCGCGTCCACCGCAACCCGAAGCTGGCACCCATCGGGGACGTGACGCAACCCAGTAAGCAGCGACTGCGCATCGCCGTGTGCACACAATCCATTTCGCGCGACGCCAGTCCCGAGATCCGCGAGCTGACACTGAAGACAGCGGCGATGCTGGAGGAGCTGGGCCATCGCGTCACCGAGATCGACAACCCCGTCCCCGCCCGCTTCAAGGACGACTTCCTGGTCTACTGGGCGTTTTTGGCGATGGCCGTGGTCCGCGGCGGACGTCGGATGTTCGGGCCCAGCTTCGACCGCTCGCGTCTGGACAACATCACGCTCGGACTCGACCGCAAGGCCGCCCGCAACTTGTACAAGGTGCCGATGGCCATCCGACGGCTGTCCGCGTCACACCGAATCACCGCGAAGCTGGGGGAGCAGTACGACGCCGTGCTCATGCCAACGCTGGCCGAGGTCACGCCGCCGATCGGTCACCTGGACCCGACGCAGGATTTCGAGACTGTGATGAACCGGCTCGTTGATTGGGCGGCCTTCACCCCGCTACAGAATGCGACCGGCGATCCCGCAATCTCGTTGCCGCTCGCCGAATCCGCCACGGGTCTGCCGGTCGGCATGATGCTGTCGAGCCCGCGTGGCCGCGAAGCCCGACTGCTGGAGTTGGCGTACGAGCTCGAAGAGGCCCACCCGTGGGCGAAAATCCATTCATGAGCCAGTGATCTGACGGCAGACCTCTGCCGTTGCGCGCGTAAGTGATTCGGCACCTTCGCGCAGTGCCTGCTCGATGGGCGTGCCCTCCGCGGTGATCGCGACGAGCCGCTCCACTCCGTGCTCCAGCAGCACGGAGGCATCCGGCGCCACCCGTCCGGCGAAGATCACCACCCTCGCACCGTTCCGTGCCGCGGCCTGTGCGACGCCGAAAGGTGTTTTTCCCATGACGGTTTGGGCGTCCACGCTGCCCTCGCCGGTGAAGACCCAGTCGGCCCCGCGCACGGCCTGTTCGAGGCCGACGGTAGCGGCGACCTCGTCGACGCCCGGCTTGCTTTCCGCACCGAGGAACTCGACGAGCGCGAAACCCAGGCCACCCGCCGCGCCGTTGCCCGGCCGCTGCGGGTTCGCTTTTCCCAGCGTCGCGGACGTGACGGTCGCCAGTTGCGTCAAAGCCGATTCCAGAGTCTGGACATCGGCCGGCGTCGCCCCCTTCTGAGGTCCGAACACGGCGGACGCGCCAGTGGGGCCCAGGAGCGGAGCGGTGACGTCGGTCGCGACGCTGATGCGGACGTCGCGCACCCGCGGGTCCAGACCGGACACGTCGATGCGATCGAGGTGGCGCAGCGCGGCGCCGCCGGGTTCGAGCGCGGCACCGTCGGCGTCGACGAACGACGCGCCGAGTGCGGTGAGCATGCCCGCGCCGCCGTCGTTGGTGGCCGATCCGCCCAAGCCGATGAGGATTTCCTCGGCACCGCGGTCCAGTGCCGCGGAGATGAGCTGTCCGACACCGAAGGTGCTGGCGCGCAGCACGTCTCGCTGATCGGGCGGGACGAGCTCCAGGCCCGCGGCGGCCGCCATCTCGATGACCGCCAACTGACGCAGCGGGATGTAGCCGTAGCGCGCCGTGATCGTCGCGCCGAGCGGACCGGACACCTGCGCCTCGATGTGCTGACCGTGCAGTGCGTCGACGACAGCGTTGACGGTGCCCTCGCCGCCGTCGGCCATGGGAACCCCGACGCATTCGGCATCGGGTAGCACCTGCTGTACGCCGGCCCGCATCGCGGCAACCGCTTCGGTCGCGGTCATCGACTCCTTGAACGAGTCCGGGGCGAGGACGATCTTCATCGGTCCCAGTCTCGCAGAACCTAGTCGGAACCGAGTGCCACGAGGACCCGTTTGAACTCCTGACGCTGTTCGGCGGTCAGACCGGACATCAGCTTGCGCTCCGCGGCACGAACTCCGGCGTCGGTGCGCTTGAGTAGTCCCTCGCCCTCGCGCGTCAACCGGGCGGGCAGCGACCGTCCCGATGTCACGCTCGCCGGCCGGGTGACCAGTCCGCGCTCCTCGAGGCGGCGCAACACCATGTTCATCGCCTGCGGGGTGACGTTCGTGTAGCGGGCGAGATCGGCATTGGTCCGGTCCGGGTACTTCGACAGGATCCGCAGGCAGATGTATTGCGGGAAGGCCAGTCCCATCGGATCCAGCACCGCCGCGGTGACTTCCGCCCGCAGCGCATTGGCCACCCGGGACAGCAGATATCCCAGCGGCTGATCCTCGAGCATGTCCTCCATATCAAGCATCTTGACACATATCAACCAGGTTGATATACCGGTTTCATGACGCAACCCACGAATGAGATGTTCGAATCCGCATACCGGGGCGAGGCGCCCGAGATGGCCGGAGCGAAGCCGCCGTGGAGCATCGGTGAGCCGCAGCCCGAGCTTGTGACGTTGATCGAGCAGGGCAAAATCCGCGGCGAGGTACTCGATGCCGGCTGCGGTGAGGCCGCCATCTCGCTGTATCTGGCCGAACGCGGGTTCACCACCGTCGGGCTGGACCAATCGCCGACCGCCATCGAGCTGGCGAAAGCGGAGGCCGCCCAGCGCGGGCTGACCAACGCCAGCTTCGAGGTCGCCGACATCAGCGATTTCGGCGGATACGACGGTCGCTTCGACACGATCGTCGACTCGACGCTCTTCCACTCGATGCCGGTCGAACTGCGCGACGGATATCAGCAGTCGATCGTGCGGGCCGCAGCGCCCGGCGCGTCGTACTTCGTGCTGGTGTTCGACAGGGCCGGCATGCCCGACGGGCCGGCCAACCCCGTCACCGAGGACGAACTGCGCGAGGTCGTGTCGAAGTACTGGACCATTGACGAGGTCAAGCCGGCGCGGATCCACGGCGTCTTCCCCGAGGGCTTCGAGGCGTTCTTTCCCGTAACCGACGTGCGGAAAGAGCCTAATGGCCGCCACTCGGTGCCTGCCTTCCTCCTCACTGCGCATTTGCCGGACTGACCGCGACGCGCGACCCCGCTTCTGGGTCTGGGGGCCGCCATGAGGCAGGATTAGGGGAATCTCAGCAAGGACCCCGAAGGAGTCGGATGGCAGAGCCAGCCAGCCAGCCAACCAGCCCCAACGGTGCCGACCCTGTTTCCTCCGATACGCCGCTGCGGCCGGGGTACTCCCGCGTGCTGCTCAAGCTTGGCGGTGAAATGTTCGGTGGCGGCCAGGTGGGCCTGGACCCCGACGTCGTCCAGCAGGTGGCACAACAGATAGCCGAAGTCGTTCGCAGCGGTGTGCAGGTCGCCGTCGTCATCGGTGGCGGCAACTTCTTCCGAGGTGCGCAGCTACAGCAGCGTGGAATGGAGCGAACCCGCAGCGATTACATGGGCATGCTCGGCACCGTCATGAACAGCCTTGCGCTGCAAGACTTCCTGGAGAAGCAGGGCATCCAGACCCGCGTACAGACCGCGATCACCATGGGCCAGGTCGCCGAGCCGTACATCCCGCTGCGCGCACGCAGGCACCTGGAGAAGGGCCGTGTGGTCATCTTCGGGGCCGGTATGGGGCTGCCGTACTTCTCCACGGACACGACCGCCGCGCAGCGAGCGTTGGAGATCGGCGCCGAGGTGGTGCTGATGGCCAAGGCGGTCGACGGAGTCTTCACAGCAGACCCGAGAGTGCACCCCGACGCCGAGTTGCTGACCGCGATCAGCCACCGCGAGGTTATCGACCGTGGTCTGGCGGTCGCCGATGCGACCGCGTTCAGCCTGTGCATGGACAATGGCATGCCGATCCTGGTGTTCAACCTGCTCACCGACGGCAATATCGCGCGTGCCGTCGCAGGTGAGAAGATCGGAACACTGGTCACCACCTAAACAATGGACGCGCACCGCCAGGAGCGCGTCATGAGGAGAGCAACGTGATCGAGGAAACCCTCTTCGATGCCGAAGAGAAGATGGAGAAGGCGGTGGCGGTGGCGCGCGACGACCTGTCGTCGATCCGGACCGGGCGCGCCAATCCCGGCATGTTCTCCCGCGTCAACATGGACTACTACGGCTCACAGACGCCGATCACACAGCTGTCCAGCATCAACGTCCCCGAGCCGCGGCTCGTCGTGATCAAGCCGTACGAGTCCAACCAGCTGCGCAACATCGAGGACGCGATTCGCAACTCGGATCTGGGTGTGAACCCGACCAACGACGGCAATGTCATTAGGGTGTCCATTCCGCAGCTCACCGAGGAGCGTCGTCGTGACCTCGTCAAGCAGGCCAAGGCCAAAGGGGAGGACGCCAGGGTCTCGGTGCGCAACATCCGTCGCAAGGCCATGGAGGAGCTGCACCGCATCAAGAAGGACGGCGAGGCGGGCGAGGACGAGGTGAGCCGGGCCGAGAAGGACCTCGACAAGGTCACCCACACCTACACCAACCAGATCGACGAACTGGTCAAACACAAAGAAGGCGAGTTGCTGGAGGTCTAGTGACCGACCAGCACATGACTCCCGTGGCAGAAACGCCGGTCGAAGGGCCACCCAAGAAGAAATCCCGGGCCGGCCGTGACCTGCCTGCTGCCATCGCGGTCGGTGTGCTTCTCGGCGGACTTGCGATCGGCGTGCTGCTGTTCGCGCCCATCGGATGGCTGGTGATGCTGTCGGTGGCGATCCCGATCGGCATGCACGAGGTCATCCGCCGGCTAGGGGAGGCCGGCTATTCGCTGCCCGCGATCCCGCTGCTCGTCGGTGGCCTGGCGATGATCTGGCTGACGTGGCCGTTCGGGCCTGCTGGGCTGCTGGGTGCGTACGCCGGAACGATCGTCGTGTGCATGGTGTGGCGCCTGGTCGGGCGTGGGCTCAATCAGCAGCCCGAGAACTACCTGCGCGACATCTCGGCGACGATCCTGCTGGCGACGTGGGTGCCGCTGTTCGCCAGCTTCAGTGCGCTGCTGATATTCCAGGAAGACGGCGGAATCAGGACGTTCGTGGTGATCCTGACTGTCGTGTTCGCCGACATCGGCGGCTATGTGGCGGGTGTGCTGTTCGGCAAGCATCTGATGGCGCCCGCGATCAGCCCGAAGAAATCCTGGGAGGGCCTGGGCGGCTCGCTGGTGTTCGGCATCACCGCATCGGTCCTGGCGGTGGTCTTCCTGCTCGACAAAGCGTGGTGGGTCGGGATTCCGCTGGGTCTGCTGCTGGTCATCACCGGCGTGCTCGGCGACCTGGTCGAGTCGCAGGTCAAGCGCGATCTCGGCATCAAGGACATGGGCAAGCTATTGCCCGGCCACGGGGGAATCATGGACAGGATCGACGCGATGCTGCCCTCGGCGGTCGCGGGATGGATCGTCCTCACGCTGCTGGCGTGAACCCCTGGCGTTGAGCCAACAGGCGACGGCACCGACGACCAGGCCCACAGCGATCCCGATGTCGGGGCGCTGGCCGAGCATCACCCAGGACATAACGCCCGCCACCGCCGGGATCACGGCGAACAGCATCGCCACCGCGGCGGCGCCGTACTCGGTGATACCGCGGACGTAGAGCGTCATGGACAGCACCGCGTTCAGCAGCACGACCGCCGCGACGGCCGCCACCGCCTTCCACGGATCGGTCACCGTCCACGGCATCACCGCGGCCAGGGCCACGACGGGCAGGATGCAGGCGGCGTTCTGCAGGGCCGCAGTCGCCCGGAAGTCCACGCCGGAGCAGAATTTCTGCTGGTATACGCCACCCGCGGCCACGCTGAACAACGAGACGAGGATCAGCAGGACCGCGGGATCGACCCCGCCGACCGCGATCAGGCGTCCCGCACAGGACGCGAGCACCGCCACCACACCCAGCGCCAGCGCCACGACCCGCGTTCTGGTGAGCCCCTCGCCGAGGAACATCGCGGCCAGCACCGCCGTCACCACCGGATTCATCGAAATGATCACCGCGCCGAGCACAGCGGGTGCACCATGCATCAGCGCCACATAGAGGCAGGTGAACAGCAGGCCCTGGGCAAGCAGGCCGCTGATCAACACGTGCACCAGCGTCCGCCCTGTGGGCCAGTTCACCCTCGCGAATTTGGCCCACGTAGCGAGGATCGCCGCGGCCAAACCAAACCGGAAAACCAGCACAGCCATCGGTGACATCACTGAAACAGCAAGCGCACCAACGGGATAGCCCAACGCATAGAAGAACGTCAGAGCCGACGCCGAGCCGAGCGGCATGGTCCTGGTGGGCATATGACCCATAGTTGCGGCCAACGCGGAAGTTCGCGAATTAATTTCGGGCCGTCACCAATGAGATACTGGTAGGAGCTCATGGCCATCTCCCTGCCTCTCGTTTTCGACGCTCCGCGACGTGCAATGCCGCCGCGTCACCTCGCCGACCTCGACGACGACGCGCGCAACGCCGCCGTCGCCGAGCTGGGGCTGCCCGCATTCCGGGGTAAACAGCTGGCCAACCACTACTACGGACGGCTGACCGCCGACCCTGCGCAGATGACCGACCTGCCGGCGTCGCTGCGCGATCAGATCGGGGACGCGCTGTTCCCGAAGCTGCTCGACGCCGTGCGCGAGATCGAATGCGACAAGGGCGAGACCCGCAAGATGCTGTGGCGTGCGGTCGACGGCTCGACCTTCGAATCGGTGCTGATGCGCTATCCGCAGCGCAATACCGTGTGCATCTCGTCGCAGGCCGGTTGCGGGATGGCGTGCCCGTTCTGCGCGACCGGCCAGGGCGGCCTGCAGCGCAACCTGTCGACCGCGGAGATCCTGGAGCAGGTGCGGGCGGCGGCGGTCGAACTACGTGACCGCGACGGCGAGGGGATTGCGCCTGCCGCGCGCGGCGGCCGGCTGTCCAACATCGTGTTCATGGGGATGGGCGAGCCGCTGGCCAACTACAACCGCGTGCTTGCCGCCGTGCATCGCATCACCGCGCCGCCGCCCAATGGTTTCGGCATCTCGGCTCGCTCGGTCACGGTGTCGACGGTCGGGCTCGCGCCGGCGATCCGCAAACTGGCCGACGAACACCTCGGCGTGACGCTGGCGCTGTCACTGCACGCGCCCGACGACGAGCTGCGCGACACGCTGGTTCCGGTGAACAATCGCTGGAAGGTCTCCGAAGTGCTCGATGCGGCACGGTATTACGCGAACACAACGGGGCGGCGGGTGTCGATCGAGTACGCGCTCATTCGCGACATCAACGACCAGCCTTGGCGGGCGGATCTCTTGGGCAAGCTGCTGCACGGTGCGCTGGGACCGTTGGCGCACGTCAACCTCATTCCGCTGAATCCGACGCCGGGTAGCGAGTGGGACGCCAGTCCCAAACCCGCCGAACGCGAGTTCGTCAAGCGCGTGCGGGAGCGCGGAGTGTCATGCACCGTGCGCGACACCCGCGGACGCGAAATCGCGGCCGCCTGTGGTCAATTGGCCGCCGAAGGCTGATCCGCCGCGCCCGGCTGGCCGACGAACCACACGTTCTCCTCGTGGAGTCGACGACTGCGCCAGCCGTCGGGTGTCCGCACCAGTTCATGGTGGTAGTACCCGCCGCACGAACTCATCTCCGCCATCCCAGGCAATTGCATGGGGTTGTAGAACATCGCGCGAACCGTCGCGGTATCGCCGTCGATTTCGCTTTCGATGTTCGTGATGTAGTGCATGCTCCACGGGATCGCGCTCAAGTTCGCCGCGAACCAGTCCACCACGTCGTCGCGGCTGCCCACGATCGCGCCCGCCGATGAGTAATCGATGTGCGCGTCGTCGGTGAACACTGACCGATACAGCTCCCAGTCCTTGGTGTCGACAGCGCGGGCGTATCGGTGGAGCAGCCTGGCGATTTCGGCCTCGTCACTCATTCGGGCATGCCGATCGTCTTCGCCTCCAGATACTCCTTATAGCCCTCTTCACCATTGCGATAACCAAGCCCACTCTGTTTGGTCCCGCCGAACGGACTGTTGATGCCGAAGTGGCTCTTGCCGTTGATGGTGACGTTGCCGGTCCGCATCCGCTTGGCCACCTCGAGCGCGCGGTCCAGATCGCCGCCGCTGACTTCACCGGAGAGTCCGTAGATAGAGTTGTTGGCGATCGCGATGGCCTCCGCATCACCCTCGTAGGGAATGATCGACAACACCGGCCCGAAGATCTCCTCCTGTGCCACTTGCGAATCCGGGTCGACATCGGCCAGCAGTGTCGGCTGGACGTAGTAGCCGGTCGGCAGATTCTCTGGGATGCCGCCGCCGGTGACCAGCCGGGCGCCCGAGTCGATTCCGGACTTGATCAACCCGAGTACCTTCTGACGCTGCCCCTCGCTGATCTGTGGGCCCTGCATGTTGTTCGGATCCCACGGGTCGCCGACCGGAAAATTCTCCATCATGTTCTTCATGATCTCGATGCCTTCGTCATAACGACTGCGCGGCAACAGGATCCGACTGGGCAGAATGCAGCTCTGCCCGGACATCACGCACGCCATCAACGCGGCCATCGGCAGCGCCATGTTGAAGTCGGCGTCGTCGAGCACGATGTGGGCAGACTTGCCGCCGAGTTCCAGCAGCGTCTTCTTGACAGTCGGCGCACCCGCGGCCAGGATGGCCCGCCCCGTCGCGGTGGAGCCGGTGAACGTGATCATGTCCACCCTCGGATCGGCTGACAGCGCCGCGCCCACCTCGTTGGCGTTGGAGACGACGACGTTGAACACACCGGCGGGGATGTCGGTTTCCTCGGCCACGATGCGGCCGTACTCGCTACCCGACCACGGCGTCAGCTGCGCGGGTTTGAGGACGACTGTGTTGCCTGCCATCAGTGCGGGGATCGTTTCGGCGACGTTGAGGTAGAACGGAACGTTCCACGGGGTGATCGCCCCGACCACCCCGACGGGTTCGTAATGGATCTTGCGGCGCGCAGGACCCATCGGGGTTTCGTGCACGCCGTTATCGGCCAGGTACTCGAAGTTCTTGCCGTGCTCGGCCCAGTGCTTGACCTCCTCGATCGGACTCTCGATCTGAGACCCGGTCACCTTCACCGGACAGCCGACCTCGGTGATCAGGACCCGCCGCAGGTGTTCCTTGTTTCGCTCGAACGCCGCGTGCAGCTGGGTGAGGCAGTGATAGCGGAAGTCAAGATCTCGCGACCAGTCGGTCTGGTCGAACGCCCGCCGCGCCGCCCCGACCGCGCGTTCCATGTCGGCGTCGGTTCCGTCGGTTGCCTGCCCGGCCACCTCTTCGCTCGCCGGATGGATGACGTCGAATGTCGCGCCGCTGCTGGTGTGTTGCAGTTCGCCGTCGATGAGCATCCGCTCGTCGCCGGCCAGTACTCCCGTTTCGTCCTGCACGCTGGTCATACGCTCAGCATTACAAACTTCGGCGGAAGTGTCACCCCCGGATTGACGCCGAGGAATCAGCCGGGCTGCTTGATCCCAGCCGCGTGCCGCAGCTGTGCCAAAAACTGGTCGTCGTCGTCGCTGCGCACGATGTAGTGCGAGATCGCGACGCGAATTGCGGTGGCCGCCTTGACCGCTCCGTTCGGGCCGCTCAGCAGCTTTTCGAGGCGCGCCCGCATCATCGGAAGAATCCGGCCCAGCTGCCCGATCACGACTTCGGGTTCGATGTCGACCAGTCGCACACCCGAGTAGGAGTGCTGGTACTCGACGATGAATCGCAGCGCCGCGTCGAGTTTCTCGGTGCCGCGCAGGCCCGCTGTCGCCTTGCTGATCCCGTTGTCGAACATCTCGCGTTCGTGGATGCCGAACGCATCGAGCAGTTCCTGCTTGGAGGCGAACCAGCGATACAGCGTCGGCCGGGAGACGCCGGCCTGAAGGGCGACTTCGGAGAGGCTGAGCTTGGTCTGTCCACTGCGGGCGAGTACTTCGGCGGTCGCGACGAGGATTCGGTGTCGGGTCGAGGAGTCCTCGGCTGCTACGGATGTATCGCGCAGTGGATCGTTCACCTTCTGTGCCTCAATCGTTTGGGTTCCATGAGTTTAGTTCGTCACACGCAGCGACTTCTCGAGGACCGCGACCGTGTCGAGATCGTCGAGCGCCGTGACCGCACGCCGCAAACCCTCCAACGCGATGTCTTCGTCCTGCATGCCACCCATCCCGGCGGTGATGAGGGCGGCGGTGTACGCGTACAGCGCACCTTCCCGGTAGCGCTGCCACAGGTCGTCGCGGTCGAGTTCCGGCCCGCCCGCGGCGGCCAGCGCATGGCGGTACCCGTCGAGGATGTCGCGCTGGCTGGCCTGCCGGTCGGTGGCCGTCATGCTCGTGATCAGGGTGTAGGACAGTTCACGGCCGGGGTGCCCGCGGCGCACGGCCTGCCAGTCGAGCAGGCCGGCCTCGCCGTTGCGGAAGTAGACGTTGCCCGGGTGGGCGTCGCCGTGCATCACCGTGTTCGGGGTGGCGTCCAGGAGGGTCGCGACGGCGCGGTAATTCTCGTCGATGAACCGGCCCCGAGCGACGTCGATATCGGTGCGCTCGGCGATCCGGCGAGCGGACCGCTTCAGCAGCGCGCCGACCATCAGCGACGAGTAGTCGTTCGACGCCGAGTACACCCAGGCGGGGATCCGGCCCCAGAACGTCGCGTGCAGCCGGGCCAGCAGGTCGACGATTTTGACCGCACGATCGGTGCTGATCGGCTCGAGCGTGGTCGGGAACTCGCATTCGTCCGCGGGGAGGTCTTCCAGCACAAGCACGTAACGTCCGGTGAGGGCGTCGAACGCGGATCCGTATGACCTGGGTAGCCCGCTCAGTTCCGGTGACAGCTCCCGGTAGAACCGGGTCTCGGTCTCGCCGAGTCGGCCCACCTCCCCCATGAGGCGGGTCGCGGCCGTTTCGGCGGCCATCTTGACGAACACCGAAGCCGGGACGTCGTCACCGGTGAGTGCGATGCGGACTCGCGACGACGTCCCCGCGTCGCCCCCGATCACCGACATCGACGTCACCTTGCGCCCCATCACGAATGACAGGTATGCCGCGTCGAGATCGTCTACCGTGCGGGGGAGCGACCGAACACGGCCGATGGCGGCGTCGGTGACGATACGTTGTACACCGCGCCCGAGATGCGACGCGAGGCCGACGACCGGCGCAACTGACTTCACCTCGCTAGTTTACAAATTTGCCATGATTTGTAAAGCTGTGCCGGAAAGGAATCCGATGGCCGGACCGTTGGCGGGTGTCAGAGTCGTCGAACTCGGTGTGTGGGTCGCGGGACCCGCGGCCGGTGGGATCCTGGCGGACTGGGGCGCCGACGTCGTCAAGATCGAGCCGCCCGACGGTGACCCCGCACGGATGTTCGGCCGAATGCTGGGCGTCGAGGACGGCTCGAGTCCGCCCTTCGAAATGGACAACCGCGGTAAGCGCAGCATCGTGCTCGATGTCACGACCGAGGACGGATGTGCGACCGCGCGTGAGTTGTTAAGCGGCGCGGACGTTTTCCTGACCAACGTTCGACCGGCCGCGCTGGCGCGGGTGGGGCTGGACTTCGAGGCGGTGGCCGCGGACAACCCCGCGCTGGTGTACGGCCTGATCACCGGCTACGGCGAACGCGGCCCCGACGCCGACCGTGCCGCTTTCGACGTCGCCGCGTTCTGGGCACGATCGGGCCTGGCGCACCTGCTTACGCGGCCCGGTGACACGCCGCCGTTTCAGCGCGGCGGCATGGGGGACCACACCGCGGGGATGACCTTGGCGGCAGCGGTGTGCGCGGCGCTTGTGGCCCGCGGCCGCACCGGCAGGGGGCAGCTGGTCAGCACGTCGTTGTACCGGCAGGGCGCTTACACCGTCAGCTTCGACCTCAACACGTTCTTGATGACGGGCAATCCCATCGCGATCGGCCAGCGTGAGTCGATGGGCAATCCATGCATGAACAACTACGCCGCCGGTGACGGACGACGCTTCTGGATCGTGGGCCTGCAGGCGGGTCGGCACTGGCCGCCGCTGTGCCGGGCCGTCGGCCGGGCCGACTGGCTGACCGACCCTCGCTATGACACGCCGTTGAACCGCGCCGTCAACTCGCGGGAACTGATCGCCGAGCTCGACGAGATCTTCGCAACCAAGCCGCTCGAGGATTGGGCGAAAATCTTTGCGGGCGAACCGGATTTCTTCTGGTCGCCGATCAACTCGCTCGAGGACGTCATGGCCGACGAGCAGTTCTACGCATCGGGCGGCATTGTGAACGTGCCAGACGGCGAGGGTGGCATATCGATGGTGGCCTCGCCCGCCGACTTCCACGGCACACCATGGGAACCGCGCTCGCCCGCACCGCAACTGGGGCAGCACACCGACGAGATCCTCGCCGAACTAGCGGATCGGCGCCCCTGACCGCCGGCTTTACAGATTGTGATCGAAATGTCACGCTCTGTGGATGGGCTATTCCGCCGCAGACGAGTCATTCACCCATCAGCTGCCCCGGCCGTTCGACGAGGTGCACCATCCGGACTCCACGTGGTCGGACCGGTGCTACTTCTTCGCCGCCTCGCCCGACGGCGACCTGCTGTTGGCGTCCGGCTACGGCAACAACCCCAACACGAAGTCGGGACTCGGCTATGTCAAGGTGACGTTCGCCGACGGGCGCCACTACGACCTGCTGGCGGGCCGACCGGTTGACGGTGGTGGCCGCGCCGATGTGGGTGCAGGACCGATGCGGTGGACCTGCGTCGAGCCGCTGAAGAAGTGGAAGCTAGAGGTCGAACCGAACAACTCGGGCATCGCGTGGGAGCTGTACTACGAACCCACCGCACCGATGTGGGAGCTCCTGCCGCTCAAGGTGACCGGCAAGAGCGGACGGGTCATCGCGGACATGTATCACATGAAGGAGCCCGGCAAATGGACCGGCTGGGTGGAGGTCAACGGTGAGCGCATTTCCGTCGACGGCTTTCACGGTGGTCGCGACCGGACCTTCGGCGTCCGGGTGGCCGACGAGATCGACTTCTGGCTCTGGCTCGACGCAGGATTCGAGGATCGCGCCATCGAGGCCTGGATTTTCGAAACCGCCGACGGCACAGTGACGTACGTAGACGGCGGTATCACCCACAGCGACGGCACGCTGTCGAAGCGGTTCGTCAAGATCGAGCACGACGTCGAGTTCGACGGCGAGCACAAACGGCCGGCCAAGGCCGTGCTGGTGTTCACCGACGAAGGCGGCACGCAATACCGGGTCACCGCCGAGTCGGCCCATCAACACGTGAACGCCTATTACGGACTGCCGATGTCGAAGTGCACCTACGAAGACCTCGGCGGGGGTGAGTACTTCATTCACTTCCTCTGGGACAGCAAAGAACACGGAGAACTCGTCGAGAACGAGGACAAGGCGATGGCCGTCGACCAGTTGATGCGGTTCGACTTCGAGGGGCGCACCGGATGGGGCATCTTCGAGGTCCTCATGGGCGGAGACGCGTACCCCCGCTACCCGAACTGGCGCCCGATGGACATGAAGAAGTTCAAGCAGGACCGTCGTGCGGTCGACCGCAAGGCAGACGAGGAGAAATGAGCTACGGGGCAGAGGTTGTCGACCGGCTCACCGAATGGCTGCATACCCAGCTGCCCGGCACCGACGGTCTGCGGCTCGAGGGCCTTGATCGCGTGGAGTTCGGGCATTCGGCCGAAATGATGGTGTTGACGATCGTCTCGACCGCAGGACGGCGCGACGTCGTGATCCGGTTACGGCCGCCGGCCCCGGCGCTGCTCGAACCCTATGACCTGGCAAAGCAATTCACGGTGCTGCGCGCGCTGGAGGGCTCGGCTGTCCGGGTACCCCGCGCGCTGTGGCTGGAAGATACCGGTGCCGTCCTGGGCCGGCCGTTCTTCGTCATGGAACGGATGCCGGGGACGGTGTACGAGTTGGAGGCGCCATCCGAACCCGAGGTGGACCCCGCCGGCGTCACGCGGATGTGCTTGAGCATGGCAGAGCAACTGGCGGCGATCCACACGGTGAACGTCGCCGACGCCAGGCTGGATTCCCTGGCCGACGGCCTCAGTCACCTCGACCGCGAGATCGGACACTGGTCCGAGGAGATGCAACGGGTCAAACGCGGCACGCTGCCAGCGCTCGAGCGACTGCTGCACGAACTCAAGGCAAGTCAACCCGCGCCATCGACCGCCGTGACCCTCGTGCACGGCGACGCCAAGCCCGGAAACTTCGCTTTCGTCGGCGGCGAGGTCAGTGCGGTGTTCGATTGGGAACTGACCACGATCGGCGACCCGATGACCGATATCGGTTACCTGGAGTTGTTGTGGTGCATGCCGGTAGGGATCCCAAGCCACCAGGCCGCACCGACCATCGACGACGTCGTCGCCCACTACGCGACCGCAAGCGGGCTGACGATCGCCAACCGGGAGTGGTATCGCGCCCTCAACGCCTTCAAGCTCGCCGTGATCAACCTGATCGGCTCCCGACTGTTCGACGACGGAGCCACCGATGACCAGCGCTTCATGCTGAACGCCTACGGCATACCGATGTTCACGCAGATGGGGCTCGCCGAACTGGGCGTCACCGAACCCCTCGACGACGGCCCGGTGCTACCCAGCGAGGAACGGATGAAGCAGGCGCGCGCGACGCACTGAGCTACGTGATACCCAAACGTTGTTCCAGCAAGCCGACGGAGTCGAGGTCCTCGATCGCCTGCGTGGTACTGGCCATCGCGGTAAGCGACACGTCGATCGGCTGCCACTGCGACCCCATCGCGGCGGTGGAAGCGGCGGCTATCCACGAGTAAACCGCGAACAGTCGATATTGCTCGTGCGCGGTTGAGGCGTCGAGTTCGACGCCCCTGCGGGACAACGCGGATCGATATCGGATGAGCAGCGCCTGCTCCTCGGCGCGCCGCGTCTCGATCGGCAGCGAATTGCACAGGAAGTAGGCGACATCGCGCACACCTGGCCCGCGGCCGACGACAGCCCAATCGTAGAAGCCGGTCCGATCCCCGTCGACGAATAGATTCCCGCTGTGGGTGTCACCGTGGATGAGGGTGCGCTCACCCTCGCCGAACAAGGCGACGATGTCGAGCGATCGGGAGGCGTAGAGGTCGCCGAGACGGCGGAACACCGCGGGCATGTCGTCGGCGAACTGGTCAAGCGCGGACACGATGAATTGCGCCCGGCGGGATGCTGTTTGGGCATCGGCCGGCTTGCGCTTCATGCCCGACGGGGTGCGCAGCCAGTTGAGGTCGCGACCCTGAAAGGCCGCGTGCAGAGTGGCGAGCTCGTCCATTGCCGATGCGGCGACCGCGATGATGTCGTCATCTTCAGGTGCGGGAAAGCGGCACCCCGAGGCGGTGAGATCCTCGAGCACCATCACGAACGAGCCGTCGGATTCGTCGTAGCCGGCATGCCAGACCTTCGGTGACCGTACGGGGAGTTCGCCGCCGACTTCGGAGTAGAGCCGCGCTTCGGCTACCCCGAGACCGATCTGACGCAGAAATCTTCGCTGCTCTGCTGCGAAGGGCTGCAGCTTGACGAACACGGTGTCGGGCACGTCCGGCGACTCCGATGATGACACGGTCAACCCGACGCGGGCGCGGCCGGTGGTTCCGGAATGCGCATCGAGGATGTCTACCGCATCGACGGGTGCGCCGAGGGCGTCGGTGAACCAGTCCGGCGTCAGCTCATCGACGCTCGACGGGATGTTCACTGCCCGGTCTCGGGGGCATGGTGTTTGACGCGGGCGGCGTGCCGGAGCTGATTGAGGAAGTCGGCGTCGTCGTCGCTGTGCACGACGTAGTGCGAAATCGCCACGCGCACAGCCGTCGACACGGCCAGGCCGGGATCGGGGCCCGACGCGAGCCGTTCGAGCCGCTGCCGCATCAGCGGTATCACCCGCGACAGCCGTTTGATGACCTGTGCCGGTTCGATGTCGATCATGCGCAGCCCGGGGTAGGACTGCTGGTAGTCGACGATGACCCGCAATGCCGCATCGAGCTTTTCGCACGCGGGCAGATCAGCGGTGGCCTCGGACACCGCGGTCTCGTAGAACTGGCGTTCCCACACCACAAACGCCTCGAGTAGTTCCTTCTTGGATGCGAACCATCGGTAAAGCGTGGGTCGCGACACCCCGGCCTGCGAGGCGACCTCTGACAGGCTGAGCTTGGTCATCCCGTTACGGCCCAGCACCTCCGCGGTGGCGGCGAGAATTCGTTGGCGCGTCGAGCTGTCGACCTCGACCCACGACTTCTCCATCGGCATAGCTTTACAAATTTTTGGCGAAGTGTCACGCTAAATCTGTGACAGCCCCACCTGTGCAGGCGCGTGAGTACAGCCGGTTCGACATCACCTCGCAAGACTTCTGGAGTCGGCCCTTCGACGCGCGTGACGAAGTTTTCGCCGAGCTTCGTGCTGGTGACGGCCTCACCTGGCACCGACCCTTCGATTCGTTGTTTCCGATGGAGGAACCCGGTTTCTGGGCGTTGACACGTCGCGCCGATATCGCTTTCGTCAGTCAGCACCCCGAGCTGTTCACGTCGGCGCAGGGGGTGGCGCTGAATCCGATGCCTGCCGAGATCCAGCGCTTCGCATCGTTCTTCCTGAGCATGGATCCGCCGCAGCACACCGTGTACCGCAGGCTCATCAGCTCGGCGTTCACGCCGCGCAACGTCCGCCAGATCGAAGAGCAGATCCACCGCAACGCCGTCGCGATCGTCGACGAACTCGTCGGTGCCGGGAATGTCGACTTCGTTGCCGCCTGCTCTGCGCGGCTGCCGATGCTGACGATCATGGACATGCTCGGTGTGCCGACCGCCGACCAGCCGGAGGTGGCCTACGCCGCCGAGAAGCTGTTCGGCATGAGCGACGACGAGTACGCGACGGCCGAGGAGCGGGCGGAAGACCCGATTGCGCAAATCACCCTGCTGGCGAACACGGGTGTCGAGCTGGCGCAGTTCCGGCGCAAGAATCCCGGCGACGACCTGATGACGGGAATCGTCAACGCCGAGGTCGACGGCCACCGGCTGACCGACGAGGAGATCGGCGCATTCCTGATCCTGTTGGCGTCGGCCGGGAACGACACCACCAAACAGGCCACGACGCACGCGATGCTGGCCCTGACCGAGAACCCCGCCCAGCGGGACTGGCTGATGGCGGACTTCGACAGCCGGATCGGTTCGGCCGTCGAAGAATTCGTCCGGTGGTCCTCACCGGTGCTGCAGTTCGCTCGTTTCGCGATCGAGGACACCGAGATCAACGGAGCGCCGGTACAGGCGGGCGACAAGGTCGGTCTGTTCTACTGTTCGGCCAACCGGGACGAAGCGGCCTTCTCCGATCCTGGAGTTTTCGATCTATCGCGGTCGCCCAACCCGCATCTCGGTTTCGGCGGCGGCGGACCACACTTCTGCCTCGGCAGCCAGCTGGCAAAGGCCGAGCTGCGAAACCTGTTCCGGGAGTTGCTGACCCGGTTGACCACCGTCGAGTTCGGTGAGCCCGACTTGCTCTACAGCAATTTCGTACATGGCGTCAAACGCCTGCCTGCGTTCGTTCGTTAGGAGTCACCATGCGGGTGGAAGTCGATCTGGACAAGTGCACCGGCCACGGCATCTGCGAATCGATCGCCGAGGACGTGTTCGAGGTGGCCGATGACGGCATCGTCGTGATCCACGACAACGATCGGCCCGAATCCGACCGCGATCGGATGCAGCAGGCCGTGACCCAATGCCCCGTCGCGGCGCTGCGCCTGACCGACTGAGCCCATTTCGCCCGCTGTAGGTCTATGTTTGGCCAATGAAGCCGAGTCGCCTCGCGGCCGTGCTGATCGCCGTCGGCCTGACAATCGGCCTGGCCGGATGCGGCGCGTTCAAGCAGTCGATCGACGAGATCAACTACGTGGCCGAGGCCGCTCCCGCTTTCTCGGTGGTCAATGTCGCACGACCGGACGCCGCACTGGCGAGTGGTGCGGTCGTCGAGCAGGCGGGGCACAGCGTTGTCAGGGTCATCAGCCTGGCCCACTCCTGCAACAAGGTCATGTCGGGTAGCGGTTTCGTAACCGCGCCGGGTCGGGTGATTACCAGCGCGCATGTGGTAGCGGGTGGGGATCGCGTCAGCGTCTCGCTGGACGGTCAGGAACTCACCGCCATGGTGGTGATGTTCGACCCGCTCACCGATATCTCCATCCTCGACGTTCCCGGTCTACAGGCGCCGCCGCTGGACTTCTCTCAAGACACCGCGCCAACTGGCACCGACGCCGTGGTGTTGGGGTATCCCGGTGGCGGACCGTTCGTCGCATATCCGGCGAGGGTTCGGGAAGTCGTCGAGATCAAGGTTTCAGACCTCTATCGGGTGCTGGCTTTGAGCCGCGAGGTCTATGCAATTAGAGGCAGAGTCGGGCACGGCGATTCCGGCGGACCGCTGATCGACCGTGATGGACGGGTACTCGGCATGACTTTCGGTGCGGCGGTTCACGATCCGGAGATCGGCTTCGTACTCACCGCGAAGCTGATCTACCCACACGCCGTCGATTCCACGGCGATGGAGCCGGTTTCGACCGGCCCCTGTATCAACTGACTGGTCAACGGCCCGGCATCGGCCGGACCAGCACCGACTCCTGAATCGCGCCGACGGGACCTGATACGTCGAACAGTGTGCCGATCGTCGTACCGATGCCGTCGGGGCCGTAGTTGGTCTCGGCGCGGATTCCGATCCACTCGCCCTCCGGAATCCGGTGTACATGCACGACCAGGTCGGTGTTCATGAACGTCCACTTCCGGATGTCGAGCTTGGTGCCGATGCCGTTGGCGTCGTCGGCGACCGCGAAGAGGCGCTCCAGCGCGGTCATGGACTCGCCCTTGACGAGGTCGACTTCCGGCCGGATCCAGGACTCGCCGGGCCCGTCGCTCATCGGCTGGGTCAGCCACCGCCAATCGAGGCTGTGCACATAGTTGCGGTCCCAGTCCTTCTTCATGTCGGGGCTGTGTGCCTCCGAGAGCGGCCGCAACGGTGGCGCAGACGTGCGAACGACGTCCGCGGTGTCGATCGTCTTCAGCCGCCACCCGCTCGCGCGTGCGACCGCGCGGGGCTCACCGTCACGTCCGGGGGCCAGCATCTCGGCACTGACCAACTCGATCTGCTTGCCGGAGCGCTCGATTCGGGATCGCACCCACAGATCCCCTTCGGCAGGCACAGCGCCCAGCAGGTCGATCATCACTCGGCTCAGACGGGTGTCGTCGCGCGCCTCGCATTTCTCCAAGGCGCGCGCCAACAGCGCTGAAACCGGTGCGCCGTGCTGTATCTCGGCCGTCCACGTGCTGCGGACGAGGTCGGTCGCGGCGAACTTCTCGCCGAGCGGGTCGGTGGCATCGACCAGCTCGTAGTAGCAATCGCTCACGGCAGCCCGGCTCCCGGGATGTCCAGGGTCACCGCGTCGACGCGTGAGTCCTTGGTCCCGACCAGCCGCTGCGGATAGGCGTCCGTACTGGACAGCAGGAACAGCGTGCGCCGTTCCGGCCCTCCGAGTGTGCAGGCGATCGCGATGCGCTCGTCCATCTCGATCCGATCGGTGACGGCGCCGCCCTCCTCGATCCGCTCGAAGGCGTGGGCCAGTGTCATCGCCACCCACACCCCTCCCTCGGCATCGAGACAGATGCCGTCCGGCGGGCCGTCGAGCACGTCGGCGAATATCCTTCGGCCGCCCAGTGATCCGTCGGCCGCGACGGTGAACGCGGTCAGCCGCCGCCCGGTCGACTCGGCCACGATCAGCGTCGTGCGGTCCGCTGTGATCGCCATTCCGTTGGGGAAGTCGAGATTCTCGGCGACAACGGCGATCGAGCCGTCGGGATCGACCCGCACGATCACCCCGCCTTCCCGCGCCTGGGATCCGACGTAAGCGCGGCCCGCATCGTCGATCACCATGTCGCCGAGCGCCGCGGGAACGAGGTCGGCCAGTTCGGCGATCGGGTCGACGGTGTACCCGTCATAGCGCAGCAGCCGGCGCTGCTCACCCGACACGATCAGCAGGGTGCCGTCGGGCCGGAATCCCAACCCCGATGGGTGATGGCCGGGCAGCGGGAGGGTGGTCAGGTCCCCACGCAGGTTGACGGTGTGCACCGCCTCACCCAGCATGTCGGAGAACCACAGCAATCCCTCGAACCACCGGGGGCCCTCGCCGAAACAGAAACCTTTGGTCAGTGTCGTCAGGGTCTCGGCACCTTTACAAATCACGTCACAAGTGTCACGCTCGCATGGTGCGACTGTCAACTAGGTGGCGGGTGTGAAGAAGTTCTACGGCCACACGCTTCTGTATCTCCACGAGACGATTGCGCTGGGTGAAGGCCGAAGCGAGCAATTCACCGAGGTCTTCAGCGAGGTCTACCACCCCATGATGGAGGCGCTCGGCGCGCGCCTTTTCGCGATGTGGGAGACCACGCCGTACAACGGTCACTGGCCCCAGGCGACGATCATCTGGGAGATCGACGCGTTCGCCGACTACGCCCGCATCGGTAAAGCGCAGGCGTCCGGCGGCAGCCATGCCGATGCCGCGGCGACCTGGCGGACGTTCCTGTCCGAGATCCGAGCATCCGGTGAGGGCCGGATCATGTACGCCGGGAAGTTCAACAGGACACTCGCTCAGCTGGCGGATTCGAAGTTCTCGGCGGGTCTGGTGATCCAGGAGATCATGCAGACCAAGCCGGGTCGGCAGGACGACTACATCCGCGAACTCGAACGCCTCTACGTGCCGTGGTCGGAATCCACCGGAAAGCGATGGCTCGGGTCGTTCATCACGACGTTCAGATTCAACGAGGTCATTCACTATTGGGCGCTGGACGGCGACTGGGACTGCTTCGAGAACCACTACCCGTCGTGGAAGGACAGCCCGCCCGCCGAGATCGTCACGTGGATGAGCGTCGCGCCCGCGCTGCGCGACGGTTGGGAGGACTCGATTCTGCAGGCGCTGCCCCCGTCGCCGCTGCAATGAATTTCCAAGTGACGCAGCTGATGAAGAACTTCTTCTACGATCCGTTCGACCCCGCGGTGATGGCCGACCCTCTGCCGCACTACCGCGTCCTGCGCGACGACTATCCGGTGTATTACGTCGACAAGTGGGACACCTACGCGCTGTCGCGCTTCGACGACATCTGGCAGGTGCTGTCGATCAACGACGGGACGTTCGTCGCCTCTGAGGGAACTCTACCCGCGGCAACGGTTCTGGCGACGCGCAACGACGGCCCGGTGCCCGACCCGCCGCTACATCCGCTGCCGTTCCACGCGAACTTCGACGCGCCGATCTACGATTCCGTCCGCCGCTGCACATCGGGTCCGTTCCGGCCCAAATCCGTTGCAGTGCTGGCAGACCGAATCCGCGACCTGGCCAACGAGCGGCTCGACGAACTGCTGCCGCGTGGCACCTTCGACCTGACCCAGGACTACGGCGGCATCGTCGCGGCATCGGTGGTCTGCGAATTGGTCGGACTTCCGACCGATCTGGCATCCGATGTGTTGGCCACCGTGAACGCGGGAAGCCTGGCCCAGCCGGGCAGCGGGGTGGAGGTGGCCAACGCGCGCCCCGGCTACCTGGAGTACCTGGTGCCGATCATCGAGCGCAGGCGCGCCGGCGACGGGCCTGAGTCGCCGATCGCCGACAACCTCATCGGCTATCGCCTGCCGGACGGTTCGGCGCTGTCCGACATGGAGGCCGCCGTGCAGATGCTCGGCGTCTTCATCGGCGGAACGGAAACCGTGCCGAAGATCGTCGCGCACGGCCTCTGGGAACTGGGGCGGCGCCCAGACCAGTTGGCGGCCGTGCGAGCAGATCTCGACGCCAACGTGCCCGTCGCGCGTGAGGAGATGATCCGGTACTGCGCACCCGCGCAGTGGTTTGCGCGCACCCTGCGCAAGCCGTTCACCATGCACGGGACGACGATGATTCCGGGCCAGCGGGTCATCACGCTGCTCGCATCGGCCGGTCGCGACGAGCGTGAGTATCCCGAGCCGGACGAGTTCATCTGGGATCGCCGGATCGAGCGCCTGCTGGCGTTCGGCCGCGGACAGCACTTCTGCCTCGGTGTGCACCTCGCCCGCCTCGAAATCGCGATCATGGTGACCGAATGGCTGAAACGAGTGCCGGACTGGCGCATCATCAGTGCGGACGCTACGCGCCCGCCGTCCAGCTTCCAGTGGGGCTGGAACAGTGTTCCTGTCGAGGTCCATGTGGAGGTTGGGTGAGGTGTGGGCATACCGACTCGTTGCGCCGTATACCTTTGAGCGACTTGATGTTCCGCCAAAGACCGCCGATGACCTGAGCGACGGTCACGTGCTGCTCCGTTTCATGGCGGCGGGGGTCTGCGGCAGCGACCTGCCGCCGTTCCGCGGTGTGCGCGGCAAGATCGCAGGTGACGTGGGTGTGAACGCGGCCGAGATGGTGGGCTTTCCGGTCCACGAGGTCGTCGGGGAAGTGGTGGCGAGCAGACACGAGGACCACCGGGTGGGTGACCGGGTGGTGGGCTGGGCGTCCGGATTCGATGGGCTGATGGGGTTCGTGGTCGCCGACGGCGACGGCCTGGCGCCCTACGATCCCACCTTGAGCGCCTCACACGCCGTCGCGTTGCAGCCTTTGGCATGTGTCTTGTACGCGCTTGAACAGCTCGAGCTCGCGGGCCGACATGTCGCAGTCATCGGGCAGGGGTCGATCGGGCTGCTGTTCTCCTATGCGGCAAAGGCTCTGGGTGCGCGTCATGTGACCGGTATCGATCCCGTCGACCGCGACGGTGTCGGCAAAGAGTTCGGTGTCGACACCATTGTCCGCGCCACCAGCGACAGATGGGTGAGTCACCTGGAGCCCAGCGATCGGCCCGACGTCGTGATCGAGGCGGTCGGCCATCAGGTCGCCACGCTCGGCCATGCGATAGACGCCGCGGCGCCGGGCGGCACGGTGCTGTACTTCGGCGTGCCCGACGACGACAGCTACCCGATCAGCATGCGCGCGATGCTGCGTAAGAACCTCACGCTCAAGTCCGGTGTGACGCTCGACCGGCGGCGAGTCCTCGACGCGGCCAACGGGTTTGCCGACGACCATCCGGAACTGCTGGCCGCCTACGTCACGCACACGTTCGGTATCGACGACGTGCAATCGGCGTTCGACCTGGCCTGCCGGCCGGTGCCGGATCGGGTGAAGATCGCGATCGCCGTATGAGCAGCCGGTTGCAGGAGGCCCTCTCCGCAAAGCCCCGCGTGTGGGGCGGCTGGGTGGTGGGGCCGACCGTCATCGGGCCAGAGGAGTTCGCCAGGGCGGGATATGACTACGTCGGATTCGACGTCCAGCACGGTTATCTCGACGACGCCGATGTCGCATTGCTGCTGCGGCGGCTCGAGCAGGTGCCGATTGCGACCGCAGTGCGGTTGCCGTCGGCAGATCCCGCACCGATCGGTCGTGTTCTCGACGCCGGGGCCGATGCGGTGATCGTCGCGATGGTCGAATCGCCCGAAACAGCCGCCACCGCAGTGGCCGCCACCCGGTACCCGCCTGCGGGGGTACGCAGCTTCGGCCCGCTGCGAGCCGACATCGGGATCGATACTGCTGCACACGAAGACCGCGCGAGTGTCTTCGCGATGATCGAGACCGCCCGAGGATTGGCGGCACTCGACGAGATATGTTCCGTACCAGGTCTATCCGGCGTATACGTCGGCCCGGCCGATCTGGCGATCTCGCTGGGGGAGAACCCGATCACCGCGCTCGACACTCCGACAGTGCTCGACGCTGTCACTCGGATCCATTCCGTCGCCTCCGGTGCGGGGCTGGTCCCCGGCATCCACGCCAACGCGGGTAAGCCTGGGAAGGCCATGGCCGAGTTGGGGTTTCGGATGATCACCCTGGCATCGGAGTCCCAGGCGCTGCGGCGCGGCGCGGCGGCGCACCTCGAGGAGGCGCAGTGACGTCGACCGAGCGGGTCGCGCTGGTCACCGGCGCGGCGCGCGGGCAGGGGGCGGCGATCGTCACGAGACTGCACGCGGACGGTTTTCGGGTGGCCGCGTGCGATCTGCGGACCGATGAGCTCAAGGCCGGCACAGAAGCGTTGGGCGGCGGCGTGGTCGCCATTGAACTCGACGTGACGTCCGAGCAGCAGTGGGACAGCGCGGTGCGGCGGACCGTCGAGGAGTTCGGCGCACTGACCACGCTGGTCAACAACGCCGGTGTGCTGCACCGCGCCTCGTTCGCCGAGGAGACACCCGCAGGCTTCGAAGAGAGCTGGCGCGTCAACTGCCTCGGGCCCTTTCTGGGCATCCGGGCCGCGCTCGAACACCTGCGCCACGCCGACGGCGCCGCGATCGTCAACACGTGCAGCACCGGCGCGATCCGTGCGTTTCCCAACCACGCGGCCTACGGCTCGTCGAAGTGGGCGCTGCGCGGCCTCACCCAGATCGCTGCCGCTGAACTCGCCGACTCGGGCATTCGTGTCAACGCGGTCCTACCCGGACCGGTCGAGACGCCGATGCTCGACCCCGCGACGCAGGCGCGGCTCGCGGAGAGGGGGCGGCTCGGCACGCCGATGGAGATCGCCGACGCCGTGGCGTTCCTGGTATCCGAGCATGCGTCGTTCATCACCGGTTCCGAACTCGTCGTCGACGGCGGACAAACCCTGCAGATCGGATGAACCCCATGACAAAAGCCACCTCGGTGGGCATCATCGGGGCCGGCCCGGGCGGGCTGGCGCTCGCGATCTTCCTGAAAAAGAACGGTTTTCGCGACTTCACGATCTTCGATCGGGAGGACGGCGTAGGCGGTACCTGGCGGATCAACACCTACCCGGGACTCGCCTGCGACGTGAAGTCACACCTTTACTCGTATTCGTTCGACCTCAACGCCCGCTGGTCACGGCTGTGGTCGGGGCAGCCCGAGATCCTCGACTATTTCGAACGCTGCGCGCAGCGCTACCAACTCGCGCCGCACTTGAAACTGCACACCGAGATCACCTCGGCCCGGTGGCATTCCGACACCCAGACCTGGCAGTTGATCACCGCAAACGGCGAGGAGCACACGTTCGACGTGGTGATATCGGCGATCGGACTGTTCACCCAGCCGGTCCTGCCCGACCTCGCCGAGGAAGAGCCGTTCGCCGGAACGTTGATGCATACCGCGCGCTGGGACCACTCCGTCGACCTGACGGACAAGAGTGTCGCGGTTCTCGGTACCGGATCGACGGCGGCGCAACTGATTCCCGAGGTGGCGAAGGTCGCCAAGAAGGTCTATTCGGTGCAGCGGTCGCCGACGTGGATTCTCCCGAAGCCCGACCGTGCCTACACCGATCGCGAAAAGTGGCTGTTCGCCCACGTTCCGTTCGCCAAGAAGATCTACCGGACGCGGTTGTGGCTGCGCAGCGAGTCGAACATCAGCGTGATCGAAAACGGCAGTGACAAGACGCAGGAGTTCAAGGAGATCGCGCTCCGCACCCTCGATGCCGTGGTGCACGACGAAGAGCTGCGCCGCAGGCTGACTCCGGAACACCCGTTCGGATGCAAACGGCTGGTCTTCGCGACGGACTATCTGCAGACCTTGACCCAACCCCACGTCGAGGTGGTGTCGAGTCCCGCTCGGGCTTTGCGGGCTCGTTCGTTGATGACCGCCGACGGCCGTCGGCTCGACGTGGACGTGGTGTTGTGCGCGACGGGCTATGCAGCCGCGGACTACCTGGGCCAGATCGACGTCGTCGGCGAGGATCAGATCACGCTGCGGGAAACATGGCGCGACGGGGCGTTCGCGTACCTCGGCATGTCGGTCCCCGGATTTCCGAACTTCTTCATGCTCTACGGCCCGAACACCAACGTCGGCTCCAACAGCGTCATCTTCATGCTGGAGGCGCAGGCCCACTACATCGTGCGCGCACTGAAGTACATGCGGCGCAAACGGAAGACCTACGTCGCGGTGCGCAGCACGACGATGTCGGACTTCATTGCCAAGATCGACGACTGGATGCGGGGCACCGTGTGGCTCACCCGGTGCAGCAACTACTTTCGCGCCCCCAATGGTCGTGTCGTCACTCAGTGGCCGCGCAGCGCACGCGTCTTCTGGGAGATGACGCGGCGGTTCCGCCCGGCCGAGTACACCTTCGAACCGCCGACATGCCGGCCCGCAGTCGAGGTGGGATCACACACGACGGTGGCCGGATCGCCGGCGGCGACCTGACATGAACGCCGACGCGGACTTCGCACACCGGCTGGACCCCGCATTGAGCCATCTGGCGGCGGCCCGCACCGATCTGTCACCGAGCGTGCTCGGCGTCGTCCGCGACTCGTTGAACCAGCGCCGCGCCGAGACCGCGAAAGCGGTCAACACCGCTGGGGTGGAGATCGAGCAGCGCGAGGTCGGCTCGATTCCAGTACGCATATATCGCGGTGCGGGCAACCCGTCGCCCGCGGTGATCTACTGCCACTCAGGGGCTTTCGTGCTCGGCAACTTGGACACCGATCACCGGCAGTGTGTCCAGTTCGCGAGACAGGGCAGCTGCACCGTGTTCTCCGTCGACTACCGGCTGGCTCCCGAGCATCCGCACCCCGCCGCGCTGGACGACGCGATGGCCGTGCTGACCTGGGTGGCGGAGAACGCTTCCGAGCTAGGTGTGAACGCCGACCGGCTCGCGGTCGCGGGCAGCAGTGCAGGCGCGGCACTTGCCGCTCGGCTGGCGCAGTGCGCCGCCGACGGGGCAGCGCCGCCGGTCGCGTATCAGCTTCTGCACCAACCTGTGCTCGACGACCGGCCGACGCCGTCCAAGGACGAGTTCACCGCCACGCCCGGATTCGACGGACCCGCCGTCGAACAGATGTGGCGCCATTACGCCGGTGACGGTGCGGTCCCCGTCGACGCCGCTCCCGGTCGCATCCGCGAGTTGTCCGGTGTCGCAGCTGCATTGATCACCTGCTCGGAACTCGACCCGTTGCGCGACGAAGCGCTCGACTACGCGCTGCGGCTCATGTGGGCGGGTGTCGCCACCGAACTGCACGTCTTTCCCGGCACCTGTCACGGGTTCGACTCGCTGCTCCCGGAATGGGAGACCAGCCAGCGCCTGTTCGATTTGCAAGGCGCCGCGCTGCGCAGAGCGCTGTGGTGACCTGCCGTGGCTAGGTTGCGGCCAATTCCCGCGCGACCGCGGCGTGATACGCGTCGATGTGCGATGGGTTGACCATCCGGAAGAAGCCGTCGGTCAACGGAGCGTGGCGGTACGCCTCGATGGTCATGGTTCTGCTGAAAAGTGTGATGCCGTCGCCGGGCTGGGAGAAGTGGTACTCGATCGTCATGCGTCCCTCGAGGCCGCCGTTGCCCTGACTGTCGTGGCCCAGTTTCCCCACGGAGCTGAACACGAAGAGCGCTGGGCGCGCGGCCATCGCCAACTGCCATGTGAACACCCGGTCCTTCGCCGGATCGGGGTGCGCCTCATCCCACGTATCACCGACCTGCAGCGGTAGCCGGTCCGGAAGGTTGCGGATATTCGGACCACCCGGATACGTCTTGGTCCAGTTGGCGGGGTTGGTCACGAAGTCATAGATCGTCTCGGGTGACTGGCTGAATGTCGTCTCCGAGCTGGTGGTGACGATGCCCACGGGTCTGCTCCTTCGGTCTACAGCTCGCTGATTCCCATGACCAGCAAGGTGATTCCGACCGCCAAGAGAATGACGGCCGTGACGAGTCCGCTGCGTCGGTGCAGCCACTCCTTGAATCGGTTGAGTTGGTCGTCGGCCCGCGCGCCCACCGCCATATAGACGAGCACCGGAACGGCGACCGTCGAGCTGGCGACCACGGAGTAGTACACGGTTGCCCCGCTCGCGGCGGCGACGCCGATCCCGGCGGTGCCGATCAGCAATCCGGCCGCGGCGGTGGCGGCCAGCATCTTCGGGTTGCCGAACACGAGGAACATCCCGACCCCCGCGGCGCCGACAGGCGTGAGCCGGCTGAACTTGGCCAGGCATGGCGGTTCCTCGGTCATCTGGTCGCGCCTGAACCAGACCCATATGCCGATCGCGACGAGGATGCCGCCGAGGACGAGCAGAACCCGCGGCGAGACGGGCCGGTTCAGGCCGCCGATCAGCCGAGGTACCTGGAGGAACAGGGCGGTCACCGCGGCGAGGGCGAGCACTCGGCCAACCAGCAGCGCGACACCGTTGGCCAGGGGGCGGTCGGTGTGAAGCACGACGAAGATGGCGATGATGATCGAGAACGGCGATATCGCAACCACCATCGCCGGTGCCAGGAGTTGGCTCAGGACTGTCGACATCAGACGCGACTCTACAGCGGCTTTACAGATCGATCAGAAACTGTCACGCTCGGAAGGTGGACTTCTCCCGCGTCGAATTGTCTGCCGACGACCAGGCCTTCCAGGCCGAGCTCCGGGCGCTGCTGAAGACCCTGGTGACTGATGAGGTGATTCGGCGGGACCGCGAGACGGGGGAGAACTTCGACGAAGGCGTTCATCTCGCGCTCGGTGAGGCCGGCTACCTGGCCGCCGAGTTCAACGATGAAGCCGACGGTGGGTTCAGCCGCGTGCGACGCCGGCTGTGGAACCTCGAGATCGGCCGCGCGCGCACGCCGTGGTTCCACTGGGGCACGACGGCGATGGTCGCGCGTGCGGTGCGGGACTTCGGCTCGGACGAGCTCAAGGCGGAGGTGCTGGAGCGTGCCTTGTCGGGTCGGATCCGCCTGTGCCTGGGCTACACCGAACCCGAAGGCGGGTCCGATGTGGCCACCTGCAAGACGCGCGCGGTCCGCGACGGCGACGGCTGGATCATCAACGGTTCGAAAATGTTCACCTCCAATGCACAGAACGCCGCATACGTCTTCCTGATCACGAACACCGATCCGTCCGCGCCGAAACATCAGAGCCTCACCATGTTCCTGGTGCCGCTGGACGCCGCAGGTGTAGAGATCCAGCCGCTGCGCACCGTGGACGGCGATCGCACGAACATCACGTACTACAGCGATGTGCGCGTCGACGACCGGTATCGCGTCGGTGATGTCAACGGCGGGTGGACCGTGCTGCGAGATGCGCTACACGACGAGCACGGCACCGTCGAACGTGGCGCCGACGGTCTGCAGAAGATCGCGGCCATGGCCGAGCACTTGGTGTTGCTCGCCGAGGCCATCGACGAGGTCGCGCCGTTGGTCGCTGATGACGAGGCGGTGAAATACCGGCTGGGACGCGGCATTGCGCGGATGGAGGCGGCGATGAGCACACCCGACATGTTCGGCCGGGTCGCCAATGCGCAGACCATGCGCGACGTGTCGCTGGATCTGATGGATATCCAGGGTGCGGTTTCGACCCTGCCTGTCGACGCGCATGGCGCCCAGGCCGACGGGGCCGCCGAGTACGTCTTCCGGTTGGCGGGACCGACCGGTATCTATGGCGGCACCCTCGAGGTGTTCCGCAACATGATCGCCCAGCACGCATTGGGCCTCGGGCGTCCCGCCTACGCGCCGCCCGTCAAACGTTAGGCACCCTGCGCCGAGTGTGGGCTTGATGCACATGAAAGGCCGCAAAAGAGTGCGGGTAACCCACGTTCGCGCGAAGAGGTTAGAGGTTCGCGATCACTTCGGCGGCGAGCAGGTCGAGCGTCTCGTCGGATCCGCGGTCGTGGGTGAACAGGACGATCTGGCCGAACCCCAATCCCTGCAGCTGGTGCAGACGGTCGACGATCGTCTGCGGCGTGCCGACGAGACCGCCTTCCTTGAGTCCGAACGCCGGTACGCCGAAACGCTTCTCGGCGAGCTCACGCACACCGGGCAGAGATGTGTCGTCGGCGGCCAAAGCCATCACCGCCTCGATCGACATCACGATCGTCGACGGGTCGCGGCCGATCGCCTCGCACAACGCCCGCAACACGGAGATCTTGTGCTCGAGTTCGCCCAACGCGTACGTCGGGACATTCCAGACGTCGGCGTAGCGTGCGACCAACGGCAGCGTGTACTTCTCGCCGACCCCGCCCACGACGATCGGTGGTCTGGGTTGCTGGACCGCGCCTGGCTTGATCGGCATGTCCCTGACGACGAAATGCTCTCCGTTGAAATCGATCACCTCGTCGGCGAAGGCCTGATGCAGTATCTGCAACGTCTCGCCGAGGCGTTCGGACCGTTCGGCGAACGTGCCCCACGGCAATTCAAGGCGGGAATGCTCATCCTCGATGGAACCGCTGCCGATGCCGAGCGTGAGCCTGCCCGCCGAGATCTGATCAAGCGTGGTCGCCATCTTGGCCAGCACCGCGGGATGGCGAAACTGGTTGCACAACACCATATGTCCGACCCGGATGCGTTCGGTGCGGCTGAGCAGCGCGGTGGCCAGTGTCCACGCCTCCATCGACGGGTACTCCGGCATGCCGGGCGCATAGAGGTGGTCGTAGAGCCAGATCGAGTCGATTCCGAGTTGTTCGCACCGCAGCGTCCGATGCAGGACCTGTTCGTACGTGAAGCCCATCTGAGGCAGGTACACCCCGATCTCCGGCTTGTTCATGCCCGCAGCTCCAATCGTCCATGGCTGATGGTCGTCGTGCCGTTCGCCTCTGCTTCGAACGCGAACGATGTGCCCGAGATGCCGAAAGCATTCACGTTCAGATCGCAACCGAGGGGAGTAGGTGACGCGAACCGCCCCGCGACGCGCCGAACCAAGCCCGGATCGTCGACCCCCAATAGGCCGAGAACGCGGTGGGTGCAGATCGCCATCGTGCACAGTCCGTGCGCGAACACGAAATCGAAACCCGCAGCGCGGGCCACCTCGATGTCGAAGTGGTGCGCCGACCAGTCGCCGGACACCTCGGCGTAGCGGTGCGTCACGTCGGCGCCGATCTGGTGGGTCACGGACCCGACGGGGCGGGTCCGTGCGTCGTCGGGGAAACGGTGATCCGCCGGGGTGCTGCCGAGATCGGCGACACCCTGAAGTCCGAGCAGCACCATCGTCCAGCACTGTTCGACGGCGATCGACCCGTCGGCGTCGAACTGGTCAAACCGCATCACGACCCGTGTGCCTGCCCGCGTTGTCCGCACCGCCGATATCTGCGACCACGTCTGCAGCGGTTCGCCGGGGACCAGTGGCCGGTGCAGCACGACGTCGTGTGCGCCGTGCACCCCGCCGCGGACGCGCTGCCAGACCGACTCGGGCAGATCGCCTCTGGCCGCCTCGTTCGGGGTGAACACCAGGATCACCGGAAACACCGCCGGCACCGCGAGTCCGGCCAGCACTGAGGCTGTCGCGTCGCCGGTGGCGGAGGCGTAGCGCGCGATCGTCTCGGGGTCGAGAAGGCCGGGGAATGGGCCGTGCCGCGCGGCGACCATGGTCGTCTCGCTCATTCCCGGTGACCCCTTCTGCGGCGTGAACCCTGTACTTTCCGTGATTCGCATGGTAACGACATTCTCAGAAATCGAGAAGATTGTTCTAGCGTTGAATGCGCGGCTCGCCGCGCGGAAGCGGAGCAGACACATGCGGTTCACGTTCACCCATCCGATGCACAGCCATCCGTACAACCCGGAACTGGTGACCGGTTCGGGCATCGCCACCGTCGCGGCGGCGGCCGAGGCGGCCGGGTTCCACGGTTTCGGGTTCACCGATCACCCGGCGCCGTCACAGCGATGGCTGGAGTCGGGCGGACATGACGCGGTGGACCCGTTCGTGGCGATGGGCTACGCCGCGGCGCACACCACTACGCTGCGACTGATCCCGAACATCGTCGTGCTGCCGTACCGAAATCCGTTCGTGGTGGCCAAGGCGGGCGCGACGCTCGATCTGCTGTCCGACGGCCGGTTCACCCTCGGCGTCGGCGTCGGCTACCTCAAGCGGGAGTTCACCGCGCTGGGCGTGGACTTCGACGAACGCGCGGCCTTGTTCGAGGAGGCCCTGGAGGTGATCCGGGGCATCTGGACCACCGACGACTTCTCCTATGAGGGAAGACACTTCAGCGCCAAGGGCATCACCGCCCATCCGAGGCCGGTGAGCGCACCGCACCCGCCGATCTGGATTGGCGGCAACACCTCGGCCGCGCGCAAGCGTGTCGTGCTGCACGGTGACGGCTGGTGCCCGTTCCCGGCTCCGGCGATGTTGGCGCAGACCGCACGCACCGCCGTGATGGATGCCGAGGTTCTGGCCGAGGGTGTCGAGGATTTGCGCCGCAGGTTCGATGCCGCCGGCCGGGACTTCACCGGCATCGACATCACCTTCACCAACGCTGACGGTGGCAGCCCCGGCGGCGACGACTTCAACGCCGACGCCTACCTCACTGGTCTGGAAAAGCTTGCGGCCGTGGGTGTCACATGGGTGCAGGTCGGCCTGCCGGGCGACAACCTGGCGCACGTATTGGAGACCATCGAAAGCTTCGGCAGCTCGGTGATCAAGGCCGCGAATTGAGTGGGGTCAGGCGGCGATCAGCTTGAGGGGTAGCCGTTCGTGTCGCCGGATGATGTTGTTGAGCGCCCACGTCGGCTGTCCGGACAACTCGATCCGCTCGACGCGCTCGGCCAGCGCCCGCAGCATCGCCTGAGTTTCCAACCGCGCCAAGCCCTGTCCCGCGCAGGCGTGGGCACCGTGCCCGAATCCGAGGTGACGAGTGGCGTCGCGCCGGATGTCGAAGGTGTCGGGAGCATCCCATTCGAGTTCGTCGCGATTGGCTGAGGAGTAGAGGACCAACACCTGGGCACCTGCCGGTATCCGGTGTCCGGCGATATCGGTGTCGACCGCGGCGCGGCGGCCGAACGCCCGCAGCGGCGACTCGAAACGGACGATCTCGTTGACCGCGTTGGGGATGATCCCAGGATCCTGCCTGAGCAGCTGCCACTGGTCGGGGTGCGAGGCGAACAGGTGCAGCGCATTGGAGATCGCGCTTATCGTGGTGTCGAGCGATGGGGCGATGTAGTCGATCATCAGCGGCGCGCACTCGGCGAGGGACACGTTGCCGGCGTCGGCGGCAAGCAGCACCTCATGGCCGACGCTGCCCTCGATCAGGCTGCGGTCACGCACCACGCGTCGGGCATAGGCGAGCATGCGAAGGCTTGCCGGTATCGACCTCAGCGCTCGCCTGTTTATCGGCCCGAGGACGTCGAAAGAGGCTGCGCCCCAGGTCAGCAGGTGGGCGCGATGTTCGCGTGGCCAGCCGATGAGGTCGGGCACCACCGCCATCGGCAATGCATAGGCGAGGTCCTCGACACCGTCCACCTCGCCGCGCGTCTGCGCGGCCTCGACCACCCCGGCGGCCTGCGTCTGAATGTCGTCGTCGATGCCGCGCAGGGCACGGGGCAATAGGCGGTGCGCGACCAACTTGCGTCGCCGGTCGTGTTCGGCCCCGTCACTCACCAGCGTTGTGCCGCGGGACAGACGATTGGTCAGCGCGTTGAGCGCCACGCCCTTTGCGGAGGCGAAGGTCGTGTCGTCGCGCAGCACCGCCTTGCATTCGGCGAACGTCGGCAATGCGTACACGCGATGTCGGGACAGCCAAACGACGGGTCCGAGCGCGCGCAGCGCAGCGTAGTGCGGGTACGGATCGACGATCGCGTCGGTGGTGTAGATGTTCGAGCCGTAGGTGGGGACGCCGCTGCGTGTTCTAGGCATGGGATCGGACCCTTCTGTCGGCTGTGAAGGTCGGGAGCAAGCCATAGACCTTGCGCGCGTCGCGTGCGGCATACATCACCGTGCGGTCCGGCCGCACGATCGCCGCTGCGGCGTGCCCGCGGCGCAGCCACTCGGCGAGTTCCGAGCCGGGCGAAGCGATGTGGACGGCGACGCCCCGGGCGTCGAGCGCTGAACGCTGCGCGGCGGTCGGTGTCACCACCGTGATGACCGAGAAGCCGTTGCCGAGCACCTCGTCGAGCCGGTGGCCGTCGCCGCACACCGGATTCGGGCACAGTGTGCCCGCGAGGCGTCCCGGCGCGCGCGTCGATCGCACGTAGGCCGAGCGATGCAGTGCTGGGGTGCGGCTACCGAGGATCTTGCCGCGCATGCCGGGAATGAACCGCAGGCGGGTCACCAGCAGTCGCCGGGCGACGTTGCCGCACTCTCCGCCTGCCGTCATGGCCCAGCCGACGGTCAACGCGAGCCGAATCATGTGCCGCGCGTGTGGTTTGCGTTCCTGCTCGTAACTGTCGAGCGTGGCAGGCGGAAGCTCGCCGGTGATGACGCCGGCGAGTTTCCACGCCAGGTTCATCGCGTCGCGCAGACCCGCACCGAGGCCCTGGCCGACGAACGGCGGGGTGAGATGTGCGGCGTCGCCCAACAGGAAGATGTTGCCCCGTCGCCACCGGTCGGCGATCCGGGCGCGAAAGGTGTATTCGGCGACGCGGATCAACTCGATGTCGTCGTCGGTGATACTCGACGTCCACGGGGCGATCAGCGGACGCAGTGCATGGATGCTCCGGAAGTCGTCGGCCGATTCGCCGGGCAGGAGCCGGAATTCCCAGCGGTACCGCGAGGGTCCGATCCGCATGTACGTGCCGGCCCGCACCGGATCGCACACCTGATGCACGCCGTCCCACTGGCCGAGATCGGCGTCGGTGGCCGCGTCGACGACGAGCCAGCGCTGGTCGAACTTCATATCGTGCATGCAGCTGCCGATCTGGTTGCGCACGACGCTGTTTGCGCCGTCGCAACCCAGCAGGTAGTCGGTGTCGACGACATGGGTGGAGTCGTCGGTTCGGTCGACGTAGGTGACCCGGACGCGGCCCTCGGGTTGTTCGGCGACGTCGACGACCTCGACGTCGCCTCGCAGTTCGACGCCGGGGTAGCGCTTCAGGTTGGCGCGCAGCAGCGCCTCGAGGTCGGGCTGGTCGAACATGTTGGCCTGCGGAAAACCGTTGACCGACAGTGCGGTGTCGCGGCGGAACTCGGCGAGCACCCGCATCGAGGGGTCGAGCAGACGAAGACCTTGGGCCGGCCGTGAGATCGCGGAGAACTCATCGGCGATTCCGAGTCGCGCGACGATGCGGCAGATCTCGTCGTCGAGATGCACCGCGCGCGGCTGCGGATAGACCGCGCCCCATCGTTCGAGGATCAGGCAGCCAATGCCATACTGCGCCAACAGCGTAGCGACCGTGGCGCCGGTGGGTCCCGCTCCCACGACGACAACGTGCGGCGAATCCTCCGTCGTCACGCATACCTCACTTTGGTGCGCTGCACTCCGAGGTCGATGGCGCCGTCGTCGGTCGCGACGCTGAGTTCCACCGAGTCGCCGTGCTTGAGGTATTTCGTGTTCTTGGCCTGCCGTTTGAAGAACGCCTTCCACTTGACCGCGGGCGGAAGCAGCGACCCGATCACCTCGATCGGCTTCGGCGGGGCGCTCAACGCGGTCCCGACGGGCGTACCGGTCATCACCAGGTCACCCGCGGCCAGATCCTGGAAGCGGGCCAGCGACTGCAACGCCTGCACCGGCGGGTAGATCATGTCGCCCCCGACGACGGTGTCCTGGCGGATCTCGCCGTTGACCCGCAACTGCAGACGCAGATCGGTGAAGCGCTTGAGTTCGTCGGCGTCGAGCAGCACCAGCGCGGGCCCGACCGGTGTGAAGGTCGGATAGGACTTGCCCTCATAGAACTGGGTTTGCGGGAGTTGGATGTCGCGGGCCGAAACATCATTGGTGACAACGAGTCCGGCGATGTAGTCGGACAGCTGAGACTCGGCGATCTCGGTGCCGACGGGGATGTCCTGTCCGATCACCAGACCGATTTCGACCTCGTAGTCCAGGAGCTTCACGTGTTCGGGCTTGACGATGTCGTCGAATGGACCGCTGATCGACGCCGAGGACTTCCGGAAGAAGGTGAGCGGGATCGAGGCGGGGTCCATGCCGGCGTCTTTGACGTGCGATGCGAAGTTCGTCATCTGCGCCACGACGCGGCAGGGCCGAGTCACGGGGGAGATCAGCCTCAATGAATCGACCGGCACGGTCTCGGTGCTGTGGCTCGCCCATTCGATGGCCTCGCGGTCCTGCAGCAGGTCACCGGTTGTGGTCGCGGAGGTGGAGATTCTCGCGGCACCGGTTGGGGTGCGGACCCACCAGGCGTCGGCCGTACGCAATATGGACGTGGTCATGAGGTGGCTACTTTCATCAGGCCGCGAAGGCGGGTGAGGGTGAATTCATTGTGGTCGCGTAGGGCGTTGAGGATCGAACGTGCTTCGTGAGGAAGCGCTTTGGGGTTGATGCCGAGGAAGTCCTTGGTGACGGCGGGACCCCACTGAGACAGCCCTGACGCCGTGAACTCAGCCCAGCCCGGCTCCAGCGTGTTGTCGAACATGTCGCCGTCGGCGAAGTGCTCCACGAGGAATCCGTCGGGGTCGCGCCAGTAGTCGAACAATTGGCTGCCCTGGATGTGGCGCCCGATGCCCCATGAGCGGAAATAGCCGCGCTCGCGCAGATATTCGCCGCCGGCGGCGAGGGCGTCGAGGTCGCACACCTGGTAGGCCGAGTGCACGTACCGGTTGACCGGTCCCAGGGTCATCGCCAGGGTGTGATGGTCGGCGGGGGCCGTGCCCCGGTCGCAGCGCATGAAACTCATCACCGGGCCGCGATCCCGTTGGCCCGGGTAGTAGAGGAAGTCGCTGACGATCATCCCGAGGTTGTCGAGGTACCAGTTCAACGCCTCGGTGTACCGGGTGGAGGATATGACGACATGCCCGAGTCGCTGAACCCTGGCCGGCGCACGGGTCGGGCGTTGAGTGGCGTTGGCGCGCGCGATCCGGTCGCCGAAGTTGAAGACATGCGCCTGCTGGGGCGGCAGGGCAGGCAGCGGGTGCATGCCCGCGACCACCTTGACCGGAACGCCGCTCGGATCGACGAGACCGACCGACACGCCTCCGATGGATTCGGGGAGTGCATGGACGCCGATGCCCTTCGCGTCGGCCAGGCGTAACACGTCGACCTCGTCCTGAGCCGCGAACGCGGTGCCGACGAACCGCGAGCGAGCGCCTCTGCGCACAATCACGCACGGGGCGCCGGGGTCGGTGCCGCGCAGTTGCACCTCGTCGTGGGTGCGCATTGCGGTGGTGAAGCCGAAGGCCTGCGCGAACGCTTCGGCGCGCGAGAGATCCGGTTTCTCGAACTCCAGCCACGCGATATCGGCGACTTTGATGACCGGATTTCGCGACCTCCCCGGATGCTCACCGGCCCGGGCCCCCTTCTCGCTGTGCAGGTCACTGTGGGTGCCGACGGCCTCGCCCATGCTGCACCTCCCTCATCTATCGGTACTGACTGACGAAATCGTCACATACGACGCGACACTCAGTCAAGGGCTCCTGACGAAATCGTCAAAAGTGATGGAATCTGCTACCATGAGGGGGTGAGTGCTCAACCGGACGCGTCGGTCAATCGGCTTGAGCGGCGCAAACAGCGCACGCGCGCCGCGTTGATCAAGGCGGCGCAGCGGTTCATCGCCGCGGGGAAGGTCAACGTCCCAGTCCTGGAGATCACCCAGGCGGCCGATGTGGGAATGGGCTCCTTCTACAACCACTTCGAGAGCAAGGAGCAGCTGTTCGAGGCGGCGATCACCGATGTGCTCGACACCCATGGCGCCCTGCTCGACGAACTCACCTCGTCAATCGAGGACCCCGCCGAAACATTCGCTCGCAGCTACCGACTGACGGGCCGGTTGTTCCGGCGTCGCCCGCAGGAAAGTCAGATCCTGCTGGCGCACGGTATGCAGCTGCTCGCGTCGGAGAAGGGGTTGGCGCCGCGCGCCCTGCGTGACATCCGGGAGGCCAACCGGGTCGGGCGATTCACCGTGAGTGATCCCGAACTCGCCCTGGCCATGGCCGGCGGCGCACTGCTGGGGTTGGGGAATCTGTTGCGCAATCAACCCGATCGTGACGACGCCGCGGCCACCGACGCGGTAACAGAGGACATTCTGAGACTGTTCGGTCTGCCCGCCGATGAGGCACGCGAAATCTGCAGCCGTCCGCTGTCGGAACTGGATGCGCTCACCCAACCTGACTCGGCGGCCTAGCCGCGCCCGGCCTTTCGGGCCATCCGAACCGCGCTGTCATAGATGGCGCGACCGTGAAGTTCGAACAGCGCGATCAAATCGACTGCGTCGCCGCCGATTTCCTTCGCGATGAACAGCCCATCGGCCCCTGCCATCGCGTAGGCCGCCAACTGATCGATGTCGCCGTCGGTCAAGCCGGGCAGCGCGTCATGGAAATTGTCGGTCAGTTGCGCCAGCGCTCTTGAACGTACTTGCAAGAACATCGTCCGGGCACGCGGTTCCTCGGGGCGGCGCTCCAGGGCCAGCATCAGTCCCAATCGGATGAAGTCGGGGGAGTCGAGCAATGCCTTGGCCGTCTGCGTGGCCACGCCGATGATGCGCTGTTCGCCGTTGCCCTCGGTCGGGATCTCCCACGCCGACAGCCAACCGGTGAAGCTGCGCTCGATGACCGCCGCGATCAAGTCGTCTTTGTCCTTGAAGTGCCAGTAGATCGAACTGGCGGGCAATCCGCATTTGGTACTGACGGCTCCGATGCTCGTCCCCTCGTAGCCGCGTACGGCGGCGATCTCGGTCGCGGCATCAAGGATGCGTACGCGTGAGAGTTCGCCGTCGGCGCGCTTTCGACGATCCGTCGGGCGCTTCTTCTCCGGCACTGAGACTCCTTGGGTATTGACTCCGTAGTGATCGCTACATTACCGTAGCGATCACTACAGGACAAGACTCCGCGATGACGGGAGCCGACGATGACCAGCTCAGATATTTATGACGTGGCTGTGGTCGGGTACGGGCCGGTAGGTGCGACGGCGGCGAACCTACCGGGGAAACAGGGCCTCAGGGTGCTCGTGATCGAGCGCGATCCGGACGTCTACGGCCGCGCGAGGGCGATCTCGACCGACGAAGAGGTCATGCGGATATGGCAGTCCGTGGGCCTCGCGGATGCGCTGCAGCAGGACATGCTGCCCGACCGCCCACTGCACTTCGTTGGCGCCGACGGCGTTCCGTTCATCGACCTGAAGATCACGCCACGCGGGTGCGGGCATCCGCCTCAGCAGTTCCTCTATCAGCCCGCGGTAGATCGCGTACTGCGCGACGGCGTTGCGAGGTTCACGAACGTCGATGTGCTCCTGGAACACGAGTGCCTTCGCATCTTCCCCGTGAATGACCCCGAAGGCGACCATGTCGAGGCGCTGCTGGCCGATCTGCGTACCGACACCTTGAAGCGGGTCCGCGCGTCTTATGTCATCGCCGCCGACGGTGGTTCATCTCCGACGCGCGGTCAGCTGGGCATCGGCTACGCCGGCCGTACGTACACCGAACGATGGGTCGTGATCGACACAAAGGTCCTCAAGGAGTGGGAAGCCCACGACCGGTTGCGGTTTCATTGCAACCCGTCCCGGCCTACTGTCGACTGCCCGACGCCGCTGGGGCATCACCGATGGGAGTATCCGGCCCGCACAGACGAGGAAGAACGGGATCTCCTCTGCGACAACGAGATCTGGAAAGTCCTCGGCGATCAGGGCATTACTCCCGAACACGTCGAGATCTTGCGCGCCGTCATGTACAGCCATCATGTTCGCGTCGCCGACCGGTGGCGGGTCGGCCGCGTCTTCCTCGCCGGTGACGCCGCCCACGCAATGCCGCCGTGGATCGGTCAGGGCATGTCATCGGGTGTGCGCGATGCAGCCAACCTGTGCTGGAAGCTCGCCGCCGTACTCAAGGGACAGGCGCCCCAGTCGCTGCTCGACTCCTATCAGGTCGAACGACAGCCGCACGTCACCGAGGTCACCCGTCGCGCGTGTCTGGTGGGACGGATCATCACCGAGCGCAACAATGTCGTTGCCGCAGTCCGCAACCGCATCGGACGCGCCGTCAACCGTGTACCCGGTCTCGCGGCGCGTCTGGAGAAACAGATGTGGATTCCCGAAGCCCGATACCAGGCGGGGTTCCTCGGCGCCGGAAACGACAGCGTGGTCGGCTGGCAGATTCCACAACCATGGGTGAACCACGACGGCACCCGCGCTCGCCTCGACGACGTCATCGCAGGAAGCTGGGCGGTGCTGCACGTAGGCCCTCGCCCCACGGGTGCCCAGGCATGGATAGCGCTGGGCGCCAAAGCGATCGGCATCACCGAGCCGACACTTGTCGGATGGCTGCGCCGCCGAGGAGCCACATCGGTTGTCGTACGCCCCGACGGATTCGTCTACGCCGCTGCCGACTTCGGCCAGTCGCTACCGCAACCAACCGGCATGATCCAGTCCGCCACAAGCAGGGTAGGAGTTCCCGCATGACTTCCCGTATGACTGAGTCGCAACTGACCGAACACATCGTCCCGGTCGCGGGAAAGTCGATCTTTGTCGCCGAAATCGGCGCCGGACCGGCCGTTGTCATGTTGCATGGCGGGGGACCGGGAGCGTCCGGGGTGGCCAACTACTCGCGCAACATTGACGCGCTCGCACAACGGTTCCGGGTGATCGTGCCCGACATGCCCGGCTACGGCCGCTCAGACAAGGGCGTTGACCACTCCGATCCGTTCGGGTATCTCGCGCTCATGATCCGCGGTCTGCTCAACGAACTCGGCGTCGGCTCGGCACATCTGGTCGGCAACTCGTACGGCGGCGCAGCGGCGCTGCGCCTCGCGCTGGACACCCCGCAACGGGTCGACAAACTGGTCTTGATGGGTCCCGGCGGAATCGGGACGACGCGCGGACTCCCCACAGCGGGGTTGAAGAGCCTGCTCTCCTACTACGGCGGCGACGGCCCGCGACGCGAGAAGCTGGCGTCATTCATCCGCGATTACCTTGTGTACGACGGTGCGTCGGTGCCCGACGACCTGATCGACCTGCGCTACGCGGCGTCGATCGACCCAGAGGTGGTGGCGAACCCGCCGTTGCGGCGCCCGTCGGGCCTGCGCGCCCTGTGGCGGATGGATCTGACCCGGGACAGCAGGCTGCAGACGTTGACCACACCGACGCTGGTGCTGTGGGGCCGCGACGACAAGGTGAACCGCCCCTCCGGCGGTCCGATGCTGCTCAACCTGATGCCCAACGCCGAATTGGTGATGACCTCGCACACCGGTCATTGGATGCAATGGGAACGCGCCGATCTGTTCAATCGGCTCGTCACCGACTTCCTGAGCGCTGATTCGACGTTCGCTCATGGCTGACCTGTTCGGCCGCGTGCACCTCGGTTACGTCGTCCTCGAGACGGACAAATTCGCCGAATGGCGCCGCTTCGGTCGAGACGCCATTGGGATGCACATCGACGAAGCCCTGCCCGACGTGATGCGATTCCGCCTGGACGACAACGAGTGCCGCTTCCTGTTGCAACGCGGACCCGCTGAGGACGTGGCCGCCATCGGATGGCAACTCGACGGCCACGACACCTTCGACGAGGTCCTCGCCCGCGTCGTCAGTCACGACGTACCGGTCGCCGAGGGCAGTGCAGAAGACGCCGCACTGCGCGGAGTCGAACGCCTGGTGCGATTCCCCGGACCGAAGGGCTTGACGCAGGAGATCTTCACGCGTGCGACGCTCAGCGACGAACCACTGGACACGCGGACCGGCGGCGGCTTCGTCACCGGAGAGGCAGGACTGGGTCACATCGCGCTCACCACCAAGAAGCCCCATCAGATGCGGGGCTACTACCACAACGTCTTCGACGCCCGGCTGAGCGACTACATCGACGAGACGATCGGCGGCGTGAAGTTCAAGATCCGGTTTCTGCGCGTCAACAAACGCCACCATTCGGTCGCCATCGCGGCGACACATCGATTGCCCCTCAACCCGATTCGCACCCGGATTCAGCACCTCAACGTCCAGGTCGCCGACCTGGACGACATGGTCGCCTCCTATCTGCGGGTCAAGGAACTCGGCTTCTCGATGGCACTCGGTATCGGACAGCACACCAACGACAGGGAGCTGTCGTACTACGCGCAGACTCCATCGGGTTTCGAATGGGAAGTCGGATGGAACCCGATCGTGGTGGATGCGGAGGCCGAAAAGACCTGGGAGCCGACCACTTACCAGGGCATCAGCATCTGGGGTCACACCCCCGAGGGGCAGTCCATCGCCGACAAGCTCAGCCAGTTCAGGACCGGCGCCCAGTCATTGGTCCGCCGCGAAGACAGTGTCCTCGCACTGGCCGGCGCGGGCATCCCCGACACCTGAGCTCGGCGGCCTAGAACGCCGCTTCGGGCAGTCGCATGATCTCATCGTCCATGGTTGCGACGATTCCGCGCACCGAGCTGACGGCCGGCAGCCGGTGCGCGGCGAAGAACGTCGCGGTCGCGACCTTGCCCTGATAGAAGGCCTCATCGCCGCGCGCGGGCCCGGCCGTCAGCGCCGCTTGTGCGACGTCAGCGGCAACCAGCAGCCGCCACCCGATGAGCAGATCGCCGACCGCCATCAGGTAGGGCACCGAGGACAGGCCGATCTTGTAGATCTCCGAAGGCTCTTCGGATGCCGCCATCAGATATCCGGTCAGGCTGGCTGTCATCGCCTGCACATCCTCCAGCGCGACCCGCAACTGGTCGGCCTGTGACTTCAGCGCTTCGTCACAGCCGTCGATTGTCGTACTGATCTGCGTGGCCACATGGGCCAATGCTGAGCCGTTGTCGCGGAAGATCTTGCGGAAGATGAAATCCAGGGCCTGGATCGCAGTCGTGCCCTCGTACAGAGAGTCGATTTTCGCGTCGCGGATGTACTGCTCGATCGGATAGTCCTGCAAGAACCCCGACCCGCCGAGCGTCTGCAGCGATTCGGTCAAATTCTCGTAGGCCCGTTCGGAGCCGACGCCTTTGACGACCGGTAGCAACAGGTCGTCGACCCGGTGCGCCATATCGGGATCGGCACCCGAGACATGTTGGGCCACATCACTGTTCTGATGCGCCGCGGCGTACAGATAGAGCGCGCGCAGGCCCTCGGCATATGCCTTCTGGGTCATCAGACTGCGCCGGACATCGGGATGGGCGATGATCGCCACGCGCGGTGCCGTCTTGTCGGTCATCTGTGTCATATCAGCGCCCTGCAGGCGCTCCTTGGCGTAGGCCAGCGCGTTCAAGTATCCCGCCGACAGTGCGCCCGCGGACTTGACGCCGATGGTCATGCGCGCGTTCTCGATCACGGTGAACATCTGCGCGATGCCGTTGTGGACGTCGCCGACCAGATAGCCGACCGCCGGTATTCCGTCCGCGCCGAATGTCAGTTCACATGTCGGCGAGGACTTGAGCCCCATCTTGTGCTCGAGGCCAGTCGCGAAAACCCCGTTGCGAGCACCGAGTTCGAACGTCTCGGGATCGAAGAGGAACTTGGGCACGTAGAACAGGCTCAACCCCTTGGTTCCCGGTCCGGCGCCCTCGGGTCTGGCCAGCACGAGGTGGACGATGTTCTCCGCGGTGTCACCGACGTCCCCGCCGGAGATGAAGCGCTTGACCCCTTCGATGTGCCAGGTGCCGTCGGGCTGCGCGATGGCCTTGGTGCGGCCGGCTCCGACATCGGAACCGGCATCGGGCTCGGTGAGTACCATGGTCGACGCCCAGCCGCGCGCCACACCCTCTGCGGCCCATCGCTTCTGCTCGTCGTTGCCTTCGATGAACAGCGCGTTGGCCATCGTGGGACCCAGCGCCCACCAAAAGCCGGCGGACGGGTTGGCGGCCACCAGCATCTCGTTGACCGCCCACACCAGCGGGGAGGGTGCCGGTACGCCGCCGATCTCTTCGGCGATGCCGATGCGCCACCAGTCCGAATCCTTGATCGCCTGCACCGACTTGGCTAATTCCGTTGGCACGCTGATTGAGTGTGTCGCAGGGTCGAATACCGGCGGGTGGCGGTCGGCGGCGACGAACGATTCCGCGACGGGCCCTTCGGCGAGCCGGGCCACTTCGTCGAGCATGGTGCGTGCGGTGTCTTCGTCGAGGTCGCCGTAGGCGCCGGAGTCCAGAACGGCGCCCAGTCCGAGCACCTCGAAGAGGTTGAATTCGAAATCGCGCACGTTTGCTATGTAGTGCCCCACCGCTGTTTCCCTTCCCGTCGCGAAACTCATAGAAGTGTGGCTGAGCAGGGAAAACGTACGCAACCGTAACCTACGCAACCGTAGGGGAACGAAGACCGGACACGGCGTTGACGTGGGTAGCAGCCGGTCGACCGGCTGTCTGATCAGGGTCGGGGCAGGTCGGCTTCCACGTCCAGCTTGCCGGGGTCGAAGCTGAAAAACCCTCTGATGGAAAGAGATTCGGGTAGCGGATCCTCGTAACTCCACGCGACGTCGTCGAGCATTTCACCGCCGCGAACCGCCGACCAGTAGGTCGCGTAGCCCTTGTAGTTGCAGTAGCTGCTCGTCTCCGAGCGCCGCAACAGAGTGGTGCGCACGAGGGAAGGGGCGACATAGAGGCGGGGCTCCAGTGCGGTTTCGAAGACGATGACCGTGTCGGAGGTGTCCACCAGGATGTCGTCATCGAGTGCGACCCGCAGCCTGCGGTCGGTGGGCCGGCAGTCGACGCGGTGATACGGATTCGGCGGGTAGTGGACGAGGCGGCGGCCTTCCTCCATCCACGCGTCGACCGCATCCCACGGCACCTGCACGTAGCCCGGCGCCTCGGGCACCGCTTCGCTCGGAAGATCCCCGATCTCGTTGGCCGGGAACGCGTAGCTCAAGGGCCGGTCGGCCCGGTGCACCAAGAGCGCCCGCTCGGTGTCGATCACCGCACGACCGTCGCGCAATGCCCGGATTCGGCGTGGGTGCGGTTCGACGAAGACGGTGCCAGCCGCCAGTGGCGGTGAGAACCATCCGGCGGGATCCGTGCTCAACGGTCCATGCCCGGTGACCAGACTCATGGACCCAGCCTTACAAAGCTGCGACGAAGTGTCATTTCTTTGGCGAAGTCCTGTGACTTCGCCGATGGAGGAGTGTGATCGGTGCACGCGGGGAACATGACGGTGACGGCGATGGAGGGGGAATGTGAAGCGACTGAACGGCGTCGACGCCTTGATGCTGTACAGCGAGACACCCGAGATCCACATGCACACGCTGAAGATCGGTGTGCTCGACGTGTCGGGTGTCGACGGTTTCAGCTTCGATCTGTTTCGCCAGGTGGCGTATCCGCGTTTGATGGCCCTGAGCCCGCTGCGCTATCAGCTCGTCGACATCCCGATGAAGTTGCATCACCCGATGTGGGTGGAGAACGACGACATCGACCTCGACTATCACCTGCATCAGGTACGCGTGTCCGCACCCGGCGGCCGCCGAGAACTCGATGCGTTGATCGGTGAGATCGCCAGCACGCCATTGGATCGCAGCCGTCCGCTGTGGGAGATGTACCTCGCCGAGGGACTGGCGGGGAACCGGATCGCGATCATTCACAAGGTGCACCACGTCCTCGCCGACGGTGTCGCATCGGCCAACCAGATGGCCAAGGCGATGGAGCCGCTGCTTTCCGCAACCCCGGCGGTACCGCCCCTGGACAACATGCCTCGCACCAGGGGGCGCCTGTTGGCCGAGGCAGGCCGCGACCACGTCAGCCTGATCCGAAAGCTCCCCCGACTGGTGAGCGAGACCGCCACCGGGGTTTCGAAGGTTCGGCGGAGCGCCAAGGAACGCGGCGATCATCCGGACCTGGCCCGCAACTTCGCGCCACCGCCGAGCTTTATCAACCACGTCGTGACCCCGACGCGACGGTTCGCCACGGCGCCGCTCGCGCTGTCGGACGTGAAGGAAACCGGTAAGCACCTGGGTGTCACCCTCAACGACGTCGTGCTGGCGACGGTCGCGGGGGCCCTGCGACGTCTGCAGCTGCGCTACGACGGGCAGGCCGAATTGCCTCTTATCGCGGGGGTTCCGGTGAGCACCAACCCGTCGCGAGAGCGATTAGCGGGCAACGAATTCACCTACATCACCCCCTCGTTGCCGGTCCACATCGACGATCCGCTCGAGCGGGTGCGGCTCACCGCGCTGTCCACGGGCATCGCCAAGGAGAATCACCAACTGCTCGGGCCGGCGCTGCTGCCCGCGTGGATGTCCTACCTTCCACCGGCCATGGCGCCTGCGATATTCCGCCGCCAGGCCCGGCGCGTCGAGTCGGCGAGCGTGTTCAATCTGACGGTCTCGAACGTGCCCGGTCCGCGCGAACGCGGCATCATCGAAGGCGCCACGGTCACCGAGATCTACTCCGTCGGGCCGGTGGCCGCCGGAAGCGGCATGAACATCACGGTGTGGAGTTACGTCGACCAGCTTGCGATCTCCGTGCTCACCGACGACGTCACCCTCGCCGACCCGCACGAGGCCACCGACGCGATGATCGACGCGTTCGTCGAGATCCGCGAGGCGGCGGGCCTGACCGGCGGGCTGACGGAGGTTGGCGCCGCGATGCCGATGGCCGCCGCAGCGGTTTGAGCAGGGACTACGTGTGACTACCCGTCATCCTGGGTTTACAGATCTGCTGAAATCGTTATGCAGACCTGAAAAATGATCCTTTACAGATCCTCAGGAAAGTGTCACGCTTCGTAGGTGCCTTTGCCCCTCGACGAATCGAACGCCATCGGGAGCCGTCGCTATCAGCTGACCGTGGTGGCCGTGAGCACTGTCGACCTGGTCGGATCGGCCGGCGGATGGATGTGTGACAAGGCCAGAGCCGGGTGGGACGTGCGGGTGGTGCTCACCGACGACAGCGACACGCGGCCGCTCGCGATCCTGGGTGCCTCACCGCTGAGCGCCGACGCTGCGCTGACCGACGTGATGAAGATGGCCTCGCTCGGCGGAGCCTTGGCGCTGAGCGCGGGTGTGCTCGCCGACGAGCGGATTCGTGCCGGCGTGCTCGGAATTTTGAAGCGCGGGTTGACGCAGGTGACGGTGTGGGGTCAGGACTGGCCCGCGGAGCTCAGCCGTACGGCAGACCCGGTCGAGCACCGGCTCAGTTCGGCCGCCCGGGCGTTCAAGGCTCACGCGCTGGGCGCGGCAACGGTATCGACAGGTCAGATCGCAGGAACCGAGACGCTGTACAGCCTCAGCGCGAACGCATTGCGCCCGCTGCACTCGGTCTAGCTGTACTAGCGGATCCAGCCGCGGCGGCGCAGCCACCAGTCGCGGCCGACCAGGCCGAGGATCAGCAGCGCGAAGCCGACGAGGAATGCGTCCTCGACGCGACCGACGTGGTTGCCGCGCAGCATCGCCAGCAGGAAGAGCGCTGCCACGATGCCGCCGAGGTGGATGGCCTTGTGGTTCTCCTTCGACCAGCCCCATTCGGCGGACGGCACTTCCTCGACATCGATATTGCGGCCGGTGTGTCGCTCGACCTCGGTGGTGGTCACGGCGGCTCCTCGCGGTGGGCGGACAACTGCCGACATTCTGGCATACGCGGTTGTCCGGGGTATTCCGCGCGCCCGTAGGGTCATGCGTCATGGCAGACCAGTTCGACGGACGAGTCGCTTTCATCACCGGCGCGGCGCGGGGCCAGGGTCGCGCGCATGCTGTGCGGTTCGCCGAGGAGGGTGCCGACATCATCGCGCTGGATCTGTGCGATCAGATCGACAGCGTCGCCTATCCGATGGCGACACCCGAGGATCTCGACGAGACGGTCAGGCTGGTCGAGAAGACCGGACGCCGGATCGTGGCCGAGCGCGCGGACGTCCGTGACCTCGAAGCGCTGAAGGCCGTTGTGGCCAACGGGGTGGCCGAGTTCGGTCGCATCGACTTCGTGCTCGCCAATGCGGGGATCCTGCCGGCCGCCGGTGAACCGGGTAGCCAGATCGGGGCGTTCGTCGACGCGGTGAATGTCATGCTCAACGGCGTCTACTTCACGATCGTTGCCGCGCTGCCCGCGATGCTCGAGCACGGGGACGGCGGCGCCATCGTGATCACCAGCTCAGCGGCGGGATTCCGGCCGGTCACCGTCGACTTCGGCACCGCCAGCCACGGCGCGGCGGGATACACCGCCGCCAAGCACGGCGTGATCGGATTGATGCGACATTTCGCGATAGCGCTGGCCGAGAAGAACATTCGCGTCAATACGGTCCATCCCGGTGGGGTGGCGACGCCGATGATCTACAACGAAGCGATGGCGGAGTGGTCCCTGGAGCACCCGAATTTCAGCCCTTCGCAGCAACCGCTGCTGGACAACCCGCCCGTAGAGCCCGAGGTCATCAGCGACACCATGGTCTACCTGTGCGGGGAGTCCGGTCGATACCTCACCGGGGTGGCGCTGCCCGTCGACGGCGGACAGATCATCAAGTGACCTCGCCGTAGCGGCGCAGCGCTTCGGCCCGTTCCTCCTTGTGATCGACGATCGGATCGGGGTAGTCGTCGTCGTCGATTTCGGGAACCCACCGTCGCACGTATTCGCCGTCGGGATCGAACTTCTCACCCTGCGTCGTCGGGTTGAACACCCGGAAGTAGGGTGCCGCATCGGTACCGCAGCCCGCGGCCCACTGCCAGCCGTGCTGGTTGTTCGCCATGTCTCCGTCGACCAGTTGGTCGAGGAACCAGCGGGCTCCCCACTGCCACGGCAGGTGCAAGTCCTTCACGAGAAACGACGCCGCGATCATCCGCACACGGTTGTGCATGAAGCCGGTTTCAGCGAGCTGCCGCATTCCGGCGTCGACAATCGGGAACCCGGTGCGGCCGGCCTTCCATGCGTCGAACAGCTTGCGCGCGTTCTCGTCGTCGTCGACCTGAATCTTGTCGAACGCCTTGTTCCAGTTCCACCATGCGCTGTCCGGCCATTCGTTGAGCACCGCGGCGTAGAAGTCGCGGAACGCGAGCTCACGTAGATACGCCTGCGCGCCTGTGCCATCGCCGAGGTCGGCGGCCATGGTGCGCGGGTGGATGGCGCCGAATTTCAGGTGCGCCGACATCCGGCTGGTGGCGGGTAGGTCCGGCCGGTTGCGATCCTTGTCGTATGCCTCGAGTTGCTTGCGCACGAACGACTTCCACTGACGCCGGGCCGCGCCCTCTCCGGCGGGCAGCTCCAATTCCACACCGCCGTCGGGGATCTGGACCCCGCCAGGCACATCGCCGGGATCAATCCACTGAGCGGATTTGGGGCCGGACGACGCGGGGGACCGCCACCCGTGCTTGCGCCAGGCTGCGTAGAACGGGGTGAACACCTTGTAGGGCGTGCCGTCGTCCTTGGTGACCCGTCCCGGCGACACCAGGTAGGGCGACCCCGACTCTTCGAGGGAAACATCGCCAAGGGCGTCGCGCACCGCGTCGTCGCGTCGCCGGCCGAACGGGGTGTAGTCGCCGGACACGTGGACCGAGGAGGCACCGATCGCTTTCGCCAATGCCGGAATGCGCTTCTCCGGGCGGCCGCGGCTTACGTGCAGGCGCCCGTCGAGGTTTTCGTGCAGATCGCGAAGCGCGTCATACAGGTACTGCAGCCGCCGCTGCCCCGACGAGGCCTTCAGGCGCGGGTCCAGGACGTAACAGGCGAGCACCTCGCCGTCGCCACTGGCGGCGTCCAGCAGGGCCGGGTGGTCGTGCAGCCTCAGATCGCGCCTGAACCACAACAGTGTGGGCATGGCATTGATGCTGCCCGAATTTCCCGGTAGAGAAACAGGATGCAGTTTTGGTCGGGCACTCCGTTCATGAAAACGTCAGAAATCCTGCCGCTGGCACGCATGCTCGACGATGCCGGCTACGACGGCATGGTGACTGCCGACCACCTCATCTACCCCCGTGACCTTTCCTCGCCCTACCCGGACCATCCCAGCGGTAAGCCCCCGTGGGAACCCGAGACGGCATGGCCGGACTGCTGGGTGCAGATCGGCGCGATGGCGGCGGTGACAAGCCGGTTGCGCTTCTCCAACGCGGTCTACGTCGCGCCTGCGCGACCGCTGCTGGAAGTGGCCAAACAGGTCGCCACGGCCGCTGTGCTGTCACAGGGGCGGGTGTCGCTGGCCGTGGGTGTCGGGTGGATGCGCGAGGAGTACGAGATGCTGGGCCAGGATTTCACGACCCGCGGTAGGCGGCTCAACGAGATGATCCCGGCATTGCGCGCACTGTGGGGTGGCGGCTGGGTGTCCTGGAGCGGGGAGTACTACCAGGTGCCCGAGATGATGATCGAGCCTCATCCGGAGGTGCCCGTCCCCATCCACTGCGGCGGTGAATCGGAAGCGGCGCTTCGGCGCGCGGCGAAGCTCTGCGACGGCTGGGTGGGCTACGCCTACGGATGGGACGAAGCGGTGTCCTATGCGGACAAGATCACCAAGCTGCGCCACGAATATGGCAGGGCCAGCGAGCCTTTCGACGTCATGTTGGCGTTGATGGAACCACCGTCGCCGGATCTCTATAAACGGGCGCAGGACGCGGGCATCACCGCCGTGATGTGCGCCCCGTGGATGGGCGCGGACCTGCCTGGTGACGACGTCGAACGCTACCGCGAGCCCATCGAGCGGTTCGCGCAGGAGATCATCGGAAAGGTGCGGTGAGCATGAGGGCCAGCGAGAAGACGGAGGCGGATCGCGCATGAGTTTTGAAGGCAACGAGATCCGCGATCTCGTGCACTGCCTCTATGCGGCCATCGACCGAAACGACCGGGCGACGCTCGAGGCCGTGGTGTCGCAGCGGGTGGTCGTGGAGGTCGGCGGGGAGGGACCGGTCGGATGGCACGAATGGATCGGCCGCCTGGACGAATTCTTCACGGCCTTTCCCGACGGGCGCCACGAACTCGACGAGGTACTCGTGGACGGTTCCCACGGCGTATCCCGCTGCCGGTTCGTTGGCACTCATACCGGCCTGTTCCGTGGCATCGCGCCGACCGGAAAAGCGGTGTCGGTGGCCGGCATCCACATCGACCGGTTTCAGGGCGACATGCTCGTGACCCATCGTGGACAACTCGACATGCATGGGCTGTATCAACAGCTGCGTGGCGCATAGGGGCGGGCTTCGCCCGGTTCTGCAAATAGTTCTTATCGTTCTGTGACACGGCTGTCCATCGCACCGTTCACGCGATCGCGAGCGGCGTAATCTCGGTGTGGAGCCGGCTGAAATGGGTGGATGCGATGGACCTGTCGAGACGCAACTTTTTGGCCGGTGCAGCAGCCGTGGGTGCCACCCTCGTCGTGACGACCGCCGCTGCGCGGTCGGCGATGGCCAGTCCGCCCGACGAATTCGACGTCACCCACACCGACGCCGAGTGGCGAGACCTGTTGTCGGCTGACCAGTACTACGTGCTCAGAAGCGCGGGCACCGAGATGCCATACAGCAGTCCGCTCAACGACGAACACGGACACGGTGTCTTCAGTTGCGCCGGCTGTGGATCAGATCTGTTCTCATCCGAGACCAAGTTCGACAGTGGCACCGGGTGGCCCAGCTTCTGGCAACCTCTGGGCAGCGCCGTACTCGAGCGCCCCGACGACAGCATCGGCATGTCCCGCACCGAGGTTCTGTGCCGCAGCTGTGGCGGACACCTCGGCCATGTGTTCGACGACGGTCCGCAACCCACGGGGCTTCGCTACTGTATGAACGGCGACGCCATGGCCTTCCGTTCCACCTGAGCCGCCGAAGCCTAGTCCCGCGGATCGAAGCGGAAGACCGCCAGTTCGCCTGCAAGCGCCTCGAATTCGTCTGGTGTGCCCTCGCGCAGCAGTCCCGATCGTCGAACATCAACTGGTCACCGAGACGTTCATCACCGCGTGCGCCAACGGCGACCTGCGAGCGCTGACCGCGATCCTGGATTCGGCGGTCTGGGGGGTCGGCACCATCGTCGGCGACGGAGCCCTGCCGCCACAGATCAGCCACGGCTCGAAGGATGTCGCAGTCAATCTGCTGCGCTACCTCGGCCAGGGCGCCACGCTTGTCAGTGGGCCGGCAGGCCAGCCGACGGTGTTGGCATTCATGGACCGTCGATTCTTCGCGGTGCTGGTATTCACGTTGCGGGACAACATGATTCTCAAGATCGAGGCAGCCGTGGACCCCTCGGCCGCGCTACCCCGATAACTGAACGGAAGACAACCCGTGCCGGGGGTGCACGGGTTGTCTTCCTGGTTCAGGTTGCGCCGCAAGTTACATCGGCGGCATCAGCACGGTGTCGATCAGGTAGACGGTGGCGTTGGCTGTCTGCACCCCACCGCAGACCACGGATGCGTCGTTGACCCGCAGGTCGTTACCCATGCCGGTGACGGTCACGTCGGCGCCCTGCACCGTCTTGTGGGTCCCGGCGACCTGCGCGGGACCGGCCTGACCGGGTACCACGTGGTAGGTCAGGATGCTGGTGAGCAGGGGAGCGTCGGTCTTGAGCTTCTCGATGGTCGCCGGATCGATCTTCGCGAACGCAGCGTCGGTGGGAGCGAATACCGTGAACTGGCCGCCGTTGAGGGTGTCGACGAGGTTCACCTGCGGATTCAATTGTCCGGAAATCGCTTTGGTGAGCGTGGTCAGCATCGGGTTATTCGACGCGGCCACGGCTACCGGGTCCATTGCCATGCCCTGAACGGAGCCGGGACCCGTCGGAACCTGCTGCGCGTAGGCCGAACAGCCGGTACCGACCATCTCGGCCTGCGCGCTCGTCGCCGTGCCGAGGGACAATCCGAGAGCGGCAATCGCGGCGAAGCCGACCCCCAAAGTTTTCTTTGCGTACATGAAATTCGCTTCCTTTCGTTGGGGACGGCTTATGCCGCCTCGTTTTTGACGTCATGGGTTATTCGGAGCCGTGCGCGGTGCGGATTGGTCATCAGCCGTAGGTAAACGAAAAGATCTGCAATCCGGCTGGCACCTCGACGTCGAGTCGTCCGCGTGTCACATCGGGATCAGCGGCGATCTGATGCAGTGTCGGCGGGCCGCTGATCGGCACGGTGGATTCCGCGCCGTTGCGGGTGACGGTCAACGTACCGTTGCCGCCGGCCACGATGTAGACGTCTTTGGCGTGATAGTTCAGCGCGATACCGGAGTTGTCGCTCCGTGACGTCGCACCCTGGTAGTCGAGCGCCCAGTCGCCGGTCAGCGCAAAACTGTCATCGGGAAGTTGTTGTGGATAGCTGAAATTGAATGATCCCTCGTCATACGTGCCGGTGCCGCCGTAGTTGACCACCTTGCCGACACTGAGATAAGTCTCGGGTGTCGTCTCCTCCGATGGAGTCGTGTCTTGGGCGTCGACCGGTGGCGGCAGCTGCGCCGATGGGTTGGCCTCCGAGATCAGCTGGCGTATCAGGCGCTCGGTGACGTCGTAGTCGCCCTCTCCGAACTTGATATGGCGCACCGTGCCCGACGCGTCGATGAGGTACTTGGCCGGCCAGTAGCGGTTGCGGTAGTTCGTCCACGTCGAATAGCCGTTGTCCAACGCGACGGGATAGGTGATGCCCAGATCTTCTGCGCCCGAGGCGACGTTGCCTTCGACGCGTTCGAATGCGTACTCCGGCGTGTGCACGCCGATCACCTCGAAACCGACGTCGCGGTAGCTGTCGTACCAGTCGACGAGGTGCGGTGCGGCGCGCTGGCAGTTGATGCACGAGTACGCCCAGAAGTCGACGAGTACCACCTTGCCGCGCAACGACTTCAGGTCGACCGCCGAGCCGTTCGGGGTGTTCAGCCAAGCGGTGATGTTCTTGATGTCCGGTGCGGTACCGCAGCTTTCCAGCTCAGGGGCGCCGTCACTGCAGTTCGCCAGCTCTCTGTTCTGATCGTTGACCAGGCCTGCAAGGTTGAGCTTCTCGCGGATCTGCTCGTCGCCGCCGACGCGCTCCTGCAGCGTGCCGGTGTAGTCCGGGATCGCACGTTGCAGCGCGGCCGGGACGTTGAACGCGAGGGCCACGGCCAGCAGGATGGTCACAATGCCAGCGGTGATACGGATCTCGCGCTGGCGGCGCCGGAACGCCGCCACCCGCTCGGCGACACGGCGGCCTGCCAGGGCGAAGAACAACAGCGGCAACGCCGCGCCGACGGCGAACGCCAGGGTCAGCACGATGGTGGGAAGGCCGATCGTTCCTGTCGCCCCGGCGATGACGATGGCCGCCAGCACCGGTCCGGCGCACGGTACGTACAGCACGCCCAGCGCGAGGCCGAGACCGAAACCGCTACTGCCGGAGCCGAACTGCTTCTGCGGCAGTTTGGAGAACGGCTTCTCCAGCAGCGCCTCGAATTTCGGGAAGATCAGCCCGGCGCCGATCATCACCAAGGCGACTAGCGCGACCCAGCGGATGGCATCCTGCGGTAGGTGCAGCAGCGACAGCAGTGCGGAGCCCGCCAGCGTGACCACGCTGAAACTCAAGACCAGACCCGCGATCACACGGTAGGGCCGCAACCGGTCCGATAGTGCGGGCTTGGTGGCGACGGCCACACCGCCTGCACTGCCGGACGCGGCAGCACCGCTGCTCTGCGTGCCGGAGAAGAAGATCACCGGCAGGACGGGAAGGATGCACGGCGAGATGCCGGTGATCAATCCGCCCAGAAAGCCGATCAGTGCAAGCGTGAACATGGACGTTTCCTAGATACGACGAGCTGGGCCCCACGTCGAGTCGGGGGCCCAGCTCGCGGTGATGAAGGGGGAATGTGGCCTAGCTGGCCGGGGGCATCAGCACGGTGTCGATCATGTAGACCGTCGCATTGGCGGTCTGCACACCACCGCACACCAATCCGGCGTCATTGACCTTCAGTTCGGGACCGGCCCCGGTGACGTTCACCGATCCGCCTTCGAGGGTCTTGTGCTCACCGGCGACTGCCGAGGGGCTGGCCTGGCCCTCGACCACGTGATAGGTCAGGATGCTGGTCAGCAGATCCGAATCGGTCTTCAACGTCTCGAGAGTGGCCGCATCGATCTTGGCGAACGCGTCGTCGGTCGGCGCGAACACCGTCAGCGCGGGATTGCTGTTCAGCGTTTCGACGAGGTTGACGTTGGGATTGAGCTGACCCGACAGCGCCTGTGTCAGCGTCTTGAGCATCGGGTTGTTGGACGCCGCGACCGCGACTGGATCCTGCGCCATGCCCGTCACCGATCCCGGGCCCTCCGGCACCTGCTCGGCGTAGGCCGCGCAGCCGTTGCCCACGAGGTTCGCGGCGGGATCGGCCATCGCGCTGGTGGGCGAGGCGGGTGCCGACGATGTCATGGTCGCGGTAGCGGCCGACGTGGTGGACTCGGCCTCTGATGATGCCTCGGACGAACTGTCGCTGGAGCACGAGACTGCGCCGAAGATTGCGAGTGCGCCCAGGCCGGCAGCGGCGACCGTCTTACGGTGAAGTGTTCTCATGGGTTCCCATCCCTTGTGTCGGACGACCGTGTTGCCGTCCTGTGTGTGACGAAGGGGATTCGATGTGACGTGACGCACGGATCGCCGGTTTGTCGGGTGGTCACAATTGCGTCACATTTGGCGCCGTCGAGCGGCGACGGCCCCAGCGGACGGGACTGTGGCGCACCCGGGGCGTCACAATGGTTCGGTGACCAACAGGCAGCGCGTGCTGATCCTCGGAAGTACCGGGTCGATCGGCACCCAGGCGCTGGAGGTCATCGCCGCCAACCCGGACCGCTTCGAGGTCGTGGGACTCGCGGCGCGTGGCGGCAACCCGCGCCTGCTGGCCCAGCAGCTCGCCGAGACGGGGGTGACGAACGTCGCCATCGCCGACGAGGCATCGGCCGCGCAGGTCGGTGATGTGACCTATGCGGGACCCGATGCGGCCACCCACCTCGTCGAGAACACCGAAGCGGACGTCGTGCTCAACGCGCTCGTCGGCGCACTCGGCCTCAAACCCACGCTGGCGGCCCTGAACAGCGGCGCCAGGCTAGCGCTCGCCAACAAGGAGTCACTGGTAGCGGGCGGGCCGCTGGTGCTCAAGGCGGCCAAACCCGGCCAGATCGTGCCCGTGGACTCGGAACACTCCGCGATGGCGCAGTGCCTGCGCGGCGGCACCGAAGACGAAGTCGCGACGATCGTGCTCACGGCATCGGGCGGTCCCTTCCTGGGCTGGTCGGCGGGCGATCTCGACTCCGTCACCCCAGAGCAGGCGGGCAAGCACCCCACCTGGTCGATGGGTCCGATGAACACGCTCAACTCGGCCACCCTTGTCAACAAAGGCCTCGAACTGATCGAGACGCATCTGCTGTTCGGCATCGACTACGCCCGCATCGAGGTGGTCGTCCATCCGCAGTCGATCGTGCACTCGATGGTCACCTTCACCGACGGGTCGACGCTGGCCCAGGCCAGTCCGCCCGATATGAAGCTGCCGATCGCGCTGGCACTGGGCTGGCCGGCCCGGGTGCCGGCCGCAGCGTCGGCTTGCGACTTCCGCACCGCCTCGACCTGGGAGTTCCTACCGCTGGACGACGAGGTGTTCCCGGCCGTCGACCTCGCCAGGCAGGCCGGCCAGCGCGGTGGCTGCCTCACCGCGGTCTACAACGCAGCGAATGAGGAGGCCGCGGCCGCCTTCCTCGACGGGAGCATCCGATTTCCGGCCATCGTGGGAACAATCGCCGAGGTCCTGCGCGCTGCGGACCAGTGGGCCACCGAACCCGCTACCGTGGATGAGGTACTCGATGCTCAGCGCTGGGCCCGCGACCGGGCAAAGCGCGAAGTCGAGCGGGAGATTTCAAGAAAAGGACTACTCACCACATGATGTTCGTGCTCGGCATCATCGCGTTCGCGTTGTGCATCCTCTTGTCGGTTGCACTGCACGAATGCGGCCACATGTGGGTGGCGCGCGCCACCGGGATGAAGGTGCGTCGCTACTTCGTCGGCTTCGGACCCACGCTGTGGTCGACGCGGCGGCCCAACAAGCTGGGTGAAACCGAGTACGGAGTCAAGGCCATCCCGTTGGGCGGCTTCTGCGACATCGCCGGGATGACCTCGGTCGACGAAATCGCGCCCGAGGACCGGCAGTACGCGATGTACCGGCAGAAGACGTGGAAACGCACCGCTGTGCTGGCCGCCGGCCCCGCCATGAACTTCGTCGTCGGCCTCGTGCTCATCTATGCCATCGCGGTGATCTGGGGGCTGCCCAACCTGCATCCGCCCACCCAGGCCATCGTCGGTGAAACCGGTTGTGTCGCAGCGCAAATCAGCAAGGACGAGGTGGCTGACTGCACCGGTCCCGGACCGGCCGCCGAGGCCGGTATTCGTGCCGGCGACGTGATCGTCAAGGTGGGCGACACGCCCGTCAGCACCTTCGACGAAGCCAGGACCGCACTGCAGCAGGCCTCCGGACCGACCACCGTCGTCTACGAGCGGGACGGACAGCCCTCCAGCGCGGTCGTCGACGTCACCCGCACGCAGCGGTTCACCGGCGAGGGCGACCAGCCCACGACCGTCGGCGCCATCGGTATCGCCGCCGCGTACTTCGGGCCGACGCAGTACAACCCGTTGTCTGCGGTCCCGGCCACCTTCGCGTTCACCGGGGACCTGGCCGTCGAACTGGCCAAGTCACTGGCCAAGATCCCGACCAAGATCGGTGCGCTGGTGCACTCGATCGGCGGCGGGGAGCGTGACCCGGAAACGCCCATCAGCGTCGTCGGCGCCAGCATCATCGGCGGCGACACCGTGGACGCCGGGCTGTGGGTCGCGTTCTGGTTCTTCCTGGCCCAGCTCAACTTCGTGCTCGGCGCGATCAACCTGGTGCCGCTTCTGCCCTTCGATGGCGGGCACATCGCCGTTGCGTGGTACGAGAAGATCCGCAATATGATCCGGTCGGCGCGCGGCAAGGTGGCCGCGGCACCCGTCAACTACCTCAAGCTGATGCCGGCCACCTACGTCATTCTGTTCGTGGTGGTCGGATACATGCTGCTGACCGTCACCGCTGACTTGGTCAACCCGATCAGGTTGTTCCAGTAGGAGAAGACTCGTGACCTCCACGCAAAGCATCGGTCTGGGGATACCGGCGCCACCGGCGCCGACCCTGTCCCCGCGCCGCAAGACGCGCCAGCTCATGGTGGGCGACGTCGGCGTGGGTAGTGACTATCCGATCGCCGTGCAGTCGATGTGCACCACGAAGACACACGACATCAACGCGACCCTGCAGCAGATCGCCGAGCTGACGGCCTCGGGCTGCGACATCGTGCGCGTCGCGTGCCCGCGACAGGAAGACGCCGACGCGCTGCCCGCGATCGCGAAGAAGTCGAAGATCCCCGTCATCGCCGACATCCACTTCCAGCCCAAGTACATCTTCGCCGCGATCGACGCGGGCTGTGCGGCGGTGCGCGTGAATCCCGGCAACATCAAGGAATTCGACGGCCGGGTCGGGGAAGTCGCCAAAGCGGCAGGGGCAGCGGGCATTCCGATCCGTATCGGCGTCAACGCCGGCTCGCTGGACAAGCGATTCATGGAGAAATACGGCAAGGCCACGCCGGAGGCGCTGGTCGAGTCCGCGCTCTGGGAGGCCTCGCTGTTCGAGGAGCACGGCTTCGGCGATATCAAGATCAGCGTCAAGCACAACGATCCCGTCGTCATGGTCGCGGCCTACGAACTGCTGGCATCGAAGAGCGACTACCCGCTGCATCTCGGCGTGACCGAGGCCGGGCCGGCGTTCCAGGGCACCATCAAGTCCGCTGTCGCGTTCGGAGCGCTGCTGTCCAAGGGCATCGGCGACACCATCCGTGTCTCGCTGTCCGCGCCGCCCGCCGAAGAGGTCAAGGTCGGCAACCAGATCCTCGAATCGCTGAATCTGCGGCCGCGTGGTCTGGAGATCGTGTCGTGCCCGTCGTGTGGCCGCGCGCAGGTCGACGTCTACACCCTGGCCAACGAGGTGACCGCCGGTCTGGAAGGCATGGAGGTTCCGCTGCGCGTCGCGGTCATGGGCTGCGTCGTGAACGGCCCGGGTGAGGCGCGCGAGGCCGACCTCGGCGTGGCGTCCGGCAACGGTAAGGGCCAGATCTTCGTCAAGGGTGAGGTCATCAAGACCGTTCCCGAGCACCAGATCGTCGAGACGCTGATCGAAGAGGCGATGCGCATCGCCGAAGAAATGGGCCCGGCGTCCGGATCAGACGCCAGCGGTTCGCCGGTCGTGACCGTAAGCTGAGGGGGACCCTGTGAGCACGGAGCCGCTCCGGCGGCGACATTGAGCGGGGTCACCGCACCGTCACGGATCGGTTAGAAAGAGTCTCCATGTCGGCTCCTCCGCTGTTTCGCCGCGTCGATGAACGACGGGTTTCTTTGGTACGCGAAGCGGGTGAGGTGTACCGCGTCCTGGACGAAGATCCGGTCGGCAGCTGCATGGTGGCATCGCGAGTGGTCGAGCACGGCATCGAACCCGCAGCGATCGGCGGCGAGCTGTGGACCCGTCGGCGTCCCACCGAATCCCTCTGTTACGCAGGGGCGAACCTGATCCCGCTGCGCGGCGGCGTCGACGACATGTATGCGTTCGCCGACAAGGCGATGAGCGCCGCTCGGCGTTGTTCGTCTCTGGTCGGCCGCGCCGAGATGGTGCTCCCGATGTGGCAGCGGCTCGAGCACGCCTGGGGCGCTGCCCGCGACGTGCGCGAGCATCAACCGCTGATGGCGCTGAGCACTCCACCCATCTGCGCGATCGACCCGCATGTCCGCCAGGTACGTGCCGACGAGCTCGATGCATACCTGGTCGCGGCCATCGACATGTTCATCGGCGAGGTCGGCATCGACCCGCGGATCGGTGACGGCGGCCGCGGCTACCGGCGCCGCGTCGCGGGGTTGATCGCCGCCGGCCGCGCGTGGGCCCGCTTCGAACGCGGCCAGGTGGTCTTCAAGGCGGAGGTCGGCTCCCAGTCGCCGTCCGTCGGCCAGATCCAGGGCGTATGGGTGCATCCCGATTGGCGCGGTCACGGGATCGGCACCGCGGGCACGGCGACCCTGGCGTCGGCGGTCGTCCGTAGTGGCCGCACCGCGAGCTTGTACGTCAACAGCTTCAACACCGTGGCCCGCGCCACCTATGACCGGATTGGCTTCACCCAGGTCGGCACGTTCGCGACCGTTCTGCTCGACTGATTCTCGCGTGCCTCTACGCTCGGGGCATGACTGACGACGATCCCAGAGTTGCGCGCCGCGAAATCGCCGACGCGCTGGTGCGCGCGCTCGAGCAGCGTCATGAGCTACTCGATGTCGTCGTGAAAGCCGAGGACTACGACGCCGCGATCGGGGCAATCGCAAGCCATCTCGGCACCTCGACCTCCGCTGCCGAGGCCGTGCTGCGGTTGTCGTTCGATCGGCTCACCAAGGTTTCGCGCCGGAAAATCGCGGCCGAACTCGAGGACCTGAACAATCAGCTGAGCTTCACCAGGGGTGAGCCCGCGAGTTCGGTCGATGCCATAGTGCTGCGGCCCTTCGCCGCCGACGCCGATCGCGACATCTTCGCCGCGCGCACCGCCGACGTACAGGAGGCGGGCGACGGTTCGCGTGCGCCCGCCGGCGAGCTCGAGGACGAGATCCAGGCCGGGCTGCAGCGCGTCGACGCCGAGGACGCGGCATGGCTGGTCGCGATCCACGGTCCGCAGAAGATCGGCATGGTCTTCGGCGATCTCGTCGCCGGTGAGGTCAACGTCCGGATCTGGATCCACCCGGACTACCGCAAGCAGGGCTACGGCACCTCGGTGCTTCGCAAGTCGCGCTCGGAGATGGCCGCCTATTTCCCTGCCGTGCCGTTGGTGGTCCGGGCGCCGGCCGCGGGCGCGTAGCCCACATCGAAATCAACGATTTGCAGGCCTGCTCTCGGACTTTCTCTGCAATTCGTGGAATTCGTTGCGCGCCTCCACGATCTTGAGGTCTCGGATTCGTAACATCTGCCTCAATGGCAACTTCAGTATCACGTGTTACCGCCCTCCTGATGGTCGCGGCGGTGGTCATCACCTTCGGGCCGGCCTGTACACCCAAGCCCGACGGGCCCGAGCCGACGGCTGAGCAGTTCTTCGCCGCGTTGATCGCCGGGGACACCGGTGCCGCCGCCGAATTGAGTGACCGGCCCGCCGATGCGCGCCAAGCGCTCAACAACGCGTGGGCCGGCCTGCAGGCCACCCACCTCGACGCCCAGATCCTCAGCTCGAAGTACGCCGAGGACACCGGCAGTGTCGCCTACCGCTACACCTGGCATCTGCCCAAGGACCGCATGTGGACCTACGACGGGCAGCTCAACTTGGTCCGCAACGAGGGCCGCTGGGAAGTGCGCTGGAGTGCCACCGGCCTGCACCCGAAGCTCGGCGAGAACCAGACGCTGGCGCTGCGCGCCGACCCGCCCCGGCGGGCCTCGGTCAACGAACGCGGCGGCACCGACGTCCTGGTGCCCGGCTACCTCTACAGCTTCTCGCTCGACGCGCAGGCGGCGGCCGGTTCGCTGATGACGACGTCACGCGCGGTCGTCGATGCGCTGCGGCCGTTCGACAACACGCTGGATCCGCAGCGCCTCGCCGAGCAGGCAAGTTCGTCGAAGAAGCCGATGTACCTGATCACGCTTCGGCAGTCCGACCACGACCGGGTGGCGGGCGCGATCGGGCAGCTGCCCGGCGTGGTGATCACGGCGCAGGCCGAATTGCTGCCGACCGATGAGACATTCGCGCCTGCGATCGTCAACGAGGTCAAGAAGGCGGTGGTCGACGAGCTCGACGGGCAAGCCGGATGGCGCGTGGTGAGCGTCAATCAGAACAACGTCGATGTCGACGTGCTCAACGAGGTGGCGGGCGAGCCGGCGCCGTCGATCACGATCAGCCTCGACCGGGCCGTGCAGAACGCCGCGCAGAACGCCGTCAACTTCACCGGTAAGCCCGCGATGATCGTGGCGATCAAGCCGTCCACCGGCGAGATCCTGGGCGTCGCGCAGAACGCCTCGGCCAACGCGCAGGGGCCGCTGGCCACCACGGGCCTGTACCCGCCGGGGTCGACGTTCAAGATGGTCACCGCGGGGGCGGCGATGGAGCGTGACATGGCCACGCCCAACACGCTGCTGCCCTGCCCGGGCACCATGGACATCGGCCATCGCACCGTGCCCAATTACGGTGGGTTCGATCTCGGCACCGTGCCGATGTCGCGGGCGTTCGCCAGTTCGTGCAACACGACCTTCGCAGAACTGGCCAGCCGCATGCCGCCGCGCGGGTTGACGCAGGCAGCCGCCAAGTACGGCATCGGCACGGATTACACGATCGAGGGTATGACCACCGTCACCGGCTCGGTACCGCCGACGGTGGACCTCGCCGAACGTACCGAGGACGGCTTCGGCCAGGGCAAGGTCGTCGTCAGCCCCTTCGGCATGGCACTGGCGGCGGCGACCGTCGCAGCCGGGAAAACGCCTGTGCCACAACTGATCGAAGGCCGCCAAACCCAGGTCACCGGCGATCAGACCCCGATAAGTCCGAAGATTCTCGACGGCCTGCGGCCGATGATGCGGTTGGTTGTCACCAACGGCACTGCCAAGGATCTCCAGGGCGCGGGTGACGTGCGGGGTAAGACCGGTGAGGCGGAGTTCGCGGGTGGCTCGCATTCGTGGTTCGCCGGCTACCGCGGCGACATGGCGTTCGCGGCGCTGATCGTCGGCGGCGGATCCTCGGAGTACGCGGTGCGGATGCTCAAGCTCATGTTCGACTCGCTGCCGCCGAGCTACCTGGCCTGAGCCCGCATGGGTTCGATCCCAAACGGCCGCGGCGGTACCGTTGAACCGTTATGACAGGGCTCGACGACCACTCTGGGACGCGCATCTCCGACGCGCAGGCAGCGATGCGCATCTCCGATGCGGATCGCAACGGGACGTTGCGCCGGCTGCACAACGCCGTCGCCCTCGGGCTGATCGACATCGACGAATTCGAGGAGCGCTCGGCGTTGGTGTCGAGTGCGCGGCTGCACACCGACCTCGACAACCTCGTCGGTGATCTACCCGGACCTGGCGCTATCGTCACGACGGCCACCGACCGCGTGGAGTTACGGGGCGTGCTCGGTTCGCTCAAGCGCCAGGGGGAGTGGACCGTGCCGACGCGGTTGGCGTTACATCGGCGGGTGGGCTCGGTTGACCTCGACCTGACCAAAGCGCGCTTCGCAGGGTCCATCGTCGTGGTGGAACTCGACCTGAAGTTCGGTGGGCTCGACCTTCGGCTGCCCGACGGCGCCAGCGCATCGATCGACGACGTCGAGGTGGTCGTCGGTAGCGCTCACGATCACCGCAAGGACGCACCCGCCGAAGGCAATCCGCACGTCATCCTCACCGGCAAGGTGGTCTGCGGATCCGTCGACATTCGTGGGCCGCGTAAAGGGCTGCGCTTCGGGCGCATCACTTGAGCGGTTCGTAGGGGACCCCGAACCGCTGCTGATATTCGCGCACCTGCTCACGCACCGCACCGGCATCAAGCCCCGTGTCGTCCCACGTGTAGCGGCCACCGCCGCCGTCGCCGGGGTGGGCGGCCAGGAACGCGCGCATGTTCTGCTCGGCGACGGGCGAAAGTTCGCGTCCGAGTTCGGCATACAGCGCGCGAATGGTGGTGAACGGGTCGCGGATGAAATCGGCGAACTGTACGTCGACGATCCGATGTCCGGCCAGCGCCTCTGAATCCCGCAGTTTCATCCCCCGTTCGAGGCCGACCACGATCTCTTCGCATGACTGCCCCGCGCAGTCGGTGATCGAACTGTCGTCGGACGCGAGACGGCGCAGGTGGTGGGTCAGTGCGCTGATCGACGAGATCACGTTGAGCGGGTCGCGGTGGTTCTGCACGATGACCGCGTCGGGATATTCGGCGACCAGCGTATCGAGCTGCCACAGATGCGCGGGCGACTTCAGCAGCCATGAACAGGATCCGCCGGGCACCCCGGATTGCAGGTGCTGCAGGAACGTTCGGTGATAGCGATAGGCAGGGCGGTAGTCGGCGTCGTACAGGAGCCACCGGTAGTACGTCGGCAGGCGGTACTGCACGGAGAAGATCATGCTGCAGAACTGGCCCGCGGTGATCCGTACACACTCCTGGCCATGAAGTGCGCCCATCGGATGGAACGCCAGTAGTCCGGGAACGATCTGCTCGGACATCTCGATGCTCGCCTGGGTTTCGGCGATGCGGGGGTCAGTGGCATACGTCTCCGGCCGGGGTAGGGGGTGTGGGTTGTCCACCTCCCAGGTCAGCGGGGGCCGAAGCTCGGGGTCCTGCGCGAGGAGGTCGAACAGGATCGTGGTGCCGGTGCGTGGCTGCCCGACGATGAATATGGGCCTGCTGATCTGCTGGGCGGCAACGGCGGGATTCTCCTTGCGCCACTTGGTGATCTGCAGTCGGCTGACCATGGGCCGGATGATGTCGAGCACCGCGATCTCGACGCCGAGATCGTTCAGGCGTGCCTCGGCGACCAGTCCGTCGCACAACAGATTGAGCCCTTCGCGCCAACTGTCGTCGCCGCCGAAGTCGTCACTGCCCGCCATCTCGCACGCCTGCTCGACGAGCAGGTCGGGTTGGAAACGCTCGCCGGTCACGACACGGCCCCGCCGCGCCGGACGCTGGTCTTGACCTCCGGTGGGGCGGGGTTGTCGAGCCATCGGAGCACGACGAAGCCCCTGCGCCGACCGCCGGTGTCCAGCCAGTGGCCATGACCGAAGTCTTTGGCGCCGATGGCAATTCGCACGGTACCGTCGTCGACCGGCGCGACCCCCTTGTTGGTGACGGAGCTATGGCGATGCCGGGGTTCCAGGCACTCGTGCCAGATGCTCTCCAGCGTCACGTTCCAGTACCGCGTGTCGGGTGGCTGGATCTCGAGCACGAGCGACTCGTCGGGTTCGAGCCCAAAGGTGCCGATCATGTAGAGGTTGTCGGGTGTGGTGTCGGCGGCGCCGAGTTCGGCGGCCCCGGCGGTCATCAGCGTGTTCGGCTGATCGAGCAGTTCAGGCTTGATCGTGCGGTGCATCGTCGCCAGCTTGACGATCGTCCATGCCATCGCGGTGAACTGTTGTGCGGCAACGTCATCGGTGATCGGACGCAGCGGATCGGGGTCGAGGGATTCGATATGCATGGTGGCGGGTTCTTCGGTCGCGACGTCGCCGACGTACTCGCGGACGACGATCGACGAGGCGTCCTCCGGGATGGACACCCACTGCGCCGAACCGAGCACTTCGCTCGACGGCTCGGTGGGGGAGAACAGCAATTCGAACTTGCCGGAGTCGATTACGAGGTCGGTGTCGCTGACGTATCCCGACATCCGTCGCGGCGTCAGGCCGGTGCCGGCGAGCACCTGGTAGCCGAGGTAGGCGGTAGTGCCGCGGGTGCCGGTGACGCGGTAGGCGCGGTCGCCGCGGATCATCGCCAACAGGTAGCGGCCGTCGGGGTTGGGGCCCCCGATCATCCGAGTGTCGGGGCACATGTCGAAGAATGCCGGTCGTTCGGGGTCGGCCTGGACGGACAGTTCCGAGCACAGTCCGATGATCTTCGCGACGACCTGGAGGCCCTCGATGAGCTCCCGCTCGTCGATTGCGTCCGCGGTCACCGACTTGGTGAGGTCGGCCAGCATCTGCTGAACCAACTGCCACGATTCCAGGGTTCTCGGCGCGGCCGTGTTGCCATCAATGTCCACAGTGAGACATAGTCTCATCATGGACGTCGTCTCATCGCAGAATTCGCGGGAAAGTCTGACGGTCCGCAGACAGCGGGCCACACGGGCCCGCATCGCGACGGCGGCGGCGCAGCGAGTCGCCGAAAACGGCCTGGCCGGCGTGACGGTCGAGCAGATCGCGGCGGCGGCCGAGGTCGGGCGCGCCACGTTCTTCCGGTACTTCAGCTCGAAGGAGGACGCTGTCGCCGAGGGGATGACGACGCGCTGGCTCGATGCGATCACGGCGGTCATCGCCAAACAGCCGGCGGGGTTGTCGGCGAGCGACGCGGTGATCGCGGGGTTCGGCGACCTCGGCGACGGCTTCGAGGCGATCACCGCCCAAGTACGTGACCTGGCCACATTGACCCGGTCATCGCCCGCGCTCAGCGCGTGGACGCTGCAGATCTATCTGCGCTACGAGGCCGTCATCGCGGACTTGGTGGCCCCGCGGATCGGTGATCTGACCGACGACGACCCGCGGCCGAGGCTCATCGGAGCGTTGGCCATGGCCTCAGTGCGGATCGCGCTGGACGACTGGCTGCTGCACGGCGGATCGCTGCCTGTCCGCGTGCGGTCGGCGCTGTCGGCGCTGGATATTTCGTGATCGGCGTCGTTGACATTCTCGGCCTCGTACGATCCGGTGCATGGGGGAGCTGGTCGTCGATCTCGGCGCTGCGCGAGCGGCTTTGGCGTCAGTCGCCAGTCGCATCGCGCTCTTGCTCGTCGAAGATTTCGACGCTTCTCGTCGGATACCCGGAATGGAATGGACTGTCGGTGACGCCGCCGCGCACGTGGCCTCGGAGACGAGATCGTTCGCCCGATTGGCGAGCGGCGAAGTCACGCCCGAGGACATGTGGGAGAGGTTCGCACCAGGAACCGAGGGCATGGCGTCGGGTCAGCGCATGTCGGTCCTCAACAGCAACGAGATCGCTGCATTTGACCGCAGCCAGCTGAGCACGGCAGGCGAACTCGTCGAGGAGGCGGTCGGCGATTTTCTGGCCACCACCAACGACTGGCCACCGGATCGGCTGTTTCGCGGCATCGAAGGTGACATCGCGTTGCCGACGGTCACCTGCGTGGTCATGTTCGAACTCCTCATCCACGGCGACGATCTCGCTCGCGGTCTCGGCAAGCGATGGATCATTTCGCCCGAGGAGGCCCGTCTGGTGCTGACCGGAATCAGTTCACTGATGCCTGGTCAATTCGACGCTGACGCGGCGGGCGACATGCGCGCCACCGTCTTCCTGCGGCTCCGCGGCGGTCCGGCTTTCGCGCTGTGGGTTCATGACGGCCGCCTCGATGTCGTACCCGACCCGGTCGAACGCGTCGACTGCCATGTCTCCGCGGACCCGGTGACGTTCCTGCTGGTCTCGACAGGACGGCGCAGCCAAGTCGGTGCCGTGCTGCGCGGGAAGTTGATGGCGTGGGGTCGCCGGCCGTGGTTGGCGGCCAGGATGCCGCTGCAGAGCCTCTAGCGCTTGAACAGCTGAGTGCCGGTGCGCACCAGCCTTTCCCAGCCGCCGGGACGTCCGACGAGCTTGCCGATGAGCGGAGTCGAGTCGAAATAGGAAACCCGTTCGGCGACAAGGCCGTCGGTGAAGGTGAACCGGTCGACGGCGTCCCAGGCGATGGGCTTGCCGCCATACGTGCCGCTGAGCGTGAACTCGATGAACACCTCGCGACCGCCATGCCCGACGCGATGCACGTCGGCATGCAGGTCGGGAATCAGTGCGAACAGCCGCTGAAACGCCTCGCGACAGGCCTGCTTGCCGCGAAGGGTGCCCATCATCGGCTGGGTCAGCACGATGTCCTCGCTCCACAGCGCCTCGTGCTTGGCTAGATCGGGCGTGCGCCACGTCGCGGCGAACTGTTCGGCGAATCGGGCGGCGAACTGGCCGTCTACGTCGTCGATGGTCATGACCGTCGAATGTAGTGGCCGCCGCCGACTATCCTGGCGTCATGCCTGTTCGTACCGCCCTTCGTCCCGGCGTGGTGTCACCGACGCTGCCGGTGCCCCGCTCGATCGTGCGCCCCGAATACGTGGGCAAGGCGACCGCGCAGGAGGGAAGCGAGCCGTGGGTGCAAACCCCCGAGGTGATCGAGAAGATGCGCGTCGCCGGACGCATCGCCGCCGGGGCGCTGGCCGAGGCGGGTAAGGCCGTCGCACCGGGCGTCACCACCGACGAGCTAGACCGCATCGCGCACGAGTACATGATCGACCACGGCGCGTACCCGTCGACTCTGGGCTACAAGGGCTACCCGAAGTCCTGCTGCACCTCACTGAACGAGATCATCTGCCACGGCATCCCCGACTCGACCGTGATCGAGGACGGCGACATCGTCAACATCGACGTCACCGCCTTCATCGATGGAGTGCACGGTGACACCAACGCCACCTTCCTGGCGGGCGACGTGTCCGAGGAGCACCGGCTGCTCGTCGAGCGCACCCACGAGGCCACCATGCGGGCGATCAAGGCCGTCAAGCCGGGACGCGCCCTGTCGGTCGTCGGCCGCGTCATCGAGTCGTACGCAAACCGGTTCGGCTACAACGTGGTTCGTGACTTCACCGGCCACGGCATCGGCACCACATTCCACAACGGGCTCGTGGTGCTGCACTACGACCAGCCTGCCGTGCAGACGGTGCTCGAACCGGGAATGACGTTCACGATCGAGCCGATGATCAACCTCGGTGCGTTGGACTACGAGATCTGGGATGACGACTGGACCGTCGCGACCAAGGACAAGAAGTGGACCGCGCAGTTCGAACACACGCTGGTGGTCACCGAGGACGGCGCCGAGATCCTGACCCAGTTGTGACTGGACACTTCGCGAGTGTGAAACCACTGCGACTTTTCGGCCGATTTTTCGCAGTGAGTTCACACCCGGCGTCATGAGCGGAGCGATGCTCGTCGCCGGCACCACGTCTGATGCCGGCAAGTCCATGGTCGTCGCGGGGCTGTGTCGACTGTTGGCCCGCAAGGGCATTCGCGTTGCGCCCTTCAAGGCGCAAAACATGTCGAACAATTCCGCGGTCACGGTCGAGGGCGGGGAGATCGGCCGAGCCCAGGCCATGCAGGCCCGCGCGGCGGGCTTGGCTCCGAGCGTGCGCTTCAACCCGGTGCTGCTCAAACCGGGCAGCGACCGCACCTCGCAACTGGTGGTCCGCGGAAAAGCGGTGGACACTGTGGGCGCCCGGGATTACTTCACCCACCGCGAGCAGCTAGCGGCCGTGGTTGCCGACGAATTACGATATCTGAGAACAGAATTCGACGTCGTGATAGTCGAAGGTGCCGGCTCGCCCGCCGAGATCAACCTGCGCGCGACCGACATCGCGAACATGGGGCTGGCCCGTGCGGCGCAGCTGCCGGTCGTGGTCGTCGGCGACATCGACCGCGGCGGACTGCTGGCCCATCTGTACGGCACTGTCGCCGTTCTCGAACCTGAGGATCAGCGACTCATCTGCGGGTTCCTCGTCAACAAGTTCCGTGGCGACCCCGCACTGCTGGCGCCGGGCCTCACACAGCTGCAGGAGCTGACCGGCCGACCGACATACGGCGTGATCCCGTACAGCGAGGGGCTGTGGCTGGACGCCGAGGACTCCGTCTCCGTGCTCACCCATCGCGTGGTCGGCGATCCGCAGCCCCCTCGCGGACAGGACTGGCTGCGAGTCGCCGCCGTCCGGCTGCCGCGCATCTCCAACTCGACCGACGTCGAGGCCCTAGCCTGCGAGCCCGGCGTGCTGGTGCGCTGGGCCGGGGACCCCGCCGACCTGGCAGACGCCGACGTCGTCGTCATCCCCGGTAGCAAGGCCACCGTCGCGGACCTGACCTGGTTACGGGAGCGCGGTCTGGCAGACGCCATCGAGGCGCACACCCGACGGGGAAAGCCCGTGCTCGGCGTGTGCGGGGGATTCCAGATGCTCTGCCGTCGCATCGACGACACGGTGGAGTCGGGGGCGGGTACCGTCGACGGGCTCGCGCTGCTCGACGCGGACATCGCGTTCGCGCCTGTGAAGACGTTGCGCCACCACGAAGCCCCGTTGCACGGCTACGAAATTCACCACGGTCGCCTCAGCCGCTCAACCGAAGACGACTGGCTGGGCGTGGGGATTCGCAACGGCGCCGTATACGGCACCCATTGGCACGGCCTGCTCGACAACGACGATGTGCGACGGCAATGGCTCAACGAGGTCGCGGCTGCCGCGGGGCGCAGCGAATTCGTCGTCGCGCGGGACGTCGACGTCCGCGCGCGACGCGACGCCCAACTCGACGTGATGGCCGACCTGATCACCAGCCACGTCGACGTCGACGCCGTGATCGCCCTGCTGCAAAACGGTCCGCCGAAACTGCCGTCGATCGCCACTAGGCTGGCCCCATGACCTGGCGCAATATGCTGGTCCTTTTCGCCACGGCACTGCTGGTGGGTGGCTGCGCCCAACCGATCGCGGGCACGGCGACCTGGCCCGGCGCCCGGCTCGAGAACGTGCTGCTCACCCCCGCGGACTTTCCACCGGGCGTGCAATTCGAACGCATCGACCGCGAGCCCGGCCAGGCGGACGGCGCGGGCGCGCCGCCGGCCATGCTCTCGCGCCCGGAGGGCTGCTCGGAGGGGCTGACGCGGGCGATCGCCGAATCGGCCGAGCGCGGACCAGGCAGCGCGGCGGAATACGTCGTCGCCTATGACGGCGCTCGGATGGCCATCACCGTGTTGACGTGGCGACTGGACCTCGAGAAGTTGGCGGCGGTCGCCGATCGGTGCGCAAAGTACGAGACGTTCTTCGATATGTCGACGCCCGGCATTCCGATGACGACGACGAGACTGCAGACGTCGCGCGCCGACGCGCTCGTTTACGAGCAGACCATGCGGTTGAGCGGCCAAACGGACAGTGTCTACTTCTCGTTCGAGAACATCGGGAACACCGCGGTGTTCGGAGTCGCGTTTCCGACACCCAACCCGTCGATCCCCGTCAAAGGTTCGCTGCCGCAAACGTTTCTGGAGACAACGGCAAAGCAGGCCGAGCGCGCGCAATCTGCGTGAACACCCTGTTTGCTCAAGGCGAAAACGACCCGCTCCCAGGTGACCGCCTGTAGCGTGGCGAAATGCCGCCCACCACAGTCACCGTCGACGGGTTCGGCGTGTCCGTCGACGTGGCCGGCCCCGAAAAAGGGTCCGTCGTCGTGGTCCTCGGTGCCGCCCACCATGCACCTGCGGCGTACGAACCGGTATGTCAACGGCTGCACACCGCGTCCCTGCGAACTGTGGTCATCGCACCGGACCCGCGGCTGACCGCCAAAACGGTGATCGAGGTCCTCGACGCACTCGACGTGAAGTGGGCGTTGTTGGTCGGTGACCGCGTCGGCGGGGAATTGGCATGGGAGCTCGCGGCGACGCGGTTGGACCGGTTCATCGGGCTGGTGGTCATCGACCGCGGCCACCCGCGTGTCGCCGATCCCTCCGGTGTGGTCCGCGACGACTCGTGCCCGCCGGTGGAAATGAACACCACCGCGCTGGTCAGTACGCCCGCCGCACGCGCGGTCGCCAAAGCCAGCCAGCGCTACGTGTACGGCGACTACCGGATGGTCGACCTACTCGGCAGGCGCAATGCCCAGGAGTCCACGGCGCAGCTCGCCGCCGAGATCGTGATGCGCACGAGCACCTGGTAGGTCTAGCTGGTGGGCACCTCGTCGGGCGTCCAGGCCTGCGGCAACGCGGGACTGCCCGGGAAGAGGAAGTCGACGAAAGCCTTTGCGGTGGGCTGGGGCTCGTGGTTGGCCAGCCCGGGTCGCTCGTTGGCTTCGATGAACACGTAGTCGGGCGCGGTGACATCGGGAACCAACAGGTCGATGCCGGTCACGGGAATGCCGATCGCGCCGGCGGCCTTCACGGCGACCTCGCTCAGATGCGGGTTCACCACCGCCGTCACATCGTGGATCGTGCCGCCCTGATGCAGGTTCGCCGTTCGGCGTACGCGCAGGGTGCGCCCTTCGGGCAGCACGTCGTCGAACGAGAAGCCCGCCTCGGCGACCGTCGCCTCGGTGACGTCGTCCATCGGAATGCGCGATTCGCCGCCGGTGGCGGCCGCGCGGCGTCGGCTCTGCGCCTCGATGAGTTCGCGAATCGTGTGGTGGCCGGTGCCGACGATTTCGGCGGGCTTGCGTAATGCAGCGGCCACCACCTTGCCGTCGATCACCACCAACCGCAGATCGTCTCCGGGTGCGCGCTGCTCGATCAGCACGTTGGGGTGCTCTTCCCGCGCCCGTGCCAGCGCCGCGTCCAACTCCTCGGTGCTGTTGACCCCGACGGTGATGCCCTTGCCCTGCTCCCCGCGGGTCGGTTTGACGACGACGTCGCCGACCTCTTCGAGGAAGGCGTGGTCCTGTTCGTCGAATGTGGCCAGACGTCCCTTGGGTACCTGGATTCCGGCTTCCGACACCAGGCGTCGGGTCAGCCTCTTGTCGTCGCATCGTGCCATCGCCACCGCGGAGGTGTACTCCGACAACGACTCCCGCGTGATGACGCTGCGGCCACCGTGTGACAGGCGCATCTCGCCGGCTCCCGCGTCGAGGACCTCGACCCAGATTCCGCGACGCATCGCCTCGTCGGCGATGATCCGCGCATACGGGTTCAGATCGTCGACGGTCTCCGGGGGATGGGTGAACAGCGGTTCGTTGATCGCGTTCTTCCGTTTGACGGCCATGACCGGAACGCGCTCAAAACCCAGCTTCTCGTACAGGCCGATGGCGGCCTCGTTGTCGTGAGCCACCGACAGGTCCATGTAGGCCCGGCCCCGCTCGCGGTACAGCGCGGCCAGCGCACGGGTGAGTGCCGCGCCGACACCCGGCAGGCTGGTGGCCGGATCGACGGCCAGCGTCCACAGGCTCGAACCGTTCTCCGGGTCGTCGAAGAGCCGCTTGTGGTCGACCCCGGTGACCGTGCCCACCAACGATCCGTCGTCGTCGCGAACCGCCACCAGGTAGTCGAGCGCATCGAGGTCTTCGCTGTTGTCCCACAGCACCTCAACGGGTGCGGGCACCATTCCGCAGCGCATGTAGACCCGATTGATGTCCTCGGCATCTTCTCTACGCTCCAGCGATCGCACGGTGAACCCGGTGGGTGCCGTGCGCTGAGCGTCGTGATCGGAGAACCGCAGCCGATAGGTGTGACTGGGGTCGATGAACAACTCGGCCGGCGCCATCGCGACGAGCACGTGTGGCTCCCGGGCGTACATACAGATGTCGCGACGACCATGCCCCTCTTGCCGCAACACCTCGGCGAGCTTCGCCGGGTCCGCGAACGTCTGCCCGAATATCAATCGGCCCCAGCCCATTTCGACGGCCACGTCGTCGGCCATTGCGTCGACCAAGTGCTGGGGCGATGCGTCGTGCAGTCCGAGAGTGATCGCTTCGGTGCTTTCGGGGTTCACGGGGCTGGATGTCGCCGGCCTTCCGGCTCCGGGGCTGGATGTCGCCGGCCTTCCGGCTCCGGGGCTGGATGTCGCCGGCCTTCCGGCTCCGGCGGTCACGCCGCCGTCCCGTTGATCCCGTGGCGCTGCAGCCACAATTCCAGCAACCCGAGCTGCCAGAGTTCGTTGCCCCGGAGCGGGGTCAGGCGACCGTTCGGGTCGGCCAGCAGGTGGTCGACCGCGTCGGGGCGGAATAGCCCGCGCTCCTTGGCGACCGGAGCGTAGAGCGCATCGCGCACCAGCTCGAGGTACGGACCCTCCAGGTGGGTCAGCGCCGGCACCGGGAAGTAACCCTTGGGACGGTCGATGACCTCGGCGGGGATCACCCGTCGGGCAGCCTGCTTGAGCACGCCCTTGCCGTCGTGTGCGATCTTCAGCGCGGGTGGGCATGTGGCGGCCAGCTCGACGAGCTCGTGATCCAGGAATGGCACCCGGCCCTCCAGGCCCCAGGCCATCGTCATGTTGTCGACGCGCTTGACAGGGTCGTCCACCAGCATCACCGTGGTGTCGAGCCGAAGGGCGCGGTCGATGCCGGTGGCCGCGCCGCGGTGCGCGAAGTGCTCGGTGACGAACTCTCCGCTGGGGTCGCTTTCCACGAGATAGTCCGACGTGACGAGTGCGGCGACGCCGGCGGGGTCACGGTCGAAGAACGCGGCGCGGTAGCTGGCCACCGCGCTGTCCAGCGATGTGGCGTCGGCCATCGGCGGATACCAGTGGTAGCCGGCGAACACCTCGTCGGCGCCCTGCCCGGACTGGACCACCTTGACGTACTTGGCCACTTCTTGGCTGAGCAGATAGAACGCAACGCAGTCGTGGCTGACCATCGGCTCGCTCATGGCGCCGATCGCGCCGTCGAGCGCGGGCAGCATCCGGTCGGTACCGATGCGGATCTGATGGTGGTCGGTGCCGAAGCGCTCGGCGATGATGTCGGAGTACGTGAACTCGTCGCCCGCCACGCCGCCCACTGACTCGAAGCCGATGGAGAATGTCGCCAGACCATGCTGGCCCGCTTCGGCGAGCAGTCCGACGATCAGGCTGGAGTCGACCCCACCGGAGAGCAGGCAGCCGACCGGCACATCGGCGACCAGCCGGCGGTCGACCGCGACGCGCAGCGACTCCAAAACCGCGTCCTCCCAGTCACGTTCGGACCAGTCGGCGCGATCGGCATGCGGAGTGAAATCGGGTTCCCAGTACGTGGTGGTCGTGCGCCGGCCATCGGGCTCGATCGCGACCAGGGTCGCGGGCGGCACCTTGCTCACGCCGCGCAAGATCGTGCGCGGCGGCGGGACGACCGAGTGGAACGACAGGTAGTGATGCAGCGCCAACGGATCGATGCGGGTGTCGACCCCGCCGCCGGCGAGCAGTGCGGGCAGTGACGACGCGAACCGGATCCGCGACGCGTCCTCGGTGAGATACAGCGGCTTGATGCCCAGCCGATCGCGGCCGAGCAGCACCCGTCCGCTGTCGCGTTCGACGATCGCGAACGCGAACATGCCGTAGAGGCGGTCGACGAAACGGTCGCCCCAGTGGTGATATGCCTTGAGCAACACCTCGGTGTCACTGTGCGAGAAGAACCGGTACCCGTGCTGCTCGCTCAGCTCGCGGCGCAACTGCTTGTAGTTGTAGATGCAGCCGTTCCACGCAATGGCCAGCCCGAGCTCGGAGTCGACCATCGGCTGTGCGCCGGCTTCGGACAGATCGATGATTTTCAGGCGACGATGACCAAGCGCGACCCGACCCTGCGACCACACGCCTGCGGCGTCGGGACCGCGCGGTTCCATGGCCTCGGCCATAGCCGAGACCGCAGTGATATCAGGTGAATGGCCGTCGAGTCGCACCTCGCCGGTGGCTCCGCACACGCATGGGACTTTACCCGAGTTGACGGATGGGAAACCTGGTCGCCAGCTCAGCGACGTGTGAGCTAGGAAACACCTTCCAACTGCTCGCCGGTTTCGTCCACTTGCCTGACCGGGCCGGTGAACCACTTCTTCACCGACACGTGCCAGTAGATGTAGAGAAGGATCAGCACGCCGCCGACCAGAAGTGGGGTGTAGTTGACGTACTTCCATTCGAAGGCGTCCCCCCACGGCACACCGCCCGAGGATGTCGGGAACATCGCGATGATCGAGGTGATGATGATCTCGACGACAGCGACGGGAGCCATCCACTTGTGGTGGCCCCGCAGGTTCCACCGACCCACCTTGAAATCGTCGCCCATCCGCCAGCGCAAGTAGATCGGCACCGCGAAGCACAGATAGAGGCCGACGACGCCGATCGAGACCACCGCGAAGAAGGCCACTGGGACCGGGGCGCCGTTGATGTCGACCTCGACGAGCGCGGGGAGCGTGATGGTAGCCGCGAGGACTGCGGTGATGATGACGCCGTTGGCGGGGATCTTGTTCTTGCTCACCTTGGACCACAGCTGGTGTCCGGGAACCGCACGGTCGCGGCTGAACGCGAACAACATCCGCGACGCGCTCGTCTGGCACGCCGTGGTGCAGAAGAACTGCCCGGCCGTTGAGATCAGCAGGATGATCGCGACCCACTGTGAGTCCAGCGCCTGGTTGAAGATGCCGACGACCGCACCACCGCCTGCGGACACCGCGTCGGAGTCGTTGACGGCGAACAGGAACGTCAACAGCAGGATCCAGCCGCCGATCGCCGAGTAGAAGATCGACCGCCAAATGCCTTTGGCTGCACCGTCTGCCGCACTCTTGGTCTCCTCGGAGAGATGCGCCGACGCGTCGTAGCCGGTGATCGTGTACTGCGTCAGGATCGCCGAGATCGGCAGCACGAACAGCAATACACCGATGCCCGACATCTCGCCGCCGAACATCCCGCTGTTGTTGATGGTCTTGGCGAAGACGTCCGAGAAGCTGGCGTGCTGGTCGGGCAGCAGCCAGAGGATCAGGATCACCGCCGCCGCGCCCGCGACGTGCCACCAGACTGAGATGTTGTTGATGACGGCGAGCAGGTGCGAGGAGAAGATGTTGATGGTCGCCGAGATGGCCAGGATGATCACGAACAGCATGAACGTCCGAGTCAGGCTGTATCCCGCGAGCCAGGTCTCACTGAAAGTGCCGAGCGTGAGGTCGAGGAACGTCGCGCAGCCGTACGCCACCGAAGCCAAGATGGCGATCAACCCGATCAGATTGAGCCAGCCGGTGTAGAAACCGGCCTTGGGACCGCCGAGTTTGGCTGCCCACCAATAGATTCCGCCCGATGTCGGATACGCCGACACGAGTTCGGACATGCACAACCCGATGATGAGGATGAACACCGAGACGATCGGCCAGCCCCATGCGATCGCGGCCGGGCCGCCGTTGTTCCAGCCGAGGCCGAAGGAGGTGAAGCAGCCCGCCAGGATTGAGATGATCGAGAACGAGATCGCGAAGTTGGAAAAACCGGACCACGATCGGTTCAGCTCCTGTGTATAGCCGAGGCTGGCGAGATGTCGTTCGTCCTCATTGAGATATTCGTGACCTTCTGGCACGGCGGGTTCTCCTTCGCGATCTTCGAGCGCTTCGCGGCTTGCAGTGGGGCGGGACTCGCGCTCACTGAGTAGGGACAATAGAGTGCCATTGGTCGGCTGTCCTACCTTTGGAGTGACATTTCTGTTAAGGAATCACCGAGAAGGCCCCGCCGAGCAAACTCCAATGGTTGGCTGCCGGTCATCGTCGGTACTCGAGAGGAAGGTTCCGCAATGAGCCAGAACCCCGGCATGTTGTCGCAAGCCGACCTCGAAAAGCTGGTGGCCGACGGGGACATCGACACCGTCATCCTGGCGTTCTGCGATATGCAGGGGCGGCTCACCGGCAAGCGCGTGTCGGCGCGATTGTTCGTCGAAGACGTCGCCGAGCATGGCGCGGAGTGCTGCAACTACCTGTTGGCCGTCGACGTCGACATGAACACCGTCGACGGGTACGCGATGTCGAGTTGGCAGACCGGCTACGGCGACATGGTCATGAAGCCCGACTTCTCGACGCTGCGACGCGTGCCCTGGCTGCCGGGCACCGCACTGGTGATGGCAGACCTGGAGCGCGTCGACGGCGACCCGGTGACCCCTGCGCCACGCAGCATCCTCAACCGCCAGATCGACCGGCTGTCCGAGCTCGGTCTGGTGCCCTACGTGGGCACCGAGCTCGAGTTCATGGTGTTCGAGGATTCCTACCGCGACGCCTGGACGAAGGGCTACCGCAACATGACGGCGGCCTCGGACTACAACGTCGACTACGCGATGCACGCGTCGACCCGAATGGAGCCGCTGCTTCGCGACATCAGGCTCGGCATGACCGGCGCGGGAATGTACTGCGAGGGCGTGAAGGGCGAATGCAACCTCGGGCAGCAGGAGATCGCCTTCCGCTACGACCACGCGAGGGTGACGTGTGACAACCACACGATCTACAAGAACGGTGCCAAGGAGATTGCCGATCAACACGGCAAGAGCCTGACGTTCATGGCGAAATTCGATGAGCGCGAAGGCAACAGTTGTCATATCCACATTTCGTTGCGGGGCGAGGACGGAAGCCCGGTGTTCGCCGATTCCGACGCGTCGGACGGAATGTCGTCGATGTTCCGCAGCTTCATCGCCGGCCAGCTGGCTACGCTGCGTGAGCTGACGCTGTTCTATGCACCGAACATCAACTCCTACAAGCGATTCGCCGAGGGCAGCTTCGCGCCTACGGCCATCGCGTGGGGGATGGACAACCGCACTTGCGCGCTGCGCGTGGTGGGGCACGGTCCGGGCATGCGGGTGGAATGCCGCGCGCCCGGCGGCGACGTCAACCAGTACCTGGCGGTGTCGGCGCTGATCGCCGGCGGCCTGCACGGTATCGAGCACGAGTTGGAGCTGCCGGAACCGTTCGAGGGCAACGCCTATACGAGTGGCGCCGAAAGCCTTCCGACCACGCTGACCGAGGCGGCGGCGCTGTTCGAGAAGTCCGACGTGGCCCGTGCGGCGTTCGGCGACGAGGTCGTGGAGCACTATCTCAACAACGCCCACGTCGAACTGACCGCGTACAACGCGGCCGTGACGGACTGGGAAAGGGTGCGGGGCTTTGAGCGGCTTTGACGCGAGAAGCGAAGGCGGAGCTGGGGCCAGCGCAGCGGCGCGCAGATCCCGCCCGGTCGTCGGATTGACCACGTATCTGCAGCAGGCGCAGACGGGTGTGTGGGACGTGCGCGCCAGCTTCCTGCCCGCCATCTATTTCGAGGGCGTCGGGCTGGCGGGCGGAATCTCGGTACTGCTGCCGCCGCAGCACGTCGACGACGAAATCGTCGACCGCGTGCTCGACGGACTCGACGGGCTGATCATCACCGGCGGGCGCGACGTCGATCCCGGCGCCTACGGACAGGATCGCCACCCTGCCACCGATGAGGCCAACGAGTACAACCGCCTTCGGGATGCATGGGAATTCGAACTACTCAAAGGGGCTATCCGGCGCGGCCTTCCCGTCCTGGGAATCTGCCGCGGCGCGCAGGTGCTCAACGTCGCCCTCGGCGGCACTCTGCATCAGCATCTGCCCGACGTCGTCGGCCATTCTGAGCACCAGAAGGGCAACGCAGTGTTCTCGACGTCGTCGATACGCACTGTGCCCGAAACGCGGCTGGCATCGCTGATCGGCGAGTCGTCCGACGCGCAGTGCTATCACCACCAGGCCATCGATCGCCTCGGTGACGGTCTGATCGTCAGTGCTCGCGACGCTGACGGCGTGATCGAGGCAGTCGAGTTCCCCGGCGACCGCTTCCTTCTCGCGGTCCAGTGGCATCCCGAGGAGACGCTGGACGATCTGCGGCTGTTCGCCGCGTTGGTCGAAGCCGCTGAGGCGTATTCGAGAGAAAAGGTGACCGTGTGACGGCTAGTGAGCTGATCAACCCCGCGACGGAGGAACTGCTGCGCACCGTAGAGCAGACCAGCCTCGCGGGTGTCGACGACGCGGTGGCGCGAGCCAAGGCCGCGCAACGCGATTGGGCACGTCTGGCACCCGGCGACCGGGCCGCCGCCCTGCGGTCGTTCGCCGCCGCGGTCGACGCGCACGTCGACGAGCTGGCCGCGCTGGAGGTCGCCAACTCCGGGCATCCGATCGGCAATGCGACGTGGGAGGCGGGCCACGTCCGCGACGTCCTGCAGTTTTACTCCGCGACACCGGAACGATTGTCGGGCAAACAGATTCCGGTGGCCGGCGGCCTGGACATCACCTTCAACGAGCCGCTTGGCGTCATCGGGGTGATCACGCCCTGGAATTTCCCGATGCCCATCGCGGTGTGGGGTTTCGCACCGGCCCTGGCAGCCGGGAACGCGGTACTGATCAAACCCGCCGAATGGACACCGCTGACCACGATCCGGATAGGCGAACTCGCCGTCGAGGCCGGCCTGCCTCCCGATCTGTTCCAGGTGTTGCCCGGAAAGGGGTCGGTGGTCGGTGAGCGGTTTGTCACCCATCCCGACGTCCGCAAGATCGTCTTCACCGGTTCCACCGAGGTCGGCACCCGCGTGATGGCGGGTGCCGCGGCTCAGGTCAAGAGGGTCACCCTCGAGCTGGGCGGCAAGAGCGCAAACATCGTGTTCGACGATTGCGATCTGGACAAGGCTGCGGCCACCGCGCCCTACGGGGTTTTCGACAACGCCGGGCAGGACTGCTGTGCACGTAGCCGGATCCTGGTGCAGCGCAATGTTTACGACCGTTTCATGGAGCTGCTCGAACCTGCGGTCAAGGGCATCGCAGTCGGTGATCCGGCTGCCAAAGGCACCGAGATGGGCCCGCTGGTGTCGAAGTCGCATTGGGAGTCCGTGGTCTCCTATGTGCCCGACGACGCACCGGTCGCGTTCCGCGGCGACGCGCCGTCGGGGCCCGGCTACTGGTTCCCCCCGACCGTGCTGACCCCGGAGCGCTCCGACCGCACGGTGCGTGAGGAGATCTTCGGCCCGGTCGTCGCGGTGCTGCCGTTCGAGGACGAGGCCGACGCGATTGAACTCGCCAACGACACCCCCTACGGCCTTTCCGGGTCGATCTGGACGGACAACCTGTCGCGGGCCGTGCGGGTGTCCCGCGCGGTGGAGTCTGGCAACCTGTCGGTCAATTCACACTCGTCGGTGCGGTACAACACGCCCTTCGGCGGGTTCAAGCAATCAGGTCTTGGCCGCGAACTCGGGCCCGATGCGCCGCTGTCATTCACTGAAACCAAGAACGTCTTCTACGCGATCGGAGATGCGTGATGGATCTGACCCAGCGCCTGGCGGGCAAGGTCGCCGTGATCACCGGCGGCGCCAGCGGGATCGGGCTGGCGAGCGCCAAACGCATGCGCGCCGAAGGCGCCACCATCGTCATCGGTGACATCGACCCGACGACCGGGAAGTCCGTGGCAGACGACCTCAACGGAACCTTCGTCCAGGTGGATGTCTCAGATCAGGCCGCGGTGGATGCCCTGTTCGATACGGCCGCCGAGACGCACGGTTCTGTCGACATCGCCTTCAACAACGCGGGTATCAGCCCGCCAGAAGACGACCTCATCGAGACCACGGGCATCGACGCATGGCAACGGGTGCAGGACATCAACCTGAAGTCGGTGTTCTTCTGTTCCAAAGCCGCACTGCGCCACATGGTTCCGCAGCAGAAAGGTTCGATCATCAACACCGCGTCGTTCGTCGCGGTGATGGGGTCGGCGACATCGCAAATCTCCTATACCGCATCCAAAGGCGGCGTCCTCGCAATGTCCCGTGAACTGGGAGTGCAGTTCGCGCGTCAGGGGATTCGAGTGAACGCACTGTGCCCCGGACCGGTGAACACACCGCTGCTGCAGGAACTGTTCGCGAAGGATCCCGAACGCGCGGCCCGCCGACTGGTCCACATTCCGGTCGGCCGGTTCGCCGAGCCGGAGGAGCTGGCCGCGGCCGTCGCATTCCTGGCCAGCGACGACTCGTCGTTCATCACCGGGTCGACCTTCCTGGTCGACGGCGGCATCAGCTCGGCGTACGTGACCCCCCTCTAGAGGCCCTGTAGGAATCATGACTGCCGATCCGGACGTACCGCTGGCGAGCGAAGCTCTGCTGCGCCCGGTCCGGCCCGGGAACGCGTTCGAGGACACGGTCGGAAGGCTCCTGCAGACCATCCGGCTCGGCGTGCTCGCCCCCGGCGAATCGCTGCCGCCGGAGCGCGAGCTGGCATCGCGGCTGGGCGTCAGCCGCGACACCGTGCGCGAGGCCATCAAGTCGCTGGCCGACGCCGGGTATCTGGTGTCGCGGCGAGGCCGCTACGGCGGCACCTTCCTCGCCGACGAGTTGCCCAGGCACACCCAGGACACCGACGCGGTGACACGCGCCCAGATCGACGACGCGTTACGGCTGAGGGAGATCCTCGAGGTCGGAGCGGCGCGGCTGGCCGCCAACCGAACCCTGACGGCATCGGAACGCGAGGAGCTGTGGGCGCGTCTGCGTGATGTCCGCGGCGCCGCGCCCGGCGACTACCGCCGACTGGATTCGAGGCTGCATCTCGCCATCGCCGAGGCGGCCGGGTCGCCGTCGCTGGTGCCGTTGGTGGCCGAGAACAGGATGCGCCTCAACGTCTTGCTGGACCAGATCCCGTTGCTGCCGCGCAACATCGCCCACTCCGACGAGCAACACGAGGCGATCGTGATCGCGATCCTGGCCGGCGACAGTGAGGGTGCGGCGTCGGCCATGCTCGCCCACGTCGAAGGCTCGGCCACCCTGCTGCACGGATTCCTGGACTAGCCCGATGCCAGCACAAACACGAACGTCGTCGCGGTCATTCGGGGTGCCAGGGGGGTTAGATTTGACGGATGGCGGAAGCAGGTGGCCACGCGGGCGTCGATGCGGTGGTGCGACGGGCGTCGTCGGCGCTCGCCGACGTCGACACCGGCGGCTGGGCGCAGCGGTTCGACCTGCTCTCCGACCCGCACCGGCTGGAGATCCTGCTCGTCCTGCACCGCGCACCCGGCATCAACGTCGGCGACCTCGCCTCGGTGCTCGGACGGTCCGAGAACGCCGTGTCGCAGGCGCTGCGAGTACTGCGTCAGCAGGGCTGGGTGAGCTCCACCCGGGTCGGCCGTGCCGTGAGCTACCGCCTCGAGGACGAGATCGTGCACGACCTCCTGCACTGGATCGGCGCGCGGCACGGCTGAAGGACAGCGCATGCCGCTGACGCTCACCGACGAACAACTCAACGAGAGGTTCGACCAGATCTCGGCGTTGGCCGGGCGGCCGCGCCGCCTCGATGAGCTTCCGGGCGGACTGACCAACCGCAACATCAAAATCACGACGCCCGATGCCGTCTACGTCGCGCGCTGCACCGACGCATCGTCGGGAATGCTGGGAATTGACCGCGACCGCGAGTGCCACAACACCCGCGCCGCCGAACAGGCGGGGGTCGGCGCGCCGGTCATCGACTACCGCCCCGACCTCGGCATCCTGCTGCTCGGTTATCTCGAGGGAAAAACACTGTCCAACGACGATTTTCAACGGCCGGGGGTGATCGCAAAGGCGGCCGCGGCGGTGCGTACCCTGCACTCCGGGCCGCGTTTCCGCGGTCGATTCGACATGTTCGAACTCCAGCCGCAATATTTGAAAACCGTGCTGGACAAAGGATTCCGTATCCCCGACGATTACCTCGACCATGCGGACACCTTCAACGACATCGCCAGGGTGCTGGCGGTCACCGATGAACAGACGGTGCCATGCAACAACGATCTGCTGGCCGGCAACTTCATCGAGGACGGCGACCGGATGTGGCTGATCGACTACGAATACTCCGGCAACAACGATCCGTGCTTCGAGCTGGGGAACACCTGGGCCGAGTGCGGATTGTCCACCGACCAACTCGACGAGTTCGTCACGGCGTACTACGGGCAGCGGCTGCGCAATAAAGTCGCGCGAGCGCACCTGCAGGGCATCGTCGGAAAATACGGTTGGACGTTGTGGGGCTGCATACAGAACGGTTCGAGTGCAATCGATTTCGACTTCTGGGGATGGGCGATGGAACGTTATGAGGGTGCGGTGGCCGAGTTCAAGGGACCGAACCTGACTCGGCTGCTCGACGATGCGCAGGCTGCCGACTGATGGCGACTGAGCTGCCCGGCCGTGCCCAGGTCGTCATCATCGGCGGCGGCGTCATCGGCACCAGCGTCGCCTACCATCTGACGAAACTGGGGCTCACCGATGTCGTACTGATCGAACAGGGGCAGCTGTCGAGCGGCACGACATGGCACGCCGCGGGACTGGTAGGCCAGTTGCGTGCCTCGGAGAGCGCGACACGTCTGGTGCAGTATTCGACACAGCTGTACGCGGAACTGGAGAACGAGACGGGTCTGTCGGCAGGCTACAAGCGGTGCGGGGGAGTCACGGTCGCGCGTACCGAGGACCGGATGACCCAGTTGCGCCGCACGGCCGCCAGCGCCGAGGCATTCAACATGGAGTGCGAACTGCTCAGCCCCGAACAGGCGCTCGAGCACTATCCGGTGATGCGCGTCGACGACCTCGTCGGCGCGATCTGGTTGCCCGGCGATGGTAAAGCCAACCCGACCGACCTGACGTTCGCGCTGGCCAAGGGTGCGCGGATGCGCGGTGCCCGAATCCACGAAAAGACCAGGGTGCTCGACGTGCTCACCGCTGCGGGGCGGGTGTCTGGGGTTCGCACGGACGCCGGCGACATCGAGGCCGAGATCGTCGTCAACTGTGCGGGGCAGTGGGCGAAGCAGATCGGTGCGATGGCGGGCGTCAACGTTCCGCTGCACTCGGCCGAGCATTTCTACGTCGTGTCCGAACGCATCGACGGTGTCCACCCCGACCTACCGATCCTGCGTGATCCCGACGGCTACACCTACTTCAAGGAGGAGGTCGGCGGACTGGTCATCGGGGGTTTCGAACCCGAGGCGAAGCCGTGGGTGTCACCGGATCAGATTCCGTACCCGTTCGAGTTCCAGCTTCTGGACGAGGACTGGGAACACTTCGAGATCCTGATGAACAGTGCGCTGCTACGCATCCCTGTGCTCGAGGAGACAGGTATCAAGAAGTTCTACAACGGGCCGGAGAGCTTCACGCCCGACAACCAGTTCATCCTCGGAGCAGCGCCCGAGCTCGAAAACTTCTTCGTGGGTGCGGGATTCAACTCCGTCGGTATCGCCACCGCCGGTGGAGCCGGCCGTGCGCTCGCAGAGTGGATCGCCAACGGTGCGCCGACCGGTGACCTGACGGGTGTCGACATCCGCCGGTTCGCACCGTTCAACGGCAACAGCAGGTGGCTGCACGACCGCGTCGCCGAAGTGCTCGGATTGCATTACGAGGTGCCATGGCCCAACAGGGAGATGACGACCGCCCGGCCGTTCCGGAGATCACCCGTGCATCACCTGATCGACGCCGCGAACGCCAACTTCGGCAGCCGGATGGGGTGGGAGCGAGCCAACTTCTTCGCGCCCCCCGGTGTAGCGCCGACCATCGAATACACGTGGGGCAAGCCGAATTGGCTGCCGTGGTCGGCTGCGGAGCAGGCCAACACCAGGACCAACGTCACGGTGTTCGACCAGACCTCGTTCTCGAAATACATCCTGGCCGGGACGGACGCCGAGACGGCCTTGCAGTGGCTGTGCACCGCAGACGTCGCGGTGCCGGTCGGCCGATCGGTGTACACCGGCATGCTCAACGAGCGGGGCACCTACGAGTCAGATGTGACAGTCACCAGGACCGGCGCCGCGGAATTCCTGATCGTCAGCAGTGCGGCCACCACCGAACGCGACAAGGACCACATCCGGTCGAACCTGCGTGGAGCCAATGCATCGCTGGTCGACGTGACATCGGCGTATGCGGTATTCGGCGTCATGGGTCCCAAATCCCGCGATCTGCTGGCGAATCTCACCCCGGCTGATCTCTCCGACGAGGCTTTTCCGTTCGGCACCAGCCGGCAGATCCCGCTCGGATACGCGACGGTGCGGGCGACGCGCATCACCTACGTCGGCGAATTGGGTTGGGAGCTCTATGTTCCCGCCGAGTTCGCGGTCGGTGTCTACGAAGATCTGATGTCTGAGGGAGCACCGTGGGGTGTGGGGCGCGGCGGCTATTACGCGATCGAATCACTGCGATTGGAGAAGGGCTATCGCGCGTTCGGCCGCGAACTGACACCCAGTGAGAACCCGGTTGAGGCGGGTCTGCTGTTCGCATGCAAGCTCAAGTCCGACATCCCGTTCCTCGGACGGGAAGCCGTCGAGAAAGCCAAGGCCGAGGGGCCGCGCAAGCGACTCGTCGGATTCCGGGTCGACGACTCCGAAGCGATGCTGTGGGGCGGCGAGCTGATCCGGCGCGACGGGGTCGTGGCGGGCCAGGTCACGTCGGCGGCATGGGGTGAGACCACCGGCGCCTGCGTCGGACTGGCGTACGTACGGCAGCCCGATCACGGCGTGGTCGACGCGAAGTGGGTGAACAGCGGGGCCTATCAGGTCAACGTCGGCGGCCGGCTGTACCCGATCTCGGTGTCGCTTCGGCCGCTGTACGACCCGTCCAACGAGCGGATTCGCCCCTAGCCGCGGCGGTCTGCGGAAAGCTGTACCCCGTGACGGTGGACTTCCGGCTGCTCGGCGATGTCGAGGTCCGACTCGACGGGCAGAGGCTCGACGTCGGCCATGCCCGCCAGCGCTGTGTGCTCGCTGCGTTGCTGATCGACGTCAACCGGCCCGTCCCTACCGACCAACTGATCCTGCGGGTCTGGGCCGACGACCCGCCGCACCGGGAGCGCAACGCGCTCGCCGCGTACCTGTCGCGGTTGCGACACCTGTTCGCGGACACCGACGAGGTTGCGGTCGTGCGCGAGCCCGGTGGCTACCTGCTGTCGGCCGACCAGCTGTCGGTGGACGTGCACCGCTTTCGTCACCTTGCGGCGCGAGCACGTGCGGTGTCCGACTCGGCCGAAGCCGCCGGGTTGTTCGACGCCGCTCTCGAACTGTGGCGCGGATCCCCGTTCGCGGCGCTTGACACCCCATGGTTCAACGACGTTCGTGATTCGCTTGAGGTGGAGCGACTCTCGGTCGTGCTGGATCGCAATGATGTCGCGCTGCAGGCAGGGCGACATGCCGAGCTGCTCGGAGAACTCACGCTGGCGCTGCAGGCGCACCCGCTCGATGAGCGGCTGGCCGGCCAGCTGATGCTGGCCCAGTACCGCAGCGGCAGACAGGCCGCCGCGCTGGAGACCTACCGTCAGATGCGCGACCGCCTCGTCGACGAACTCGGCGTCGACCCCAGCCCGCCCCTGCAGGCGGTGCACCAACAGATTCTCGGCGGCGGGGCCCCGCCGCCGCCGGCTTTCGAAACCGCTGCGCCGCAACGTGTGGAAACCCGTGCGCTGGCCGGGCTTCCGCGGCGGGTGACGACCTTCGTCGGACGCGAGAACGATGTGGCCAAAGTCATCGCCGCCCTGCGCGACGGCCCCCTGGTGACGCTGACCGGGGTCGGCGGTGTCGGAAAGACCCGGCTCGCACTGGAGACCGCCGAGCGCGAACGGCATCGCTTCGGCGACGGTGCTGTCGTTTGTGAACTGGCGCCGATCGAGGACGGGCCGGCCGTGACCCACGCGGTCGCAGCGGCATTGCGACTCCAGCAACAGCAGGGCCTGGGTATCGAGGAGACCGTCATCGAGTACCTCCGCACCCGTGAACTGCTGTTGGTGGTCGACAACTGCGAACACGTGCTGGAGGACTCGGCGCGGCTGCTCGAGCGGATCGCCGGATACTGCCCCCGGGTGGCGGTGCTGGCCACCAGCAGGGAAGCGCTGGGAATCGCAGGGGAGCGGGTCCTGCCCGTCAATCCGTTGCCGATTGACGACGCCACACTGCTGTTCGCGGACCGCGCGAGGGCGAGCCGGTCGGACTTCGACGTCGACCACGAGCCGGTCGGAGCGGTGGCCGAAATCTGCCGTCGGCTCGACGGGCTGCCGCTTGCCATCGAGCTCGCGGCGGCGCGCGTGCGGTTGATGGGCAGTCTCGATATCGCCCGCCGGCTCGATCGACTACGACTGCTGACAGGTGGGGCGCGCGGTGCGCATCCGCGCCAACAGAGCCTGTCGGCGACCATCGACTGGTCCTATCACCTGCTCTCGGAACCGGAACAAGCCCTGTTCGCCCGGTTGTCGGTCTTCGCGGGCGGTTTCGACATCGACGCCGTGCACGGCATCTGCGGCAACGCCGATGCCGACGAGGACGATACGCTCGAACTGCTGGCCGGGCTCATTGACAAGTCGATGGTCACCACTCGTGGTGGTACGCACACCTCGCGTTACGCGGTTCTGGAAACTCTGCGTGCCTACGGCCGGGACCGATTGCGGGACAACAATCTTGACGATGCCTACGCGATGCGCCATGCCGCGTACTTCACCACACTCGCCGAGCGCGCCGCGGCGGGTACTCAGGGGATCGACGAGCGGGCGTGGGTCGAACGGATGTTGCCAGACTATGACAATCTGCGTGCGTCGTTCGAGCATCTGATGACGGCATCCGACCTGGACACCGCGCTACGGCTGGTCACGTCTCTGCCCGAATTCGTCCATCTGCGAATAGGTTACGAGTCGTCCGGCTGGGCAGAACGAGTCGTCGAGTTGGCCGACAGCGACCACCCCTTGTATGTCGCAGCCGTCGGTTTCGCCGCGCGGGGGGCGTGGAACCGCGGTGACTTCACCTCAGCGGTGTCGCTGGCCTCGCTCGCGGACGGACGAGTGCCGGGGCGAGGTACCGGACGCGTCGCGTATCCGGGTGACGTGCTGGCCGACGTCGCGCTCTATCAGGGCGATGCGGCCACGGCCCTGGCGCACTACGACAGTGAGGTGTCGCGCGCCCGCCACGATGACGACCCGATTCGATTGGTGTGGACGCTGTTCTACGTGTCGATCTGCCATGCCGCGATGCGCAACCCGCATCACGGCATCGACGCCGCGGAGGAATCGCTGCGAGTGGCCGAGGAAACGGCGAATCCGACGGCGCGGTCCATGGGGCGTTACGCCCTTGGCCTGGTGCTCAAGAAATCCGATCCGGACCGGGCGCTGGTGTTGTTCGACAGCGCCGCCGAACTCGCCGCGTCGGTGCAGAACTTCTGGTGGCACGGGATCGCGCTGATGGAGGCGGCGGCTACCCGCGCGGTGCATGGCGAGCCGTCGAGCGCGGCGCAGTCTCTCATCGAGGTGCTCGACCACTGGGACCGGGTGGGCGACTGGAGTCAGCAATGGCTCAACGTCCGCTACGTCACGCGCTTCCTGGCCCGAATGGGCGCGCACGACGATGCCGTCGCGCTGCATCACGCGCTCCTCGGCGCGAAAAGGCTCTCGCCACTCGAGGAGGGCCACACCAGGGCGATCGGCGAGCAACAGCAGGGCGCCCTGAGCCCATCCGAGGCCGTGGTGCTGGCCCGCGCGAGTCTGGTTCGCTACGCCTCGCATCCGGCCTAGCCGCTTTTGACCAGGACATTTCACGATCGTCCAACGTCTGCCGAAACTCCGCACGCGACGGTGATGTCGTCACGAGCTCACCGGAAACAGCCGTTGAGCGGAAAGCAAAGGAGACACAACATGGAGAACCGCAGAATGTTCAAACGAGCGATGGCGGCGGCGCTGCTGTCGGCGACCCTCGCGACGCCGGTGACCGCCCTACTCGCCACGGGCACGGCCAACGCCAGGCCGATCGAGAGCCCCAATTGCCGTGGCATCGCCAAGGCGATCGACAGCAGCATGTACATGGCAAACGTGGCACGAGACCAAGGCGACACAAAGGCTGCGCGCGAGTACATGAGGGATGCCGCCCGCGCCAGTGCGAACTACCAAAGGCACTGCACGTCGTAAGCCGCTGAGCCAGGCGGGTCGCGATCTTCCCGCCTGGCTCAGCACACCCGTCGTACCCGACGGTTCGCGCACAAATAATCGAAGGAGAAGGAATTATGACCAGTATCGTGAAATCAGAAATCGACCGTGAGCTCAAGGCCAAGCACCGGGCGCTGTGGGCGTCGGGAGATTACGCGGCCGTCGCCGCGGAACTCATTCCCGCGCTTGGTCTCGAACTCGTCCGCGCGAGCGGCGTGAAGCAGGGTGACCATGTCCTGGACGTGGCCGCGGGCTCGGGTAACGCCGCCATACCCGCCGCCGAGGCAGGCGCGATCGTCACGGCAAGCGATCTGACGCCGGAGCTGTTCGACGCCGGCCGTAACATCGCCGCGCGCCGGGGTGTCGAGGTGGAATGGGTGGAAGCGGATGCGGAGGCTCTTCCTTTCGCCGACAACAGCTTTGACGCCGTTATCTCGTGTGTCGGTGTGATGTTCGCGCCGCACCACCAGGCGGCCGCCGACGAGTTGGTGCGGGTCACCCGTCGCGGCGGCACGATCGCCTTGCTCAGCTGGACGCCCGAAGGGTTCATCGGCAACCTGTTCAAGACGATGAAGCCGTATGCCCCGCCGCCTCCGCCGGGAGCCAGCCCCGCCCCGTTGTGGGGTTCGGAGGGCCACGTCCGCGAGTTGTTCGGAGATCGCGTCAGCGATCTGACGATGTGGCGGCAGACCGTGGTGCTCGACCACTGCACCGAGCCCACGCAATTTCGGGAGTACTGGAAAAGCAACTACGGGCCGACGATCGCCGCGTACAAATTCAACGCGGACGCCCCCGACCGGATCGAGGCCCTCGACCGCGACTTCCTCGAGTTCCTCACCAGCTGGAACCGGGGCGACGACCAGCGCGCCGTTTGGGAGGCCGAATATCTGTTGGTCACCGCCACCAAGCGTTAGGACGGCTGGAACCCACACATGAACATCTGTTCAGCTAGACAGGTGTTCGGTGTGGGTTCTAGGCTCGCCTGGTGGTTGTGAATACGGTCGCCATGCATATGAGCGACGGCATCGTCAATGCGCCGACATCGGTGATCTTCGGGGTCATCGCGGTGGCCGCCATCGGGTTGTGCGCGGTGAAAGCACGCACCGAACTCGATGAACGCACGGTGCCGCTGGCCGGTCTCGTCGCGGCGTTCGTCTTCGCCGTGCAGATGGTCAATTTCCCGATCCTGCCCGGCGTCAGCGGGCACCTGCTGGGCGGTGCGCTGGCCGCGATCCTGGTCGGCCCCTTCACCGGTGCGCTGTGCATCGCGATCGTGTTGATCGTGCAGTCGCTGCTGTTCGCCGACGGCGGAATCACCGCATTGGGCACCAACATCACCAACATGGCCGTCGTCGGCGTCGCCGTGGGGTACGGGACAGCCGTCGCGCTGTATGCGATCGCGCGGCGGGGCAAAGCCGATCTGCCGGTGCCTGCGCTCGGCGTCATCGCGTTCATCGCCGCGGTGATCGGAACGGCATGCGCGGCAATGGCGTTTGTCGTCGAATACGCCATCGGGGGCGCCGGCGCCACGTCGCTCGGCACAGTGGCCGCCTACATGTTCGGCACGCACGTGCTGATCGGCGTCGGGGAAGGATTGATCACTGCCGTCACGGTGATGGCCGTGGCACGTTCGCGCCCCGACCTCGTCTATCTGATGCGCCGCGCCCGGACGGCGGTGCCGGCGTGAAGCGATGGTCGTTCTGGCTTGCGTTTGCGGCCGCCACCCTGCTGATCGCCGGGGTCGTCTCGTACTTCGCGAGTTCCAGCCCCGACGGGTTGGACTCAGCGACGCTGCGTGGCTGCCAGGTCGTCGAAACCGCGGCCGGCGACGAGTTCACCGGTGATTGCATCGCACAACACGCCGACGAGCACGCGCTGGCCACCTCGCCCCTGGCCGACTACTCGATCGGCGGACAGGACGGCACCGGCGGGATCGCGGGCATCATCGGCGTCATGGTCACAGTCGTCGTGGCGGGGTCGGCGTTCTGGCTCATTGCACGGACCCGGCGGGCTGTCGAAACCGGCCCGAGCCGACGGTCTGCCGGCGACGAGCAGTCCTAACGCATGGGTGCAGGCGCGCATCCGCTGTATCGCCACGACGAGTCGGCCGTACACCGGACACCGGCCGAGGTGAAGATCGTCTGCCTGCTGGTGTTCGTGCTCGCCGTCGTCGCCACGCCCCGGGAAATGTTCTGGCCGTTTGCGATCTATGCCGCGATCATCGTCGCGACGTGGCGTCTCGCGCGGATACCGCTGCGGTGGGTGTTGCCGCGCATGCTGATCGAGGCACCGTTTCTGGTGCTCGCCGTCCTTTTGCCGTTCGCCGAGGGTGGGCAGCGCATCGATGTTGCGGGACTGCAGCTTTCGGTAGCCGGACTGTGGGCGGCGTGGGGCATCGTCGTCAAGGGCACACTCGGTGTCGCGGCCGCGTTGACCCTCGCTGCCACCACATCCGCAACCGAGCTACCCGCCGCGCTGAGCCGGCTGGCTGTTCCCGCGGTGGTGACATCGGTGCTGGTGCTGATGATCCGTTACATCGACCTGCTCGCGGCCGAGGTGAGCCGTATGCGGATGGCCAGGATCGCGCGCGGTGACTCGCCGCGGGCACTGCATCAGGCGCGTGCGATCGCGACTGGCATCGGAGCGTTGTTCCTGCGCTCCTACGAACGCGGCGAGCGGGTGTACGCCGCGATGCTGTCACGTGGATTCGATGGTAGGGCACCGGATCTCGCGGTGATCGGTGCCCCGCCGAGGGCTATGGCGTCCCAGTGGATGGTGGCGATGCTGCCGGCTGCCGCCGCGGTCGTCGTATCGGTAGCGGCGTGGGTGACGCAGTGAGCGCGATCCGCGTCGAGGCGCTGCGCCATGTCTATCCGGACGGACATGTGGCCCTCGACGGCGTCGACCTCGAGGTGGCCGATGGCGAGCGGGTCGCGGTGCTCGGCCCCAACGGGGCGGGCAAGACGACGTTGATGTTGCATCTCAACGGTGTCCTGACCGCGACCACCGGGTCGGTGCAGATCAGCGGAATCCCGCTGAACCGCAAGAGCCTTCACGACATCCGCAGGCGCGTTGGCCTGGTCTTCCAGGATCCCGACGACCAGTTGTTCATGCCGACGGTCGCGCAGGACGTCGCATTCGGTCCGGCGAATTTCGGGCTGCGCGGTGAGGAGCTCGCCGCGCGGGTGGCAAGCGCGCTGGAGGTCGTGTCGATGACCGAAGACGCTGGCCGCAGTCCTACCCATCTGTCGGCGGGGCAGCGGCGCAGGGCCGCATTGGCCACCGTGCTGGCCTGCCAGCCGGACATTCTCGTGCTCGACGAGCCCTCGGCGAACCTGGATCCGGTCGCGCGGCGCGAACTGGCCGAGACGCTCTCGGGGCTGAACGCCACCATGTTGATCGTCACCCATGACCTGCCCTATGCGGCTCAGCTGTGCGACCGGGCCGTGGTGATGGACGGCGGCTCCATCGTCGCGGACGGCGCGATCACCGACATTCTGTCCGATTCGGAATTGCTTGCCGCGCATCGCCTCGAGCTGCCGTGGGGCTTCTCGGTCAAAGGTCGTTGAGACCACCGAGCATGGACTCACGCAGGACGCGGCTCAAAGCCCGAGCCGCTCCAACGCATCGTCGAACTCCTCGAGCGCGACCTTCTCGCTCTTGCCTTCGGCGATCGCCTGCTCGTAGATCGAGTACATCCGGGGGCCGTGGGCTGCGAAGCGCGCCGACCACGCCTGCGCATCACGTCGCCAGTAGCCGACGACGTCCAATTGATCAGCGGTCCAACCGTACTCGTGGCGCAGCAGTTTGCGGATTTTGCGCGCCTCGGACGCCTCACCTGCGAACCAGCAGTATCCTGGGCCGATCGCCGGGCAGTTGCGCGCAACCAGGCGCGCCAAAGCGCTGTCCGCCACACCGTTTCCGGTGCCGACGGAGCTGACGAGCCGCACCGTGGCGTGCTTGGGCAGGTAGTCGAGGTCGTCCTCGTCGGGCACCTCCACGATCGCGACCGTGTTGCTGTGCGCGGGCTGTTCGATCAGCCGCGCGAGCGCGGGCAATCCCGCAAGGTCGGCGACGAGGACGTGGCGATCGGCATCACGTGGGGGCCGGAACCGGGATTTGGCGTGGGCGAGTTCGACACGGTCTCCGGGCGCGGCGCCGGTCGCCCACCGCATTCCCGCCGCCGCACCACCGCGGGCGGTGCGATCACCGACGTGCAGGACGACGTCAACGGTGACGCGGCAGGCCGACGGGTCGTGCTCCCGGACGGAGTAGGTCCGGGCCGCCTGACCGTCATCATCGTTGGTGCCGAAGTAGATTCCGAGCGCGGTGTCCCCGAACCGCGGCAGCTGCAGGAGGCTCAGCTCGGGGGCATGAATGACCACTCGCTGCATATTCCGGCCCAACGGTGCCGACTGCACCACCGAGCCCGCCACCACGGGGGCGGTCAATGGCGCTTGGACGGCGGCCAGGGCGGTTCGCCGCAGAGCGCCAGCAGCGCATTCTCGATCACTTCGGGCAGCGCGGGATGGATCCAGTACTGGCCGCGCGCCATGTCCTGTGCCGCCAGGTCGAAGTTCATCGCCTGGATCAACGGCTGAATCAGCGACGACGCCTGGTGTCCCATGATGTGCGCGCCGAGTATCAGGCCGCTGTCGTCATCGACGATGATCTTGGCGATCCCCGTCGTATCCTCCATGGCCCAGCCGTACGCGACGTCGGCGTAGTCCTGGATCTTGACCCTGATATTCAAACCTTTTGCCCGCGCTTGGTTTTCAGTCAGCCCTACGCTCGCGATCTGCGGGTCGGTGAAGACAGCCGAGGGCACATTGCGATGGTCGGACGGCATGAGCGCATCGGTGTCGTCCCAGTCCTGCAGGAGATTGTGTTTCACGCGGCGCGCCTCATGATTGGCCACATGCTTGAGCTGATAGTCCGACGACACGTCGCCGAGTGCGAACACATTGCGCGCAGTGGTGCGCTGGAACTCGTCGACGACGACCTGTCCATTGGCATTGACCTTGACACCGGCCAGTTCGGCGTCGAGCCGATCGCCGTTGGGAACGCGGCCAGTGGCGACGAGCAGCGCGTCGCCCCGCACCTTCGAGCCGTCTGTGCAGGTGACCTCGACACCGCCGCCGACGTTGTGCGCGTCGGCCAGCTCGTGGTGATTGCGGATCTCCCATTTCCTCGACGCGATGTCGGTGAACCGCATGGCGATGTCGTCGTCGTGGCCGCGCAGTAGGGTGCTGCCGCGGATCATCAGCGTCACGTGGCTGCCGAGCGCCGAGAAGATATGGGCGAACTCGCAGGCGATGAAACCACCGCCGATGATGATCAAGTGCTCGGGCACGTCCGCGATGCGCATGATGGTGTCGCTGGTGTGATAGCTCACCCCGCACGCCGTGACGGCGTCGGGCGCGATGGCTCTGGAGCCCGCCGCGATCACCACCTGGTCGGCGGTGAATTCGTCGCCGTCGTCGGTGCGCAAGGCGTAGCGGCCGTCGGGCTTCGTTTTCGCGAAACGCGCGTGGCTACCGAAGACCTCGACGTTCGGTGAGGACCGCCGATAGTTCTCGCCGCCGTCTGCGATCGGATCGATGCGGCCGAACACTCGGGACACGATGTCCGGCCAGCGCACCCCGTCGAGATGGGCGTCGATGCCGTAACGTGATGACTCCCTTACCTCTTGGGCGACCCCGGCGGCGTAGACGAACATCTTGGTCGGGATGCAGCCAACGTTGAGGCACGTCCCGCCGAACACACCCTGTTCGCAGATCGCCACCCGTCGGTCGTGGTAGCGCTCATCGAGGATCGAGTTGCCCGAACCGGTTCCGATGATTGCGATGTCGAAGTGAGTCATCGGGTCACCCCTCGGTCGGGTTGCGTCGTCGAACCCGCAACGTGAGCGTCGAGCCAGCGGTCCAATTCGTCGTAGGCGGCCTGGCGCGCCTCGGGAACGGACAGGAACACGTCGTGCTTGGCGTCGGTGATCGGCACGACGGTGCTCCGGTTGCCGATGCAGCCGGCCCAGCGGGCGATCTGATGTACGTCGAGCACGGCGTCACCGCGCTGGATGACGTCCGGGTCGGACACCTCGCGCACGCTGCGATCGGAGCGCAGGATCAGGTTGGGCACACCGACGTCGAGCCCGCGGTGCAGTTTGGCGTGGCCGCGCCGGATCGCGTGAATCCAGCCGAACGTCACCGGAAATCCGCCGATGGGCTTCCATCTGAGGTCGTAGTCGAATTCGCCCGAGTAGTCGCGGTGCAGCGTCGAGCCGTACCCGCCCTCGGGGACCGGCGCGCGCACCACGGTCTTCTTTCGAACTCGGGACAGCGCCGCGATTGCCGCGCCGGTGGGAGCCGCGCGCAGGAATGCCGGACCCTGCAGATCCAGCCAGGGGCTGTTCAGCACCAACCCGGCGACGCGGTTGCGCTGCGTCATTCCGTTACTGCGCAGGCGGTCCAGGAACAACGACACGATGAGCCCGCCCGCGGAGTGCCCGTAAACGAGCACATCGGCCGACGTCTCGGCGTTGATCACGCCCAACGCGCGGATCAGTTCCTTGTCGTAGCGGGCCAGGTCGGTGGTGAAGTGAGGTGTCTGGCCCTCCCGCCACGATCGCCCGCATTTGTGCAGATCCAGCGCGTAGAACGCAAACCCGCGATCGGCCAGGTGATCCGCCAGTTCGGTGTGGAAGAAATAGTCGGTGAAACCGTGTACCACCAGCACGGCACGGGTGGCCGACGGGTTGACGTCGCCGCGGCGCACCAGCGTGGCGGCCAGCAGCCCTTCTCCGTCGGGGTCGGGCCCCAACTCGAACGTCTGTTGCCGGTAGCCAGCCAGCACATCCGCCGTCCACTCGGTCACCCAGATGAGCTTAGTCGCGGCTCGCGGCCCACCTGGGGCGACGGCCAGAGATGGCCGCGGCTAACCTGAAATCCGCCAAGCAGGACCAAACCGAGCACGGAGGATGATCGATCGGGTGGCTGACCCGCAGGTAGCCGTGGACTCGGTGGTCGAGGACCATGTCGGGGCGGTGAGCGCCCGATGACGGTCGCGCTACGCCGAAGCTGGGCCAAGGATCTGGACGCCGCGACGCTCTACGAACTGTTGAAGTTGCGCGTCGAGGTCTTCGTCGTCGAACAGGCCACCCCGTACCCGGAACTGGACGGGCGCGACCTGCTCACCGAGACCCGCCACTTCTGGCTCGAAGGGGCCGACGGAGAGGTCATCTGCACACTGCGGCTGATGGAAGAACATCCCGGCGGCCAGAAGGGCTTTCGCATCGGCCGCGTCTGCACCAAGCGAGAGGCGCGCGGCCAGGGGCACACCACCCGGCTGCTGCAGGCGGCCCTCGCCGAGGTCGGCGATTACCCGTGCCGCATCAACGCGCAGACCTACCTCGAAGAGATGTACGCCCACCACGGATTCGTCCGCGACGGGGCCGAATTCCTCGACGACGGCATCCCGCACGTCCCCATGGTCAAGTCATGACGGTCTACCCCTTCAGCGCGATCGTCGGCCACGACCGCCTGCGCCTGGCGCTGCTGCTGTGTGCGGTGCGCCCGGAGATCGGTGGCGTGCTGATCCGCGGCGAGAAAGGCACGGCGAAGTCGACAGCCGTGCGCGGCTTGGCCGCGGTGCTGGCTGCGGTGGACGGCGCCGCGCTGGTCGAATTGCCCATCGGGGCGACCGAGGACCGCGTCGTCGGCTCGATCGATCTGCAGAAGGTGCTGCGCGACGGTGAGCATGCGTTCTCGCCCGGGCTGCTGGCCCGTGCGCACGGCGGAGTTCTCTACGTCGACGAGGTCAATCTGCTGCACGACCACCTCGTCGACGTGCTTCTCGACGCCGCCGCGATGGGGCGGGTGCACGTCGAGCGCGACGGCGTCTCGCACAGCCACGACGCGCGGTTCGTCCTTGTCGGGACCATGAATCCCGAAGAGGGCGAACTACGTCCCCAGTTGCTCGACCGGTTCGGCCTGACCGTCGACGTGCACGCCTCCCGTGATGTCGATGTACGGGTCGAAGTCGTCCGGCAACGGATGGCTTTCGAGGCCGACCCGGCCGGGTTCGCCGAACGCTACGCCGAGGCCGACGCCGAACTAGTCGGCCGCATTGCCGCGGCGCGCGCCAGGTTGAGCTCGGTGAGCTTGCCGGACAGCGAGTTACGACGTATCGCGGCCCTCTGCGCGGCGTTCGACGTCGACGGTATGCGCGCCGATCTGGTGGTGGCCAGGACGGCGGTTGCGCACGCCGCGTGGCGCGGTGCCGACACGGTTGCCGAGGAGGACATCCGGGTAGCGGCTGAACTCGCCTTGCCGCACCGGCGGCGTCGCGACCCGTTCGACGATCCCGGTCTGGATCCCGGACAGCTCGATGAAGCGATGCAACAGGCGGGGGAGTCTGCCGACCCTGAGCCGGAGCCCGACCCGCCCGGTGGCGGCGAAACCTCGCCCAATGAGTCATCAGATCAGGCTGCGCCACAGGGAAATTCGAGCTCATCCACGCGACCCAGCGCACCGCCGTCCGCGGTGTTCCGCACGCGGACGCTCGTCGTTCCCGGCGTGGGGGACGGGGCGCCTGGACGCAGATCCCGGGCACGCAACCGGGCCGGAACCGTCATCTCGTCGACCACCCGCGCAAACGAGGGACACGGACTGCACGTGTTCGGGACGCTGCTCGCCGCGGCCGAACACCAGCGGGTGCCCGGGCGTGCGCGGCCGACGGTGGACGATGTGCGGCACGCCGTTCGGGAAGGGCGAGAAGGCAATCTGGTGATCTTCGTCGTGGACGCGTCGGGATCGATGGCCGCCCGCGACCGGATGTCGGCGGTCAGCGGCGCCGCTCTGTCGCTGTTGCGCGACGCGTATCAGCGGCGCGACAAGGTCGCCGTCATCACGTTCCGCCAGACCGATGCCCGGCTGCTGCTGCCGCCGACGTCGTCGGTGCACATCGCGAGCCGCCGGCTGGCCCGTTTCGACACCGGCGGCAAAACTCCATTGGCGCAAGGCCTACTGGCCGCGCGTGACGTGGTGGTCCGGGAGAAGGCACGCGACCGGGCACGCCGCAGTTTGGTGGTGGTGCTGACCGACGGCCGAGCCACCGGCGGTCCTGATCCGCTTGGGCGCGCACGGGAGGCGGCCGCTCGGCTGGTGGCCGAAGGTGCGACCGCCGTGGTGGTCGACTGCGAGACTTCCTATGTGCGATTGGGTCTGGCCGAGCAACTGGCCGGTTACCTGGGTGCTCCCGCGGTGCGGCTGGCGCACCTGCGCGCGGACAACCTCACCGACCTTGTTCGCACCGCCGCCTAGTTACGGGCCCACAACGAAGTCAGGGGAGGGAGTACCCATGCCTCAGGGTCAACCGGCCACCGTTCCCGAGGACGGGCTGACCACCCGCGCCCGGCGCAACGCTCCACTGCTCGCGGTGCACACCGGTACCGGCAAGGGCAAGTCGACCGCCGCGTTCGGGATGGCATTGCGGGCATGGAATCAGGGCTTTTCCGTGGCGGTGTTCCAGTTCGTCAAGAGCGCCAAGTGGAAGGTCGGCGAAGAGGCGGCCTTCGGCCAGCTGGGCCGGCTGCACGACGAGCACGGGGTCGGCGGCGCCGTCGAATGGCACAAGATGGGTGCGGGCTGGTCGTGGTCGCGTAAGCACGGCAACGAGGACGATCACGCGGCCGCCGCGGCCGACGGCTGGGCAGAGATCACCCGCCGCCTCGCCGGGGAACGCCACGACTTCTACGTCCTCGACGAGTTCACCTATCCGCTGAAGTGGGGCTGGATCGACGTCGACGAGGTGATCGAGGTGCTGACGCGAAGACCCGGCACCCAGCATGTGGTCATCACCGGCCGCGACGCCCCGCAGAAACTGCTGGACGCCGCCGACCTCGTCACCGAGATGACCAAGGTCAAACATCCGATGGACGCCGGCCGCAAGGGCCAAAAGGGCATCGAATGGTGAGTACCCCCGCCGTGGTGATCGCCGCCCCGGCATCCGGCGGTGGAAAGACTACTGTGGCAACGGGTTTGATGGGCGCCCTCCGGAAAGCGGGCCACTCCGTCGCCCCGTTCAAGGTCGGGCCGGACTTCATCGACCCCGGATACCACGCACTGGCAGCACAGCGCCCTGGCCGCAACCTCGACCCGGTGCTTGTCGGCGAACATCGCATCGGCCCGCTGTATCGGCATGGCAGCGCCGCGGCCGACATCGCGGTCGTCGAGGGCGTGATGGGCCTGTTCGACGGGCGGATCGCCGACGGCTTCACGGGTATCGCCGAAGGGTCCACCGCGCACGTGGCGGCCCTGCTCGGTGCGCCGGTGATCCTGGTGGTCGACGCGCGTGGCCAGAGCCACAGCGCCGCGGCACTGCTGCACGGCTTCTCGACGTTCGACTCGACGATCCGGGTCGCCGGCGTCATCCTCAACCGTGTCGGGTCAACGCGCCACGAGGAGGTGCTGCGGCAGGCGTGCGAGCACGCCGGACTGACGGTCTTGGGCGCCATCCCCAGGGTCGACGAGTTATCCGTTCCGTCAAGACATCTCGGCCTCGTGACCGCCGTCGAGCACGGCATCCGGGCCCGTACCGCGGTGGAGGCGATGATCGGCCGTGTCGAACGTCACGTCGACTTGACGGCGATCACCGAGATCGCGGCCAGCCGAGTCGCCGACGAGCCCTGGGATCCCGCGGCAGGCGGTTCCGTCACGGAAGACGTGACGGTGGCGCTCGCCGCGGGCAAGGCGTTCAGCTTCGGTTACGCCGAGCACCGCGAACTGCTGCTGGGAACCGGCGCCGACGTCGTGGCATTCGACCCGCTGACCGAATCGCTGCCGCCGCGGACCGCCGCACTCGTCCTACCCGGCGGCTTCCCGGAACAATTCGGTACCGAACTGTCGGGCAATGAGGTTGTGCGGCAACAGATCAGGAGCCTCGCCGCATCCGGTGCACCGGTGCACGCCGAATGTGCCGGGCTGGCTTATCTGGTCAACGATCTCGACGGTCAGCCGATGTGCGGTGTGCTGTCCGGCTCGGCACGCTTCACCGACCGCCTGACGCTGGGTTACCGCAACGCCGTCGCGGTGGCCGAATCGCCGCTGTACGAAATCGGGGACCGTACTGTCGGTCACGAATTCCACCGCACTGCAGTGGAATTCACCAAAGACTATGCACCAGCCTGGGTGTTCGGCGACCGCCCCGCCACACGGACCGAGGACGGTGCGGTAGACGGCGGTGTGCACGCAAGCTACCTACATACCCATCCGGCCGCACACCCGCAAGCGGTATCGCGCTTCGTCGCCGCGGCGGAGTCGAGTTTCTACTCCAGCCACCGCAACCTCTAAACTCGGCGGGTGACCGAGAACGCCTACCTCGTCGGCCTGCGCCTTGGCGGCAGGAAGGTCGTCGTCGTCGGGGGCGGCACCGTGGCGCAACGGCGACTCCCGCTGCTGGTGGCCAACGGCGCCGACGTGCACGTCATCTCCCGCAGCGCCACTCCGGCGGTCGAGGCGATGGATGGAATCACGTTGGAAATCAGAGAGTTTCGTGACGGCGATCTGAGCGGCGCTTGGTACGCGATCGCGGCGACCGACGATCCGGCCGTCAATGCCGCCGTCGTCGCCGAGGCCGAACGGAACCGGATCTTCTGTGTGCGGGCCGACGTCGCGCGCGAGGGCACCGCGGTGACCCCCGCCTCGTTCGAGTACGAGGGCCTGGCCGTCGGGGTGCTCGCAGGTGGAGACCACCGCCGGTCCGCCGCGATCCGGTCGGCTGTCCACGAGGCCTTGCAGCAGGGGCTCATCGCCGGCGAGACGCCGGGTGTGCTGCCCGGTGGGGTGGCGTTGGTCGGCGGCGGGCCCGGCGATCCCGAACTGATCACCGTGCGCGGCAGGCGCATGCTGGCCCAGGCCGACGTCGTCGTCGCCGATCGCCTGGCGCCGCCGGAACTGCTCGCCGAGCTCTCGCCGCACGTCGAGGTCATCGACGCCGCCAAGATCCCGTATGGGCGCGCCATGGCTCAGGACGCCATCAATGAGGTGCTCGTCGACCGGGCCAGGGCCGGCAAGTTCGTGGTGCGACTCAAGGGCGGCGATCCGTTCGTGTTCGCGCGGGGCTACGAAGAGGTGATCGCGTGCGCCGACGCCGGGATTCCCGTCACCGTTGTGCCGGGTGTGACAAGTGCCATAGCAGTGCCCGCGCTGGCGGGCGTTCCCGTCACACATCGAGGCGTCACACACGAGTTCGTCGTGGTCAGCGGGCATGTTGCGCCTGACCACCCCGAATCGTTAGTGAATTGGAATGCGCTGGCCCAGATGTCGGGCACGATCGTGTTGCTGATGGCGGTCGAGCGCATCGAGCAGTTCGCCAAGGTACTGCTGGACGGTGGGCGACCTGCAGAAACGCCGGTCCTGGTCGTACAACACGGCACCACGGCGGCGCAGCGGACCATGCGAGCAACCCTCGGCGACGCCGCCGAACGCATCCGCGAAGACGGCGTGCGCCCCCCGGCGATCATCGTGATCGGCCCCGTCGCGGCCTTCGGCGGTTAAAGGATTCTTAAGATTACTGTAAGGTAACCCGCATGACGGCTCTCAATGACGCCGAGCGGGCAGCCATGTTTCGCGACGCCGAAGGCGGGGCAAACCGGTCGTTACCTATGAATGTGGGCTACCCCGGCCAGGAGCGAACCGGCAGGTACCCGGCTTGGCTGCCCTCGCGGCGGTTCATCGCCGCGGTCATCGCGATCGGTGGCATGCAGCTGCTTGCCACCATGGACAGCACCGTCGCGATCGTCGCGCTTCCTAAGATCCAAGACGAGCTGAGCCTCTCCGATGCCGGGCGCAGCTGGGTCATCACCGCATACGTCCTGACGTTCGGCGGGCTGATGCTGCTCGGTGGCCGCCTCGGCGACGTCATCGGGCGCAAACGCACCTTCATCGTCGGCGTCACGCTGTTCACCATCGCCTCGGTGCTGTGCGGTCTCGCCTGGAACGAGGCGACCCTGGTCACCGCTCGGTTGCTGCAGGGTGTGGGCGCGGCGATCGCATCGCCGACCGCCCTTGCGCTGATCGCGACCACCTTCCCGAAGGGACCCGCGCGCAACGCCGCGACTGCGATCTTCGCCGCCATGACGGGCATCGGATCCGTCATGGGCCTCATCGTCGGCGGCGCGCTGACCGAGGTGTCCTGGCGCTGGGCATTCCTGATCAACATCCCCATCGGGCTGCTGATGATCCACCTGGCCCGCAAGACGCTGCGCGAAACCCACCGTGAGCGGCTGAAGCTCGACGCCACCGGCGCGATCCTGGCCACACTCGGCTGCACCGCCGCGGTGTTCGCGTTCTCGATGGGGCCCGAGCAGGGCTGGGTGTCGCCGATGACCATCGGCTCCGGTCTGGCCGCCTGCGCGTTCCTGCTGGCGTTCGTCTACGTCGAGCGCACCGCCGAGAACCCGGTGATGCCGCTGGAACTGTTCAAGGACCGCAACCGCGTTGCGACGTTCGCCGCGGTGTTCCTCGCCGGCGGTGTGATGTTCACGCTGACCGTGCTGATCGGCCTGTACGTCCAGGACGTCATGGGCTACAGCCCGCTGCGGGCAGGCGTCGGGTTCATTCCGTTCGTGGTCGCGCTCGGGATCGGCCTCGGCGTGTCGTCGCAGCTGGTGCAGAAGTTCCCGCCGCGGTGGCTGGTGATCGCCGGTGGCGTGCTGGTGCTCGGTGCGATGATCTACGGCTCCACGCTGGATGCCAACATCCCGTACTTCCCGAACCTGGTCATCCCGATCACGATCGGCGGCCTGGGCATCGGGATGATCGTGGTCCCGCTGATGCTGTCGGCGATCGCCGGCGTCGGCTTCGACCAGATCGGCCCGGTGTCGGCGATCGCGCTGATGCTGCAGAACCTCGGCGGTCCGGTCGTGCTGGCCATCATCCAGGCCGTCATCACGTCGCGCACGCTCTACCTGGGCGGTACCAACGGCCCGGTCAAGGACATGGACGCCGCGCAGTTGCACGCCCTGGATCAGGGTTATACCTACGGCCTGCTGTGGGTCGCCGCGGTCGCGATCATCGTCGGCGCCGTCGCCCTGTTCATCGGCTACACCGCGGCGCAGGTGGCGCACGCGCAGGAAGTCAAGGACGCGATCGACCAGGGAGAGCTGTGACTTCGGTGTAGTTGGTCGCGCACACCGCAACTGACTACACCCGATTCTCCGGTGGGTAGGCTGGCAAGCCATGTCTGCGGTGGGCGGTTCCTCGGCGTTCAACGAGGGCATGTCGGACCGGGCCACCACACCGCTGTCGTCATCGGTGTTGGGCCCGGCGATCATCGCGATCACCGGCATGCAGCTCATGTCGACCCTCGACGGCACCATCGTCATCGTCGCGCTGCCGCGGATGCAGGCCGATCTCGGCCTCTCCGACCCTGGCAAGAGCTGGGTCATCACCGCTTACGTCCTCGCCTTCGGTGGACTGCTGCTGCTCGGCGGGCGCATCGGCGACGCCATCGGCCACAAACGCGCGTTCCTGTCCGGTGTCGGCGTGTTCACGATCGCGTCGTTGGTCTGCGGGCTGTCCACCGACGGCGTCACGCTGATCGTCGCGCGTGCAGTGCAGGGCACCGGTGCGGCGATCGCCGCTCCGACGGGCCTGGCCCTGATTGCGACGACGTACGCGGTCGGGCAGGCCCGTAATCGCGCGATGGCGGTGTCTGCCGCGATGCAGGGGATCGGTTCGGTGCTCGGGCTGGTGCTCGGCGGCGGCTTGACCGTCATCTCGTGGCGCTTGGCGTTCCTGATCAACATCCCCATCGGGATCGTGATCATCATCGTCGCCGTCCTGAAGATCAACGAGACCCATCACGAACGGCTGAAACTCGATGTCACCGGCGCCATCCTGGCCACCCTGGGCTGCACCTCGGCGGTGCTGGTGTTCACGCAGGGCCCACCGCGCGGCTGGGTCGACCCGTGGGTCATCGGCGCAGGCGTCGCCTCGGCGATCTTTTTCCTCGCGTTCCTGATCGTCGAACGCACCGCCGACCACCCGATCGTGCCGTTCTCGGTGTTCGACAACCGCAACCGCGTGATGACCTTCATCTCGCTGTTCCTCGCGGGCGGCGTCATGTTGACGCTCAGCGTGATGGTCGGCCTGCTCGTGCAGGATGTGCTCGGCTATTCACCGCTGCGCGCGGGCGTGAGTTTCATCCCGTTTGCGGTCGCGTTCGGCATCGGCAGCATCGTCGCGGCCAAGCTCGCGCCACATGTCGCGCCGCGCTGGCTGATCCTCGGCGGCGGGTTGTTCGTGCTCGCCGCCATGCTCTACGGCTCGACGCTGGACCGCGACGTCCCGTACTTTCCGGACCTGTTCGGACTCGTCATCGTCGGTGGCTTCGGCATCGGTGCGATCGCGGTGATCCTCCCGTTGTGTGCGATCGCCGGGGTGGGACCGAAGGAGATCGGCCCGGTGTCGTCGATCACGCTGATGGTGCAGAACCTCGGTGGTCCGGTGGTGCTGGTCGTGATCCAGGCGGTGCAGACCTCCCGCACGCTCTATCTCGGCGGCACGACGGGACCGGTCAAGGACATGACCCCCGCGCAGCTTGATGCGCTGGGCTACGGCTACACCTACTCGTTGCTCTGGGTGGCGGGCGTTGCGGTGATCGTCGGCGTCACGGCGTTCTGGATCGGATTCTCGGCACGCCAGATCGCGGCCGCCCAGCACACCCGCGAGGCGGTGGAGGCGGGCGAGCTCTAAGCGCGCGCCGGTCGTGGCAGCTTTCTTCAGCGCCCGTGCAGAATGGCGATCAGCTGTTCACGGCTGTTGGCCCCGACACGTTGCGAGGCGCGGAACAGGTGACCTTCGACAGACCGTCGCGACATCGTGAGGCGATCAGCGATTTCCTTATTCGAAAGCCCTTGTGCGGCAAGCGATATGATCTCGTGCTGTCGGTCGGTGAATAGTTTAGGCGTGGCTGCGGCGCGCGGAGCCGGGGTTCGGACGCCTTGGCACTGTGCGGCGAGGCGCTCGACGGTGGCGGACGCGTTCATTGCCGAACCGCGTAATCCGCTCCGCTGATAGATGACGACGGCTTGGGCCGCGGCGTCGACCGCAGCGAGTCGGTCACCGAATTCTTCGTAGTGGCGGGACGCGCCGAGCAAGCCGTCGCCATCCTCGGCGGCCAGAGCGGCAGCGTGGGTTGCAGCGGCGGCCGCACGAGGTCCGGCGACGTCGTTGGCCAGTTCGGCCAGCCGTGCGGCCGTGGTGCGGTCGCCGAATTGGGTCGCTGTCTGCAACAGCATCACCTCCCAGGCGGGTCGGCGCAGGCTGCGCTCGCGCTCGGCGGCGTCCCGGATGATCGAAATCGCCGTCGTGGTGGCGCCTTCGGCGGCACATACCCAGGCCTCGGCAATCGATTTCGCCGAGTCCCACTTGCGTGCGTCAGTGTCCCGATCCCACCACTCAAGCGCGGTGAACTCACGTCGCGCGTCGATTGCGTTGCCGGCCATACCCGTCACGGTGGCTAGCCATGATCGGGCGAAGGCCTTCAACATCTGGCCAAGGCCACCGCTTTCCAGGTGCGCGACCGTCTCTTGCAGCGAGAGTTGGGCCACCGGGAGATCGCCGTGACCAATCGCCGACATGGCGGTGAAAAAACTGCGCCAGGACTGCTGGAACGGAACGTCGATCGTGTCGCCTCGGATTTCCTCGATCATGTTGTCGGACTTGGTAAGTGCGCCTGCGAGCCAGTACGCGGTGACTTGGAATGTCGCTAGCGGAAGGCGCAGATGCGAGGCCTCCGCGGACGTCTCTGCCAGCCGGTATCCCGACTCCGCCGTTGGTTCGAACTCGTCGATGCGGCCGAGATCGCCCAGTCCGGAAACCACCGTCCAGATCAGAAACATCCGAGCCATACCGCTGGCGGGTGGATCGGCGAGTATTTCAGCGGCTCGCTCGGCAGCGGCGGCGGAGTGCCCGCGCACGAGGTCGATGAACGCCCGTACTGCGCTGGAAATCGCTTGCGCCCCTTCATCGTCACCGGGCACCGCCTCAGCGAGTTCTCGTTCGGCGCTCGCGACGTCACCGAGGCTGGCGGCGAAGTTCATCGCGCGCAGAATGGCGATCTGCGCTCGGATCGGGGCCTCCGTTTCGCCGGCGAGTTCGGCCAGGATGGCCTCCGAGTCAGTCCCACGCTCCTGCCACGTGATTGCCATCGCTTCGATGAGCTTGGCTTCCAGTCCGCCGCCGACTGACACGGCCCGCTCGGCCAAGGTCTCTGCGAGCCGCAGGTCGCCGAGTTGCATGGCGGCCGACGCCGCGGCGAGAAGAACTGCGATGTCGGGCGCGAGGTTCGAGTCGATCATCAGCGCTGCGCGCCGCACCAACTGTCTGGGGTCGACGGAGTCTTTTCGGGCGAGCTCGGTGGCGATCCGTCCGCGGAGTCGCCGCATCTGCACGGTGCCGGTGTGCGTGACGTCGCACAGCATGGGGTGAGCCAGCCGCACAGAGGTGGGACGCACGCTGGTGTCGACGCTTATCAGCCCGAGTGATTCGGCTTGGGCCAGCGCATCGGAGTCGGCGATGGTCTCCAGGATGTCGCTCTCCAAGGGCTCGGCCACGGCGAGTGCGCCGAGTACATCGCGGACCGCATCCGGCGCCTGCGCGATCCGGGCCTCGAGCAACTCGGCCAGCGTGGAGGACAGCCGAGGATGCCCGTCCCACAGCCACACCCCCGAGCGCAGCGTCATCCGGTTGGCACGCACCTCGTTGTCAAGCAGATGCCGAAGGTACAGCGCATTGCCTTGGGTGTACTGCCAAAGGCGTTGTGCGCTGAAGGAATCGACCGGACCGCCGAGCACCTGGCCCACCAGGCTGCCGATCTCTGACGGCGATAAAGGTTGTAGTTCAAGGCGTTCGAGATGATGGTCTTTCCAGATGGCGGTGATGGCATCGGGAGTCTGTTCTTTCGAGCGGATCGTCAAGATGACCGTGGCAAGACGGCGTGTGATGAGTTGGTGGACGGTGAACGCCGAAAGGTCGTCCAACAGATGCGCGTCGTCGACGCCGATGACCACGTCGCTGTGCTGGGCGTCGCCGACGACGCCGTCGATCACTTCGCGGACCCGCCGCAGCGGGTCGGGGCCGAAGTCGCTGGCGATGTCGGCAAATGCGCCAAGCGGAACGCTGCGTGCCGATGTGGTGCCGACGATCCAGTGCGAGCGCGTACCACGGCGACTGCACCTGTCCACGGCTTCGCGCGCGACCCGCGTCTTGCCGACACCCGCCGGGCCGGAGAGCACGATTCCGCGGGAGCGATCTGCCGCCGGTTCGGTGGCCTCGGCGATCACCGCGAGTTCCTCGGCGCGCCCGACCATGGGCCACTGGCGGATCACCGGCGAATTTTAACTGGGACCGCCGTCCAGCTGCGGCGGCGGCACGACGCGTACCTCATTGCGGAGATGGTGACGTGGCAAAGGTGAGGTAACCGACTACTCCAGCCGGCCCGGCGCAGCGAATTTACGCTCCCTGGCATGTCGAAGCGTGCACGGAAGTCGTCACCGACCCAGTTCCGGATGCTCACCGCGGCGTTGGCTACCGGCAGCGTGGTTGCCGCCGGCGCCGCACTGGCCGGAACCCAGCCCGAGCCAGTCGCGCCTGCCAAGCCGGCCGCGCTGGCGCGCACGGCCCCGGCCCTGGTCGGGTTGCAGATCCCGACGCCGAACACCCTGCTGACCGCCGTCACTGGAACATGGACCACCGGAGCGTCAGGTGGCGGGGTGAACTCGTCGGGGGCAGGTCTGTTCGGCGCGCTGACCGGGTTCGTGCCCTCGGCGAGCGGGCTCACGTCGGCCGCTGCGTCCACCGCGCGTACGTCATCGAATGCGTCGGTGCCCCTCGCCCTCGCCGGCGCGACGCCCACCGGCGAGCGCTTACCCAGCGCTGTGTCCGACGCGAGGGACCGCATCCCTCCGGCGTTCGCGCGGACCCAACAGCTCGCGCTCATCGGCAATACCGACCTCGTGCTCGCGCGCATCCTCGGCCTGCCGGCGCAGATTCAGGCCAACCCGCTGAACATGATCGGACCCGGAGCTGGCTCATCGGCGACGCCGTGACGGCTGGCGCCGCCGGTGGCTTCCTCATCGGCAACGGCGCCGATGGCGTGGCGCCGGGCCAGAACGGCGGACACGGCGGCATCCTTGTCGGCAACGGCGGCAACGGCGCGAACGGTGGGCCCGGCCAGGACGGTGGCGACGGCGGATCGGCAGGCCTGCTGCGGGGTAACGGGGGCTACGGCGGTATCGGTGGCGACGCCACAGGGATCACCGGTGGGACGGCCGGCGATGGCGGCAACGGTGGTTCCGCACCAAACGGGGTGGGCGGCGACGGCGGCCACGGCGGCAACGCCGGCACGATCAGAATCATCAACGGCGAACGGGTCGAGAATACCCTTCGCGGGCCCGCGACCGGCGGCAATGGCGGCAACGGCGGCGACGGCGGGCTCGACGGCGGCGAAGGTGGCAACGGCGGCAGCGCCGCAACCACCGACGGTGACGCCACCGCCGGCAGCGGCGGCAATGGCGGCGATAGCACTTCTGGCTGGGGCGGCGACGGCGGCAACGCCGGCCTGATCGCAGCCACCACCGGCCTGGGCGCCACTGCCACCGGCGGCAGCGGTGGTGACGGTGGCGACGGCGGCATCCGCGACGGCATGGGTACCCGCGGTGGAAACGGCGGGAACGGTAGCAACAGCGTCGTCAGCTCGAGGGGCGACGCGGTCGGTGGTGACGGTGGCGACGGCGGCGACGCGGTGCGCGGCAGCGGCGGCGATGGTGGAAACGCCTCCTCGCACGGTGATTTCGCAGAAGGAGTCTTCGCGGACGGCAACGCCTCCGGCGGTGATGGCGGAGACGGCGGCACCGGCAACGGCGGCTTCGTTTCGTCGGGCGATGGTGGCGACGGCGGCCGGGCCGGGGCCGGTGGCTTCGGCGGCGGCAGTGGCGTCACCAATCCAGTAGCCACCGGCGGGGACGGCGGCCGCGGCGGCGATGGTGGTCCTGGGGTCGGGGGCGGGGACGGCGGCAACGGCGGTGACGCCACCAATCCCATCGGCCACGCGTTCGGCGGCGACGGTGGCGACGGCGGCACACCGAGTGGCGACGGCGGAACCGGCGGCACCGCCACCGGCACCGCGGGCAGCTCTGACGGCAACGACGGCGCCGACGGGTAACGCGGCCGCGGCAACCTCACCCGACAGCGCTCACTAAGGTTGTCGGCTGTGATCACCCGCATGTCGCAGCTGTTCCTGCGCACCCTGCGTGACGACCCCGCCGACGCCGAGGTTGCCAGCCACAAGTTGTTGATCAGGGCCGGCTACGTCCGCCCGATCGGCCCGGGGCTGTACAGCTGGCTGCCGCTGGGTCTGCGGGTGCTGCGCAAGATCGAGGCGGTCGTCCGCGCCGAGATGAACCGTATCGGCGGGCAGGAGATTCTGTTCCCCGCGCTGCTGCCCAAGGCGCCCTACGAGGTCACCAACCGCTGGACCGAATACGGCGACGGCGTCTTCCGGCTGCAAGACCGCAGACGCAACGACTACATGCTGGGGCCGACGCACGAAGAGTTCTTCACCACGACGGTCAAGGGGGAGTACAGCAGCTACAAGGATTTCCCGCTGCTGCTGTTCCAAATCCAGACGAAGTACCGCGACGAGGCGCGCCCGCGAGCAGGCATCCTGCGGGGCCGTGAGTTCGTCATGAAGGATTCGTATTCGTTCGACGTCGACGACGACGGACTGCGGACGCAGTATCAGGCGCATCGCGCTGCGTACCAACGCATCTTCGACACGCTGGGCGTGGAGTACGTGATCGTCTCGGCGGTGTCCGGCGCCATGGGCGGCAGTGCGTCCGAGGAGTTCCTGGCCGAAAGCGACATCGGTGAGGACACGTTCGTGCGCTGCGATGAATCCGGCTACGCCGCCAACGTGGAGGCCGTCACGACGGCGGTCCCGGATGCGCTGCCGATCGAGGGTCAGCCCGACGCCACGGTGTACGACACCCCGGACACGCCGACGATCGCGACGCTCGTCGCTTGGGCCAACTCGGTGCTGGACCGCGAGGTCACCGCCGCGGACACGCTCAAGAACGTGATGCTGAAGACCCGGGTGCCCGGTGGTGACTGGGAGCTGTTGGCCGTCGGCGTGCCCGGCGATCGCGAGGTCGACGACAAGCGATTGGGCGCCGCGCTGGAACCGGCCGAGTACGCGCTGCTCGACGACGCCGACTTCGCCAAGCACCCGTTCCTGGCCAAAGGCTATATCGGCCCGAAAGCGTTGCTGGCCAACAAAGTTCGGTTCCTGGTCGACCCCAGGGTGGTCGACGGCACGTCGTGGATCACCGGCGCCGACGAACCGGGTAAGCACGTGGTGGGCCTGGTCGCCGGACGGGACTTCGTCGCCGACGGCACGATCGAGGCGGCCGAGGTACGCGACGGTGATCCGTCACCCGACGGCGCAGGACCCCTGGTGTCGGCCCGCGGCATCGAGATCGGCCACATATTCCAGTTGGGCCGCAAGTACACCGACGCGTTCGAGGCCGACGTGCTCGGCGAGAACGGTAAGCCGGTGCGCCTGACCATGGGGTCCTACGGCATCGGGGTGTCGCGGCTGGTCGCGGTGATCGCCGAACAGCACCACGACGAGCTGGGCCTGCGCTGGCCGTCGTCGGTGTCCCCGTTCGATCTCCACGTCGTCATCGCCAACAAGGACGACGCCGCCCGCGCCGGCGCCGAGGAACTGGCCACCGCGTTGGACGCCCAAGGTCTTGAGCTGCTGCTCGATGACCGGAAAGCCTCGCCAGGAATCAAATTCAAGGACGCCGAGCTACTCGGTGTGCCGTGGATCGTGGTGGTCGGCCGCGGCTGGGCCGACGGCGTCGTGGAGTTACGCAACCGGTTCACCGGCGAAAACCGGGAAATCTCAATCGAAAACGCGGCCAACGACATTGCGACGGCACTGAGAACCTGAGCGCCGCCCTCGCGCCAGGCGGGGTTTATTCAGAGCCGCCGGGGAAGGCGACCGTGATCGGTGTCGTGCCCAGAGCGCGGGTCCATCGTGCCGCCCTGACCGCGCAATCCGTCAGCGCGCCCACCGCGAACGCGCGCTCCTTCTCGTCGGTGGCCTGTTCGACGACGGCCCGCCACGCAACCGCGGAGTCTTCTTCCATTCGCACCGCGAGATTGGCCGCGTCGGTGGGGTTGTCCACCTCCATCGGCAACTCGTACCCTGCCGCGGGCAGCGGGGCGTCCACGGAACGTGCCTGCAGCATCGCCAATGCCTCCTCGCGCTCTTTGCGGTGCGCGGCCATCGACGACGAGACGAGGTAGTTCAGGTCGGGGGCGGAATGAGCCGACACGATCCCATAGCCGTAGATCGACGCCTGCGCCGTCGCGATCGCGTCGAACAACGCGGCGTCGGCGGAGTTCTGCGGCCGCGATGGGCTGGTCGGTTCGGCGGCCCGCGACGACGTCGTCGTCGAGGGTGTCGGTTCCGGGGACGTCATTGCGCGCGCCCCGGCGGAACCAATGCCACGGTGTAGGCCGCGGTGCATGCCGCGGCGATCGAGCCCAGCAGGCCGGCTCGGTAACCCGACATCTTGGTCGCCAGTTCGGTCGCGCTGGCCGCGGACTGCCTCAGCGCCGAGATCACGTCCTTCACAGTCGGGGCCGCGGCCGGCGCTGCCGTCGTGCTGGTCGGGGTGGCGGTGGGCGCATCCGTCCCGCGCATCCTGACCAGTTCGTCGGTCAGCGCCTGGGCGTGCGCCGCTCGCTCGGACGCGACGGCGTTCAAGGCTTCGACGATGTCGCCGCGCGCGGCGGCCGCCGCCTCGGTTGCCAATTGGCTGTCGGTGCGGGCCCGTTCGAGTTGGGCGGCCAGCTCGTCGACCTCGGGGGGCGGTTCCGACGAACCGCATGCGGCCACCGACGCGCCGAGCAATGCCAAGGCCGCCGTGCCGATCAGCACTCGTCGCCTGCTGACGGTCGGGTTCGGGCTCGGCACGTGCAACATCTTGCCATTGCAGCGACCGCCGACGCCCACCGCGCTTTTTGCCGGTTGCCGCGGCGGCGCTGGCGTATCGTTGGAAGACGGTTTCAGTGTCCACGTGCCAGGACACGCCGAACCTGTGTCCGAACAATTCAAGATGAGGAGCTCGCCGTGACGGAGCGGTCTGCGGGATTACCTTCGCAGCAGCAGGTCATCGAGCTGCTTGGTGGTGAATTCGCGCGCGCAGGCTACGACATCGAAGACGTCACTATTGACGCCGCCGCACGTCCGCCCCGCATCACGGTGGTGGCCGATAGCGACGACGGTCTGAATCTGGATTCGGCCGCCGCACTCTCACGATCCGCATCCGAACTGTTGGATCGCCTCGACGGCGATGCGACGCCATACGTCCTCGAGGTCACCTCGCCGGGAGTGGACCGCCCGCTGACCACCGAGAAGCACTTCCGCCGCGCGCGCGGGCGCAAGGTCGAGCTGACGCTGTCCGATGGTGCCGAATTGACTGGCAGATTGGGTGAAACCAGCGATGGCACCGTGCGATTGGTGGTACGTAAAGGGCGTGGTGCCGATCTGTCGGTCCGTGAGCTACCGATGGAAGACATCGCCAAAGCGGTTGTACAGGTTGAGTTTTCACCTCCGAACAAGCGTGAGTTGGAGCTGACCGGTCAAGCTGGGAAGGGGGGCCCGCGGTGAACATCGACATGGCGGCGTTGCACGCCATTGAGGCTGACAAAGGAATTTCGGTCGACGTCGTCGTCGAGACCATCAAGTCAGCGTTGCTGACGGCGTACCGCCACACCGAGGGGCACGAGGCGGACGCGCGCATCGAGATCGACCGCAAGACGGGCGTCGTCCAGGTGATGGCGCGGGAAACCGACGAAGACGGCAACGTCATCTCCGAATGGGACGACACACCAGAGGGTTTCGGCCGCATCGCCGCGACCACTGCGCGTCAGGTGATCCTGCAGCGGTTGCGCGATGCCGAGAACGAGAAGAACTACGGCGAGTTCTCTGCCCGCGAGGGTGACATCGTCGCCGGTGTCATCCAGCGCGATGCCCGAGCCAATGCGCGGGGCCTCGTCGTCGTCCGCATGGGCAGCGAGACCAAGGGTTCCGAAGGCGTCATCCCGTCGGCCGAGCAGGTGCCGGGGGAGCGTTACGAACACGGCGACCGCCTGCGCTGCTACGTCGTCGGCGTCAGCCGCGGCGCCCGCGAACCGTTGATCACGCTGTCGCGCACCCACCCCAACCTGGTGCGCAAGCTGTTCTCGCTGGAGGTCCCCGAGATCGCCGAAGGTTCGGTGGAGATCGTGGCAGTCGCCCGCGAGGCCGGCCACCGGTCGAAGATCGCGGTGACGTCGCGGGTCTCGGGGCTCAACGCCAAGGGGGCGTGCATCGGCCCGATGGGCCAGCGGGTGCGCAACGTGATGAGCGAGCTGTCCGGCGAGAAGATCGACATCATCGACTTCGACCCCGACCCGGCGAAGTTCGTGGCCAACGCGCTGTCGCCGGCCAAGGTGGTGTCGGTGAGCGTCATCGACGAGGCCGCCCGCGCCGCCCGCGTCGTCGTGCCGGATTTCCAGCTGTCGCTCGCGATCGGCAAGGAAGGGCAGAACGCCCGGCTCGCGGCCCGGCTGACGGGCTGGCGCATCGACATCCGCAGCGATGCCGAGGCTGTACCGGCTGGATGACGCGCAGTTGGTGCCGCGACTGATCGGCACGGACGGCCATTTAGGTGCATCGACCAGGTATGGCTAGACTGAACCGTGATCCAGCGCGAGACTCCAGCTTCGCCGCACAGACGACCAGAGGGACCGGTTCGTACGTGCGTCGGCTGCCGGAAGCGAGAGCTGGCCGTCGAACTGCTTCGTGTAGTGGCTGCGGACGGCGGGAATGGCGACTATGCCGTGACCGTTGACACCGCGAGAAAGCTGCCGGGGCGGGGTGCTTGGTTGCACCTCGATCCGCAGTGTCTAGACGCAGCGATCCGGCGGCGAGCATTCGTCCGAGCGTTACGGATCACCGGTTCACCGGACACCACCGCGGTGCACGAGCATTTGAGCGCAGTTCGAGGCGCTGAAGTGGCCGCGCACCAAGGCGACAGGACAGGTAGCGAAGAACATGAGCACACCGTGAAGTCTCGATGACCATGCGTCATAGCTAACCCGAGGCGCGGCGCCGACCACCGCTGCCGCCTCCTAGACAGGAGTTGTAGTGGCAGGTAAGGCCCGTGTACACGAGTTGGCAAAAGAGCTCGGTGTCACCAGTAAGGAAGTTCTCGCCCGACTGAGCGATCAGGGCGAATTCGTCAAATCCGCGTCCTCCACTGTGGAGGCCCCCGTTGCGCGCCGGTTGCGCGAATCCTTCGGCGGCGGCAAACCCGCCGCGGACAAGGCCCCGGCAAGCGGCAATGGCTCGCCGGCCAGCGCGCCGGCCAAGGCTGCCGCGACGGCCGCAAAGCCCGGCGCTCCCAAGCCGGCGGCGCCCGCGCCTCCGCCCGCACCCGCAGCACCCCCTGAGCCCGCGGCACCCCCGGCAGCCGCAGCGACGCCGCAACCCGCGGCACCGCCGGCCGCCCCCCCGGCTCAGCCTGCGCCGACCCCGGGTGCGACGCCTGGTCCCCGGCCCGGCCCGGCGCCCAAGCCCGCCGCGCGGGCACCGCGCGTCGGCAACAATCCTTTCTCGTCCCAGACGCCGGTCGAGCGGCCGGCTCCGCGTCCGCAGGCACCCCGTCCAGGTGCCCCGCGACCGGGAGCCCCTCGCCCGGGCATGTCGCCTGGCAATATGCCTCCACGTCCGGCCGGACCCCGGCCGGGTGTCGGCGCCGGCGGCGGTCGCCCCGGCGGCCCGCGTCCCGGTCCAGGTGGCCGTGGTCCCGGCGGCGGCAGCGGAGGTGGTCGTCCAGGCGGTCCCGGCGGCGGTGGCGGCGGCGGTAACTACCGCGGCGGCGGCGCCGGCGGTGGTGGCGGCGCAGGCGGAGCGGCTGCTGGAGGCTTCCGAGGTCGTCCCGGTGGTGGCGGTCGTCCCGGCCAGCGCGGTGGCGCGGCGGGTGCGTTCGGCCGTCCCGGCGGTGCGCCCAAGCGTGGACGTAAGTCAAAGCGGGCGAAACGCGCCGAATACGAGAACATGCAGGCACCCGTCGTCGGTGGCGTGCGGTTGCCGCACGGCAATGGTGAGGTCATCCGGCTCGCCCGCGGCGCATCGCTGGTGGACTTCGCCGAGAAGATCGATGCCAACCCGGCAGCCCTGGTGCAGGCACTGTTCAATCTCGGCGAGATGGTGACCGCGACGCAGTCCGTGGGCGACGAGACGCTCGAACTGCTCGGCGGCGAGATGAACTACGTCGTGCAGGTGGTGTCCCCGGAGGACGAGGACCGCGAACTGCTGGAGTCGTTCGATCTCACCTACGGCGAAGACGAGGGCGGCGAGGACGATCTCGAGGTCCGCCCGCCGGTCGTCACCGTCATGGGTCACGTCGACCACGGCAAGACCCGACTGCTCGACACCATCCGTAACGCCAGCGTGCGTGAGGGCGAGGCCGGCGGCATCACCCAGCACATCGGCGCCTACCAGGTTGCCGTCGAACACGACGGCAGCGAACGGCCGATCACCTTCATCGACACCCCGGGCCACGAGGCGTTCACCGCCATGCGTGCGCGCGGTGCGAAGGCCACCGACATCGCGATCCTGGTGGTCGCGGCCGATGACGGCGTCATGCCGCAGACGGTGGAGGCCATCAACCACGCACAGGCGGCCGACGTGCCGATCGTGGTGGCGGTCAACAAGATCGACAAAGAGGGCGCCGACCCGTCGAAGATCCGGGCCCAGCTCACCGAGTACAACCTGGTGGCTGAGGACTTCGGTGGCGACACGATGTTCGTCGACATCTCGGCGAAGCAGGGCACCAACATCCAGGCGCTGCTCGAGGCGGTGCTGCTGACCGCAGATGCCGCACTCGACCTGCGGGCGAACCCGGATATGGAAGCCCAGGGTGTGGCCATCGAGGCGCACCTGGACCGCGGTCGCGGACCGGTTGCCACGGTGCTCATCCAGCGCGGCACGCTGCGCGTCGGTGACTCGATCGTGGCCGGCGACGCGTACGGTCGCGTCCGGCGCATGGTCGACGAACACGGCGAGGATGTCGAAGAGGCGCTGCCGTCACGCCCGGTGCAGGTTGTCGGGTTCACGTCGGTGCCCGGTGCCGGTGACAACCTGCTCGTCGTCGACGAGGACCGCATCGCCCGGCAGATCGCCGACCGGCGCAGCGCGCGCAAGCGCAACGCACTGGCCGCGCGCACGCGTAAGCGGATCAGCCTGGACGATCTCGATGCAGCGTTGAAGGAGACGTCGCAGCTGAACTTGATCCTCAAGGGTGACAACTCCGGCACCGTCGAGGCGCTGGAAGAGGCCCTGCTGGGTATCGAGATCGACGACGAGGTCGAGTTGCGTGTCATCGACCGCGGCGTCGGTGGTGTCACCGAGACCAACGTCAACCTGGCGTCGGCTTCGGATGCGATCATCATCGGCTTCAATGTCCGTGCCGAGGGCAAGGCCACCGAGCTGGCCAACCGCGAGGGCGTCGACATCCGGTACTACTCGGTGATCTACCAGGCCATCGACGAGATCCAGAGCGCGCTCAAGGGCATGCTCAAACCGGTCTACGAGGAGAAGGAACTCGGGCGCGCCGAGATCCGCGCGATCTTCCGTTCGTCGAAGGTCGGCAACATCGCCGGTTGCCTCGTCACCTCCGGTCTCATCCGCCGCAACGCCAAGGCGCGACTGCTTCGCGACAACGTCGTGGTGGCCGAGACCGTCACGATCTCCTCGTTGCGACGGGAGAAGGACGACGTCACCGAGGTGCGCGACGGATACGAGTGTGGTCTCACGCTGACGTACTCCGACATCAAGGAAGGCGACGTCATCGAGGCGTACGAGCTCGTCGAGAAGGAACGCACGTGATGAGCCGCTCAGGCGAAGAACAGAGGGCCTGAGCATGCCCGATCCGGCACGGGCACGCCGGCTGGCCAAGCGCATATCCGAGATCGTCGCCACGGCGATCGAGTACGAGATCAAGGATCCGCGACTGGCCGGCGTGACGATCACCGACGCCAAGGTGACGAACGACCTGCACGACGCCACGCTGTATTACACCGTCCTGGGCAGTTCGCTCGACGAGGAGCCGGATTACGCCGGCGCGGAGGCCGGGCTGTCGAAGGCGACGGGTGTGCTGCGCTCCAGGGTGGGAGCGGCGCTCGGCGTGCGCTTCACCCCCACCTTGGCGTTCGCGCGGGACACCGTGCCCGATGCGGCGAACCGGATGGAGGAGCTGCTGGCTCGCGCGCGCGCCGCGGATGAGGATTTGGCGAGAGTTCGTGAAGGTGCCCAGCACGCCGGGGAGGCTGACCCGTACCGTGTAGAAGGGGCGCTGGGAAGCGGTGGGGACCGAGACGACGAGTTCGACGCTGAGGACACCGGTGACCGCGATCGACAAAGCGACTGACGCACCCGCCACAGGCGACCGGGTAGACGCCCGCGGCGCGGCCGACCTGCTGGCCGCGGCACACAGTGTCAGTGTGGTGTGCCACGTGTATCCCGACGCGGACACGCTGGGCGCCGGCCTGGCTTTGGCGCTGGTACTCGACAATTCGGGCAAGACCGTTCAGGTCAGCTTCGCGGCACCGGCCGATCTGCCCGAATCGCTTCAGACACTGCCCGGCGCACACCTTCTCGTCGAGCCCGACGCGATGCTCCGGGACGCCGATCTGGTGGTGACCGTCGACATCCCCAGCGTCAATCGCCTCGGTGCACTGAGTGAGCTGGCCGACTCCGACCGCGAGGTCTTGGTCATCGACCACCACGCCTCCAACCTGATGTTCGGCACCGCCAACTTCGTCGACCCCTCCGCGGACTCCACCACCATGCTGGTGGCCGAACTCCTCGACGCCTGGGGCAAGCCGATCGATCTCGGCGTCGCGCACTGTCTGTACGCCGGGCTGACCACCGACACCGGTTCATTCCGCTGGGCCAGCGCCCGCGCGCACCGACTGGCCGCCCGGCTCGTCGAGTTGGGTGTCGACAACGCCTCGATCAGCCGTACCCTGCTCGACACGCACCCGTTCGCGTGGCTGCCGATGCTGTCGCGTGTGCTGGCCTCGGCGCAACTGCTGCCTGACGCCGCCGACGGTCGCGGCCTGGTGTATACCGTTGTGGGACACCAGGAATGGGAGAAGGCGCGGCCGGAGGAGGTCGAGAGCATCGTCGACATCGTGCGCACGACCCAACAGGCCGAGGTGGCCGCGGTCTTCAAGGAGATCGAGCCCGGGCACTGGTCGGTGTCGATGCGCTCGAAGTCCTACGACCTGGCGGCGCTCGCCAGCACCTTCGGCGGCGGTGGGCATCGACAGGCGGCCGGCTATTCGGCGAACGGGTCCGCCGACGACGTCGTCCGGGCGCTCCGCGAGGCCCTCCGCTGACCATGTCTGCGCGCGCGTCCATCAGCCGGCGCATTGACTGAACCGGCCGACGGCGCGGCGGTCCCGACTGGGCCCACGCGTCAGCCGGGGACGACCGGCCGCCGCATCGCCGCCCTGGCGCTACCGGCTCTCGGGGTGCTGGCCGCAGAGCCGATTTATCTGCTGTTCGACATCGCCATCGTCGGCCGCCTTGGCGCCCTGCCGCTGGCCGGCCTGGCCATCGGCGGACTGATCCTGGCGACTCTCAGCTCCCAGATGACGTTCCTGTCCTACGGCACCACCGCGCGCTCGGCGCGGTTCTTCGGTGCGGGCGACCGTCGGGCCGCGGTCGGCGAAGGCCTGCAGGCTACCTGGCTGGCACTGGGTCTGGGCATGGTGATCGTCATCGTGGTGCAGGCCGGCGCCGTACCGCTGGTGTCCGCATTGGCTGGGGCTTCGGAGGGCGGCGAGATCGCGGACGAGGCCCTGCCGTGGGTACGCATCGCGATTTTCGGCGTTCCGGCGATCCTCATCTCGGCGGCGGGCAACGGGTGGATGCGCGGCGTGCAGGACACCGTGCGCCCGCTGCGCTACGTCGTGACGGGGTTCGTGTTGTCGGCCCTGCTGTGCCCACTGCTGGTGTACGGCTGGCTGGGGATGCCCAGGCTCGAACTGGAGGGCTCGGCGTTGGCCAACGTCGTCGGGCAGTGGCTCGCTGCGCTCCTCTTCCTGCGCGCTCTATACGTGGAGCGGGTGTCCCTGCGGATCGACCCGGCGATCCTGCGGGCACAGGTCGTGCTGGGGCGTGATCTGCTGTTGCGCACCTTGGCCTTTCAGGCGTGCTTCGTCTCTGCGGGCGCTGTCGCCGCCAGGTTCGGCGCCGCGGCGGTCGCGGCGCACCAGGTGGTGCTTCAGCTGTGGAATTTTCTTGCCCTGGTGCTGGACTCGCTGGCGATCGCCGCACAGTCGCTGGTGGGTGCCGCGCTGGGCGCGGGTCAGCTGGCGCACGCACGATCGGTGGCGTGGCGGGTCACGATCTTCTCCACCCTCGCCTCCGCGCTGCTGGCAGGTGTGTTTGCCGTCGGCGCCTCGGTCATCCCGAGCATCTTCACCGACGACCGTTCGGTGCTCGACGCTATTCGCGTCCCGTGGTGGTTCATGGTCGCTCAATTGCCGGTCGCCGGAATCGTTTTCGCGCTCGACGGGGTGCTGCTGGGTGCCGGTGACGCCAAGTTCATGCGCAACGCCACACTGATCAGCGCACTGGTCGGGTTCCTGCCGCTGATCTGGCTGTCGCTGGGTTACGGATGGGGCCTGCTCGGTATCTGGGCCGGGCTGTCGACGTTCATGGTGCTGCGGCTCGTGTTCGTCGGCTGGCGGGCGTTCTCCGGACGCTGGCTGGTGGCGGGCACTGGTTAGGCTGACGGCCATGAAACGGTTCGCGATCGCGCTTGCCGCCGGCGCAGCGGCAAGTTTGGTCGCGGCGCCGTCGGCGGCGGCGGAGCCGACGGTCGGCACCGCGGTCTACGTGCAGATCCGCCAGTCGTTCGCACCGGTGGACGGCGACGACCAATGCGTCGGCACGTCAGCGCTCGGGCCCGTTCGCCGAGGATCTTCGGTGGTCCTCTCCGAGGGCGGCGTTGCGACCGATGGCCCCAAAGTGGCCGTCGGTCAATTCTTCCGCTCTCGCCTCAGGGACGGCGTCTGCGAGGCGCTGTACATCACGAGCGCGCCGACGAGGCCGGCCTTCAACGTCCAGTTCGCCGGCCCCGGCGGTGAGTTGAGTCCGGTGTTCGGCCCAACCGCGTCCGAGCCCGTCACGTATCAGCCGGGAATCGAGCAGGTGGTCAAGGTCGACATCGACCTGCCGCCCACCCCCTAACTAGCGACGTGTGCGATCGCCGACCAGCCGTACGGATTGGTTCGCACCTCGATGCGTTCGAAACCCGCTGCCTCCAAACGTGATTGCAGTGTCACGGGGTCGACGGGGTTGTACGTGTCGCCTTCGTGATGCGCCTCGAGCTCGGCGCTGGCCAGGCTGTCGCTGGCGACCAGCGCGGCACCGGGCCGAAGGACACGGGCGACTTCGGCGAACAGCCGGTCCTGCAACTCGATGGTAGGAACGTGATGCAGCATCGTGAAACACGCTGCACCGGTGAACCGGTCGTCCTCGTACGTCAGTGCCGTCGCATCGCCGCGCACGATCCTCACGCCGGGCTTGTCGGCGAATCGGTCGGTCAGCATCGCTGCAAGCTGCTCGTCGATCTCCACCGACGTCAGCTTCGGCACCGACTCGCTGAGCACGTCGGTGGTCGCGCCATAGCCGGGACCGACCTCCAAAACGTCGTCACCCAAATCGGTTTCGCCCAACGCCCACGGCAGGATGACCTCGCGAATCATCTGACGCCACTCGTCGCTGCCGCAGCGCTCGTGGGCCTCGTTCACCGAACCTGTGCCCTTCCGCGTTCGAACACCGCGGCGCGGTTGGCGGCGATGTCGTCTCCGCTGGCCGAGCGCATCCACGCGACCGCCGAGTCAGCCTCCAGGGCCAGACCCTCGGCGGTGCCGGCCTCGTCGATGCGATGATAGGACGCCAGCAGCGCCCGCACCGCCTTCTGGTTGTTGCCGACGATCGCCGCCGCCACCCTGCGCGCAGTGGGCATCAGCTCGTCGTGCGGCACGACCTCGGTGACCAGACCGGCCCGCAGTGCCTCGGTGGCCGAGAGGTAGTCACCGGTCATGCTCATCCGGCGCGCCATTCCGACACCGACCTTCTGCGGTAGCCGCACGGACAAACCCCAGGTCGGCAGCAGCCCGACCCGGGCGTGGGTGTCGGCGAACCGGGCGTTCTCGGAGGCGATGAGGATGTCGCAGTAGAGCGCGAGCTCCAGGCCACCCGTCACCGCCGCGCCGTTGATCGCGCCGATCACCGGCTTGGTCATCGCGGGCCACTTCGGCGAGATGTCGGGCAGCTCGGTGGTGTCGCCGAGTTCCTTGAGGTCCAGTCCCGCGCAGAACACCGGGTCGGTGCCGGTGAAGATGACGACGTCGACGTCATCGGCGCTCTCCGCATCCCGCAGCGCCTGGAAGAACTGGGTGCGAAGCGCCGAGGACAGGGCGTTGCGGGCCCGCGGGCGGTTCAGCGTCAGCGTCCGCACCCGATCCTGGGTGTCGATCAGCAGGATGTCGGTGTTGTTGGGGTCTGTCATGGCTCGAACCTATCGTGGAGCCATGTGCCGAAACATCACCGAGCTACGCGGACTCGAACCGGCAGCCACCGCGGAGGAAATCGAAGCGGCCTCACGTCAGTACGTCCGTAAGGTCAGCGGAATCACGCGGCCGTCCGGAGCGAACGCCGAAGCGTTCGAGGAGGCCGTCGCCGAGGTCACCGCGATCACCACCCGGCTGTTGGCCGGGCTGGCGCCACGACGCCAACCACCCAAGACGGTTCCACCGCTGAGGCGCCCCGAGGTGCAGGCGCGCATCGAGGCCAGAGCCGCCGGCACCGGGTGACCGCGCGGACGCCGACCCAGCCCGCGCTCAAGGAGTGGGGCGCGGCGGTGCACGGCCTGCTCGACGGCAGGCAGACGGTGCTACTGCGCAAGGGCGGCATCCACGAGAAGCGGTTCGCGCTCAGCGCATCGCGCTTCTTGTTCTTTCCCACGGTCGCCCACAGCCATACCGAGCGGGTACGGCCTGAACACCACGATCTGCTCGACGCCGCGGCCGCCGACAGTAGCGAGGCCGAGGTCGTCCTGCGGGCCGGCGCCAAGGTTGTCGCCGCCATCGAGGTCGGCCGGCCAGACAGTCTCGATGAGATCGAGGCGCTGCACATCTGGACCGCCGCATCGGTACGGGCTGATCGGCTGGACTTCCGGCCCAAGCACCGTCTCACCGTGTTGGTGGTGCAGGCCAGCCCGTTGCGGGAGCCCGTGCGTCTACCCCGCACGCCCGAGTACGCCGGCTGTAAGAGCTGGGTGCCGCTGCCCGTCGATCCGGACTGGGGACCGCCGGTCCACTCGGCTGAGGAACTCGAGAATCTGGCCGCCCAGGTCCGCCGCGCCGTCGGCTGAGAAAAGTTTGCCGCGAAAGCGGGGCGGGCCCTACTTTTTGAATTGGATATGAGGCACGCGACATGCGTGCGATCTCTCCCTAAATTGAATGTTGTGCGGAAAATGCACCGCAACAGAAAATGGATGAGGGAGAAAGATAATGAACATCAAGCCGCGTAATTTCGCAATGCTGTTGGGCGCCGGGGCCGTCGCCGCCGCCATCGCGTCGGCACCGGGCGCCGCTGCCGCAAGCGTGACGAGCACGCACGATTCGGGTGGCAGCACCACAACTCAGCGACCCCGGCCACGTGTCGATCCATACGACGCCGCCGTTGGTCTCGCCGCCAAAGGTGTGGGGCTCCCACTCGTCGCCGCTTTTTGTTTTGGGTGACTGACCGTATACGAGATGGCAGGCGAAAGGGCATATAGCCATTCGCCTGCCATCTTTTGTCGTTAGGATATGCGTTTCCTATGAATCACTTGCATTTCATGAATTCTGCAATCAACGGTCGGCAATTATGTTTGCTCAGCCGCCGAAGGCGCATCAGGGCCCGCGGGCAGCACGAGCCGCGACACGCCACCCTCGCCGAGGTGCACGGTGTGTGTCGACACCATGAGCTCTCGCGCGCTGACCAGGGGCTCGTTGGTACCGAGATTGCGGACGAACCGCGGATGCGAGCCGCCGGCGACCAGCACCCGGATCCGCGAACCGGCGCGGAATCGGTGGGCGGTCGCGTCCATTTCGATGCGAACGGTGCCGGGATCACCTGAAGCCGTCGCGCTGCGGCGGTATCCGTCGCTCACATTGCGGGAGACGCCCTTGGCGTCGACTTCGCTGATCCGGACGAACACGTCGTGGTACGGGTTGTCGCAGGAATGCGTCAACTCGACCACCGGTGTCCCCACGACATACAGATCGGCAGGCAGCCGGTCGCCGGTGAAGCACAGCACGTCGGGCCGCTCGGCGAGTTTCGCGTCCTTGCGGTAGCCACCCTCGGGTGCGAGCATCCGGCCGCCGATCGTGGGGGTCGGATCCACCGGGTTGTACGTGAATCGGGTCGGGGATGCGGTGTCGGGCGGCACTGCGTCGCCGAGACGGCCGGTGGGTTGCAGGTAGAGCACTCGCTCGGGCATCGCTGGCGGCCACTCCGGCAGGTCGGTCCAGCCTTTGCCGTTCACTTCGATGCGGACCGGACTGCGCGTCGTTCCTTTGCCGCCGAGGTGTGCGTCGAACCAGTCCAGCGATTCGCGCGTCACCGTCCCCGCCGCCTTGTACATGACCTGTGTGTGCGTCCACGATCCGATGGTCGCGGCGACGTCGACCCCGCGTCGCTTCAGCGTGTCGTATTGCGTGAGTGTCTGCTCGAGAAACAGGTCTTGCCAGCCGCCGATCAGCAACACCGGAACATCGGTGCGCTGCAACGCGTCCCACGCGCTCCTGTCAGCCCAGAACGGATCGTCGGCCTCGGGATGGCAGAGCCAATCCTCCCACCACGTCGCGCCCTTGCCCAGTAGCGCTCGGCCGGCGTCTCCTGCCGGGAGCCCGCTCGTCGCCCGACTCAACGCACGCCGGGCGCGCAACTGCCGGATCGTGGAACGCAGTTTCGGATCCTCCTGGCGCGCAACCAGGTCGCTCCAGCCGAGGAAGTCGTTCAGCCCGAACGAGCCGGTGCCCCACCGCGGGCCGCTGGGATCGTGCAGGCCCACCGTAATGACGGCGGCCTTCATCTCTGGTGGTGGGTCGGCGAGCAGTGCCCACTGGGTGAAGCCGAGATACGACAGGCCCATGGTGGCGAACGAACCGGTGAACCATGGCTGGCGCCTCAGCCACTCGACGGTGTCCGCGCCGTCGGCCTTCTCGTGGACCATCGGGACGAAGTCCCCACCGGAGCCGAATGTGCCACGCACACTTTGGAACACCACGTGGTACCCACGCGCGGCGTACACGCCGGCGTACATCGAGGAGAACGGGAAGCCTCGGCCGTATGGGCAGCGCACCAGCAGCGTGCCCGCCGGATGGGCAGTCGCCGGTTCGTAGTGGTCGGCGAGCAATTCGACACCGTCGCGCATCGGCACCCGCACGGTGTGCACCGAATATTCGGTCGTCGGCGGGGGCAGGCGAAGCAGTCGGGTCAGGGTCCGGTCGCGGAATGTCCCTAATCTGCCTCGGGATGGTGTGGAGGTGGCGTTGTCGGAGACCGCGGTCATCTCACGCACGCTACGCGGGTGGCGCATCGTCGTCCTCGATAGCACCGATCACCTTGGCCATGACCCACCCGATCGCGCGCGTCGCATCGGGCCCGTCGATGCCCCATACCCCCACCAACCGCTCATAACTCGGCACGTTCCACAGCACGTCGAGCAGGGCCGCAGCCATCTGCTGCTGGGCGGCCGACCACGCGGGGGCGGCCGCCGACACCGCACGTACGAGCGCTTCGCGCCGACGGGCGTCGACGCCGACGAATGTCGGATCCTGCGGCGTGTCAACGGATTTCCGTACCGAGAAGCGTTGTAGGGACGCGAACACTCTGGCCGTCACCTCGTCGATGTTGGCCAGGTCGACATCCTCGTAGGAGATGCCCGCCTCGGACTCCAGTCGTTGCATGACCGCGTCGTGCAGATGTCGTTCGGTGGGGAAGTGCCGGTAGACGGTGCGCTCGCCGACGCCCGCCCGTTCGGCCACCGCCTTGAACGTCAGATCTCGCCAGTTCCAGGAGTCGAACGCGTGCACCAATTCGCTGCCGGCCGCGACGATGCGCTCCCGCGTCTGGGCCGCTTTCTGCTGACGCGCCCGGTTGTCGTAGGTGCGCCGCGCTATTGACGACTCGCTCATAATAGTGACAGTGTACTGTCACCAAATTGACTCTGCGCCGAAGGGGAGGTGCACCGTGCCATCGCTGGACGACCTGACCGGGGCCGCAGTGCAACGCACCGGACTCGACGACTTCGGCGACGACTCCTTCCGCGAGGGCCTCGGGATCCTCGTGCGCGCCCTGGATGAGGAAGCGCGACTGAACGCCCGAGGCGAAGCGTTCGTCTACGACCGGATCGGACTACACCTGTGCCAGCGGCTACAGGTCGAGGACTGGTATCGCCGTCATCCCGAGATCGACGACGAGCAGATCGAGGCACCGCTGTTCGGACTCGGTCTGCCCCGCACCGGGTCGACGGCGCTGTCGTTCCTGCTGGCCCGCGATCCACACATCCGCTACCTACGCAGTTGGGAGTCCACCCGGCCATGCCCGCCCCCTTCGACGGTGCAGGGTGACGATCCGAGAATCCCGCTCGAGGCGCGCCCCGTCGTCGTCGGCAGCAGGCACCACGTGCCCAACGACGTTGCGGGACCGATGGAATGCCTCGATCTGATGGCGCTCGACTTCAAATCCCAGATGTTCCAGGCGTTCGCGCAGATACCGTCGTACTCCGACTGGCTGCTGGACCGGGCCGACTTCACGTCCACCTACCACTACGAGCTTCGCGTGCTCAAGCTGCTGCAGTGGGGTGAGCCCACACGACCGTGGCGGTTGAAGTCACCCGCTCACGTGATCTCCCTCGGCTTCCTCGACCGGGTGTTCCCGGATGCCCGATTCGTGATGACCCACCGCGACCCGACCGACGTGATGCTCTCGGTCGCCGATGTATACGCCGACATCGTCTCCGGCTTCAGCGATGACGTCGACCGCCGGTATCTGGGTGAGCTCAACGTCAAACAGTGGTCGACGGGCATCGACCGCGTGCTGAAGTTCCGCTCCGGCGGCACCGATGATCGCTTCTTCGACATCGACTTCCGAGCTATGCAGGACGACCCGATCGGCCAGGTGCGCCGACTGTACGCCTGGCTCGGAGCACCCGTTACCACTGAGTTCGAGGACGGCATGCGCGCGTGGTGGGCCGAGAACGCCGAGAACCGCGAACCACACCCGAAAACCGACGCGCAGGCATTCGGTATGGATCCCAACGCGATTCGGCCGCTGTTCGCCACCTACGTCGACGCCCACCTGGGAGGCTCGCATGGCAATTGACCTGACCGGCGGCATCGACGCGGAGCGCGAATACATGTTCGCGCAGCGACCGGACAACCCGGAGATGCGGGATTCGGTGAGTTTCTGGGTCGTCGACGACCGCGGCAGTGTGGGGTTGCCACGCATCGGTGTCGAAGCGGTCGCCGCGAACTGGGAGGCGCACGGCGTCCAGGTGAACGTCGCGTTCGCCGACGGGCGCGTGTACCGACTGCGTGACGAGGGCAAGAGCCTGTCGCCCATCGGCGCCGACGGTAAGCCGTCGGTCCTGGGCGCCGGCCCGCTCGCGTTCACGTGCGTCAGACCGTTCGACGTGTGGACCATGGCGTTCGACGGAAAGGCCAACGCGACGTCGTCGGCCGACCTGATCGAGGGTCGCAAGGACGGGCCGTCGGTCGACCTGCGATTTGAGGTCGAGGCGATCATGGCGGTGCCGCCGTGGGTGCAAGGCGCACTGCAGGCCGATGCGGAGGCGCAGCTGAAGACGTCGATCGTCGGCGATCTCATGGGAGGACCCCGCTACGAGCAGCTGTTTCGGGCGACGGGCTCAGTGCACGTGGCAGGCGAACAGCACGCGTTCGCGGGGAGCGGCCTCCGGATCCGTCGCCAGGGCGTACGCCGTCTCGAGGGGTTCTGGGGCCACTGCTGGCAGTCGGCGCTCTTTCCGGGCGGACGGGCGTTCGGCTACATCGCCTACCCGCAGCGGCCCGACGGTGAGCCCGCGTTCAACGAGGGCTATCTGTTTGACGGTGACGGTGAGCTGATCCCGGCGCGTGCCGTGCAGGCGCCGTGGCTGACCCGGCTGGAGCCAAAGGGGGAGGACGTCTCCGTCGTGCTTCAAACCGCGCGCGGCAACGTGCACATCGAGGGTGAGACCGTGGTGTCGACGCACGACATCACCGATCCCAGCGAGGTGCCCGCCGAAATGCTCGAGAAGATGGCGAATTGGACCTTTCCGGCGCTACAGCAGGCCGGTGTGCGCTACCGCTGGGACGGTGAAGAAACCATCGGAATGCTCGAACGCTCGAGCCCGATGGACAAGATCACTCGTTAGAAGGGCCCTGGAAGATGTAGTGCGGCACCAGCTCGTGGGCGCGCTGCAGGTTGGTCTGCATGCAGTCCGGTTGCGGGTTGGAGTAGATCGTCGAGAAGAAGATCGTCTGTTGGATCAGGCCGTAGTCGGTGTCGAATCCGATGGCGCAGGTGATCCACCAGCGGTTGTTCCAGTCGGTCGGCTTCATGACCCACCACTGCGCGGCACGGTGGCCGTCGATGTCGAGTTGGATGGCATCCGCCGGTAGCGCCTCTTCGAACGTCTTCCACACGAAGGCCTCGACGGTCATCTGATAGTTGCCCGCGTCGTACTTGCACCGCATCCCTTCCTCGGGGATCGGCGGTGTGAAGGTCAGGCCGAGGGACCCCATCACGTCGAGTGGGAGGTCACGGCACGGGTTGAACGGGTCCGGATCGGTGATGTCGATGACCGGATACTTGATGGTGGTTGTGACGTTGGTCATCGGAATATCCGACGCGCGCACCTGCATGGGTCCGCCGGGGTGGGACTGGCCGACCGCGATCACCGCTGCGACGAGCGCACACAGCGCTGCGAGAATGCGCAGCTTGGCGATCATTACACCCCCTGCTGTCGTGGCGGCGGGGCCGCCGGCCTCTGGACCGATCCTGCCCGGGGAGTGTAGCGGCCCGCAGTCAGGGTCCGAAGCGGAAAAGAGAACATGTTCTAGTTGGGTTGCGGGCGCGATCATCGCCCGCACGTAGGCTGGAGGGCTGTGACACGCGACGATCAGGCAGCCCCACGGGAGCCGGCTGGCCGCCGACGTCCGACACTGTGGGCGATCAGCGACCTTCACACCGGTCACACGGGCAACAAGCCCGTCACGGAGTCGCTGCACCCGTCCACCCCCGACGACTGGCTGATCGTGGCCGGCGATGTCGGTGAACGCACCGACGAGATCTACTGGGCTCTGGACTTGCTGCGAAAGCGCTTCGCCAAGGTGATCTGGGTCCCGGGCAATCACGAGCTGTGGACCACCAACCGCGACCCGATGCAGATCTTCGGCAAGGCCCGCTACGACTACCTGGTCGACATCTGCGACCAGATGGGCGTCATCACCCCCGAGCACCCGTTTCCGGTGTGGACGGAAGAGGGCGGCCCGGCGACGATCGTGCCGATGTTCCTGCTCTACGACTACACGTTTCTGCCGGAGGGGGCAGCGACCAAGGCCGAGGGGCTGGCCATTGCCCGCGAGCGCAACATCGTGGGCACCGACGAGTACCTGTTGTCGGCCGAGCCGTACGCCACCCGCGACGCATGGTGTCGCGACCGGGTCGCCTCGACCCGAAAGCGGCTCGAGGACCTCGACTGGATGACTCCCAACATCCTGGTGAACCACTTCCCGTTGGTCCGCGAACCGTGCGATGCGATGTTCTATCCGGAGTTCGCGCTGTGGTGCGGCACCACGGCGACCGCCGACTGGCACACCCGCTACAACGCGCTGTGCTCGGTGTACGGCCACCTGCACATCCCTCGCACCACGTGGTACGACGGGGTTCGCCACGAGGAAGTGTCGGTCGGATATCCGCGGGAGTGGCGGCGCCGCAAGCCATATCGCTGGCTGCGGCAGATACTTCCCGATCCTAAGTACTCGCCCGGTTATCTCAACGAATTCGGCGGGCACTTCGAGATCACGCAGGAGATGCGCGAGCACGCCCAGAAGATGCAGCAACGCATCCAGGCCAGGTACTCATGACGGGCATGGCGACCCTGCTCTCCGGCGTGCTGCCCGAGCACGGCCAGGCGCTGGCTGCGGCGGAGATGTATACCGACCCACCGGAACTCGCACCGCTGCCCGAAGAAGAGCCGCTTATCGCGAAGTCAGTCGCCAAGCGCCGCAACGAGTTCATCACCGTGCGTCACTGCGCGCGGGAGGCGCTCGGCGAGCTCGGTATTGAACCCGTACCGATCCTCAAGGGGGAGAAGGGCGAACCGTGCTGGCCCGACGGCGTCGTCGGCAGCCTCACCCACTGTGAGGGCTTCCGCGGCGCGGCCGTGGCCCGGCACGACGCGATCCGCTCTGTCGGTATCGACGCCGAGCCGCACGACGTGCTCCCCAACGGCGTGCTCGACGCCATCAGCCTGCCAGGGGAGCGCACTGAGCTACAGGCGCTTCCAGGCGGGCTGCATTGGGACCGAATCCTGTTCTGCGCCAAGGAAGCCACCTACAAAGCGTGGTTTCCTGTCACGAACCGCTGGCTGGGATTCGAGGACGCGCACATCACGTTCGACATCGACGGCACCGGCACGGCGGGCGGATTCGAATCACGCATCCTCGTCGACCCGTCTGCACCGTCGGGGCCACCGCTGCAGACGCTGGCGGGCCGGTGGTCGGTGCGCGACGGTCTCGCACTCACGGCGATTGTGCTATGACCGAAGCTGGTCTTGTCGTCGTGGACAAGCCGGCGGGTATGACCAGCCACGACGTGGTGGGCCGCTGCAGGCGGATCTTCGGCACCCGAAAGGTTGGTCACGCGGGCACTCTCGACCCGATGGCTACGGGCGTGCTGGTGGTCGGTATCGAACGGGCCACCAAGATCCTCGGCATGTTGACGGTGACCGACAAGTCGTACGCCGCGACGATCCGGCTGGGTCAGACCACGTCGACCGAGGATGCCGAAGGTGAAGTGCTGCAGACGGTTTCGGCATCTGGGGTTGGTCAGGCGCAGATCGAGACGGCGGTGGCTGCGTTGCGCGGTGAGATCGATCAGATTCCGTCGGCAGTGAGCGCCATCAAGGTCGACGGGCAGCGGGCCTACAAGCTGGCCCGCGAGGGACAAACCGTCGAGCTCGCGCCGCGCAGGGTGCGCATCGAGCGGTTCGACGTGCTATCCGTCCGGCATGAGGGCGATCTCGTCGACGTCGACGTCGACGTGGACTGCTCCAGCGGAACCTACATCCGCGCGCTGGCTCGCGACGTAGGCGCCGCGCTCGGCGTCGGTGGACATCTCACCGCACTGCGCCGGACGAGGGTCGGCACGTTCGAGCTGGATCAGGCCGCCCGTTTGGAGGACCTCGCCGAACGGCCGCGCCTGTCGTACACGCTCGACGAGGCGTGCCTGCTGGCGTTCCGGCGTCGCGACCTGACTGCTGAGGAAACCGAGGACACCCGTCATGGGCGGCCGCTGAAAGTGGCTGGCATCGAAGGTGTTTACGCGGCAACCGCAGTCGACGGGCGGGTCATCGCGCTGCTGAGAGACGACGCGATCCGCACCAAGTCGGTGGTCGTGCTGCGGCCGGCCACCCTCTAGCGGTCGCGGGCAGGCCGACTGACGGTCCGCGACCCTCAGCCGACCACCCAAATAGCTTCTGCCGCAGGGTTTCCCAACTCCACGGTGGTGCCCTTCTCGTGTTCGCCCGCATCGGCGGACTTGACCGCCACCGAGATCATGCCCGCGAAATCGCGCCGGGCCAGCACCAGCAGCCGCGAATCCAGGCTGATGCCGACACTGTCGAAATACCGCAGCATCTCCGGGTCGGAGTCCGAGATCCGGGCGACGGTTCCGGTGTCACCGTCGCGGCAGACCGACAGCTGGCGGGCGTCCGGGGTGGGGACCCGGCCGTCGGAGGCGGGAATCGGGTCGCCGTGCGGGTCGCGCGTCGGATGGCCGAGCTTGGCGTCGATGCGCTCGAGCATCCGCTCGGACACCGCGTGCTCGAGCACCTCGGCCTCGTCGTGCACCTCGTCCCAGCTGTATCCGAGTTCGCGGACGAGGAAGGTCTCCATGAGCCGGTGCCTGCGGACCATCGCGAGAGCGGCCGCGCGGCCGGCATCGGTCAGTGTCACGGCGCCGTACTTCTCGTGATCGACCAGGCCCTGGTCGGCCAGCTTGCGCACCGACTCCGAGGCCGTGCTGGCGGACACGCCGAGTCGCTCGGCCAACATCTTGGTGCTGACCTTCTCGTGCGACCACTCCTGGGCAGTCCAGATCACCTTCAGGTAATCCTGGGCGACCATCGTCAAGTCGCGCGGATCACCGTTCACGCTTACGAAGTTTAGGCAGTTGTCACCTGATCTGGCGATCTAGCGCGGCCGTGGCGACGCGTGCGCCGTAGGCTTGCGCTGTGCAGCGCTGGCGGGGACAGGACGAGATCCCGACGGACTGGGGCCGATGTGTCGTCACCATCGGCGTGTTCGACGGTGTTCATCGAGGCCATCAGGAGCTGATCAACCACGCGGTGAAGGCGGGCCGGTCCCGCGGCGTGCCGACGGTGTTGATGACCTTCGACCCACATCCCATGGAGGTCGTCTTCCCCGGCAGCCATCCCGCCCAGCTCACGACGCTGACCAGGCGCGCCGAGTTGGTCGAGGACATGGGCATCGACGTGTTCCTGGTCATGCCGTTCACCTCGGATTTCATGAAGCTCACACCCGAGCGCTACGTCCACGAACTGCTGGTCGAACGGCTGCACGTCGTCGAGGTCGTGGTCGGGGAGAACTTCACGTTCGGCAAGAAGGCGGCCGGCAACGTCGACCTGCTGCGCAAAGCGGGTGACCGGTTCGGCTTCGCGGTCGAGGGCATGTCCCTGGTATCTGAGGCCTTTGGGGCTAATGCCACCAACAGCGAGGAAACCGTCACGTTCTCGTCGACCTACATCCGGTCCTGCGTCGACGCCGGTGACATGGTTGCCGCTACCGAGGCTCTGGGACGTCCGCACCGCGTCGAGGGTGTCGTGGTCCGCGGCGACGGGCGCGGCAAGGTCCTGGGCTTTCCGACGGCCAACGTGGCGCCGCCGATGTACTCGGCCATTCCCGCCGACGGCGTCTATGCGGCATGGTTCACGGTGCTCGGCCACGGGCCCATCGTGGGCGCCGTCGTCCCAGGTGAGCGCTACCAGGCAGCCGTCTCGGTCGGCACCAACCCCACGTTCTCCGGGCGTACTCGCACAGTGGAGGCGTTCGTCCTGGATACGTCAGCCGATCTCTACGGCCAGCACGTGGCGGTCGATTTCGTCGCGCGCATCCGCGGGCAAGAGAAATTCGCCAAAGTCGAGGAACTGGTCACCGCCATGGGCGCCGACACGGAACGGGCGCGCACCATCCTGGCGGCACAGTAGACCGGCGATTTCGCGGCTCGCCGCGGTGCTGGATTTCGCGGCTCGCCGCGGTGCGCTGTAGACTCCGGGCCGACCGAGCGTGTGCTGCAGTTCGCGGCGGCTGCGCTTATTTGGGGGCCTAGGGGCCTCATGTTCGCGGACTGAAATAGATGGAGTTGTTTCGTGGCGCTCACTGTCGAACAGAAGAAGACCATTCTGGGCGAGTACGGCCTGCACGACACCGATACCGGCTCACCGGAGGCTCAGGTCGCGCTGCTGACCAAGCGCATCGCCGACCTGACCGAGCATCTGAAGATGCACAAGCACGACCACCACTCGCGACGTGGTCTGCTGCTGCTGGTCGGCCGTCGGCGCCGCCTGCTCAAGTACGTCGCGCAGGTCGACGTGGCGCGCTACCGCTCGTTGATCGAGCGCCTCGGGCTGCGTCGCTGACGCGACGCGGGTGCGGAACCTGCCCGCGATCGTCGTAGCGGCGATCGTCGTTTTGGGGGGGTTGACGGGGTGTTCGTCCTCGTCCGCGACGGATCTCGCGGTAGGGGACTGCCTTAAGACGGGTGGCACCCCGGAGCGGCCGGAAGTGACCAGGGTCGAGTGCGGCAGCCCGGAGTCCAATTTCAAGGTGGCGGCCACGGCCGAGAACAGCGACCAATGCCCGGCTGACGTCGACTCTTACTACTCGATGAAGAGCACGTTCTCCGATACCAGCACCACGATCTGCATGGATATCGACTGGGTCGTCGGCGACTGCATGAGCATCGATCCGAACAACGACAAGGATCCGCTACGGGTCGACTGCGACGATTCCTCGGTGCCCAATCGGCAACGCGCCACCGAGGTGCTGGAGAACGTCGCCAACGTCGACCAGTGCGCAAGCGGCGTCGGCTATCCCTACGACGAGCGCAACTTCACCGTATGCGTGGAGGATGTGGCCTGAGGGTCCGGCGGATTTCGGGCCGTACCTGCTGCAATGTAGGATGGCTGAGTTCGACAGCCGGTTTCGGCTCGAATGTCTGGGTGCGGTGATCGCAGTTCCGCGAGCGCCGTTCCCGCGTGTCACATCGGATGTGCTGGATCAACGACATGCCCGATCGCACGGTCTTCGGTAGTGGCTGCCGGGTCCGATACCCGACAGCTTCGATCGATGGCCGTGGCCCAGTCGAGGCCGGTGATTCACCCTCTGTGGCAACGCGAAAACAGTTGAACAGTGAAGACTGTGAACCAGAGAGGCCATACGGACACCCATGTCTGTAGTTGAACTTGAAGACGGCGTGTACGAATCCACCGCCGTGATCGACAACGGGAGCTTCGGCTCCCGCACCATCCGTTTCGAGACCGGCCGGCTTGCCAAGCAGGCCGCCGGCTCTGTCGTCGCCTACCTCGACGACGAGACCATGTTGCTGTCGGCCACCACGGCCAGCAAGCAGCCCAAAGACCATTTCGACTTCTTCCCCTTGACCATCGACGTCGAGGAGCGGATGTATGCCGCGGGTCGCATCCCGGGTTCGTTCTTCCGCCGTGAGGGCCGGCCGTCGACGGACGCGATCCTGACCTGCCGACTCATCGACCGGCCGCTGCGCCCGACCTTCGTTTCGGGTCTGCGCAACGAGATCCAGGTCGTTGTCACCGTGATGAGCCTGGATCCAAAGGATCTGTATGACGTGCTGGCGATCAACGCCGCATCGGCGTCGACCCAGATCTCCGGCCTGCCCTTCGCCGGCCCGGTCGGTGGCGTGCGCGTCGCGCTGATCGACGGCCAGTGGGTCGCGTTCCCGACCATCGAGCAGCTCGAGGGAGCCGTGTTCGACATGGTCGTCGCCGGCCGCAAGACCGCCGATGACGTCGCGATCATGATGGTCGAGGCCGAGGCGACCGACAAGGTCATCGAGCTCGTCGCCGGTGGCGCGGGTGCCCCGACCGAGGCGGTCGTGGCCGAGGGTCTCGAGGCCGCGAAGCCGTTCATCGCGGCGCTGTGCACCGCGCAGGAGGCGCTCGCCGAGAAAGCCGCCAAGCCGACGGCCGACTACCCGGTGTTCCCCGACTACCAGGACGACGTGTTCGAAAGCGTCTCGGCGGTGGCCACCGACGAGCTGTCGAAGGCGCTGACCATCGCGGGTAAGGAAGAGCGCGACGATCGCACCAACGAGATCAAGGTCGAGGTGCTCGACCGGTTGGCCGAGCAGTACGCCGGCCGCGAGAAGGAGATCGGTGCAGCGTTCCGATCGCTCACGAAAAAGCTTGTGCGCCAGCGTATTTTGACAGACCACTTCCGCATCGACGGCCGCGGCATCACCGATATCCGTGCTCTGAGCGCCGAGGTGGCCGTCGTGCCGCGCGCGCATGGCAGCGCGCTGTTCGAGCGCGGCGAAACCCAGATCATGGGTGTCACCACGCTGGACATGGTCAAGATGGCCCAGCAGATCGACTCGCTGGGCCCCGAGACCAGTAAGCGGTACATGCATCACTACAACTTCCCGCCGTATTCGACCGGTGAGACCGGTCGCGTCGGATCGCCCAAGCGTCGCGAGATCGGCCACGGCGCCCTCGCCGAGCGGGCACTGATGCCCGTGCTGCCGAGCGTCGAGGAGTTCCCGTACGCGATCCGCCAGGTGTCGGAGGCATTGGGCTCCAACGGCTCGACGTCGATGGGTTCGGTGTGTGCGTCGACCCTGTCGCTGCTGAATGCCGGTGTGCCGCTGAAGGCCCCGGTCGCCGGTATCGCGATGGGGCTCGTGTCCGACGACGTCGAGGTTGATGGTGGCGGCACCGAGCGACGCTTCGTCACCCTCACCGACATTCTCGGCGCCGAGGATGCGTTCGGCGACATGGACTTCAAGTGCGCAGGCACCAAGGAGTTCGTCACCGCGCTGCAGCTGGACACCAAGCTGGACGGCATCCCGTCACAGGTGCTGGCCGGCGCACTGTCGCAGGCCAAGGATGCGCGCCTGACGATTCTCGAGGTGATGGCCGAGGCCATCGACGAGCCCGACGAGATGAGCCCGTATGCACCGCGGATCACCACGATCAAGGTGCCGGTCGACAAGATCGGCGAGGTCATCGGGCCCAAGGGCAAGATGATCAACTCGATCACGGAGGAGACCGGTGCGTCGATCTCGATCGAGGACGACGGCACCGTGTTCGTCGGGGCCTCCAATGGCGAAGCGGCACAGGCTGCGATCGACAAGATCAACGCGATCGCCAACCCGCAGCTGCCCAAGATCGGTGAGCGGTTCCTCGGAACGGTGGTGAAGACAACCGATTTCGGTGCGTTCGTGTCGCTGCTTCCAGGTCGGGACGGCTTGGTGCACATCTCCAAGCTCGGCCGCGGCAAGCGGATCGCCAAGGTCGAGGACGTGGTGAAGGTGGGCGACAAGCTGCGCGTCGAGATCGCCGACATCGACAACCGTGGAAAGATCTCGCTGGTCCTCGTCGCCGAAGACGAAGCAGCTGAAGCATCCCCTGATGCAGCGCCAGCAGATGCCGCAGCAGCCACGAGCTAGGGCGTTGCGTCGCGGCGCAGACAACAAGGAATCATCGACTCGAGACCTCTCCAAGGTGCGGCGCACCGTACTACCCGGTGGCCTGCGCGTGGTCACCGAGTACGTCCCGTCGGTGCATTCGGCATCGGTCGGGGTGTGGGTCGACGTCGGGTCCCGTGACGAGGGATCCAGCGTGGCCGGTGCGGCGCACTTCCTGGAACACCTGCTGTTCAAGTCGACGCCGACGCGATCCGCGGTCGAGATCGCACAGGCGGTGGACGCCGTCGGTGGCGAGCTGAACGCGTTCACCGCCCGTGAGCACACGTGCTACTACGCGCATGTGCTCGACACCGACCTCGAACTGGCGGTCGACCTGGTGGCCGACGTGGTGCTGCGGGGGCGTTGTGCCGCAGACGATGTCGAGATCGAGCGGGCCGTCGTGCTCGAGGAGATCGCGATGCGCGACGACGATCCCGAGGACACCCTCGGCGACGTCTTCCTGTCGGCGATGTTCGGTACGCATCCTGTCGGGCGACCGGTGATCGGCAGCGCGGAGTCGATCGCCTCCATGACCAGGACGCAACTGCATTCGTTCCACATGCGGCGCTATACACCGGAGCGGATGGTGGTGGCGGTCGCGGGAAATGTGGACCACAACGAGGTCGTTTCGCTGGTGCGCGAGCACTTCGGTCCTCGCCTGGTGCGCGGCCGCAAGCCGGTGGCCCCGCGTAAGGGCACCGGTCGCGTCACGGGCCGGCCGACCCTTGAGATCGTCAACAAGGACGCCGAGCAGACCCATCTGTCGCTGGGCGTCCGGACACCGGGCAGGCACTGGGAGCATCGGTGGGCATTGTCGGTGCTCAACACCGCTCTGGGTGGTGGGCTGAGTTCCCGTCTGTTTCAACAGATTCGGGAAACCCGCGGGCTGGCGTACTCGGTGTACTCGACCGTGGACACCTTCTCCGACAGCGGTGCGCTCTCCATCTACGCGGCGTGCCTACCCGAACGCTTCGCAGAGGTCGTCCGGGTGACCGTCGATGTGCTCGAGGACGTGGCCCGTGACGGCATCACCGAAACCGAATACCGCATCGCGAAGGGCTCACTGCGCGGCGGACTGGTGCTCGGACTGGAGGATTCGGGTTCCCGGATGAACCGGATCGGCCGAAGCGAGCTGAACTATGGCGCGCATCGCACGATCGCCGACACCCTGTCCAGGATCGAATCGGTAACGCTGGACGAAGTGAACAGCGTCGCGCGCAAACTGCTGACCCGGCAATACGGTGGCGCAGTTCTCGGTCCGCAAACTTCGAAAAGGATGCTGCCGCAGCCGCTTCGGGCCATCACGCGCTGATCGCCTACGCTGGGAGTCTATGACTCGACTGAGGCGCTCCGGCGCCGACATCCAGCGACTGTCCAGACGAAATGTTCTGCTCGGCGGGTTGACGCTCGCCGCGGTGGCCGCGTCCGCGCCACGTACCGCGTCGGCACAGCCGCCGTCGTCCATCGAGGCGTCCCTGCAGGGGCTCGAGCAACGCCACAACGCCGTTATCGGGCTGTTCGCTTCAAACCTGGTGTCAGACAAGACTGTTGCGCACCGCGCACAGGACCCTCTTGCCCTGTGTTCGGTGTTCAAGGGGTATGCCTCGGCGCGCGTCCTGCAGATGGCTCAGCACGGCGAACTCTCGCTCGACGAGGGGATGTTCGTAGACCCGGCTCAGATCCTGCCGAACTCACCCGTCACCGGACCGCGCGCTGGCTCCGAGATGACGCTGGCCGAGCTGTGCCAGGCCACGCTGCAGCAGAGTGACAACGCCGCGGCGAACCTACTGCTCAGCAGGATCGGCGGGCCGCAGGCGATCACCGCGTTCGCGCGCAGCATCGGGGACGGACAAACGCGTCTGGACCGCTGGGAGACCGAGCTGAACTCGGCGATCCCGGGTGATCCGCGGGACACCAGCACACCCGAGGCGCTGGGTGGGGGTTATCGCGCGCTGCTGGACGGAGATGTCCTCGCGCCACCGCAGCGGGGGCTGCTCGAGGACTGGATGCGCGCCAACCAGACGTCGAGCATGCGGGCGGGGCTGCCGCCGGCCTGGACCAGCGCCGACAAGACGGGCAGTGGGAGCTACGGCACGACCAACGATGTCGGAATCGCGTATGGGCCGGAGGGCCAACGCGTGCTGCTCGCGATCATGACGCGGTCGCAAGCCAATGATCCGCAAGCGGCGAACATGCGCCCGCTCATCGGGGAGATCACGGCGCTGGTGCTGCCGACGCTGCTCGCGTAGACGCCGTTGACCAGGACACCCGGTCCCCCCCGGGTAGTCCGGGTGTGCCTGGTCAGACGACTGCTACGGGGTGTGTGGAGCACCTGCAGCTGGACCAACGGTATCGGAGCAGCCCGCGGAAGGAATCGGGTGAAACCCTACGATGCGGACCTCAAAGACCCCTATAGCGCAGCAAGGTCGGCTTGGCACACTGTGAGCATGGATCCGGCCGCATTGTGTCCCTGTGGTTCGGAACTGCCGTTCGGGCGCTGTTGCCTACCGCTGCACCTGGGCGAACGTCAGGCCGAAACGGCCGAACAATTGATGCGGTCGCGCTACAGCGCCTACGCCGTAAACGATCTCAACTACGTCTGGCAGACGTGGCATCCGACGACACGGCCCCCGGAGCTGACGCCGGCGACCGGCTTGACGTGGACCGGACTGGAGATCGTCGACACCGTTGACGGGTTGAGCGGCGATGATTCGGGCGAGGTCGAATTCCGTGCGCACTACCGGCAAAGCCAACAAAACCGACGCTCAGGCCGATCTGCTCCTGGCGTCGCGGGGGGAACGCTGCATGAGCGGTCCCGCTTCGCCGTTCGAGCCCGTCGGTGGTTCTACATCGACGGGGAGTTGTTCGGGTGATCAGGCCAGCACGGTGCCCGGATCGGTGAAGGGCAGATCCAGATCGGTGGCGACCTGCTCGGAGAGCAGCGAGCCCTGGTGCGTCGACAGACCCTTGGCCAGCGCCGGATCGGCCTCGCACGCGGCCTGCCAGCCCTTGTCGGCCAGTTTCAGCACGTAGGGCATAGTGGCATTGGTCAGCGCGTAGGTCGACGTGCGCGGAACCGCGCCCGGCATGTTCGCCACGCAGTAGAACACGGTGTCGTGGACCGCGAAGGTCGGATCGTCGTGCGTGGTGGGCCGCGAATCCTCGAAGCAGCCACCCTGATCGATGGCGATGTCGACGAGTACCGCACCGGATTTCATGTGTGCCACAGTCGAATTCGTCACCAGCTTGGGCGCCTTGGCACCGGGGACGAGCACGGCGCCGATGACCAGATCAGCCTCCTTGACCGCGTCCTCCAGATCAAGTGTGGACGAGTAACGGGTCTCGATGGCGCCGCCGTACTCGGCGTCGATCTTGCGCAGGATGTTGATGTTGAGGTCGAACACGGTGACGTGCGCGCCCATGCCCCAGGCGACGGCGGCGGCGTTGTCGCCGGCCATGCCACCGCCGATCACCACGACCTTGGCCGGCGCGACGCCGGGGACGCCGCCCATCAGCACGCCACGACCACCGCGGGTTCGCATCAGGTGGTACGCACCGACCTGTGCGGCCAGTCGTCCCGCGACCTCGCTCATGGGGGCCAGCAGCGGCAGGGATCCATCGGCCAGCTGGACGGTTTCATAGGCGATGGACGTGGTGCCCGAGGCGAGCAGCGCGTCGGTGCACGGCTTGGAGGCGGCGAGGTGCAGGTAGGTGAACAGGGTCTGGCCCTCGCGCAGGCGCGAGTACTCGGCCTCGATCGGCTCCTTGACCTTGAGCAGCAGCTCGGCCTCGGCCCATACCTCGTCGACGCTGGGGATCATCTGCGCGCCGGCCCGCTTGAAGTCTGCATCGGAGATCGCGGAGCCCTCGCCGGCACCGGCCTGGATCAGGACCTCGTGGCCACGGTGGACCAGCTCGGCGACACCGGCCGGGGTGATGGCCACACGGAATTCGTTGTTCTTGATCTCGGTCGGGATGCCGACACGCATGATCGCTCCTATAGTCGAATTTGCTCCCTAAAGTGTGAGGAATATTCGATCGAATGGCAATAACTCTGGCTATTCTTCGTTAGAGTGCCGATATGTCCGAAGAAACATCGATCAGATCGGCGGGTCCACCGCGTTCGCCGAAGGATGTTCAGGCCGTCGATCTCGACGCCGTCGACCGGCGGATGCTGCTCACGCTTCATGGGGATGCGCGGATCTCCAACAGCGCTCTGGCCGACGCCGTCGGGATCGCCCCGTCGACCTGTCATGCGAGGCTGAAGCGACTGCAGGACCTCGGGGTGATTCGGGGTTTCTACACCGACATCGATCCGGCGGCCATCGGTCTGACGCTGCAGGCGATGATCTCGGTGAGCCTGCAATCCAACGCTCGCGGCAAGATCCACAGCTTCATCGACCAGATCAGACGCAAACCTCAGGTGATGGACGTCTACTTCCTGGCAGGTGCCGAGGACTTCATCCTGCACGTCGCCGCGCGCGACACCGACGACCTGCGGTCGTTCGTGGTGGAAAACCTCAACGCCGACACCGACGTGGCGGGGACGCAGACGTCGTTGATCTTCGAGCACCTGCGTGGCGCCTCCCCGCTCTAAGCGACCAACTAGGGTTGGCCCATGCGAGTGGCGGTGCTGGGGGCCAAGGGCAAAGTCGGCGCGACGATGGTGCAGGCAGTCGAAGAGGCTGCGGACCTGACGTTCACTGCGGGGGTCGACGCCGGTGATCCGCTGAGTGAACTGGTCGACTCGCGCACCGATGTCGTCATCGACTTCACGCATCCCGACGTCGTGATGGACAACCTGAAATTCGTGATCGACAACGGAATCCACGCGGTTGTCGGTACGACCGGCTTCACCGACGAGCGCATCAGCCAGGTCCAGCAGTGGCTGTCCGGCAAGCCGGATGTAGCAGTGCTCATCGCGCCGAACTTCGCGATCGGCGCGGTGCTGTCAATGCACTTCGCGCAGCAGGCCGCCAAGTTTTTCGAGTCTGTCGAAGTCATCGAACTGCACCATCCGCACAAGGCGGACGCGCCGTCGGGCACGGCCGTACGCACCGCCCGGCTGATCGCCGAGGCACGCAAAGACCTGCCGCCCAACCCCGACGCGACGAGCACGGGCCTCGAGGGTGCCCGCGGCGCCGACGTCGACGGTATTCCCGTGCACTCGGTGCGGTTGGCTGGCCTCGTCGCGCACCAGGAAGTGCTGTTCGGCACGCAGGGTGAGACTTTGACAATCCGACACGACAGCATCGACCGCACGTCTTTCGTACCCGGCGTGCTCCTCGCGGTGCGCAAGGTCGCCGAACGTCCCGGCCTCACCGTGGGTATTGAGCCGCTGCTCGACCTCTGATGAGTGAGAAATCGCGAGCGCTGCGTATCCAGCTGCTGATCGGCTTCATGTGCGTAGCGCTCGTCGTCTATTTCTTTCTGCTCGGCCGGATCGCGTTGGCGTTCCTCAGTTCCGGTGAACCCGCCGCAGTCGGGCTCGGTGCCGCGCTGATGATCATGCCGCTGATCGGCATCTGGGTTCTGGTCAGCACGCTGCGGGCCGGGCTTGCACACCAGCGGCTGGGCCGGATCGTGAAGGACGAGGGCATGGAACTCGACGTGAGCGCACTGCCGCGAATGGCCTCAGGACGGATCGAGCGCGAGGCCGCCGACGAGCTCTTCGCCGCCGTGCGCGACGAGTTGGAGCAGGACCCGAACAACTGGCGGCGATGGTATCGGCTGGCCCGTGCCTACGACTACGCAGGCGATCGCGGCCGCGCGCGCGAAGCCATGAAGAAGGCTGTCGAGATGGAGGAGCAGGGTTGAGCAGTCCATCGAACAAGACATTGCTGATCGTCCATCACACACCGTCGCCTCACTGCCAGGAGATGTTCGACGCCGTCGTATCCGGCGCCAACGACCCTGAGATCGAGGGCGTGGAGGTCGTGCGACGGCCGGCCCTGACCGTCTCGGCGACCGATGTACTCGAAGCGGACGGCTATCTGCTCGGCAGCCCCGCAAACCTCGGTTACATGAGCGGCGCTCTCAAGCACGCGTTCGACGTCATTTACTACCCGTGCCTAGACGCGACGCGTGGCCGACCCTTCGGTCTGTACCTGCACGGCAACGAGGGCACCGAGGGCGCCCGAAACGGGGTGACCGCGATCACGACCGGCCTGGGGTGGACGAAGGCCGCCGAATACGTTGTCGTCTCGGGCAAGCCGAGCAAGACCGATCTCGAATCGTGCTGGAACCTTGGCGCAACCGTCGCCGCTGGGCTGATGGGATAGCGTGGCTAACCCGTCACTGCGGCGAATGGGAGAAGAGCTGTGACCCAAGGACCTGGACGTCTGCTCGGCAAGTCGGCGGTGATCACCGGCGCGGCGATGGGGATCGGGCGGGCGACCGCCGAGGTCTTTGCCCGCGAGGGCGCACGTCTGATCGTGACTGACATTCAACGCGAACCGCTGCTTGGGCTAGCCGACGAATTGCGGCGTAGCGGTGTCGAAGTCGAGACGGTCGTCGGCGACGTCTCCGTCGAGGAGGACGCGCGGCGGATGATCGCGGCCGCAATCGATCGCTTCGGGAGGCTCGACGTGCTCGTTGCCAATGCCGGCATCATCCCGCTCGGCGACGCGACGGAGGTGACGGCCGCCGGCTGGGACGAAGTCATGGCGATCGACGGGCGCGGCATGTTCCTCACCTGCAAATTCGCGATCGAAGCGATGGTGTCGAACGGTGGAGGTGCCATCGTGTGCCTCTCCTCGATCTCGGGCCTGGCCGGCCAAAAACGTCAGGCGGCCTACGGACCGGCCAAGTTCGTCGCTACCGGCCTGACGAAGCACCTGGCGGTCGAGTGGGCCGACCGCGGCATCAGGGTGAACGCCGTTGCGCCGGGGACGATTCGAACAGAGCGGGTCAACCGACTTCCGGAGGAGCCGGGCGGCTCGGAATACCTCGCTGACATCGAGCGCATGCACCCGATGGGCCGACTCGGTGAACCGGCGGAGGTCGCTCGCGCCATCGCCTTTCTGGCCTCCGACGAAGCATCGTTTGTCACCGGTGCTGTGTTGCCCGTCGACGGGGGATTTTTGGCGCAATAGCGCCAACGTCATCGCGGCGGGCCTGGGCTGGACGAACGGCGCCGAATACCTTGTCGTATACGGCAACCCGAGCACAACCCTAGGTCAGCACGAACCGGAGGCAAATCCGTGGGGACGACTCCTGCGACATCGCGGTTCTTCAACGCCGTCAGCAACATTCTGCGCAGACCGTCGATGCGGCCCGTCACCCGAACAATCAGCGCGATGCACGCCCTGGCGTATCAGGCCACCGACGGCAGGGCCCAGAACGCGAAATATCCGACCATGCTGTTGACCGTCACCGGGCGAAAGTCCGGCAAACCACGAACCGTGCCGGTGGTCTACATCAAGGACGGCGATCGATTGGTGATCGCCGCGGCCTATTCGGGCAGTGACACCGACCCAGCATGGTGGCTAAACCTACGGGCCGATCCACGGGCCGAGGTGCAGGTCATGGGCTCAACCATGCAAGTCGAAGCTACCGAGGCGAGTTCGGACGACAGGCCGGAACTCTGGCGTCGGCTGGTTCAGATGTACCCGTATTTCGCAGACTACGAAAGGCGGACAACGCGGCAGATACCGGTCATCGTCCTGAACCCGGTCGGGCCTTGAAACAGTCCGGTGGCCGCCGGGGCGAACTACTATTGCCCCTCGACACGGACCGTTGGCGAAGCGCTCGCCGCAACACTTTTCGCACGAATCGGAGGAGGACGAGCGATGCCAGGGATAGCCGACCTTGCTTTGGGTGCAGCGCCGATCGCCGGCGGTGCCCTGCTGGGTGCCGCGGCGGGCAGCTTCAAGGGTCCTGACGTCCGCGGCATGATCGCCAAAGACATGGACTTGCTGGAACGTATTCCCGACGACCAGCCAGAACTCAAAGAACGTCTGAAGGCGAGCATCAACGAGCGCATCAACGATCTGGTCGAAGGAACGGAGCGTTCGCGGGCGATACGCGAAGCCGCGATGTCCTACAGCGGAAATTGGCGCGACATCGTGGTGTTCATCTGCGCCGTCCTGTTCACGATCGTCTGGTGGAACGTCAGCCACAGCCGTTCCAACTGGCTCGTGATGTTCATCGCGATGATCATCTTGTCCGTGGTCGCGGCCATATACGCGGGCCGGGGGATTGCGCGCGCCATCGGCAGCTACCTACACCGGAACGACGAAAAAGCTCAACAATCGCCGTGATCAGTGCGTGCGGTCCAGCAGGTAGTACATCAATTGCTCGACGCGCCAACCTGTTTGAGCCACGTTAGTTGTCGCTCTGTGGTGTTGGTTGGAAGGGGGTGTACCACTTCCATTGGGCGCGTTCGCCGGTGGGTCCGCGGTAGGGCGCGGCGTCGGGTGGGGGTCGGGTGGGTGGTCGGGCGAGTGATCCCGGGGTGAGGGTTCGGCCATGGCTGTCGGTGACGGTGATGTTGGGGGCGGGTCCGGTGATGGTGATGACGCCGCGGTGGTGGGCGCGGTGGTGGTAGGGGCACAGCAGGACCAGGTTGTCCAGGTCGGTGGGGCCGCCGTCTTCCCAGTGCTGGATGTGGTGGGCGTGCAGTCCGCGGGTGGCTCCGCAGCCGGGCACCGCGCAGGTGCGGTGGCGGTGTTCTAGGGCGCGGCGTAGCCGGCGGCCGATGGTGCGCGTGGCGCGCCCGGCACCGAGGGGTTGTCCGTCGCGGTGGAACCACACCTCACAGGTGGCGTCGCAGGTGAGGTATCGGCGGTCGGCGTCGGTGAGCAGCGGCCCCAGGTGCAGGTTGGCGATGCGGTCTTTGACGTCGAGGTGCACTACGACGGTGGTGTGCTGGCCGTGGGGGCGGCGGGTGGCGTCGGCGTCCCAGCCGGCTTCGACCAGGCTCATGAACGCCTCACCCTTGGTGGGAAACGGCGACGCTACCGCGGCGGGCAGGGTGTCGGTGTCGTGGTCGCGTTTCCACGCGGCGACCGCGGCATCCAGATGGGACTGCACGGCCGCGTCGAAGGTTGCGGCGTCCAGGTGCGACAGGGTGATTTTCCAGGTGGTGGTCTGCTCGTCGCTGTGGATGGTGGTGATCGTGGGCCGCGGCGCCGGCTCGGGTGCGGGCTCGGCCTCGGGTGGGGTGTCGCGCCAGGGGTCGGGTTCAGATGGCAGGGGGGGTTCGGCCTTGAGGGCGGTGTTGAGCTGGCTGACGGTGGCGACCTCGGCCAACGTCACGTAGTGCCCATCAGAACCCTCACCGGCTTTCTCGGCGATGATGGCGACCTGATCCAGTGACAACCGGCCTTCGCGCAGGCCCGCCATGCACAGCGGAAACTGTCGGGCCCGGTGCGCAATCGCGGCGATCTTCCCGGCGTTTCTGGTCGAGGAGCCGGTCTTCCACGCCACCAGCGCCGAGAGCGAGCGACACCCGGTCATGCCGACCAGGTTGTCGTGGTCCATCTCGGCCACGATGTCCACGATGCGCGCGTCGATGGCGTTGCGCTGACCCATCAACTCACCCAGCTCGCCGAACAACACCTCCAGCCGGTCTTTCGGACGCACGACCGCCGCGTCGGCGGCGGCGATCGAAGACATGACCCCATCAAAACAACAGGGTCCGACAAGTACGGCCGTCCAGAGACGAGGAAAAGCTCAGTAGTGGTAGGTGTCCGACGGCGCGGGGATGTGTGCCGGGTCGTCGACGTCGTCGAACTCCGATTCGTGAATGCCGTAGGACCGAGCGAGGTCGAGGATCTTGTTGGCCCGCGCGATACGCGGCAGATCGGAGCCGTTGCGGATCTCGCCGCCGTCACGTTCGAACTCGGTGAAAAACTCCTTGGCCCAACTGATCTCCTCTGCCGACGGTGACAGTCCCTCGTTCACAGTCGGGCATTGATCGGGTGTCAGGCAGATCTTGCCCGTCATCCCGAACTCGGCGGACACCGCCGTCGCCTCACTGAGTTTGAGCGCACTCGAACCGACCGTCGGCCCGTCGATCGCGCTCGGGAGATGCGCGGCCTTGGCCGCGATCGTGAACCGTGAACGCGCATAAGCCAGCGTCGTCGGGTTGTCCCCGAAGCCGGTATCCCTTCGGAAGTCGCCGATGCCGAACGCCAGGCGGAATGTGCCCTTGGTGGCCGCGATCTCGGTGATGCGCTCCAGACCGCGCGCCGTCTCCACCAGCGCCACGATCGGCACGTTCGGCAGCCGCTTGGCGGTTTCGGTCACGTGGTCGACGGACTCCACCATCGCGAGCATCACCCCGCCGGGCGACAACTTGCTCAACGCGTCGAGATCGTCGGCCCACCACGGCGTACCGAACCCGTTGACGCGGACCCAGTCACTGTTGCCCTCGCTGAGCCACCGGATCACGTTTTCCCGCGCGCTCAGCTTGTCCTTCGGGGCGACCGCATCCTCGATGTCGAGGACGACGATGTCGGCGCGCGACGCCGCCGCGGGTGCGAAGCGGTCGTACTGCGCGCCGTTGACCAACAGCCAACTGCGGGCCAGTACCGGATCGATGCGCGATCCGTCGCCGGAATCCGAGTGTTCTGCCGTCGCATGGTCCATGCGTTCATCGTGGCGCACCCGTCACCACCGGCGCTACGGGGGTCAGCCCAGGTGCGCGCCGAAGAACGACTGCATGGCGTCCCAGTGCCGTTTGGCCGCCGCCTGGTCATAGGGCCCGTTGTCCGGTACGGCGAAGCCGTGCGCGGCTGCGTACCACTCGATCGTGTGCTCGACGTCGGCGGCGGTGAGCGCCTTGTCCAGGGTTTCAGCTGCTTCCGGGGTGAAGGACGCGTCGTTCTCCGCGCCGCCGACGTAGACGGCCGCTGTCATCTGATCGGCGAGCAGGTGCGGGCTGCCGGGGTCGTCGGCCGCCAGACCGCCGCCGTGGAATGACATCGCCGCCGCGACACGCTCCGGCACACGACCCGCGACCATCAGCGACGTCCGCCCGCCCATGCAGTATCCGGTGGTGCCATACGCCTCGCCGGCGACCTCCGGCCGTGCGGACAGGTAGTCGAAGAAGGCCGCCGCGTCGGCGGCCATGATGTCCGGCGTCACCTTCGAGATCATCGAGAACAGGCGCTTGCGCTCGTTCTCGTCGCTGAATACCGACGCCATCTCGAACGGGGCCCAGTCGCCGTCGCGGTAGTACACATCGGGCACCAGGACGGCATAGCCGTAGGCGGCCAGCTGGTCGCCCATCTCGCGAAAGGTTTGGCGCGTCCCGCCGGCGTCGGGATACATGACGATTCCCGGCCACGGTCCGTCGCCCTCGGGAGTGTGCAGCGTCACCGGGCAGGTCCCGTCGGCGGTCGTGATGGAGTCGGTGATTGTCGGCATGCCTTCGGTTCTACTCCTGCCCTCTGGACGTAAGCTGACCGAGTGCCGGTCACTGGGTCTATAAGCACGCCGTATGAGGACCTCCTTCGCCTGGTTTTCGAGCGTGGGACAGCGAAATCGGACCGCACCGGCACCGGCACCCGCAGCCTGTTCGGTCACCAGATGCGCTACGACCTGACGGCCGGCTTCCCGCTGCTCACCACCAAGAAAGTGCACACGAAGTCGATCATCTACGAGCTGTTGTGGTTCCTGCGCGGCGACTCGAACGTGCGCTGGCTGCAGGAGCACGGCGTCACGATCTGGGACGAATGGGCTTCTCCGACAGGCGATCTGGGGCCCGTATACGGCGTGCAGTGGCGGTCGTGGCCCACTCCGTCGGGTGAGCACATCGACCAGATCAGCGCGGCGCTCGAGCTGCTCAGGTCGAATCCGGATTCGCGCCGCAACATCGTCTCGGCCTGGAACGTCGGCGAGATCCCGCAGATGGCCCTGCCTCCATGTCACGCGTTCTTCCAGTTCTACGTGGCCGACGGCCGGCTGAGCTGTCAGCTCTACCAGCGCAGCGCCGACCTGTTCCTCGGCGTTCCCTTCAACATCGCCAGCTACGCGCTGCTCACCCACATGATGGCGGCCCAGGCCGGGCTCGAGGTGGGGGAGTTCATCTGGACCGGTGGTGACTGCCATATCTACGACAATCACGTCGAGCAGGTCACCGAACAGCTGAGCCGCGAGGCGCGGCCCTATCCGGAACTTGTTCTCGCACCGCGTGATTCGATCTTCGACTACACCTACGGCGACGTTGTGATCAAGAATTACGACCCGCACCCGGCGATCAAGGCGCCCGTGGCTGTATGACGGCCTGCTTGCAGGGCCGGAACGGACAGCCGTGACGACGGTGGGGCTGATCTGGGCCCAGTCGACTTCCGGTGTCATCGGTCGCCGGGGAGGTATTCCGTGGCGGCTGCCCGAGGATCAGGCCCGCTTCAAAGAGCTCACGATGGGACGCACCGTCGTGATGGGGAGACTGACCTGGGAGTCCCTGCCCGCCAAGGTCCGGCCGCTGCCGGGCCGCAGAAATGTCGTACTGACCCGGCAAGCTGACTACATGGCCGACGGTGCGCACGTGGTTCCCCTACTTCAGGACGCTCTGACCGACGACATCACCTGGGTGATCGGCGGCGAACAAATCTATACGCTGGCGCTCCCGCTCGCGACGCGGTGCGAGGTCACCGAGGTGGAGATCGACCTGCCCCGCGACGACGGCGATGCGGTGGCGCCCACGCTGGACGAACAGTGGATAGGCACCGAAGGGGAGTGGCTCACCAGTTCCTCCGGTCTGCGCTATCGGTTCTTCAGCTACGTTCGCCCGTGAGCGTGCTGACCTCGGCGCAGGCGCGCAGAATCGCCGTCGCGGCCCAGGGCTTCGCCGAACCGCGACCGAGTGGGGCAGTGACGCGCGCACACCTGCGTCGGCTGATCGCGCGGATCCAAGTGCTGCAGCTGGATTCGGTGTCGGTGGCGGTCCGCGCGCACTACGCGCCGGTGTTCAGCAGGCTGGGCCCGTACGACCGCGACGTGCTGGATCGTGCGGCGTGGAGCCACAGCGCCCGCTCGCCACGCCTGCTCGTCGAATACTGGGCGCACGAGGCCGCTCTGATGGCGGTGGACGACTGGCCGCTGATGCGGTGGCGCATGCGCGAGTACACGCATGGCCGCTGGGGCAAGGAGATCGTCAAGAAGAACGGACGGCTGGCCGACGACATCGTCACCGCCATCGCCGAACTCGGACCGTCGACCGCCGGACAAATCGAAGCCCACCTCGGCGCCGACCAGCGCGGCCGAAAGGGCCCGTGGTGGGACCGCAGCGACACGAAGTGGGTGACGGAGGCGTTGTGGTCGGCCGGCGTCCTGACCACCGCCACTCGCATCGGGTTCGCCCGCCACTACGACCTCACCGAGCGGGTGTTGCCGCCGGAGGTCGTGGTCAGGGAGGTCGATGACGAGGAGGCGCTGCGAGAGCTGACGCTGCGGGCCGCCGGTGCGCTCGGCATCGGCACGGAGACCGACATCCGCGACTACTTCCGGCTGTCGCCGAAACTGTCCAAGCCGGCGCTCGCCAAGCTCGTCGCCGACGGGGAACTGGAGCAGGTCGAGGTCGACGGTTGGGCGGCGCCGGCGTACCTGCGTGCTGGTCAGATCGTGCCCCGGCGCGACCGTGGCACGGCGCTGCTGTGCCCGTTCGACCCGTTGATCTTCTTCCGCCCGCGCGTGGAGCGGCTGTGGCAATTCCATTACCGCATCGAGATTTACACGCCCGCCCCCAAGCGCCAGTTCGGGTACTACGTGTGGCCGTTTCTGCTCGACGGCAGGCTTGTCGGCCGCGTCGACCTCAAGGCCGATCGTGCGCAGGGGACGCTCAACGTGGTCGGTGCATTCGCCGAAGTGGGGGAGCAGCCTGCACGATTGGCGGCGCCGTTGGCGGCGGAATTGCAGACCATGGCGGCGTGGCTGGGGTTGACCGACGTCACGGTGGGCAAGCGGGGTGACCTGGTGACGCCCCTGAAGCGAGCCCTCACCCGCTGAACCATTACCTCGCGAGTAATCGATTCGACGCCCAATCATCGCCAGTATGAGGGCATGTCCAGACCACCGATTCTGCTCCTACACGGCATGTTCAGCACCCCGAAGCTGCTGTCGGGCTGGGTGAGCCTGCTCGAGTCGGCCGGCTACCGAGTCCACGCACCTGCGTATCCCGGCCACGATCCGGTCGACATGGCGGTCCTGTCGCGGGTTACGTTGTCCGACTACATCGCTGCCGCGCTCGCGGCCTACGACGAGTTGGACGAAGCGCCGATCGTGATCGGGCACAGCATCGGGGGTCTGGTCGCCCAGCATGTGGCGGCGGCCCGTGAGCCAAGAGCGGTGGTGCTGCTGGCGCCGGTGCCGCCCGGTGTGTTGTGGCCGCAGTTGCGCTCGTTGCCCCACCTGTTTCCGATCATGCCGAGTCTCCTCAAGGGCCGACCGGTGAAGCCGTCGGTGGAAACGTTTCGCGCGGTCCCGCTATTCGGGCTGCCCGGGGCGGAGCAGCAGGAGGTCATCGCCGGGTTTGTTCCCGATTCCGCACATGTGTTCCGCTCGATGAGCCTGGGCAGCCGCGACACCCGCGTCGATCCGCGCGCTGTGCACTGCCCGGTGTTGTGCGTCAGCGGCGGTGCCGATCGCAACGTCGCTACGTGGATCTCACGTCGCATCGCGCGCAGGTATTCGGCCCAGGATCACCACCACCCGGACCTGCCTCACTGGATCGTCGCGGACTCGGCGCTACCTCAGGTCGCGCCCCCGGTGCTGGCATGGCTCGACGCGCGAGTCACCGAATCCGTCAGTTGAACGGAATGTCGTTGTCGGCCTTGGAGTCTTGATACCGCTGCGACAGTCCGGCGTAGACATCGCGGATGCACCGGTCCTGCTCGAGCAGTCGGCTGCGCAGCGGTTCGGGTTCGGCGTCGACGAGGTCGCGGATCGAACGGCCGGTCCAGAACGCGTTGGTGTGCCGGTAGTTGCCGTCCTCGACGCCGAACACCTCTTGGAGGATTCTCAGGTCGTGGGGGATGCCGAATGCGTCGCGCGAATCCTGATACGTGAAGAAGTAGTAGAAATTGTCGAACCCGGCCCATGTGATGGCCGACAGGCACAGGGGGCAGGGTTCGTGGGTGGATAAGAACACCAGGTCGCGCGTGGCCGGCCGGTCTGGCAGTTCGTAGAACCGGTTGAGGGTGCTGATCTCGCCGTGCAGCAGCGGGTTGTCGGTCTCGCTGTTCGTGCCGCACAGCACCAGCGACATATCGGATTTGCGGAGCAGCGCGGCGCCGAACACCTTGTTGCCCGCCGCGACGCCACGCTCGGTCATCGGCAGGATGTCGCGCTCCATCACATCGAGCAGACGCGATGCCACGGTCGGTCCTCCCACGGCGTCACCCTAGCGCCGATGGCGGCGCCAGAAGGTCAGACGCAGTCCGCGCACACCAGTCTGTCGCCAGACTGCAGCGCGAGCCGGTTGCGGTGCTGCACCAGGAAGCAACTGGAGCAGGTGAATTCGTTGGCCTGCTTCGGGATCACCCGAACGGTGAGCTCTTCACCCGACAGGTCGATGTCGGGCAGGTCGATCGCGTCGACGGCATCGCCGTCGTCGACATCGAGTACCGCCACGTCGACCTTGTCTCGCCGGCGCGCGGCGATCTCCTCCAGAGACTGGTCGCCTTCGTCCGTGTTCTGGGTACGGGGCGCGTCGTAATCAGTGGGCATCGGCCACTCTCCCTCCAAGTCCGGTGCTGCGTTAAACGCCGACCGAGGACCGCATAATTCCCTTCCGATCCGCAGCCCAAACCCGCACGTCAGTCCCAACCGTGACGAGGCGCTCGCGCTAGGGTGAGCCGTGGCCGAGATCGCGCCGTTGCGTGTACAGCTGATCGCCAGGACGGAGTTCGCGGCGCCGCCTGATGTGCCGTGGAGTACCGACGCCGAGGGCGGGCCCGCGCTGGTGGAGTTCGCCGGACGTGCGTGCTATCAGAGCTGGTCAAAGCCCAATCCGCGGACCGCGACCAATGCCGCCTATCTGCGGCACATCATCGATGTCGGCCACTTCTCGGTGCTCGAACACGCGTCGGTGTCCTTCTACATCACCGGGGTCTCGCGGTCGTGCACCCACGAGTTGATTCGGCACCGCCATTTCTCCTATTCGCAACTGTCGCAGCGCTATGTCCCCGAGCACGAGGCCCAGGTCGTCCTGCCACCCGGTATCGAGAACGATCCCGAACTCGAAGAGATCCTCACCGCCGCCGCCGACGCCAGTCGCGCGACGTACACCGAACTGCTGGGCAGGCTGGAGGCTCGGTTCGCGGACGAGCCCAACGCCGTCCTTCGACGTAAGCAGGCCCGACAGGCTGCCCGGGCGGTGCTGCCCAACGCCACCGAGACCCGCATCGTCGTCACCGGCAATTATCGCGCGTGGCGGCATTTCATCGCGATGCGCGCCAGCGAGCACGCCGATATCGAGATTCGCCGGCTGGCCATCGAGTGTCTGCGCCAACTTATCGAGGTCGCACCGCAGGCGTTCTCGGACTTCGAGATCTATGCGCTGGCTGACGGCACGGAGGTGGCAACCAGCCCGCTAGCCACAGAGGCGTGATCCCGAGCGAGTAATCTCACTGTTCGTGAGTACCGGCGGATTCGACGTGACAGCCCAGTTGGGCACCGTGCTGACCGCGATGGCTACCCCGTTCAAGCCTGACGGCACCCTGGACACCGACACCGCGGTCCGGCTGGCGACCCGCCTGGTCGACGCGGGCTGCGATGGCCTGGTGCTGTCCGGCACCACCGGTGAGTCGCCGACGACGACCGACGGCGAGAAACTGACGTTGCTGCGGGCGGTACTCGAGGCGGTCGGGGACCGTGCCCGTATCATCGCCGGCGCCGGAACGTACGACACCGAGCACAGCATTGAGCTCGCCAGGGCCTGCCACGGCGAGGGTGCACACGGCCTGCTGGTGGTGACGCCGTATTACTCGCGTCCGCCACAGGCCGGGCTGGTCGCGCATTTCACCGCGGTCGCCGACGCCACGCCTCTGCCGATGGTGCTGTACGACATTCCGCCGCGCTCGGCCATCCCGATCGAATGGGACACCATCCGGACGCTGGCCACCCATCCCAACATCGTGGCGATCAAGGATGCCAAGGGAGATCTGCACGGCGGCGGGCAGATCATCGCCGAGACGGGGCTGGCCTACTACTCCGGCGACGACGCGCTGAACCTGCCGTGGCTGGTGATGGGCGCTGTCGGGTTCATCAGTGTGTGGGGCCACGTCGCCGCGAGTCAGCTGCGGGACATGTTGTCGGCGTTCAACTCCGGCGATGTCGCGACGGCACGCAAGATCAACGTCACGCTGGGACCGCTGGCCGCCGCACAGGCACGTCTGGGCGGTGTGACGCTGGCCAAGGAGGGGCTGAGGCTGCAGGGTTTCGAGGCGGGTAACCCGCGGCTGCCGCAGATACCGGCGACACCGAACCAGATCGACGAACTAGCCGCAGATATGCGGGCCGCCACGGTGCTGCGCTAGTGAACGGAGAACTCGCACCGCCGGGGCCACTGGCCCCCGGGGGACTTCGGGTCACCGCGCTGGGCGGCATCAGCGAAATCGGCCGCAACATGACGGTTTTCGAGCATCTGGGCCGGCTCCTGATCGTCGACTGCGGTGTCCTGTTCCCGACGCACGATGAGCCCGGGGTCGATCTGATCCTGCCCGACCTTCGCCTGATCCAGGATCGTCTGGACGACGTCGAGGCACTGGTGCTCACCCACGCGCACGAGGACCACATCGGTGCCATCCCGTTCCTGCTCAAGCTGCGTCCCGACATTCCGGTGGTCGGATCGAAGTTCACGCTGGCGCTGGTGAACGAGAAATGCCGCGAACACCGCATCAAGCCGGTGTTCGAGGAGGTGGACGAGGGTCAGAGCTCGAGGCACGGCGTGTTCGAATGCGAGTACTTCGCCGTCAACCACTCCATCCCGGGCTGTCTGGCCATCGCGATCCACACCGGTGCGGGCACCGTGCTGCATACCGGCGACATCAAGCTCGACCAGTCGCCGCCCGACGGCAAGCCGACCGATCTGCCGGGCATGTCACGACTCGGTGATTCCGGAGTGGACCTGTTCCTGTGCGACTCGACGAACGCCGAGATCCCCGGAGTGGGGCCCTCGGAGAGCGAGATCGGCCCGAACATTCACCGGCTGATGCGTGGGGCACAGGGGCGCGTCATCGTGGCCTGCTTCGCATCGAATGTCGGTCGCGTGCAACAGATCATCGATGCGGCAGTGGCGCTGGGCCGCAAGGTGTCGTTCGTGGGCCGGTCGATGGTCCGCAACATGGGGATCGCCAAGGAGCTGGGCTACCTCACGCTCGCCAACGATGACGACATCATCGACATCGGCGCCGCGGAGACGATGGCTCCCGAACGCGTGGTGCTCGTGACCACGGGCACGCAGGGCGAAACGATGGCCGCGCTGTCGCGGATGTCGCGCGGTGAGCATCGCAGCATCACGCTGACGGCCGGCGATCTCATCATCATGTCGTCATCGCAGATACCGGGCAATGAGGAAGCGATCTTCGGCGTCCTGGATGCCCTGGCCAAGATCGGTGCCCGCGTGGTGACGAATGCCCATGTGCGCGTGCATGTCACCGGCCACGCCTACGCCGGGGAACTGCTCTTCCTCTACAACGGCGTCCGGCCGCGCAATGTGATGCCAGTGCACGGAACCTGGCGGATGCTTCGGGCCAACGCGGCGCTGGCGACACGCACCGGGGTGCCCGAGGAAAACATCGTGCTGGCCGAGAACGGTGTCAGCGTCGATCTGGTGGCGGGCCGGGCATCGGTCTCCGGTGCGGTGTCGACGGGCAAGATGTTCGTCGACGGACTCGTCCTCGGGGATGTCGGCGAGACGGTTATCGGTGAACGGCTCACGCTGTCTTCGGGTTTCATCGGAATCACCGTCGTGCTGCGAAGCGGCACCGGTAAGCTGGCGTCGGCGCCGCAACTGCACTCGCGCGGTTTCTCGGAGGACCCGAAGTCGCTGGAACCCGCGACGCGGAAGGTCGAGGAAGCGCTGGAAGCCCTTGCCGCCGAACGGGTGACCGATATCAACCGCATCGCCCAGGCGGCACGGCGGGCGGTCGGCAAGTGGGTCGGCGAGTCCTATCGCCGCCAGCCGATGATCGTACCGACGGTCATCGAGATCTAGCGGCGGTCAGGTCTTCTCGGCGTACGCCGTCCACTCCAGTTGCGACGCCGTGAGCTTGCGGCCCGACGGTTCGACGTAGTGACGTAAAAAGTAGTCCGGCCCCGCCTGTTCGATCAGCCGCCATCCGTACTGCGCGACGAACGCCGCGATGTCGTCTGTTTCCAATCCGAACTTCCACAGCTGCTGCTTCTCGCGGAACCGGCGATACGCCGACCGGGCGCCGTACAGGTTCCTGCCGTCGATGAAATCCTGTCGCACGTAGGTGAACACCAGCCGGCTCGACGGCGCGGCGCTCCGCAGGTACTCGAACGTGGCATGCACCGCATCTGCGGTCAGGTACTGCGTCACGCCCTCCCACACGAAGAAGGCTCGATCGCCGCTGCGGTGTCCCGCCCTGGTCAGTTCGGCGGCCAGATCGTCACGCTCAAAATCCACCGGCACCAACCGAACCGACGCAGGCGCCTCACCCAACACCCGGCGGACAGCAGCCTTCTTGCGTTCGATGTTCACCGGCAGGTCGACTTCGTACACCGGGACATCGGATCGCCGGGCGAGGCGATACGGCCTGGTGTCCATGCCGGCGCCCAGGATGACCACCGCATCGATATCGGGCAGCGCGTCGTCGAGCGTCTCGTCGATGAATCGCTTGCGACACGCCAGATTGGCCCACAACCCCTGGCCCGCTCGCTCCGTGGCGCCGATCATCAGCCGCCGCAGCGTAGCGAGCCGGGTCGCTTTCACGAGACCGCGCAGACCGGCGGGCAGGAACGCAAGAGCCAAGTCGTCGTCGACGAGCCGGCGTTCTGGTGCCTCGTACTGTTCGACGGCGGCCAGCACCATGGGGCCGAAAGCCGTTTGCGCGGGCCCGTTGTCGGCCATCAGCGCTTGTTGACCGATCCGGCATCCACGGGCAGCGCCACGCCGGTGATGTAGCGAGCTTCGTCGGAAACCAGCCACGCGACGGCGTTGGCGATGTCCTCCGGCTGCAGAACCTGAACGGGCAGCGCGTTACCCATATCCTGTGGGCTCTTCTCCGCTATGCTCCCCAGCCACTGCCGGGTGGCCTCGTTGTTGATCATCGGGGTGTCGACACCGGCCGGATGTACCGAATTGACCCGAATGCTGTGCGGGGCAAGCAGATTGGCGTAGAGCCGCATCAACCCGACGATGCCGTGTTTGGCCGCGACGTATCCGATGGCGCCGGGGTCGTCGCTGCCCATCCCGACGAGACCCACGACCGAACTGGTCAGCACGATCGACCCGCCGTCGCCCTGCTCTTTCAGCGTGGGTATCGCCACCTCCACGGTGTGATGGACGCCCGTGAGATTGACGTCGATCACGTCACGCCAGGCGTCCTCGGCTGATTGCATCGGTGCGATACCGGCGTTGGCGATGACGATGTCCAGCCGGCCGAATTCGTCGACGCCGGTCTGCAGCGCGCTCTTCAGCGCGTTTTGGTCGCGAACATCGGCCCGCTGCGCCACGATTCGCGCGCCGGTGTCCTCGACGAGCTTGACCGTGAGCGCCAGATCGTCGGGAGTGGCCAGGGGATAGGGCACCGACGCGATCTGGGCGCAGATGTCGACGGCGATGATGCTCGCGCCGTCGGCGGCCAGCCTGACCGCCTCGGCGCGGCCCTGACCCCGGGCGGCACCGGTGATGAACGCGACCTTGCCGTCGAGGGCGCGCATTACGGACGCAGTGCACCCTTCGAGGGATCGCCGCCGACGACCGGCTGCAGCATCTTGATGTCAGGTGCGCCGTCGAGGAGCTCGCCGACGGTGCCGAACAGCGTCGCGACGGCCGGCGCCTGGCTGTGGGCCGTCAACGCATCGGCGTCGGCCCACTGCTCGACGAAGACGAAGGTGCCGTCAGCCTCGTGCAGTGCGTAGAGGTCACAGCCGGGTTCGGAATGCACCGCCTCGATGGCCTGCTTGCATGCTTCCCGGACGGCGTCCACCGACTCGGGTTTTGCCTTCATGGTTGCGACGACGACGATGGGCATGGGCGGTGAACTCCTCGGTGAGTGCTGGCCAGATGTGAGATCACCCTACTCAGCGAACCTAACTAAATCGCGCCTACCCGGTGCTCAGGCCAGGTCGACCCACGTGCGGGTGCCTGAGCAGGTGATATGCGATGTTGATCCAGGTCAGCGATTGATACCGTTCTGTGACCCGTGTGGCAGATGGTGATTGTGGGGCTATTGCGACTAGTCTTACAGGCATGCCCAGTAAGACCGCCGCGCGTTCCGGCAGCCGCTCTAGCAGGTCAAAGTCCGGCGCGCGGACCACCCAGAAGCGCAAGCCGGCGCCGCGGCGGGGCCCGTCACCGGTGTCGTCGGCCGGCGCCACCGTGGGACGTGGGGTGCGTGCGGGCTGGCTGATGCTGGCCAAGGGCGCCGGGTCGACGGCGCGGTCCGTCGGCCGGGCCCGCGAGCTCGAGCCCGGTCACCGTCGCGACGGCATCGCGCTGGCCCTGCTCGGCATCGCCGTGGTGATCGCCGCGAGCTCATGGTTCGACGCGGCCCGTCCCGTCGGCGCGTGGATCGACACCTTCCTGCGGGTGCTCATCGGCTCCTCGGTCGCATTGGTGCCGATCGCACTCGCCGCGGCCGCCGTCGTGCTGATGCGCACCGAGCCCAACCCCGACTCCCGGCCGCGCCTGATACTCGGCACGGCGATGATCGTGCTGCCCGTCCTGGGGCTGTGGCATCTGTGGGCGGGATCCCCTGCCGAACCCGTCGCGCGACAGCACGCCGCCGGCTTCATCGGGTTCGCCATCGGCGGCCCGTTGTCCGACGGGCTGACCGTGTGGATCGCCATGCCGCTGCTGGTGATCGGTGCACTCTTCGGTCTGCTGTTGGTGACCGGCACAACGATTCGCGAAGTGCCCGAAGCGGTTCGGAGCATGCTGTCGACGCGTTCGTTCCGCGGTGAGTACTACGACGATGACGAGTACTACGACGAAGAAAACCCTGCTGTCGCCGCCGGCTCCGACGATTTCTCGGACGGGTACTACGACGACCCCGCCGGTTACGGCGACGACGAGGCGACGGCCTGGCCTTCCGGAGCCGGGGGGCCGGCGACTTTCAACGGCGGCACGCCGATGGAGAACTACCCGATCGAGGACGAGACACCGACCATTCCCGAGCCCGCCGCCAGGGCGCGCAAGAAGAAGACGGCCAAGCCCAAGATCGTCGACCGGGTCGTCGAGGGGCCGTACACGCTGCCGTCGCTCGACCTGCTGATCGCGGGCGATCCCCCGAAACGGCGCAGCGCGGGCAACGACCGGATGATCGAGGCGATCACCGAGGTGCTCGAGCAATTCAAGGTGAACGCCACGGTGACCGGCTGCACACGCGGGCCGACCGTCACCCGCTACGAGGTCGAGCTGGGCCCCGGCGTCAAGGTCGAGAAGATCACCGCGCTACAACGCAATATCGCCTACGCCGTCGCGACCGAGAGCGTCCGCATGCTCGCGCCGATCCCGGGCAAGTCCGCCGTGGGCATCGAGGTGCCCAACACCGACCGAGAGATGGTCCGGCTGGCAGACGTTTTGACCGACCCGGGTACCCGTGCCGACCACCACCCCTTGGTGATCGGCCTCGGAAAGGACATCGAGGGCGAGTACATCTCGGCCAACCTCGCCAAGATGCCGCACCTGCTGGTGGCCGGATCGACCGGCTCGGGCAAGTCGAGCTTCGTCAACTCGATGCTCGTGTCGCTGCTGGCGCGCGCGACTCCCGAGGAAGTCAGGATGATCCTGATCGACCCGAAGATGGTGGAACTGACGCCCTACGAAGGTATTCCGCATCTGATCACCCCCATCATCACGCAGCCGAAGAAGGCGGCCGCGGCGCTGGCATGGCTGGTCGAGGAGATGGAGCAGCGCTACCAGGACATGCAGGCGTCGCGTGTGCGCCACATCGACGACTTCAACAAGAAGGTTCGGTCGGGGGAGATCACCGCGCCGCTGGGCAGCCAGCGTGAGTACAAGCCGTACCCCTACATTCTCGCGATCGTCGACGAGCTCGCCGACCTGATGATGACCGCACCACGTGACGTCGAGGACGCCATCGTGCGCATCACGCAGAAGGCCCGCGCCGCGGGCATCCACTTGGTGCTCGCCACTCAGCGGCCGTCGGTGGACGTCGTCACCGGGCTCATCAAGACCAACGTTCCGTCGCGACTGGCGTTCGCGACGTCGTCGCTGACCGACAGCCGCGTGATCCTCGACCAGCAGGGCGCCGAGAAGCTCATCGGTATGGGTGACGGGCTGTTCCTGCCGATGGGCGCGAACAAGCCGATCCGTCTGCAGGGCGCGTTCATCACCGACGAGGAGATCCACGCCGTCGTCGAAGCCACAAAGTCCCAGGCCGAGCCGGAATACACCGAGGGCGTCACCGCCGCCAAGACCACCAGCGAGCGCACCGACGTCGACCCCGACATCGGCGATGACATGGACGTGTTCCTGCAGGCGGTCGAGCTGGTCGTGTCCAGTCAGTTCGGTTCGACGTCGATGCTGCAGCGCAAGCTGCGCGTGGGCTTCGCCAAGGCGGGCCGGCTGATGGACCTGATGGAGACCCGCAACATCGTCGGCCCCAGCGAGGGATCCAAGGCGCGCGAGGTGTTGGTCAAGCCCGACGAGTTGGCGGGCACGCTCATGTTGATCCGCGGCGGCTCGGGCGACTCGGCGGGCGACGACGACGAGGGGTGAGCGATTTCGGCGCGCAAACCGTCGCTGAAGCGATCGTCAGCGCGCCCAATTCGCTACAGGGTGAGCAGCATTCGGGTGTTGCCGAGGATGTTCGGCTTGACGTAGGACAGGTCGAGGAACTCGGCCACGCCGGTGTCATACGAGCGGCACATCTCCTCGAAGACCTCAGCCGTGACCGGGGTGCCGTCGATCTCCTGGAAGCCGTGTCGGCTGAAGAATGCGACTTCGAAGGTCAGGACGAAGATGCGCTCCAGATGCAGATCTCTGGCCACGTCCAGCAGCCGGTCGACGATCGCGTGCCCGACCCCTTGACCCCTGACCTTCGGGTGCACTGCGACCGTGCGCACTTCGCCGAGGTCCGACCACAGCACGTGCAGGGCGCCACACCCGATCAGTTCGCCGTCGAGCTCGGCGACCCAGAACTCCTGGACAGCCTCGTAAAGCGTCACCAGATTCTTCTCCAGCAGGATCTTGCCGGAGTAGATGTCGACCAGAGCCTTGATCGCAGGCACATCCGATGTTCTGGCCCGCCGGATGGCGACCTGTGCGGGATCTGCGCTCACACGTGGAGGGTATCCGTCACAGCAACGGATATTCTGTTGCGGTGCCAGGCGAACCCACGACTGATCCCGTGGTGCCACGTGCCCGCGTCGCGAACATCGCCAATGTGCTCACCGGTATCCGGCTGGCGTTGGTCCCGGTGTTCCTGGTTGTCCTGTTCGTCGCTGACGGCCACGAAACGTTCTGGCGGATAGCCGCATTCATTGTGTTCACGGTTGCGGTGATCACGGATCGGTTCGACGGTGCACTGGCCCGCAGCTATGGGATGGTCACCGAATTCGGCACTTTGATCGACCCGATCGCCGACAAAGCTCTCATCGGTGCGGCTTTGATCGGCCTTTCGATCCTCGGCGAGATGCCGTGGTGGGTGACCATCGTGATCATGACGCGCGAGATCGGCATCACAGTTCTGCGCTTCGCGGTGCTGCGGCATGGTGTCATTCCGGCCAGTCGCGGCGGAAAGCTGAAAACCCTCGTCCAGGGCGTGGCGATCGGTCTGTTCGTGCTGCCCCTGTCGGGTCCCTGGCTCACCGGGGCCTGGGTGGTGATGGGGGCGGCCGTCATCCTGACGGTGATCACCGGCATCGACTACGTCGTCTCGGCCATTCGCGATTCGCGCGCACGCCCCGCCGCGCACTGAGTTCAGTCCGTTGTACAGCGGTTTCGCCTCGAACGGCGGCTATTTGCGCCATCCGGGAACCACCCGCATGCCCGCGGCGTTGCCCTAATACAAAGATCCAATGTCGCCGCCGGGGCGGCTCCGGCGACCCAGAGACGGACCTCTCGAAAGGGGAGCACGTATGACGGCATTGCTGCGCGAGGTGATCGGCGACGTGCTGCGCCGCGCCCGCACCGAGCAGGGCCGCACCCTGCGCGAGGTGTCCGACTCCGCCCGGGTCAGCCTGGGTTACCTCTCCGAGGTCGAGCGTGGCCGCAAGGAGGCGTCGAGCGAGTTGCTCAGCGCCATCTGCAGTGCGCTGGACGTGCCGCTGTCGCGGGTGCTGTCCGACGCGGGCGACGAGATGGGTCGCCAGGAACTCGCGGCGTTCGAGCGCGAATCGATCGGTTCGGCCAACATCGACGCCGCGACCAAGGTCGTCATTCCGCAGGTCGTGTCAATGGCGGTCGCCTGAAAAGGCTCAAGCCGGTGTAGGTGCGACAACAGTCACCGACCCGATAGATTGGGCAGCACGGTAAGCCGGCGGCCCAGGGCCGAGACAACGACAGACACGAAGGCGGAATGAACCGATGGCCAATCCGTTCACCAAGGCGTGGAAGTACCTGATGGCGCTCTTCAGCTCCAAGGTCGATGAGTACGCCGATCCGAAGGTGCAGATCCAGCAGGCCATCGAGGAGGCCCAGCGCCAGCACCAGGCGCTGACCCAGCAGGCCGCCCAGGTCATCGGTAATCAGCGTCAGCTGGAGATGCGGCTCAACCGCCAGCTCGCTGATATCGAGAAGCTTCAAGTCAACGTCCGCCAGGCCCTGACGCTGGCCGACCAGGCGACCGCGGCCGGGGATGCCGCGAAAGCCACCGAGTACACCAATGCCGCCGAGGCGTTCGCCGCGCAGCTGGTGACCTCGGAGCAGAGCGTCGAGGACCTCAAGTCTCTGCACGATCAGGCGCTGCAGGCCGCCGGGCAGGCCAAGAAGGCGGTCGAGCAGAACGCGATGATGCTGCAGCAGAAGATCGCCGAGCGCACCAAGCTGCTCAGCCAACTCGAGCAGGCCAAGATGCAGGAACAGGTCAGTGCATCGCTGCGGTCGATGAGCGAGCTGGCCGCGCCCGGCAGCACGCCGAGCCTCGACGAGGTCCGCGACAAGATCGAACGGCGCTACGCCAACGCGATCGGGTCCGCGGAGCTGGCCCAGAACTCCGTGCAGGGCCGGATGATGGAGGTGCAGTCGGCCAGCGTGCAGATGGCCGGCCACTCGCGGCTCGAGCAGATCCGCGCGTCCATGCGGGGTGAGCAGTTGCCGGCGGGCGGTAACGCCGCAGCCGCGCCTGCCGCGCCTGCCGCCAACCCGCAGGCGGCACCGGAAAACCCACTGTCGCAGTAACGTCCGTGAGGAACAGGTGTGAATTCGCGAGCCAGTAGACCGGAGGCTTGGCGCTCGGTGGTGCAACGCGGTGTGGACACCGCCGCGGAGTGGTCCGATGTGCTGGCCGAAAAGCTCAACGCCGCAGCGGATCCGCGCGCCAAACTGTTGCGCAAGCGACGCTGGGCCCTGCGGCTCGGCGTGTTCTTCACGGTGTCGTCGCTGTTCTGGATCGGTGTCACCGGACTGCTGTCGGCGTGGGAGACCCCGTTCTGGGCACTGTTCATCCCGGCTCCCATCGCTGTCGGCGCCGCATTCCTGGCGACGCTGTCCTTCCTCCGCTACCGCTGGCTGCGCGGTGAACCGTTGCCGCCGCAGCGTTCCCGTACCGCTCGACGGCTGCCGGCGTGGGGTTCGGCCGCCCGTCAGCCGATGGCCGCGCTGGCGGCCTCAGAGCGCGGTCTGTTCTCGCTTCTCGGGGTGATGGAGCGCGGTCGACTGCTGCCCGCCGACGAGCTTCGTGAGCTGACGGTCGCGGCCAACCAGACCGCCGCCACGATGACCGCGACCGCGAACGAGGTGGTGTCGATGGAGCGCACAATGAGTTCCGCGCCGCAGTCGCGCGCGCATTTGGCGCCGACGATTCAGGCCTTCACCGCTCAGCTGCAGCAGGGTAGCCGTCAGTACGACGAAATGGTAACCGCGGCAGCGCAATTGGTGTCAGCGGCCAACACCGGGTCGATGTCGAGCTCACCGATGACCCAACAGCGCTACCGCAACGAGCTGTCGAATGCGACCGATCGGCTGCTCGGATGGGCACAGGCCTTCGACGAACTCGGCCACCTGCGCCGGGCTTAGACGTCGTGCGAGCTCGCCGGTCCTGAGCGCGGCCCGTAGCGCTCGATATACGCCTCGTGGACGTGGGCGTTCTTCTGGCGGGAGAGTGCGTCGACGAGGTTCGGGTCCAGACCGTGCTTTCGCAGCATGTGTCGTCGCCAGACCTTGTTGAGCGCGTGTGAGAAGAACACGAATGGGATCAGGATCGGCAGCGTCATCGACAGATGCACGTCCAATGTCGTCGGGATGAACCAGAACGGGATCAGGATGACGAACGCGGGAATGAATACGCGAACCATCATGCGGACCGTGGCGCCCTTGCCCGCCAGGTCGTTGCGCACCCAGTCGTGCATGGACGCCGGCAGCGCTCTGCCGTAGCAGTAGCCAATGTATTCGACGAAGTTCGGCCGTGTACGCGCGGATTCGGTGCTCATATCGAGCCCGAATGATAGCAATGCGGCAGGCTACATGGTCGCACGCAGAGACGGGAACACCGTTGCGGCGACTCCCCGGACGGTTCCCTTCAGGAAGTCCAGCGTGTCGAAATAGTCTCGCCACAGGGTGATCCGCCCCGCATGCACCTCGAAGACCCCGCACACCCAGAACTGGATGCGCAGCGGTCCGAACACCAACGCGTCGGTGCGCTCGGTCAGCACCGCATTGCCCTCGGCGGCGATCCGGTGGATCTTCACCTCGAAGCCCATGCGGCCCTCGCCTCGTCTCATCATGCCGACGATGCGTTCGCGGCCCCTGATCGTCGGAAATCCGACGTTCTGCCATTCGATGGTGTCCGCCAGCGAGCGGTCGACGGTGTCGAAGTCCTCGTCCTGAAGTGCGTAGAGGAACGTCTCGACGATACGGACGTTGTCGAGGTCGGGTCTTACTCCGGATGCCTGGTCGGTCATGTCCTCAGACTATGGGGCAGCGCTGTGGCATGGTAGGCCCAATGCGCGTCGCGGTCGTTGCCGGACCCGATCCCGGGCACGCCTTTCCGGCCATTGCGCTGTGCCTTCGCTTCCTGGCCAACGGGGATTCGCCGACACTGTTGAGCGGCACGCAGCGGCTGGCCGTGGCTGCAGCGGCAGGCGTCGACGCGGTGGAACTCGTGGGTCTGGACGCGACCGAAACCGACGATGACGCCGACGCGGGCGCCAAGATCAACCAGCGGGCGGCTCGGATGGCGGTGCTCAACGGACCGCAGCTGACAAAGTTGGCACCGGACCTGGTGGTGTCCGATGTCATCACCGTCGCCGGCGCGTTCGCCGCCGACCTCCTGGGCCTGCCCTGGGTCGAACTGAACCCCCAGCCGCTGTATCGACCCTCGAAGGGTCTTCCGCCGATCGGCAGCGGGCTGGCGCCCGGCGTCGGCATCCGCGGCAAGGTCCGTGACACGGTGTTACGGGCGATGTCCGCCCGTTCATGGCGCGAGGGACTGCGGCAGCGGCAGGCGGCGCGGGCCGAAATCGGTTTGCCTGCAGTCGACCCGGGTCCACGGCGACGGCTGATTGCCACGCTGCCCGCCCTGGAGGTGCCGCGCCCCGACTGGCCGTCCGAGGCGGTGATCGTCGGGCCCCTGCACTTCGAGCCCACGTCGTCGGAACTGCCGATTCCGCCCGGCTCCGGCCCGGTGGTGGTCGTCGCACCGTCGACGGCGACGACCGGTGCCCGCGGCCTGGCCGAACTTGCCCTGGACACCCTGATCCCCGGCGAGGCGCTGCCGGAGGGGTCCCGGGTCGTGGTGTCGCGGCTGGGCGGCCCCGATGCGCCGGTGCCGCCGTGGGCCGCGGTCGGGCTGGGCCGCCAGGACGTACTGCTGTCGAGCGCCGACGTGGTGATCTGCGGTGGCGGGCACGGCATCGTGTCCAAGTCACTGCTCGCGGGCGTACCGCTCGTGGCGGTGCCCGGCGGTGGCGATCAATGGGAGATCGCCAATCGCGTTGTGCGCCAAGGTAGTGGGGTGCTGGTTCGCCCATTGACAGCCGAGGGATTGGCGGCCGCGGTGCGTGAGGTGCTGTCGTCGCCGGCGTATCGGGCGGCCGCGCGAGACGCCGGCGCGACCCTGGCCGACGTCGACGATCCGGTACGGGTGTGCCACGAAGCGGTCGGGCCGACCGCGTAGGTTGGGCGACGTGCGGTTGACGGAATTCAACGAACTCGTCGAGGGACAATTCGGTTCGGTACGCGGCGCGTCGTTGCTCGTTGACCACGTTTTGACTGGTCTCGGCGGGCGCACCCCCGCGCAGGCCATCGAGGATGGCGTCGACCCGCGCGATGTCTGGCGCGCGCTGTGCGCGGATTTCGACGTCCCGCGCGACCAGTGGTGACCCTCAGGCCCGTCTGGCGGCGTTGACCAGGTCGAGTGTCACCTGTGTCGCGACGGCCAGTGCGTCGGCGTCAGCGTCGCTCAGCGACCCGCACACCCAGTCCCAGTGCGCCGACACCGTGTCTCCGGGAGCCGGCGCCGGGCCCAAGGATTCGCCGTTCTTGCTCCAGCGCACCGATTCGACGCGCGGATCTGCCAGCGCCAGCTCGCCGGTATCGAACGACAAGGGCCGACAGACTATCTCGGCCGCCTCGCCGGCGACGGAGTCGACGATGCCCCAGCGAATTCGGCAATCCTGCATGACCCGCACCGGCGTCGTGGGATCGCGATCAAGGAAACGGATCCAGGGGTAGACCACCAATACGTGAAAACTGTGGTGCGCCAATATTTCTGAGTGCTCAGGTAGATCGTTCAGCAGTCCGGTGACTTGGCCGGCGAAGGCGCTACGCAGGCGTGACAACAACTCGGCGGGGTCGACCTTGTCCAGTAAGGGTCCGCCGATCCAATAGCTGCGCACGACGTCGTCATCGAGCGGATCGGCGATCCCCGCTGCATCGGCAATGGCCTGCAGATACGGCCACGCGCCGTCGAATTCGCGCGCATGTGAGGCCAACTCGGTATGAGCAACATCGGCGGGTCCGCAGTAGCCCAGTTCGTTCGGCGGGAAGGCGTAGCAGGCGAAGGTCTCGTGCCCGCTCATTCAGCAGATCCGCGGTAGTTGTTCGCCGATGGGCAGGTCGACGACGCGGGTGCCGCCCAGTGCTGTCTTGGCGGACACCATCCCGGGGTGCTCGGCGACACAGCGTCCGATCACCGTGGCATGGACGCCGAGCGGATGTGTTTGCATGGCGGCGAGTACTCGATCGGCGTCCGCCGGTGGAACGAACGCGAGCAGCTTGCCTTCGTTGGCCACGTAGAGCGGGTCGAGACCCAGCAGACCGCAGGCGTCGCGCACCTCGGCCGGAATCGGGAATGCCCGCTCGTCCAGGGAGATTCCCACGTGGGCCGTCTTGGCGATCTCATTCAGCGTCGCCGCGACGCCACCTCTGGTCGGGTCGCGCAGCACGTGGATGTCGGCTCCGGTGTCGATCATCGCCGCGACCAACCCGTGCAGTGGGGCGGTGTCGCTCGCGACGGTGGTGCCGAACTCCAACCCTTCTCGACAGCTCATCACCGCGACACCGTGTACTCCGATGTCGCCGCTGACTATCACGACGTCACCCTCCGCGGCGCGCTGCGGCCGGATGTCCGCGCGCTCGTCGATCAGACCGATGCCCGCCGTGTTGATGTAGACGCCGTCCCCGTGGCCGGCATCGACCACCTTGGTATCACCGGTGACCAACTTGACGCCTGCCGCCATCGCCGCAGTTCCCACCGCCTGGGCGACCTGTGCAAGCTCATCCAGGGAAGTGCCCTCTTCCAGAATGAACGCCGTGGAGAGCACCATCGGCCGTGCCCCGGCCATCGCCAGATCGTTGACAGTGCCGTTCACCGCCAGATCACCGATCGTGCCGCCCGGGAAGGCCAGCGGTTTGACGACGAAGGAGTCCGTCGAGAACGCCAGCCGCACATTGCCGACCTCCAGCACCGCGGAATCGCCCATTGCCGCATCGGCCGCGGGGCCGAACGCCGGCAGGAACAGGTGCTCGATGAGTTCGGCCGACATCGCCCCGCCGCCGCCGTGTCCCATCACGATGTTGGGCGAGTTCCGCAGGGGGGCGGGACAAACCCACGATTCCATGTCGATCTTGGCGCCGGTATCCGCAGGCGTATCAGGCACTCGCCACCTCCAGCCGCCGGTACAGGTAGTAGGCGGCGCACGCCCCCTCCGACGAGACCATCGTGGCCCCGAGGGGATTACGCGGGGTACACAGTGTGCCGAATGCCTCGCACTCGTGCGGCTTGATCAGGCCCTGGAGCACTTCGCCTGACCGGCATACCGGCGATTCCTCGGTGCGGATGTCGGTCACAGAGAAACGGTGCTCCGCATCGTAGTCGCGGTACGCATACGAGAGCCGCCAACCGCTGCTGGGGATCGTGCCGATGCCGCGCCATGCCCTGTCGGTCACTTCGAAGACGTCGAGGAGCATGGCTTTGGCCGCGGAATTCCCGTCGGATTGAACGGCACGCGGGTAGGCGTTCTCCAGCTCGTGGCGACCCGATTCCAGCTGTAGCACTGTGCGGCGAATTCCCTCGAGGATGTCCAGCGGCTCGAATCCTGTGACAACGATCGGAATGTTGTACTTGTCGCACAGCGGCGGATACTCCTCTGTCCCCATCACTGTGCAGACATGACCGGCCGCCAGGAACGCCTGCACCCGGCAGGTCGGGGATTCCATGATCGCCGAGATCGCCGGGGGCACGAGAACGTGGGATACCAGCAGTGAGAAGTTCTCGATGCCAAGCCGCTTGGCTTGGTAGACCGTCATCGCGTTGGCCGGCGCCGTGGTCTCGAAGCCGATTCCGAAGAACACCACCTGTTTCGCGGGGTTATCCTTCGCGATCTTCAGCGCGTCCAGCGGTGAGTAGACCACCCGCACGTCTCCTCCGCGGCTTTTGACCTGGAACAGGTCCTTTTCGCTGCCGGGCACGCGCAGCATGTCGCCGAACGAACAGAAGATCACATCGGGACGTGACGCGATCTCCAGCGCCTTGTCGATGATCTCCAACGGAGTCACGCAGACCGGGCACCCGGGGCCGTGGATCATCTCGATGGTGTCCGGCAGCAGTTGGTCGATGCCGTGCCGGATGATCGAATGTGTCTGTCCGCCACATACTTCCATGATCGACCACCGCTGACTGGTGGCAGCCTTGATCTCGTCGACGAGGCGGCGGGCGAGCTGGGGGTCGCTGAACTCATCCAGGTACTTCATGGTTTCACTCCAGAGTTTCCGTTGGGTGGTGAGTTGGGATTGTCGACGCCGGCCTGTTGGGCAGCCAGTTCGAAACCATCACTGAACTCCTCCCTGAGCACCCCGAGGTGCTCGAATTCGGCGAGTGTTCGCATCGCTGATTCCTCGTCGAGGCGCTGCAGCGCGAAACCGACATGGACGACCACGTATTGGCCGACTTCCGCATCGGGGATGTATTCCAGGCAGACGTCCTTCTTGATTCCGCCGAAGTCGACGACCGACATCAAGGTGCCGTCATGGTCGTCGATGCTGACAATTCTTCCCGGTACCGCCAAGCACATCAGCGGCCTCCCTTCCTCATGAGGCATTCCCCACCATCAGTTGGCCCAATGCGATCCCGCCGTCGTTCGGTGGCACCGAACGGTGAGTGATCACGTTGAATCCTTTGGTCTGCAGACCGCACACGGCCAGGCGTAGCAGCAGTGCGTTCTGAAAGACTCCACCCGACAGCGCGACGGTCGGCGTGTCTGGCACCGCAACGGTGGCCAGGTGAACGATCAGATCCGCCACTGCGCGGTGGAACTGCGCGCCGACCACCCCTGCGGCCACTCCGGAGCGGATGTCGGCGACGACGGCGGTAATCACCGGTGTCGGATCGATCACCGTCGGCGCTTGAGCGAGGTCGATGGCGAACTCATACGTGGCTGTGCCGCGGGCTGCGTCGCGCGACATCCCCTCCAGCTCGATGGCCGCCTGTGCCTCGTAGGCGACCACCTGGCGCACGTCGACCAACGACGCGACGGTGTCGAAGAGCCGCCCCATGCTGGACGTCGGTGCGCAACCCAGGCCGGTCTCGAGCTGGTGTGCCAGTACGCGCAGCTCGTCTGTGGGGCATGCCCGCACGGGCGCGAGGTCCTCATCCCAGGCCATTCCCGCCGCCCACAGGTGCGCCAGCGCCATCCGATACGGCCGCAGGACGCTCACGTCTCCGCCGGGCAACGGCGCATACCGCAGGTGTGAAAGCCGCCGGTATCCCTTGTAATCGGCGAGCAGCAGTTCGCCGCCCCACACGGCATTGTCGGGCCCGTAGCCGGTTCCGTCGAAGGCGAATCCGAGTACCGGCTGCGACCCGTCCAGGCCGTGTTCGGCCATGACCGAGGCGATATGAGCGTGGTGGTGCTGAACCGTCCGGACGGGCCGTCCCGCAGCGTTTCGGTGCGCCCATGCGGTTGACCGGTACAGCGGATGGGCGTCGGCGACAAGCACTTCCGGTTCGATACCGGTGAGTGCCTGCAGGTGGCCTCGTGCCGAGTCGAAGGCCGCCAACGTCGACAGGTCGTCCATGTCGCCGATGTGCTGGCTGAGCCACGCGTACTTCCCGTCTGCCACTGCCAGTGTGTTCTTGAGGTCGGCGCCGACCGCGAGGGTGGGCGGCAGCGCAACCGGCAGCGCGACGGGCAGCGGTGCGTATCCGCGGGAGCGTCTGATCGGCAATTCGACTTGGTCGACGACCCGTACGACGGAGTCGTCGCACGGAACCAGGATCTCCCGGTCGTGCATCAGCCATGCATCGGCCAACTGCGAAAGTCGTTCCAGCGCATCGCCGTCTGTGTAGCAGATCGGCTCTCCGCCAAGGTTGCCCGATGTCATCACGAGTGTGGCGGGGCTCGGTTCGTCACCGGGGAGGCCGAACAGCAGCGCATGCAGTGGTGTGTAGGCGAGCATGACGCCAAGGTCCGGATTGTGCGGGGCCACGGCGTCGGCGACCGCGGCATCCTCCCGGCGCGGCATCAGCACGATCGGCCGGTGCGCACCGGACAGCAGCCGCGCCGATCCGTCGTCGATCTCGACGATGGTACGTGCGGTCGCCATGTCGGCGACCATCACGGCGAACGGTTTGTCCCCCCGCCGCTTTCGCGTGCGCAGCTCTGCCACCGCACGCTCGTTGGCGGCATCGCAGGCGAGGTGGTATCCGCCGAGTCCCTTGACGGCAAGGATGCCGCCGTCGTTCAACAGGCGCCGCGCCTGCCGCAGCGCGCCTTCGGATTCGGCAGACCGGCCGTCGCGGGCCCGGTAGCGCAGCGCGGGCCCGCATTTCGGACAGCACACGGGTTGGGCGTGGAATCGCCGATCAGCTGGATCGTGGTATTCGGCCGCACAGTCGGCGCACATCATGAAGGGCGCCATGGTCGTGGACGCGCGGTCGTAGGGTAGCGACGCGATGATGGTGAAGCGGGGGCCGCAGTTGGTGCAGTTGACGAATGCGTGCCGGTAACGCCTGTTGGTCGGATCAGTCTGCTCGGCGGCGCACTCGGCGCACATCGCGACGTCGGGGGAGGCCAGCGTGCGGCCCGCGGCGGACCGGGTCGTATCCGCGATCGTGAAGCCGGTGCCGCCGACAACCGCGATATCGGCGGTCTCGATCGACTCGATCACGGCCAGTGGCGGCGGTCGGTCACGTAGTCGGGTGAGGAAGTCGTCGATCTGGTCGGCGCCACCCTCTACCTCGATCATGGCACCGGAACTGTCATTGCGTACGGATCCGGACAGGCCGAACGCGGCCGCGCACGCGTAGACGAACGGCCGGAACCCGACTCCTTGAACGACGCCGTGTACGCAGACACGGAGCCTGCGTCGGCCGGTCATGGGGACGCCCTGTCTATCTGGCTGGGGAATTCTCCTGGTTCAGCACCCCTGCCCATCATCTCCAGGCCGGCCATCGCGGCATCGGCACCTGCCTTGTCGGTTTTCTCGACGACGAATCCCATGTGGATGATCACCCAGTCGCCCGCGTCGAATGTCTCCTCGGGCAGCATTCCGATGTTCACTTTGCGGTTCTCGCCCGCGACATTGACCAAGGCCAGCTGACCACCGTAGCCCTCCAGCATTCGGACTACCTGTCCTGGGATCCCGAGACACATCGCTTCAGCCCTCCGCACGTGCCGGTGAGCGGACGCCAAGGTCGGCCAGCACTTCGTTGATGGCCGCGACCGCAATCGGCACCGCCGCGGCGACTGCCTCCGACAAACCCATGCCCTCATCGATGTTCTCGACTTCGCAGCCGATGACGATCGTCTTGGGTGCAGTCCCGCCCAGCGCACTGAGTGTGGCGAAGACGGCCGCCGGGTCCATGCTGTGCGCTTCGAGACCGGCTGTGGCAGAGAGGGTTTCGTGATCAGCCTCGAATATGTGGAGTGTTCCGGGTGTTCCGCGATTGGGCAGTGCATCGACGAGGACGAGCGCGTGCCACTCCTCGAGGAGATCATAGGCGAGGTGCATACCCCTGATCCCATAGTCCACCGGGTGTACATCGGCGCCTAGGCCCCGACCGACGACATGACGCATCACCTCGGGACCGAAGCCGTCGTCTCCGAGGAAGATGTTGCCGATTCCGGCGACCAGGATGCGGGCTGTCATCTGGTTGACGAACTCCCAACTACATGTTGCGTATCTTCATATACCGTCGCACGTCTGGGATGGAGCGGAGTCCGACCACCACCCCGCCGACAATGACGACGGCCACGACACCGGTTGCCAACCAACCAATTACATCCATCATGAACTCCTATCTGGACTGACTACTCTTGCGTCGATCGGTTCGACCTCGTCCGGCGTGAAGTACAGGTATCGGCCATACGAGTCGGGCATCTCGACGTCTGGATCGTCCTCCACGATGACACCGACGTACTGCTGGCCGTCGACGTCCTCATGGACGGAAGTGACGCGGGCGCTCTTGCCCGCGAAGAAGATGTCCTGCGCATCGGCGCGGCGACACGGCCGCAGGCGGACTCTGCTGCCCGCGGACACGCGCACGCCGTTCACCAGTACCGCATCGACGTCGGGGCGGACAGCGTTGTCGGCTACCGGATCCCACCAATCGACACCTTCTGGAATCTCGGGGATCAGCCCGGCCGACCTCATCTGCTCATCCAGTGCATCGAGTCCCGGAGGGAGCCCGGGCTCCTGCGCGTGCGGGTTGCGCAGGATGCCGTGCAACTGCTGCAGTGCCTCCGGCGACATCGAATCGCACCTGTCGATGATCGCCGCGGCCAGTGGATCGGTGGCACGTGCTTGCGCCTTCTCCTCATCGGTCATCGTCATCACGCGAAGGGTGAGGATTTCGTCGATCTCGGTCGAGTCGTACAGCGCGCCCTCGCTCTGTTCGGCGATCTCCGGGTGGTCGTAGAGAATGATCGGCGAAATCAGCAGCAGGTCACGTTCCCCGGGCCGTCCGGCGAGCACCGGAAAGCAGCGGTGCTGGACCAGGCGCGAAACCGCGTCCGCCGCGGAGTCCGGCGGTTCGAGCAGTGAGATGAACTCTCCGCCAACCACTTCGGCGATGATGTGAGTACCGATCATTGATGTGGCGATGGCTTGTTCCTTGTCCAAGGCCTTGTCTCCGACGGCCGCGCCGGTATTGTGCACCGTCACGCTGACCCGGTAGAGGTCGGTGGCCTCGCTCTCGACGGCGACGGTCAGATCGGCCCGGATGGCGGATCTGGTGCGGACCAGTCGACCGCCGTCCACATTCTCGGCCTCACTGCCCTCGCCGACCTCGATGGCCAGGGTGCGCGGCCGCACGAGGCCGGTGAGGTCGAACGGCCCGAACGACAGTTCGCGCTCCACCGCCTCGTCCCACGTGACCCAGGTCTGCGAGCCACTGGTCAGTTCGTCGACCGGTTCGAATGTTCCGCCGCCGATATCGCGTTCGGCGCGGCGGTGCTGCAGCTGCAGGAAACGCACGACAAGCGTCAATTCGCTGACACCGTCGATAAGGAACTGCGCCGACATGCTGTCGTCCTCGCCGATGCCCGCCTCCGACGCGCCCGGTGGTCCGACCACCCCGAACTGCCAGCGGGATTGGTTCTTGGACGACGTCGCCCGGTAGGGGTAGAGCAGATACCCCTCATAGAGCACCGCATCGGCGATGGCACGCGCGCGATCCCAGGTGGGTTTCACCGGACCTCCTCGGGCGCAGGGGTCGGTGGGGTCAGCTGCGGGGCTTCGGCAAGCAGGGTGGTGACGGCGTCCTCGAAGTCGAGCATCCCGCGGGCTGACTTGTACGCGGCCAGTGCGGATACGGTGTCGTGCCCGAGTCGCACCCACCCCGCGTTGGGGTAGTGGATCCGAACGAGGTCGTTCCACACCGCGACCGGCATCTCGTATTGGGCTTCGCATTCCCAGGACACCTGACGAACCGAGAAGCCACGTTCGCCTGGGACGAACACCGTTCCGCTGAACAGGAAGAGCAGGGGAATGGCACCGTCGCGCAATGCATGCAGGTATTTCGACGCCGCGACCTCGAAATCGTAGGTGCACTCCAGTGGCAGGGACACCTCGGTGACACCGGTGAAGCCTTGAACCATCGCGGTGCTGTGTTGCCAGAGGAACGTGCGTTGAGTGTTGACCCATCGCTCGCGCGGCCCGAACAGGTCGAGCAGGCCAGCGGCCTCTTCGTCGGAGTAGGGCCTGCGCAGCGGTTCGATGCGGATCTGGCATCGCAAGGCGATCGCCTGAATCGGCTCGGTATCTGAGTCGGGCCCGCCGGCCGTGATACCGACGCGCGCGGTCAGTCGTGGCGTGACCGAGAACTGTTCTGCGACCACGTCCACGACGGTGAACGTCAAACTGCTCACGGGGACGCCACCTTGCTCCGGGCCTTGACCCGTTCGAAGAACTCGTCGACGAACTCTCGGACCTCGTGGCCGCCGTCGAAGCCCCGCCACAACATTCGCAGTCTGCCGACGAACTCATAGCATGCGTCGATGGGGACCAGGTAGCACTCGGCGGGGGCGTTGAGTTCCGGATCCACGTGGTCTCGATCGGGCACCCGCACCAGTAGCGCTTCGACATCGTCGGCAAGCATGTCCAGTCGACCGTCGGCGCCGCTGATCTCGCTCCAGGCGTCGAGGTCCAGTTCCGACTCGGTGGCACCGGCCGGGCCCGGGTAGAACGCCACGGTCTTGTCCAAGTCGGAGTTGTGGAAGAAGAACGCCAAGCCGACGGGTATCTGGAGCGCTTCCCACGCGCGACGGTCCAGCGAGAAATCGGCGAAGCTGAGATATCGATCGGGCACCGCCCGGTACCGGAGTTTGGCGTGTGGGTCGGTGAACAACAGATAGCAGCCGCGGCACGTGCACATCAGTTGGCGCGCTGAGACATTGACGACGTGCTGGTGCTCGTCGGCGATCGGTTCGGCGCACATCTCGCATCGTTCACCGGCCGGCTGCACCGAAGGCTTGTTGGCCCGGATGCGCGTCAGTACGTCGAAAGCGCTCGCATCTGCCATCACGTCACTCCGGTCGCCTCGGCGAGCACCGCGATCGACAGGACGCCATCGCGACGGAGCAGGGGAATCGGATCGAGGTGCGTTCGAGCGGACGCTTCGGCGTTGGCCCGATTGCGCGCACCGCGCGCGGTGTCATCCAATCCCGCACCTGCGTGCACCACATCGAAATGTGCGTGACAGCGCGGACAGCGGAGGACCGCCTGGCCGATGGGTGCGCCCATCGGACGGTGCAGCACAGCCCCGGCCATCGAGTCCTCACACCGACCGCACCGGTCGTGGTACGCGAACAGGTCGTCACCGATTCGGCAGGCCAGGATCGGCACGCCGGCGACCAGAAAGCCGCCGACCTCGCCGGGCTCGAGATCCGCGATCTCGGGAAGTGGGTGCCAGGCGGCGCCTGCGCTGTCCACCGTGTCCTTGGTGTGGACGCGGCTCATCAACGAATCCACCGAGATCACGCCCGACGTGCTCTCCGCCGCAGCCACGACTTCGATCGAGGCGATCTCGGGCGCGGCGGCACGCACGGCGTCCTCGACGGCGAACTCGAGGGTGACCGCCGATGACGGGCAGCTCTTGCAGCTGCCCGCGAACTGCAGGCGAACTACGGGCCCGTCTTGGCCGTCGACCACACCGAGCAGCGTGACGTCGCCACCGTGCGAGCCCAGATACGGTCGAACACTGTCCAGGGCATCCTCGATCCTGCGCTCGACGCCGTGGGGGTGCAGCCCGTGCACGAGCATGAGGCTGGCGACGAGTTCGTCGGCGGCGAACCGTTCGACCAGCTCCGGTGTCGATTCGGAAGTCATGGCGACGATCCGCTCGAGCGCGGCCCCGTAGAGGTCCGTCAGTTCGGCGGCGAGTTGTTCGGTCCGCTCCCGCACGACCGTTCCGCTGCCCGCACTGGCGTCCAGCAGGGTCTGAATCCGATCACCTGCTGAACGCCATCGCGTTTCGTCGTCGAGTGCCTCCGGGCTCTGTTGTCCAGTCGAGGCCATATATCACTCCCCAGTAACGGACTGGGTCGGTGAATGCAGCTTTTCGAGCGTCTTGCCCTCACCGAGATACATGTGCACCCCGCACGGCAGACACGGATCGAAGCTGCGCACCGTACGCATGATGTCGATGCCCTTGAAGTTCTCCCGATCGTTCTCTTCGAAGATCGGCTGCCCCTGAACGGCGTCTTCATACGGTCCAGGGGTGCCGTAGCTGTCGCGAGGGTTGGCGTTCCACGGCGTCGGGGGATAGGGATGGTAGTTCGCGATCTTGCCGTCCCGAATCACCATGTGGTGGCTGAGGACACCACGCACCGCCTCGGTGAAGCCGCAGCCGATGGCCTCGTCCGGCACCGTGAACTTCTCCCACGTCTTCGTCCGGCCCGCCCTGATCTCGATCAGCGCCTGCTCGGCGAAGTGCAGCGCGCACGCCGCCGCGTAGGCCTGGAAGTACGTCCGCGCCCGGTTGCGTTCCAGGGTGTTGCTCCCGTGTTGCGGGATTTTCCACTCCAGCGAAACCGGGCCCTTGAGCGCCGTTTTGGGCAGATTGATCTGCACGCTGCCGCCGGTCGCCTTCACGTAACCGATGTCGACGAGCCCGGCCAGCGCTGTACTCCACAACCGGGCGAGCGGACCGCCACCGGTGTCGAGCGCGAGATGATCCTTGCCGTCGAACCAGCGCGGCGACATCACCCAGCTGTACTTGTCGTCCATGTCGCGCTTCTGGGGCCGTGGGTTGGTGTGCTGGTTCCACGGGTGCCGGCGATCGACGGGATTTCCCAGCGGGTCGTTGCGGACGAACATCTCCTGATCGGTCCAGTCGTCGTAATACGAACTGCCCAAGAGGATTCGGATGCCGAGATTGATGTCCACCAGCGAGTGGGTGACCAGCTTTCCGTCGACCACGACACCCGGAGTGACGAACATCGCGTTACCCCAGCGCTCCATGTCCTTGTAGGCGAAGTTGCAGACCTCCGGATCCTGGAACGAACCCCAGCATCCGAGCAGGGTGCGACGCAAGCCGACCTGCTCGTAGCCGGGAAGCGCCTCGTAGAAGAAGTCGAACAGATCGTCGTGCATCGGCACGACCTTCTTCATGAACTCGACGTAGCGCATCAGCCGGGTCATGTAGTCGGTCATCAGCTGAATGGTGGCCACAGTGCCCACTCCACCGGGATACAGCGTGGAGGGATGGACGTGCTTGCCCTCCATGAGGCAGAACATCTCTCGCGTCCAGCGGCTGACGACGAGGGCCTCCCTGTAGAACTCGCCCGTGAACGGGTTCAGCGCCCGCATGATGTCGGCGATCGTGCGGTAGCCGTGCGCGTCGGAGTTCGGCGCCAACGTGTTCTCGGCCTTGGCCAACACGCCGGGGTTGGTTTCGGAGACCATCTTCTCGCAGTAGTCGACGCCTACGAGGTTCTCTTGGAAGATGTTGTGGTCGAACATGTATTCCGCGGCTTCGCCGAGGTTGACGATCCACTCGCCGAGGTTGGGCGGTTTGACGCCGTACGCCATGTTCTGCGTGTAACACGAACAGGTGGCGTGGTTGTCGCCGCAGATGCCGCAGATGCGGCTCGTGATGAAGTGCGCGTCGCGGGGATCCTTGCCTTTCATGAAGATCGAGTAGCCGCGGAAGATCGAGGACGTGCTGTGACACTCGGCGACCTCGCGATTCTCGAAGTCGATCTTGGTGTAGATGCCGAGGCTGCCGACGATGCGGGTGATCGGATCCCACGACATGTCGACAAGCGTGCTCGGGTCCTTCTTGGTGTGCTGGGGGCCCGGAACTGTGGTTGTCATTGAGTTTTGCCTTTCGCCTGCGTTGCGCACCTACCAGGTGCGCTTCGCTCCTGTGGTCAGTTCCTTGCCCCGGTGCCGCCACTTCGGTTCTTTGTCGACGGTCTTTCCGGTGACGTGGCGCAGATTGCGAATGACCGAGCCGTACAGGCCGGACGCGGCGGTCGAGAGCTTTCCGCCAGGAGGCTCGTCCATGAAGGGCATGAACTTGTCAGGGAAGCCCGGCATCGTGCATCCGATGCATATGCCGCCGACGTTCGGGCAGCCGCCGACGCCGTTGATCCAGCCGCGCTTGGGGACATTGCATTTGACGACCGGCCCCCAACAGCCAAGTTTCACAATGCATTTCGGCGAGCCGTACTCGGTGGCGAAATCGCCCTGTTCATAGTACCCAGCGCGGTCGCACCCCTCGTGCACCGTGTTGCCGAACAGCCATTGGGGCCGCAACGCGTCGTCGAGCGGGATCATCGGCGCCTGTCCGGTGGCCATGTACAGCAGGTAGGTCAACGTCTCGGAGAGGTTGTCGCCTTGGATCGGGCAGCCCGGCACGCACACGATGGGAATGCCCGCCTTGCTCTTCCAGTCCCAGCCGAGGTAGTCCGGTACGCCCATCGCGCCGGTCGGATTGCCTGCCATCGCGTGGATGCCGCCGTACGTCGCGCACGTGCCGACGGCCACGATCGCGGTCGCCTTGGGCGCCAACCGGTCGAGCCACTCGCTGGTGGTGATCGGCTGATTGGTCGCCGGGTCATTGCCGAACCCACACCAATATCCCTCCTGATGGAGGTCCTCGTTGGGAATGGACCCCTCGACGACCAGGACGAACGGTTCCAACTCGCCGCGGTCGGCCTTGAAGAACCATTCGAGGAAGTCGTCCGCGCCACCCGTCGGGCCGCACTCGAAGTCGATCAACGGCCAGTGCACTGCGATTTGGGGTAAACCGGGAAGTGCTCCGAGCGCGATCTCCTCGATGCTGGGTTGGGTGGCGCCTGTCAATGCCACGGAATCGCCGTCACAACTGAGGCCGGCGTTGATCCACAGAACATGGATCAATGTGTCTTCCGCTTTTTTGGCAGCTTCACTTAGCATGCTTACGGCTTTCCGGGACCGGGCTGGGGTCCCTGCGGCGCAGGAGTCGCCCTTCGGCCCACTTGCGCGTCGCTAGTTCTCGGTCTACTCCCGCGAAAGTGTGTTGTCAATCACATCAAGCGACGGTCATATGCAGTTCATTTGCGCGCGCGTCAATCCACTCGAACCAGGCGTCCATTCCGTCTCCTTTGGTAGCCGAGACGGGTAGGATCTCGACGTTCGGATTGACCGAACGCGCATGCTGCGCACAAAGATCGAGATCGAATTCGACGTACGGCAGCAGGTCGATCTTGTTGATGAGGACAAGTCCCGCCGCGGCGAACATGTGGGGATACTTCAGCGGCTTGTCTGTTCCCTCGGTCACCGAGATGACGACGACCTTGCTGTGCTCGCCGAGGTCGAAGAGCGCCGGGCAGACCAGGTTTCCGACGTTCTCGATGAACAGCAACGAACCGCTCTCGGGTTCGAGGACATGAAGCGCACGGTCGATCATCTCGGCGTCCAGGTGGCAACCCGCACCTGTGTTGACCTGCACCGCGCGTGCCCCGGCGGCGGTGATCCGATCGGCGTCGAGCAGCGTCTCCTGATCACCTTCGATCACCGAAACCTGATGCTGCGAGCCCAGGTGGCGGATGGTGCGCTCGAGCAGGGTGGTCTTCCCGGCTCCCGGTGAACTGGTCATGTTGAACGCCAGGATTTCGCGGTCGGCCAGCCACTGTCGGTTGTGTTCGGCCAGCATGTCGTTCTTCGCGAGCACCTTCTGCTCCAGCGAGATGGTCTCAGTGTGCGGGTGATCGTGGGGGTGGTCATGGGAGTGGCTGTGATCGTGGCCGGACAGCGTGACTGTTGCTCCGTCCTCGCCGCACCCGCAGGTTGCACACATGCTCAACTCACTTCCATCGACAGGATCTTCAGTTCGCGGCCGGCGACGACGTCGACATCGGCACTTCCGCAGGGACACAACAAGATCAAGTCGTTCAGTGCGAAATCGGTGTCGCAGGTACGGCATCGTGCCTCGCCTGAACGCAATTCGACCTCGAGGCTGGCGCCTTCGGCGGCGGTGCCCTCCGTGGCGAGTTCGAAACAGAACATCATCGCGTCGGGGACGACGGCGCACAGCGCACCGACTTCGAGTTTGACGCTGTGCACTCGACGGCCCGCAGCGTGCTCACACACTGCCTCGACGACGCTCTGGGTTATCGCCATTTCGTGCAAGATTGCCCCGTTTCGGCCGGGATGACCCCACCATAGGCGCGCGTGCGTCTTCCGGCGAGGAAGATGCAGAATCCTCGATTCGGCACAACTGATCAGCACTCGGCGTGTCAGCTTGAATCGAACAGGTGTTCGTCTACTGTGGTGACAGCGCGGGATGCTGGTCACGCCGACTTGTCGGTACCGACCCCTAGCGTCACGGCCAACCGATCGAAAACCGATCACGGACGAGGATGGAGATCAACCCCATGGCGCAGGCCCCTGACCGCGAGAAAGCCCTCGAACTGGCGCTCGCACAGATTGAGAAGAACCACGGCAAAGGCTCGGTGATGCGGCTCGGCGAGGAGGTCCGCCAGCCGATTTCCGTCATCCCCACCGGCTCGATCGCCCTGGATGTGGCGCTCGGCATCGGCGGGCTGCCGCGCGGGCGGGTCATCGAGATCTACGGCCCGGAATCCTCGGGTAAGACCACCGTCGCGTTGCACGCGGTCGCCAACGCGCAGGCTGCAGGCGGCATCGCGGCGTTCATCGACGCCGAGCACGCGCTGGATCCCGACTACGCCAAGAAGCTGGGCGTGGACACCGATTCACTGCTGGTCTCTCAGCCGGACACCGGCGAGCAGGCGCTGGAGATCGCCGACATGCTGATCCGCTCCGGCGCGCTGGACATCCTGGTCATCGACTCGGTGGCGGCGCTGGTGCCGCGGGCCGAAATCGAAGGCGAGATGGGGGACAGCCACGTCGGCCTACAGGCCCGGCTGATGAGCCAGGCACTGCGCAAGATCACCGGCGCCCTGAGCAACTCGGGCACCACCGCGATCTTCATCAACCAGCTCCGAGAAAAGATCGGCGTGATGTTCGGTTCGCCCGAAACGACAACGGGCGGAAAGGCGTTGAAGTTCTACGCTTCGGTCCGGTTGGACGTCAGGCGGATCGAGACCCTCAAGGACGGCACCGACGCGGTCGGCAACCGCACCCGGGTGAAGGTCGTCAAGAACAAGGTGTCGCCGCCGTTCAAGCAGGCCGAGTTCGACATCCTCTACGGCAAGGGCATCTCCAAGGAGGGCTCGCTCATCGACATGGGTGTCGAGCATGGCTTTGTCCGCAAGTCCGGTTCCTGGTTCACCTACGAGGGTGAGCAACTCGGCCAGGGCAAGGAAAACGCGCGCAACTTCCTGCTGGAGAACCCCGATGTCGCCAACGAGATCGAGAAGAAGATCAAGGAGAAGCTCGGTATCGGCGCCGACGTGACCGCTGACTTGTCCGACGGCTCGATCGATGACGTCCTGCCCGCCCCAGTCGACTTCTGAGGCTTCTCGCGAGGAGCAGGCGCGCGCACTGTGTCTGCGCCTGCTCACCGCGAGGGCACGCACGCGCGCCGAGTTAGAGGCGCAACTGACCAAGCGGGGCTACCCCGACGACGTCAGCGCCACGGTGCTTGACCGGCTGTCCCAAGTCGGATTGGTCGATGACGTGGACTTCGCCGAGCAGTGGGTCCGCTCGCGACGCGTGAACGCCGGAAAAGGCAAGCGCGCCTTGGCTGCCGAGTTACGCAACAAGGGTGTGGACAACGAGGTGATCACCGCTGCGCTGGCCGACATCGACGCGGGTGCGGAACGTCAGCGCGCCGAGCAGTTGGTCCGTGACAAGCTGCGTCGCGAAAGGTTCGGCGACGATGACGACACCAAGCTGACACGCCGGCTGGTCGGGATGCTGGCCCGCCGTGGTTACCCCCAGACGATGGCGTTCGACGTGGTCAGTGTCGAGTTGGCCAGCGAGCGGGAGCGACGGCGGGTGTAGACGTCGAAGGCGGCGTGCCCCGCCGGGTACGTTGCGCTCATGCTGTTATCGGCGAAGATCGCCCCGACGTTCGACTATCCCGTGCTCCGGGAGTTTTGGTCGCAGGCCGACGAGCTGGGTTTCCACTCGGTCGCCAACTACGACCACTTCTACGGGCTGTCGGATCTATCGGATCCCACGTACGAGGGGTGGACGTCGCTGGCCGCTATGGCCGGCGTGGTGTCGCGGGCCCGCATCGGCTGCATGGTCTCCGGTGTGACCTATCGCAACCCGGCCATCCTGGCGAAGATGGCGGTGACGGTTGACCACATCAGCGGCGGCAGACTGGATTTCGGCCTCGGCGCGGGCTGGCATGAAGAAGAACACCGCGGATACGGGATCGAGTTTCCGAGTGCGGGCGTGCGTGTGGAGAAGCTCGACGAGGCATTGACCATCGTTCGACGACTGTGGACCGAGGACTCGGTCACCTTCGAGGGCCGCCATTATCAGCTGACCGACGCGCTGGCCAATCCGAAACCGCTGCAGCGGCCGCACCCGCCGATCGTCATCGGCGGGGAGAAGCCGAAGATGTTGCGCGTCATCGCCCGTCACGCAGACGAGTGGAACGTCCCCAGCCACGGTGACGTCGAGATGTGGGCGAAGACCAGTACCCTGCTCGACGAGGCGTGCGCCGAGGTCGGCCGCGATCCCGCCGAGATCCGTCGCTCGATTCAACTGTTCGTCCTACCCGCCAAGGGCGGCCACCTCGAGGAGCAGCTGGCCCGTCTCCCCGAGCTGGCCGGCCGCGGCTGCGACCACGCGGTGCTTTCGTTTTACCAACCGCCGTCGTCGGCACAGCTGGAGCGTTGCGCGGAATTGATCTAGCCGGCGCCGGGTTCTGCCACCTTCACCGTCGCGCCGGGCGCACCCTCCTGCTCGATCGTTTCCGGGTCCAGCGGCGTCGTGCCGCGGCGTGACCGGCGCAGCCTTGCCTCGAGCCATGTCGCGAACGATGACAGCGCGAAGTTGACGACGATCATCAGTACTGCGATGACGACGAGGGCCGGCAAGAGATTCGTGAATGCCGCGCCGATGTTCGTGCCCTGCGACACCAGTTCGGGATACGTGATGGCCACACCCAACGCGGTGTCCTTGAGGACAACGACCAACTGCGATATCAGCACCGGCAGCATCGACGTAATCGCTTGTGGCAGCAGGATCGACCGCATGGTTTGACCCCACCGCATACCGAGTGACGACGCGGCCTCCGACTGTCCGCGGGGCAGTGCGTTGACACCCGCTCTGACGATCTCCGCGATGACGGCACCGTTGTACAGCGTCAAGCCGGTCACGACACCGGCCAAGGTCGAGTATTCAGAGGCGAAAACGTCGTACCTCGAGTAGAAGAAGTACGCGAAGATCATCATGATCAGCACGGGCACTGCCCGGAAGAACTCGACAAACACCGCGCATGGCGAACTGATCCACCTGTGCGGGGACAGACGTCCGACCCCGAGTGCGACGCCGAGGATTCCCGCCAGAACGATCGACAGCCCGGCGGCCTTCAAGGTGCCCTCGATACCCGGAAGGATGTAGTTCTCCCAGACGTTGGGCGTGATGAAAGGTTCCCACTTCGCCCACTCCAGTTGGTCTTTGGCCCACAGTTCAAGACCGACGAAGACGAGCACGAGGATGACGACGAGCACGGTGAAGGCGGTCGCGATGTGATTGCGGACTCTCGCGCGCGGACCGGGCGCGTCGAAGAGGACGGACGATCCCGTCACCGATGCCCTCTTTTCTCCGCGCGAGCGCTCATCATCGCGCAACCGCCAATCGCTTACCCAGCCATCCGAACAACAGACCCATCGGCAGGGTCAGCACCACGAAGCCGGCGGCGAACAGGCTGCCGATGAGTAGCAGTGCCGACGAATTCTCCACCCACTCCGACATCAGCAGCGACGCTTCCGCGACGCCGATCACCGAGGCGATCGTCGTGTTCTTGGTCAGCGCGATGAGCACTGAACCCAACGGAATGATCGTCGCCCGAAAGGCCTGGGGCAGCAGGACCACCCTCAGGTTCTGACTGAACGTGAAGCCCAGTGACCGGGCAGCCTCGGCCTGTCCCAACGGGATCGTGTTGATCCCCGACCGCAGCGTCTCGCACACGAACGATGCCGTGTACACGGACAAGCCGAGCACCGCCAGCCGGAAGTTGTTGTCCACCAGGAATGTTGGCGAATTTGGATCGGCCAAATCCAGACCGAGCGATGTGTAGAGCCCCAGCGAGGTGAACAGGATGATCAGCGTCAACGGCGTGTTGCGCACGATGTTGACATAAGTGGTGCCGAGCCAGCGCAGCACCGGCACCGGCGACAACCGCATCGCCGCCAGCGCCGTGCCGATGACCAGCGCCCACAGCGCCGAGAACATCGTCAACTGGATGGTGACCCAGAACGCGTTCAAGAACGCGTCGGCTCTGAAGACCTCCATACTCGCTCCGCTGGCAGACCGCCGGTCAGTTGGTGGCGGCGATAGCGGGCGGCGCCGGCGTCGCGACACCGGCTGGGCCGAGGTTCTTTTCGAACGCGGCCGCCCAGGCGCCGTCGGCCTCCATCTTCTTCAGCGCGTCGTTGATCTTGTTCAGCAGTTCGGTGTCGCCCTTCTTGAGGCCGATGCCGTAGTTCTCCTCGGAGAACGTGCCGCCTACCAGCTTGAACGCACCGGGGGATTGCGCGGCGTAACCGGCGAGGATGACCTCGTCGGTGGTCACTGCCGCAACCTTGCCCGTCTTGAGCGCCTCAACGCACGCCGAGTAGTTCGGGTATTCCTGCAGCTGCACCGTGGGGAACTCGTCCTTGATCTTCTGCGCCGGGGTCGAGCCCTTCACGGAGCAGAGGATCTTGCCGGCCAGCGAATCCTTGCTGGTGATGTCGGTGTTGTTCGCCTGCACCAGCAGGCTCTGCCCGGTGACGAGGTAGGGACCCGCGAAGTCGACGCGCTTCTTACGCTCGTCGGTGATCGAGTAGGTGGCGACGATGTAGTCGACCTGGTTGTTGTCGATGAGGTTCTCGCGCTGGGCGGAGACTGCTTCCTTCCACTCGATCTTGTCGGGTGTGAATCCCAGCTGCTCGGCGACGAACGTCGCTACGTCGACGTCGAATCCGCTGTAGGTGCCGTCCGGGTTCTTCAGACCCAGACCCGGCTGATCGAACTTGATCCCGATGGCGATCTTCTCCTTGTCACCCGATGCGGCGCTGCCGCCGGAATCGCCACCGCCGCAGGCGCTCAGAGATAGGGGGATGGTGACGGCGAGCGCGATCGCCCCCAGGATTCGCTTCGAAATGGATGGCATTCGTCGTTCCTTTCGAGTCAGTGCTTGAGGATCTTGCCGAGAAAGTCTTTGGCGCGGTCGGACTTCGGGTTGGTGAAGAACTCCATCGGCTCGGCGGCTTCGACGATCGCCCCGTCGGCCATGAACACGACGCGGTTGGCCGCGCCCCGTGCGAAACCCATCTCGTGGGTCACGACGATCATCGTCATCCCGTCTTTGGCCAGGGTGGTCATGACGTTGAGGACTTCGTTGATCATTTCGGGATCCAGTGCGCTGGTCGGCTCGTCGAACAGCATGACCTTCGGGTTCATCGCCAGCGACCGCGCGATCGCGACCCGCTGCTGTTGACCGCCCGACAGCTGCGCCGGGTACTTGTCGGCCTGATTGGCCACTCCCACGCGCTCCAGGAGCGCCATTGCGGCCTCGCGGGCCTTCGCCTTGGACGCCCTGCGCACCTTCATCGGCGCCAGCGTGACGTTATCGAGGATTGTCTTGTGCGCGAACAGGTTGAAGGACTGGAATACCATGCCTACGTCGGAACGGAGCTGCGCCAGCTTCTTGCCCTCGGCGGGCAGCACCTCGCCGTCGATCGCGATGGTTCCGGAGTCGATGGTCTCGAGCCGGTTGATCGTGCGACACAACGTCGACTTTCCAGAGCCCGACGGTCCCAGCACGACGATCACCTGTCCGCGGTCCACGGTGAGGTTGATGTCCTTGAGCACATGGAGGCTGCCGAAGTGCTTGTTGACGGCCTCCATCGAGACCATCGGCACGCCGCTCGGACCCGGATCGACCTCTTTCACCTCCGGCCCGCTGGCTTCCATGGGTGCAGACCTTACCCAGGTAAACCCGTGCGTGCTCAGAACTCGTCAATCCGCTCAGATCGCCATGCTGACCAGTCCGTACCATGGGGCGCGTGACTTCGACGGTGACGCAACAGGCGGTGGCCGACAGTGCCGTTCGCCAGACGGCCGCGCTCACCGCCACACGTGAACGCTCGTCAGCGCGCACGTATCAGGTCCGCACCTACGGGTGCCAGATGAACGTCCACGACTCCGAGCGGCTGGCGGGGTTGCTGGAGGCGGCCGGGTATCGCAAGGCGGCCGACGGTTCGGACGCCGACGTCGTCGTGTTCAACACCTGTGCGGTCCGCGAAAACGCCGACAACAAGTTGTACGGCAACCTCAGCCATCTCGCGCCGCGCAAGAACGCCGACCCCGAGATGCAGATCGCCGTGGGCGGCTGCCTGGCTCAGAAGGACCGCGATGCGGTGCTGAAGAGGGCGCCGTGGGTCGACGTCGTGTTCGGCACCCACAACATCGGATCGCTGCCCGCGTTGCTGGACCGCGCGCGCCATAACAGGGTGGCCCAGGTCGAAATCGTCGATGCGCTGAAGGAGTTCCCGTCCGCGTTGCCCGCAGCGCGCGAGTCCGCCTATGCCGCATGGGTGTCGGTGTCCGTCGGCTGCAACAACACCTGCACGTTCTGCATCGTCCCCGCGTTGCGCGGCAAGGAGGTCGATCGCAGGCCCGGTGACGTGCTCGCCGAAGTGACCTCGCTCGTCGACCAGGGAGTCCTGGAAATCACCCTGCTCGGCCAGAACGTCAACGCGTACGGCGTCTCCTTCGCTGACACTGACGAACCGCGCGATCGGGGAGCGTTCGCCAAACTGCTGCGCGCCTGCGGCCGCATCGACGGACTGGAACGGGTGCGGTTCACGTCGCCGCACCCCGCCGAGTTCACCGACGACGTGATCGAGGCGATGGCCGAGACACCGAATGTCTGCCCCACACTGCACATGCCGCTGCAGTCGGGTTCCGACCGGATATTGAAGGCGATGCGCCGCTCGTATCGCGCCGAGCGCTACCTCGGCATCATCGACCGGGTGCGCGCCGCCATCCCGCACGCCGCGATCACCACCGACCTCATCGTCGGCTTCCCCGGCGAGACCGAGGAGGACTTCCAGGCCACGCTCGACGTCGTCGAGCGGGCACGGTTCGCCAGCGCGTTCACCTTCCAATACTCGAAGAGGCCCGGCACACCGGCAGCCAAACTCGACGAACAGATACCCAAACATGTTGTGGCCGAGCGGTATCGGCGGTTGATCGAACTTCAGGAGCGGATCTCACTCGAGGAGAACACCGCGTTGATCGGGAGCACCGTCGAGCTGCTGGTCGCCACGGGAGAGGGACGCAAGGACGCCGCCACCGCGCGAATGTCGGGGCGGGCCCGCGACGGCCGGCTGGTGCACTTCCACCCCGGCGGTCTGCCGATTCGGCCCGGAGACGTCGTCACGACGACGATTACCGGCGCCGCGCCGCATCACCTCATCGCCGATTCCGCTATCGGCAGCCACCGGCGTACCCGCGCGGGTGACGCCCACGCTGCGGGGGTACGGCCGCGCACGGGAGTCGGGCTGGGGATGCCCGGTATCGGCGCCCCGGTCGAGCCGCAGATGTCGACCGGGTGCAGCCGGTGAGCAAGCCAGACAACGGCGAGTTCGACAGTTTCAAGGGCGACATCGAGGCGGCCGAGCGCCGGGTGGCGCGTGAAATCGACCCCGGCGCAAGGGCGTTGGTCATCGCCATCGGCGTGTTCGTGCTGCTGCTGTCGTTCGTCCTGCCGCACACCGGCGGCGCCAAGGGACTCGACGTGCTCATCAGCAGCGATGTGGCGGTCCGCGAAGGGATCACCCTTCCGTCACGGGTGTTCATCTGGCTGGCACTGGTGTTCGGCGTCGGATTCTCCATGCTGGCGCTGCTGACGCGCCGGTGGGCGCTGGCATGGATCGCCCTGGCGGGGTCGACGGTGGCGTCGCTAGTCGGCCTGTTGGCGGTGTGGTCCCGCCAGACCGCCCCCGGCGGCTATCCCGGTCCCGGCATCGGGCTGATCGTCGCCTGGCTGGCGGTCATCGTGGTGACGTACCACTGGGCGCGCGCGGTGTGGGTGCGCACGGCCGTTCACCTCGCCGCCGAGGAAGAGCGCCGCCGCTATGTCGCCGAACAGCAGCGCAAAGGTCTGCTCGACGGACTCGACGACGACCCCAAGGACTGACCCGCCGAGTGGCGCACATCTGGCCTGGACGAGCGTCAGTCGCGCCGAGGCAGGTCTCCCTCCAGCGCGGCGGACACCGCGGGCGAGTATGCGTCGATGAACTCCTCCGTCGACAGTGCGGCGACTGACGCCACCTCCAGCACGTAGCGCGCATAGATCACGCCGACCAATTGCGTGACGAGGACGGCAGAGCACCGTTGCGCCTGAGCGGTGGGCATGCCTTCCTCGGTCAACCGCGCCACGACCGGCGCATCGAGTGCCGCTTCGACGAAACCCCTTGTGAGTGCCGGGCTTTCCCCGCCACCGCCGGCGTGCGCGATGGCCACCAGAGTCGCGCGGTTCTCAGCGTCGTCCCACGTCCGTACCAAAGCGGTCAGCAGCCGACGCGCCAGATCGGTGACCGGACCGGCGATCTGCTCTTCGATGACAGTCACCGGGTTGGCCCGAAGCGCGAACGCCTCCCCGAAAAGCTCTTGCTTGGACCCGAAGAAGTAGCTGATCAGGGCGGGATCCACACCCGCGTCGGCGGCGATCATGCGCATCGTCGCCGCGCGGAATCCGATCTCGACGAAACGTGCCCGGGCGGCGTTGAGGATCTGCGCTCTGGTGTCGGGGCCGCCTGCGCGACGCCCGGGACCGCGCCGCCCAGGCCCTTTATTCATCACAGTTGAATTATAGCCGCAGCCGATCTAATCTCAATTCATCACCGTTGAATACCTGATGAAGGGACTCGAAATGCCTGTTCGCTCGGAAACGATGCCGGCCCGGCTGGTGCCACCGACCGACCACGGATACCTGATGCTGGCGGCGACCGTGGACCGTCGGCTGCCGCTCTTGCCGAACAGCCGACGCAAGGCCGCGCTGTTGTCCGCGGTCTCCGAGGACATCGCCCAGCTCGAGCAGATACACGGCGTGACGCAGGCGCTCCTGTTCGACGCACGATTGGTCGCGCCCGGGATGGGCCATGACCTTCTTCGCGCACGTGCGATCACGCCTGCGCGATTCGACGTGGTGGTTCTCATAGAGACTCTCGACCCTGAAACCGCGGTGACACTAAAGGGCGGTGACTCTTACCGTCGGTTGAAGGATCGGCTCGATTCGGCGGCGGCCAGGACCTACGAGCTAGCCGCTCACAACGTCCGGCGAATCGCCGATGTCGACCACGACAAGTCGTCGGTGTTCCTGTTCAACTTCTTCTACGCGGACGATCCGCGCCGGCTCTTGCGCGTGTGGGAGGACACGGCGGGATGGTTCGTTGCCAAGACCGCGTTGCCCGACTCGACCGTTTTCGAGCCGCTACCCGGCGAATGCGACGACTACGGCATCATCAATCACGCGAGCTGGCCGAACTTCCGGACATTCCTGCCGCACCTGATCCTGCGGCCGTCGTTCCGACGGTTCGTACTGGCCACCTTCGAGTCGAACGGTGTTGCAGCACAACCAATTCTGTTCCGTCGGGTGATAACGCAACAGGCGGTGACGCGGGCTAGAGTGCCCTAGCGCTTGCCCAGGGCTTCGGCCGCGGCGTCGGCCCACTGCCGCCACTGCTCGGCGTTGGCCCGCGCCTCGGCGGCATCCTTCTCCCGCCCGGCAGCCGCAGCCTTCTCAGCCTGACGCTCGTATTGTTCTGCGCGAGCACGGAATTGATCGGCGCGCGCCTTCGCTTCGGGATCCACACCGCTGGTGGGAGCGTCGCGCACCTTCTTCTCGATCGCGCGCAGTCGGCGTTCCAGGTCCGCGCCCCGCTCGCGCGGCACCTTGCCGATCGCGTCCCACTTGTCGCCGATAACCCGCAGCGCAGCCCTGGCCGCGTCGAGGTCGCTGGTGTCGATCTTCTCGGCCTCGGCGAGCAGCTTTTCCTTCGCCTCGGCGTTGGCGCGGAACTCGGTGTCGCGCTCGGCGTTGGCGGCGTTGCGCGCCGAGAAGAAGGTGTCCTGGGCCGCTTTGAGCCGCTGCCACAACGCGTCGTCGACGTCCTTGGCCGCCCGCCCTGCGGCTTTCCACTCGGTCAGCAGGTCGCGGAACGCCGCAGCCGTCGGACCCCAGTCCGTGGAGTCGGCCAACGCCTCGGCGCGTTCGCAGAGCGCTTCCTTGGCCTGCCGGGCGCCGGCACGTTCGCGGTCGAGGTCGGCGAAATGCGAGCCCCGCCTGCGGTTGAACGCCTCACGGGCCGCTGAATAGCGCTTCCACAGCGCGTCGTCGGTTTTGCGGTCGAGACCGGTGATGGTGCGCCACTCGTCGAGAATCTCGCGCAAGCGGTCGCCGGCGACCTTCCATTGGGTGGAATTGGCCGCGAGCTCCTCGGCCTCCGCCGCCAACGCCTCCTTGCGTGCGATCTGGGCGGCACGATGCTCCTCGCGCTTGGCCTTGTCGGCCTGTGCGGTTTCGTCGGCATGTTCGACAATGGCGGCCAGCCTCGCTGCGACGGCGTCGACATCGCCCAGCACGTGGGCGTCGGCCAGCGTCTCGGCCAGCGCGGCGGCCGCCGCCTTGATCTTGCGGGCGTCGCCGGTACCGGACTCGAGCCGGCTCTCCATGAGAGCGACTTCGGTGTGCAGATCGTCGAAGCGCCTGCCGAAATGCGCGAATGCCGCTTCGGTGTCGCCCGCCTGCCACGAGCCGATGACGCGTTCACCCGAACCGGTGATCAGCCAAACCGTTCCGTCGGGGTCGACCCTGCCGAACCGGTGCGGGTCGCTGGAGGCGGGCACCGCGATCGTCGCTGCCGGCTTGCCGGGGCGAGGGGTCGGGCGCGGCGGTCCCGGCCTCGGGGCGGGTTTGGGCGGGAGAGCCCCGGGCGCGGGTTTGGGCGGGAGAGGCCCGGACGCGGATTCGGGGGAGGAGGCCTGGCCTCCTGGCTCGCTGATCGTCATGTTCGTTTCTCGTACCCTCCGCGCGGTGTTCCGCGCACCTGCCGCGCGACGCGGCGCCCAATAGCTGTCTCTTCCGCACGCTATTCAAACAGGTCGCCCCGCCGTGTGCGCACGGCTTTCACGATGCATCTGCCTACGCTCTGATCGACGACGACGGAAGGAGCCCGATGGTCAAGGCGGATTTCGCCGTCCTGCTCGCCCTCGGCGCTGCTCTGTTCATCGCGATCGGTGACGTCATGCACCAACGTCAGGCGCACGAGGTGACCGAGGAGCAGGTCAGTCACGCGGCACTGTTTCTGCAGTTGTTGCGCGATCGCCGGTGGTGGCTGGGCAGCCTGGTCGCGGCGGTCGGCTTCACGTTGCAGGCCGCGGCGCTGGGCCTCGGTTCCGTGCTGCTGGTGCAGGCACTGCTGGTGACCTCGCTGCTGTTCGCCCTGCCGATCAACGCGCGGCTGTCACACCGCCGGGTGACGAGGTGGGAGTGGACGTGGGCGGCGCTGCTGGCCGCCTCGGTCGCGGTCATCGTCACCGTCGGCAATCCGACCGCAGGCCATTCCCGCGCCTCGTTCGAAACCTGGGGAGCGGTGGTCGCGGTGCTCGGGCCGGTGCTGGTGGTGTGCGTGATCGCCGGCAGCATGCTCGAGGGGCCGATCAGTGCCGTGCTGTTGGCGGTGGTGTCGGGCGCGTTGTGGGGGGTGTTCGCGGTACTGACCAAGGGCGTGGTGGATCGGCTCGATGACGGGCTTCTCGCCCTGCTCAGCACACCGGAGCTTTATGCGTGGGCGATCGTCGCGGTTGCGGGCACCGCGTGGCAGCAGTTCTCTTTCCGGGCGGGCTCGCTGACCGCGTCGCTGCCGACCATGACCGTCACCGAGCCGGTGGTGGCGTCGGCCCTCGGAGTGGTGATCCTCGGCGAGTCGCTGCGCCCGGGAGATGCGGGCTGGTTCACCCTGATCGCCGCCTTTGCGGTGATGGTCTTCGCGACCGGTGCGCTCGCCCGCGGCGAAGCGGCCGACGCAGGGCAGCGCGCGACGCGGCATTAGCGTGGCAACGTGCTGAGCGCAATCGCGATCGTCCCGTCGGCGCCCGTCATGGTGCCCGAACTGGCCTCGGGCGGCGCTGCCGAGCTGGCCGAGCTTCGTGCGGCGCTGTTCACATCCGCGGCTGCACTGCCCGCACGGTGGATCGCCGTCGGAGTCGGACGCGCCGACGGCGTCGTGACACCCCCGCAGACGGGGACGTTCGCCGGGTACGGCGTCGACGTGCGGGTCGCGTTGTCGGCCGATGACTCCGGCGCGCCGACGGAACTGCCGCTGTGCGCGTTGGCGGCCGGCTGGCTGCGCGGGCAGGTCAACCCCGACGCGACCACCGAGGTGCGGATCTTCGCCGACGATCACGGCGTCGACGCGGCGCTGGATCTCGGTCGGCGGCTGCGCGCCGAGATCGACGAAGCCGCCGACCCCGCCGGGGTTCTCGTCGTCGCCGACGGCGCGAACACCCTGACCCAGCCCGCGCCCGGCGGTTACGACCCGGATTCGATCCCCGTACAGGCCGCCCTCGATGACGCGCTGGCCACGGGCGATGCGGCGGCGCTCACTCGGCTGCCGGCCACGATCGTCGGCCGGGTGGCCTATCAGGTGCTGGCCGGCCTCGAGCCGGAGCCGCGGTCGGTCAAGGAGCTGTACCGTGGCGCGCCCTATGGAGTCGGATACTTCGCCGGCGTCTGGCTTCCATGACGCGACCGATCGCGATCGTCGGCCCGACCGGCACCGGAAAATCCGAGCTTGCGCTGGCGGTGGCCGAACGCGTCGGGGGCGAGATCGTGAATGCCGACGCCATGCAGCTCTACCGCGGCATGGACATCGGGACCGCGAAACTGACGGTCGCCGAGCGGCGCGGCATCCCGCATCATCAGCTCGACGTCCTCGAGGTGACCGAAACCGCGAGTGTGGCGCGCTACCAGCAGGCCGCCGCCGCCGACATCGAGGCCATCGCCAACCGTGGCGCGGTGCCGGTCGTCGTCGGCGGGTCGATGATGTACGTCCAATCGCTGCTCGACGAATGGACCTTCCCCGCGACAGACCCGGCGGTGCGCGCCAAGTACGAGCAACGCCTCGCCGAGGTCGGTGTCAGCGCCCTGCACGCTGAGCTGGCCGCGGCGGACGCCGACGCCGCCGCGTCGATCCTGCCCACGGACGGACGCCGCATCGTGCGCGCGCTGGAGGTGGTCGAGTTGACGGGCCAGCCGTTCGCCGCATCCTTCCCGGCGATCGGTGCTCCTCGGTGGGACACCGCGATTGTCGGACTCGACTGGGAGACAACGGTTCTCGATGAACGTCTGATGCAGCGCACCGACAAGATGTTCCGCGATGGACTGGTGGAGGAGGTCCGCGCACTTCTGGACCGCGGCCTGCGCGACGGTGTGACAGCCGCGAGGGCACTCGGGTACGCCCAGGTGATCGCCGACCTCGATGACGGCGGCGACGGGACGGCGGCACGCGAACCGACGTTCTTCGGAACCCGCCGTTATGTGCGCAGGCAGCGGTCGTGGTTTCGTCGCGACCACCGCATCAGCTGGCTCGACGGTGCAGCGGGTGGCACCGTCGAGGAAACGCTGCGCATCTGGCGGGACGTATCCTGAGCAGGTGAAGTTCGCCAAAGGGCACGGCACCCAGAACGACTTTGTCGTGTTGCCCGACCCCGAGGGCGAATTGCGGCTGTCGCCGGCCGCGGTGGCCGCGCTGTGCGACCGCCGCCAGGGTCTCGGCGCCGATGGCGTCTTGCGGGTCACCAAGGCCGCGGCGCATTCAGCGGGCGTCTTCGACCGGATTCCCGAGGGTGTGGCCCCAGACGACTGGTACATGGACTACCGCAACGCCGACGGGTCGATCGCGCAGATGTGCGGCAACGGGGTCCGGGTGTTCGCGCACTACCTGCGCGCGTCTGGGTTGGAGAGCCGCGACGAGTTCGTCGTCGGATCCCTGGCGGGACCGCGGCCGGTCGTGCTGCACGACTGGGACGCCACGGCCGCGGACGTCACCGTCGAAATGGGCAAGACCAACCAACTGGGTGTCGGCGAGGCGATCGTGGGCGGCAGACCGTTCGCGGGCCTGGCCATCGATGTCGGCAATCCGCATCTGGCGTGCGTCGACCCCGTCATGACGTTCGGCGAACTGGCGGCGCTGGACGTCGCGGCGCCGGTGTCGTTCGACCGTGGGCAATTTCCCGAAGGAGTCAACATCGAGGTGCTGACGGCTCCGGTGGACGGGGCCGTGTCGATGCGGGTGCACGAACGTGGTGTCGGCGAGACGCGGTCCTGTGGCACTGGAACCGTCGCTGCTGCCGTCGCGGCGCTGGCATACGGAGGTGCGGGCACCGGCTCACTGCGGGTGCACATCCCCGGCGGCGCCGTCGCCGTCACGATCACCGATGCGTCCAGCTACCTCCGTGGCCCGTCCGTCCTGGTGGCCAACGGCGAACTATCCGAGGAATGGTGGCGTGGCGCCCAGCGTTAATTCATGTGCATCGGCACCTTTGGACGTGTCAGTCTGTAATCGCTTATGACGTATCCCAAATTCCCAGTCAACGAGACACCCAGCGCGGGTGAGCTCGCCCTCGAAGACCGCGCGGCGCTGCGCCGCGTGGCGGGTTTGTCGACCGAACTCTCCGACGTATCCGAGGTCGAGTATCGCCAGCTTCGGCTGGAACGCGTCGTGCTGGTCGGCGTGTGGACCGAGGGCAGTGCCGCGGACGTCGAAGCCAGCATGGCCGAACTGGCCGCGCTCGCCGAGACCGCCGGCTCGCAGGTGCTCGAAGGTCTCGTGCAGCGTCGCGACAAGCCGGACCCGTCGACGTACATCGGCTCGGGCAAGGCGGCAGAACTGCGTGACGTGGTGCTTGCGACCGGGGCCGACACGGTGATCTGCGACGGAGAGCTGAGCCCCGCTCAGCTCAACGCGCTGGAGAAGGCCGTCAAGGTCAAGGTGATCGACCGGACCGCGCTGATCCTCGACATCTTCGCCCAGCACGCCACGAGCCGCGAAGGCAAAGCGCAGGTGGCGTACGCGCAGATGGAGTACATGCTGCCCAGGCTGCGCGGCTGGGGTGAGTCGATGTCTCGGCAGGCCGGTGGCCGGGCCGGGGGCGCCGGTGGCGGTGTGGGTACCCGCGGACCCGGCGAGACGAAGATCGAGACGGACCGCAGGCGCATCCGTGAGCGAATGTCCAAGCTGCGCCGAGAAATCAAGGACATGAAGAAGATCCGCGACACCCAGCGCAGCCGCCGGTTGGCCAGCGACGTGGCGTCGATCGCGATCGTCGGCTACACCAACGCGGGCAAGTCGAGTCTTCTCAACGCACTGACCGGCGCCGGTGTCCTCGTGGAGAACGCGTTGTTCGCCACCCTCGAACCGACAACGCGCCGTGGGGAATTCGCCGACGGCAGGCCTTTCGTCATGACCGACACGGTGGGGTTCGTCCGGCACCTGCCGACCCAGTTGGTCGAGGCGTTTCGGTCCACTCTGGAGGAGGTCGTCGACGCCGACCTGCTCGTGCATGTCGTCGACGGTTCCGACGTCAACCCGCTGGCACAGATCAACGCGGTGCGCCAGGTGGTCAACGAGGTGATCGCCGACCATGACAGCAAACCGATACCAGAGTTGGTGGTGGTCAACAAGATCGACGCAGCCGACGACCTCGCGCTGGCGCAGCTTCGGCGGGCTCTCCCGGATGCGGTGTTCGTCTCCGCGCACACGGGTGACGGTTTGGGGCGACTTCAGCAGCGGATGGCCGAACTCATCGCTCCGACGGACGCCGTGGTGGATGTGACGATTCCCTATGACCGCGGCGATCTGGTCAACAAGGTGCATGCCGACGGCCGGGTCGATGCGACCGAGCACACCGCCGAGGGCACGAGGATCAAGGCGCGCGTGCCGGTTCCGTTGGCTGCCAGCTTGACCGAGTACTCAACGTTCTAGGCCGCGGCATCGCTACGCTTTCGCACATGGCGAAGCTTGATCCGTTTCGCAGCCAGCAGGCACGGGCGCAGCTGTTCGATGAGTACGACGCCGTCATGCGTAATTGGCCAGTCCCGGTCCGCGCATGGCGATGTCCATTGGATTTCGTGGCGCCGACCGCGCTGACCGATGACGAGTTGCGCGGAATCGGCGCACCGACGACCGTTCTACTCGGCGACCGGGAAGTCATCCACGCGACGGACCGCATGCCGCGCTCGCGCGTGCCGAGACGCTGATTCCGAATGCGTACGCGCTTCTTGTCCCCAGTGCCGGCCACATTTTGACGCTCGACGCGCCCGCGGTCGTTGTTGCCGAGATGATCGCGTGATAGCCGAAAGGGCCCCCGAACCAATGGGATTCGGGGACCCTTTCGATTGAGCGCTAGTTCTGCTCGGCTTCTTGCTTCTTCTCGGCGGTCTTGGCTGCCGCCCGTGCACTCTCGGCTTCGGCTTCCTTTTGTGCGGCGTTGCGCTGGGCCTCGGCCTTGTCCTGCTGAGCCTGGCCTTCGCGGTACAGGTCGTCACGTCCGGCGACCGCGCCTGCGACCTCCTTGACCTTGCCCTTCACGCCCTCGACGACGCCCTTGATGGCTTCTTCGGGTCCGCTGTTCTTGTCCGACATTCGTTGTCCTCCTTGCTGAGGGTCAGGTGGCCCATAAATTCCCCGGTTGGGCTATTCGCTAAACCCATTCCGCGCCACGGTGGCTGAGGTCACATTGCGTCTGACGTTGATTGATCGCGGTATAGCTGCCGCGGCAACAGAACTCACGAGCCGGGGAGTCAAGAGCAATGGCTGCGCATGGTGACCGTCGACGTCGGGTGTGCATAATCCCCGATTTCATTCCGATGTGAAGTTTCGTGTATCGGGTCGCCGGGCAATTCGATTCGGCGCTTCGCTGCGCAAGATCCGAGGATTTTGCACATCGCCGGGGTATTTTCTCTTTCAGAGTTTGCGTGTGTTCCTTGGTTATTAACGTCTTCTGACGGACAGTTGACGGGCGCGATACGTTTCATGGAATTTGCGCCGACTGTGGGAGGGTCAATGAGCGGGCAGAAGAGTCGGCGCCGCATGGTGCGCACTCGGCTCGCGTCGATGGCTGTCTTGTTGGCACCGATCACGGCGGCGCAACCGGACGCCGACGCGAACGCAGCGATCACTGCGGCGTGGGAGGCCAGCGGCGGTGACGGGGGCACGCTGGGACCCAGAAACGGCGACGTCTACCCGGCCGGCCCCGGTTTCGGTCAAAACTTCGCTGGCGGCAAGATGTTCTTCACGCCTGCGACCGGCGCACACTTCGTCCAGGGTGCCATCCTGGAGAAGTACGAGTCGCTCGGCGGGCCAGCTGACAGCGATCTCGGTTTCCCCACCATCGATGAGGGGCCCGGACGGGCGCCGGACAGCCGAAACGTCACGTTCAGCGCGACGGACAAGCCGGTCATCTTCTTCACACCTGCAACCGGGGCACGCGTGGTCCGTGGGCCGCTCAACAGCGCGTGGGACAAGCTCGGGGGTTCGTCGGGCACACTCGGCGTACCAGCGGAGGACGAGGTCTACAGGGGTGCCGTCGTCTCGCAGAAGTTCACCGGTGGCGAGTTGTCGTATGACGTTCGCAAGAAGACCTTCACCACCGTGCCGCCGGAACTTGCCGCTCAGTTGGGCGATCTGCAGTTTCCCGAGGATCCGACTGCGGCAATCAATGCTGCCCGGCGCGCCGCCGGAGGACCGCTCGGGCCGCTGGGCGCCGCCGACGGAGCGCCCTTCCCGGTCGGCAAGGACGGACTGAGGCAGAACTTCGCCGGTGGCGCGATCTTCTACACACCTGCCACCGGTGCGAATGTCGTGACCGGACAGGTGCTGGCCAAGTACGAGAGCGTCGGCGGGCCCGAAGGCGATCTCGGGTTCCCGCTCACCAGCGAGGTCGACGGCGGCCTGCCCACTGCCAGCCGCATGTCCAGCTTCGCGGCCGAGGACAAGCCGGTCATCTTCTGGACGCCTGATCACGGTGCGGTGATCGTGCGGGGTGCGATGGCGGCAGCCTGGGACCGGCTCGGCGGGGCCAAGGGCGAGCTGGGTGCGCCGATGGCCGACCAGACGGAGGCCGGCGACGTCGTCACGCAGCGCTTCACCGGTGGCGTCATCTCGTGGGACCGAGCGAAAAACACCTTCAGCACCGAACCGGCCAATCTGGCCGCCGAATTGGCCGGCCTCGAGGTGCCGGGCCAGCAGCCGGCGGCCGAGGCGCCGGGCAGCCCCCAGGCGTCAGATTCCAACGACACCAACAAGTGGTTGAAACCGAACGTGTGGTGGCTGCTGGCGCTCGTACCGTTGGTGGCAGTGATCGGAGCCGTCGTGCTCGCGATCGCGCTGCGACGCCGCAACAAGGCCGATCCCTTTGCGTCCGACGAATCTCTTGCGATGCAAGACGTCCGATTCAGCGGCGACGCCGATGCCGCGTACAGCACCGCGGCCGCTTCGGATCGGGTGACTACCGACGACGAGTACGCCGCGGCGATGTTCGGCGATCGCTACGCAGGCGGGGGATTGGGCACACTGCCGCGCCGGGGCGAGGACATGCCACCGGAGGTCGTGCACGAGGAGGAAGACCTTTGGGGTGCGCCCTCGTCGGCATCGAGCGTTGAGGAGACCTCGCACGACGTCGCGGACGCCAACGACAACGACGAGCCGCCGGCCCGCGATGACGAGCCCGACGATGACGACGACGACCCGGACACCGTCGATACGGCACCGACTCGTATTCAGACCGCCGAAGCGGCGCTTGCCGCCGCGGCGGCGGCCGCCGCGGTCAAGCGCGACCCCCTCATCGATACCGGACGCCATGCTCGCATCGATGTCGACGACGAGCCGCCAACGCAGCGCGTCGCCTTCCTGGTGCCACTCGACGACCCGAACGAGGCGCCGGAGGGCTACCCCGTCAAGGCGAATACCAAGACTGGTGTGTATTGGGCGCCCGGCAGTCCTGCGTACGACGATGCCAGTGCCGAAATCTGGTTTGCCAGTGAGGAACTCGCGCGCGTGAACGGCTTCGTCACCGACGGCGAGGCCCGCTAGATCTTGCGGATCACCGTCACGACCTTGCCCAGCACGACGGCGTCGTTGCCGGGAATCGGATCGAACGCCGGGTTGTGCGGCATCAGCCACACCTGACCGCGCGTGCGCTTGAACGTCTTCACCGTCGCCTCACCGTCGATCATCGCGGCGACGATATCGCCGTTGTCCGCAACGTTCTGTTGACGCACGACCACCCAGTCGCCGTCACAGATCGCCGCGTCGACCATGGAGTCGCCGACCACCTTCAGCAGGAACAGCGAGCCCTCGCCGACCAATTCCTTCGGAAGCGGGAAGACATCCTCGACGGCCTCTTCGGCCAGGATCGGGCCGCCTGCGGCGATGCGGCCCAGCACCGGTACGAAGGTCGGTTCCGGCAGGGCGTCGGAGCCCGCGACGTCCGTGGCGACGACCGGTGGCGCATTGTCGGCGCCTCGGACGTCCACGGCGCGCGGACGGTTGGGGTCGCGGCGTAGATAGCCCTTGCGCTCCAACGTGCGGAGTTGATGCGCCACCGACGACGTCGACGTCAGTCCGACCGCGTCGCCGATCTCCCTGATGCTCGGGGGATAGCCGCGACTGGTCACCGAGGCGCGGATCACGTCGAGAATGGTGCGTTGACGCTCGGTCAGACCCGTGTCGAGCCCACCTCGCCCGCCGGTGCCGTCTGTGCCACCCGGGGTATCGCTGCTGGAGTCCATGGCGCGAATGTAGCCCGTGACAGCCGATTAATCAAACATGTGTTCGAGGCGTGTCGGATGGCTGCGAGTGCCAGATCCGGCCGGCCGAACGTGTCAGTGGGCGCCGCTATCGTTTGGCAACAGTTCGATCACATGTTCTATTAATCGAACACCTGAGCGAGTATGTTCGAACACAAGAGCGAACGACCTTGGACCGGAAGGCAGGAAGATGACGATTCTCGAGACGCGGGAAATCCAGGCAACACCTGTGGTCAGGCCGGGTATCCGGCCCGCGGGTGCACGGCGGCGGCCACCGTCACGGCGGCCCGGCGGCGCCCCGATGCGATACCGCAGCTCCGGTGTCCTCGTATCGCGCGCTCCGCGCCGGCGCCGGCCCATCACCCCGGTCACGACGGTCCTGTTGGCGATGGTCGCCGCAGGCATCACGGTGTGGCTCGGGCTGGTGGCACAGTTCGGCGGTGTCGTCGGCGAATCGGCCCCGGTGCCCGACCGGCTCGCGGTGGTTCAGGTGCAGACGGGCGAAACGCTGCAGCAGGTGGCGGGCCGAGTGGCGCCCGACGCGCCGGTGGGAAGCGTTGTCGACCGGATCCGCGAACTCAACCATCTCGACACTGTGGCGATTCATGCCGGCCAGACTCTGATCGCACCGATCAGCTGACGGTGTGCCATGGGCGGTGAAAACATCAGCCGCACAACGGCATTCGGTAGCACCACGACGGGATATGTTCCAATCAACACGAACCTGAGCTCGCGAACTCCCGCGCAGGTACGCTCAGAGGAGTTCGAGTTGGTCGTTTGGTGGTGTAGCGAAGGAGCGGTGATGCACTGTCCGTTCTGTCGCCATCCCGACTCCAGAGTGGTCGATTCCCGGGAAACCGACGAAGGCCAGGCCATTCGCCGCCGCAGATCATGCCCGGAATGCGGTCGTCGCTTCACGACTGTCGAGACGGCGGTGCTCGCCGTGGTCAAGCGCAGCGGTGTCACCGAGCCGTTCAGCCGGGAGAAGGTCGTCAAGGGCGTGCGCCGCGCCTGTCAGGGCCGGGCGGTAGACGACGACGCGCTGAACCTGCTTGCTCAGCAGGTCGAGGACGCGGTGCGCGCCACCGGCTCGGCCGAGGTCCCCAGCAATGAGGTGGGCCTGGCCATCCTCGGTCCGCTCCGTGACCTCGACGAGGTCGCCTACCTACGATTCGCCTCGGTTTACCGCGGATTCACGTCGGCGGAGGACTTCGAGCGCGAGATCAAGGAGCTGCGTGAGCATCGCGAGTCTCCGCAGCCGGCCCAGAGCTGACCTGGCGCCTCAGTCGATCTGTTTCGTGCCGTCGTTGACGACGCGTCCCGCGACCCGCACCCAGCCCTCGGGGCTCCACTCGGTGGAGATTCTCGACCCCTTGCCCTGCACGATCTCCAGGTCCTGGCTGAGGTAGTCGGTGATACGGACCGCGGCGGCGCCGGTGGCCTCGTCCTCCGGGACGCCGAGATCGGCCGCGAACATCCGGGACCGGATCATTCCGGCGGATTTGTCGAGCCAGGTCCACAGATAGTGCTCGGCCGCATCGGTGTAGTCGGACGGATCCGCCGCCATCAGTTCGTCGACGGACGCCAGGTCATAGATCGCGAAGTCCGGAGCCCACTCCGCACGCGCACTCACGGCCGTGAGATCGCCGTCGTAGCTGACCTGCACGATGCCCGCGGGCACCTGCAACGTCTTGATCGCGAAACCCTGATCGCGCAGCCACCACGAGGCACCCACGGTCGGGTGACCCGCGAAGGGCAATTCGACGGCAGGGGTGAAGATCCGCGCGTGCGCCGTACTGGAGCCGCCTTGCGGTAGATCGATGAAAATGGTTTCGCTGTAACCCAATTGGGTGGCGATCCGTTGACGGTCGGTGGGCTCGACGGTGCTGTTGTCGACAACGCCCAGCGGATTTCCGAAATTGCCGTCGGGGTCGGTGAAGACCCGCAGCACCGTTACGTCGATGGCCATGGACCGATGCTACCGAGGTGGCGTCGAGGCTTCAGGTGGCGCTGCGCTCGTCGTGGTCCATTGCGTCGAGCACGGCGACCCGGGTGTCGACCGAGCCGGAGATCGCACCCTCTTCGATGCCGGTGCGCAGCAATCCGCGCAGATAATCCTGGTCGTAGACCGCGGGTTCGGTGGAAAGAATGAACTGCTCGAGAACCTCGACGAACCGGTCGGGATCGTCGTGGAACGGGAAGTGCCCGGAACCGTCGAATATCTCCAGCCGTGAGCCGGGCATCGCCGCATGTGCCAGACGGGCATGGCTGACCGGTATCACCGAGTCGGCACTTCCCCAAATCAATTGCACCGGAACGGATTTAGTCAAGTAACATCGGTCGAGCATGGTGACCACTTGGCCGCGCCAGTCCACAACTGCGCGCAGCGTGCGCGCGAAGGCCGACGAGGCCGTCGGCTCCGGCAGATCTGCGAGGATCCGAAGCACGTCGGGAATGTCACGGCCGAGCCCGGTCGATCCGAACATCGCTCCGGCCACGCGCCCGACGACGTGCACCGCCGGCAACACCAGCGGTAGACGCAGAAACGCCAACGCCTCGCTGCCCATGGGCAGTGAGGCGACCCGCAGCGCGATATTGACGTCCTTGGTCACGCCGCCGGCTCCCACGAGGATCAGCCGCTCGACGAGCTGGGGGAACTGGTAGGCGAACTGCATCGCCACACCGCCACCCAGGGAGTGACCGACGACGGTGACCCGATCGATGTCCAGCACGCTCAGCAGGTCCCGCATCCCGTTGGCGTACGCGGCCACCGAGTAGTCGGCGCGGGGCTTATCGGACTTGCCGTGGCCCAGCAGATCTGGCGCGATCACGGTGAATCGCTGGGCCAACTTCGACTGCACCGTGCTCCAGGTGGTGGAGTTGTCGCCGATGCCGTGAATCAGCAGGATCGCTGGTCCGGAGCCCGCCACTCGATACGCGCGCCGGTACCCGTGGATGGTGCGGAACTCCAACTCGGGTGTGAGTTCCCGAACCGGGCGCAGGTTGGTCGGTCGCGCGGCCATTTCGACAACTTAGCTGCCCTTCCGGACGGGCGCTATTTGGCGTCGCCGTCTTTACCTCTGTCCTGCTGCCGGAGGAATCGCTCGAACTCCGCGCCGAGTTCCTCGCCGCTGGGCAGATCCTCGTCGTGGGCGAGCAGCGAGCGGTTCTCCTGGGCCGCGGCGAAAGCGTCGTACTGACGCTCCAGTGCGGTCACCACCTGGGCCACCTCGGTGCTGCCCTCGACCTGCTCGTTGATCTTCTGCAGTACCTCGGCGCCAGCGGCGTCCAGCGCCTGTAAGGGGATCTGGAGCCCGCCGGTCTTGGCCACCTCGGCCAGCAGCACCTCCGCGGCGGCGGGGTAGTCGGTCTGGGCGAGGTAGTGCGGCACGTGCACGGTGAAGCCGACGACCTCGTACCCGTGCTGGGACATCCGGAACTCCAAGAGGTTCGACACACTGCCCGGCACCTGCACCTCACCGACCCACGGCTGGTGTTCGGCGATCAGCTCCTTGTCGTTGGAGTGTGCCGTCAGCGTGATGGGACGGGTGTGGGGGACGGCCATCGGGATGGCCCCCAGGCCGATCACCCGGCGCACCCCGAGCCGCTCGGCCAGCAGCCGCACGGCCGTCAGAAACCGCTCCCACCGCAGGTCCGGCTCCAGGCCGGCGAGCAGCAGAAACGGCGTGCCGACACTGTCATGCATCGCGTAGAGGCTGAGCTCGGGTTCCTCGTAGTGGGTGAAGTGGTCGGTCTTGAAGGTCATCAGAGGGCGGCGCGATCGGTAATCCAGCAGTTCGTCGATCGCGAAGGAGGCCACCAACTCGGTGTCGAGGGTATTCCTGAGGTGCTGGGCGGCCAGCTTGATGGCATGGCCGGCGTCGGAAAAGCCCTCGAGCGCATGGATCAACACCGGACCGCGGCCATCGGGCGACGTCAGCTGCGGGGCTGGAAACTCCAGCTCGTACATGCCGGTCTGGTCCGGTTGGTAACGCTGCTCGGGTTGATCAGCTTCGTCCGCCATCTCCACGCCTCCTCGACGGTGTGAAAAGCGATGATCGCCTTTCCCAACGTGACAACCAGTGTGGCCCATGTTGCGTTCCCCAAACGTACGACCCCGGCCAAATGGCGGTGGTCGACGCGAGAATCGCTAATGGCGAAATTGATTCAGAGCACGCAGTTTGTTCATCACGTCCAGTGCCGCGACCTTGTAGGCCTCCGAGAACGTGGGGTAGTTGAAGACCGCGTCGACGAGGTATTCGATGGTTCCGCCGCAGCCCATCACGGCTTGGCCGATGTGGACCATCTCGGTCGCGCTGGTGCCGAAGATGTGGACGCCGAGCAGCTTCAGGTCGTCCGTCGAAACCAGCAGTTTCAGCATTCCGTAGGAATCGCCGGCGATCTGTCCACGCGCCAGCTCCCGATAGCGCGAGACGCCGACCTCATACGGCAGGCACTTCTTGGTCAGTTCCACCTCGGTGGCACCCACATACGACACCTCCGGGATGGAGTAGATGCCGATCGGCTGAAGGTCGGTCATGCCCTTGGCCGGTTCACCGAATGCGTGATAGGCGGCCAGTCGGCCCTGCTCCATCGAAGTGGCCGCCAATGCGGGAAATCCGATCACGTCCCCGACGGCATAGATGTGGTCGACGCGGGTCTGGAAGTTGCTATCGACGGTGATGCGCCCTCGCCCATCGGTCTGCAGGCCGGCGTTGGCCAGATCGAGGTGTTCGGTCTGGCCCTGCCTGCCCGCGGAATACATCACCGTCTCGGCCGGAATCTGCTTGCCGCTGGCCAGGGTGGTGACCGTGCCCGCGGCGCCGACGTCGACGGCGGTCACCTCCTCTCCGAACCGGAACGTCACCGCGAGGTCGCGCAGGTGGAACTTCAGTGCCTCGATGATCTCCGGGTCGCAGAAGTCGAGCATGTTGTCGCGCTTCTCCACCACGGTGACCTTGGTGCCGAGCGCGGCGAACATGGAGGCGTACTCGATGCCGATCACGCCGGCGCCCACCACCACCATCGTGGCGGGAAGTGACTTCAGGTCGAGGATGCCGTCGGAGTCCAGGACGCGGTCTTCGTCGAACTCGACGCCGGCCGGGCGCGCCGGCTTGGTACCGGTGGCGATCACGACGTGATCCCCGCTGACGGTTGTGCGCTCGCCCCGGGTGGGCTCCTCGACCAGCACGGTGTGCGCGTCGACGAACCGGCCATGCCCCTGGACGAGATCGATGCGGTTGCGCATCAACTGCGAACGGACGACGTCCTGCTCCTTACCGATCACGTGAGACGTGCGGGCGAGTAGGTCGGCGGGGGTGATCTTCTCCTTGACCCGGTAGCTGGCTCCGTAGAGCTCGCGCTGGTTCATGCCGGTGAGGTAGAGCACGGCTTCCCGTAGCGTTTTCGACGGGATCGTCCCGGTGGTCACGCACACCCCGCCAAGCATCCGTCCGCGTTCGATGATGGCGACCGTCTTGCCGAGCTTTGCCGCGGCTATCGCGGCCTTCTGGCCACCCGGGCCAGAACCGATGACGACGAGGTCGTATTCGAGCATGGAACCCATGGCAACAAGGTCTACGCCGGTTGCACGGATCTTGCACGCCGACGGGCGTCAACACCACGTGAAATTAATCGGCCGCTACCCAACCCGGATCTATACGCGCGCCTGACCGGTCGGCGGGCGCAGCGGTGAGACGATGGCGCCGATGGGTGACAGGCTGTCGCGGTGCCTGCGCGGCTGCGCGCTGCTGATGGCCGCGTCGGCGCTCGCTGCATGCAGCCGTGTCGTCGTCGGGGCCTCGCAGCCGGTAGCCGCCGTAGAAGAAAAGGCCTCGGTCCCGGTTGCGCAGCTGCTCATCGAACCCAACCGTTTCCCCCCGCAGTACACGGCGGCGAAACTCGACGACGGCGCGCTGGACCGCGCGTTGCAGGACATCGACGGTGTTCCGAGGGGCGAGGTCGTCACCCCGCCCACCTGCACGCCGCCGGTGATGTGGCACAGCGAGGCCGTTGGTGTCGAAGGGGTCGACAGCGCGACCGCGAGCAGGCTGATCGTCGTCGTGATGCGACCGGTCCCGCCCTTGAGCAGTCGGCTGGAGCAACTGCGTGCATGCCCGTCGTTCGACGTGGGCGCGGGCGAGCAGGCATCGACAGTGGTCGTGACGGTGCTGCCCGCCCCGCCGGTCGACGCGGACGACGTATACGCCGTCGAGCAGACCGTGACGACTGCGGAATCAGAGCGGACGGTGATGACTTTCACGGCCCAAGTCGGCGACGCTCGGGTCAGCGCCAGCTGGCTACAGGACCCAGCGGTGGACCAGGCAGACACCTCGTCGCTGGACGCCCTGTTCCGGGATGCGGTGGTGAAGCTGCGCCGCGACGGATAGCGCCCGTGTCATCCCCAATCGCATTTTTATCCACATGGACGGGCCGTGCGACGTTGTGACGGCTGGGGGAGTCGGCGCCGGGAACCACGGTGGGAGCATGACACCGCATTCGCCCGACTTCAGCCTCAACCGCCCCGGCGTACTGATCGCCGCCCTGCCCGCAGTCCTGGGCTTCGTGCCCGAGAAGTCTCTCGTCTTGGTGACTGTCGATCACGGGGAGATGGGATGCGTCATGCGCGTTGATCTTTCCGATGAGGTGGCTGCATCCGTGGACCACATCGCCGAGGTGGCCGCGAGTGCGCGACCCGACGCGGCGATCGCGGTCATCGTCGATGACGACGGCGCGAGCTGCCGGATGTGCAACGACGACTACCGCCACCTGGCCGCCGCTCTGTCGGCGACACTTGCCGAGCACGGCATCGAATTGCTCGCGGCTCACATCGTTGACCGCGTCGCCGCCGGCGGACACTGGCACTGCGCCGACGGCTGCGGGAATGCCGGAACCGTCGAAGACCCGTCCGCATCGCCGTTGGCCGTGGCCGCGGTACTGGATGGCCGCAGGCTCTATTCGCGGCGCGCGGAACTTCAGGGGGTCATCGCGGTGACGGATCCGGCCCGCAGCGCCGCGCTCGAGGCTTCGATCGGTAGCTGCGATGCCGACCGGTCGGACGCCGATGTGCGGCGCGACGTCGAAATGGCCATCGCCGCAGCGGTCGACGTCGCCGACGGTCAGCCGCTGTCCGATGACGCGGCCGCACGGCTGGCTTGTGCGCTGACCGACCCGCTGGTGCGCGACACGCTCTACGCGCTGGCGGTCGGCGAGGCCGCCGGAGAGGCCGAAGCGCTGTGGGCGCAGCTGTCCCGCACGCTTCCCGAGCCATGGCGGGTGGAAGCGCTTGTGCTGCTGGCATTCTCGGCATACGCCCGCGGCGACGGGCCGCTGGCCGGAGTGTCGCTGGATGCGGCGCTACGGTGCGACGAGACCCATCGGATGGCGGGCATGCTCGACACCGCCCTGCAATCGGGGATGCGACCGGAGCAGATTCGTGACCTGGCCACGACCGGATACCGGTTGGCAGATCGGCTGGGAGTTCGATTGCCGGCCAAGCGCGCGTTCGGGCGCCGCGCGGGTTAGACCTTCTCGACCTTCACGGCGTGCGCCATGTGGTGAGGCAGTTCGACCTGCTCGTGGCCGGGGATCACGATCATGACGCCACCGTGGTCGTTGACCTCGACCGTGACGCGCGCATTGGGCACCACGCCGGCGTCCTTGAGCCGTCCGATCAGCTCGACGTCGCCCTGCACGTGCTCGGTCAGCTGTCGCACGACGACAGCTACGGGCATTCCGGCGGGCAGCTCGGTGAGCCGAACCAGGTTGATCTGGTCGGCGCCCGACTCGCTCGAGGCCAGTCCTAGCTCGGCAAGGCCGGGAATCGGATTGCCGAACGGGGAGGTGGTGGGGTTGTCGAGCACCCGCACCAGGCGGCGCTCGACGTCCTCGCTCATCACGTGCTCCCACCGACAGGCCTCGGCGTGCACTTCCTCCCAGGGCAGCCCGATCACGTCGACCAGGAGTCGCTCGGCGAGCCGGTGCTTGCGCATCACCGCCACGGCCAGTCCGCGGCCCTTGTCGGTGAGCTGGAGATGTCGGTCGCCCGCGACGTGAAGCAGCCCGTCGCGTTCCATCCTGGATACGGTCTGGCTGACGGTTGGACCGCTCTGGTCGAGTCGCTCGGCGATACGCGCACGCAGCGGCACCACGCCCTCTTCCTCGAGGTCGTAGATGGTCCGCAGGTACATCTCGGTGGTATCGACCAGATCGTTCATTTCACAACCCTCCGTCACGGGCGAGTCTACCGGCCAAGGGGCATGAACTGCGCCGCTACGCACCCCGACACGTACAACTAAGAATGCCCGCCGGCGGACCGGCGGGCATTCAGCGAAAACGCTCTCAGCTGGCGTAAGACCGCAACCGATCGGCACGTTCGCCGTTGCGGAGCTTGGCCATCACCTCGCGCTCGATCTGGCGGACGCGCTCGCGGGACAGACCGAATAGCTTGCCGATCTGGTCCAGGGTGCGCGGCTGTCCGTCGTCCAGGCCGAAACGCAAACGGATGACCTGTTGCTCACGTTCGTCGAGCGTGGCCAGCACATGGCGGATATCGGTGTGCAGCAATTCGGAGATCACTGCGTTCTCGGCCGACATCGCCTCGGCGTCCTCGATGAAGTCGCCCAGCGGCGCTTCCTCGTCGCTACCGACCGGCATGTCCAGGCTCACCGGATCGCGGCTGTGCTCGAGCAGATCGGTGATCTTCTCGACCGGGATGCCCGACTCTTCGGCGAGTTCCTCATCGGTCGCCTCGCGCCCCAGATTCTGGTGCATTTCGCGCTTGATCCGGGCGAGCTTGTTGACCTGCTCGACGAGGTGGACCGGAAGCCGGATCGTGCGGCTCTGGTCGGCCATGCCGCGGGTGATCGCCTGACGGATCCACCACGTCGCATAGGTCGAGAACTTGAACCCCTTGGCGTAGTCGAACTTTTCCATCGCGCGGATCAGGCCGAGGTTGCCCTCCTGGATCAGGTCGAGCAGCGGCATCCCGCGACCGGTGTAGCGCTTGGCCAGCGACACCACCAGACGCAGGTTGGCTTCCAGAAGGTGGCGACGGGCGGCTTCGCCGTCCCGGACGACGGCGCCAAGATCACGTTTGCGGCTCTCGCCCAGGCGCTTACGCGTCGCGAGCAAATGCTGCGCGTAAAGACCTGCCTCAATGCGCTTTGCGAGCTCAACCTCATCGGCGGCATTGAGCAAGGCCGTTTTGCCAATGCCGTTCAAGTAGACGCGTACGAGGTCGGCGGCTGGACTTTGGGCGTCCAGATCGCCCTCGATGCGGGTAAGGGTGGCATTTGCCATCACGGCCTCCTGATCGGGTCGAACTGTCATGAGCTATAACGCCCATCTGCCCGTAGGAGTTCCCAAGGATCGGTTGCTTCACACCTTCTGATCTGCGGTTATTCGATCTTGACCTGAGAATGTGCTGAGAAATGCGATAGAAAATCCTCAGTCCGCGAAATCGCGTTGCGAATCGCCCTCACCCGATTGCCGCGTCGAGTGCGCGCGATATTCCAGCGACGGTCGCTCCGCTGTGGGGAACAACGGAATTCGGCGTGCGGACTCGTAGCGACGCGGTTCTTCGGCGCGACGCGGCGGCCGATCGTTGGCGATGAGTACCGCGATCCACGGCAGGGGGATCGACGCCACCAGGATCGCCAGGGAGATGAGCCCGTTCTCCCAAATGCCGTACGCCACCGCGGCGGCGATGAGTGCGGGAATGCGCCAGAACATCAGCGCCAGATACTTGCGTACCCGCTCGCGGTGCTGGACTTCGTATGAGGGTGCGGCCTGGGTGATCAGGATCGGTCGGCCGTCGTCATCGAAACTCAGCTCTGGGCCGTGTTTCATACCTCCACTGTTCCACACTCGGCGTCTCGTATACGTGTCGGAATTCTTACAGGCAAAATGGTTGGCATGCAGACCCAGACGATCGAGCGCACCGACACCGACGAACGCGTCGACGACGGCACCGACGGCGACGCCCCCAAGTTCTTTCATTACGTCAAGAAAGACAAGATCGCAGAGAGCGCTGTGATGGGTACGCACGTCGTGGCGCTGTGCGGCGAAGTGTTCCCGGTGACCAAAGCCGCCAAGCCGGGGTCGCCCGTCTGCCCCGAGTGCAAGAAGATCTACGAGAAGCTCAAGAAGTAGCGGCGTCGGGGGCCCGGTCGGCCGCCGGCGCGTCGTCGTCCCCCGCGAGCACGCCGCGACCGTTGCGCGCCTCGGCCTTCTGCTTGAGCCACAGCCGGACCCGTTTGGCATGCGTTGGGGACGCGGGCCATTCCTCCTGAATTGCGGCGTTCAGTTCGGCGCCCAGCATGATCGCGAAGCCGAGGAAGAAGGCGAACAGCAGGAACGCGATCGGTGTCGCGAGCGCGCCGTAGGTGTAGCCGGTGCTGGTGATCCACGTCAGGTAGACCCGCAGCCCCAATGTCGCCCCCAGGAAGACGACAGTCGCCAGGATCGAGCCCAGGACAAGGCGATGTGTCGGTAGCGGTTCGGGCAGAGCCACCCGATACAGGATGTTCACCGCCACCACCAGCGTGACGAACAGCAGGGGGTAGTAGCCGAAGGCCAGTGCGTTGTCCCAGCTCTGGGGCAGCTGTGCAGCGATCTTGCGCGGCCCGAGTGCGACGAACGGTGCTGCCGCAATCGCCGCCACCAGCATCACCACGTACAGGCCCAGCGCGAAGAACCGTTGCCGCACCGGATGGCGCAGTGGTGTCTGATCGTGGGCCTCGACGACGGAGTCGACGAACGACGAGATGGCCGACGAGCCCGCCCACAGCGAGATCACGAAGCCGATCGACACCACTTCGCCGCGAGCGCCCTTGACGATGTCGCGCACGGTCGGCTCGATGATTTCGTCCACGACGCTGGACGAGAAGAAGCGTTCCGCCGTGCCGATCAGCTGCTCCTGGATGGCAGGCAGCGTCTCCGGGCCGAACAGCGGCGCGATGTACGCCAGACTTCCCAGCATCCCCAGCAGCAGCGGCGGCAGCGACAGCGCACACCAGAACGCCGCCTGCGCCGACTCGGAGAAAATCGAGTCGTCCCAACTCTTCGAGAGTGTGCGCCTGACGATGTGCCTGATGTGGTGGCGCGATGGCGGAAGGGGTAACGGCTGGGACTGGTCGTTCATGTCCAGACCAGCATTCCTGACGACGGCCCGTCTCGCCTAACCAGGCGGGCCGCCGTGTCGGCGGTTATGCCTCCAGCGGGCTGGATTCGAGAACGGCGGCAAGCTCCACCAGCTTGGCCTCATGCTCGTTCGCATGATGCTGGCAGAACAGCAGTTCGCCGCCCGACGGGAGCTTCGCCCGTACGCGAGCCGCGGCGCCGCAGCGATCGCAGCGGTCAGCCTTGGTCAATTCCGGGCTAATGAGCGTTGCGGTCATGGCACCTCCATCGGTTCTCGCGTATCTCTACTGTCTCAGACGCTTTCGGTTTCGGCCTTGTTCCCTAGGGGTTTACCGGTGTGTCGTGTCTCACCGTTATGCCAAGTTGCCGGCGCGTCAGACCCGCGGTATGCCACGCTTGCCGGCTGTGCTGGTCCATATTTGCGGCGCCGAGGAGTGGCGGTCGGCTCAGGACGCCGGTGAGCTACGGCCCGACTCGTTGGCCTTGCACGGTTTCGTACATCTGTCCACGCCCGAGCAGGTGCACCTGCCGGCGAACCGGCTCTACGCCGGCCGCTCAGACCTCGTGCTGCTCCGCGTCGACCCTGCACGCCTGTCCTCTCCGATCCGCTGGGAGCCCGGTGTGCCGAGCGATCCCGATGCGATGGTGTTCCCACATTTGTACGGTCCACTACCTACCAAAGCTGTGATCAGTGTCACGCCGTACAAACCGGGGTCCGACGGCGCTTTTGCGCCGCTCGAGCACTAGGGCCGAGCACGGCGGAAATGGGCCCTAGCCGGCCACGTACGCGTCGACCTCGATCTCCACGAGGTGCTCGGGCGCGATCAGTGCCGACACCTCGACCATGGTCGCCACCGGCATGATGTCGCCGAACACCTCGGCATGGACTGCGCCGACGGCGCGCCAGCGCGAGATGTCCGTCACGTACATCCGGGTGCGCACCACGTCCGCCAAGGAGGCGCCGGCGTCCTGCAAAGCGATCTCTATGCGCCGCAACGCGTCCCGCGCCTGCGCCCCGACACCGTCACCGACGCCTGTGGTGCCCGCGACGGCGACGTATGGGCCCGTCCGCACCGCCCGCGAGTATCCGACCGTGGCCTCGTACTCGGAGCCGGAGGAGACATTGCGGCGCGTCATCAGACACAAAGTAGTCGGCCCTGTGGCTCAGGCAACGGGTTTACAGTTGGGCCATTGACTGACAACCTAAACTGACCCACCGTGGGTATTCTTCTCGGCTTCGCGCCGTGGATCGTCTATTGGGTCCTGGTCGGCAACGTCCCCTTCCATACCGCGGTATTGGTCGCGTTCGCGATTGCCGTGTTGTCGTTCGTGATCGGCCGGGTGAAGGGAACGGCGGGCCGCACGCTCGAGATAGGCGCCATTGCAACGTTTTTAGTGCTGACGGTGCTGACCTTCACGGTGAGCGAGCAATTCATGCAGCAGTGGATGCAGCCGCTGAGCAACGCGGGCATCTTCCTGGTGGCGCTCGGCAGCATCCTCGCGCGCAGGCCGTTCGTCCGTGAATTCGCAGAGGTCGGCCAGCCGAAAGAGATCATCGAGACCGACGTCTTCAAACGCATCACGGCGGTGCTGACGTGGATCTGGGTGGCCGCGTTCGCGGGGATGACAGTGTCGTCGGCCATCCCGCCGATCGTGTACGGCGAGGCGACCATCCTGGACACCAAGACGCCGCTGTCCTTCGTCTGCTACTGGGTCGTTCCGTTCTCGCTCCTGGGCCTGGCGGCGCTGGCGTCACGGCTGCTTCCCGAGCGGATGGCTCCGCCCGACGAGGAGATCGTGCGCAACACCACGTTCGTCGCGTTCGCCGAGGCGGAGATCGACCAGTTGATCTACCTTGCCACCGAGCACGCCAACCGTGAGGTAGGTGCGGGCAAGGAAGCGTTCGACATCAGGATCGGCAGCAAGGGCGTGCCGCTCGTCGGCGACGAGACGCGGGAGTCGTGGCCCTCGACGTACAAGGTGCGGGAGAAGAAGCGCTAACGGCGATCAGGCCGGAGCGGCCTCCACGATCGACATCATCGGCGTCGCGGTGTCGACGACGCGGGTGAGTCGAAACCCGCATCGCGCCAACAGATTGGCGAACTCTGCGCGGGTGCGCTCCCGGCCGCCGGGGGAGACGAGCATCTCCAAGTCGAGCACGGCCCCCCAGTTCGAGGTCGCACGCTCCGGCAGCACGAGTTCGAGCAGCAGCAGTCGGCCGTTCGGCGCGATCGCGGTGCGGACGTTGCGCAGGATCTTCTCGGAGATGTCGTCGTCCCAGTCATGGATGATCGACTTCATGACGTAGGCATCGGCGCCGTCGGGAACCGAGTCCATGAATGAACCCCCCTCGACGGCGCAACGATTCGCGACGCCGGCGGCCTCGAGCACCGGCCCCGCGCCGGCGACGACCGACGGGAGGTCGAACAGTACGCCGCGGGCGGTCGGGGCCGAGCGCAGAATGGCGCTGAGCAGGTTGCCGTGACCACCGCCGATATCGACGATGAGCTTGAAGCCGGAGAAGTCATACACCGGGATCACGGTTTCGTTGGCCAACCTCGCCATCGCCGACATCGCGTCGTTGAAGATCGCGGCCTGCTCGGGCGCCTCGTCGAGATGCTCGAAATATGACTTGCCGTAGAGCTTTTCGGGTGAGGGGCGACCCGTCTGTACCGAATGCAGCAGCTCGCCCCATTCAGCCCAGTGCTCCGGGGATCCGATGAACAGAACCATCGACCGCAGGGAATTGGGTGCATCGGCGCGCAACGCTTCGCCCATCGCGGCCAACTCGAACCGGCCATCGGAGAGTTGGCGGAACACATCCCGGCCGGCGAGCATGCGCATCAACCGGAACACCGAGTCCGGGTGTCCGCCCACTTTGGCGGCTACCTCGTCGGCCGTCTTGGGGCCGTTGGCGAGTTCGTCGGCGATGCCGAGCTTGGCGGCCACGTAGAGGGCCTGGGACACCCAGGCGCCCTGCGCCGTCTCGAGCAACGCGATGTAGCCGGGCACCATCGCGCGGTTGACCTTCTGCAGCGCGGTACGGGCGGACTCGATGATGCGGACGACGCGGGCGGGCGGGACTTTTGCGGGCTTCTCAGACACGGAGGGAAAGACTACCGGTCGATAGCGGCGCTTCATTCTTTGCCGCATACGCGGATGGATATTCTCGATTTGCTCCGTGGGTACGGTTATCTGGTCGAATAGGTTAGGTACGCTTCGGCCGTGCCGGAAATTCGCGTCCGTGAAGCAGCCGAACTCTTGGGGGTCAGCGACGACACCGTGCGCCGCTGGATCGATGACGGCGCCCTAACCGCTCACCTCGATGCGTCGGGCCGCAAGGCGATCGACGGGGCCGCGCTGGCCGCGTTCGCCAGGGCCAACGCGAGTGTGGCGCCCAAGGACCCGCTCAGCGTCGCGAGTTCGGCGCGCAACCGCTTCGCCGGACTGGTGACAAAGGTCGTCACGGACACCGTCATGGCCCAGGTCGAGATGCAGTGCGGGCCGTTCACCGTCGTCTCGTTGATGAGCACGGACGCCGTACGGGAACTGCAGCTCGAGCCGGGCAGCGTGGCCGTTGCGGTTGTGAAGGCGACCACCGTGATCGTGGAGACGCCCGGGGGCCAATGATGAAGCACTCCAAGGTTTTTGCATCGGCGGCGACGTTGGCGTTGGTGTTGTCGGCGTGCGGATCTGGCGACGAGCCGGTGGACGGTCAGACAATCATGGTGTTCGCGGCGGCCTCACTGAAGTCGGCGTTCACCGAGATCGGTGAGCAGTTCAACACCGACAATCCGGGGACGACGGTGGAGTTCTCGTTCGCGGGCTCCTCGGATCTGGTCACCCAGCTGACACAGGGCGCACAGGCTGACGTCTTCGCGTCCGCCGACACCCTGAACATGGACAAGGCGGCCCAGGCGGGACTGCTGGACGGCGAACCGGTCAACTTCGCATCCAACACACTGACGATCGCCGTCGCACCGAGAAACCCGAAGCGGATCAGGTCATTTCAGGATCTGACGAAGCCCGGGCTCGCCGTGGTGGTGTGCGCGCCGCAGGTGCCGTGCGGTTCGGCGGCCCAGCGGGTCGAGAAGGCCGCCGGCGTGGATATCAAACCAGTGAGCGAGGAAGCGTCGGTCAGCGATGTGCTGAACAAGGTGACGACGGGCCAGGCCGATGCGGGGTTGGTATATGTCACCGATGCGGCCGGGGCTGCGGGCAAGGTCTCCGCGGTCCAGTTTCCCGAGTCGGCTGACGCGGTGAACATTTATCCGATCGCCGCGCTCAAATCCTCCGAACACCAGGGACTGGCGCGCAAGTTCATCGATGCCGTCACGGGCCAAGCCGGCCAGAAGACGCTGAGCGCGGCCGGCTTCGCCCAACCCTGACCTACCGTGCGGGTACTAATCCAGGTAGTCGCGCAGCACCTGAGAGCGGCTGGGGTGGCGCAACTTCGACATCGTCTTGGACTCGATCTGGCGGATGCGCTCACGCGTGACGCCGTAGACCTGACCGATCTCGTCGAGGGTGCGCGGCTGGCCGTCGGTCAGGCCGAACCGCAGCCGAACCACACCCGCTTCGCGTTCCGACAGGGTCTCCAGCACCGACTGCAGCTGATCCTGCAGCAGCGTGAAGCTCACCGCGTCGACCGCGACGACTGCCTCGGAGTCCTCGATGAAGTCGCCGAGCTGCGAATCGCCCTCGTCACCGATGGTCTGGTCCAGCGAGATCGGCTCACGCGCGTACTGCTGGATCTCCAGCACCTTCTCCGGCGTGATGTCCATTTCCTTGGCCAGCTCTTCGGGAGTGGGCTCGCGGCCCAGGTCCTGAAGCAGCTCACGCTGAATGCGGCCGAGCTTGTTGATCACCTCGACCATGTGCACCGGGATGCGGATGGTGCGGGCCTGGTCGGCCATCGCGCGGGTGATCGCCTGCCGGATCCACCACGTCGCGTACGTCGAGAACTTGTAGCCCTTGGTGTAGTCGAACTTCTCGACTGCGCGGATCAGACCGAGGTTGCCCTCCTGGATGAGGTCCAGGAACGCCATACCGCGGCCTGTGTAACGCTTGGCCAGCGACACCACCAGACGCAGGTTCGCTTCCAGCAGATGGTTTTTGGCGCGGTCGCCGTCACGGCAGATCCACGCCATGTCGCGGCGCTGCGCAGCGGGCAGCTTCTCGCCCTTGTCGGCGAGTTCAGCCATCAGCTGGGTGGCGTACAGACCGGCCTCGATGCGCTTGGCGAGCTCAACCTCTTCTTCGGCGTTGAGCAGTGCCACCTTGCCGATCTGCTTCAGGTAGGCGCGCACCGAGTCGGCAGACGCCGTCAGTTCGGCGTCCTTGCGGGCCTGCCGCAGAGCCTCGGATTCCTCTTCGTCCCAGACGAAGTCGCCCGACGCCTTGTCCTTTTCGCTTGGCTCGGCGATCTCCTCGTCGTCGGTCGCAGGCGCCGCCACCGCGACCTTGGGGGCAGGCTTGCCGGCCGCGCCTTCCTCGGCCTCGGCCGCGACGGGCTCCTCGTCGTCGACTTCGAGGTCTTCCAGATCGACGTCCTCTACTTCGAGGTCACCGTCGGGCTCCACCTCGACGTCGTCGTCTGTCTCGACCTCTTCGACCTCGCCGTCGACCTTCGTCGCATCCGCCTCAGGCGATGTGGCCTTCTTGGCCCGGCCGCGAGTCGCCGGCGCGCCGTCGCTCTTGGTGGCCTTGGCGGCCCGTTTGGCGGGCGCGGCCTTGGTCGCCGCCTTGGTGGGCTTGGTCGCGGTGGTCGCCTTGGCGGCGGTCGTGGCCTTGGTCGCCTTCGCGGCAGGAGTCGTGGCGGCCCGCTTGGCTGGTGCCGAACCGTTGGCGGTCTTCGCCGCCGGGGCCTTCTTGGCCGGGGTCTTGGTAGCGGTGCGCTTCACCGGCTGATCGATTGCCGGGCTTGCCTTTGTCGCTGCCACGTCACCCTTTCGTCGTACTTCGTTCCGGTGGGCAGTGCGGATCCCAACGCAGGCTGGGGTCATGCGCCATCGAAAAATGTCGGCTGTCGAATATCGGCGGTTTGATCTCGCCGCTATCCGGGCTACGGCCGCCGTCGTCCATTGTAACGACAGTGTGTGCCACTGCCGCCTTGAGCGGCAAATTCGATGGTTTCGGCGCGGCTACTTGCCGGTAGCTGTGACATCGACCGCAGCGGCCATCGCCGCGCCGACGATGCCGGCCGTGTTCTGCAAAGCAGCGGCCACCACCGGTGTGCGGTTCTTCAGCAGCGGAATCCACTTATCGGCTTTTCGGCTGATGCCGCCGCCGGCGATGAACAGGTCCGGCCAGATCGCGTTTTCGATCGCTACCAGGACCTTTGTCACCTCTTGGGTCCAGCGCTCGTAGCTCCAGTCCTTCTTTTCCTTGATCGAGGACGCTGCGCGATGCTCGGCCTCCTTGCCGCCGACCTCGAGGTGACCGAACTCGGTATTGGGCAGCAGCACGCCGTTGTGGATGACCGCCGAACCGATGCCGGTGCCGAAGGTGAGCAGCACGATGACGCCCGTGTTGTCCCGGCCCGCGCCAAACCTTTCTTCGGCCAGCCCGGCTGCGTCGGCATCGTTGAGCACGGTCACCTGCTGGCCGTCGAGTGCCTTGCTGTAGAACTCGCTGGCATTGCTGCCGATCCAGCCCTTGTCCACATTGGCGGCGGTGCGCACGATGCCGTCGGTCACGACGCCCGGATAGGTGACCCCGACTTTCTCGGTCCAACCGAACTCGCGGACCACCGCGGCGACGGTCTTGCTGACCGCTTCGGGGGTTGCCGGCTGCGGGGTCTCGAGCTTGAAGCGGTCTCCGATCAGCAGACCGGTATCGAGATCGACGATGCCGCCCTTGACGCCGCTTCCGCCGACATCGATGCCGAAGCCGCGGCGTTGGCCCGCGCCGGTGGCCGCCGCTTCTGCGGCTGAATCGTTGGCTGTCATCGGCGCTCCTCTGGATCGGCCCGGCACTGCGATGCGCCACACACCTTAGTGGCTAGGCAAAACTCATGGGCGATCCCTCGGTAACGCGCGGGCCCAGTCGCGCAACCGGTTAGCGAACAGGCTCCCCGCGCGCCGCTGCACTGTGCTGCGATGTGCGGGTGGTCGAAAACGACACCCCGGCGGGCCGGGAATCCCTGACCGATCCCGTGCTACTGCGCTCGGTGGCCGAGCAGCTGGCCACCGAGGCGGCCGCATTCGTGCGTGCGCGCCGCGCCGAGGTTTTCGGCGATCGGAACACCGTCTCGCCGGTCCGGGCGAAGAGCACCCCGACCGACCCGGTCACCGTTGTCGACACCGAAACCGAGGCGCTCCTGCGCGACAGGCTGGCGGTCCTACGTCCGGGGGAACCCGTGATGGGTGAGGAGCAGGGCGGAACGAACGACGGACGGTTGACGTGGGTGCTCGATCCGATCGACGGCACCGTGAACTTCGTGTACGGCCTCGAGGCATACGCGGTCTCGGTTGGCGTCCAGCAAGACGGAGCATCGGTGGCCGGCGCGGTCGCGAACGTCGCCACCGGCGCGCTGTACTCCGCTGCCGTGGGTCACGGCGCCGGCCTGCAACACGGGGGAGTCACGACGCGGCTTCGGGCCAGTGCCGCCACCGAACTGTCGATGTCGTTGGTAGGCACCGGCTTTTCGTATGCCGCTGAGAAGCGGAGCCGGCAGGCCGAAATCCTCACCACGGTGCTGCCCGCCGTCCGCGATATCCGCCGTTTCGGGTCGTGCGCGCTCGATCTCTGCATGGTGGCGGCCGGCGGTCTGGACGCCTATTACGAAGACGGCGTGCATGTGTGGGACTGGGCCGCGGCCGCATTGATCGCCGCAGAGGCCGGGGCGACACTGCGACTGCCGGCCAGTGACGGCACGCCCGGCCTGATCATCGCGTGCGCACCCGGCATCTCCGACGCGCTTGCGGCTGTGCTGAACCGGGCGGGTGCGGTTTAGCCAAACCCGTTGGGCGCCAGTGAGTTACGTATCTAGCAGGTGCTGGAATGAATCTTTTCCAGCAGTGCCGCATCGGCAGTCTGCGTCGCGTCGGGGCGCAGGCTGGCCAGTACGGCGTCGATGTCGTCGCTGTGGCTCAGTTCGGTGAACTCCGTGCCGATCGCCAGGTCGACGGTGTCATCGGTGCGCTCGTCTTCGAACAGTTCGGTGCACGGCGCGACGAGCCACACGGCGGCCGCGGCCGCCCGGCCCGAGGGTCCGAACCGAATCTGGCCCTGGCATGTCAGTCGGGCGCTCGCATACACGGCGTCGTTGGCCGCCGTCGGCTCGGCGAAGCCCTGATCGCGAAGTGCGCCGGCCACCTCGGCGGCCTGGCCGCCCTGCCCGCTCGCGTTGAGCACCCTGATCTTGGTGTCGGCGAGCTTGGCCGGGGTGACGTCGACCATCTCGCTACGGGTCAACTGCTGGCCGAGCGCCGGCGGTGGGTTGTTCGCGTCGGCCGGCGGCGGCGGGGGATTGCACGCGGCGGTCTCCTCCACCGCGACCGGCTGGTTCAGGGCGATGACCCAGATCGTCAGCGTCACGACGGACAGGGCGACGAGCGCCAGAATGCCCGGCAGGTAATTGCGCCGCCGGAATGGGCGGCCATGCTTGTCGAATGCCGTACCCTCGGTGATTTGCGCGACCACGAGAGCACTCTAGAGGTCCCGTCGCTGCGACCTTAAGGTGGCATCCCAGAGACTGTGATGTAAATCACAGTGCAACGTGTTTCATTCCGGGCACGAATCATTTGGTGGATGCGTTCGACGCTGGTACAAAGCACTGCTGCAAGATTTGATGGAGGGGACAGGAAATGGCTACCGATTACGACGCCCCCCGGCGTACCGAAACCGATGACGTTTCGGAAGATTCGCTGGAGGAGCTGAAGGCGCGGCGTAACGAGGCCCAGTCCGCGGTTGTCGACGTCGACGAATCCGAATCCGCCGAATCATTCGAACTGCCTGGTGCCGACCTGTCCGGCGAGGAGTTGTCGGTTCGCGTCATCCCGAAGCAAGCCGACGAGTTCACCTGCTCGAGCTGCTTCTTGGTCCATCACCGCAGTCGGCTCGCCAGCGAGAAGAACGGCGTGATGATCTGCACCGATTGCGCCGCCTGACGGCTTCAGGAACTACGCAATGCCGCCAGCACTCGGTCGGGGCGGCGGGAGCTCACCAGCCAATACGGCGTCGGATCATCCGGGTCGTCGAGAACCAACAAAACCATGGGGCCTACCCACGCCTTATGCACGACGTAGGCGGCCGGGTCCAGCTGACGGCCCAGAGCCGCGGATTTCGCGCTGCGCGGAACTTCGGTGGACCTGGAGATGACGCCGACGGGCAGATGTGCGTCACCGACCCACAGCTCGGTTTCGCCTTCACCGGCGACCACGCGCAGTTGCGTGCTGCCCAACATCAACAGCGCCACGGCCGCGACCGGCAGCAATACGGCGTAGGGCAGCCACACGGGAATCGCCGGCACACCCTGGTTGACCTCGAGTCCGATCAGCGCGGCCAATCCCAGGCCGGGCAGCCACCACCACCACGGCACCATCAGCCGTTCGCGGTAGCGGACGGTTTGGGACGTGGCGCGCGTGTCGGACACGCGGCCAAGAGTAATCTCTGACGTCGTGTCCACCACTCTCGCGGTCGTGCGCCTGGACCCCGATCTGCCCATGCCGAGTCGTGCCCATGAGGGCGACGCGGGTGTGGATCTGTACAGCGCCATCGACGTCGAACTGGGTCCCGGTCAGCGTGCGCTCGTGCCGACCGGCATCGCCGTCGCCATCCCCCACGGAATGGTCGGACTGATCCATCCGCGCTCGGGTTTGGCTGCCCGCGTTGGACTTTCGATCGTGAACAGCCCAGGCACCGTCGACGCCGGATACCGCGGCGAGATCAAGGTGTCACTGATCAATCTCGACCCTGCCGAGCCCATCGTCGTACACCGCGCAGACCGGATCGCGCAGCTTTTGGTTCAGCGAGTCGAACTGCCCGACCTGGTCGAGGTGACGTCGTTCGACGAGGCTGGTTTGGCAGATACTTCCCGTGGCGGCGGTGGCCACGGTTCCTCCGGCGGACATGCGAGTTTGTGAAATGGCATTCGGTAGGCAAAAAGACGTGAAGGACAGTGGCGATGAGGTCACCTCGACGGGCGACGCCGACGTCGAGCCGGACGGACCGTTCGACATCGACGACTTCGACGACCCGGCGGTCGCGGCGGAAGGACGTCTGGACCTGGGCTCGGTGCTGATTCCGCTGCCCGAGGCCGGACAGGTGCAGGTGGAGCTCACCCCGCAGGGTGTGCCCAGTGCGGTGTGGGTCGTCACGCCCAACGGCCGGTTCACCGTCGCTGCCTACGCTGCCCCGAAGTCCGCCGGTCTGTGGCGTGAGGTCGCCGGTGAATTGGCGGAATCGCTGCGCAAGGATGCCACCCAGGTGTCGATCAAGGACGGCCGGTGGGGCCGCGAGGTCGTCGGTGCCGCAGCGGGTGCTCAGGGGGCCGGCGTCGTGCGGTTCATCGGCATCGACGGCTATCGCTGGATGATCCGGTGCGTTGTCAACGGGCCGGAGGAGAACGCCGAGGCGCTGGCGAAGCAGGCGCGAGACGCCCTGGCCGACACGGTGGTTCGCCGCGGCGACACCCCGCTGCCGGTGCGCACCCCGCTGCCCGTCGAGCTGCCCGAACCGATGGCGAACCAGCTGCGCGCAGCCGCCGAACAGGCCGCGGCTCAGCAGGCGCAGCAGGCCGGCGGGCAACCGCCCGAGGGGCCGACGCCGACCGCGCGCCGCAGCGAGCAGGGTTCGGCCATGCAGCAGTTGCGGACCATCACCGGCGGCTAACGAATTCGGCGCGCCAAACGACCGTGGGGGTGCATTGGCGCACCCGATTCGCAAAGAGTCACGCCTCCAGCAGCGCGGACACGCAGGCCGCGCCCAGCACCGCGGGGTCGGCGCCCAACTCGTCGAGCGTGATCGTGTGCAACGAAGCGCGCGGAGCCGCCGTCATCCACTCGACGCCCACCTCGACGGGGTGCACTGGATCGTCCGTCGCCGCGGCAATCCCCATGGGGACCGCCAGCTTCTCCAACTCGCTGCACGTCGGCGCGACGTAGGCCGCCGCGGCGTCCATCGCATCGGGCAGTCCGGGCCACTGGCCGACCCACGAGCGGGTCAACTCGTCGGCCAGCCACTGCGGGCTGCCCGCGCGCATCTGAGCGGTGGCCGAGGCCAACCCGTCGCGTCGCAGCACACTCGCGGAATGGCGTGCAGCTATCGCTGCCGGCGCTGTGTCGGGGGCGCCCGTCCAGGCCGGCAGGGCGGCGAGGACCGCTACCGCGCGGCCGGGATGAGCAAGTGCCCAGGCTGCGGCGACCGCGGCGCCGATGGACACTCCGCCGACGGCGATCGGGGCCGTGCGCGCCGCGTTGTCGAACGCCTCGCGGTACCCGTCGATCAATCGCTGCGGTTGCGGCTTGGGGGTGACCACGACTGCGCCCTCGCCGTGCAGGGCATCCGAGAACGCCCGGTAGACGAAGTCGTCATCGGATCCGGTGCCGGGCAGCAGAATCGTCGTGACGCCGCGGAGAATGACGCTCATCACACGATCGTGCCCTGCGAACTGCCTGATCGGCGCGTCGCCCCACCTTGCGTGGCAGATCGGAACCAAGAGGTCTACCGTGGCGTTGTTCGGGGTATAGATCAACGGTAGATCTGCAGAACGTTCAGGAGACGCCATGGCTACGGCCGAAGGGTATCTACGCCGACTGACCCGGCGGCTGACTGAAGCCCCGGAACAGCTCGACGTCGACGAGCTGACTGACGAAGCGGCCAACACCGGCGCCTCCAAAGCCATCGACTGTCAACGCGGCCAGGAAGTCACGATGATCGGCACCCTGCGCAGCGTCGAATGCAACGGCAAGGGCTGCGCGGGAGGTGTCAAAGCCGAGATGTTCGACGGCACCGACACCGTGATGCTGGTCTGGCTCGGCCAGCGCCGGATCCCCGGCATCGAATCGGGTCGCACTCTCAAGGTCCACGGCCGGGTCGGCAAATTGGACAACGGCACCAAGGCGATCTACAACCCGCACTACGAGATCCAAAAGTGAGTGACCCCGGAACCGAACCGGGGAAGCGTTCCAGCAAGGCACACGCCGTCCTCGAGCAAATGGGCGGCGTCAGCGGACTGATCTACTCCTCCCTGCCGGTCTTGGCATTCGTTCCGGTATCGCAGTTCTTCGGGCTCACCGCGGCTGTCTACTCGGCCCTTGGCATCGCCGCCGTCATCCTGGTGTGGCGGCTGGTGCGGCGCGAGTCGACCCAGCCGGCGATCTCCGGCTTCATCGGCGTTGGCGTCTGCGCCGGAATCGCCTACTTCATGGGTGAGTCCAAAGGCTATTTCCTGCTTGGTATTTGGTCATCGTTGATCTGGGCGTCCGTCTTCGCCCTGTCGGTGCTGATCCGCCGTCCCGTCGTCGGCTACGTCTGGGGCTGGGTCAACGACCACGACCGCGACTGGCGCAGCGTGCGCAAGGCGGTGCGCGCGTTCGACGTCGCGACGGTGGTGTGGGTCTTCGTCTTCGCATCCCGCTTCGTCGTGCAGCACCACCTCTACGACGCCGATCAGACAGGCCTGCTGGGCGTCGCCCGCATCTCGATGGGCTGGCCGCTGACGGCGGTGGCGGCGCTGGTGACCTATCTGGCGATTCGGGCGGCACAACGCGCGATCCACGCCGAAGCCTCAGAGGCCGAAGTCGTTCCGGATAGCACGCAGCGCGAGAATCCGGGCGTGACGCAGCCGGATGCCCACTCAGCCTGACGATCCAAGCCCGAGTCGCGCCGACGACAGCGATAGGTCGCTCGTCGCGGTCGCGGTGCTGGCGTCGTTCGTCGCGTTTCTCGACGGGTCGGTGGTCAACCTGGCGCTGCCCGCCATCGAGCGTGATTTCGGCGGCGGCCTGGCGCTGCAGCAGTGGGTGGTGGACGGGTATCTGCTCACCCTCGGCGCGCTGATCCTCGTCGCGGGAGCCATCTCCGACCAGTACGGCCGCCTGGCCGTGTTGCGGACGGGCCTCATGATTTTCGCGGTGTCCTCGGTGGTGTGTGCGTGGGCGCCCACCGGCTGGGTGCTCGTCGCCGCTCGCTGCATGCAGGGCATCGGCGCAGCGTTCCTGGTGCCCAGTTCGCTCGCGATGATCAACGCTCGCTTCTCTGGGTCGGCGCAGGCTCGCGCGATCGGAACCTGGACCGCTTGGACCGGAACGGCTTTTGTGGTCGGCCCACTGCTCGGTGGCGTGTTGGTCGACGCGCTGAACTGGCGGTGGATCTTCGGAGTCAACCTCGTCCCGTTGGCGATCACGCTGTACCTCACGACCAGGTTGCACCCCGGGGAGTTCACCGCACTTAGTCGGTCGGCGCGCGTCGACGTCGTCGGAGCTGGGCTGAACGCGGTCGGACTCACGGGCGTGGTGTACGCCCTGATCGAGGGGCAGCGCTTGGGCTTCTCGCATCCAGCGGTCGTCGTGGCCTTGGTGGTCGGAACCGCCTGCTTGATCGCATTCCCGTTGTGGGAGTGGCGAACACCCGATCCGATGATGCCGCTGCATATCTTCGCCGCCCGCAATTTCGCGGTCGGAAACCTTACGACGGTGTTCCTGTACGCCGGCGTCTCACTCGGCATGCTCGTCATCGGGCTGTTCCTTCAGGAGACCGCAGGCCTGTCGGCGACGGAGGCAGGACTGGCCACTCTGCCGGTCCCGGTGCTGTCGTTTCTGCTCGCGCGCCGGTTCGGCATGCTGGCAGGGCTCCACGGTCCGCGACTGTTCATGGCGATCGGGCCGCTGATCGCGGCGATCGGCTATCTGTTGATGTCCCGGGCGGCCGAGCCGTTCGACTTCTGGACACAGATGCTGCCCGGACTGGTGGTGTTCGGCCTTGGGCTGACGATCACTGTGTCGCCCCTCACCGCGGCGATTCTGGCCGCCGTCGATCCTGCGCAGAGCGGCATCGGCTCGGCGGTCAACAATGCGGTGTCGCGGATCTCGGGGCTGATCGCGATCGCATTCACCGGTGTGATCATCGGCGGCACAGTCGATTTCGAAGGATTTCGGCACGGCATGCTGGTGACGGCGGGACTCTTCATGCTCGCCGCGGTGATCTCGGCGGTGGGTATCCGCAACGACCAGTGCGATCTCGGCCGCGTCTCACCGGAGTCGACGGCTCCGTGCTACGACCGGGCGACCCCGCCGCCGGCATACCCGCCGCGTTCGGTCAGCGCGCCTCGGGATTGAGCAGGAGCTCCTGCAGTCGATCCTCGACCTCGGTGACCGCGACGAACAGCAGCTCGTCGCCGCCTTCCAGCGGCTCGTCGCCCTCGGGCACGATCACGCGCGGACCACGCAGGATCGTCACCAGAGTCGCGTCGCGCGGCAGCTCGAGACGCTTGACGGGTTTCCCGCCCCACGGCGTGTCGTCGGGCAGGGTGATCTCCACCAGGTTCGCCTGACCCTTGCGGAATTCCATCAGCCGCACCAGATCGCCGACCGCGACGGCTTCCTCCACCAGGGAGGCCAGCATCCGGGGTGTGGACACCGCTACGTCGACGCCCCAACTCTCGTCGAACAGCCACTCGTTGCGCGGGTCGTTGACGCGGGCAACCACCCGCGGCACGGCGAACTCGGTCTTGGCCAGCAGGCTGACCACCACGTTGACCTTGTCGTCGCCGGTGGCGGCGATCACGACGTCGAATTCCTGCAGGGTCACCGACTCCAGCACGGTCAGCTCGCAGGCGTCGCCAAGACGCCATTGGGCCGCGGGAATCGCGTCGACGTCGATGTGGTCGGGGTTGCGTTCGAGCAGCGTGACCTCGTGGCTGTCGACGAGTTCCCTGGCGATCGAACGCCCTACCGCGCCTGCTCCTGCTATGGCGACCCTCATTGCGCCTCGACGTCCTCGCTGGGCGGCAGCGCCGCGATGGCCAGCGCCTCGGCGATGTGTCCGGCGATGGCGGCCATGAACACCTGATCGCCCGCCTGGACGACGGTCTTGGCGTCGGGCAGGTAGCCCTCGCCGAAGCGGATCAGGAACGCGACTCGGCCGCCGGTGGCGTTCTCGAGGTCGGTCAGGCGTCGGCCCATCCATTCCTCATGCAGCGCCAGCTCGGTCACGCCGACGTTGCCCGACGGATCGCGCCACTTGGTGGTCTCGGTTTCGCGGGTCAGCACGTTGAGCAGCCGATCGGTCGTCCACGGCACGGTGGCGACCGTGGGAATGCCCAGCCGCTCGTAGACGGCGGCGCGTTTGGCGTCGTAGATGCGGGCGACCACGCGCTCGACGCTGAACGTCTCGCGGGCCACGCGCGCGGAGATGATGTTGGAGTTGTCGCCGGAGGACACGGCGGCGAACGCACCCGCGTCCTCGATACCGGCCCGCAGCAGCACGTCACGGTCGAATCCCATGCCCAGCACCCGCTCGCCCGGAAAGTCCGGGGACAGTCGGTGAAACGCGGTGCTGTCCCGATCGATGACCGCGACGTCATGGCCGATGCGGGCCAGACTGTCGGACAGCGAAGCGCCGACGCGGCCGCATCCCATCACCACTACTCGCACCTGTTGGTCCCTTCCGGTCGAACCTGCGCACTCGGAACGCTACAACCATTCACCTCTGCGCTTACCCTTGGCACTCGTGTCAAAGCTTTCGACCGTCACGCGGCGGCTGGTTCTGGGCCGTCCGTTCCGCAGCGACAAGCTGTCGCACACCCTGCTGCCCAAGCGGATCGCCCTGCCGGTGTTCGCCTCCGACGCCATGTCCTCCGTCGCCTATGCACCGGAGGAGATCTTTCTGGTGCTCTCGGTCGCGGGCCTGGCGGCCTACTCGATGGCGCCCTGGATCGGACTGGCCGTCGCGGTGGTGATGATGATCGTGATCGCCAGCTACCGGCAGAACGTGCACGCGTACCCGTCGGGCGGCGGCGACTACGAGGTGGTCACCACGAACCTCGGCCCGACCGCGGGCCTGACGGTGGCGAGCGCGCTGCTGGTGGACTACATACTGACGGTGGCGGTGTCGATGGCCTCGGCGATGTCGAACATCGGGTCGGCGGTGCCGTTCGTCGGCCAGCACAAGGTGTTGTTCGCCGTCATCGCGATCCTGCTGCTGGCGTCGATCAACCTGCGTGGCATCCGGGAGTCCGGCACCGCGTTCGCAATTCCCACCTATGCCTTCATGTTCGGCATGTACGTCATGTTGGGCTGGGGGTTTTATCAAATCTATGTTCTCGACAGGCCGCTGCAAGCGGAGTCGGCGGGCTTCGAAATGCATTCGGAGCACGGCGAGATTCTCGGTTTCGCCTTGGTGTTCCTTGTCGCGCGGGCGTTCTCCTCCGGTAGTGCCGCGTTGACCGGCGTGGAGGCGATCAGTAACGGCGTGCCGGCGTTCCGGAAACCGAAGTCGCGCAACGCGGCAACGACGCTGGCGCTGCTTGGCGCGATCGCCATCACGTTGTTCATGGGCATCATCATGCTGGCCAAAGCGACGGGTGCGCAGATCGCTGAGCGCCCCCATGAACAGCTCGTCGGCGCACCGCCCGACTATGACCAGAAGACCCTCATCGCTCAGCTCGCCGACGCGGTCTTCCACAATTTTCCCGTTGGGCTCTACCTGATTGCCGGCGTCACGGCGCTGATCCTGGTCCTGGCGGCCAACACCGCATTCAACGGCTTCCCGGTGCTGGGATCGATACTGGCGCAAGACCGTTTCCTGCCCCGCCAGTTGCATACCCGCGGCGATAGGTTGGCCTTCTCCAACGGCATCCTGTTTCTCGCACTCGCCGCAATCGCATTCATCGTCGCGTTCCGCGCCGAGGTCACAGCGCTCATTCAGCTGTATATCGTCGGGGTCTTCGTATCCTTCACCCTCAGCCAGATTGGGATGGTCCGCCACTGGACGCGGCTGTTGCGCACCGAGACCGAGCCCGCCGTCCGTGCCAAGATGAAGCGTTCCCGAATCATCAACTCCATCGGGTTGCTCTGCACGGGAACGGTTCTGATCATCGTCGTGGTGACGAAGTTCCTCGTCGGTGCCTGGATTGCCATTCTTGCGATGGGCGGATTGTTCGTGATCATGAAAGCCATTCACAAGCACTACAACACCGTGGCGCGCGAACTGGAGGCGCAGGAGGCCGAAGAGGCCGACGGCATGGTGTTGCCGAGCCGCAACCATGCGATCGTGCTGGTGTCCAAGCTGCACCTGCCGACCATGCGGGCGCTGGCCTACGCCAGGGCCACCCGTCCCGACGTGCTCGAGGCGATCACGGTCAGCGTCGATGACGCTGAGACCCGTGCGCTGGTGCACAAATGGGAGGACAGCGACATCAGCACGCCGTTGAAGGTGATCGCCTCGCCATACCGAGAGATCACCCGCCCGGTGCTCGACTACGTCAAGCGGGTCAGCAAGGAGTCGCCGCGCACCGTCGTGACGGTGTTCATTCCCGAGTACGTGGTGGGCCACTGGTGGGAGCAGGTGCTGCACAACCAGAGCGCGCTGCGACTCAAGGGCAGGCTGTTGTTCGAGCCGAACGTGATGGTGACATCGGTTCCATGGCAATTGAGTTCGTCGGAGCGCCTGAAAACGCTCGCGCCACAGTCCGCTCCTGGCGACGCACGCAGGGGCTTTTTGGATTGAGCGGCGACGGAAAGGTCGACGGGTCGCCCGGCTCGTCGTCCGAACTCACCTTGACCGTGGGGCCACCTGCCAACGGCGGCAGTTGTGTCGCGCGCCACGACGGGCGGGTGGTGTTCGTGCGCTATGCGTTGCCCGGTGAGACGGTCCGCGTCCGGATCAGAGACGGCGCCTCGGATCGCGGATCATATTGGCACGCCGACGTTGTCGAGGTCATCGAACCGTCCGCCGACCGGGTCGACCCGATCTGCCCGATCGCCGGGGTGGACGGTGCCGGTTGTTGCGATCTGGCATTCGCCGATCCGGCGGCGGCGCGGCGGCTGAAGGGTGCGGTGGTCGCCAATCAGCTGGAGCGGTTGGGCGGATACGCATGGCGTGACGAGGGCGACGCGGTGGCCGAGCAGGTGGGCGAGGGCGGGGCCACCGGCTGGCGAACCCGAGTGCGATTGGACACCTCCGCGCGGGGCAAGGCGGGATTTCACCGCTACCACAGCGCCGAGCTGGTCACCGATCTCGATTGTGCGCAGCTGCCGGCGGGCATGCTCGACGGCGTCAACGACTGGGTCTGGCCGCACGGTGCCCACGTGCACGTGGCGGTCGACGACGACGGTGACCGCCACGTCGTGCAGTCGGGTCCGCGGGAGGGCCGCAAGTCCACCACGCACGTCATCGAAGGCGAATACGAGGCGGTGCAGCGCGTCGGGGACCGCGTGTGGCGGGTACCGGTGACCGCGTTCTGGCAGGCGCACCGCGATGCTCCGCGGGTCTACAGCGAGCTGGTGACCGAATGGGCGCAACTGCGCCCGGGCATGACGGCATGGGATCTATACGGTGGGGCAGGGATTTTCGCGGCGACGCTGGCGCGCGCCGTCGGTGACACCGGGAAGGTCCTCACCGTCGACACGTCGCGCGGGGCGTCACGCTCGGCGCGCGCGGCGCTTGCCGACCTGGGGTGGGTTTCCGTCGTCACCGACTCCGTGAGAAGGGCGCTGACCGGTCAGCGGGGGAGGCCCGACGTCGCGGTGCTGGACCCGCCGAGAACGGGAGCCGGTCGCGAGGTGATCGACCTGCTGGCCGACGCCGAGGTGCCGAGAGTGATCCACATCGGTTGTGAGGCCGCCTCGTTCGCCCGCGACATCAGGCTGTACCGAGGCCACGGATATGCCGTCGAAGATCTGCGGGTGTTCGATTCGTTTCCGTTGACTCATCACATCGAGTGCGTCGCCGTGCTGACGCGTTGACTTCCCCGGCTGCGCGTGGGCCCAGTGCTCAGGGCGATCGGCGCGAGCCGGTCAGCTGTCGAAGTGCCGCTGCAGCCGTCGCTGTCGATGCCCGAACAGCGCGCGAATCCCGGCGCCGATCACCGGCGTCAGCACACGCAGGGGAGTGCGTAGCTCGAACGTGAGGCGGTCGCGCACAACGGTTTTCGCGTCGCCATCGGGCTCCAGCATGCGTTCGTGGCGCCAGCTGCGCATGGACAGCATCGTCGACTGCTCGTCGAAACCGCGGCCCGGCCATAATTCGGCGATCATCAGGTCGTCGTAGTCGAACGGCAACACGCCGAACAGTCGCATCCAGCAGCGGCCGACCGGGGTTCCGATGGGCACGGTGTCCACGGTGAGGTCTTTGGCGCCGCGCGGCATCGACATCGTCATCCACGGCCGTAGTTCGTCATTGATGCCCTCGGGTGTGACCACGCGGGCCCACACCCGGTCGACGGGCGCATCGACAAGGCTCTGTCGTTCGATGATCATGACGCTCAAAGGTATCCGACGTCATCGCCCGGCAGACGCCTACCGCTGCCGCCAGCGGTCGAGCAGCGCCGGAATCTCATCCAATAGGAATGCATAGAAGTCGCGCATCTGAGTGAGACGTTGATGGGCGAGGCCGTCCTCGGGTGTGGCCGCGATCCCTGCCTCGGCCGCCTTCAGGACGGCGGTCGTCACTTCGTTCTGATTCGTATATTGGACGGCCCACGCGTCATCGCGCAGCCGGTAGTGGTCCCGCCGGCTTCCCGGCGCCGGCACGCGCTCCACAAGTCCTACGGAGCTGAGCATCTTGAGAGCTCCCGAGATCGAGCCTGTGCTGGCCTGCAGCTGTTCGGCGAGGTCACCCATGGTCATGGCCGGATCCTCGGTGAACAGCAACGATGCTAGAACTCGCGCGGTCATCCGCTGCAGACCGTGTGAGCTGAGAACGAGCGCGAGCTGCTCGGCGGTCTCCTGGGGATCCGAGGCCATAACAATCTCCGGTCAGAGTCTTCAAAGATTTCTGAAGAGTCAGTATAGTCAGCGACGGCGCTCCGGGAAGTCTGGTCGGAACTGGTATTCGCGTACCCAGAGGAGACCGTCCATGGAGAGTGTCGCCCCGGCGGCCACGCCGCCGTCCACCACTGCTGAGGTGATCCGCGTCCGCGGTTTGACCTTCGCCTATCCGAAATCGACACAGCCGGCAGTGCGCGGCATGGACTTCTCGGTGGGACGAGGCGAGATCTTCGGATTTCTCGGTCCCAGTGGTGCCGGCAAGTCGACCACGCAAAAGCTACTCATCGGGTTGCTTCGCGGGCACGGCGACGAGGCAGCGGTGTGGGGTCAGGACCCGCTGACATGGGGTCCGGACTATTACCAGCGCATCGGGGTCTCGTTCGAGTTGCCGAATCACTATCAGAAGCTCACCGGCCTGGAGAACCTGAGATTCTTCGCCTCGCTCTACGACGGCGACACGCTGGATCCGATGGAACTTCTCGGCGCAGTGGGTCTCGCCGACGACGCTGACACCCGAGTTGGCAAGTACTCCAAGGGAATGCAGATGCGTCTGACGTTCGTCAGATCGCTGATCAACGACCCGGACCTACTTTTCCTCGACGAGCCCACTTCCGGTCTTGATCCGGTGAACGTGCGCAAAGTCAAGGACATGATTCTTGGTCTAAAGGCGCGGGGCCGCACTGTCTTCCTCACGACGCATGACATGGCCACCGCCGACGAGCTTTGCGACAGAGTCGCCTTCGTGGTCGATGGCCGAATTGTCGCCATGGACACGCCGGCCGAACTGAAGATCGCCCGCAGTCAACGACGGGTCCGAGTCCAGTTCCGCGGGGAGAACGGCAGTCTGGAGGCCGCCGAGTTCGCCATGGACGGCCTGGCCGACGACCCCGCGTTTCACGCTGTGCTGCGAGATCACCACGTCGAAACCATTCACAGCCGCGAGGCCACCCTGGACGACGTCTTCGTCGAGACCACCGGAAGGCAACTGGCATGAAACGGCTCACGAGTGCGTTGCGGCTCGAGGTTACGCTTCAAGTCAGGCAGAAGTTTCTGCATGCGGCGGTCTTCTCCGGGCTCATCTGGCTGGCAGTCTTGCTGCCCATGTCGCACGCCCTGCGTCCGATCGCTGAGCCATACATTTTGTTGGGCGACATCGCGATCATCGGGTTCTTCTTCATCGGAGGTTCGGTGTTTTTCGAGAAGCAGGAGCGCACCCTCGGTGCCGTCATCTCGACACCGTTGCGGTTCTGGGAGTACCTGTGCGTGAAACTCGCTGTGCTGTTGGGTGTTTCAGTTCTCGTAGCGCTCATCGTAGTGTCGGCCGCCCACGGATTCGCCTATCGGCCACTCCCTCTGCTGACCGGTCTGGTGCTCGGCACCTTGTTGATGCTGCTCGTCGGATTCATCACGTCGCTCCCGTTCTCTTCGGTCAGCGATTGGTTCATGTCGGCGACCGGCCCTCTGGCAGTGATGACGGGCCTCCCGGTGCTGTATTTCTCCGGGGTGTGGGTGAGTCCGGTGCTTTACCTGATCCCTACGTTGGGGCCGCTGCTGCTGCTGGGCGAGGCGTTCGATCAAGTGACACTGGCCCCGTGGCAGGTGGCCTATGCCGTGCTGTATCCACTCGCAGGTTTGGTGGTGCTGTTCTTGGTAGCCAGGGCGCTGTTCGGCCACTACGTCGTGGCAAGATCGGGAGGTATGTGATGACTTCGATGACAACGTCGGTGAAGGCGCTTGCGGCGTTCGGCCGCAACGACATTCGTGGAACCTACCGTGATCCGCTGTTGGTCATGATCGTTCTGGCGCCCGTCATCTGGACTGTCGGAGTCGTCATCCTGGTCCCGTTGTTCACCGACATGTTAGCGGCACGATACGACTTCGATCTGGTTCCCTACTATTCACTCGTTCTCACCGGCTTCCTGCTGCTGACGAGCATCATCATCACGGGCGGACTCGGCGCCTTCCTTGTGCTCGACGAGGTCGACGCAGGCACGATGACCGTGCTGCGGGTGACCCCGGTGCGGTTGTCGACATTCTTCGCCTACCGTGCGGGCACCGTCATGGCGTTGACGACCGTATATGTGGTCGCGACGTTGTCGTTCAGCGGAATACTCGAACCAGGTCTCGTTCCCACCCTTGTTCCGATCGGGCTGCTGGCCGGATTGTCGGCGGTCGTCACCCTGTTGCTGATCGTTGCCGTCGCGGCCAACAAGATTCAAGGCATCGCCATGCTGCGCGGCCTTGGCATGTTGATCGCCGGGTTGCCGTGCCTTCCGTGGTTCATCGACTCGGCCTGGAATCTGGCTTTCGGTGTGCTGCCGCCGTATTGGGCGGCGAAGACGTTCTGGGTCGCCAGCGAGCACGGCACGTGGTGGCCATACCTGGTCGCCGGTACGGTCTACAACCTCGCGGTTGCCTGGTTACTGTTCCGGCGATTCGTCGCCAAGAACACATGACGACGAGATGTGAATGCCAACTCAGGAGGTCAAATCGCGGAGGCGGTAGCCCGCGATCCCCAATCCGGTAAGCGCTCCACCCACAACCAGGAACGCAATTGTCGCCGGAATGTCGGGTGAGACCGACGGCACCGCCGCGATATGCACGTATGGAGAGATGTCCAGCACCCACGCGGGGGCCTGCATGCTGTCGGCGATGACGTTGAGCAGAAACCCCCCGACCACAGGTAGCGCGCCGATAGCACCCACCGTCGACGGGAGCCAGCCGACGGCCAGGGCTGCCGCGCCGAGCGCCAGCCACCCAACCGGGGCGGTGTTGAGAGCTCCCGCGAGTGCATCGCCGATACGCAGTGGGGCGCCGGTCAGCGCCGCGCCGCTCCACATGGCGGCTGCTGCGACGAGGTGCAACGAGACCAATCCCACTGCGGTAACCGCTATCTCCGTGCCCAGCAGGCGCTCGCGAGACAACGGCGAGGCGAACAACACGGTCCACCGGCGCGCCCGCTCGTCACCTACGAATGCTGCGAGCCGCGTTACGCAGTACAACCCGGTCGCGATGGTCATCAGGCTGAACAAAGCCGCAGCGAAACCCTCCGCCGAGTTCAGACCCGCGAAACCCGCAGCGGCGGCCAATTCCGCGAAGCGAGGGTTTTGCTCGAAGAAGTCCAGTATGGAAGCGATCACCGCGCCGATGATCAGGAAGTAGGCGCCGATTCCCGCAGCCCACCCGACCGTGGGACGCAGGGCGCGCCGCGCGGCGAAACCGTTGATCGAACCCAACAGGCTGGTGCGCGGCGGGCGTCGTGTCGAGAGAGTCAACAGTCCGGTACCAACGTCGCGGCGGCTCGCTGCGTGGGTGGCGCCAACCGCGAACGCGACGGGATAGCACGCCAACACCAGCAAGGGGGCAATCCGGTTCTCGGCGTAGGGCGCCACGCGTGCGACGAGACCGAATGGGCTGAGCCAGGCGGACCATGCGAATGCCGCGACTCCGTCGGAGAGCATCCGAACCAACAATGCGGCACCGAGGAACCCCACTGAGAGTCCGACTGCGGACTGCCGGTTCGGCATCACCTGAGCGGCCACCAACCCGACGGAAGCAAATGTCAGCGTCACACCGAGAACGCACGCCGCGTACAAAATGGCGCCGAAAGCGTCGGTACCGGCGGCCATCAACCCGAGGCCGACCCCTGCACTGATGACCGTGGCCGAACCGGTCAGCGCTATCAGGTAGCGACGCACGACCTCTACGGTCCGGATCGGTCCGGAAAGCAGAAGATCCCAGCGCCCGGCGTCTTCCTCGCCGCGGGTGATTCGGACGGCCGTCAGCATGATCCACACACCGGCGAGCACGAGCACCGGTGTACCTGTCCGCCACACCGTGAACCCGCCCGGATCGTCCAGCGCCACCGGCGCGCCGAAAAGAACTCGTATGGCTGGGTTTTCGGCCAGCGCTCGCAGTGCGCTTTGACTCAACTCACCGCGGAAGGTGGACTGGTACTGGGCGGCGACCAACGTCGACATCCCTGCGCACACTGCGGCGACGAGCAGCGTGCCACGTCGCACTTGTCGGGCCGCGAGCCGGGTGACGGCTCGCCCGGCCGGCACCCGCCGGGCGAGCGCGTGGCGCGCGGCGAGGGTTGCGGCCATCACGACGCCTCGCCGTAGTAGTCGAGGAAAATCTCTTCCAGCGTGGGCTCGTGCATCGCGACCGTCGTGACGTCGACCGCGGCGAGGGCTCGCAACGCCGGCGTTGGTGAGCCAGACACGTTGAAGCGCAGGTGTTTTTCTCCGAGTCGCTCAAGATCGGTGATGCCGGGCACGTCCATGAGGCTCGGCTCGGCGTCGCGGTAGGTCACTTCGATGCGGGTTCGGCGCAGCCGACGCAACTCGCCGATCGTGTCGATCTCGACGAGCCGGCCGGCTCGCAAGATGGCGACCCTGTCGCAGAGCGCTTCGACTTCGGCCAGTTGGTGCGAACTCAGGAACACCGTTTGGCCACGTTCACGCGCCTCGAGGACACAGCGCCGAAACTCACGCTCCATCAAGGGATCGAGGCCGCTGGTCGGTTCGTCGAGCACCAACAAAGGAGCCTGGGTGGCGAAGGCGGACACGATCGCGACCTTCTGCCGGTTCCCGCTGGAATAGTTCTTGGCCCGCAGGTCCAAGTCCAAGGCGAAGCGTGCCACCAGTTCAGCTCGGTACTCGAGGTCGACCCCGGGGCCCACGTTGCCGGTCACCTCGAGGATCTCCGCGCCGGTCATCGTCGGCCACAAGGCGACATCGGCAGGGACGTACGCGAGGTGGCGGTGGGCGCGGCGGACGTCGTCGGCGCGGTAGTCGAAGATCATGGCGGTGCCGGCGGTGGGCCGGATCAGTCCGAGCAGCATGCGGATTGTGGTGGACTTGCCCGCGCCGTTCGGGCCGAGGAAGCCGAACACTTCCCCTCGTGCGACGGTCAGTCTCAGGTCGTCGACAGCAACGAGTGACCCGAATCGTTTGGTCAGTCCCTCGGTTCGAATGGCGTCGTCGCACTCGGCGCGCGCAGGCGCGGATGACGTGGGATACATCGGAGGCCCTTTCACGGTCGGTCAGCTGGCAGCCGACCAGACTTCCCGGCACTCCTGGTGAGGAATCTACTCGCGCGCAGGCTCACGCACCAGGTTGTCTGGCGACGACGCTTTCGGGCGAATGGCATAGGGTGGTTTCAGGTGTGCCGGGAAGTCTGGTCGGCGATTCCTTCAGCGACCGGCGACTACCGATTAGGCGAATACTTGAGCACCGATCCACTTCGTCGCTTCCCACGCGGAGCGCTGTTCTCACGGGGCTCGTGGGCGGAAACCAGCCGCGTCACGTCCATTCTTCGCAAGGAAACCGTCGGCGGGGCGATCCTGCTGGTGGCCTCGGCCATCGCGTTGATATGGGCCAATTCGCCGTGGTCGGCGAGTTACTTCGGGCTTCGAGATCTGGAGATCGGCGGTGAACCACTGGGTCTCCATTTGAACCTGACGCTGGGCGAGTGGGCCGCCGACGGGCTGCTCGCGATCTTCTTCTTCATCGTCGGACTGGAACTCAAGCGCGAGTTCGTCGCGGGTGATCTGCGCGACCCGAGCCGTGCCGCCCTGCCGATCGCCGCCGCCGTCGGGGGAATGGTGGCGCCGGCGCTGATCTTCATCGCGGTGACCGCCCATGTCGGCGATGGCGCGACACGGGGTTGGGCGATCCCGACCGCGACCGACATCGCGTTCGCAGTTGCTGTACTCGCCGTCATCTCGACACACCTGCCGTCTGCGCTTCGTACCTTCTTGTTGACACTCGCGGTGGTCGACGATCTCTTGGCAGTCACGGTGATCGCCGTTTTCTACACCGAAGACATCAAGATCTGGGCGCTGGGCCTGTCAGCTGTACCGCTGGCGCTTTTCGCGCTGTGTGTGCAGCGGCGGGTCGATTCATGGTGGCTGCTGGTGCCGCTCGCTGCGGCCACCTGGGTGCTGATGCACGAGTCCGGTGTGCATGCCACAGTGGCCGGCGTGCTGCTCGGCTTCACGGTGCCGGTGGTGCGCTCAGCTGCGGCCGGTGGTCCTGACGCGGGCCCGGGATTGGCCGAGCATTTCGAGCACAAACTGCGCCCGTTGTCGGCAGGTGTCGCAGTGCCCGTTTTCGCGTTCTTCGCCGCCGGGGTGTCAGTCGGTGGATTCAACGGACTGATCACTGCGTTGAGCGACCCGATCGCCTTGGGCATCGTGCTCGGACTCGTCGTGGGCAAGCCCGTCGGCATCTTCCTGACGACCAGGGTGCTGGCCGCAGTGACCCGCGCCACCCTCGACTCTGCGCTGCGGTGGATCGACGTGCTCGGCATCTCGATGCTGGCGGGCATCGGGTTCACGGTTTCGCTGCTGATAGGTGACCTCGCGTACGGCTTGGGATCGCATCGTGACGAAGTCGTCAAGATGGGCGTGCTGACCGGGTCGGTGTGCGCCGCCGTGGTGGCAGCGGTGCTGTTGCGGCTGCGGAACAGGCAATATCGGCGCATCCACGAGATCGAAACCGCCGACGCCGATCTTGACGGTGTGCCCGATGTCTACGAGTCTCGGCAGGACCGCACCGAACCTGGTGCGTAGACTGACGGGATGCTTGAACAGATCCGCGGCCCCGCTGATCTGCAGCACTTGACCCAGTCACAGATGAGTGAACTGGCGCAGGAAATCCGCGAATTCCTGATTCACAAGGTCGCTGCAACCGGCGGACACCTCGGCCCGAACCTCGGCGTCGTCGAGCTTACGCTTGCGCTGCATCGGGTGTTCGACTCGCCGCACGATCCGATCATCTTCGACACCGGACACCAGTCCTACGTGCACAAGATGTTGACGGGCCGCATCCGTGATTTCGACTCACTGCGCAAGAAGGGCGGCCTGTCGGGCTACCCATCGCGCAGCGAGAGCGAGCATGACTGGGTCGAATCCAGCCACGCCAGCGCCGCATTGTCGTATGCCGACGGCCTGGCCAAGGCCTTCGAGCTGTCGGGGCATCGCAACCGTCACGTGGTCGCCGTCGTCGGCGACGGCGCACTCACCGGCGGCATGTGCTGGGAGGCGCTGAACAACATCGCCGCGTCCCGGCGCCCTGTCGTGATCATCGTCAACGACAACGGCCGCAGCTACGCGCCCACGATCGGCGGCTTCGCCGAGCACATGGCCGGACTTCGCCTGCAGCCCGGGTACGAGCGCGTGCTCGAGGAGGGCCGCAAGGCCGTCCAGAAGGTGCCGATCATCGGCGAGATCTGCTACCAGTGCATGCACAGCATCAAGGCCGGCATCAAGGACGCGCTCTCGCCGCAGGTGATGTTCACCGATCTCGGCCTCAAGTACGTCGGCCCGATCGACGGCCACGACGAGCACGCGGTCGAGTCCGCGCTGCGGCATGCGCGCGGCTTCAACGCGCCGGTGATCGTGCACGTGGTCACCCGCAAGGGCATGGGATACGCCCCGGCCGAGAACGACGAAGCCGACCAGATGCACTCCTGCGGTGTCATCGACCCCGAGACAGGGCTGGCGACATCCGTGCCCGGTCCCGGGTGGACGTCGGCGTTCTCTGAAGCACTCATCGGCTATGCCGCCCGGCGGCGCGACATCGTGGCCATCACCGCCGCGATGCCCGGCCCGACCGGTCTGACCGATTTCCGGAAACGGTTCCCCGACCGATTCTTCGACGTCGGCATCGCCGAACAGCATGCGATGACGTCGGCCGCCGGTCTGGCGATGGGCGGCATGCACCCGGTCGTGGCGATCTACTCGACGTTCCTCAACCGGGCGTTCGACCAGGTCATGATGGATGTCGCGCTGCACAAGCTGCCCGTCACGATGGTTCTGGATCGCTCCGGCGTCACCGGTCCGGACGGCGCCAGCCACAACGGCATCTGGGACCTGTCCATGCTGGGCATCGTCCCGGGCATGCGGGTGGCCGCCCCGCGCGACGGCGCGCGTCTGCGTGAGGAACTCGGCGAAGCACTCAACATCAAGGACGGGCCGACCGCCATTCGGTTCCCGAAAGGTGATGTCGGCGAAGACATTACGGCCGTCGAGCGCCGTGGCGGCATCGACGTGCTCGCGGTCCCGGCCGACGGCCTGTCCGACGACGTGCTGATCGTGGCCGTCGGCCCATTTGCGGCGATGGCGTTGACGGTCGCCGAGCGGCTGCGCAACCAGGGCATCGGGGTCACTGTCGTGGACCCGCGGTGGGTCCTTCCGGTGCCCGCTGCCCTTGGTGAGCTGGCGGCCGCGCACAAGCTGGTGGTCACCATCGAGGACAACGGCGTGCAGGGGGGTATCGGTTCGGCGGTGTCGGCGGCGCTGCGCCGGGCAGAGATCGACGTGCCCTGCCGCGACGCCGGGTTGCCTCAGGAGTTCTTCGCACACGCATCGCGCGGTGAGGTGCTCGCCGACGTCGGACTGACGGACCGCAACATCGCCCGCCAGATCACCGGCTGGGTGGCGGCTCAGGGGTCCGCGGTCTCCGAGGCCGAAGTCAGCCGCCAGCTCGATTGAGCGGTACCCGGCCCACTTCCTGCAACGCGTCGGTCTCGCTTGGCTGCTCGAAAAAGACCTGGGCGCTCCGGCCGTCGACCTCGACGGTTGCGATGGTATTCCCGAACAGCGGGCCGCAGACGTTAGTCCAGGCCACTGGCGGCGATGGCACGCCGGAACGCCGCACCCACCAGCGGGTCAGGGCGGCCGCGGGCTTCGTCCAGCCAAGGAGGAAGGCAGGCTTGACGAACAGCGGTACGTAGTTATGCACGGGCGAACACACCAGCTGATGCACGGTGGACCCGTCGGGTGATACGCCGTCGACCTCGGCGCGGGCGGCATAGCTGTGATGCACGTCGCCGGACAGGATGCTGATCGTGGACGGCCCATCGGGATGATTGGCGATCCGCGCGATCATCTCGCCGAGGCGCACCAGTGACTTGTAGAACGCTGGCCAATGCTCGAAATCGCCTGCCTGCCTGAGCTTTTCGCCGAGCCTTCCGCGCCAGCCGTCACGTTCGGTCGCCTGCTCGTTGAGCGTCTCAAGATCGCCGATCGCCGGGGGCATCAACCACGGCACCGACGACGCGAGCAACAGGTGGTCGAGTGTCTCTGGATTCTCCTCGGCTTTCGACTCGACCCAGCGGAACTCCTTCTCGCCGATCATCATGCGCTCGCCGGAATCCAGAATTCGGCCGTTGCGGGAGTCGATCATGATCAGCCGGGTGCGCCCGAGGTCCCACCGATAGCTGAACCGGACGCCCTTGTTGCTATCGACCTCGCGGTCGGCTTTGTCGGCCACTTCGGCCAGGTGCGGCCAGGTATCGCCCTTGATGGCCAGCAACTGCTGGTAGTCGTCGTTGTCCGCCAGCTCGTGCGGGCTCAAATTGCCGAGGTGCTGGTACACCCAATAAGACGCCAGACCCGCGCGGATTCGGTCGTGCCACCATTCCAGGCCTGCCATCTGCGCGCGCCATGCCTTCGAGGTGTTCCAGTCGTCGCGGATGTCGTGGTCGTCGAAGATCATCGCCGTCGGCACGGTCGACATCAGCCACCGGATCTCCGGGTCGCCCCACGAATGCCGGTACAGCCGCTCGTACTCGGCGAAGGTGACGACCTCATCGGGCGGCCGGTTGCCGTGCCGGTTGCGCCTGCGGCCTGCCACCCGGCGCACCTCGTCGGGCGGAAGCTCGTCGGCGTAGAGCTGGTCGCCGAGCAGGATCAGCGCATCGGGCCACTTGTCGATGGGCAGATCGCGCATCCGTTTTGCGTAGGAGTCCAGCGCGTCGTGCTTGAGTTTTTTCTCGACCTTCTTGACCTCAGTCTTCGGGTAGCGGCACGACCCGAAGATCGCGCGCAACCGGTGCGCCGTGTCGGGGCCCCGGGTCCGGATGACGCTGGGTGGAAATTTCGCGAAGGCCGGGTCGGTGAGCGGCCATACCGTCTCCCCGTTGAACGTCACCTGGTACTCGGTCACGCTGTCCGGCGTCAGCCCGGTGACCGTGACGAGTGCGAAGTGATGGCCCTGCACCTCGAACGTCCGCGCCGAACAGCCCAGAATGTCGACGGTGCCCGCGCTTTCGGTCTGCACCCACACCAGTGCGGTCGTATCAGCGACGTGCCGCAGCGTCGGTCCGAGGAGCAAGCTCACCAAGTCGACATTAGGGCACCTCGCGGGCCGCGTCCTGAAGTCACGACCGGCTCGTGACAGAGTCTGGTCATGGATGCTGAACTCGAACGCTGGAAGGCTGCCGGCCGGCACTTCGACTATCTGGGCTTCGATATCTTCTACCGGGTCGACGGGCCGCCGATCGGCCAGGCACCCGTCCTGCTGGCGATTCACGGCTACCCGTTCAACTCATCGGATTGGTCGCTGATCTGGCCCGCATTGGTCGAGCGGTTCACCGTCATCGCACCCGACATGATCGGTATGGGCTTCTCGGCCAAACCCGTCGCCTACGGCTACTCGGTGCATGATCACGCAGACATGCATGAGGCATTGCTCGACCATTTGAACGTCGAGGTCTGCCACATGCTCGCGCACGACCTCGGCGACTCTGTCGGCCAGGAGTTGTTGGCCCGCAGCGAGTTCGGTCAGCATGCGTATGGATCGCTGCGCTACCAGTCGATCACCTGGCTCAACGGCGGAATGTTCAACGAGACCTACACACCGCGCACCATGCAGAAGCTGATGTCCGGGACACCGCTCGGCGATCTGATGAGTCCGTTGCAGGGCAGCCCGCTGTCGCGACGCATCGTGGAGCCGACGATCAACGAGATGTTCGGCCCCAACACCAAGCCCTCACGCGAGTTGATGAACCGATTCCACGAGATTCTCGAATACAACGACGGCAAGCGGGTGATGCACAAGGTCGGACGATTCCTGGCCGACCGGTACACCCACCGCAATCGTTGGGTGCGCGCCATGCGTGAGACCGCGGTGCCGATGCGGCTCATCGACGGGCCCATCGACCCTAATTCCGGTGCCCACATGGCTCGCCGGTATGCCGAGGTCATCCCCGACGCCGACGTGGTGATGCTCGCCGACGACATAGGTCACTGGCCGCAGATCGAAGCCCCCGACGCGGTGCTGAAGCACTTCCTGGCCCACGTCGACCGCGTCAGCTAGTCGCCTCGCCGTCAGATGTGGCGGGGTCGGGGTACAGCGCGTCCGCGAGCACGGGGTCGACGAGCTCGCGCTGCCACCGCCGTGCCCCAGCCTCGCGCAGGAAACCGTCGATCGCCGCCTCGGTCGCCTCCCGTGACGGCAACGGCTGCCAATCCCAGCACAACCGCCGCACGATCTCCGGGGTGATGACGTTTTCGGTGGGCACCGAAATGCGCTGGGACAGTTCGGTGATGCCAGACCGTGCCGCCTCCAACCGGACTGCGGCTTCGGGCTTGCGGCGCGCCCATCGTGATGCAGGTGGGGGACCGGTGGACGGTTCCTGCGACGTCGGTGGGTCGTCGGTGGTTCGTGCACGCGCGAGCGCCTCCAGCCAAACATGAGCCATTCGTCGTTGCCGTGAGCCCCCGAAAACCGGAAGTGCGGTGAGCTTTTCGACCGTATCCGGGTCGGCGGTGGCGGCATTGACGATCGCCGCGTCGGGCAGGATGCGTCCCGGCGCAATGTCACGGCGCTGCGCGATGTGATCGCGCGTCGTCCACAGCTCGCGGACCGCCGCCAGCGCGCGTGCGTCACGGATCTTGTGGATGCCCGACGTGCGCCGCCAGCGGTCCCGGCGCGTCGGCATGGCCTCGATCGTCCGCAGATATTCGAACTCCTCTGCGGCCCAGTCGGATTTGTGCTGCTCCTGGAGAACAGCGGCGATCGCGTGGCGCAGGTCGAGCAGCACTTCGACGTCGAGCGCCGCGTAGTTCAACCATTCGTCCGGCAGCGGCCGCTGCGACCAGTCCGCAGCGCCGTGGCCCTTCGTCAACTGCAGGCCGAGGAGCTTCTGCACCATCGTGGCGAGGTTCACCTTGTCGTAGCCGGCGAGGCGGCCTCCGAGTTCGGTGTCGTAGAGCTTCGTCGGCCGCATACCGATCTCGGCAAGACAGGGCAGGTCCTGATCAGCCGCGTGCAGCACCCACTCATCGGTGGCCAGCACCTTCGCGACCGGAGCCAGCGTGGCGACGGGATCACCGCCGTGGTTGACGGGGTCGATCAGCACCGTGCCCGCACCGGCCCGACGAATCTGGATCAGGTAGGCGCGATTCGAGTAGCGAAAGCCTGAGGCGCGTTCGGCGTCGACAGCGAAAGGCCCTTCGCCGGATGCCAAGAGCTCAGCGGCTTTTTCGATATCGCGTGCGCTGACGGACAGGGCGGGGACGCCGTCGCGCGGCGCCAGCAGCGGTGTGGCTTCCGGCTCATCCTCCGAGCCCGTCTCGGGGCCGGCCTCTTGGGGGTCGGCCATGCGTCAGGCGCGCGTGCGGGAGCTCAAGTCGGTGACACCTGACGGCGGCAGGCCGGCGGCGTGCTCGAGCACCTCGCAGAACGCTTCGACATGTGGTCCCAACTCCAGGGTGGTCGCCGTCCACGACGCCCGCAGTTCCAGCTGGTGGGCGCGCGGGGGACCGGAGATGTCGCCGTAGCGCACCGACGTCGTCGCGGTGACGGTGCCGCCCAGTGCGGTGACGTGTTCGGCCCGCGATTCCAGGGCGTCGACGAGCCAGCTCCACGCCACTTCGGGCAGCAGCGGGTCGACGGCTTCACTGGAGTCCAGGTCCGCCTGGATATACGCCACGAGACGCATCGTGCCATCCCACGCTTCGGCGCCCTCAGGGTCGTGCAGCAGGATCAACCGTCCGAACGCGTCGCCCTCGGAGCGCTCCGGAACGATGGCCGTCTCGGGATGGCGGACCTCCGCGCCCAGCGCATAGCTGTACGGCGCCAGCCGCTGAGGCGGGCGAATCGGGCCGAGCTCGATCTCCGCGCGGACGGTGGTGGCATTCATCGCCGCCACCGCTTCGCGAAATTGAGCCGGTTCGGCGGCGGTGGTCACCGTTCGAAGCTAGCCCCATTTGGCCAGGTGTGTGCGCAGGCGCGCCGATTTCGCCCGGTGAGGGGATCTCCCGTGGTCAGGCGTTGTTTGCTGCGCCCACCCAGGGCCCTACCTGTCCACAGAGCGAAGTGGGGGTCGCCGGAGCGCGAATTGGGGTGTTGCGGGGCGCACATGGCAGCATTGGACACGATGACTACCCGCCGCGACCTGCCCGACTCGCCCTATCTCGCCGCCGCTTCAGGCCGCAAGCCGAGCCGCGTGCCGGTGTGGTTCATGCGGCAGGCCGGACGTTCGCTGCCCGAGTACCGGGCGCTGCGGGCGAAGAACACGATGATGCAGGCCTGCTTCGACGCAGACCTGATCACCGAGATCACCCTGCAGCCGATTCGCAGGCACGGCGTGGACGCGGCGATCCTGTTCTCCGACATCGTCGTGCCGCTGCGGGCCGCGGGCATCGAGCTCGACATCGTGCCCGACGTCGGACCGGTGATCGAGCACCCGGTGCGCTCCATCGGCGACGTCAACGCGATCAAACCGCTTGAACCGGAGCAGGTTGCACCCGTGGCCGACGCCATCACGCAGCTGACCGCCGAGCTCGGTGACGTCCCGCTCATCGGCTTCGCGGGAGCGCCGTTCACGCTGGCGTCCTATCTCGTCGAGGGTGGCCCGAGCCGTAACCACGAGCACACCAAGGCGATGATGCTCGGCGAATCCGATACCTGGCACGCGCTGATGACGGCGCTGACCGACGTGACCATCGCCTTCCTGCAGACGCAGGTCAGCGCCGGTGTGGATGCCATCCAGCTGTTCGATTCGTGGGCCGGGACGCTCTCGCTGGCCGACTACCGCACCTACGTGCTGCCGCACAGCTCACGGGTGTTCTCGACCCTCGCGGACGCCGGTGTGCCGATGACCCACTTCGGGGTGGGCACCGCCGAACTGCTCGGCGCGATGGGAGAGGCCGGAGCCACCGTCGTCGGCGTCGACTGGCGTACCTCGCTGGCCGACGCCGCGACACGCGTTCCGCCCAATACGGCGCTGCAGGGAAACCTTGATCCGGTCGTGCTGCTGGCGGGCTGGCCCGTCGTCGAACGGGCGGCGCGAGCCGTCGTCGAGGACGCCCGTCGCGCGATCGACGCCGGAGCCACCGGCCACATCTTCAATCTCGGCCACGGCGTGCTGCCGCCCACCGACCCCGGTGTGATCACAGAACTGGTCTCGTTGGTGCATTCGCTGTGAGCATGTCGTATTGCGTTGTCGGCGGCGGTATCTCAGGTCTTGTCGCCGCTTACCGGCTGCGAGTGGCGGCGGGCCCTGACGCGTCGATAACGCTGTTCGACCCGGCCGACCGACTCGGCGGCGTGCTACGTACCGAGCGGATCGGCGGCCAGCTGATGGACGTCGGCGCGGAGGCGTTCGTCGCCCGCCGTCCCGAGGTGCCGGCACTGCTGGCCGAGCTGGGTCTGAGCGCAAGACAGATCGGCACCACGGGGGCGCGGCCGCTGATCTACAGCCAGGGACGTCTGCATCCCTTGCCGACCGGCACGCTGCAGGGCATTCCGGCGCATCCGGGCGCGCTGGCCGGGCTCGTGGACGACGCGACGCTGGCCCAAATTCGCGACGAACGAGCACGGCCGCTGCGCTGGCGTCCCGGCGCCGACCCCTCGGTCGCCGAGTTGGTCGGGGACCGCTTCGGGGACCAGGTGGTGGCCCGCTCGGTAGATCCCCTGCTGGCAGGTGTGTACGCGGGGTCGTCGGCCACCATCGGCGTCCGTTCGGCCCTGCCGGCGCTGACGGCGGCGCTGGACCGCGGAGCGCGCAGTCTGACGGACGCGGTGCGTGACGCGCTGGCGGCGTCGGGTCCGTCGGTGGCGACGGGCTCGGTGTTCGGGGCGATCGAGGGCGGCTACGCGGTGCTGGTCGACGAGCTCGTCCGGCGCGCGGGTGTCCACTGGCTTCAGGTCACCATCGAGCGGGTCGACCGATCGCCGCGCGGCTGGGAAATCGTCGACGACGAGGGCGTGCGCCACCACGCCGACGCGGCGGTGTTGGCCGTACCCGCACCGCGGCTCGCCCGCCTTGCCGAGGGCGTCGCTCCGCGCACCGCCGCGGCGGCACGACGTATCGGGGTGGCGTCGAGTGCGCTGGTGGCGTTGGCACTGCCTGGTGGCACGCCGGTGCCGCAACAGTCCGGGGTGTTGGTGGCCGGGGGAGAACGGTTGCGCGCCAAGGCGATAACCCTGTCGACGCAGAAGTGGGGCCGGCGCGGCAACGTCGAGCTGGTGCGTTTGTCGTACGGCAGGTTCGGCGACGATCTGGCCCGAAGCGCGGGTGACGAAGAGCTGCTGGCGTGGGCGGGGCAGGATCTGGCCACGGTGTTCGGGGTGACTACGGATCCCGAGGACTGTCACGTCCAGCGGTGGATCGACGCGATGCCGCAGTACGGGCCCGGGCACGGCGCACTGATCGCCGAGCTGCGGGCCGGCCTCCCGCCGACCTTGGCCGTCGCGGGCGCTTATCTGGACGGCATCGGCGTGCCTGCGTGTGTGGGCGCGGCAACCAAGGCGGCTGCGTCGCTGGTCACCGTCGCAAGAGCGACGAATAAAGCCTGAGCCCGGGCGTGGCACGATAGGTCTCATGGCCAAGCTCGACTACGACGCGCTCAACTCGACTGTCCGCTACCTGATGTTCTCGGTGTTCTCTGTGGAGCCGGGCGAATTGGGCGACGAGCGCGCGGGCATCGTCGACGAGACGGCGACCTTCCTCAAACAGCAGGAAGACAAGGGTGTCGTGGTGCGTGGAATCTATGACATCGCGGGCATGCGGGCCGACGCCGATTTCATGTTCTGGACTCACGCCGAGACCGTCGAGGCGTTGCAGGCCACCTACTCGGATTTTCGCCGCACGACCACGTTGGGTCGAGCGAGCGATCCCGTGTGGAGCAGCGTCGCGTTGCATCGGCCCGCCGAATTCAACAAGAGCCACATTCCGGCATTCCTGGCCGGCGAGGATCCCGGCGCGTACGTGTGTGTCTATCCGTTCGTGCGGTCGCTGGAGTGGTACCTACTGCCCGACGACGAGCGTCGCAAGATGCTGGCCGAACACGGCATGGCCGCGCGGGAGTACAAGGACGTCCGCGCGAACACGGTGCCCGCTTTCGCGCTGGGGGACTACGAATGGATCCTGGCGTTCGAGGCGCCCGAGCTGTATCGCATCGTCGACCTGATGCGTGAATTGCGCGCGACCGACGCCCGCCGGCACACTCGCGAAGAGACCCCGTTCTTCACCGGCCCGCGGGTGAGCGTGGAAGAGTTGGTCACCAGACTCCCGTAACCGGCTCCGGCGGAAGGACCCCGTTGTCTGAGGCAATAACCGGACAGGCCAAGCTGTTTGACCCGTTGACCACCAAGGGCACGGCCTTCACCCACGCCGAGAGACGCAAGTACGGACTGCTGGGCTTGTTGCCTACCGCGGAGAAGACCCTCGATCAACAGGTTGAGCACAGTTGGCGCGAGTTCTCCACGCGTCGGCCGGGACTCGATCAGCACATCTATCTGCGCGCGTTGCAAGACCGCAACGAGACATTGTTCTACCGGTTGCTCCACGACCACATCGCCGAGACGATGCCGATCGTCTACACGCCGACTGTCGGCGAGGCGTGCCAGCGGTTCAGTGAGATCTACCGCCGCCCGCGTGGACTCTTCGTGAGCTATCCCGATCGCGAACACTTGCGCGAGGTCTTGCGCAATCGGCCGCATCGCGACCCCGACGTGATCGTCGTGACGGACGGTCAGCGAATTCTCGGACTGGGCGATCAGGGCATCGGCGGCATGGGTATCCCGATCGGCAAGCTGTCGCTCTACATCCTCATCGGGGGCATCGCCCCGGCGCGCACCTTGCCGATCGTGCTCGACGTCGGAACCGACAACGTCGAACTGCTGGAAGACCCCCAGTACCTCGGCTGGCGCCACCGCCGCATCGACGACGACGAGTACTACGCCTTCATCGACGAGTTCGTGGCCGCCGTACGCGACGAACTTCCGGATGTGTTGCTCCAGTGGGAAGACTTCGCGACCGCGCACGCGCAGCCGATCCTGGAGCGCTACCGCGACCAGCTGCTCACCTTCAACGACGACATACAGGGCACCGCCGCGGTCGCCCTTGGTGCGTTGCACGGCGCGGCGAACGTCGCGGGCAAACCCTTGTCTCAGCAGCAGATCGTGATGCTGGGGGCGGGTTCGGCGGGTATCGGTGTGCTCAACATGGTCAAGCGGGAGATGGTCGCGCAGGGCCTGTCCGAGCAGGAAGCGACATCGCGGATCTGGGTGGTCGACGTCGTGGGTCTGCTCACCGACGATCGAACCGATCTTTCCGAGGGGCAGCGGGCGTTCGCGAAACCGGCGGACATCGTGGGGGGCTGGGGTCTCTCGGGGCCGGCCCAGCTGGCCGACGTCGTGCACCACGTCGATGTCGGTGTGCTGCTGGGCCTTTCGACCGCCGCCGGTGCGTTCACCGAAGAGATCGTGCGCGAGCTCGCCGCCAAGACCGAGCGGCCGATCATCTTCCCCCTGTCCAATCCGACCAGCCGGGCTGAGGCACACCCGGCCGAGTTGGACGAGTGGACGGGCGGTCGGGCGTTGATCGCGACCGGTTCGCCGTTCGCGCCGTTGGTTCGTGATGGCGTCGAGCGCCCGGTGGCGCAGTGCAACAACGCATACATCTTCCCCGCGATGGGATTGGCGGTGACGGCGGCGCAGGCGACGAGGGTGACCGACGAGATGATGAGGGCGGCGGCCGCGAGCCTCGGTGACGCCTCGCCCGCCCTTGTGGATCCCAGCCGGCCGCTGTTGCCCGCGTGGTCGGAAGTTCCCGACATCGCAGTGCGCATTGCGCTCGCGGTCGGGCGACAGGCCGTCGCGGACGGCGTGGCACCGAAGCGCAGCGACGAGGAACTGGCGGCACGTATCGACGAGGTGCGCTGGATTCCCGAATACCCGTCGACATAGCCGAACGCCCGTCATCATGGGTGTATGAGCATCAAAGCCCTGGTTGCCGCGACATTGCCGATCGCCGCGCTCGTGGTGGCACCTAGCGCGGTCGCTCAACCGCCGGGCGGGGAACACTGCGCGCCCAGTGGCGGCCAGAGCATCGTCATCACCGCCGGTGACATCGACTGCGTCACCGCGGCGGACTTTGCCGCTCAATATGACCTCAGCGGTGACAAGTTTCAGACGATTGGGCCGTTCACCTGCTATTCCGGGAACGCGATGACGGCGCCGCTGCTGTTCCAATGTGTGGCCGACACCGCCGACGCGGCCGAGTTCGGCGTCTACCCCGCGTAGCGCGCTATTCGGCGGGCACCAGCCGCAGGGAGATCGAGTTGATGCAGTAGCGCTGGTCGGTCGGCGTCGGGTAACCCTCACCTTCGAAGACGTGGCCGAGGTGGCTGTGGCAGTTGGCGCAGATCACCTCGACGCGGTGCATGCCCAGGCTGTCGTCCGAGCGCAGGATCACCGCGTCGGAATCGGCCGGGTCGAAGAACGACGGCCAGCCGCAGTGGGATTCGAACTTTTCGCTGCTGCGGAACAGTTCCGCGCCGCACGCCCGGCACGCGTAGACGCCTTCGGTCTTGGTGTCGGTGTATTCGCCGACGAAGGGTCGCTCGGTGCCGGCCTCGCGTAGGACGTGAAACTCCTCGGGGTTGAGCTTCTTGCGCCACTCGTCGTCGGTCAGCTGCAGTTTGGGGGCCGGTGTCGTCATATGTTTCTCCTATGTCAAGCCGCTGCCGGTTGGCAAGGCTTTTGCCGGTTGTTGTGGTCGGTGTGGAGATGGTTGAAAACGACGCGGGCCAGGCGGCGTTTGAGGCAGCGCAGGGCTTCGGGCGTGGAGTCACCCTCGGCGAGGCGGTGCCGGTAATAGGTCTGTCCGAGTCCATCGAGGCGGATCTGGGTGACCGCGATTCGGTGCAGTGCCGCGTTGAGTTGACGGTTGCCCGAGCGGGTCAGCCGGACCCGTCCGCGGGTGTTACCCGACCACACTGGAACCGGCGCTACTCCGGCATGACGGGCGAAGGCCGCCTCGCTCTTGAATCGCGCCACCCCGGCGGTCTCACCGACCAGTTTGGCCGCGGTCAGTTCCCCGCAGCCGGGCATGTCCAGCAAGACCGGGGCCACCACGCGGACACGTTCGCCGATTCGTTTGGCCAGCGCGTTGATCATCTGGGTGAGTCGGGTGATGTCGGCCAACTCGTCGCGGGCCAGCTCGGCCACGATCCCGGTTTGGAAGTTCAGCCAGTCGCTCAGGAGCCTTCGGTGCTTGGCCAGATCTAACGAGCGCGGTTTGGGTGCACGCTCGGGATCGAGTTCATGGATCCGCCACAACAGTCGATTGATGGTCGCCGTGCGTTGTGCCACAAGGACTTCGCGGCGATCCACCAACAGCTTCACCTCCCGCGACACCTCGTCATGAGAAGCGACCGGAAGGTCTGGTTCACGCAGAAACCCCCGCGCCACCGCCAGTGCGTCGATCGGATCAGACTTGCCGCGGGTGCGCGCTGAGGCCCGAGTCTGGGCCATCAACTTCGGCGGCACCCGCACCACCTTCTGCCCCAAACCCAACAGGTCTCGTTCTAGGCGCGCCGACAGATGGCGGCAGTCCTCGATCGCCCAGACGACCTCGGCCCCGAACTGTTCACGGGCCCACATCACCGCCTCGGCATGCCCGGCGGTGATCGCTTTGACGGTCTTCTCGGCGAGCTTGCGACCCGCCTCATCGACCGCGACGAAGGTATGGGTGCGCTTGTGTACATCGGCTCCAACAACAACCATGGTGGTTGCCTCCATTCACTGAGAGGTGACGGTTGGGCCGGTCGGCGGACATACCTCAGTGGGGGCGGTGCCACGCTCCTATCAAGTCACGCCGGCCGGTCCTTCACACCTGATGCCGGCAAAACGCATGCTCGCCAACCCGAAGGCGGCACCCACGCTATGAGCCAGACACCAGGTGTAAAGGATCCAACCACCGCAAGAAGCGGTGACCCCACCCTGACACTGACTCCACGCTAGCGCTGTTGCGCCTGACGTACTCGTTCCTCGGCGTAGGCGAACGCTGCTGCCTCGTCGTCGGGCTCGAATTCACATATGTGCGTGCACCGACCGTCCCCAAACTCGAAGACAATCAATCTGGTCCACGCATAGTGCCCGCCGTCGTGGCCGCGAGCCTCCCGCTCGCTGCGGACGACCCCACATGTGGTCGAGAGCCAGCACTCGGCGGCGTTCCACGACCGAGAGGGACCGGCGACCTCGGACAGTTCTTCATATGACGCGCGGAACTCGGTCACCGAGCGGTCCGGGAATCCAGACCGTGTCCTGTTTTCGACGATCATGCCGGGAGCGGTGAGTTCGGTGAAGACTCGGTCGAAGTCGCCTTTGTTCAATCCGATCAGGTATTCGGCCCCCACTGCCGCCACCTCAGCGAATTCTGCGCCTTCTCCACTGCAATATCGCCGCTCGAGCTCGCGGTAGGCGTTCTCGAAATCGTCCTCACCGAAGCGGCCGTAGTAGACGATCAAGCCGTCGTCGTTGATTTCGGTGACGTGCAGGTAATCGGTCTCGTAGCCGTCGTCATTCGACCAGTGAGCCGACGCCAGCTGCACGGTGTCACCCCGCACGGCCAGGCAACGTCCCTCGAAATGCGAGTACTGCTCGAAGACCCGCTCGAGCCCCGCCCTGATGTCACCGGGCGTATCCCCGCCCAGAGCCCAGTGGTCGTCGTACACGTATGAGTCGAAGAAACGAGCGGCAACGGCATCGGCGTCGTGAGCGTTCATCGCGTCTCCGACGGATTGCCAAACTCGGCTGGCGCGGTTATCGACGGCCAGTCGGCTGGGGGTTTCGAGTATCCGATCTTGGACGTACGCGAAAGCAGCGTCTTCGTCGTCCAATTCGAACTCGCACATCGACGCGATGCGGTCGCAGCGGATTTCGAGCACGACGAGATGCGTCCACGCGTACTGCTCGCCGTCTGCCCCGACCGCTTCTCGCTCAAAGCGGACGACAGTCCACACCTCGGAGACCCAGCACAGCGCGGAGAACCACGTCCGCGTCGAGGTGACCATCGCTTCCAGGTCGGCAAAGCTAGTGCGAAGGAAGTCGGCCGAGCGATCGGGGAACGGCAGCCGCGACCGATTCACCACGGGGGCGTCCGAGACGGCGAGCTCATCGAAAACTTTGTCGAAGTCGCCACGGTTGAGTGCGATCACGACCTCGGTCGGTGTCGTTCCGACCGCGGCGAAGGCCACGCCCTCTCCCGCGTAATAGCGTTCCTCCAGTTCCCGATAGGCGCTCTCGAAGTCGTCTTCGTCGAAACGGCACAGATAGACGATGATCCCTTCGTCGTCGACTTCATGCACCCATAAGGAGCTTGATTCGAAGCCCGAGTCGTTTCGATAGAGGCCATATCCGAGGTGCAGGCGTTCACCCCGTACTGCTAGTGAGCGCATGTCGAGCTGTGTGTAGTCCTGGGCAACTCGTTCGAAGGCCGTGCGCATGTCCTCGATCTTGCCGCCGCTCAATCGCCGCCGATCCTCGTAGACAAGTGATTTCGAGTAGAACGCTGCCAATCCATCGAGATCGCGAGCCTGACCCGCTCGATCGATTGAATCCCACGTCCGCTTTGCTCGGTTGACAACGGCGAGCCTGCTCGGGTTCGCTCGCACCTTTTCCTCGGCGTAGGCAAACGCCGCATCCTCGTCGTCAGGCTCGAATTCAGCGATCGACTTGACCTGGCCGTCGACGACCTCGCTCGCCATGAGACGCGTCCATGAGAAAAGTTCACCACCTTGACCGACAGCCTCGCGCTCCTGTCGAGCCACACTCCAGGTGGGGGACAGCCAGCAGATGGCGGAGGACCACGTCCGAACCGATTCCATCATGTTGCTCAAATCGTCGAGACTAGCGCGAAAATCGGCGGCCGACCGATTGGGGAAGCCTGAGCGAGTATGGTTCTCGACGCGGAAGCCGGCAGCGGTGAGTTCCCCGAACAACCGGTCGAGGTCCCCCTGATTCGCGGTGATCGAGTAGTCGGTTGTCGTGAGGCCTCCTGCGGCGAACTCCGCCCCCTCACCGCGGTAGTAACGCTGTTCCAATTCGCGGTAGGCACCGTCGAAGTCGTCTTCGTCGAAGCGTCCTTCGTAGACAATCCGTCCGCCACCGTCAACCTCGTGCAAATACAGATGGGTGGTCTCGAACCCGGAGTCGCTCGACCAACGGCCCCAGCCAAGATGGAGGCGTTCGCCTCTCACCGCAATAGTGCGCCCGTCGAAATTGCTGTACTGCTCGACGATTTGCTCCTGGACTCGACGCAGAGTAGCGGGATCGCGGATCGGGTCGCCGCTTATGTGGCGTCGATCGTCGTAGACGAACGCGTCGTCGTATGCCGCGGACATGGAGTCGACGTCCTTGGCGCGGCCGGCGTCGAGGATCCCGAACACCGTCTCACGGGCGCGGTTCGTGGGCGCGAGCCGGCTGCTGGTCGCCTGTGCCCTTTCTTCCGCGTAGGCAAATGCGGCATCCTCGTCTTCGAGCTCGAACTGGCACATCGACGCCATCCGGCCGTCGCGGAAACCGATCATCAGCACGCGCGTCGACGAATACCGCTCGCCGTTGCTGCCGACGGCGTCGCGTTCGAAACGGACGACAGCCCAGTCCGGTGACAGCCACGTCACCGCCGACAGCCAGGTCCGCATCGACGTCACCATTGAGCCCAGTTGCCCGAAACTGGTACGCAAGTCGGTGACGGAGCCCTCCGGGAAAGCTGACCTGGTTCGGTTCTCGACGCGCATGTCGGGCGTGCAGAGCTCACCGAGCAGCAGATGGAAATCGTTGGCGTTCAGTGCGATTATCGCCTGGGTCGCGGTGGCAGCGGATCGCGCGAAGGAGGCGCCTGCACCGGCGTAGTAGCGCCGCTCGAATTCGCGGTAGGCGCGATCGAAGTCGTCTTCGTCGAAGCGTCCGTGATAGACGATGAGGCCGTCGTCGACCTCGAACACGGTGAGACCGCTGGTGCTGTTGCCGTCCATGTCGGACGCAACACTTGAGACAAGATGCAGGCGCTCACCCCGAACCGCCACGACATCAAACTGGTATTCGGTGAACTGTGCGAGGTGGCGTGCAATACCCGCGCGCATCGCATCGCGGCTCTCGATGGGGTCACCGCTGAGTCGCCGGTGATCGTCGTACACAAACTCGTCCGAGTAGTGGGCGATCGCGCGCTCGACGTCATGCGCCCGCATCGCGCCCAAGAACCCGTCGATGGTTCCGGACGACTGGTTGCGCACCGCAAGCCGGCCGGACTGCGCCCGCACCAGTTCCTCGGCACAGGCGAACGCACCGTCCTCGTCGTCGGGGTCGAACTCGCATATCGAGGTGACGAGTCCGTCGCGATGCTCGGTGACCAGAATCATCGACCATTGGTACGTCTCGCCATCGGCACCGGTCGCCTCCCGTTCAAGCCGGGTGACGCTGCAGTTCGGGGACAACCATGCCACTACGGAATTCCATGTTCGCGTCGACGTGACCATCGTGTTGAGTTCTTCGAATCCAGCGCGAAGATCGTTGGCCGTGCGGTCGGGAAATGCTCGGCGGGAGCGGGTCTCGACGCGCAGGTCTTGGGAGGCGAGTTCACTGAAGAGCATGTCGAAGTCGTCGCGGCTCATCGCCCTCGGCGCCTCGCTGGCTGGCAGCCCGTTCTTTGCGAAAGGTGCACCTTCACCGGCGTAGTAACGTCTGTCGAGCTCGCGGGATGCGCCATCGAAATCATCGTCGTCGAAACGCCCGTGGTACGTGATCTTGCCGTCGTCACCGACCTCCACGACATGGAAGGTCGTGGACTCGTTCCCATCACGGTCGGACAGGCGATTCCAGACGAGATGCAAACACCGACCGCGAACCGCGAGCACACGAAAGGCAAATTCTGAGTAGTGCTCGAACACGCGCGTAATACCTTCGCGCATTGCGTCACGGCCCTTGACCGGATCGCCGCTGAGGCGTCGACGATCGTCGTATACAAAGTGTTCCTGGTAGAAGGCGGTGGCGCCCGCGACGTCATGCGCCCGGATCCTGTCTAAGAACCCGTCGATGGTCTCGGATGACTGGTTCCTCACCGCGAGCCGGGTGCGACCCGACTGCATCCGTTCCTCGGCGTACGCGAAGGCCGCGTCCTCATCGTCGAGTTCGAACAGGCAACTGGAACCGAGGCGTCCGCCCCGGGACTGGGTGACGAGTATCCAAACCCATGAATACCGCTCGCCGTCGCGCCCAATGGCTTCGCGTTCGAACCGGCCGATGGCTAGGGTTGGCGACAGCCAGTGAATTACCGACGGCCACGAGCGTGTCGCGGCGACCATGTTGCTCAGGTCTTCGTAACTCTCCTTGCGGTCGCTGACCAATGGATCGGGAAACGCTGAGCGTGAACGGTTCTCGAAGCCCGCGTTGGGTTCGATGAGTTCGCCGAACGCCTTCGTATAGTCCCCGCGGCTGACGGCGATCACCCATTCTGTCCCGACTACGCCGGCTTCGGCGTACGGTGCGCCCTCGCCGGTGTAGTAGCGGCGGTCGAGCTCGCGGTAAGCGCCTTCGAAGTCGTCCTCGTCGAACCGCCCGAAGTATTCGAGGCGCCCGGCGTCGTCGAACTCCATGACGTTGAGGGTTATTGCTTCGTTGCCGGCGTCGTCCCACAGGCGACTCGAGTGCATCTCCAATCGATCGCCGCGTACCGCCATCGTCCGCCACTCGGTGTGCGGATAACTGCGGAGAATGCGCTCAGTCGCGGCATGGAGGTCAGCTGCCCCCTCGATCGGGTCACCGCTGATCCGCCGCCTGTCGTCGTACACGAAGTTTTCCGACGGATCGACGCGGAGTGCATCGACATCATGCGCCTGCAGCGCCTGTGACGCGACTTCGGCGAGCTCGCTGGCGCGGTTGCTGATCCGCAGTCTGTCGGTGCTCGCCCGCACCTTGTTCGCGACATAGGCGAATGCCGCTTCCTCGTCGTCGATCTCGAACTCGCACATCGACGCAACACGGCCATCACGGAACTCGAATGCGATGAGAAAGTTCCACGTGAACTGCTCGCCGTCGTGTCCGACGGCATCCCGCACACAGCGTGCGACGCAGTAATTCGGCGAGAACCATCGCATTACCGATATCCAGCCGCGCACCGAATCCACCATGGCGTCGAGTTCTTCCAGCGTGGTGCGATACTCACTCGCCGATCTGTCGGGAAATGCCGAGCGTGAACGATTCTCGACGCGGAAGTCGGACGCAGTGAGCTCGTTGAACAACGTGTCGTAGTCGAGATGGTTAAACGCCACTGTCCATTCGGCGGCAGTGGCACCGCCTTCGGCGAACTCCGCGCCTTCGCCGGCGTAATAGCGGCGGTCCAGTTCGCGATATGCGCCTTCGAAATCGTCCTCGTCGAAACGAGCGTGGAACTGCACGAGGCCGTCATCACCGGTCTCAGTCACGTAAAGATTGGTTGTTTCGTTCCCATCATCGTCAGATCGGCGCTCCCACATCAGATGCGAATGCTGGCCACGAACCGCCACAACGTGGAAATCAAATCGTGTGTATTGCTCGGAGATGCGCTCGAGCGTCGGCCGAATGGCGCCGAGTCCTACAATGGGCCCGCCGCTCAGTCGTCGATGATCCTCATAGACGAACTCTTGCGAGAAATGTCTGAGGGCGCCGTCGATGTCATGGGTCTGAAGGGCTCGGATGTAATCAGGCATGACCTCGCTGGACTGATTCGACACCGCCAGGCGACGTGATCCCGTATCGACATCGGTCGCTGGTCGTGACACCGCGAGCTCATCCGCTCGTCCGACGCGCGCCGTCACCTCCTTCGCCGCGTACAGCGCTTCGGCGTCATCACGAGCACTGTTGGCGCCCTTGGTATCTCCTGCGGTGGCGAGCACCCTACTCAACGCCAGGCAGGCCTCGGCGTGGTCGAGCACCAGGTCTGTTCCCGCGGCGACCGCCACCGCCTCGCGCGCCATCGCGACCGCGTCAGCGTGGCGGCCCTGCGCGGCGAAAATTTCGGCTCGCACCGCGCGCCACGCGATAGCCGTCTTCAAATTGCGACCGGCGAGGCGCTCACTCTCGGCGGCGTGCCGGTCGGCTTCCTCCAGCCGCCCCTGGGCCAGAACGGAACGGGCGAGAAGGGCCGCAGCCTGACCCGCGTCGGCGCCGACGCCGAGAGCGTCCAGGCCTTCCAGCGCGGTCCGGAAGTGGGGTTCGGCAGCGACGGGGTCGCCCTCCATCGATTCGATGATGCCCGCGAACAGTTCGGTTTCCATGACCCCGTGGCGCAGGCCGAGGTCAGCGACCACCTGGCGGGCATTCGCAAGCATCGTCCTGGCTTTGTCCGGCCGTCCTCTGAGCAGTTCCAGGACGGCGAGGTGACGCAACGACGTAGCCTCCAGCGAGGGTGCGGCCGTCGTCATCCGCTGCATGCGCACCACATCCAGGCATCGGCCCCCCGCTTTCGGTACCGGACTCGGACCCCACAGTGCGGCGCCCGGAGCCGCCCCCAACGCCGCGGTGATCTGCCGGTGGTCACCGCTTTCGCGGGCAGCGATGAGTGCCTCGAAAAGGTCGATTTCGCTGGCGCCGATCCGCCCGAGGCGTCCGCGCGCGCCTGCCCGAACCCGGTGCGCCTTGGCAAGTCCGGCGTGATCTGTGCGACGGCCGAACTCGTCGATGGCCTCGTGTAGTCGTGCTTCGACTTCAAGTAGCCGTTCCGGATCGGTGTATATGACGAACTGGCAGCGGTAGCACGTCGCCCACGGGGCGAGTGCGTCGTCGGCGATGCGTTCGAGTTCGTCGACCAGGGGCGCACCCGCCGTAACGTCGCCTGCGGACAGGAACGCCTCGCATCCGATCAGCAGCAGATCAGCATGCAGTGTCTCGTCGGACGCCGCCAGCGCTGCGCCGCGAGCGGCCTGCGTTCCCGCAGAAACCAGTTCGTCGCGGTCAAGGGCTCGCCGTGCCGACGCAGCGTAGTGCTGTGCGGACCGAACGGCCAGCTCGTGCGAACGGCTGTCGAGCGGGCCGAGCTGGCTCCGATATGAATGGGCGGCTTCGAGATGCCTGGCGATCATCTCGTCAGAGTCGAAAGCCACACTCTGTCCGCCGGTTTCGACCCACTGGGCAAGTCGCTCGTGCAGATCGGCGCGGTCCGATTTCAGCAGGCGGCGGTAGGCGACGTCGCGGATCAGCACGTGGTGAAATCGCCAGACAGCTTCGTCGCCGATGTAGGCTCCGCTCGGCTGCGCCAGCTCGAGTCGGCGAAGACGGTTGAGGGACAACGTGACTCCCGCTCCGCTGCCGCCGGCGAGTGCGCGGACCGCGCCGATAGAGAACTCGCTGCCGACCACCGAGGCGATTTCGAGGATACGTCTGTCTGCGGCTGCGAGGCGTTCCAACCGTGAGGCGAGCAGCGCATGGATTGTCGGGGGTACCGCGATGGCGTCGACGTCGATCGTGAGGCGCCAGCCGGCCTGCTCTTCGATGAGCACCCCGTCATGGGCGAGCATCCCGACCAGCTCCCGCACGAAGAGCGGATTGCCACCGGTGGACGAGGGGAGTCGTCGCAGCAACTCGTCGGGCAGCTGTGCGGCTCCGAGTACGTTGGCGGCCAGTTCGGCTGTCGCATCGGGATCAAGCCCGCTGAGATGGACAGCCTCGGAGACGAACCTGCCCACGCTGACGAGTTCGGGCCGCAGTTCACGCAGTTCGGGTCTGGCAAGCGCCAGCACGAACACCGGCACGTCCGCCGTCCACTCCATGAGGTGCTCGATGAAGTCGAGCAACAGGGTGTCGGCCCACTGGATGTCGTCGAGGACCAGCACGGTGGGCCCTTCTGTTGCTAGCACTTCGACGAACCGTCGCAGCGCCCAGAAGTTCTCCTCGACTGATCCTGCTTCGCCGGTGGCCAATCCGCCGAGGTCCCGCAGCAGCCGGTCTCGCTCGGGAACCCCTGCGGGGATTTCGGTTTCGAGGTCAACTGCTCTGAGTATCTCGATCAGCGGCGCCATCGCGACGGTGCCTTCGAGATCACATCGGGCCTCGATCACCCGCGCGCCGGTCTGTGCGACGGTGAATTTCGCGGCAAGCCGGCTCTTTCCGACACCAGGGTCACCGACGACGGTGACCAACCGGGCGCTTCGTGCCGATAACGCACCATTCATCGCGGTCTGAAGGCGCTGGAGTTCAGAACGTCGGCCGACGAAGGGAGCCGCGTCAGTCGAATCGGACCGGCGCCCGAGCCACTGGTAGACGGCAACCGGAGCGCTGCGGCCCTTGACCTGCACCTCGCCAAGCGATTCGTAATCGTAATGTCCACGGGTCGCGCGCCAGGTCTCCTCGCCCACCACGACACCTCCACGCGGACATTCGGACTCGAGGCGGGCCCCGACGTTCAGCGCGTCTCCGACGAGGTCGGCATCGCCGACCCCGACCACGACCTCACCGGTGTTCACCGCGACCCGCAATGCGAGTTCGACCCCGTGGTTTTCGGTGACCCGGGTAGCAAGCCCGACGAAGCGTTCCTGTAACTCTACGGCGGCGTCGACCGCACGTACGGCGTCCTCGGGCCCGATCTCGGGGACACCCCACACCGCCATGAATCCATCGCCGATGTACTTCGTCACGCCTGCCCGATGACGCTGCGCGACCCTCCTCAGGAGATCGTGGTAGTCGCCGATGACCTCACGTGCCGTCTCAGCGTCGACGCGTTCCTCGAAACTCGTCGAACCCGCAAGATCGGCGAACATGACCGTGACGGTCTTGCGCACCGGGGCTGCGTCCGGTGTGTCGGGTACCCCCGTCGACTGACCGAGCGGCGCACCGCAGCCACGGCAGAAACGCGCTGTCGCACTGGCTTCCACGCCGCACGTCGCACAGATCCGGGCCAGCGAGGCGCCACAAGCCTCGCAGAAGCGGGCGTCCTCTTCGTTATGTGCGCCACACGAGGCGCAGTTGCGGCGGCTCTCGGCCATCGTCAGTCTGGTCTCAGCGACAGGCAGTCATGGTCTTCGATGGCCGCCACGGAACGACTGAGCATGGTGCGCGCCAGCTCCATATTGCGTTCGTTGACAATTTCGATTCGGCCACTTGCCATCACCGGGTAGATGAAGCACCAAGCCGTCGTCAGCCGGTAGTCACGTCGCAATTCAGCACTGGGGTAATCGATTCCGTGTTCTGCGAGACGTCTGGAATAGCGCGTGATGAGCTCGTCCTCGACGTCGCGCCGCGTCTCGGGAGTGAGGCTTTGAGTCAAAAAGTAGCTGACATCCCAAGCGCCCCGGCCCCTTGCCGTGATTTGCCAGTCCAAGGCGGTCACCGGTGGGTCGTCGTCCTCTACGGCGAAGAACAGCTGGTCGAGCCGCGGGTCGCCATGCAGGAAAGTGAGGGGTCCACGGCTGAACTCCCCGATCAGCCATGGCATCAACGATGCGAACCGCTCGCCGAAGCGGCGCATCGGAGGGGACAGGTCGGACCCCGTGATCTCGAGGAATTTCGGCCATGCAGCCCGGTAGTTGTCGACGATGACGTCGGTGAAGGGTGGCGCGGTGAAGGGCTTCAGCCAGTGCAGCGAGGACAGCCGATCGTTGTCCCACCAGTGACCATGGTGCCGGGCCAGTGCATCGATGACTGTTTCCGCATCCCCGGCGTTGCATCCGATGAGCTGATCGGCGTTTCGCAGTCGGGCCAGATCCTCGAGCACGAGAACGAAATCGTGCGTGTTCTCGTTGAAGGCGGCGAAGTAGGGCCGCGCCGGAGGCAGCGGGTTGGCGGTGCCGATTTCTAGGTAGAACCGGACCTCACGCAGGTAGCACTCGAGCTCTTCGCAGAGGTTCACCCGCGCCGTCACGTCCAGCGTCGGCAGCTTGACGACGACCGTTTCCGGAACATCGGTCCCGCCCTCGAGGTGCACCCGGAACAGTCGGCCCAGCAGGCCGACGCCGATGGCGATCTGCTCGACTTTGCATGCAGACACGTCGGCTTCGAGCACTTCGCTGAGCCAGCCGGCGGTAATCGCTGACGGATCGTCGGGGATCAACGGCATTCGCATCGCCTCCCGTGACCCGCCTGCGCGCGAGCTAATCGTATGCGATCAGCCTGCTGTCACAGCGAATTTAAGCCGACGTCAGCCGCTCTGCACGGGAGTCGGCTCTTTCGCCGCATCCTTCATCCACACCGGGTCGATGCCGTCATCCAGCCGGTTCTCGGACTTGGCGTCCAGGTAGCGGAAATACAGCACGCAGAACACCACGATCAGCATCAGGCACCAGCCGTAGGTGAACTTCATGTACTCCAGGAAGCGACCCGTGGTGGGCCAATGCCCGAGCAGCCATCGGTCTGAGCTCATGAAGCCGTAGATCGCCAGCCACGCTGGCCAGTTGCGCAACACCGAGTTGCGCAGCACGACCGTCATCAGGAACGGGAACAGCATCATCGAGTAGTAGCCCTGGCCCAGCGACAACACCAGGAACGACGTGATCAGCAGTACGCCGGACGAGGTCAACATCCAGAACAGCGGATCGCGGGTGCGGTAGTACTTGTAGAGCAGCCACAGCGACAGCACCGCCAGCACGACGAAGGCCAGACGCAGCAGAATGATCAGCCAGAAAGGCAGTCCGTAGTAGAGCCCGTTGCCTGCGATCGAGCTGTTGAAGTAGTCGCGCGTCGTGAAGATGTATTTGGCGGTGCGGGTGACGAAGCTCATCGGGTCTTTGACCAGCGGCCAGGCGACCGCGTTGAACACGGCCGGCACCAAGAAGGCGGGGATCAACGCCCGCCACTGCCGGTTCAGCAGCGGAATCAACAGCAGCGGCGCCAGCAGTGGTTTGACGACCAGCGTCAGACCTATGGAGATTCCGGCCAGCCACTCGTGGTTGCGTTGTCCGTCCAGTAGCCAGCGGAAGAACAGCACCTCGAGCAGCAGGATGCAGCCGTTGATATTGCCGAAAACCAGTGTGTTGACGACGCTTTCGCTGATGAACATCGCCGCGAGCAGAGCGGGCAGTGCGACCGAGTCGAATTTGAATCCGAAAAGGCGAATCAAGAGGTACGCGGCGAGGATGATCGCGATCGTGTTGAACGTGATGAACCAGTACCGCGACGCGTCGACAGGGAGGTAGCCGAACGGCGCCATGATCAGCGTGCCGCCGGGAGGGTAGAGATAGTGCGGGTCGACGTGGTTGAAGTGCTCATTGTAGATGTCCCAGCCCATTTTGAAGTTCACGACGGCGCGGTACACCGGTCCGTAGTCGTCGGTGATGTAGCCGTTGGTGGCTAGGACATAGCTGCGATGAATGATGAACAGGATCGCCAAGGGCCACAGGATCGACCGCAACACCGTGGCCACACCCGGCGGGGAGGTGCGGGGCCGGAAGGCGGCCAAGACAAGATCACGCACCAGCGAACCGTACCCGACCCCGTCAGGCCGAGGTATCAGGCGGGGCAGAACGTGTCGGTCTCGGGCAGCTTGCCGCTGTCCAGATAGCCGGTCACCGGCGGCAGTGCGCAGGACGAGTAGATGGCCGCCCCGTGGCCGATGCCCTGCCATATCACCCGTCTGTTGGCCGCGCCGGCGTTGATCACTGTCGCCGCGACGGCGGCCACGCCTTCGTTGCCGACGATCGGATCGTGCTGGCCACCCAACAGCAGCACGGGGGTCTTGAGATTCATCGGCTCCTGCGGGGCCGCGCCGCTGGGCCAGTTCAGGCATTGCACCAACTCGAGCGCGCCGACCTGGCCGAACTGCGGGTAGACCTTCTCCCACGCCACCACGAGTTCACGGACCCGGTCGGGGGTGGGCCGGTTCAGTGAGTCGCTGCAGCTGTTGACGAACTGGCCGTCGGTGCCGCGCAACGCCTCGGCTTCGGTGACCAGGGTGTTCATCGCGTTCCAGTCCCCAGAGCGGGCGCCGGCGACCGCTGAGGCGAGCCTGTTGGTGACGGCTATGCGATCGCCACGTGGGTACGCCAGCGCCGTGGCGATCGCGTCGGCGACGGTGGCTACCGACCCGTCGTTGGCGTTGTATCCGCGCACCTGGTTCAGTACTGCCGTCACGGCACCCTTGGGGTCGGCACCCAACGAGCAGTTGATCGCCACGCATTGGGCGGCCCACGCATCGAGTGCGGATTGTTCGCCCTTCACACGCTGTTCCATTGCGGCTTCGGCGGCGATGCCGAGCGGAAGTGGGGAATCGAGCACCAGCCGGGCCACCTTGTTGGGGTGGCTACCCGCGTAGGCCAACGCCACCTGGGCGCCGTTGCCGATGCCGTAGAGCGCCAACGTCGGTACGTCCCAGGTGCTTCGGAGGCGCTCGATGTCCTCGGCGGCGTGCGAGTTGTCGTAGGCCGAGTCTCCAGGGGCGATGGTGTCGGTGCAGCTCGTCGTCGCGGCCTGGGTGATCTCGCCGAGATTGGCGACGGGGTCGTCGCCCGGCTGGAACTGGGCCTGATCGAGCATCGCGTTGCGGTCGTACAGATCGCGGCAGTCCAGCGCACCTGACATCCCGATGCCGCGACGGTCGACCGCCACGACGGGCCGCGTCTTGAGCACGTCGGCACCCGACTGCGTCAGCCAGACCGGCAGCTGCATCGAGGTAGGCAGATCCGAACCCGTCGTCATCACGAGCGGTCCGGCGTCGGCGGGGGTTTCATCGGTCGTCGCGCGGACTACGCCGATGCTGATCGTGCCCGTAGCGCCCTTGATGGGGTCGAGTTCGGCGTCATAGGTCGCGCAATCGAACTTCACCCCGGCGATCGGGGGGACCGACGCGTCGGACGAGATCCGCGAGGTGCAGTCACGCCACGACAGGTCGTTCTTGGGTGGCTCGATCGGTGGTGGGCCCTCGGGTGCCTTGGTGGTCTCCGGCTGACCCTGGGGTTGGGCGCCGGAATCGGTGGCGAAGCGCGGATTGGCAGCCAGACCAGGGGCGCAACCGGCAAGAAAAACCGATACCACGAGCGCTGAAGTGCTCAACACCCGTATCGGACGACGCCGCTGCATGCCGACCACAGTACTGATTGCCGTGGTGGATCTTCGTTGCCCAACGCCTCCCGGTGCGTTAACGCGCCCGGACATAGCGGGTGTAGAGGTAGCCCTCGTCGTCGGACAGCAGGTGCGCGGGCCGCATCTTGGTGTGCACCTCGCCGGCGCCTGCCGCGATGCGCCGTCCGGAACCGCCGACCAGGATGGGCGCCACCGTCAGACAGAGTTCGTCGAGCAGGTCATCCTCGATCAACTGGCTGAGCAGCAGCGGGCCGCCCTCGGAGAGCACGCGAAACAGCTTGCGTTCGGCGAGCAGCTTCAGCGCGGTCGCGTTGTCGACCGAATCGGACCGCGGCCCAGATGCGTTCAGCACCTCGGACACCGCGCCCAGCCGCTGTCTGGTGTCGTCGAGGGAGTCGGCGCACGTCAGGATCAGCGGCGGCACCTCGGTGCGGGTGAAGAACAGGGCGTCGGGGTCGAGGGCGCCGGTGCGCGTGACGACCGCGATGGGCGGCACTTCGGCCTGTCCGCGGCGTTGCCGGGCGTGGCGCGCAGCGAGCGGCACCTGGGCGCCGGAGTAGTTCTCGACCCTGACGGTGGCGGCGCCGACCAGGATGACGTCGGCGCTGTGGCGCATGAGGGCGAACATGCTGCGGTCACCGCCCCCGGCCAGACCACCGGCCTTGCCGTCGGCGGTGGCGGCACCGTCGAGGCTGGCGATCATGTTGCCGCGGACCCAACACGCCTGCAGGTCGTCGGGGTATGCGTAGAAGTCGGACAGCCGGCCGTCGGCGCTGTCGATCGCGGGACCGTCAGGCCCCAACGCGGTGAATTGCACGCCAGCGGTGGTATCGGCCATGAACAGCATTGCAACACGTCGATAGGGTGCGTGCATGCAGGGGTCCAGCGATGTCGGTCATTTGGTCGACCGGCATCCGAAGGTCACGCCGGAACGTCTGGTCGCTCAGCTGACCCCGCCGCCGACGTTCGCCGACGTCAGCTTCGACACCTATCTCCCCGACCCTGCCGAGCCCACGCAGGCCGCGGCGGTCCAGGTCTGCCAACAGTTCTGCGCGCAGGCGGTCGAGCGGCGGGCGGGCAAGAAGAAGCTGTTCGGCAGGCGTGAGGTGCTGCCCGGCGTCGGCATTTATCTCGACGGCGGCTTCGGCGTCGGGAAAACCCACCTGTTGGCGTCGTCGTACTACGAGCTGCCTGAACCCAAGGCGTTCGCGACGTTCGGCGAGTTGACGCAATTGGCGAGCGTCTTCGGCTTCGTCGAATGCATCGAGCTGCTGGCCGAGTACGTCGTCGTGTGCATCGACGAATTCGAACTGGACGATCCGGGAAACACGACGCTGATCTCGCGACTGCTGTCGCAACTCGTCGAGCGCGGGGTATCGGTGGCGGCCACGTCGAACACGCTTCCCGAGCAACTGGGGGAGGGGCGATTCGCCGCTCAAGACTTTCTGCGCGAGATCAACACCCTCGCAGCGATTTTCACGACAGTGCGGATCGACGGACCCGACTACCGACACCGCGATCTGCCTGCCGCTCCGGAACCGTTGCGCGACAACGAGGTTGCGATTCGTGCGGCGCGCACACCGGGTGCGACGCTCGACGACTTCGACGCGCTGTGCGCTCACCTGGCCACCATGCACCCGTCGCGGTACCTGACGCTGATCGAAGGTGTTTCCGAGGTATTCATCACGGGCGTGCACGGGATCGACGACCAGAACGTCGCGTTGCGGCTGGTGTCGCTGACCGACCGGCTCTACGACGCGGGCATCCCCGTCGTCGCGTCCGGGGCGAAGATGGACGCCATCTTCAGCGAGGAGATGCTCGCGGGCGGTTTCCGCAAGAAGTATCTCCGCGCGACATCGCGGCTGCTTGCGCTGACGGCAGCGGGTCAGACGGGGCGAACCATCACGTAGTCGTTTTCGACGCCTTCGCCGAGCTGGAACGTGCGGGTCCCGCTGATCGTGAACCCCTGTTTGGCGTAAAAGCGTTGCGCGCGTTCGTTTTGTTGGTTGACGCCCAGCCACACTGACTCGGCGCCCAGTTCCTTGGCGGTATTCAGTGCCGCCGCCATCAGCGCCGCAGAAGCACCCGCGCCGTGGCTGCCGGGCAGCACGTAGATCTTCGAGAGTTCGATGCCGTCGTCGGCGCGAACCAGCATGGCGTAGCCCACCATTCGCGCCTCCTCACGGACGACGAGCACTGCCCGATCGGGATCGGTGAGGTAACCGCGAAACCGGTCCGCGGACAGGTTCTCGTCGATGAATGCGGCGATGTTGTCGACGCTCGCCGACGGCGGGCACGCCAGCGGAAACGTGCGCGCGGCGACGTCGGCGAGTTCGGGAAGATCGGCGACGACGGCCGGGGTCACGTCAAAGTGCAATACCTAGGCCACGTTCCATTGCGCGAGGTGTTGACCGGTGACCTTGTCGAGCAGGATGACATTGGAGATGAGGTCGCGATAGCAGTCCCACCAGACCCCACCGCTGACGGTAGAACCGGCAGGAGCGTTCATCAGCGCCAGTGTCAGCGAGTCGGGTGCGTCGGTGTTGCGCGGCTCGTAGGAATCTCCCGTCGCGGTGACGCCGCGGAACTGATACGTGATCGCCTGGGCGTAGGGCGTCGGCACCTTGACGGGGTTGACGGTGATCTGAGCGCGCCACACCTCATACCGGGGCGCCCGCGGGGGATAGCCGAAGCCGGGCGGGATCGGTGAGGGGGCCAGGCTGTTGACGGTGATGTTGGCGACCAGGCCCTCGAAGTTGATCTGCAGCGTCTCGCCGAGCCGGCCGATGGGCGAAGGCGCGGACTCGGCCTCGTCGGGCGCAGCCTGGGCGGGCGCGGCCGTGAGACCGGCGAGGGTCACCATCATGGCGGCAAGGAGGACGAACCAGCGACGCATGCACGCATGATGGCACAGACTGAAACGTGTTACAGCCGCTTCAGGACACCCATGGTCCCGAGCCGCCGATCTTCTCGATGCGCACCCGCGTGAGAAGTCCGGCCGGCGCGTTGGGCGGCGGGAAGTGCTCGTCGCTGCCCAGCATCACCTTGGCCAGCTGCTTGAGTAGTTCCGGAGCACCGCCTTCGACGATCCGCGCGACGCCGGTGACCGTCAGATAGTCCCTGAGTTGGCCGGGCCGCTCGGGGCCTAGGATTGTCACCGCCACGCGCGGATCGCGGCGTACGTTGCGGGTCTTCCGGTACTCGTTGAGGTGAGCCGAGACGAGCTCGTCGCCCTCGGGCGTCGATTCCAGCGCCATCCAGATCGTGGAGACCTGCGGGCTGCCGTCGGGGTTGAGCGTTACCAAGATGGCGTCGGTGCCCGCCCCGATGAGCTGGCGGGCGGCGTCGTTGAGCTTCATGCGATGTTCTACGGCTGGGGCTGCCGGTTCATTCCCTCAGCCGGCTTCGAGTTCGAGCAGTGTCGACTTGGCCAGAGGCCCGCCGACGTACTGACCCGCCGACCCGTCGGAGCGCACCACGCGGTGACAGGGGATGACCACCGGGAGCGGGTTATGGGCGCAAGCTGTGCCGACGGCGCGGACCGCGCGCGGACGGCCGATCGCCGCGGCGACGGTCGCATAGCTTTCCCGCCGGCCGTAGTCGATGTCGCGCAAGTGCTCGACGACGGCGCGCCGGAAGCCGTCGGCCAGCCGGAGATCGACTCGGACCTCGAAAGCGGTGCGGCGCTTGGCGAAATACTCGTCGATCTGCCGTGCCACGTCCTCGAGTCGCGACGGAGAGCGCAGAATCCGAGGGCTCACGGTGTCGGCGAGCCTGTTCAGGACCGCGTCGTGGCCCTCGATGTCATAGGCCACGCGGACCAGGCCGACCGTCGTCGCGGCCAGCAGTAGCGTGCCGACGGGGGTGTCGATCGTGCGGTAGGCGACGTCGAGCGCCCCGTCGGCTTCTGCCGCCTGCTCGAGCCGTGTGTGCAACCGCGACATCGTGTCGTCATCGACATGCAGTTCGTCGAAGAGGTTGGTGCTCATGGTGTTTCGTCCTTCGAATAGATTTTTCGCAGAGCCTTGATGCCGTCGGCCGCGGCGCGCCGGGCGGCTTCGGGAGAGTTGTCGAGTAGTGGGGCGATCTCGGCGTACGGTAGGCCGGCGATGTGGTGGTAGGCCACGGCCTGGCGTTGCTTGGTCGGCAGTTGTCGTAATGCCGCCCACAGGTCGGGGTCTCCGGCCTCCGGATCGGCGTGCGGTGTGGGGTGGTCGGGCAGGGTGTCGGTGGGCACGGGCCGTCGGCTGCGCGCGCGTCCAACGTCGAGCGCGCGGCGGTGCGCGATGGTCACCAGCCACGCCTCGACGTTCGCGTCGTCGGGGAGCTTCGGGTAGGCCCGCAGCGCCGAAAGGAAGGTTTCCGACCAGGCGTCCTCGGCGTCGGATGGTCCGACCACGGCACGACACACCCGCAGCACCGTCGCACCGTGTTCGGCGACTACCTCTTCGAACGGACGCACTTTCACATTCTGTAGACGTCGCGACGGTGTGCGATGTGAGGTCAGCTTTTGGTGAACGGCTCCAGGGCGGTCGTCAGGTCGTTTTCGAAGCGCTCCCGGTCAACGCCCAATCGGTGCAGCGGGCCGTCAGCGTCCTCGGCCTCGAGCAGGGCGAGCACGATGTGCTCGGTGCCGACGTAGTTGTGGCCCAGGCGAAGTGCCTGCCTGAACGTCAATTCGAGCACTTTTTTCGCCGCGCCGTCGAACGGCGTCAGCGCGGGCAACTCGCCGTCGGCTGCCGGCGGCAGCGACACCGCCGCGCTGACCTTGGTGGCATCGACGGCCTGGCCGGCGAGCAGCTTCACCGCGAGTGCGTCGGGGTCGACGAACATCGCCAAGAGCAGGTGGTCGGGGTTGATCTCGGTGTTCCGCGCGTCGTGGGCCTTGTTCTGGGCTTCGACGATGACGTTGCGTGCGCGCGGGGTGAATCGGCTGAAGCCGGCATTGGGATCGAGCGCGTCGGCGTCGTTGGGAGTTTTGGGGACGAACCGTTTCTGGGCGGCCTGCTTGGTCACACCCATGCACTTACCGATCTCGGTCCAGGACGCCCCCGACCGGCGCGCCTGGTCGACGAAGTGGCCGATCAGGTGGTCGGCGATCTCGCCGAGGGACTCCGCGGCCAGTACCGCGTCGGTGAGCTGCTCGAGCGGTTCGTCGTGCACCTTTTTGATGACGTCGATGAGGTCGTCGAGGCGGACGGGGTTGGTGATTTTCGAAGGCTCGGTCATTGCGTCAACGCTAGGTTGACGCTCCGAATTCGTCAACCTTTGGTTGACGCCTTTGGGTAGCCGCGCCTGACCGTGCGATCGAGGATGCCCAGGGTGCCGCGCAACGCGAGCTCCGAAACAATCGGGAAGATGTTGGCATCGCGCCAATGCTGGTCGATGTTCGACCAGTCGTAGAACGATGTGACCAGCGTTCCACCGTCGACGGGTTCCAAGCGGTAGCCGTAGACGTGCCCGATGTCCGGCTTGAGTTGACCGAAGATGGTCCACGCGATCAACCGGTCCTGTTCGAACTCGGTGATGGAGACGGTGACGTCGTATTTACCGAGCGGATAGTCGTTGAGCGCCTCGCGATCCATGTGTACGACGAAGCTGTCGCCGACCGCGTGGGCAGGATCGCCGTCAGCGTCCTGCAGCATCCCGGTGGCGTCGATCGCGACGTGCCCCTGCGGGTCGCACAACACAGCGAAGATGTCGGCAGCGGGGGCGGGGATGGTGCGTGGCACCTCGATACGTTCGGTCATCGCTCGATCGTCTCAGGTGTGATCTGTGTCGAGCCCGTTTTACAGCGAGGTATGCGGGTAATAAATCGAGCGAAATGTCCTCTGAACAAGTCGACCCGACGACCACCAAACCCGTCCTGCTGCGGCAGGCGATCGCGTTCATCCACGAGAACGCGCATCGCGATATCACGCTGAGCGACATCGCGGCATACGTGAACGTCACACCGCGATCCGTTCAGTACACGTTCCGGCGCTATGTCGGTGCGACGCCGCTGGAGTATCTGCGTGGGCTGAGACTCAGCAGGGCGCACCGCGAATTGCAGGCCGCCGACCCCTCGGTCGACACCGTCATGGCCATCGCGGGCAGGTGGGGTTTCGGGCACGCGGGACGGTTCAGCAGTATGTACAAACGCAAGTTCGGCAACTCGCCGAGCGAGACGCTGCGCCGCTAACGCCCTCGCGTTTACCTCGGGAAAAAGCCCTCGCGTGTGAAGATTCCGGGCTGCCACCCTCGATTGCCCAGACACAGCATCGGACGTCCGTCGGGATGTTGTGCTGCCGCTTGGGGTTTAGGGCACGGCGCGCCGATTTCCTGCACGCCGAACAGCTCATAGGTGGCGACCCAGAAGCCGGTGTAGATGGGCGGCCACTGGTTCTCGATCCAGCGGCACTGCAGGACTTCGCCGCCGGGGCCGCGGCCGAATGTGAACCGCTCCAGGTTGGTGCACGGCGCGGTGAGATGCGCGTCGTAGTTCATGCCGGGTACGTCGGACGGGTAGCGCCCGGGGGTGTCGGGATACGCCAGGTTGTCGGCGGCAGCGAGTGGAGCGGCGCCGATGGCAGCGCCGGCGATCGCAGCGGCGGCGATGAGTTCGCGGATCATGTCCCACACCTTGGTCGTCTTGACGGGTTGGCCTTCCGAGCGTAATCGGTGCCCCGAGATGCTCGAGTGCTTTCGCCTCGATGACGGACGCGTCAGGCGGGTGTCAGCGCGGCAACGAATGCCGACCGTGTGACCGAGTACGGCGGATCGGTACCGCGGTCAACCGTGAGTCCCACAACGCCCCCGATAACATGGCGACGAACAGTCCGAAAAGGCCCGCAGTCGCGAACAGCGCTTCATTCGCCATGCCTGGTAGGTACCCAAACCACAGCGTTGCGACACCAAGGTGGGCAACCATTTCCGAAGCAGAGCTTTGGGTGCGAAGCCCCCGACCCCAGCGCGGGGGCTTCGCTGGGCCAGCCGCCTGCGCCGGGTGTGCGAATTGGATGCAAGGCGAAAGGCCCGTTAACTTAGGTAGCCCGAACGCAGGGAGCCTAATCATCAGGGCAAACCAATTTGCCTAGTTGTACAGTCAACGACCGGCCAAGATCCCGGTACGGCGCAACTTTCGTTCCGTAAGGGAACGCTGCTCGGATGGCCGGGCGAGGGTGCTGCGCTCAGCGGTTGATTTCATCCTGTGGGGCAGACGCGAAAAGTTCGCCCCAGGAGTGGACGCTGGCCATCTCGGGTGTCGTGCTGGTGGCGGCCGACTCGCTCGAGGTCAGAGCCGACGCGAATGCGCCGAACCCGACGAATGCGACGGCTGCGGTGGCGGCGGCGGCGTGCTTGATGCTCATGACTTGCTCCCGACGAGTTGGCTGACTGACTGCCATCAGCATCGGTCGTCGGCCTTGGATCTTTCTTGGAAACATGGGCCGGCCCGCCACTCGGGGGGTAGTAGCGGGCCGGTGTCTGTTGCGCGCGGCTGTCTAACCCAGCCCCGCTGCGAGTCCCAGAAGATCCTGCGCGGGAATGATGTTGCCGATGTCGCCAAGGACCGGGATGTTGCCGAGCTCTCCAAGTCCCGCGATGCTGCCGACGTCGGCGACGTCGTCGAGCAACGGCAGATAGGACTGCCAGTCCTCGCTGAGCCCTCCGGGAATGAGGGGTGCGATGTCATCCAGGCCGGGGTCCGCATTCGCCGCGCCCGACCCGAATCCAACTGCGGCCAAACCCATTACGCCTGATATGGCGCCTGCGACCGCGATTCTCTTTGTTGCCTTCATGGTGCTGTGCCTCTCGTTGCAGCTCGGTATCGCCTGACACCCGTAGCAGGCCGAGTCTTCTCGGCAGACCTTGGAACTTTCTAAAAGCCCGGCACCAGGGCAAAGAAATAGCCGCTGAACAGCGGCTATGTGGTGCGCGATACTGGGATTGAAGTAGGCCAGTCGTAGTTTTCGGGGCAGTGCCGTGACCTGCTAAGAGGGCGTCTGAACAGGCGACACGATGGACAGTATCGCGTGAGCCAAGTGGAGCCAGATGGAACCTGATGTAGGTTCATTGGGCACGTATTGGGCACGCCGCCGCGATACTGACCACCACGGAGAGCCATGCCACGTACCCGCGAAAAGCGGTCCTTCGCCACCATCCGCAAGCTGCCTTCGGGACGTTTCCAGGTCCGCTACACCGGCCCGGACGGGGCGCGCCGCGCCGCGCCGTCCACATTCGGCGCCCGGATCGACGCTGAGGCGTTCGTCGTCGCGAAACGTCGCGAAATCGACCGGGGGGTGTGGGACGCGACGGCCGAGCGGAAGCGGGAGACGATCACGTTTGGCGCCTACGCCGCCGCGTGGGTGGAAGGCCGACAGGTTGCCGGACGTCCAATCAAGGACCGCACCCGCGAGCACTACTGCGCGATCCTCGACGACCATCTGGTCCCGGAGTTCGGCGCCCGCCAGATCGCCGCCATCACGCCGAAGGACGTTCGCGAGTGGCACGCCGCCGCGCTCGTCGACCGGCCAACCATGCGCAGCCACGCCTACAGTCTGCTCCGCACGATCATGACGAGCGCCGTCAACGACGAATTGCTCGACTCCAATCCTTGCCGGATCACCGGCGCGGGCCGCGCCAAACGCGTCCACAAGATCCGACCGGCGTCCATCGACGAACTTGCGACCGTCACGGCCGCTATGCCCGAACGGCTGCGACTTATGGTCATCCTCGCGTCGTGGTGCGCGATGCGCTTCGGCGAGACCGTCGAACTGCGCCGCGGAGACGTCGACCTGGGCGACGAAGTGATCCGCATTCGCCGCGCGGCGGTCCGCACGCAGGGCGGCACGTTCGCAGTCACGACGCCAAAGTCGGACGCAGGTATCCGCGACGTCGCGATCCCGCCCCACATCATCCCGCAAATCCAAGACCACCTGGCGAAGTACGTTGAGCGAAAAGCCGATTCGCTGATATTCCCGAACGAAGTTGGCGAGCATCTACAGCCGTCAACGCTCTACCGGCACTGGTACAAAGCCCGCGCCGAGGCCGGCCGCGACGACCTTCGATGGCACGACCTACGGCATTCTGGCGCCGTCCTTGCCGCGGCGACCGGCGCCAGCCTGGCAGAACTGATGGCGCGTCTTGGACACTCGACACCGCAAGCCGCGATGCGGTATCAGCACGCCGCGCAGGGGCGCGATCGCGAGATCGCCGCACTGCTGTCGAAGCTGGCGGCGAACGGATGAGGGGCACGCGGAGACGCGGCCTTACGCGACGTGTCGCGGCAATCTGTTAACCTTCGGAACCACAACCGAACACCGACGCTAATTGAGGCTTACAGGCGACACGCCCGCTACACAGGCGGGATTTGGCGGCGCACCACCAACCGGGAACCCCGGACCGCCGAGATCGTAGAAGCTGAGACGAACGGCGCACACCCCGAACCGGGGTTCACCCGCTGAGTCCCAAACTGGGACTTGCTGAACCGGCAGCCGAGCACAGAACAGACCCAGATGGTCTATCTGTCGCTCGGCTGTTCCTGTTCAGAAGGGAACCCCTCGTGCAGAACACTCCGAATCGGCGCCGGTACGGATCAATCGCGGACGCTGCCGAGTACATCGGCGTGACGCCAAGAACGATTCGCCAGATGATCGCAGACGGGCGAATTACCGGCTACCGCAACGGTCCTCGCCTTATCCGCGTCGACCTCAACGAGATCGACGACGTTGTGATGCAGCCCTTCGGCGGTGGCGCCTAATGGCGACTCGCGCGTCCCATGTCGACGATCCGGTATGGCAACGGGCGCGGGCGCTCTACGTAGATCCTCCGGACGGCACTTCGAGCGAACGCCTGGTCGCAAGGGTTAGCGCCGCCTCTGCCATGTACGAGATGGAACGCTCGACGAATCCGCAGACTGATGAGCAGCGCGACCGTATCGTCGCGATCCTGCGGACCGGTGCGGCATGAAGCCCCCCGACGAACCACAGGTCCACATCGCGCCGAACGCATCGCGTCCCGGCCTGGTAGTGATCGCGATCGGCAGCGGAACCAACCCGTACAGCGTCACGCCTGAGCGGGCCGACGACCTGGCCGACCAACTGACCGGCGCCGCCGACGCGGCACGCGCAGCCGCAGAAGTCCTGCGATGACAGGCCAACGAAAAAGCCGCCCCGCGGGGAACGAGACGGCTCCATCGAAGTTCAGTGCGACGGACTTCGACCAGCTTAACGCCCGCGCGGCGCCACGACGGTCCACGCCGCGTCGTGGCGAGGTGGTGTGAATGCGATGGGACACCGCAACCCAATTCAGGTTTTCGGCGACTCCATCCGCAGGGGCTACACCGTGGTCTCCGACGAGTTGATTCGCGTCGGCGCCCACGACCGCGCGCTCGGCTCGGACGGCCTGGCCGTGATTCTGTTGATGCTGTCTCGGGCGTCCACTAGAGCGGGTCAACCGGCCTGGGAGACGTCGGCGACTCAGATCTCGGTCGAACTTGGATGGGGGCGCAACCGAGAGCGCGCCAGCGCCGCCATACAGCGAGCCGAAGACGACGGGCGCCTTGTGCGGCGCGGGTTCACCCGCGACGGGCAAGCCGTCAAGCAACGGTGCGCCTATGTGATCTGTGCCGGTGGGCGCCGTTTCACCGATGAAGAACTGGTCATTGCCAAGGAACCGATTGCGCTTCCATCCAAGCGGAAGGCGCAGCCGTGACGGCCGGTCGTGGTGCACGGTTTCCGTGCACTACAGAGTCCGCCGAGGTGCACGGTTTCCGTGCAGGTCGAAAGCTGCTGAGGTGCACGGTTTTTTGTGCACCTAATTCGGTCTGCAAGCTGCACGGCTTCCGTGCACCTAAGGTGCACCCCCGTGGGTGCAACATAGGAATACCCACGTACTTAGGAATACTCCATCCGGTCATGCACTGGCGTGCACGACCGATCGAAATCCCCTACCGAGTCTGCGTACGGGGTTACGCAAATCGGGGACTTCCAGGTGACCCACTGACTGCGTGCGCGTGGAGTGAGGTGGCCGCGCCGTGACGTCGCAAGTGTTCGTAGAGGTCTATACCGACGCGGCGATGGACCGGGAATGCCCGAACTGCCAAGCGCCGCCGCACAGGTGGTGCAAGCGCCCCAACGGTGAGACGCGCCCGATTCCGTGCATCGCCCGTATGCGCATCGCACCGAGCCCGCCCGACGTCGAGCACCAGGCCGTGCTGGCTCACCTGACCCGCTCGTTCAGCGAGCCAATTCACCAACCCGACAACACCGAGGAGTGACCCGCCGTGAGCGATTGGAACACCATCGGCGCGCTGCTCGCTGGCGTGCCAGACCTGCCGGGAGCCCGCTGCGCGGGCCGCTGGGACCTCTACGAACGGACCGTCCGCGAGTACCGCGTCGACGGCCGACTCACCAGGCAGGAGCTAGAGACCGCCCGCACGACCGCGCTGCGCCTCTGTGAGACGTGCCCGGTTCTGCAACCCTGCCGCGAGTACCTGCAAGGCCTGCCGATCTCGCATCGTCCGCCAGGCGTCATCGCTGGACAGGTGATCACGACGAGCGGGCGGACGTTGGGGACCAGGACGTGAGCAAGTCCGGTCTGTTGCGGGTCGACGGGGTCGTAATCCTGAGCGGGCCAGCGCTGCGCTGCGCGCTCGACGCCGCACTTGTGGCGATCAGGCAGCGAAAGTTGTCCGGCCTGCCCTTCTCCACGACACCCTACGAAGCGTTGGCCTGCGAACTTGCCGCCGCGATGGCCGCAAACGGACACGCGGACGTCCGCGATTGCACGATCAGCGAGCCTGTGCCGGTGGACGAACAACCGACTGTGCCGCTCGCCGAAGCAGCCACCCACCTGGACATGTCGCTGAGGCAGGCGCGTCGACTGGCTCCGCAACTCGGAGGCCGGAAGGTCGCCGGTTCCTGGTTCGTCGACGAGACGGCACTACGCCAACACATCGAAGGGAAGTCATGAACCGACGAGAACGAGCCCGCGTGATCGCGAGCCTGACCGACGACGAGCTAAACCAACTCCGCGAACGCATATCGGATTCGGACGCACACGACGCTGCCGATCGCCGATTCGCCCGCAACCTGTTCGGCGGATCCGACGACGACGAGGACCAGGACGACGGCGCCGACCAGGACGCGAGCGAGTACACCGAGGAGCAGCGGCAATGGGCAAAAGACCTTTTCGCCACTCTCGACGACGACAACGACGACGTACTGGCTGGCCTCAAGAGCGGGCGCACTATCGGGCGCACCACTCCACCGACGCGAGAACCGATTCCGCACAACGAATTCCGATTTAGCTGACTGTCGCATACTCCCCGAAAGGACACCCCCAACATGCTCGCAATCTCGGCGCACACCCGCGCCCAAACCGTCACGAACGCCGCCGCCACTCTCGGCGTCCCACTGCCCCCCGCGTTCCTCGAAAAGGTCGACCAGGCAGAAAGATTCACCGAAGCTGCCAAAGAAACCGTCTGCACGAAGGAGAAGCTGCACGCCGCCGTCCTCAGCGCCATCGAGGAAGGCCGCGACTACCACGCGGACAAGGGGATTCAACGGCTGGCGCTCGACTGCCAGCTCACGTCACAGAACATCCTTGCCGCCGCTCGCAGCCGCGGCGAGGAGCTGGTCACGGCCGCACTCAACGACCACGCCGACGACATTCTCGACGGCTGGTCCGACGCGCTCGACGAGCACTCGGCGCACCTTGTCGCCGCCGCGGAAGCAGGCCTGAACCTCAAGGACGCTTCGGGCGCGGTCGCGCGCGGCGTCGACACCATGCGCCAACTGCACGCCGCGCAGATCGCCGTCAAGGCATGGGCAGCAGCAGAACACGGCTTCCACACGCTCGCTGCTGTCGCTGGCGTCAGGATCAACGCGACCGGCACCGTCGCCCTGACACCGGCACGTCTGGCCGAACTGGCACCCGCCTACGAGCTGGCCCGCGACGAGAGGACCGAGGTCAACGCGTGGATCCTGAGCCGTTGCGGGATCGTGCTGCGACTCGCGACGCTCGACGAATTCACGCGGAGGGCCGCGCAACTCCGAGCAGACACCGAAGCTGAGGCGCGCGACCGCGCCGCACGCACGAACGCCGCGGGGTTCAACCGCTGACACCCACAGACAGCCTCGCGGTTGGCGCGCGTTTTCGGACGTAGGGCGCAGCGCCGCCGCGAGGCCTCAACGACGACGAGGACCTGGACGTTGACCGCCAACCCGGACAAAAGAACATTTTGCAGGACAGAGAAGTGCGGCCCACTTCACTGTCGTCCGCCTTCTGCTCGTTTCGCCAGCGCCGCCGCTAATCGCGTGATCAATGTCCGCAGCATGAACCGCAGCGGCTTCCCTAGGCCGGGGACGGGCGATACGAAAGTTGCGGTCCAGATGACGAGGCTTCCATTGGGGAGTTCGTGAATACGGATGTCACCGCGGTAGTCCTTGACGGGCCAAAAGCCTGGAAGTGTGGTGATGTAGGCGTGATGGCTTGGTCGGCTTCCGTCGGTGATCTCGTCGCGCACAGTGGAGCCGTTCATACGAACCCGCCGGATCCCGCCAACGCCGGTGACAGGCGCGCCCCGCCGCTCCCAAGACGCAGTCGACACCGTTGGCATCCACCCCGGCCAACTTTCCACATCGAGGAACGTGTCAAAAAGCACGCTCGGCTGCGCACTCGACGATTGCTCTACGCGGAACGACATAGTCGCAGCCATGGTGCCGAAACCTACTACAGCCGCTTGTCGAAGTCCTGTCACCGACTCATGCCAATGTTCGACGTTGGTAACGAGGCCGCAGCGTTCGATTACGTCCAGAACGCGGGCTCTGCTCTGCATGCGATCATCGCGTCCGCTGTCGAGTCGAGCTACGAACAACCCGCACCCAGGGCGGGTGACCCCACCCCGGCACCGCAGCGCCTGTCCTCTTCGGCTGGGTAGCCGAACGCGATGAAGTCGCCGCCATCGACCAGCTGATGACCGATTTCCGAGTAGACCCCATTCGGGTGCGCGGCGGTTTCTTTGGATATGACGAGCGCTGCAAGATCGATCGCCGAGTGGCGTATCACCTGTTCGACCACTCGGGCGAAAGACTCCATCGGCGACCGGAACGAGAACATGGCGTCAGCGACATCGGGCACACAGTGCGCCGCTGTCAATATCACGTACGAGCGCAGGTACATGGCGCCTGTGCCACTGAACTCCCATGTCCCGCCAGGCGGAGCAAAGTAGACCGGCCCTGTCGCGAATCGTGGGAAGAAGTCGAGTGACATGGCGCAACGCTATCTGGCGAGGGCAGACGCCCCGACGCGACTGTGTTGGGCACGTATTGGGCACAGACGCAAGAAAGGCCCTGAGTTACCGGTCCTGACCTGCAAAAACTGTGGTGCGCGATACTGGGATTGAATAGGTGCCCACCCGGTTTGCCAGATAGGTGTGCCACCTGGGAGTTCGGCTCGTTAACCTGCGTAAACGCCTTCAAACTGCGTGTACCTCTAACGTACCTAAGCACCCGCAACGGTAGCCTTATGTGGTGCATATGTGGTGCAACAGTAGCGCGCGACAGGCCCCCTGATGCCGCCCAAGAAGAAAGCCCCACCCCGGTCCACCAAGCGCAGCTTCGGGCGCCTACGGCAATTCCGCTCGGGCCGCTGGAAGGCCAGCTACACCGGCCCCGATGGCGTGCTCTACGAGGCCCCCGCCACCTTCGCCCTCAAGCTCGACGCTGAGGCATGGTTGACGGACCGCCGCCGCGAAATCGACCGCGAACTGTGGAGCCCACCGGGCAAGGAGCAGCAGCCGCGCCGCCAGCGTGCCGTCACCTTCGCCGAATACGCCGAGCGGTGGCTGGAGACTCGCACGGTGAAGGGCCGCCCGCTGCGGCCCCGCACCCGCGAGCACTACCGCAAGCTGCTGGACGAGCACCTGGTGCCCGCTTTCGGCACCACGCCGCTGCGCGCCATCACACCCGAAGCGGTGGACCGCTGGTACGCCAAGACCTCGAACGATGCGCCCACGCTGCGCGCCCACATGTACAGCCTGCTGCGCACCATCTTGGAATCGGCACGCACCGACCGCGACCGGCTGATCGAGGTCAACCCGTGCATGATTCGAGGCGCCGCCACCGCACAGCGCAAGTCGCAGACGCGGCCCGCCAGCCTGGCTGAACTCGACACCATCGTGGCTGCGATGCCCGAGCGGTTCCACGCCATGGTGCTGCTGGCCTCGTGGTGCGCGTTGCGCTTCGGGGAGTTGGTGGAGTTGCGGCGCCGCGATGTTGACCTCGGGCACCGGGTGGTGCGGGTGCGCCGCGCCGCCGTGCGCGTTGATGGCGGCTGGCAGGTGGGTGACCCGAAGTCTGATGCTGGGCGGCGCGAGGTCGCCATCCCGCCGCACATCGTGCCCGTACTCGAGCATCATCTGACGAAACACACTGACGTACAGCAGGATTCGCTGCTGTTTCCGGCAGACAACGGCAACCACCTACAGCCCAGCACGCTGTACCGGCATTTCTACAAGGCCCGCGCCGCCGCCAAGCGCGACGACCTGCGGTGGCACGACCTGCGGCACAGCGGCGCGGTGCTGGCCGCGCAGACGGGCGCGACCCTGGCCGAACTGATGGCCCGGCTGGGGCACTCGACCGTGGGTGCCGCCATGCGGTACCAGCACGCTGCGCAGGGTCGCGACCAAGCCATCGCCGCCGCACTGTCCAAATTGGTCGAGGGCCAAGGCGAGTAAGCCCCGGCGGGGCGCAGGTAACACTCCCACAAGAGCGAGCTACAACGGGCTGTCAGTGCGGCGGTGTACCTTGTGTGCCGTAAGTGCAACCGCGCACCACTCCACCCGGCGCGGGTCCCTGGGTCTAGGCCAGGAGATGTCGGGGTAGGCGGCACATAGCTGCGGACGGCCAGCCGCAAGGGCAGGCCAACGAATTCTGTTGGCCCACCAACCTTGTTGAAGGAAAACCGCATGTCCCGCCGTAAGCCGCCGCCGCGCAAGCTCATTACCGTTGCAGAAGCTGCCGCCCACTTTGCCGTCGCGCCCAAGACCATTCGCGAGTGGATCGCCGAAGGCCGTCTGCCCGCCGTCCGGCCAGGCCCGCGCTGCATCCGCATCGACGTGGCCGACCTAGAGCGCCTGGCCCAACCCTGCGGCCCGGCTTGCGCGCCCGATCCTGTCGAGCGCATCGCCAAGCTGGTCGAGAACAGCCCACTCACCAACGACCAGGTGGACCGTCTGGCCGCCCTCCTGCGCACAGGCGGTGATGCCCGGTGAGTGGCCCGCCAACGAAAGCAAGCCGCCCGCTGGGAGCGAGGCGGCCTGCTAAGCGTCTGGCGAGACGCGCCCAGCATGACACACCGGCCCGACAGCAGACGGCAGCCAAGGCGGTGCGCTGATGGGCCTGCGAAACCCGATACGGGTCATTGGTCACCCCATGCGTGAGGGCGTGTTCTGGTTGTCGGACGAGCTTGTCCGGGAAGGTGCGCACGACCGGGCGCTGGGGTCTGACGGCTACGTGGTGATCACCTACTTGCTGTCGAGGTACAGCACGCAGAAGCGTTGGGAGACTTCGGCTAACCAGATAGGCGACCAGTTCGGCTGGGGCCGCAACGGCGACCGTGCGCGCAATGCCATTGACCGGGCCATCAAGGACCGGCGGCTGGTAAAGCGGCAATGCGTGCGCGACGGGAGGATCGTTGCCAAGCGGTGCGAGTACGTGGTCTGCGCCGGTGGCCGCCGGTTCACCGATGCGGAGTTGTTGGAGTGGTCGAGGCCGCTGCCGCTGCCGCCACGGAAGCGCACGGTGCCGACGTGATCAGGCCCGCGCACACCTTGCACGGTTTCCGTGCAAGACCAACGCCATTGTGTTCCACGGTTTTCGTGCAAGACGGTTGTGCTCAAGTGGCACGGTTTCCGTGCAACATGTGCGTGCCAGCCCATCACGGCTGCCGTGATAGTTGCTTGCACGGCAGCCGTGGTAGTTGCTTACACGGCTGCCGTGGAACAAAGGACAACCCACAGAGGACAACCCACAGAGGACAACCCACGCGTCGTGCACATTCGTGCAAGACGCACCCGGTTACCCCTACCGAATCTGCTCAAGTGGTTACGGAAGTCGGGTACCTAAGCCGGGTACCAAGACCGCGCGTAAAATCTCAGCGGTGGTGGGGTGTGGTGGCGGCTCATCAGCCAGCTGGCCCACACCTGGCGGTTGGCCACGCGCCACCGCAGCGCGTTCTGCGGCCCAGCGTCAACGCTGGCGGCTTAACGGGGGCCGCCTGGCGTGGCTGTGCCCGGCGGGTAGCTACGGCGAGGCTGTGGGCCTCTGAGCCGTTGCGCCATGGCGCCATACCTGTTGCGCCACAACGATGCTTGGCGGCATGCCGCCACACGCGGCGGTCCCTACGGTGAGGCGCTGCCGAGACTGCAGCACGCGGCTGCTGCGCACCAACACCACCACCAGGTGCGCCGAGTGCCGCCTGATGCGCCGCAACGAGCGGCTGACCACACCGGATATGGCCGAGCGCCGTGACGCACTACTACGGACCGCCGCCATAGCGCGCCGCACCGCAGAACTCGATGCCGAAATCTACTCCGACAGAGGAAGATCACCGATGACCGCACGTGACGACCAACTGGGGCCGGACGCAGAGCAGCACCCTGGCACCGGCAAGTGGCGCTTATTGTGGACCGGCGACAAGGTAGCCGAGGTTGTTGGGTTGTTCTCGCACGACACGGAAGCGGCTGCGCTGCAGGAAGGCCGGGCATTCGTGCGGCGCCAGCTGCGGGCGGCCCAGCGTGGTGGCCGATGAGCGCGCAGCCTGCACCGCGACCAGCTGGCGTCACCGCTGGAGTGCCCGATCAGGCGCCCGAGGGTGGCAACACCGGTCTGGCCGGCGGTCGTCCCGCCACAGGCGATGCGGCGCTGCAGATCGAGTGCCCACAGTGCGGTGCGCAGCCGGGCCAGCCGTGCACCATTCGCCGGTATCGCGGTCCTGACGCGCGCCACCGCGCGCGCATCGAGGCTTTCGAGGCCGCCGCAGCAGACCCAGCCAACCTGCCACCACCCTGGCCGGGCCGCGACACCTTCGAGCTGGTGTGCATGCGGTGTGGCCAACTGATCACGGCGCAGCGGCCCGGCTACGCGGCGGTGGACCGCCATGCCGCTATGCGCCGCACCGCCGCGCTGGCGCTGTGGCGGGCAGAGCACGGCGTGGCTGGCCCGCACATGCCGCCGCTGCGCTGGCGTCTCGTTCACTCGGACTGCGACAAGGTGCGACGTCAGGCGCGCGGTGACGCTCGCATTCGTGCGCAGGACTTGCGTACCACCCGGCGGCTGTTGCGCATGAGCGCGGCGCTCACCACTCGCCGGTGGGTGGCCGACACCGACTGGCGCGCGCTGGTGGCGTACATCATTCGAGGGTCGGCGGTCGTCGAGTCGAACACGGCGGCGGCCAGGCGTCACGCTGACGCGGCGGAGAATGCCGCGAAAGGCGGTGCTGCCCAGGGTTCACATGGTTGAGGGGTAGCTGCTGAAACAGGAATCGGCTGACCGGTTTGCATTGGCGCCAAGGCCGAAACGATCGCCCCCGTGGCAGTTGCACCGCAGCCGCCACGCCGCGTGGCGCGGGGGTGACCAACTATGATCTGGTACCAACGTACCATTAGTGTCAGTAAGGCTTCGACTCAACGGCTCTCAGTCAGTAAGTGTTCAGTTGCGTTGCGCGGCAACGTGTCCGTCGAACGGGTGCAGCTGCGCTCACGGGGATCCAGGAAGGGATCACGATGCCTACGAGTGTCTTCGAGTCGGCTACCTACACCAAGAGTGCAGCGGTCGCGCACGGTCGGTCCTACATGCAGGATTTGGTTCGTGCGTCGCTGAACATCGATTTCGACGGCGGCGCACGTGATCGCCTGATGCGCCATGCGAAGGACGTCCAGACCCTGCCCGAGTACGCCGAGTACCGCGACCTGTCCCGCACGGACGGCCAGGGTGGCTACGCCGTACCGCCCGCCTGGCTGATGACCCAGTACATCGAGCTGGTCCGCGCCGGTAGGGCCTTCGCCAACGTGGTTACGAACCAGCCGCTTCCCGCTGGCACGGACAGCATTAACATTCCGCGCGTTCTGACGGGGACCGCGACTGGCGTTCAGAACGGCGACAACACCAACGTGGTGGAACAGGACTTGACGGACTCGTTCGTGAACGCCCCCGTACGCACGGTTGCTGGCCAACAGGACCTCGCAATCCAGCTCATCGAACAGAGCCCCATCGCATTCGACGAGGTCGTCTTCCGTGACCTGGTGGCCGACTACGCAGCGCAGATTGACATGCAGGTGCTCGCGGGTACCGGGGCCAGCGGCCAAGTGCTCGGTGTGCGCGGCACCGCGGATATCGAGACGGTTGCGGTGGGTGCGCTCAACACGCAGGGCGTGTATGGCGCCATCGCGGATGCGGTACAACGCATTCACACCAAGCGGTTTATGCCACCGACCGTGATCGTGATGCATCCGCGTCGGTGGGCCTGGTTCCTCGCGCTGTTGGACACCACGAACCGACCGCTGTTCCTCCCGGCCTCGAACCATCCGCAGAACGCGGCGGGCATCCTAACGGCGGTGGCCGCCGAGCAGGTGGTCGGCAACATGCACGGCCTGCCGGTCGTCACCGACCCGAACATCGGTACGGCGAATGGCCCCGGCGCCAACGAGGATCTAATCTATGTGCTCCGCGCATCCGATCTGATCCTTTGGGAGTCCGGCATCCGGACCCGCGCGCTGCCGGAGACGCTCTCCGGACAGCTGACGGTCCGTCTGCAGGTCTACGGCTACCTAGCCTTTTCGGCTGCTCGCTATCCGGGCAGCGTCGCCGAGATCACCGGGCTGACTGCGCCGACCTTCTAGTCGCTGGCCAAGCCGAAGTACTGGCTCACCTCATTGATCGTGAATTGATTGCGCAACTTGCAGGCGGAGTTCTGATTTGCGAACAGGCCTGGCACAGAGAACGCCTTCGACTGATCGACTGCGTTCGACCACGAAACCGGAACAATCCACTCCTCATATAACTCGCCCTTGAACTCCTGGTCGTGGACGTAGTTGCCCTGCAAACTCAGGCCCTTCATCGGCGTTAACACTCCGTCGACATCAAGCTGTGCGTCTTTGAAAGATACAGCCGGTCCAGTGACGGTTCCGACCCCGACGTAGCCGACTTTGGGAATGTAGACGAAGATTCGCGCATCGAGCGGCAGTTGCCGAATAGTGCGGGAGTACCAGGGTGCTCCGCCAGCAGCCACGAACCCGTACTGCTGGGCATCCGCCCACTGGCGTCCACCGGCATACTCTCCGTAGTTCACGTACCAGTCGATGCCGTTCCATGTTTCCTTCTTCGCCGAACCCGAGCCGGGCTTCCTGACCTTCGTCTGCGCATCATCAATCATCCAGGTCCGAGCGATGTACTTGTGCCCAGAATCTTCGTAGTAGGTAAAGAACAACACGTTGATAGGAACCCCGTACTGCGCCAGATATGTGACAATCCGTTCTGTCGAGGCATCCATGTCGCTAGCAATAACAGTGAGTATGTGGGAATCATTTAGCGTCTCAGGGGGATTGGCGCCAAACCTGGCCTCGAAGGCCTGATCGAAGTTCAGGCCGTCCTTCCCCGGCGAATGATGTTCGTAGGTGTCGCGGACTTGATCATTCGTAAGTTGCTCGACCCAAGACCCGTAGTCAAGGACCTGTGCAACTACGTCACGCGGCGTGCGGTCACGCTTGAGTTCCAGGACGTGAACTGCACCATCACCATCGATACCTAGTAAGTCGATAATCTTGCCGGAGTCCGTCTTAACCTGGCGACCGATGATCAACAGTGACTCACCGAGCATCGCGGGATCCGACTCAATTATGTCTTCGAGCTTGCTCTCCAATTCGATGGATGTTGCATGCACGCGCACAGGATCGTCGTCGACTCGCCACAGGGCTATCTCAGTGGGCATGTCACCTTCCTAAATAATCGCGTCACACTGACGCGGACACTTCGGTCGGCTGTGCAGCACCGAGCTGATCGACGAGCTTCATGGTCTCGACGCTAACGGTGGTGATTTTCTTGATGAGATCGACGATGTAGGTGGGGTCTTGGTGTTCGTCGCACCAGTCGTTGGGGTCGTTGACGATGCCGGATGCCTTATCGGCCTTCACCTGGTAACGCTCGATGATCCACTCAAGCGCACTGCGCGAGCCGAGCATGTAGTCGTGCGCCAGGTCCGGAATGCCGCTAATCGTGACTCTGCTGTTGTACACAATGGCTGAGCGGTCACCCTTAGCGCGCCAGCGCATCTTGTCGACGCGCCACGTTTCCCGGTCATCCAAGCCTGCGCCGCGACGTACTTCAACGTTGAGTGAGTACGGTTCGGCTCGTTCGTAATTCAGATGAAGGTTCGCGAGCCGGCGGCCAACCTCGGCAACGGTCGTGAATCGCTCGACGCTTTCCGGGGTAGGGATATGGGGTAGCATCTTCTTGAGATCGGCGACGTATCGGATGCGGTAGTCGGGGTCGTGCAGGACGCCGTACACGTAGTAGAAGATGTCGTCTTTGCTTACATCGTCGCCGATCGCAGTCCGGTACTGCGTGAGGAAGTCATCGGTGATGTTGTCGACTCGCCTGTACCCCCATTGATCTACCTCTTCGCCAGCAGAGAAGTCAAAACCATCATCACTGTCGGCGCTCTCGTAGGTCCAGCGGGGGAAGTAGCGGCCACCTGATGAGCCCCAGAACGCTAGATCGGGGATTGAATCGGTGAGGAGTGCAGAGAATGGCTTCTCGGATCCTGCTACCACCAAGTAGAAACCAATGTTTTCGTGCTGCGACGTCGGGAAAAACGATGCCAGAGAACCCCGGCGCTCGCACAACGATTCATCGAAGTATCCGTAGATTCTGTTGAATGGTCGGTAGCTACAGGACCGAATTTCGCCGGGGTTGAGTTCGATGCTTCTACCGCGCGAAAGGCGGGTCTTAAGTCCAGCTGACCACTTGATGTAGGAAGCGCTGGCAGCGTCGGACCGACCGGTAAGGTAGTCATTTACTAAAGCTTCGCTTCTTTTTGTACCGGCTTGATTCACAAACCCATTGAAGCGGGTTTGTTCGGTGTGGTAGTTGTCCATCATCCGATTGAGGTTGTCTTGCAGACGGTTACGCGAGAAGTTGTACGACCAGGCATCCCTACTTGTGAAGAGCCCCAACGAATGCTGTGTGAAAACCCGAAGCACCCGGCTCGTATCGCCACGGTCCGCTCCGAGTGGTGGCCAAGTCGCGAAGGTTGCGTCCCGTTGATGTATCCAGTCTCCCTCTGGTGAGGGAACAATGGGTTGCCAATCCATGGCTTCGATGTCGTCTTTGGCGATAATGTCCAGCTTCTGATCACGCGATAAGCAGTCGCCAATGTCTCTATACCTGATCCTGCAGGGGCCCGTTCGCGCGGGATCTTTGACACCAATGAACACCGCAATCGTGGCCTGGGAACCAGCGCCGAAGATTTGTCCTCCTTCCTCCTTCCAGTTAGATTTCCGCATGTTCCCGCGAAGATTGAAGACATAGATGTCGCTGTACTCATGAGCGAGCGTCAGTCGCACACCGTCCGCCGTGTTTCCGTCGATCCAGCCTCCATTCGAGACAAACGCGACGACCCCGGTATCTCCAATGCGGTCGGTAGCCCAGCGGAAGGCGCGAAGGTATGAGTCATAAAGCTTGTTCTTCAACTGCCCTGTCGAGTACTTGGCGTAGGTCTGCTCGATCCGAGTATCCAAAGTCGGATATTTGGTGTTGGCGTTTAGGTCGTTCGCTGATCCCTGGGCCGCCGAGTAGGGCGGGTTTCCGACTATGACGCTAATCGGTGTCTTCAGCTGCGCGGTGATTCGGTTGTTGTTGGTGGCGAAGACATCGAAGTCGAGGGTGTCGTCGGCTTCATGGATCTGGAAAGTGTCGGCGAGGACAATGCCCGGGAAGGGTGTATACGCGTCGCTGTCCGCCGATTCTCCCGTTAGCGCGTGGTAGGTGGTTTCGATGTTCACAGCAGCGATGTAATACGCCAGCAGCATAATCTCGTTGGCGTGCAACTCATGTGAGTATTTCTTCTTAATATCGTTAGGCCGGATCAACCCTGACTGAAGCAGGCGGGTGACGAAGGTGCCGGTGCCTGTGAAGCCATCGAGGATGTGCACATCTTCATCGGTCAGGCCCCGCCCGAAGTGATCCCGACAGATGTGATCGGCGGCGCGCAGGATGAAGTCCACCACCTCGACGGGTGTGTAGACGATGCCGAGCGCGTCCGACTGCTTCTTGAACGCCGTCTGGAAAAACTTTTGATACAGGTCGGCAATAAGCCGTTGTTTACCTTCTGCGCTAACAACCTGTTCGGCTCTGGCGCGAACCGAGGCATAAAACTTATCCAGCCGCGTGGTTTCGGCGGCCAAGCCTGCGCCGTCCACCGCATCAGCCATGTCCTGCATGACTTGCGACACCGGGTTGTGGGTGGCGAAGTCGTGACCTGCGAACAAGGCGTCGAAAACTGGCTTGGTAATCAGATGCTGAGATAGCATGCTGATCGCGTCGTCGCGACCGACGGAGTCATTTAGGTTGTCGCGCAAGCCTTTCAGGAACCGATCAAACTGTGCAGTAACCCGAGGGTCGGTGTCGGGCGCGTCGAGGATGGCGTTGATGCGCGTGATCTGGGCGGTGGCGATATCAGCGACATCGGCGGCCCATTGATCCCAGTACACGCGGGTACCGACCTTGTCGACGATGCGGGTGTAGATGGCTTCTTGCCATTGCGACAGTGAGAACAAGGCCATCTGTGCCGGACCGGCGGCAAGAGTGGTGTCGGTGTCTGGGTCGTCTGCCGTGGGACCGATGTGCGCGCCGAGGAGCCGGTTGCTGCCCTCTCCGCTCTTGGCGTTGCCGCCGGTATTGAGGGCGATGCTGTTGATCATTGCGTCGAATCGCTCGTCGTGGGAACGAAGCGCGTTGAGGACTTGCCAGACGACTTTGAATCGCACGTTGTCGGCCAGCGCGTCGGCGGGGTCGATGCCGGAAGGCACAGCGACGGGCAGTATGACGTAGCCGTAGTCCTTGCCGGGAGACAGCCGCATGACCCGACCCACGGATTGCACGACGTCAACGATCGACTTGCGGGGATGTAGGAACAGCACCGCATCCAGCGCTGGAACGTCAACACCTTCCGACAGGCAGCGGGCGTTGGTGAGGATGCGGCATTCGCCCTCGGCGACAGGAGATTTGAGCCACGCGAGTTCGGCGTTGCGTTCCAGCGCGTTATAGGTGCCGTCAACGTGGTGAACGTCGCACACCAAGCCACGATTGGTCTCTTCAACCCGGTGGCCTTCGTTCTCCTGCGCATCGAGCGATTCTTGATATGCCTCCACGACGCGGGGGAATAGGCTGGCGACCTGTTTGGAAGTCGCGATGTCTTGTGCGAACGCGACCGCCCGCTGCATCGGCGGCTCATTCGGAGCGAAGCTAGGGGTGCCGTCAACGGTGGCGCCAGCGCGTTTAGCCAGTCCGTTCCAGCAGCCAACGATCCTCGATGCGTCATCCAGGGGCAGTTCGCCGAATGCGGCCATCTGCTGCTGCAAGGGTGCTTTCATCACTGCCTCATCGATGGTCAGCACCAGAACCTTGTAATCGGTAAGCAAGCCGTTCTCGACAGCGTCACCAAAAGTCAGGTTGTGGAACTCAGGGCCGTATCGCAGCTCGTCGTCCATCGACACCAGCTCCGCCGAATGCTGGCCGGCTTTGTCCTTGACGGAGTCGCTGTAGATACGTGGAGTGGCCGTCATGTACAGGCGGCGGTCGGCCTTCACGTAGTCGTTGTCGTGGATACGCACGAAGTTGGACTCATCCTCGCCCGCGAGCGTGATGCCGGTGGTGCGGTGGGCTTCGTCGCAGATCACCAGGTCGAAGTCATCCACGCCGAGGATCTGCGCCTCAGCCACAGTTGGCAGCGACTGGTAGGTGCTGAAGACGACCGTCAATCCTTTGGCGCGTTTGCGGTGGCTCATCTCGTCGGCGAGCTTCGTCGGGTTGGTAGTGACCGGAATGGGCACGTCGTGGATGTTGAAGTCCTCAGTGGAACGCAGCCGTCCGACTTTGGTGTCCGAGCACACCGCGAAGGCCCGCAAATCCAGTTCGCTTTGGGCGGTCCACTCCCGCAGCGACTGACTCAGCAGCGAGATTGATGGAACGAGGAATAACACTCGCGCGCTGCCTTCGGCATCGGCGGCCATGCGTTCAGCCAGTTTGAGTGCGGTGAAGGTCTTGCCGGTGCCGCAGGCCATGATCAGCTTGCCCCGGTCGTTGCCGATAGCGAACCCTTTCAAGACGGCCTCGATGGCATCCACCTGGTGAGGCCAGGGCTGCTTCTTTTCGGCGGTGGCCAGCTCGATGGTCAGGTGGCCCTGCGGCCAGGCGATATCCCAGTCGATTGGCGACTCGGCAATATCGGCCATGTTGATGCGCTGCACCGGCGTGGTCTGGTCGTTGAGCGCGTCCTCGGCGTTCTTGCCCCACTTGTCAGTGGTGGAGATGATCACTCGGTTGGTGAACGGCTTCTTGCCCGACGCAGTAAAGAACGAGTCGATGTCGCCCTTGGACAGGGTGTGGGTCGGTTCGTAGAACTTGCACTGAATGGCGGTGTACTCACCACTGTCGCGTTCGCGGGCCACCAGGTCGACGCCGGTGTCAGTCTTGCCTTTGCGGTCGGGCCAGTCCATCCATCGCCACACCATGTCGTACTGCTGCGTCAGTGCTGGATCCAACTGGAAGTAGCGCACCATCAACTTCTCGAACAACGTCCCCCGGTCGACATTGGTCGGCGCTTGCCGCAACACATCGATCACATCGTTGATGGAAGCCATCGTCGATCCCCTCTGAGAATTACGTCCCCCGACTTGGCAGAGTTAGAGAACTCAGCGTAGTCGGTCGGGCTTGTGACGCGGCGGCGTTTGCAGGGCTAGAGCGGTTTGCTGAGTGGTGCGGCGAAGTGGTAGACGCCCTGTGGCGGTTTAGGCTGGTGGCTATGACTGAATGTCCTCAAGTCTTGGCTCGTCCAGGGCGGCCAGGACCTCGTTAATCGCGTCGTGGACTTCCGCTGTTAATTGGCCCGTGCTGTCCCGAGCGACTGCGTCGGCGAGTTGCCAGGATCGCGTAACTTGGATGCTTGGGCGGATGTCGAAGTGGTCCATTGGTAGCTTGTTTGCCCACTCGTCGAGGCTCTCCATCTCGGCTTGAATAGCGTATTTGTGCTCGACTAGCCAGTGTCGAAACTCCGGGTCATTGACGTCTTCGCGTGGTCGGCGTCCAGCGCGGTGGTCATGGAAGTCTTTGACCCATTGGCGCACGTATGCCGGACCAGGCACATGCCGTGCTGGATACCATCGTTGAGGGCCGCTCGCCCGCCAGTAGGCGAGGTAAAGATTGGCGTTTACTTGCCAGGCCGGGTTCTCGGTCAAGGCGATGAGGGCTTCCGCCCTCTCCGGATCGGAGTAGACACGTTTGTACTGGGGAGCGAGTTCGGCGGGCCACACACTGACGATGAGATTGTCGCCCTCGATGTAGAGGCTCACTCGGTCGAAGGCGACTACCTGGCTGGCCGGAAACTTGACTCCGGCATGACCCAAGACATCGCGGACCTCAGCGGAGAACCCGGTCGCCTTCTCCAGGATGGTTCGGAGGCGGCGCAGACGTCTCCCTCGGTTGTCGCCGCAACGCTCGAGGTCGGTGTAGGGCAGCAGGTCACCGAAGTTCTCTTCCGCATTATTGAAGAAGTCGTTCATGACTTCTTTCTCGGCGGGACCGAGAACCCCTAGTTCCACCAAATTCCACCAGCGGTCGAGGAGCTCCTGCCACCTGACAGGCACCCTGCGCTTCTTCTTGGGGGCGATCCCCTTGGTGTTGATGTCTAACGATTGCTGGTCACTGGCGTTGGCGTAGAGCTTGCTTTCGATCACGACCAAGAGACGTGAGCCGTACTCGATAACACCGTCGTATCGGGCCCTGCGTTCAGAGGCCAGATTCGGCTCCTGCGTCTCCACAAGGTTCTCGTGAGGCCCGAGGAAGACGCTGACAAGCTCGGCGAGTTCCGGATCTTCAGCGTCGGGGTCTAGCGGCACCAGCTTTTCCGTTTGCATCGCGAAGCGCGGACGCGGCAGAGCTGACAGCGGATAACACTTGGCGAGGTCCAAGAACGCTGCATGCGCCAAAGGAACCAGCTTTAACACAATTAGGGCTGCTCGCGTTAGCTGGTCTTCGTGCTTGGCGTCGCGCTCATACGGACGAAAGATGCTCAGGTGATGCTCCACGTAACCCGACACTAGTGTCCGGAGTGGCTGTTAAATGGCTCGAACCGGCGCCACAAACTGCGAATCGGCGGAGTGATCATTGCGAGTGAAACTGAACGAACTGTCTGAGCACGAGCTCGCTGAGGCGGTGCGAGAGTTCAACGCCAGGTACGGCGAGATGGAGCGGGTCCTATGGTGCCTTTCGGCGCACTCCCGTGCTGCGCTGCTCGACCACGATAACGAGGCTCCCGCCGTCGAAGCACTCATATGGACCATCAAGAGCTGGTGGGGCGTTCAAGGCGTTCGCCGCGAAACCAAATCCGCGATGGCAAGAGCTCTCGTTACCTTGGAGTGGACACCCGAGCTGTTTGGGCCAGTCGACATGCCGCCAGCCGGCGCCGAAGAGTATGCAATCGACCTGGTCGCAACGGTCGTCCGACAAACCATTGCGATGGGCGTGCAGCGGCGCGAGTATTCCCTCGCCTCCAAGGTGCTCCACTGGCTTTTGCCATGGCGCATCCCTGTTTACGACAGTTTCGTTCGGTCGAGCCTCGGTATTCCAGAAGTCCGGGATCATCCCGAGGCTTACGCCCACATAGCGGGTGAGCTGGTCCGGGCCGCGCGAAACGTCACCGCCGCGAACCCGGCATGGGTCGGCTCGCTAGAGCCGCGCGCACCGTTCCGCGCCTTCGACAAATGCCTCTGGTGGTTCGGCGGGGGCAACGCCGCTACTGCGGTCGAGGTCAGAAGCCCTTGGAAAATAGTTGACGAGCTCGGCTTGGCGCGCTCGTGAACACAGGCGGCCCCTGCGGTTCGAGCGCGCAAGTGCGTACTTGAAGGGGCGGGGTGCCTCCAAAGTTGTAACGCGTTCACGGCCCCCGAGCCTTCTGGATCCTGTTTTCTACCCCCGCGAACTGCGCAAAAAAGCGCGTTTCCCCAGCGAAAAGTGAACACCGAGAACGGCGGTGGCGACGCGGAATTTCCGACATTAGCACTGGTGAACGATGTGTTCTGTTGTGACATTGGCGGCGGTTTGATTACTTGTGGAGTGAACGCCGGGCACATGTTCGCTAGGAGGTGTGTACCAGTAGGGAGGTCGGGTGCCGAGGGTCTACGACGGTGCTGCGCGGGCGGCGCGCGATGCGCAGCTGCTGCGGCTCTACCTGGAGGGTCACAGCTACCGCGCCATCGCGGCGCAGCCCGGTCTGAGCCTTTCTCTGCGCGGTGTGGTGAAGGCGGTGCAGCGGCAGCTGGCCGCCGGGCTCCACCAAGACACCGTGGCGGCTGCCTTCGCTGCGGCGTACCAGGCTGCTTGCGACGGCGACGCACTCGGTGTACGGGCGCTGCGCCGCCTAGGGGCGAATGCTGGTCTGCCTGATCAGTAACGACCCTGCAGATCTTGGCGCGCAACGTCGATGATCCGGTTGCACCGCCCAACCCAGGCGTCGAGATCGACATCAGCCGTGCCGGTCCCAATCTCTTGGACGGCGTTACTGAGCTGCCTCAGGGCCCGGTCATGTTCGGCCTTACGTTGAGACGCGTCGGTCCGCGACTCGAACTCTTCCGCTCGCCGCGTTCGTGCGAGTGTCCGTTCGGCGTTCTGCATCGTGGTCAAATGCACGGCGTGCGGACGAGTTAGGTCAGTTATGTGGGCGAGCATGTCATCGACAGCGTCTCGCACCGGTTCGGCTGCGTACGCCACGATGTCGCTGACGCCTTCCTCGTCGCCGAGCGCCTGCTTGAATCCGTACAGTTCAAGGGTCAGGCGCGCGCGCCAGGAGATGTAGTCGTCCTCTTCGCAGCCGGGCCGCTGCGCTATCTGCGCCTTGCGCTTGACGCTGCGGCACGCGGAGATGAGCCTGCGCAACGCATCGCTTTTCGCCTGCCACACGCGGTCCTCGAAGTTCAAGGCTCGCTCATGCTGGCGGTCGTCCCGCCTCGTGGCCGCGTCGATGCGCTTGGTCCATATTGCGACAGTTGCGGTAGCAAGCACGGAGACGATGGGCACCACAACGGTCCCGAAAGTGGACCAGTCCATGCGCCTGAGACTACGACGGATACATGGAATCCTTATGGGCGGCGTGCCGTCACGCGCGGGGCGGCTGATGCGGCAGCATTAGGGGGCATGTGTGAAACCCGAAAGGGCGTCGTCACGGTGCCTAACACGCTCGGCCCCCGCCGCAAGGCGCACGAAGCCACCGCGGCAGCCCTGAAGGATGCCGCCTCGCAGCTGGCCGACAACGAACAGCTCATCGCCGAGAGCGTGCGCCTCGACGGCACCGGGACGGCCCGTTGGAGTGAGGCGCACGAGGACTACGCCCTCATGGACTTTCCCTACACCTACACGGTGATGGTGCCGGGCTGCACTGGGTGGAGCAGGCCGGTCACGTAGCGGCACGGCGGCTGTCAGTGCTGAGTTAGCGGTACCGCGCGCAGTTGGCCTGCACGCAACTCTGTGGTCTCAGGTTCGCCCCAGTCGTCAAACCACCACCGCACTAAGTCTCGCTCCCAGCTAGGCACCACGTAGTCATCAGGCCAAGGGTCGTCGCCGTTGAGGAACTCACCAAAGCGCTGCAGGTAGCGGCAGCTCTCGTCCAGCCATTGGATCTGCTTCAGCGCTTGCACAAGGTCATGCTCGCTGACGGCGTCGAGCCGCGAATACTGTTGGGACCAGACGTCATCTCGGAAACTCAGCTCGCCGGGCCGCTTATTGCGCTTGCGCGGCTCGCCCGGCTTGCCGAGGCGCATGAAGGCCATCGCCCGGTTGGGCGGGGGAGAGTCGTTGTCCACCTTGGTGACATATAGCAGATGCGCCAACCTGTGGCGCACGTCGCCCGCCTGCAAGCATGCCGCCGACCACTCCTCATGGGGCCAGCGGATGTTGTAAATCTCAGCCACTCGCCGGATAGTCGCGGGCAGCTTGTCGGACTTGGCAGGCGGGCCTTCGCGGCCCACCGCGTGAAAGAACGCCCAGTTCACGTCGGACTTCAAGAGTTCCCACGCGCCCAGCACCTTGAGTGCGAATGCCTCGATCGAACTGGCGCTGGGCCACCATGCCTCCCGCCGGGCCTCATTGTCAGCAGCTACTCGCTGCTCCAGCTCGGCCAGCCGACGCCTTTGGTCGTCCTCACCCATGCGGCTCAGTATTGCGGGACGCCGCCACGCTTTTAGATAACGCCACGCCATAGCTAGGTATGTGGTGCGTATGTGGTGCAAGCTGCTGCACTCTCCGGTAAAAACCGGCTGCTACCTGCGTTAATGCTGGTGCGCGATACTGGGATTGAACTTGTATCCGTGCAACTTCTCCGGTGTGTGTCTGACCAGCTAAAGAAGGCCTTTGAACTGGCGACACGCTAAACAGTATCCCGTGCACTGGCGTACCCGCAAGTACCCTGCCGTGTACCCTCCTATTGCACGTTTATTGCACGGATGGGAGAAACAGTGACGCGCGACCGCCGCACGTTCGGCCGTCTACGCAAGCTGCCGTCCGGCCGCTACCAAGCCGCCTACATTGGCCCCGACGACCAACTCCACACCGCGCCGCGCACCTTCAGCGCCAAAGTCGATGCCGAAGGCTGGCTCTCAGACAGGCGCAAGGAAATCGACCGAGAATTGTGGAACCCCGGCGCCGGCCAGGAGACTAAACGCAAACCCGACGCCCTTTTCAAGGACTACGCCCAAACCTGGGTTGAGACCCGCCGCGTCAAGGGACGGCCGCTGCGGCCCCGGACAAAGGAGCACTACACCAAACTGCTCGAAGGCCACATCTACCCGACGTTCGGTAAGAAACCGCTACGCACGATCACTCCGGAGATGGTGGACAAGTGGTACGCCAAAGCGGCGCCCGATACACCGACCACGAAGGCCCACGCCTACAGCCTCTTGCGGACTATTTTCGAGTCCGCCCGGACCAGTCGTCAGCGTCTCATCGACGTGAACCCGTGCATGATCGCCGGGGGCGGAAGCTCTGAGCGGAAGATCAAACCCAAACCGCTTAACGCCATCCAACTCGGGGCGCTTGTGGAGTCGATGCCCGACAGTTACCGGCTCATGGTGCTATTGGCAACGTGGGCGGCGATGCGTTTCGGTGAATTGGTTGAACTGCGTCGCAAAGACATCGACCTGGACGACGCCGTCGTGAACATCAGTCGCGCAGCGGTCCGGGTTGATGGGGGATGGGAAGTGGGAAAACCCAAGAGCGATGCGGGGATTCGTATCGTGACGATTCCACCCCACATCATCCCCGCAGTCGAGCACCACCTGTCGAAATACGTTGACGCCAAACAAGACTCACTGCTGTTCCCGGCGAAGTCGGGTGGACACTTGCAGCCTTCAACCCTGTACCGGCACTTCTACAAGGCCCGGGTCAAGGCTGGCCGACCGGACTTGCGTTGGCACGATCTGAGGCATTCGGGTGCCGTTTTCGCTGCGATGACCGGAGCCACGCTCAAGGAACTGATGGACCGGCTGGGGCACAGCACCCCCGCCGCTGCACTGCGGTATCAACATTCAGCCGCGGGCCGAGACAAGCAAATCGCCGCCGCCCTCTCGCGGCTTGCGGACGACACGCCGCTGTAGCGAACCGCAGGGAACTCTGCGCCTGTCGTGCTAACTTGAAGGCACTGTTAGGAATCCGAAAAGGAGACCCGGCAGTCGGCATGGACACTCCGAAAGGGAGGACCTGCGAGGCCGCCAGTTCCGGCGGTTAGCCCGAGACGGGCTAGTGCGCGCGATGCGCATCTCAAGGGCCGCGCGACGCCAAAGGCCGTAGTCCCTGACTACATATGCCTTGGCGAGGAACGAAATGTCCATCAGCGGCAAATCAGGCTCGGTCCAAGGTAATTCCTTTGGAGCGAGCCATGCCCGAACACCAAACCAATTCTCTCGACATCGCCGCAGCAGCGGTCGAACTCAACGTATCCAAGAAATTCATTCGCGAACGCATCGCTGACGGCAGCCTGCCGGCGCACCGGCTTAGAGGCTCACGCCTGATCCGGATCACGCGTACGGATCTTGAGGCACTCAAGCAGCCAATCCGCGGCGGTGCGGCCGGATGAATCCAACGAAAAGACCGGGCCCCGCCACAGGAACCCGGCCCCTTCCAAATACCAGTGACACTGATTTTACCCGCCTCCTAGGCCTTCAGCGCCACGAACCGCTGACAGTCGAGGACCGCGAAGACATCGAACTGCTTATGCGGGCTGCTGCGCGTGGATTCCGCTTGTCGACGAAGTGTGTCGACTGTGGGCACCCGTTGACGACGCTGGGTTCGATCCGTCGGCACCGCGGGCCGAAATGTCACGCCAGGGTGGTGGCCGAGTGACTTACGAACTCGCGTCACAGCAAGTGAGTTGGGCAGATGTCCACGCATTCGTTCTGCCGAAGCTGAAATTGGTCGGCGATTGGCCCATGCTCGGTTCGCCTGCATGGTGCGGACTCGATGATCGGGACCGCGTCAAGTGGGCGAGCGTACTCGATGCGGCCCAGCACTGGGCACTTCGCTTGGAACACGGCCAAATCGTCAGTTGCGAAGCCTCACATGATGTTTCCTCGGCTGGTGATTGGTTGAAGGTTGCCCGTGATGTGAGGCGGGGCGCCGACTACTTCGCTGCCCGTCCGTGGATGAAGCGGGGGGCCAACCGATGAGCACTGATCGTTCCGACGAGCTCGCCGAGTGGTACGCCGAGGAAGACCCAGATCGGGGAGTCGAAGTACTCGACGCGGTCGAAACGTTTCTGGCTCGGTTCGTCGCCTATCCGAGCGCACACGCGCTAGTCGCACACGTGCTGTGGATCGTCCACTGCTGGTTCATGGATGCGTGGGAGTCGACCCCGCGCATCGCGTTCCTGTCACCAGAACCCGGCAGCGGAAAATCGCGCGCACTCGAGGTCACTGAACCGTTAGTGCCCCGGCCTGTGCACGCGGTCAACACCACGCCCGCATACCTGTTCCGCAAGGTGTCCGACGAGGCAGGCAGGCCGACGATCCTCTACGACGAGATCGACACGGTGTTCGGGCCCAGGGCGAAGGACAACGAGGACATCCGCGGAATGCTGAACGCCGGCCACCGAAAAGGCGCGACCGCGGGCCGATGCGTGATGCGGGGCAAGGTCGTCGAAACCGAGGAACTGCCAGCGTATTGCGCGGTAGCCCTCGCTGGTCTCGATGATCTGCCCGACACCATCATGACTCGATCGGTGATCGTTCGGATGCGTCGCCGCTCACCCGACGAACACATTGAGCCATGGCGGCTGCGTGTCAACGGCGGCGAAGCCGAGAAGCTGCGCAACTGGCTGGCCGGTTGGGCGGCTGCTGCAACCGAGCGGCTTACAGGCGACTTCTGGCCGGACATGCCCACCGAGGTGGCCGACCGTGACGCCGACGTGTGGGAGGCCCTACTGGCAGTCGCCAACCTAGCGGGCGGGGACTGGCCGCAGCGCGCCCGAGTAGCGGCTGTAGCGCTTGTAGCGGCTTCTCGGCAGCGGACTCCCAGTCTGGGTTTGCTTCTGTTGCGCGACATCAGGACGGCGTTCACCGCGGCCGGTCAAGAAGGGCTCACAACCGAGCAGCTTCTCTCGGACCTGAACCGCATGGACGAGTCGCCCTGGTCGACAATCCGCAGAGGTGAATCCCTCGACAGCCGCGGTTTGTCACAGCGACTGAACAAGTACGGCATCGGTTCCAAGCAGCACGTCGGTGAGCGTGGGGTTCGCGGCTACACCCAAGCGCAGTTCGAGGATGCCTGGAAGCGCTACCTACCTAGCCCGATGGGACCGGACATATCCGCTACATCCGCTACACCCACTACAGATTCGGCCACGGGAGCAGATGTAGCAGATGCATCAGGAGATACCCGCGAACTCAATTATGTCGGTGACAACCTGGATAACCGGGTCAACCAACCCCACCGGGTTGAAAGGGACACCCTGCCGCTGCTCGATGTACCCAAGTCGCACGGTGTAACCGCTGTAACCGATTCAAAAGGTCCGCCGGTCGAATGTTCTAGCTGTGGGCGCGAGATTCCCGACCACATGCACGCGGCCCGCGAACGCAGGGTGTGTGGCCGCTGCATTGCGGTCGCTACGGCGAAAGCACAGATATGAGCGAGTGGAACGGTCTGGTCAACGCGCTTTTCGGGATCCCTGATCTTGCCGGCGCGGCCTGCTGGGGCCGATGGGACTTGTTCGACCCGGAGCGTGAACGCGAGCCCGGACAGCAGTCAGAAGACCCGCACGACCGACACCAGCTCGCGGTCAGCATCTGCCTGAACGAATGCCCCGTGCTCGATCAATGCCGCGCGTGGGTGGATTCGCTGAAGCCGTCGCAGCGGCCTATCGGTGTCATCGCCGGAACGGTTCGCTACCAACACAAAAAGCGGGAGGCGGCATGACAAGCAAGCAGAACCAGCGGCCATGCGTGCGATGCCATACCGAAACCACACGGTCGGCCTCGGGCCTGTGCTTTCAATGCCGGCCCGCACCCACGGTGGAGATCCACGGCGACATGTGCCGCATCGGCGGCGCTTTCGACCTACCCACAAGCAAGGCCCTTGTCTTGGCGCACCGAATCCTCGATGCGCTCACACCAACAATGAAGGAGCAGTAAACAAAATGGACGACATCGACCTGACGGTGCCACTCGACGGGCACCGCGAACTCAGCGCCGCCGAACAGATGATGCTCGACGACCTGCGCTGGGTCTGGGGGCGACTGCAACAGTTCGGCCCCGAGCTATCCGAAGCGCGCCGCGAATTCAACGACATCCTCGAACCGTGGACCGCGACTCCGCACATGTATTCCGACGGCACAGTGGTCACGCGCGTGGTGGAGCCGTCGCACCATCTCTACGCGCCGCCGCACCGCCGCGGAACCGAAAGAGACTCGAATGACGACTGACCGCATGGGATTAGCACTCGCCACCGTATCCCTCATTGAGAAGCCTGACGACAACGCGGTGGCTGATGCGCTGATGCCCGACAACCTTGACGACACACAAACGATGCTCGCGACGGCTGTCACAGCGGCTCACATGCTCGCCTCGCAGCTAGCCCTCCACCTCGAGGTTGACCGCGCCGACGTACTCGCGGTCCTACGGCACGACGTGGCCGACTGTTTCCAACAACCGAAGGAGAACAACGATGACTGAAAACACCACACCTGAAGCCGACGCACCTGGGGCAAATGCCACACCTGAAGCCGACGCAGGTGTAACAAATGTTCCACCTGAGCCCGAGGAGGAGCGGGCGCCCGAAGACAAGGAGGCGGCGAAATATCGGCGCAGACTTCGCGACACCGAAGCTGAACGCGACCGACTCACCGACAGGTTGACCACCTTGCAGCGCAGAGAAGTTGAACGCCTCGCCGCCGACCATCTGGCAGATGGTGCCGACCTTTGGCGAGACGGCGCACAACTCGAAGACGTGCTCGACGACGACGGAGACATCGACGCCGACAAAGTGACCGACCTGGCGCGCACGCTCCTCGAGTCGCATAGGCACTGGCGGAGAAACGCCCCCGCGGCGCCACCCGCATCAACGGTGACCGCGAACGGGAAGATCACCGCCGAAGATCCTCAAGTGACGTGGACGGACCTTCTGAAGCAGTCCACGAAAGAGGCTCGCCCACAACGCGTGAACCAGCGGTAGAATGGGGTGTGCGGCGGATGCCGAGGCCAGGTGCCCGCATCCGCCCGCACGCCGCCCCTGGTGGGCAACCCGAACAGCCCGTGGCTGTAGGGAATCCAATCCAACGTGGTCAAGAATTGACCACCTCCACCAGGAGCTAAATCATTATGGCTTTGTACACATCAGGTGGTGCAGGCATCCTCCGTCCCGAGGAAGTCGGCGCCCTCATCGTTCAACCTGTCCAGCAGGCGAGCGTTGCGTTTCAGATCGCGACGGTCGTCCAAACCGACTCGCACGATTTCCGCATTCCCGTCATCACGTCGGATACCACGGCACAGTGGACTGCAGAGGGCAGCGACATCACCCCCTCAGATGTCGGTGTGAGTGAGATCAACCTCGTTCCGAAAAAGCTTGCCGCACTGTCCATCATCTCCAACGAACTCGCGAATGATTCCTCCCCGGCCGCGCAGACCGTTGTAGGGCAGTCCATCGCTCGCGACCTCGCGAAGAAAGTGGATTCGGCCTTCTTCGGCGACACCGTCGCCAACGGTCCAGCTGGTATCTCGTCGCTGAATGACATCCAATTCGTTGATGCGGACACCATCACCAACGTGGATCCGTTCTCCGAGGCGCTGTCGAAAGCGGAGAACGTCGGCGCCAACGTCACTGCGTTCGTCGCCAACGCCACCACCGTGCTCGCGTTGTCGAAGCTGAAGAAGCTGACATCGGGCAGCAATGAGCCACTGCTGCAGCCGGATCCGACGCGGCCCACACGCCGCCAGATCCTCGGCGTTCCGCTCTACTCGGTGCCAGACACGGTGGTGCCGGCCAACACCGTGTGGGCCGTCGACATGTCCCGCGTGTTTATCGTGCTGCGCCAGGACGTCGAGCTGGCTGTCGACGCGTCACGCTACTTCGAAAGCGATCGCCTCGGCATCCGCGCCACCATGCGCGTCGACTTCGGCTTCCCGCATGAGCGGGCCGTCGTCAAGATCGCACCGGAACCCGGCACCTAATAGGTGGAGGCTCAGCGGGTTCACACCCTCTGAGCCCGTGTTCGTGGCCGTCTTACTCCTTTGGCGGCCACGAACACCCGGACCAACAAACGACAGGCACACATGGACACCGCTGTCGGCGTCATCGCACACCACACCCGGGCACACCACGCTTCGCAGCTCGCCGAAACCATTGACGCCGAATACATGTCAGTCGACGACGGCACCCTCGGCGTCCCCGCCAACCACCGGAAAGTCTGGCAATGGCTGGTCGACAACCACACACCGGGCGCACAGTTCTGCGTCGCACTCGAAGACGACGCCCAACCCGTCGCCGGATTCCGCAACCAACTCCACCAAGCCCTCACTGCCTCGCCCACACCCGTCGTCTCCCTCTACCTAGGACGAGGACGACCACCGCACTGGCAGACCCGCATCCGCCAAGCCGTCACCAACGCCGACCAGACCGGCGCCCACTGGCTCATCACGGACGTACTCCTCCACGGCGTCGGACTCGCCATCCGCACCGACCTCGTTCCCTCGATGCTCGACACCACCCAACACAGCAGCCGCCCGATCGACTACGCCATCAGAGACTGGGCCAACGCACACGGACACCGCATCGGGTTCTGCTGGCCCAGCCTCGTCGACCACCGCGACCAACCAACGCTCATCGCCCACCCCGACGGTGAGCCACGCACACAACCACGCACAGCGTGGCGCACCGGAACCCGACACGAATGGACACAGAAACAGGTGAGCCTCTAATGCCCAGAGCCCCACGCCACTGCGGACACCCTGACTGCCTCGCACTGGCCTACCCACCCAGCAGATACTGCGACGACCACAGCCGCGACAGCATCGGCTGGAACAAGTCGCCGCGCACCGCCAGCTCGACACGCACCAGCACACGGACGTGGCGCCGCCGCCGAGCCGAAGTACTCCAACGCGACAACCACATGTGCGTCGTACGCGGACCCAACTGCACCGTGACCGCAAGCGAAGTCGACCACGTCATCCCGGTCTTCATGGGCGGCGACGATCGACCATCGAACTGCCAATCGGTTTGCGCCAACTGCCACCGCGACCGCACCCAAGCACAGGCAAGAGCGGCACGCGGATGACACCGCGCGCCACTGTGCCTGGTGCCACGCCTTCCCGACCCGGGTGGGGAAGGCGTGCGGGTGCCCTCACGGAAGCCGGTAGGTGCTGCGCAAAGGGAGTTCCGTACGTAGAAACGCACACTTTTGATAGGAGGAGATGATGGCGAAGTCGCCGGAAGCAAGGAAAATACGCCGTGACCTCGACAAAGAACTCGAATCGGTGGCCCACGAACGCGGTCACACGCTGGTTTGGAGTGCTCAGGAACAGGCCGTTATCGGGCTGATTTGCGACCAGATCGACCGAAAAGTGGAGATTTTCGCCGCTTATGAGGAGTCGTCGGACCCGAAGGTGAAGGTGAAGTTGTCGGGTGAGATGCGGTTGTTGGAGCAGTCGGTCGCTCGGCTGCTGCGACAGGTGAAGACGGACGTTCCCGGGCCGGAGTCGCAGCGAACTGTCGCGGCGCGGCGGGCTGTGCGGGCACGTTGGGACCGCGGCAGTGCCTAGGGTCAATCAGCCGGCCGGGTGGGTTATCCCTGGCCTCTACGAGAACCGAGTGCCATGTCGGCAGAGCGACAAACGGCCCGACCCTCGGTTGTGGCTCGGCTGCCAGGACGCCGAGGAGATTGCGCGGCTCGATGCGTTGAAGGCCGAAGCCGAGATTGAGGAAGCCGTCTATAGGGCGGAGGCGGTTGAGCGTGGGGAGCCGTTTGAATTGCCGCGCTGGTACGTCGGCGGCAATTTCTTCCCGTTGCCGCGTGACCATCCTTTGCGTGCCCGCGACGTGAGAAGGGTTCGTGTCTACCGCGATGACCGTGTTGTGCCCGTGTACGACGACTGAAGACCAAGCGCGCCGTGCTGGCGGCCTGTGTCGTCGGCAGACTGCGCGGCCTCGCCGGGGGGCGCTATGGCGGCGCGTCAGCTATCGGGGGTGCCGCGCGGTACTAGGGCTGTGGACGAACGAGCACAAAACTGCCACAATGATTATATTGGTCCTGATATAACTATTGCGTGGATGAGTTGCCGCTGAAGCCAATTAAGTGGCTTGGCACCACCCTCGCCGATCTGCGAGCGCAGCGTGACGCAATCCGGTACGAGCTTGGTCATCAAATCTATCGGGTGCAGCTTGGTCTGTGGCCCAACGATTTCAAGCCGATGAGCGATGTCGGCGTCGGCGCCTACGAGATAAGGGTGAGGGATGCGGACGGAATTGCGCGGGTCATGTACGTCGCCAAATTCGGTGATGTGATCCACGTCCTGCATGTTTTCACCAAGAAGGCGCAGAAGACTCCGCAGTCAGACATCGAGAAAGCAAGAGAGCGTTATAAGGAGGCGAGGAATGGCTAACAGCGTGTTCTACGACATCGCGGACGACGCGGGTGAGGCGACCAACCTCACTGCGCGCAGTCTCTTGATGATTGCGATAGAGCAGAGAATTCAGGAGAACGGGTGGAAGCAAGCGGAGGCCGCGCGGAGGCTGGGCGTGCAACAACCACGTGTCTCTGACCTTATGAACGGCAAGATTGACAAGTTCAGTCTCGATGCACTGGTCAACATGCTGCCGGCGGTGGGGCTGATGGTCACCGTTGGCCCGACCACCGGCAAGCAAGGCCCGGTCCGTCTCGCGGGTTTAACCGGCGGATTGACGACCACACGAAGAAGTGTGGCAGCCGAGAACGTTCAGACCCCCCGACTCGCGAGGCGCGTACCTGCGGCGGCGAAGGCGCGTAAGAGTACGGGCGCAAAGGCAGCCAAGAAATAGGTTCGGCCCGCCACTCAAAGTTGGATGGCGGGCCGAACGTTTTGTAGGCGTTGCGCGGGACTATCCGGTTCTGCTCAATCGGTCCAGCTCAGTTGCGGCTGCGAGCAGTTTCGTCGCGATATCGCGGGCCACGCTGCTGGTCAGCATGTCTTCCCATGCCACGCCTTCGAGGCGGATGCAGCGTTCCTCGACGGTCCCGTCACGAAGTTGCGTTCCGGAGACGAAGACGCGCGCGGGTGCATCGTTGGTGTATTGGACTTCAGGGATTGTCCATATCGGGCCGTCGAAGCTTCGGAACTCGTCGGTCTTGCCGACGTCGGCCCAATCCGACACCTCCGTGGCACCGGCGGGCCAGTCGACCGCGGTCATCGGTTGGCCCACCCGTCTACCTCTTTGGCGGTCTGCAGAAGCGCGGCGGCCAGCTCGCGCGCCTGGTCGCTGTTGAGATGTATTCCGTCCCGTTCGCCGTCGCAGACGTACAGACACGGCGGCTCGATGGTCCCGTCGTCGACGGTGCCGTCCGCGAGCTGAATTGCCGCGGCGTACACGCGGGCATCGCTGTCGGTGATTGTGCGGTCGACTCCGAACACCGTCCGATGAGGTGGGGTGCCTTCCCATGGGCAGGCGAAGTCGGTGCCGGGGGGCGGTGAGATCGCAGGCGATAGGGCTGTGGTGGTCATGCGGTGCATCCTCTCGGGTCGGTACCGACACCGGAGCTATTGCACGTTTATTGCACGGCCGCCGATTGGAAGTCAGAAAACCGCTTCTGACCTGCTATCGAACTGGTGCGCGATACTGGGATTGAACCAGTGACCTCTTCCGTGTCAGGGAAGCGCTCTCCCGCTGAGCTAATCGCGCCGGGAAACCTCGTCGGAGGTGGAGACGGGAATCGAACCCGTGTGCACGGCTTTGCAGGCCGTTGCCTCACCACTCGGCCACTCCACCGCGGGGGTTGATGCCACTGCACCCTTCGAGCGGATGACGGGATTCGAACCCGCGACCCTCACCTTGGCAAGGTGATGCGCTACCAACTGCGCTACATCCGCACGCCACGAACGGCGTGCCGCCCGTCGCGAAGGACGACAATAGTCGACCCGAGCAAGACACCACAAATCCCTTGCTTCGAAACCGTTTGTGTCAACCCAGATGGTAGGTGTCGCGGGAGAGCGAGAACTCTCCGCGGCACTGAAAATCCAGCAGGTGATGTCCGACGGGGCGCTCGAGCACACGATCGAACCCGCAACGATCTTGTCTCCGAACGCCAATGCGTTAAAACAGCTGGTAGGCCTTGAACGCAAGGGTGAAGCCGTGTCCGGTGTCTTCGTCGCGACACGTGATGCCGGAGTTCGCGCTTTCGCACCGCAACGGGCCCGCGGTGATCGCCTCGCCGGACGGCAGCACCTCGTCGGGGCCGAACGCGGTGTCACCGGCGCATACGAAGGAGGACGGTTGGCCGGCGATGATCTCGATCCCTTGTCCGTAGTCGAACTCGCAATCCGCGGGGCGCGGCGGCGACCAGTCCCGGTCGATGATGTCGCAGCGGGCCAGATTTACGTCGATCATGCAGGCGACGTTGCCCGTCGGAGAAATGAAGCCGGTGAACGCGAACACCTCTCGGTCCACCGGCTCGGGCTTGGCCGTCGACGTCGGCGGCGCGGACCGCGGCACGGACGCCTTCGTCGCCACCGAAGAGGATCTTGTGGGCCCAGGGCTGGGGGAGTTGGCGCATCCGGAAAGGACGAGCAGGGCGACCACACTGGCAACTGCGGAGGTCGGACGTCTGCCAGGTCGAGCCACGGCGCGACGATAGCCCGGCGACGCGGGAGGGGGCGACGAACGGTGAAATGCGGGGACACCCATTGCGAAAAACGAATTCGGGCCGAAAGCCGCGACCGTGCTAATCTTCGACCTCGTTCGACCTTCGGTCGAGCTCCCCGGTCTCGTAGCTCAGGGGGAGAGCGTCCGCCTCACACGCGGAAGGTCACTGGTTCGATCCCAGTCGGGACCACCACCACTTCGCTGCGCTTCGCAGCCGCCGTGACGAACTGCTACCCGGCCCGAAACCATACGATCGCCAGGTGGGCGAACCGACGATCACCGACGACGGGCGCTACATCGTCATCAACGGGCGCCGGTGGCGAGCAACCGACCCGCTGATACCGGACGGGCGGCGGGCCGAGCTGGTGCAGATTCTGATGGCGTGGCGCCGCGAGGTGCGCCGAACCAAGGGAACCACCGAGGAATTGGCGGCCCGGGCGGGTGTGCAGGCCGCGAAGGTTGCATTGGGTGAGCGCGGCTCTCCGCCATGGTGGGAGCAGGATGACGAAGGCCGCCGCGCACGGTGGCAGGCCGAGGTGCCGGCGCCTGGCGTCCGAGATCGCGAGTAACAAGCGACACGCGCAGCTAGCGGCGTCGCCGCCAGACCACGAATCCCACCGCCAGCACGCCGATCACCGCGACCGCGGCGATCGGCACCGTTCGGTTCGGATTGTCGGTGACGGTGTGCCGCACGGCGTCGGCCCTCTCGACGACCTGTTCCTTGGTCTCCGTCGCCTTCTCTTTGGCGCGCGCTTTGACGTTGAGCTTGTCGGCCAGGGCCTCCACGGTTTCGCCGAGTTCCTTGCGCGTCTGCTCGACATCAGCCTCGATGTCTTCGATACCCGCGTCGGGACCTGGCTCGGGACGATTGGGGTCAGGTGCTGCCATGGCGTGCTTCCTTCACTTCCTCGATGTCGGCTTTCACGGTTTCGACCGTCTTCGGCGCTGCCGGGGTGACCTCGCCCGCCTCGCGTTTACCGACCAGAGCCGCGACGCCTGCGACGACGAACAGCAGTGCTGCGACGATGACCGCTGCGGCCCACACCGGCAAAACCAACGCCAGCGCGGCCACCGCCGCGCCGATCAGGGTCATAAAGCCCAGGAGGGCCAGCACACCTGCGAGGCTGAAAAGCCCGGCACCGATACCGGCGTGCTTTGCTGACTCTTGGAATTCCTTCTGCGCCAACCGCAACTCGTCGCGGATCAACCGCGAAGTCTGCGCCGACAACTGGCTCAACAACTCGCCGGTCGACGCGTCCGCAGCGGGTTTGGATTCAACTGTCATGGTCCGGCTCCTTTCTCGCTCGATCCCACAGGCATGCCCGCGCGTGCGGCTTTGAAACGCCTACCTATTGCTTGCTGGCGGCAGGACACGCTTCGGGCACAGAACGATCACCACAGCATCTCGGTATCAGTGGCCAAACCTCAACGGGCGCAGTAATTCCGGTGCCAAGCGTCGCCGAACATCACCGTTTGGAAGTACTACGTCACCATTTGGATACGGCACGGTGCGGCGTGTCCCGCCGGCGTCCTTCGTACAGATAATTGACGAGGTCGTCCAACGACGGCCCTGGTACGGCACGGGTTGTGCTGCTCCACGTGAATGCGGAATGTCAGAGTGCGAATGAAGGAGTCGATGGGCGATGGCGATCTTTGATCGATTCGACCTCAAAGTAATTGCTGTCGGGGGGTTGTGTGGCGTCGCTATTGCGTTGAGCCCCGGCGTTGCGGCAGCTGGCGGCTACGAATGCCTGCAGACGTCGGCAGGTGAGGCCGGTCCGGTTCCCGCAGCTCCCGTAGCTGGCGCAGCACCCGCGTGCGCTCCAGTCACCGAGATGGCAGGCGTACCGATGGCCCTCCCCGGGCCTCCACTGGCGCCGCCGATAGTTCCCCCGCCGCTGGTTCCGCCGGTCGTCCCCCCGCTGGTACCACCGGTGGTTCCGCCGTTGGCTCCACCGGTGCCGATCGCTCCGATCGGAGCGCCGATAGCGGCGGGTGCTCCACTCGCGCCGCTGACCACCATGGGCGGTGCGGCCGGCGGTAAAGGTGAGTCGACCGGTCCGGCGCCGGCCGGAGCGCCGGTGGCCGGTCAGCCAATCGCGCCTGGCCCCACCGGGCACTGACTCTGCAATTCAGCGACGACCCGCCCCCCGCGTGGGGGCGGGTCGTTGTTTTGCATGCTCATCAGAATGCGTGGTGCACCGCCTGCTGTGCATGAATCCACTGCTAGCCAGCGGGTCTGTGCACATCCTCGGGCGGTCAGCGCCGTCGGTCACCGGAAGCGTGGTCTGCTATATCTTCGATTGTCATGTGACGCTTCGGAATCCATCTCAGGGTCCAGCGTGACACGGCATAGAGCGTCACGCGCCGATAAGCCCTCATGGTCGAGGAGTTATCCCGGCGTTGGTGCGCCTACAACAATCCGAACGCGAAGACTCGTCAGCCGGTTATTGTCCGGGGGACTTCGATGCTGTTCTCTCGCACGATGATCGGATCACCGACGTTGACAGTGTTGAAGTACCACTCGGCGTCCTCGGTACTCAGTCCGATACAGCCGTGGCTGACATTCTCGTAACCCATTGAATTGACAGCCCACGGGGCTGAATGGACGAAGAGGCCGCGCTGGGTGAAGCGCACGGCATATTCCACGTCGAGCAGATAGCCGTCGGGGGAGTCGACGGGGATGCCGACGCTGCTCGAATCCATCATCACGTCGCGTTCCTTGCCCAGAACGGCGAAGGTGCCGACAGGCGTCGGATACTTCTCCCTACCCATCGAGGCGGGGAACACGCCCGGTTCTCCCCAGCGGGGCCGGTGATGGGGCGACGGAAGTTGAGGTGCGTCTACGCCGTCGACCGTGACGGTGAAGGTATGGTCCGAAATGTTGGCAACGCCGATGACGGCGGGCCCGGTCCTGAAAGTCGTGGTGGCCAGACCGCCGCGCATCGTCAGCGACACGGTGCTGTGCGCCGGCCAAAACCCATCCGGAACCCACTGCACCACAGTGCTTTCCAGCCATTCGTACGTACCGGTCATGGCAGGCGTCGACTCGATGTTGAGGGTGCGCTCGGTTGCGCGCCGGTCGGCAACCGGCGTCTTGAACGTCACCACGACGGGGTGGGCGATACCCACGACCGCGTCTGTTGCGGGCTGCACCGACGCGATGGCGGGTCGATACGACTGGCTGGCCGCCGAGCTCGACGCGGTCGGCCCCGCAACCACGCTCGCAGTCGTCACGACTGCGGCAAGAAAACACCGAACAACCCCACGCATGGCTTCCGATTCCTGTTGAAATTACAACCTTGTCAATTAGTGATCGTAGGGCTGTCAAGGCAATTCGAAGCTCAGGCCCGCCTTCGCAATTCGGTCACCGGTTCGTCACGCTTGCGCAACGGCGAGCAGACCGAGCAAACTACGAGGGGAATTGATGGGCAAAGTCGCACAACGGGTTTCGATCGGCCGCTGCCGATCCGATCGACTGAGACCTTCCCGCGACGACACCGAGACGGTACTGCGACGTTACTCGGCGGCGGTTTTGTCGGCTACGAGTTCGGTGGCGACCCTGATCAGCGGCACATTGGAATCCTGAGACAACTTGCGCAGCAGTTCGAACGCCTGCACCGCGTCGACGGCGTAACGCTCCATGATCATGCCCTTGGCCTGACCGATGACGTCGCGGCTGGACAACGCCCTCTTGAACTGTTCGTCGCGGCGCGCCGAGTTCCAGGCGACCGATGAGTGCGCGGCGAAGACCATTCCGATGTTGCGCGATTCGCTGTCGAAGACGTTCGGCTCCTCGCTGTAGACGTTGAGGGCCCCCATCGTCTCGCCGGCGATGAACAACTGGAACGCCATGATCGACTTGATCGGTGTCTCGGCGAGCGCGTCCTGCCGGTAGAGCGGAAAACGATCGTCGGTCTCGAGGTTGGCGACGTGGACGGTCTTTTCCTCCCACGCCGCCGTGAGGCACGGGCCCTCTTGATGCCGCTGCTGGATCTTGTCCAACAACATCGGATAGATGTGTGTCGCCGCCGGGGTGTCGATGTGCTTGCCATTGCGCGTGACGGTGATGCCCGCATACTGCGCGCCAGGAATCTCCACGGCGGCGTGCTCGGCCAGCTCGGCGACCACCGTGTCGGAGTCCGCATCCGGGCGGCCGTGCAGGCTCTGGACGAGCTCAGCAATACGCAGGTGGGTCGCTTCTACCTGGGTTGGATTGTTCAACGTTCACCGTCCGCACACTTGATGGGTTTTACCAGATTACGCGTGGTGGACGCGCCGGGTGACAGCGATCGCCAGGCCGGGTGTCACAGGGCATGCAAATAGCGCGTCGTGACGGCTGCCTGCACCAGCGACGTGACAGGCGATGCCAGCCGGCTCCACCACGTGGCGTGTCGGGAGAAGGCCGTGACCACGGCGAACACCGTCTCGGTGGCGGCGTCGTAGCGGACGAGGAACAGCTCCTCGCCGGACTCAGGGTGGCCGGGCAACGTGCCGTATGCGAAACCCCGGCGATCGGGTTCGTCTACGACGTAGACGACCCGGCACGGCGCCTGCACCGGCCCCAGGCCCACGATCACCTCCGAGCCCACAGCGGCGACGTCCGTCGTCGCCTGGACCTTGACGCCGGCGCCGCGCAACATCCCCCACCTCATCCCGCGAGCTGCGGCGTCGTCGAACCGCTGGCGGCCGCGGCCGATCACCGCCGTCTTCTGCACGTGGTGGTATCCCGCGGGCAGTGGTCCTGCGGTGGCACCGACTTCTGAATAGGTCAACGGCAGGGCGGGAAGATCGCTCAGTTTCATTGCGGCCAGACGCTATCGCTCGGGGTGGGCGCACGCGCCAGCCGGGGATTAACAATCGCGGCGTACGGTGCCAAACATGACCACCTTCAACGTCGGCGGTGACCTCACCGTCAATCGTCTGGGATTCGGCGCGATGCGTCTGACGGGCAAGGGCGTATGGGGTCCGCCCGACGATCGCGACGAATGCATCCGCGTGCTGCGCCGCCTTGTCGAGCTCGGCGTGAACTTCATCGATACCGCCGACTCCTACGGTCCGTACGTGTCCGAGGAGCTGATCAAGGAAGCGCTGCACCCGTACCCGGACGGGCTCGTCGTCGCGACCAAGGCCGGTCTGCTGCGCACCGGACCCGACGAATGGCCTGTTCTCGGCTTCCCGGCGTACCTGCGCCAGGAATGCGAGATGAGCCTGCGTCGCCTCGGCGTAGACACCATCGACCTCTTTCAGCTGCACCGCATCGACGACAAGTTCCCCGCCGAGGATCAGGTGGGCGAATTGGTGAAGCTGCAGCAGGAGGGCAAGATCCGCCACATCGGGCTGTCCGAGGTGAACGTCGACCAGCTCGCAGCCGCCCAGAAGGTCGCGACGATCGCGTCGGTACAGAACATGTACAACCTCACGGTCCGATCCGCCGAACCCGTCCTCGACGCGTGCGCGTCCCAGAACATCGGCTTCATTCCGTGGTTCCCGCTGGCTGCCGGGCCGCTGGCCGCGGCCGACGGTCCGCTGCAACGCATCGCGGCCGATCACGATGCGACGGCGTCGCAACTCGCACTGGCCTGGCTGCTCAAGCGGTCGCCAGTGATGTTGCCCATCCCCGGCACGTCAAAGGTCGCCCATCTCGAGGAGAACGTTGCGGCCGCCGGTATCGAACTGTCCGACGAGGAGTTCGAGACGCTCAGCGAAGCCGGGTCTGCTTCCGCCTGACCCAGGCAATCCGGCCTGGGCGTGAGCCAGGCAATACGGTGGTCTGTGTGACGACCGATCATTCCTCGGGTGAACACCCCGGCGGCGGATTCAATCCGCCGGTCCCGACCACCAAGGGTGGACCCGACTACGGCCGGTTCGTCGACGCCGTCCGCACCCTGCAGGACCACGCCCGCGCCGCCGACGCGCCCGACGACGTGATCACCGAGGCCGCCGCCCTCGTCGAGAAGGTCACCCAACTGCTGGCGCCCTATTACGCCGACGAGTGGGCCTCGCCATCGGGGCGACGCATGGACCTGCCCAACCGCGGCAACCTGCTCGCGATCCCCCTGGACCTGCACAAGACAGATGACGGGCGGATCGAGGGCACGGCGAGGTTCCGTCGCTTCCACCTCGGCCGCAACGGCGCCGCACACGGTGGCGCGGTCGCGCAGCTCTTCGACGGGCTGCTGGGATACACCGCGTTCACGCTCAGCGGCAGCCGAGCCCAGCGCACCGCGTTCCTGCATGTCGACTATCGCAAGATCGCGCTTGTCGAGAAGGAGTTCGGAGTCGACGCCCGAATCGACGACATCGTCGATCGCAAGATCTTCGTGTCCGGCCGGCTGCTGGACGGCGACGACGTGCTCGCCGAATCGCACGCGCTCTTCGTGAAGCTGAAGCCGGGCCAGCCGTGAAGCAGGACGAAGAGGAACAGCCCAGCCGCGTCCGTCGGTGGGCGCGTTACCGCGATCGGCTCCGCGAACGTCCCAGAATCGAGTTCTTCTACCGCATCGGGGTTGGAATCGTCGGCCTGGCGGTCTTCGCCGTCGGCATCGTCGCCATCCCTTACCCGGGACCGGGTTGGGCGATTCTGTTCGTCGGACTCGGCATTCTGGCCACTGAATTCGAGTGGGCACGACGGCTGCTGGCCTACGCGAAGGAGCGCTACGACAAGGTCATGGACTGGTTCCAGGCGCGACACTGGTCCATTCAGGTCCTCGGCGGCATCTTCACGGCGCTGGTGGTCGCGGGCACCCTGTGGCTGCTGGGCGCGGCGGACTGGACCGCCGAACTCTTCGGCTTCGATTGGCGCTGGCTGAACAGTCCTATTGGCCTGGGGTCTTGAGGACAAGCACCGATAGCATGGTCGCGTTCGACCACAGCCCCGACCAATTGGAGACATCCCGATGAGCGCCGCCGTCAGCCCCGCCCTAGCAGCCCCTATCCGGGTCGCTGCCGGGACCACCGCGGGTGCCGCTGTGCGAGACGCGGGCCTGCCGGGTCGGGGTGATCCAGCCGCCGTGGTCGTGGTGCGCGACCCCGACGGGCGGTTGCGCGACCTGTCGTGGGCTCCCGACGTCGACGTCGACGTCATCCCGGTCGCCGCCGATACCGACGACGGCCGCAGCGTCATCCGCCACTCCGCCGCCCACGTGCTGGCCCAGGCTGTGCAGGAGATCTTCCCCGAGGCCAAGCTCGGCATCGGTCCCCCCGTCACCGACGGCTTCTACTACGACTTCGACGTCCCACGCGCATTCACCCCCGAGGATCTCGAATCGCTGGAAAAGCGGATGCGCCAGATCGTCAAGGAAGGGCAGCTCTTCTCACGCCGGGTCTACGAGTCCAAAGAGCAAGCGCGCCAGGAACTTGCGAACGAGCCGTACAAGCTCGAGCTCATCGAGGACAAGTCCGGTGACCCCGACGTGATGGAGGTCGGAGGCGACGAGCTGACCGCGTACGACAATCTCAATCCCCGTACCCGCGAACGGGAGTGGGGTGATCTGTGCCGCGGCCCGCACATTCCGACGACGCGTTACATTCCGGCGTTCAAGCTCACCCGCAGCTCGGCGGCCTACTGGCGGGGAAACCAGAACAACGCCAGCCTGCAACGCATCTACGGAACGGCGTGGGAGTCGCAGGAAGCCCTTGACCGCCACCTGGAGTTCATCGAGGAGGCGCAGCGCCGCGACCACCGCAAGCTCGGTGTGGAGTTGGACCTGTTCAGCTTCCCCGACGAAATCGGTTCGGGGCTGGCGGTTTTCCACCCCAAGGGCGGCATCATCCGCCGAGAGCTCGAGGAATACTCACGCCGCAAGCACATCGAGGCAGGCTACGAATTCGTCAACACCCCGCATATCACCAAGGAACAGCTCTACATCACCTCGGGGCACCTCGAGTGGTACGCCGACGGCATGTATCCCCCAATGCACATGGACGCCGAGTTCGACGAGGACGGCACGCTGCGCAAGCCGGGGCAGGACTACTACCTCAAGCCGATGAACTGCCCTATGCACCACCTGATCTTCCGGTCACGCGGACGGTCGTATCGGGAACTTCCGTTGCGGCTCTTCGAATTCGGCTCGGTGTACCGCTACGAGAAGTCCGGTGTGGTGCACGGCCTGACCCGGGTGCGTGGCATGACTCAGGACGACGCGCACATCTACACCACCCGTGAGCAGATGCGTGACGAGCTGGCGTCGCTGCTTCGGTTCGTGCTCGACCTGCTCGCCGACTACGGACTGAATGACTTCTATCTGGAGCTCTCGACGAAGGACCCGGAGAAGTACGTCGGCTCCGACGAGGACTGGGACGAGGCCACCGAGACGCTGCGTGAGGTCGCCGAGGCCTCCGGTCTGCACCTGGTGCCCGACCCCGGTGGGGCCGCGTTCTACGGACCCAAGATCTCCGTCCAGGTCAAGGACGCGCTGGGCAGAAGCTGGCAGATGTCGACCATCCAGCTCGACTTCACCATGCCCGACCGCTTCGAGCTGGAATACACCGCGGCAGACGGCACCCGCAAGCGTCCGGTGCTCATTCACCGTGCGTTGTTCGGCTCGATCGAGCGGTTCTTCGGTGTCCTCACCGAGCATTACGCCGGCGCTTTCCCGGCGTGGCTGGCCCCCGTGCAGGTGGTCGGCATCCCCGTCGCCGACGATCACATCCCGTACCTCAATGGCCTTGCGAATCAGCTGAAGATGGCCGGTATCAGGGCCGAGGTCGACGCCAGTGACGACCGGATGGCCAAGAAGATCGTGAACCACACCAATCAGAAGGTGCCGTTCATGCTCGTGGCCGGTGACCGTGACATCGAAGCCAACGCGGTCAGCTTCCGCTTCGGTGACCGTACGCAGATCAACGGTGTGCCACGCGACGAGGCGGTGGCGGCCATCGCCAAGTGGATCGAAAGCCGGGAAAACGCCGCTCCGACAGCCGAACTGGTCAAGGTGGGCGCTCAGCCGTGACACGTGACGAGCGTCAGCACGAAGAGCGGGACGACGAGCACAGAATCGTCGACCACGGCGTCGGCGAGCCTGATCACCTGCAACGGCTGTGGACCCCGCACAGGATGAGCTACATCGCCGAGTCCCCGTTTCGGCGCAACAGTTCCGATCCGTCGGCGCCGTTCACCGACATCCCGAAGATGGCCGACGAGGACGGGTTGATGGTGGCGCGCGGCGAGCTTGTCTACGTGGTACTGAACCTGTACCCGTACAACCCGGGACATCTCATGGTCGTCCCGTACCGCCGGGTATCCGAGCTCGAGGACCTCACCGACGCGGAGAGCGCGGAACTGATGGCGTTCACCCAGAAGGCGATCCGTGTCATCAAGAGTGTGTCCAACCCGATGGGCTTCAACGTCGGACTGAACCTCGGCAAGGTCTCGGGCGGGTCGCTGGCCGAGCATCTGCACATGCACGTGGTGCCGCGTTGGATCGGCGACGCGAACTTCATCACCATCATCGGCGGCGCGAAGGTGGTCCCTCAGCTGCTGAGCGAAACGCGTGAACTGCTGGCGACGGAGTGGGCGAAGCAGTAATGAGCAATCTGTACCTGATGACGCGTGCGGCATACGAGAAGCTCTCTCGGCCGCTTGCCAAGGTCGCGCTGCGCGCCGGGCTCACCCCCGACAGCATCACCATCCTCGGCACCGCGGGCACGGTGTTGGGCGCACTCACCCTGTTCCCGATCGGCCAGCTGTGGTGGGGCGCTTTCACCGTCTGGATCTTCGTACTCGCCGACATGCTCGACGGTGCCATGGCGCGTCAGCGGGGCGGCGGGACGCGTTTCGGCGCGGTCCTCGACGCCACCTGTGACCGGATCGGCGACGGTGCGATCTTCTGTGGCCTGTTGTGGTGGGTGGCGTTCGGTATGCAGAGCACGTCCCTCGTCGTGGCCACGTTGATCTGTCTCGTTACCTCGCAGGTGATCTCGTACATCAAGGCGCGCGCCGAGGCCAGCGGGTTGTCCGCCGAAGGCGGCATGATCGAGCGGCCAGAACGCCTGATCATCGTGCTGCTGGGTGCCGGGCTCTCAGGCCTGTTCGGCATTCCCTGGCTGTTGCATGTCGCGATGTGGGTGCTCGCGGTGCTGAGCCTCGTCACCCTGGGTCAGCGCGTGCACAGCGTGCGCACGTCACCTGGAGCGATGGACCGGCTGCCGCAGCCCGACAGCGCTACCGGTGAAGAACCGGAGACGTCGGGACACCAGCCGACCGGTGGACCCGGGGATGAGTCATGACGGCGCCCCTGTGGGAGCTGGGCAACTCGCTGAGCGGCAGGTTCGCCGACTGGGGATATGCTGCTGGCTGGCGGGTCGTTCGTGCGATGCCGGAAGTGTTGGCGCGCAACGCCTTCGGTGCCGGCGCGTACTACGCCGCACGTGGCGGTGGACCTGAACAACTACGCAAAAACCTCGCCCGCGTGATCGGTGTAGCGCCCGAGCGTGTGCCCGACGGGCTCATGCACGCGTCACTTGCTTCCTATGCCCGGTACTGGCGCGAGGCATTCCGGCTGCCCACGATGGACCTGGCGGCGGTCGCCCGCCGGCTCGACGAAGTGAGCCTCGGAACGCACCGGCCTCAAGCCGCGTTGGACGCGGGCCGCGGCGGGATCCTGGCGCTGCCGCACAGCGGCAACTGGGACATGGCGGGCGTCTGGCTCGTCCAGAAACACGGCACCTTCTCCACGGTCGCCGAGCGGCTGAAGCCCGAATCGTTGTACCGTCGCTTCATCGAGTACCGAGAAAGCCTTGGCTTCGAGGTGTTTCCGGCGTCCGGCGGCGAGCGCCCACCGTTCGAGTTGCTTGCCGAGCGGCTGCGCGAGAACAAGCTCGTCTGCCTGATGTCCGACCGCGACCTCACCCGGTCCGGAGTCGAGGTCGACTTCTTCGGCGAAGCCACCCGCCTGCCCGCCGGACCGGCCAAATTGGCGATCACCACCGGCGCCCACCTGATTCCGGCGCACGTCTATTACGACGGCGACGACTGCGTCATCGACCTCCAGGAGCCGCTCGACACCAGCTCGAACGACGTCACCGCCGTCACCCAGGCGTTGGCGAATCGGTTCGAGCACAACATCGCCGCGCATCCGGCCGACTGGCACATGATGCAGCCGCAGTGGCTGGCCGACCTCTCCGACGAGCGGCGCGCCAAACTCGAGGCGATCTGATGCGCATCGGCATGGTCTGCCCCTACTCGTTCGACGTGCCGGGCGGCGTGCAGTCGCATGTGTTGCAGCTAGCCGAGGTGATGCACGACCGCGGCCACGTGGTCAGCGTGCTGGCACCGACGTCGTCTCGAGCACAAGGTTCGCTGCCCGACTACGTGGTGTCGGGCGGTAAGGCGGTGCCGATCCCGTACAACGGATCGGTGGCGCGGCTGCGTTTCGGCCCGGCGACCCACCGCATGGTCAAGAAGTGGCTCGCGCAGGGCGAATTCGACGTGTTGCATCTGCACGAGCCCAATGCGCCGAGTCTTTCGATGCTGGCACTGAACATCGCCGAAGGTCCTATCGTCGCCACCTTTCACACCTCGACCACGAAGTCGTTGACGCTCAGTGTGTTCGAGCCGTTTCTGCGGCCGATGCACGAGAAGATCGTCGGCCGCATCGCGGTGTCGGACCTGGCGCGACGCTGGCAGATGGAGTCGCTCGGCAGCGATGCCGTCGAGATACCGAACGGGCTGGACGTCGATTCGTTCGCGTCGGCGCCGGCGATGGACGGCTACCCGCGCGCAGGCAAGTCAGTCCTGTTCCTGGGGCGGTTTGACGAGCCCCGTAAGGGCATGGCCGTGCTGCTGCGGGCCTTGCCGCGCCTCGTCGAGCGGTTCGGCGACATCGAGATCCTGATCGTCGGCCGCGGCGAAGAGGAGGAGCTGCGTCGCTCGGCAGGCAAACTCGCGAAGCATCTGCGGTTCCTGGGCCAGGTCGACGACGCCGCGAAGGCCTCGGCGCTTCGCAGTGCGGACGTGTACTGCGCGCCCAACACGGGGGGAGAGAGCTTCGGCATCGTGCTCGTCGAGGCGATGGCCGCGGGTACTGCCGTGGTGGCCAGCGACCTCGACGCGTTCCGCCGCGTGTTGGTGGACGGGACCGCGGGCCGGCTGGTGCCGGTCGACGACCCGGCCGAATTGGCGGCAGGACTGATCGAGGTACTGGAGGACGACGACGTCCGGGCGCGTTACGTCCAGACGGCTGCCGAGGTGGTACGCCGCTATGACTGGTCGGTTGTGGCGCGACAGATCATGCGTGTCTACGAGACCGTCGCCGGGGCGGGAGCGAAGGTTCGGGTGGCGGGAACGGCGAGCGCTGCGGCGGGCACCGGGCTCGCGAGTACCAGGGGAAAGGCCAGGGGTTTTAGGTGATCACTTGGATCCTCGTGATCGCGCTGGCGCTGCTTCTCGTGGTGCTGCTGTTGGTGGGCGCCTGGGCCTTTCAAACCGCCAACCGGCTGGACCGGTTGCACGTGCGCTCCGACCTCTCCTGGCAGGCCCTGGACGGCGCGCTGGCGCGGCGGGCCGTGGTGGCTCGTGCGGTGGCTGTCGACGCCTACGGGGGCGCGCCGGCGGGCAAGCGACTGGCAGCGCTGGCCGACGCGGCCGAGCGTGCCCCACGGCAGCGGCGTGAGGCGGCCGAGAACGAGCTGTCCGCGGCGTTGGCGATGGTCGAGCCGTCGTCGCTCCCGCACGCGCTGGTCGCCGAGCTGGCCGACGCCGAGGCGCGGGTCCTGTTGGCTCGTCGATTTCACAACGACGCTGTCCGCGATACCCTCGCTCTGCGTGAGCGCCCCGCGGTCAGGCTGCTGCGGCTCGGTGGAACCGCGCCGCTACCAACCTATTTCGAGATCGCCGAGCGTGCGACGGCATCCGATGAGATGGTGCCCGCGCCCGACCAGCGAGTGTCAGCGCGCGTCGTCCTGCTCGACCGCGACGGGGCGGTATTGCTGTTTCGCGGATCCGATCCCGCCGTCGCCGACGCACCGATCTGGTGGTTCACGGTCGGCGGCGCCGTCGAGCCGGGGGAGGCGCTCGCCGACGCCGCCGCGCGGGAGATCGCCGAAGAGACCGGCCTGCGGGTCAGCTCCGCCGATCTGATCGGGCCGGTGTGGCGCCGGGGCGCGGTCTTCGAGTTCAACGGCGTGCTCATCCGCAGCGAGGAGAAGTTCTTCGTCTACCGGACCGACCGTTTCGAACCGTCGACAACCGGTCACAACGACCTCGAGCGGCGCACGATTCATGGTCACCGGTGGTGCGATGAGACAATGATTGCCGAGCTGGTCGCCAAGGGCGAGACCGTATATCCGTTGCAGTTGGGTGAGCTCCTCGGCGAAGCGACGAACTTGGCCGATCACCCGGTTGAAATGGCGCGGAGGCAGTTGCAATCGATCCGTTGATCTGCGGATTCTTTTGTATTTGCGGCCCTCATTAGACTGGATCAGTAGCGATTCGGAGGAGATAGCAGTGGATACCGCACCTAACGGGTCGGTGACCCAAACCGGAACCGCCCGGGTCAAGCGCGGGATGGCGGAGATGCTCAAGGGCGGCGTCATCATGGACGTGGTCACCCCCGAGCAGGCCCGCATCGCCGAGGGAGCCGGCGCGGTCGCCGTCATGGCGCTCGAGCGGGTGCCCGCTGACATCCGGGCCCAGGGCGGGGTCGCGCGGATGAGCGATCCCGATCTGATCGAGGGGATCATCGAAGCGGTGACCATCCCGGTGATGGCCAAGGTGCGTATCGGGCATTTCGTCGAGGCGCAGATCTTGCAGAGCCTGGGTGTCGACTACATCGACGAATCCGAGGTGCTCACTCCCGCCGACTACACCCACCATGTCGACAAGTGGAAGTTCACCGTGCCGTTCGTGTGCGGTGCGACCAACCTGGGGGAGGCGTTGCGCCGCATCACCGAGGGCGCCGCGATGATCCGCTCCAAGGGTGAGGCCGGCACCGGAGATGTGTCCAACGCGACCACCCACATGCGCGCGATCGGCGGTGAGATCCGTCGCCTCACGTCGCTGTCAGAGGACGAGTTGTTCGTGGCGGCAAAGGAATTGCAGGCGCCCTACGATCTTGTCGTCGAGGTGGCGCGGGCAGGCAAGTTGCCGGTCACGCTGTTCACCGCCGGCGGTATCGCGACCCCGGCCGACGCGGCGATGATGATGCAGCTCGGCGCCGAGGGAGTGTTCGTCGGTTCGGGCATCTTCAAGTCCGGGGATCCGGCCGGTCGCGCCGCCGCGATCGTGAAGGCCACCACTTTCTACGACGACCCCGACGTGCTGGCGAAGGTGTCGCGCGGCTTGGGTGAGGCCATGGTCGGTATCAACGTGGAGGATGTCGCGGCCCCGCACCGGCTCGCCGAACGCGGCTGGTAGAAACCATCCGATGAGCCGTTTCCGCGAAGAGCAACGATAACCGCATGTCGATCGAACAGATCCTTGATCTCGAGCAACTCGAGGTCAACATCTATCGCGGCACGATGTGGAGCCCCGAGTCGGGATTCCTGCAGCGCACGTTCGGTGGCCATGTGGCCGGCCAATCGCTGGTGTCCGCCGTCCGCACGGTCAACCCCGAGTTCCAGGTGCATTCGTTGCACGGCTACTTCCTGCGGCCGGGAGATGCGACGGCGCCGACGGTGTACATCGTCGAGCGGTTGCGTGATGGCGGTTCTTTCGTGACGCGTCGCGTCAACGCGATCCAGCACGGCGAGAACATCTTCTCGATGTCGGCGTCGTTCCAGACCGATCAGAGCGGCATCGAGCATCAGGACGCGGTGCCGTCGGCGGCGCCGCCTGACGATCTGCCCGCGCTATCGGACATCAAGGCATTCGACGACGCGGGGTTCAAACAGTTCGCGGAGTGGGACGTGCGAATCGTGCCGCAGGACAAGCTGACCCGCCTACCCGGCAAGGCGTCACAGCAGCAGGTGTGGTTCCGCCACCGCGATCCGCTGCCCGACGACTACGTCTTGCACATCTGCGCGCTGGCCTACATGAGCGACCTCACGCTGCTCGGGTCGGCGCAGGTGCATCACGCCGACGAGCGCGGACATCTGATGGTCGCATCGCTGGATCATGCGATGTGGTTCATGCGTCAGTTCCGCGCTGACGAATGGCTGCTGTACGACCAGTCGTCGCCGTCGGCGTCGGGCGGCCGTTCGCTGTGTCAGGGCAAGATCTTCAACCAGGACGGTGAGATGGTGGCGGCGGTGATGCAGGAGGGTCTCACCCGCTACAAGCGCGACTTCACGCCGTGAGCACCCCGCATGTCGGCGTGCTGGCGCTCCAGGGCGACACACGCGAACATCTTGCTGCGTTGCGTGCCGCGGGTGCCGAGGCCTCGACCGTCCGCCGGTTGCGCGAACTGGAATCCGTTGACGCGCTGGTGATCCCCGGCGGGGAGTCCACCACGATGAGTCATCTGCTTCGGGAGTTCGAGCTGCTCGAACCACTGCGCGCGAGGTTGGCCGACGGTATGCCTGCCTACGGGTCGTGCGCGGGCATGATTTTGCTTGCCACCGAGATCTTGGACGCCGGCACCGCCGGGCGTGACGCAACGCCGTTGAAGGCGATCGATATGACGGTGCGACGCAACGCGTTTGGTCGTCAGGTGGATTCGTTCGAGGGTGATATCGACTTCACGGGTCTCGACGAGCCCGTGCACGCGGTGTTCATTCGGGCGCCGTGGGTCGAGCGCGTCGGCCCGGATGTCGAGGTGTTGGGGCAGGCGGCAGGCCATATCGTCGCGGTGCGTCAGGGCAAGATGCTCGCGACGTCGTTTCACCCGGAGGTGACCGGCGACCGTCGCATCCACAAACTCTTCGTCGGCTTACTGTGAATCGGGCGCGCATAGCAACCGTAGCGGTCGATACGCGCGCCGAATTCGCAATCAGCGGATAGGCAGACCCGTCACTGCGCGACCGATGACCAGCCGCTGAATCTCGCTGGTGCCCTCGAAGATGGTGAAGATCTTGGCGTCGCGATGCATCCGCTCGACCGGATATTCACGCGTATAGCCATTGCCGCCGAGGATCTGGATCGCCTCGTCGGTAACGTAGACGGCGGTTTCGCTCGCGACAAGCTTTGCCATCGAGCCCTCGGCGTTCTCGAACGGTTTGCCGTTACGGGCCATCCAGCCCGCCCGCCACACGAGCAGGCGCGCAGCGTCGATGCGAGCTTTCATGTCGGCCAATTTGAATGCGATGGCCTGGAATTCGCCGATCTTGCGGCCGAACTGCTCACGCTGCAATGCGTAGTCCAGCGCGTACTCATATGCCGCACGGGCCACGCCGACCGCCATCGCGCCGACTGTGGGGCGGGTGCGCTCGAAGGTGGCCATTGCGGCCTGCCCTTTCGAACGCTTGCCCTCGCGGACTTTCGCGATCCGCTCCTCGAATTTCTCTCTGCCACCGATGATCAGGCGGCCGGGGATGCGGACATCGTCCAGCACCACCTCGGCGGTGTGCGATGCCCTGATGCCGTGCTTGAGAAATTTCTGGCCCTGCCGGAATCCGGGGGTGTTGGGCGGGATGATGAACGACGCCTGACCGCGGCTGCCCAGCTCGGGATACACCGACGCGACGACGATATGCACCTCGGCGATGCCGCCGTTGGTCGCCCACGTCTTCGTGCCGTTGAGCACCCATTCGTCGGTTGCCTCGTCGTAGCGTGCGCGCGTCAAGATCGCGCCGACATCCGAGCCGGCGCCCGGCTCCGACGAACAGAAGGAACCGACCTTGGGGTCGTCGACTGTGCCGAACATCTGTGGCAAGAACTCGGCGATCTGCTCGGGCGTCCCGCCGCCGGCCAGCGATGCGGCCGCCAGGCCGGTGCCGAGGATCGACAGTGCGATTCCCGCGTCGCCCCAGAACATCTCCTCGAACGCGACGAGCATGCCAAGGCCGGACGGTTCGCCCGCCTGCTCGGCGAAGAACTCCATCGAGTAAACGCCGACCTTTGCGGCCTCCTGGATGATCGGCCACGGTGTCTCTTCGCGCTCATCCCATTCGGCGGCGGCCGGCCGGATCACGTCGGTGGCAAATTCGTGGACCCAGTCGCGAATGTGGACGAGGTCGGCTGACAGTTCGAGGTCGAACGACATACCTGTATCTTACTCCGGAGTAAGATACAGCGAAAGACGTGTGTGTTCGACCTAACACCTCAGCCCTGGACCGACAGCACCAGCCGAGACGCGGACGACACCGTATTCAAGCTGCTGGTTCCCACACTCGCGTGCCGAAAATTCATGATCACGGGGGTGTTCGGGTCCTGATCGTCACTGGTGAGGGTAAGTCGGATGCGATCCCCGGCAGCGAAGCGGCGGGCGTTGGGCACCAACGGAATCCGATACTCGACCTCTTCGCCGATCGGCACCGGGATGAACCGCCGGCACGGCAGCGCCGGTGCTCCCGGGCGGCTTGCGTCTTCGTCCACGTCGCGCAGGCTCGCCCTGAGCCATCCGGCCGTCACCTCGCTGGTGGTTCCGTCGGCGGCGACGTGCTCGAGCGTCGCTATCCACGCCGTATCGAAGGCGGTGGCCGACGCGACGAGGCGCAGTTCCGCATCGCCGACGACATCGATCGTCGCGGTCAGCGGCGCGCTGGTCCATCTCAGCTGCGAAGGAGGGTCGATGGGGCTGGCCTTCGCCCGGTTGAGGCCCGCGCCGAGGGTGAGGTACTCCCGGCGACCGGGCGTGCCTTCTGCGGTATCGAGCGTCCCGTCGGCGCGCAGCGCGAATTCAGTGAGAGACGTCGCGGCGGGCGGCCATTGGTCGGCGGTGTGCCAGCCTTCGGCGCCGGGCAGCACGTATCGGATCGGCGATCCGTCCATGACGCCGGTGTCGTATCCCTTGAGCCAATGGTCGTACCACGCCAGTGCCTCGTGATGGAGGCTTTCCCATGGCCAGGTGAGGCCGAACGGCCCGAGCAGCGCCATCCGGACATTCGGGTTGTCCGCCAACGCTTCCCATGCGGCGAAGGTCGACGGCAGGTGTAACGGCACGTTCTCCCAGTCGCAACCCAGATATACCGGGATGTCGATGTTCTTCAAGAGCGGTAACAGGTTTCGCGCCTCCCACCAGTCATCGCGCACCGGATGCTTGACGACGGTGTCCAGCCACAGGTCGTCCCACGGATGGGGGCTGTGCGGCAGCTTCAGCAGCGCGCGCATCATCGTCACCGCGGCCTCACCGTTCATGGTCGCGAACTTGCGATGCAGGGGCGGCGCGTTGAGCACCTTGCGCGCCAGGGCGATTGCGGGGTTGCGGCGCCAGAAGCCGTCGCTGCGATCAGATGTCAGACCCATCATCGACAGGAATGGCGTGATGAAGGACGTGCTGACCAGGCCGTGGTGGGCGGCAGCCTCGTACAGATCCGCGGTGACTGCGACGGGGAAGATCGCCTTGAGATGCGGTGGCTTCTCAACGGCCGCTTCGAGTTGGGTCATCGCGAAGTAGCTGATGCCGATCATCCCGACGTTGCCGTCACACCAGGGTTGGGCGGCGGCCCATTCGACGAGGTCGTACATGTCCTGGCGTTCCTGCGGGTCGAAGAATGCAAAGGTGCCCCCGGACCCGCCAGTCCCGCGAACGTTCGCGATCACGTGGACGTATCCGCGCGATACCCAGAAGTCGGTGGCGCCGGCCTCGATGAACCCTGCGGGCGCACCGAAGTCCTGCATCTGACGCGGATAGGGCGACGCGGCGATCAGCGCCGGGTACTTGCCGTCCGCCTTGGGGCGGTGGACGTCGGCCAGCAGGGTCACGCCGTCGCGCATCGGCACCTGGGTGTTGTCGTCGTTGCGGATCTCGAACTGCGGCCGGCTGAGGTTCCGGTAGTCACGCCCGGTGGTCTGCGGCCCGTTGAGGTGGCGCTCGGTCATGAGTTTCACGCTACGTTGAAACTAGTCTCAACGCAACGTGAAACTTTGCTAGGCTGTCGACCGTGCCGAAGAACGCACCGCCCGGACCCCGCGACGAGCGGGGGGTGCTGTCCGCGCGCATCCTCGCGGCCGCCCGAGAGGAATTCGCCCAGCACGGGTGGGCCGGCACGACGATCAGGGCCGTGGCGAGGGCGGCCGACGTCGACCCCGCGCTCGTGTATCACTACTTCGGCTCCAAGGAGGCGCTGCTCGACGCCTCGACCAACCCGCCGCAGCGCTGGTTGGAGAGCGTCGCCAACACGTGGGCCACGCCCGTGGACGAGTTGGGTGCCGCGCTGCTGCGGCTGATGCTGGGTGCGTGGGCCGACGAGGAGATCGGCCCCGTGCTGCGCGCCGTTCTGCTCACCGCCGCCCACGACGAGGCAACGCGCGAGAAGTTGCGCCGAGTCGTCGAGAGCAGCCTCATGGGGGTCTCGCAGCTCGGTGTCGACGAGCGGGATCGCCTGGTGCGCAGCGGTCTGATCTCCTCGCAGATCATGGGGTTGGCGATGATGCGGTTCGTCTGGAAGATCGAACCGGTCGCGTCCATGGCCGACGACGAACTCGTCGCCGCGGTCGCGCCGAATCTGCAGCAATACGTCCAGGGGGACCTCACGTGACGATGGTCGAGCTCGAACCGCAACCACGAATCGACACGATCGTGCGCCTACCTCACGGCGGAGAGGCCAGGCGCACCGAATACGTCGGCACAGCGTGGTTCGACGGCAAGCCGCTCATCAATGGGTTGACCCTGCAACGCTCTCCGCACGCCCCGCGGGGCTTCCGCCGCACCTCGTTCGAGTCAACGTTCTTCGTGCCGGACAGCCTGCCGTATGACCGCGGCGCGCTCGGCGACGCGGTGCTCAGCGCCTCGGTCGTATTGCGCGGCTCCGGGGGCGAATCGAGCGCCATCGTCGATGCCACTGCGGCATTCGCCGACGATCCCTCGGGTTCACCGACCTGGATTCAGCTGGCGCTGCGGGCGAACATCGGCTGGCCGGCAGGCATCGGCTACCGCGTCGTCGCGCTCACCCCTCCCGACGCGGTTCGATAGGGCGCAAACGTCCACGTAGACTCGTCGGTCGAAGCTTGAGCACGACTGTTAGGAAGCGGGTAGTACACGCATGAGCGGCCATTCCAAGTGGGCGACCACAAAGCACAAGAAGGCCGTCATCGACGCACGCCGCGGCAAGAACTTCGCGAAACTGATCAAGAACGTCGAAGTGGCCGCGCGAGTCGGCGGCGGTGACCCTGCCGGGAACCCGACGCTCTACGACGCGATCCAGAAGGCGAAGAAATCGTCGGTCCCGAACGACAACATCGAGCGCGCCCGCAAGCGCGGCGCCGGGGAAGAAGCCGGTGGCGCCGATTACCAGAACATCACCTACGAGGGCTACGGGCCCAACGGTGTCGCGGTGCTGGTCGAGTGCCTCACCGACAACCGCAACCGCGCGGCGGGCGAGGTGCGCGTCGCGATGACCCGCAACGGCGGCAACATGGCCGATCCGGGTTCGGTGGCCTATCTGTTCTCCCGCAAGGGCGTCGTGACCCTGGAGAAGAACGGTCAGACCGAGGATGACGTGCTGACCGCCGTGCTCGAAGCCGGCGCCGAAGAGATCAACGACCTCGATGACAGCTTCGAGATCATCTGCGAACCAACCGATCTCGTCGCCGTCCGTACCGCGCTACAGGAGGCTGGCATCGACTACGAGTCCGCGGAGGCCAGCTTCCAGCCGTCGGTGACGGTGCCGGTCGACCTCGACGGCGCACGCAAGGTGCTCAAGCTCGTCGACGCGCTCGAAGACAGCGACGACGTCCAGGATGTCTTCACCAACATGGACATTCCCGACGACGTCGCGGCTCAACTCGACGACGAGGGATAGTCGCGTCAGCCCTTGAGGAACTCGCCGATTGCCCGGGCGGTTTCCTCGGGCTGATCGAGCATGATCAGTACCTTGGCATCGTCGACGTAACGCAAAGTGCCACCGGTCAATTCGGCCAAGGCCTCAGCGTGCGCGACGGGCATCACACGATTGCGGCTCCACAGCACCAGCACGTCGCCCGAGAAGTCCGCGAGCCGGTTGGTCGCGCGCACGAGCGAGGACTTGTCGAACCTGGTCCGTGCGTACTTGAGCAGGTCGCGGCGAATCCGCACGTCGGCGATTCCCGGATTCGTCCACGCCTCGATGATGTGCTGGGGGATGGGCTTGGCGGCCATCATGCCGAAGAGGAAGAAGCGGCGACGGAGCCAGCCGATGCGCAACTGCTGCATCGCCATCTTGACGGTCCCGGTGGTGCGAGTGCCGACCCAGGTGACCTTGCCGGGGAACCCGGGAGGGAAGTTGTCATACGCCTCTGACGGGCAGATCACGAGTCGGGCGATGCGTTTGTCGCGCCCGACGTCGGTGAGGAACAGCGGACCGCCCCAGTCGGACACCACGAGCGTGACGTCGGTGAGATCCAGTGCGTCGAGGAAATCGGCGGCGACGTCGACCATGCCGGGCATCGTGAGATCGGCATCGTCGCGCATCGGGATGCGGTGCCCGCCGATCGGCAGCACCGGCAGCAGGTAGCGGTAGCCGGCCGGCAGGTGCGGTAGGGCGAGGTCCCACTGTGTGTCGTTCATCAGCAGACCGTGCAACAGCACGACCGGCGGGCCGTCCGGGTCGCCTTCCTCGCGGTATTCGATGGTCCCGGAAGGCAGGAGGATTTCCATCTCTATTCCTCTCATTAGAATCTTGATTCTAGAACGTATGCTCTAGTCTGTCCGCAGGAGGCGTCAATGGCAAGATCCACGCGCGAATCGATCCTCACCGCCGCCGCGGAGCTGATGCGGCACCGCGGGTACGCGGCGGTGGGCATGAAAGACATCGCCCAGGCCTCGGGTGCGCCGATCGGCTCGCTGTACCACCACTTCCGCGGCGGCAAGGTGCAGATCGCGCGTGAAGCGCTGATCAACGCGGGAGCGGCGTACGGGCTACTCATCCCGACGCTCATCGACGAATACAACGACCTCGGCCAGGCGTTCGAGGGCGTCTTTGCCCAGGCCGCGCAGGACATGGCCGCGACAGGGTTCGCGAATATGTGCCCGGTCGCCAGCGTCGCCGCTGAGGTGGCCGACACCGTCGAAGAACTGCGCGAGACCTCAGCCGCGGTGTTCCGGGGCTGGATCGACGGCGGTGCCGCCTACTTTGCCGCCCGCGGTCTGGCGCCACAGTTGGCGCGCGAGGTGACCTTGGCGCTCATCGGCGCATTGGAGGGCGCGTTCGTGTTGGCGCGGACGATGCGCGATACCGCGCCGCTGCTGGCCGCGGGCGCGACGCTGGGCCCGCAATACCGGGGCATCGCCTTGGCCGAGCCGGCTCAGCGGCTGCCGTTGGAGGACCGGGCGAACTCGTCGTCGTAGTCGGCGTGCTCATCGAAAGCCCTGGCGCGTTCCTCGGCTTCGGGGCTGCCCGAGAACATGCCGGACGCCACTCGAGGCGTCGCGCCGTCTTCGTCGCTGCGCTTGCGTGGTTCAGTGGGCGCGGCGGGTTCGATGCGCTGGGTCGGCAGCACCTGCCGATGCTGAACCCAATCCACCATGCCCTCGCGCACATTGCACCGGAGGTCGAACAGCGCGCCGGCGTTCGGGGCGCTGACCACGATTCGTACCCGCACCATGCCGCCCACGGCGTCGGTCACCTGCAGGACGCCACGCCTGCCGTCCCACAACTCACTCTCTGCGAGCAGCCGGTCCAGTTCGGCACGCATGTCGTCGAACGGCACGGAGAAGTCCACGTCGAACTCGACGCTGCCCATGATCTCGGTGTCGCTGCGGGTCCAGTTCTCGAACGGTTCCGTCGTGAAGTACGTCGACGGCAGCACGAGGCGGCGCTCGTCCCAGAGGCGCACCACGACGTAACTCAGGGTGATCTCCTCGACGCGACCCCACCATTGGCCGTTCTCGAGTTGGACGACGTCGCCGACGCGGATGGCGCCGGAGAACGCGATCTGCATACCTGCGAACACCGCGCCGAGAGAGGTTTGCGCCGCCAGACCCGCGACGACGGACAGGACGCCGGCCGACGCGAACACCGTGGTCCCGATATCGGAGAACGCCGGGAACGTCATCAGTACCGCGGCGCCGCCGAAGACCACCACGATGGCGATCGCGAGCCTGCGCAGGACCGTGACCTGCGTGCGAACCCGTCGCCAGCGGCGATCGGCGTCGGAGATCTGCTCACCGCCACCGCCGAATCTGGCGATCATGCGCCGTTCCGCGACCCGGACGAGGCCGGTGAGCAGCCAGGTCACCCCCAGGATCAGCAGGATCACCAGCGAATGGTCGACCATCCTGCGCCAGGAGTCGGCCGGATCCGACGTCCGCTGCACCGAGATGGACGCCGCAGCGACCATCAGCGTGAACCGCACCGGCATCCGCGTGAGTTCGGCGACGTCGCAGAGCATGGCACTACGGCGACCGATGCGGCCCAGCGCCCAGGTCAGCACCACTCCCAACAGGTACGCGGCGACCATGGCGCCTGCGGCCCACGCGAAGGTGACGGCGAGATTTGTTGCGGTTTCCAGTTCGTTCTCGTCGGGCATTGGGTGAGATCAGCTCCACTGAGTCGAGGTCGGGTCTCTTCGCGACGGTAGCGTCGCGCACCGGCGTCGTCACATCGACGCGTCGCGATTTGCCGCGTTGAACGCGCGGAATACCCGGTCCTGCAAGGAAAATAATCGACGTGGCAGTTCTCACAGACCCCAACGGCACCGTCTGGTCGATCAACCGGCGGATGTGGCCGTTTCCGGGCGACGCGCTTGACCTCACGTTCGGCATGTTCGAGGTGCTCATCGGCATCGTGTTCGCGCTGCTGTGGCCCTTCTGGTTGCTGGCCAAGTTCTGCGGTGTGCGGTGGGTGATCACCGTCGAGCGCAACGGCCATCAGGTGGGCCGGGAGCTCGTGCGCGGATGGAACGGGTCCAAGCGCCGCGTCGACGAGATCGCACGCGAGGTCGCTTCCGGCGGCCGTTCAGGGCACATGGTGATCTAGCCGTGCACGACGCCTCGATTCTCCGCTGCGCCGGGCAGTCCACCCGGTGATGGGGGCGTGTCGAGACCCTGAGGTGTCCGCTGCCGACGCTAAGCTCTTCGAACAGGTGTTCACAGGCAAGGAGCTGCCACGTGCGGGTGATGGGTGTCGACCCTGGGTTGACGCGGTGCGGGCTGTCCGTCATCGAGGGCGGCACCGGGCGGCGCGTCATCGCGCTGGACGTCGACGTCGTCCGCACCCCGTCCGACGAGCCGCTGCACCGCCGGTTGCTCACCATCAGCGACACCGTCGAGTACTGGATGGACACCCACCGCCCCGACGTCATCGCGATCGAGCGCGTCTTCGCCAACCAGAACGCGAACACAGCGATGGGCACCGCGCAGGCCGGCGGTGTCATTGCGCTTGCCGCCGCCAGGCGCGACATCGACGTGTATTTCCACACACCCAGCGAGGTGAAGGCCGCCGTCACCGGAAACGGGCGGGCCGATAAGGCGCAGGTCACCACGATGGTCACCAAAATCCTTGCCCTACAGGCGAAGCCGACGCCCGCCGACGCGGCCGACGCGCTGGCATTGGCGATCTGTCATTGCTGGCGGGCTCCGATGATCGCGCGAATGGCCGCGGCCGAGGCCATGGCAGCCGAGCAGCAACGCAAGTACCAGGCCACGATCAAGGCGAAGGCAAAGGCGGCACGATGATTGCATCCGTTCGCGGAGAGGTCCTCGACATAGCTCTCGATCACGTTGTCATCGAGGCTGCGGGTGTCGGATACAAAGTGATGGCGACGCCGACCACGCTGGCGACGCTGCACCGCGGCGACGAAGCCCGGCTCATCACCGCGATGATCGTGCGCGAGGATTCGATGACGCTGTACGGCTTTTCCGACGCCGACGCCCGCAACCTGTTTCTGACGCTGCTCGCGGTGTCCGGTATCGGGCCAAGCATCGCGCTGGGCGCACTGGCGATGTACGACGGACCCACGCTGCGCCGTGCCATCGCCGACGCCGACATCACCGCGCTGACCCGGATCCCGAAGGTCGGCAAGAAGACCGCCGAGCTGATGGCGCTGAGCCTGCGCGACAAGATGGGGGCCAACACACCGTCCGGCGCCCCCGCGATGAACGGACATGCCGTGCGCGGCCCCGTCGTCGAAGCGCTTGTCGGCCTTGGCTTTGCGCTCAAGCAGGCCGAAGAGGCCACCGACAAGGTGCTCGCCAATGACCCGGAAGCCAGCACCACCAGTGCGCTGCGCCTGGCGCTGTCCATGTTGGGTAAGAAGTGAGCGGTCGCTTCGAGGACGCGGAACCCGGCGACACCGCCGACAGGGAGGTGTCGGCCGCCTTGACTGTCGGCGAGGGGGACATCGACGCCAGTCTGCGGCCGCGATCGCTCGGTGAGTTCATCGGTCAGCCCCGCGTCCGCGAGCAGCTGCAGCTGGTTCTCGAGGGCGCGAAGAACCGCGGTGGCACGCCGGATCACATCCTGCTGTCCGGCCCGCCGGGGCTGGGCAAGACCTCGCTGGCGATGATCATCGCCGCCGAGCTCGGAACCTCGCTGCGGGTCACCTCCGGACCCGCGCTGGAACGGGCGGGCGACCTGGCGGCCATGCTGTCGAATCTCGTCGAGCACGACGTGCTGTTCATCGACGAGATACACCGCATCGCCAGGCCCGCCGAGGAAATGCTGTACCTCGCGATGGAGGACTTTCGCGTCGATGTCGTGGTCGGCAAGGGGCCGGGTGCCACCTCCATTCCGCTCGAGGTCGCGCCGTTCACCCTCGTCGGCGCCACGACCCGTTCGGGGGCGCTGACAGGTCCGCTGCGTGACAGGTTCGGCTTCACCGCGCACATGGACTTCTACGAACCGGCGGAACTCGAGAGGGTGCTGACGCGGTCGGCCGGCATCCTCGGTATCGAACTCCAGAGCGACGCGGGTGCCGAAGTCGCGCGGCGCTCGCGCGGGACTCCGCGTATCGCCAACCGGTTGTTGCGACGGGTACGCGACTTCGCCGAAGTACGCGCCGACGGTGTCATCACCCGTGACATCGCGAAGTCCGCGCTGGCGGTGTACGACGTCGACGAGCTGGGGTTGGACCGCCTCGACCGGGCCGTATTGTCCGCACTCACACGTAGTTTCGGTGGTGGCCCCGTCGGGGTGTCGACGCTGGCGGTCGCGGTGGGGGAGGAAGCCACGACGGTCGAGGAGGTGTGCGAGCCGTTCCTGGTGCGTGCCGGCATGATCGCCCGCACGCCGCGCGGGCGCGTCGCCACCGCACAGGCCTGGACCCATCTCGGAATGACACCCCCGGCCGGAGCGACCGGTTTCGGGCAGCCCGGCCTGTTCGAATAGGAGGCAGTGACATGGGGTTCGCGGGACTCTTCTTCGCCGCTCTGGCGGCCTTGCTGCACGTCTACATCTGGGTGATGGAGTCACTGACGTGGACCTCCAAGCGCACCAGAGCAACCTTCGGCATCACCGAGGAGGAGGCGCTGGCCACCAAGGAGATGGCGTTCAACCAGGGTTTCTACAACCTGTTTCTGGCGATCGTCACCGTGACGGGCATCGTCATCGGCGGACTCGGCCACAACTACATCGGCCTCGCGCTGATCTTCGCCGGCACCGGTTCCATGCTTGCCGCGGCGGTGGTGCTGCTGCTGTCCTCTCCCGATAAGGCGCGCGCCGCTGTGACACAAGGAATCCTGCCGTTGATCGCGATCATCCTGCTCATCATCGGGCTGACGCTATAGCAGACCCAACAGCTGCAGGTCGGTGATGTACTTGACGATGATCTCGGCCGTGACGTGTGGAATGTCCTTATCCGGGCCGATTTTCGCGTCCTGCACCGCGGCGCGGAATCGGTCGGTCGTCGCGAACGAACCGAGAAGCGGCCTGGCGGGCTGCGCGTAACTGTGGAGCAACGGCAACAGCGAGGCCTGACGCTGGCGGTCTGGTAGGCCCCGCATGCTCATCTCGAACCGCTGCAGCCACTGGCCGTAGTCCGCGACCCGGTCGATCGGATACCCGGCATCGACCAGCCAGTCCACGAACTCGTCGAGACCGACACCGTCGTCGTGCGGGTTCATCACGTGGAAGGTCTCGAACCCGTGGATGTGGTGTGCCCCTAGCGTGGAGATCGCGTCGGCGATGAAATCGACTGGTAGACCGTCGTAGTGGGCCCGCTGCCGATGGCCCGCGGCGTCCAGTTCGTAGAACGAACCCGGTGCGATACCGGTAGCCACCAGGCTGAGCATCAGTCGGGTGAACATATCGGGCACGTTGAGCTGGCCGGCGTATTTCGGCTCCGCGAGGATCATGTCGCACCGGAACACCTGGACCGGCAGACCGCTCAGATCGTGCGCTTCGCGCAGCAGCACCTCGCCCGCCCACTTGCTGTTTCCGTAGCCGTTGGCGTAGTTGTCGTTGACCACGCGTGTCGCGCTGCTCTGGCGCAGGTCGGCGTCTTCGACAAATGCCGTCGGTTCGATCTGATCGCCGACACCGACGGTCGACAGGTACACAAACGGCTTCAACTTCGTGGTCAGCGCCAGCCGGATGAGTTCCGCGGTGCCGACGACGTTGGGACCGAACAACTGGTCGTAGGGCAGGACGTGGTTGACCAGTGCGGCCGGATCCACGATCAGGTCGACGGTGTCGGCGAGCCGCTGCCAGGTCGTTTCGTCGAGCCCGAGCCCGAGTTCGCCTTTGTCGCCCGCAAGCACCTCCAAATGCCCTGCAGCCAAACGCCGGTAGTGATCGAGCAAGGCGGGATCGCCGCTGTCGAAGGTTTCGTCCAGGCGCTGCCGCGCCGTCGCGTCGTCCTTGGCGCGAACCAGAGTGATCACCTTGCCGCCGACGAGGCTCATCCGTTCCAGCCAGTCCAGTGCGAGGTAGCGGCCGAGGAAACCGGTCGCGCCCGTCAGCAGCACGGTGCGTACCTCCTGGCTGGGGTAGGGCAGTGCCGGCGCGTTCGCCAGGGTGTGGGCATCGAGGAACTTGCCCAGCGTCAGATCGCGGGCGTGGATCTCGTTGGCTCCGCGCCCGTGGACGGACGCGAACGTCGGACGGGTGCTACCGGATCGTTCTGTTTCGATGTACTCGGCCAGCGCCGCTAGGTCGTTGGCGGGGCTGACGATCACGCCCACCGGAACCTCGACAAAGAAGATCTCGCGTAGCAGGTTGGCAAAAGTCAACGCCGACAACGAATCCCCGCCCAGATCTGTGAAGTGTGCATCGGGTGACAAGTCCGAAGCCGCGCTGCCCAACAGCGCAGCGGCCGCCCGAGTGACGGTCTCGATCACCGGCCGAGTCGCGCCGCCTTGCCGCAGCTCGCGCAGCTCGGCCGCCTGACCCTGAGTCAGATCCTCGTACAGTTCCTCCAGCTGCGGGCCGTAGATCTCCTTCAGCTTGGGTCGTGCCAGCTTGCGAATGCCGGTCAGCAGACCGTTCTCGAGCGTGAACGCCGTTGTCTCCAAGATGAAGTCGCGCGGCACCTCGAACGACTGGAGATCTGCCTCCTTGGCGACATCAGCCAGCGACTCGCTGATCAGTACGCGCAATTCGGACGTGTCGTGCTGGGACAACGCCTCGGGTGTCGGCACGATAACGGCCAACAAGTAGGGGCGGGCGCTGTTGCCGTAGATGTAGATCTGCCGCACCAGCGGGCTGGTTTCGAAGACCGCTTCCAGCTTGGAGGCGGTGACGAACTCGCCTTGGGACAGTTTGAGCACGAAGTTGCGCCGATCGACGTACTGCAGTCGATCCGGCCCGAGCTCGGCCACGACGTCGCCGGTTCGGTAGAAGCCCTCCTCGTCGAACACCTCGGCGGTGACTTCGGGACGCCGGTAGTACCCGGGAAACATGTTGACGGTCTTGAGCAGCAGTTCGCCTCGGGGATGAGGACGATCGGTGCTGAAGTAGCCGAGATCGGGGACATCCGCGAGCTTGTAGTCGATGACAGGGGGCCTCTTGATCTGCCCGTTGAGCAGGACTCCGCCGGCCTCGGTCGAGCCGTAGCCGTCGAGCAGATCCAGGTCCAGGAACGACTCGACCCACGCCTTGAGGTCCGAAGACGTTGGCGCCGATCCGGTGACCGCGGTCAGGTAGCGGTCGCCGAGCACCGCCGCGCGCACATCCGCGAGAAACTCGGCGTCCGACTTGGTGTCGGTGCCTTCAGATGCATGACGGTCGAGCTGGCTGCGCACCTCCGCGGACAGCATGTCCCAGACGCGGGGGACAAATGACAGCTGCGTGGGTCGCACCAGGGCCAGGTCGTCGAGGAAGGTCGACAGGTCGCTCTTGGCCGCGAAATACGCGGTGCCTCCGTGGGATAGCGCACCGAAGAGGCCCGATCGACCCATGACATGGCTCATCGGCATGAAGCTCAGCACGATCGACGGTTCCGCGCTGTCGGCCCAGCCCCAGCTCGCCGGCCGCCACAACTTCCCGGTCATATTCCGGGTGTAGATGGCGCCCTTCGGCACACCGGTGCTGCCGGACGTGTAGATCAGGAGTGCCATATCGTCGGCCTCACGATGGGCGGCAGGCCTGGCGGGCAACGTCTTTCCGCGCTCCAACGCATCCTGCAAGGTCTCCACCACGACCGTGCTATTGGCGTCGGCGAGCCGTGCGCGCAGGGCATCGTACGCATCGCGGTGGTCGGTGATCTCCGGGTCGTAGTCGAAGACAACGAGGCTGGACGGCGCGTAGCCCGTCAGGACGAGTTCGGCTGCGTCATCGAGGTAGTCGATGCTCGACGCGATAACGGCAGGCTCGGTTTCGGCGACGATGGGTCGCAGCGCCGTCAAGGGAGCGCTTGTCTGAAGTGGCACCGCGATGGCGCCCAACGGAATGGTTGCGACATCGATGACCGTGTAGTCGATGCTGCCGAATCCCAGAATCGCCACGCGGTCACCCGGATGCACATCGGTGAGGGCCCTGGTCAACGAGCTGATGCGGTCGTCCAGTTCGTGATACGTGATGGTGTTGTAGTGGGGCAGAAGCTTGGCGGAGGTGCGACCCCGACGGTCTTCTACGTAGTCGACGGCGCGCTCCCCGAGGGCGGGACGGTCGGCGTAGGCCTCCAACACGGTTCGCACGACGGCATCCAGCGACAGCTCGGGATTCTCGATTGCCTGGCTGACGGCCGGATCGGGTTTGGCCGCGGCGAACTGGGGGTCGGTGGCGGTTAGGTCTGCGATGCGTCGCGCGAGGCGCTCTTCACGAGTATCAGTGGACATCGAGGAACCCTTCGATAACACAAATGATTTGGTCGGGCGCTTCGTCGAGCCCACTAGTAGAAATATCGTTAGCAAAGCTAAAGCTATTCCGTCAGCTTGCTGGTAGTTGCCTGTGAGCGGCAGGTGATTGCAGGTGAGGCGGTTGCGTCGCCCCGGTGGCTTTCATCACAGCCTCGACGAGGCGCTGCTTTTGACCCGGTGCAGCGGATTACGGCGCTCGCCGTTCGGGTATTCCACGCCCATGACTGATACGCGAGTTCGGACCCGTGGCGGACGCCTGAAGATGCAGCGCAGCCGCGGTGCAATGAGCGGATTGCTCCTGATTCTGCTGGGCGCGTTCGGTGCGCTCATCCCGTTCGTCGGACCGTACTTCGACTTCGCGTTCAGCCCGGACACGGCGTGGGCGTGGACGGATGCGCGCGGATGGCTGCAGGTGCTGCCCGGCGCAGTCGCCGTCGTCGGCGGTCTGCTGCTGCTGGTTTCCCGTAACCGCGCGACGGCGATGCTCGGCGCGTGGCTTGGTGCAATCGCAGGCGTGTGGTTCATCGTCGGCCGCGCGTCGGCGGGACTGCTGGGCATCGGTGACGCGGGCGCCCCCGTGGCGGCGACGGAGGCCAAGTCCGTGGCGCTGGAACTGGCGTACTTCTACGGCCTCGGCGCGCTGATCGTGTTCGTGGCCGCAGCGGCCGTGGGTCGCATCTCTGTTCGCAGTGTGCGAGACGTCGAGTACGTCGACACGCCGGTTGCTGAGACCGTGCAGCCGCAGCCCGCGTTCTCGGACTCCGATGAGGTCACCGAGATCCAGCCGACGGGCACTGACACCGGCCGACACCGCGGCTGGCGTGGTGCATTCGGCAAGCGCACCGCCGTCCACTAACTTTGTCGAAATGGGGCCCCTACTTCGTGGGGCCCCATTTTCGTGGGGCCCCTACTTCGTGGGGCCCCTACTTCGTGGGGCCCCTACTTCGTGGGGGCCCTATTTCGTGGCGGACAGTTGCCGCGCCGCCTCCTGTGCCAGTTGCACGCGGGAGGTCAGGCCGAGCTTGTTGTAGACATGACGCAAGTGCGACTGCACTGTGCGCGGCGACACGAAGAGGCGAGTGGCGATGTCCTTATTGGGGATGCCGTCGGCAACTAGGCGTACAACGTCGAGTTCGGTGGGCGTGAGCGAAGCCCATCCGGTGGACGGGCGCTTGCGCTCACCGCGACCACGCTGTGCGTAAGCGATCGCTTCCTCGGTCGACAGCGAGGCCCCCTCGGCCCATGCGGCATCGAAGTCGTCGTCACTCAGCATGTTTCGAAGTGACACGACCACCGACTCGTGATGGCCTTCGTACACCTTGAAGAGCGGGAGCTCCAAGCGCTCCCTCATGGCGTGTGCGGATCCAAGCAGTCGTGCTGCGTGACGGGAACTGTCGGCGTTGTGTGCCAGCTCTGCCAAACACTCGAGATAGTCGGGAACGCATACGTATGCGCCCATTGGCGCGGCGATTGCCAAGCCGTCATACACATCGGCCGCGGCCAGCTCCCGGTTGCCCTCCGCGATATGGATGCGGGCGCGCTCCGCCAGTCCGAGACACAAGAACATTCCCGTGGTCCCGGACACGGCCTCGTCAGCCCATTGCCGTGCCCGGACCTTCTCGCCACATACGAGAGCTGCTTTCGCCGCCCACATCAGGTTGGCCTTCTCTATGGCGGAGTTCGTCACACTGCGAAGGGCCACCTCGCCGGCCTGCAGTGCTGCAGCGGCGTCGCCTGCCGCCAACTCGGCCCAAATGACCACCAGGTAGGCGTTCTGGACGAGGAAGCCGAGCTCGGCGCAGGCTTCGAGCGTTTCAGCGGCCGTCGTTCGCGCTCCATCCGTGTCGCCGTGCCACGCCAGTGCGAATCCGAGACAAATCAGTCCCGCGACCCTGGACATCACGTCGTGCGCAACCGTGGCCTGTTGGACCATGTCTCGGTATTGAGCCACCGCGGTAACCACCTCACCGCGGCCCATATTCGCCCACGCAAGATACATAAGGCACTGTCGTGCGTTGAAGTCGTCACCAAGCGCGGTCGCCAGGTCGTGGCCTTCCTGGGCCAGCGATTGAGCTGTCTCGACGTTGCCCTCGATCATCGCTCCGTAGGCCTGTCGCCCCAATATCTGGCACAGTCGCCAGGAATCTCCCAATTCCCGAGCGAGGTAGGCCGCCTCAGCGAAATACGGGCGCGCAACCCCGGCGTCGTGAGCAGTTATGCAGGCGCATGCGGTGAGCACCCGACACAACAATGCGGGGTCGTTGACGTCGCGTGCGACCGCCAACGCTTGCATTGTCGGCGCCACCATGTCAGCGACGTCCACCCATGAGCTCAAAACGGCTTTATCCGCTATGGCTCTCGCCCATATCGCCGGTTCGACCGATTCACCCGCGGCCCCAGCGGCATCCAGCCAAGCGATCCCTTCTGAAACGCGGCCGCGCATGAGCCATAGGGGCTGGAGGGCCGATGCCAGCCCCAATGCCTTTGCAAAGTCACCGGTTTCTAGACTCCATGTGAAGGCAGCCCGCAAGTTATCGACCTCTTTCACAGCTTGTGTTACTCGGTGCTCGTAGCCACCGGTAGTGGATGCGTCCAGTTGGTCAGCCATCTCAGAGAAATGATCACGGTGCCGTCCGCGAACTTCGTCGGCCTCCCCAGACTCGCCAAGTTTTTCGAGCGCGTACTGGCGTACGGTTTCCAGCAGCCGATACCGCGTTCTGCCATCTAGGTTTTCGGCGACGACCAGGGACTTGTCGACGAGCAGGCTGAGCTGGTCGAGCACCTGGAAGCGCTCCACTTCGGTGACGCCTGCCACAGCCTGGGCAGCGTCGAGATCGAATCCGCCCATGAATACCGCTAGGCGGCGGAACAGGATTCGTTCATGTTCGGTGAGCAACGCGTGCGACCAGTCCACCGAGGCTCGTAACGTCTGTTGTCGCCGTACTGCCGTTCTGGCACCGCCGGTGAGGAGGCGGAACCGGTCGTGCAAGCTGTCGACGATCTCATCGAGCGACAGTGCCCGTACCCGCGCGGCGGCCAGTTCGATGGCTAGCGGCATGCCGTCGAGGCGGCGGCAGATATCGGTGACCGTATCTGAATTCGCATCGGTGACCGCGAAATCGGGCCGGGCCCGGCGGGCGCGGTCGGTGAACAACTCGACGGCCTCGTCGGTCAGCGATAAGGACGGAACTTGCCAATTCACCTCGCCCGCCACCATCAGAGGCTCGCGGCTTGTCGCCAGAATTGTCACCCGAGAGCAGCTGGCGAGCACATGGTTGACCAGCTCCGCGCTGGCCTGCAACAGGTGCTCGCAGTTGTCGAATACCAGCAGCAGCTGACGGTCCCGAATGGCACGAAGTAGCGTCTCGGTGATCGATCGGCCCGGTTGGTCTGGCAGCCCGAGCGCGCGAGCAACAGTAAGCGGCACCAGGTCTGGATGGGTGATCGGAGCCAGGTCGGCGTAGCAGATGCCATCGGAAAACTGGCTGCCTGTGTGACGGGCGACTTCGATCGCTAGACGTGTCTTGCCGGCCCCGCCTGCACCGGTCAGAGTTACCAGGCGCTCTGCGACCAGGGAGCTGCTGATCTCTCTGATCTGAGCGGCACGGCCGACGAAGCTGGTCAGTTGGGCCGGGAGGTTATGACTCGCAACGAGATCCGCCGTCCGCAGCGGCGGGAAGTCGTTGCGCAGGTCGGGATGGCACAGCTGTACAACCCGCATAGGGCGGGGCAGGTCACGCAAGGGATGGCGGCCCAGATCGTTCAACCATGCGGCGTCGGGGAGTTGGTCCTCGACCATTTCCTCGGTTGCGCCGGAGATGACGGTTTGGCCCCCGTGCGCCAGATCCCGTAACCGGGCAGTCTTGTTGATCGTTGTGCCCGCATAGTTGCCTTCGTCACGCAGCTGCACATCCCCGGTGTGAACTCCGATGCGCAGCTTGATCGGCGCCAAATCCGCTCGTTGCAGTTCGAGCGCGCATGCCACTGCGTCACCGGCCCGGGCGAATGCGGCGACGAAGCTGTCGCCCTCACCCTGTTCGACGGGGCGTACCCCGCCGTGCTCGGCGATGAGCGCTGACGCCATCTGATTCATTCGTGCGATGGCGCCCGTCATCGCCTCCGGCTGGTTGTCCCACAACTGAGTTGAGCCCTCGACATCGGCAAGCAGCAGCGTCACCGTGCCGGTCGGCAGCAGCTCGGCCATGTCCACGTCGCTCCACTCAGTCGCGCTCATGGTCCCAGCATCGGCCGGTGGCTAGGGCCGAAACATCCGCTTTAGGGCGCATTTGTCGGACATTCACCTGCGGCTTCAGGGTGACATCGCCCCTGGGCGTGTCGAATCCGGCGCTTGTCGGCCGCGTGATTTGCGCCTCGATCCCGTCAGATCTACGCCTCGCGGCGGATGATCTGTAGTTGGGCAAATCAGACAGTGGAGTCGTCCCGATCAACCGACGAGGAGGCCGACGTGACCACCGCCAGTACCCGCCAAGCCACCACCGCCGCCGTGTGCGAAGCGCTCGGCGTGCCCCGCAAGGATTGGCCCCTGTTCTACCGCTGGGCCGCGACGCTGTTGACGCCGAAGGCCGCAGACACGCTGCACCAATACGTCGACGTCATGATCGCCGAACGGTGCCGTCGGCCTGCCGACGATCTCATCAGCAGGCTGATCGACCTCGAGGTCGACGGTGAGGAATTGACCGTCGACGACATACGCAATTTCGTGGCCGATCTGGTGGCCGGGGCCCGCTAGCTACGCGAGTCCTTCGGATCGAGCTCATCGAGCAGTCGCTGCATCGTCCGCGTCATCTGCGCGAAGTTCCTAGGTCCGACGAGTTCCGACCACCGGCCCTCGATGTCGACGACGCGGCCTCCGGCGTCCGCCATCAACGCCTGACCCCGTTTCGTCAGGTCGATGAGTTTGGCTCGTCCGTCGGCGGGGTCTGGTCGACGGATCAGATAACCCAGATCGACGAGATCGTTGACCAACTCCGACGCCGCGGCCAGGCTCAGCTGCGCTCGGTCGGCCAGCTCGGTGAGCCGAATACCGCCCATCCGGATATTGCCGAAGATCTGGAAGTGGACCTCGCGGACGTCGCCGTACCCGGCCTCCGCGCGTGGCGCGGCGAGGTCGTCACGAAACTCTCGTAACAACCTGACCAGCAGCTGCCCGATTGCCAGGCGATCGGGCGCCGGATCTCTTGACGCGGCCATAGGCTGTGAGGATACTACGGATACCGAAGTTTCGGATTCCGAAGTAAATGGAGCAGTGCGATGATCACCCCGAGTGCGAATTTCGTCAGCACCGACCTCGGCCGGCTTTACGTCCGACGCAGCGGCACGGGCCCGCCGGTCGTGTTGTGGCACAGCCTTTTCGTCGATTCGCGATCCTGGGGGCCATTGGCAGATGCCTTGGCCCAGGACCGCACGGTGTACAGCATTGACGGGCCGTCACACGGGAAAAGCGGGGCCGTGCGGCACGATTTCACGTTCGCCGAAGTCGTTGTCGCCGCCGAACAGGCGCTCGACCGTCTAGATCTGACCGAACCCGTCGACTGGGTGGGCAACGCGTGGGGAGGTCACGTCGGCATTCGGCTAGCCACCGGATCGCGACTGCGGACGTTGACCACCATCGGCACGCCGGTACAGGGGTTCAATCTGCGCGAGAAGTTCACGATGGCGTGGCCGCTCGTCCATCTCTACCGGTTCACCGGGCCCAGCGGGTTCATCATGAAGCAGCTGTTCGACTCTTTGCTCGGGGCGGAATCGATCGCCGCACAGCCGGAGCTGGCGGAGACCGTCATGGCGTCATTCCGCGACGCTGACCGCAAGGCCATGTTCCACGCGATGCGGTCGATGATGCTGAAGCGCAACGGTATCGAGGATCTACTGCCGCGAATCAAGGTGCCAACCCTCGTGATGCCCGTGCGCGACGACATCACGGGCTGGCGGCCCGACGAGGCCCGCCAAACCTGTGCCGTCATACCGAACTGCCGTGTCGAGGCGGTCGCGGGCACCGGCCACATCTCACCGCTGCTGATCGACCGCGACCGAGTCCTTCAGTCCATCACCGAGCTCTGGGCTTCGGTCGCCGCGAAGTAGGGCTTTGTTTCGCGTCTGCATCGCTATCGACGAAATGCAGACCGCGTCTCGCATTTTCGCTGCAAAACGTCGAAAGCGATGAGGTGTCGATAGCCGGCGGCGCAGAGGCTAGCCGGTGAAGGCCATGACGTGCTTGATGCGCGTGTAGTCCTCGAAGCCGTACATCGACAGGTCCTTGCCGTGGCCCGACGACTTGTACCCGCCGTGCGGCATCTCGGCGACCAGCGGGATATGCGTGTTGATCCACACGCATCCGAAGTCCAGCGCCGCGGATACCCGCAGTGCTCGCGACACGTCCTTCGTCCACACCGATGACGCCAGGCCGTATTCGGTTCCGTTGGCCCACGCGATCGCCTCGTCCTCGTCGGAGAACGACTGCACCGTGATCACCGGGCCGAAGATCTCCTGCTGCACCAGTCGGTCGTCCTGGCGAAGGCCGCCGATGACCGTCGGCGCGACGTAGAATCCCTTGTCGCCCTGGCGTTCTCCACCCGCGGCCACATTCGCGTGCGACGGCACATCGGTGAAGAACGACAGCACCCGCTCCATCTGGTTGACGTTGTTGACCGGCGGCACCCACGCGTCCTCGTCGTCGGAGGCCTTTCCGAACGTCGTCGTGGCGCCGCGCGCCTGCTCGGCGAGCGCATCGGTCAGGTCCGACGCCACCTTGGACGTCGCGAGCACGCGGGTTGCCGCCGTGCAGTCCTGGCCCGCGTTGAAGTATCCGGCCGTCGCGATTCCCTCTGCGGCGCTGGCGATGTCGCTGTCATCGAACACGATCACCGGCGCCTTGCCGCCCAGCTCCAGGTGCGTGCGCTTCAAGTGCCCGCCCGCACTCACGGCGACCGCGCGGCCCGCGGCCACCGAGCCCGTGATCGACACCATCTCGGGCGTCGGATGCGCAACCACCGCAGCACCGGTGTTCCGGTCGCCGCACACGACGTTCAGCACACCCGGCGGGAAGTGCTTGGCCGCGATCTCGGCGAGCATGACGGTTGTGACGGGGGTGGTGTCGCTGGGTTTGATGACGACCGTGTTGCCCGCGGCGATGGCCGGACAGAACTTCCAGATCGCCATCATCATGGGGTAGTTCCACGGTGATACCTGGCCGATCACACCGACCGGCTCGCGACGAATCCACGACGTGTGGTTCTCCATGTACTCGCCGGCGGACTTGCCCTCCAACATCCGTGCCGCACCGGCGAAGAAGCGAATCTGGTCGACCATCGGCGGAATCTCTTCGGCCGTGGTGACATGGTTCGGCTTCCCCGTGTTACGGCCCTCGGCCTCCACGAGTGCCTGGGCGTTGCGCTCGACGTCGTCAGCGAAATCGAGCAGCGCTTTCTGGCGGTTGGACGGTGTCGTGCGCTTCCAGTCCTTGAATGCCTTCGACGCAGCGGCATACGCGTTGTCGATGTCGGCCTCGTTGCAGATGGGCGCGGTGGCGTACTCCTCGCCGGTGCTCGGATCGACCAGCGGCATCGTGGCGCCGCTGACGGAGTCGACGAGTTCGCCGCCGATGAAATTCTGGACCTTGGTCACAGCGTGAACTTCCTTTCGGTTAAAGATCTTTGAGGACAAGGGCGAGGACGTCGAGACCTTCGTTGAGTAGGTCGTCGCTGATGGTCAATGGAGGCAGGAACCGCAGGACATTTCCGAATGTGCCGCAGGACAACACGATCACGCCCGCGGCGTGGCAGCCGCCGCACAGCGCTTTGGTCAGATCGGCGTCGGGCTCGGTGGTGCCGGACTTCACCAGCTCCATCGCGATCATGGCGCCGCGGCCCCGGACGTCGCCGATTCGGTCGTCCTCGGCCTGCAGTCGCCCGAGCCGGTCCTTCATCAGCGCCTCGATCTGCTGCGCCCGCTCAACGAGCCCGTCGGCCTCGATGGTCTCAATGGTCGCCAGCGCCGCCGCGCACGCGACCGGATTTCCGCCGTAGGTGCCGCCGAGCCCACTGACGTGGGGTGCGTCCATGATTTCGGCGCGTCCGGTCACCGCGGACAGCGGCATGCCGTCGGCGATGCCCTTGGCGGTAACGATGAGATCGGGTTCGATGCCTTCGTGTTCGCACGCGAACATGGCCCCGGTGCGGGCGAACCCGGTCTGCACCTCGTCGGCGATGAACACGACGTTGTTCTTCCGACACCAATCCAGCAGCGCGGGCAGGAAGCCGTCGGCGGGCACGATGAACCCGCCCTCACCCTGGATGGGTTCGATGATGACCGCGGCCAGGTTGTCGGCACCGACTTGCTTGTCCATCACGGTGATGGCGCGCTTGGCCGCAAGCTCACCGTCGGTGGCCATTTCCTTGCCGAATTCCGCGTCGCGGAACGGATACGACAGCGGTGCTCGGTAGATCTCCGGCGCGAACGGGCCAAAGCCGTGCTTGTAGGGCATCGACTTCGCGGTCAACGCCATGGTCAGGTTGGTCCGCCCGTGATACGCGTGGTCGAACGACACCACCGCCGATTTCCGGGTGTAGGTTCGCGCGACCTTGATCGCGTTCTCCACCGCTTCGGAGCCCGAGTTGAACAGTGCCGACCGCTTGTCTCCGCTGCCGGGCGTGAGCCGGTTGAGTTGCTCGGCGACCGCGACGTATCCCTCGTATGGCGTGATCATGAAACATGTGTGGGTGAATCTCGCGGCCTGATCCTGCACTGCCGCCACGACGGCCGGCGACGAGTTTCCAATGGTGGTCACCGCGATGCCCGACCCCAGATCGATGAGTCGATTGCCGTCGACATCCTCGACGATGCCGCCGAATGCGCGCGACGCGTACACGGGCATCGTGTTGCCTACCGCCCGGGACACCGCGGCGGCCTTCCTGTCGATCAGCGCTTGTGAAAGCGGGCCGGGTATCTCGGTGGCGAGATATCGGCTCTGCTCGACGGTACTCAAATCCGCCTCCTGACGTAGATTCGGCGCACGACGCGCCGCGGTTCGAGCCTAGTCGGGAGCGCACCGATCCGATTGAAAACTCTGGGAGCTTCTAGCGGAATCGTCGGTCATCACTGATCGGGGCAACGGATTTCGTCGCCATCGCTCAGTCGCGGTCGTGATGGCACACCGCTTCGAGCATCAGCCCCCAGGGGTCGAGCCAGAACGTCGCGAAATAGGGCGGGGGATACTGCGGAAACACCTGCGGCCGGTGCAGGACCTCGCCGCCGAATCGTGGGATCAACGTCGCGGCGACGAGTTCGTGAACGTCGCGCACCAGGGATCGGGATCGCATCATGAAAGCCAGATGCTGAAGGCCGGTCCGGTGCCGCGAGTATCGCGAGGTCTCGGCCGACGGATAGAAGAACAGATATGTGCCCGGCTCGCCGCCCGCGGGACGATAGGCGAACTCGTCGGATGCCGTGAGGAACTCGTCGAATCCCAGCAGCGGCATGACCGCGTCGTAGTAGGTCTTGGCGGCGCCGAGATCGGGAACATTGATGCCGAGGTGCCCGAGCACTACAGGACGCTAACACTGCGCCGGGGCGACGGGGGCCTCGGTCATCTGCGGCCGCAATGGCACACTGGTCACTGACGAAGCGCCTGACCTGCCGGTCTGCGCTGTGACACCGAGACCGATACGAAAGACAGTTGCTGCCATGGATCTGGTCATCTTCCTGCCGCTCATCATCATCATGGGTGCGTTCATGTTCTTCGCGTCGCGCCGCCAGAAGAAGGCGATGCAGGCGACCATCGATCTGCACGAATCGCTGCAGATCGGGGATCGCATCCACACCACGTCCGGCTTGGAAGGCACGATCACCGGAATTCACGACGACTCCATCGACCTGGAGATCGCTCCCGGCGTGGTCACGACATGGATGAAGCTGGCCGTGCGCGACAAGATCACCGATGATGACGATTTCGAGGACGTCGAAGACGAGGAATCGACGGCGACCGAAATCACCGAAAGCCCGAACACCAAGGACTGAGGGCTGACTACTCAGCCTGAGCACGTACCCTTTGCGGTGCTGACGAACTGATCTCGAGGAGACCCTAGAAACGTGGCATCGCCTTCGACGCCGGTGCACCCTGCCCGCTACCTTGCGCTCTTTCTGGTACTGCTGGTCGGCGCATACCTGCTGGTGTTCCTGACGGGGGACAAGAAGGCCGAGCCGAAGCTCGGCATCGATCTGCAGGGCGGCACCCGTGTAACGCTCACCGCTCGCACGCCGGACGGCTCCCGTCCCACCCGTGACGCCCTCAACCAGGCACAGACGATCATCAACGATCGCGTCAACGGTCTGGGTGTGTCGGGGTCCGAAGTCATCATCGACGGCGACAACCTCGTCATCACCGTTCCGGGTAACGAGAGCAGCGAGGCCCGCAACCTCGGCCAGACGGCACGGCTGTACATCCGGCCGGTGATTCACGCGATGCCGTCCGCCGCGGCACAGCCACAGCAGCCGCCCACCGAGGAACCACAGGGAACCCCTCCGGGTGCACCCGGCGCACCAGGAGCCATCCCCGGACTACCTGGCGCTCCAGGGGCGCCAGGTGCGCCGGGCGCCCAGGTGCTTCCCCCGGGCGCGGGCGAGCAGCCGGCAGCACCGCCCGCCCAGTCGCCCGCGCCGCAACCGCGTCCGTACCCGGTGGAGCCGCCGGCCCAGCCCGCACCCGAGCCGCCAGCGCCGCCGCAACCGACGCCACCGCCGGGACAGGAGCCGGCACCGGCTCCCGGGACGCAGGCGCCCGCGCCGCCACCTGACGACGTCCCGCTTTCGCAGCGCATCGCCGACGAGAAGGAACTGCGCCAGAGCAGCGATCAGCAGATCCAGATCCTGGCGCTGCAGTTCCAGGCCACCCGCTGCGGCGAGGACGATGTGCTGGCCGGTAACGACGATCCGAACCTGCCGCTGGTCACGTGCTCGCAGGACGGCAACGAGGTCTACCTGCTGGACAAGTCGATCATCAGCGGTGAGCAGATCGAGAACGCGAGCTCGGGCTTCGACCAGCAGCAAGGCATCTACCTCGTCGACGTCCAGTTCAAGGGCGACGCCACCAAGATCTGGGCGGACTTCACCGCCGCCAACGTCGGCACCCAGACCGCGTTCGTGCTGGACTCCCAGGTGGTCAGTGCCCCCGAGATTCGCGAGCCGATTCCCGGCGGTCGTACCCAGATCAGCGGTCAGTTCACCGAGCAGACGGCGCGTGAGCTCGCCAACGTGCTGAAGTACGGTTCGCTGCCGCTGTCGTTCGAGTCGTCGGAGGCTGAAACCGTTTCCGCGACCTTGGGTTTGACGTCGCTGCGGGCGGGCTTGATCGCGGGAGCGGTCGGTCTGGCCCTGGTGCTGCTCTATTCGCTCCTCTACTACCGGGTGTTGGGCGTGCTGATCGCGCTGTCGCTGGTCGCTTCGGGCGCAATGGTCTACGCGATCCTCGTGCTCCTCGGCAGATACATCGGATACACGCTCGACCTGGCCGGTATCGCGGGTTTGATCATCGGTATAGGTATGACGGCAGACTCGTTCGTGGTGTTCTTCGAACGCATCAAAGACGAGATACGCGACGGTCGCTCGTTCCGTTCGGCGGTGCCCCGTGGTTGGAACAGAGCGCGTAAGACGATTCTGTCCGGCAACGCGGTCACGTTCCTGGCTGCCGCCGTCCTGTATGTGCTGGCGGTCGGCCAAGTGAAGGGGTTCGCGTTTACCTTGGGCCTGACGACCATCCTCGACGTGGTGGTGGTGTTCCTGGTGACGTGGCCGATCGTCTACATCGCGTCGAAGTCGCCGACCATGGCGAAGCCGAAGCTCAACGGTCTCGGCGCGGTGCAGCAGATCGCCCGCGAACGCCGCGCGGCCGCACACGTGACGGGACGGGGGTAGCGACATGGCCGCCAGGCATAAAGACAAAGACGTCGACGACGTGTTGACCGAAGCCGTCGAGGCGCCCGACCTCGAGAGCGAGACGCCGCGACACGGGTTCTTCACCCGGCTCTACACCGGCACCGGCGCATTCGAGGTCGTCGGCAAGCGCAAGCTGTGGTTCACGATCAGCGGATTGATCGTCGCCGTGTGCGTCCTGAGCATGGTGATCCGCGGCTTCACCTTCGGCATCGACTTCGAGGGTGGCACGAAGGTGTCCATGCCGGCGCAGACCGCCAGCGGCACCGCCACCACCCAGCAGGTCGAGGACGTCTTCAACGAAGCGTTGGGCAAGCCAGCCGACGCCGTGGTGATCGTCGGCAGCGGCGATTCGGCCACCGTGCAGATTCGCTCGGAGACGCTGGACAACGAAGAGATCGAGAAGCTGCGCACCGCGTTGTTCGACGCGTTCCAGCCGCGCGGCCCCGACGGCCAGCCGGACAAGAACGCCATCAGCGACTCCGCGGTGTCGGAGACCTGGGGCGGTCAGATCACCGAGAAGGCGCTCATCGCCCTCGTCGTGTTCCTCGCGCTGGCCGCCGTCTACATCACCGTGCGATACGAGCGCTACATGGCCGTCGCCGCGTTGGCAACGCTGGTGTTCGACCTGGTCGTCACCGCCGGCATCTATTCCATCGTCGGATTCGAGGTCACGCCCGCGACGGTCATCGGGCTGCTGACCATTCTCGGTTTCTCGCTCTACGACACCGTGATCGTGTTCGACAAGGTCGAGGAGAACACCCACGGATTCGAGCACACCACCCGCCGGACGTTCGCGGAGCACGCCAACCTGGCGGTCAACCAAACCTTCATGCGGTCGATCAACACCAGCGTGATCTCGGTGCTGCCGATTCTGGCGCTGATGGTGATCGCGGTCTGGCTGCTGGGCGTCGGCACCCTGATGGACCTGGCGCTCGTCCAGCTGGTCGGTGTGATCGTCGGTACGTATTCGTCGATCTATTTCGCCACGCCGCTGCTCGTGACGCTGCGGGAGCGCACCACGCTGGTGCGCAACCACACCCGCCGGGTGCTGAACCGCCGCAAGGGAAGTGCCGCGAAACTTTCGGACTCCGGCGAGGACGTCGTCGAGGAGAGTGCGGCGCCGACGAAGTCGGCTGTGTCGTCGCAGGCGACGAGCACCACTCCGCCACCGGACAAGCCGGCGCCCGGCGCGCGGCCGGTTCGGCCGACGGGCAGCCGAGCCGGACGACCGTCGGGTAAGCGCGACGCCCGGCGGCGGTAGCCGAGATGATCGCATGGAGCCGGCGCGTGGCTGCTCTGGTGGCCGCACTGACGGTCGGCGCTGCGGGCCTGTCGGCGTGTTCGCGTGGCCCGGCCGCCAGCATCGACTTCGCGGTGGACGGCATGCTGACGACCTACAACACCAATACGGTGGCCGGTGCGGCATCCGGTGGTCCGCAGGCGTTCGCGCGGGTCCTGACGGGTTTCAACTACCACGGTCCTGACGGCCAGATCGTCGGCGATCACGACTTCGGCAAGATCTCGGTCGTCGGCCGCGCGCCGTTGATCCTCGACTACGAGATCAACGCCGCCGCGGTGTACTCCGACGGCAAGCCGATCACGTGCGACGACATGGTGCTGGCGTGGGCGTCACAGTCGGGACGGTTTCCCGGGTTCGATGCCGCCAGCCGTGCCGGGTACACCGACATCGCGTCCGTCGACTGCGCTCCGGGCCAGAAGAAGGCGCGGGTTTCCTTCGCACAGGACCGCGCGTTCGTCGACTATGGCCAGCTGTTCGCCGCGACGTCGATGATGCCGTCGCACGTGCTCGCCGATGAGCTGGGGCTGCCCGACGGCGGCGTCACCACCGCGATCACGAACAACGACGCGCCGGCGGTCGACCGAATTGCCAAGGCGTGGAACACCACCTGGAACCTGACGCCGGATATCGACATCAAGAAGTTCCCGTCCTCGGGGCCGTACAAGCTCGATTCGGTGACCGACGAAGGCGCCGTCGCGCTCGTCGCCAACGACAAGTGGTGGGGGGCCGCGCCGGTCACGTCCAGGATCACCGTGTGGCCACGTGGCGCCGACATCCAGGACCGCATCAACCAGGGCGCCTACGACGTCGTCGACGTGGCGGCTGGTTCGTCGGGCACGCTGAACCTGCCCGACGATTACGTGAGGACCGACGCCCCGTCCGCGGGCATCGAACAGCTCATCTTCGCCCCCCAGGGCCCGATGTCGCAGCCGCCGGAGCGGCGCGCGCTCGCACACTGCACTCCGCGCGACATCATTGCCCGCAACGCCCAGGTTCCCATTGCGAACGCGCGGCTGAACCCCGTCACCGAGGACGCGTACAGCGCCGCCGAAAGCGCCGTCGAGGGCGGCAGGTTCACCGTCGCCAATCCCGAGGCGGCGCGGGCCGCGATCAACGGACGGCCCTTGACCGTCCGCATCGGATACCAGAGCCCCAACGCCCGGCTCGCCGCAACGGTCGGCACCATCGCCAAGGCGTGCGCGCCTGCGGGCATCACGGTGCAGGATGTCGCCACCAACGAAACGGGCCCGCTCACTTTGCGCAACAACGAGATCGACGTCCTGCTCGCCAGCACGGGTGGCGCGGCGGGCAGCGGATCGTCGGGGTCCAACGCCATGGACGCCTACGATCTGCATTCGGCCAACGGCAACAATCTGTCCCGCTATTCCAACGAGCGCGTCGACGGCATCATCGCGGCGCTCGCGGTGACGTCGGACCCCAAGGAGCTGTCCCGGCTGCTCGGGGAAGGCGGATCGATCCTCTGGACTGACATGCCGACCATTCCGCTCTATCGTCAGCAGCGGACCGTACTCACGTCGAAAGACATGTACGCGGTAAGTAGCAGTCCTACTCGATGGGGCGCGGGATGGAACATGGATCGTTGGGCTCTGGGCGGGTGACGGATCAGGACATCTCGATGCTCGTCGCGTCGCTGATGAGGGAGGTGCCCGATTTTCCCGAGCCTGGTATCCAGTTCAAGGATCTGACCCCCCTGCTGGCCGACGCGCACGGCCTGGCCAAGGTCACCGACGCTCTGGCGGAGACCGCGGAGGGCGCCGACCTGGTGGCGGGTATCGACGCGCGCGGCTTCTTGCTGGGCGCCGCGGTCGCATTGCGGCTCGGGATCGGGGTCCTGGCGGTGCGTAAGGGCGGCAAGCTGCCACCGCCAGTGCACAGCGAGACCTACCAGCTGGAGTACGGCTCGGCGACGCTGGAGTTGCCTGCCGACGGCATTGACCTCGACGGGCGCAGGGTCGTCATCATCGACGACGTTCTCGCCACCGGCGGCACGATGGCCGCGACGGAGAAGCTGCTTCGGCGCTGCGGTGCGATGGTCCCGGCCGCCGCCGTTGTGCTCGAACTTTCGGCGCTGAGCGGGCGTGAGGTGCTCGAACCGCTGCCTGTGACGTCGCTGCTGATGATCTGAGTCGTATTCTCGAAGTCTGAGCGTTTCGAAAACGCGCGATGACCGCGCGTGTTGAGCAGGCGGGAGGTGACCATGGCTTCGGACGGAGAAGCTCCCGGCACGGGCCAGGCCGTGCAGTCGCCCCCGAATGCGCAGATGACCGAGACGCAGCCGATGGAGATTCCCAAGGCGGATTCCGCGAAGGCGGCAACGAGTGCCTCGCGCCGGGTGCGGGCCCGACTGGCGCGCCGAATGACGGCACAGCGCAGCACCCTAAACCCGGTGCTGGAACCGCTGGTCGCGGTCCACAAGCAGTTCTATCCCAAGGCCGACCTGACACTGCTGCAACGCGCGTATGAGGTGGCCGACGAACGGCACGCCGATCAGTTGCGCCGCTCCGGTGACCCGTACATCACCCATCCGCTGGCCGTCGCGAACATTCTGGCTGAGCTCGAAATGGACACCACGACGCTGATCGCGGCCCTGCTGCACGACACCGTCGAGGACACCGGCTACACCCTCGAGCAGCTCATCGAGGAGTTCGGCACCGAGGTGGGCCACCTCGTCGACGGCGTGACCAAACTGGACAAGGTCGCACTGGGCACCGCGGCCGAGGGCGAGACCATCCGCAAGATGATCCTCGCGATGGCCCGCGATCCGCGGGTGCTGGTGATCAAGGTCGCCGACCGGCTGCACAACATGCGCACGATGCGCTTCCTGCCGCCCGAGAAGCAGGCGGCCAAGTCCCGCGAGACGCTGGAAGTGATTGCGCCGCTGGCACATCGACTCGGTATGGCGAGCGTCAAGTGGGAGCTCGAGGATCTGTCGTTCGCGATCCTGCATCCGAAGAAGTACGAGGAGATCGTGCGGCTGGTCGCCGACCGGGCGCCGTCGCGCGACATCTATCTGGCCAAGGTGCGGGCCGAGATCAACGCGACGCTCACAGCGTCGAAGATCAACGCGGTGGTGGAGGGCCGCCCGAAACACTATTGGTCGATCTACCAGAAGATGATCGTCAAGGGCCGCGACTTCGACGACATCCACGATCTGGTGGGTGTGCGGATCCTCTGCGACGATGTGCGTGACTGCTATGCCGCTGTGGGCGTGGTCCATTCGCTGTGGCAGCCGATCGCCGGCCGGTTCAAGGACTACATCGCCCAGCCACGGTTCGGTGTGTATCAGTCGCTGCACACCACCGTCGTCGGACCCGAGGGCAAGCCACTGGAAGTGCAGATCCGTACCGTCGACATGCACAAGACCGCGGAGTACGGCATTGCGGCGCACTGGCGCTACAAGGAAGCCAAGGGCCGCAACGGACTTCCGGCGACCTACGCCGCCGCCGAGATCGACGACATGGCCTGGATGCGTCAGCTGCTCGACTGGCAGCGGGAGGCCGCCGACCCCGGCGAGTTCCTCGAGTCGTTGCGCTACGACCTGGCTGTCCAGGAGATCTTCGTGTTCACCCCCAAGGGCGATCTGATCACGCTGCCGACTGGGTCCACGCCGGTGGACTTCGCGTACGCCGTGCACACCGAGGTCGGTCACCGCTGCATCGGATCGCGCGTCAACGGCCGTTTGGTCGCACTGGAGCGCAAGCTCGAAAACGGTGACCAGGTCGAGGTTTTCACATCCAAGGCGCCCAACGCCGGCCCGTCTCGCGACTGGCAGACGTTCGTGGTCTCGCCACGGGCGAAGGCGAAGATCCGCCAGTGGTTCGCCAAGGAGCGGCGTGAAGAAGCGCTCGAAACCGGCAAAGACGCCATAGCCCGTGAGGTGCGCCGCGCCGGAATTCCGTTGCAGCGGTTGATGAATGCCGAACAGGTGGCGGCCCTGGCGCGTGAGTTGCGCTATGTGGATGTGTCAGCGCTGTACACCGCGGTGGGCGAAGGTCATGTATCGGCACGGCACGTCGTGCAACGGCTGGTCGCGCAACTCGGTGGTGACGAGGACGCCGCAGACGAGATCGCTGAGCGCTCGACGCCGGCCACCATGCCAGTGCGCCAGCGCCACACCGACGACGTCGGGGTGGCCGTACCCGGCGCGCCCGGGGTGCTGACCAAGCTCGCCAAATGCTGCACTCCCGTGCCCGGCGACATCATCATGGGGTTCGTCACCCGCGGCGGCGGAGTCAGCGTGCACCGCACCGACTGCACCAACGCGTCGTCGCTGCAAGACCAGTCGGAGCGGATCATCGACGTGCAGTGGGCACCGTCGCCGTCGTCGGTGTTCCTGGTCGCGATCCAGGTGGAAGCGCTGGACCGGCACCGGTTGCTGTCGGATGTGACCCGCGTGCTGGCCGATGAGAAGGTCAACATCCTGTCCGCGTCGGTGACCACCTCCGACGATCGCGTGGCGATCAGCCGATTCACCTTCGAGATGGGCGATCCGAAGCACCTAGGTCATCTGCTCAACGTGGTCCGCAACGTCGAGGGCGTGTACGACGTGTACCGCGTGACGTCCGCGGCGTGACGGTTTGCGGCAAAGATTCGTCCAAGCGTCAATTTCTGTCATAATTCGGCGATGCGCACCGCATTTGTGGCGACAATGGTCGCCGTCGCCCTGCTGATCGCCGGTTGCGGCTCAACCATCAAGCCCGAGGGCGCCGCGCAGTCCGTTGTTGATTTGGTAAAGAAGCAAACAGGCTTCGAGCCCAAAGACGTGAAATGTCCAGAAGGTGTCGAAGCCAAAGTCGGCGGCACTTTTGAGTGCAAGTTCACCGGGCCCGAGGGCACGGAGTACACCGCCGATATGCGGATCACGAAGGTCGATGGCGACGATGTCGAGTTCTACATCGAGACCAAGCCGAGCGGCTAGGCAGATGCAGCCTCAGTCCAGGCGCACCGATGCGATCGTCACCGTCTGCGCCGGCTTGCCGTCGTCGCTGCCGTCTGCCGTGCCTGCCGAGGCGATCTTGTCCAGCGCGGCCAGCCCTGTCTTGTCGATGGTGCCGAAGACGGTGTAGGTCGGCGGCAGCATCGAGTCGCGGTAGATGAGGTAGAACTGGCTGCCGTTGGTGCCCAACCCCGAGTTGGCCATCGCGAGTGTGCCGCGCGGGTACAGCCTCGGGATCTCCATCGCCGGGTCGGTCAACCGGAACTGGTTGGTCGGGTACTCGTTCGGGAATCGGTAGCCGGGCCCGCCCTGGCCCGTTCCTGTGGGATCGCCACACTGCAGTACGCCGAGCGCAGGGGTCGTGGTCAGCCGGTGGCAGGTCGTGTTGTCGAAGTAACCCTGCTGGGCGAGGCTGGCGAAGTTGTTGACCGTGCAGGGGGACTTGGCGTTGTCCAACTGCAGGCCGATACCACCGCGGTTGGTCGTGATGCTGGCACTGACCAATGCCGGCTGGGTCGGCACCCGTCCGGTGCGCGGCGGCTTGGCCGGCTTGCTCGCCGGCTCTGCTGTGGCGGGGTACTGACAGTTGGATCCGAGGGTCGCGGGCGGCTTGAACTCCGGCAGTGGCTGCGCGTCGATCGGCTGCGTCGGGGTCACGGTGTAGTCGGACGTCGTTCCGTCCAAGTCCTCGAGGCTACGGCCGACCGCGATGACGAACAGCACGCTCAACACCACCACGAGGATGGTGAGTGCGGTGATCAGGTAACCGATCACCAGGCCCGCGATGGCCAGGCCGCGGCCCTCTTCGCCGGTCTTCTTGATCTGTGACAGCGAGATGTGTCCGAACGCGATTCCGAGCGGCGCGAAGACGAACGCGCACACCAGCGATGCGACGGCCAGCGTGTTCGTCGGTTGGGGCTGCGGATAGCCGGCGTACACCGGCGGATAGCCGCCATACGGGGACGGCGGGTAAGCCCCGTACGGCGGTGGATATCCGCCGTAAGGAGCCGGTGGCGGGTTGGTCACGGATCCAGCTGCAGCTTGGTGATCTTGACCTCGGACTTCGGCGAACCGTCGGGAGCGCCGTCGGCCGTGCCCGCTGCGGCGATCTTGTCCAGCGTCGCGAGGCCCGTCTCGTCGATGGTGCCGAACACCGTGTAGCTCGGCGGCAGCTGCGAGTCCTTGTAGACCAGGAAGAACTGGCTGCCGTTGGTTCCTGGGCCGGCATTGGCCATCGCGAGCGTGCCGCGCGGGTACAGCACCGGCTCCGCCAGCGTTGGATCGTCGGGCTGGTACTGGTTCGTCGGATACTCGTTGGGGAACTGATAGCCGGGACCGCCGGTGCCCTGCCCGGTGGGATCGCCGCACTGCAGCACCGACAGCGAGTCCGAGGTGGTCAGCCGATGGCATGTGGTGTCGTTGAAGAAGCCCTGGTTCGCCAGGCTGGCGAAGCTGTTGACGGTGCACGGGGACTTGCCGTTGTCCAGCATCAGGCCGATATTGCCCTGGTTGGTCTCCATGCTGGCGCTGACCTCGGCGGGGTCGGTAGGCACTTTGCCCGTCCGCGGTGGCTTGACATCCTTGCTGGCCTTTTCCGCAGAGGCCGGGTATTGGCAGTCGTCGCCAAGACCGGCGGGTGCTGCGAACGCGGGCAGCGCGCCCGGCCCCGAGGGTGCTTCACTCGATGGGGTCGAGGTCTCGGTCGCGGCGGTGTTGTCGCTGTCCGAATCGCCCCTGGTGAGGATGACGGCAGCCGCGACCCCGCCGGCGATGACGAGCACGCCCACGACCGATCCGACGATCGTGAGGATGCGACGCTGGCGTTCCTTGGCCGCCCGGCGCTCCAATTGCCGCTCGAGTTTGCGCTTCGCTGTCGCCCGCCGTTGTTCGTTGGTCGGCACCGCCCGTGTCCTCCTCGTATCGATCGGTCGGCAACGAGTGTGCCAGGCGTTGCTGAGTGTGGCGTTGCGACCCACGTCATCGGGGATGGGAAACTGGGGACCGTGTTGGTCACCGGATTCCCGGCGGGCATGTTGGCGTGCAACTGCTACGTGCTGGCCCAGCGGCCTGGAGCCGACGCGATCATCGTCGATCCGGGCCAGCGGGCGATGATGCCGTTACGACGGATTCTGGACGAGAATCACCTGACACCTGCGGCGGTGCTGCTCACCCACGGTCACATCGACCACATCTGGTCGGCCCAGAAGGTGGCCGATATGTACGGCTGCCCGGCCTATATCCACCCCGAGGACCGCTTCATGTTGACCGACCCGATCAAGGATTTCGGGCCGAAGCTGGCCCAGCTGGCATTCGGGGCGCTGTTCTCAGAGCCGAAGCAGGTCATCGAACTGGACCAGGACGGAGACAAGCTGGAACTCGGGGATGTCACGGTGACGGTCGACCACACCCCGGGCCACACGCGAGGCTCAGTCGTGTTCCGCGTTTCCGAAGGGACCGATGAAGTGGTCTTCACCGGCGATACGCTGTTCCGGCAATCGGTCGGCCGCACCGACCTGCCCGGTGGCAGCGGGCGTGACCTGCTCGGCTCGATCGTGACAAAACTGTTGGTGCTCGATGACGACACCGTGGTACTACCTGGACACGGCGAGAAGACCACGATCGGATTCGAGCGCCGTAGTAACCCATTCCTCGAAGGCTTGAACTAGTGAGTGATTTTCAGGCGCCCAAGGGCGTCCCGGATTATCTGCCGCCCGACTCGGCGCAGTTCGTCGGTGTTCGCGACGGTCTGCTGGACGCGGCCCGCCGCGCGGGATACGGCGATGTCGAACTGCCGATCTTCGAGGACACCGCGCTGTTCGCGCGCGGCGTGGGGGAGTCCACCGACGTGGTGTCGAAGGAGATGTACACCTTCGCCGATCGCGGCGACCGCTCGGTGACGCTGCGGCCGGAGGGCACCGCCGGGGTGATGCGTGCGGTGATCGAGCACGGGTTGGACCGGGGCCCGCTGCCGGTCAAGCTCTGCTACGCGGGGCCGTTCTTCCGCTACGAGCGGCCGCAGGCCGGCCGCTACCGCCAGCTGCAGCAGGTCGGGGTGGAGGCGATCGGCGTCGACGACCCGGCATTGGACGCCGAAGTCATCGCGATCGCCGACGCCGGCTTCCGGTCACTGGGTCTCGACGGGTTCCGGCTCGAGATCACGTCGCTCGGCGACGACACGTGCCGTCCGCAGTACCGGGAACTGTTGCAGGACTTCCTGTTCAAGCTCGACCTCGATGAGGACACCCGTCGGCGCGCGGAGATCAACCCGTTGCGGGTACTCGACGACAAGCGCCCCAAGGTGCGGGAGATGACCAAGGACGCCCCCGTCATGCTGGATCACCTGTCCGACGTCGCCAAGCAGCACTTCGACACCGTCCTGGTACATCTCGATGCGCTGGGCGTGCCGTATGTCGTGAATCCGCGCATGGTCAGGGGGCTGGATTACTACACCAAGACCACCTTCGAGTTCGTGCACGACGGGCTCGGCGCGCAGTCGGGGATCGGCGGCGGCGGCCGGTATGACGGTCTGATGCGGCAGCTCGGTGGGAAAGATCTGTCCGGCATCGGTTTTGGTCTGGGTGTGGACCGGACGATGCTGGCGCTGAAGGCCGAGGGCAAGACCGTCGGCGGTACGGCCCGCGTCGACGTGTTCGCCGTGCCACTCGGCGAGCAGGCCAAGGTGACGCTGGCAGTGCTCGCTGCGCGGTTGCGTGCCGCGGGTGTGCGTGTCGACCTCGCCTACGGTGACCGCGGAATCAAGGGTGCGATGCGCGCGGCGGACCGCTCCGGTGCGTCGATAGCTCTGGTTGCCGGTGACCGCGATATCGAGGCGGGCACTGTTGGGGTGAAGAACCTCGCGACCGGTGAGCAGGTCGATGTCGTCATCGATGCCGTTCTGGCAGAGGTCCTTTCGCGGCTCAACCGGGCCTAGAGCGCGAAGACCTGCCCCTCGCGCCGAACGCCTCTGGCTCATCTTCCGTGCACGGCGTTGTCGAGCACTCTGTCGAGAGCGCCGATGCCACCCCTGAACACGTTGCCGCTCAGGAGAACACGCGTGCCGTACGGCGTCACCGCAACAATGCTTGCGGTCAGTCGCTGCGTGTGGCGCTCGAAGCGCACTTCGTCCAGGCGCGCGACGATCTCACCCCCACCGTCCCGGTACAGCCGGTTCTCACGGTCGAACACGGCGACCGGTACGTAGGCGCTCATCGGGGTCAGGCGTACGCGGCGAAGCGCCTCGCCCGCTGTGAGCATCGTCCGGAACGCCGCGATCCCCACGAGGAGAAGCGCCGCACCGATGACGGTCGACGGCAGCGACGGCGATCCGGTCAATTCGTAGAACAGCGATACGACACCGAAGCCGCCGAAGATCAGCGCCGCCATCGTCAAGACCAGGACCGTGATCTCCGTCGGCGCTTGCCCGCGGTCGATGACCAGCACATTGCGGCCCTGTTCGGCGATCACCAGAGCGCCCTGTTCGGCGAGGATCATCGGTTCCGAAGACGCGCTCATCGCCACCAGGATGCCCAATTCTCCGCGTAGGGTTGACCCGAACCGACCACGGAGGTGTCATGTCGCTGATCGCGCTCGAGGAGCATTTCGCCTGGGATCCGGCCAGCACTGACAACGTCGTGGGTTCGTGGCTGCGTACCAACAACCCCGTCGCCTACGACCGGCTGTACGACCGGGGTCCACTTCGAATCGAGCAGATGGACGCCGCGGGCATCGATTTCCAGATCCTGTCGTTGTTCGACCCCGGGGTGCAGGACGAGACCGATGTCGCCCGCGCGGTGGACCTTGCGCGCCGGGCGAACGATGACCTGGCCGAGTCGGTGCGTGCGAACCCGAGCCGATTCGGGGGCTTCGCGACGTTGGCGACGCAGGATCCGGACGCTGCTGCGGCCGAATTCGAGCGTGCGGTAACTGAATTGGGGTTGGTAGGCGGATTGATCAACGGACATTGTCAGGGACGCTACCTTGACGATCCGGCGTACGAAGACTTGTTCGGCTGTGCCGAATCACTGGGGGCGCCTGTTTATCTTCACCCGACGACGCCGCATCCGGCCGTGATGGACGCGTGGTTCGCACCGTATGTTGACGACGGTCTGCATTTGGCATCGTGGGGATTTGCCGCCGAGACGGGAACGCATGTGTTGCGGCTGATCTACTCGGGACTCTTCGACAAGTTCCCGCAATTGCAGATGATCATCGGACACCTAGGTGAGATGCTCCCGTTCGCCGCCTATCGGGTCGACCGGTATTACGGCCTCGGCGGGAGCGGCTCAGGCGACCGCCTGCAGCGTCTGCCATCGGAGTACCTGCGCAACAACTTTCACGTCACCACAAGCGGCAACTTCTGTCCGCCGGCCTTCGCGTGCACGCTCGAGGTGATGGGTGCCGACCGTGTGATGTTCTCGGTGGACTATCCGATGGACGACAATCAGGCCGGTGCCGAATTCCTGGCGTCCTATCCCATGGACGCCGTGACACGGGCGAAAGTCAGCTCGGGTAACGCGATAACGCTCTTCGGCGAGCGGATTCCGGCCGCGTTGGGCTCCTGAGGACCGGTCAGAGAGCGAACACCTGGCCGTCGCGCGCGACGGTGATCTCCCCAGAGAAGTTCTTCCCGATCTCATCGGTCCATTGGGAGTTGGGCAGATCGGTCGGCTCGTAGTGGCTCAGGATGACGTGCCCGGCATTGGCCGCGGCGGCCACCTCACCGACCTGCACGGCCGAGGTATGCGAACTCTTGAGGTAGTTCGGCGGGAACCTGTTGCCGTAGTAGGCGTCGTCGAGGCTGAACTGCGCCTCGTGCACCAGGATGTCGGTGTCCTTGGCCAACGTGATGAGGTTCTCGGATGTGGTGGTATCACCGGAGAACGTGACGGACACGCCGGGTTTCTTGAGATCGAAGCGCAAGCCGAACGCGGGGAAGACGTCGTAGTGGGACACCAGCGTCGCGGTGACCGTCACGTTGTCGTCCGACATCACCGGGAGCGGGGTGGTCTTCGGTGATCTGTTCTGGTAGTTGGCTTCTGGTGGCACCGCGATCTCGGCGACGGTGAACAGCTTCTGAAGGTCGTCGGTCCCCATGTCGCGGATGAAGATGTTGTTCGTGTAGGCGAACGCCTGCTGCAGCGACTTCGTCATCTCGGCCAGGCCCGGCGTCGGGCGCTCCGGGTCGATCGTCGCCGGATCGGCATTGCCGACCTGGCTGGGCGGCAACCCGCCAGCGGGACCCGGGCCGTACACCGTGACCGGCGCCTTGCCTTTGGACGCCGTATAGCCACCGGAGAACAGGAAGCTGCCGTAGTCGACGGTGTGGTCGGTGTGCAGGTGGGTGATGAACATGCTGCGCAGTTGGTCGAACTTCAGCCCGGCGTTCGTGAATGCGTTCAATGAGCCCAGGCCGCAGTCGATCTGGTAGACGTCGTCGCCGATCTTCAGCGCGGACGAGATCCCGGTCTTGTTGGGCACCGGGGGCGGTCCGGCTTGGACGCCGAGGGTGATGAGCGCGTTCTCCGGCAACGCCACCGGGGCCCTCGGGGTCGTTGACGGTGCTGATCCGCAGGCCGACGCGCCGAACGCCGCTCCGCCGACAGCCGTTGCGAACAGGGCGAGCGCGGACCGTCTGGAGACCTGCACGATCACCCGCCGCGGACGATGTTGGTGAGAACCTCGTCGACATTGCCGACACCACCGTCGAAAGGGTTGCCGCGCTTGAGAACTTTCACCCCACCGGGCGTCAACGCGACGAGTTTGGGCGAGCTGGAACCGATTTGCATCCTGCGCGCGAACCGCACCTGGTCCAGCGGGACGATGGCGCCGCCGCCGTAACTGAACAGGCCGAGCTTGCGGTCGATCACCGCGACCGAGCGGCAGTTGTGCAGCGGTTGGCTGCGGCGCCGCAGAATCGTGACGACCACGCGGTACAGCACCACCGCGAGCACGAGCCCCACCCCGATGAATATCGCGCCGAGCGTCGTCGAGGGGACCGCCGTGATGAGTGCGACCAGGCCGAACCCGCCGACGACGAGCGTCAGTATGCCGAGGACGAAAGCCGTCGTCGCGAGCGCGCCCGTGCACCGATCGAAGATGTTGACCCGACGGCCGTCGTCAGTGACGACAAGGCCGCCCGTGTCGATCAGAACTTTCACCTCGGTGGATGCGTCCATTCTGCACAGCATGCCTACTAACCACCGGGACCGACCGCGTTTGAACAGAAATCGTCGGCGTGTCTAATGAAACATGCTTTCTCGCGCTGGATGGCGGGCGTCAGCTCGGTGACTTCGCTCGACGAGATAGCGCGCCAATGGCGACTGTCAGGCCCATCATGAGTACTCCGACAATGGCCAAGGGGATACTCCCGAGCCTTCGGTCCTCCAATTCCATCTCACATAACCGGGTGTAGTTCGTGTCGGAAACCAGCTCGCCACGAACTCGAAAATTGGCGGCGCTAGCGTCGTCGTGGGACCGGGCTTCCGTCAGGTCAGGAGCCATCGCGCTGCCGCAGCTGATGATCTCCAGCTCCGGGGACACCGAAACGGGGACCACCAGGCCGCCGATCGCCACCAGCAGACCCACGAAGCCAGCGAACGCAATCACTATTCGCATTATCATGGGACATTCGTACCCGCTTGAGGATTACTCATACGTGGTCTCGACACCTCGAGCGCGCGCCCCGAACTTGTGCCGTGCGCACAGTATGTAGTGGTAGGGCTCGGGTACCACTCGACATGAGAAACAGACGATTGTCCCGGGCGGAGCGACATCGCAGGCATGTCACGGTGACCGTCGTAACGATGACCACGACACTCGCCGCGGGGGGATGCACGAGTGGGTACGAAGCGCTCGGCACCCACACTGCACGTGTCTTGATCAACGGCGGGGAAATCGATGATCGGCCGCCGTCAGTTGTGAACAGGTTCAGTGGGTGTGGTTCATCGAAAGTTTGGATCAGACCCCCGGCTTCACCGCGCAGGTACGCACCGGCGACACCATTCAGGCAGAGCTGGTGCGGATCGACAACCTCGGCGGCTTCACCGGCAGTGCCTGGAACGCCTCTGTCACCGTCCCCGCCGTCGAGGCCGACGCCGAGGTGACGAAAGGCACCTTCACCGTGACAGGAACCGCCGTGGGGTTCTATCACGACGATCCCGCTGAAACCGCCACCGCTACCTTCGAGATTCGAACCGACTGCTGAGTGATCAAAGCGTTCGCACCGATTCCGCCGATGAGATTGTGACGCGAAGAGATTCGTCACGGACCTTGCACGGGACACGCCTCTACCGGCACTGGCAACGTCAGGTCGCCTGCACGCTCGAATTGGAATGTGACATCGGCCGTCATCGCGGGACGCAGATCCGGATCCAATCGATCCAACCGCACCGCCGGACCGCTCGGGTCGTTGGTGTTCGGCTGGCCAAAGCTGACCGTTGACTTGGGCGCGATAGTCACGCTGTCGATTACGCGCGCCTGCTCTGCCGCAGTCGTCGACAATCCGAGGAGTCGCTCGGCTTCCGCCGGACGGCTGTTCGTCACGGTAAACCGAATCTCGCCGCCGGCGTTGAGTTGAATCACGCATCGGCCGGGAACGTAGGCCGGCACGATGTAGGCGTTTTCGACGCTGGTGTCCTCCGTGTGTGACCCAGAGCCGCGGTTGGATGAGCCCAGCACCGGATCCTCGCCGCACCCGACGGCGCACCAGGCCAACGCCGCCGTTCCCACAAACGCGGAAGCCCGCGCTCTGAACTGCATTGACTGATCTCCTCCGCTTGACGCGATGCGATGTGTTGATGACACGGGCGCCGTCGAACCGCTGGCACGAATTCGAAGCCCTCCTGTCGACGACAGGGTGCCCCATCGAGCGCTGTTGATACCTGGCTGCAGAAGAGATCGTGCCGGATGCGGTGACGTACTTCGCCAACCTGAGAGCAGCCTGAGGTCTGCGTGCAGATTGCATTAGCGTTCGGCGCTTCAGGGGGGCTATCACCGCGTCGTGATTGCGATTAGGCAACGATCAAGCCGCGGACCGGTTTCTCGTTTTCATCGGGGTAGGCGCTCTACAGGTAGCAATCGAAGGGCATCAAGTCACTTCTGCGCCGCGGAAGGAGCCGACATGACCGTCACACAGCGCACTGGAACGAAAACCGCACCCGCCACGCGTGTTCTCGGCTGGACGAACATCGAGCAGCGGTTGGTGCAGATGGCCGACTGCGCCAACCATGAGGAGCGCCGACGACGACGGCAACGCATCATCACCGAGTGTCTGCCAATCGCGGATAACATTGCCTACCGGTTTGTCGGCCGAGGTGAGCCAGCTGATGATTTGAAGCAGGCCGCCCGACTCGGGTTGATCAAGAGTGTCGACCGCTTTGTGCCGGGCAAGGGTCGATTCATGGCGTTTGCGGTGCCGACGATCCGGGGAGAGGTGCGACGGCACTTCCGTGACAGCACCTGGTCGATGCGAGTCCCGCGTAAGGTTCAGGAGACGCAGCTCAGGATGCGGCGCACCGTGGACATGCTGTCTCAGCGGTTGAGTAGACCGCCGACGAATCAAGAAGTGGCAAGAGAACTCGGCGTCGACGTTGACGACGTATCGCAATCCGAGTCCGCGCACTCGGCGTACCGGCCGCAGTCGCTCGATGCTCCCCGCGGCGAACCTCAGGGAGCACAAGCAGTGAGTATCGGCGAGTCAGTAGGCGCGGACGATCCAGCCTTCGTCTTCGTCGAGGATCTCATCGTGCTGCGAGAAGTCATCGCCGAATTGGATCCGCGGCGGCGCGCAATTTTGTGTATGCGTTTCGTCGACTGCCTGACGCAACGGGAAATTGCCGTACGTCTCAACGTCTCGCAGGTACAGGTATCGCGACTCTTGAACGGCACATTGGCGCGACTCCGTCAACGGATGTGTGTCGATGCATCCTCGGCCGCACGTGTGTGCTCCCCTTCTCGGGCAGGGTCCGAGGATCCGACGAAAGTAGCTGAATGACATGTGGTTTGATGTGTGGAGTGACATCGCCAGGGTGGTGTTAATTGGGTCCGCGGCCTACATCACCTTGATCGTGGTACTGCGAATATCGGGGAAGCGCACTTTGGCCAAGCTCAACGCGTTCGACTTGGTGGTCACCGTCGCGGTCGGTTCCACCCTGGCCACGATTTTGCTCAACTCCGACGTGTCATTCGCCGAGGGCGTGACGGCGCTCGCGTTGCTGGCCGTGTTGCAGTTCCTCGCGGCGACCATTTCATCGCGGTTCAGGCTCGGGCGGGCTTTCGTGACTGCGCGACCTACTCTCCTTGTCTCGCAGGGTCGTTACCTGGACGAGGCGTTGAGGGACCAGCGCGTCAGTGTTGACCAGATTCGCCAAGCCATCCGGTCGACCGGACAGGGCGACGTCAGCCAGGTCGCCGCGGTGGTACTCGAGTCCGATGGGTCGCTCAGCGTCATCACTACAGACAAGATCGGCGACTGGTCAGCCTTGGCGGGATTGGCGATTGTTCGCGCATCGGACGGTTGAGAGTGTCGGCAACGAATAGAACTCCAGGAACAATGGATTCACGGGCACCGGGGGAATTATCCGGTGCCCGTTCCAAGGCCACCGCAGCGGCTTCCGCTCAGCACCTCCGGGATTAAACGGCGGCGTCCGAGGTTGGCGTCCAGTGCCGCTCGAGTGCCGCACGGACGTCCTGGGCGCACCGTTCCAGGCGGGTGCGGTCGACTACGTCGAATCCTTGCTCTGCCGCTGCGGTTTCCAGCCTTCGGAGACGATCTGCGACCGCCTTCCGGTGTGAGGGCAGGACCACCACCCACGCAAGTTCGCGCAGCAGGGTCAGCAACCTTTCCAGCACTGCGGAATCGCTTGCGCCGTAGTGCTGCGCTTGACTGCACACCAAATCGAGCAATTCGGGCATGTCTGGCCGCGCCACCACCACCCGTTGTATGTCGCGGCCATCTCGCAGGATCCGTTGTCCCAAGCGATATCCGGCGAGTTCACACAGGGCTGCGCTGCACGTATTCAGTCCGTGCACCGCGGTGGTGGGGTCGTTGACGCCAGGGCTCAGCGCGCGAATCACCACATCGGTCAGCTGGCGGAGCCCGTAGCCGATGTCCTGGGTCGTGGTGCGCTCGATGCCGGTTTCCAGGGCGCCGGCCACCCGCGCGCTCAATGATGCCAGCCGCTCTTCGTCAAGGGCAACACCCTGCTGGTCGGCGGACCAGCAGAACGCCACCGGCATCCCCGCCACGACGTAGGACCCCACCGGACGGTCGATCCATATCGCGACCTCGGCGTCTGTTGCCGCCGCCAGCAGGGACTTCTCGTCAACCGAGACAAGAAATCCCGACGATCGCGCCGTGATGATCGCCGCATTGGCGGGCGGGCGCGGTGCGAAGTCGCGGTCGGGGGTCTCGTCGGGTCGATCGAGCATGCGTGCTGCGGTGTCACTGATGTCGGCGCGGACGTGGTTGAGCATGGTCTCGATCCGAATCTGTCGGACCAGATGTCCGAGGAACAGGACCAGGGCCAGGACGCTGGCCATGGCCATCATGTAAGCGAATGTCACCGCGATCTGGGGGACAAACTCCGCGCCGCCGTCGCTGTCGTTGCGGACTGTACGCAGCACCGTCAACGCGTAGACGAACGTTGCGAGGAACAACGCGAGGGTGCGTTGAACGAACTGATCCGCTGCGAATGTTCTTAAGAGCCTGGGCGTGTACTGGCTGCTGGCCAGCTGCAGAGTGATCAAGGTCAGCGAGAACGTCAATGACGTCACGGTGATCAGCGACGTCGCGACGGCCCCGAGGACCTCCCTCGCTGCGTCGGCCCCGCCTCCGAACAAGTATTCCGAAAGCGTCGGGGGAATGTGCGCGTCGAGGGCGGCGTCGAGTTCGGGAAGGACGATGCCGGCGGCGACGGCGGTGACCACGCCGAGCGCAGGCACCGGCCATAGCCTGCTGCGCAGTGCCTCGAGAATCGCAGTGCGCCGCTGGCTGATCGCTCCGAGAAATCCGGGGGTGTCGCGCGGACCCCCGTCTTTCAACGCCATGGACGACCTACGCGGCGTGTCGGACAGAATGCTCGCCTTCGGCGGGCCGAGTTGACCATCAACGAGCCGATGTCGAATGCCGGCGATGGAACAAATCGCTCACTCGACGGCGTCGCGGTGTTTGGTCGTCGCTGTCGACAGCGGTTTCTGACTTATCCACTCTCTCAACAGTTTTCGATGTCATAAGCTCGGCGTCGCGACCGGCATCGTGTTCGGTTAAGGTCACCGGTGCGTCTGCACGTCTGATGTCGCGCAGGCTCCGCACCGACAACCGGCCCATGCACAGCGCGGCGATAAAGATCATCAATGCGCCCAAGCCGCTGAAGTAGGTCAACTCCAGCCACGCGGTCTTCGTCTCGGTCGTGGCGACCGGTGTGCCCACTTCACCGAGCCCCAACGGCGCAGCAACGGCGCGCCCCGCCACAAACCAAGCGCCGGCGAGGCCGCTCATCCATGCCCCCAGCATCGCTGTTGCACGGTTATCGGAAAGGGTGAGCAGCAGGCCACCGAGGACCGTGACCACTCCGGGAAGCACCTGGAGCCAGCCCCGCGCGGCTGTCCATGTCCACTCCTGGTCCGGCGTGAAGGCGAAGTTGAAGTAGGGCCCCAGAAAGGGGATCAACGCACCCCAGAGACCCAGGAGAATCAAGAGCAAGCCGGTGGCAGCGCCTCGGCTGCGGGGCATGTGCATCTTCCCACCGCGGCTTCGTATGCGGATGTTTACATTACTCATCAGGTCTCCTTGCGTGCCGGCCATCGAGTTACCACGTACCCCGGACGCGCATCGGCATACGTATTGATTCGAGTCCTGATACGGACCCATGCATGTCGTGTCCGAGCGGGGGACCTCACAACGCGCGGAACTGGATACTGTGCTGGCTGTTGTCGGCCTACACGGGTCGTGGTGGCGACGATGTCGGCGAAGATGCGCAGGTTGCCGGTGCACCGCTGAGGCGTTGTATTTGGGATGGTTCGGACCGGTGGGGGTGTCGGCGTTGTTCTACCTGACGTTCGAGGCGCACCGCTTGGGAGCAGATGAGACAGTGCTCGCGCTTGGTGACCGTCCCTAGATGGCCATGGCGGCACGCACGTCGGCCTCCGACGCCGAGCCGCCGGTACCGCTGGACGTGACGCGTCCCGCCTCCAGGATGTAGTACCGCTGCGCGGATTCCAATGCGAAGCCGATGTGCTGTTCGACCAGCAGCACCCCGAGGCCGCCGCGCTGTGTCAACGCTGTGATCGCCGCTTCGATCTCGGCGACGACCGAGGGCTGGATGCCCTCGGTCGGCTCGTCGAGGATCAGGCACTTGGGGGTGGTGATCAGTGCGCGGGCGATTGCCAGCTGCTGGCGCTGACCGCCGGACAACAGGCCGGCCCGTCGCGTGAGCAGTTCCTTCAACGCGGGAAACAAATCGAGCTGCTCGTCGATCAGCTGCTTACCGTTCTTTCGGCCGTCGGCGACGACCTGGAGATTCTCGGCCGTCGTCAGCTGACCGAAGGACTGCTGTCCCTGCGGCACATACGCCAAGCCACGCTTGACGCGGGCGCTGGGCCGTAGCTTGGTGAGTTCTTCGCCGTCGAACAGCACCTTGCCGGAGTTGCACTTCAGTAGGCCGACCGCCGCGCGCAGCAGCGTCGTCTTTCCTGCGCCGTTGTGCCCCATCACGGCGGCGACGCCGTCGGTCGGCACCTCGATGTTGGCGCCGTGGATGACCTCGGAGCGGCCGTACCCGGCGTGCACGTCGACCAGTTGCAGCATCAGGAGTTCTCCTCGACGAGTTCGATGCCGTCGGCGCCTGCCGCGGCGGTCCCCAGGTAGACCTCCTGCACCTTCGGGTTGGCCTGAACTTCGGCAACCGAACCCTCGGCGATCACCTGGCCGCGTGCCAGCACGGTCACCGACGTGGCGAATGCACGCATGAAGTCCATATCGTGTTCGACCACGACGACGGTGCGCTCGGCACCGATGCGGCGCAACAGGTTCCCGGTTTCTTCACCCTCTTCGGTACTCATGCCCGCCACCGGTTCGTCGAGCAGGAGCACGTCGGAGTTCTGGACCAGCAGCATGCCGATCTCCAGCCACTGCTTCTGTCCGTGGGCGAGCACTCCGGCGGGTTTGTCGGCCAGGTGGGTCAGCCCGATGGTGTGCATCGCCTGCTCGATCGTCGGGAGCACACCCTTGCGGCGCCGCAACAAGGTCCATGCGGATCGGGTCGCGCCGGCGGCGATGTCGAGGTTCTGCAGCACGGTCAGTTGCTCGAACACGCTCGCGGTCTGGAAGGTTCGGCCCACTCCGCTGCGCGCGATCTGGTGCACCTTCTTACCGAGCAGTTCGACGCCGGACTTGTTCACCGACCCGGTCGCCGACACCAGCCCGGTGATCGCGTCGATCACCGTGGTCTTTCCCGCACCGTTGGGCCCGATGAGGAATCGGAGGTCACCCTGGAACAAGGTGAGGTCGACGTCGCTGACCGCCTTGAAGCCGTCGAAATCGACTGTCAGTCCGCGAACTTCGAGGTACTGGGTGCCCATGCCGACGTCGCCGCCCTCGATGGGTTCCTTGCTTGCCGTGCTCGCGTCGACCTCGGTCATGAGCTGGCACCCACCTTCTCGGTGTCGGGGTCGGAGTCAGTGGCCTTTTCCGGAGGTGGTTCGACTTTGGCTTTGCGGCGACGCTTCAGGAACACACCCAGTCCGGCCAGACCCGCCGGGAAGAAGCCGACGACCACAATGAACAGCAGGCCCTGGGCGTACGTCCACTCCGACGGAAAACGTTCGGAGAACAGGGTTTGCGCCCACGCCACACCGATCGCACCCAGGACCGGACCCAGCAGTGTCGTGCGCCCGCCGATAGCGACCCCGATCAGAAACGCGATCGACGGAAGGATACCGACCTGTGAGGGTGCGATGAACCCGACGATCGGCGCGAACAGCGCGCCGGCGATGCTGGCGAAGAGTGCGGCGACGGTATAGGCGACGACCTTGATGTTGGCAGGGTCGTAGCCCAGGAAGCGCACCCGCTCCTCGCCGTCGCGCACAGCCACCAGCAACTCGCCGTAGCGGCTCTGCATCAGCTGCCGGACCACGGCGACGACCAGCAGCAACACGCCCGCGGCGATGAAGTAGAGCATCCGGCGGTTGGCCGGGTCGTTCAGGGTGAAACCGAAGAATGTGCGAAACCTGTTGAGCCCGTTGCTGCCACCGATGCTGGTCTGGCCGACGAGCAGGATCGCCAGAGCGGCGGCCAGCGCCTGCGACAGGATCGCGAAGTACGCGCCTTTGACACGGCGCTTGAAGACGCCGAAACCCAACGCCGCGGCGATGGCCGTCGGCACGAGCACGATCGCCAGCACCGTGAAGGCGGGGGAGGCGAACGGTTGCCAGTAGCCGGGCAGTTCGCGCACGCCGGCGATCTGCATGAAGTCGGGCACGTCGTCGCCGCGAATCTGCGCGTCGGCGATCTTGAGGTGCATGCCCATCATGTAGCCGCCGAGGCCGAAGAAGACGCCCTGGCCGAGCACCAGCATTCCACCCCGGCCCCAGGCCAGCCCGATGCCGACCGCGACAATCGCGAAGCACAAGAACTTGCCGAGCAGCGACAGCCGGAAGTCGGACAGCACCACCGGCGCGACCCCGAACAGCACGACCGCCGCGATACCGAAACCAGCCCAGGTCTGCCAACGGCCGAGAGCGGTTCTCACACCAAACTCCTTGTGCGAACGGTGAACAGACCCTGCGGGCGGGCCTGCAGGAAGATCACGATGATCACGAACACGATCACCTTGGCCAGCGACGCGGTGGTGTTGTACTCGATGAACGAGTTCAGGAAGCCCAGTGAGAACGCCGCGATCACGGTGCCCTTGATCTGGCCCAGCCCGCCGACCACGACGACCAGGAACGCGTCGATCAGATAGCTTTGCCCGATCGTCGGACTGGTCGACCCGATCATCGTCAACGCGACACCGGCGACGGCCGCGAGGCCCGAACCGATGAAGAACGTGGTGATGTCGGTCTTGCGCGAGGAGATGCCGCTGGTTTCGGCGAGGTCGCGGTTCTGCACGACCGCCCGGATGCGTCTACCCATCGGGCTGACCTTGAGCGCGGTCGCCAGCGCGGCCACACATGCGATCGCCAGTACCAGGATGAAGATCCGGGTCTTGGGCACGACCGCGCCGAAGATCTCCACGCCACCGGACAGCCACGCCGGAGCGATGACGTTGACCGCCGGCGCGCCGAAGATGTCGCGGGCGATCTGCTGCAGGATCAGTCCAACGCCGAACGTCACCAGCAGCGTGTCCAGCGGACGGTGGTACATCCGCTGGATCAAGGTGACTTCCAGCAGGGCACCCATGGCCCCGCCGACGACGAAGCCGACGATCAGCGAGATGAACAGGGACGCACCGGCACTGGAGATGATCTGCTGAACCACGTAGGCGGTGTAGCAGCCGGCCATGATGAACTCGCCGTGCGCCATGTTGATGACGCCCATCTGACCGAACGTCAGCGACAGTCCGAGCGCAGCCAGCAACAGGATCGAACCGAGGCTCAATCCCGTTGCCAGCTGCCCGATTAGAACATCCATACCGCTGTGGCTCTCCGTCGCTTCGCTCGCCGCGGAATCAGCCGGAGAGACCGGCGGCCCACGGGTACGACTTGAGGTACGGGTCCGGCTCGATCGGGCCGGGCGACTCCCAGATCGTGTAGATCAGCCCGTCGGGGCGGATCTCACCGATACGTGCCGTCTTGGTGATGTGGTTGTTCTCGCCATCGATGGTGACCAGACCCTCCGGCGCGTCGAAGGTGACGCCACCCGCATTCTCCTGGATGGCGCTGACCTCGAACGACTTTGCCTTCTCGACGGTGTTCTTCCACAGGTAGACCGAGACGTAGGCCGCCTCCATCGGATCCGACGTCGGCTTGTTGGCGCCGTACTTCTTCTTGTAGGCCTCGACGAATGCCTTGTTCACCGGGGTGTCGATCGTCTGGTAGTAATTCCACGCCGTCAGCTGTCCGGTGATGTTCTGCACACCGATGCCGCCGACCTCTTCCTCGGCTATCGACACCGAAACCACCGGCATGTCCTGCGGTGTGAGCCCCACGTTCTTGTACTCACGGAAGAACGCCACGTTCGAGTCGCCGTTCAGCGTGTTGAACACCGCGTCGGCGTTGGCGGTGCGGACCTTGTTGACGATGGTCGAGAAGTCCGTCGAGCCCAGAGGCGTGTAGTCCTCGCCCTTGATCTCGATACCGTTGGCCCCGGCGTAGGCCTTGATGATCCGGTTCGCCGTCTGGGGGAAGACGTAGTCACTGCCGACCAGATAGAGCGACTTGACGCCCTTCTCCTTGAGGTAGTCCAGGGCGGGCACGATCTGCTGGTTGGTGGTGGCGCCGGTGTAGAAGATGTTCTTCGAGGACTCCAGACCCTCGTACTGCACGGGGTAGTACAGCAGTGAGTTCGCGCTCTCGAATACCGGCAGCATCGCCTTGCGGCTCGACGACGTCCAGCCGCCGAACACCGCGGCCACGCAGTCGCTGCTGATCAGCTTCTCGGCCTTCTCGGCGAAGACCGTCGGCTCTGAGGCGCCGTCCTCACCCACGACCTGGATCTGCTTACCCAGTACGCCCCCGGCGGCGTTGATTTCCTCGACCGCCAACGCGATCGCGTCGCGCACCGTCACCTCGGAGATGGCCATCGTTCCCGACAGCGAGTTCAGCGAGCCCACCTTGATGGTCGAACCCGAGGTGTCGACACACGATTCGGCGTTTGCCGAGTCCGACTCGGTCGCCTTGCTTCCACAGCCCGCCAACAGCAGGCCCGCCACAGCGACGACGCTTCCCGTCGCAAGCGCAGACCTTCTCAATGAAGACCGTTGTGGTAGTCGCATTGACAGCCTTTCCCTATATCAGCAGCGCACATCGGGAGATGAGCGTCGGCTGGAGTGCAGAATTTGTGGCACCGCTGGGGTGTCGAATCGGGACGTTAGAGCGGCTGTGTTTCTGCGAAATGACTGTGTGTGACGAACAAATTAACCTGTCGGAGGACCGCTGTTTATTTGCCGTTGGCCCATGGCGGCATAGCTGATCTGACGTGCCTGTAACAGTCCGGTACGGTGCGGCGATGTGACCAACATGCGAAAAGCGACATCGATGGTCGGGGCGGCGCTCGTGCTTGCAGCAGGCTCACTTGCGGTCAGTCAGGCAACCGCAGCCGGGCAGGATCCCGCTCCGGCGGGACCAAACGTCAAATACGTTGTCACCGCGGACGCCCCGCTGAGCTTCGACATCAACTACGTGACCGGTTCGCCCGCGGACTTGCAGGCTTTCAACGCCGACGCGGCCGCCTACTCGACCAGGGGCAGCTTTGTTGTCCCGTGGGAGGCGACCGCGACGCTGTCCGACCCGCAGTGGGCGTACATCAGCGTGGCCCGGGCGGGCCATGCCATGGAGGCCCCGCCGAACGCGCACTGCGAGATCTGGGTCGACGGACAACTCGCCGTCCAGAACACAGGTCCGACGACGGCCTTCTGCCAACTGAGTCGCTGGTAGTCCGCGCGTAGTTACCTTGACATCGCATCGAACATAGGTTCGAATAGACCGGTGCGGTGGGATGGTCAGGGCGTCAGCGTCGACGACGGTGCATTGCCCGGCCTGCAGCGGATCGGATTTGTCCGGAGCGTGCGTTCGCCTCAGTTCGAGGGCATGACGTTTCACGAAATCCTCTGTAAATCCGCGTTGAACAAGGTGCCCAACGCCCGGCCCAATGTCTCCGGCCGCCCGGCTCCGTCGATGCTCCCTTTCAATTACACGGTCAACGGCTATCGCGGTTGTTCGCACGCCTGCCGCTACTGTTTCGCCCGGCCCACGCACGAGTATCTGGACTTCGACTCCGGCGCTGATTTCGACTCGCAGGTCGTCGTGAAGACCAACGTCGCCGACGTCCTGCGGCGTGAGCTGTCGCGACGTTCGTGGCAACGAGAGACAGTTGCACTCGGCACCAACACCGACCCATATCAGCGTGCCGAGGGTCGCTATGCATTGATGCCGGGAATCATTGGCGCACTGACCGATTCCGGAACGCCATTTTCGATCCTGACCAAGGGCACGCTGTTGCGCCGAGACTTACCGTTGATCGCAGAGGCAGCGCGACGCGTCGATGTCAGCGTCGCGATCTCACTGGCCGTCGGCGATCCCCAACTGCACAAGGATGTCGAGCCGGGGACGCCGTCACCGCAAGCCCGTCTCGGGCTCATCTCCGCGGTCCGCGAAGCGGGCCTGGACTGCCATGTGATGGTGGCGCCGGTTCTTCCCCACCTGACGGATTCGGCGGACCATCTGGATGCGCTCTTGGCTCAGATCGCAGAAGCGGGAGCGACGGGGGTGACGGCCTTCGGTCTGCATCTGCGGGGTTCAACGCGTGGGTGGTTCATGGCGTGGCTGGCGCGGTCGCATCCCGAGCTGGTGTCGAAGTATCGCGAGTTGTACAAGCGCGGAGCGTATTTGCCGTCGGACTACAGGAAAACGCTGCACGGCAGGGTGACGCCGCTGATCGCCAAACATGGTCTGGCACCCGACCGCCGCTCGTTCCGAGCCTCGGCGGCACCCGCCGTCGATTGCGCGGAAGTCCTGCAGCCGACGCTGTTCTAGCTCCGTCGAAACTGTCCCCGGCTTCGCGTGGGGCCCTGACAGATCGCGATTTGAGCGGGATTTGCGATCTCCTAGCAGTCTCGGCGATATTGCCTAGCCCTTGTTCCGCTTGACCTGATTGAACGGCACGCCCCGGTCTGCGGCATGCTCACGCGGAAAGCCCAGGACGCGTTCACCGATGATGTTACGGGCGATCTCGGTGGTACCGCCGCCGAGCGCCGCCGCCTGCCGCGACAGATAGCGTTCGCCGTAGCGGATCATGTCGTCACCGACATCCACGACGCCCGAACTGCCGGTCAGCGACAGCACAGTGTCGAACTCCAGGTGATGTACCTCGGCGTGGGTCACCCGGATGATCGAACCCGCGGCCGGCGGCAGCGAGCCGTCGAGAACGCCGTGATACACGTGATCGATCAGCTGCTCGCGTACCGCGCGGTGCACCAGCGCGCGACCCGCCATTTCCTGCGCTCGCTCACTGTCGGCCTGCCCGGTCGCTTCCAGCAGCGCGACGTAATCGATCGGCACATCCGACTTGCCTTCGGCGCCAATGCCACTCGCGAACTCAGAGCCGCCTCCGACCGCCCGGCGCTCGTGGTACAGCTGCCGGGACGCCACGTGCCAGCCGCCATTGACTTCTCCGACGACGGCATCGTCACCGAGCTCGAGGTTGTCGAAGAACTCCTCACAGAACTCGACCGACCCGTTGACCTGCTTGATGCGCCGCAGTGTGATCCCCGGGCTGTTGATGGGCACCAGGAACATCGTCAGGCCTTCGTGCTTGGGCACATCCCAGTCGGTGCGCGCGAGCATCAGCCCATAGTCCGCGGCGAACGCACTGGTGCTCCAGGTCTTGGCGCCGTTGATCACCCATTTGTCGCCTTTACGGTCGGCGCGGGTGATGACGCCGGCCAGATCGGACCCGCCGCTAGGCTCCGACAGCAGCTGCACGAGCACCTCGTCGCCCCGCAGCGCGGCCGAGATGTGTTGCTGCTTCTGCTCTTCTGATCCAGTGTCCAGGATGGTCGCGGCGCATATCGTGAACGTCGGGGTGTTCAGGATGACCGGAAGCTCGTAACAGCGCGACTCGTTGTTGAACGCCTTCTGGTAGGCAATCGGTAGCCCGAGGCCGCCGTATTCGCGGGGGAAGCAGATGCCGGCGAACCCGCCCTCGTACAGCTTCTTCTGCAACTCCCGGGCGCGGTGCCAGGGTGCCTCTTCGCCCCTGTCGTGCTCGGGCGGGTTGGCCGGGTCGATGGGCGGCATGTTCTCCGCCAACCAGGTGCGGGCACGCGTGGCGAACTCTTCGACAGACTCGGTCGTTTCAGTCGCTGCCGATGCGGTGTCGGTCATGAGGCGTTTTCCAGATTCTTGGTGAGCGCATACACGCGCAGATTGTGGTCTTCCGGCGTGCCGAACAGCGAGCGGTACAGCGTGGCCCGCCGCAGGAAGATATGCAGGTCGTGCTCCCAGGTGACACCGATGCCGCCGTGCAGCTGAATGCAGTCCTGCAGCATGCCCGGAGCATGTTCGCCCACATAGGATTTCGCGACGCTGACCGCCATCTCGGCGCCGGCCGAGCGCGCGGCCACCTCGGCGACCGCGGCGTTCGTCGTCGCCCGGCACGACTCGAACCAGATCTTCAGGTCGGCGTACTTGTGTTTCAGCGCCTGATACGAGCCGATCGGCCTGCCGAACGAATGCCGGTCGAATCCCCATTGGATGGTGAAGTCCAGCACCGTCTCCAGGATGCCGACGATCTCGGCGCACTGAAGGATCGCCGCGATCTGGCTCTGCCGCTCGATGAGCGCCGGCGTCTGCTCCGCAGAGCCGACGGCCGCGGTGGCATCCACCTCGACACCGTCGAATTGCACTCGGGCAAAGGTCTTCACCATGTCGAGCGACCGTTGCGCTGCCACGGTGACACCCGCCGCGTCGGTCGGAACCAGGAACTGTCGCACCGCGTCGTCGCAGCGGGCCACCACCAGCAGCACCGTACTGTCGCCGGCCGCCTCGACGCGGTCCTTCGCGCCGTCGATGCGATATCCGGTGTCGGTGCGCGTCGCGGTCACCGCAGCATCGAGCGGCTGCCACTGCTTGCCCGGCTCGTAGGCCGCCCACGAGGCGACGATCTCGCCTGAGATCAGCGATTCGATTGTCTGCTCGTGGTTCTCGGGGGCCTCGGCCAAACCCGCCAGGACGATGCTGACCGGATGCAGCGGACCCGGTGCCACGCTGCGGCCGGACAATTCCGCGACCAGAGCGAGGTCGGCGACGCCGTCGCCTGACACGTTGCCGCCGCCGAGTTCCTCGGGCACCAGCAAGCTGGTCCAGCCGAGTTCGGCGGCGCGCTGCCACCAGTCCATCTCGAAGGACCTTCCGGCGTCGTGGAGTTCACGCAGTCGGCCCAGCGACGCGCCCTTCTCGAGGAACGACTGGGTGGTCGAGGCGAAGAGTAGCCGTTCTGGGTTTGCGACGTCGGTCACGGCGCGAACTCACTTTCGCTGACGCGTGAACGTGCGTGCCGGAGCACCGACACGCACGTCACGATGGATGCCGTTGGGATCAGGCGAATTCCAATGCGGGGACACCCGGCTTGTGGACGATCTCGTTCGGGACCTTGAACAGATCGATCATGTTGCCACCCATGACCTTTCGCTGCCCTTCGGCATCGAGTCCCTGGAGATCGTCGACCAGATGCGTCGGCTGCGACAAGCCCTCGGGGTGCGGCCAGTCGGAACCGAAGATCACGCGGTCGATGCCCAGCAGGTCGGCCATCTGGGCGAAGTCGTCCTCCCAGAACGGGGCGACGTACACGCAGCGGTGGAACGCCTCGATCGGATCCTCCAGGAAGCCCTGCGGCATCTTCGAGTAGACCTGCTTGAACTGCTTGAACAGGTAGGGCACCCAGTCGGCGCCGTTCTCGATGGACAGCACACGCAGATCCGGGTTGCGGGTCAGCGCACCGTGGCACACCAACGCCGCCATGGTGTCCTCGATAGGCCGCTTGCCCATCGCAACCATCCGGAACGCGGTGGGCGCGAACGGTTTGAACTCGTCGCCGGGCTCCCAGTCGTTGAGGTACTCGGAGTATCCGCTGTCCGAGGCGTGCATCGAGACGGGGATGCCGGCCTTGACGCAGGCGTCCCAGAATGGGTCGAACTCCTCGACACCCAGCGAGCGGGTTCCGCGGTAGCCGGGCACCGGGGCGGGGCGCACCAACACGGTCTTTGCACCGCGCTCCAGGCACCAGTCGAGTTCCTCGAGTGCGCGATCGACGTTGCCCAGGTTGATCACCGGGGTGGAGAAGATGCGGTCCTCGTAGTTGAACTGCCAGGTCTCGTACATCCACTGGTTCAGCGCGTGAACGATGTCGAGGATGAGGTCCGGATCGTCCTTCAGTCGCTCCTCGACCAGGCTGGCCAGCGTCGGGAACATCAGGGAGTAGTCCAGGCCGAGGCTGTCCATCACCTCGAGGCGGGCTTCGGGGTTGCGGAACGCCGGAATGGACTTCATCGGCTTACCCATGACCTCGCGGAAGCTCTTGCCGCCACTGCCGTGCCGGAAGTACTCCTCCTGGGCGCCGGGACGCGCGACCACCTCGAACGTCGGGTTCGGGATGTAATCGCTGACGACGTTGCGCACCATGATCTTGGTGCGTCCGCGGACGTCGATGTAGTCGATGACGCCCTTGCGGTGATCCGGCAGGAACTGGGTCAGGGCTTCTTTGGGCTCGTAGAAGTGGTTGTCGGCGTCGAACACCGGATAGGGGAGTTCGCGGGTCATAGTTGCGCCTCCTTAAGACTGACTTGGCTGTGATGGTAATGACATTACCACGTCTGGACCAGCGAAAACACCACCCCAGGTTGAGGCGTTTTCACATCTTTGCGGTGCAGGTCAGGCGGGGTCGCGGCGTCCGGCGAGGCTGCTGAGGCAGAAGTCGTAGATGTGGTCGGCGTCGACCGGAACTCCGGTGAGTTCTGCGCCGAGCACCCGCAGACGCATCGCCCCCAGCGCCGACTGCATGATCAGGGCCGCTGTCGCGTCGACGTCGATGTCGGCACGGAATGCGCCCTCGTCGATGCCGCTCCGGATGATGTCCTTGATCAGCTCGTGCACCGGAGACAGAACACGGGCGTACTCGCTTGGCAGCGCCTCGGCCAACCGGTCGTTGTAGAACGTCAGGCCGCGGTTGACCTTGTCCTGCGTGGTCGTCTCCGCGGGCGTGCAGATGCGATCAATGAGTATTCGCAAAGCGTCGGCTGCGGGCAGTCCGGCGGTGTCCTCGCGCCACTTTCGCGTCGACTCCGACATGATCTTGTCGACCAGTGCCAGCAACAACTCGTCCTTGGTGGAGAAGTGCTGGTAGAAGGATCGCAGGGAGGTCTTGGACCGTTCGACGACCTCGAGCACCGTGAAGTCCGTGCGGCCGGTCTCGCCGAGAATTGCCAACGCCGACTTCATGAATCGCTTCGGGCGCGATTCCGGGTCCAGATCCACGACGTCGTCCGACGCCGCTGCGCGGGCGCCTCCGCTCGGCGGCCGAACGCCACGCTTCGCCATGACACCTCCCCGGTTGTGCGCGTGAATGTCGGTAACGACGTTACCGCTTTTACCCCGGCTCGGTTAGTGTTCCCTCCCATGACCACAGACTCGGCGCAGACGCCCTGGACCGTTGAGAGCCTGCTCGAATTGTTCGACGTGCGGCCGGACGGAGAGAACAGATTCATCGCCGAGACGGGTCCGGCAGGCCAGGACGACCGCCAGGTGGTCGAGGGTACGCAGGTCCTTGCGCAGGCTATTGTCGCTGTGGCCAAACGCTTTCCGGGGAAGTCCGTGCGATCGGCGTCGGCGGTGTTCGCCCGTGCGGTCATGGTCGGCGCGGGCCCGGTCGAGCTGGAGCTGGACGTGGTCAACGAAGGCCGGTCGACGGCGACCGCGATTGTCGCGGCCAAGCAGAACGGCAAGCGGTGCATCACGGCGACCGTGCTGACCGACGTACCCACCGCCGATGTCATCCGCCACCACCTGCCGCGGCCCGACGTCACGGGTCCCGAAGACGCGCACGTGTCGGAGATGCCGATGACCGGACGCCAGCTGCGTCTGGTCGACGTCGTCGACGTGAACAGCCCCGACGAGGTCGGACCACCCGAGCTGTACGCCTGGCTGCACTACGATCCGATTCCAGCCCGCGACGACCTCGCCAAGGCGCTGATCGCGTATTTCACCGGACACCTTGGTATTTCGACGACGATGCGCGCACACGAAGGCGTCGGGACCGCGCAGGCGCATCTGACCGTATCGACGGCGCCGATGACGATCACGGTCAGCTTCCACGAACCGTTCTCGTGGGACGGCTGGCTGCTCTACACGCACGAGAGCACCCAGGTGGGCGCGGGCATGTCCTATGTCCGCGGGGTCGTCCACACCGAAAGCGGTGAGCTCATCGCCTCGTTCGCCCAGGACGCCTTGATCCGCCCGCTGCGCACCACCGATACGAGTATCAAGGAGCAGTCGCGGCTCTAGATCTTGAGATAGCCCTTGTCCGCGGGGATCTGGGCGGCGGTCACGAGCGACGACGCGTCGCTGGCCAACCACAGCACGATGTCGGACACCAAGTCGGGTGCGGCAAGCGAATCCGTAGGCAGCGCGCCGGGGGAGAAGCTGTGGATGAAGTTCTGGTGATTGGCGAACATCTGCCACATCGAGGCGTCGTTTCCCATCGGCGTGTCGGTGCCGTAGGGATGGACGGAGTTCACGCGAATCCCGAACTCGCCCAGCTCCACCGCGAGCGAGTTGGTCAGTGCAACAACGCCGAACTTGCTCGCGCAGTAGTGGCCGCAACCCGGAACGGCCTTGATGCCGGCCGCCGAGCTGATGTTGATGATCGACCCGCCGTTGCCTGCCTCGATCATCGCGGGAACCACCGCCTTGATGGTGTTCCACACCCCCGTCAGGTTGGTGTCCACGACCTCTTGGAACTGTTGTGCCGAAATCTCCCACAGTCGGCCCCAATTCAGCACACCGGCGTTCGCGACGACGATGTCGAGCCGGCCGAACTGTTCGATCGTGTCGGCGACCACACGCTGCTGGCCGTCGAGGTCGCGCACGTCGACCTCTTCCGCGCGGATCTTGCGCCCCTCGCCCTCGACCAGGCTCACCGTCTCGGCCAGATCCTCGGGTAGCGCCGGGGGATAGCCGTTGTGCTCGGCGACCGGCCCGCAGGCATCGATCGCAACGATGTCAGCACCGGCTCGAGCCAGTCGAATGCAGTGTGAACGTCCTTGTCCGCGCGCCGCTCCCGTGACGTAGGCGACCTTGCCCGCCAGCGGTGTGTCTTCAGCCATGCCCGACATCGTGCGCGTGATGGACGATGTCGTGCAAGTGGTAGATCGCAATGGATGCAACCGTGAACTCACTGCCATTGCTGCGCAGCCCCCGCCGCGACCACGCGTCGGCCGGTACGCGTGTGTAAGTGTCGGCGACGATGTCGGCGGCGTCGAACAACTCGGTGGCGACCGTGGCCGGGTCCTGTGCGCCGTAGTTGTCGGACCGCGCCGTCTCGTCTTGATCCCAATTGGGGAACAGCGGTTCGTCTTCGCCGAGCATCAACCGGACGCGGTGATCGAAGATGCGGTGCACGTCGCGGATATGGCAGCCGTACTCCAACTTTGACCACACGGTCGGTGCCGGCCGCTCCCTGACGCCGGCCTGGGCCAGTCGCGACACCCAGTCGGCGGCGTCGGCGCGGATGCGGTCGGCCACCTCGGTGTGGTGCACGGCGTGCGGGGCAAAGCCGCATTCGGGGCAGGATTGCGACAACACCCAAGTCCAGTCCTTGGTGTCGGGCGCGATGGGATCGTGCTCGGGCATCACCCGGTCAGTGTGACAGCCGTGTCGCGGATGCGGGTGCGGGCGGCCGAGACGATCGGTTCTCCGTGGCCGAAGCAGGCCGTTTCGACATCGAGTTCCGCCAGTCGTTTGAACGCTGTGACGGTCTGCGCCCGGTCCTGGTTGAACGTACCGAGCATGACCGTCCCGACGTTGGCGATGGTGTCGCCGGTGAACAACACGCCACGGCTGGGCAGGTGGATCGCGATGCTGCCGTCGGTGTGGCCGGGGATGGCCAGGATCTCCGCGGCGCCACCGAAGTCCAGCACGTCGCCGTCGTGCAGTTCGCGCAGACCGGGTACCGGTGGTGCCGCCTTGGGCAGGCCGGCTGAAACACGTTGGTGAATGGGGATTTCCCAGTCCTCGAAGACCGGCGGTGGCATGGCGGTACCGTTCCGGATCTCCATGGCGTCGCCGGCACCGGCGAAAACGGTTGCACCCGTGGCGTCTTGCAGCTCGGCCGCCGAACCGCAGTGGTCGACGTGGCCATGGGTCAGCACGATCCGGTCTATCCGCGGCACTGCTGCCAGGATCTCGTCACCCGAACCGGGAGCGCCGGTGTCGATGAGGGTGACCGAATCGCCGTCGCGCCACACGTAGACCTGCCATCCGCGCACGACGAGCATGGTGAGTTCGGGTGTGACGGTGACGGTGTCCATATGATCGACGCTAGATCTCCGCGCGCGGCGATCGCACCGGATCAGCTAGCGGCGAAATCTAGCCCAAATCGGTGGCGGAATACGTGTCACAGCTGTTGATGTCGCCGGTCCGGTATCCCTCGGTGAACCACTTCTGGCGTTGTTCGGAGGATCCGTGCGTCCACGCCTCGGGGTTGACGCGTCCGGTGGCGGCCTGCTGGATGCGATCGTCACCAACCGATGCCGCGGCCGACAGCGCGTCGGCAATGTCTTTGTCGCTCAATGGCTCCAGGAACGGCACCCCGGTGCTTTCCTGCTTGGTAATGGTCGCGTAGTGCGCCCAGATGCCCGCATAGCAGTCGGCCTGTAATTCAGTACGCACGCCGCCGCCGGTGGCGCCCTCCGGATCCTGCTGGGCACGGACCAGCGAGCCCTCGAGGTTCTGGACGTGGTGGCCGTACTCATGAGCGACCACATACTCCTGAGCCAGCGGGCCGCCGCTGGAACCGAACTGGTCGCGCAACACGTCGAAGAAGCCGACATCGAAGTACGCCGTTCGATCGCCCGGGCAGTAGAAGGGGCCGACGTCGCTGGTCGCAGGTCCACAGGCGGTCTGGACCTGATTGGTGAAAATTTCCATCCGCGGCCGCTCGTAGCCGGGCAGCAACTGCTGCCACACGGCGTCCACCGAGTTGCCCGTCGCGACCACGCGGCACTGCACGATGTTGTTCGCGTCCTCGCCGGTCTTGCATTGGCTGAGATCGAAGCCGGGTGTCTCGACGCCTCCGGTGTCGTACTGCTGCGGCGGCACGACCGTACTGGGATCGACTCCGAGGAACACCGCGACGACGAGGATGAGGAGGCCGCCGATTCCGCCGCCGACGGCGATGCCACGGCCGGGACCACGACCGCCGCCACTGGTGGACGTGGTGCTCGTGTCGATCTGCATGCCCTCGTTGAACGTCATTGCCCTACCTCATTCGCGTCCATGTCCACGCCGTCGCACGGGTTTGCATTCACCTTTGCACACTACGATTCAGGCGTGGCAGTCGTTCTCGGACATTCGGGGCCTTCGCCGGTCGCGAAAACCGAGCTCGGGGACATTCGCGGAACGACCGAAGGCGGCGTCGGTGTCTGGCGCGGCGTACCGTACGCAGTGCAGCCGGTGGGGGACAGACGATTCCTGGCCCCCGCTCCGGCGCAGCCGTGGACCGGGCTGCTCGACGCACTCGAACACGGTCCGTTGCCGCCGCAGAGCAAGTCGTTCGTCGGCGGTGGCCGCGACGATCCGAAGGTGCGCGACGAAGCTTGCCTGACGCTGACGGTATGGTCGCCGGACACCAGCGCGTCGCTTCCGGTGATGGTGTGGATTCCCGGTGGCGCTTTTGTCTACGGCGCGGGGCAGTTTCAGCTCTACAACGGTTCGAGGCTGGCCGCCAACGGCAATGTGGTGGTCGTCAACATCACCTACCGCATCGGAGTGTTCGGCGGGTTCGAGCTCAGCGACCTCGGAGACGGATTCGATGACAATCTCGCATTGCGCGATCAGATGGCGGCGCTGGGCTGGATCCGCGATCACATCGCCGCGTTCGGCGGCGACCCCGATCGGGTGACCGTCTTCGGCGAATCGGCGGGTGCGACGTCGGTGCTGGCACTGCTGGCGAGTCCCGCGTCCAAGGGTCTGTTCAGCCGTGCGATCGCCCAGAGTCCGGCGCTGCCGTTGATCGGCGAACGCGAGAGCCGGGCCCGACAGGCGCACGAGTTCGTCAAGCGGTTGGGCGTCGATGTGGCCGAGGTCAAGATGCTGCCGCAGCGCCAGCTGCGCCGGGCCGCGGGCGTGCTTCAGCTCAAGAGCGCGTCGAACACACCGAACCTCGCGTACGGATTGACCTACGGAGTGGACCTGCTGCCGAGGCATCCGGTGGACGCCGCCCGCGATGGTGCGCTCGAGCGGATGCCGCTGATCATCGGCACCAACAGTCACGAGGCGTCGATGTTCGCGTGGACGAAACCGCCGATGTTGCCGACCACGACGGCGTCGATCGACGCCTACCTCGACCGCGTCGCACCGGACGCCAAGGATGCGGTGCTGGCCGCCTACCCGGACTATCCGCGGCGGCGGGCCCTGATCGCGTTCGGCTCCGACGTGATGTTCGGTGGACCGGCATGGGCGTTCGCCGACGCCTACAGCGCTGTCGCGCCGACGCACATGTACCGGTTCGACCACGTCGGCTGGAGCCTGCGGCTGCTGGGGCTGGGCGCCACTCACGGCAGCGAGATCGTGCACGTCCAGCACAGCTACGCGTCGTTCATCGGGCGCAAACTGCATCCGCTCGGACGCCGGATGCAGCCGCCCGTCGGCAGGCGGATGCAGCGAGCGTGGCTGGACTTCGCGGCCAAGGGGTGGGATACCGGTGAGATCGAGTGGTCGAACGGGCACGAATGGCCGGTCTACGACACCGAGCGCCGCGTCACGCGCATCATCATGACTGCGCGCGACACCGTCACCGAGGACCCGGATGCGGAGCGCCGGAAAGCGTGGGCCGGGCTGTCCTAGGCGCGCTCAACCGGCGAAATCAGGTTCCGGTACGAATGTGGACTAAAAAGCCCGCAACAACTCGGATCTCGCGCTTGATGCCGGGCATACAGGGACGGGAATGTCACGTCGCGAGGCACATGGATCTCGACGTCGCCGGCGCCTCGTGCACGCGGCCTTTCCTGGGGGACAGGAAAGTCTTCCGTTGCACTAGCAGACTGTGACTCTGCGGCGATTACGTGGCGCCTCGCTGAGCACGACCATTGAGCCATGAACACCACGACGAATTGGATCGCCGCGTTCGTGGCGGCCGTGGGACTGGGTGCCGCGATCGTCAACGCCAGCGCGGTGGCGTGGGCGGATCCGGGAACCCCGACAATGGGTACGACTGCCGACGCGTCCCACGGAGGCCCCGAAGGGGACTACCAGTTGGAGCGCCGTCGGGCGACTTTCGCCGGCGCCAGCGTCACCGAAGTGAAGTTGACGGACTTCGACGCCGGAAACAACAAGAAGTAGCGGCTAACCCGCGACAGCGAACCGCTTGTCGGAGTAATCGCGCAGGTTGTACAGGAACTTCTGGAACGTGCGTGCCATAAGCGGTTTGCCCAGTGTCATGCCGATGCGACCTGATAGGCCCTTGGGCTTCATCGCCATCACCCATGTCAGGTGGCAGCCTTCGGCCGTTGGCACCACGCGGTAGTCCTCGGCGAACGCCGAGATGGAACTACTGGACGCTTCGTTGAATCGAAATGCCATGTGGGTGAACGGTTCCCAGGCCAGGAACTCCTCGTCACCGACGATGCCGCCGCGCATGTGTACGGTGCGCGTCGTACCGATACCGCGCGGTTCGGGGCTTGTCCAGGTGACCTTGGTGATCGCCGTCGCCCATTGGGGCCACGACTCCGCGTCGGCGAGCACCTCGAACAGTTGCTCGGGCGTGATCTTCAGGTCCACTGTGCTGACGAACCGAAACGGCGCGCTGTCGATGAAGTCCAGCTCAACCAGCTCACAGGCGTGCATGGCCATACACGATAACGGACAGTGTCTAGCCGGGTTCTAGATCGAAATGCCGAACCGTTGCTCGGTGTACTTGCCCAGCTTGGCCATGTATTGGCGGTATTTGGCATTCATCACGGGCCTCCCGATGAGCTTCACCCCCAACGAAGCCTGCTTCGGATCGTGCGCCAGCGTCCACGTCAGCCGGCACCCTCGCGGAGTCGGCTCGATGCGAAACTCCTCAACCGATGCGCCTTCGGTGGGCACAGACACGGCATTCACGCGAAAAGCCATGTGCATCTGCGGATGCCACGCGATGACCTCATCGATGACACGCCCTCCACTGCGCATCTCGACGGCGCGGGTGGAGCCGACTCCTAAGGGTCCGGGACCCGTCCACGTCATACGGGTCTCGTAGGACCACTGCGGCCAGGCCTCTTCTTCCTCGAGCACCTGCGAGAGCTGGCCGGGAGTGATGGGCAGGTCTACGGAGTCTGCGGCGCGGACACGCGCTGAGATTATCCGGGCCCGTCGCTCGCTGCCGCCAGCAGCGGCACCAGGACGTCGCTGATCGGGGTCTCCAGGCCGTGCTCGGCGGCCTTGCGGCTGATCACTCCGTTGCGGATGTCCCATTCCAGCGGACTGCCGTGTTCGCGGTCGGTCAGGATCGACGTCGTCATGTCCTCGGGCACCTCGGTGAAGAGCCGCACCGTCTGGTCGACCATCTCGTCGCCGAGGCCGGCACCCTCTGCGCGCGCAACCGCCAGGCACTCGGCCACGTAAGCACGAGCCATGGCAGCAACGTCGTCCCGGCGGAACATCCCCGATTTTCGTCCGGTCAGGACCATGAGCCCTGCGACGGCGTTGACCAGCAACTTATGCCAGGTCGCCGTGACAAAATCGGGATCGGTGTCGACCGACAACCGGGGACCGCGCAACACGTCGGCGAGTGTGGTCGCGGCAGGTGTTTCGGGGAGCACCAGTCGTACCGGCGTGCGTAGCCGCACCCAGCCGTCGGGCTGCGTCTCGGCAGAGAACCACACCACGCACGGAACGACGGTCGACTCGGGGCAGAGCCTTCCGACACGTTCAACCTGCTCTACGCCGTTCTGCAGCGCACAGACCACCGTGTTCTGGTCGCACACTCGAGCCAGCCAGGCTGCGGCCTGCTCGTTTTGGGTGTCCTTGACGGCGAGCAGCACGACGTCGAACGGTCCGTCGATCTCGGAGGGGTCGGTGTGGACGGGGTGTGGCACCACGATCGGGTCGCCGTCGTCGGGGCGCAGCTCCAATGACGACCGCGCCGTGCGCCCGCAGACGACCACCTCGTGACCAGCGGCGTAGACCAGGGCTGCGACCGTCGTGCCGATGGCACCCGGGCCTATCACTGCGATCCTCACGCTGGCCAAATTACCCGCGGAGACACACCTCTAGACTGTGCAGTCGATCCACACCCATTTGCGAGGAGTTTTCGTGCTGCGCAGTCATGCCGCTGGTTCGTTGCGGTCAACCGACGCCGGTCAGCAGGTGACGCTGGCCGGCTGGGTCGCGCGCCGCCGCGACCACGGCGGTGTCATCTTCATCGACCTTCGTGATTCGTCCGGCGTATCGCAGGTCGTGTTTCGTGAAGCGGACGTGCTCGCCAATGCGCACCGGCTGCGCGCGGAGTACTGCATCGCCGTCGACGGCGTCGTCGAAATCCGCCCAGAAGGTAACGCGAACCCCGAAATCCCCACGGGTGACATCGAAATCAACGCGACGTCGCTGACGGTGCTGGGCGAGAGCGCCCCGCTGCCCTTCCAACTCGACGAGCAGGCCGGCGAGGAAGCTCGGCTCAAGTACCGCTACCTCGATCTGCGCCGCGAAGGCCCGGGCAACGCGATTCGCTTGCGGTCCAAGGTGAATGCGGCGGCCCGCGACGTGCTGGCGCGCCACGACTTCGTCGAGATCGAGACGCCGACGATGACGCGGTCCACGCCCGAAGGGGCGCGGGACTTCCTGGTGCCCGCCCGGCTGCAGCCGGGGAGCTTCTATGCCCTGCCGCAGAGCCCGCAGCTGTTCAAGCAGCTGCTCATGGTGGCGGGCATGGAGCGTTACTACCAAATCGCGCGCTGCTACCGCGACGAGGACTTCCGCGCCGACCGCCAGCCCGAGTTCACCCAGCTCGACATGGAGATGAGCTTCGTCGACGCCGATGACGTCATCGCGGTGTCCGAGGAGGTTCTCAAGGCGCTGTGGGCGTTGATCGGTTATGACCTGCCGACCCCGCTCCCGCGGATCAACTACGCGGACGCGATGCGCCGGTTCGGGTCCGACAAACCCGACCTTCGATTCGCCGTCGAACTCGTCGAATGCACGGAGTACTTCTCCGACACCACTTTTCGGGTGTTCCAGGCGCCGTACGTCGGCGCTGTCGTCATGCCCGGGGGCGCCTCGCAACCGCGGCGCACACTCGACGGCTGGCAGGAATTCGCCAAGCAACGCGGGCACAAAGGGCTGGCCTACGTTCTCGTCGCCGAGGACGGCACCCTCGGCGGGCCGGTCGCCAAGAACCTCACCGATGCCGAACGTGACGGGCTCGCCGCGCATGTCGGGGCGAAGCCGGGGGACTGCATCTTCTTCTCCGCAGGCCCGACGAAGGCGGCGCGTGCGCTGCTCGGGGCGACCCGTATCGAGATCGCCAAGCGTCTCGACATGATCGACCCGGACGCCTGGGCGTTCACCTGGGTGGTGGACTGGCCGCTGTTCGAGGCCGCCGACGAGGCCAGTGCCGCAGGCGATGTCGCGGTCGGGTCCGGCGCGTGGACGGCAGTGCACCACGCGTTCACGTCGCCGAAGCCGGAATCGGAGGCCACGTTCGACACCGATCCGGGCGCCGCGCTGGCCAATGCCTACGACATCGTGTGCAACGGGAACGAGATCGGCGGCGGGTCGATCCGTATCCACCGTCGCGACGTCCAGGAGCGGGTGTTCGCCATGATGGGCATCGATCACGACGAAGCCCAGGAGAAGTTCGGATTCCTGTTGGACGCGTTCACGTTTGGCGCCCCGCCGCACGGCGGCATCGCGTTCGGCTGGGACCGCATCACCGCGCTGCTCGCCGGGTTGGATTCGATCCGTGAGGTCATCGCGTTCCCCAAGTCCGGCGGTGGTGTCGATCCGTTGACCGATGCGCCCGCGCCGATCACCGCGCAGCAGCGTAAGGAATCGGGCATCGACTTCAAACCGGATGCCAATCCCAAGGCCGGCTAAGGCCAGTCGCAGCCCGTCAGCTCCGCAGACAGCTCCCATAGCCGCCGGGCCATCACGGGATCTACCGCTTTGGGCCGGGGCTTGGTCACCTTCGGCGGACCGAACTGGTTGAACCGCGGCGCCAGATAGGTGCCGCTGGGCAGATCCGTCGTCGCCGCCTGCAGGCTGGCCCGCGCACCTTGGGCCGGTGTATGCAGCAGCTTGCGCATGCCACGGTGCTCGCCCATGCCCATGGATCTGGTGATGTCGGTGTCGGTCGCACCCGGATCGGACGCGTAGGCGCGTACCCCGCGCGCGGCGAGCTCGCGCACGAAAAGCAGGTTGGCCAGCTTGGACTGCCCGTAGGCCGCGAACTTCGAGTACTTGCGGGTGTGCCAGTTGAGGTCGGCCAGGTCGAGGTGGGTGAACAGGTAGGTGGCACTCGCGACCGACACCACGCGGTCTTTGATCCGGTCGCCCAGCAGACACGTCAATGCGAAGTGCCCGAGATGGTTCGTGCCCATATGCGCCTCGAAACCGTCGACGGTGCGAGTCAACGGCATGCCCATCACCCCGGCGTTGTTCACCAGCACATCTACGGTCTCCACCGAATCGGCGAACGCCCGCACGCTGGCGAGGTCAGCGAGATCGAGCGAACCCACTTCGACGTCGCCGGGCATCTCCGCGGCGACGCGCTGGGCTTTGTCGACGCTGCGGCAGGCGATCATGACGCTGTGGCCCTGCGCGGCGAGCGCCGTCGCCGTCGCCGCGCCCACACCGCTGTTGCCGCCCGTGACGATCACCCGCATGACTGAGAATTATGCGCACGGAATAGATGCGGCCAGACACGGGCTGTGATGGGGCATGACCGAGATCCCTGACATCAAGGCGTTCAACGCCGGCATCGTCGACGAGTTTCGCGCCAACGGCGGCAAGGTCGGTGGCCCGTTCGAGGGCGGCAACCTGCTACTTCTGACCACGACGGGCGCGAAGTCCGGTGAGCCGCGTCTCTCACCACTCGCGTACTTCACCGTCGACGACAAGATCATCGTCGTCGGCTCGTATGCCGGTGCTGACATCGATCCCGCGTGGGTGCACAACCTGCGGAAGAACCCGCGGGCACACATCGAGGTGGGAACCTCCGCCTACGACGTGATCGCCCGCGAGCTGCCCTCCGCGGAACGGGATGTCCTCTACCCGAAGCTGGTCGAGCAGTCGCCGGTCTTCGGTGAGTACCAGCAGAAGACCAGCCGCGTCATCCCGCTCATCGAGCTGCAAAAGGCGTGATTTGTGCACGTTTTGGAGCGGTGAGCGCGCCCAAACGTGCACAAATCGCAGGGACTAGAGCCGCTCGATGATCGTGGCGTTGGCCATACCGCCGCCCTCACACATCGTCTGCAACGCATAGCGCCCGCCGCGCTGCTCCAGCGCATTCACAAGCGTCGTCATGATGCGAGCACCGGATGCGCCCAGCGGGTGACCGATCGCGATGGCACCGCCGTTGACGTTCGTCTTCGACAGGTCGGCCCCGACGTCATGAGCCCACGCCAGCACCACCGGCGCGAACGCCTCGTTGACCTCGAACAGGTCGATATCAGACAGGGTCAGTCCGGCTCGCTGCAACACCTTCTCGGTCGCGGGGATGACGCCGGTCAGCATGTAGAGCGGATCCGATCCCACCACGGTCGAGGTGTGGATCCGCGCCAGTGGACGCAGGCCCAGCCGCTTGGCGGTCTCGGTCGTGGTGATCAGCACCGCCGCGCTGCCGTCTGACAACGGCGACGAGTTGCCCGGCGTGATCTCCCACTTGATCTGCGGGAACCGAGCTTCATAGGCCGGGGTGTAGAACGCGGGTTTCAGACCCGCCAGCGTCTCCACCGTGGTGCCGGGGCGAATGATCTCGTCGGTGGTGAGCCCGGCGATCGGGATCAGCTCATTGTCGAAGCGGCCCTCTTTCGTTGCCTGCGCGGCCTTCTCGTGACTGCCCGCGGAGAACTCGTCGAGTTGCTGACGTGAGAAGCCCCACTTCGCCGCGATCAGTTCGGCGCTGATGCCCTGCGGCACCAACCCTTCCGGATAGCGCTGCGCCATGGCGCCGAACGGGTCGCTGCCCGGCAGCACGCTCGACCCCATCGGTACCCGTGACATCGACTCCACACCGGCGGCGACGACGATGTCGTACGCCCCCGCGATCACGCCCTGCGCCGCGAACGCGATCGCCTGCTGGCTGCTGCCGCACTGGCGGTCGACGGTGGTGCCCGGCACGGTCTCGGGGAAGCCCGCGGCCAGCAGCGCGTTGCGTCCGATGTTGACGGCCTGATCGCCGATCTGTGAGACGGCGCCGGTGATGACGTCGTCGACAAGCGCCGGGTCGATGCCCGCGCGGTTCACCAGCTCGGTGAGGCTGTGCGCCAGCAGGTCGACGGGCAGTACATCATGTAATGCGCCGTTGGCCTTGCCCTTTCCGATCGGGGTGCGTACCGCCTCGACGATCACCGCATCCCGGCCCGCAAATTCAGCCATTTCCAGCCTCCTGACTCGTCACTGAGTAATGCTTCCTATACCCAGCTATAACACCTGGGTATACTTGGAACAACCCAGATGAGGAGTGACTTCCATGACAGTGCTGCAGGGCCGGCTGGCCGACCGCGACGCCTGGTCGGCGGTGGGGGAATGCCCGGTCGAGAAGACGATGGCACTGCTCGGGACCAAGACCGCGATGCTGATCATGCGCGAGGCGTACTACGGCACGACCCGGTTCGACGACTTCTGGCGCCGCGTCGGCGTGACCAAGGCCGCTGCCGCCGCGCGGCTGTCGGAACTCGTCGACGCCGGCCTACTCGAGCGCAGGCCGTACCAGGAACCCGGGCAGCGCAGCCGCGACGAGTACGTGCCGACCGACGCAGGGATCGACTTCATGCCTGTGGTGTGGGCGATGTTCGAATGGGGGCGGCGCCACCTGCCCAACCGGGCCCCGCTGCGGCTGGCGCACGCCGACTGCGGCGCTGAAGCCACTGTCGAGATCCGTTGTGAAAAAGGGCATCTCGTGCCACCCGACGAACTGGTCGTCAAGGCCGTCAGAGGCTAGCGCTGCTGCGCGAGATATGCCTTCACCAATGTCTTGGGCGCCTGAGTCAGCCACGCCTCGGTGGCCAGTTCGGTGAGATCGGGTCGTCGCCGATGAGCGCGGCGTAGTCGGCCTTCCGCAGCGGCCGCTCCCAGACCATGAGCTTCTTGCGAACCCGCCAGTTTCGTGGCGAGGCTTCGGCGGTTTCCGGCAACTGGCCGGCGATTCGGCCGACGTCCTTCCAGGTGGCCACGCGCAAGATTGTGCGCGGTTAGGGTTCACCAGTGCTGCATTTGCGGGTGATTGTGCCTGAGGAGATGCGCGAAGACGTCATCGGCGTGCTCCGCCGCGAGGTCGGCGTCGCGAACATCGTGCTGTATCCGGGGGCGGCCCTTGAACCGGTCGGCGACGAGATCACCGCCGACATCGCGCGCGAATGCGCCAACAGCGTCATCAAGGAGCTCAAGGACATCGACGTGCAACATCGGGGCGCGATCACCCTCGAGGTGCTCGACACCGTCCTGTCAACGAGGGCGCACAAGGCAGAAGACGCGGCCGAGGGCGATCCCGCCGACGCGGTGGTCTGGGATGAACTGATCGGCCGGACCCGCGAAGAAGCCACGCTCAGCGTCACTTTCCTGCTGTTCTTGACGTTGGCGTGCCTACTGGCCTCCGTGGGTGTGGTCACCGATTCCACGGTCACCGTGGTGGGCGCGATGGTGGTGGGCCCCGAATTCGGGCCGCTGGCTGCGCTTTCGGTGGCGTTGGTGCGCCGCAGACTCGACCTGGCGCGGCGCGCGTCATTGGCATTGTTGATCGGGTTTCCGCTGGCCATGGCGATCACGGCAGTCGGAACGCTGGGCGCTCAAGCTGCCGGGTGGCTCAGCCTGGACAGCGTCAAGCAGCTCAGCGAAGTGGATTTCATCTTCCAGGTCGGTCCGCTGTCGTTCGTCGTGGCGCTGCTCGCGGGTGCGGCAGGAATGTTGTCGCTGATTTCTGCAAAGTCGGCCGCGCTGGTGGGAGTGTTCATATCGGTGACGACCGTGCCTGCGGCGGGATTCTCGGTGGTGGCAGCGATCCTCGGCGACTGGGATGTCGCCGCGAAATCGGCGCTGCAGCTGGCGGTGAACCTCGTCGGCATCGTCATTGCCGGGGTGCTCGTTCTCGTGCTGCGCCCGAAGGGCACACTCATTCCGCGCGTGGCACAGACCTGAGCGCCGCACTGCGCACCCTCCTACCTTGTGATGGGATCTTGCGATGGGCATCAAGGTGGCGCTGGAGCATCGCACCAGCTACACGTTCGACCGACTCGTGCAGGTGCATCCCCACGTCGTCCGGCTGCGCCCGGCCCCGCACTCGCGCACGCCGATCGAGGCCTACTCGCTGACCGTCGAGCCCGCCGACCACTTCGTCAACTGGCAGCAGGACGCATTCGGCAATTTCCTTGCCCGGCTGGTTTTCCCGTCCCGCGCTCGCGGCCTCACGATCACCGTCGGCCTGATCGCCGACCTGAAGGTGATCAACCCGTTCGACTTCTTCATCGAGGAATACGCGGAAAAGGTCGGCTTCACCTATCCCAAGGCTCTCGCCGAGGACCTCAAGCCCTACCTGCGGCCGGTCGACGAGGGCGATGAGGGCAGTGGGCCCGGCGACCTCGTCCAGGCGTGGGTGAAGAACTTCTCCGTCGCGCCGGACACCCGCACCATCGATTACCTTGTCGCGCTCAACCGCGCGGTCAACGTCGACGTCGGTTACAGCGTTCGGATGGAACCCGGTGTGCAGACGCCGGACCACACGCTGCGCACCGGCATCGGCTCGTGTCGCGACTCGGCCTGGTTGCTCGTGTCGATCCTGCGTCAGCTCGGGCTGGCCGCCCGGTTCGTCTCCGGTTACCTCGTCCAGCTCACCTCCGACGTCGAGGCGCTCGATGGTCCGTCCGGCCCGGCCGCCGACTTCACCGATCTGCACGCCTGGGCCGAGGTGTACATCCCCGGTGCGGGCTGGATCGGGCTGGACCCGACGTCGGGGCTATTCGCGGGCGAGGGCCATATCCCGCTGTCAGCGACACCGCATCCGGACTCGGCCGCGCCGATCACAGGAGCCGTCGAACCGTGCGAGTCGACGCTGGATTTCACCAACGCCGTGACGCGCGTGCACGAGGACCCGCGGGTCACGCTCCCTTACACCGAGGCGGCCTGGGGGGCCATCTGTGAGCTCGGCGGCCGCGTCGACGAGCGACTTGCCGCGGGCGACGTCCGTCTGACGATTGGCGGCGAGCCGACGTTCGTCTCCATCGACAACCAGGTCGATCCCGAGTGGACGACCGACGCCGACGGGCCGCACAAACGCCGACTGGCCTCCGACCTCGCCGCGCGGTTGAAGAAGGTGTGGGCGCCACAGGGCCTGGTTCACCGCAACCAGGGTAAGTGGTATCCGGGAGAACCGTTGCCGCGCTGGCAGATCGGACTGTTCTGGCGCACCGACGGCGAACCGCTGTGGCGCGATGAGACGTTGCTCGCCGATCCGTGGCCGTCGACGCCGGAGAGGATCGAGGTCGCGCCCGACGCCGGACTGCGGGTGCTCGGTGCGCTCGCCGACGGACTTGGGCTGCCCCCTTCTCAGATTCGGCCCGCGTACGAGGATGCGTTGAACCGACTCGGCGCCGCGGTGCGCCTGCCGGCGGGCGAACCCGTCGATGCGACAGACGATCTGGAAGCGGACACCGCCGAGGCGCGGGCGGCGCTGGTCGCACGGCTGGAGGAGTCGGTCACCGAACCGGCGGCCTACGTGCTGCCGTTGCACCGCGCCGACGACGGGTCCGGCTGGGCCAGTGCGGACTGGCGGCTGCGGCGCGGGCGCATCGTCCTGCTCGACGGCGACTCACCCGCGGGGCTGCGGCTGCCGCTGAAGTCCATCAGCTGGCGTCCGCCTCAGCCAACCTATGCTGCCGATGCCCTGGTGCGCCGCGGGGCGTTGTCCGTCGAATCCCGCTCGGACGACGCGGAAGTCGTGGATGTCGACGCTACGCCGACGACTGCCGTCGTCGCCGAGATCCGCGAAGGGCTGCTCTACATCTATCTCCCGCCGACCGACGACGCGGACCATTTCGTCGACCTCATTCGCCGCGTGGAGGCCGCGGCGGCCAAGGCCGGCTGTCCGATCGTCCTCGAGGGTTACGGGCCGCCGCCGGACCCGCGGATCACCTCGATGACCGTCACCCCCGACCCCGGCGTCATCGAGGTCAACGTGGCACCCACAGCCAGTTTCGCCGAGCAGCGCCAACAGCTGGAAACGCTGTACAGCGAGGCCCGGCTGGCCCGGCTGTCGACCGAGTCATTCGAGGTCGACGGCAGCCACGGCGGCACCGGCGGGGGCAACCACATCACGCTGGGCGGCATCACCCCCGCGGACTCACCGCTGTTGCGCCGGCCCGACCTGCTGGTGTCGATGCTGACGTATTGGCAGCGGCATCCTTCGCTGTCCTACCTGTTCGCGGGACGGTTCATCGGCACGACATCGCAGGCGCCCCGGGTGGACGAAGGGCGCGCGGAGTCGCTGTACGAACTCGAGATCGCATTCGCCGAGATCGCGCGACTATCCGCCGGCGAGGGCGGACCACGGCCGTGGATCGTCGACCGGGCGTTGCGGCACCTGCTGAGCGACATCACCGGCAATACCCACCGCGCCGAGTTCTGCATCGACAAGCTGTACAGCCCCGACGGTCCACGCGGTCGACTCGGCCTGCTGGAGCTGCGCGGGTTCGAGATGCCGCCGCACTACCAGATGGCGATGGTGCAGTCCCTGCTGGTGCGGTCGCTGGTCGCATGGTTCTGGGACGAACCGCTGAGAGCGCCGCTCATCCGACACGGCGCCAACCTGCACGGCCGATACCTGTTGCCGCACTTCCTGATTCACGACATCGCCGGCGTGGCCGCAGACCTGCGTGCGCACGGCATCAACTTCGACACCAGCTGGCTCGACCCGTTTACGGAGTTCCGGTTCCCGCGCATCGGCACGGCCGTGTTCGACGGAGTGGAGATCGAGCTGCGCGGGGCGATCGAGCCGTGGAATGTGCTGGGGGAGGAGTCGGCCGGAGGTGGCACGGCACGCTACGTCGACTCATCGATCGAGCGCATTCAGGTCCGGCTCATCGGCGCGGACCGTCAACGCTACATCGTGACCGCCAACGGCTACCCGATACCGCTGCTCGCCACCGACAACCCCGATGTCCAGGTGGGTGGCTTGAGGTTCCGCGCGTGGCAGCCCCCGAGCGCGCTGCATCCGACGATCACTGTGGACGGGCCGTTGCGGTTCGAACTCGTGGACACCGCGACCGGCATGTCACGCGGCGGCTGCACGTATCACGTGTCGCATCCCGGCGGCCGGGCTTATGACCGTCCGCCCGTCAACGCCGTGGAAGCCGAGTCGCGACGCGGCCGACGATTCGAGACCACCGGCTTCACCCCCGGCAAGGTCGACATGGCCGACATCCGGGAGAAGCAGGCCCGCCAATCCACCGATGTGGGCGCGCCGGGAATCTTGGATCTGCGCCGGGTGCGTACCGTTCTGCAGTGATGGCCCTACCCGCAACGACTCCCCACGACATCGACAACCTGCTGTCGCGTTATCGCGATGCGCGAGCCCAGCAGGCGCTGTTCGACGTACGCGGGAGTGCGGTCGGCGGGTACGACGAATTCGTCGATCCCGCAGGCAATATCCGGCCGGCCTGGCAGGAGCTCGCCGAATGCGTCGGCGAGCGTGGCCGTATCGGCCTCAACCAGCTTCGGTCGACGGTGCGCGGCTTGGTCGACAATGACGGCATCACCTACGTCCAGGTCGACCGCAACGGCGACGCCGTCACCAACGGAAACGGGGCGGCCGACCCCGGGCCATGGCAGCTCGACGCGTTGCCGTTGGTGATCTCGTCGTCTGACTGGGACATCCTGGAAGCCGGCCTGCTGCAGCGTTCGCGGTTGCTCGACGCAATCCTGACCGATCTCTACGGCGCACGCGAGTCGGTGACCAGTGGGGTGTTGCCCCCGCAATTACTCTTCGCGCACCCCGGCTACATTCGCGCAGCACGCGGGATCGAGGTGCCTGGCCGCCACCAGCTGTTCATGCACGGCTGCGACATCAGCCGCGGACATGATGGCAGCTTCCTGGTCAACGCGGACTGGACGCAGGCGCCGTCGGGCGCGGGATACGCATTGGCCGACCGTCGGGTGGTGGCGCACGCATTTCCCGATCTGTACGAGCGCATCGGGCCGCGTCCAGCCTCGCCGTGGGCCCAAGCGCTGCGCCTCGCACTGATCGACGTCGCGCCCGAGTCCGCCGAAGAACCCGTTGTCGTGGTGCTCAGTCCCGGAATCCACTCCGAGACGGCCTTTGATCAGGCCTATCTGGCGAGCGTGCTCGGCTTCCCACTGGTGGAGAGTGCCGATCTGGTGGTGCGTGACGGCAAGCTGTGGATGCGATCGATGGGCACGCTGAAGCGCGTCGACGTGGTGCTGCGCCGCGTCGACGCCGATTACGCGGATCCGCTTGACCTACGGCCGGATTCGCGCCTGGGCGTCGTCGGGTTGGTCGAGGTGTTGCGTCGCGGCGCGGTCAGCGTTGTCAACTCGCTCGGCAGCGGCATCCTGGAAAGCCCTGGACTGCTTCGTTTTCTACCTGAACTCGCCGAACGCCTACTGGGGGAGACGCCGCTGTTACGGACGGCGGAGATGTATTGGGGCGGCATCAACACCGAACGCTCACATTTGTTGAGTAACCTGGCGTCGCTGCTGATCCGACCGGTCACCGGGGGCCAGGCGATTGTCGGGCCGGCCCTGTCGTCTGCGCAGCGTCGGGAACTCGGCGTGCGCATCGAAACCACGCCGTGGCAATGGGTGGGCCAGCAGCTGCCGCAGTTCTCCTCGGCTCCCACCGACTACTACACCGGTGGACTGTCGGCGGCCAACGTAGGCATGCGTTTGTTCACGGTCTCGCAGCGAAGTGGTTACGCGCCGATGATCGGCGGACTCGGCTACCTCGTCGCACCCGGACACGCGGCGTATCGACTGAATACCGTTGCAGCCAAGGATATCTGGGTTCGCACACCGACGCGGGTGACCGCGGAGCGGACCCCGACCGCACCGCCGGTGGAGCTGCCGGCGATCATGCCCAGTCCCACTCGGGCGGTCAGCTCGCCGCGTGTGTTGTCCGATCTGTTCTGGATGGGCCGCTACGCCGAACGCGCGGAGAACACGGCGCGCCTGCTCACCGTGACTCGCGAGCGCTATCACGAATTCCGTTACCGCCGGGAGCTGGCCGGCAGCGAGTGCGTCCCGGTGCTGCTCACCGCGCTCGGTTCGATCACCGGAACCAGCATCGGTGACGGTGATTACGCCGAGATAGTGGCGACGGCGCCGACGACGTTGTGGTCGCTGACGGCCGACCGGCATCGTCCCGGCTCCCTCGCGCAGTCGGTCGAACGTCTTGGTCTCGCCGCGCGTGCGGTTCGCGACCAGATGTCCAACGACACCTGGATGGTGTTGGCGGCCGTCGAGCGCGCGCTGCTGCACGCCCCGGCTCAGCCGTTCGGTCGGCCCGCCGACGAGCCACCGGAGTCCAAGGCCGAGGGCGAGGCGTTCTTGTCCTCGACGACCAGTCTGACGCTGTCGGGCATGCTGGCGCTGTCGGGCGTCGCCGCCGAGTCCATGGTGCATGACGTGGGCTGGACCATGATGGACATCGGCAAGCGGATCGAACGTGGGCTGGGTCTCACGGCACTCCTGCGGGCCACTCTCATCACGGTCCGCAATCCAGGTGCTGAGCAGACCATCACCGAATCCACGCTGGTGGCATGTGAATCGGCGGTCATTTATCGGAGACGCAACCCCGGAATGGTTAGTGTTGCCGCCGTGGCCGATCTGGTCTTGATGGACGCCGAGAATCCACGCTCGCTGGCTTTCCAGCTCGAGCGGCTTCGTATCGCACTGAAGGCGTTGCCCGGGTCGTCGGGTTCATCGCGGCCTGAGCGGCTGGTCGAGGAGATCAATGCCCGGTTGCGCCGCATCGAGCCTGCCGACCTCGACGAGGTGACGGCCGAGGGTCGCCGTGCAGACCTAGCGTCGTTGCTCAACGACACCCACGCCGATCTGCGCGAACTGTCCACCGTCATCACCGCGACCCATCTGTCTTTGCCAGGCGAAATGCAGCCGCTGTGGGGCCCCGATGAGCGCAGGGTGATGCCGTGACAGGCCCTCGGGAAAACGATGGGCCCACGACCTCAGGATCGAGCCGGTGCTATCAGGTGTCGCACCGCACGGTGTACCGCTACTCGGATGTCGTGACCAGTAGCTACGGTCGCGGCTTCCTGACCCCGCGCGACTCCGCGCGGCAGCGGTGCCTTTCGCACTCGCTCGAGATCGAACCGACGGCAGCGGACAGCTCCACCAGCCGCGACGCCTACGGCAACATCAGTTCGTACTTCCACGTCACCGAGCGGCACGAGACGCTGTCGATCACGAGCCGCTCGGTGGTCGAGGTGGATCCGCCGCCCGCCGACCTCTATGACGGCGGATCGGCGCGCGCGCCGTGGGAGATCTCCAGGCCCGTCGGAACGGACGGCGCACTGGCCATGGAGTTCACCCTCGACCTGCGTTCGGCCGAAATCACCGACGGGCTACGTGACTATGCCGCACCGAGTTTCGAGCCGGGGCGCCCGCTCATCGAGGTGCTGCGCGACCTGAATTCGCGGATCTACACAGATTTCACCTACCGCTCCGGCTCGACGACGGTGTCGACTCGGGTGAGCGAGGTTTTGACTGCCCGGGAAGGGGTATGTCAGGACTTCGCGCGGCTTGCCATCGCCTGCCTGCGTGCCAACGGGTTGGCAGCCAGCTACGTATCCGGTTATCTGGCCACCGACCCACCTCCGGGAAAGGAACGCATGGTGGGAATCGACGCCACGCACGCATGGGCGTCTGTGTGGACGCCGCAAAACCAGTGGCTCGGTTTCGATCCCACTAACGCCCAGATGGTCGACGAGCGCTACATCACCGTCGGTTTCGGGCGCGACTACGCGGACGTTCCGCCGCTGCGCGGCATCATCTACACCGACTCCGAACGCAGCAAGATCGACGTCGCGGTCGACGTTGCGCCCTGCGACGGCGGTGTGCTTCATGCGTGACTTCACCTGTCCCAACTGCGGCCAGCGGCTGGCATTCGAGAATTCGGTCTGCCTGTCCTGTCGCAGCAGGATCGGCTTTTCGCTGGACGACATGGCGCTGCTGGTCATCGCGCCGGGCCCCGAGTCAGAGCATGCCGGCGCCGTGGACTCCAGCGAGTACCGGCTATGTGCGAATCTGCATCTCGCAGAATGCAACTGGCTGGTGGAGAAAGGGCCGATCGCCAAGCTGTGCGCATCGTGCGCGCTGACCCGCACGAGGCCCAACGATGCCGACGCGGTCGCGCTGGCCGCGTTCGCGACGGCGGAACGGGCCAAGCGGCGGATGATCGCCGAGCTGTACGAGCTCAAGCTGCCCATCGTGGGCCGCGACGCTGATCCGGAGTACGGGCTCGCGTTCGACCTGCTGTCCAGTCAATTCGAGAAGGTCTTCACCGGTCATGCCAACGGGGTCATCACGCTGGACCTTGCCGAGGGTGACGACGTGCACCGCGAGCAGCTGCGCATCTCGATGGACGAGCCGTACCGCACCCTGCTCGGACACTTCCGTCACGAGATCGGCCACTACTACTTCTACCGTCTGATCGGGACGTCGTCGGACTACCTGGAGCGGTTCAACGAGCTGTTCGGCGATCCCGACCTCGACTATCAGGCGGCGCTGGATCGCCACTACAGCGAGGGTGCGCCGGCCGGCTGGCAGAAGGATTACGTGTCGTCCTACGCCACGATGCATCCGGCCGAGGATTGGGCGGAGACCTTCGCCCATTACCTGCACATCCGCGACACCCTGGACACCGCCGCCGCCTTCGGGTTCGCACCCGCCGGTGCCACCTTCGAACGACGCACGTTGGGGCCCAGCGGTTTCGACACGATCATTGACCTCTGGCTGCCGCTGTCGTGGGCACTGAACATGGTGAACCGCTCGATGGGCAAGGACGATCTCTATCCCTTCGTACTACGGGGCCCGGTGCTCGAGAAGATGCGGTTCATCCACACGGTGATCGATGAGATCACCTCGAATCCGGTGAAACTCGCCGAGATCGGCGCCCCGGCGCAGGATCAGCAGACGCAGTTGGGCTAGTCGCCGAGATCAGGGGCCCACGGTGTGCCGTTGATGTGACCGCCGCCATCGACGAACAGCGTGTTGCCCGTCAGGTAACGCGAGCCTTCGCCGGCCAGGAACACCGCAACGGGCGCGATGTCGTCATAGGGGTCGCCCATGCGTCCCATCGGGTTCGCCGCATCGGCTACCGCCTCCAGCTCGGGGTACTCGCCGATTGCGCGAAAGAAGGCCTGGCTCTTGGCCGCCGGGCAGATCGCGTTGACGGTGACGCCCGTGGGCGCCCACTCCCGTGCCGCGGTGCGGGTGAGGGCACGCAGCGCCTCTTTGGCCGCGTTGTACTCCAATGAGCCCATATGGGCATTGACGCCATTGAGGCTGCACATGTTGATGACCCGACCCCAGCCGCGCTCCTTCATGTGCGGGAACGCAGCGCGCATCGCCCAGAACGGACCGTAGTAGCCGACGGCGATGCCCTGCGACAGTTGTTCGTCGGTCTTCTTCTCGACCCGGCCGATCCCGCCGCCGCCCCAGGCGTTGTTCACCACGATGTCGATGGACCCGTACGCCGACAGCGCGGTCTGCACCGCGTTTTCGACCTGCTCGCGGTCGGACACGTCCGTGCCGACATACGTTCCGCCTATCGACTGGGCGACGGCTTCGCCTGCCGCCGAGTCGATCTCGGCGACCACCACCTTGGCACCCTCATCGGCGAAGCGTCGGACGATGCCCTCGCCGATGCCCGCGCCGGCGCCGGTCACCAGCGCCACCTTGCCGTCGAGGTTTCCGCTCATGAGCCTGCGATCCCCGACGCCAGAAGATCGCGTGCCTCCGATTTGCCGTCCAGCGTCCGTGTCGTGCGTTCGACGATCTGCCAACGGTCGTCGATGAGCTGCAGCCGGAAGTGGTTGACTCCTGCGCGCGCGACGACGAACCCCTCGCCGCGATGAACCAACAGGATCGACTCGCACACCGCCACCGCGTCCATGCCATCGACGGTCACCACCGCCGGGCCCAGGAAATGACTGCAGCCCCGGTGGATCAGCCCCTGATGGGCGTCGGAGCGCACCATGGCCGCCACGTCCTCGCGGCTGCGCATCGACCAGCCTTCCACGTCGTAGCTCCCGTCGGTGGCCCACAACTGTGCCGCGGCGTCGGCTTCACCGGCGTCGACCAGCGGACCGTACGAGGCGATCAACCGCTCGATCGCGCGCTCCTCCTCGATGCGTTCGAGCCGTCGTTCCAGTTCGAAAATCCGCTCGTCGTTCAACGAAATTCCTTTCAACTAACCGGATCCCATGAGTTTTTCCATGAACTTGTGCGTACCGAGAACCACTTTCACGCGGTCGGGATCGTTTCGACGAGCGATGTCATCGCCATTGCCCCCTGCGATATGGATCGGGCCGTGGGGGAGTTGTTCGAGACCCTCGCGGGCGACGTCCGCGGGGTTGGCGACGCGCATGCCGGGGACATCGAAGTTCAGCCCGACGCGCTCCATGGCCGGGGTGCGGGTGACTCCGAGCACCAACTCCAGCACGTCGACGCCGTAATCGCGTAGCTCGAGCCACAACCCTTCGGCGAAGATGCGCCCAAAGGCCTTCACACCCCCGTATACGGTGTGGCGCATCGATCCGAGGTAGCCGGCCATCGAGCCGACCATCAGGATGCCGCCGCGCCGGCGATCCCGCATCGGCCTGCCGAAGTGCTGCACCAGTGCCAGCATGGTGCCGATGTTGAGGTCGATCACCCTGCCGAAGTCGCTCAGCGCACCATCCAGGAAGTGCTCGCTGCAGGTGTTCGCACCCGCGTTGTAGATGAGCAGACCCACCTCGAGGTCGGAAGTGGCGTCCGCGATGCGAGTCACCGCGTCGGCCGACACCAAATCCACAGCGAGTGTTCGTACTTCGACGCCCAGGGCACGACACGTTTCCGCGGTCTCGGCCAGGGGATCGGGCTTTCGGGCGATCAGGACGAGGTTGATTCCCGCGGCAGCCAACTGCCGCGCGAATTCCGCGCCGACGCCCTCGGAGCCGCCAGCGACGACGGCCCACGGCCCATACTTCGATAGCTCCATCACGGGTTCATCTTTACCCCGACAGTCGCAGGAAGGCTCTGCCGCGTCCCGATAGGCGGTAACCCACGTCCAGGCTGATTGTCAGGCCCAGCCCCTTGAGTTGGCGGACGCGGCGTTTGAACCGGGGTGCGTCCATCCCGACGCGGTCGGTGAGATCGGGTGCGCGCACCGCCTCGTTGGCGCCGATCAATTGCAGGTACTGCCTCGTCCACGGCTCGGTGGCTGCGTCCCAGCGGTCCAGGCGCGCCGTGATCGCAGCCACATCGGCGGGTGACAGCCGGTCCTCGGCGGCAAGCGCGGGCCGTTCGTCGGGTGCCAGGAAGGAGACCGCGATCGCATAGGTGTGCCGGGCGTGCCTGCGGTTCAGGTCTTTCTGGGCGGTCGCGGCATCCGAGTAACCGGCCGCCCGGGCCTGCGCGGCGGTCACCCGGTGGTGTCCGGGGAATTCGGCGACGTCGTCGATGCGAATCGTGCCCGCCATGGTGCGCTGCGTGCCGCCTGCCTTGACCCTCGGCGCGTCCCAGCGGCGGAGCACAAGTGTGATGCTGCCGTTAGCGATTCCCTCGGCCGTGTCGCGGTTCAGCAGCACGGTGCTGACCCTACGATCACGCGGTGGCTGATCGCTATGGCTCTGATGTCCTCGCATCGAACCCGCACCGGAAACGACCGCGTTCGGTTGAGCTGCCAGTTGAGATCGGCATGGTCGTCGAGGACGCTCAGACCGGCTTCGTCGGCGCGGTGATGCGCGTCGAGTACGGCCGGATGGAACTCGAGGATCGCAACGGTCGCAAGAAACCGTTTCCGGTCGGTCCCGGTTATCTCGTCGACGGCCGGCCCGTCATCCTGACTCCGCCGAAGCGCGCGGCACCGCAGACGTCGCGGACCGCGTCGGGGTCGGTGGCCGTGGCCGGCGCGCGCGCGAAGGTGGCGTTGGCGAGTCGCATCTACGTCGAGGGTCGCCATGACGCGGAGCTCGTCGAGCAGGTGTGGGGTGACGATCTTCGCGTCGAGGGGGTCGTCGTCGAATATCTCGGGGGCGTCGACGATCTCGCCGCGATCGTCGAAGAGTTCCGGCCGGCACCCGGACGACGGCTTGGTGTGCTCGTCGACCATCTCGTGGCCGGCTCCAAGGAGGCGCGAATCGCCGATGCGGTCCGCCGGGGTCCCGGCGGCGCGCACACACTCGTCGTCGGACATCCGTTCATCGACATCTGGCAGGCGGTCAAACCCGGCCGGATCGGGGTGCCGGAGTGGCCCGTCATCCCCAAGGGCACGGACTGGAAGAAGGGCGTGTGCGACAAGCTGGGCTGGCCGTGCGCCCAACAGGCCGACATCGCGAGGGCGTGGCAGCGGATCCGGGGCCGCGTGCGCGACTGGAACGACCTCGATCCCGCGCTCATCGGCCGCGTCGAGGAGCTGATCGACTTCGTGACACAACCAACGGAGTCGTGAACGCGTCGCGTCATCGCCTCGTGGTAAGCAGAGAGCGTGGCCGACGGTCTGTTTGACGTGCCCGGCGAAGAGCGGTCGCCGGGAGTCGCCACCGTCGGCGCCTCCGCCCCGCTTGCGGTGCGGATGCGGCCCGCCACGCTCGATGAGGTCGTCGGACAAGACCACCTGCTGCAGCCGGGTTCGCCGCTGCGCCGGATGGTCGAGGGTTCGGGAGCGGCGTCGGTCATTCTCTACGGTCCGCCCGGCACCGGTAAGACGACACTCGCATCGCTGATCTCGGGGGCGACCGGCCGCCGTTTCGAGGCGCTCTCGGCGTTGTCGGCCGGCGTGAAAGAGGTCCGCGCCGTCATCGATACCGCGCGGCGGGCGGCCGCACACGGTGAGCAGACCGTGCTGTTCATCGATGAGGTGCACCGGTTCTCCAAGACACAACAGGACGCGCTGCTGTCCGCCGTCGAGAATCGCGTGGTGCTGCTGGTCGCGGCCACCACCGAGAACCCGTCGTTCTCCGTCGTCGCACCGCTGCTTTCGCGGTCGCTGATCCTGCAACTGCACCCCCTCGGCGCCGACGCGGTGCGCGAACTCGTGCGGCGCGCGATCGACGACGAACGTGGCCTCGGTGGCAAGGTCACGGTCGCCGACGATGCCGTCGAGTTACTGGTGCAGCTGTCGGCAGGCGATGCCCGTCGCGCGCTGACGGCCCTCGAGGTCGCGGCCGAGGCCGGCGACGTGACGGTCGAGGTGATCGAGCAGTCGCTGGACAAGGCCGCCGTCCGCTATGACCGCGACGGCGATCAGCACTACGACGTCATCAGCGCGTTCATCAAGTCGGTCCGCGGCTCCGACGTCGACGCAGCCCTGCACTACCTGTCCCGAATGCTGGTCGCGGGGGAGGACCCACGGTTCATCGCCAGACGACTCATGATTCTCGCCAGCGAAGACATCGGCATGGCCGATCCGACGGCCCTGCAGACGGCCGTCGCCGCAGCTCAGACCGTGCAGCTCATCGGAATGCCGGAGGGGCAGCTCACGCTGGCCCACGCGACCGTTCACCTGGCGACCGCACCCAAGTCGAATGCCGTCACCACCGCCCTGGGATCCGCGATGGCTGACATCAGGGCGGGCAAGGCCGGTCAGGTGCCGACCCATCTGCGCGACGGCCACTACTCCGGCGCCGAGAAACTGGGCAACGCGATCGGTTACAAGTACGCGCACGACGATCCCGATGGTGTTGTGCGCCAGCAATATCCGCCCGATGAGCTGGTCGGCGTCGACTATTACCAGCCGACCACCCACGGAGCCGAACGTGAGATCGCGACGCGCCTGGACAAGCTGCGCGCGATCATCCGCAAGAAGCGCTGACGGTTTCGACGCCTCATTCCCGCCGAGACTGCGGACAGATCGCGATTTCGGCCCAGATGGCGATCTGCTTGCAGTCTCGGCGAAAGATCGCCACCCCTTGACACGCACCACACACCGTCCTACGTTGGTATTCAACCGAAGCATTGATCAAACACAAGGTTGATAATGGAGAGTGATGGCGATGCGGATGCGCAGCTCGATCGCGCCTTCCTGGCGCTGGCCGACCCGATTCGACGTGCGATCGTCGCGCGACTGTCCAGGGGGCCGGCCACGGTCAACGAACTGGCCGCACCGTTCGACATCACCAAACAGGCGGTGTCCAAGCACATTCAGGTGCTCGAGCATGCGGGTCTCGTCACGCGGACCCGCGACGCACAGCGACGGCCGGTTCACCTCGACGCCGCCGCGCTGGAGCGGCTGACCGCATGGATCGACCGATATCGGCTCGACGCCGAGCGCAGTTACCGCCGGCTGGACGCCCTGCTGGCAGGCATGCCCGACACCCAGGAGAAAGGACGCACCACATGACGAACGCATTGGACCTCAACGCCCCGGTCGACACCCTGGCCATGGAGTTCACCCGCGAGTTCGACGCTCCGGTCGAAGCGCTGTTCCGGGCGCATGCCGAGCCCGAGCTGATGAAGCAGTGGCTCGGCCCGCATGGTCTGGAGATGGAGATCACCGAGTGGGACTTCAAAAGCCATGGCGGGTACCGCTATACGCACTCAAACGACGAAGGGACGTTCGGCTTCAACGGCACGTTCCACACCGTGCGAGACAACGAGTTCATCCTGCAGACCTTCGAATTCGAAGGTGCGCCGGACATGGTGAACATCGAGTACATGTGGTTCGAGGACCTCGGCAACGGCCGTTCCCGGCTGCGGGGCCGGTCGATCTGCCCCAACACCGAGGCGCGAGACGCACTGCTTTCTTCCGGCATGGAAGGCGGAATGACCGAGGGCTACGAGAAGCTCGACGCCTTACTCAAGAGCCTCTGACCTCGAGAAGGAGCGATCCCGGCTGCAGGGGTCCAGCCGGGATCGCTATTCGGGTGGTACGCGTCAGCGCATCAAGCCCGAGCGCCGGCGGCCCGTCATGCCGGTGCGACCACGTCCCATGAGCGCCGACACGAGCGCCACTCCGATCACGGCCACGACGAGCTGAACGAGCAGCTCCCCCCAGTCGACGCCGGGCGTTGTGGTGGAAATGCCGAGCGCCTGGGCAAGCCAAGTACCGATCAACGCGGCGACGATGCCGACCAGGATCGTTACGAGCATCCCAATGGGCTGCTTACCCGGTAGCAGCAGCCTGGCCAGTACGCCAATCACGATGCCGATGAGTATTGCGGTGATGATGCCGGTGATGGTCACGATGCCTCCGATGACTAGTGGCAGGGCCGTTCGTAGATCACCCTGGTCAAGCAGCGATACCCCTGCCTCCGGCGAAATAAACGCTCGCGTCAATCCCGCCGATTGCTCGTAGGCTCGACGACGTGGACACGGATGTACTCGATATCGACACCGCCAGGCGCCGCATCGTCGACCTCACCGATGAGGTGCGCGCGTTCTGCAGTGCGCACCAAGACGGCTTGTGCAATGTCTTTGTCCCGCACGCGACGGCCGGTGTCGCGATCATCGAGACCGGTGCCGGGTCCGATGACGACCTGCTGGACACGCTGGAACGCCTGCTGCCTCGCGATGACCGCTATCGCCATGCCCACGGCGCCCCGGGGCACGGCGCCGACCATGTGCTGCCCGCGCTGGTCTCGCCATCGGTGACGGTGCCCGTGCAGGGCGGAAAGCCGCTGCTCGGCACGTGGCAGAGCGTCGTGCTGGTGGATCTGAACAGCGACAATCCGCAGCGCAAGGTTCGGTTGAGCTTTATCGGCGCCTAACCGGCACCTGACGCGGTGCCGGTTCGTTGGCCTTTCAGGCGCCACAACTGCGACCGGTACTGTGGTGCGGTCGAATAGTCGCAGGTAATTGCGGAAGCCACCCATAGGGCCACCCGATAGAACAAGGAACAGAAAGAACGTGCAGACACACGAGATCAGGAAGCGCTTCCTTGATCACTTCGTGAAGGCGGGCCATACCGAGGTCCCCAGCGCCTCGGTGATCCTCGACGACCCCAACCTGCTGTTCGTCAACGCCGGCATGGTGCAGTTCGTGCCCTACTTCCTCGGGCAGCGCCGACCGCCCTGGGATCGCGCGGTGAGTGTTCAGAAGTGCATCCGCACCCCGGACATCGACGAGGTCGGCATCACCACCCGTCACAACACCTTCTTCCAGATGGCGGGCAATTTCAGCTTCGGCGACTACTTCAAGAAGGGCGCCATCGAGTTCGCATGGAGCCTGCTGACGAACCCCGTCGAGCAGGGCGGGTACGGCATGGACCCCGAAAGAATCTGGGCGACCGTGTATCTCGATGACGACGAAGCGATCCGGCTGTGGCAGGAAGTCGCCGGACTGCCCCTGGAGCGCATCCAGCGCCGCGGCATGGCCGACAACTACTGGTCGATGGGTATCCCCGGACCGTGCGGGCCCTCATCGGAGATCTACTACGACCGCGGGCCGGAGTACGGCATCGAGGGTGGACCCGAGGCCAACGAGGACCGCTACATCGAGATCTGGAATCTCGTGTTCATGCAGAACGAACGCGGCGAGGGCACATCGAAGGAGAACTTCGAGATCCTCGGCCCGCTGCCGCGCAAGAACATTGACACCGGCATGGGCGTCGAGCGGGTCGCGTGCCTGCTGCAGGATGTCGACAACGTCTACGAGACTGATCTGCTGCGTCCGGTGATCGACCTGGTCGCCGCCGTCGCCCCACGGGGGTACGGCCAAGGCAACCACGGAGACGACGTCCGGTACCGCATCATCGCCGACCACAGTCGTACCGCCGCGATCATCATCGGCGACGGCGTCAGTCCCGGAAACGAGGGCCGCGGCTACGTCCTGCGCCGGTTGCTGCGCAGGATCATCCGCGCGGCGAAGCTGCTGGGCGTCGAGCAACCGATCGTCGCCGAGTTGATGACCACGGTTCGCGACGCGATGGGCCCGTCGTATCCGGAACTGGTCACCGACTTCGATCGCATCCAGCGCATCGCCGTCGCAGAGGAGACCGCCTTCAACCGGACGCTGGCGTCAGGGTCCCGGCTGTTCGACGAGGCGGCCGCCACGACCAAGCGCTCGGGCAAGTCGACCATCTCCGGAACCGATGCATTCACCCTGCACGACACGTACGGCTTCCCGCTGGAACTGACGCTGGAGATGGCCGCCGAAGCCGACCTGAGCGTCGACGAAGAGGGCTTCCGCGGGTTGATGGCCGAGCAGCGCCGGCGCGCCAAGGCAGACGCGGCGGCACGCAAGCAGGCGCACTCCGATCTGTCGGCATACCGCGAACTCGTCGACACTGCCCCCACCGAGTTCACCGGTTTCGACGAGTTGACCACCGAGGCAAGGATTCTCGGCATCTTCGTCGACGGCAAGCGGGTACCCGTCATCGGGCACGGGACGCACGACGCCGACCGCGTGGAACTCGTTCTCGATCGCAGCCCCTTCTACGCGGAGTCCGGCGGGCAGATCGCCGACGAGGGCACGATCACCGGCGCGGGTGCGTCCGCAGCGGCCAAGGCCGCGGTGACCGACGTCCAGAAGATCGCCAAAACCCTGTGGGCACACCGAATCAACGTCGAGTCCGGCGAGTTCGTGGAGGGCGACACTGTGGTGGCCGCCGTCGACCCGAGGTGGCGCCATGGCGCGACCCAGGGGCATTCCGGAACCCACATGGTGCACGCGGCCCTTCGGCAGGTGCTGGGGCCCAACGCCGTTCAGGCAGGATCGCTGAACCGCCCCGGCTATCTGCGGTTCGACTTCAACTGGCAGGGCGCGCTGTCCGAGGACCAGCGGACCCAGATCGAAGAAGTCACCAACGAGGCGGTTGAAGCCAACTTCGAAGTGCACAGTTTCACCACCGATCTGGAGAAGGCCAAGTCGATGGGCGCGATGGCCCTGTTCGGCGAGGCCTACCCCGATGAGGTCCGAGTCGTCGAGATCGGCGGCCCCTTCTCGCTCGAACTCTGCGGCGGCACCCACGTCAACAGTTCGGCACAGATCGGGCCCGTCACGATCCTCGGCGAATCCTCGGTCGGCTCAGGCGTGCGTCGCGTCGAGGCGTACGTCGGGTTGGACTCGTTCCGCCACCTGGCCAAGGAACGCGCCCTGATGGCGGGGCTGGCGTCATCACTGAAGGTGCCGTCGGACGAGGTACCGGCCCGGGTGGCCAACCTCGTCGAACGGCTACGGGCCGCCGAGAAGGAACTCGACCGGATGCGCCTGGCGAACGCGCGCGCCGCGGCCGCGAATGCCGCCGCAGGTGCCGAACGGGTCGGTAAGGTCCACCTCGTGGCACAGCGGATGGCCGGCGGAATGTCGGCGGCGGATCTGCGCACGCTCGTCGGCGACATCAAGGGCAAACTGGGCGGTGACCCCGCGGTTGTCGCGTTGATCGCCGAAGGCCCAAACGGTGGGGATGACTCCGTGCCGTACGTGGTGGCGGTCAATCCGGCGGCGCAGGATCTGGGACTGAGCGCCAACGATCTGGTGAAGCAGTTGGGCGCGCCGGTGAACGGTCGCGGGGGTGGCAAGGCCGATCTGGCACAGGGCTCCGGTAAAGGTGCGGCGGGGATCGAGGCGGCGTTGGCCGCGTTGCGTGCCGAACTGGACCGGAGCTGACCGCGTGGCGAGCGCAGAGGACCGTCAACCCGACCGGCCAGGCCCCACGCTGCAGCCGCCCGACCCAGGACCGGGCCGACGGTTGGGCATCGACGCGGGCAGCGTCCGTATAGGGGTGGCGGTCAGCGATCCGGACGGGGTTCTCGCGACACCGGTCGAGACCGTGCTGCGGGACCGCCGCAAGGGCAGCGAGAAGCATGTGCGACGGCTGGCGACGTTGGTTGACGACTTCCACGCGGTCGAAGCGGTGGTCGGGTTGCCGCGCACCCTCGCCGACCGGTCGGGTTCGGCCGCCCAAGATGCGATCGGTCTCGCTGATCAACTGGCGGCACGCATCGCGCCGGTGCCGGTGCGACTGGCCGACGAGCGGCTGACCACCGTTGCGGCGCAGCGGTCGTTGCGGGAGGCCGGGGTGCGGGCCAAGGGACAGCGAAAGATGATCGACCAGGCCGCCGCGGTCGGCATTCTGCAGAATTGGCTGGATCAGCGGCGCGCGGCGTTGACGGCACATGGTGACTTCAGGGACGAGGTCGGGGATGTCTGACGATTGGGGCCGCGAACGCGTCGAGCCCAGCTGGCACCGGGAACGGGTGGAGCCGATGGCGGTTGGCCCCCCACGGCGCAAAAGGACACGCGCGGACCGGTTGCGGGAAGCACGCGGGCGGCGCAAGCGCCGCATGGCGGGCGGTCTGGCGCTCGGCATCCTGGTCGTCGTCGTCATCGGTGTGGTCTTTCTGGGCTCTAAGCTGTGGCACAACGTGTTCGGCACGAGCAGCGATTTCACCGGCGACGGCGTCAACGATGTGGTGATCCAGGTCCACGACGGGGACTCCACGACCGCGATCGGTAACACCCTCCAGGATGAGAAAGTGGTGGCGAACTCCGCCACCTTCGTCGAGGCGGCCCAGGGAAATGCCGCCATCTCGTCGATCCAGCCCGGCTTTTACAAGGTGCGCACCGAGATCCCGGCCGCCAACGCCGTTGAGCGGCTTGCAGATCCGGCGAACAGGGTTGGCAAGCTGGTGATCCCGGAAGGGCGCCAGCTCGACGACGTTCAGGACGTCAAGACCAACGCCGTCACCGACGGCATCCTCAGCCTGATCTCCAAGGCGACGTGTGTCGACCTCGACGGTCAACGCAACTGTGTCGCCGTGGACGCGCTCAAGCAGATGGCCGGCACGGCGGAACCGTCGGCGCTTTCGGTGCCGGAATGGGCCGTCGGCCCGGTGAACGCGATGGGCACCGACCACCGCCGCCTGGAAGGATTGATCGCGCCCGGCTCGTGGAACATCGATCCGTCCGCGCAGCCGCAGGAGATCCTGTCGACGTTGATCAGCACGAGCGCAGCGCAGTACGAGGCGGGCGGCATCCTCGACACCGCGAAAGCGATGAACATGTCGCCGTATCAGATCCTGACCGTCGGCTCGCTGGTGCAACGCGAAGCCACCCCGGAGGACTTCGCGAAGGTTGCCCGGGTCATCTACAACCGGTTGGCCCAGAACCGCACGCTGGAGTTCGACTCCACGGTGAACTATCCGCTCGACAGGATCGAAGTGGCGACCACCGACGGCGACCGCGGGCAGCTCACGCCGTGGAACACCTACGTGCGGCCGGGTCTTCCTGCGACGCCCATCTGTTCGCCCGGCCAGCCTGCGCTCGCGGCGGCGGAGAACCCGGAGCCGGGAGACTGGCTGTACTTCGTGACCATCGACCTGCAGGGCACCACCCTGTTCACTCGGGACTATCAGCAGCACCTGGCGAACATCGAACTCGCGATGCGCAATGGTGTCCTCGACTCCAATCGGTGACCGCACATGAGGTCGGCTGGCGGCGGTCCTCGTAAGGCCGCGGTGCTCGGGTCACCCATTGCGCATTCCCGCTCGCCGCAGCTGCACCTCGCCGCTTATCGAGCGTTGGGTCTGCACGATTGGACGTACGAGCGGATCGAATGCACCGCCGAGCAATTGCCCTCCCTGGTGGGCGGTTTCGGCCCCGAGTGGGTGGGAGTGTCGGTGACGATGCCGGGCAAGTTCGCCGCCCTCGAATTCGCCGACGAACGCACGGCACGCGCCGAGTTGGTCGGCTCGGCCAACACCCTGGTGCGGACACCTACCGGATGGCGCGCCGACAACACCGATATCGACGGTGTCACCGGCGCATTGGGTGAGGCGTCGGGCAGAGCGATGGTCTTGGGGGCGGGCGGCACCGCCCCGGCGGTGGTGGTCGGCCTGGCCGCACTGGGTGTCCATCACATCACGGTGGTGGCACGTAATGCGCAACGGGCAGCCCCGTTCGTCGAACTGGCAACGAAATCCGGTGTCAGGGCGCAATGGTGCGCGATCGATGGCCCGGAGCTGGCGGCACATGTGGCCGGCGTGGACGTCATGGTCAACACCGTGCCCGCAGACGCCGTGGCGCCGTATGTGTCCACGCTGGCGCCTGCGCCCGTGCTGCTCGACGCGATCTACGATCCGTGGCCCACACCGCTGGCCACTGCGGTCGAAGCTGCGGGCGGGCGCGTGATCAGCGGCTTGCAGATGCTGCTGAATCAGGCCTTCGCCCAGGTCGAGCAGTTCACCGGTCAGCCTGCGCCCAAAGATGCGATGAGGGCCGTCCTGGACTGACGCTAGCCTCGAATGAATGGGGGTGGCGGCGGTCGGCGTCTGCGTGCTGACCTGGTTTGCCGGGCTCAGTTGGTTCGACATTCGCGAGCGACGGCTGCCCAATTGGCTGACGGTGCCCGGCGCCCTCGCGATCCTGATGTGCGCTGCGGCAACGGGGCGTGGGGCACCTGCGCTGGCCGGCGCGGTATCGCTTTTCGCGATCTACCTCGCCATGCATCTGATCGCCCCGGCGGCCATGGGTGCCGGCGACGTCAAGCTCGCGATCGGTATCGGGGGACTGACGGGTGCTTTGGGTGTCGATGTGTGGTCGCTCGCCGCAGTCGCGGCGCCGCTGCTGACGGCTGGTATGGCCGTCATCGTCCGGATCGTGAGCGCGGAACGGGCTGTGCCGCACGGCCCCTCGATGTGTGTGGCCGCGGCCGCGGCCGCCGCTCTCGTCCTGTTGTGATCCGAAACCCTTGCATACTCGCGGTATGTTATTGCATACTATGGGTATGCAAATGATGAAGCTCGATCTCAAGGCGATCTCGGAGAGATATTTCGCCGCTTGGGCGGCCCACGATCCGGAAGCGATCGTGGCCCTGCACACGGCCGACACCCAGTTCTGGATGCACATGGGTGGTGACCCCGTCGTCGGCCGCGACGCGGTGCGCAGCACCTTCGCCGAAATCTTCGCCCAATTCCCAGATCTCACGTGGGAGACCCACCGGGTGCTGTTCGGCGACGACCATTGGATCCTCGACTGGGCACTGATATCGGGTGACATCCGATTCGACTGCCTCGACGTCGTGAACGTCTCGCCGGACGGGCTCGTCGCGCGCAAGGACACCTTCGTCGACGGTGTGCAACTGAACGCCGCCCTCGCGGTGGTGGCCCCGTGACCGCCGCGACGCCGATCGATCAGTTGCCGTTGATCGACGCCCTACCGGTTGAGCACCTGTTCGACATGCACGTTGATCTTCAACCAGCACAACCGATTACGACACCCGTCGGTGCCAGGATGACGTTCATCACGACGGGCGGCGTCATCGACGGGCCGAAACTGCGCGGGGAGATCTTGCCCGGCGGGGGAGATTGGCTGATCGTCGGGAGCGACGGAGTCGGACGCGTCGATGTCCGCGCCACGCTCAAGACGCATGATGGCGTGCTGATCCACTATGAGGCGCGCGGAGTCATCAACGTGCCCGCGGATGGACTCGATCGGCTGGCCGCCGGTGACGTGCTGGGGTTCGACGAGACGTATGTGCGGACCACGCCGACGTTCGAGACCGCCGACGAGCGCTATGGCTGGCTGTCGGGACTGGTCACCGTCGGCTACAACGTCCTATCTCGCAACCACATCGACTACCGCATCTATCGGGTGCTGTGACCCGGCTTGATGTTCGACTATGGTCGGCCCGTGGCAAGAGGGCTGGCCAGACGCACGCAGGCGGAGCGCACCGAGGCGACCACCGCCGCGCTCGTTGACGCCGCGCGCGAACTGTTCGCCCGAGAGGGCTACGACGCGATATCCCTTGACGCGGTCGCGGCTCGCGCGGGGGTGACGAAAGGTGCCGTGTATCACCATTTCGCCGGCAAGCGCCAGTTGTTCGAAGCCGTGTTCAGCCGCGAAATCGAACGCATGACGGCTCCGCTGGTGGCGGCGTACTCGCGCAAGAAGGACCCGTGGGATGCGTTCAAGGCGGCGAGCGCCGCGTTCCTCGACGAGTGTCTGGACCCTGCGGTACAGCGCATCGTCCTGGTGGATGCGCCCGCGGCGATCGGCTGGGATGGAATCCGCCGGCTGGAGGCCCCCCTGCTGGACTTGATGGAGCTCGCGATATCTCGTGCCGTCGATGCCGGCCGTATCGGACGGAGACCGCCGGCCCCGCTCGCCCACTTCCTCTTCGGCGCAATCTGCGAGGTGGCGATGATCGTCGCCCGGGCCGATGATCAGAAGATCGCGCAACGTCAGGCCGTCGCTGAAATCGGTCGCGTCCTGGACAGCCTCGCCACCACCTCACGGCAGCGGTAAACCAGGCCCGCCGCTAGTGGTCGTCTCCGTTGGCGATCATCGGATTGGTCAACAGGTGGTGGTCGTCGACCACCTTGGTCAGCGCGGTGACCCAGTGGTCGTAGTACTCCCAGTCGCCACGCTCATTCTCCGGCGTGTTCTCCCACCGGCCGATCGTTTCGATCAGGCTCTGCTGGAAATCGCTCCACTCGTAATGACCGAACTCCGAGAGCGCCAGCGCCAGCCCGAAGGCGCGCCGCTGCCATTCGTGCTCGAACTGTGGGGCCGCCTGGTCGGTCGTGCACGTCTCGTGCAGCGTCATGACACCGGTCCCGCCAGCGCCACGCCCATCATGGATTCCGTCGTCACGAGGTCCATCAACATCTCATCGGTGAAATCGTCGGTGCCGGAAGGGCGTTCGGGAATGACGAACCACCGTGAGTGCCCGCTGCTGTCCCACACCTTGATCTCGGTGTCAGCGGGCAGGTCGACGCCGATCTCGCCGAGCACCTTGCGCGGCTCGCGTGCGGCCCGGGACCGGAACACCGGATCCTTGTACCAGTAAGGCGGCAGACCGAGCACCGGCCAGGGGAAGCACGAGCAGAGTGTGCAGATGATGAGGTTGTGGATTCCAGGAGTGTTCGCAACGGCCTGCAGGTGCTCACCTTCGGCGCCCGCCATGCCGTCGGGCAGGTCCAGTTCGGCGATCGCGGACGGGGTGTCGACGACGACGCGAGCGGCGAAGTCGGGATCCGTCCAGGCCTTCACCACGATCTTGCGCCCGTTGAGCGGTGTCATCTCCGACTCGAAGTAGGAAAGGACCTTGTCGACGGTCTGTCCGGTGATCACGCCCTTTTCGATCAGAAGTGATTCCAGCGCAGCGACTTTGGCGGCGCTCGCGGCCTCGCGGTCCGGGGGGTAGGCGAACTGGTCGCTCATTGGACTCCTTCCAGGTATGCCTCGAACAGCTCGGCGTAGATGGTGAGCGCTCCGGGTTCGGCGCGTTCGCCGAAGAGTTCGTCGGGACTGAACGCGACGATGTAGATCGGCATCGGATCGCCGATGCCGTCTCCGGTGTGGACGAAATAGCCGTAGTCGCCTTCGAATATCCGCTCGATGGTGCCCTCGCGTTTCCGTAGATAGCCCGGTAGGCGGGTGTGGGCGGCTGCGGGCACATTGGTGATCCGGACGCGGTCACCGACGGCGAACTTCGGATGGGCGACGTCGCGGCGGGGGCTATCGCCCTTGCGCAGGTATTCGACTACCTGATCGTCGATCGCAGCTTCCGGCTCCGGAGCGGCCGGTGCCTTCTCGGCCGCCAATTCGGCTTGCCGCGAGGACAACTCGTCCTCGGTGACATAGCCCTGATCGATGAAGAACTGGGTGATACCGCCCAGCCACTTCTCGTAGTAGCGGAACTTGAAATAGTCGAACGGATTCATCGCCTCCGCGCCGGTGCGCAGACTCGCCCAGGTCCACTCGTCTTTGAACGATGTCGGCACGTCGTCGATCGGATACTGCGGCAACGCCGCCCCGAGATGATTGGACAACCCCATCATCGCCACGTGAATGCCGAAGATCCGTTGCTCCCAGTCCTCGACGAACACGCGCTTCTCGAGGTTCAAAGGTTCGGGGAGTCCTTCGAGACCTCCGAGATAGTGCTGCAGTTTCATTGCGCCGGGCTGCCTTCCTTCGCGGGTTCACGGGTGAGGACGTTCGCGACGTATTCGGACAGCAGCCCGAACGACGCACCGAGTAGGCAGGCCATGGCCGCAACCAGCCCCGGATGCGAAATGGACGTCACGGTGATCGTGTTGCCGGTTCCGGCGACCGTCGACACGGTGCTCGCGAATCCGACGACGACCGCGGGTGTCGTCGACAGCAGCGGCACCCATGACGCCTGGACCATCACGGCGCTGCCGACGCCGACGGCGAGTGCGGTCATCCAGAGGCTGCCGCCCATCAGGTGCGCGGCGTACAAGCTTGCCGATGCGATCAGCACCCCGACGAGGTTGCTCGACAGTGATCGCACCCATCCGGTGACGCCGCCGCCGACGAAGAAGAACGACGCCCACGTCAGGAAGACCACCCAAATCGGGACGGTGATGACCTCCGCGGTCAGGGCCACCGCCAGCCCGCCCAACACCCCGATGCTCAGCGTCAACGCGGATCTTGAATCCATGAAAGTAGGTTCGCGCGGTGCTGTTTCCCACGCGTATCGCCCACGTTGCGATTTACACGCGCAAACACCCGCTCAGCGCCGGTATCGGCGTGGAAATCGCGGGCAGTGAGCTATGGGAAGATGGGACGCGTGTTGCGATGGACTACAGCTGGTGAATCCCACGGCCGCGCTCTGGTGGCCGTGATCGAAGGCATGATCGCCGGCATCCACGTGACCTCCGACGACATCGCGGGCCAGCTGGCCAGGCGCCGGCTGGGCTACGGCCGCGGCGCGCGGATGAAGTTCGAAAAAGACCAGGTCACGATGCTCGCCGGGGTCCGGCACGGCGTCACGCTCGGCGGTCCGATCGCCATCGAGATCGGCAACACCGAATGGCCCAAGTGGGAAACCGTGATGGCGGCCGATCCGGTCGACCCCGCCGAACTGGAAAACAGCGCCCGCAACGAGCCGCTGACCCGTCCGCGGCCCGGCCACGCCGACTACGCAGGCATGCTGAAGTACGGCTTCGACGACGCTCGGCCCGTCCTGGAACGGGCCAGCGCACGCGAGACGGCCGCCCGCGTGGCCGCCGGCACCTTCGCCCGGGCATTGCTTCGCGAGACCCTGGGCGTCGAGGTGCTATCGCATGTGATCTCGATCGGCGCCTCGAAGCCCTATGACGGGCCGCCGCCGCAGTTCTCCGATCTGTCCGGGATCGACGAGAGTCCCGTGCGCGCGTTCGACAAGGACGCCGAGGAGTCCATGATCGCCGAGATCGAGGCGGCCAAGAAGGACGGTGACACACTCGGGGGAATCGTCGAGGTGGTCGTCCACGGGCTTCCCGTCGGCCTGGGCTCCTTCACCAGCGGTGACAACCGCCTCGACAGCCAACTGGCCGGCGCGGTCATGGGCATCCAGGCAATCAAGGGCGTGGAGATCGGCGACGGCTTCGAGACCGCGCGCCGCCGCGGCAGTGTGGCCCACGACGAGATGTACCCCGGCGCCGACGGTGTGATGCGCTCGACCAATCGGGCCGGCGGCCTCGAAGGCGGGATGACGAACGGGCAGCCGCTGCGGGTGCGAGCCGCGATGAAGCCGATCTCGACCGTGCCGCGGGCGCTCGCCACAGTCGACATGGCGACGGGTGACGAGGCCGTCGCCATCCACCAGCGTTCCGACGTGTGTGCGGTGCCCGCGGCCGGTGTCGTCGTCGAGACCATGGTGGCGCTGGTGTTGGCGCGGGCGACGCTGGAGAAGTTCGGTGGCGACTCGCTGTCGGAGACGCGTTCCAATGTCGACAGCTACCTGCGTGCGGTGCGCACGCGGGGAATGCTGCAGGACGCCGAGCGCGAACCGTCCTCGCAGCCGGTTCAGGCGTCGGGCTGATGGCTCCTAGAGCGGTGCTGATCGGGCTGCCCGGGTCGGGCAAGTCGACCATCGGCCGTCGGCTGGCCAAGGCACTCGATCTCGCGCTGCTGGACACCGACGTCGCCATCGAGGAGACCACCGGCCGCACCATCGCCGACATCTTCGCCACCGACGGCGAGGCTGAGTTCCGTCGCATCGAAGAGGACGTGATCCGGTCGGCGCTCCAAACCCACGACGGTGTGCTTTCACTTGGCGGCGGCGCGGTCACCACCGCCGGGGTGCGCGAGGCGCTGGCCGGTCACACGGTCATCTATCTAGAGATCAACGCCGCGGAGGGAGTGCGCCGCACCAACGGCCCCACGGTGCGGCCGCTGTTGGCCGGTGGAGACCGTGGTGAGAAGTTCAAAGCGCTTATGCAGCAGCGAGTCCCGCTCTATCGACGGGTCGCGACCATTCGGGTCAACACCAACCGTCGCAACCCGGGCGCGGTCGTGCGCTACATCGTGGAGCGGCTGGAGAATTCCGAGACGTCGCGACAGCACCGGCGCCGGCGTCGTCCACCATGGCGTCGCAGTCCCACGACGCTGACACCGGCCCCGACAACCGAGGCGCCCCCGTCGCCTGCGGAACTGGCGGCCAAGAGAGCTGCGGGTCCCCATGAGTGAACCGATAACCGTCGACGTGCACGTCGATCCGCCGTATCCCGTGATCATCGGGACCGGGCTGCTCGGCGAGCTGGAACGCACCCTGGCGGGACGGCACAAGGTCGCCATCCTGCACCAGCCGACGCTCGCTCAGACCGCGGAGGTCATCCGGAAAGCTTTGGCGGACAACGGAACCGACGCACATCGAATCGAGATCCCCGACGCCGAGAAGGGAAAGGATCTACCGGTTCTGGGGTTCATCTGGGAAGTGCTTGGTCGCATCGGCGTCGGCCGTAGGGACGCGATCGTCAGCCTCGGCGGGGGAGCGGCCACCGACGTCGCCGGCTTCGCCGCGGCGACGTGGTTGCGCGGCATCGACATCGTGCACGTGCCCACCACTCTGCTCGGCATGGTCGACGCCGCGGTCGGCGGCAAGACCGGTATCAACACCGATGCCGGAAAAAACCTCGTCGGTGCGTTCCATCAGCCCGCCGCGGTGATCGTCGACATCGCCACGCTGGAAACGTTGCCGCGCAACGAACTCGTCGCTGGAATGGCCGAGATCGTCAAAGCGGGTTTCATTGCGGACCCGGTCATTCTCGATCTGATCGAGGCCGATCCCGGGGCCGCCGTCGATCCGACCGGCACCGTGCTCCCCGAGCTGATCCGGCGTGCGGTCGCCGTCAAAGCCGAGGTCGTCGCCGCCGACGAGAAGGAGTCGCAGCTGCGCGAGATCCTCAACTACGGCCATACGCTCGCTCACGCGATCGAGCGACGGGAGCGCTACAAATGGCGCCACGGCGCAGCGGTATCGGTGGGTCTGGTGTTCGCCGCCGAGCTCGGCCGGCTGGCCGGCCGCCTGGACGACGACACCGCCGACCGGCACAAGTCCGTGCTGACGGCGCTGGGTCTACCCGTCGAATATGATCCCGACGCGCTGCCTCAGCTGCTGGAATACATGGCAGGCGACAAGAAGACCCGCGCCGGTGTGTTGCGTTTCGTCGTGCTCGACGGACTTGGCAAGCCGGGTCGCCTGGAGGGGCCGGATCCGTCGCTCCTCGCGGCCGCCTATTCGGTGATCGGAAAGGGGGAGCAGCAGTGAGCGAAACACAGGCCACGCCGCCGCCGGCGAAGACCGTCCTCGTGCTCAACGGGCCCAACCTCGGCAGGCTCGGCCGCCGCGAGCCGGAGAAGTACGGAAACACCACCCACGAACAATTGGTCGCGCAGATCGAAAGCGAAGCCGAGGACCTCGGTCTGAAAGCGGTTGTGCGACAGAGTGACTCCGAGTCAGAGCTGCTCAATTTCGTCCACGCGGCGGCCGACGCGGGGGATCCGGTCATTCTGAATGCCGGTGCGCTGACGCACACATCGATTGCCCTCCGTGATGCGTGCGCGGAGCTGCGGGCGCCGCTGATCGAGGTACACATCACGAATGTGCACACCCGCGAGGAGTTCCGGCACCATTCCTACATCAGCGCCGTCGCGACGGGAGTGATCGCCGGATTGGGTGTTCAGGGATACCTGGCGGCGCTGCGCTTCATCGCCGGCGCCACGTAGGCCGAGTCATCGCCGCGAGCTGAAGCGTCCTGCCCGCTGCGCGGCGAGCCGGACGGGGGCATTGTCGCTGCCATAGCCGTCGTAATTGGCGCGTCGCTCGACGAACTCGAAGAAGACCGAACCGACCGTGCGGGTGTAGAAGTGGATGAATTCGCCGTCGGGGCTTCGGTCGTAGAGCAGGTCGAGTTCGCGCAGCGCTGCGACCGCATCGGCGGCCACGCCGAAACGGCCTGCGACATAGTCGTAGTAGTTGTCGGGAACCGACAGGAACGGCAACCCACGCGCACGGGCGCGGCGTGCCACCGCGAAGACGTCAGAGCATGCGAAGGCGATGTGCTGGGGCATGCCGGAGTCGTCCAGCACTTGCGGGGCGACGTTGAGGGGCAATCGAACCGCGCCGTCGACGGTGCGCATGACTTGGCTGCGCACCAACCCGGTGGGTGCGGCCACCTCGGTCGGCACTTCGGCGGTGAGCCCGAAGATGCTCGTCAAGAAGAGCACCGCTTCGTCGGCGGTCTGCCAGGGTTGTGAGAAGTTCACGTGGTCGATGGCACGCACCGTCGTGTCGGTGTCGAGTGGCATGCCGCCCTCGAACTCGTCGACCCACGCCGGTGACAGCCCAGTCGGTGGCGCGGTGACCCAGAAGATCTCGGACCCGTCTGGCGCGATGGCGCCGCCCATCGGCTGCTCAGAGGCGTACGTGCGGCGGTAGGCCGGCGCGGCCATCAGGTCCTCCGCCCGCCGCGTGGTCGCATCGGCATCGGGCACCTGGAGGCCGATGGCGGCGACCTGCGGGTCCAGATCCCGCGCCTGCTGCTCGTTGAGGATGACGCGTGCATCGCCTGCGACCCAGAGGGATACCGGTTTGGTCCGGTGGCGGCCACGCGGGGTGAAACCGAGCTGTTCCAGCAGGACTTCGATCTCGGTGGTATCCTCGGCCTTCAGCTCGACGAAGTCAAAGCCATTGGGAGGCTTGGCATCTGTGACCGAACGCAAGCGCGTGGTATCCGCCGCGGTCACCTTCGTGGCCAGCTTGTCCTGAAGCCACACCAGCGAACGAAGTGCGTGCACCGCGGTCCGATCGGGGTCGGTCTGGCGGAACGTGTCGTTGAAGACCTCCAACGACAGCGGTCCGTCGTATCCGGCCGCCAGCACACGCGATACGAAGGTCGTGAGATCGAAGTCGCCTTCGCAGGGGAAAAGCCGGTGGTGCCGGCTCCAGGACAGCACGTCCATGGACAACGCCGGCGCGTCGGCAAGCTGCAGATAGAAGATCTTGTGGCCGGGGATGCTCTCAATCGCCGCGGTGTCGTGACCGCGGGACAGGACGTGGAAGCTGTCCAGACACAGTCCGACCGCCGGGTGGTCGGTCAGCTCAACGATGCGCCAGGCGCGGCGGTAGTCGTCGACGAAACGCCCCCATGCCAGCGCCTCGAACGCGACCTTGATGTCCAATGTCTGCGCCAGGTCACCCAATCGGCGGAGTTGGTCCGCGGAGCATTCGTCGGAGTCGACGGTGGCGGTGGCGACATTGCTGCACACCAGAACCGTCTCGATGCCCAACCGTCGCGCCGTGACGAAGGTGGCTTCGGCGCGACGGAGGTTCTCGGCGAACGTCGCCTCGTCGACGCCCTCGATATCGCGCAGCGGCTGGTAGAGATCGAGCGACAGGCCCAGGCGCCGGGCCAGACTCCGGATCTCCTCGGGACTGTGATCGCTGGCGATGAGGTCGGGTTCGAAGATCTCCACACCGTCGAGTCCGGCCTCCGCGCAGGCATGCAATTTCTCGGTGAGCGAGCCGCTGATCGAGACGGTGGCGATGGACGTCTTCATGGTGCCTCCATTCGAGGCTAATGTACCAATTAGTTAATTAGTATGGAAGAGGTTCCGCTGAATGCGGCGCACGTGCAAGTAAGCTGCCGAAGGTGACCGCCGAGTCCCGCCCGGAGCTGCAGCGCGATGCCGAACGTACGCGTGCGGAGTTGCTCGCGGTCGCGACGGAGGTTTTCGCCGAGTCCGGCTACTCGGGCGCCCGCGTGGACGACATCGCCGAGCGCACCCGTACGACCAAGCGGATGATCTACTACTACTTCGGCGGTAAAGAACAGCTCTACATGGCGGTGCTGGAGAATGCTTACCGCGGCATTCGAGAAGCCGAGCAACGACTGCAGGTCGACCACGTGGATCCGGTCGTGGCGATGCGCAGACTGGCCGAGCTGACCTTCGATCATCACCTCGATCACCAGGCGTTTATCCGGCTGGTGTCGATCGAGAACATTCACCGCGGCCAGTTCATCAGTCGCCTCGATTCGCTGCGCTCGCTCGCGCAGCCGGCCACCTCGCTGCTTGACCAGATCCTGGCCAGGGGCCACGCGCAGGGCGTCTTCCGCGACGACGTGGACGCCCTCGACGTCCATCTGGTCATCAGCGCGTATTGCGTTTTTCAGGTCGCCAACCGATACACGTTCGGGTTCCTCTTCGACGTCGACTTCACCGAGGTCGGGCAGCGTGCGCATCTGCGCCGCATGATCGGCGACGTCGTCGTCGGCTGGCTGACCGCTCGCTGATCGGCGAGCTGCCTCACATCTGAGCCTTGACGAGACGCGCACCACAGTGTTCTACTCGACGTACGTACTAGTTAGTACATTAATCAGGACGGTGCACTGTGAGTTCCAGCCCATATCTCGTCGGCCTCGTCGGTCAGGGCGTCGGCCCGTCGCTGACACCGGCGCTGCACATGGCCGAGGCGCGCGCGAACGGCCTCGACTACGTGTACCGGACCGTCGATCTGACGACCTCCGGTATCGCGCCCGAACGCATCGGCGAGGTTCTGGAGTGGGCCCGCGCGCTCGGCTACAACGCGCTCAACGTCACCCATCCCTGTAAGCGGTTGGTGATCGAGCACCTCGACGCACTCGACGACGGCGCCGCTGCACTCGGAGCTGTCAACACCGTGGTGTTCGAGCCGCACCGCACGGTCGGCTACAACACCGACGCTCCTGGCTTCGGCACCGGCTTCGGTGAGGGTTTGCCCGGTGCCGCCACGGACAGCGTCACCCTCGTCGGCGCGGGCGGGGCAGGTGCCGCGGTGGGACACGCGCTCCTCGATATCGGCACTGAGCATCTGGTCATCGTCGATCTCGACGTCGAGCGAGCCACCGCCCTGGCTCGCGAGTTGGCGAACAGACACCCCGGTGCACGCGTGGAGGCATCGGAGTTCGACAAGCTGTCGGTGCTGCTGCCGGTGAGCGACGGCGTCGTGCACTGCACACCGACGGGAATGGCCGACCATCCGGGCCTGCCGTTCGATGCGGGACTGCTGCACCCCGGGCTGTGGGTCGCCGATGTCGTCTATCGGCCGCTGAACACCGCGCTGCTGACGGCCGCGCGTGAGGTCGGCTGCCAAACGCTCGACGGTGGCCACATGGCCGTGCACCAGGCCACTACCGCGTTCGAGCTGATCACCGGAATCACCCCGGACGCCGCTCGTATGTCACGTCATTTCCGAAGCCTTGTCGGTGAATTCCCGACGGTCAGCACCACTTCAGAAGGAAACTAGGAGGAACCCATGAGCGTCATCGACAGCAACGCACCCGATGGGGTGCCCGCGGGCACGCCTGAACGCACGCCGAAAAAGGCCGCGCTGGCCAGCTTCATGGGCAGCGCCGTCGAGTACTACGACTTCTTCGTCTTCGGTTTCGTTGCGGCGCTGGTCTTTCCGAAGATCTTTTTCCCCGAGGGAAACGAGACGGTCGCCCTGGCCCAGTCTTTCGCCACGCTCGGGGTCGCCTACATCGCGCGGCCGGTGGGGGCGTTCGTGATCGGGCACTTCGGCGACCGGATCGGACGCCGGAACGTGTTGATGTTCACGTTGCTCCTCATGGGCGCGTCGACCTTCGCGATCGGCTGTCTGCCCACGTATGCGTCGGTCGGAGTGCTCGCACCCATACTCCTGGTGACGTGCCGCCTGCTCCAAGGGTTCTCGGCCGCAGGCGAACAGGCCGGTGCAAGTTCGCTGACGCTCGAGCATTCACCCGATAACCAGCGGGCCTTCTTCACCTCGTGGACTCTCACGGGCACACAGGGCGGCTTGATTTTGGCCTCGCTCGTGGTGATCCCCATCGTGGCGCTGCCCGACGATGACCTGCTCTCGTGGGGTTGGCGGGTCCCGTTCTGGCTCAGCGCCGTTGTGGTGGTGGTCGCCTACTTCATCCGTCGCCGACTGCACGAGACGCCGGAATTCACCGAGGCCAAAGCCGCAGGCAGCATCGCCCGGATGCCGCTGAAGCCGCTGATGCGAGATCACTGGCGCGACGTTCTGCGGGTGATCTTCTGCGCCTTCATCGCCGCCGTCTCGACGGTGTTCGCCAACCTCGCCATCGCCTACGGCAAGAAGATGGGCCTGAACGCGGACGAAACGCTGTGGCTGGTGGTCGTCGCGAACATCGTGGCACTCGGCACTCAGCCGATGTTCGGAAAGCTCGCCGACCGCATCGGGCGCAAGCCGGTGTTCATCTACGGTGCGCTGTCCTCCGCGGCGCTGATGCCCCTCTATCTGCTCTCGATGAGCGGTGGCAACGACGTGCTGATGTTCGCGTTGGCGATAGCCACCTTCTCGTTCGGCTACGCCGCAGCCAACGCGGTCTGGCCGGCGTTCTATGGCGAGATGTTCTCCACGAAGGTCCGTTTCTCCGGACTCGCGATCGGCACCCAATTAGGTTTCCTGGTGGCGGGTTTCGCGCCCGCGATCGTCACCGCACTCGGTGGTGTGAGTGAAGGCGGCTGGGTGGCGACGAGCATCTTCACCGCGGTGGTCTGCCTCATCGCCAGTGCTGCCGCGCTGACGGCGCGGGAAACCAAGGACGTGCCGACCGCCCTGCTGGGCACCAAGGTTCCCGATTCGGCGCGGCAACTCGTCGATCACTGAGAGTGCTGTCATGGCGCCCTGTGGGTCAGCGGGCGGGCGAAGCTGGGCGGGAATGTCACAGCAAGCGGCCGATGCCGCGCGCGGCGACCTGCAGGGCGCCGAGCAGTCGCTGCCGATCACGTTTGAGGTTCGGCACGACGACGCCTATCGCCGCCGCCACGGTGCCGTCCGACGCACGGACCACGGGAACGGCCAGCGAACACGCACCGAGCGACATCTCCTCGTTCGTCGTCGCCACCCCGTCTCGGCGGACGCGCTCGAGCTGCCCCGCGAGGACGGGTTGAGCGACAATCGTGAACGGAGTGACACGGGTCAGGCTGGCAAACACTTGATCCTGAATTTCCTTCGGCGCATGCGCGAGCAGGACCTTCCCGACCCCGGTGCAGTGCATGGGCAGCTTGCTCCCGGCGCTGCTGACGATCGGCACGGACGTGCGGCCCATCATCCGCTCGAGGTAGAGCACCTCTGCGCCTTCGCGAATCGCCAGGTGCGCCGTGGCCATGGTCGCCGCGTAGACGTCGTGCAGAAAAGGCTCGGCAACCTGGCGCAACTTGCCCTCGACGGGCGCCAGCAGACCTGCGCTCCACAACAACCTGCCGACCTCGAAGCGACCGTCTGTCCGGCGCTCGAGCGCACCGCCGGTCACCAGTTCGGCGGCGAGCCGGTGCGTGGTGGGCAACGGCAGGCCCGCGCGCTGAGCAAGCTCCGAGAGGGCCAGGCTGCGGTGCTGCTCGTCGAACGCGGCGATGATCGACAGCAAACGTGCAGCAACGGTCACTCCGGGTGTCGAGGTGTTGCCTGCCATTCTCTGATCCTTCCGCTGAGCGGAATTCTAGTCTTCACGACAACTGAAAGGGAGGGATAGTGTGCGCATCATGACAGCTACGCCCACCGCCAACTCGGACAGCGCCTCGGCGAGTCAGGCCGAGGTGAGCAGCGAGATCGCCGCGATCGAGTCGGCCTATCAGCGGTCGGGTGTCGAGGAGACGCAGCCGCGACTCGACTACCCGCCGTACCGGAGCAGCGTGCTGCGCCACCCGACGAAGGACCTGCATCACGTCGATCCCGAAGGCGTCGAGTTGTGGACACCGTGCTTCGGTGCGCGTGACGTCCATCCGCTCGAATCCGATTTGACGATCCAGCACACTGGCGCGCCCATCGGCGAACGAATCGTGGTGACAGGCCGGATCGTCGACGGCGACGGGCGGGCAGTGCGCGGCCAACTGGTGGAGATCTGGCAGGCCAACGCGGGCGGGCGCTATATCCACAAGCGCGACCAGCATCCTTCGCCGATCGACCCGAACTTCACCGGCGTAGGCCGTTGCCTCACCGACGACGACGGCAACTACCGATTCACCACCATCAAACCCGGACCCTATCCGTGGAAGAACCACCACAACGCGTGGCGGCCTGCCCACATCCACTTCTCCTTATTCGGAACCGAATTCACGCAGCGCATGATCACCCAGATGTACTTCCCCGGTGATCCGCTGTTCGCCCTCGACCCCATCTATCAGTCCATCACCGATCAGAAGGCGCGCGATCGGTTGGTCGCCATCTATGACCACGACGTGACCACCCATGAGTGGGCGACCGGCTACCGGTGGGACATCGTGCTGACCGGATCGAGCCGGACGCCCGTCGACGAAGGAGCCGATCGCTGATGTCGACACTGCTGACCGCGACGCCGGGACAGACAGTCGGACCGTTCTACGGCTATGCACTGCCGTTCGAACGGTGCAACGAGCTTGTGCCGCCTGGGTCGCCCGGCGCCATCCAGTTCCACGGCCTGGTAACCGACGGGGCCGGCAACCCGGTTCCCGATGCGCTGCTGGAGATCTGGCAGGCCGACGCCGACGGCGAGATTCCCTCCGCCACCGGGTCGTTGCGCCGCGACGGCTGGACGTTCACCGGCTGGGGCCGCGCCGCCACCGACGATGCGGGCCGCTACAGCTTTTCCACCGTGCTGCCCGGTGCGTCCGCTCCGGGCTCGGCACCGTTCATTCTCGTCACGGTGTTTGCCCGCGGACTGCTGAATCGCCTGTTCACCCGCGCGTACCTGCCCGGTGATCGGCTCGCGAACGATCCACTGCTGAGTTCGCTTCCCGCGCATCGCCGTCAGACCCTGATCGCGACTCGCGACGATATGGGTCTGAAGTTCGACATCAACCTCCAAGGCGATGACGGCGAGACCGTTTTCCTCAGTTATCCGGGGCATCGCCCGTGACCGACCTGTTCTGGCCCGGCGACCATCGCGCCGGAAATCTGATGAGCGATCGCGCGTTGCTGGACGCGATGGTCGCGGTCGAACACGCGTGGTTGGATGCGCTCGTCGATGCCGACATCGCGCCGCAGTCGGCGCGGACCGATCTCCGTGGGTTTGTCGCCGAGGACGACCTCGAGCCACTCGCGCGCGACGCCGATGTCGACGGCAACCCGGTCGGCGCGTTGGTTGCGCTGTTGCGGGCCCGCGCGGCCCAGCCAGCCGCGCAGTGGCTACATCGGGGTTTGACGAGCCAGGACGTCGTCGACACCGCGCTGATGGTTTGCATCCGAGATGTACTCGCTCGCCTCCGCGAGGAACTCGCCGATCAGCTGCGAACGTTATCGCACCTCGCCGAGAAGCGCCGTGCCACACCGATGCTCGCGAGGACACTCACACAGGCCGCGCTGCCGAGCACCGCGGGCGTCAAAGTGGCCCGGTGGTTGTGCGCGGTGCTGGATGCCGCGGAACCGCTGGCTGAATTGAGGGTGCCGGTCCAGGTCGGGGGTGCCGTGGGAACCTTGGCCGCCGCCGTTGAGCTGAGCGGATCAGCGGAAAATGCGATTCGACTGGGCGACTCGGTGGCAAGCGCGCTGGGACTGGCTCCGGCGCCACCATGGCACACCTCGCGATCTGCAATCACCCGGATCGGCGATGGGCTGGTCGGCTGTTGCGACGCGTGGGGATACATCGCCAGCGATGTCGCGACGAGCAGCCGGCCCGAGATCGGTGAGCTGGCCGAGACGGGCGGGGGCAAGTCTTCGACCATGCCCCACAAGAACAATCCGGTGCGCTCGGTCCTGATCCGCCGTACCGCGATGACGGCACCGTCGCTGGCCGCCACGCTGCACACCGCATCGGCGATGTCCGTCGACGAACGCTCCGACGGCGCGTGGCATGCCGAATGGGCCACCCTGCGGACGTTGGCGCGGCGCACCGTCGTCGCCGCCGCCCACACGACCGAACTCCTCGCCGGACTGCAGATCGACGCGACCCGCGCGACCGCGAATCTGGCCGCCGCCGGCGACGGCGTGCTAGCCGAGCAGCAGACCATGGCGGCCTTGACCGGACATGCTCCGGCAGCGGAATACCTCGGCGCTGCCGAACAGCTCGTCGACTCCGCGCTGCAACGGGCCAGTCACTACCTCAAGGACGTGCCATGAGTACCCCGCGCATCGTCGCCACCGAGTTCGGCGGACCGGACACCGCCCCGCTGCTTCTTCTCGGGCCATCACTGGGCACCTCTGCCACCACCTTGTGGAGCCGGGCCGCAGCCCAATTGACTGACAAATGGCGCGTTGTCGGCTGGGACCTTCCAGGACATGGCCGCGGCGACATCACCGACGCCTTCACCCTTGCCGAACTCGCCGCAGGCGTCCTGGCGCTTGCCGACCAGTTCACCCGTGAGACATTCCATTACGCAGGTGATTCGGTCGGAGGCTGCGTCGGCCTGCAACTGTTGTTGGATGCCCCGCACCGTGTTGCGTCGGCCACCCTGCTGTGCACAGGCGCGGTGATCGGCTCCCCGGATGCGTGGGCCGAACGCGCTGAAACCGTCCGCGCATCGGGAACCGAGACCCTGATCGCCACAGCGATGCAGCGGTGGTTCCCCAACGGCTTCGCGGAGCGCGAATCCGCCACCAGCTCGGCTCTGCTCGATGCTCTGCGTAGCGCCGACTCCGGCTCCTACGCCCAGGTGTGTGAGGCATTGGGTGGATTCGACGTCACCGACCGGCTGGCAGAGATCAGCACACCGGTCCTCGCTGTCGCGGGCAGTCAGGATATTGCCACTCCGCCGGATCACCTGCAGCGCATAGCCTCCGGCGTCAAGGACGGACGTTTGGTCGTGTTGGAAGGGGTGGGGCATCTCGCGCCCGCCGAGGTGCCGGAAAGAGTCGCGCAGCTGATCACCGAACACGCACGCGCGGCGACCGCGCCGATTCCGGTCACCACCGACGAGGTGTACGCCGGTGGGCTTGCGGTTCGGCGTGAGGTCCTCGGTGACGCACACGTCGACCGGGCCATTGCGGCAACGACCGAATTCACCGCCGACTTTCAGCGGTTCATCACCGAATATGCCTGGGGCGCAATCTGGACGCGGCCGGGCCTGGACCGCCGCAGCAGGTCGCTGATCACACTGACAGCGTTGGTGGCGCGTGGACACCACGAGGAACTCAAGATGCATCTGCTCGCCGCCCGGCGCAACGGGCTGTCCAACGACGAGATCAAGGAGCTGCTGATGCAGACCGCGATCTACTGCGGCGTGCCGGATGCCAACACCGCGTTCCGGATCGCCGCTGACGTACTGCCGGGCTTCGACATTGACAAGGGGGAGAGGGCGTGAGCCGCACCGAGATCTGCGATGTAGCGGAGCAAGCTGTCGCCGGCATCAATGATGGATCAACAGTTCTCGTCGGCGGATTCGGGATGGCGGGCATGCCGACCACACTGATCGACGCACTCATTCAACAGGGCGCGACCGACCTCACCATCGTCAGCAACAACGCGGGCAACGGCGACACCGGCCTGGCCGCGCTGCTCGCCGCCGGTCGCGTCACCAAGGTCATCTGCTCGTTTCCCCGACAGGCGGATTCGTATGTCTTCGACGAGCTGTACCGCGCCGGCAAGGTTGCGCTCGAGGTGGTTCCGCAGGGAAACCTGGCAGAGCGGATCAGGGCGGCGGGTGCGGGGATCGGCGCGTTCTTCTGCCCAACCGGCGTCGGCACGCCCCTTGCTGAAGGGAAGGAGACCCGAACCATCGACGGCAGAGATTACGTACTGGAATATCCGATTCGGGGCGACGTCGCGCTGATCGGCGCCCATATCGGCGACCGGGCGGGGAATTTGTTGTACCGCAAGACTGCTCGCAATTTCGGTCCGGTGATGGCGACCGCGGCGTCGCTCACCATCGCCGAGGTGTCCCGGGTGGTCGAAGCGGGATCGATCGATCCTGAAGTCGTCGTCACCCCCGGAATCTTCGTAGACCGCATCCTCGACCTTTCGGCCGACCGACGTATGAGGGAGGAGGCGTCGTGACGCTCCACGTCCCAAGTCGTACCATCACCGTCGAGCATCTGGATCGCGGTCCGCTCGACCGCCGCGAACTGGCGGCGGTCATCGCCCGCGATATCCCGTCCGGTTCATACGTCAACCTCGGGATCGGACAACCTACGACGGTCGCCGAATACTTGTCGCCGGAGGCAGGTGTGGTGCTGCACACCGAGAACGGCATGCTCGGCATGGGCGGCGAAGCGGTCGGTGATGAGATCGACGCGGATCTGACGAATGCGGGCAAGGTGCCGGTCACCGAAACCCCTGGCGCATCGTACTTTCATCACGCCGACTCGTTTGCGATGATGCGCGGCGGCCATCTCGACGTATGCGTGCTCGGTGCATTTCAGGTCAGTCGGGACGGCGATCTGGCCAATTGGCACACCGGTGCGGCCGACGCCATTCCGGCGGTCGGTGGCGCCATGGATTTGGCCATCGGCGCGAAAAGTGTGTTCGTCATGATGAATTTGTTCGCCAAGGACGGCAAGCCGAAGCTGGTGCCGCAGTGCACCTATCCGCTCACCGGCACCAGGTGCGTCAGCCGCGTCTACACCGACCACGCGGTGTTCGCGATCGACTCCGGTGATAACGGCGGCATACGTGTATTGGAGACATTCGGGTCCACCGTCGAGGCGCTGGCCGAACGAATGTCGGTGCCGCTCAACTAACGTCGCGGCGCTGCTTCGGCTCGAGCTCCTCGGATGGAGACCCGCTCGTCGGTGCTGGCCACCGAGTAGCAGATTGCTGTCGCGACGATCGTGGGCAGCACGAACGTCAAGGTCAGGACGAACGCGATCAGACCGGCGGCCGGATCTGTCAACCAGGGCTTGGGGATTCGGGCGAGGCTGACCGCCAGCCAGGACGCGCCGATCGCCAGAATCACCGTGGCAATGGTGGCGACCTTGATCGAGCGGAGTGCCAGACGGGTCGGTGCGCCGCTGTCGGCCAACGATCTGCGCAGCGTCTTGGTCCGGACGTACACAAGCACGAAATCCGAGATGATGACCAGCGCGGCAGTCGCGATGATGATGCCGGTGACCCAGATCTCGGGCCTGCGGCCGTACATGAAACGCAAATAGTCGACGGCGGTTTCGGAGAGGATCAGCGTCGTCGTCATGGCGGCGGCGAACGTCAGCCAGCCACCCAGATCGGCGAGAAAGCAGTAGGCGCCGACGTCCTCGGGGTCTTGTTCGGACACCCTGTTGACCGCATGACTTGCGAGCATCCAGCCCAGTCCGCCGAACAGGGCCGTCGCGCCCGCGGCGAGCATTCCCGTCGACACTGCACCCTGCGTCCACGCGATCGCGCAGATGCCGCGCGCATCGCCCTCGGCAGGCACCTGGCTGCCGGTGATCAGGCTGAACAGGAAGCTGGACAGCATCAGGATCAGCACCGCGGAGGAGAACAGTGCGAGCGTGTGAATGCTCTCGCGGCTCTTCTTGTCCATCAGCAGAGCGATCGCGGTGATGAGGAAGCCACCGAGCACGCCTGCGAATTGGGAGTGCGAGGCCGCGGACGACAGCACGCTCCATTGATCGGACGTGCAGAATTCGTCCGGATTCACGATCGACTTGAGGAGCTCAGGTCGTCAGACGGCGCCAGGACTAGTTGTCGCGACGGGTCTCGACCGTCTCGTACTCCCCGGTGCGCTCGCCCTCGGGCTGGTTGACGGCGGCGAACACGTCGGTGTCAGCGCGCTCGTCGTCTCCGGAACGGTGCCGGGTGACCGGGGGTGCGTTGCGGTCGACGAGCCAGCGGCCGATGGTGACGCCAAGGAGGGCCACCAGGAACACGAGCAAGGCGGTGAACGCCGCGAAGGTGGTGAGCTCGTTGATCAGCCCCTCGACGTAGAGGGACTTGTAGAAGAGGTGGATGAACCACGCGACGGCGCCGCTGACGATGCCGGCGAACAGGCCGGCCAGCAGCCACGTCATGGACAGGTCGCCGCGGCGGTCCGGATCGGGATTGGCGCGGGCGTCCGCGCGGCCGTCGGCCAGGCCCCACACGAACACGATGACGGCGTAGATGATCACCAGAATGAGGCTGATCAGCCCGGCCCTGGTCTCCCACGCGTTGATCATCGCTCCCTGCAGCAATCGCACGATCACCATCAGGGCCGCGAACACCAGTCCGCGCAGCAACCACTTACTCATGAGGCCACACCTTAGCGAGTAGGTTCAACAACCGTGACTATTTCACAGCGTCGGGACCGGCTGCGTGAGCGACTGGTCGCCGACGACCTGGACGCCATGCTGGTATCGGACCTGGTCAACGTCCGATATCTGTCCGGCTTCACGGGATCCAACGCAGCTCTGCTGATACGCGCGGAGGACCCGACACCGGTGCTGGCCACCGACGGGCGCTACCGCACCCAGGCCGCGCAGCAGGCGCCCGACTCCGAACTCGTCATCGAACGGGCCTGCGGGCCGCACCTGGTTGCGCGCGCGGCGGCCGACGGACTGTCCCGCGTCGGCTTCGAAAGTCATGTGGTGACCGTCGACATGTTCAGCGTGCTCGGCAAGGCTGCGGGAGACCGGACCGAACTGGTCCGGGCTTCGGGAACGGTGGAGGCGTTACGCGAGGTCAAGGACGCCGGCGAGATCGCGCTGTTGCGGTTGGCCTGTGAGGCCGCCGATGCGGCGCTGCACGATCTCGTCGAGCGGGGTGGGCTGCGTCCGGGCCGTACCGAGAAAGAGGTCGGCCGCGAACTCGAGGCGCTGATGCTGGATCACGGCGCCGACGGCAGGTCGTTCGAAACCATCGTGGCCGCCGGGCCGAACTCCGCAATCCCGCACCATCGGCCGACCGACGCGGTGCTGGCCGCGGGGGACTTCGTCAAGATCGACTTCGGGGCGCTGGTGTGCGGCTACCACTCCGACATGACCCGGACCTTCGTGTTGTCGCAGGCCGCCCAGTGGCAGCTCGACCTCTACGAACTGGTGGCGGCCGCGCAGCGGGCCGGCCGAGAGGCGCTCGCGCCCGGGGTCACGCTCTCCGATGTCGACGCGGCGTCGCGACAGATCATCGCCGACGCAGGTTATGCCGAGAACTTCGGTCATGGATTGGGGCACGGGGTCGGTTTGCAGATACACGAAGCGCCGGGTATCAGCGCGTCATCCGCCGGTACACTCCTTGCTGGCTCCGCGGTGACCGTGGAACCCGGTGTCTATCTGCCAGACCGCGGCGGCGTCCGAATCGAGGACACGCTTGTCGTCGGCAGTGACTCACACCCGAACCCTGACTTGCTCACCCGGTTCCCCAAGGAACTGGCGATCCTCTGAACAGGAGAACAATCAACCGTGGCATCGACCGCCGACTTCAAGAACGGGCTCGTCCTCCAGATTGACGGCCAACTGTGGCAGATCACCGAATTCCAGCACGTCAAGCCGGGTAAGGGCCCCGCGTTCGTGCGTACCAAGCTCAAGAACGTGCTTTCGGGCAAAGTCGTCGACAAGACCTACAACGCCGGTGTGAAGGTCGAGACCGCCACCGTCGACCGCCGCGACGCCACTTATCTGTACCGCGATGGCTCGGACTTCGTGTTCATGGACTCCGAGGACTACGAGCAGCACCCGCTGCCGGAGTCACTCGTCGGCGATGCCGCCAAGTTCCTGCTCGAGAGCCTTCCGGTACAGATCGCCTTCCACGACGGCGCGCCGCTGTATCTCGAACTGCCGGTCACCGTCGAACTCGAGGTCACCCACACCGAGCCGGGCCTGCAGGGCGACCGGTCTAGCGCGGGCACCAAACCCGCCACCGTCGAGACCGGTGCGGAGATCCAGGTGCCGTTGTTCATCAACACCGGCGACAAGCTGAAGGTGGATTCGCGTGACGGCAGCTACCTGGGAAGGGTGAATGCCTGACTTCCGGGGCGTGGGGGAACCTCCCGCGCGAAGCGCAGGGGGACGAAGCGACGGGAAAAATCCCCGGGGGGATGGGAGAAATCGGCGATCCGACCGTGGCCGCCATCAGGCCAGGAAGCGCGCCGTCGACCTGCTCTTCGAAGCCGAGGCGCGCGGGATCACGCCCGCGGAGGTCGCCGAGTCGCGTAGCGCCCTGTCTCAGACGCAGTCCGACGTTTCACCGCTGAATCCGTACACGGTGACGGTGGCGCGCGGGGTCACCGAACACACCGCGCACATCGACGAACTGATCGCTGCGCATCTGCAGGGGTGGACGCTGGACCGGCTGCCGGCTGTCGACCGGGCGATCCTGCGGGTGGCGGTGTGGGAACTGCTGCACGCCGAGGATGTTCCCGAACCGGTTGCCGTCGACGAAGCCGTCGAACTGGCCAAGCAGTTGTCCACCGACGACTCACCGGGTTTCGTCAACGGTGTGCTGGGTCAGGTGATGTTGGTGACACCGCAGATCCGGGCGGCCGCAGAAGCTGTTCGGGGAACGGGCGATTCGGGCGTCGGGACGTAAATGGGAGTACCGCAGGACTGGGCGCCGTACTCGAGTATGGACGAGGCGGCCAAGGTATACCTGCGTGATCCCGAACTGGCGCTGGACCAATTGCGTTCTGTCATCGACCTTCCCGCGATCAAGTCGTTCATCATGTCGCGCGGATTCAGCGACGGGTCGTGGGGTGACACCGACGAAAACCCGGTGTGGCAGGAGGTGGTGCTCACCGACGGGCACCGGCTGATCATCTGGCGCGCGGACGACGAGTCGTCGATTGTCGACGAGCGCGAGCGCCGGGTGCTCAACGCGTCTGTGCGCACGATCCTGCTGTCGACCATCACCGACCATGTGCTCACCACCGAGTACGAGGCGCTTGACGATGGCACCCGCAGGCTTTCGGAGGTCCGACTGCGGATGTACACCCAACTCGTCACCCGATCGCGGCAGAAGTCGGTGACCGAGACCGACATCTATTGCGAGTCGTTCCGCTACTACAAGTCGGTCGACAACGGTGGCCTGGCCCAGATGCAGCGTCTACTCCAGTTCGGCCGGGTGCTCTCGCGCTGCATCGAATAGCGTTCCATCAGGAATAGTCCGGAAGCTCAATCGATTCCGCCGTGTTGAACCAGAGCTTGGCGGCGATCGGTCGGAACGGCCAGCGTTGCATCCACTTCATCACCAGGGCGGTGATCGCGATGTCGGATTCCGTCTTCGGCGCGAACCGTGCGAGGCTGTTCGGCAGGTCCTGACACCTGTCGACATACGGGCGCATGACGGATTCGTAGCGTCGAAGTGACTCCTGAATACGCTCGCCGTCAAAACCATCCGCGGGCCCGAGTTCACCCGCCAAGACGTACGCGCCGACGAGCGCGAGGCTGGTGCCCATGCCGCTCAGCGGTGATGCGCAGTACCCCGCATCGCCGACCAAGGTGACGCGACCCGACGACCAGGACGGCATGTGGACCTGGGCGAGGGAATCGAAGTAGAAGTCGTCGGCCTCCTGGGCGGCGGCCAGCAGCGCGTCGCATTCCCATCCCGCTCCGGCGAATCGTTCGACGAGAATTTGGCGCTGCCCATCGAGATCACGTCGGTCGAACGTAAGAGGCTCTGACTGAAACGTGAACCCGGCCTTGGCGATCGCCGGGTCGCGTGACGGGCGCATCGAGGCGTTGATGCCGCCGGGCGCCTGGTAGATCACGAACCAGCCGCCCAGTCCGACACGATCGGGGGCCGAGAACCAAGCGTTGTAGCCGCCGACCGGCTTGACGAACCGTTCCTCCGGCCCGAAGACGAGCCGCCGCACCGCGGAATGCGGGCCGTCAGCGCCGACGACGAGGTCCGCACGCACCGTCGTTGCGTCGGCCAAGGTCACCTCGATCGCGTTGTCGGACTGCTTCACCTCCGAAATGTTTGTTCCAAAGCGGTATTCGGCACTTTCCCGAGTGGCGTGGTACAACACGTCGACGAGATCGCCGCGCAGGATCTCCAATTTGGACACCAGTCCGTTGCCGTCGAACGCGGTCACCGGCATCTCGGCGCGTCTGCTGCCGTCGCGCTTCACCCAGGCGGCGCCGGCTTGCTTGACTGCCCGGGCGCGCATCTCGTCGATCAGGCCCATCCGTTCGACGACCTCGCCGCCGGCGCCACGCAGGTCGACAGTCTGACCGCCGGGTCGGATCCCGGGCGCGATCTCCACGACGATGACCCGATATCCGTTGCGGGTCAGCCAGAATGCCAGTGCGGGGCCCGCGATTCCGGCGCCGCTGATCACCACCGTGGGCTGGGTCATGCCATCACCGCCGCGTCAGAGATCGAGGGCTTGGTACGTCCGCCGGACGAACTTGGGTTGTGCGCTTTGCAGTTTCGCCAACGAGGTGTTGCCCGCGACGGCCGCTGCCATGTCGGCGTTGATTTCAGGGAGATTCTGGATCAAGTAGATGAGGACGAGATCGGCGCTCGGATCGGCCTGCCACCAGGTGCCGTACGCGCCGGGCCAGCTGAAGGTGCCGAGTCCGCCGGGACCGAACAGCTGGCGCGACTTGGTGGGGTCGGTCACGACGGAGAGGTTGAGACCGAAACCGCGGCCCACCCAGAACGGGGATCCAAGAAAGGGTTGCCGCTTCTGCTCATCGGTCAACCGGTCGGTGCGCATCAGTTCGACCGATTTCTCCGACAGCACCCGTACACCGTCCAATGTGCCGCCGCCGAGCAGCATCCGGGCAAACCGAAGGTAGTCATCGACGGTGGACCATAGACCGGCGCCGCCGGTGCAGAACGGCGGATCGGTGATCGGCGCCGGACCCATCACGTCGTGCTGCAGCGCCATATTCGCGTCGAGCTTGTACATCGTCGCGGCACGACGACGTCCCGCTGTGCCCACCGAGAAGCCGGTGTCGACCATCCCGAGCGGGCCGAAGATGCGCTCGGACAACACATCGGACAGTGACTTGCCCTCGATCCGGGACAGCGCGATGCCCAGGACGTCGGTGGCGTGACTGTAGGTGAGGCGATCGCCGGGCTGGTGCACGAGCGGCAGCGTCGCAAGCTCGGCCAGCCAGCGGTCTTGATCCTGGCGGAAGGACATCCGCCCGTACGCCTTGCTCAGCGGACCCAGGACGGAAAACGTGTAGGCGAGCCCGCTGCGGTGGGTCATCAGATCGTCGATCGTGATCTGCCGGCGGGCGGGAGTGGTTTTGTCGAGCGGGCCGTGCGGGTCGACGAGCACCTGCATATCGGCCAGCTCGGGCAGCCATGTCGACACCGGGTCGGACAGCGACAGCTTGCCCTCTTCGGCCAGGCTCATCGCGGCGGCGACGGTCACGGGTTTGGTCATCGACGCGATACGGAAGATCGTGTCCCGTTCCATCGGCTGGCCCGCGTCGACGTCGCGGTAACCGAGCTCGTTGACTTGCAGCACCTCGCCCGCGCGGCACACCAGCGTGACGGCCCCGGCGAGCAACCCGGCGTCGATGGCCTCTTGGATGGATGTCTGGTTACCGTCGAGCTTCATCGACGTCAGCGTACTGAAGCACCGGGGACCGATGGTGTCGTGTGTGGCCGGCCGAAATGCAGGTGCTAAGCTCCCCGCAGTTTCGACATCCTTTAAAGAGCCGTCCTGAGAGGCGGAGAAGGAGGTCAGGGTCTTTGGGCGCGCCTGGCACCGACCGGGAACTGATGTCCGCTGCGGACGTCAGCCGGACCATTTCCCGCATGGCCCATCAAATCATCGAGAAGACCGCACTCGACGGTCCCGATGCTCCGACCGTCATCCTGCTCGGCATTCCCACCCGTGGCGTGACCATCGCCGCTCGGCTGGCCGAGAAGATCAAGGAATTCTCCGACGTCACCGTCGCCCGCGGCGGGCTCGACATCACGCTCTACCGTGACGATCTCGGCAGCAAGCCACCCCGGCCGTTGGAGGACACCTCGATACCTGAGGGCGGCATCGACGGCACGCTCGTGATCCTGGTCGATGACGTCCTCTACACCGGTCGCTCCGTGCGCTCGGCGCTCGACGCACTGCGTGACATCGGTCGGCCCCGGGCCGTCCAGCTCGCAGTCCTCGTCGACCGCGGTCACCGGGAGCTTCCCCTGCGCGCCGACTACGTCGGCAAGAACGTGCCGACTTCGCGGGCCGAGAACGTCAAGGTCCGTCTCACCGAAGACGACGACGTCGAGGGGATCTGGATCGCACCGCAGGGAGGGCCCCCAAGATGAAGCACCTGCTCTCGGCCGGCGACCTGTCACGGACCGAAGCGCTGGCGATTCTCGACAACGCCGACCGGTTCAGCCAGGCGCTGCTCGGCCGCGAGGTCAAGAAACTGCCGACGCTTCGCGGCCGCACCATCATCACGATGTTCTACGAGAACTCCACCCGCACGCGGGTGTCATTCGAGGTCGCAGGCAAGTGGATGAGTGCCGACGTCATCAATGTCAGCGCATCGGGATCCTCTGTCTCCAAAGGTGAGTCGCTTCGTGACACCGCCCTCACCCTGCGTGCCGCCGGGGCCGATGCCCTGATCATCCGCCACCCCGCCTCCGGAGCGGCCCAGCAGCTTGCCGAGTGGACACGCACCGAGCACTTGCCGGGGGCAGGAGCGAAGCGACCGGGGGAAGGGTCCGGCCCGTCGGTGATCAACGCCGGCGACGGCACTCACGAGCACCCGACGCAGGCACTGCTCGACGCGCTGACCATCCGCCAACGGCTTGGCGACATCGAAGGCAAGCGCGTCGTCATCGTCGGCGACGTGCTGCACAGCCGGGTCGCGCGGTCCAACGTGCTGCTGCTCGACACGCTCGGCGCAGAAGTGGTGCTCGTCGCCCCGCCCACGCTGCTACCGGTCGGGGTGACAGACTGGCCGGTCACCGTGTCGCACGACCTTGACGCCGAGTTGCCCGTCGCCGATGCGGTGCTGATGCTGCGTGTGCAGGCCGAGCGGATGACCGGCGGATTCTTCCCATCCGCGCGCGAGTACTCGGTGCTCTACGGCCTCTCTGAGAAGCGCCAGGCACTGCTTCCGGGTAACGCGGTAGTCCTGCACCCCGGCCCGATGGTGCGCGGTATGGAGATCGCGTTCTCCGTCGCTGATTCGCCGCAATCGGCTGTCCTGCAGCAGGTTTCCAACGGTGTACATATCCGAATGGCGGTGTTGTTCCACCTGCTGGTGGGCGCTGAGCTGGAAGCGGTCAGCGTATGAGCGTCCTGATCCGCGGGGTGCGGCTCTACGGCGAGAGTGACCGGGTCGACGTGCTCGTCTCGGACGGCCAGATCGCCGACATCGGGGCCGGGCTCGATGTTCCCGACGATGCCGATGTCGTCGACGCCACCGGTCAGATTCTTCTTCCCGGATTCGTCGACCTGCACACCCATCTGCGCGAGCCCGGCCGAGAGTATGCCGAGGACATCGAAACCGGCTCGGCTGCAGCGGCTTTGGGTGGCTATACCGCGGTGTTCGCCATGGCCAACACCAACCCGGTCGCGGACAGCCCGGTCGTCACCGACCACGTCTGGCACCGCGGCCAGCAGGTCGGGCTGGTCGACGTGCATCCCGTCGGTGCGGTGACGATGGGTCTGGCCGGTGCCCAGCTCACCGAGATGGGCATGATGGCCGACGGCGCCGGACAGGTACGGATGTTCTCCGACGACGGCATCTGCGTCCACGACCCGCTGATCATGCGCCGCGCACTCGAATACGCGACGGGCCTCGGTGTCTTGATCGCCCAGCACGCCGAAGAGCCCCGCCTCACCGTCGGCGCCGTCGCGCACGAGGGGCCCAACGCCGCACTGCTGGGTCTGGCGGGCTGGCCGCGTGCGGCCGAGGAATCCATCGTCGCCCGCGACGCGCTGCTGGCCCGCGATGCCGGCGCGCGGGTACACATCTGCCACGCCTCCACGGCGGGCACCGTCGAGATCGTCAGATGGGCCAAGGAGCAAGGTATTTCGATCACCGCCGAGGTGACGCCGCACCACCTTCTGCTCGACGACACGCGCCTGGCTTCCTACGACGGCCGCAACCGGGTGAACCCACCGCTGCGCGAAGCGTCGGACGCCGAGGCCTTACGTCAGGCGCTCGCTGACGGGGTGATCGACTGCGTCGCCACCGACCACGCGCCGCATGCCGAGCACGAGAAGATGTGCGAGTTCGCCCACGCGCGCCCGGGCATGCTCGGCCTGCAGACCGCGCTGTCGGTGGTCGTCGAGACCATGGTGCGTCCCGGCCTGCTCACCTGGCGCGACGTAGCCCGGGTGATGAGCGAGAACCCCGCCCGCATCGTCGGATTGCCGGATCAGGGCCGGCCGCTGGAGATAGGCGAGCCCGCCAACCTGACCGTCGTCGATCCCGACGCTACGTGGACGGTGGAGGGGTCAGAGTTGGCGAGCCGCTCCGACAACACGCCGTACGAATCGATGGAATTGCCTGCGACGGTGACGCTGACGTTGTTGCGGGGCAAGGTCACCGCGCGCGACGGAAAGAGTCCGGCATGAACGGCCAGCGAGTAGCGCAGGTGGATCGCGCATGAACACCGGAACCCTTGTCGGGTCGCTGATCATGGCCGCGGTGCTGGCCGTGCTGATCGCCATCATCATCCAGGCGATGCTGCGTGGCTGGCGTCGCCGCGCCGAGCGGCAGGCCGAACTGATCGGCACGCTGCCGCCACTGCCCGACACGGTGGGGTCGGCGATTGTTTCTGCCACCAAAGGCCTGTACGTCGGCAGCACGCTCGTCCCGCACTGGAATGACCGCGTCGCCGTCGGAGATCTCGCATTCCGCCACAAGGCGGTGCTGACCCGCTACCCCGAAGGGATCATGTTGCAGCGCAGCGGCGCAGGACCGATCTGGATACCCGAAGAGTCGATCACCGCGATCCGCACCGAACGGGGCGTCGCCGGTAGGGTCATCCCTGGGGGCAGGAGCGGAGGGACCCGGGGGAAGGCGCAGCCCCACGAGGGCATTCTCGCAATCCGGTGGCGGTTGCCATCGGGCACCGAGATCGACACCGGGTTCCGCGCCGACAACCGTGCGGCATACGAGCCGTGGCTGGAGACCGCATGAGCACGAGCAGGGCGGTGCTGGTGCTCGAGGACGGGCGCATCTTCACCGGCACCGCGTTCGGAGCCATCGGCCAGACGCTCGGTGAGGCGGTGTTCTCCACCGGTATGTCCGGATACCAGGAAACGTTGACCGACCCGAGCTATCACGGGCAGATCGTGATCGCCACCGCCCCGCAGATCGGCAACACCGGCTGGAACCAGGAGGACGCCGAGAGCCGCGGCGACAAGATCTGGGTGGCCGGCTACGCCGTACGCGATCCGTCCCCGAGGGCCTCGAACTGGCGCGCGACAGGCACTCTCGACGATGAGCTCGTCCGTCAGGGCATCGTCGGCATCGCGGGCATCGACACCCGCGCCGTGGTACGGCACCTGCGCAGCCTCGGCTCGATGAAGGCCGGAGTGTTCTCCGGAGATGCGCTCGCCAGTGCAGGTGGGGGAGTCGACGAACTGCTCGGGCGTGTCCGCGATCAGCCGTCGATGCTGGGCGCCAACCTGGCCGGCGAGGTCAGCACCGACACCACCTACATCGTCGAACCCGATGTCGCCCAACGCTTCACGGTCGCGGCGATCGACCTGGGCATCAAGACCAACACGCCGCGCAACTTCGCCAGCCGCGGCATCCGCAGCCACGTGCTGCCGTCGACGGTCACGTACGACGAGATCGCCGACCTCAAACCTGACGGAGTGTTCCTCTCCAACGGGCCCGGCGATCCGGCCACCGCCGACCACATCGTCGGTGTGACACGGGAAGTCCTCGGCGCGGGGATACCACTCTTCGGGATCTGCTTCGGCAATCAAATTCTCGGCCGCGCGCTGGGACGCTCGACGTACAAGATGGTCTTCGGTCACCGTGGCATCAACGTGCCCGTTATGGACCACGCCACCGGCCGGGTCGCGGTGACCGCGCAGAACCACGGGTTCGCACTCGAAGGTGAGGCCGGTGAGACGTTCGACACCGACTTCGGTACCGCGATCGTCAGTCACACCTGCGCCAACGACGGCGTCGTCGAGGGCATCAAACTGGTTGATGGGAGAGCGTTTTCGGTGCAGTACCACCCCGAGGCCGCTGCGGGCCCACACGATGCGAACTACTTGTTCGACCAGTTCGTCGACCTGATGGCGGAGGGCCGCTGATGCCGAAGCGCCGCGACCTGAACCACGTGCTCGTGATCGGCTCCGGACCGATCATCATCGGCCAGGCCTGTGAGTTCGACTACTCGGGAACGCAGGCCTGTCGTGTCCTGCGTGCCGAGGGCATGGAGGTCAGCCTGGTCAACTCCAACCCTGCGACCATCATGACCGACCCCGAGTACGCCGACCACACCTATGTCGAACCGATCACCCCGGCGTTCGTCGAACGGGTCATCGCCCAACAGGCCGAGCGCGGCAACAAGATCGACGCACTGCTAGCCACCCTCGGCGGGCAGACCGCCTTGAACACCGCTGTCGCTCTCTACGAGAACGGCGCGCTCGAACGCTACGGTGTCGAGCTCATCGGCGCGGATTTCGAGGCGATCCAGCGGGGCGAGGACCGACAAAAGTTCAAGGACATCGTCAGCAAGGTCGGCGGCGAATCTGCCCGCTCCCGTGTGTGTTTCACGATGGACGAGGTCCGCGAGACGGTCGCCGAGCTCGGATTGCCGGTGGTGGTGCGGCCCTCGTTCACGATGGGCGGGCTCGGTTCGGGCATGGCCTACTCCGCAGAGGATGTGGACCGGATGGCCGGCGAAGGGCTGGCGGCATCGCCGAGCGCCAACGTCCTGATCGAGGAATCGATCTTCGGCTGGAAGGAATTCGAGCTCGAGCTGATGCGCGACGGCCACGACAACGTGGTGGTCGTCTGTTCGATCGAGAACTTCGACCCGATGGGCGTGCACACCGGCGATTCGGTCACCGTGGCGCCGGCGATGACGCTGACCGATCGCGAGTACCAGAAGATGCGCAGTCTCGGCATCGACATCCTGCGGGAGGTCGGTGTCGACACCGGCGGGTGCAACATCCAGTTCGCCGTCAACCCAGCCGACGGGCGCCTGATCGTCATCGAGATGAACCCCCGCGTCTCGCGTTCCAGTGCGCTGGCGTCGAAGGCGACGGGCTTCCCGATCGCGAAGATCGCCGCGAAACTGGCGATCGGCTACACCCTCGACGAGATCGTCAACGACATCACCAAGGAAACGCCGGCGTGCTTCGAGCCGACCCTGGACTATGTCGTCGTCAAGGCGCCCCGCTTCGCCTTCGAGAAGTTCCCCGGCGCAGACGCCACACTCACCACGACCATGAAATCCGTCGGTGAGGCGATGTCGTTGGGCCGCAACTTCATCGAAGCGCTTGGCAAGGTGATGCGGTCGTTGGAAACCAGTCGCGCCGGGTTCTGGACGAAGCCCGACCCCGACGTTTCCGTCGATGACCTGCTCACGGGCCTGAGGACGCCTACCGACGGGAGGCTGTACGACCTCGAACTGGCGCTGCGCAAGGGAGCCACCGTCGAGCGAGTGGCCGAGGCCTCCGGTGTCGATCCGTGGTTCGTCGAACAGATCGCCGGGCTCGTCACGCTGCGCGCCGAGCTGGTCGACGCCCCGGTGCTCGACGAGCACCTTCTGCGGCGCGCCAAGTATCACGGCCTTTCGGATCGTCAAATCGCAGCCCTGCGACCGGAATTGGCCGGCGAAATCGGTGTGCGGTCCCTGCGCACCCGGCTGGGCATTCATCCCGTGTACAAGACGGTCGACACCTGTGCGGCAGAGTTCGAAGCCAAGACCCCTTACCACTACAGCAGCTACGAACTCGACCCCGCAGCCGAGAGTGAGGTCGCCCCCCAGACCGATAAGCCCAAGGTGCTGATCCTGGGCTCCGGGCCCAACCGCATCGGGCAGGGCATCGAGTTCGACTACAGCTGCGTCCATGCCGCCACCACGCTGAGCCAGGCCGGATTCGAGACCGTCATGGTCAACTGCAATCCGGAAACGGTCTCCACCGACTACGACACCGCTGACCGCCTGTACTTCGAACCGCTGACATTCGAGGACGTGCTCGAGGTCTACCACGCCGAATCCGCCTCCGGCGCAGGAGGCCCCGGTGTCGTAGGCGCCATCGTGCAACTCGGCGGCCAGACGCCGCTCGGCCTCGCGGAACGTCTGGAGAAGGCTGGTGTGCCGATCGTCGGCACCAGCCCCAAGGCGATCGACCTGGCCGAAGACCGTGGTGCGTTCGGGGAGGTGCTCAACACCGCCGGACTGCCTGCGCCCCGGTTCGGCACCGCGACCAGCTTCGAGCAGGCCCGCCGCATCGCCGCCGACATCGGTTATCCGGTGCTGGTTCGGCCGTCCTACGTCCTGGGCGGCCGGGGCATGGAGATCGTCTACGACGAGGAGACCCTCGAGGGCTACATCACCAGGGCCACCGAACTTTCACCGGAACATCCGGTGCTGGTGGACCGATTTCTCGAGGACGCCATCGAAATCGACGTCGACGCGCTGTGCGACGGAACTGAGGTGTACATCGGCGGCGTCATGGAGCACATCGAGGAGGCCGGCATCCACTCCGGCGACTCGGCCTGTGCGCTGCCGCCGGTGACCCTGGGCCGCAGTGACGTCGAGTCCGTGCGGCGTGCGACCGAGGCGATCGCGCACGGCATCGGCGTCGTCGGCCTGCTCAACGTGCAGTACGCGCTCAAGGACGACGTGCTATACGTGCTCGAGGCGAATCCGCGCGCCAGCAGAACGGTGCCATTCGTGTCCAAGGCGACGGCGATTCCACTGGCGAAGGCCTGTGCGCGAATCATGTTGGGCGCCAGCATCGCCCAGCTGCGCGAAGAAGGCGTGCTTGCGCCCACCGGCGACGGTGCGACGACCGCACGTAACGCACCGGTGGCGGTCAAAGAGGCGGTGCTGCCCTTCCATCGCTTCCGGAAGGCCGACGGTTCGCAGATCGATTCGCTGCTCGGCCCCGAGATGAAGTCCACGGGCGAAGTGATGGGTATCGACCACGACTTCGGTAGCGCCTTCGCCAAGAGCCAGACCGCGGCCTACGGGTCGTTGCCAGCCGAGGGCACCGTTTTCGTCTCCGTCGCCAACCGGGACAAGCGCTCGCTGGTGTTCCCGGTGAAGCGGCTCGCCGATCTGGGATTCCGGGTGCTGGCCACCGCGGGCACCGCGGAGATGCTGCGCCGCAACGGCATTCCGTGCGACGAAGTACGCAAGCACTTCGAGCAGCCAGGGGAGGGCCGACCCGCCTCGTCGGCGGTCGACCTGATCCGCTCGGGCGAAGTGGACATGGTGATCAACACCCCGTACGGCAACTCGGGTCCGCGCATCGACGGCTACGAGATCCGCTCGGCCGCAGTGTCGATGAACATCCCGTGCGTGACCACCGTGCAGGGCGCCTCGGCTGCGGTACAGGGCATCGAGGCCGGCATCCGCGGGGACATCGGCGTGATGTCGCTGCAGGAGCTGCACAGCGTGCTGGGGACGTGACGGCTTTCGGGGCCCGGCTGGCCGAGGCGATCGCTGCCAGAGGGCCGTTGTGTCCCGGTATCGATCCGCATCCCGAGCTGCTGAGCGCCTGGGGGTTGAGGGCCGACACCGACGGGTTGTCACGGTTCTGCGATATCTGTGTGGAGGCGTTCGCCGGCTTCGCGATCGTCAAACCGCAGGTGGCATTCTTCGAGGCGTACGGCGCCGCGGGATTCACGGTGCTGGAACACACCATTGCCGCGCTACGCGACGCCGGTGTGCTGGTGCTGGCGGACGCCAAACGAGGGGACATCGGCTCGACGATGGCCGCCTACGCCAATGCGTGGGCGGGTGATTCGCCGCTGGCCGCCGACGCCGTGACCGCGTCGCCGTATCTGGGCTTCGGATCGTTGCAGCCGCTGCTCGACACCGCACAGACCAACGGTCGCGGCGTCTTCGTCCTCGCCGCGACATCCAACCCCGAGGGCGCGACCGTGCAGCGCGCCGAGACCGGTGGTCGAACCGTCGCGCAGTCGATTGTGGCCGCCGCGGCCGCGGTCAACCGCGAATGCTTGCCGGGACCCGGTTCTGTCGGCGTCGTCGTCGGCGCGACGCTCGCCGAACCGCCCGATGTCAGCGCATTGGGCGGTCCGGTGCTGGTGCCGGGTGTCGGGGCGCAGGGCGGACGACCGGACGCGCTGGGCGGACTCGGCGGGGCACGTGCCGGTCAACTGCTTCCGGCGGTGTCCCGGGAAATACTGCGTGCCGGACCCGGTGTCGCCGAACTGCGGTCGGCTGCCGAGAAATTCCGCGACGCGGTGGCCTACCTGGCATGAGCGCGTACGACCTGGCGGCGTGGACCGATTTCGCCAACACTGTCGCCGGCGGGGCGGCTGCACTGGCGGGGCTGCTGTTCGTCGGATTGTCGCTGAATCTGTCGGAGGTTCTCGAGTATCCGGGCGTGCCGTCGCGTGCCGTCGCGTGCCGCGGCGACGCTGGGCCTGACGGTGGCGATTCTTCTGACCGCGATCTTCGTCGCGACTCCCGGACAGAGCAGGCACGCGCTGTCGATCGAAATGGCGGTGCTCGGCGTCGCGACGGCCGCCATGGTGGTGGTGGCGATGCGGCACCAGCGGGCAGGCCCGCGCCGGACTCAGGTGCTGACCTCGATGCTGATGTTGCTGCTGCCCAACCTGATGCTCATGGTCGCGGCCGTATCGCTGTGGTGTCAGCGTGGCGGCGGCTTGTACTGGGTCACCGCCGCTGTGACGACGGGTTTCGTCGCGGCGACGGCCAATGCGTGGGTGCTTGTCGTCGAGCTCAAGCGCTAACGCTTCGCCGACTTACGCGGCAGGAGCCGCGTCAGCAAGACGATCGCCACCACGCCACCGACGCCGAGTATGCCGAGCAACACCAGGTACGTCAGGTCGCCGCGGTCGCGCGTGCGATAGACGACCTGCTGGAAGGGCGTATCGGCGGGCGCCTGCTCGAAGATGTAGTCACTTTCGATCGAGGCGGGGTCCCAGATCGTGTTCTTCCACCTCGTCAGAAACGCTGCGTCCCCGGCGTAGTCGGCCAAAGCGGGGGAGGCGCTGCGATCGATCCGGCCCGCGAATTCGAGAGTCGGCTTGTCGCCGGGCACGGGAAGCGTCGACGGATCCATCCGATGCTGAGCCAGCACGTACAGGTCGATGTGCTGTGACATCGTCGCCGACCGGGACAGCCGCATCGGGTAGACGACGGTGTCGGTCTCGAACGAAAGTCGCAGCGGCTGAAGGGGCCCCGTCAGTGCACCGCCCGCGTCGGCGGGTACCAGCTGAACTGCGACGATCTCCCAACCGTCGGCGACATACGGTGCCAGGTTGTCATTAAGTCCGTCCGGATGAGGAAAGCCGTTGTCACTCAACCACTTTGCTAGCGCAGACGGATCATCTGCCGCCAACCGGGTGACGTCGAACGGCCCGAGACGCTGGCGGTCGAGCACGCTGACCGCGCCCGACGGTGCGCCCGCAGTGTCCGGCGGCGATCCCGCCCACACCAGCCAGGGAATGGTCGGCCACCACGAATCGCGGTACTCGATCCTCGGTGCAGTGAGCTGGCCTAGTGCTTCGAATACCTCGGTATCGCCGAGGGTGATACGCGCGGCGGACGGCACCGGCATGACCCACGCGGCCCGGTCCGACGAACCGGTCACCGACAGCGACATCAAGATGTCCTCAGTGCTGCCGTCCCAGGCGATCAGCGCGCGCTCGTCGGCCACTGACGAGCCGGGGCTGTCGGGGACGTAGGCCCCACAGCCACAGGCCCACGCCGGGCTCGCGACGTTCACCAACGCCGCCCCGGCCAGCAGAGCGAGCACCAGGGCGATGGATCGACAGACGCGTGTGGCCACGACGACCTCCTCGCGGCGAATCCTATTTCGTTGCCGGCCTCGGACGAGCCACCAAACAGCGAACAACAGTGACGACACAAGCAACATCAGCCTCATAGGCACCGTCCGCCACGTCCCCAAACCGAAGTTTTGCATTCAAACCAAATATTGACGCTCGCGTAGCCGCCCGAACCGGCCCGTAAGGCGGCTGCGACACGCCCGACATGCGGTGACCAGGCAAAATTTTCTTGACCGACCGTGAACCGCTGACGAGGTGTGGTCCAGGCCACAGGCTGAGTGGGTCGGTAAGCCCCTCCAAGCGGACTGAAAGGCCTTGATACGCAGGCGAATCCGGCCCCTCTACGGCTCAAATCGACGCTTTCGCGCCGTTTTGGGCGCATCGGCTCTCACGGCGGCCCTGCCTTACACGCTGGGCTTTTGGCGTCAGAACCAGGGGGTGGGGTTCGCTTTCGTCAGGTTGCGTGGGTACGGTCGTCGTCGCTGGCTGTTGTGGAATTTTCATAGCGGCCGAAAAAGAAACAATGATGGTGTGAGAGACGGAGGAACCCCGTGGCCCTTCCCCAGTTGACCGACGAGCAGCGCGCGGCAGCGTTGGAGAAGGCTGCTGCCGCACGACGCATACGTGCCGAGCTCAAAGACCGGCTCAAGCGCGGCGGCACCAACCTCAAGCAGGTGCTGAAGGATGCCGAGACCGATGAGGTCTTGGGCAAGATGAAGGTTTCTGCCCTTCTGGAGGCGTTGCCCAAGGTGGGCAAGGTCAAGGCGCAGGAAATCATGACCGAACTCGAGATCGCCCCGACCCGCCGCCTGCGTGGCCTGGGAGATCGCCAGCGTAAGGCGCTGCTGGAAAAGTTCGACCAGTAATTCCGGGCGCATAAGTTGAGCGCCGGCCGGGGGGCCGGGCGGGCAATCGTGTTGTCCGGCCCCTCTGCCGTCGGGAAATCGTCTGTTGTCCGCTGTCTGCGTGACCGCGTTCCCGACTTGCACTTCAGTGTTTCCGTCACCACTCGGGCCCCGCGGCCGGGCGAAGTCGACGGCATCGACTATTCGTTCGTCACAGCAGAGCGGTTCCAGGAGCTGATCGACAGCGGGGCCCTGCTGGAATGGGCTGAGATCCACGGCGGTCTGCATCGGTCGGGCACCCCGGCGGCGCCCGTCTGCGAGGCCATCGAGGCCGGCCGTCCCGTTCTGATCGAAGTGGATCTGGCGGGCGCTCGAGCCGTGAAGAAGTCCATGCCGGAAGTCCTCACGGTCTTCCTCGCGCCGCCCAGCTGGGAGGCCCTGGAGAGCCGGCTGATCGGGCGCGGCACCGAAAGCGCCGAAGTGATGGCCCGCCGACTGGCCACCGCACGCGACGAACTGGCAGCTCAGAATGACTTCGATGTCGTCGTCGTGAACAGCGAATTGGAGTCTGCCTGCTCTGAATTGGTATCCTTGCTGGTGGCCCGCGGTGAGCCACCCGAATTTCACGCATAACCGTCTGGAGATCCTCTACGTGACCACCCCCCACGCCGACGCCCAGTTGACCGCTGTCGACGACATCGCACCCGGCGCCGGCGCCTATGACACCCCGCTGGGTATCACCAATCCGCCCATCGACGAGCTGCTCGACCGCGCGTCCAGCAAGTATGCGCTGGTGATCTACGCCGCCAAGCGCGCGCGCCAGATCAACGACTACTACAACCAGCTCGGCGACGGCATCCTCGAATACGTGGGACCGCTGGTCGAGCCCGGTCTGCAGGAGAAGCCGCTGTCGATCGCGATGCGCGAGATTCACGGCGACCTACTCGAGCACACCGAAGGCGAGTAGCGGAGGAGCCCGGCGATGAGTCCTTGGGCGAAGGGTTGAAGTGACCGAACGCAAGCGGATCATCGTCGGCGTCGCCGGTGGCATCGCCGCCTACAAGGCGGCCACCGTCGTACGGCAGCTGACCGAGGCGGGCCACGCCGTTCGCGTCGTTCCCACCGAGTCCGCCCTACGCTTCATCGGTGCGGCGACGTTCGAAGCGCTCTCCGGTAACCCTGTTCACACCGGCGTCTGGGATGACGTGCACGAGGTGCCCCACGTCCGGATCGGGCAGGAGGCCGACCTCGTCGTGGTCGCCCCGGCGACGGCCGATCTCTTGGCGCGAGCTGTCGCCGGCCGTGCCGACGACCTGCTGACCGCCACATTGCTCACCGCGCGATGTCCCGTGCTCTTCGCTCCCGCGATGCACACCGAGATGTGGTTGCACCCGGCCACCGTGGACAACGTAGCCACGCTGCGGCGAAGGGGCGCGGTGGTGTTGGAGCCGGCATCCGGGCGGCTCACCGGCGCCGACAGCGGCGCGGGCCGACTGCCGGAGGCCGAGGAGATCTCCACCCTCGCCCACCTGCTACTCGAGCGCGGAGACGCCCTGCCGTATGACATGGCTGGCGTCAAGGTCCTTGTCACCGCCGGCGGCACGCGCGAACCGATCGATCCGGTGCGATTCATCGGCAACCGGAGTTCGGGCAAGCAGGGCTATGCAATGGCGCGGGTGATGGCACAGCGCGGGGCCGACGTCACGCTCATCGCAGGCAATACCGCGGGCCTGATCGACCCGGCGGGGGTGGACGTGGTCCACATCGGCTCGGCTGCGCAGCTCAGGGACGCCGTCTCGAAGCACGCACCCGATGCGCATGTGTTGGTGATGGCCGCCGCGGTCGCCGATTTCCGTCCGTCTCAGGTGGAAACCAACAAGATCAAGAAGTCCGCCGACCCCGATGCGGCGGCACCGGTCATCGAGCTCACCCGCACCGACGACGTGCTCGCGGGCGCCGTCCGGGCACGGACCGACGGCCAGCTGCCCAACATGCGCGCCATCGTCGGGTTCGCCGCCGAGACCGGCGACGCGAACGGCGATGTGCTGTTCCACGCCCGAACCAAATTGCGGCGCAAGGGATGCGATCTGCTGGTGGTCAACGCCGTCGGCGAGAATCGGGCGTTCGAAGTGGACAACAACGACGGGTGGCTGCTGGCGGCCGACGGCACGGAGTCCGCATTGGAGCACGGTTCGAAAACTCTGATGGCCAGCCGTATCGTGGACGCGATCGTGGCGGTGCTGCAGGACGGTAGCGGGTAACGCGAATCACGACTCCGGGGCCGTGAAAGGGTTGTGCGGAACCTTTGCACACGCTTGGGTGCAAAACGAGCAAGCATATAATTTGACTAACTAACTATCTCAAGGTGACTTGGGTGGAAGGATCACACCGTGAGTGAAGCTCGGCTGTTTACCAGTGAGTCGGTGACCGAGGGCCACCCCGACAAGATCTGTGACGCCATCAGCGACTCGGTGCTCGACGCGTTGCTCGCGGACGATCCCAAATCACGCGTCGCGGTCGAGACGTTGGTCACCACCGGCCAGGTACACGTCGTCGGCGAGGTCACGACGACGGCCAAGGAAGCGTTCGCGGACATCACCAACACGGTGCGGGCTCGCATCCTCGACATCGGCTACGACTCCTCGGAGAAGGGTTTCGACGGCGAGACCTGCGGCGTCAACATCGGAATCGGCGCGCAGTCACCCGATATCGCGCAGGGCGTCGACACCGCTCACGAGACGCGCGTCGAAGGCGCAGGTGACCCGCTGGACGCCCAGGGCGCCGGTGACCAGGGCCTGATGTTCGGCTACGCCATCAGGGACACTCCCGAACTGATGCCCCTGCCGATCGCACTGGCGCACCGGCTGTCGCGCCGGCTGACCGAGGTTCGCAAGAGCGGCGTGCTGGATTACCTGCGTCCCGACGGCAAGACCCAGGTCACCGTGCAATACGACGGCACTACTCCGGTGCGCCTCGACACGGTGGTGCTCTCGACGCAGCATGCCGCCGGTATCGACCTGGACGCCACGCTGGCGCCCGACATCCGGGAGAAGGTCGTCAACACCGTGCTGGCCGACCTCAACCACGATTCGATGGACACCTCCGACTTCCGGCTGCTGGTCAACCCGACCGGCAAGTTCGTGCTCGGTGGTCCGATGGGTGATGCCGGTCTGACCGGCCGCAAGATCATCGTCGACACCTACGGCGGCTGGGCCCGTCATGGCGGCGGCGCGTTCTCCGGCAAGGATCCGTCCAAGGTCGACCGCTCCGCGGCGTATGCGATGCGCTGGGTGGCAAAAAACGTGGTCGCAGCCGGGTTGGCGGAGCGGGTCGAGGTGCAGGTCGCCTACGCAATCGGCAAGGCGGCCCCCGTCGGGCTGTTCGTGGAGACCTTCGGCAGCGAAACCGTTGACCCGGCCCGCATCGAAAAGGCGATCACCTCGGTGTTCGACCTGCGGCCCGGCGCGATCGTGCGCGATCTGGATCTGCTACGGCCGATCTACGCGCAGACCGCCGCCTATGGCCACTTCGGTCGCACGGACGTCGAGCTGCCCTGGGAACAGGTCAACAAGGTCGACGAGCTGAAGGCGGCCGTCTAGCCGCCCGTGACGTGGCGCAGGACCGTCTGTAGTTCTTCGGTCGGCGAGAAGTCGATGTACTCGCAGTCGGTGACGGCCTCCGGCGCGTGCCCGGCGGCCCAGTTAAACGCCTCGCCCGCGTTGTAGGTCTGCTCGCCGGTGCTTGTGTGCATGCGAAGCTGCCCGCTCAGCATGTAACCCCAGTGTGGGCACTGGCACATGTCGCCGGGCAGCCCCGCCAGCGCCGGCCGCAGGTCCGCACCGGCGCCGAGCTTGACCCACGCGATGGACATCTCGCCTACTGGTTGGCTGCGAAAGTCCACGCCCTCCCCGTTGACGGCAACCGGGATGCCTTCAAACGTCAGACTCTGCATGTCTGGCCCCCACTCAGTGATCGAATGATGTCTCGAGCGTAGGTTTGTCGGCGCGCGCGTCAGCCGGGAATCGGCAAGTATCTCCGTGCTAGACGCGGGACTACGCGCTGAACTCGTAATCGGTGAGCGGGAAGCGGCGAGCGCGCCAATGTGTCTGCAGTGTGCTGGCCGACCGCAGCGGCACATCACCGTTCTTGTCGAAGTAGTAGCTCCTGGCGTCCTTGCACGTGTCCTGCCAGAAGATCTGCCGGTGCCGCTTGCTCATCATTTCGGCGAAGTAGCGGTCGTTGGCCTCTTGTTTGACCTCGACGCGGTTGGCGCGCTTACTGCGAGCATGTTTGAGACAGCGCACGATGTGGTGCGTCTGGGTCTCGATGAGTGAGAAGTACGAGTTGCCGACGTACCCGTAAGGGCCGAACACCGTGAAAAAGTTCGGAAAACCGGGCACGGCGACGCCTTCATACGATTGCAGGCGCCGCTCGCTGAAATGCTCGCTCCAGGAACGGCCGTCGGCCCCGGTCACCGGGTAGGTCGGGTTGTCTTCGATGTCCATCACCTTGAACCCGGTCGCCAGGATCAGCACGTCGACGTCGCGGGTCTCACCGTCGACGGTCGCCACGCCCGATCCGGTGATCTTGTCGATCGGCTCGGTCACCAGTTCAACGTTGTCTCGGTTGAACGTCGAGAGATACGTGTTGTGAAAACCCGGGCGCTTGCAGCCGACGGCGTAGCGCGGGGTGAGCTTGTCGCGCACCTCCGGGTCGTGGACTTGCTTGCGCAGATACGACTTGCCGATCTGCGACATGTTCTTGGCCATCGGGTTGAGGGTGAAGTACTGCGCGGGCAAGGTGAAGGTCAGTTCGACGTACGCCTGGCTGAGCAGACGCTGCACCGTCGGCCCACCGGGGAGTCGCATCAGACGTCGGGTCCTGGGCGACAGCGGCACGTCAGGCTTGGGGAGGCACCAGATCGGGGTGCGCTGAAAAACCGTCAGGCGCTCCACGATCGGCGCGATCTCGGGGATGACCTGCACGGCGGACGCGCCGGTCCCGATGATGGCGACACGCTTACCGGTGAGGTCCTGCTCGTGATCCCAGCGTGCGGTGTGCATCGTCACGCCGGCGAACGAGTCGACACCGTCGATGTCGGGCATATTGGGCGTGATCAGCACGCCGCTGGCGTTGACGAGGAACCTGGCTGTCACCGCGTCGCCGGTGTCGAGGTGTACGCGCCATAGGCGGTCGTCGTCGTCGAAGGTCGCACCGAGCACCTTGGTGCTGAATCGGATCTTGCGGCGCAGGCCATATTTGTCGACGCAGTGCTCGGCGTAGGCCTTCAGTTCCCGTCCCGGCGCATAGGTGCGTGTCCAGTTCGGGCTCTTCTCGAAGGAGAACTGGTAGGAGAACGACGGAATGTCGACGGCGATACCGGGATACGTGTTCCAGTACCAGGTGCCGCCCGGCCCGTCACCCGCTTCGATCACCAGATAATTGCCCATCCGGGACTTGTCCAGTTTGATCGCGGTGCCGATGCCGGAGAAACCGGCGCCGACGATGACGGTGTCGTACTGCGGCGCTGTCATAGAGCCTCCCGTCGTTGGGCGATGACGTGCAATCCGTTCTCTGGCCGCAGCGTCAGCGTTGCTTCGAGTTCTACCGCATGGCTGGGGCTCACGTCGATGGCGAACCGTCGGCTCATGATCGCCGTCATCAGCGTTCCACCAGACCGAGGCTCTTGGCGGAGGCTCCGATGAATAGATTCGGGCGCGGGACTGAAATCAACTTTTGCTGAAGCATCGGGCTAAGTTTCTCAAGAACCGTCGTGGCGCATTCGCTAGCCGAGACTCGTCGATTACTGTATCGGTCGTAACAGCGCGCTAACTATGGTGAGTCAATGGTCTTTGCGATCAACGGGGTCTTTGCCTTGATCGGACCTTTGCGGACGAGACAAAGTGATTGATGTCCAGGGCACTCGTTGCTCTGAGGCTTGGGCGCGCCTAGGATCTGGGGGTCGGCCATAGCTGAACATGGCCAAGGGATGGTCGTGCCCGGGGGTGGAGAATTGATGGAGCAGTACCGCGCGGACGCTGCGGCCACACGACAGTCGGTTTCCGCTGGACGGTCGGCCGGGGCCGGGCGGCACACCGGGCGTGTCGGCGCGATGGCGGTCGCTTTGGGGATCGGAGCCTTCGTCGCCGCCGGGACGGGAACGGCCCTTGCCGATGACTCCGTGAACAACCATTCGGGCGGTGCAGTCCACTCACCGGCGGCGGGGACTCCTGCCGGCACGTCGACCACAGCCAATGTCACTGCGACCACCGGCGCAGCGGGCCGAGTGACGCACGGCACACCCAGTGTGCCGCGCCCCCCGCGGATGCAACAGAACAACAGCGGCGGCACCCCTGGCGGCACTCGAAATGCCGGCGCGCGGGATGACGACACGCTAGATGACGACACGCGCTCAGGTGATGCAGCGGCAACGCGGCCTGACATCCGCGATTCCGGCGAAGGCGACGACCGACCTTCGGCCGTGGCCGACCACCTCGCGCGGTTTCGTGAGCGGCTGGCGTCCTCGAGACGCACCACGGTGCTCGACAGCCCCAACGGGCATGGGGGACCCGCCACCGACAACCCTCGTACCTCCCGTGTCGAGCACACGGTTGCCGACTCCGGCACCCGCAGATGGACCCGGTCCGAGAGTGTCGCAGCGGTGATCACGACGCGGGTTGATGCGCGGGACGCGGCTGATGTCCAGCACAGGCCCAGCGGAGCGCTGATGGACAAGCCGATTCCGGGTGCACGTGAGGCTCTGGCGCGCACCGACTACGCGCCCCATCCGAGCACGACGAAACTGGCGAGTGCCGCTCTGTCACCTGCGATCACGAGTGCACCCGCGGCGTCTCCGGTGACGGTGGTGTCGAGGCTGCTCACCGCGGTCGGCGTCGTCACGCCCTACGGTGTGCGCACCGGCGATGCGCCGACGGCACCGGACGTGGTGGCGCTGGGCCTGCTGCAGGCGATCCGCCGCGAGATCGAACGCGACGTACTCAGCTCGCCGCCCGGCGTTGCACCTGGCGCCGTGGCGGCACGCAGTGTCGTCGTCTCCCCAGCGTCGGCGACGTCGGCGCCGAATGCCCTCGCTGCCGCGGCAGTGGCTCCCCAACCGGGTGACACGACCACCACCGAATACGGTGACATCGGCAAATGGATGCTGAAATCCAATGGTGACATTGCGAATTGGGGCGGCCAGACATACGAGGGCAAGGGCCTGCTGGAGCCGGTCAACGTCATCATCGTCGATCCGACGTCGACCAGTCGGGAGGAGTCCATCCAGAGGCTCAACGCCGCCATGCGTGCGTCCGGTTTCCCGGCGCGGCAACCGCACAGCACCGGCTATTACGGAATCATCGATCACGTCACGTACGGTCAGCAGCCTAGCGGCTTCCTTCAGGCGTACGTCGACAACGAAGGCCTTGCCGACCACGGTCGGATGTTCGGACCCGCTCCAGTTGCGAACGGGCAAGGGTTTGTCTGGACAGGCGCGTTCAGCACACAGCAAGCCACCCACGGTTATGCCTCCTTCGACTCGGCTGGCGAGGAACTGGCCCAGCAGCTCGTAAACAGCGGGGCTGCAACGCGACTCGACAACGTCTACCTGGGCAACGCAGAGAACTCCGCGACCCAAACCACCGGCGATCACACCGGCTACGCCGTCGTGCTCCAGCTAAACGCTTCGGTGCCGAACCAGCCGCCGACGGCGACAGTTACTCAGAACAAGCCGAATTCGGCGACCGGGAGCGTTACGGGCAAGGTGACAGCGCTCGACCCGGAGCGGGGAAAGCTTACCTATACCGGGATGACAACCGACAAGGGCGCCGTCAAGGTGACGTCGACGGGTTCGTTCACGTACACCCCGACACCGACCGCGCGCCACACCGCCGCGGCAGTGAACGCTACGGACGACCAGAAAATGGACACCTTCGACATCACGGTCAGCGACGACTTCGGCAACACGACGGCCGTTCCGGTGACCGTGACGGTGCTGGGGAAGAACGCGGTGCCGTCGGCCAGAGCCACAGTCGGCAAGGCAGATCCGGTGGAAGGCAGCGTCCTCGGCTCGATCACGGTGACCGACGCCGACAACGACAACGTCACCTACACTCACAGCACCCCGGGGTCGGGCTCGGTCACGATCAACTCCGACGGAACCTTCATCTACAACCCGTCGGATGTCGCTCGTCAGCAGGCGCGGGTCAGGAAGGCCGTCGGGACCGACACGTTCACGGTCACCGTCGACGACGGCCACGGCGGGGTGAAGACGATCACCGTGCGGACTTCGATTGCGCCGACGGACCGGGCTCCGGTCACCGGCGCTCTCAATGTCGGTGCGCCCGCCACGAGCAACGGTGCCGTCAAAGGTTCGTTGGGCGCCTCTGATCCTGACGGCGACACCTTCACGTTCTCCGGCTCGACTAGGACATCGAAAGGCTATGTGACCGTGTCGAAAGGGGGCACGTTCACCTACACGCCCACTGCCGCCGCGCGCCGCGCGGCGTCCTCCGGCGCAGACACCACCGACACGTTCACCATCAAGGTGACCGACAAGTACGGCGCCACCACAACCCAGTCGGTGACGGTGCCGATTCTCGGTGCGTGAACCGGACGCGTACGAATAGCACTGAGCGACCGCGCTATTCGAACGCGTCGAGGCCAACACGCACACCCCCGGGCAACCCCGACCGCCGCGCTCATGGCGGCTGCCGGGACCCGGATCCTGACTAAACGGCCGTCGTCGAATTGAGGACGCGAACGGTGCTGACGTACTGGCCGCCGACGAGTTCGCTGACGGTGACGTATGCCGTGCCGTCGGGTTCGACCGTCACTGCGGTGACCAATGCGGTGTCGACATCCAAAACCTTGGTCGCGCCGCCCTTCGGGTTGATGGCCCAGACTTCGGCACTACCAGGAAGGTTGTCCTGGCCTGTCGAAAGCGTCACGTACGCCGTTCCGTCCTTGGGAGACAACACCACCGGTCGGGCCCCGAATGGCCCGGCCAGGTTGTCAACCGCCAGAACGATGCCGCCGGGCGCCGCGATTTTCGCGAGCGTCTTGCCGGCCGACGTGAAGGCCAGCACCGTTACCTCTAGATCACCGTTGGCATTTTCGGCACTGCTGACGATGTAACCGTTGTTCTTGAAGTCGATGGCTCCCGCGACGAGATCACCGGGGACCTCCTCGGTGCGTTTGCCGGACGGCAAGATGTAGGCCGAGGTGCCCGTGATGGCGCCAGTGACGGGGTCGACTGTCTGGACCATCTGCGCCGCGACGCCTCTGATCGTGAAGTAGACACTGTGCTTGGTCGTGGTTCCCACCGGCATGTCTTTGATCGACGCGGTGCCCGAGCCGCCAACGATGGCGACGTGATAGCGACCGGTGCTGTCGACGTAGGCAACGTAGGCCTTCTTGTCGTATCCGACGGTGAGCGCTAGGCCGCCAGGATTGTCGATCGCCTGGGCGAATTGACCGTTGATCGGCACGATCTTGGTCTTGCCCGCCGGGTTCACAATTCCGAGGCCGTGTTGTCCGGGCCCGGTGTTGAGGAGCACGTAGGCGGTGCCATCGCTCGCCACCCCCGGCTGTCCCACTGCGGCTGCATTGAACACACTGGTCCGAAGCGTGGTGCTCGTCAGTTTCGTCACAGATGCGGTTCCCTGGGCACCGGTGACCAGGTACACAGCGCCCTTCGCGCCGACGACGGCGGAACCCACCTGCTGCCCGGCGACTGTGCGTTCCGTGGAGGCGGTACCCGTGAACGTCAGGATCTTGGTTTCGGTGAACCCCTGGGCGTCCAGCGTCGAGACGGTCACATACGCTTTGCCGTCGGAAGAGATGACGACGGGCGCAAGGGAACCTTCGGGCGACCCGGTTCCCACGGGCACGGTGATCGAGTCACCATTGGGATCGATCGCCAGGACCGAGACCTGATCGCCACCGTCCTTGTACACGACGTACGCGCTGCCGTCCGGTGCCAACTTGACCGGCAGACCGGACGTGGATCCGTCGATGTCGTAGGTCTGCGACGCATTCTCGGTAGAAATCCGGACCAACTTGTAAGCCAGTCCGTCGCCGTTCACATCGGTCTGCAGGTAGGCCGCCCCGTTCGAGGCGATGAAGATCTGTCGGACTGCCTTGCCGGTCAGCGATCCTGCCGGAGTGGTGACACCGGACGTGCTCACCGCCGTGATGGTCGTGGTGTTGGTGCCTGCGTCATAGGTCGCCACCAGGAGGCTGCCGTCCGGACGCACGACCGGAACTGAACTGCTCGGGATGCCGACGATGTCCTGCGTCGTCGTGATGACCCGGCCGTCTTTGTCCAGAATGCTGACGCGGGTGTTGCCGTTGGGCTGCAACGTCACCGGGTCGACATCGGCCATCACCTGGTAGCGGGTACCGAAGGCGCCTTTGATGACATTGCCGACCGGCGCGCCGGGCGTCGAGGCGGCGGTGGCGGGTAGCAAGGAGACGACCTGCAGGCCGTTGTCGGTGTTGTAGTAGAGCGCGCGCCCGTCCGGAGATATCGCCACATTCGGGTAGAACTCGTTGTTGGTCGTCCCCGTGTCAATTATGGAGACAGGCACGAGGCCTGCAGCGACGTCGAACGCCCCCACTTGGTTGGTCACGGTGTTCAACGTGTAGAGCAGGGTCCCGTCCTTGCTGAAGGTGAGGCCGCTCAACCTCTCTGGTTCAGTGGGAATCTCAGTAACCAGCTTGTTGGACTTGATATCGAACACCCTCAGGGAACCAAAGCCGTTTTCGTCGGCCCCGACGTCGTTGACATAGAGGAGGGTGCCCGCCGGATTGACGGCAACGTCGATGATGAATGTGCCCGTTGTGAGCAGCTTGGCCGACGTTGCTGTCGTGGCGAAGGTGTACACCGCCGACGACACCGGATCCCCGGGGTTCGCGGGGAGGAGGTCGACTACCACGTACACCTTCTTGCTATCCGGTGTGAACGCGACGCTGTAGAAATCGTCGGGTGAAGCGCCGACCAACTTCACCGTTCCGGCGATCTTGCCTGTTGCGGTGGCGACCTTGGTGATGACGCTTGTGGTGGTGTTGGTCTTGGGGTCGTACAGCCCACCGGCCGCCAGCAGCGTCTTGCCGTCCGGCGACATGTAAAGCGAGTCCGGATAGCGGTTTTCGCCGAAGTCGATCGCCGTGAGCTTGGTACCGGTGGTGGCGTCGACGACATGGATCAGATTCGTCGTGTCGTCTACTACGTAGAGGCGCTTACCGTCGGGTGTGACGGCAACTGACACGGGTGCCTCATCGAACGAGATGGTCGCGACGACGGTGCGATTGAGGGAGTCGATCACGGTGACGGTCTTCGCCGACGCGTTGGTGACGAATACCCGTGTCTTCGTAACGGTGATGGCCTCGCCCGGGCCGCCGACCGCAATCGTCCCGGCGTCCTCCAATTCGGCAGGGTTGACCGCCACGTTGAACGTGACGGTCTGAATGTTCGCGGTGGTTCCGTCGGACACCTTCACGGTGAACTGCGCGTAGTCGGCACCAGGGGTCAGACCCGCGGCAACCCGCTGCGATGCCGTCGGCGTATACGTGAATGCTCCGGTCTTCTTGTCGAAGACCAATTTGCCCGCCGAAGGGCCGGATGCGAGTGTGTAGGAGAGCTTCTTTCCTTCGGGGTCCTTGGCGACGATCTGCCCTGCCACCGCGCCTGTGGTCGGGTTCGGCGTACCGAAGTCCGGCTCTTCCTCCACGATGGGTGGGAGATTCACGACCGCGGCCGCAGCCACTTGGGCATCCGTCACGCTGTACAGCGTCTGCGTCGTCGCCGTCTCCGCGGACGCCGGAACGTCTGCGCCGCTATCTGCCCCGGCGCTGAAGCGGCGGGCAGCGGCCAACACGACCCATGACAACGGCGATTCCGGGGGTGCGTCAGGTCCAGTTCCCAGCAGGGTTGTCGCCAACGCCCCGGTCAACGAAGTGGAAACGACCGGCACGGCGACCATCTCTTCGCGGGCGGGAGTCGAGGTTATCGGCGCCGAGACAAAGCCGGAATTTCCCCTCGTCGCTGAGGAAATTTGCACTGTCGCCGTAGACGGATCGGCAACCGACGCCGACTGGGTTGGAGTTGTTCTGGGGGTGGAGTTGGATTGTGTGCCGAGGGTCGGCGAGTCAGCCGTCTTCACCGACTCCGACGCTGCGGGCTTCGATAATGTCGCGATTCTCGACGAATTTTTCGGCCTGCTGTACCGAGAACCGTGACGGTTGGAGGACGTCTGCGCCCCTCCGGAGCTGGACACGATGACTCCTGGAGCAATTTCCTCGGTTTTCCCGGACGATCCAGACGATGGTGTACCGCCCTCGCTCACGGGCGGATTGGATGTGCCCGTGTCGTTTTGCGATTCGCTGTTCAGATCGGTGGGGTTGGTGGGGTTGGTCGTATCGGTCTGAGTGGCGGGATTGTCCGTCGTCGTGTCGGTGTTGTTCGTCTGACCCGCATCGGCGGACGGGCTGTCGCTGGCTTCTGACCCGGTCTCGGCGCAGGCCACCCCACCGCCGTGTGCGATCGCGAAGCCGACCCCCAACGCAACCGCGAGAGCGCCGACGCGGCCTACATGACTGCTATATCCCATGAGATTCCCCCAACGGACTCCGTTCGCTCATGCAGCGAACTCAGCGATGATTGCAAGCTAACACTGACGCAGCGCAAGTGACCGGCAAACACGCGTAATTGTCGGCAACGAAAGTATGAAATATTCCGGGCCGCCCGGGCGAGTAAACAACCCGGGGACACCTTTTGTAGTGTTGTTTGTATTCCGATCGACGTATTGATGTCAGCACGGTTATCGATAATGTTTGCCTAGCTAGACAAATGGGAGCCCATCGCCCCGTCCTGCGTCGCGAGCTAGGCACTGGTGTCAGCAACAGCGGTTTCAGGCCACAGCGAACCTCTTGAGGTTGGTGGGCGCCGCGACGTGGGGTCCGCGATCGTCGTTTGAACGGTCCCGAAAGCCTGGCGGCGCGTCCTGTGTGGTGCCAATGAGTCCGAGTCGACCACTCGCGCAACATCTTCCGGCATTTGAATACTTTCGCGCTTGGGAACAGGGCGTCGCGAGCTTAGGCCGGATGTAACGCGCTCCGAAGCCAACACAGTGCACGATCGACGGCGTTCGTGGCAGCGGGTACCACCCTGAAAACGCCGGTGCGCTTCTGCAAAACCTCCGTCGGATGTCAACTGAAACGGGACGGCTTCCACTACCTTCTGCAGAATGGCGTCGACGGCCGGCTTCTCCCCAGAAACGGACATGGGGACACGGCACGCACACCCACGAACCAGGCTTCTGTGGGTAACTGCCGCGGTCGTCGGCGCCGGTTACGGCGCGTTTCTGATCGTGACGGCGCTTCGATTGCCGGCCGGCGCCGAGCTGACCGGCCAGTTCGCATTGCAACCCGAGGTCAAGGCGGCGACGGCGGTGCTGCTCGCCGCCGCCGCGCTGGCGCACCCCGTCGCTCGCGAACGCCGATGGTTGTTGGCGGCGCTATTGTTCTCGGCGGCGGGCGACTTCTTCTTGGCGATGCCGTGGTGGGAGCCGTCGTTTGTGCTGGGCCTCGGTGCATTCCTCGTCGCGCACCTGTGCTTCCTGGCCGCGCTTCTCCCGCTGGCGGCGCGGTCGAGGCCTCGGCTGGCGGCTGCGGCGATCACGGTGTGCGCCTGTATCGCCCTGTTGGTGTGGTTCTGGCCACGGCTGATCGCCGAGGGCATGGCTGTACCGGTGACGCTCTACATCGCGGTGCTCGGCGCCATGGTGTGCACGGCGCTGATGGCCCGGCTGCCGACGCCGTGGACCGCGCTCGGCGCGGTGTGCTTCGCGGTCTCCGACGGCATGATCGGCATCTCCAAGTTCGTATTGACGCCAACAAACACAGAGATGCTCGCCGTACCGATCTGGTGGGCGTACGCGACGTCGCTGCTGCTCATCACCGCGGGCTTCTTCTTCGGCCGCGCGGCAGATCCGTCGGCGTCATCTGCTACATCTGCATAGGTGACCAGCACGCGACAGCAGGCCGAGCACGAGCCCATTGCGCGCGTGCTCCCGATGCTGTCGGTGCCGCATCTCGACCGCGAATTCGACTATCTGGTCGCTGCTGAGCAGTCCGACGACGCGCAACCCGGGGTGCGTGTGCGGGTGCGATTCCACGGCCGCCTGGTCGACGCATTCGTGCTCGAAAGGCGTTCGGAGACGGACCATGTCGGGAAGCTCGGCTGGCTGGATCGGGTTGTCTCCGCCGAGCCGGTGCTGACGCCCGACGTGCGCAGGCTCGCCGACGCCGTCGCCGCCCGGTATGGCGGCACCCGGGCCGACGTATTGCGGCTCGCCGTCCCACCGCGCCATGCCAACGTCGAAAAGCAGCCCCCACCGCAGCAGAAACCCCTGGCCGTCGAACCCGTGGACACCACAGCGTGGGCCGCGTACCGCGGCGGCCAGCAGTACGTCGCCGCCCTGTACGACGGGCGCGCCGCACGCGCGGTGTGGCAGGCGCTGCCAGGGGAAGGTTGGCCGGAACGTCTTGCCGAGCTGGCCGCGGCGACCGCGAACACCGGCCGCGCCGCCCTGATCGTCCTGCCCGACCAGCGCGACGTCGACGCGATGCACGCCGCGGCCATCACCCTGATCGACGAGGCTCATGTGGTGGCGCTGTCCGCGGGTCTTGGCCCCGCACAACGCTATCGGCGATGGCTGTCGGTGTTGCGGGGCGGGGCACGCATCGTCATCGGTACCCGCAGCGCGGTTTTCGCGCCGGTGGCGAATCTGGGACTGGTGATGGTGTGGGACGACGGCGACGACACACTCGCCGAGCCGCGTGCCCCCTACCCGCACGCCAGAGAAGTAGCGATGCTGCGGGCTCACCAGCTGCGCTGCGCGTCGCTCATCGGAGGTTTTGCGCGCACCGCCGAGGCGCAGGCACTGGTCCGCACCGGTTGGGCGCACGATCTGGTCGCCACCCGACAGGAGGTGCGGGCACGGTCTCCGCGCGTGATCGCGATCGAGGACAGCGGTTTCGCCCAGGAACGCGATCCGGCGGCACGGACGGCGCGGCTGCCGTCGATGGCGCTGCAGGCCGCGCGTACGGCGCTGACATCCGGGCTGCCCGTACTCGTCCAGGTACCCCGCCGCGGATATGTGCCCGCGCTGGCGTGCAGTCGCTGCCGCACGATCGCCCGCTGCAGGCACTGCACGGGCCCGCTGTCGCTGCCCGCACGCGACGCCGCGGGCGCGATGTGCCGGTGGTGCGGCCGAGAGGAACCGGCACTGCGTTGCACGCGCTGCGGATCCGACGCCGTGCGGGCCGTCGTCGTCGGTGCCCGTCGGACAGCCGAGGAACTGGGCCGCGCATTTCCCGGTGTCACCGTCGTGACATCGGGCGGCGACGCGATGGTCGGCGCGGTGCCTGCGGAGCCGGCCGTGGTCGTGTCGACACCCGGCGCGGAACCGCTCGCTGCAGGCCGTTATGGCGCCGCCCTGCTCCTCGACACGTGGGCGTTGCTCGGACGGCAGGATCTGCGGGCTTCCGAGGACGCGTTGCGCCGCTGGATGGCCGCCGCCGCTCTCGTCCGCAGCCGTGCCGACGGCGGCGTCGTGGCGGTGGTCGCCGAATCCGCCATCCCCACTGTGCAGGCGCTGATCCGGTGGGATCCCGTCGGCCACGCCGAATCCGAGCTCGACGCCCGCGCGGAGGTCGGGTTGCCCCCCGCGGTGCACATGGCCGCGATCGACGGAGCGCCCGACGCTGTGCGCGCGATGATCGACACCGCGGAACTGCCCGACGACGCCGACCTGCTCGGGCCCGTCGACCTGCCACCCGGCGCACGTCGACCGCCCGGCACGCCGCCGGAGAAGCCGGTCAATCGGATGCTGGTGCGAGTGCCGCGCGACGCCGGACTGCCGCTCGCGGCGGCGCTGCGGCGCGCCGCCGGTGTGCTCAGTGCGCGGCGCGAGAACGAGCCGGTGCGTGTGCAAATCGACCCCTTGCACATAGGGTAATGCGGGCAGCCCGGCGTGTGGTGGACAGGAGGTTGGCGTGCGTCGCTTCTTTCTGATGCTTATTCCGTTGGCGCTCATCGCCGTTGGTGTGCTGTGGCCGGTCGTGTTCCGCCCATCGGCGGAGGCTTCTGACGCCGACGACCCCGTGGTCTTCAGCAACTACGACGTGGATCTCATCGTCAGTGCCGGCGGGCGCCTCGATGCGGTGGAGACGATCACTGCCGAATTCCCGGGCGGTCGGCACGGGCTTTTCAAGTACTGGGCGGTCGACAATCAGAACGATCCGGGGGTGCGGCAGATCCCGGAGATCACGTCGATCCTGCTCGACGGCGAACCGGCGCCCTACCAGATGCTCTGGGAAGGCGGCGAGCGATTCCGCGTGGCGAAGATCGGCGATCCGGACGAATACCTCAGCTACGGCACGCATGTCTTCGAGATCCGCTACAACATCGACGGTGTCCTTGATCCGGGCACAACCGGCGCCGACAAGAAGTTCGCCGACTCCACCGGCAACGACTCGAGATCGCCCTCTGTGTTCTTCTGGAATGTCATCGCGCAGGCGTGGAACAACGAGATCGATCGTGCCCAGATTTCGGTGACTCTGCCCGGCGACGTCGGACGCGCCCAGTGCTCTGTCGGCTTCGGCATCGGCCGGGCCTGCGACGATCTGACCGTCAGCGGGAAGCGGGTCGAGTTGTCGGCGTCGAACCTGGCGCCGCGGACCCCGGTGACGCTGCGCGCCGGCGTGGACGTGCCGACCCCGCCGCGCAACGAGGTGCCGTGGTCCTTTGCCTGGGATCGCGTCCTCGGCCAGTCCATGGGCGGCGTGCTGTGGGTGCTCGCGCTCACCGTCGCCGGCGCGCTCGGCGCAATCCTGTACTACCGCACCACCGTTGAACCCTCACCCGGGTTCCCGCTGCAATATGGGCCGCCGCCCGGACTGGGTCCGGTGCAAACCGAATACATCCGCACCGAGAGCGTGCCCAAGAGCGGCCTGACCGCCACGCTGTTCTATCTCGCCGACCGCGGCCTGATTGACATGCGGCAGGTCAACGACAAACAGTGGAACATCCGCAGCAGGGCTGCGGACTGGGACGCGTGGGCGAACATCGATCCGGTCAGCGTCGCGGTCGCAAAGGCGCTCAACGTGCAGGGCCCCGGCCGGGAGTTCGAGGCCAAGCAGACTGCCAAAGCGGGAAAGAAGCTCAGCAAGGCCAAGACGGATATGGCCGAGGAGGTCCGGAAGTGGGCCTTCGACAACGGGCTGATGGTCAAGCGCAAGAAGGAAATGTGGGTGCGCACCGCCAACGCGATCGCCTTCATCCTGATGCTGTTCGGCTTCTTCCGCTGGGGCTTCCCGACCACGATGTGGGCGCTGCCGTTCGCGGCATTCTTCCTGTTCTCCTCGGCGTCCTGGAAGGACGGTGTGGGTACCAGGCGCACCGAGGCCGGCCGCGAACTATGGTCGCGTGCAGGCGGATTCCACCGCATGCTGACCACCGACTCGTCCGAGGCGCGGTTCGACTTCGGGGCGCGCAAGGACCTCTACATGGCCTACGTTCCGTTCGCGGTGGCCGCCGGCGCCGCGGCGTTGTGGGCGAAGAAATACGAGACGACGACGGGTACCGTTGCACCGCAACCCGATTGGTATCACTCGTCGTCGGCGAGGAGCTCGGGCTTTGTCGGGGGCTCCGGTGGCCCGGACTTCGACAGCTTCGAGTCCGCGTTGTCGTCATCGATCGGTGCATACACTGCGTCGCAGTCGTCGTCCTCCAGCGGGGGCAGCAGTAGCAGCAGCTTCAGCTCCGGCGGTGGCGGTGGCGGCGGCGGTGGAGGAGGAGGCGGATCATGGTGAGGTTGTTGCTCGTCATCGTGCTGGTGCTGGCGCTTTCGGCACTGATCATCTTCGTGTTGGGCTACAACAGGATCCGCTCGGCGCACGTACGGGTCGCCGAAGCACTGTCCGGCATCGATGTCGAGCTGACCCGGCGGGCGTCGCTGATCCCGAGCTTGGTGCACACGGTGCAGACGTTCGCCGTCCACGAAAAGGGCATTCTCGACCACGTCACGAACGCACGCGCCGCGCTGACGTCGGCGACAAGCGGCACGTCGGTAGCCCAGCGCAGCGCCGCCGAGAAGGATCTGGATTCCGCGTTGGCGCCGCTGCTGGCGCTCGGCCAGAGCTATCCGCAGCTCAACTCGTCGAACAACTTCCTGAACCTGCAGGACAACCTGGCCGACACCGAGAACAAGCTGGCCTTCGCGCGTCAGTACTACAACGATTCGGTGGCCACCCTGAACGGGTTGATCACCACCATCCCCTGGATGTTCGTCGCACCGCTGACCGGTGTGAGTGAGCAGGAGTACTACCAAACGCCTCGCTGAATTTTTCCGGGTGGGGGCGCTTCTAGACTGGCGCGGTGCGTCTTGTCTTCGCAGGCACCCCCGAGCCCGCCCTGCCCTCGCTGGCGTGGCTCGTCGAATCACCACGTCACGATGTAGTCGCCGTGCTGACCCGTCCCGACGCCGCCGTCGGTAGGCGGGGCACACCGTCGCCGTCGCCGGTGGCACGATTCGCCATGGACCACGACATCCCCGTGCTGCGGCCGACCAAGCCCAACTCCGAGGAGTTCATCGAAGAGCTGGCCGCGCTGGCACCCGAGTGCTGCGCGGTGGTCGCATACGGTGCCCTGCTGCGCGAGGGACTGCTCGCCGTGCCCAAGCATGGCTGGATCAACCTGCACTTCTCGCTGCTGCCGGCATGGCGCGGTGCGGCCCCCGTGCAAGCAGCCATCGCCGCCGGCGACACCGTGACGGGCGCCACCACCTTTCAGATCGAACCCGCGCTCGACTCGGGACCGGTGTACGGCGTGGTCACCGAAACCATCCGGCCCACCGATACTGCGGGGGAATTGCTTGAGCGGCTGTCGATCTCGGGTGCGGCGCTGTTGGCCACAACCCTGGACGGCATCGCCGACGGATCGCTGACGGCCGTGCCGCAACCGTCCGACGGCATCACCATCGCGCCCAAGATCACCGTCGAGGAGGCCCGGGTGCGATGGGACCTGCCCGCGCACGTCGTCGAGCGCCGTATCCGGGCGGTCACGCCAAACCCCGGCGCGTGGACCATGATCGGGGATCTGCGAGTGAAGGTCGGGCCCGTCAGCGTCGAGCAGTCCGCGGACACGCTGCCACCCGGGACAATCCGAGTTGAACGTAAGGGCGTGCACATCGGCACCGGTTCGCAGCCCGTCGCGCTCGGTGTCATCCAAGCCCCGGGAAAGAAGCCGATGAATGCCGTGGACTGGGCCCGCGGCGCACGTCTCGACGAAAACGCGCGGGCACAATGACCAGGCCTCGAAACAACAAGCGTCCTACGCGCCGTAAGCCGCTCGACCCGGCCCGTCGCGCCGCATTCGACGTTCTTCGCGCGGTGTCGGAGAAGGATGCCTACGCAAACCTTGCGCTTCCCGCGATGTTGCGCGACCGCGGAATCACCGGGCGGGACGCCGCCTTCGCGACCGAACTGACGTACGGCACCTGTCGCACCCGCGGCCTACTCGACGCGATCATCGCTGCGGCAGCGGGACGTTCCCCGGACAATATCGATCCGGTGTTGCTGGATCTGCTTCGCCTAGGCACCTACCAGCTCATGCGAACCCGCGTCGAACCGCACGCGGCGGTGTCGACCGCGGTCGAACAGGCTGGTATCGAATTCGATTCAGCACGAGCAGGTTTCGTCAACGGTGTGCTGCGCACGATCGCGGGCCGCGACGAGGCGAGCTGGGTGAGCGAGCTGGCCCCCGAAGCCACCACCGATCCCATCGGTCATGCGGCATTCGTGCACGCGCATCCCCGCTGGATCGCGCAGGCCTTCGCCGACGCGCTCGGCGCCGACGCCGGACAGCTGAACACACTGTTGAGCAGCGATGACGAACGGCCTGTCGTCCATCTGGCCGCACGCCCCGGTGTGCTGACCGCCGCACAGCTGGCCGAGCAGGTCGACGGCACCGTCGGCCGCTACTCGCCGTATGCGGTGTACCTACCGGGCGGCGATCCAGGCCGGCTCGCCGCGATCCGAGACGGCGCCGCGCTCGTTCAGGACGAGGGCAGCCAACTGGTGGCCCTCGCCCTGACACGTGCCGAGCTGGACGGCCCGGACACCGGACGCTGGCTGGACTTGTGTTCCGGGCCCGGCGGCAAGACGGCGCTGCTGGCGGCGCTTGCCGACGGCGGCCGGGTGACCGCGATCGAACCGGCCGAACGCCGCGCCGAACTCGTCGAGCAGAACACCAAGGGGCTGCCGGTCGATGTGCTTCGCGTCGACGGCCGGGATCCGGGGCTGGATCCCGGCTTCGATCGGGTGCTGGTCGATGCACCCTGCACCGGGCTGGGGGCGCTGCGGCGCAGGCCCGAGGCGCGCTGGCGTCGGATGCCCGGCGATGTCCCGCAGCTGGCCAAACTGCAACGCGAGCTGTTGGCCTCGGCGATCCGGCTCACCCGGCCGGGCGGTGTGGTGTTGTATGCCACCTGCTCGCCGCATCTCGCCGAGACCGTGGGCGTCGTCGCCGACGCGCTGCGTCGCCACCCTGTGACGGCGCTGGACACCCGGCCGCTGTTCGATCCGGTCGACGGCCTCGGTGACGGTCCCCACGTGCAGTTGTGGCCGCACCGGCATGGCACCGATGCGATGTTCGCCGCGGCGCTCAAAGTAGGGTGAGGCCATGCCGAAGCCGCTGATCGCGCCGTCGATTCTGGCCGCCGACTTCGCCGAGCTGGGCGACGAGGCCGCCGCAGTGGCCGGTGCGGACTGGCTGCACGTCGACGTGATGGACAACCACTTCGTGCCGAACCTGACCATCGGGTTGCCGGTCGTCGAAGCCCTGCTCAAGCGAACCGACATCCCGATGGACTGCCACCTGATGATCGAGAACCCCGAGCGTTGGGCGCCGCCGTACGCGGAGGCGGGTGCCTACAACGTGACGTTTCACGCCGAGGCGACCGACAACCCCGTCGGCGTGGCGCGCGACATTCGCGCCGCGGGGGCCAAGGCCGGACTTTCCGTCAAACCCGGCACGCCTATCGAGCCGTACCTCGAGATCCTGCGCGAGTTCGACACCGTGCTGATCATGTCTGTCGAGCCAGGATTCGGTGGCCAGAAGTTCATCCCCGAGGTGCTGCCGAAAGTCGGGACCATCCGCCGACTCGTCGACGCGGGGGAGCTGACGATCGTGGTCGAGATCGACGGCGGCATCAACGCCGACACCATCGAAGAGGCGGCGCTGGCCGGAGTGGACTGCTTCGTGGCCGGCTCGGCGGTCTACAGCGCGGCGGACCCCGCCGTCGCTGTGGAGTCGTTGCGGCGCCGGGCGGCAGACGCATCCCCGCATCTTCAGCTATGAACCTCGAGGCCGCGATGCGGCTGGCGATCGAACAGTCCGACCGGGTCAAGGGTGCGACATATCCCAATCCGCCCGTGGGCGCGGTGATCCTGGACAGCGACAACGACGTCGCCGGCGTCGGGGCGACCGAGCCGCCGGGAGGCCCGCATGCCGAGGTGCTGGCGCTGCGCAGAGCGGGGGAGCGCGCCGTCGGCGGCACGGCGGTGGTGACGCTGGAACCGTGCAATCACCATGGCCACACTCCGCCCTGCGTGGATGCGCTTGTCGCGGCCGGTGTTTCGGCGGTGGCCTACGCCGTCGCGGATCCGAACCCGGTAGCGGCGGGCGGGGCGTCGCGGCTGGCTGACATCGGACTCGAGGTAACCGCCGGCGTGCTGGCTGATCAGGTTGCCGGTGGACCGCTGCGGGAGTGGTTGCACAAACAGCGGACCGGGCAGCCGCATGTGACATGGAAATTCGCGACGAGTGTCGACGGTCGAAGTGCCGCGGCGGACGGCTCCAGTCAGTGGATCACCAGTGAGGCGGCGCGCGCCGACGTGCACCGCAGGCGCGCCGTGGCCGACGCGGTGCTCGTCGGTACCGGCACGGTGTTCGTGGACGACCCGCTGCTGACCGCGCGGCTGCCGGATGGCTCTCTGGCGGAACGCCAGCCGTTGCGGGTGGTGGTTGGGGAGCGCGAAATTTCCTCTGAGGCAAAGGTTCTGAACGACGACTCGCGGACGATGGTGATCAGGACCCGAGATCCGCACGAGGTCATCAAGGCGCTCTCGGACCGGACCGATGTGCTGCTCGAGGGCGGACCGACGCTGGCGGGCGCGTTTCTCCGCGCCGGCGTTATCAACCGCATCCTGGCCTACATCGGCCCCATCCTCTTGGGCGGCCCGATCACCGCGATCGATGATGTCGGCGTGCTGTCGATCGCGCATGCGCAGCGCTGGCGGTTCGACGGTGTCGAGTCGATCGGGCCCGACGTGTTGCTCAGCCTGGTTCCGAACTAGTCGGATTCGGGTTCGGGGTCCGGATCGGATTCGGGTTCGGAATCGGGATCGGTGCTCAGTGGCCGGTGCTCGATCAGATCGCGCACACCGCCAATGCCAAGGCGCTCCCGGAACGCCCGCACGGTATAGCCGATGACGGTCGCGTCGGTCCGAGCGCGCACAGTCGCCGAGCGGGGGAGGTGGAACACCGGACCGATCTCGCCGAGATAGTCGCCCCGCTTGGCCAGTTTCTGTAATTCTTCACCGCCGCTGGCCAATTCGCGGACGATCTCGAGCTCGCCCTCCGCGACGACGTAGATCAGTTCGCCCATCGTGCCCTGCTCGAACAGCACATCTCCGGCCTCCAACTCGACGGTGTCGGGAGCGCGGTCCGTCGACGCGAAATCGGGAACGAGCTCGACGACACGATCGGCCAACGGCAGAATCCGGCTGTCGTGGGTCGCGACGACGACCATCCGGTCACCGCTCGCGAGTTCGCGGATGAGTCGCAGAACCTCCTCCACCTGGATGAAATCCAGGTGCGCGGTGGGTTCGTCGGCCAGTATCAGCGGCGGATCGAGTGCAATCGCCCGCGCGACCGCCACCCGCTGCTGTTGACCGCCGCTGAGATCGCCCGGCCGGTGGGACATTCGCTCCTCGAGTCCGACGCGTGCGAGCAGTTGCCCGGCGCGCTTGCGGGCCGCGCGGCGCGGTTGGCCCGCCGCGAGCAGCGGCACCATGACGTTCTCGAGCGCGGTGAGGCTGGGCACGAGGTTGAACGCCTGAAACACGATGCCCACGGTTTCGCGACGGTAATTCGAAAGCTCATGACCCTCAAGCGATGTCACGTCGACGTCACCGAACTTGATGGCGCCTGAACTCGGCTTCAAGATGCCGCCGAGGCACGACAGGAGTGTCGTCTTTCCGCACCCGCTCGGGCCCATCAGGATCACGAGTGAGCCGGCAGACACATCGAGGTTGAAGCCGTCGATGGGGCGCACGGTGTCGGCGCCGCTGGCGTATTCGACCACCAGGTTCTGAATACTGAGATCGCCCACGATGTCAGGGACCCCCGAACGCGAGGGCGGGATCGACCGAAACGGCACGGTGCAAACCAGTTGCGCTAGCGATCAATCCGATGACGATCGCGATGGCGGGCAGCGCGATGAACGCCTCGGCGGGAACAATGACCTGCATCGGGAACAGCGGCCCGAGCAACATGGAAAGTCCGGCGCCGACAAGGGCGGCGAGCAACGCCACGATGATCGCTTGCATCGCGAGCCCGGCGGCGATGGCTTTGGTGGGCACTCCAATCGCCTTGAACACCGCAAAGTCTCGGAGACGTTCGAGCGCTGATAGATAGATCACCGAGCCCACGACGAGGGCGGCGACCACCCAGAGCAGCACAGCGACGATCGTGATCGAGTTGACGGCCACCTTAAGCGGCCGCAGCAGATCCTCGACGGCACCGTTGCGGTCGATGGCACGGTATCCGGGGGGCGCCTCGTCGAGGCCGCCGCGCACGCCGATCGATGCGACGAGGGGTTCGCCTGCGTACACCAGTTGTTGCGCGCCCTCGGTGGTGAGGAACACGTTGGGCAGATTCGCCAGCGCGGTGGAGTTTTCCACGATGCCGACGATGCGCAGCTTGTGCGAGGCGATTTCGACCTCGTCGCCGATGGCCTTGCCGAGCGTGGACGAAACCGCCACTTCGTACCGTGCCGACGGCGGCCGGCCCTCCGAGACCGCGGGCATGCCCGGACCGTTCTCCGGCGCCCCGAAGATGTCCACGTTGCGCGTCGAACCATCGAGTGTGGCCGTTCCGCCTGCGTAGGCGAGGGGAGCGGCCGCCTCCACGCCGGGCGCGTTCGCGATCCTGCGCAGTTCCACCGGCGCATACGGCGTCGCTCCGACGAATGGACCTGACGCACCGGCCTTGACGATGAAGAGGTCGACGCCGAGAGAATCGACGGTTTTGTCGGCCTCCACGCGGAACCCGTTGGCTAGACCGGTGAGAACGAGTGTCATCGCGAAGATGATCGCGGTGGACAGGATCGCGATGACGAATCGCCGTCGTCGCCACTGCATGTCGCGCAGCGCGGCCATCAGCATGCTGGCGACGTTACCGACGGTTGCGCGTCCGCGGGTCGGGTTTGGCTACGATGTGACCTTCGAAATGACCCCGACCAACGACTTGCAGAAGGCGGGTAGGTCATCGGGTTTGCGACTCGAAACCAATGTGTTTGGGCCGCGCGAGCATTCGACGACTTCATCGTCGACCCAATTTGCGCCGGCGTTGACCAGATCCGTTTTGACGCTGGGCCACGAGGTGATCGTGCGGCCGCGCACCACATCGGCCTCGACGAGCGTCCATGGCCCGTGGCAGATGACCGCGACGGGTTTCCCTTCGTCGAAGAAGCCCTTGGCGAAGGCGACGGCGTCGCTGTTCGTGCGTAGGAAGTCGGGATTGGCGACACCGCCGGGCAGGACCAGCGCGGCGTAGTCGGATGCGGACACGCTGCCCACCGCCTTGTCCGCCTCGAACGTGTCGGCCGGAGTCAAATGGTTGAAGCCTTGGACCTTGCCGACTTCGGTCGACACGAGTTCAGGTGTCCCGCCCGCCTGTTCCACCGCCTTCCACGGTTCCGTCAACTCGACCTGCTCAACGCCTTCGGGCGCGACCAGGAACGCAATAGTCTTGCCATTCAGTGAAGTTGCCATGAATTTTTGTCCTTTGATCGTCGCTTTTTCACGCATACCCGGCGTGGTGAGCAACAAACAGGGCCGTTCAGGTCGGTACACTCGTACCAGAGCTGGCCATTTTGGTCCGGCTGCGTTTTCTGCCGGATATCGCGCTTTCACCGACGAGCTGCGCGGGTGAGCACGAACGAAGGACGACGAGCATGACTGCATTGCAGGACTGGCTCAATGATCGGACAATGGATCCCCGCAACCTCAAGGGGTTGATCTGGGACGCGATCAAGGGCCTGTCGGTCGATGAGCCGCAATCAGTACCCGAGCACACCCTGATGCGCCGGGGACTCGAGCGCTGCTGACCGGAATCAATCGGCCCGGCGGTGGCCCCGCGGTTGTTCCAGGCGGGCCGTCTCATCCGCAGACTGACTCGAAATGCGGTGTGTCGGCGTCTCGAATGCCTGAGTCGGGTTGTCGTCGGCCGGTGAACCGGCCCGCACCCGCTTCGGGACGTCTTCGACGGGTTCGGGCTCGTCAGCGTGCTCGTCACGACCGCTGATCAGCAGGGCGATGGCCGCCCCGACGATGCACACCATGCAGGTGATCCTGAAGATCTCGCCGTACTGCAGGACGTAGGCCTGACGTGATGCCTCGCTCACCCGCGCGGTAGCGGCCACTATCAGCCCACCGGGGGAGTCGGCGTCCGCGGGCGGCAGTGCCGCGAGACGCTCCTGCAGGTACTGGTTGAACTTGTACAGGCCCCATGCGGACAGCGCCGCAACGCCGATCAGCATGCCGATCATGCGGGCAACCACGACGGCCGCCGAGGCGATGCCGTGCTGGGCGGCGGGTACCACACGTAACGTCGCCGACGTCAGCGGGCCGATGACCAGACCCAATCCCAGACCGGCGATCGCGAGGTCGGTATCCAGCATCGGCAACGAGATGAAGCCGAGGTCATGGCGGGCCGAAAGCACGTCCGCGGGCCAACCAGAGACCAGGTAGTAACCGCCTGCGGCAATCAACAGTCCGGCGCACGCGACGATCCGGTCGCCGACCTTGGTGGCGATCCAGCCGCCGAGCAGAGCCCCGATCGGCAGCGCGACGAGGAACCGCAGCAGCAGCAGGGCGGCCTCGATCTGGTCCTTGTCCAGCACTCCCTGACCGAACAGCTCGACGTTGACGAGCGTCACCATCAGGGCGGCGCCCGCGACCAGGGACGCGCCCAGCGCCGCGAGGAACGGCCGGAAGTGCACGCCTGCGGGCTCGATCAGCCGGGTCTTGGCGAACCGCTCCCACACGAAGAACGCCACGGCCGCGATCAGAGCGCCGATGAGCAAAATGACACCGTTGCGCGGTAATACCTCTTTGCCGTCCGGGGCGGGGTTGTAGAGGCCCCAGGTCGCCAGGCCCAGGGTCAACGCGAGCAGCAGACCGCCGACGACGTCGACCTTCTCTGGATTCTCGGGTTTCTGACGAGCAGGCAGGCTGAAGTGGATCATCACCATGGCGATGATCGCGAGCGGCACATTGACCCAGAACACCGACTGCCAATGGCCGAACGCCCAGAGCAGCAGGATGCCGTAGATGGGTCCGAGCACACTGCCGAGTTCCTGGGCAGCGCCGACACCTCCGAGCACCGCGGCACGTTTGCGGCTCGACCACAGGTCGGCGGCGAGCGCCAGCGTGACCGGGAGCAGCGCACCGCTGGCAATGCCCTGGATCAACCGCCCGATGACGAGAATGTCGAGATCCGTCGACATCGCCGTGACCACCGAGCCGACGGCGAAACCGGCGAGGCTGACCTGCAACAACATCTTTCGACCGAACCGGTCCGACGCGCGGCCCAGCAGTGGCATCGCCGCGATGTAGCCGAGCAGGTACACGGTGACGATCGGAGTGACCCGCTGGATCTGGTTCACCGCGATGCCGACATCGTTCATGATGTCGCGAATGATCGTGATCACGACATAGGTGTCGAGAGCACCGAGCAGCACGGCAAGGCTGCCTGCGCTGATCGCGATGCGCCGACCGGCGGTCTCCGGCTGCGCGGTTTCGGTCGAAGCCTGCATCAGACCGTCGGCTTGTTGACGGTGACCGGCTTACCCCAGTCCGAGATCGCGATCGTGACGGCTTGGCCCTGGGCGGGCTCCATCTTGACCTGGACCAGTTCGTGATCGCCTTCTTCGGCAATCCACGCCGTGCCGGGCACCGGCTCTGTCACCGCGAGCTGTGGCGCGATCGCGTTCACGGCATCGACGCTGATCTTTCCGGTCACGCGGACCGTCTTTACGCCGTTGATGGTCTCGCGGCCCTCGGCCTTGGGGTCGGAGAAATTGGATATGACGTTGCCCACACCCTTCTCAGGCGACAGGAGCGCCGAGACGTCGTATATATCGGCGGCCGGCCCGAAGTCCTGGTAGGTGCCGGCCGTGATGGCGGCGTACAAGGTGCCGTCGAGGACGACGAAGCCGACGCCCTCGAGGCGGGTGCCCAGGAACGAGAGGTTGGCCTTGCCCTCCGCGGCGACGGCGGGCTTGAGGGTCAGATCGCCTTCGAGCGACTCGATCGGAAGAGCCGCGATCTCGCCTTGCACCGTCAGCAGCAGGTGCGCGCTGGTCTGGCTCTTGGTGGTCTCGGCGGACTGCTGCAGCAGCGTCGCGGCGTCGGGCAGGTTCGAGTCGTCCTCGGAGCTTGAGCACCCTGCGAGCAGAGCGACGGAAGTGAAAAGCGCGGCGAAGATCGCCAAGAGGCGGGTCGGCATGACTGCATCGTAGTGGGTGGGGGCATCAGCAACCTTTAGCCGGGCGCGCGCGGGAGCGGAGAAGTAGCCGATGAGCTGGACTTTCTTGTATGGGGGATTAGTCTGGCGGCGTGTTCACCGGAATCGTCGAAGAAATGGGCGAAATCGTCGGCAAGGAAGACCTGGGCGACTCCGCGAGGTTCGCCATCCGCGGGCCCATCGTCACCTCAGATGCCGGCCACGGTGACTCGATTGCGGTGAACGGTGTATGCCTCACCGTGGTCGAGGTGCGTTCCGACGGTGCGTTCACCGCCGATGTCATGGGCGAGACGCTGAACAGATCCAGCCTGCGCGGTGTCGGCGTGGGGAGCCGGGTGAATCTGGAGCGCGCGGCAGCGGTCAACAGCCGCCTCGGGGGTCATATCGTGCAGGGCCACGTAGACGGAACCGGTCACGTCATCGCGCGCACCCCCGCGCAGCATTGGGAGGTGGTGCGGATCGCACTGCCGATGGCCCTCAGTAGATATGTGGTCGAGAAGGGCTCCATCACCGTCGACGGTGTGTCGCTGACCGTCTCCGCCGTCGGACACGACTGGTTCGAGATCTCGCTCATTCCGACGACGCTCGAGCTGACGACGTTGGGACGGGCCGGCGTCGGCACCTCGGTCAACCTCGAGGTCGACATCATCGCCAAATATGTCGAGCGGCTGTTGGATGCCAGAGACGGCTCGATCGAAGCCTCGGGAGATTAACCGAAAACCCAGGTCAGGGGCGCGAGAATAAGACTTCGGCCCGGGTGGTTCATACTGATGTGGTGACGAGGCTTGACACCGTGGAGCGGGCGGTCGCCGACATCGCCGCGGGCAAGGCCGTGGTGGTCATCGACGATGAGGATCGCGAGAACGAGGGCGATCTGATTTTCGCCGCCGAGAAGGCGACCCCCGAGCTGGTGGCCTTCATGGTGCGCTATACGTCCGGCTATCTGTGCGTCCCGCTCGATGGTGCGGTCTGCGACAAGCTGGGCCTGCTGCCCATGTTCGCGGTCAATCAAGACAAGCACGGCACCGCGTACACGGTGACCGTCGACGCGAAAAAGGGTGTCGGAACCGGTATTTCGGCTTCAGACCGGGCGACCACCATGCGGTTGCTCGCCGATCCCACCAGTATTGCCGACGACTTCACCCGGCCCGGCCACGTCGTGCCGCTACGCGCGAAAGACGGTGGCGTGCTGCGCCGTCCAGGTCACACCGAGGCCGCCGTCGACCTGGCCCGGCTCGCCGGTCTGCAGCCCGCCGGGGCGATCTGCGAGATCGTCAGCCAAAAGGACGAAGGCGCCATGGCGCAGACCGATGAGCTACGGGTCTTCGCCGACGAGCACGACTTGGCGCTCATCTCGATCGCTGACCTCATCGAGTGGCGTCGCAAGCACGAGAAGCACATCGAGCGCATCGCCGAGGCACGCATCCCGACGCGACACGGCGAATTCCGCGCGGTCGGATACAGCAGCATCTACGAAGACGTCGAGCACGTGGCGCTGGTGCGCGGCGACATCGCCGGGCCGCACGGTGACGGGCACGACGTCCTCGTCCGGGTGCACTCGGAATGCCTGACCGGCGACGTGTTCGGGTCGCGGCGCTGCGATTGCGGTCCGCAGCTGGACGCCGCGCTGGCGATGGTGGCTCGCGAAGGTCGCGGCATCGTGCTGTACATGCGCGGTCACGAAGGCCGCGGCATCGGCCTGATGCACAAGTTGCAGGCCTACCAGCTGCAGGACGCCGGCGAGGACACCGTCGACGCCAACCTGAAACTCGGCCTGCCTGCGGACGCGCGCGACTACGGCATCGGCGCACAGATTCTCGTCGACCTCGGGGTCCGGTCGATGCGGCTGCTGACCAACAACCCGGCCAAGCGTGTCGGCCTCGACGGCTACGGGCTGCACATCATCGAGCGTGTTCCGCTTCCAGTCCGCGCCAACGCGGAGAACATCCGCTATTTGATGACCAAACGCGACCGGATGGGCCACGACCTCATCGGTTTGGATGAGTACCACGAGGCCGTGACCATGGACTCGTACGAAGAGGGTGTGTACCTGCTGGGTGATCGTGATCGCACCCCAACCGAGCGCGATCTCGGCGGAGCCCTGTGAGCGGCCGGGACGGAGTCCTGAATTGAGTGGAGGCGCAGGCGTTCCCGATCTGCCTCAGCTCGACGCCTCGGATCTGACACTTGCCATCGTCGCCAGCACGTGGCATGGAACGATCTGCGACGCGCTGCTCGACGGTGCGCGCAAGGTCGCCACAGATGCCGGGATCAGCGACCCGACGGTCGTACGCGTTCTGGGTGCCATCGAAATCCCCGTCGTCGCACAGGCATTGGCTGCCACTCACGATGCCGTGGTAGCGCTGGGCGTGGTGATCCGCGGGCAAACACCGCACTTCGACTATGTCTGCGACGCAGTTACGCAGGGTCTGACCCGGGTGTCGTTGGATGCTTCGACCCCCGTGGCCAACGGCGTGCTCACCACCGACACCGAGGAGCAGGCACTGGATCGCGCCGGGCTGCCCGGTTCGGCCGAGGACAAGGGTGCGCAGGCGGCGGCGGCGGCGATATCCACCGCGATGACGCTGCGCGACCTGCGGCGGCCGCGATCATGAGCGACTGGGACGTCGAGATACGGCCTCATCTGACACCGTATTTCGCGTACGGCGCAGCAGCGCTCATCCTGGCGGCGCACGTCACCGTCGGAGCACTGCTGAAGATCGCGTCGACGGGTGTGATCTTCCAGACCGCCGATCAGGTGGCGATCGCCCTGCTCGGTGTCGTCATCGCTGCGCTCGTGCTGATGTTCGCGCGTCCGCGGGTCCGAGTCGGTGCACAGGGGATTGCGGTGCGGAACCTGTTGACCTATCGACTCATTGGATGGTCGGACGTCGTCGACGTGTCCTTCCATCCCGGCGCTCGTTGGGCTCGGGTGGATCTGCCAGACGATGAGTACGTTCCGGTGCTGGCGATTCAGGCGGTCGACAAAGAACGGGCAGTCGAGGCGATGGAGACCGTTCGTGGACTGCTCGCACGCTACAAGGGCATCAACTCACGCTGAGCGTCATCGCGACTTCGTCTCGGGGTTTCGCGTTGTCCGACACGGCGGCAAACCTGAAACCCAGGCTCTCGTAAACGGCCCGCGCCGCCAGATTGCCGGATGCCACCCGCAGCGTGATGGTCTGGACGCCTTCGCTGCGAGCCCAGTCCACCGCAGCGGCCACCAGCGGGCGTGCCAGCCCCCGACCACGAACGATCGGGTCCAACCACAGCGAATAGAGATACACCGAGTCCGGATTCTCCTGCTGTGCGGCAATCAACCCGACGGGGCGACCGTCGACGAGCGTCGCGAATTGCGCGTGGTTGCGTAGCCGTCGCCGCCACTGCGCCGCGGTGAACCCGGCTTCCTTTTGGTATTGCGGATCCCGCTCTCCGAGCGCGTCGATCAGAGCCCGCAACCGAATCGCGGCGAACACCCTCCAATCGGACTCGGCGAAACGGATGACCTTCGCGGTCATCCGGTGTCGCCCATCACCAGCCCCTCACGGCGAGGATCAGCGCCACCGATGAAACCGTCGTTGTCACGGATGATCGCGGACAATCCGCTCGTCTGATCGGCCAGGTCGACCTGATGTCCGAGTTTGCGCAAACCGATCACGAGCGGGTCGTGGTCGCCGTTGTCGGATGTGTCGATGACGGGATGCTCGCCGCCGACGTTGGTCTTCGGAGTGTTGGCCGCGCCGAAGTCGACCATGGACACCGCCTGCTGCGGGTCCAGGCCCCAATCCACCATTCCCACAATGGTTTTCACGACAAACTGGATGATGACCGAGCCGCCCGGCGATCCGAGTGTCGCGTACAGGGGACCTCGCGTTCCGGGCTGGTCTGCCGCGTCGAAGACCAACGTGGGCGCCATCGAGCTGCGCGGTCGCTTACCGGGCTGGATTCGGTTGGCGACCGGAGCGCCGTCGGGTCCGGTGGGTTCGGCCGAGAAGTCGGTGAGTTGGTTGTTGAGGATGAAGCCGTCCACCATGTGGAACGAGCCGAATGACGACTCGATCGTCGTGGTCATCGATGCGGCGTTTCCGCGCGCGTCGATGATGCTGATCTGACTTGTTCCGTGCTCCGGGGGCGGCGGCACCGGGGTGGTCGGCGGGCCGAATTCTCCTGGTTTCGCCGTGCCCATCGAACGTTGCTCGGAGATCAGTGCCGCGCGGCCCGCGAGGTAGTCAGTGTTGATCAAGGTATTGGGCGTGCCACCGGGCAGCGGAACGAAATCGGTGTCGGCCACGTACTTGTCCCGGTCGGCGTAGGCCAACCGCTCCGCCTCGGAGATCAGGTGCACGCCCATCACGGATGGTCTGCCCCCGTCTAGATCGATGTCCGTGGGCTTATGGCCCGCCATGGCGAAGTGTTCGAGGATGCCCAGCGTGGAGGCGACTGCGATGCCCCCGGACGAGGGAGGCGGCATGCCGCAGATCACCTTGCCGCGATATGGCGAACACAGCGCCTCGCGCATTTTCACGGCGTATCCGGCAAGGTCTTCGCGGGTCATCATGCCTGGGGTGCGCCCGCCCGAGATGTCGGCCACCGCGTCGACGATATCGCCGGCGATCGCACCGGTGTAAAACGATTGCGGATCAGATGCGATGACCCCCAACGTCTTTGCGTAGGCGGGATTGGTCAGGACTGTCCCTTCGGACTTCGCGCTGCCGTCAGGGTTCAGGAAGTATTCGGCCGCCCGTGGATCCAATTTCAGTTGCGAGGCAGCGCCGGCGATGGCGGTCGCCATTCGCGTGCTGATCTTGAAGCCGTCGTCGGCGAGGGTGACCGCAGGACTGAACAAGTCGCGCCAACCGGTCTTCCCGTGCTCAGCGTGCACCTCCTGCATAAGCCGCACAATTCCAGGCACCCCGATCGAACGGCCGGATGCGCGGGTGTCGGGCTTGGGTTCGGTGCGGTCGGTGTCGGAGATCCAGCGCAGGTAGTTCTCGGTTGCCGCCGCCGGTGCGACCTCTCGGCCGTCGTAGGCCTGGACCGAATCCGCCGCCGCGTCGTAGTACAGCAGGAAGCCGCCGCCGCCGAGGCCGGACGACTGCGGCTCGACCAGACCGAGCACCGCCTGCGCGGCGACCAGCGCGTCGGCGGCCGTGCCACCGTCGCGAAGAACCTCACATGCGGCTTGGGTGGAGAGCGGATTGGCGGTGGCCACGGAGTAGGTGCTGGTCCGGACGGCGGTCATTTCCTTGCGGTATCCGGTCGCGACTGCGGGATTGGTGGAGATATTTCGGGACGTGGTGACGGTCGGGCTGGCCGGGGCCTTGGGCGCCGCGGTGCCGTTGGCGACGATTGCGCACGGTCCGGCGGCGTCGGGCTCCGCGTTCTCGTCGGCCGCACATCCGGCAAGCACCAAGACGACGCCGGTCAGCGGGGCAATTACCTTGGTCAGCGCCGAAAACCGCATCACCCGACGGTAGTTCATCGGACTCGTCCGGGGACGGCAGTAACCTGGAATCCGTGCCCGATCCAGCGACGTACCGACCCGCTCCCGGGTCGATCCCCATCCAGCCGGGTGTCTACCGGTTCCGGGATCCGCACGGTCGGGTGATCTACGTCGGCAAGGCCAAGAGTCTGCGGAGCCGGCTGAACTCGTACTTCGCCGATTTGTCCGGCCTGGCGCCGCGCACCCGCCAGATGGTGACGTCGGCGGCCGGCGTCGAGTGGACCGTGGTCAACACCGAAGTCGAGGCGCTGCAGCTCGAGTACAACTGGATCAAGGAGTTCGATCCGCGGTTCAACGTGCGCTACCGCGATGACAAGTCGTACCCGGTGCTCGCCGTGACGCTGAACGAGGAGTACCCGCGGCTGATGGTCTATCGCGGCGCGCGGCGCAAGGGGGTTCGCTATTTCGGGCCCTACTCGCATGCGTGGGCGATCCGCGAAACGCTCGACCTGCTGACCCGGGTCTTTCCGGCGCGCACCTGTTCGGCGGGAGTTTTCAAGCGGCACAGGCAGATCGACCGGCCCTGCCTGCTCGGGTACATCGACAAGTGCTCGGCACCGTGCGTCGGGCGGGTGACGGCCGAGTCGCACCGGCAGATCGTCGAGAATTTCTGCGACTTCTTGGCGGGCAAGACCGACCGGCTGATCCGTGACATGGAACACGAGATGAACCGTGCTGCCGAGCTGCTGGACTTCGAGCGGGCGGCCCGGTTGCGGGACAACATTTCCGCGATGAAGCGGGCTATGGAGAAGCAGGCCGTGGTGTTCGGCGACGGCACCGACGCGGACGTGGTGGCCTTCGCCGACGACGATCTGGAAGCTGCTGTGCAGGTGTTCCACGTGCGGGGTGGCCGGGTGCGCGGCCAGCGCGGTTGGATCGTCGAAAAGTCCGGTGAGCCTGGTGAATCCGGCCTCGAGTACCTCGTCGAGCAGTTCCTGACCCAGTTCTACGGCGATCAGGCCGACCTCGACGGCGCCGCCGATATGTCGTTGACGCCGGTGCCCCGGCAGGTGCTGGTCCCGTGTCTGCCGGACAACGCCGAAGAAATCGAGACGTGGTTGTCACAGCTGCGCGGCTCGAGGGTGTCGGTGCGGGTCCCTCAGCGCGGTGACAAACGCGCGCTGGCCGAGACGGTCAAACGCAACGCGCAGGATGCGCTGACGCAGCACAAACTCCGGCGAGCGGGCGACTTCACCGCAAGAAGCGCTGCATTGCAGAGCATTCAGGAATCGCTGGGTCTGGCCGACGCGCCGCTTCGCATCGAGTGCGTCGACATCAGCCACGTTCAGGGCACCGATGTCGTGGCCTCGCTGGTGGTGTTCGAGGACGGGCTACCGCGCAAGTCCGACTATCGCCACTATGCGATCAGGGGCGCTGCGGGGGAGGGGCGCTCCGACGACGTCGCGTCGATCGCCGAGGTAACCCGGCGACGTTTCCACCGGCACGTGCACGACCTGCAACATCCGACAGAGCTTGCACTGGAAGGGAAATCGCGAAAATTCGCCTACCCGCCCAATCTGTTCGTCGTCGACGGCGGAGCCCCGCAGGTCAACGCCGCGCAGGCGGTGCTCGATGAGCTGGGTATCAGCGATGTCGCCGTCATCGGGCTGGCGAAACGGCTGGAAGAGGTGTGGGTCCCGGCTGAGCCTGACCCTCTGATCATGCCGCGCAATAGCGAAGGCTTGTATCTGCTGCAGCGGGTACGCGACGAGGCGCACCGGTTCGCGATCACCTATCACCGCAGCAAGCGGTCGAAGCGGATGACGGCGTCGGCCCTGGATTCGATCCGCGGGCTCGGCGAGCATCGTCGTAAGGCGCTGGTCACCCATTTCGGATCGGTCGCTCGCTTGAAGGAGGCCAGCGTCGAGGAGATCACCGCCGTGCCCGGCATCGGTGCGGCGACGGCGAAGGCCGTTCTGGAAGCTCTCGGTGTCCCGCCCGATTCCGGAGCGCCCGAACCGGTTATCGGCAATGATCAGAGCAGAGCATCCGGATGACAGATCAGGGCATGCAAAAAGAATTGCAGGATGGCGCCGGCAACGGCGAACGTGGGGGATCCGGCATCGATGTCGTACTGGTCACCGGGCTGTCCGGCGCAGGCCGGGGTACGGCGGCCAAGGTGCTGGAGGATCTCGGCTGGTATGTGGCCGACAATCTGCCGCCCGAGCTGATCGCTCGGATGGTAGAGCTTGGACTGGCGGCGGGCTCGCGGATCACCCAGCTGGCGGTGGTCATGGACGTGCGGTCCCGCGGGTTCACCGGCGATCTCGACTGGGTCCGCAAGGACCTGGCCACCCGCAACATCACCCCGCGGGTGCTGTTTCTCGAAGCGTCCGACGACATCCTGGTCCGCCGCTATGAGCAAAACCGGCGCAGCCATCCATTGCAGGGGAATCAGACTCTTGCAGAAGGCATTGCGGCCGAGCGGACCATGCTCGCGCCCATCCGGGCCGCCGCTGATCTGGTCATCGACACGTCGACACTGCCCGTTCCCGCGTTGCGGGAAAGCATCGAGCGCGCCTTCGGCGGCGAAACCGTCGCTCACACCAATGTCACCGTCGAGTCCTTCGGATACAAGTACGGGTTGCCCATGGACGCCGATACGGTGATGGATGTGCGCTTTCTGCCAAATCCGCATTGGGTGGACGAGCTACGACCGCATAGCGGACAGCACCCGGCCGTCCGCGACTACGTACTCGGCCAACCGGGCGCCGGAGAATTCTTGGAGACCTACCATCGTCTGCTGGACTTCGTCATCGACGGATACCGTCGCGAGGGTAAGCGCTATATGACTGTTGCTATTGGCTGCACCGGAGGTAAGCATCGCAGCGTGGCGATCGCCGAGGCGCTGGCGGCCAGACTGCAGGGCGGTGACGACCTCACGGTGCGGGTATTGCACCGGGATTTGGGGCGCGAATGAGTCCGCGGATCGTTGCCCTCGGAGGTGGGCACGGCCTCTACGCCACGCTGTCGGCGGCCCGCAGACTCACCCCGCACGTCACCGCGATCGTCACGGTCGCCGACGACGGTGGTTCCTCCGGCCGGCTACGCAGCGAACTCGATGTCGTGCCGCCGGGTGATCTGCGAATGGCTTTGGCCGCGTTGGCATCCGACACACCGCATGGGCGACTCTGGGCGACGATCCTGCAGCATCGGTTTGGTGGCAACGGTGCGCTCGCGGGGCACCCGATCGGCAACCTGATGCTCGCGGGTCTCAACGAGGTGCTCGCCGATCCGGTGGCGGCGCTCGACGAGCTGGGCCGCGTCCTCGGCATCCACGGCCGGGTCCTGCCGATGTGCCCGATGGGCCTGAGCATCGAGGCCGACGTGGCGGGCCTGGAATCCGATCCGCGGATGAGCCGGGTGATCCGGGGGCAGGTGGCGATCGCGACCACCGTCGGGAAGGTGCGCAGGGTCCGGTTGATACCGGGTGACCCGCCGGCCACCAGGCAGGCGGTGGACGCGATCATGGCCGCCGACCTGGTCGTGCTCGGTCCTGGGTCGTGGTTCACGAGCGTCATCCCGCACGTGCTCGTTCCGCAGCTGGTGGCGGCGCTGCAGGCGACGGCCGCACGTCGGGCGCTGGTGGTGAACCTGGTGGCAGAACCCGGGGAGACCGCGGAGTTCTCGGCCGAACGTCATATCCATGTGTTGTCGCAGCACGCGCCGGGTTTCACGATGCACGAGGTCATCGTCGACGCCAGCCGTGTCCCGACCGAGCGGGAGCGTGAGCAATTGCGCCGAACCGCGAAAATCTTGGATGCCCAAGTGGAGTTTGCTGACGTGTCCAGACCTGGTACACCTTTACATGACCCGGCGAGGTTGGCCGCGGCTCTGGAGGGTGTGCGGTTGCGTGGTGCGGCGCCGCCTGCGTCTCCAACGCCGACCGTGCCCACACCGACAGCGAACGGACCGAGAGGTGACGACTCGTGGCGATGACAGCCGAGGTCAAAGACGAGCTCAGCCGTCTTCAGGTCAATTCGGTGAGTGCGCGCCGCGCCGAGGTGGCATCGCTGCTGCGGTTCGCCGGTGGACTGCACATCGTGTCCGGCCGGGTGGTTGTCGAGGCCGAGGTCGATTTGGGGATCATCGCCCGGCGCCTGCGTAAGGACATCTACGACCTGTACGGCTACAACGCTGTGGTGCATGTGCTGTCGGCGAGCGGTATCCGCAAGAGCACCCGGTATGTCCTGCGGGTCGCCAAGGACGGTGAGGCGCTGGCCCGCCAGACCGGTCTGCTGGATCTGCGTGGACGGCCGGTGCGTGGCCTTCCCGCACAAGTGGTCGGCGGTAGCGTCGCCGACGCCGAAGCTGCTTGGCGTGGCGCGTTTTTGGCGCACGGATCCCTTACCGAACCGGGCCGGTCCTCGGCGCTCGAGGTCAGTTGCCCAGGGCCCGAGGCGGCGCTGGCGCTCGTCGGCGCGGCACGCCGACTCGGGGTCAGCGCGAAGGCCCGTGAAGTCAGGGGCGCCGACCGGGTGGTGGTGCGCGACGGCGAGGCCATCGGCGCATTGCTGACGCGCATGGGTGCCCAGGACACCAGGTTGACGTGGGAGGAGCGGCGGATGCGCCGCGAGGTGCGTGCCACCGCCAACCGGCTGGCAAACTTCGACGACGCGAATCTACGGCGCTCGGCGCGGGCGGCGGTCGCTGCGGCCGCGCGCGTGGAGCGGGCGCTGGAGATCCTCGCCGACACCGTTCCGGACCATCTGGCCGCAGCGGGCAAGCTGCGCGTCGAGCATCGGCAGGCGTCGCTCGAAGAGTTGGGCCGGCTCGCCGATCCACCGATGACGAAAGACGCCGTGGCGGGCCGTATTCGACGGCTGCTGTCCATGGCAGACCGCAAGGCCAAGCAGGACGGTATTCCCGACACCGAGTCGGCCGTCACACCGGATCTGCTCGAAGACGCCTAGCTCGTCGCCGAATGTGGAGTTATCGCACGTGAACCGGTGGCAGAAAACGTGTCGTAACTAGCCACTCAGCGAACTTGGTGTGCGATTCTGTGCAGGTGCCCGCGGGGGACCCGCCCAGTGGCGTGGTCACGTTCTTGTTCACCGATATCGAGGGTTCGACCCGTCGGTGGGAGTCGGAAGCGGATGCGATGCGCGCGGCGCTGGCGGCGCATGACAAGGTGCTGCGCACCACGATCGATGCCCATGGGGGGTACGTCTTCAGTCACAGCGGTGACGGGATGGCTGCGGCGTTCTCGTCGCCGATGTCTGCAGTGGGGGCGGCGATCGATGCGCAGCGGGAGTTGCAGTTGCCGGTGCGGATGGGGATCGCTACCGGGGAAGCCGAGTTACGTGATGACGACTATTTCGGGACGGTGCTCAATCGCGCAGCGCGGCTGATGGCTGCTGGCCACGGCGGTCAGATCTTGGTCGCCGAATCGACCGCAGGCCTCCTGAGCGGAGTGGAGTTGTCCGATCTGGGACGACGACAACTGCGCGACGTCCCCAATCCCCTCAACGTGTTTCAGGTTCAGTGCCTCGGATTGCGCACAGATTTCCCACCTCTGCGAACGGTCGATCCGACTCCTGGAAATCTTCCGCGGTCGTCGACCGCTTTCGTCGGCCGCGATGCCGACCTCGCCGAAATCGTTGCGGCGCTGGAGTCTCGGCCGATGGTCACGCTCACCGGCGTCGGTGGGGTCGGGAAGACCCGATTAGCGGTGGAGGCCGCCGCGTGCGTGTCCGATCGGTTTCCCGACGGGGTCTGGTATTTCGAACTGGCCGCCGTCACCGATGAGAAGGCGGTGCCGGATGCGGTGGCCGGCGTTCTCGGCATCACGCAGCAGCCTGGTCTGTCCATGACCGAGTCGATAGCTGCCGCGCTCGAGGGCCGGTCCCGCCTTCTGCTGTTCGACAACTGTGAACACCTGCTCGACGCGACCGCGGATCTCGCCGAAGCCATACTCGGGTCCGCCGATAGCGTGAGAATCATTGCGACCAGCCGCGAGGGGCTCGCTCTTGCTGTCGAACAGGTATGGCCCGTGCGCTCGCTGGATCTCGACGCAGCCGTGGAGCTGTTCAGCGAACGAGCCCACCGGGTGGCGCCAGGGGCAATGCTCGATGACACCGATGCTGTCGCGGAGATTTGCCGACGGCTTGACGGCATTCCGTTGGCCATCGAACTGGCCGCGTCGCGCATGTCTTCGATGACTGCGGTGGAGGTTCGGGACCATCTCGATCACCGCCTCAAACTCCTCGTCGGATCCAGGCGTGCTCTGGGGCGCCATCAGACGTTGCGCCACGCGGTGGCGTGGTCCTATAACTTGCTGGACGACCCCGAGAAGCGGCTACTGGAATGGTGTTCGGTGTTCGCCGGTGGTTTTGATCTCGACGCCGCGTGTGCCGTAGCGGGACGACCGGATGCTGATCGGTACGTGATCGTGGATCTGCTTGACGCGTTGGTGCGCAAATCCCTGATCGTGGCCGAACATTCGTCGGGACGGACGCGCTTCTCAATGCTCGAGACGATCCGTGAGTTCGCCGACGAACAGCTCGCGGGCCGCGGCGACGTCGCGCGGGCGCGTGACGCACACGCACGCCACTTCGCCGGTCGCGAAGCCGCCATTCTGGAACTGTGGAACAGCCCACGCCAGCGGGAGGCCTACGTCTGGTACATGACCGAATTGGGCAATCTGCGTTCGGCTTTTCGGTGGGCAGCCGATACCGGTGACCTCGACACGGCCGCCACCATCGTCACCTTCCTGGGAATCTTGGCCTACCCCTTGGAGAATCAAGAGCCCATCGCGTGGGCGGAAGAACTCATAGACTCCGCGCGCACCGCTGCCCATCCCCGTCTGGTGGGCTTGTATGTCGTTGCCGCGCTCTGCTGGTTGACTGGCCGTTTCGAGGATGCGCTTGCGTACGCAGATGCCGGCAGTATTGCGATGCGGTCCGAGCACCGCGCGGTGCCCTTCAGTTCGGATGGCTTGTTCGGTGGCCTGTACGTATCTCTTGGTGACGTCGACAGTGGCATCAACTGGTACGACACCTATCTCGAGCACAACGAGGACTCGATCGGCATTGTCAGGGCGAATCGGGTCCTTGCACTTGCGCTGGCCGGTCGTGTCGATGAGGCGATCGCCGCAGCGCCCGATGTCGTCGATGTCGCCGAGGCCAGCGGTAACCCCTACGCGCTGTCCTTCGCGCTACTGGCGTACGGCATCGCCTTCCGCGAGGCGGATCCGGAGGCCGCGCTCGAGGGCATGCGGCGCGGGTTGGTCATCGCACACGAAAGCGGTGCCCGTTCCAATGAGGCGTACCTGGCCAACAACATCGGACGGCTGGAGGCATCCCAAGGCGACATGGTCGCTGCGCTCAACCATTTGAAGCTGGGGATTCGCATCAATCACAGTTCGGGGGCCATCGTTGCGCTTCGGAGCCCACTCGCGATCCTCGCGAACATATTGGATCGGCTGCAACTCCATGACCATGCGGCCGTCATTGCCGGTTTCGCGGATAGCGAGCTGACCGCAGTGGTCTTTCCAGAGTTCCGCAGCACCCTCACACGCCTGCGCAGTGTGCTCGGCGACGACACGTATGAAGCGCTAGCGCGTCAAGGCGCGTCCATGACCACCGCGGCCATCGCCACCTACGCCCTCGAAAAGATCGAGGAGTTGCGAACCACACTCGAGCGTTCAACATGAGTGGGCCGAGTGTGGGATTGACGCACGTGTTCGAAGCGCGGAGCGTGCGGGTAACCCACGTTCGGCGGAAGTTGGAGGATGTGACGGCATGGAAACCCTGAGAGTCGGTGCGGCCTTTCCCGATCCGCCGTTCAACGGCATGCCGGACGACACCGGGCTAGACATCGACCTGATGGCGGCCATTGCCGAGAAGATCGGAGCGACAGTCGAATTCATCGCCTACGAGGGGGTCGACTTCAACGGGATCTTCGACGGACTCGGCGCCAGGTACGACTGCGTCACCGCGGGAACGACGGTCACCCCGGACCGCGAGAAGAAGGCGCAGTTCCTCCCGCCATACCTGATCTCCGGGCAGTCGCTGGCCGTCGACATCAGAAGACTGCCGCACGTCACCTCCATCGACGACCTCGAGGGCCTGACCATCGGCGTACAACAGGGCAACACCAGCCAACCCATCGCCGAGCGTTTGGTCGCCCAGGGCAAGGCCGCCGCCGTCCGCGTCTACGACTACGGCTCGATCCGCTCGGCGCTGGCCGACCTGACGACCGGTGAATGCGACGCGTTCATGAAGCTCGCGCCCGTGCTCAACGAGCTCGTCAAGCCGATACCCGGCGTCGAAGTCGTGCAACGTGGCATCTCGGTCGAGAACATCGCCATCGCCGTCGCGCTCGGTGATCAGACGCTCCTCGGCCGCCTCACCGTCGCGCAGGCCGAGTTGGAGGAGGACGGCACACTGCAGCGCATCCGCGGGAAATGGCTGGGCAATCCCTACGCCGACCAGAACCTGGCGGTGCATTGAGGACGATGGCGACCGGCTATGGGTCGCCCGCCATCCGCTCCGCCAACGCGGCGGCGCGGAGGTGCTCGTCACGGGCGGCCTCATACACCCGCACCGCTCGGCGGTGCGTGGCAACGTCGCCGATACCCGCCGCTGCGGCGGCGCGGTGTGTCCGCACGGCCTGATCGTGTGCTTTGGCTTCACATCGATGCCGCGCGGCGGCGACCAAGTGCGCTTGGCGCATCCGGGCGTGGGTGTTTTGAACGGGTTGCGTCAACACCTGTGTGTCGCCGCCGGGAATTCCCTCGGTCGCCGTCATGTGCCTACCTTCGGCGCGGTTTCCGCCTGTCGTCGTGCAGGCGATATGGCCATGATCACCGCGACCCGTGCCGAACGGCAGGGACCTAGGTCACCAGCATCGTTGCCCGACGTCACCAATCTGACCAGGCCGCGCGTGGCGCCAATCACACCACTAGGCTGGCCGTTGAGTATCAGGGCGAAAAAGGGAGATTCAGGTGACCATCCGGGTTGGCGTTAACGGGTTCGGCCGTATCGGGCGCAACTTCTATCGGGCCTTGGCGGCGCAGAAGGCTGAGGGTAAGAGCACCGACGTCGAGATCATCGCGGTCAACGACCTCACCGACAACGCGAGCCTGGCGCACCTGCTGAAGTTCGATTCGATCCTGGGTCGCTACCCCGAGGAGATCAGCCTCGAGGGTGAGGACACCATCGTGATCGGCAGCACCAAGATCAAGGCCCTGGAGGTCAAGGAAGGGCCGGCCGCGCTGCCCTGGGGTGACCTGGGTGTCGATGTCGTGGTCGAGTCGACCGGCATCTTCACCGCCCGCGCCAAGGCGCAGGGCCACCTCGATGCCGGCGCCAAGAAGGTCATCATCTCCGCACCCGCCAGTGATGAGGACATCACCATCGTGCTCGGGGTCAACGACGACAAGTACGACGGCAGCCAGAACATCATCTCCAACGCGTCCTGCACCACGAACTGCCTCGGGCCGCTGGCCAAGGTGCTCAACGACGAGTTCGGCATCGTCAAGGGCCTGATGACCACGATCCACGCCTACACCCAGGACCAGAACCTGCAGGACGGCCCGCACAAGGATCTGCGCCGCGCCCGCGCCGCCGCGCTGAACATCGTGCCCACCTCGACCGGCGCCGCGAAGGCCATCGGCCTGGTGCTGCCCGAACTGAAGGGCAAGCTCGACGGCTACGCCCTGCGGGTGCCGATCCCCACGGGCTCGGCGACCGACCTCACCGCGGAGCTGAAGAAGTCGGCCACTGCCGAAGAGATCAACGCGGCGTTCAAGGCCGCCGCTGACGGTCCGCTCAAGGGGATCCTGAAGTACTACGACGCGCCGATCGTGTCCAGCGACATCGTCACCGACCCGCACAGTTCGATCTTCGACGCCGGCCTGACCAAGGTGATCGACAATCAGGCCAAGACCGTGTCCTGGTACGACAACGAGTGGGGTTACTCCAACCGCCTCGTCGACCTGGTCGCACTGGTCGGCAAGTCGCTCTAGCGCAATGGCGGAGTCTTCTATCAAGATCCTCTCCGACCTACTGGCAGAAGGGGTTTCGGGCCGGGGCGTGCTCGTCCGCTCCGACCTGAACGTCCCCCTCGACGACGACGGCAACATCGCCGACCCGGGTCGCATCACCGCGTCGGTGCCCACGCTGCGGGCGCTGGCCGAGGCCGGCGCCAAGGTCGTCGTCACTGCGCACCTCGGCAGGCCGAAAGACGGTCCGACGCCGGAGTTCTCGCTCGCACCCGTTGCCAAGGCGCTGGGGGAGCAGCTCGGTAGGCACGTCCAGCTGGCCGGGGATGTAGTCGGCACGGACGCGCTGGCCCGCGCGGAGGGACTGACCGACGGCGACATCCTGTTGCTGGAGAACATTCGGTTCGACCCACGCGAGACCAGCAAGGACGACAACGAGCGGGGTGCGCTCGCACGGCAGCTCGCCGAACTCGTCAGCGGCGCAGACGGGTCGCCCGGTGCGTTCGTCTCCGACGGCTTCGGTGTCGTGCACCGCAAGCAGGCCTCGGTGTACGACGTCGCGACGCTGCTGCCGCATTACGCGGGCACGCTGGTGGCCACCGAGATCAAGGTGCTCGAACAGCTGACCAGCTCGACCGAGCGGCCGTACGCGGTGGTGCTCGGCGGCTCGAAGGTGTCGGACAAACTCGCGGTCATCGAGAACCTGGCGACCAAAGCGGACAGCATCGTCATCGGCGGTGGTATGTGCTTCACATTCCTTGCGTCACAAGGCGTTTCGGTGGGTAAGTCGCTGCTCGAAGAAGGCATGATCGATACCTGCCGCCAGCTGCTCGAGGACTACGGCGACGTGATCCACGTGCCGGTCGACATCGTCGTAGCCGACGAGTTCAAGGCGGATTCTCCGTCGGAGATCGTCGCGGCCGACCAGATTCCGGACGGCAAGATGGGCCTGGACATCGGACCCGGCTCGGTACAGCGCTTCACCACGTTGTTGTCGAACGCCAAGACCATCTTCTGGAACGGGCCGATGGGCGTCTTCGAGTTCCCGGCGTTCGCCGCGGGCACCAAGGGCGTCGCCGAGGCGATCGTGGGGGCGACGCGCAAGGGCGCGTTCAGTGTGGTGGGCGGTGGCGACTCCGCCGCGGCGGTCCGCCAACTCGGGCTGCCCGAAGACGGCTTCTCCCACATTTCGACCGGTGGCGGGGCGTCGCTGGAATACCTTGAGGGCAAGACGCTCCCGGGTATCGAAGTGCTCGACGACTGAAAGGCCGTAGACATGAGCCGTACGCCGCTGATCGCCGGCAACTGGAAGATGAACCTCAACCACTTCGAGGCCATAGCGCTGGTCCAGAAGATCGCGTTCTCGCTGCCGGACAAGTACTTCGACAAGGTCGACGTCGCGGTGATTCCGCCGTTCACCGATTTGCGCAGCGTGCAGACGCTCGTCGACGGCGACAAGCTGCGCCTCACCTACGGTGCGCAGGACCTGTCCCAGCACGATTCAGGGGCCTACACAGGCGAGATCAGCGGCGCCTTCCTGGCGAAGCTGGGCTGCACCTACGTCGTCGTCGGGCACTCTGAGCGCCGGACCTACCACCACGAGGACGATGCGCTGGTCGCTGCCAAGGCAGCCGCCGCGTTCAAGCACGGCATCACCCCGATCATCTGCATCGGCGAACAGCTCGAGGTCCGTGAGGCCGGCAACCACGTCGAATACAACACCGAATCGCTGCGCGGCTCAGTGGCGGGTCTCACAGCAGAGCAGATCGGCCAGGCCGTCATCGCCTACGAGCCGGTGTGGGCGATCGGCACCGGCCGGGTGGCCAGCGCCGCCGACGCCCAGGAGGTCTGCAAGGCCATCCGCGACGAGTTGAGCAAGCTGTCGTCCCCACAGCTCGCCGCGGGTGTGCGCATCCTGTACGGCGGATCGGTGAACGCCAAGAACGTCGGCGAGATCGTCGCACAGGAGGACGTCGACGGTGCGCTGGTCGGTGGGGCGTCGCTCGACGGCGAGCAGTTCGCCACGCTTTCGGCCATCGCTGCTGGTGGGCCCTTGCCGTAGCGGCCCTTTTCGGCCTGTAGGCTGTCGGCCATGGTTTTAGCTCTGCAGATCACGCTGATCGTCACCAGCTTGCTCGTGGTGCTTCTCGTGTTGCTGCACCGCGCCAAGGGCGGCGGCCTGTCGACCCTGTTCGGCGGCGGCGTCCAGTCCAGCCTGTCCGGCTCGACGGTCGTGGAGAAGAACCTGGACCGGCTGACGTACTTCGTCGTCGGCATCTGGGTGGTGTCGATCGTCGGCGTCGCGCTGCAGATCAAGTACAGCTAGTCCCGCGCTGGGGCTCGTCATGCGCTCGGTTGGCACCGCGCTGATACTGGGGGAATGGCAGACGTCGGCGGACTAGAACCCATCGGGTCGGTGCAGCGCACCAAAGTGGGCCGGGAGGCCACCGAGCCGATGCGCGAAGACATCCGATTGTTGGGTGCGATTCTCGGTGAGACCATCCATGAGCAGAACGGCGAGGACGTCTTCGACCTCGTCGAACGCGCCCGCGTGGAGTCGTTCCGAGTGCGGCGCTCGGAGATCGACCGCGCCGAGCTGAGCTCCATGTTCGACGGCATCGATATTCACCAGGCCATTCCGGTGATCCGCGCGTTCACCCACTTCGCCCTGCTGGCCAACGTCGCCGAGGACATCCACCGCGAGCGTCGACGCGTCATCCACGTCGCCGCCGGAGAACCGCCGCAGGACAGCAGCCTGGCGGCGACATACGCCAAACTGGACCTGGCCGGACTGGATTCGGCGGCGGTCACCGATGCGCTGGCCGGAGCGCTGGTCTCGCCCGTGATCACCGCGCATCCCACCGAGACCCGGCGGCGCACGATTTTCGACACGCAACACCGCATCACGCAGTTGATGCGGCTGCGATTGAACGGCCATGAGCACACCGACGACGGCCGTGATATCGAGCGTGAGCTGCGCCGCAACATCCTCACGCTGTGGCAGACGGCGCTGATCCGGTTGTCCCGGTTGAAGATTCAGGACGAGATCGAAACCGGGCTGCGGTATTACCCCGCGGCGTTTTTCGAGGTCGTCCCGCAGGTCAACGCCGAAGTGCGTAACGCCTTAAGGGCCCGCTGGCCCGACAGCGATCTGCTGAGCCAGCCCTTCCTGCGTCCCGGATCGTGGATCGGCGGCGATCGCGACGGCAATCCGTACGTCACCGCAGAGGTCGTGCGTCTGGCGACCAGCAGTGCCGCCTATACGGCGCTGGAGCATTACTTCACCGAGATCACCGCGCTCGAAGAGGAATTGTCGATGTCGGCGCGGCTGGTCAAGGTCAGCGAGGCGCTCGAGACACTCGCCGATCAGTGTCATGAGCCCGCCCGGCTGGACGAACCGTATCGCCGGGCGCTGCGCGTCATCCATGCTCGGTTGACGTCGACGGCTTTCGAGATCCTCGGCCGCCAGCCCGAACACGAACTCGACCTCGGGCTGGACCCCTACGAAACCCCCGCTGAACTCTTGGCCGACCTCGACATCGTCGACGAGTCATTGCGGATGAACGGCAGCGCCGTACTGGCAGACGATCGGTTGGCCCGGTTGCGGGAAGCCGTGCACGTCTTCGGGTTTCACCTGTCCGGGCTGGACATGCGGCAGAACTCTGATGTGCACGAGGAAGTCATCGCCGAGCTGCTCGAGTGGGCGGGCGTTCACTCCGACTATCGTTCGCTGCCCGAACCCGAGCGCGTAGAACTGCTTGCGGCAGAGGTCGCCACGCGGCGCCCGCTCATCGGCGACGGTGCCGAGCTCTCCGAGCTGGCGCGCAAGGAGCTCGACATCGTCGCGGCGGCGGCTCGCGCCGTCAAGGTATTCGGGCCGCAGGCCGTGCCGAACTACATCATCTCGATGTGCCAGTCGGTGTCCGACATGCTCGAAGCTGCGGTCCTGCTCAAAGAGGTTGGTTTACTCGATGTTTCGGGACCCGACGCCTATGCACCCGTCGGGATTGTCCCGTTGTTCGAGACCATCGACGACCTACAGCGCGGCTCGTCGATTCTCGAACAGGCGCTGGAACTTCCGGTGTACCGCGCCATCGTGTCGGTGCGTGGTGACAGCCAGGAGGTGATGCTCGGCTATTCGGACTCGAACAAAGACGGCGGATACCTCGCAGCCAACTGGGCGCTGTATCGCGCCGAGCTCGATCTGGTGGAGTCCGCACGCAAGACGGGAATGCGGTTGCGGTTGTTCCACGGACGCGGCGGCACCGTGGGGCGCGGTGGCGGACCCAGTTACGACGCCATCCGGGCGCAGCCGCCCGGCGCGGTCAACGGATCGCTGCGGATCACCGAGCAGGGTGAGGTGATCGCCGCCAAGTACGCCGAACCGCAGATTGCGCATCGCAACCTGGAGACCCTGTTGGCCGCGACACTGGAGGCCACTCTCCTCGACATCGAGGGTCTCGGCGACGCCGCCGGTCCCGCCTACGACGTCCTCGACGAACTGGCCGCCCGCGCCCAGCGGTCGTACTCCGAATTGGTGTATGACACAACGGGTTTCGTCGAGTACTTCAAGGAGTCCACGCCGGTGAGCGAGATCGGTGCGCTCAACATCGGCAGCAGGCCGACGTCACGCAAGCCCACCACGGCCATCTCGGATCTGCGCGCGATTCCGTGGGTGCTGGCCTGGAGCCAATCGCGGGTGATGCTGCCGGGCTGGTATGGCACTGGAACCGCGTTCGAGGGATGGATCAACGAGGGCGACGGACGGTTGGAGGTTCTGCAGGACCTGTACCGTCGCTGGCCGTTCTTCCGGACGGTGTTGTCCAATATGGCGCAGGTCCTTGCGAAGGCGGACATGGGTCTGGCGGCGCGTTACTCGGAATTGGTGGCCGACGAGCAGTTGCGGTCGCGGGTGTTCGACAAGATCGTCGCCGAGTACACCCGCACCATCCAGATGCACAAGCTGATCACCGGCCAGGACGACCTGCTCGCCGACAACCCGGCCTTGGCGCGATCGGTGTTCAACCGGTTTCCGTACCTCGAGCCGCTGAACCACCTTCAGGTGGAACTGTTGCGCCGCTACCGTTCTGGTGACGACGACGAACTCGTCCAGCGTGGCATCCTGCTCACGATGAGTGGACTGGCGACCGCACTGCGCAACAGCGGCTAGGACCCCGCTACGAGTTGGCGCTGTCGCGCGCCTTCTCGAGCGCGGCGATCAGCGCGTCGACCTCGGCCCGCCGCTCGGCGGGGACCGTCAGTGAGTAGAACGTGCCCACGTTGACGATCACCTGCAGCAGTTCTTCTTTCTCACCGCCGAAGATCTTCTTGCGGCGGGTGAACTCCTTGATGTCGGTTCCGGCGTACTTGTCGGCCGGGTTGCGGCCGCGCGACGTGTTCGTCCGCAGCTTCTCGACCCAGTTGCCGTCGACCACGATGCTCTCGCCGTTGATGCCGTCTATACGGAACATTCGGCGATCCTATCGTTGACACCCCGACTTCGAGATGTCACAGTCAGTGGGCTCTTAACTGAAAACCATGTTTTCAATTAAGCAAACTGGAGGTACGTGTGAGCGACGCGAACCCAATGGCCTGGCTACCGTTCTCGATCGCCGAGGCGGCACTGACCGGGCAGGACGGTGGCGTGGGTGACCTTCCGCAGGCGTGGGCACACTTGCTGAATCGGCTCGGTGCGGCCGGTGAACTCGTCGCATCCAGCGACGTCAACCGCAACCGCGTCGATTACGCGTCGGGAATGCGGCATCTGATGGTCCTGCTGGCCGTCGGTGTTGACGAGGCGCTGCGGGTCGACCCCGATCCGGTGCTGGCGGTGAGTCGCACCAGTACTGACGACATTCTGACCTGGGGCATGGAGTGCCCGGACTGTCTCTACCTACGGGCGACGCTGCGGGAAGGCGAGACGTATCGGCTCTTCGGCAACCGGGGGACCGCGCGCTATGTCGGTCTGCAGACCATGAACGGAATCGCATCCACCGCCAACACTTTGGTGGATGACCTCGAGGTCGACGCGGATGGCGAGTTCGAAGTCATGCTGTCCGCCGACGAGCACGACGGCAATTGGATGCGTCTCGACGGCGACCATCCCACCCTGGTGGTGCGGCACTTCTTCTACGATTGGGACAAGGAACAGCCATCGGTCTTGCAGATCGAGCGCATCGGCGCCGGGGTCGCATCGAAGGATCGGGTGGTCGCGGCCGATGTCGCCGTCTCACGGCAGATCTACGCGCTGGGCGAGTTCGTCTTCGACAACCTCAAGTTCTTCCTCGACTTCAACGCGGGCTCGCCGGTCAACGGGTTCATGCCGCCGATCGATCGATCCAGCATGGGCGCCGCGGCCGAGAACCGCCCCGTCATCGGGCGTTACGAGCTCGAACCGGATGAGGCCTTGATCCTGGAGGTCGAGCCACCCGAGGGCGTGTACTGGAGCTATTCGGTCGGTAACCAGTGGTGGGAGACCATCCACTACGGCCGGCATCAGTCCAGCCTCAACGCGCATCAAGCGAATATCGACTCCGACGGGATCCTCCGCGTCGTCGTCAGCTCGCAGGATCCAGGCGTCGCGAATTGGCTTGACACTGCGGGGCATAGCAATGGCGCGATGATCCTGCGCTGCGTGCGGACCGTGACCGCGCCCACGCCGAACGTACGGGTGGTCAAGGTCGCCGACATTTCGGGATCGTTGCCCACTGACACCGCTAGGGTCAGTCCCGAGGAGCGGTCGGCGATCGTCGCGGCGCGCCGGCGCGCGGTTCACGAGAGGTTCTCCGCATGACGTTCACCGTGGACGACCTGGAAGACGGCGCGCGAACAGCCACCGGCCTCGACGATTTCGGCTCGACCTACTATCGCGAGGGCCTGGAGCGGACCGTCGATGCGCTGAACAACGAAGCCGATCTCAACGAGATGGGCGCGATTATCCAGCACGCCACGATCAGCAACGCCCTCATTCAGAGGTTACGGATCGTCGACACGTACAAGCAGCACCCCGAGATCGACGACGAGGTCATCGGCGGACCGGTGTTCGTGATCGGGTTGCCGCGCACCGGCACGACGGCTTTGAGCCAACTGGTGGCCAGCGATCCGCAGTTCAGGTCGTTGCGGATGTGGGAGTCGCAGGCATGCACACCTCCCCCAGAGGCGGCCACCCAGCATGACGATCCGCGGATTGCGCAGGCGGCTGAGGGAATCGCCATGATGGACAGCATGTTTCCGCGCATGCGGACGATGATGAACTCGGAGCCGCAGGCCGCGACCGAATGCCAGGACTTGATGGGGATGAGTTTCCGCACTTTCCATTTCGACGGGGTGGTGCGGGTGCCCGGGTATCTGGCGTGGCTGATGCAGTGCGACATGCGCGAGACATATACGTTCCACCGGCAGGTGCTCAAGCTACTGCAGTGGCACTGTCCGCCGACGCTGTGGCATCTCAAGACGCCGGTGCACATGTTCTCCCTCGATGCGCTGGTCGAGGCGTATCCGAACGCGAGTTTCCTGTGGAGTCATCGCGATCCGGCGAAGGTGCTGGCATCGGTGTGCAGCCTGATCCAGTACGTGCGCAGTTGGAGCAGTGATCGTGACGACGCGCACGAGCTGGGAGCCGAACAGCTGCAATGTTGGACCGAGGGCGTCAGACGCGCGATGGACTTCCGAAAGCGGCTCGGAGACAACCGGTTCGTCGATGTCTCGTTCGCCGAATTGAACAGCGACCCGCTCGGCACGCTGGCTGACAGCTATGGTCGGCTGGGCCTGACCTTCACCGACGAGGCGCGCGACCGCGTCCGGGAATGGGCGGACGGGCACCAACCCGGTTCGCGAGGTGAGCACGCCTACGACCTCGCCGACTACGGACTGACACGCGAACAGGTGCACGAATCGTTCGCCGACTATCTAGCGACCTACGACGCGACGGCCTGATGGATGCGGTAGTCAAGCGACGGCGCAAGAAGCTGGATCCCGATCCGGGTGTGCGGGATGCGCTCGTCAACGCCGCCGCGGAGATCGTGCGCGAAGGGGGCATCGCGGCTGTCAACGTGGCCCGCGTGCTCGACCGTGCCGCGCTGAGCACACGTGCGTTCTATCGGCACTTCGACTCGAAGGACGCCTTGGTGTCGGCGGTGTTCCTGCAGATGGCGCAGATCGAGATGCGCAGGCTCAAGCGGAAGATGGCGGGAGCGTCGGACCCCGTTGACGCGGTGGTGGCGTGGATCGATGGCCGGTTGGACCTCGCGTTCAACGAACGGATCCGGTCCGATTTGCGGAAAATGTCGCTGGAGGCGCAGTCGCAGATGTTCGCGGCGCCCGAGTTGGTCAGTGACGCCTACGGCGAGATATTGAAGCCGCTCATCGAGCAGCTCGAGAAGGGCAAGGCCGCAGGTCTTTTCCCCGGAATTGATCCGGCAGCCGACGCATTGTCGATCCAGGGGGCGATCTGGGCGAGCACCGAACGCCAATGGGCGACCGGCGATTGCGATCAGCATGCGGTGCGCGAACAGATTTTCCGGTTCTGCCTGCGCGGAATCGGTGTGACGCAGTGAGGAAGGTGACTCGATGGACCTGGGTTTGACGGGGTCGACGGCGGTCGTGACGGGCGGCAGCAAGGGTATGGGCCTGGCGATCGCGACGACGTTCGCCGAAGAGGGCGCCAGAGTCGCGGTGATGGCCCGGGGAGCCGACGCGCTGGATGACGCGGTGTCGATTCTTCGCGACGCGGGCGCACCGGATGCCGTCGGGATCAGCGTCGACATGGCGGACGCGTCGTCGATCTCCGCGGGCTTCGAGTCCGTCGCCCAGCGGTGGGGCCGGCTCAACAGCCTGGTTCACACGATCGGGCCGGGTGACGGCTACTTCGAGGACATGGACGACGCGCAGTGGGAGGAGACGTTCGCGCTGGGCACGATGTCGGGGGTGCGGTCGATCCGGGCCGCGCTGCCGATGTTGCGGGCCGCCGAATGGGGCCGGATCGTGACGCTGTCGGCGCATTCGATACAGCGGCAGAACCCGCGGATCGTCGCCTACACCGCATCGAAGGCCGCACTGAGCAGCGTCACCAAGAACCTGTCGAAAAGCCTTGCCAAGGACGGAATCCTGGTCAATTGTGTGTGCCCGGGCACCATCGTCACGGCGAGTTTCACCGAGGTGCTGAAGGACATCCTGGCCGCGGACGGACTCGATGCCAACGATCCCACCGACGTGATGACGTGGATCGACAACAACTTTCACCAGCCGTGCGATCTCGGCAGGGCAGGCTTACCCGAGGAGATTGCGTCGATCACGGTCTATCTCGCATCACGGCGCAACGGCTATGTCACCGGGGCCACCGTCAACGTCGACGGTGGTTCCGATTTCGTCTGATCATCGGCTGACGTAGCGCACCGGGCAGGGATCGGCGGATCGTGCGATCCCGCCGATCTGGGCCGGTACCGGACGTGGGTAGCTCGGCCACGATGGCGTCATGTCGTAGGTGCTCAACAGACGGATCATCGCCGTTGTCATCGCCGCGAGCGAAAACGGCTGGGCGGGGCACGAGTGCTTGCCGTGTCCGAACGCGGTGACCAGCATCGGCGACGGCAACGACGCCGCGTCGACGAGGCGGTACCGGTTCCAGCGCGCGGGGTCCCACGTGTCCAGACCCGGCGCGGCCGAGGTGTTGAGCAGCGGCAGCAGGGTGGCAATGGTCCAGCCGGCGGGGACGCGGTACGTCTGGTCGCCGGTGTCGAGGTCGACGGGAGCCAGGACGGCTCGGGACATGATGGAACGCTGCGCCAGCCGGGTGCTCTCCAGCGCGCAGTGCTGCGCGAAATCCTGGTCGCCGTCGAAGACGCGCTGAGCCTGTGCCGGGTGTACGAGCAGGTCCGCGAGCGCCCAGCCCAGTGCGGCCATCAGGTTCGACATCGAGGCGATGTGAATGAGGGCCACATCGAGCGCGATGCCGCGCAGCCGGACGTCGTCGGGTTCCGACGCCCAGGCGCGCTCGATGCGACCGAACAGGTCGTCGTCATCGGAATCCGTTGATGTCGCCAGGTTTCCGATGACAGCGACGACGTCGTCGAGCGCGGCACGCTCGGCGCGCTTGCCGGACGCCGCCACGGCCGCCATCGCCTCGGGATGAACGAACGCGTCGGAACCGTCCAGGGTTTCGAAGGCGCGGACCAACCGCTCGAATGAAGGTCCCTCTGCGCAACCAGGTCCCGCCCAGGAGGCCAGACCCATGCGGTGTCCGAGGCGGCGGGTGAGGTCGAATAGGTCCACGGTGCCTTCGGATCCGAGCTCAGCAACGGTCTGGGTCAGGGCGTGGTCGAGGTTCGCGAGGTACGAGGCGACGTCGTCGCGGCGGAACAACGAGGTCGGGAGTACCCGCCGCCCGTCGAAGATTTCGTCGGGAAGCTTGCGACGCAGCATCAGGTAGTCGGCGACACCCTTGCTGGCCTTGTCTTCGGGTAAGCCGTAAAAAGATTCGACGCCGGCGGGGGAGAACGTGAACAGGTAGTTGTCGTTGCCGCTGCGCACCGTGAAGGTGTCGCCATGTCGGGCGCGCGCGGCGGCGATGGCGGCGACGGCGTCGTCGACCGACACGTCCCACGGCAGGCCGACTCCCTCGGCGAGCGGAGGCTGCGGAACGGGGAGCTTCGCCGACACTAGAGGCCGGTGGTCTTGCGCACCCTGTCGACCGCGCCGCGGAATACCTGTTCGGTGGCGGCGAGCGGCGATATGACGGATTCGCCGATGTCGACGATGCGCTCGACGCGGGCGACGATGCCTTCCATGCGGTCCACCACCGCGATGAGGCGCGGGGCGAGCTCGTTGATCTGGTTGATCGTGTCGTTGAAGCGTTCCAACGTGGCGTCGAGGTTGCCGGTCGAGTTGTTGAGGTCGACGAGGGTCTCGCTCAACCCCTCGAGGATGGTGTCGACCTGCTCGACCGTGACGTCGGCATTGAGCGCGGCCTGCGCCAGCTTCTGGATCCGTTCCCGGCCACTCCGTGGTGCTGGTTTGCTGCCACCTTTGTCCACCATGAGGGCCATTTGATCACAGACGCGGAACCACCGAGGCGGAGTGGTCGTCTGATCCAGATGTGACGATGTGTGGAGGGGATACGCCGTCCCGTCAATGTGCCGGTGATTCGTGGCGCAGAACAATCGCAACGGATCCGATGAGGCAGACCGCCGACTATGAGGCGGGGTTTCGAGATGGCGACGGTGATCGAACTATCGGCAGGCGCGCCTGGTGAATGCCGCAACTGCGCGGTGCCATGTCAGGCGGCGCGCCGGAACCGCGGATTCGCACTTCAGGCGAATCAGGCTCGCCGTCACTCGCTTTGACGGCTCCGTCCCGCTCAGCCGGATGGGGGTCGTTGCGCCACTGCTTCGGCGTCGAATGGCTTCGTTACGCGATGCTTCGGCCGAAGTCAGATCGCTTGCCCAGCGGATAGGAAACCCTGTCTTGTTGGGGTGCAAATCTGACTCGCCGGCGGTTACGCGACGACGCCGACATCACGACACTTCTTGTATGACGCCAACATCTAGCACCCTCCGTCGACGCGCAGTCGCGCTTCTGGCGGGAACCGCCATCGCGGTGCTCGCCTCGGCGGCACCCGCCTTTGCCGAGCCTGGCTCTGACGCCGACACCTACGCGGCGTCCTCGAGCTCAACCGAGACCCTCGGCAAGAAAAAGCCGCCCCCACCCCCGCCTCCACCACCCCCGAATCTGTCGGCGGAAGAGAAGGCTTGAACTCGGTGAGTAGCGCCCGCCGACCCCGCTAGAGCTTCGACGCCGCACCCTCGTCGAGCAGCCATACCGTCGCCTCCCGACCGACCGCACCGGCGGACGGTACATCGACGGGGCTGGCGCCCCCGATTGCCGCGGCAACCGCGTCGGCCTTCGCCTCGCCGGATACCACCAGCCACACCTCACGAGACCGTTGAACGGCGGGCAGCGTCAACGTGATTCGTCGCGGAGGCGGTTTGGGGGAGTCGGTCACGCCCAATACCAACCGGCTGGTCTCCTTCACCGCGGGCGTATCCGGGAACAGTGAGTTGACATGCCCCTCACCGCCCATCCCCAGCAGGTGGACGTCGAAGTCGGGTTCGCGCTGACCTTCGTCGGCGTTCTCGGCCAGCACTCGCTCATACGCCGACGCGGCTGCGTCGAGGTCGTCTCCGAACGCTGCACCGCTGGGCGCCATCGCATGCACATTCGCGGCGGGGATGTCGACGTGATCGATCAGTGCCTCGCGTGCCTGCTTCTCGTTGCGCTCGTCGTCGTCGGCGGGCACGAACCGATCGTCGCCCCAGAACAGATGCACCTTCGACCAGTCGATTTCGTCGGCCTGTTCGCGAACCCGCTTCAACAGCCCGGTGCCGGTGCCACCGCCGGTCAGCACGATCAGGGCACGGCCCCGCCGGCTGATCGCGTCGGTGATCGCACCCACCAGCCGGTCACCGGCGGCCGCCACCAAAGCGTCTGTGTCCGGATACTTCTCGACGACAGTGCTCATACGTACTGCACCTTCTCGATTCCCTTCAGCGCCTCGTGGTAGATCTCGTCGGCGTCGAGCCTGCGCAGGTCCTCGGCCAGGCACTCCTTGGCTTCCCTGCGGGCCAACGGGATCAGCGAGTCCGGTTTCGCGGTCCTGCTGATCGTCGCCGTCACACCGGTCTGCGGCCGTCGCAGCGTGATGGTCTCGCTGCTGCGGATCAGCTCGACCTTCAATTCGCCGATCTCCCGCGTCACGGGGCCGTCGATCCTGGTGGCCAGCCAACCCGCGAGGACGTCGAGGGAGGGTTCGTCGCGAAGTCCGGACACCACCGCCGAGGTGACGGGCTCGAACGGGGGCTGATCGAGCGCGGCCGTCAGCAGCGCACGCCAGTAGGTGATGCGGGCCCACGCCAGATCGGTGTCACCCGAGCTGTAGCCGGCCAGGCGACCCTTGATCGCCGCCATCGGATCGGCGCAATCCGTCGCATTGGTGATTCGCCGTATCGCCAACTGTCCAAGGGGGTCTTGCGACGGATCGTCAGGCCCACCGGCCGGCCACCACGCCACCACCGGGGTGTCGGGCAGCAAGAAGGGCAGCACCACACTGCTGGCGTGGTCGGCCATCTCGCCGTGCAGATGCAGCGCGACCACTTCGCCGGCTCCGGCGTCGGCGCCGACCCGCAGCTGCGCATCCAGTCGGGGCTCGGTGGCGTCCCGATCGCCGGCCACCACCACGATCACCCGGCACGGGTGCTCACGGCTCGCAAAGTTTGCCGCCTCGATCGAATCCTCGAGCAGATCATCGGTGTGCAGCGAGATGACGAGCGTGAGCACCCGGCTCAACGTGATCGCGCCACCCTCTTCGCGAAGGCCGGTGATCTTCTTGTTGATGTCGTTGGTGTTCGTGTTGGGCAGGTCGACGATCATTACGGGCGCCTCCATTCCCGGCCCATGCGGTGCATCATCTCGTCGGCCGACTCCGGCCCCCAGGTGCCGGACTCATAGGCCTGCGGCTTGCCGTGTGACGCCCAGTACTCCAGCACGGGATCGAGGATCTCCCAGGAGAATTCGACCTCGCGGTTGACCGGGAACAACGACGGTTCACCGAGCAGCACGTCGAGGATCAACCGCTCATAGGCCTCGGGGGAGTCCTCGGCGAATGCCGAGCCGTAGGAGAAGTCCATGTTCACGTCGCGGACTTCCATGGCGCTGCCGGGAACCTTGGAGCCGAACCGCGTGGTGATGCCCTCGTCCGGCTGCACCCGGATCACTAAAGCGTTCTGGCCGAGTTCCTCGGTCATCGTCTTGTCGAACGGCAGGTGGGGTGCCCTCTTGAAGATCAGTGCGATCTCGGTGACCCTGCGGCCCAAGCGCTTTCCGGTGCGCAGGAAGAATGGGACACCCGCCCAGCGGCGGGTGTCGATCTCCAGGGCTATCGCCGCGTAGGTCTCGGTGGTCGAGTCCTTGGAGAACCCCTCCTCCTCGAGCAACCCGACGACCTTCGAACTGCCCTGCCAACCCGCGGCGTACTGACCGCGTGCGGTGGTCTGATCCAGCGGCTGCATCACCTGGGTGGCCGAAAGCACCTTGATCTTCTCCGCCTGGAGGTCACCCGGCCCGAAGTTGACCGGCTCCTCCATGGCCGTAAGCGCCATCAGTTGCAGCAGATGATTCTGGATGACGTCGCGGGCCGCGCCGACACCGTCGTAGTAACCGCCACGGCCACCGAGACCGATGTCCTCGGCCATCGTGATCTGGACGCTGTCGACGTAGTTGTTGTTCCAGATCGGTTCGTACAATTCGTTGGCGAAGCGCAGTGCCAGGATGTTCTGCACCGTCTCCTTGCCGAGGTAATGGTCGATGCGGAACACCGACTCCTCGGGGAAGATGCTGTTCACCACGCTATTGAGCTCCCGCGCGCTCTGCAGGTCATGGCCGAACGGCTTCTCGATGACCACCCGGCTCCAGGAACCCTCCGGCTTGTTCGCGAGCCCCGATTTCTTCAGCTGTTCGCACACGACCGGGAACGCGTTGGGCGGAATCGACAGGTAGAACGCGTGATTGCCGCCGGTCCCGCGCTCGGCATCGAGCTTGTCGAGTGACTCGGCCAACCGCTGGTAACCCTTGTCGTCGTCAAAGGTGCCCTGCACGAAGCGGATTCCCTCGGCGAGCCGATCCCAGACCTCCTGACGAAACGTTGTGCGAGCGTGATCTTTGACGGAGTCGAATACCAGTTTCGCGAAATCCTCGTCCGACCAATCACGCCGGGCGAAGCCCACGAGCGCAAAGTTGGCGGGCAGCAGTCCACGGTTGGCCAGGTCATAGATCGCCGGCATCACCTTCTTGCGCGCCAGGTCGCCCGTGACGCCGAAGATGACGACGGCACACGGTCCCGCGATGTGGGGCATCCGCTTGTCGCGCTTGTCGCGCAGCGGATTACGCCATTGGCTCATTTCTTGGCTGATGGCTTGTTGCTGTCGAGCTGTTCCTGCGTGGCGTCGAGCAACTCCTGCCAGGACTTCTCGAACTTCTCGACGCCCTCGTCCTCGAGCAATCTGAACACATCCGGAAGATCGATACCGACCGCAGCCAGCTTGTCGAACACTCCCTGTGCCTCGTCGGCCTTGCCGGTGACGGTGTCACCGGTGATCACGCCGTGGTCAGCCACGGCGTCCATCGTCTTCTCCGGCATGGTGTTCACCGTGTTGGGGGCGACCAACTCGGTGACATAGAGGGTGTCGGAGTAGTCGGGATTCTTCACGCCGGTCGAGGCCCACAGCGGTCGCTGCACGCGTGCGCCGTCGGCCTTCAGCGCCTCGAAACGCGAGCCGCCGACGAAGACTTCTTCATAGGCGGCATACGCCAGATGGGCGTTGGCCACCCCGGCCTTACCGCGCAGCTCTAACGCTTCGTCCGAGCCGATCTTCTCGAGACGCTTGTCGATCTCGGTGTCCACCCGGGACACGAAGAACGATGCAACCGAGTGGATCTTGGAGATGTCGTGGCCCGCGTCCTTGGCTTTCTCCAGGCCCTGGAGGTAGGCGTCCATCACCAGACGGTGGCGCTCGACGGAGAAAATCAGCGTGACGTTCACCGAAATGCCTTCGGCGAGAACGGAGGCGATGGCTGGAATGCCGGCTTCGGTGGCCGGAATCTTGATCAGCAGGTTGGGCCGGTCGACGATCTTCCACAGCTCGATGGCCTGCAGGATCGTCTTGTCGGTGTCGTGCGCGAGGCGCGGATCCACCTCGATCGACACGCGACCGTCGACACCGTTGGACAGCTCGTACTGCTTGGCCAGCACGTCGCACGCGTTGCGTACGTCGTCGGTCGTGACGGTGCGAATCGTCGCGTCGACGTCCGCACCGCGCTCGGCCAACTCCTTGACCTGACCGTCGTAGGCTTCGCCCTTCGACAGTGCCGCTTGGAAGATCGAGGGGTTGGTGGTGACCCCGACGACCGACTTGGTGTCGATGAGCTCCTGCAGGTTGCCGGTCTGCAGCCGCTCACGCGAGAGGTCGTCGAGCCAAACCGAGACGCCGGCGGCGCTCAGGGCGGCCAAATTCGGGTTCTGCGTCATGATTGATGCCCTTCTCGTTGAGTTCTAGTTGTCTTCGACCGTTGAGCGGTCAGTTGTCTTCGACCGTTGAACGGTCAGTTGTCTTCGACCGTTGAACGGTCAGTTGTCTATGGATCGCTCCGCGGCAGCCGCGACGGCCTCTGGGGTGAAACCGAACTCGCGGAACAGCGTCTTGTCGTCGGCCGATTCGCCGTAGTGCTCGATCGAGACGATCTCGCCGGTGTCACCGACCAGCTTGTACCAGCTCTGCGCGACGGCCGCCTCGACCGCCACTCGCGCCGAGACCGTCGGAGGGAGTACCGAATCGCGGTACTCCTTCGGCTGCGATTCGAACCACTCGACGCACGGCATCGACACGACGTATGCCGTGATGTCCTTTTCGGCCAAGATTTTCTTGGCTTCCACTGCGAGCTGCAGCTCCGAACCGGTGCCGATGATGATCACGTCGGCGTCGTCGGCGGGGTTCCCGCCGCCGAGGACGTAACCACCTTTCGCCACACCCTCGGCGCTGGTGCCCTCCAGTACTGGGATGCCCTGACGCGTGAGGATGAAACCGACGGGACCGCTGCCGTTACCGCGAGCCAGGATGCTGCGCCACGCATAGGCCGTCTCGTTCGGATCGCCGGGCCGCACCACCGAGAGGTTCGGGATCGCCCGCAGCGCCGCGAGATGTTCGATCGGCTGATGGGTGGGTCCGTCCTCGCCCAGACCGATGGAGTCGTGGGTCCAGATATAGATGGTGTCGATGTCCATCAACGACGCCAGCCGGACCGCGGGGCGCATGTAATCGGAGAACTGCAGGAACGTTCCACCGAACGCACGGGTCGGACCGTGCAGCACGATGCCCGACAGAATCGATCCCATCGCGTGCTCACGAATACCGAAGTGCAGCACCCGGCCGTACCAGTCCGCGGTGAAGTCCTCGGTCGAGATCGAGGGTGGCCCAAAGGATTTGACGCCCTTGATGGTGGTGTTGTTGCTACCCGCGAGATCGGCCGAGCCGCCCCACAGCTCCGGCAGCTTCGGTGCCACGTCATTGAGCACCTGGCCGAAGGCCGCGCGGGTGGCGACGGCCTTGGAGCCGGGCTCCCAATATGTCAGGTCCGCATCCCAGCCCTCGGGCAGCTCCTCGGCGGTCAGCCGATCCAGCAGCTTCTTGCGCTCGGGTTCACGCTCGGCCCAGGCGTCGAAGGTCGGCTGCCACTTCTCGTGGGCTTCCTTGCCGCGCTCCACCAGCTTGCGGGTGTGCTCGATGACCTCGGGGCGCACCTCGAAGGTCTTGTCCGGGTCGAAGCCCAGCACCTTCTTGGTGGCCGCGACCTCTTCCTCGCCCAGCGCCGAGCCGTGCACACCACCGGTGTTCATCTTGGTGGGCGCGGGGTAGCCGATGATCGTGCGGACCGAGATGAACGACGGCTTGTCGGTGACCTTCTTCGCCTCTTCGATGGCCTGCTCGATACCGACGACGTTCTCACCGCCCTCGACCTCCTGAACATGCCAGCCGTAAGCGCGGTAGCGGGCCGGAACATCTTCGGAGAGGGCGATATTCGTGTCGTGCTCGATGGAGATCTGATTGTGGTCGTAGAACACGATGAGGTTGCCGAGCTGCTGGGTGCCCGCCAGCGAGGACGCCTCGCTGGTGACGCCCTCCTCGATGTCACCGTCGGAGGCGATGACGTAGATGTAGTGGTCGAACGGGCTCTCACCCCACGCCGGGTCGGGGTCGAACAGGCCGCGCTCGTAGCGCGATGCCATCGCCATGCCGACCGCCGACGCCAGGCCCTGACCCAGGGGTCCGGTCGTGATCTCCACGCCTTTGGTGTGGCGGAACTCGGGATGGCCGGGCGTCTTGGATTTCCACGTCCGCAGCGACTCGATGTCGGACAGCTCCAGGCCGAAGCCGCCGAGGTACAGCTGGATGTACAGCGTGAGGCTGGAATGTCCGCAGGACAGCACGAAGCGATCGCGGCCGAGCCAGTGCACGTCGCTGGGGTCGTGGCGCATCTGGCGCTGGAAGAGGGTGTACGCCAGCGGCGCCAGGCTCATCGCGGTTCCGGGGTGCCCGTTGCCCACCTTCTGCACCGCGTCGGCGGCCAGCACCCGAACGGTGTCGACCGCCACCGAGTCCACGTCGGCCCAATCGTCGGGGTGATGGGGACGGGTAAGGGTGGAAATCTCTTCGAGCGTGGTCACAGGCGCCCTCTCCTGGTCGACGGGTGAGCTCGGCAAAGCTGCCTCTTCAAACACCCTAGTGCGGGAGCGTCATCCCTTGCAGGCCGCTTGGGGGACGATTAGGCGGCCATTGAGCAGCGGTCTACCATCCTCTGTAGTAGACGCCGCGCGCGCTGCAGCTATTTCAAGGAGTTACTGCGTGGACATTCGCGAGAGCCAGCTCCCCGTCGGGACGCACGGCCGAGTGCGCACCACGCTGTTGGGCTACCTCGCGCTGACGAAACCGCGCGTCATCGAGCTGCTCCTGGTCACCACGATCCCGGCCATGCTGCTGGCCGACCGCGGGACCGTCGATCCGCTGCTGATCCTGAACACGCTGGTGGGCGGCTTGCTGGCGGCCGCGGGCGCCAACACGTTGAACTGCGTGGCGGACGCCGACATCGACAAGAAGATGAAGCGCACCGAGCGCAGGCCGCTCGCCCGCGACACCGTGCCGCGCAGCCATGCGCTGGTCTTCGGCCTTGCGCTGTCCGTCGGCTCGTTCTTCTGGCTGTGGTGGACGACCAACATGTTGTCGGCCCATCTCGCCGGTGCGACGATCGCGTTCTACGTGCTCGTCTACACGCTGCTGCTCAAGCGCCGCACGACGCAGAACGTGGTCTGGGGCGGCGCGGCCGGCTGCATGCCGGTGATGATCGGCTGGTCGGCGGTCACCGGAACCATCCAATGGCCGGCGCTGGTCATGTTCGCGATCATCTTCTTCTGGACGCCGCCGCACACCTGGGCGTTGGCGATGCGCTACAAGGAGGATTACGCGGCGGCTGGCGTGCCGATGCTGCCCGTGGTGGCCACCGAGCAACAGGTGACCAAGCAGATTCTGATCTACACCTGGCTGACGGTCGCGGCCACGCTCGCGCTCGCACTGGCCACCGGGTGGCTGTACGCGGCCGTCGCCATCCTGGCCGGTGCGTGGTTCCTGGTGATGGCGCATCAGCTCTACGGCGGTGTGCGTCGCGGTGAGCCGGTCAAGCCGCTGCGGCTGTTCCTGCAGTCGAACAACTACCTGGCGGTGGTGTTCCTCGCGCTGGCGGTCGATTCGGCACTGGCGCTACCAACGCTGTTTACAGTCTGAGAGTGCCCACACACGTCTCCCCGGACAACTTCATCCGCGCGGAGACCGATCTCTACTTCGGCAACATCGCCAACGGCGACGGCTTCGGCGCGTTCCTTCACTTCCGCGGCCTCGGCGAGATCGACGACCAGCTGGTGGTGCGCCAAAACCGCGACACCCTCTACTCGGTGGGGGTGTTCGACCTCGACGCTTCAGACCTGACCGTCACCATGCCGGACTCCGGCGGGCGGTTCATGTCGCTTCAGGTGATCACCGAGGACCACTATGTGCCTGAGGTGCGCTACACATCGGGCAGGCGCAAGTACACCCGCGAACAGATCGGCACTCGTTACGTGATGCTGGCGGTACGAACCCTCGTCGATCCGAACGAGCCCGCCGATATGGACCAGGTTCACGCACTGCAGGACGCGATCACGGCCGAGCAGACCGACCGGGGTCGCTTCGAGGTCCCGGACTGGGATCCGGTGAGCCAGAAGCAGGTTCGAGATGCGCTCGTCGCGCTGTTCGCGACGCTGCCCGACAGCAAGCGCATGTTCGGCACCGAAGCGGACACCGACCCCGTGCGACGGTTGATCGGGTCGGCAGCCGCGTGGGGCGGAAACCCCGAGAAGGAGGCGCTGTACCTCACGGTCACGCCGCCGCACAACGACGGCGCCACCGTCCACCGGCTCACGGTGTCCGATGTTCCTGTCGACGGTTTCTGGTCGATCACCGTCTACAACGCCGACGGCTACTTCACCCCCAACGAGCAGAACGCCTATTCGCTGAACAACATCACCGCAGCCAGGAATGCCGACGGCGCGGTGCACATCCAGTTCGGCGGGTGCGACGGGTCCGCAGCCAACTGCCTGCCGATCACGCCCGGCTGGAACTACCTGGTGCGGCTGTACCGGCCGCGCCAGGAGATCCTCGACGGGTCCTGGACGTTCCCGGCCGCGGAGCCGGCCTAGGGGATCAGCACGACGGAGCCGACCGTCTTGCGGCCCTGCAGGTCGCGGTGCGCCTGTTGGGCGTCCTCGAGGCGGTAGCGCTCGCTGACCGTGACGTTGATCGTGCCGCTGGCGATGGCATCGAGCAATTCTCCAGCGCGCCAAGCGAACTCATCGGGCGTGCGGGTGTAGTGCACGAGCGTCGGTCGGGTCAGGAACAGTGAGCCGGCGGCGTTGAGCCGCTGCGGATCGAAGGGTGGCACCGGCCCGCTGGACGCCCCGAACAGCGCCAGCGTGCCGCGGACGGCAAGGCTGGCGATGCTGGCATCGAAGGTGTCGGCGCCGACGCCGTCGTACACCACGGCGACGCCGCCGTCGGTGAGGTCTTTGATCTTGGCGCCGAACTCCGCGGCATCGTCTGGGTAGTCGAGGACCTCGACGGCGCCCGCCTGCCGCGACAGTTCCGCCTTCTCCGGCGTGGACACCGTGGTGATCACGCGGGCGGCCATGCTGGTGGCCCACTGCGTCAGGATCAGCCCCACGCCTCCTGCGCCGGCGTGCACCAGAATGGCATCACCCTGCTGCACGGGATACGTCGACTTGATCAGGTAGTGCGCGGTCATCCCCTTGAGCAGGGCGGCCGCGGCCACGTCGGCGCCGACGCCGTCCGGCACGTAGGCGCAGAAATCGGCTGTCGCCAAGGCGTATTCGGCATAGGCGCCGTTGGCCTGGGCGGTGACAACGCGGTCGCCGACCGCCAGCGCCGCGACCTCCTCGCCGACGGCTTCGACGGTGCCGCACACCTCGTTGCCGAGGATGAACGGCAGCTCCCGCGGATACAGCCCCGAGCGGAAATACGTGTCGAGGAAGTTCACGCCGATCGCTTCGGCTTTGATCAACACTTCGCCGGGCCCGGGGGTCGGCTGCGGCTTCTTGGCGTAGGTCAGCACTTCTGGTCCGCCGGTCTCGGCGACTTCGATGGCGTACATCCTTCTATCCTGCCTTGATATGAAGCTGGCCCGCCCCGACGTCTTCCATCCGCGCATCGTGCTGGCCGGCTGCCAGGCGTTACCCGAGGGCGACGGTGACGATGACGAACTCGTTGCGGCGCTGCGCCGGCGAGGACTGCACGCCCGCTGGCTGCCCTGGGACGATCCCGACACGCTGGAGGCTGACCTGGTGATTCTGCGGGCGACGTGGGACTACATCGAGCGGCTCGACGAGTTCCTCGAATGGACGACGAAAGTCCGCAACCTCGTCAACCCTCCCGCAGTGGTCTCGTGGAACACCGACAAGACATATCTGGCCGACCTCGCCGAGGCCGGTGTGCCCGTCATCCCGAGCACGTTCATCGCCCCGGGCGAGCGGGTGCAGCTGCCGAGGGGCGAAATCGTCGTCAAACCTGCTGTTGGCGCGGGATCTGTTGGCGCACAACGGTTCCGCGATACTCAAGCGGCCCGTCGTCACATCGCGTCGCTGCACGACGACGGCCGGACGGCTTTGGTGCAGCCCTACGACCGGCGTGTCGAAAACGGCGAGACGGCCCTGGTCTTCCTGAGCGGCCGCCAGTCGCATGCGTTCACCAAGGGGCCGATCCTGCCGTCGCCGGGAAGTCAGCCCGCGTTCGACGACTCGGGCACGTACGCCGAGGAGTCGCTGACCCCGGCCGAGCCGGACTTCGAGCTGTGGGACGTCGGGCACGCTGCACTGTCGGCGGCGGCCGCGCGCCTTGGCATCCACGCGGCCGAGCTGCTGTACGCGCGGGTCGATGTGATCGGTGGACCAGACGATCCGCAACTGCTGGAGCTCGAACTCGTCGAACCGTCGCTGGGGTGGCGGCAGCTAGACGCCGCTACCCGGAGCGGCAGGCAACGCGACTTCGCCGTCGGGGTCGAGGACACCCTCGAGCGCCTCGGGCTCGGCCCGCTCTCGCATCGACGCCCATAGCGCGGCGGTGGCCGCCGTGCATGTGGCCGCACCGGCGACGTGCAGCGCCACCAGAGCGGCGGGGATACCGAGGGCGTATTGCACGCGCCCGACAAGAGCTTGCGCAGCCACGAGAACCAGCAGCACGGCGAGTCGCCTGACGACCGGTCGTGCTGCGTTGACCGCGCGCAGCCCGAACACCAAAGCCACCAACAGTGACAGGTAAGCCACCAACAACGTTGCGTGCAGCTGCACCAGGGTGACGATTTCCAGTTCAAGCCGCGGCACCGGCTGGGTGATGCTCTTGTCGCCGGCGTGCGGGCCGGCACCGGTGACCAGCGTCCCCGTGACGAGCACGGTCGCCAGCGCGACGGCGCTCAGGACGGTCAACTGGCGCAACGGTTTCGGAACGCGGTGCCGTACCGCGCCGCCGTCGGGCTCGCCGATCTTCACGAAGAGCAGCACCGAGACCCAGACCATGGTCATCGACGCCAGGAGGTGAATGGCGACCGTCCACCACAGCAGGCCGGTCAGCACCGTGATGCCACCGATCACGGCCTGAACAACCGTCGACGCCGGCATCAGCCACGCGTAGATCAGGACCTCGCGGCGCCTGCGGGCACGCGTGACAGCCAGGACCGCCAACGCCGCGGTGAGTACCACCAGGAAGGTGATCATCCGGTTGCCGAACTCAACGGCCTGATGGATGCCCGCGACCTCGGGGTGCGGGATCGGGGTGAAGCTGCCGGGGAAGCACTGCGGCCAGGTCGGGCAGCCGAGGCCCGAGGCGGTGACGCGGACGATGGCGCCGGTCACCGCGATACCGCCCTGGGTCAGGATGACGGCGGCGGCGATGGCGCGCTGGACCCGCAGGCTCGGCAACGGCAGAAGGTCGACCAGTCGCAGGAAGATTCGTCCGACGGGCACGGACTCGATGGTAGAGCAGTACTAACTACACGCTGTAGTAGGGCTGCTTATCCGCGCGGCGCGACGAACGGCACCAGGACCTCGTCGACCAGCTGCACGACGAGGTCGTCATCGATCGGGTCTCCGGTGATCAACAGGCGATGCCACAGCACGCTCTGCCCGAGCTCACGGGCGATCTCGACGGGCACGTCGGGCCGCACGTCGCCACGTTCTATGCCGCGGGCCAGCAGGGCGGCCATCTCTGCCTTGCGCCACCCGATGACGTCCTGCCGAAACGCCGACGTCAACTCTGGATCGTGGGCCGCCGCGGCGACGGCGGCACGCAGCACGGTGGACTCCGGCCCGGTGAACAACGCCGCCCACCCGCGCAGGATCGCGAGCATGTCGCTGCGGTAGCTGCCGGTGTCCTCGTGGGGGATTGCCGCGGTCGCGATGCGCAGCAAGGTGTCGCGCAACAACGCGCCGCGGTCCGTCCACCGCCGGTACAGCACCGGCTTGCTGGTCCGCGCAGCGGCGGCGACGGCCTCCATGGTCACCCCCGCGGGCCCGTGTTCCGCGAGCAGCGCCAGGACGGCTGCCCGGATGGCCGTGTCCAGTTCGTCGCCGCGACGCCGCCGCATCACACCTCCCAAAGAAACGCTTGCGTATCTTACGACAACAGCCTAGCCTGGTGTAAGAAACGCTACCGTATCTTGGAGGAAGATCATGGCTCGTCCGGTGCTCTATCCGTTGCGATCCGTCGACACCGCGACGGTGCAATGCAGTAATCATCCGCATGGCCGGCGCCGCATCACGATCGATCATCAGCCGCTGACCGGAGTCACCCCGGCGATGCTGCTCGACTGGTTCACCCATCTCGACGGCACGATCTCCTACGGCGGTGCGGTCATCGACCGCTACCTCGCATGGCATCCGATCGACCACATCAACTGGGAACTCGCGCGGCAGGCGGCAGGTGGGGGTGCGGCCGAAGGCGCGCGGTTTCGCATGGTCGAGGCGTTCGGCGGCAGGCCCGAATACCAGATCGACGAGATCGCCCGCGTCGAGAAACTCGACCAGACCGGTATCCGGTTGGTCAAGCGGATTGCCGGAATCCCGGTCTTCCAGCTCGAGCACACGTGGTCGGCGGGCGCCGATGGCGCGCACTACGTCACGGTGATGGACCTCGGCGTGCGGTCTGCACTGCTGGCCGCGGTCAACCACGTCGTACGCCGGCGCTTCCCCGAAGACAAGGTGCACGCCTGGGTCAGGCACAACATCGAGGAAGTCGGGCAGCTGGAATACCTGCTACCGCAACTGGAGACGTCAGGTGAAGCGGAACCAGCGCAGGGCGCACAGGGCCGCAACGGCACCCCACACCGCGAGTACCGCGAGGCCGAACCAGTCAATTGACGGCGTCATCGCCTGCGACAGCGCCTCGGTCAGCGCTCCGGACGGCGTGAGCCGAGCGATCCACGCCAGCGCGGTGGGCACCATGTCGCTCTCGACCGTCAGTGCGCCAAGGCCGGCGAACACAAACCACAGCAGGTTCGCCACCGCCAGCACGATCTCGGCGCGCAGCGTCCCGCCCAGCAGCAGGCCGAGCGCGGCGAAACCCGCCGTGCCCAGTGCGATGATCACCGCTCCCAATGCCAGACCGGCGATCGGCGGACGCCATCCCAGCGCAAAGCCTATGGTGCCCAGCACAATTGCCTGAAGGAACACCACGGCGACCACCGCAAGGGATTTGCCCGCGATGATGCCCCAGACCGGCAGCGCGGTTGCGCCAAGGCGTTTCAAGGCGCCATAGCGACGGTCGAACGCGACGGCGATGGCCTGTCCGGTGAAGGCCGTGGAGATCACCGCGAGCGCCATGATCGCGGGAACGAACGTCGCCGCACGGTTGTCGCCGAACGAACCGAACGGCAGCAACGTCAGGCCCACCAGCAAGGTGATCGGGATGAACATGGTCAACAACAGCTGCTCACCGTTGCGCAGCAGAAGCTTCAGCTCGAGGCCGAACTGCGCGGTCAGCATCTTCTGCACCGTGGCCGAATGCGGGTCCGGCGTGAAAGTGCCTGGCGCAAAGCGATTCGTCATCGCAACTCCCGCCCGGTCAAGTCGAGGAATACGTCCTCGAGACTGCGTTGCTCCACCCGCATATCGGTGGCCAGCACGTTGACCCGTGCGCACCACGCGGTCACGGTGGCCAGCACCTGGGGGTCGATGTCGCCCTCGACGAGGTATTCGCCTGGCGCCGTCTCGGTCGCCTTGTAGGTCTCGGGAAGCGCCGATATCAACAGTGACAGGTCGAGCATTCGTGGTGCGCGGAACCGCAATTGGTTCTCGGCACCGCTGCGCATGAGCTCCTCGGGCGTTCCGCTGGCCACCGCGACACCGTGATCGATGATGACGATGCGGTCGGCCAGTTCCTCGGCTTCGGTCAGCTGATGGGTGGTCAGCACGACGGTCACGCCGTCGCGGCGCAGTCCATCGATCAACTCCCACACCACGATTCGGGCGTGCGCATCCATGCCCGCGGTCGGCTCGTCGAGGAACACCAGCTCGGGCCTGCCCACCACGGCGCACGCGAGCGCCAGCCGCTGCTGCTGGCCTCCCGAGAGCCTGCGGTAGGTGGTGCGCGCCGACTCCGTCAGGCCCAGCGTGTCCATCAACCACTTCGGGTCCAGTGGGTTCGAGGTGTAGGAGGCGACGAGGTCCAGCATTTCGCCCGCCCGCGCCGCGGGATACGCGCCGCCGCCCTGCAGCATCACGCCGATCCGTTCGCGGACAGCGGCGTTATCGCCGAACGGATCCAGTCCGAGGATCTCGATCGTGCCCGAGTCGGGCTTGATGAAGCCCTCGCACATCTCGACCGTCGTGGTCTTGCCCGCACCGTTGGGGCCGAGCAGCGCGAGCACCTCGGCGGTCTTGACGTCGAGGTCGAGACCTGCCACCGCCGTCGTCGACCCATACCGCTTGGTGACCCCGCGCAGACGCACGGGGACCGAGGAAGCCCCTGATCCTGGGTGGGTCACGGGGATTCAGCGTAGGCGTCGGGCTTCACCGGTGGGATCGGCGGTAGCGGAGACTTCTCGGCAGCGGGCTGGGCGCCGTCGTCGGTGGTGTTCTCGCCGGGGACCCTTCGCCACGGCAGATGGTTGTAGGTCAGCGCCATGAGCAGCAGCGCGATGACCGTGCTCGCCACGACGGCCAGCAGGATTTGGAACAAGGTGAAGCGGTCGCCGTTGGCCGTCGGGCCGAAGATGCCCACCACCAACGTGACCACGATCGTCGTCGTGCGGAACGCGGGGCGGGTGGCCCATGCGGCGAGCGGAATGACTGCCCAGAGCACGTACCAGGGCTGGACCACCGGGAACAGCAGCACCGTCAGACCGAGTGCGACACCGAGTCCGCCGACCGGGTGCAGCCGCCCGCGGAGCACGGCCAGCAGCAGCCACGTCACCAGCACCGCGATGATGCTGACACCGATGGCACGGGTCAGGCCGAGGATCGCGGTGGTGTGGTCGCCGAGCCCGAGCAGAATCCCGACCTGTCCGGTGCCCAGCGCGGCCAACGTCGGCAGGGACATCCAGCTACGCACGACGTTCGCGGTGCCCAGCGTGAACAGCCAGCCGAACCCGAGGCCGCTGGCCCAGCCGATCAGCGCCATCACCGCCACCGACACCGCGGTGAGCGATCCGCCGGCGAGGACGAACGCCTTGAAGGTGCCGCCCCATCGGCACGCCAGCGCCATGGCGACGAAGCCGAGCGCGAGCAGCGACGGCAGCTTGACCTGTGAGGACATCGTGATCAGCACCACGCCGATCAGGAGCATCAACGACGGCCGCCAGTGTGCCCAGGCGTCCGGGCCCTGGGGCCAGGCCAGTGGTTTCGGGATCAACGGCCGGGCGGCATCGATGCCACGCAACGCGAACTCGGTGCCCGCGAGCATCAGGCCCAGCATCAACGCCTCGTTGTGGATGCCTGCGACCAGATGCATGATCAGCAGCGGGTTGGCCGCGCCTAGCCACAGCGCACTCACCTCGGCCACACCGCACCGCCGCGCCAAACGTGGTGTGGCCCAGACGATCAGGCCCACACCCAGTAGCACCACCAGTCGATGACAGAGCACCGCGGCCACGATGTTCTCACCGGTGATACGCGATATCCCCTCACCGATCCACAGAAACAGCGGTCCGTACGGCGCCGGGGTCTCCCGCCACATGTTCGGTACCGACAGCGTGAAGACGTGATCCAGCCCGAGACCGGGCGCGGGACCGACGCGGTACGGATCAAGGCCTTTGACGGCGATCTCGCTCTGCGCCAGATAGGAGTAGACGTCGCGGCTGTACATCGGCGGCGCGATGAGCAGGGGCAGCACCCACAGCAGCAGCGTGCGGTCCAGTTGGCTGCGGGACATGCGGCGATTGCCGAGGGCGAAGCGTCCGAGCATCAACCACGCGAGCGCCATCATCACCGCGCCGGTGGTCGTCATGGTCAGCGAGACCGTCTGAATCCGCGACGGGAGGTTGAGTAAGCGAACCCCGAACGTCGGATCCTGCACCACAGGCCGGGCGCCGACACCCAGCGCCCCGATCGCCATCAGTACCGTGCCGGTCGCGCCGAACAGGCGCGTCCGGCGCATCGCGATGACTTCGGTGTCGTTGAGTGGTGAGCCCACGGCGCGCTCGTCGGCGTGCCATCTGGCAATCGACGAGCTGAGGGAGCCGGGGCGCGCGGCCATCAGTGCAGCGTAATCGTTAGAGCGCGACGATCACCTTGCCGGTGTTTCCACCGTTGAACAACAGGTTCAGTGCGTCGGGTGCCTTCTCGAGGCCCTCGACGACGTGCTCGGACGACTTGATCTTGCCTTCGGCGATCCAGCCCGCCATCTCCAGCTGCGCGGCGGGGAAGCGGTCGAGGTAGTCGAGGATGATGAAGCCTTCCATGCGTCCGCGGCGCACGAGCAGGGTCAGATAGTTGCTCGGACCCACCGGCGGGCCGTCGTCGTTGTAGGTGGAGATCGCGCCGCACAGCACGACGCGGCCGCGCAGCGCCAGATTCGCGAGACAGTCGTTGAGTATCGACCCGCCGACGTTGTCGAAGTAGAGGTCGATGCCGTCGGGGCAGGCGTCGTGAAGACGCGCGGCGACGTTCTCGGACTTGTAGTCGATCGCCTCGTCGAAGCCGAGGTCGTCGACGATGTGGGCGCACTTCTCGGGTCCGCCCGCGATCCCGACGACCTTCTTCGCACCCTTGATCTTCGCGATCTGTCCAGCCGCCGAGCCGGTGGCGCCCGCGGCGCCGGAGACCACCACGACGTCGCCCTCTTTGATCCGCCCGACGTCGGTGATGCCGAAGTAGGCGGTCATCCCGGTGACGCCGAGGATGCCGATGGCGATTCCGGGTGGCACGCCGTCCGGCAGCACGGTCATCGCCTTCTCACCCCCATCCGCGATCACGTAGTCCTGCCATCCGGTCATGCCGAACAGCAGTTGGCCGGGCTGATACGCATCGGTCCGGCTCTCGATGACCTCACCGACGCCGCCGCTGCGGATGACCTCGCCGATCTGGATCGGCGGCAGGTAGCTGGGCACGTCGTCCATCCACGTGCGAATCGTGGGGTCGATGGACAGATATCGGACCTTCACCAGGGCCTCGCCCTCGGCGGGTTCGGGTGCCGGTTCCGGCTCCATCCGCACGGTGCTCTCATCGACGAGGCCGGAGGGACGGGTGGCCAGGACGAGTCGTCGGTTCGTTTCGCTCACCCGGCGATCGTATGACGGGGCTCACGTAAGGGTGGCCTTGCTAGACCGGGTTTCCGAATTCCGTCACAATGGTGTTGTGAAATTCGGCCCGGACGGAACTGATCGCCACACCCGTGGCGCCATCGTCCGGCATCTGCTGGAGGCCGGACCCGTCACCGCAGGTGAGATAGGCGAACAGCTCGGAATCTCGGCCGCGGGCGTGCGCAGACATCTCGACGCACTGATGGACGCCGGAGATGCGCAGTCCAGCGCGGCAGCGGCCTGGCAACACAGCGGGCGGGGACGTCCCGCCAAGCGCTACCGGCTGACGGCGGCCGGACGCGCCAAGATGGGTCACGCCTATGACGACCTGGCGGCCGCAGCCATGCGCCAGCTACGCGAGATCGGTGGCGACGAAGCCGTGCGGACCTTCGCCCGCCGCCGTATCGACACCATCCTGTCGGGAGTAACCGAGGGACCCGATGACGTTGAATCGGTCGTCGAGCGTGTAGCGGGAGCACTGACCGAGGCCGGGTACGCTGCCACCGCCACAGAGGTGAGCGCTCCGCTGCACGGGATCGAGCTCTGCCAGCATCACTGCCCGGTATCGCATGTCGCCGAGGAATTCCCGGAATTGTGCGAAACCGAGCGAGAGGCGTTTGCCGAGATCCTGGGCACGCACGTACAGAGGCTCGCCACGATCGTCAACGGCGACTGCGCGTGCACGACGCACGTCCCGCTCACCGAGACCAACACCCTTCGGCACACAGCCCGAGCCGAAGCCACCACCACGAGCAAGCTAGGAGCGTCGACATGACGACCACCCCCGAGGCCCTGACCCAGGAGCAGACCATTGAGTCGCTGGGTCGATACGGCTATGGCTGGGCGGATTCCGACGTCGCGGGCGCCAGCGCCCAGCGCGGGCTGTCCGAGGCAGTGGTGCGCGACATCTCCGCCAAGAAGAGCGAGCCCGAGTGGATGCTCGAGATGCGGCTGAAGGCGCTGCGCACGTTCGACAAGAAGCCGATGCCGAACTGGGGGTCCAACCTCGAGGGCATCTACTTCGACAACATCAAGTACTTCGTGCGGTCCAGCGAGAAGCAGGCCGCCACGTGGGATGACCTGCCCGAGGACATCAGGAACACCTACGACAAGCTCGGCATCCCCGAGGCGGAGAAGCAGCGCCTGGTGTCCGGTGTCGCCGCGCAGTACGAGTCGGAGGTCGTCTATCACTCCATCCGTGAGGATCTAGAGGCCCAGGGCGTCATCTTCCTCGACACCGACACCGCTCTGAAAGAGCATCCGGAGCTTTTCAAGCAGTACTTCGGCACCGTCATCCCCGCCGGAGACAACAAGTTCTCCGCTTTGAACACCGCGGTGTGGTCGGGCGGTTCGTTCATCTACGTGCCGAAGGGCGTGCACGTCGACATTCCGCTGCAGGCCTACTTCCGGATCAACACCGAGAACATGGGCCAGTTCGAGCGGACGCTGATCATCGTCGACGAAGACGCCTACGTGCATTACGTCGAGGGGTGTACGGCACCGATCTACAAGAGCGACTCCTTGCACTCGGCCGTCGTCGAGATCATCGTGAAGCCCGGTGGCCGTTGCCGTTACACAACCATTCAGAACTGGTCGAACAACGTCTACAACCTCGTCACCAAGCGGGCGCGCGCCGAGGCCGGCGCCACGATGGAGTGGGTCGACGGCAACATCGGCTCGAAGGTCACGATGAAGTACCCCGCCGTGTGGATGACCGGCGAGCACGCCAAGGGCGAGGTGCTCTCGGTGGCGTTCGCGGGCGAGGGTCAGCATCAGGACACCGGCGCGAAGATGCTTCACCTGGCGCCGAACACCTCGAGCAACATCGTGTCGAAGTCCGTCGCGCGCGGCGGCGGTCGCGCGTCCTATCGTGGCCTGGTTCAGGTCAACAAGGGTGCGCACGGCTCGCGGTCCAGCGTGAAATGCGATGCGCTGCTTGTCGACACCATCAGCCGCAGTGACACCTATCCGTATGTCGACATCCGCGAGGACGACGTCACGATGGGCCACGAGGCCACGGTGTCGAAGGTCAGCGAGGATCAGCTGTTCTATCTGATGAGCCGCGGGATGACCGAGGACGAGGCGATGGCGATGGTCGTTCGCGGCTTCGTCGAGCCCATCGCGAAGGAACTCCCGATGGAGTATGCGCTCGAGCTGAACCGTCTGATCGAGCTGCAGATGGAAGGCGCGGTCGGCTAGATGACTCAGAACCTCACCAATGCGGTCGAGGGCGCCAACAAAGGGGAGTTGTTCACGTCGTTCGACGTCGACGCCTTCGAGGTGCCCGGCGGCCGCGACGAGATCTGGCGCTTCACCCCGCTCAAGCGCCTACGCGGTCTGCACGACGGATCCGCTGTAGCCACCGGCGCGGCAAGTATCGAGGTGTCCGAATGCGCAGGCGTCACCGTGGAAACGGTGCGCCGCGGCGACGAGCGCCTCGGCCAGGGCGGCGTGCCCGCTGATCGAGTTGCCGCCCAAGCGTTCTCGTCGTTCAACAGCGCGACCCTGGTGACCGTCCCGAGGAACGTCGTCTGCGAACAGCCCATCGAAATCGGCATCACCGGCCCGGGCGAGGGTGCGACGGCCTACGGTCACCTGCAGGTGCGGGTGGGCGAGCTCGGCGAAGCCGTGGTCGTCATCGATCATCGTGGCAGCGGAACCTACGCCGACAACGTCGAATTCGTCGTCGAGGACGCAGCGCGTCTGACCGTCGTCTCGATCGCTGACTGGGCCGACGACGCCGTTCACGTCAGCAGCCATCACGCTGCGCTGGGCAAGGATGCGGTGCTGCGGCACGTCGCGGTCACCCTGGGCGGCGACCTGGTGCGGCTCACCGCGCGGACCAAGTTCTGTGCGCCGGGCGGCGACGCCGAGCTGCTCGGCCTGTACTTCGCCGACGATGGCCAGCACTTCGAATCCCGTCTGCTCGTCGACCACGCCCAGCCCAACTGCCGCTCACACGTCACGTACAAGGGTGCGCTGCAAGGTGATCCGGACTCCACGAAACCCGATGCGCACACCGTGTGGGTCGGCGACGTGCTGATCCGGGCCGCGGCGACGGGCACCGACACGTTCGAGACCAACCGCAACCTCGTGCTCACCGACGGCGCCCGCGCCGACTCGGTGCCCAACCTCGAAATCGAAACCGGCGAGATCGCCGGCGCCGGGCACGCCAGTGCCACCGGACGTTTCGACGACGAGCAGCTGTTTTACCTGCAGGCACGCGGTATCCCCGAAGACCAGGCCAGGCGTCTTGTCGTCCGGGGCTTCTTCGGCGAGCTCATTCAGAAGATCGCCGTCCCCGCAGTGCGAGAACGCCTCACCGAGGCCATCGAACACGAACTAGAGATCACCGAATCGAGGACAGCCACCTCATGACCACACTGGAAATCAAGGACCTGCACGTCAGCGTCGTCTCCAAGGAAGACGGGACCGATATCCCGATCCTGAAAGGCGTCACGCTCACCGTGAACTCGGGGGAGACCCACGCGCTGATGGGCCCCAACGGGTCCGGCAAGTCGACGCTGTCGTACGCCGTCGCGGGTCATCCGAAGTACACCGTGACGTCCGGCTCGATCACGCTGGACGGTCAGGATGTGCTCGAGATGAGCATCGACGAACGCGCCCGCGCCGGCCTGTTTCTCGCCATGCAGTACCCCGTCGAGGTGCCCGGGGTGTCGATGTCGAACTTCCTTCGCACCGCCGCCACCGCCGTGCGTGGTGAGGCACCCAAGCTGCGGCACTGGGTCAAAGAGGTCAAGAGCGCCATGGAGGGCCTCGACATCGACCCGTCGTTCTCCGAACGCAGTGTCAACGAAGGCTTTTCCGGCGGTGAGAAGAAGCGCCACGAGATTCTGCAGCTGGAACTGCTCAAGCCCAAGATCGCGATCCTCGACGAGACGGACTCCGGTTTGGATGTCGACGCACTGCGGGTCGTCAGCGAAGGTGTGAACCGGTACGCCGAAGCGGCTGACGGAGGGCTGCTGCTCATCACGCACTACACCCGCATCCTGCGCTACATCCAGCCTCAGTTCGTGCACGTGTTCGTGGGCGGCCGCATCGTCGAATCCGGTGGTCCCGAGCTGGCCGACGAACTCGACGCCAACGGATACGAGCGCTTTACCCAGGCGGTCGGAGCCTGACATGACCACGTCGGTCGAGAAGTCGGCGCAGGCCCTCGATCTCAACCTGGACGTCGCGCGGATCAGGGCGGACTTCCCGATCCTTGCTCGCGTCATGCGCAGCGGAAACCAGTTGGCGTACCTCGATTCCGGCGCCACCTCGCAACGGCCGCTGCAGGTTCTCGACGCCGAGCGTGACTTCTTGACCACATCCAACGGCGCGGTCCACCGCGGGGCGCACCAGCTGATGGAGGAGTCCACTGACGCCTACGAGAACGGCCGCGCCGACGTCGCGGCCTTCGTCGGCGCCGACACCGACGAGCTGGTGTTCACGAAGAACGCCACCGAAGCCATCAACCTGGTGTCCTATGCGGTCGGTGACGATCGATTCCCCAGAGCGATCGGCCCCGGCGATGTCATCGTCACCACCGAGCTAGAGCACCACGCGAACCTGATCCCGTGGCAGGAGCTGGCAAGACGTACCGGTGCCACGCTGCGCTGGTACGGCGTCACCGACGATGGGCGGATCGACCTCGATTCGCTGGAGCTCGACGAGCGCGTGAAACTGGTTGCGTTCAGCCATCATTCGAACGTCACTGGCGCAGTGGCCCCCGTGGCCGAACTGGTGGCGCGGGCCAACGCGGTTGGCGCGCTGACGGTGCTGGACGCCTGCCAGTCGGTGCCGCACCAGCCGGTCGACTTCCATGGACTCGACGTCGACTTCGCGGCCTTCTCCGGGCACAAAATGCTGGGGCCCAACGGTATCGGCGTGCTCTATGGCAGGCGTGAGGTGCTCGAACAGCTGCCCCCGTTCATCACCGGCGGCTCGATGATCGAGACGGTGACGATGGAGACCACCACCTACGCGCCCGCACCACAGCGCTTCGAGGCCGGGACACCGATGACATCCCAGGTCGTCGGACTTGCCGCGGCCGCACGGTATCTGACCGAGATCGGAATGCCTGCCGTCGAGGCGCACGAAGCCGAATTGGTGGCCGCGACGCTGAACGGGCTGGCCTCCGTCGATGGCGTGCGCATCATCGGACCGACGACCATGGGGCATCGCGGCTCTCCGGTGTCGTTCGTACTCGACGGCGTGCACGCCCACGACGTCGGTCAGGTGCTCGACGACGAGGGCGTCGCGGTGCGCGTCGGACACCACTGTGCGTGGCCGTTGCATCGCCGGTTCGGCATCGCGGCGACCGCGCGGGCGTCCTTCGCCGTCTACAACACTCACGACGAGGTCGACCGCCTGGTCGCCGGCGTCAAGCGGGCGGTGGAGTTCTTCGCGTGAGACTCGAGCAGATGTATCAGGAAGTGATCCTCGATCACTACAAGCACCCGCATCATCGGGGATTGCGCGAGCCGTACAACGCGGAGTCCTATCAGGTGAACCCGACGTGCGGGGACGAGGTGACGCTGCGCGTGACGCTGTCCGACGACGGCGAGCAGGTCTCCGATATCTCGTATGACGGGCAGGGTTGTTCGATCAGCCAGGCCTCGACGTCGGTGCTCACCGATCAGGTGATCGGGCAGGACATCGGTACGGCGCTGAAGACGGTCGCGGCGTTCACCGAGATGATTTCGTCGCGCGGCGCGGTCGAGGGCGACGAGGATGTGATCGGAGACGGCATCGCGTTCGCGGGTGTCTCGAAGTACCCGGCGCGGGTGAAATGCGCGCTGCTGGGTTGGATGGCCTTCAAGGCCGCGCTCGCGGAGGCGAGCGCATCGAGCGGAGTGTTAGCTCCAATGATTGAGGAGATTTCAGATGAGCGACACCGCAGTGCCTAGCGAGGAAATGCTCGCCGACCTGGAAGAGGCGATGCGCGACGTCGTCGATCCGGAGCTCGGGATCAACGTCGTCGACCTCGGTCTTGTCTACGGCTTGAACGTCGAGAAGGGCGAGCAGGGCGACGTCGCGTTGATCGACATGACGCTGACGTCGGCGGCCTGCCCGCTGACCGACGTGATCGAGGACCAGTCGCGTACCGCACTGGTCGGCAGCGGTCTGGTCAAGGAGATCAAGATCAACTGGGTGTGGAATCCGCCGTGGGGACCGGACAAGATCACCGAGGATGGCCGCGAACAGCTTCGCGCGTTGGGCTTTACCGTCTGACCGACGTCAGGCCGTGACCATCGATCCGGTCGGCCCCAGTCGCTGGGCGAGCTCCCGCACGTCCGCGACGACGATGTCGGGCTGAGGTAACTCCGGAGCGGGCAGTGGAGCGTTACCGGGGCGGGTGAGCAGCGCGCCGCTGAACCCCGCCGATTGTGCACCGATGGTGTCCCACACGTGAGCGGCGACCATCATGCAGTCCGACGGCTCCACCTCGAGCTCGTTGGCTACCCCGGTGTAGAGCCCTAGAGAGGGCTTGAACATGCGCCAGGTGTCGACACTGAACTGCCGTTCGAAGAACTGGGCAAGGCCTGCGCTGTCCAAGGGTGTCGGCACACCGGGCTTCGGCGGCGAATTGGTCAGCGTGACAAGCCGATAACCCTGTGCACGCAGAGTTGTCAGGCCGTCGGCGACATCCGGGTGGGCGGGCATCGTGCGCATGCCGTACGCGAGGTCCTCGAGATCACTCTCGGTGATCGACGTCTGGCGACAGCCGCCGATCATCCGCAGCACAGCTTGTCCGAGAGCGAAGAAGTCGACGTAGTTGCCGGACAGCGTGGCCGTCATCGAGTACAGGACAAGCTGGTTGAACCACTCGCGCAGCACGCCGCGGTCGCCGAACATCCGCTCGAAGTTCGGCGCCAGCGACTCGATGTCGATCAGCGTCTCGTTGACATCGAAGATCAGCACAGCGGGACGATCATTCATTGCCATTACCGCGTTCCTTCCTTTTGATTGTCTACGCGGCGATTCGCTGCAGGAAGAAACGCATGAGGTCGGCGACTTCTTCGGCAGCGGTTTCGAGCAGGAAGTGGCCGCCCTCGAGGAGGTGGATCTCGGCGTCGTGCGCGTCCTTTCCAAACGCGCGGGCGCCGTCGGGCCCGAAGATCGGGTCGGCCTGACCCCAGACGGCGAGCACCGGCACCTTGCTCGTGCGCAGGTAGTCGTGCAGCGCCGGATACATAGGCGCATTGGTCGCGTAGTCGCGGAACAGCGCGAGCTGGATCTGGTCGTTGCCCGGCCGGCTCACCAGAGCCACATCGTGGATCCAGGTGTCGGGACTGACGAGCGATTCGTCGTCGACGCCGGTCAGGTACTGCCATTTGATTCCCTCGACACTCAGCGCGCTCCGCACTCCGGCCTCGGTGTCGGGGTTCTGGTCGCGCTGGTAGTCCCAGACCGCGGTCCAGAAGCTCTCGACGAAACCCTCGTCGTAGCCGTTGCCGTTTTGCGTGACGATTGCGGTGATCGCCTGCGGGCGCCGCAGCGCCAGGCGCCACCCGATGGGCGCACCGTAATCCTGGACGTAGATGGCATATCGGGTCACGCCCAGTTCGGCAAGCAGTCCTTCTGTGAGATCGGTCAGCGCGTCGAAGGTGTAGTCGAATTCGTCGACGGCCGGCGCGTCGGAGAGTCCGAAGCCGAGGTGGTCGGGCGCGATCACGTGGTAGCGGTCGGCGAGCCGGGGGATGAGGTCGCGGAACATGAACGAACTGGTAGGGAAGCCGTGCAGCAGGACGAGCGTCGGCGCATCCTGCGAACCCGCTTCGCGGTAGAACAACCGATGGTCATCGACGGTGGCGTAGCGGTGGTGGACCTGAACTCCCATGACTAACTCCTTTGAGTATTTTTACCAGTTAGTGACATGCCTACTCGTTCCGATGTAACCTGTCAATATTAATTTGGAGGTTAGATATGGATCTGGTGGTGGTGGCCCCGCCGGACGAGGGGTTTCTGCTCGATCTGCTCAACACAACGCCTGTGATCGACGGCGCCGTGCATGACGGCCTCGCCGATTCGGCAGAGGCCAAAGTCTGGATGCGTGCCCACGACGTCGCGGACACCAAGACGGAGCTGGCGGCACTGCGGCAGGCACGGTCGGCCCTGCAGGAGGTGGTGCGCGGCCAGACCGGCCCCAAGGCGCTCAAGCGCTTTGTCGACGACGTCCGCCTGCGGCCGGTCGCAGGTGACGACGGTTTGGACTGGCGGGTGGACGGTGCTACCGGCGCGGCGCGTGCGGTCCTGGCCTGGGACGCGCTGCGGATCTCCAGCCCGGGCCGGTTGCGTCCCTGTGCGAACGATGAATGCCGGTTGTTCCTCATCGACCGCAGCAAGCCCAACACCGCCAGATGGTGTTCGATGGCCATCTGCGGCAACCGGATGAAAGCCCGCAGGCACTACCGTCGCGCGCGGACGGCCGAGGTATGAACGGCCCCGTGGTGCCCACCCTGGTGTCCCTCAACGTCGGGATGCCCGCCGACGTGCCGTGGCGGGGGAAGACCGTCCACACCGGCATCTACAAGAAGCCGGTGCGGGGCCCGGTGATGGTGCGGCGCCTCAATATCGACGGCGACGGTCAGGGCGACCTCAACGGTCACGGCGGCGAACAACGCGCCGTCATGGTGTACCAAACGGAGTCGTATGAGCACTGGCAGCGCCATTTCGGCCGTGACGACCTCGAGCCGGGCACGTTCGGTGAGAACTTCACGATCACCGGTCTCAGCGACGACGAGGTGTGCATCGGGGACAGGTATCGCATCGGGGAGGCCGAGTTCGAGGTCACTCAGCCGCGCGTGACGTGCTTTCGCGTCGGTATTCGACTCGGCGAGCCCGAGATGCCCAATCTCCTTGTCGCCCATCACCGCCCGGGGTTCTACTTCCGCGTCATCGAAGAAGGTCGCGTCGCCTCGGGCGACGAGATCGTGCGGACACGGCGCGGACGCCACGCACTGAGCGTCGCCGACGTCGACGCGTTGCTGTATCTGCCCGACCGCGACGTCGACATGCTCCGCAAGGCGGTGGACATCCCCGCGCTGAGCCCCGGGTGGCAGCAGTCTTTCGCCGAGCTGCTGGCCGCGCACGACAGTCCCTGCGGCGCAACGTCGCCGGCGATCGGAGTCGAACCCGGTTGGCCCGGATTCCGCGCACTGCGGGTGGTCGAAACGCGCCGCGAAAGCCCGTCGGTCCTTTCGATCGAGCTCGAAACCGCCGATGGCGCGGCGCTGCCCACCGCGCGGCCCGGACAGTTCCTGACGCTACGCGTCCCGGCGGGCGACCCCGCACCACTGCGCAGCTACTCGCTGTCGAGCACCGGCGTCCGGTACCGGATCAGCGTGAAGCGCGAGGAACGGGGCCGGGTGAGCACCTGGATCCACGACAACCTCAGCCCAGGGGCCGTGGTCGAGGCGGCCGCTCCACGTGGTGACTTCTATCTGGGCGACGAGACCGATCCGGTCGTGTTCGTGTCGGCGGGTATCGGCATCACCCCGGTGCTCGCAATGCTGCACGCGTTGGCCGCGCAGCGCAGCGAGCGAGACATCTGGTGGCTCCACATCACCCGCGACGCGCAGAGCCTGGCATTCGGCGGCGAAGTCGGCGAACTCATCGGCTCGCTGCCCAACGCGCGGCAGCGGGTTTTCTACACCGCCGAGGGCGGCAGGCCGCGTATGGCGGCAGTCGAAGCGCTCGGTCTGCCCCGCGACGCGATCGCGTATCTCTGCGGGCCAGGACAGTTCATGGCCGACATGCGTGATGCGCTCGCGGGCGCCGGGATTGACGAATCCCGCATCCACTCCGAGCTCTTCGGCGCGCTGCCGCCGATCAACCCCGGCATCATCGATGCGCCACAGCGGACACCGCATCTGCCCGACGGCCCGCAGGGCACCGGGCCGGCAGTGTCGTTCGCGCGCAGCGGGATCACCGCCAACTGGTCGGACGACTACGCCAGCATTCTCGAACTCGCCGAGGCTTGCGACGTCCCGACGCGCTTCTCCTGCCGCAGCGGTGTGTGCCACATCTGCGTCACGCCGTTGGTGGACGGGACCGTCGCCTACCCGCAGCCGCCGCTGGAGTTGCCCGAGGAGGGGACCGTGCTGATCTGTTCGGCGAAACCGTCGTTGGGCGTCGTATTGGACCTGTGAGCCGTCCGCTGTTCGGTCAGACTGTGTCGCGTGGTCACTATTCCAGCGGTGGTGTGGCGGGGTGGGTTCGCGCTTCGCGCGCTGACGACCGGCGGCGTCGTCGGGCTCTGTGTCGGTGTGCTGGCGTGGCTCGATTCGGGGTTCTGGATTTCTGGTGTGATCGTGCTCGTCGTCGTCGGCACGTTCTACGGCGTCTGGATGGCCCGCCGCATGGCGCGGTACTGGCCGGGTGCCAAAGACCTCACCGGCGAGGAGCGCGTCGCGGTGGCACGGGCGGTCCGAATGGGGCAGCCGCTCGATGACGATCGCCTGGCCCAGCCGGTCGTGGACTACGCCCGCGGGCTGCACGAGGCCGCGGAGACGGCTCGCTGGTTGCGCTGGGTGCTCATCGTCGTCCTCGCCGTGGCGGTGGCGACGGCGGCGTGGGATGCCGTTTACGGTTCGTGGCGCAATCTCATCGCGTCGGCCATTTATCTGGTGGCCCTTGGAGTCGAGGTGTTCTGGCTGCCGAAGCGCCAGGCGCAGCTGTTGGCCAACGCCGACACAGCCGCGGCATTGGCCCGAAAGTCTCTGTAACGCCGAGCCCTATCTGGTAACCCAGTCAATGTGAGCTTCGAGGCGAACTATGTCAGGACGCGGCGCCAGCTGCGCGGGGTGGCCGAAAGTCTGATCGCCGGACCGCAGTACCGATCGGCGGGCACGATTCGGCTCGCCGTGCGCCCGGACGGCTTCGCCGCGGTGACGATCCCGGTCGCGGTGCACGGCACCGAACTGGTCCTGCCGAACGATGCGGTCCCGTTGGAGGGCCCGATGAGTTTGATAGCCGAGGCCGCCGGCATCGTCGCCGGTCCACCCGAGGGCGTCTACACGCTCGTCGATGCGCTGGCGCCAGACGCCGATCTGAGGCTGGACGCGCATGCTGCCGAATGGGTCAACCGCAGCCACTATGCGGGTGGGTACGCATTGAAGACTTTTCTGCCCGAATGTCATCCGGTGCTGTGGCCCGAACACTTCGACGTGGCGGTGACCCAGGACGAAGTCGACTACGGCGTATCGGCCGGCGACGAGCAGCATCCGATGCCCTACGCGTACGTCGGCCCGCCGTCGGTGCCCGCCGGGGAATTCTGGAACGCGTCGTTCGGCGCCATCTACCCTCTTGACCACACCATCGACGTCGATGGGCTGACCAGCCGCATCGCCGATTTCTTCGAACGCGGTCGTCGTGAACTATCGGCGGTTTCGTCATGACCACATACTGGGAACAGACGGTCTGAGCCTGACGTTAGGAGAAACGTGGCTACCAAAGACATCACCGCCGAACAATTCAACGAGACCATTACGGACAACGACATCGTGTTGGTCGATTTCTGGGCGTCGTGGTGCGGGCCGTGTAAGGCGTTTGCTCCGACGTTCGCCGCGTCCTCGGAGCAGCACCCCGACGTCGTCTTCGCGAAGGTCGACACCGAGGCGGAGCAGGAGCTCGCCGCCGCTGCCGACATCCGCTCGATCCCGACCCTGATGGTGTTCAAGAAGGGCAAGCTGGTCTTCAACCAGGCAGGAGCGCTGCCACCGGCCGCACTCGAGGACCTGGTTCAGAAGGTGAAGGACTTCGACGTCGACGCGGCGATGGCCGCTCAGGAGAACGGTCAGCCCGAGTAACGATTGCACGCGATAGCGTGCAGTCCGTGACCGAGCACCCAGAGCAAAACTTCGTCCTCGTCGACCGGCCGCGCCCGCATGTGGCGTTGGTGACGCTGAACCGTCCCGAGCGAATGAATTCCATGGCGTTCGACGTCATGGTCCCGCTCAAGGCGGTCCTCGACGAGCTCACCTACGACAACTCGGTGCGCGTGATCGTGCTCACAGGTGCCGGTCGTGGATTCTCCTCGGGTGCCGATCACAAGTCGGCGGGCTCCGTACCTCACATCGACGGGCTGACCCGTCCCAGCTTTGCGCTGCGGTCCATGGAGGTGCTCGACGACGTGATCCTCGCGCTGCGCAAGATGCACCAGCCGGTCATCGCCGCGGTCAACGGCGCCGCGATCGGCGGGGGACTGTGCCTGGCTCTGGCCTGCGACATCCGTGTTGCCGCAGCTGGCGCATACTTTCGCGCTGCGGGGATCAACAACGGGCTGACGGCAAGCGAACTCGGGCTGTCGTATCTGCTGCCCCGTGCGATCGGCACCTCTCGGGCATTCGAGCTGATGCTGACCGGCCGCGACGTGGACGCCGATGAAGCCCAGCGCATCGGGCTGGTGTCGCAGGCCGTACCCGACGCGGACCTGCTCGACGTCTGCTACGAAATCGGCGAGCGCATCGCGTCGTTCTCCCGGCCGGGAATCGAATTGACCAAGCGCACGCTTTGGAGTGGACTTGACGCCGGTAGCCTAGAGGCACATATGCAGGCCGAAGGCCTGGGACAACTCTTCGTCCGACTGCTCACCGCCAATTTCGAGGAAGCGGTTGCAGCGCGCGCGGAGAAGCGGGCCCCGGTCTTCACCGACGACAAGTAGGAACTGAGGAGAGTGCAGCGTGATCACCGCAACGGACCTGGAGGTCCGCGCCGGCGCGCGCACGCTGCTCTCCACTGAAGGTGCCGCGCTACGGGTGCAGCCCGGCGACCGGATCGGTTTGGTCGGACGAAACGGCGCGGGCAAGACCACCACCATGCGGATTCTGGCAGGGGAGGGCGAGCCCTACGCGGGCACGATCACCCGCGCGGGTGACGTCGGATATCTGCCGCAGGATCCCAGGGAGGGTGACCTCGACGTCTTGGCCCGGGATCGCGTGCTGTCGGCGCGTGGCCTTGATTCGCTGCTCGCGGATCTGGAGAAGCAGCAGGCGTTGATGGCCGAGGTCGCCGACGACGACGCGCGCGACAAGGCGGTCCGCCGTTACGGCCAGCTCGAGGAGCGGTTCGCCGCGCTCGGCGGTTACGCCGCCGAAAGCGAGGCAGGCCGAATCTGCGCGAGTCTCGGCTTGGCGGAACGTGTTCTGACCCAGCCACTGCGGACCCTGTCCGGTGGCCAGCGTCGTCGAGTGGAACTCGCACGAATCCTGTTCGCCGCATCCGAATCCGGTGCCGGTTCGTCGACGACGCTCTTACTCGACGAGCCGACCAACCACCTCGACGCCGACTCCGTGGGCTGGCTGCGGGAATTCCTCCAGCAGCACAAGGGCGGCCTCATCGTCATCAGCCACAATGTCGACCTGCTCGCCGACGTGGTCAACCGCGTCTGGTTCCTCGACGCGGTGCGTGGCGAGGCCGACGTCTACAACATGGGCTGGCAGAAGTACCTCGACGCGCGCGCCACCGACGAGCAGCGTCGCCGCCGCGAACGCGCCAATGCCGAACGCAAGGCCAGTGCGCTGCGGACGCAGGCCGCGAAGATGGGGGCCAAGGCCACCAAAGCCGTTGCGGCACAGAATATGCTGCGCCGAGCGGACCGGATGATGGCGGCGCTGGACGAGGAGCGAGTGGCCGACAAGGTGGCGCGGATCAAGTTCCCGACGCCGGCGTCGTGCGGCCGCGTGCCACTGGTCGCCAAAGGCCTGACGAAGAACTACGGGTCGCTCGAGGTGTTCACCGGGGTGGATCTTGCGATCGACCGCGGATCGCGCGTCGTGGTGCTCGGACTCAACGGCGCGGGCAAGACCACACTGCTGCGGATACTGGCAGGGGCTGAAACCGCCGACGCGGGAACGCTGGAACCCGGGCATGGACTGAGGCTCGGCTACTTCGCCCAGGAACACGACACGCTCGATGACCGTGCCACGGTGTGGGAGAACATCCGCCACGCCGCACCCGACACCGGCGAACAGGATCTGCGGGGTCTGTTGGGCGCGTTCATGTTCAGCGGTCCGCAGCTCGAACAACCCGCGGGGACGCTGTCCGGTGGCGAGAAGACCAGGCTGGCGCTGGCCGGGCTCGTCGCGTCGACGGCGAACGTGCTGTTGCTTGACGAGCCGACCAACAATCTCGATCCCGCTTCGCGCGAGCAGGTGCTCGACGCATTGCGAAGCTATGTCGGTGCGGTGGTACTGGTTACGCACGATCCGGGGGCCGCCGAGGCACTGAATCCGCAACGCGTGGTGCTACTGCCGGACGGCACCGAAGACTTCTGGTCGAACGACTATCGGGATCTCATCGAGCTCGCCTGAGCCGTCGGCAAACTGTTTCGCCGAAACCTCATCCGCTTGTGTAAGCGGTTCCTAGGCTGGGTACTCGTCGGGGGATCAATCGCGCGGGGAGGTGCCGATGAAGAAACCGAGCAAGGCCAGAGACGAATTGCTCACCGAATTGAAGAGCGCTTACGAAGGCGGTGCGAGCATCCGGACGCTGGTCGCGTCGACGGGTCGCTCGTACGGGTCGATACACAGCATGTTGCGTGAATCGGGAACCACGATGCGCAGCCGCGGCGGTCCCAACCATCGCAGCCGCAGGCACTACGGCTGACCGCCTGGCTGAGCCTGGCGCAATGAAGCTTCGACCAGGTCCAGTACGCCACTGAGCTTTTCGGGATCATCACCCGAAGCGAGCCGGGCAACGAGGCCGTCGAGCACCAGATCCAGGTACGTCTGCAGCACTGCGCTCGGCACGTCATCGCGAAGCCTGCCGGCCTGTTTCTGGCGGCGCAGCCGCGCAGTAGTGGCCGCCGAAAGCTCGGCGGACCGCTCCATCCAACCCCGATGAAACTCCGGGTCGTTGCGCAGCTTGCGCGCGATCTCGAGCCGCGTCGCCAACCAGTCGAACTGCTCCGGGGCCGCCAACATGTCCCGCATCACCTGAACGAGACCCTCGCGCGACGCGACGTCGGCCATGCGTTCGGCGTCCTCGCGCGCTAACTCGAAGAACAACGTGTCCTTGTCGCGGAAGTGGTGGAAGATGGCGCCGCGCGACAGCCCGATCGTCTGCTCGAGCCGCCGCACAGTTGCCTTGTCGTATCCGTACTCCGCGAAACACCGCCGGGCACCGTCGAGTATCTGACGGCGGCGCGCCGCCAAATGGTTCTCGGTGACCCGGGGCATGCTTACGACCGCAGCATGTTGCGCAGCACGTATTGCAGGATGCCGCCGTTGCGGTAGTAGTCCGCCTCGCCGGGGGTGTCGATGCGCACCACCGCGTCGAACTCGACGGTCTTGCCGTCCTCTTTCTTGGCCGTCACCTTCACCGTCTTCGGCGTCTTGCCTCCGTCGTTGAGCGCCTCGATACCGGTGATGTCGAAGGTCTCGGTGCCGTCGAGCTTCAGTGACGCCGCCGATTCACCTTCAGGGAACTGCAGCGGGATGACGCCCATGCCGATCAGGTTGCTGCGGTGGATGCGCTCGAACGATTCGGTGATCACCGCGCGCACGCCGAGCAGGCTGGTGCCCTTGGCAGCCCAGTCGCGCGAGCTACCCGACCCGTATTCCTTGCCGCCCAGCACGACCAGCGGGATGCCCTTTTCGGCGTAGTTCTGCGCGGCGTCATAGATGAACGCCTGCTCGCCGCCGTTGGTGAAATCGCGGGTGTATCCGCCGGATACGTCGTCCAGCAGCTGATTACGCAGCCGGATGTTGGCGAACGTGCCGCGGATCATCACCTCGTGATTGCCGCGCCGCGAACCGTAGGAGTTGTAATCGGCCTTCTCGACGCCGTGCGAATCCAGATACTGCGCCGCAGGCGTTCCCGGCTTGATGCTGCCGGCGGGCGAGATGTGGTCGGTGGTCACCGAATCACCAAGCAGCGCCAGCACTCTGGCGCCTTGGATGTCGGTCACCGGTTCGGGCTGGGCGGGCATGCCGTCGAAGTACGGTGGTTTGCGCACATACGTCGACTTGTCATCCCACTCGAAGGTGTTGCCGCTCGGCGTGGGCAGGTTGCGCCAGCGCTCGTCACCCTTGAACACGTCGGCGTAGTTCTGGACGAACATCTCAGTGTTGATCGCGCTGGCGATCGTGTCGTCGATGTCCTTCTGCGACGGCCAGATGTCTTTGAGGAAGACGTCGTTGCCGGCCTCGTCCTTGCCGAGCGCTTCGGACTCGAAGTCGAAGTCCATCGTGCCTGCCAGCGCATACGCGATGACCAGCGGCGGCGAAGCCAGGTAGTTCATCTTGACGTCGGGATTGATCCGGCCCTCGAAGTTGCGGTTGCCGGACAGGACCGCCGCGACGGACAGGTCGGCGTCGTTGATGGCCTTGCTGATGTCGTCCGGCAGCGGTCCGGAGTTGCCGATGCACGTCGTGCAGCCGTAACCGACGAGGAAGAAGCCGAGCTTCTCCAGATACGGCCACAGACCGGCTTTGTTGTAGTAGTCGGTGACGACCTGAGAACCCGGCGCCATCGTGGTCTTCACCCACGGCTTGGACGTCAGGCCCTTGTCCACCGCGTTCTTGGCCAGCAGCGCGGCACCCAGCATGACCTCGGGGTTGGAGGTGTTGGTGCACGAGGTGATCGCCGCGATCACCACAGCGCCGTGATCGACGATGCAGTCGCCGCGTTCGGAGTTCTTGACCTCGACGGGATTGCTCGGCCGGCCGTTGGAGCCGGTCGCGGCCGACGGTACGACGGCGTCTTCATCGGCGAACGAGAGCGACGCCGGGTCACTGGCCGGGAACGACTCCTCGACGACCTCGTCGACGTTGGTGTGCGGAACCGGGTTCTCCGCAGTGCCTCCCACGTAGTTGTGGATGTCCTTGCGGAAGGCGGTCTTCGCGTCGGAGAGCGCAATGCGGTCCTGCGGGCGCTTCGGTCCGGCGATCGACGCGACGACGTCGCCGAGGTCGAGCTCGATGTACTCCGAGAACTTGGGTTCGCGTGACGGATCGTGCCACAGGCCCTGTTGTTTGGCGTACGCCTCGACCAAGGCCAGCTGCTGTTCGCTGCGCCCGGTCATCCGCAGGTAGTCGATCGTCACGTCGTCGATCGGGAAAATCGCTGCGGTGGAGCCGAATTCGGGGCTCATGTTGCCCAGCGTCGCCCGGTTGGCCAGCGGTACCTCGGCGACCCCTTCGCCGTAGAACTCGACGAACTTTCCGACGACACCGTGCTTGCGCAGCATCTCGGTGACGGTGAGCACGACGTCGGTGGCGGTGACGCCGGCCTTGCGCTCGCCGGAGAGCTTGAAGCCGACGACCCGCGGGATCAGCATCGACACCGGTTGGCCCAGCATGGCCGCCTCGGCCTCGATACCGCCGACGCCCCAGCCCAGCACGCCAAGCCCGTTCTCCATCGTGGTGTGCGAGTCGGTGCCCACGCAGGTGTCCGGGTAGGCAACCCCATTGCGTTCCATCACGACGCTGGCCAGGTACTCGATGTTGACCTGGTGCACGATGCCGGTACCCGGCGGCACGACCTTGAAGTCGTTGAACGCGCCCTGGCCCCAGCGCAGGAACTGGTAGCGCTCGCCGTTGCGCTGGTATTCGATCTCGACGTTGCGCTCGAAGGCGTTGGCGGTACCGAACAGGTCTGCGATCACGGAGTGGTCGATCACCAGGTCGGCCGGCGCGAGCGGGTTGACCTGGTCCGGGTCACCGCCGAGCTCGCCAACGGCCTCGCGCATGGTGGCGAGGTCGACGATGCAGGGCACACCCGTGAAGTCCTGCATGATCACCCGGGCGGGGGTGAACTGGATCTCCACGCTCGGATCGGCCGACGGGTCCCACTTCGCGATCGCCTCGATGTGGTCTTTGGTGATGTTGGCGCCGTCCTCGGTGCGCAGCAGATTTTCGGCGAGCACCTTCAGGCTGTAGGGAAGTTTCTCGGTACCGGGCACCGCGTCCAGGCGGTAGATCTCGTAGCTCTGGTCTCCGACCTTCAGCGTGTCGCGGGCCCCAAACGAATTGACCGAATCTTTGCTGCTCACATCAACTCCCGGCTAGATATCGCCGCGACGGGCTGTGTCGGCGGCGCTGTCGATTCTAACAGTACGCTTGTCCTGTAAACCACCCCAGGGGTGGTAACAGTTCAGTCTTCACGTTCTCTTCACCTCGCGCGTGCTGCCACCCGGTCGGATACCCATCACGTACGGTTTCACCTGTGATCGGACCGCAAGTCATGCCGTTGTTCCCGGCCTACATCCCGCCCGACATCTGTGGGCCGGTCGGAAAGGATCCCGCGACCACGCCGGTCGACGAGTGTATGAACCTCGTGATCGCCGACATCAAGGACACCGGTGTGAGCGCGGCGCCGACGCCGGAGAACGAGGGCCTGGCCGACGTCGTCGCCGAGGCCGAGCAGAAGGGGATCGACCTCAAGATCGTCGTGGTCGATCGCAATCCGCCGATCGACACCCCGTTGCGCGATATCGCCACCGAGGTGGGGGAGGCGTACCCGGGTTCGACGGTCTTGGTGCTCAGCCCGACCGAATCGGGCACGTTCAGCACGACCTACGACAGGATGACGCTGGAGGCGGGCCAAGACGTCGCCGAAGGCCGCGGTTCGGTGCAGGGCGCAAAGAATTTCGTCGGCGAACTGACCAATCAACATTTCCCCTGGACGACATTCACGATCGTGGTGGTACTGGCAGTGATCGCCGCTGTCGCGGCAACGCGAATGTTGCAAAATCGCGCCAAACGCCAGAACACGTAACGAGTCGCGAAAAGCGGCCTGTCGCTGGGGTTTTGCGAAATTCCGTACGGCTGAAAGTCACAGCCGGATAACGCTATCCGCAATTACAAACTTGTAGTTTGTGACTAAAGTTTCTTTGGCGTCAGATGTGACGTACGGTGCAGTCTGTAGCTGATGTTGCAGATGTGACTCACGTGGCTTCTGTGCATTAGCGATCGACGAATGTGTCGGCACGTTCGCGTAAGCCATAGGAGACGTTGTCCATGAGACGCACCCCTAGCGCCTCTGCTTCGCGCCTTTGTACGCGGTTCTGCGCCATACCTCTCACTGTCGGGATGCTGCTTGTCACACCGGGTTTGGCCGGATCGCAGCCCGCCAGCCCGGATAGCGTGGGCGCGCTCGTCGCTGCCGTCGCCAACGTCAACCAGAAGCTGCAGGACCTCGGGGCGGCGATCCAGGAGAAGCAGGAAAGCGTCAACAAGGCGATCCTCGACGTGCAGACCGCACGTGATGCCGCCGCCGCCGCGCAGGTCGAACTCGACGCCAGCGCGCAGCGCGTCAAGGATGCCAACGCCGCGATCGAAGCGGCGCAGGATCGCTTCGACACCTTCGCCGTCGCAACGTATGTCAACGGGCCGTCGAGCTCGTACCTGACCGCGAAAGACCCCAGCGACATCCTCAACACCGCGACCACCGGCGAGACGTTGGCGGTGAGCACCCAGCGGGTGATCAGCGATCTGCAGCGCGCGCGCACCGAGCAGGTGAACAAGGAGTCGGCGGCGCGGCTGGCGAAGCAGAATGCGGATCAGGCGCTCGTCGACGCAGAGGCCAGCCAGCAGACCGCGGTGTCGGCGCTCACCGAGGCCCAGCAGACCTTCCGGACCCAGCAGGCCGAACTGGACAAGCTGACGGCCGAACGCGAGGCGGCGCAAGCCAAGCTCGACCAGGCGCGCCAGTGGTCGGCGCCCGCCGCAGGAGCTCCGGCCCGGCCGGTTGCCGCGCCGACGGGACCGTCGTCGAACCCCGCCGGAAACTGGGACAGCGCACCGCAGCAGGCGAACGCGGCCACCGGTAACTGGGCCACCGGGTGGGATCCGACCCTGCCCGCGATTCCCAGCGCTTTCGTCAGCGGCGATCCGATCGCGATCATCAACACGATCCTCGGTTATGCGTCGACCTCGGCGCAGGTCACCCAGCAGATGGGGCGGAATTTCCTGCAGAAGCTGGGTCTGCTGCCCACGCCGACCGGTTACACCAACGGGGGCGCGATTCCCCGGGTGTACGGCCGACAGGCCACCGAGTACGTCATCCAGCGCGCCATGTCACAGCGCGGCGTGCCCTACTCGTGGGGCGGCGGAAATGCCGCAGGCAAGAGCCTTGGCATCGATTCCGGCGCAGGCACAGTCGGATTCGACTGTTCGGGGCTCATGCTCTACGCGTTCGCCGGCGTCGGCATCAAGCTCGATCACTACTCGGGGTCGCAGTACAACGCGGGCCGCAAGATCCCGTCGTCACAGGCCAGGCGTGGCGACATGCTCTTCTGGGGCCCCAACGCCAGCCAGCACGTCGCCCTCTATCTCGGTGACGGTCAGATGCTCGAGGCGCCCTACACCGGTTCGGTCGTGAAAGTCTCGCCGGTCCGCACCAGCGGTATGACCCCGTACGCAACCCGTCTCATCGAATGGTGACGAAAAGGATTACTTTGCACTTCAGGCGTTTTCGGTTCCTCGGCGGCATTCTGATGATGGTCGCGGCACTTGCCGTGGCCATTGGCGCAGCCATGCCCGCCGCCGCAGCACCCGACGACGGCCAATGGGATCCCACCCTGCCCAAGATCCTCAGCGCGGGCGCACCGGGCGATCCGCTGTCCATCGCCAACGCATCACTGGCGGCGACCGCGCAGGCCACCGAGGCGACGATGGACCTCGGCCGCAAGTTCCTGGCCACGCTCGGGTTCGGCCCGCCGCCCACGGCGGGCGTCGCCCCCGGTCGGGTACGCGGCCCGCAAGCCATCGAGTACGTCATCAGGCGCGGCGGCTCGCAGATCGGCACCCCGTACTCGTGGGGCGGCGGGAAGCCGACCGGCCCGAGCACCGGCGTCGACTCCGGTGCCAACATCGTCGGCTACGACTGCTCGGGTTTCACCCAGTTCTCATTCGCCGGCGTCGGTGTGCTCATCCCGAAGTATTCGGGCGATCAGTACAACACCGGTCGCAAGGTTCCCACGAGCCAGGCCAAGCGCGGCGATCTGCTGTTCTGGGGGCCCGGCGGCAGCCAGCACGTCGCGATCTATCTCGGCGGCGGCAAGATGCTGGAGTCCGGGGGCACCGCGGGCGGGGTTGGGGTGAGCCAAGTGCGGACCGCGGGTCTGCAGCCGTACGTCGCGCGGATTATCGAAAGCTGAGCTGGGGCTGAGCAAACCCTGAGCTCCTGCTAGCAATGCTGGTCATGTCGGCCGAACGGGGCCGGGCAACGTCGACGGATCCCGGAGTGCCTGGAATAGTTGACGACGAGCGTGCGGCGGACAAGGTGTCGCAGAGGCCGGAAGACCGGCGAATACAGATGTGGGAGGACCGTTGATGACGTCACCGAGTGGGTCGCCGCAGGGCGCTGGAGGGTTCCCTGGACAGGCCCCGACCGGGCAGGGCCCTGCGCAGGGTTACCCCCCAGGTCAGGCTGGATCGCACGCGGCGCCGACAAACAACGGGGGCCTCCAACAAGAGGTACACACCCTCGAGCGGGCCATCTTCGAGGTCAAGCGGATCATCGTCGGCCAGGACCAGCTCGTCGAGCGCATGCTGGTCGGTCTGCTCGCCAAGGGGCACGTCCTGCTCGAAGGTGTCCCGGGTGTCGCGAAGACGCTGGCGGTCGAGACCTTCGCCAAGGTCGTGGGCGGCACCTTCGCACGCATCCAGTTCACCCCTGACCTGGTGCCGACCGACATCGTCGGTACCCGCATCTACCGCCAGGGCAAGGAGGAGTTCGACATCGAGCTCGGCCCGGTGGTCGTCAACTTCCTGCTCGCCGACGAGATCAACCGCGCACCCGCCAAGGTGCAGTCCGCGCTGCTCGAGGTCATGGCCGAGCGCAAGATCTCGATCGGCGGCAAGACGTTCCCGCTGCCCGCACCGTTCCTGGTGATGGCCACGCAGAACCCGATCGAGCAGGAGGGCGTGTATGCGCTCCCCGAGGCGCAGCGCGACCGGTTCCTGTTCAAGCTCAACATCGACTACCCGACGCCTGAGGAAGAGCGCGAGATCATCTACCGGATGGGCGTGAAGCCGCCGGAGCCCAAGCAGGTGCTCGGACCCGGCGACCTGCTGCGTCTGCAGGATGTCGCGGCGAACAACTTCGTGCATCACGCGCTCGTGGACTATGTGGTGCGCGTCGTCACCGCGACCCGCGAGCCGGAGAAGTTCGGCATGCCCGACGCGAAGGCCTGGATCGCCTACGGCGCGTCACCGCGTGCCTCGCTCGGCATCATCGCTGCCTCCCGGGCGCTCGCGCTGGTGCGCGGACGTGACTACGTCGTTCCACAGGATGTCGTCGAGGTCATCCCGGATGTGCTGCGGCACCGCCTCGTGCTGACGTACGACGCACTGGCCGACGAGATTTCCTCCGAGACGGTGATCAACCGGATCCTGCAGACTGTCGGCCTGCCGCAGGTGAATGCCATTCCACAGCAAGGTCATTCGGTGCCGCCCGTCATGCCCGCCGCTGCGGCTGCGGCCAGCGGTCGGTGACCAGCTCGCGACGTGGGGTCGATCTGCCGTCGCTCAAGCGGGGGGAGATCCGTGATCCCGCGCTGACGGCGGCGCTGCGTAAGCTCGAATTGACCGTGCGCCGCAAGCTCGACGGCGTGTTGCACGGCGATCACCTCGGCCTGCTGCCCGGGCCGGGTTCGGAACCCGGCGAGTCGCGGCTGTACCAACCCGGTGACGATGTGCGCCGGATGGACTGGTCGGTCACGGCTCGGACCACGCATCCGCACGTGCGCCAGATGATCGCCGACCGCGAGTTGGAGACCTGGCTGGTGGTCGACGTCTCGGCGAGCCTGGACTTCGGCACCGTCGGATGTGAGAAGCGTGACCTGGCGGTCGCCGCGGCCGCCGCGATCACGTTCCTGAACAGCGGTGGCGGCAACCGGATCGGGGCCATCATCGCCAACGGCGACACCGTGCGGCGCGTGCCCGCGCTGTCGGGCCGCATGCATGAGCAGGAGATGCTGCGCGCGATCGCCACGATGCCGAAGGCGCCCGCGGGGGTCCGCGGTGATCTGGCCGCCGCCATCGACGCGCTGCGCAGGCCCGAACGCCGGCGCGGTATGGCGGTCATCATCAGCGACTTCCTCGGTCCCATCAATTGGATGCGCCCATTGCGGGCCATCGCGGGTCGGCACGAGGTGCTCGGCATCGAGGTGCTCGACCCGCGCGACGTGGAACTGCCGCCCGTCGGCGACGTCATCCTGCAGGACACCGAGACCGGCCGGACCCGCGAGTTCACCATCGACGAGCAGTTGCGCGAGGACTTCGCGAAGGCTGCGGCCGCGCATCGCGCCGAGGTGGCGCGCACGCTGCGACGCTGCGATGCGCCGCTGCTGTCGCTGCGTACCGACCGGGACTGGATCGCCGACGTGGTTCGGTTCGTCGCCACCCGCCGCTTGGCGCTGGCAGGCCGCGCCTAAGAGCCTCGGATGCGAAGAGATTAGTCGTACATGACGTTACCGATACTTGGACCGATCACGCTTTCGGGGTTCGAGCACGCTTGGTTCTTCCTTTTCCTCCTCGTCGTACTAGGGATCGTCGCGCTGTACATCTTCGTGCAGCTGGCCCGGCACCGCCGCATGCTCCGGTTCGCCAACATGGAATTGCTGGAAAGCGTTGCACCCCAACGGCCGACGCGTAAGCGGCACCTGCCCGCGATTCTGCTCGTCATCGCGCTCGTCTTCCTCACGGTCGCGATGGCCGGCCCCACACACGACGTCCGCATTCCGCGCAACCGCGCGGTGGTGATGCTCGTGATGGACGTATCGCAGTCGATGCGCGCCACCGACGTGTCGCCGAACCGCATGGCGGCGGCGCAGGAGGCGTCCAAGCAGTTCGCCGAAGAGCTCACTCCCGGAATCAATCTCGGGCTGATCGCGTACGCCGGCACGGCGACCGTGCTCGTCTCACCGACGACCGGCCGCGAGGCCACCAAAGCCGCGATCGACAAGCTGCAGTTCGCCGACCGCACCGCCACCGGTGAAGGCATCTTCACCGCGTTGCAGGCGATCGCCACCGTCGGCGCGGTGATCGGCGGCGGCGACGAACCACCGCCCGCGCGCATCGTGCTGTTCTCCGACGGCAAGGAGACGGTGCCGTCGAACCCGGACAACCCCAAGGGCGCCTTCACCGCGGCCCGCACCGCCAAGGACCAGGGCGTGCCGATCTCGACCATTTCGTTCGGCACGCCGTACGGCTACGTCGAGATCAACGACCAGCGTCAGCCGGTGCCGGTCGACGACGACATGCTCAAGGAGATCGCCGATCTGTCCGGCGGTGAGGCGTTCACCGCGTCCAGCCTCGAACAGCTGCGCCAGGTGTACGCGAACCTGCAGCAGCAGATCGGGTACGAAACGATCAAGGGCGATGCGAGTGTGGGCTGGCTGCGTCTCGGTGCGCTGGCCCTGGCGCTGGCCGCGCTGTCGGCGCTGCTCATCAACCGTCGTCTGCCGAATTAGGGATGACGAGCTGATATGAACGTTCCGCTGCTGGGGCCGGTCTCCCTCACCGGCTTTTCCCACATCTGGTGGCTGCTGTTCTTTTCCCTCGTCGTGCTGGGCCTGGTCGCGCTGTACTTCTATGCCCAACGCGCCAGGCGCAGGCGCCTGCAGCAGTTCGCCAACACCGAGCTGCTCGACAGCGTGGCGCCTAGGCGGCCGAGCGTGTGGCGCCACGTGCCCGCCGCGCTGCTCGGTGTCGCGCTGTTGTTCTGCACGATCGCCCTGGCCGGGCCGACATTCGACCAGCGGCTGCCACGCAACCGAGCGGTCGTGATGCTGGCCATCGACGTATCGCAGTCGATGCGGGCCACCGACGTCGAACCCGACCGCCTGACCGCCGCCAAAGAGGCGTCCAAACGGTTCGTCGACGAGCTCACTCCGGGCATCAACCTCGGCGTGATCGCGTACGCCGGGACGGCCACAGTGTTGGTTTCGCCGACCACGAACCGCGACGCCAGCCGGCGCGCCATCGACAACCTGCAGGTGTCCGATCGCACCGCCACCGGCGAAGCGATCTTCACCGCACTGTCGTCGATCTCCACGGTGGGCGCCGTGATCGGTGGCGGCGACACACCGCCGCCCGCGCGCATCGTGCTGTTCTCCGACGGCAAGGAGACCGTGCCGTCCAACCCCGACAACCCGAAGGGCGCGTTCACCGCGGCCCGCACGGCCAAGGACCAGGGCGTGCCCATCTCGACGATCTCCTTCGGCACCGAACAGGGCGAGGTGGAGGTCAACGACGAGAAGGTGCCGGTACCCGTCGACGACGAGATGATGAAGAAGATCGCGCAACTGTCCGGTGGCGAGTCCTACACCGCGTCCAACCTCGAGGAGCTGAACAAGGTCTACGGGACGCTGCAGGATCAGATCGGCTACGAGACGGTCCGAGGTGAGGCCACCACCGGCTGGCTGCGGCTTGCCGCGCTGGCGGCCGCGGCCGCGGCGGTCGCGAGCTTGTTGATCAACCGCAGGCTGCCACTCTGAGGCGATTTCTTAGAAATGGCGTCCAGACGATAGGTTGGCGGGCATGACTGTGACCGATGACTCGGCCGACACCGCCGGCCAAACGGCTGGTGGCCGTCCGCCTTTCGTGTCGCGTTCGGTGCTGGTGACCGGAGGGAACCGCGGTATCGGTCTCGCGATCGCGCGGCGCCTCGCGGCCGACGGCCACAAAGTGGCCGTCACTCACCGCGGATCCGGTGCGCCGGAGGGTCTGTTCGGTGTCGTGTGCGACGTCACCGACAACGACGCCGTCGACCGCGCCTTCAAGGAGGTCGAGGAGCATCAGGGACCGGTCGAGGTGCTGGTGTCCAACGCCGGAATCTCCAAGGACGCGTTCCTCATCCGGATGACCGAGGAGCGCTTCGAAGAGGTCATCAACGCCAACCTGACCGGCGCGTTCCGGGTGGCGCAACGGGCATCGCGGAGTATGCAGCGCAAACGCTTCGGACGGATCATCTTCATTGGCTCGGTGTCCGGCAGCTGGGGCATCGGCAACCAGGCCAACTACGCCGCGGCCAAGGCCGGTCTGATCGGCATGGCCCGCTCGATTTCGCGAGAGTTGTCGAAGGCAGGCGTCACCGCCAACGTGGTGGCCCCCGGCTACATCGATACCGAGATGACCCGCGCGCTCGACGAGCGGATCCAGGAGGGTGCGCTCGACTTCATTCCGGCCAAACGGGTCGGGACGGCCGAGGAGGTCGCCGGGGCGGTCAGCTTCCTGGCGTCAGAAGATGCGAGCTATATCGCCGGCGCGGTGATCCCGGTCGACGGCGGCATGGGCATGGGCCACTAGAAAGACAAGGACTTCACATGACACTTCTGCAGGGCAAGCGGATCCTCGTCACGGGGATCATCACCGACTCTTCGATCGCTTTCCACATCGCCAAGGTCGCCCAGGAGGCGGGCGCCGAGCTGGTGCTCACCGGATTCGACCGGATGAAGCTGATCCAGCGCATCGCCGACCGACTGCCGGCGAAGGCGCCGCTGCTCGAGCTCGACGTGCAGAACGAGAAGCACCTCGACACGCTGGCCGACCGGGTGACCGAGGCCATCGGCGACGGCAACAAGCTCGACGGCGTCGTGCACTCGATCGGCTACATGCCGCAGACCGGTATGGGCATCAACCCGTTCTTCGACGCGCCCTACGAGGATGTCGCCAAGGGCATTCACATCTCCGCCTATTCGTACGCGTCCCTGGCGAAAGCGGTGCTGCCGATCATGAATCCGGGTGGCGCGATCGTGGGCATGGACTTCGACCCGACGCGCGCGATGCCCGCCTACAACTGGATGACGGTCGCCAAGAGCGCGCTGGAGTCGGTCAACCGATTCGTCGCACGTGAAGCCGGTCCGCACGGTGTCCGGTCCAATCTTGTTGCCGCCGGCCCGATCCGCACGCTGGCGATGAGCGCCATCGTCGGCGGCGCGCTCGGTGAGGAAGCCGGTGCGCAGATGAAGCTGCTCGAAGAGGGTTGGGACCAGCGTGCCCCCATCGGGTGGAACATGAAGGATCCGACCCCGGTCGCCAAGACCGTCTGCGCCCTGCTGTCGGACTGGCTGCCCGCGACCACCGGCACGATCATCTACGCCGACGGCGGCGCCAGCACGCAATTGTTGTAAGGGATGGACAACTCGGGTTTCGACGCTGTCCTGCTGCTGTCGTTCGGCGGGCCGGAGGGGCCGGACCAGGTGATGCCGTTCCTCGAGAACGTCACCAGGGGCCGGGGGATACCTCCTGAGCGGCTGGCCTCCGTTGCCGAGCATTACCAGCATTTCGGTGGTGTGTCACCGATCAACGGCATCAACCGCGCACTGATCGACGAGTTGCGCCCTCTGATCGACCTGCCGGTGTATTTCGGCAACCGGAACTGGGAGCCCTACGTCGAAGACGCCGTTGCGGCGATGGCGTCCGACGGCGTGCGCAACGCCGCCGTCTTCGCCACCTCGGCATGGGGCGGCTACTCGGGTTGCACTCAATACGTCGAGGACATTGCGAGGGCCAGGCAGGCCACGGGCGCGAACGCACCGCGGCTGGTGAAACTTCGTCAGTACTACGACCATCCGCTGTTCGTGAAGATGTTCAGCGACGCGATCACCGCCGCTGCACAGACTGTGCCCGACCATGCGCGGTTGGTGTTCACCGCCCACTCCATCCCACTGTCCAGCAGCTCTCGTTGTGGCAGAGACCTTTACGCGCGACAGGTCGCTCACGCCGCCAAGCTCGTCGCGGCCGCGGCGGGTTACGACGACTATGACCAGGTCTGGCAGTCGCGCTCGGGGCCACCGCAGGTCCCCTGGCTGGAACCCGACGTCGGCGATCACCTTGCCGCTCTCGTCGAGTCCGGGACGGATGCCGTGATCGTATGCCCGATCGGCTTTGTCGCGGATCACATCGAGGTGGTGTGGGATCTGGACCACGAACTCAGGCTGCAGGCGCAAGACTCGCGCATCGCGTTCGCCAGGGCTTCGACGCCCAACGCGCACCTCGCACATGTGGTGGCCGACCTCCTCGACGAACTACGCAACGACCGCGATCCCGTTCGGGTGCCGGATCCGGAATCCCCGCCGCTACAGGGCTTCTCGATCGACGGGGTGGTGTGCACACCTCAGTGCGTTAGCAGGTAGCCGGAGTCCCGTAATGGGTGTCTGCCGCAAGGGCACGGGTCGGTCGGCGCGCAACCCTGGAAGAGCAAGAGAAACATAGATGCTCGAAGGAGTTTCGCGATGCGATCAGTGTGCAAACGAATGGTGGCGGTTGTCGTCGCGGGCGCTGCGGCGTTGACCATCGCGGCGGCCCCCGTCGCCGCGGCAGCGCCGGCGCCCGCCGTGACCATTCCGGCCGCCTACGGCCATGGCGGCCACGGATACGGCGGACACGGCTACGGCCCCGGATTCAACGAGTACCGCGGTCCGGTGTTCGGGTACGGCCACTACCGGCACTGGTGGCCGTGGCGGTGGTGAGTGTCGCGCTGTCACTGTTGCCAGGCGGCGTGCAGTATCGCGCTGACGGCAGCCAAGCGTGCCGACCGCACGACACCGTTCAGCGGTCGCAGCGCTTCGCTGGCCGTCTGCACGTCCGCGGAGCTGTTGAGCCCGATGGGGATCAGGCCTGAGCTCACGGTGATGATCGCGTCGATGTATGCCGCGTTCTCCAGCACCCGCAGGGCCCGAGTCGGCGCATGATCCGGAATGCTGTGCCGCCGTTCAGATTCCACGACCTGCTCGACGAGACTGCGCGGGTCCTCGATGTCGCCGCCCGCCGCTTCGGCGTGCAGGGCGCCCAGTGCGTCAGCGGCGGAACGGACCGCCGAGCGCATTGTGTATTCCGCCTCACCGAGGTCGAGACCGTCGGCGGGCACCGCGCCGGGCACCGAGTACACCGTCCACGACAGCGCGGACGGATCGGCTTCGAGATCGGGTTGGTCTTCGTCATCGGCGCTATCGGGATACTCGAAGTCCGGCACCAGGCCGATGGCCTCGGCGGGGTCACCCGCCACGATGAGCGCCTCGCCCGCGGCTACGGCGTCGCGCTGGAACTGCGTGCCCGCTGGCAGCCCGCGGACATCGCCGGGGACCGGCAGGGCAACACCCATCGCGGGTGCTCCGCTGGTCCGGCCCACCGAGGTGCGCAGCGTCTGCAGCAGGGAAACCGCCCCCGCATCGGTCAGATCCGGCCAGGGCAGGCCGGTGCGCCCCGCGGCGACCGAGTCGTATGCGGTGACGGAATGTCTTGGCGCCCATTGTGATAGCGCATCCAACACATCGTCGGGCGCGGCGGCACCGGCAAGCCAGGCGTTCGCCCAAACCGTCAACGAAACACTCGGACACCACATGATTTCCGCAGTGTAGTTGTTAGCCGCTCATCGGGTCGGCTACGCGCTAGGCTGACGTCATGCCTGCTGCGCTGATCTGGCTCATCGCCGCGCTGGCCCTCGCCGGGGCCGAGGCGCTGACCGGCGACCTGTTCCTGCTCATGCTCGGCGGCGGCGCGCTGGCGGCCGCGGGATCCAGCCTCATCTTCGACGACCTATGGGTGCACGGCGCGGTTTTCGCGGTCGTGTCCGTGCTGCTCTTGGCGCTGGTCCGGCCCGCACTGCGCCGGCACTTCAATTCCGGCACCGCACTGCCCGAACGGGCGAAGGCGTTGGAGGGCAAGAGCGCACTGGTGCTCGACCGGGTCGCCCGCCATGAAGGACAGGTGAAGCTCGACGGCGAGGTCTGGACCGCGCGCCCGCTGAACGAAAACGAGGTCTACGAACCCGGCGACCATGTGACGGTCGTCGAGATCGACGGCGCGACCGCCGTCGTCCAGAAAGTCGTCTAGAGGAAAGCCTGGGCCAACCCCAGACAATCACGAAAGGAACGTTCATGGATGGTGCTGTCGCCGGCCTGATTCTGGTCGCCGTGCTGGTGGTGTTCGCCGCCATCATCGTGGCCAAGTCCATCGCACTGATCCCACAGGCCGAGGCCGCGGTCATCGAGCGGCTCGGCCGCTACAGCAAGACCGTGTCGGGACAGTTGACGCTGCTGCTGCCGTTCGTCGACAAGATCCGCGCGCGCGTCGACCTGCGCGAGCGGGTGGTGTCGTTCCCGCCCCAGCCGGTGATCACCGAGGACAACCTGACGGTGAACATCGACACCGTCGTCTACTTTCAGGTCACCAATCCGCAGGCGGCCGTCTATCAGATCAGCAACTACATCGTCGGCGTCGAGCAGTTGACCACCACGACGCTGCGCAACGTGGTCGGCGGTATGACGCTGGAGCAGACCCTGACGTCGCGTGACTCGATCAACGGCCAGCTGCGCGGTGTGCTCGACGAAGCCACCGGTCGATGGGGACTGCGCGTCGCCCGTGTCGAGCTGCGCAGCATCGACCCACCGCCGTCGATTCAGGACTCGATGGAAAAGCAGATGCGCGCCGACCGCGAGAAGCGCGCGATGATCCTGACCGCCGAAGGTAACCGCGAGGCGTCGATCAAGCAGGCCGAGGGTCAGAAGCAGGCCCAGATCCTCGCGGCCGAAGGTGCCAAGCAGGCGGCGATCCTGGCCGCCGAAGCAGACCGGCAGTCGCGCATGCTGCGCGCTCAGGGTGAACGGGCCGCGTCGTACCTGCAGGCACAGGGCCAGGCCAAGGCCATCGAGAAGACCTTCGCCGCCATCAAGCGGGGCCGACCGACCCCGGAGATGCTGGCCTACCAGTACCTGCAGACACTGCCGCAGATGGCCAAGGGCGAGGCGAACAAGGTTTGGCTCGTGCCCAGCGACTTCGGATCGGCACTCCAGGGCTTCACGAAGATGCTCGGCGCGCCGGGTTCGGACGGCGTGTTCCGTTACGAGCCGTCGCCGGTGGAAGAGGACATTCAACGGCCGGAGGACGATTCTGCCGAGGTGGCCGCCTGGTTCAACACGCAGACCGATCCGGAGATCGCACAGGCCGTCGCGAAGGCCGAAGCCGAGGCGCGCAAACCGGTGGCCGGGGCTATCGATCCGCCGCCGCAGTACCCGCCGCTGTCGCAGCAGCAGCAACCGCCCTCGCAATACAACTCACCGACGCAGGGCCCCGGCGGGGGCGCTCACTCCCGGTAGGAGACCTCGGTCTGATCGCGAGTGTGATCGCGGCGGTGAGCGCGAATCTCATAGGCCAGCCCGGCCACACCGACGCATGCGGTGCAGAACGAGATCAAGACCAGTAGTGGGTTGACGCTGCCGGTCAGCGCGTCGCCGAGGATCACCACGGCCGCGGTTCCGGGTATCAACCCGGCCAGCGTGGCGAAGGCGTAGGGGAGCGCCCGAACTCCCGACGCCCCTGCCGCATAGTTCAGCACCGAGAACGGCACGGCGGGGATCAGCCGCATCGAGATGACGGCAGGCCACCCGCGCTCCCGCAGACGGGCGTCCAGCGCGTCGACCTTCGGATGGGGCACCAGCTTGTTGAGTTGCCAGCCGGCCGCGCGCACCAGCACCAGCGCGATGACGGCGCTGACGGTGGCCGCCGACACCGCGAGCGGGATACCGAGGACCGGTCCGAACAACAGTCCGGCGGCCAGCGTGAACGCCGTGCGCGGGAACGGGAAGACCGTCACCACGATGTGTGCACCGAGAAACGCCAGCGGGAACCAAGGGCCGACCGAGGTGGCCCAATCTCGCAGCTGAACGGCGGTCGGAAGGGGGACCAGCAGCGCGATTGCGACAAGAATCACAATCGCGGTCAGGATCGCGAACACCCGTCGCCGCGGCACCGCGGACGCCGTTGCGACCACCGAGCCACGCAGCGCGCGCAGGGTGCTGACGACGGTATTCACGTCCGCCAAGCCTACTTTGCATGGCCTGCGGCCACCGGCCAGCACGCCGTGAGACCGCCGACCGGTGGTCAACGGCGTGACCGGGATCATTTAGCCTGGTGAGCGGTCGTGTTAGACACAGAGGTCACCCGTCGCGACAACAGGAGAAGCCGGTGTCGGTAGATACATCTGCGGGATCTGAATCGGATCGCGAACAATGGCGAGCTGCCGTTGCCGGAGTGCTGGCCAAGAGCAGCCGCAAGGATCCCGCCGATCTCGGCGAGGCGCCTGAGCAACTCCTCGACTCTCCGACCTACGAGGGCTTTCCGATTCGGCCGCTGTACACGATTCTCGACTCCCAGCCCGAGGCGCCGCTGCCCGGCAGCTGGCCGTTCATTCGCGGGTCCGACGGTCTGCGCGACGTCAAATCCGGGTGGAAGGTCGCCGAGGCGTTTCCGGCGCCGGGCCAGGTGTCGGTCGTCGACGGAAACGGCGCGGTGCTGACCGCCCTCACCGAGGGCACCAGCGCACTGATCCTGGATGTCGGGCCCACCGGCGTGAGCGCCGCTGACCTCGACAGGCTCCTCGAGGGCGTATTTCTCGAACTCGTTCCCGTGGTGCTGGACGCGGGCGCCGACTTCACCGCCGCCGCGGACGCAGTGCTGGCACTGGTGAATGACCTGGATGACGAACGGCGAGCCCGACTTTCGGTCGACCTCGGTGCCGACCCGCTCACCGCGACACTCAGCGGCCGTGCGGCGCCATCAACCGACGAAGTGGTTGCCACCGTCGAGAAGACGATCGCCTTCGGCGGGGGTGTGCGGGCCATCACGATCGACGGTCCGGCATTTCACGATCTCGGTGCCAGCGCATCGTGGGAGCTCACGGGCGCCATCGCCGCGGGGGTCAGCTATCTGCGTCTGCTGGTCGACAGCGGGGTCCCGGCGCCGGATGCGTTGCGCCAGATCAGTTTCAGGTTCGCCGCGGACGATGACCAATTCATGACAATCGCCAAACTGCGTGCCGCACGACAGCTGTGGGCCCGGGTGGCCGAAGTGGTCGGTACGGCCGATGCCGGCGCGGCACGAGTGCACGCAGTGACCTCGCAACCGATGATGGCTCAACGTGATCCGTGGGTGAACATGTTGCGCACGACAGTCGCCGCCTTCGCGGCGGGCGTCGGGGGAGCGGACACCGTCCAGGTCCATACCTTCGACAGCGCCATCCCCGGTGGCTGGCCCGGCACCGCAGCCAGTTTCGCGCGGCGGATGGCCCGCAACACCCAGCTGTTGCTGTTGGAGGAGTCGCATATCGGGCGTGTTCTCGACCCCGCCGGCGGCTCGTGGTTCGTCGAGGATCTCACCCGCGCACTTGCCGAGGAGGCGTGGAAGCACTTCCGCGACATCGAATCCCGCGGCGGTTTCACGGCTGCGGTCGACCACCTGGCCGCACAGATCGCGGAGGTGAGCGAGAAGCGCCGCGACGACATCGCGCACCGTCGTACGGCGATCACCGGCGTCAACGAGTATCCAAACCTGTCGGAAATGCCGTTGCCACCATCGGACCCGGTTCCCGGTGTGCAACGCTACGCGGCGAGCTTCGAAGCACTGCGGGATCGATCCGACGCCTATCTCGCCGAGCACGGTTCGCGGCCGACGGCCTTGCTGCTGCCGATCGGCCCACTATCCGAACACAACATCCGCACGACGTTCGCGGCGAACCTGCTGGCATCCGGCGGCGTCGAGGCCGTCAACCCGGGGCCGCTGGACGCCGCAGGTGTCGCACAAGCGGTTTCGGATGCCGGTGGGGCGGTCGCCGCCGTGATCTGCGGCACCGACGCTCGCTACGCGCAGGAGGCGTCGGGCGTGGTGGAAGCCGCCCGCGGGGCGGGTGTTTCGCACATCTACCTTGCCGGTCCGGAAAAAGCCGTCGCCGAAGCAGCGAACAAGCCGGATGAATACCTGACCGCCAAGATCGACGCGATCGCCGCGCTGTCGGCACTTCTCACCCGATTGGGGGCGTGACCATGACGATGTCCAATGTCGCCGGCCAGCCGGTTCCTGACGTTGAACCGCACACGATCACCAACTTCGCCGACGTGCCCCTGCACGGGCAGAAAGCGGCCGAGCCTGCCACGGAGGCCGCGGTCGCCGAGCACATCGCCGCGGCCGCGGCCGCGCACGGTTACACCGCCGAGCAGCTCGACTGGGTCACCCCCGAAGGCATTGACGTCAAACCGGTCTACATCGCCGCCGACCGCGACGCCGTGGTGGATGCCGGATATCCCCTGGACACGTTCCCCGGCGCGCCGCCGTTCGTCCGCGGCCCGTACCCGACCATGTACGTCAACCAGCCGTGGACCATCCGTCAGTACGCGGGATTCTCGACCGCGGCAGAGTCCAACGCGTTCTACCGGCGCAACCTCGCCGCCGGGCAGAAGGGTCTTTCGGTGGCCTTCGATCTGGCCACCCACCGCGGCTATGACTCCGATCATCCGCGCGTCCAGGGTGACGTCGGAATGGCCGGTGTGGCAATCGATTCCATCCTCGACATGCGACAGCTGTTCGACGGTATCGACCTGTCCACCGTCTCGGTGTCGATGACGATGAACGGTGCCGTGCTGCCAATACTCGCGCTCTACGTGGTGGCCGCCGAGGAACAGGGCGTACCCCCGGAGAAGCTGGCGGGGACCATCCAGAACGACATCCTCAAAGAGTTCATGGTCCGCAACACCTACATCTATCCACCCAAGCCGTCGATGCGGGTGATCTCTGACATCTTCGGCTACACGAGCACGAAGATGCCGAAGTTCAACTCGATCTCGATCTCCGGGTACCACATTCAAGAGGCCGGTGCCACAGCCGATCTCGAGCTCGCCTACACGCTGGCCGACGGCGTCGAGTACATCAAGGCGGGCCTTGATGCCGGCCTGGACATCGACAAGTTCGCACCGCGTCTGTCCTTCTTCTGGGGCATCGGAATGAACTTCTTCATGGAGGTCGCCAAGCTGCGCGCCGGTCGGCTGCTGTGGAGCGAGTTGGTTGCCGAGTTCAATCCGAAGAGTCCGAAATCGCTGTCGCTGCGTACTCATTCGCAGACCTCGGGATGGTCGCTGACCGCCCAAGACGCCTTCAACAACGTCGCGCGCACGTGTATCGAGGCGATGGCCGCCACTCAGGGGCACACGCAGTCCCTGCACACCAATGCGCTCGACGAGGCGCTGGCGCTACCGACCGACTTCTCGGCTCGTATCGCGCGCAATACGCAGCTGCTGCTGCAGCAGGAGTCCGGAACGACACGTCCGATCGACCCGTGGGGCGGTTCGTACTACGTCGAATGGCTGACCCACCAGCTCGCCACCGCGGCGCGCATGCACATCGGAGAGGTCGTCGCCCACGGCGGAATGGCGCAGGCGATCAGCGAGGGCATCCCGAAGATGCGCATCGAAGAGGCGGCTGCCCGGACGCAGGCCCGCATCGACTCCGGTGCACAGACGGTGATCGGCGTGAACAAGTACCAGGTCGACGAGGACCAGGAGGTGGAAGTTCTCAAGGTCGAGAACAGCCGGGTACGCGCCGAGCAGATCGCGAAACTGGAGAAGCTGCGCGCCGAGCGCGACGAGGCGGCAACTCAGGCCGCGCTGGCCGAATTGACCAGGGCCGCAGGTGAATCCGGACCGGCAGGGGACGACGGCCTGGGGAACAACCTGCTGGCGCTGGCCGTCAATGCACGCGACGGTCGGTGAAATCTCGGATGCGCTCGAGAAGGTGTACGGCAGACACGTCGCCGAGATCCGCACCATCGCCGGCGTCTACCGTGATGAGGTGGGGAGCAGTGGCAACGTGACTGGAATCGGCAAAGCAACCGAATTCGTCGAGAAGTTCGCCGAGGCCGACGGTCGTAGGCCACGCATCCTGATCGCCAAGATGGGCCAGGACGGCCACGACCGTGGGCAGAAGGTCATCGCGACGGCGTTCGCCGACATCGGCTTTGACGTGGATGTCGGCTCGTTGTTCTCCACGCCGGAGGAGGTCGCGCGTCAGGCGGCTGACAATGACGTGCACGTGGTCGGGGTGTCGTCGCTCGCGGCGGGCCACCTGACATTGGTGCCCGCGCTGCGCGAAGCGCTCGCCGAGGCGGGGAGGCCGGACATCATGATCGTGGTGGGCGGCGTGATCCCGCCCGGCGACTTCGACGAGCTGTACGCGGCAGGAGCGACCGCGATCTTCCCGCCCGGCACCGTGATCGCCGACGCTGCGATCGGCCTGCTGCAGAAGCTCGCCGAGCAGCTGGGCTACGACCTGACGAGATGAACCTCCCGGTTTCTGAACTAGCGGACGCCGTTCGCCGCGGCGACCGAGCGGCGCTGCCGAAGGCCATCACGCTCGTCGAGTCCACCCGCACCGATCACCGCGAGCAGGCGCAGCAGTTGCTGCTGGAGCTCATGCCGGATGCCGGTAATGCCATGCATGTAGGAATTACCGGCGTCCCGGGTGTCGGCAAGTCGACGACCATCGAGGCGCTCGGCATGCACCTGATCGAGGAGGGACACCGCGTCGCGGTGCTGGCGGTCGACCCGTCGTCGACGCGCACCGGCGGCTCCATCCTCGGCGACAAGACCCGCATGGCGAAACTGGCGGTACACCCCGACGCGTACATCCGCCCCTCGCCGACGTCCGGCACGCTGGGCGGGGTCGCCAGGGCCACCCGCGAAACGATCGTGCTACTGGAGGCCGCGGGGTTCGACGTCATTCTCGTGGAGACGGTGGGTGTCGGGCAGTCGGAGGTGACCGTCGCCAACATGGTGGACACCTTCGTGTTCCTGACCCTGGCGCGCACCGGCGACCAGTTGCAGGGCATCAAGAAGGGCGTGCTGGAGCTCGCCGACATCGTGGTGGTGAACAAGGCCGACGGCGAGCATGCTGTGGAGGCGAAGGCCGCCGCGCGCGAACTGACCGGTGCGATCCGACTGATCTATCCACGCGAAACGCTATGGCGCCCGCCGGTTCTCACCATGAGTGCACTGACCGGTGACGGCCTCGTCGAGTTGTGGGACACGGTGCTGAAGCACCGCGACGTGTTGACCGCGGCCGGTGAGTTCGAGGCCCGCAGGCGCACCCAGCAGGTCGAGTGGACGTGGTCGATGGTCCGCGACACCGTGCTGGACCGTGTGCTGTCGCATCCCGCGGTTAAAGAGATCCGGGCCGAAGTCGAGCGCCAGGTTCGCGACGGCGAGCTGACGCCCGCGCTTGCTGCGCAACAGATTTTGGACGCATCTGACGTGCGCTAACTTAACTTTTCGGTAACACCCGGTTTATTTGCCGGGGCTGCAGGTAAATTGTATGCATTGTGACGGGTGTCAAATCCGTGGGGCGCAGCGCAGCGCTCCCGCACAGGATTCAGGGCGCGGCGGATTCGAACTTTGCTTGCACCCTGCGGGCCTTCTCGAAGTTGTTCCCCGGGAGACGATTCGGCGGCGGCGCCCTCTCCGTCTACCTGCACGGTGAGCCCGTGGTCGATGTATGGACCGGTTACTCCGACCGCCGTGGTACCGAGTACTGGACGGCCGACACCGGCGCCATGGTCTTCTCGGTCACCAAGGGTCTGGCTTCCACGGTGATCCACCGGCTCGCCGACCGAGGCCTGATCGACTACGACACGCCGGTCAGCCAGTACTGGCCCGAGTTCGGCGAGAACGGCAAGGCCGACATCACGGTCCGCGAAGTGATGCGCCACCGCGCGGGCCTGTCTCAGCTCAACGGGGTCAGCAAGGCCGACCTGCTCGACCACCACGCGATGGAGCAGCGGATCGCCGCGGCACCGGTGAACAAGCTGCTGTACGGCCATCAGGCGTATCACGCGCTCACCTACGGCTGGCTGATGTCGGGGCTTGGCCGCGCGATCACCGGCAAGGGCATGCGGGACTTGATTCGTGAGGAATTGGCCGAACCGCTGAACACCGACGGGCTGCACCTGGGCCGGCCGCCGGTCGCGGCGCCGACGCGGGCCGCGCAGATCCTCGCGCCGCAGGGCACCTTGGCCAATCCGATCTTCAATTTCGTGGCGCCGCGGGTAGCCGCCCTCGGCATGTCCGGGGGCTTCGGATCGATGTACTTCCCAGGCATGAAAGCCGTCGTGCAGGGCGACACGCCGTTCCTCGATGCCGAGATCCCCGCCGCTAACGGTGTAGCCACCGCGCGCGCACTGGCCAAGATGTACGGTGCGATCGCCAACGGCGGCCGCGTCGACGGCACACAACTGCTCTCGCGTGAGCGGGTCGACGGCCTGACCGGTGAGCGGAGCTTCGCGCCCGACCGCAACATCTTCGTGCCGCTGTCTTTCCACCTCGGATACCACTCCGTGCCGATCCCCGGCGTGATGCCCGGCTTCGGGCATGCGGGACTGGCCGGATCGGTGGGTTGGGCGGACCCGGAGACGGGGATGTCGTTCGGGTTCGTGCACAACCGGCTGCTGACGCGGATGGTGCTCGATCAGGCGACGTTCGCCGGGCTGCAGACGCTGATTCGCCGCGACGCGGCCCGCGCCCGTCGGCGCGGCTACGACACTATGCCTGCGCTCGGCGCGGCGTACACCGAGGTCAGCCGATCGGTGGCGGGTTAGGTGTACTGCCCAGGCAGGTTGGTTGGAAGTGTGTGACGACACGCTGTAGCGGTCGTTGGTAGGTGAAGGTCTCCTGTCGTGGAGTGGAGCTGCTACCACTTCACTTCAGCGAACAGGAGACCTTCATGGTCCACGCTAATGCCGTATTGACCCCGCGTGGCAGGTTGTTGCTTGCGCGCCGCATCGTTGACGAGGGCTGGCCGATTGCTCGGGCGGCCGAGCACTTCCACGTGTCTTGGCCTACGGCCAAGCGTTGGGCTGGCCGTTACGTGGCGATGGGAGCAGCCGGAATGGCTGATCGGTCAAGCCGCCCGCACCGTAGTCCTCACCGCACCCCGCAGGTTGTTGTTCGGCGGATCGTGGCACTGCGGTGGCGGCATCGACTCTCGCCGTTGGCGATCGCGTCTCGGCTGTCGATGCCGGCCTCGACAGTTCACGCTGTACTCGTTCGGTGTCGGCTCAACCGGTTGTCCCACATCGATATTCGCAGTGGTGAGCGGATTCGCCGCTACGAGCATGACTACCCAGGCTCACTGATTCACGTCGATGTCAAGAAGCTGGGCAACATCCCTGTCGGCGGGGGGTGGCGGTTTGTCGGACGTGCGCAGGGCGGCAAGAATCGGGTGGCGACACCAGGCATCCGCCGCAGCCGACGGGGCGATGAGCTGCTAGGCCACGCCTATGTTCATACCGTTATCGACGATCACTCCCGGGTGGCCTACGCCGAGATCCACAACGATGAAACCGCCGACACTGCCATCGCGGTGCTCCGCCGAGCAGTGAGCTGGTTTCGCACGCGCGGAGTCGTCGTCGAACGAGTGATTTCCGATAACGGCAGCTGCTATAAGTCCAAGGCCTGGCGACGGGCATGCATCGAGCTGGACGTACAGCCCAAACGCACCCGTCCCTACCGGCCTCAAACCAACGGCAAGGCGGAGCGCTTTCACCGGACAATGGCCGCAGAGTGGGCGTTTAGCCGCCACTACCAAAGCGAGGCCCAGCGCCGATCCGCTCTAGCACCTTGGCTTCACACCTACAATCACCATCGGCAACACTCGGCGATCGGGAAAGTCCCGCCTATCACGCGGTTGACCAACCTGCCTGGTCAGTACAGTTAGGCCGAACTCCGCTCAGCGCTTGGCGGTCGAAAACCACCTGGTCTTCTTGCGCCAGGACTCCGCAGAGGTGATGGCGAAACCGGCGCCGCACATGCAGGCGAATATCCACGTCAGCGCGGTGCCGGCGTTGACGGTCTGCAGCTGGGGAATGAAGGCGGTGGCGAGTCGGACCAGGCAGGCGGCGATGCCGGCGGCCGACGACACGAGGTAGATGTTGGCGACCGTGCGTGAGCGCGGGTCCTTACGCAAGACGAGCAACGCCCGGGCGCCGTACCCCAGCAGGTAGATGAGCGTGCCGCACAGCAGCAGCCAGTACATGTTCAGCCAGAAGTCGGTCGGCACCTGGAAGAAGTCGGCCTTGTAGATCTTCGCGCCGTTACCGAGGGTGAACGCCACCAGCAGCAGGGGGATGCACAGCGTCGCGGGGTACTCCACGTACTGCTTGAACGACCGCTGCAGTTCGTGATCCTGCTGCAACCGGCCCAGCGCGTTGTACACGACCGCCGACGCGGCGACGATGTACAGATCGTGGCCGATGTAGTCCTCGAGGTTCCACTTACCTGTGAGCGAGTGGAGAAAGGCGCCCAGGGTCTCCGAGGCCCACGGTGACATAAGCAGTACCGCGCCGCCCTGCAAAGCGATGTTCAGAGTTGCGGCGAACTCCCAACGGGACGACCATGTGACTCGGCGAATCCACAAACTCCACGCGATACAGCAAAGCGTGATCGCAATAAGAGTTGTCAGACCCATGAATGTCGCTTTCGAGCCGCGGTGTACTCAGCAAAGTATAGAGCTACAGCGGGGGCGCGTCACTGCGCGGTTTCAGCTCGGAAAGCTTTGGCGCGCGGGTTCGATGGCTGGTTCGGATGGGCGTCCGGGTGTCCAAAGCCTCGCGCAGAACGGTCCTGCCGAATGGCGCAGACTCGATGTAGCTCCACACCTCTTGTTCGCTCATCAGGCCGAACCTGATCTGCAGGTCTGGGTAGCTGACGCCGAATCTATCCGACACTCGGCGCAATTCTTCGGCGTCAGGGTAGTCGGCTTCTTTGATGCGCCGATAGTACGTACTACTCGAGATCCCGAGCGCGTCGTAAATGTCTTTGGCGTCAACGTCGCCGTCAAGTAGGTAATCAAGCAGGGCTTTTAGCTGTCTGCCGTTCTCGTCGGTACGTGGCACCCTTCATACAATAAAGCAATCTTCATAAAATGGGCAGTGCGAACCGCAAACCGGAAGGCTTTGCCTTAATTGACACCACCGTCACAGTTTCGGGAGGCCTATCCCAAATTTGGGACACTTGGGCTATCGTGGGGCCATGGTTGCTTCTCAGTTGCGTATGACGGCTAAAGAGGCCTTTAAGTCCTTTACTGAAATTGCATTAGCAACGATCCACGTGGTGGATCATGACGTCCCGGTCGCTTCTCGCGCCGCGGGCATGGTGCGGCTGTCGACTCTCGACAACGAGGAACTCACCGCCGAACTCGACGGAGCCTCCGAGTGGCTGGGTGCGCCAACCGACGAACTCCTCCTTGCGGCGCTCGCTCGCACGATCGCCAAGACGCTCGGTGAGGGCATCGTCCCCATCGACGTGGCCAGCGAACGCGCCAGCCTGCTGGACGCGGTCCCGGTGATGTGCGTGACGGCTGCACAGGCCAGCGCCACCGACATTCTCCGCGGCGTGCACAACGCCCTGGCCTCGGCAGCCGAGCACACCGACGGCGGGATGTCGGAGGTGTACTTCAACTACTTGGGCCAGGTGCCCGACAGCTCGGTGCCGGTGCCGGTGCAGGAGACGCCTCCGGGGCTGGGCCACGCGCTGGAGATGCGGGTGTACCGCACCCAAGGGCTGATTCACGTGGACTGGTGGTACGACACGAGCTATTTCGAGCCGTACACCATCGAAGAGCTTGCCGAGCAGTTCCCGCTCGCGCTCTACGAGATGACCACGGACGCGCTGCCTGCCGTCTGAGAGCTACTGCGCGCGGTGGATGCGATTTGCGCTCGTCACTTAGACTTGGCGAGAACGGCGTCGATCCGGCCATCACCGGGGAGCCTTCGGAAGAACGGCTGATTCCAGCTCAGTAGAACCGAACGGGTGGGCTCGTCATCGCCCTAAGTGAGCGGCGTAGATCTTCGAATCAGGTGATGTACGCAAGCGGGGTGGTACCGCGGCGCTCGCGCACCGCGCGACGTCGTCCCCGTGCCTTTGACCTCATGGCTTCCGTGGCCAGGAGGCCACAATCAGGCACAGGAGACACGTGACCGCCTATCCGAAGCCGGCCGCTGGAGCGCCCAATTTCCCGGCGCTGGAAGCTGACGTCCTGGACTACTGGAACTCCGACGACACGTTCCGTGCCAGCATCGCGCGCCGGGACGGATCGCCGGATTATGTGTTCTACGACGGTCCGCCGTTCGCCAATGGTCTTCCGCATTACGGCCACCTACTGACCGGCTACGTCAAGGACATCGTGCCGCGCTACCGCACCATGCGCGGCTACAAGGTGGATCGCCGCTTCGGCTGGGACACTCACGGCCTGCCCGCCGAACTCGAGGTGCAGCGTCAGCTTGGCATCGCCGACAAGGCGCAGATCGAAGAGATGGGCATCGAGAAGTTCAACGAGGCGTGCCGCGCTTCGGTGCTCAAGTACACCGACGAATGGCAGGCCTACGTCACCCGCCAGGCTCGGTGGGTCGACTTCGACAACGATTACAAAACGCTGGATCTCGACTTCATGGAATCGGTGATCTGGGCGTTCAAGCAGCTGTGGGACAAGGGCCTGGCCTACGAGGGCAACCGGGTGCTGCCGTACTGCTGGAACGACGAGACGCCGTTGTCCAACCACGAACTGCGGATGGACGACGACGTCTATCAAATGCGCCAGGACCCGGCGCTGACCGTCGGGTTCAAGGTGGTCTCTGGAGATCTGGAGGGGGCCCACCTGTTGATCTGGACAACGACGCCGTGGACGCTGCCGTCGAACCAGGCGGTCGCGGTGGGCCCCGACATCCCCTACGTCTGCGTGCGGGCACCCGGTGGCCGCCGCTACGTGCTGGCACAGGCGCGGCTGGCGGCCTATGCCCGCGAGGTAGGAGACGAGCCCGAGGTGGTGGCCACCTACAGCGGACGCGAGCTACTCGGCACGCGCTATCTTCCGCCGTTTCCGTACTTCATGGACAGCGAAGGGGCGCGCAACGCGTTTCAGGTGTTGCCTGCGGACTTCGTCAGCACCGAGGACGGCACCGGCATCGTCCACATGTCGCCGGCGTACGGCGAGGACGATATGGCCACGGCCCAGGCGGCCGACATCGTCGCCGTCACGCCGGTCGACACCAAGGGCAGGTTCGACGCGACGGTGCCCGAATACGCCGGCCAGCACGTGTTCGATGCGAACCCGCAGATCATCCGCGATCTGAAGAACCAGGCGCGCTCGGCGGCTGTCAACGGCGCGGTGCTGTTGCGCCACGAGACATACGACCACTCTTATCCGCACTGTTGGCGCTGCCGGAACCCGTTGATTTATCGCGCCGTGTCGTCGTGGTTCATCAAGGTGACCGATTTCCGCGACCGCATGGTCGAGCTGAACCAAGAGATCACCTGGTACCCCGAGCACGTCAAGGACGGCCAGTTCGGTAAGTGGCTGCAGGGCGCCCGCGACTGGTCGATCTCGCGAAACCGGTACTGGGGCAGCCCGATTCCGGTGTGGAAGTCCGACGACCCGGCATACCCGCGCGTCGACGTCTACGGCAGTCTCGACGAGCTCGAACGCGACTTCGGCGTGCGGCCGGACGATCTCCATCGTCCCTACATCGACGAGTTGACCCGGCCGAACCCGGACGATCCCACGGGAAAGTCGACGATGCGTCGCATCGAGGACGTCGTTGACGTGTGGTTCGACTCGGGGTCGATGCCGTATGCACAGGTGCACTACCCATTCGAGAACGCGGAGTGGTTCGACGATCACAACCCCGCCGATTTCATCGTCGAGTACATCGGGCAGACCCGTGGGTGGTTTTACACCATGCACGTCCTGGCCACTGCGCTATTCGACCGTCCGGCGTTCAAGACCTGTGTGGCGCACGGCATCGTGCTGGGCAACGACGGCCAGAAGATGAGCAAGTCGCTGCGCAACTACCCCGACGTCACCGAGGTTTTCGACCGCGACGGCTCCGACGCCATGCGCTGGTTCCTGATGGCGTCGCCAATCCTGCGCGGCGGCAACCTGATTGTCACCGAGCAGGGAATCCGCGAGGGTGTCCGGCAGGTGCTGCTGCCTCTGTGGAACGCCTACACCTTCCTGACGCTTTACGCGCCGAAGAAGGGCACGTGGCGGACCGACTCGGCGAACGTGCTGGACCGCTACATCCTGGCCAAGCTCGCCGTGCTGCGCGACGAACTCACCGATTCCATGGATGTCTGCGACATCTCGGGAGCGTGCGACCAGCTGCGTCAGTTCACCGATGCGTTGACGAACTGGTATGTCCGACGGTCGCGTTCGCGGTTCTGGGAAGAGGATCCCGACGCCATCGACACGCTGCACACCGTGCTGGAAGTGTGCGGCAGGCTCGCCGCTCCGCTGCTGCCGCTCGTCACCGAGGTGATCTGGCGCGGTGTGACCGGGGAGCGCTCGGTGCACCTGACCGACTGGCCGGACGCAGACCTGCTGCCGAAGGATCCGCAGTTGGTGGCCGACATGGACCTCGTTCGCGTGGTCGCCTCGGCCGGCTCGTCGCTGCGCAAGGCCAAGAAGCTGCGAGTGCGGCTGCCGCTGCCGAAACTCACCGTGGCCCTGGACGACCCGCAGCGGCTCGAGCGGTACCGCGACTTGATCGCCGACGAGCTCAACGTCAAGGAGGTCGAGCTCACCGACGACATCGCCAACTACGGTCGGTTCGAGCTGACCGTCAACGCGAAGGTGGCCGGTCCGCGGCTCGGCAAGGACGTTCAGGCCGCCATCAAGGCAGTCAAGGCCGGCGAGGCGATCGCGAATGCCGACGGGACGCTGAAGGCCGGGCCCGCGCTCCTCCTCCCCGAGGAATACAGCTCCCGGCTGGTGGCGGCCGACCCCGAGTACACCGCCGCGTTGCCCGACGGCGCCGGGCTGGTGGTGCTGGACGGCACCGTCACCGATGAGCTGGAGGCCGAGGGCTGGGCCAAGGACCGCATCCGCGAACTGCAGGAGCTGCGCAAGTCGACGGGGCTCGACGTCTCCGACCGCATCTCGGTGGTGATGTCGGTGCCTGCCGCCCACCAGAGCTGGGCGCGCACACACAGCGAGCTCATAGCGCGTGAAATCCTGGCCACCAGCTTCGAATTCGGTGACCTCACGGACGGTAGCGAGATCGGTGACGGCGTACGGGTGGAGATCGCGAAGGTCTGATCCGAGCGGCTGTGTCAGCTCACCCGTGCGCGACGGCCGTTGAACTCCACGGTGTCACCCGAGCGGAGCTGTCGGCCCCTGCGGCGCTCGACTGCGCCGTTGACGATGACCAGCCCGTCGGCGATGACCGCCTTGGCGTCTGCTCCGCTGTCGATCAACCCCGCCAGTTTCAGGAACTGACCCAGGCGGATCGTCTCGTCGCGAATCGGCACATCGTCCACGTGGTTGCCTGTCCCTAAATCCGGGACGGGATCGCCTTGACGCGGCCGAGCATCAAGGTGAACTCGTCGTCATCGGCCGGATCAGACGGCACGTCGAGCGAGATCCCGTCGCACACCCCGGCGTACCAGGACGCGAGAACACCGGGTAGCTCCTCGTAGGTCCCCTGCGGAACGAGTTGACTCACAACGTCATCGGTGAGTACATCGGCGAGCGCGGACCATTCCTTGCGACGGGCGTGCTCGCTGAGGCGGGCAGCGACGTCGCCCAGTCCGAACAGCTCGAGTGTGCGCTGATACGCCGGCGTGGAGTACAGGAAGGCGAGTTCGGTCCGAAGCTCGTCACGCGCGGCGGCGACAGCCGCGTCGTCACGTCCCGAGATGACCCGCGGCACGACGACCAGCCGGGGGCCGCCGTCGGTGCGCCCCTCCTTCGCCGCACCGTCGGCGAGCGCGGGCAGGACGTACTCGCGCAGCACCGCCGGGTGCGAACTGGTGGGATGCGCGACGAAGCCGTCGGCGACGGCGCCGGCGAGTCGGCACATCCTGCGGTTGACGCCGCCCGTCCAGATCGGCGGGGGAGCCGTCTCGATGGGGCCCGGATTGAAGTACGGCTGCAGCCGGGTGAATGTGTAGTGGCTGCCGTGGTGGTCCACGCCTTGGCCGTTCGCGAAGGCGGCGAAAATCGCGCGCAGGGATGCGACATAGTCACGCAGCTGCGCGGCAGGGTCGGTCCACGGCATCGAGAACCGTCCGACGATGTTGCCCCTCACCTGCGTGGCGACGCCGAGCTCGAAGCGGCCACCGGAGTAGCGGGCCAGTTCCCACGCCGAGTAGGCGGTGACCATCGGACTGCGGGCGAAAGCGACCACCATGCTGGTCCGGACCACCAGCGTCGTGGTGTGCTCCAGCGCCAGGGTGCAGACGGCGAACGGATCGCGAACGGTCTCGGACACGTGGACGGCATCGAAGCCCATCTCCTCGATACGTTGCGCCTCGTCGGCGACTTCGCTCAGCTCCGCGCTCGCTGGGAGCGACGTGATCACGTCCACGACAAGGACTTTCGGTCGAACATGACGGCCGTCGCCAGCCCCGCGAAATCGGCGAGGACGTCGCGGACGAACTTCGTGCGTCGATAGCCGATCGCATCGAGCACACCCCGGTGATCGACGGCGACGACCACCGTCGCACCGACCGCGACCACCCACCACAGGCCCAAGGCGAGTGCGCGCATCGATGCCCGCGAATCCGCGAAACCGGCACGCAGGCGGTCGCGCTGAAACCGCACGTGGGCGTTCTCGTCGTCGACAATCCGAGCAGCGACGGCGCGCGTCACCGGATCCGGGCCCGCCGCGGCCAGCCCCCCGTAATAGGACAGGGCGACGACCTCGGCGACGGTCAGCACCATCAACTCGGTACGCAGGCCCAGCAGACGGCGTAAGCGGACGAAGATCGCGTCTGACCAGTGTGTGCTCATCGGGGCGCCACCGAGGTATCCGAGCAGCCGCAGTAGCAGCGCGGCATGCTGCTGCTCTTCGGCGACGAAAAGGGTTATCGCACGCACGTATTCGGAGTCGCCTGCACGCTCGGCGTTGCGGATCAGCTGCCGGCCGTCGCCGCTTTCGCCCAGCTGGAATCTGCGTACCGAGGCGATCAGCGGCCGACGCACGGTCTCGGGGACGGTGCAGTCTGCGTCGAAGTCGATCGCGGCGTCCACCCGACGGTGCACGTCGTCGTTGGCTTCGAAGTGGTCGACCCACCGGCCGAAGCCGCTCCGTTGACCGACACGTTGCGCCATGGACGTCAGGCTAGCGAAATAGCATCGGCGGGTGTGGAAGGTCGGTGGGTGCTGCATCTCGACATGGACGCGTTCTTCGCGTCGGTCGAACAGCTGACCCGACCCACCCTCCGTGGTAGGCCGGTGCTGGTGGGTGGGCTGGGCGGCCGCGGGGTGGTCGCCGGCGCGAGCTACGAGTCCCGGGTGTTCGGCGCCCGCTCCGCGATGCCCATGCACATGGCCAGGCGAATGGTGGGCGCCACCGCCGTTGTCCTGCCGCCGCGTGGTGTCGTCTACGGCGTCGCCAGCCGCCGGGTGTTCGACACCGTGCGCGGCTTCGTCCCGGTGCTCGAGCAGCTCTCCTTCGACGAGGCTTTCGGTGAGCCCGCCGAACTCGCGGGCGCCTCGGCCGACGACGTCGAAGCGTTCTGCCGGACGCTGAAGTCCAGGGTGCTCGGCGAAACGGGGCTGGTCGCGTCCGTCGGCGCCGGCTCGGGCAAGCAGGTCGCCAAGATCGCCTCGGACCTCGCGAAGCCCAACGGCATCCGGGTGGTCTCGCGCAGCGAGGAGCGGGTGGTGCTCGACGCGCTGCCCGTGCGCCGGCTGTGGGGCATCGGACCGGTCGCCGAGGAAAAGCTGCACCGACTCGGCATCGACACCATCGGGGCGTTCGCCGCACTGAGCGATGCCGAAGCCGCCGATATCCTCGGCGGCACCGTCGGCGCGGCGCTGCACCGGCTGGCCCGCGGCATCGACGACCGACCCGTCGCCGAGAATTCGCCCGCCAAGCAGATCAGCGCCGAGTCGACGTTCCCCGAGGACCTCACGACCCTCGACCAACTACGGGAAGCCGTAGCGCGTATCGGTGAACACGCCCACACCCGGCTACAGAAGGACGGTCGCGGCGCGCGAACCATCACGGTCAAGCTGAAGAAGTCCGACATGGGAATCCTCACCAGGTCGGCCACGCTGCCGTACGCCACCACCGATGCCGCCAACCTGATTGCGACCGCTCGGCGGTTGCTACTCGACCCGATCGAGGTGGGGCCCATCCGCCTTGTCGGCGTTGGCTTTTCAGGACTGTCTGAGGTTCAGCAGGAGTCGCTGTTCCCCGATCTCGAGTTGCTGGCGGAGGAGGTCTCGGGCTCGCAGTTGCCGCCGACGTTGACGGAGACCGCAGCCACGCCGCCGGCCTGGCGGATCGGCGACGACGTCGTGCACACCACCCACGGGCATGGGTGGATCCAGGGCGCCGGCCACGGTGTGATGACGGTGCGTTTCGAGACCCGCGGAACCGGACCGGGCCCGGTGCACACGCTGCGCGCGGACGATCCGGAGATCGCCCGGGCCAACCCCGTCGACAGCCTGGATTGGGCGGACTATCTCGACGAGCTCAGCCGCCACCAGAGTTAGCCGACGCGGAACGCTCACGGTTCCTGCACATCAGCCCCAGCGCGCGAACACGTCCGCGACGGGCGAACCGGCTGCCAGCGCGGCCATCAGCAGGACGCGGGCCTGGGGCGGGCGCAGTCGCGGCACCATGACCGCTCCGGCGTCGGCGAGGTCACGGCCCGGGCCGTACCCGGGGCTGACCCGCCCATCGGGCACGCGTGTCGACACCGCGACGGCGACACCGTCGCGGCGATGCCGTCGTACGCCTTCGATCACGGCGGCGCCCGCATTGCCCGAACCCAGGGCCGCAAGTACCAGACCTCGCGCACCCGCGGCGACGCACGCGTCCATCGCCACAGCGTCGCCGCCCGGATACACCGCGATGGTGTCCACCCTCGGCGCCTTCGCCGCGGAGGCGGCCGCAAGGAACGGGCGGTCCTTAGTGGCCTGTACTGCGAACGTCGCATCCGACACCGAGCCGATCGCCACCCCCGCGAAACCCCGCAGATCCGCCGTCGCGACCTTTTGCAGGCCGAGCGGTTGCCACACCGCGCCCGCGAAACTCACCAGTGCACCCAGGCCCTGCGCGTGTGTGCTCGCGGCGACCGTCAGCGCATCGCGCAGATTGGCCGGACCGTCGGCGTCGGGGGCGTCGGCACTGCGCTGCGCCCCGGTGAGCACGACCGGGGCCCGCCCGTCATACGTCAACTCCAGCCACAGCGCCGTTTCCTCCATCGTGTCGGTGCCGTGCGTGATCACGACGCCGTCGACGTCGGACGCAGAGCGCACCGCCGCGCTGATCCGGTCCCAGTCAGCGAGCGTGAGCATCGAGCTGTCCACCGCCATCAGGTCGACGACCTGCACGTCGAGCCCGGAAGTAAGGTCGGCGCCGGTTCGGGTCGGGCGCTTCACGCCGCGGTCGTCGGCGCTGGTGGCGATGGTGCCGCCGGTGGTGATGACGACGAGGCGGGCCATGGGTGGAATTCTTGCGTATTCCGGCCCTGGAATGATGGGGGAGTGACTGATGAATCCCCGGCGTCGGACGAGGCCACGACTGGCACCGAGGCACCGACGCAGGAGGAGCAACCCGCGCCGCGGCGCCGGCTTCGGCTGCTGCTGACCGTCGCGGGAATTGTGCTGATCGCCGACATCGTCACCAAGGTGCTCGCGGTCAGGCTGCTCACCCCCGGCCAGCCCGTCTCGATCATCGGTGACACCGTCACGTGGACCCTCGTCCGCAATTCGGGCGCCGCGTTCTCGATGGCCACCGGCTACACCTGGGTGCTGACGCTGATCGCGACCGGGGTCGTCATCGGGATCATCTGGATGGGCCGCCGTCTGGTTTCGCCGTGGTGGGCACTCGGCCTCGGGATGATCCTCGGCGGGGCGATGGGCAACCTGGTCGATCGATTCTTCCGGTCGCCCGGCCCGCTGCGGGGCCACGTCGTCGACTTCTTCTCCGTCGGGTGGTGGCCGGTGTTCAACGTCGCCGACCCATCGGTGGTCGGCGGGGCGATCCTGCTCGTCGCGCTGTCGCTGTTCGGTTTCGACTTCGACACCGTCGGGCGCCGTACGGGCGACTCGTCAGAGTGACCACCCGCTCGATGCCGGTCCCGGAAGGGCTGGCAGGCATGCGCGTCGACGCGGGTCTGGCGCGGCTCCTCGGACTGTCGCGGACGGCTGCGGCGGCACTGGCCGAAGACGGCGGCGTCGACGTCGACGGTGCGCCCGCGGGGAAATCCGACAAGTTGGTCGCCGGGGCCTGGCTGGAAGTACGCCTGCCGGAAGCGCCTGCGCCGGTGGAGAATACGCCCGTCGAGATCGAGGGCATGGAGATTCTCTACTCGGACGCCGACATCGTCGCGGTCGACAAACCGCCGGGTGTCGCTGCGCACGCCACGGTCGGCTGGCACGGACCGACGGTGCTCGGCGGCCTGGCCGCGGCGGGTTTCCGCATCAGCACGTCGGGAATCCATGAGCGTCAGGGCATCGTGCATCGACTCGACGTCGGCACCTCCGGTGTCATGGTGGTGGCGCTCTCGGAACGCGCGTACACGGTGCTCAAGCGCGCCTTCAAGGCGCGCACCGTCGACAAGCGCTATCACGCACTGGTGCAGGGCCATCCCGATCCGTCCAGTGGCACCATCGACGCGCCGATCGGACGTCATCGCGGGAACGACTGGAAATTCGCGGTCACCGAGGGGGGCAGGCACAGCATCACCCACTACGACACACTGGAGGCGCATCAAGCCGCCAGCCTGCTCGACGTCCATCTGGAAACTGGTCGCACACACCAGATTCGGGTGCATTTCGCGGCCCTACACCATCCGTGCGCGGGTGACCTCACCTATGGCGCGGACCCGACGCTGGCCCGCAAGCTAGGGCTGGAGCGCCAATGGCTGCACGCCCGCTCTCTGGCGTTCGCGCATCCTGCCGACGGACGGCACGTCGAGATCACCAGTCCGTACCCACCTGATCTGCAGCACGCGCTCGAAGTGTTGCGGCACCACGAGCTGTGAGAACGACCGGGCTTCTCTACGGCATCGGCGCCTACGCGATGTGGGGTGTGTTCCCCGCCTTCTTTCCGCTTCTGAAACCGGCGAGTGCGCTCGAAGTGCTGTCACACCGCATCGTGTGGACGTGCGTGCTGATGGTGTTCGTCATCGCCGCGGCGCGCCGGCTTCGTGACCTGCGCACCATCACCGCTCGGGTCTGGCTGCTGCTGGTGTGCGCGTCGGCGCTCATCTCCATCAACTGGGGCATCTACATCTACGCCGTCAACAACGGCCACGTCGTCGACGCCGCAATGGGGTACTTCATCAACCCGTTGGTCACTGTCGCGTTGGGGCTGTTGATCTTTCGCGAAAAGCTCAACCGTGCTCAGCTCGGCGCGTTGGCAATCGCCGTGGTCGCCGTGGTCGTGCTCACGGTGGAGGTCGGCGCACCCCCGGTCATCGGACTCGGGCTCGCGCTGTCGTTCGGACTCTACGGCGCGGTGAAGAAGGTGGTACCGACCGATCCGCGGGTCAGCGTCGGTATCGAAGCAGCGGTAGCCGCACCATTCGCGCTGGCTTATATCGCCGTGCTCGAGGGCGCGGGGCCGGGTACCTTCACCGACTTCGGCGCCGGCCACATCGCGCTTCTCGTCTTTTCAGGTGCGGTGACGGCGCTGCCGCTGTTGCTGTTCGCCGCGGCGGCTCAGCGGCTGCCGCTGGTGACGATGGGGCTGCTCTTCTACGTGACCCCGGCGATGCAGCTGACCTGGGGCATATTCGTCGGCCACGAACCGATGCCGCCCGCGCGCTGGGTGGGATTCGCGCTCATCTGGCTCGCCCTGTTGGTGTTCAGCGCCGATGCGCTGCGGCGGGCGCGCACCACGTCGCCGGAGAGCCCCCGCAACCCGGAACGCGAACCAGAACATAGGGAAACACCCGATTCCTCGGCGCGTCCTGCGCCCTAGCGTTGGAGCATGCCCGGCTTCTGGTTCACCGCGATGGTTGCAGGCCTCGTCGCGACTGGCGTCGTCGCCCAACTCGGATGGCAACTGCCGGCGAAATCCGAGGTCAAGCGGTTGCTCAGGCTGGATCGGCTGCGTTCTGACCGGCAGCCCACTCATCTGCCCACGTCTGCAGTGGTCGCAGAGCCTCGATAAGGTGTTGCGCGGTCGATAACGCCCTGTGGTCGGCGGTTTCCTGTCGATTGGCGGGCCGCAAGACACGCACCGCGACACGCCGAGATCTGTCGGAGGACCGCCATAGACTGGCGTCCCTATGAACTCGTCGTCCTTCGTGCATCTGCACAACCACACCGAGTATTCGATGCTGGACGGTGCCGCGAAGGTCCAGCCGATGCTGGCCGAGGCGCAACGGCTCGAAATGCCCGCGATCGGCATGACGGATCACGGAAACATGTTCGGCGCCAGTGAGTTCTACAACGCCGCGACCGACGTGGACATCAAGCCGATCATCGGCGTCGAGGCCTACATCGCACCGGGTTCACGTTTCGACACCAAACGCGTCCAGTGGGGCGACCCGTCGCAGAAGTCCGACGACGTGTCGGGCAGCGGCGCCTATACCCACATGACGATGGTCGCCGAGAATGCGACCGGTTTGCGCAACCTGTTCAGGCTGTCGTCGCTGGCGTCGTTCGAGGGCCAGCTCGGCAAGTGGTCGCGCATGGACGCCGAGATCATCGCCGAAAACGCCGAGGGCATCATCGCCACCACCGGCTGCCCGTCGGGCGAGGTGCAGACGCGGCTGCGGCTCGGGCAGGAACGTGAGGCGCTCGAGTCGGCCGCCAAGTGGCGGGAGATCTTCGGACCCGACAACTATTTCCTCGAGTTGATGGACCACGGCCTGGACATCGAGCGCCGGGTCCGCGAGGGCTTGCTGGAGATCGGCCAGAAGCTCGGCATCCCGCCACTGGCAACCAACGACTGCCACTACGTCACCCGCGATGCCTCCCGCAACCACGAGGCGCTGCTGTGTGTGCAGACCGGCAAGACGCTGTCGGACCCCAATCGGTTCAAGTTCGACGGCGACGGCTACTACCTGAAATCGGCCGCCGAGATGCGCGCGCTCTGGGACGGCGAGGTCGCGGGCGCATGCGATTCCACACTGCTGATCGCCGAACGGGTGCAGAGCTACGCCGACGTCTGGACGCCGAAAGACCGAATGCCGATCTTCCCGGTTCCCGAGGGCCACGACCAGGCGAGCTGGCTGCAGCATGAGGTCGACGCCGGTCTGCAGCGCCGCTTCCCCGGTGCGGCGGTTCCCACCGAGTACGTCGAGCGGGCCGCCTTTGAGATCAAGGTCATCTGCGAGAAGGGTTACCCGTCCTACTTCCTCATCGTCGCCGACCTCATCAACTACGCGCGCTCGGTGGAGATCCGGGTGGGGCCGGGACGAGGTTCGGCCGCGGGATCGCTGGTCGCCTACGCGCTGGGTATCACCAACATCGACCCCATCCCGTACGGGCTGCTGTTCGAGCGGTTCCTGAACCCCGAACGTGTGTCGATGCCCGACATCGACATCGACTTCGACGACCGTCGTCGCGGCGAGATGTTGCGCTACGCGGCCAACAAGTGGGGCAGCGACCGGGTGGCCCAGGTCATCACCTTCGGTACCATCAAAACCAAAGCGGCGTTGAAGGATTCGGCCCGAGTCAACTACGGCCAGCCCGGCTTCGCGATCGCCGACCGGATCACCAAGGCGCTGCCGCCGCCGATCATGGCCAAGGACATCCCGCTGTCCGGCATCACCGACCCGAACCACGAGCGGTACAAGGAGGCCGCCGAGGTTCGCGGGCTGATCGACACCGACCCCGACGTGCGCACCATCTACGAGACGGCCCGCGGTCTGGAGGGTCTGGTCCGTAACGCCGGTGTGCACGCGTGCGCGGTGATCATGAGCAGCGAGCCGCTGGTCGACGCGATTCCGCTGTGGAAGCGGCCGCAGGACGGTGCCATTATCACCGGCTGGGACTACCCCTCGTGTGAGGCCATCGGTCTGCTGAAGATGGACTTCCTCGGCTTGCGGAACCTCACGATCATCGGCGACTGCCTGGAGAACATCCGCGCAAACCGCGGAATCGATCTCGACCTCGAAACTGTGCCGCTCGATGACCCGGCCGCGTATGCGCTGCTGGGCCGCGGTGACACGCTCGGGGTGTTCCAGCTCGACGGCGGCCCGATGCGCGATCTGCTGCGCCGCATGCAGCCCACCGGGTTCGAGGACGTCGTCGCGGTCATCGCGCTGTACCGGCCAGGACCCATGGGCATGAACGCCCACAACGACTACGCCGACCGTAAGAACAACCGCCAGGCGATCAAGCCCATCCATCCGGAGTTGGAAGAACCGCTGCGCGAGATCCTCGCCGAGACCTACGGGCTGATCGTCTACCAAGAGCAGATCATGCGCATCGCGCAGAAGGTCGCCGGCTATTCGCTCGCCCGAGCAGACATTCTGCGAAAAGCCATGGGCAAGAAGAAGCGTGAAGTCCTGGAGAAGGAATTCGAGGGCTTCTCCGACGGCATGAAGGCCAACGGATTCTCGGCGGCGGCCATCAAGGCGCTGTGGGACACGGTGCTGCCGTTCGCGGACTACGCCTTCAACAAGTCGCACGCCGCCGGCTACGGCCTGGTGTCGTACTGGACCGCCTATCTGAAGGCCAACTTCCCGGCTGAGTACATGGCCGGGCTGCTGACGTCGGTCGGTGACGACAAGGACAAAGCGGCGGTTTATCTCGCCGACTGCCGCAGACTCGGCATCACGGTGCTACCGCCCGATGTCAACGAGTCGAGCCTCAACTTCGCCTCGGTGGGTGAGGACATCCGGTACGGGCTGGGCGCGGTGCGCAACGTCGGCGCGAATGTCGTTGCCTCGCTGATCGGTTCGCGCACCGCGAAGGGTAAGTTTGTCGACTTCTCGGACTACCTCAACAAGATCGACATCGCCGCCTGCAACAAGAAGGTCACTGAATCGCTGATCAAGGCGGGCGCGTTCGACTCGCTGGGCCACCCGCGTAAGGGCCTGTTCCTGATCCATACCGATGCGGTCGATTCGGTGCTCGGGACGAAGAAGGCCGAGGCGATGGGTCAGTTCGACCTGTTCGGCGGTGCCGACACGGCCACCGACGCGGTGTTCACCATCAAGGTGCCCGACGAGGAGTGGGAGGACAAGCACAAGCTGGCACTGGAGCGCGAAATGCTCGGCCTCTATGTGTCCGGCCATCCGCTCAACGGCATCGCCCACCTGCTGACGGCGCAGGTCGACACGGCGATTCCGGCGATTCTGGACGGCGACGTCGCCAACGACACCCAGGTGCGGATCGGCGGCATACTGGCGTCGGTCAACCGGCGGGTCAACAAGAACGGGTTGCCTTGGGCGTCCGCGCAAGTGGAAGACCTCACCGGCGGTATCGAGGTGCTGTTCTTTCCGCAGACGTATTCGACGTTCGGTGCCGAGATCGCCGATGATGCGGTGGTCCTCGTGGGGGCCAAGGTTGCCATCCGTGACGACAGGATCTCACTGATCGCCAACGACCTTGTCGTACCTGATTTTTCGAGTGCTCAGGTCAATCGTCCGGTGGCCGTCACACTGCCGACCCGCCAATGCACGGTCGACAAGGTGACCGCACTCAAACAGGTGCTGGCCCGCCATCCCGGAACCGCGCAGGTGCACCTGCGGCTGATCAGCGGCGAGCGCATCACCACACTGGAACTCGACGCATCCCTGAGGGTGACGGCCTCATCGGCGTTGATGGGTGATCTGAAGGCGCTGCTGGGCCCCGGTTGCCTGGGCTGATGTCGTTTCGCGAACTGCACGAACGCGGCTGCTTCGTCATTCCGAATCCGTGGGACCGCGGGACCGCGATCGCGCTCGCGGCCATGGGCTTTCCCGCACTGGCCACGACGAGTGCCGGTGCCTGTTTTTCTCAGGGTCTACCCGATACGCCGACGGCGCTGGGCGTCGAGGGCGCGCTGCGCAACATCGCCGAGATCGTCGACGCGGTCGAGTTGCCGGTGAACGCCGACTTCCAGGCTGGATACGCCCACGATCTGGACGGGCTGGCCGCCAACGTCCGTCGATGTGTGGCAACCGGTGTCGCCGGCTTGTCGATCGAGGACACGAGAGGCGGCGCCGAGGAGCCGTTGTACTCGTTGCCGGAGGCCGTTGAACGGATACGCGTCGCGTACGCCGCAATCGACGGCGCCGATGTACTCCTCACCGCACGCGCGGAGTGCTTTCTCTACGATCACCCCGATCCGCTGCGCGAGGCGATCACTCGGTTGCAGGCTTTCTCGGAGGCGGGAGCAGACGTGCTTTATGCACCGGGAATGCGGACGCGAGAAGACATCTCCGCACTCGTCGACGCGCTGCGTCCCGCACCCGTCAACGTGCTGATGTCGTCGGATACGGGGCTGACGGTCAACGATCTCGCGGAACTCGGGGTGCGGCGGGTCAGTGTCGGATCCGCATTGACGCGTGTCGCGTGGGGCGCGTTCCTCTCGGCCGCGCGTCGCATTGTCGAAGACGGGTCATTCGCGGGGCTGGCAGAATCGGCGAGCTTCGACGAGCTCAACAGCCTGTTCACGGATCGCTAGCACGCGTAGCGCAGAATCCGAACCGGCACCAGTGTATTCGGCCGATATCAGCCCAAGACATTCACCGCTCTTGCGATCACGAGTGCCAACGTCGTAAACGAAATCAGTGCCTGCGCGGTCATCATCACCTTCGCCCGACGCGTCATCGGCATGGTGTCGGTCGGCGAGAACGCCACCACATTGGTGATGCTGACGTACAGGTAATCCAAGAACTCCGGACGCCAGTTCGGCGGCGCCAGTTCACGTTCCGTCATCTGCGGAAACATGAAGTCGGGGTAGGGACGGCTGCCGTGGCGTCTGGCGAATGGCCCTCCGCGGTCCAACTCCCAGTACCAGATCCCGAACACGATGACGGTCGTGACATAGATCGCGGCGCCACTGCCGAGCAGGACAGCGGCGTTGTTGCTCACCTCGCCGGACAGAATGCGGATGTCCAGGATCAGCGCCGACAGGCTGTTGTCGATCGTGATGGCGGCCAGCAGCACATAGCTCGCCCACGTGCCGAAGATCGTCTGACGCTTCAGCCGCAGCGGGTTCAATCCCACCAGCACGATGAGGAGCAATATCTCCATGGCGATCAGCGGCCATCGCGGAACCACCGTGTAGCTCTTCGGTATCGCGAGTTGCAGGGCGATTGCCACCATCAGGGCCGTCAGCACCGGCATTCGGTTTTCCGGGTCGCCGGGACGCATCCACGACGGAACGCGAAGTTCAGCGTCCGACGCCATGGCCTCGGCGCGACGCATGAACTCCTCGACCGGCTTCGGGGGTTCGGGTGTGGTGTCCATCAGGCAAGTGTGTGCGCCACGATGGAGGTATGGAATCGCGACACGTCAGCATTTGGATCGGCGTTGCACCCGACGTCGTCTACGAATTCGCGGCGGATCCGCAGACCTGGCCGCAGTGGGCCGCCGGCCTGGCCGCCGGCGAGCTCCGACAGAGCCCGGAGGGCTGGGTCGCCGATTCGCCGATGGGCACCGTGACAGTGGAGTTCGCCCCGCCGAACCGGTTCGGGGTGCTGGACCACGTGGTGCGGATGCCGTCGGGGGAGCAGGTGTACAACCCGTTTCGGGTCGTCCCCGCCGGGATGGGTGAGACGGCATGTGAGGTGGTTTTCTCCGTTCGGCGGCGCCCGGGCATGACCGATGAAGAGCTCGCCGACGACGTGGCCGCGGTCGCAGCGGACCTGGCCACGCTGAAGGGTCTGGTTGAGGCGTCATAGTCGGTTCCCCCGATCGGGGGACACCTGAATTCCCCCGGTGTGGCGGCCGATCGGCGGACAGACCGAACAGGCTGGCCACGGCATTCTTTAGTCATGCCGGCAAACCGGCGCGAAGCACTAAAGCAGGAGCATCAGATGACCACCAACTTCAACACCCGGATCACCCGTTTCATCGCACTGCCGATCATGTCGGCCGGCATCATCGGCGCAGCCGGCCTAGGAATGGCGGGCATGGCCAACGCGGCCACCTCGACCGCACCGAGCGGCCCAGGCTACTCGTACGCGCCGGTCGTCAAGGCCCACCCCGCGCCGGTGCATCACCTGCACGGTGTGGCCCGCGTCGAGGCCAAGGTCCCGGGCTACCACCGCTGATCCAAATACGAGTCAGGCCCTCCCTATTCGGGGAGGGCCTGATTTGTCGACAGCTCAGTCAGTCGATTGAAAGGCGCCGAGGCCGAGCCACACCACGGTGCCGGCGGCCGCTGCGGCCAGCACCGCCGGTGCAGCGCTTGCCGTCGCGACGGCAACGATGACGAGCACGATTGCCGCCACAGCCAGGGCGAGCACCTTGTACACCGGCCAGGGAACTCCGGCGATACTCACTTGGTCGCGCACGGTCATGGTTTGACGATAGCTCGTAAGTGAGTTTTCGGGCAACCGAAACACCGGATGAGGTGACTCACTTTTTGTAGTCGGCCTAAGCTGTCTGACATGCCACTTTCCGGAGAATACGAGGCCAGTCCGTGGGATTGGGTCCGCGATCATGCCGACAAGATCATGCAAACAGGCAGCACCGAGGGCGTCGAGATGAAGGACAAGCCCCTCATCCTGCTGACCACAATCGGCGCCAAGACCGGCAAGATCCGGAAAACCCCGCTCATGCGGGTGGAACACGATGGCCAGTACGCGGTTGTCGCATCGTTGGGCGGTGCCCCGAAGCACCCGGTCTGGTACTTCAACGTCAAGGCGCATCCTCGCGTCGAACTCCAGGACGGCGCTGTGACGAGGGATTACGAGGCTCGTGAAGTCTTCGGCGACGAAAAGGCGGTCTGGTGGGAGCGTGCGGTCGAGGCGTGGCCCGACTATGCCGAGTACCAAACCAAGACCGACCGGCAGATCCCGGTGTTCGTGTTGACCCCGGTTGGCTAACCCGTCCATTTCGGAGAACGGCTAGGTAGGTGGCACCATTGATCGGTGTCCGCTGAACTGAGCCAGAGCCCGATCGCGTCGTCGCTGTCTGCGGCCGACATCGATGACGCCGCTCAGCGCATTTCCGATGTGGTCCTGCGCAGTCCGCTGCAGTTCAGCGAGCGGCTGTCCGAGGCCACCGGCGCGAACGTCTACCTCAAGCGCGAAGATCAGCAGGTTGTGCGGTCTTACAAGTTGCGTGGCGCCCACAACATTCTCATGCAGCTGTCGGCCGAGGAGATTGCTGCCGGTGTCGTGTGCTCATCGGCGGGCAATCACGCGCAGGGTTTCGCGATGGCCTGCCGATCGATGGGTATCCGCGGCCGGGTCTATGTGCCGGGTAACACGCCCAAGCAGAAGCGTGACCGCATCCGGTATCACGGACGCGAGTTCATCGAGTTGATCGTGACGGGCCATACCTACGACGAGGCCGCGGCAGCGGCGCTGGACGACATCGCGCGCACCGGAGCCACGCTGGTCCCGCCGTACGACGATCTGCGCACGATGGCGGGGCAGGGCACGATCGCCACCGAGATTCTCGACCAGCTCGATGACGAACCGGATCTGGTCATCGTTCCGGTCGGCGGCGGCGGCTGCATCGCCGGCATCACCACGTATCTGGCCGAACGGACCAGAAACACGTCGGTGCTCGGCGTCGAGCCGGCAGGTGCGGCGTCGATGATCGCCGCCCTGGCCGCGGGGCAGCCGGTGACCCTCGAGCATGTCGACCAGTTCGTGGACGGCGCGGCGGTGAACCGTGCGGGAACGCTGACCTACGCGGTCCTGGCCGCGGCGGGAGACATGGTTTCGATCACCACCGCCGACGAGGGCGCAATCTGCACCGCAATGCTCGACCTTTACCAGAACGAGGGCATCATCGTCGAGCCCGCGGGCGCGCTGTCGGTGGCAGCGCTGCTCGAGGCGCGGCTGGAGCCCGGATCAACTGTGGTGTGCGTGATTTCGGGTGGCAACAACGACGTATCCCGCTACGGCGAGGTGCTCGAACGTTCGCTGGTGCACCTCGGACTCAAGCACTACTTCCTGGTGGATTTCCCGCAGGAGCCGGGTGCGTTGCGGCGGTTTCTCGACACAGTGCTCGGCCCCAACGACGACATCACGCTGTTCGAGTACGTCAAGCGCAACAACCGCGAAACCGGTGAGGCGCTGGTGGGTATCGAACTCGGCTCGGCCACCGACTTCGACGGTTTGCTCGAACGAATGAAGGCGTCCGACATCCACGTCGAAACGCTGGAGCCCGGCTCGCCTGCGTATCGCTACCTGCTCTAGGAGCGACGAAGGACCGCGAACGATCGAGCGGGCAACGTCGTCGAATTCGCGTCGACGGCTGACGGATCATCCCACGCCAGCACCACCTCGCCAGTGACGGGAACGTCGACAGCCTCGGCCCCGAGGTTGCACGCGATGACCAGCGACCCGCGCTGCATCACGATCCACCGCCGGTCCTCGTCGTAGTCGACCTGCATGTCGTCCAGCCACGGATTGGCGAGGTCGGGTTCGTTGTGCCGCAACGAGATCAGCTGCCGGTACACGTGACGCAGCCGGCCGTGTTCGCCCTCGTCGATCTCCTGCCACTTCAGCTTGGAACGTTCGTAGGTGGCGGGGTCCTGTGGATCGGGGATCTCGTCTGCATCCCACCCATGCTCGGCGAACTCGCGCTTGCGACCCTCCGCGGTGGCTCTGGCCAATTCGGGCTCGGGGTGTGAGGTGAAGAATTGAAACGGCGATGACGAGCCCCATTCCTCGCCCATGAAAAGCATTCCGGTGTAGGGGGATCCGAGTACGAGCGCAGCCTTGACCGCCAGCTGGCCGAAGGTGAGGTTCTGCGAAGGGCGATCGCCGCACGCTCGATTGCCCACCTGATCATGGGTCAGCGTGTAGGCGAGCAGCCGGCTCGCCGGGATCGTCGCCGTATCCAGCGGGCGGCCGTGTCGCCGGTGCCGGAACGACGAGTACGTGCCGGCGTGGAAGTACCCGTGCCGCAACGTCTGCGCCAGCGTTTCCACCGAACCGAAATCCGAGTAGTAGCCCTGACGTTCGCCCGAGACGGCGGCGTGGATCGCGTGGTGGATGTCGTCGTCCCACTGTGCGGTCATGCCCAAGCCGCCGCGGTCGCGCGGGGTGATCAGTCGAGGATCGTTGAGGTCGCTTTCGGCGATCAGCGACAGCGGCCGGCCCAACTCTTCGGCCAGCGCGTCGGTTTCGGCGGACAGCTCCTCGAGGATGTGAATGGCCGTCGTGTCGACGAGGGCGTGTACGGCGTCCAGGCGCAGGCCGTCGGCGTGGAAGTCGCGCATCCAGCGCAGTGCGCAGTCGAGGATATAGGTGCGCACTTCGTCGGCGTCCGGCCCGCTGATGTTGATCGACTCGCCCCACGGATTGCTGCCCGAGGAAAGGTAGGGACCGAACCGCGGTAGGTAGTTCCCCGACGGGCCGAGGTGGTTGAACACCGCGTCGATCAGCACACCAAGCCCGCGCCGATGGCATGCGTCAATGAAGCGAACCAGTGCGTCGGGGCCGCCGTACGGTTCGTGCACCGCGTACCACAGCACCCCGTCGTAGCCCCAGCCGTGCGTTCCGCCGAAGGCGTTCACGGGCATGACTTCGACGAAGTCGACGCCGAGATCCACCAGATAGTCCAGCTTCTCGATCGCCGAATCGAACGTCGCGCCCGGCGTGAACGTCCCGATATGCAGCTCGTAGATCACCCGGCCGTCGATCGGTGCGCCGGCCCAGTCGCCGTCGGTCCATGCGCTGGGGTCGGGCCGCCAGAGCGCCGATCGGGCATGTACACCGTCTGGCTGACGCGGGGACCGCGGATCCGGCAGGACTGTCGGGTCGTCGTCGAGGACGAAACCGTAGCGTGCCCCGGTGGCGGCGTCGACGTCGGCACGCCACCACCCGTCGGCCGATCCGGTCATCTCGTGCAGGGTGCCGTCCACGTCGACCCGGACCCGCTCGGGAATGGGCGCCCACACCGCGAATTCAGCCATCGGTGCGCTCCAGGAGGGCTACGGGCAGTTCCGCGAACAATTCAACGGCGAGCACCCGGCCGCTGAACCGCATTCCCGAGATGCGGTCGGTCCACTGCCCGCGGGGCAGCTCCAATGCGGTGTCGCCCCAACCGGTTTCCGACAGCCGCACCGTGTGCCGGCTGACGGCGGTCAGGACGTCGTCGCCGCGAAGAAATCCCACCAGATGCTCGGCTGATGGGCCGTCCGCCCGTACCGGTGTGTAGCCACCGTCGCTGAAGCTGGCGGCGCGCTCCCGACGGAGCTGCAACGCCGCGGCCACGACCCGAATCTTCGGATGCCGCAACGCCTCCAGTGCGTGCGTGCGCGCTGAGTAGTCCACCGGCCGGCGATTGTCGGGGTCGACGAGGCTGTCCTCCCACAACTCGGTGCCCTGATAGATGTCCGGAATGCCGGGCGCGGTGAGTGCGATCAGCTTCTGGCCGAGTGCGTCGCTGCGCGCATGAAGGTCAACGCGTGCCACCAGCGACGTCATCTCGGCACCGACGGGGCCGTCCAGCACGGCGTCGATCCAGGTGTGAATCGCGGACTCGAATTCGTCGGTCGGCTCGTTCCAGGTGGTCTGCGTCCCGGCCTCGCGGATGGCCTTCTCTGCGTAGGCGTGCAGCCGGTCACGTAGCTCGGCGTCGATGGTGCCGTCGACGGGCCACACCCCGAACATGTTCTGCAGCAGGAACAGTCCGGTCGCGGCATCCGGTGGCGGGGCGGCCAGCGCCCACTTGCCGGCCAGCTCCGCCCACAGCGCCGGTATCTGCGACAGCACTCCGATGCGCGCGCGCACATCCTCGCCGCGCTTGGTGTCGTGGGTCGTCAAGGTGACCATGGCGTGCGGCCACATCTGCGCGCGCACGGCGGCGCGCTCGTGGAACTCGGCGACGCTGACACCGAAGCGCTGCGGTTCGCCACCGACCTCGTTCAGCGACACCAACCGCGCGTCGCGATAGAACAGGCAGTCCTCCATCGACTTCGCCGTCGCCGCGCCACACAGCTGCTGCAGCCGCACGTTGGTCTCGGTGCTGACGGCCAGCGCGGACGCGATGATCGCGAAAGCGGCTGCAAGTTCAGGCCGTTCGGCGGTGGCATCGGCGAAGGCGATCGGCAGTATCAGCGACAGCCCACGGTAGTCGGAGCGGTAGACCTCGATGTGACTGAGCAGCGTCGCCACCGCGATGGGCACATCGGGTTGGTCGGCGCCGGTCGCGGTCGTGATCGTGCGGCACAGCCGGGCCAGTTCGCTCTTGAGGGTGTCGGTGACGGCCTGGACCTTGAGTTCGGTGGCCAGTGCGGGCAACGTGCTGTAGGCCTGACCCGCGGAGTCGAAGAGACCGGTCAGCGCGCCCGCTCCGGAGGGGTCGACGAATATGCCGCCGATTTCGCGTAACGCGTCGTACCCCGTGGTGCCGTCGACAGGCAACGTGGGCTCCAGCGGTTCGTCGACGGCGAGGATCTTCTCGACGACGATCCATGCCTGCGGTCCGACGAGTTCGCGCAGCCATTCGAGATAACCTGCGGGATCGGATAATCCGTCGGGGTGGTCGATCCGGATACCGTCGACAAGCCCCTCGTCGAACCAGCGTTTGACCTCGGCGTGCGTCGCGTCGAAGACGGCGCGGTCCTCCTGACGCAGGCCGGCCAGCGACGTGATGGAGAAAAAGCGCCGATACCCGCAGATGCCGTTGCGCCAGCCGATCGCTCGGTAGTGCGTGTTGTCGGCGGGATAGCCCGGCGGCGGGTCATCGCCGTCCTCGCCGAGCACCGGCAGCACGATACGGCCATCGGGATCCAGGTCCCAGTCGATGTCGAAGTAGGAGGAGTACGGCGAATCACGGCCGTGCGTCAGCACATCCAGCCACCACTGGTTCTGCTGCGGATCGTCCACGCCGACGTGGTTGGGGACGATGTCGATGATGAGCCCGATGCCGCGCGACCGTGCTGCCGCCGACAATCGGGCCAAACCGTCAGCACCACCGAGCGCGGCCGAGACCGTCAGGGGGTCGGTGACGTCGTAGCCGTGGGTCGAACCTTCGGCGGCGGTGAGGATCGGGGACAGATAGAGGTGAGAAACGCCGAGCGCATCGAGGTAGTCGAGTTGGTTCTCCGCATCAGCGAATGTGAAGCAGTCGCCGCGCATTTGGAGTCGGTACGTAGAGAGTGGATGCATGAGCTACGCGGTCTTACGCAGCACCAGCAGCGACCGCGACGCGAGCGTCAGTCGCTCGCCGGCGGCAACGACGAGGTCGGTGTCGCCCTTGGGGTCGGCGGTGTCGATGTCCGCGGTCCACTCGGCGGCATAGCCGAGATCGGGCGCGACGAACTCCACCGGCTTGCTGTGTGCGTTGAAGCAGAGCAGGAACGAGTCGTCGACCACGCGTTCGCCGCGTTCGTTGGGCGCCGTGATCGCTTCACCGTTGAGGAACACGGCCACGCACTTGTCCAGGCCCGAACCCCAGTCTTCAGGTGTCATCTCGCTGCCCGCCGGAGTCAGCCACGCGATGTCGCGAACCTGGTCGCCACTGCGGATCGGCGTGCCCTCGAAGAAGCGTCGCCGCCGAAACACCGGGTGCCGCTTGCGCAGCTTGCTCACCTTGCGGGTGAAGGTGAGCAGGTCGGCGTTCTTGTCGCAGTGCGACCAGTCCATCCACGAGATCTCCGAGTCCTGACAGTAGGCGTTGTTGTTGCCTCGCTGTGTACGTCCGATCTCGTCGCCGTGGGAGATCATCGGGGTGCCCTGCGACAGCATCAACGTGCCCATGATGTTGCGCATCTGCTTACCCCGCAGCGCGAGGATCTCGGGATCGTCGGTGGGGCCCTCGACACCGCAGTTCCACGACCTGTTGTGGCTTTCGCCGTCGCGGTTGTCCTCGCCGTTGGCCTCGTTGTGTTTCTCGTTATAGGACACCAGGTCCGCGAGCGGGAAACCGTCGTGGCAGGTGACGAAGTTGATGCTCGCGCCGGGACGCCGACCGGTCGCCTCATAGAGGTCCGACGACCCGGTCAGCCGCGAAGCGAATTCGCCGAGGGTTGCGGGCTCGCCCCGCCAGTAATCGCGCACAGTGTCGCGATACTTCCCATTCCACTCGGTCCACAAACCAGGAAAATTGCCGACTTGATAGCCGCCCTCGCCGACATCCCACGGTTCGGCGATCAGCTTGACCTGACTGATCACCGGGTCCTGCTGGATGATGTCGAAGAACGCGCTCAGCCTGTCGACTTCGAAAAACTCCCGGGCCAGCGCGGATGCCAGGTCGAACCGGAATCCGTCGACGTGCATCTCCAGCACCCAGTACCGCAGTGAGTCCATGATCAACTGCAGGGTGTGCGGATGCCGCGGGTTGAGGCTGTTACCGGTGCCCGTGAAGTCGCGGTACAGCCGCTTGTCGTCGTCCATCAGCCGGTAGTACGCGGCGTTGTCGATGCCTCGGAAGTTGATCGTTGGCCCGAGGTGGTTGCCTTCGGCGGTGTGGTTGTAGACGACGTCGAGGATGACCTCGATGCCGGCCTCGTGGAAGGTCCGCACCATCGCCTTGAACTCCGCGACGGCTGCACCGGCGTGCTTGTTCGCCGCGTACTGGTAGTGCGGCGCGAGGAAGCCGAATGTGTTGTAGCCCCAGTAATTTCGTAATCCGAGGTCGAGCAGACGATGGTCGTGCATGAACTGGTGTACCGGCATGAGTTCGATCGCCGTGACGTTGAGCGACTTGAGGTGGTCGATGATCACCGGATGCGCGAGTCCCGCGTACGTCCCGCGCATCTCCTCGGGGATGCCCGGATGGGTTTGCGTCATGCCCTTGACGTGCGCCTCGTAGATGACCGTCTGGTGGTACGGCGTTCGCGGCGCGCGGTCGGATGCCCAGTCGAAGTAGGGGTTGATCACGACACTGGTCATGGTGTGTCCCAGCGAGTCGACCATCGGCGGCGTCCCGCCGCTCGCGGGGTCGTCGGCGGTCAAGTCATAGGAGAACAGCGCCTGGCTGAAATCGAAGTCACCGTAGAACGACTTTCCGTACGGATCGAGTAGCAGCTTGCTCGGGTCACAGCGATGTCCCGCGGACGGCTCCCATGGTCCGTACACCCGGAACCCGTAACGCTGCCCGGGCGTCACGGTGGGCAGGTAGCAGTGCCATACGTAGCCGTCGACTTCGTCGAGGTTGATGCGCTCCTCACTGCCGTCCTTGCCGATCAGGCACAACTCGACCCGGTCGGCGATCTCCGAGAACAGCGAGAAGTTCGTCCCCGCACCGTCGTAGGTGGCGCCGAGGGGGTACGTGGTACCCGGCCAGACGGTCGGTACCGAGGCCGGAGCGCCGGATGTCATCAGTCGACCCACCAACCGGTGGCGGCCGCGATCTGGCGTCCGAGTTCGGTGGTCATCGTGCGCATGTAGGTCGTCGAGATGTGGTGGGCATCGTGATACAGCAACACATTTCCCTCGACTGCGCGACAGATGTCCTTACGGCACACCGCGTCGCTCATGTCCAGCGGCTTGAGCAATGGGAACCGCGCGACGAAGTCGAGGGTGGGGTTGTGGGGCGACAGGACGTCGGACCGCTTGACGCCGCAGGAGATGGCGTTTCCGCCGTCGGCCAGGCAGTCGGCGGGGAAGTACGGCTGGCCGTTACGTACCAGCCAGGGGGTGTCGCGCATCCCCAGAATTGGAATGTTGTTGTCGGACAGCGTCTGCCAGATTCCGAGGTATGTGGCAGGCATCACGTCACCCGGCTTGATGTTCCACGGTCGCGTCGCGGTGGTGAACACGTAGTCCGGGCGGTCGGCGATGATCTTGTCCATCACCCGCTCGTTCCATTCGTGACACTTGGGGTACGGACGGTTGTCTCCCATGACCAGCGGGACCTCCTCCGTGGTCAGCGGGCAGCCCATCTTCAGGTAGGTGACGACCTTGAAGTTGTGCATCCGACCGAGCAGGTCCAGGGCGGTGATCCAGTGTTCGGCGTGGGAACCGCCCGCAAGTGCGATCGTGCGGGTCGCGGAATCATCGCCGTAGTTGCAGGTGATGACGCCGACGTTGTCAAAGTCGCTGATGCAGCCGTCCTCGGTGGTGCGGGGGAGGTCGTTTCTGGCCTCGAGCACCGTCGGGCGCATCGGCAGCTTCGGCACCTTGGCCTTGTTGATGAGTGCGCGGGCACCGGGATAGTCGCGCGACGAAAGTCCGGTCAGCTCTTTGCCTGTCGAGCGTTCGATGGTGACGTGCTCGCGCCAGGTGAACGACGTCGCGGTCAACGCCACCGCCAACAGGACGACCACCGAGCCGAGCGCCATCGTCGGCCTGCGCAGGCGGGCGCGCAGCGGGACCGTTGGAGCTGACACGGCCGGCGCGCGATAGCGCAGCGGGTTCTCGATGTACTTCGTCGTCAGCCACGCCAGCACACCCGACACCACCAGGATGACCGCGCCCTCGACGAAGTTGACGCGCGTATGTCCGAGGTAGGACAGGTAGAAGATCAGCAGCGGCCAGTGCCACAGGTAGAGCGAGTACGCCATCGCACCCAGCGCGACGAACGGCGCGGTGGCCAGCAGGCGGTTGGGGGCGGGCATGCGACCGTCGGTGTGCGGGTCGGCCACCCGGTTCGCCGCGGACAGGATGAACAGCATGGTCGCGCCGACCGGCACCAGCGCCCACGGACCGGGGAACTCGTGCACACCGTCGATCAGGGCGCCGCACGCGAGGATCGCGGCCAGCGCGATCACCGCAGCCGTCGTGCGCAGCCACATCGGCCAGCGGAGGTTCGTCACCAGTGCACCGACCAATGCGCCGAGCAGCAGTTCCCACGCACGGGCGAAGCTGTTGTAGTACGCGGTGGCCTGATCGGCGTTGTGGGCGAAGATCGCGTACACGAACGACGCGATTGTCAACGCGCTGAGCAACACGATGAATGCGATCCGCATATGGCGGCCGAAGATGCGGCGAAACAGTAAGGCGCAGCCGAAGATCAGGGCGAGGAAGGCAATGTAGAACTGGCCTTGCACCGACATCGACCAGATGTGCTGCAACGGACTGACGGCTTCGCCGGCACGGAGGTAATCCGATGCGGTGTTGGCCAATTCCCAATTCTGGTAGTAACCCAGGCTTGCCAGACTCTGGTCTGCGAATGTCTCCCAACGGGTTTCGGGCTGGATGAGGATTGTGAGCACCGCGGCGGCAGCAAGCACGACCACGAGTGCGGGCAGCAGCCTGCGAACCAGTCGGGTGACTTCGGGCATCGGCCACAGCGATGCGCCGGGCGTCATGGCGGTGCGCAGCAGCCGTCCACCGAAGAAGAAGCCCGACAGCGCGAGGAAGACGTCGACACCACCGGAGACGCGGCCGAACCACACGTGGAACACCGCGACGAGCAGGATCGCGACGCCGCGCAGTCCGTCGAGGTCGTGCCGGTAGCTTTCCGGTGCGCGCGCGGGCCTCGTCGCGGTGGCTTCGCGTGACGGTGGTCCCGGGTCGGCGACGGGCGCCGGCCGGGCAGGGGCGAGGGTCATCATGGTCGACGGATAATCTACCGAAGGTGGCAGCACTGACGCCCGCCGAGATCAGCGCCATCGACGCCGCCCACGTCTGGCATCCGTACAGCACGATCGGCGCAGAGGCACTGGCCCCGCTGGTGGCGGTGGGTGCCCGCGGGGCCTGGCTGACCCTGCACCGCGACGGGCAGGAGGTGCGAGTCCTCGACGCGATGGCGTCCTGGTGGACCGCGATCCACGGTCACGGGCATCCGTCGCTGGACGCGGCGATCACCAGCCAGCTGGCGACCATGAATCACGTCATGTTCGGCGGTCTGACCCACGAACCCGCGGCACGGCTCGCGCAGCTGCTGGTGCAGCTCACACCCGACGGGCTGGACGCCGTGTTCTTCAGCGACTCCGGGTCCGTCTCGGTGGAGGTCGCCGTCAAAATGGCGCTGCAGTACTGGCGCAGCACCGGACGCTGGGACAAACACCGGCTGATGACGTGGCGCGGCGGCTATCACGGCGACACGTTCACCCCGATGAGCGTGTGCGATCCCGATGGCGGCATGCACACCCTATGGAGTGACGTGCTCGCCCCACAGGTGTTCGCGCCGCCGGTACCCGCCGGGTACGACGCCGCCTACATCGCGGACTTCGAAAAGCTACTGGCCGAGCACGCGCACGAGCTCGCCGCGGTGATCGTGGAACCGGTGGTACAGGGCGCCGGCGGAATGCGGTTTCACGATCCGCGCTATCTGGCCGACCTGCGCGAGATCTGCACCCGCCATGGGGTGCTGCTGATCTTCGACGAGATCGCCACCGGGTTCGGGCGCACCGGTGAGCTTTTCGCCGCCGACCACGCCGCGGTGAGCCCCGACATCATGTGCGTGGGTAAAGCGCTCACGGGCGGCTATCTGACGCTGGCCGCGACGCTGTGCACGAATGACATCGCGCACACCATCAGCGCCAGTGCCGCAGGCGCGTTGATGCACGGCCCGACGTTCATGGCCAACGCGCTGGCGTGCGCGGTGTCGGTGGCCTCGGTCGAGCTGTTGCTCGCCGGGGACTGGCGTGCGTCGGTGCGCGCTATCGAATCCGGCCTGCGCGACGGCCTGTCGCCCGCCGAGTCGATGCCGGGAGTGGCCGACGTGCGGGTGCTGGGCGCCATCGGCGTCATCGAGATGGAACAAGCCGTCGACCTGCGGATCGCGACACCGGCTGCGCTGGACCACGGGGTGTGGCTGCGGCCGTTCCGCAACCTCGTCTACGTGATGCCGCCCTACATCTGTACGCCCGAGGAGATTGCACAGATCACCTCGGCGATGGTTGGCGTCGCCCGTGCACTAACCTGAACGGTGTTCAATTGCCGGTCCGCCGGCGTGTTCAAGTCGTAGGAGCGTGCCGTGACCCGCACCGGTCTATCGCCGCTGGCGTGGCTCGACGAGGTCGAGCAGCAGCGTCGCGCCGCCGGCCTCCGGCGGTCCCTGCGCACCCGCCCGCCCGTTGGCGCCGAACTGGACCTGGCCTCCAACGACTACCTTGGCCTGTCGCAACATCCCGATGTCATCGAAGGCGGGGTAGCCGCGCTGCGCACGTGGGGTGCCGGGTCAACGGGATCACGCCTCGTCACCGGCAACACCGAGATTCACGAAGGCTTCGAGCAGGCACTCGCCGACTTCACCGGAGCCGAATCGGCGCTGGTGTTCTCGTCGGGCTACACCGCGAATCTGGGCGCTGTGGTGTCACTGTCCGGCGCCGGGTCGCTCCTGGTCTCGGACGCCCTGACGCATGCGTCCCTGGTCGACGCGTGCCGGCTGTCGCGCGCCCGGGTCGTGGTGACCCCGCATCGTGACGTCGCGGCCGTCGAGGCGGCACTGGCCGGCCGCGACGAGGAGCGCGCGGTCGTGGTGACCGATGCGGTGTTCTCCGCGGACGGGGTGGTCGCCCCGTTGCGGGCGCTGCACGACGTGTGCCGCCGGCACGACGCACTGCTGCTCGTCGACGAGGCCCACGCGCTGGGGGTGCGGGGGACCGGGGGTCGCGGTCTGGTGCACGAGATCGGTTTGGCCGGCGCGCCGGACGTGGTGATGACCACGACGATGTCCAAGGCGCTGGGAAGTCAGGGCGGTGTGGTGCTGGGACCCGCCGCGGTGCGCGACCACCTGATCGATGCCGCGCGGCCGTTCATTTTCGACACCGGTTTGGCCCCCGCGGCGGTGGGAGCGGCGTGGGCGGCGCTGGACGTCCTGATCGCAGAGCCCTGGCGCGCGCAGGCGGTCCTGGATCACGCGGCGGCACTCGCCGCGGTGAGCGATGTCGCCGAACGGCCTGAGTCAGCGGTGGTGTCGGTGATCCTCGGTGAGCCCGATGTGGCGCTGGCCGCCGCCGTCGCGTGCCTGGACCGCGGTGTCCGGGTGGGCTGCTTCCGGCCCCCCACCGTCGCACCGGGCACCTCGCGGCTGCGGCTGACGGCCCGCGCGTCGCTCTCCGCTGACGAGATGGCTCTGGCGCGTGAGGTTCTCACCGACGTTCTCTCTACGCGCCCGTGAGCACGCTCGTCGTCACCGGGACCGATACCGGCGTCGGCAAGACGATCGCAACGGCCGCCGTGGCGTGTTGCGCGCGGCTGGCGGGCATCGATGTCGCGGTGTGCAAACCCGTGCAGACCGGCAGCCCGGCCGACGACGACCTCGCCGACATCGCGCGGCTTTCCGGCGCGAGTGACTTGCGCGGTACCTGGCGATACCCGGAGCCGCTCGCCCCGGTCGCGGCCGCGCAGCGAGCGGGCCTGCGGTTGCCGACGCGCTCCGAACTGGTCGGGTCGGTGCGCGAGGCCGGCGATGGGCCAGCAAAGCTGGTGCTGGTGGAGGGCGCCGGCGGTCTGCTCGTCGAACTCGGCGAAGACGGTGTGACGCTGCGCGACGTCGCGATGGACTTGGCCGCACAGGTGCTGATCGTGGTCGCTGCGGGTCTTGGCACGTTGAACCACACCGCGCTGACGTTGGAAGCGCTTGCTTCCCAAGGGATTCCGTGCGCCGGACTGGTGATCGGCACCTGGCCGTCTGAACCGGGTCCAGCCGAGGAGAGCAATCGCGAGGCGTTGAGCAGGCTGGCGCCGCTGCGCGCGGTACTGCCTGCGGGCCTCGGTGGCGCGAGTCCCACCGAGTTCGAGGCGGTGTGCTCGTCGGCGTTCGATCCCGACTGGATTGCGAGTCTTTAGCGATGGTGCATTCCGTCGAGATGCTGTTCGACCCGGACACCGAGGCGGCGATCCGGAGTTGCTGGGACGACCTCACCGAGGCGGGCGTGCGCAGTCAGGCCGCGCACACCGCGCCCAGCAACAGGCCGCACGTCACCCTGGTGGTAGCGGAAAGCATGGACGAATCGGTGCATGACGCGTTGCGGCCGCTGTTGCGGCGGCTACCGCTTCGGTGCACCGTCGGCGCGCCCATGCTGTTCGGTCGACGTGATTTCACGCTGGTGCGACTGATCGTTCCGTCAGCCGAGCTGCTGTCCCTGCACTCCGAGGTGCTCGATGCCTGTCTGCCGCACATGCCGAATGGTCCGCTTCCGCACTCTGACCCCGGCCAGTGGACGCCGCACGTGACGTTGGCGCGCCGGGTGCCGGCCGAGCAGCTGCAAGCGGCGCTGACGGTGACGGGTTTAGGACGCGACCTGTCCGCGACAATTGTTCGCATCAGGCATTGGGACGGCAACGCCAAGCGCGAGTATGCACTCTAGGATACTTCTGCCCCAACGCTTTTCGGCACGCACATTCGCCAGCCGTCGATCACGAGCTCGCGCAACTCGTCGAGTTCGATCGCGTCGAGCCGCACCAGAATCCAGTTGTATCGCATCTCCGATTTGCGCGGCAGCATGAACTTGTCGGGTTCGGCGGCGACCATCGCCGCGCGCTCCTCCTTGGGAAACGCGACGCCCATCACCGTCTCGTCGCGTGAGAACGCGGCGTACACGAGTCGTCCCGCGCGGAACCGGATCTCGTCGCGGACGACGGCTTCGTATGACCGCGGCAGGGCCGAGGCGATGCGCCGCACGTCGTCGACGGTAATCACGTCTACTCGTAGACGGCCTGCGAGACCTTGATGCCGTCGACGAACAGACGCAGTCCGAATGCGAACCGTGCGCTGGCGTCGTCGGCCAACACCGACTGCCACGCGGGCAGCTCGGCTCCCGCGGCGTCCCATTGCAACCGGGACTGCTCGTCCACCGTGAAGCCGAGCACGTAATAGACGACCGTGCGGGCGGCCAGCTCGGCGTGTGCGGAGTCCACTCCCGCCTCCGACACCGCCTGGGCCAGGACCGCCAGAATCTGCTTCATCGCCGACGACTGACCGGCCGCGAAGCTGGCCGACACCAGCTCGGCGCCATCGGTGTGCGACAGCAGCGCGTCGCGAAGCCGGTTGCAGACCTCGACGGCGCCGCGCGCGGTCGGTACACCGTCCAGAATGCGGTCGGCAATGGCGCCGAGGAGCTCCTGCTTGTTAGCGAAATGCCAGTACAGGGCGCCGGGGGACACGCCGAGCTCACGTGCGAGCCGTCGCATCGTGAGGTCGGCGATGCCGTAGTCGTCCAGCAGTTTCGCCGCCGCCTCGACCACGTCGCGTTTGTGGAGCTGCACACCGGTAGCCTAACCTGAACGCTGTTCAATTACCGGCTCGCCGGTGTGTTCAATTACCGGCCCGCCGGTGCGTTCAATTACCGGCCCGCCGGTGTGTTCAAGTTCGATCGAGAGGACCTAACGGGTGAGCGACATTCTGGCGAAGGCACGCGACCAGGTACTGGAGCGCGGCGAAGGCCTCGACCAGGATCAGACGCTGCAGGTGCTGCGCCTGCCCGATGAGAACCTCGACGAATTGCTCGAGCTCGCGCACGAGGTCCGGATGAAGTGGTGCGGACCCGACGTCGAGGTCGAGGGCATCATCAGCCTCAAGACCGGCGGCTGCCCCGAGGACTGCCACTTCTGTTCGCAGTCGGGTCTTTTCGCATCACCGGTGCGCAGTGCCTGGCTGGACATCCCCAGCCTGGTGGAGGCCGCCAAGCAGACCGCGAAGACCGGGGCCACCGAATTCTGCATCGTCGCCGCCGTGCGCGGCCCCGACGAGCGGCTGCTGGCCCAGGTTGCCGCAGGTATCGAGGCGATTCGCAACGAGGTCGACATCCAGATTGCCTGCTCGCTGGGCATGCTCACGCAGGAGCAGGTCGAGCGCCTTTCCGAGATGGGCGTGCACCGCTACAACCACAATCTGGAGACCGCGCGGTCGTTCTTCACCAACGTCGTGACTACCCACAGCTGGGAAGAGCGCTGGGACACCCTGCAGATGGTCCGCGAGGCCGGCATGGAGGTCTGCTGCGGCGGCATCCTCGGCATGGGCGAAACGCTGGAACAGCGTGCGGAGTTCGCCGCCAACCTCGCCGAACTCGATCCGCACGAGGTGCCGCTGAACTTCCTCAATCCGAGGCCGGGTACGCCGTTCGGTGACCTCGACGTGTTACCGGCATCGGAGGCCCTCAAGGCCGTCGCGGCCTTCCGGCTCGCGCTGCCGCGCACGATGCTCCGATTCGCCGGGGGCCGAGAAATCACGCTGGGCGACCTCGGCGCAAAGCAGGGCATCCTCGGCGGCATCAATGCCGTCATCGTCGGCAACTACCTCACGACGCTGGGCCGACCGGCCGAATCAGACCTGCAGTTGCTCGACGATCTGCAGATGCCCATCAAGGCCCTCAACGCCACCCTGTAGACCATTGAGTCATGGCGTTCAACGTCTATACGGGTGAGCCCGACGGCACGCCGCTGCCGGCGGCGGCTCAACTCGGCCTCGAGCCGCCCCGGTTTTGCGCGCAGTGCGGTCGCCGGATGATCGTGCAGGTGCGTCCTGACGGCTGGTCGGCGAAATGCTCTCGGCACGGCGTCACCGACTCGAAGGATCTGGAGCAGCGATGAATAAGCTTGCCCCGCCCCGTATTTCGCGTAATCGCGCAGCGATCACCGTCGCCGCCGGCTTGGCGCTGACCGGCGCGCTGATCGGCGCGCTGTGGGCGTGGTTGGCCCCGCCCATTCACGGCGTGGTGGCGTTGACGAAGAGCGGCGACCGGGTCAGGGCGCACCTCGGTAACGAGGCCGACCACTTCTTCGTCGCTGCCTTCCTGGTGGTCGGCATGCTGTGTGTGATGGCGGTCGTGGCGGCCGTCCTGGTGTGGCAATGGCGTGCACACCGCGGCCCGTTGATGGTCGCGGCACTCGGTCTCGGATCCGCGGCCGCTGCCGGAGTGGCATCGGGAGTCGGTGCGGCACTGGTGCATTGGCGGTACGGGACCATCGATGTTGCCGGCGCGCCGATTTCACCCGAGCATCGCGTGCACTACGTGATCGAGGCGCCCCCGGTGTTCTTCGGGCACTCACCTTTGCTGATCGCCCTGACCATCCTGTTCCCCGCGGCGATAGCGGCGCTGGTCTACGCGCTCATCGCGGTGTCGATCCCGCGCGACGATCTCGGCGCCTGGCCGCCCGTCGAGTCCGAGGTCGACGATGCGATCGCTAAAGCGGGGACCGTTCCACCGTCCGACCCGTGACCACCTTGGCCACGATTTTCGCCAGTCGCGCCATGCCGACGTAGGTCATCGGATTCAGCAGCGTCGGCCACTTCGTCCGAACCATGTGCTCGGACACCGGCTTTCCGGCGAACCGATCGATGAGCCAGCGCAGCGCCATCGGTGCGGACATAGGGTGCAGCAACATGTGCTCACTGAACATGTCCCGGTGGTAGGTCACCGACGCACCACCCGATCTGTACATCTCCGCGAGCTCGTCGATGTTCTCGACCGAGATCAACTGGTCGTGGACCGCCTGCACGATCAATACCGGCGGAGCCGGTGCCGCGACGCCGAGCTTGATGTCGGCGAAGACGTGCTGGACCGCAGGGCTGTCGAGAATCTGCTCCAGGGGCCAGTCGAGCAGATCGCCCATGTCCTTCTTGGCCATCCGGACCATCGCCTCGGCGGTCGTCATCGTGTGCAGTCGCTGGAGGAGCACCTTGCCCTCTTCGGTGACATGCTCCTGGATGAGCCGGTCCAGATCGGGATAGATGTGCGACAGCGCGGCGACGACAAGTGCGGGGAGCCCGGACGCGAACGTGCCGTTGAGTCGGCGGAAGGTATGGCCGAGATCGCCGACCGGTGACCCGAGTACCGCACCGACGACGTTCAGGTCTGGCGCATAGGTCCCGCTCATCTCGGCGGCCCATGCGGTGGCCAGGCCGCCGCCGGAGTAGCCCCATAGGCCGATCGGCGCATCGGCTGACAGCCCCAGGCGCTTGGAGCTGACGGCGGCGCGCAAGCCGTCGAGCACGTGATAGCCGGGTTCGTACGGGGCGCCCCACATGCCCAGGCGGCCCTCATGGTCCGGCACCGACACCGCCCAGCCCTCAGCGAGGCAGGCGGCGACCAGGAGGAACTCGAATTGTGCGACGGACCCCGTTGCATGCGCGTAGCGCCGCAGCGCGTACGAGGGGAAGCAGCGTGAGGTCACGGCGTCGATGGCGCATTGGTAGGAGATCACCGGCGTGACGGCGGCCGGCGCGCGCTCTGCGGGCACGATGACGGTGGTCGCGGCCGCGTCGGCGTTGCCGTGCATGTCGGTGGTGCGATACAGCAGCTGGGTGGCCCGGGTGCGCTGTGGGATCAGGCCCATGAACGCCAGCTCGACGTCCCTGCTGCGCAGGACGGTGCCCGGAGTGGCGTGCTGGAAGCCCGGGGGCGGTTCGTAGAAAGGGTCATCGGACGGCAGCTGCGGCCGAGCACCGCCTACCAGCTCCTCGTGGGGGACGTGCCCGATCCACTCTGCACCAGCTGCTGGCGCGACGCTGCCCAGATCCATCTGGCCATTGTTGCTTAAGAGAGCGTTAAGAAGCCAGCCGACTCACCCTGGGGGGCGTAATGCGGCGAATTCGTCGGTCACCCGGTAGCGGGAATCGGTGAACCGATACAAGGCGGCAGGACGACCGCCGCTGCGGCCCGATCGAGCGGTCGTACCGGTGCGGGTGATGACGTTGCGTCGTTCCAGCACGCGTTGCAAGTTGGTCGCGTCGACTGGGTGGCCCAGCGCAGCGCTGTAGATGTCGCGCAGTGTCGACACGGCGAATTCAGTTGGCGCCAAGGCGAACCCGATGTTCGTATACGACAGCTTGGCGACGAGGCGGACGACGGCGTGCTCGACCATCGGGCCGTGGTCGAACGCCATCGGCGGCAGATGGTCGACCGGATGCCATCGGGTGTCCGGCGGCAGCTCCGGGGTAGCGGGGGAGGGCACCAACCCGAGGAACGTCGACGCGATGGTGCGGGTGCCCGGCACGCGGCTCGGATCGGAGAAAACCGCAAGCTGTTCAAGGTGGGCAACCTCACGCAAGTCGACCTTTTCGGCCAGTTGGCGCCGAACGGAGCTGGTCAGGTCCTCGTCGCTACGCAAGCTGCCGCCCGGCAGGGCCCATTTTCCCGCTTCCGGTTCGAGTGCACGCTGCCACAACAGCACGTGAAGTGCGGGTTTCGGGGAGTCGACAGCTCGAACCTGGAACACGGCGGCCAACACCTCATGCTCGGTGCTACTATGGGGCATGTTTTCGATTGTAAGTCGAAAACCTCGAGAAGCCTAAGGAGGCGGCTATGACGGTTCTGGATCGCATGCCCGCTAACGATCTGGCGGACCACATCGTTGCTGGTCCGAACGGATATTCGGGCGTTGACGGCGATCAGGAGTGGGCCGCCGAGGTGCGCCGCCTGGCCGATCTGCGCGGTGCGACGCTGCTGGCGCACAACTACCAGCTGCCCGCCATCCAAGACGTCGCGGACCACGTCGGTGACTCGCTGGCGTTGTCCCGCATCGCCGCCGAAGTTCCCGAGGACACCATCGTGTTCTGCGGTGTGCACTTCATGGCCGAGACCGCGAAGATCCTGTCTCCGGACAAGACCGTGCTGATACCTGATCAGCGGGCGGGCTGCTCACTGGCCGACTCGATCACCGCCGACGAACTCCGCGAGTGGAAAGCCGAACACCCGGGCGCAGTGGTCGTGTCATACGTCAACACCACCGCCGCGGTGAAAGCCGAGACCGACATCTGCTGCACCTCGTCGAACGCGGTCGAGGTCGTCGCGTCGATCCCGGAGGACCGGGAGGTGCTGTTCTGCCCGGACCAGTTCCTCGGCGCCCATGTGCGCCGGGTGACCGGTCGCAAGAACCTTCACGTCTGGGCCGGCGAATGCCATGTGCACGCAGGGATCAACGGCGACGAACTCGCCGATCAGGCCCGCACCCACCCGGATGCCGAACTCTACGTGCATCCGGAATGTGGTTGCGCCACTTCGGCTCTGTATTTGGCAGGCGAAGGTGCGTTCCCCGAGGACAGGGTCAAGATCTTGTCCACCGGCGGAATGCTGGACGCGGCCCGCGAGACCCGGGCGCGCCAGGTGCTGGTCGCGACCGAGGTCGGGATGCTGCACCAGTTGCGCCGCGCCGCACCGGAAGTCGATTTCCAAGCGGTCAACGACCGGGCGTCGTGCAAGTTCATGAAGATGATCACCCCGGCGGCGTTATTACGCTGCCTCGTGGAAGGCAAGGACGAAGTCGACGTCGATCCCGAGACCGCCCGTCTGGCCCGTGCCAGCGTGCTGCGGATGATCGAGATCGGACAACCCGGCGGCGGCGAGTGACGCGCCGGGCCGCCTGCGGCGGCTCAGGCCGTCTAGCTGGCTACTGGCAGCAGCGTGCCGATGTCGTCGTCATCGGCACCGGTGTGGCGGGTCTGTGCGCCGCGCTCGCCGCGCACCGTCGGGGCCAGAAGGTGATGGTACTAAGCAAGGCCGGCGACACCGCCACGTTCTACGCGCAGGGTGGCATCGCGGTCGTGTTGCCGGAAGTCCTTCGGGAAGAAGGCGATTCGGTCGACGCGCATGTAGCCGACACGTTGGCGGCGGGGGCCGGTTTGTGTGACCCGGAAGCGGTGCGTTCCATCGTCGCCGATGGCTACCGCGCGGTGCGTGATCTCGTCGAAGACGGTGCGCGCTTCGACGAAGCGGCACCCGGACAGTGGTCCCTGACGCGTGAGGGTGGTCATTCGCGCAGGCGGATCATCCACGCCGGAGGCGACGCAACCGGTGCGGAAGTGCAGCGTGCCCTCGACGTCGCCGCCGCTCGGTTGGACATCCGACGCAGCCACGTCGCGCTGGAGATTCTGCACGAAGACGGCGCGGTCACCGGTGTCCTGACGCTCAACGACGATGGCCCAGGAATCATTCACACCCGATCGGTGATCTTGGCGACCGGCGGATTGGGGCACCTCTACTCGGCGACCACGAATCCCGACGGTTCCACCGGTGACGGCGTGGCGCTGGCGATGTGGGCCGGGCTGCCGGTATCCGATCTCGAGTTCATCCAGTTCCACCCGACCATGCTGTTCGACGGGCATGCCGGCGGGAGACGGCCGCTGATCACCGAGGCGGTTCGTGGTGAAGGGGCGGTCCTTGTCGACTCAAGAGGTCGCTCGGTGACCGAAGGAGTGCACCCGATGGGCGACCTTGCGCCGCGCGACATCGTCGCCGCTGCGATCAACGCCCGGATGACCGAGACCGGTGACCCCTGTGTCTACCTCGACGCGCGCGGCATCAAGAGCTTCAAGAAACGCTTTCCCACGGTCACGGCGGCATGCCGGGATGCTGGTATCGATCCGACGCGTCAAGCCATCCCCGTGGTCCCGGGTGCGCACTACAGCTGCGGCGGAGTGGTGACCGATGTGCATGGGCGCACCGAACTGGCGGGTCTTTTCGCGGCGGGGGAGGTGGCCCGCACCGGGATGCACGGCGCGAACCGGCTGGCCTCCAACAGCCTGCTCGAAGGCCTCGTCGTCGGTGGCCGGGCCGGAATGGCCGCAGCCGCACACGCTTCGGACGCCGGGACCACTACCGCGGCAGCGCCTGAGTCCACGACTCGACGCGCACTGCCGAGGGGCGATCTGCAGCGGGCGATGACGCGGTATGCGGCGGTGGTCCGAGACGATGCCGGCCTGCGTTCGCTGGGACATGCCTTGGAGACCGCGACTCCGCGGAAGCTCAACTCGCGCAGGGATTTCGAAGATGTTGCGCTGACATGCACGGCGGGTGCGGTGATGACGGCCGCGTTGGAGCGCACCGAATCGCGGGGTTGTCACCACCGCGCCGACTATCCGGATGCCGACCCGACGATGGCCCGCAGTCTGGTGCCCGCGGTGGTGTGCGCCTGATGGAACTGACTGCCGATGAACTGACCGAGGCTCGCAAGGTGATCGCCCGCGGACTGGAGGAGGACCTGCGGTACGGCCCGGATGTCACCACGCTGGCGACAGTCGGCGCGGATGCCACGACGACCGCGTCTATGGTCGCCAGGCAACCCGGCGTCATCGCCGGTGTGGACATCGCGCTGCTGGTACTCGACGAGGTGATCGGTGCAGGCGGGTACGTCGTCAAGCATCGTGTCGACGACGGTGAGCGGCTCGACGCGGGCGGGGTGGTGCTGGCCGTCGAAGCGCCGACGCAGGGCTTGCTGACCGCCGAGCGGACCACGCTGAACCTGGTGTGTCACCTGTCGGGTATCGCCACCACGACCGCACAGTGGGTGGCCGCCGTCGCGGGTACCGGAGCCAAGATCCGGGACACCCGCAAAACGTTGCCCGGACTGCGGGCTCTGCAGAAGTACGCGGTCCGAGTCGGCGGCGGTGTGAACCACCGGATGGGGCTGGGCGACGCCGCGCTGATCAAGGACAACCACGTCGCGGCCGCAGGCTCGGTGGTGGCCGCGCTGCGTGCCGTACGGGCGGCCGCACCGGATCTGCCATGCGAGGTGGAGGTCGACTCCCTGGAGCAACTCGACGAGGTGTTCGCCGAGAACCTGGGGGATCAGGCCCTCGTGCTGCTCGACAACTTCCCGGTCTGGCAGACACAGATCGCGGTGCAGCGCCGTGATGCGCGCTCTCCTGCAACCGAGCTGGAGTCCTCGGGCGGATTGTCGCTCGATACGGCAGCCGAGTACGCCGGTACCGGCGTGGACTACCTGGCGGTCGGTGCGCTCACCCACTCGGTGACCGTGCTGGACATCGGGCTGGATCTCTAATCAGCACAAGCCATTACGATGGCGCATCGTGAACGTCGTCTCGCGCCGCCTCGTGGTGCTGACCATCATCAGCCTGGTCGTGGCGGTTGCCGCGCTCGGGGTGGCCGCCTGGTCGCTGTACCGGTCGGACCCCGCGAACAGGGACTATGACGCGGCACAGGTCGCCGACGCCAAGGCCAGGGCCTGTACGGCGGTCGACGTCGTGCGGCGGGGTGTTTCGCTCAATACCAACCTGATGCCGGCGGGCGGGGCGGGTGACGTCACCGGCGCGCAGGCGGTGGCAGCCAACGCGCGGGTCTCGCTGAACGACGGCGGCCAGTACCTGATCGCGCGGCTGGACCCCGCGACTCCGGAAAATCTGGCCGCCAAGGTCCGCGAGTTCGCCGACAACTTGATGGATATCGGTGCGCACGCGACGGCCGGCGTCACGAACGACGATTCCGCGCAGGCGCAGCGACTGAAGGATGCGGACGAGGCGAACACCAGCCTCGAGCAGTTGTGCAAATAGCTATCTGGCGAGCAGTGTGCGCGCGCCCGCTTTCGCGGCGTCGAGTGCGGCACTGTCACCCGCGATGCGCGAGAGGATGAGCGCCCCTTCGAGCAGCGCGATGACGGCGAGCGCCGTCTCATTGGCGTCGGCCTCGGCCCAGCCGTCATCGCGCAGTCGGTCCGCGATGGCCATCTGCCACGCGTGAAATGCCCGAGACGATGCTTCACGAACGAGCGGGCTGGCGTTCACCGATTCGGTCGCGATCGGTTCGATGGGGCAGCCGTCGCGCCGGTCCATCGCCAGCCCCGAGGACATCAGATCGATCCAGCCGTCGACGATGTCGGACACCGGCAATCCGCTGCTGAGGAACTGCCGCAGTCGCGTCTCGATGTCGGTTCCGGCGGTGTCCACCACGGCGGCGGCCAACTGCTGTTTGCCGTCGGGAAAGTGGTGGTACAGCGATCCGGCCTTGACGTCAGCGGTCTCCAAGATCTGATTCACGCCGGTTGCGGCATAGCCCTGCCTGCGAAAGAGCATGGCGGCGGCGTCCACGAGTGCGGTGCGGCTCCGATCGGGGCGGGGCATCCCTTGACTTTACTTGAAAGGTCACTCAAGAATACTTGAACAGTCGCTAAAGAAGGGGCGCCGATGCAACAGCTGGTATTCGAGGAGATGGGCGCATACGCCTGGCGCGAAACCGCCGAGCCCGAGATCCAAGCTCCTGAGCAGGCCATAGTTCGCCCGTCGGTGGTGGCGTGTTGCGACCTCGACGTGGCCGTCGCGCAGGGCAGGCTTCCGATGCCGCCCGGACATGCCATCGGGCACGAGGGTATCGGTGAGGTCGTCGCCGTGGGGGATGCCGTACAGGGTGTGGCGCCCGGCGACCAGGTTGTGATTCCGTTCCAGATCAGCTGCGGGCAATGCCGCGAATGCCGAAGGGGAGTGACGGGATCGTGCGGCGCGGTGCCGCTGATGGCCATGTACGGAATGGCGCCGCTCGCCGGGTTCGACGGCGGTGGATTCATGGCCGATCTGGTGCACGTGCCGTACGCCGACGCAATGCTGGTGCCCATACCGCGCGGGGTGGATCCCATCGGCATCGCGTCGCTTTCGGACAACATCGTCGACGGCTGGCGCGGCGTCGGTCCCTACCGGGCCGAACTCGACGCGCTCGATGACGGGGATCGACGTGTCCTCGTCGCCGGACGGCAATCCATCGGCCTGTACGCGGCGGGACTCGGCGTCGCGCTCGGCTACCGCGTCGACTATGTCGACATCGATCCACACCGGCTGGCCGCAGCCGAAAAGCTGGGGGCCACAGTGCATGACATACCGAAACCGGACAAATCACTGGGCAGCTACCCGGTCACCGTCCACACCTCTGCCGACCCCGATGTGCTGGCAGCGACGCTACGCGGGACGTGGCCCGATGGCGTGTGTACCGACACCGGCATCTACTACCAGGGCGCGGTTGAGATGCCGTTGCTGTCGATGTACACGCGCGGGATCAGGTTCGTCACGGGCCGGGTCAACGCCCGTGCCGCCATTCCCCAGGTCATCGAACTACTACAGGCGGGGTGCGATGTCACTCCCGCGGTAGACCGCGTGGCGCCGTGGGATGCGGCGGCCGACGTCTGGCCCGTGATGACGGGCAAGACGGTTTTCATGCGTTAGCGCTCAGGCGATGTCGGCGACGAGGATCGCCATTTTCTTCGCTTGTGCGCGTGCCATGAACGGTAGGTCCTCGGCTCCTCCGCTACCCGCGGGCAGAATCCGCGGATTGACGATGTGGATCGTGCGCGAGCCGAAGAGCACATCGGCCTCGTTGGCGGCGAGCACATTCTTGACCCAGTCGGTCTTGCCGTGGCCGAGCGTGATCGCGAGGGTGTTGCCCTTACGGAAGGGGGTGACGACGGTTTCGTAGCTCTTGCCGGACTTGCGGCCGCGATGCTGGATCTTCGCGACGCCGGGCATGAACCGCGCGATCCGCTTGACCATCGGGTTCATGTATTTGATCTGCAGGCGCTCGAACGTGGGCGGATAGACCATGGGGACGCCCGGCGCGTTGTTGGGGTGATCCTTGGCGGACATGAATCTGGACACTACGTGACGATGAGAATCGAATCGAAGACCCCGAAGCTGGCGCTACTGTCGGCCGCATGCCTGAGACAGCGGCGTCTGCCAAGAGTTCTATCGTGTCCGTCTTGGCCCTCGTCATCGCGCTCACAGCGGTGGGCCTGGCCGCCTGGGTATTGATCAAGGAGTCGAAGTCCCAGTCAGCTCAGTCAGGAGAATCGGTTTCCGTCTTCACCGGCGATGCCGCCGACGACCCCAAGGCCACCATCTGCGAGGCGTTCAACGTCGTTCGGACCGGTGTCCAGACGAATACCAACCTGCAACCCCCGGGCGGCCCCGAGGACGTCACCGGCTCGATGGCCGTCGCCGCCAACGCGCGCCTGTCGCTCGTCGAAGGTGGTCAGTACCTGCTGGCTCGTCTGCAGCCGGATACATCGCAGGATCTGACGGACGCCATCCGCACGTTCGCCAACCAATTGATGGATATCGGGGCGCACTCGATCGCAGGTATCCCGAACTCCGATCCGGCCCAGTCGGCGAGGCTGAAGGAAGCCGACGCGTCCAGCGCCGAGATCGCCGATCTCTGCAAGTAAGCACGCCGTCGTGACTCCTGGGGCGACGCTGCGTGGCGCAGCCGATAACGATTTGGCCTGTTCTGGGACAATGGCTACGTGAGTGATTCGTCAGTCCTGCTCGCCCGCATCGATCTGCGGGGCACCGAGCTATCGGCTGCTCGCCTGAGGTCGGCCCTGCCGCGCGGTGGCGTGGACGTCGATGCGGTGCTGCCGAAGGTTCGGCCCATCGTGACAGCGGTGGCCGATCGCGGCGCGGAGGCTGCCCTCGAATTCGGCGAATCGTTCGACGGCGTGCGACCCACGCAGGTTCGGGTGCCCGAGGCTCATCTGCAGAGCGCGCTCGACGAACTGCCCTCCGACGTCCGTGCCGCGCTCGACGTGGCGATCGACCGCGCCCGTGCTGTGCACGCCGACCAGCGCCGTACCGACACCACGACGACGCTCGCCCCCGGCGCCACCGTGACCGAACGGTGGGTGCCGGTCGAGCGCGTCGGCCTCTACGTCCCCGGCGGCAACGCCGTTTATCCGTCCAGCGTGGTCATGAACGTCGTGCCCGCCCAGATGGCGGGTGTCGATTCGTTGGTGATCACCAGCCCGCCACAGGCACAGTCGGGTCCCTTCCAAGGCCTGCCGCACCCCACGATCCTGGCGGCCGCGCGGCTGCTGTGTGTCGACGAGGTGTGGGCCGTCGGCGGCGCGCAGGCCGTCGCGCTGCTGGCCTTCGGTGGCACCGACACGGACGGGACCGAGCTGGCCCCGGTCGATATGGTCACCGGGCCGGGCAACATCTGGGTCACCGCGGCGAAACGGATCTGCCGATCCCAGGTCGGAATCGACGCAGAGGCCGGCCCGACCGAGATCGCGATCCTGGCCGACCACACCGCTGACCCCGTGCACGTGGCCGCCGACCTGATCAGCCAGGCCGAGCACGACGAGATGGCATCCAGCGTGCTGGTCACCACCAGCACCGAGCTGGCCGACGCCACCGACAAGGAACTGGCGAAGCAGCTCGAGACCACGGTCCACCGCGAGCGGGTGACGGCGGCGCTGAGCGGTAAGCAATCTGCGACCGTTTTGGTCGACGACCTCGAGGCAGGCATACGTACGGTCAACGCCTACGCGGCCGAGCACCTGGAGATCCAGACCGTCGACGCCCGCAACGTCGCCGGCCGAATCCGTTCGGCCGGTGCAATATTCGTCGGTGCCTACGCGCCGGTGAGCCTCGGCGACTACTGCGCGGGATCGAACCACGTGCTGCCCACCGCCGGCTGCGCCAGGCACTCCAGCGGACTGTCCGTGCAGACGTTCCTGCGCGGCATCCACGTCGTCGACTACGACGAGGCCGCGCTCAAGGACGTGTCCGGGCACGTCATCACGCTCGCCGAGGCCGAGAACCTGCCGTCCCACGGCGAAGCGGTCCGGCGGAGGTTCGAAAGGTGATGAGCCGCTTGCGCGAAGAAGTGAAAGCGCAGCCGCCCGGTCGATCAGTTTCCCTGGACGACCTTCCGTTGCGCGAAGATCTGCGCGGTAAGTCGCCGTACGGTGCGCCGCAGTTGCAGGTGCCGGTGCGGCTGAACACCAACGAGAACCCGCACCCCCCGACGAAGGCTCTCGTTGACGATGTGACCGAATCGGTCCGAGCAGTTGCGGGGGAGCTGCACCGCTACCCGGATCGTGACGCGGTGGCATTGCGGGCAGATCTCGCCGCGTACCTCAGTGCGCAGACCGGTGTCGCCCTCGATGTCGAGAACCTGTGGGCGGCAAACGGTTCCAACGAGATCCTGCAGCAGCTTCTGCAGGCGTTCGGCGGCCCCGGACGTAGCGCCATCGGGTTCGTCCCGTCGTACTCGATGCACCCGATCATCTCCGACGGGACGCAGACGAAGTGGCTCGTCGCGAACCGCGCCGACGACTTCAGCCTCGACGTCGACGTCGCTGTCGGGGCGATCAAGGAGCACACACCGGACATCGTGTTTCTCGCCAGCCCCAACAACCCTTCGGGACAGAGCGTTTCGCTGGAGCACCTGCGGTCCCTCCTGGAAGCGATGTCCACCGGAATGCTCATCGTCGACGAAGCCTACGGCGAGTTCTCGAGCGAACTCAGCGCGGTCAACCTGATCGATGAGTACCCGAGCAGGCTCGTCGTCACCCGCACCATGAGCAAGGCGTTCGCGTTCGCCGGCGGACGGCTCGGCTATCTCGTCGCCGCCCCCGCGGTAATAGATGCCATGCTGCTGGTCCGGCTGCCGTACCACCTGTCGGCGGTGACCCAGGCGGCCGCCCGAGCAGCGCTGCGCCACGCCGACGACACTCTGGGCAGCGTGGCCACGCTGATCGCCGAGCGCAACCGAGTCGCGGAAGCGTTGAGCAGCATGGGTTTTCGCGTCATCGACAGCGATGCCAACTTCGTGTTGTTCGGTGAATTCGCCGACGCGTCCGCCACCTGGCAGCGTTATCTTGCTGCCGGGGTCCTCATCCGGGATGTCGGCATTCCCGGTTACCTGCGCGCCACCACCGGACTTGCCGAAGAGAACGATGCGCTGCTCGAGGTCAGCGGTCGACTGGCGGCTACCGAACTCGTATCCATAGGAGCACAGTGACCACGTCCCGTATCGCGAAAATCGAACGCAAAACCAAGGAATCGGACATCGTGGTCGAACTCGACCTCGACGGCACCGGCAACGTCACCGTCGAGACCGGGGTGCCCTTCTTCGACCACATGCTGACCGCACTGGGCAGCCACGCCAGCTTCGACCTGACCGTGCGCGCGAAGGGTGACGTCGAGATCGAAGGCCACCACACCATCGAGGACACCGCGATCGTGCTCGGCCAGGCGCTCGGGCAGGCGTTGGGTGACAAAAAGGGCATCCGTCGCTTTGGCGATGCCTGGATTCCGATGGACGAATCGCTTGCGCACGCCGCGGTTGACGTGTCCGGCAGGCCCTACTGCGTGCATACCGGCGAGCCGGATCACATGCTGCACTTCACCATTGCCGGATCCGAGGCGCCCTACCACACGGTTGTCAATCGCCACGTGTTCGAAACCATCGCGATGAACGCGCGCATCGCGCTGCACGTGCGGGTGCTGTACGGCCGCGACCCGCACCACATCACCGAGGCGGAGTACAAGGCTGTCGCGCGGGCGCTGCGTCAGGCCGTCGAGTTCGATCCGCGTGTCACAGGAGTGCCGTCGACGAAAGGCACGCTATGACAGCGAGAGTCGTTGTCCTCGACTACGGCTCCGGAAACCTTCGATCGGCTCAGCGCGCGCTGGAGCGGACGGGTGCATCCGTCGAGGTGACCGCCGATGCCGACGCGGCGATGAACGCCGATGGTCTGGTGGTACCGGGCGTCGGCGCATTCGAGGCCTGCATGACCGGGCTGCGGCAGATCGGTGGGGAGAAGATCATCGCCGAACGGGTTGCCCTGGGACGTCCTGTGCTCGGAGTATGCGTCGGGATGCAGATCCTTTTCGCGCGCGGGGTCGAGTTCGGCGTGGAGAGCACCGGCTGCGGCCAGTGGCCCGGTGCGGTGATCCGGCTGGATGCCCCGGTGATCCCGCACATGGGCTGGAACGTCGTGGACGCGCCTGCGGGTACCCGCCTGTTCAAGGGCTTGGATCCGGACACCCGGTTCTACTTCGTGCACTCCTATGCCGCGCAGCAATGGGAAGGCAGCCCGGAGGCGAAGTTGACCTGGGCCACCCACACCGTCCCGTTCCTGGCCGCCGTCGAGGATGGACCGCTATCGGCGACGCAGTTCCACCCGGAGAAGAGTGGCGACGCCGGAGCTTCGCTTTTGGGCAATTGGGTTGAGGGGCTCTAGGTTGTCGGCCGTGAGATTGATACTGCTTCCCGCCGTTGACGTGGTCGAGGGCCGCGCCGTTCGCCTCATGCAGGGAAAGGCGGGCAGCGAGACCGAGTATGGCTCGGCGCTCGACGCCGCCATGACCTGGCAGCGTGACGGCGCGGAGTGGATCCACCTGGTCGACCTCGACGCCGCGTTCGGTAGGGGCAACAACCGTGAACTGCTCGCCGAGGTGGTCGGACGGCTCGACGTCGCGGTGGAACTGTCGGGGGGGATCCGCGACGACGACTCGCTGGAGGCGGCCCTGGCCACCGGATGCGCCCGCGTGAACCTCGGCACCGCCGCGCTGGAGAATCCGCAGTGGTGCGCGAAGGTCGTCGCTCAGCACGGCGACAAGGTGGCCGTCGGGCTCGACGTGAAGATCTCCGGCGACGACCACCGCTTGCGGGGCCGCGGGTGGGAAACCGACGGCGGCGACCTGTGGGAGGTGCTGGAACGCCTTGACCGCGAAGGATGTACGCGCTTCGTCGTCACCGACGTGACCAAGGACGGCACGCTGAACGGGCCGAACCTGGAGTTGCTGAGCAAAGTCACCGATCGCACCAACGCACCGGTGATCGCGTCGGGCGGGGTGTCCAGCCTCGACGATCTGCGGGCGATCGCAACCCTGACCGACCGCGGCGTGGAAGGCGCGATCGTCGGTAAGGCGCTGTACGCGGGGCGGTTCACGCTTCCCGAGGCGCTCGCGGCGGTGGCACAGTAGATGGCCCTGGATACGGCGGACCTCGATGGGTTGGTCGCCGTGGCCACGAAGATCCTCGACGATGCGGCCAAGCCGTTCATCGAAGGTCACCGAGCCGATTCGGCGGTCCAGAAGAAGGGCAACGACTTCGCCACCGAAGTGGACCTCGCGATCGAACGCCAAGTCGTCGAAGCGCTGCGGCGGGAGACCGGCATCGAGGTGCACGGCGAGGAGTTCGGCGGCGCCGACGTCGATTCGCCGCTGGTCTGGGTGCTCGATCCGATCGACGGAACGTTCAACTATGCGGCCGGGTCGCCGATGGCAGCCATCCTGCTCGGCTTGCTGCGAAACGGCGAACCCGTCGCGGGTCTGACATGGGTTCCGTTCACGGGTGAACGGTTCACCGGTGTCATCGGGAAGCCCTTTCGCAGCAACGGTGTTGAGCAGCCGGCGCTACAGCCCGTGAAGCTGTCCGAAGCCATCGTCGGGGTGAGCACGTTCAACGTCGATTCGCGGGGCAAGGTACCGGGGCGCTACCGGCTCGCGGTGATCGAGAACCTCAGCCGCAAGTGCTCGCGTATGCGGATGCACGGTGCCACCGGCGTCGACTTCGCCTACACCGCGTCCGGAATCCTCGGCGGTGCCATCAGCTTCGGTGCGCACGTGTGGGACCACGCCGCGGGTGTCGCGCTGGTGCGGGCGGCAGGCGGCATCGTCACGAACCTGGACGGCACTGATTGGACCACCGAATCGCGCTCAGCGTTGGTCGGGGCGCCGGGCGTGCACGGGGAACTACTCGAATTGCTGCAATCGGTCGGCGCACCGGAGGATTACTGAATGGACCTTGCGGTTCGCATCATTCCCTGCCTGGATGTCGATGACGGCCGGGTCGTCAAGGGCGTGAACTTCGAGAACCTGCGTGACGCCGGGGATCCCGTCGAACTGGCCGCCGCATACGACGCCGAGGGCGCCGACGAGCTCACGTTCCTGGATGTCACCGCGTCGTCGGCCGGACGGGCGACGATGCTCGAGGTCGTCAAGCGCACGGCAGAGCAGGTGTTCATTCCGCTGACGGTCGGCGGTGGCGTGCGGTCGGTGGCCGATGTCGACGTGTTGTTGCGCGCGGGTGCCGACAAGGTCGCGGTCAACACGGCCGCCATCGCCAGACCAGAACTCCTGGCCGAGTTGTCGCGCCAGTTCGGTTCGCAGTGCATCGTGCTCTCGGTCGACGCACGCACGGTGCCACGGGACCAGGAGCCGACGCCGTCGGGCTGGGAGGTGACCACCCACGGCGGGCGACGCGGCACCGGGATCGATGCCGTCGAATGGGCCACCAGGGGAGCCGAACTCGGTGTCGGTGAGATCCTGTTGAACTCGATGGACTTCGACGGCACCAAGGCCGGGTTCGACCTGCCGATGATCGCGGCGGTGCGGGGGGCGGTCAATGTCCCCGTGATCGCCAGCGGTGGCGCAGGGGCGCCGGAACATTTCGCGCCCGCGGTCGTTGCAGGTGCTGACGCGGTGCTGGCTGCGAGCGTGTTCCATTTCCGCGAGCTGACGATCAATCAGGTGAAGGCGGCGATGGCGGCAGAAGGGATTGTCGTGAGATGAGCGCACTAGACGCCGACGTCGCCGCCCGGCTCAAGCGCGACGCCAACGGATTGTTCACCGCGGTGGTGCAGGAGCGCGGTACCGGCCAGGTGCTGATGGTCGCGTGGATGGACGACGACGCGTTGGCGCGAACATTGGAAACCCGTGAGGCGACGTACTATTCGCGGTCGCGGGGTGAACAGTGGGTCAAAGGCGCCACGTCGGGACACACCCAGTATGTGCACTCGGTGCGACTGGACTGCGATGGTGACACGGTGCTGCTGGAAGTCGACCAGGTCGGCGCTGCATGCCACACCGGCGAGCACAGTTGCTTCGATGCTGACGTGCTTTTGGCGCCGGAGGAGTGACTCTGAAGCGGGTCGCGGCGGTCGTCGGATTGACGCTTGCCGTTGCGGCGGGGCGCAGCCGATTCAAGGTTCGCGATGCGGTGGGCCGAGTCGCGCCGGAGCTGCGCAGCCCGCTGTTGCCGTATGTCGCGGCTTCGTTGACCGCGAAGAAGTTGCGGGCCTTTCGGTTGATTTTCAAGGTGCGCACGAAGCCGGGAGCCGACGTCTCCGTCACGCAGCGCCACATCGGCGAGCCAACTGTGCGCACTTTGGTCTTCACGCCGGTGTACCGGGCCGTGCCCAGTCCGGCGGTGCTGTGGATCCACGGGGGCGGGTATGTCGTCGGCACCCCCGAGTTCGAGGGTGCCGCCACCGGCCGCCTGGTGAATGACCTCGGGGTGGTGGCGGTTTCGCCGGACTACCGTCTGGCGCCCGAGCACCCATTTCCTGCGGGTTTGGATGACTGCATGGCCGCGCTGCACTGGATGCGCGCCAACGCCGACGAATTGGGGATCGATCCGACCCGGATCGCGGTGGTCGGTGCGAGCGCCGGCGGCGGTCTGGCGGCCGCTGTTGCACAGCGTTGCCACGACGAGGGCATTCCGTTGCGGGCGCAGGTCCTTGTCTATCCGATGCTGGATGACAGATCCACATTGCGCGGCGATCATCGGGGGCAGGGACGTTTCGCGTGGACACCGGAATCGAACACGTTCGGCTGGACGGCCTATCTCGGTCGCGCTCCGCGCATGTCGGATGCACCCGAATATGCCGCTCCCGCACGCAGAGTCGATTTGTCCGGGCTCGCGCCCGCCTGGGTCGGCGTGGGGAACCTCGACGTGTTTCACGATGAAGACGTCGATTATGCGGCGCGGCTGAAAGCCGCCGGAGTGCCGTGCGAGTTGGTCACGGTCGAAGGGATGTACCACGGCGCCGATGGCGTGAAGCCCAAAGCGTCGTCGATGCGGGAGTTTCGGGCCAGCATGGTCGAGCATCTCCGAAAGTACCTCGACGAGTAGACGGGCTGATTCGGCCAACGCCGGCGCTCGCTTCACCCGCGCGGACGGGCGCGAGTCGCCAAGTCACGCGGATGTCCGATGCACCCGCCTTTGACGCTCAGCGGTCGATGATGCGGGTGACCTTGGCGCGCGCGGTCCATCGGCCTTCGTCGTAGCCGACGACCACCGGATGGTCGAACGCGGCGCTGACGTTGTGGGTCGTCACCGTTGTCCGCGCGGGACCGACGGCGATGGTGCGCCCTTCGGCGATCAGCAACGCGTGCGTCGTGGTTGTCGGTAGCTCCTCGAGATGGTGGGTGACAAGTATCGACGCGACGTCGGGATGCGTCTCGTCGAGCGAATCGATGGTTTCCAACAGCTGTTCTCGCGCGGCGACATCGAGGCCCGTTGTGGGCTCGTCGAGCAACAGCAGTCGCGGTTCGGATACCAGCGCGCGGGCGATGAGGGTGCGACCCCGTTCTCCCTGCGACAGGGTCGGCCATACATCAGTCGTCTTGTGCGACAAGCCGACCGCGTCGATCATCGCGTCCGCCCGGCCGAGTTCGTCGGGACTGGGCGCCCAACGCATCGGGAGATCGATGGTCGCCGTGATACCCGTCAGCACCACCTCGCGCACCGTCAACGAATACTGCAGCCGGTGACGGGGATTGACGTGACCGATGGAGTGCCGCAGCCGGGCGAGGTCCACGCGCCCCATCTGCTCGCCGAGAATGCGCACGGTGCCTGAGCTCGGAAACATGACGGCCGCGCAGAATCCCAGCAGCGTGCTCTTGCCGGCACCGTTGGGGCCGAGCAACGCCCAATGCTCGCCGGCGTTCACGGTGAGCGAGATGCCGTCGATGATCTGCTTGCCGTCGCGACGGAACGTCACGTCGGCGAGTTCGAGAACCGGCGTCACGCGGACTGACGTTGGCGCAGCACCTCCAGCGCCTTGTCTGCGTGGGTGTCCATGTTGACCTCGCTGGCTATCACCTCGAGGACCGTGCGATCGGTGTCGATCACAAACGTTGTCCGCTTGACCGGCGACAGCTTGCCCAACAATCCGCGCTTCACCCCGAACTGTGCGGCGACGGCGCCGCCGGTGTCCGACAGCAGCGGATAGTCGAAGCTCTGCTTGTCAGCGAATTTCGCCTGCTTCTCGACGGCGTCGGTGCTGATGCCGACGCGGCTGGCGCCGACCGCGGCGAACTCCGAAGCCAGATCGCGGAAGTGACACGCCTCCTTGGTGCAACCCAGAGTCATCGCGGCGGGATAGAAGAACAGCGCGATCGGTCCGCCCGCGAGCAACTCCGTGAGGCTTCGCACAGTGCCTGTCTGGTCCGGCAATTCGAACTCTGCAACCTGGTCACCACGTTTCATGAGCGTCACGCTACGCCCACAGAAAATCGTTGGCGCGGGTTGCCGTGTCCGTGAGAGCGTGCCTCCGATGCTGGATGTCGACGAGTTCATGTCCCATGGCTACGCGAAGATCGAGCAGGCAGCCCTGCGTGGCGCCGCCGACGCGGCGCGCACCGCACTGTGGCAGCAGCTGGGATTGTCGCCCGACCATCCCGCCGGCTGGTCGGACCCGGTCCGCTGGGTGGCGGATCTGACGGGGCAGGGGCCGTTCGGTGAGCTGGTGCGCAGCCCCGCGCTGGCGCAAGCCCTGGACAGTGTCTGCGGTGTCGGAGGGTGGTTGCCGCGAGGCGCGTTGGGCAACATCCCCGTTCGGTTCCCCGTTGCAGCGCGCGACGACGACCGCGGCTGGCACATCGATGCCAATACGCCGCAACCCGACGGGTCGTGGGCAGTGACCGGCCGTCCGCACACGGTGCTGTTGCTCACCCTGCTTTCGGAGGTCGGTCCGGACGACGCACCCACTCGTATTCGGGCCGGATCGCACCGCGACGTGGCGCGAGTGCTGGGTCCGAATGCGGTGGACTTGGCCGAGATGGGTCGGCTGGTCGACGACGCGAGCGCTGAGCGATCGGTCGTGCACGCCACCGGCGGGCCCGGTGACATGTACCTCGTCCACCCGTTCACGGTGCATGCCGCCGACGAGCACCGCGGCCGCACGCCGCGGTTCATGGCGCAGGGGCCGGTCGTGCTGACCAGCCCGCTGACCCCTGCGTCGTCGTCGCCGCTGGCACGCGTCTGGGAGAATTGATGAGTGCAATCGACCGCCAACCTTGCCCTCACCACCTCACGCGAGGACTTCCGGGCGCTGGCCGCCGAGCATCGGGTGGTGCCGGTGACCCGCAAGGTGCTGGCCGACAGTGAGACTCCGCTGTCGGCGTACCGCAAGCTGGCCGCCAACCGGCCGGGGACGTTCTTGCTCGAGTCGGCCGAGAACGGCCGGTCGTGGTCGCGGTGGTCGTTCATCGGCGCCGGTGCGCCGTCGGCGCTGACGGTCCGTGACGGCGAGGCCGTCTGGCTGGGCACCACCCCGAAGGATGCACCCACCGGCGGTGAGCCGCTCGCGGCCCTGCGCGCGACGCTGGAGCTGCTGAAGACCGAACCGGTGACGGGCCTGCCTCCACTTTCGTCGGGTCTCGTGGGGTTCTTCGCCTACGACATGGTGCGGCGTCTGGAGAAGCTGCCGTCGCTTGCGGTGGACGATCTGGGACTGCCGGACATGTTGCTGCTGCTGGCCACCGACGTGGCCGCCGTCGACCACCATGAGGGCACGATCACGCTGATAGCCAACGCGGTGAACTGGAACGGCACCGACGAGCGGGTGGACTGGGCCTACGACGACGCGGTCGGCCGGCTCGATGTGATGACCGCGGCCCTCGGCGAGCCCCTCCCGTCGACCGTCGCGACGTTCAGCAGGCCCGAGCCGCTGCACCGTTCACAGCGCACCGTGGAGGAATACACGGCGATCGTCGAGAAACTCGTCGGCGACATCGAGGCGGGCGAGGCGTTCCAGGTGGTGCCGTCACAGCGGTTCGAGATGGATACCGACGCCGATCCGTTCGACGTGTACCGGATGCTGCGGGTGAGCAACCCGAGCCCGTACATGTATCTGCTCAATGTGCCCAACGATGAAGGTGGACTGGACTTTTCGATCGTCGGATCAAGCCCGGAAGCGCTGGTGACGGTCAAGGATGGCCGGGCGTCGACGCATCCGATCGCGGGCACACGGTGGCGCGGGCAGACCGAGGAAGAGGATCTGCTGCTCGAGAAGGAGTTGCTCCACGACGACAAGGAGCGCGCCGAGCACCTGATGCTGGTCGATCTGGGCCGCAACGACCTCGGTCGGGTCTGCCGGCCGGGGACCGTGCGGGTCGAGGACTACAGCCACATCGAGCGATACAGCCACGTCATGCACATCGTGTCGACGGTGCATGGCGAGCTGGCCGACGACAAGACCGCGTTGGACGCGGTGACGGCGTGCTTCCCGGCAGGCACGCTGTCCGGGGCGCCGAAGGTGCGCGCCATGGAGCTGATCGAGGAGGTCGAGAAGACCCGTCGCGGGCTATACGGCGGCGTGCTTGGCTATCTGGACTTCGCGGGCAACGCCGATTTCGCGATCGCGATTCGCACGGCGTTGATGCGCGCAGGCACGGCGTATGTGCAGGCCGGTGGTGGAGTTGTGGCCGACTCCAACGGGCCGTACGAGTACACGGAGGCGGCGAACAAGGCCCGCGCGGTGCTGAACGCCATCGCGGCAGCGGAAACGCTGACCGAACCGTGATTCGGATCGCGCAGCTCGGGCTGGTGCTGGCCGCGGCGGGGTTATGGGGGGCGTCGCGGATGACGTGGGTCGATGTGACGTCGTTCGACGGGCTGGGGCAGCCCAGGACGATCGCGCTGTCCGGTGGGTCGTGGTCGACGGCACTTGTGCCGCTGGCCGTTCTGCTGCTGGCCACCGCCGTCGCCGCGCTGGCGGTGCGAGGTTGGCCGTTGCGGGCGCTGGCTGTACTGGCGGCGATCGCCAGCGCCGGTATGGCGTATCTGGCGATCAGCCTGTGGCTGGTGCGTGATGTCGGCGTCAGGGCGTCTGCTCTGGCCGATGCGCCAGTCGCCGACCTGGTCGGGACTCAGCGGCACTACGGGGGTGCGCTGGTCACGGCGATGGCAGCGGTCGTCACACTCGTGTGTGCCGTGCTGCTGCTGCGCTCGGCGTCCAGGAACGTCTCGGGTGTGGCTCGCTACGCACGCCGTACGGCTGTTCCGGCGGACAAATCGGACGACGCGATGTCGGAGCGACAGCTGTGGGAAGCGCTCGACGAAGGCCGCGACCCGACCGACCCGGGCGAGGGGCGGTGACACCGGAGGGTGTGGCGACCCGTTACCCTTCGATAGAGATCTGTGGGCATCATCCGAGAGGAATCAACTCCCATGAGTTCGGCAACCGTGCTCGACACCATCATTGAGGGTGTTCGTGCTGATGTCGCAGCTCGCGAGGCTGTTCTACCGCTCGCAGACATCAAGGAAGCGGCGAAGGCCGCACCGTCTCCGCTGGACGTATTGGCGGCTCTGCGCGAACCCGGCATCGGCGTGATCGCGGAAGTGAAGCGCGCCAGCCCGTCACGCGGAGAGCTGGCGTCGATCTCGGATCCTGCGGCGCTCGCTCGCGCATACGAGGACGGCGGCGCACGCATCATCAGTGTGCTGACCGAACAGCGCCGGTTCAACGGCTCTCTGGACGATCTCGACGCAGTGCGCGCAGCGGTGTCAATCCCGGTGCTGCGCAAGGACTTCATCATCGGCCCGTATCAGATTCACGAGGCGCGCGCCCACGGCGCCGACATGTTGCTGCTGATCGTCGCCGCGCTCGGACAGCAGGCGCTGGAGTCCATGCTCGACCGCACCGAATCGCTCGGGATGACAGCGCTTGTCGAGGTGCACACCGAAGAGGAAGCGGATCGAGCCCTGCAGGCAGGTGCGAAAGTCATCGGAGTCAACGCACGCGATCTGAAGACACTGAACGTCGACCGGGACTGCTTCGCGCGCATCGCGCCTGGCCTGCCGAGCGGGGTCATCCGCATCGCCGAGTCGGGTGTTCGCGGCACTGCCGATCTACTCGCATACGCCGGAGCAGGGGCCGATGCCGTGCTCGTCGGCGAGGGACTGGTCACCAGTGGTGACCCCCGCGGCGCCGTTGCCGATCTGGTCACCGCAGGAACGCACCCGTCCTGCCCGAAACCCTCACGCTGACACGGCGATGAGCCGCTTGCGCGAAGAGCTTCGTTGATGGCCGACCTCGCCGGGCCGGAGTTGCCGCGTTCCAGCGCAGCGGTGGCCGAACCCACAGTTCACGATCCCGATGCGCGCGGCCATTTCGGTGTCTATGGTGGACGATTCGTCCCCGAGGCGCTGATGACGGTGATCGAAGAGGTGACCGCCGCCTACGAGAAGGTTCGTGGCGATCAGGCGTTCCTCGATGAACTGGATCGGCTGCAGCGTCATTACACCGGCAGGCCGTCGCCGATCTACGAGGCGACGAGGCTTTCCGAGCACGCGGGTGGGGCGCGACTGTTCCTGAAGCGAGAAGACCTCAACCACACCGGATCTCACAAGATCAACAATGTGCTCGGTCAGGCGCTGCTGGCCAAGCAGATGGGCAAGTCGCGGGTGATCGCCGAGACGGGCGCCGGCCAGCACGGGGTGGCGACCGCTACCGCCTGTGCACTGCTGGGTCTGGAGTGCATCATCTACATGGGTGCCGTCGACACGGCACGTCAGGCGCTGAACGTCGCGCGGATGCGCCTGCTCGGCGCGGAAGTGGTTTCCGTCGAGGCCGGTTCGAAGACGCTCAAGGATGCGATCAACGAAGCCTTTCGCGATTGGGTCACGAACGCCGACAACACCTATTACTGCTTCGGCACCGCGGCGGGACCTCACCCGTTCCCGACGATGGTGCGCGACTTCCAGCGGGTGATCGGGCTCGAGGCGCGCGCGCAGATCCAGTCGCAGGCCGGCCGACTGCCCGATGTGGTGACGGCGTGTGTGGGTGGCGGGTCGAATGCGATCGGAATCTTCCATGCGTTCATCGACGATCCCGGGACGCGGTTGGTCGGCTTCGAAGCGGCGGGCGACGGCGTCGAAACCGGGCGTCACGCAGCGACATTCGCGGGCGGGACACCAGGGGCATTTCAGGGTTCGTTCTCGTACTTGCTTCAGGACGAGGATGGTCAAACCATCGAATCCCATTCGATTTCGGCTGGTTTGGACTATCCGGGTGTGGGTCCCGAGCATGCGTTCCTGAAGGACATCGGCCGCGCCGAATATCGGCCGATCACCGACACCGAGGCGATGGATGCGTTCGCACTGTTGTGCCGCACCGAGGGAATCATCCCGGCCATCGAGTCGGCGCACGCCGTCGCCGGAGCGCTGAAGCTGGGCAAGGAACTGGGTAGCGGCGCGATCATTCTGATCAACCTGTCGGGACGCGGCGACAAGGATGTCGAGACGGCGGCGAAATGGTTCGGTCTGATGGACGGTGAATCGTGAGCCGGTTGGCCGCTATGTTCGACACCTGCCGGTCGGAAGACCGCGCGGCGCTGATCGGTTACCTGCCGACCGGCTTTCCCGATGTGCCGAAGTCGATCTCGGCGATGACTGCGCTGGTCGAATCCGGCTGCGATCTCGTCGAGGTGGGCATCGCGTATTCGGATCCGGGTATGGACGGGCCGACGATCGCGGCGGCCACCGAAGTGGCGCTGCGCGGCGGTGTGCGGGTACGCGACACATTGGCGGCGGTGGAGGCGATCAGCAACGCGGGCGGTCGGGCCGTCGTGATGACCTACTGGAATGTGGCGCTGCGCTGGGGTGTCGACGCGTTTGCGCGCGATCTGGCCGCGGCAGGCGGACTGGGGATGATCACGCCCGATCTGATTCCCGATGAGGCGTCGGAGTGGATCGAGGTATCGGAAGTCCACGACCTGGACCGCATTTTTCTGGTGGCGCCATCGTCGACGCCCGAGCGGTTGGCGGCGACGGTTGAGGCTTCACGCGGATTCGTTTATGCCGCATCGACGATGGGTGTGACCGGCGCGCGCGACGCCGTATCCAATGCGGCGCCCGCGTTGGTCAGCCGCGTGAAAGCGGTGTCGGATATCCCGGTCGGCGTCGGCCTCGGTGTGCGGTCACGCGAGCAGGCGGCAGAGATCGGTGCATATGCGGACGGGGTGATCGTGGGTTCGGCGCTGGTGTCAGCCCTGCAGGAGGGAGAGGACGCGGTGCGGACACTGACCGCTGAGCTCGCCGAGGGCGTACGGCAGAGGGTTACCGCGTGACGACGACTGTGCTCGCCTACATTCCGAGTCCGTCGCAGGGCGTTTGGCATATCGGTCCGGTTCCGATTCGTGCGTACGCGTTGTTCATCATCGTCGGGATCGTGGCGGCGTTGATCATCGGCGACCGGCGGTGGGAAGCCAGGGGCGGTGAGCGCGGCGTCATCTACGACATCGCGCTGTGGGCGGTGCCGTTCGGCCTGATCGGCGGTCGGCTCTATCACGTCATCACCGACTGGTCGAAGTATTTCGGTGAGGGCAAGCCAGGGATTCTCGGGGCGCTGCGAATCTGGGACGGCGGCCTGGGAATCTGGGGCGCGGTCGCACTCGGCGGCGTTGGAGCGTGGATCGCGTGCCGGAATCGTGGCATTCCTCTGCCTGCATTCGGCGATGCGATTGCGCCGGGAATCATTCTGGCGCAGGCGATCGGCCGGATGGGCAACTACTTCAACCAGGAGTTGTACGGCCGGCCGACGACGGTGCCGTGGGGTCTGGAGATCTACGAGCGCGAGGGCGCCAACGGTGTGGTCAGCCCGGACCTGGCCAATGGGGTATCGACAGGCCAGCTGTACGAGGTTGTCCATCCGACGTTCCTGTACGAATTGGTGTGGAATGTCCTGATTTTCGCGCTGTTGATCTGGGTCGATCGGCGGTTCAGGATCGGTCACGGCCGGTTGTTCGCGCTGTATGTCGCGGGCTACTGCTTGGGTCGCTTCTGGATCGAACTGTTGCGTAGCGATCAGGCCACGCTGATCGCCGATATCAGGGTCAACTCGTTCACGTCGACGTTCGTATTCATCGGTGCGGTGGTGTATTTCATGGTGGCGCCGAAGGGTCGCGAGGACCCGGCGACGCTGAAGGGTAAGCCGCGCGATGAGTCGCTCATCAGTGAGGTGGCCGACGAACTTGTCGCTGTCGCGGCGACTTCGGGAGTGGTTGCGGCGGCCAAGGCGGCCGGGCAGGACGAAGACGAAGACGCTCGGGCCGACGCGGATGAGCACTTCGACGTCGATTCTGAGGATCTGGAGCCTGACGATTCCGTCGATGAAGAGACTGCCGCCGAAGCCAAACTGCTCGCGGCGGCCGTAGCGGCAGAGACCGAACAAACCGAGGACGATGCGGATGAGTCAGTCGGTGGCGTGGGAGCTGTCGAGGGTGAGGACGCCGTTGAGGCCGAAGAGGCTGCCGCTGAGGCGCATGAGGCCGCCCTCGAGGGTGCCGACGAGGCTGAGGAAGTTGCCGCAGAAGTCGGGGCCGAAGCCGACGAAGACTCCGAGCCCGAACCCGAAACAGACGAGACCGTAGAAGAAGAGTCTGTCGGTGGCGTGGGTGTTGTCGAGGGTGAGGACGCCGTTGAGGCCGAAGAGGCTGTCGCTGAGGCGCATGAGGCCGCCCTCGAGGGTGCCGACGAGGCTGAGGAAGTTGCCGCAGAAGTTGCAGCCGAAACCGACGAAGACTCCGAGCCCGAACCCGAAACAGACGAGACCGTAGAAGAAGAGTCTGTCGGTGGTGTGGGAGCTGTCGAGGGTGAGGACGCCGTTGAGGCCGAAGAGGCTGTCGCTGAGGCGCATGAGGCCGCCCTCGAGGGTGCCGACGAGGCTGAGGAAGTTGCCGCAGAAGTCGGGGCCGAAACCGACGAAGACTCCGAGCCCGAACCCGAAACAGACGAGACCGTAGAAGAAGAGTCTGTCGGTGGTGTGGGAGCTGTCGAGGGTGAGGACGCCGTTGAGGCCGAAGAGGCTGCCGCTGAGGCGCATGAGGCCGCCCTCGAGGGTGCCGACGAGGCTGAGGAAGTCGCCGCAGAAGTCGCGGCCGAAACCGACGAAGACTCCGAGGACGTAGGTACGGAGCTGGAGGCTGCAGCCGAAGCCGAGGCGGAGCTCCCTGAGGATGAGTCCGCCGCCGAGGACGAGGACTCGACCGAAGCGGGCGCTGAGGGTGAGGACGCGGTCCAGACACAAGCCGAGGAGTCGGGTGACGACGATGGGTCCGAGGAAGTCGGAACAGACGTAGCCACCGAAGATGCCGATGCCGACGAACTTGCGTTGGAGCTGGCTGAGGCCGCAGAACACGTCGAGGACGAAACCGACGATTCACCCGAACCGGCCGAGGTCGAAGAGAGCACCGACGATGAACCGGAGTCCGTCGGTGGCGTTGGTGCTGTCGAGGGTGAGGACGCTGTCGAGGCGCAGGAGGCCGCACCCGAGGCTCACGAGTCCGCGGTCGAAAGTGCCGAAGAGGCCGAGGAAGTCGCCGAAGAGGTAGCGGCGGAGGCCGAAGATTCAGCAGCCGACGATGCCGAGGCGGAGGAATCTGACGGGGCCGAAGCTGAAACGGATCCTGACAATGAAAAGCCGGTTTCAGACACTGCGGCCACAGTGGTGCGGCCGAAGGCCGAGCCACCACCACCGCCGGTCGCCCGGCCCGAAGAGCGCGGCGGTCGACTCCGCCGTATTTTCCGCCGCAGCCGCTGACCGTTCCAGGCTCCAAGACATCAATGTCAGCCTGTTGCCTCACGTCAAGATGCGCGCGTGGGGGCATTCGTTGCCTCACGTAAACGTGCGCGCTTTGTCACTGGAGGTGGGGCGCCGTCGCCGGCTTTGCTGGTGGCCAGAGTGAAGAGCTGTGCGGTCAACGCCTGAATCTGGCGTTGAGCGGCGGCTGGATTGATCAGCGAGTAGGTCCGGGTCAGGCCCACGATGCGGTCGACGGTCATGGTCGGGTGGGCGGTCGCGCGGTGGAATGGGGTGGTGGCTTTGTCGTGTTTCTTGGATACCTTGGCCCCGGTGCGGACTTTGGTGATCAATTTCTGTTGCGGGTAGAAGTAGTTGGTCAGCTTGGACTGCAATTGCCAGATCTCGTTGAGGAGCAACAGTTCTGAGGCGGTGTCGTAGCGGTAGTAGCCCACCACGGTGCGTACGACCGTCCAGTTCTTCTGCTCGACGTGGCAGCCGTCGTTCTTATTGCCCGGCCGTGACCGGGTGAACGTGATCTGACGATCTCGGCACCATGCCAGCAGGTCGTCGTTGATGAATTCCGACCCGTTGTCACAGTCGACCCCGAGGATCGGGAACGGCATGGCGGCGGCGATGTGATTGAGGGCTGCCAGTATGTGTTTGACCGCCCTGTCAGGTAGCGAGTGGCTCTCGGTCCAGCCGGTAGCGATATCGGTGACCGTCAGCGTGAAGGCATGGCCTCCACCACGGCTGCCGCCGTCGTGAAAGACCGTGTCGATCTCGACGAAGCCGGGCACCGCGTCGTCCCATTCGGCCCAGGTGCGTACCGGGATCTGGCTTTTGAGTATCGACCCCGGCTTGGTGCCCACCCGACCTCTGATCTTGTATTTGGCTCGCTCATCAGCAAGTCGGCGATCGATGGTGGCCGCCGACATCGTTACCAACAGGGCCGCGGTGTCGTCGCTGATCGCCAGCTCCCCGAAGTGCCGCAACACGGCCACCAGCTCGGTGAGCATCGGCGCCAGCCGTTTACCGGCCGGCATTCCCAGCACTGTCCAGCAGACCGTCAGCGCCGCGATGACATCAGGCCCGTAGGTCACTGGCCGGGGACGACGCGCGCTGATGACCTTCGGCTGCAGCCCCGCCTTGAGCGCCCTGCGGGCGTGGTTACGGTGCCAGCCGGTATTGGCACACAACTCGTCGAGGATCCGACTCTTACCGCGCTTACCCGCCACCTGGTAGCGGATCGCGGTCACATCGGTGATTGCTCTGCGCTGTGCCAACGTCAACCCCATCCACTGGGCCTACGCGCGCATTTCTGATGAGGCAACGAATCACCGTTTCGCGCGCATTTCTGATGAGTCAACGCGGTCAGAGGGGCCGAGTAGTGTCGAACACATGTTCGATATATCCGCGTTGACCTTGGTCGACCCGCTCGCGGATGAGGCTGAGTTGATCGCGGTCATCGCCGATTTGGAGCGGCTGAAGTCTGCAGCCGCAGCCGGCCAGGCCCGCGCTACGGCTGCGCTGGATGAGCGTCGGCGAGCAGTGGAGGCTGCCGCAGGGGTGCCGACGAAGCAACGAGGCAGAGGCATATCCAGTGAGGTTGCCCTCGCGCGGCGCGATTCGCCCTCGCGCGGGAACCGGCACCTGGGCTTCGCCAAAGCTCTAGTGCACGAGATGCCCTACACGTTGGCTGCCCTGGAGTGTGGAGCACTTTCCGAATGGCGCGCCACTCTGATCGTGCGAGAGTCGGCGTGCCTCAGCGTGGCGGACCGCCGTGTGCTGGATGCCGAGATGTGCGCCGATATCAACAGTCTCGACGGGAAGGGTGACTCCCGGATAGCCGCGGACGCCAAAGGAATCGCCTGCCAACTGGATGTCCAATCGGTGGTCGAACGGGCAGCGAAAGCCGAATCTGAGCGGAACGTGACTTGCCGTCCGGCCCCTGACGCCATGACCTATGTGACCGCGCTGCTCCCGGTGGCACAGGGCGTAAGTGTCTATGCGGCACTACGACGATCCGCCGATACTACGTTCGACGATCGGTCCCGCGGTCAGGTCATGGCCGACACATTTGTGGAGCGGGTCACCGGTCGACCGGCCGAGACTCCCGAGCCGATCGCCGTCAACCTGGTCATGTCGGATCAGGCACTGTTAAGCGAGGCTGACAGCCCCGCAATCGTCGATGGCTACGGGCCGATACCTGCTGCGATCGCTCGCAAGCTGGTCGAGGATGCAGTCGGCGATGATCGGTCGAAGGCCACCTTGCGACGGCTCTACCGTCATCCCAAGTCTGGATCCCTGGTCGCGATGGAGTCGCGGTCGCGTTGCTTTCCAAAGGGATTGGCGAAGTTCATCGGGTTGCGAGATCAAACCTGTCGAACGCCGTATTGCGATGCCCCGATTCGCCATCGCGATCACGCTGTGCCGAAAAGTCGCGGGGGACCTACGCATGCGCTCAACGGTCTGGGCATGTGCGCTCACTGCAACTACGTCAAGGAGTCACCGGGCTGGGAGGTGAGCACCTGTGAGGAAAACGGTGTCCACACCGCCGAATTCGTCACGCCCACCGGCGCGCACTACGAGTCGACGGCACCACCGCTGCCGGGTGCTCGATTGGTCACCGTGAGTGAACTCGAAGTCAGAATTGGCATCGAGCTCGCTGACCTACACGCCGCGTAGATGATAGCGGCGCTCAGGTCTGCCTGCGCCGTACTGCAATCGCAATTCCAGTACGTCGGCGCTCAGGTAGTGCTCGAGATAGCGCCGCGCGCTAACTCGAGAAATCCCAACCAGATCCGCGCACTCGGCCGCAGAGACCTCGCCGGCGCTGCGGACCGCGTCCAGCACCAGTCGGCCCGTCTCGACGCCGAGGCCCTTCGGCAGGGCCTGTGTCGCTCCACCGGGCCGACCGAACAAGGAATCGACCAGCGACTGGTCGATCCCACCCGCCGACTCCAGGGTGTCCGCCCGTGCCGCGAACGCTTCCAACTTGGCCTTGAACTGCGGGAACTCGAACGGCTTGATCAAGAAATCCGCGGCCCCACCGTCCAAAGCGCCTTTGACAGTGTCCAACTCCCGTGCCGCGGTGATCATGATGACGCCAACCAAGTTGCCATCCGACCGCAGCTGCTGCAGCACCTCCAGGCCGGTCATATCCGGCAGATACACGTCCAGCAGCACCAACTGCGGCTGCAAATCCTGCACCGCGGCCAAGGCTTCCGTGCCGGTCCGTGCCACTCCGCTGGCTCGAAATCCGTCCACCTGTTCGACGAATCGCCGATGAATCTCGGCCACCATGAAATCGTCGTCGACGATCAGCACGTCACGCATGCGCGGCCTTTTCGGCGACGACGCCCGTCGGCAGCCGCACCACGAAAAGTGCGCCCCCCGAGGGGCCGTCGGTCACCTCCACCGTCCCGCCGTACTGAGACGTCACGATCCGCACCAACGCCAGGCCGATGCCTCGCCCGCCCGGCGCGTCAGGCTTGGATGTCACACCACGGGCGAAGATCGATTCGCGAAGATACTCAGGCACGCCCGGGCCTGAGTCGGCGACAGAGATCATCAGCCCCTCATCGTCTTCGATGCCAATCGTGACCCGCGCCGGTTGCGACCCCACTGACACATCGACCGCATTGTCGACGAGATTGCCGAGCAGGGTGATCACGTCGGTCGCCAGCGCGGGCGGCAACGCCGCCAGATGTGACTCCGGGGCGATCTCGAGCGACACACCGCTCTCGGCCGCCAGCGTCGTCTTCGCGATCAACAAAGCCGCCACGGCGGGATCGGAAATACGTTGCGTCACTGCATCACTGATTTCTGCCCGCCGTCGCGTCAGAGTGCCGACCAGGTCACGCACCGAATCGTATTCACCCAGCTGGACCAAACCAGAGATGGTGTGCAGCTGGTTCGCGAACTCGTGCGTCTGCGCGCGCAGTGTGTCCGTCACGCTCTTGTGCGACGACAGCTGCCCTTGCAGAGCCGCTAGCTCGGTGCTGTCACGCATCGTCGTCACCGTGCCGATCCGCTGGCCCTGGCTCGTCGCCGCCCTCCGGTTCAACGCCAGCACCCTTGTCCGCGTGACGATCACGGTGTCGCCGGCGGAGCGGCCGTCCTCACCCGACAGTAAGAAGTCGACCACCGCGGGATCCAACCCCACGCTGCCCACCGGACGGCCCACCGCATCGTCGCTCACCCCTAACAGATCCTGTGCACTGTCGTTGAGCAGCGTGATGTCGCCCTCGTTGTTCACCGCGACGACGCCCTCGCGAATGCTGTGCAACAACGCTTCCCGATGATCCGCCAAGCCGGCGATCTCGGCGATCTCCAACCCGCGGGTGTGCCGTTTGATCCGCCTCGACAGCAGCCACGACGCCAACAGACCCAGCGCCGCACCCAGTCCCAGATAAAACAGCAGACGTTCCCCAGACGCGCCCATCAATTCCCACAGCGACGGATACCGCTCGCTGACCGACGCCACCGCCACGACATCGCCGCTGTCGGCGAGGATCGGCACCTCACCCACGAGGCTGTGCACCCCATCGATCGTCAGATCACCGAACCAGGCGCGCCCCTCGTCGGCGCGCGAGGGACCCATATCGACCTGTCTGCCGAGCCGCGACGGATCCGATGACACCCGCACCGTGCCGCCGGGATCGATGATCTCCGCAAGTCCCGCACCCGACAGCGCCACCGCGCGGTCGACTTCGGGCGCCAGCACCTTCGAGGCCCCGGGATCGGCATACCGGTCCCGCACCACGGGCGTCGACGCCATGTTCTCGGCGACGGCGATCATCCGCGCTCCTCGCACCTCGCGGAACTCCCGCGTTGACTGCGCCACCGACACGGCAGCCACCGCGATCAGCACAATCGCGACGACCAGCAACTGGAACACCAGGAACTGGCCCGCCAGGCTGCGGAAGCCTCGCGCCGGAGACCGGAGAAGTTTCACAACGACCAAAACGTCCTTTGCGTACTCATGCGTGACCTACATCACTGCTCGGGTCCAGTATTGCTGAGCATCACAACAGACTGGGGAGCGACGTGAATACCAAGCACACCCGGCCGATGCTCGTCATCGCTGTGATCGTCGCCCTTCTGGTGACATCCTGCGGCGTCACTCGTGACGGCGGCGAACTCGGCCTGCACCGGCTACGCATGATGGTGCCCAACAGCCCCGGCGGCGGCTACGACCTGACCGCCCGCACCGCGGTGAAAATCATGGAGGACGACGACATCACCGGTCGCGTCGAGGTCTTCAACGTCATCGGCGCCGGCGGGACCGTCGCGATGGCCCGCCTCATGAACGAAAAGGGCAACGACGACCTCATGATGACCATGGGCTTGGGTGTCGTCGGCGCCACCTACACCAATGGTTCCAAAATCAAGGCTTCCGACGCGACGGCGCTGGCCAAGCTGATCGAGGACCCCGGAGCGATCTTCGTACCCGCCGATTCGCCCTTCAAGACCGTGCAGGACTTTGTCGCGGCATGGAAGGCGGATCCCGCCAAGGTGACGATCGGCGGCGGATCATCTCCCGGCGGCCCCGACCACTTGTTCCCGATGGAGGTCGCATCGACCGTCGGCGTCGACCCGAAGTCGGTCAACTTCATCACGTATGACGGCGGCGGCGACCTGCTCACCGCACTGCTCGGCAAGAAGATCACCGTCGGGACCTCGAGCCCCGGCGAACTCATCGACCAGATCGAAGCCGGCCAACTGCGTGTGCTCGCCGTCTCCAGCGATGAGCGGGTCGAGGGCATCGACGCCCCGACGCTCAAGGAGTCCGGCATCGACATGACCTTCGCCAACTGGCGCGGAGTCCTTGCGCCGCCGGGCATTTCCGATGACGCCAGGAGATCGATGATCAAGGTGCTCGAAGATCTCCACGCCACCCAGGGGTGGAAGGACGCCCTCGTCAAGAACGGTTGGACCGACGCATTCGTGACCGGCGAAGAATTCGAACAGTTCCTCATAGAACAAGACAACCGGGTTTCGACGACCCTGACCGAGCTGGGGCTGCTATGACGACGACCGAGGGGACGTCGACGTCCGAAAAAAGCGTCGACAAGGCCCAATATCTTGTCTGCGCCGTGCTGGTTGCGGTCGGCGCCTTCGTGATCTACGACGCGCTCACCCTCGAGGCAGGCTTCGCCAAGGTCGACCCCGTCGGTCCCAAGATGTTCCCCGTCGTCATCGGCGTCGTTCTCATTGCGCTCGCTGTCGTGCTGGCCATCGCGATCCCACGCGGTTCGGTGGGAGAGGCGGACGCAGGCGAAGACGTCGACCCTGACGCACCGGCCGACTGGCGCACCGTCGGTCTGCTCATCGGCATCTTCATCGCCACCATTTTCTTGGTCAACCCGCTGGGCTGGGCCATCACCGGCGCCCTGCTATTCGCTGGTACGGCAACCGTTCTGGGCAGCCGGCACTACATCCGCAACATCATCATCGGTGCGGTGCTCTCGGTCGGCAGCTTCTACGCGTTCTATTCCGGGCTTGGAATCCCTTTGCCCGCAGGCATTCTGAATGGAATCCTTTGACATGGAAAATCTTGACTGGTTGATCCAGGGCTTCGGGCAGGTAGCCACCCCGACGAACTTTATGTACGCCGTGATCGGCGTACTTCTGGGCACCGCGGTCGGTGTCTTGCCGGGCATCGGGCCGGCGATGACGGTGGCGCTGCTGTTGCCGGTCACGTACAACGTGCCCTCCAGTGCGGCCTTCATCATGTTCGCGGGCATCTTCTACGGCGGCATGTACGGCGGTTCGACGACCTCCATCCTGCTGAACACTCCCGGGGAGTCGTCGTCGGTCATCACGGCGATCGAGGGCAACAAGATGGCCAAGGCCGGACGTGCGGCGCAGGCGTTGGCGACGGCCGCAATCGGATCGTTCGTGGCTGGCACCATCGGCACCGTCCTGCTCGCCGCCTTCGCCCCGCCGATCTCGCGGTTCGCCGTCACCCTCGGCGCACCTTCCTACCTGGCGATCATGCTCTTCGCCCTCGTAGCCGTCACCGCGGTGCTCGGTTCGTCGAAACTGCGCGGCGCCATCTCGCTGTTCCTCGGCCTGGCGATCGGTGTGGTCGGCATCGACTTCCTCACCGGTCAGCCGCGGGCCACTTTCGGCATTCCGCTGTTATCCGACGGCATCGATATCGTGATCATCGCCGTGGCCATCTTCGCCGTTGGCGAAGCGCTCTGGGTCGCAGCACATCTGCGTCGCCGACCCGCTGAAGTCATCCCCGTCGGCAGGCCCTGGATGGGCAAGAGCGACTGGCAGCGGTCCTGGAAACCGTGGCTGCGTGGTACCGCGTACGGCTTCCCGTTCGGCGCGCTGCCCGCCGGCGGTGCCGAACTGCCGACGTTCCTGTCCTACATCACCGAGAAGCGGCTCTCCAAGCACAAGGAGGAGTTCGGCAAGGGGGCCATCGAGGGTGTCGCCGGCCCCGAAGCCGCCAACAACGCCTCGGCCGCAGGCACTCTCGTGCCGATGTTGTCCCTCGGTTTGCCCACCAACGCGACCGCCGCCGTCATATTGACCGCGTTTGTGTCCTACGGAATCCAGCCCGGCCCAACGTTGTTCGAGAAGGAGCCGCTGCTGATCTGGACGCTGATCGCCAGCCTCTTCATCGGCAACCTGCTCCTGCTGGTGCTCAACCTGCCGTTGGCGCCGCTGTGGGCCAAGCTGTTGCGCACGCCGCGGCCCTACCTCTACGCCGGCATTCTGTTCTTCGCCTGCCTCGGTGCGCTCGCGGTGAACGTGCAGCCGATGGATCTCGCCCTCCTGTTGGTGTTCGGACTCCTGGGCCTGATGATGCGCAGGTTCGGGCTGCCGGTGCTTCCGCTCATCATCGGCGTCATCCTCGGCCCGCGCATCGAACGTCAACTCCGGCAGAGCCTGCAGCTCGGCGGCGGCGACTGGATCAGCCTGTTCACCGAGCCCGTCGCGATCATCGTGTACGTGCTGATGGTGATTCTGCTGCTCATGCCGCTGGTGCTCAAGCTCCTGCACCGCAGCGAGGAAACCCTGCTCATCGTCGAGGACGACAAGGACCAACGCGAGAAAGCGGCTCAGTCATGATCGTCATCGGATACAGCGCGGACGCGTTCGGCCGGGCAGCGCTCGAACACGGAATCGCCGAGGCGAAACTCCGCGGCAGCACACTGCTGGTCATCAATTCGACGTCGGGGGAGGCGTACTCCGATCCCCGATTCGCCCAATCCGGCGAGGTGCACGATGTCGAGCGGCACCTCAACGAGTGCGGCGTCGAGTTCGAGCTCACCCAGCCCGTCGGCGTGGACACCGCCGAGGAACTGCTCAAGGCCATGGGCAGAGACGACGCAGAACTGCTGGTCATCGGCATCCGGCATCGCAGCCCGGTCGGAAAGCTGCTGCTGGGCAGCGTGTCGCAACAGGTGCTCCTCGAATGCCCCAAGCCGGTGCTGGCGGTCAAACCCGACGAAAGCTGACGCGAACTGTGCCTTCGATGGCCCGAACGGGATAGCTGCGGACGGACATGTCGCTTCCGCTGGCCTCGCAGCCGGTGGACAGATCAAAGGTGTGTCCGTGCAGTGGGCAGACAACGACCGCATCATCGGCCAACCCGTCGGCCAGGGGACCACCCTTGTGCGGGCATACCGCGTCCAGGGCCCGCAGCGCACCGTTTCGCAGCCGGAACACCGCGATCTGCTCGCCGTCGATTGCGAACGTGCGCCCCTCGCCCACGGGAATTTGATCGATCGACCCGATATCGACGTCCGTCATCGCACTGGTACCTGAGGCAGGGGTATGAGTGGCAGCGATGTGCGGAACTGGCCTTGCGTCACCGGGTTTCGGCCGTCGCTCCATGGATCGCGATAGGCGTCGACGGACTTTTGCATGTTCGCGTCCAGTTGGCCGGCGATGCCCTCGGCATCGTCGACGACGACGGCGCGGACCGTGTCGATACCAACACGAGGCACGAACGCGTACGTGCGCTCGAGCCAGTTCGCATTCTCCCGGTAGTACTGCAGGAACCGGCCGGTGAGTGTGATGACCGTTGCCGTGTCATCGACAGTGGCCAACAGGTCCCCCTTGCGGACGTGCGCACCCGCCGCGCCGCCGACGTAGATCTCCCAACGGCCGCCGTCGATCGCCACCACGCCGAGGTCCTTACACAGCGCCTCCGCGCAGTTTCGGGGGCAGCCCGTGACTGCCAGCTTCATCTTGGCCGGGCTGGCGAGGCCTTGATACCGTTCCTCGATCGCGATGCCCAGTGCCGTCGAATCGCCGACCCCGTACCGGCAGAAGTCAGTGCCGACACAGGTTTTGACCGTCCGGAAGCTCTTGCCGTAGGCGTATCCCGACGGCATGTCGAGGTCCGCCCAGACGGCGGGCAGGTCTTCCTTGCGCACACCCAGCAGGTCTATGCGCTGGCCGCCGGTCAGCTTGATCATCGGTATCTCGTATTTCGCTGCTACGTCGGCGATTCGGCGCAACTGCGTGACACTGGTGACCCCGCCCTTCATCTGTGGAACCACCGAGAAGGTGCCGTCGCGCTGGATGTTCGCGTGTACCCGGTCGTTGATGAACCGCGCGTCCCGCTCGTCGACGAATTCGTCGGCCCACATCGTCTCCAACAGCGAGGCCAAGGCCATCTTCGAGCTCGCGTCCTCCTTGCCATCCGGGGCAAGGGCGGCGAAAACTGATGACACAGAATGCAGTTCGAGTTCACGGATATGGCGCATCAATGTCGGCTTGTCATAGGGAATGCTCGGCACGTACCACGACGCGGACGGGTCATCGGCGACCGTGCCGCCTGCGGCCCACTCGACGATCTGACCGACGAGTTCCTTGCACGAGCCGCAGCCCTTCCCGGCCTTGGTTCTGGCCATCACCCCACTCACCGACGTCTCACCGTCCTGCACACATCGCACCAACGCCGCCTTGTTCACGCCGTTGCAATTGCACACCTGAGCGTCGTCGGCCAACTCTGCAACACCGATATCCACGTCGGGGGTGCCGATGTCGAACATCAGCGACACCCGCTCCTCGGGGAGTGGTAGACCGCTGTCAAAAGCCTGGGTGAGGAACGACACCTTGCTGACGTCGCCGAGCAGCGTTGCGCCGACCAGTTTTCCGTCCCGGATGACGATGGTCTTGTAGACGCCGTGGCGGGGTTCGGAGTACTGCACGAACTCGTCTTCGGGAAGCTCGGGAGCCTTCAGTCCCATTGCCGCGACGTCGACTCCGGCGACTTTGAGCTTTGTCGCTGTTCGTGAGCCGTGGTATGAGGCGGTCCTGTCGGCGCCGGTCAGATGGTCGGCGAGCACTCCCGCCTGTTCCCAAAGCGGCGCGACGAGCCCGTACACCTGACCACGGTGCTGGGCGCACTCGCCGACGACATAGATGTGGTCGTCGTCGATCGAGCGCATGTGGTCATCGACGACGATCGCCCGCTCGACGGTCAGGCCCGACCTCTGCGCCAGGCCGACGTTCGGACGGATACCGGCAGCGATCACCAGCATGTCGCACTCGATGGAACTGCCGTCGGAGAACACGATTCCCGCCAGGCGGCCGTTCTCGTCGGTGCGGACCTCGGTGGTGCGCTTCGACGTGTGAACGAGAATTCCCAGCGCCTCCACCGAGCGGCGCAAGATCGCCCCGCCCATGTCGTCGAGCTGAGCGTTCATCAACACCTGCCCGGCGTGCACGACCTCGACGTGCAGGCCGCGGTTCTGCAGGCCGCGTGCGGCCTCGAGGCCGAGCAGCCCGCCACCGATGACGACTGCCCTTGTGCGGTGCTCGGCCTGGGTGATCATGCCCATGCAATCGTCGAGGCTACGGAAGCCGAAGACGCCGTCGGTCAGCGTCTTGTCGTCGGCCCACAAACCCGCCATCGGTGGGAAGAACGATCTGCTGCCGGTCGCCAGGATCAGGTGGTCGTAGCGGGTGACCGTCCCGTCGTCGGCCTGCACCAGTTTCGCGTAGCGATCAATACGGACCACCCGCACGCCTGCCCGCAGGTCGATCCGGTTCTGGGCGTACCAGTCCATCGCGTTCAAAAAAATATCGTCCGCATCGGCTTCAAGGCTCTGACTGCCGGCTAGGACGTTGCTCAGCAATATCCTGTTGTAGTTTCCGTACGGCTCGTCGCCGAACACCGTGATCTGAAAAGGTTCAGCACATTTTCCGCGTTCCTGTCGGGCGAGAACCTCCTCGATCGCCCGCACGCCGGCCATGCCGTTGCCGACGACCACCAGTTTGGGGGCCATTTCAGACCTCCACCAGTCCGAGGTCGACGACTACCGTCCCCGTGCAGCCCGCGGGTGCGGCGACGAACAGTTCGAGAACCGTGTCCCCGAGGAGATCTTCGACCACCCGCAGTGCCACGTGAGTCGCACCGCGGGCCGCAATGGGGAAGTAGCGCATCGGTTTTCCATCACGGAACAACACGACGGTGACCATGTCGTCGCTGGAATTGCCGCCGCGGAAATACACCGGCTGGGTTACGGAGCCCGCGGGCACCACATACCGCAGTGAATCGTCGAGCAGCAACGGTTTGTCCAACCCGTTGCCCTCGAAATCGAAGGGGCCCTGCAGGAATCGGGGAGTGCTGCCGTCGCTCACCCTCCCTGAAGCTAGGGTGCATATGTTTCAGATTCGTTTCCGAAGTGAGTCGGCAATGAATCCCCTGGCGCACCCGGGCCCGTGCAGTGGATGTGAGCGGGTGTTGACATTGGCGACACTGCGGTGCAATCGAAGCGGAATGGCCGGGCCGTAGAAATAGCCCTCGTGACTACTTTGACCCGTAACCGCACCATCGAGCACTGGGACGCCGAAGACGTGGCGGCCTGGGAGGCCGGTGGCAAGCAGATTGCCAAGCGCAACCTGATCTGGTCCATCTTCGCCGAACACGTCGGCTTCTCGATCTGGTCGATCTGGTCCGTGATGGTGCTGTTCATGCCGCAGAACGTCTATGGAATCGACGCGGCGGGCAAGTTCTACCTGGTGGCGGTGCCCACATTGGTCGGCGCCTTCATGCGGATCCCGTACACGATCGCGCCCGCCAAATTCGGTGGTCGCAACTGGACGATCGTCAGTGCGCTGCTACTGCTGATCCCGACTGTCTTGACCTGGTGGGCGATGAAGAACCCCGGCACGTCCTACACCACGTTCATCGTGGTGGCGGCGTTCGCCGGCTTCGGTGGAGGAAACTTTGCCTCGTCGATGACCAATATCAATGCCTTCTACCCACAGCGGCTGAAGGGATGGGCACTTGGTCTCAACGCCGGCGGCGGCAACATCGGCGTGCCGGTCATACAACTCGTCGGCCTGCTGGTGATCGCCGCCGTTTCCAACACCGCACCAGAGATCGTCTGCGCCATCTACCTGGTGCTGATCGCGTGTGCCGCCATTGGCGCAGCGCTTTTCATGGACAACCTCGGCAATCAGCATTCGAACCTCGGCGCGCTGGTAGAAGCGTTGCGCTACAAGCACTCCTGGGTGATGAGCTTCCTCTACATCGGTACGTTCGGATCTTTCATCGGATTCTCCTTCGCCTTCGGTCAGGTGCTGCAGATCAACTTCCTGGCCGGCGGCGACACCGCCGCACAGGCGTCACTGCACGCGGCGCAGATCTCCTTCCTGGGCCCGCTGCTGGGGTCGATTTCGCGACCGTTCGGCGGCAAGCTTGCCGACCGGATCGGCGGCGGGCGGATCACCATGTACACCTTCGTGGCGATGATCTTCGCCGCCGGCATCCTGGTGGGGACCGGAATGCTCGACGACGGCATGGCGGGGGCGCCGACAGGTGGCCAGATGATCGCTTACGTCATCGGATTCATCGTGCTGTTCATCCTGTCGGGCATAGGGAACGGATCGACGTACAAGATGATCCCCTCCATCTTCGAGGCGAAGGCGCAGGGCCACGACGACTGGAGCCCCGCGGAGAAGGCGGCATGGTCGCGGAGCATGTCCGGGGCGCTGATCGGGTTCGCCGGCGCCGTCGGAGCACTGGGCGGTGTGTTCATCAACGTGGTCCTGCGGGCCTCGTACGTCGGTGAAGCCAAGTCCGCGACGAACGCGTTCTGGGTGTTCATGGCGTTCTATGTGATCTGCGCAATAGTCACCTGGGCGGTCTTCCTTCGAATGAAGACTGCGCGCGTCGATACCGGAGAGCACATCGGCGGCCCGGCGGTGCCCGTCGCCGCGGGCTGACCTGCACAAACTGATGCTCACCGCGGGGACAACCCCGCGGTGAGCATCAGTTTTCCTCGCCATAACGTGCGCGGAAACATTCCGGAACAGTGCCCACACACCATGGACTCATGGCCGTCACCCGCACCGCGTGTTCGTACTGCGGAGTCGGCTGCGGCATAAAGGTCGAGACCACCACCCGGGACGGCCGCGCGGTGATTGCCCGCGTGTCGGGAGACAAGCTCCACCCCACCAACTTCGGCCGGCTCTGCACCAAAGGGTCGACACATGCCGAAATGATGGCGGCGGTCGACGGCCGGCTGACCTCCGCACTGCTGCGGCCCGCTCGAGGCGAGGAGGCAGTCCTCGTCCCGGTCGACGAGGCGGTCGCCGAGGCGGGACGGCGGCTGCGCGCTATCGTCGACGAGCACGGAGCCGACGCGGTCGCGCTCTATGTATCGGGCCAGATGTCCATCGAGGCGCAGTATCTGGCCACGAAACTGGCCAAGGGCTTTCTGCGCACCGTGCACATCGAGTCGAACTCGCGGTTGTGCATGGCAAGTGCGGGAACCGGTTACAAGCAGTCGCTCGGCGCCGACGGGCCGCCGGGGTCGTACACCGACTTCGACTGTGCCGATCTGTTCTTCGTCACCGGCTCCAACATGGCCGACTGTCACCCGATCCTGTATCTGCGGATGGTGGATCGGCTGAAGTCCGGCGCCAAGCTGATCGTCGTCGACCCGCGCCGCACCGCCACCGCCGAACGCGCCGACCTCTTCCTGCAAATCAGACCCGGCACCGACCTCGCACTGCTCAACGGGCTGCTCAACCTGCTCGTCGAAAACGATGACATTGACGCCGATTTCATCGCCGACCAAACCGAGGGCTGGGACACCATGCCCGCTTTCCTTGCCGACTACACACCCGAGGTGGTCGCCCAGATCACCGGCCTCGCCGAAGAAGACATCCGCACCGCCGCGAAGATGATCGGCGAGGCAGGTGAATGGATGAGCTGCTGGACGATGGGGCTGAACCAGAGCACCCACGGCACCTGGAACACCAACGCGATCTGCAACCTGCACCTGGCCACCGGCGCGATCTGCCGGCCCGGCAGCGGCCCGATGTCGCTGACGGGGCAGCCCAATGCGATGGGTGGCCGCGAAATGGGTTACATGGGGCCGGGTTTGCCCGGTCAGCGTTCTGTCCTCGCGGCTGCCGATCGAGCTTTCGTCGAGCGGCAATGGGGACTGGAGCCGGGTACCATCCGGACCGACGTCGGACCCGGCACCATCGACATGTTCAGCCAGCTCGCCGACGGTCGCATCAAGGCGTGCTGGATCATCTGTACCAATCCGGTTGCCACTGTGGCCAATCGCGCGACGGTGATCGCCGGGCTGGAAGCCGCTGAACTCGTCATCACACAGGACACCTATCGCGACACCGCCACCAACCGGTACGCCGACATCGTGCTGCCCGCCTCGCTGTGGGCCGAGTCCGACGCCGTGATGGTGAACTCCGAACGTAATGTCACGCTGTTGGCGCAGTCACTGCCGCCGCGCGGGGAGGCACGGCCCGATTGGCAGTTGATCTGCCAAGTGGCAACACATCTGGGATTTGGTGAGTACTTCGGCTACGAGTCCAGCGAGCAGATCTTCGACGAGATCCGCCGCTTCCACAACCCGAAGACCGGATACGACCTTCGTGGTGTGAGCTACGCACGGCTGCGCGAGACATCGTTGCAGTGGCCGTGCCCACCCGGTGACGACAACGACCGTCACCCGATCCGTTATCTCAACGACGGCGTCAGCCAGGATTACTTTGTCGACGAGAACGGCCACGCACCCCGGCTGGCCTTTCCGACGCCGTCTCGACGCGCGGTCTTTCATGCCCGACCGCACATGAATCCGCGCGAGCTGCCCGATGACGACTTCCCGATGGTGCTCAATACCGGCCGCCTGCAACATCAGTGGCACACCATGACCAAGACCGGCAGGGTCGACGCGCTCAACAAACTGAATAGTGGCCCCTTCGTGGAAATCCACCCACTGGATGCCGTCGCGCTTGACATCGTCGGCGATCAACCCGTCGAACTCAGCACGCGGCGCGGTCGCGCCGTGCTCCCCGCAGTCGTCACCGATCGAGTGCGTCAGGGCACCTGCTTCGTGCCATTCCACTGGAACGACGAACACGGTGAATATCTGACGGTCAACGCACTCACCAACGACGCCGTCGACCCCGACTCACTGCAGCCCGAATTCAAGGCCTGCGCCGTCAGCCTGCGACCGTTCGCCGCACCGCTGCGCAAGCCCACGCCTTTGACGCCTCCGGAACTGACCGAGGGGCCGCTGGTGCTGTGGGCGTCGCAGACCGGCACCGCCGAGGAGTTCGCGGGCAAGGTGGCCGCCGCCATCGGCGCGCCGAACCTGGTCAACATGAACGACATTGCCCTCGCCGACCTCGCCACGCGCGACGTTCTCATAGTCACCAGCACTTTCGGCGAAGGCGGACCGCCCGACAACGGTGCCGAGTTCTGGAACCGGCTGAACTCCCCGGACGCCCCCACGTTGACGGGTGTGCGCTACGCGGTTCTCGGCATCGGTGACCGCACGTACGACAACTTCTGCGGCCACGCCAAGGCCATCGACACACGATTGGTCGCGCTGGGCGCAGCACGCTTGCTCGAACGTGTCGAATGCGAAGCCTACGACGACGAACCGATGAGCCGATGGGTCGATCAGGTCGCCACCCTGCTGGGACGCTCGGTGTCCTCGACGCCCGCCGCCGTCGCCGAACCGTTCACCCGCGCGCATCCGATCGTCGCACCGTTGTGCAGGAACGTTCTACTGAGCTCGCCCTCGGCGCTGAAAGAGGTGCGCCAGTTCGGCTTTGACATCTCCGGGTTCGACGTCGCCTACGCGGCGGGTGACTCACTCGGCGTGTACCCGACGAACGATCCGGCTGCCGTCGACGCCTGGCTGGCCGCCACCGGTATGCACGGCGAGCACCACGTCGTCGTCGACGGCACCGAGTTGTCGATGCGCGAGGCGCTCACATCGCGTTACGACTTCTGTCGCGTGACACCGGACCTGCTGCGGTTCATCACGGAGAACTGTCGCGACGCGAAGGCGCTACGCGCCCGCAAGGACAAGCTCGACAAGTGGCTCGTCGGCCGCAACGGACTCGACCTCGTACAGGAATTCGTCGTGCACGCCGACCCTGACCAATGGCTCGAGGTGCTCGTGCGGTTGACCCCGCGCAACTACTCCATATCCTCGAGCCCACTGGTGAGCCCGCACGAGGTGCAGCTGACGGTCTCGGTGGTGCGTTACCGAGGCGCCGACGGCGGCCGGCGTGGGGGAGTGTGCTCGACGTTCCTCGCCGACCGCGCGACCACGGCTCCGGTGTTCTTGCAACGATCCCCGCACTTCCGGCCTCCGGAAGACAGCGGAACACCGATGATCATGGTGGGTCCGGGAACGGGTATCGCGCCGTTCCGCGGGTTCCTGCAGGAACGTCGTGCGCTCGGCCACGCAGGCCGCAACTGGCTGTTCTTCGGCGATCAACATCGCAACGAAAACTTCTACTACCGTGACGATTTGGAGGACATGGCCCGTGACGGCTTTCTCAGCCGCCTCGATGTCGCGTTCAGCCGGGACCAGGCCAAGCGGGTCTATGTACAGCACAAGATGCTTGATCGCGGCGCCGATGTGTGGCGCTGGCTCGACGACGGCGGGCACTTCTACGTGTGCGGCGACGCCTCCCGGATGGCCAGCGACGTCGATGCGGCGTTGACGACGATCATCGAAAGACACGGCGGCATGTCACGCGAGCGGGCCCACGACTACAAACGCGAACTCGTGGCCGCGAAACGCTACGTTCGCGACGTGTACTGAGGGCCTGTCGCAGACGTGGTGGCCGGTGTCGGCCCGTGCGCGCGGCCAACGTGTGCTTCGGCGCGCATCCTATCCACCATGTGGGGGTAGTGCAGCTCGAAAGCGGGCCGCTCCGAACGGATCCGGGGAAGCTCGGTGAAGTTATGGCGCGGCGGCGGGCAGCTGGTGGCCCACTCCAGCGAGTTTCCGTAACCCCACGGATCATCGACCGTGACCGGCTCACCGTAGCGCCAGCTCTTGAACACGTTCCACACGAACGGAATCGTCGAGATGCCGAGGATGAACGAACCAATCGTGGAGACGATGTTGAGCGTGGTGAAGCCGTCCGACGGCAGGTAGTCGGCGTACCGGCGCGGCATGCCCTCGTCACCCACCCAGTGCTGGACCAGGAACGTCACATGGAACCCGATGAAGGTCAACCAGAAGTGCAGCTTGCCCAACCGCTCGTCGAGCAGTCGGCCCGTCATCTTCGGGAACCAGAAGTAGATGCCCGCGTAGGTCGCGAACACGATCGTGCCGAAGAGCACGTAGTGGAAGTGCGCGACGACGAAGTAGGAGTCGGTGACGTGGAAGTCCAGCGGCGGGCTGGCCAGCAGCACGCCCGACAAACCACCGAGCAGGAAGGTGACCATGAAACCGACCGAGAACAGCATCGGTGTTTCAAATGTCAACTGGCCCTTCCACATCGTGCCTATCCAGTTGAAGAACTTGATACCGGTCGGCACGGCGATGAGGAACGTCATGAAGCTGAAGAACGGAAGAAGTACGGCACCCGTCGCGAACATGTGGTGCGCCCACACCGCCACGGACAGCGCCGCGATGCTGAACGTCGCGTACACCAGCGTGGTGTAGCCGAAGATCGGCTTGCGGGAGAACACCGGTACCACTTCGCTGATGATCCCGAAGAAGGGCAGCGCGATGACATACACCTCGGGATGCCCGAAGAACCAGAACAAGTGCTGCCACAGGATCACACCGCCATTGGCCGGATCGTAGATGTGCGTCCCGAGGCGGCGGTCAGCGGCCAGACCGAACAGCGCCGCGGTCAGCAGCGGGAAGATCAGCAGCACCAGGATCGAGGTCACCAGGATGTTCCAGGTGAAAATCGGCATCCGGAACATCGTCATGCCCGGCGCGCGCATGCAGACCACCGTGGTGATCATGTTGGACGCCGCCCAGAATGGTGCCGAGACCACCGACCCCGAGGCCGAAGATCCACAGATCACCTCCCACTCCGGGCGAGTGGATCGCGTCGGTCAGCGGCGAGTAGGCGGTCCAACCGAAGTCAGCGGCACCACCCGGGGTGATGAAACCACTCATGGCAATCAGTGCGCCGAAGAGAAACAGCCAGAAGCTCAGCGCGTTCAGTCGTGGGAACGCCACGTCGGGTGCGCCGATCTGAAGCGGAAGCACGAGATTCGCGAACCCGAACACGATCGGGGTGGCGTAGAACAGCAGCATCGCCGTGCCGTGCATGGTGAACAACTGGTTGTACTGCTCGTTGGACAGGAACTGCAGCCCGGGCATCGCGACCTCGCCGCGGATGAACAGCGCCATCAGCCCGCCGATGAAGAAGAAGATGAAGCAGACGACGCAGTACATGATGCCGATCAACTTGTGATCGGTGGTGGTGATCAGCTTGTAGACCATGTTGCCCTTGGGCCCGAGCCGGGCAGGAAACGGACGGCGGGGCTGGAGATCTGTAACCGGGGGCGCTTCGGCCGTCATTGCATCCCATTCGCTGTGATAGTCGATGTGTGACTGTGCGATTCAGTTCAACATCGGTACCAATAGGTGCGACTAGGGGCTTTCGTCACCACATCCGGCCACGGCCATGAGGTTCCGTCTCGTCTTCGACTCCTACAGCTCGGTGTCCATCGCCGCCGCGACTTTCGCTGCTTCGTAGTCCTGTTCTTCGAGAAGGCCTTTGATGACCCCGCGGCGATCATTCTCCGAACGGTTCTGGCTCAGCTTCGCCTTGCCCTCGACGCGGGTAACGGTGATCTCTAATCCCACGATGCCGCCGAGTTGTCCTTCGATGTACTTTGCCGGCGCGTCGCTGACGCGCCACGGCTCACTACGCACGTTCTCGTGCACACCGGTCAATCGGGTGACGACGTCGCGCAGCCATTCCCTGTCCTCGTGGACCCGCACCGTGCCGGACAGGTGGACAGCGCTGTAGTTCCACGTTGGCACCACCCTTCCGTGCTCGGCCTTGGCCGCGTACCACGACGGGCTGATGTAGGCCTCAGGCCCCGTAGAGATCAACAGCGCCGGGCTGCCGGGAGCAATGGACTTCCACTGCGGGTTGGCCTTCGCCATATGCGCCACCACGACGTCGCCCTCCCACATGATCGGCAGCAGGGTCGCGACGGGAGTCCCGTCGCTGCCGACCGTTACGAACTCGGCCGATCTCGCCGCGGCGACGAAGCGCCGAATCTCGTCGTCGTCGTCGATACGGTTGGAAGACGGGATATACATCTTGTGTCCGAGGGGGGACTTGTCCGTCTACGACACGGGTCGTGGTCCTGCGATTGGGGCGCTGACCGCTTCGGTCAAGCATCGGCCCACGTTTTTCGCTCAATCGCCACGCCGAGGAGCTCGCCCATCGGGCGGCCAGCCGTCGGTACCGGACTCAAGCGGAATATTCAGGGATCGAAGCAGGATCGAAAAGAGCCGCCAATTGGCGATTGCTCCGACAAGTTCGACCAAAACCGCGTGATCGCTATTGAATGCCTTCTGGCACCCAGCCCAGTTTTCCTCGGAGATGACCCCGTCCCGTACCACATCATCGGTCGCTGCGAGGACCGCACGCTCGACTGGCCCGAGGCTTTCAGAATTCTGCCAGTCGCGCACCGCGAGGAGATCATGCTCAGGCACGCCGAGCAGTGTGGCGATTCGCCAATGTTGAGTCCATTCGTATTCGGAGCCAGTGATCCAGCCGATGCGCATGATGACCAGCTCGCGTAGCCGCGCGTCAAGGGAACCGCGGAAGAGTAACGCGTCTAGCAGCCCATACAGCGCAACCGCCACACGCGGCTGATGAAGTGCCACGCGGAATACCGACAGGTCTGCCAACTCTTCGGGCAACCCACATTCGGCAGCCCGCAGCTGGGCCTGCTCACGGTCGAGCATCGGTACGCGTTCCGCCATGGTCATGGGTGGCCCTCTCTGTTGAACCTCTGCACGCCGTCAGGGCGTGGGCAGAAAGACGTTGTGCAGGGCTGCACTTGATCGGGCATTTTCATCTGCAAGCGAATTGAGCAGCGGCGCGAGCCCAGCGAATCCGGTTGATTCTCTGGTGATGCGGTCGAACGGCCAGCGGCCCTCAGCGAGAATCTCGAGGGCTGCCCGGTAGGCGGGATACTCCACGCCGAGTGCGCCTACAACGCGTAATTCTTTATATACCAACAAGTCTGGTTCGAACCCGGGCGCGCCGCCTCCCCCGCGGGTGCCGGCCACCACGACTGTGCTGCCCGGTCTGGCAAGGTCGACCGCATCGGCGAACGCGGAGGGTGCTTTGGCGGTCACATCGACGACCACGTCAGCAAGCTGCCCGCCTGTCTCACGCTGGAGCGCTGTCACTGCGTTGTCCTGCGATACATCGATGGGCAGGTCGACACCGAATGATCTGGCTATGGCCAGTCGTTGTTCGTCGCGTGGGCCGACGCCGGTCATCGCGACGAACGCGGCTCCCGCCTCTTTGGCCGCCACAGCCGCGCAGATTCCGCGGATGCCGGGCCCCAGGATCGCTACGACGTCCCCCGCCTTAGTATCGGGAAGAGTTGCCCCCCATTGGATTCCGGCGCCGAGAGGGTTGAACAACGTGGCGAGCACGGGATCCATGTCTTCGGCAATCGGGAGTAGCATCGCGTCCCACGGAAGCTCCACATGGGTGGCGTATCCGCCCCATAAGCCCGCGCCGATCTGCACGTCGACGAACCCGAACATGGTGGCGATGCCGTTCACCGCGCACCGCCGGTATTCGCCACGGCGACACTCGGGGCAGTCACGGCAGGACCGGAACACCTCGACGGCCACGCGCTGGCCGGCTTGTACACCCCAGCGTTGGCTGGCCGAGGTGCCGACATGTTCGACGATGCCGACGATTTCGTGACCTGGAACGAATGAGAAGCCGGCAGGCAGGTGTCCGGTGAACTGTTCGTGATCCGTTCCGCACAGACCGCATGCTTCAACTCGCAGTATCGCACCTCGATCGCCGACGTCGGGGATGGTCATCTGGCGCCGCTGCAGACTCCGCGGTCCCGTCAACACCATGGCCTCGGCGATCATGGAAGCTCGAATCCGGGGAATGGCCCGGTGTTCTGGAGGCAAACCGTTCTACCCAGGTGCATCTCGCCCGCCATCGCCTCGGCAATCTGCGGATCGTCGCTGCGTGCGACAACTCTTCGCCCGTCGGACAGGTGCGCGATGATCGGAGTCCATCGAGGTCGCCCGTCTCGGTCGTAGACAACGGTGTATCCGTCCACTGTCGCGCGACCGGTCGCCTCGTCGACGCCTGCGACGGCCAGCCGCGATGAATCGATTTGAGCCTGTTCGACTGCCGTGTCGAGCAGTCGCCACCCGGCTGGCGGCGGGGTGGCCGACCACACACCGACCGAATGCTTCGTCGAATACCACCCGAGGCCGGTAACGAGTCCGGCATCGGTTGGGTCGCGTCTGCACCGTCGGACCATCTCAACGATCGAGTGGCTGACGTAATTGTTACCGGGACCGCCGTGATAAGGCAGCCCTCCGGTTACTGTGAGGCCTCTGTCGTCGAGGGGGTCCACGTCGAGAGCCTCGGCGGCCATCTGAATTGCCGACGGGAAGCAGGAGTAGAGGTCGAACCACCGAATGTCGTCGGTGGTCAATCCGCCCGCATCGAGCGCCTTTGTTGCCGCTACCTCGATACCCACGGAGCGGCTGAGGTCCGGCCGTTCCACGGGGAAGTACACGTCGTTGCAGGTCGCTGCTGACCAGGGAAAGACCCAACGGTCGCGCGAGACGCCCAATTCGTCCGCCACCTCGGCCGCCATGAGGATGAAGGCGGCAGCCATGTCGACGGACATGATGCTGTTGAGCAGCTTAGGATAGGGCACGCACACCATGCGGTTTTCCGCGGTGACTTCGCTGAGTTCGGTGGCACTTCGTGCGCGCGGGAACCAGGCCTGCTCGGGATGGCGTGCCGCCTCGGCTGTCAACGGTGCCATCAGCGTTCCCAGCCACTCCCGCTGGGCATCGAAGTCACGGCCGTGGCGCGCGGCGATCGCGGACTCGAAGATGGGATACACCTCGTGCGGCCAACTCAGACCCACCGACAGTTCGGCTTGACTCAACCCTGGGCGCGCGTCCCCCAGGGATTCGTCGCCGGAGCGGGGCGGGGGCGGCGAGTTGAGAAGTGCCCCGCCCTGGAGCTTACGCGCGGAATGCCCGCTCTCCGCCCCGACGACCAGGACGACATCTGCGCGGCCCTTGGCTATTTCGCCACCCAACACCTCGACGAGATACTGCGGGGTGTTTCCGCCGACTGGACAGCTGATGCGGCGGGCGGGACCGATGCGCATCGCTTCGGCGATCCTGCTGGCGGGATTGTCGCGCGGGATGACCAGGATGCCGGGAGTTGAGACGGTGTCGATGCGCCGCTCGACCGCGCGACCTGCGTCTCTGACCGCGAGGCGTGCGGCCTCCACCGCCAAGTCGATCGGGTCCACGAAGTCGTCCCCGCGATGGGTGACTTCGCCCACGCCGACGACAACCGGGGTACGCGCTCCTACCGACATCGGCACCCTCTCAGGGCCACGGGGCTGACTTGAGACATAACTGCGATGGTGTCATGTGCGTGGGCAAGTCACAATGGTGTGCGCTCGCGGCATACTGGCTGTGTGTCGACGAAGTTGTTGAGATGGGGCGCCGCCGCGCCGACAGATCGTGGGTCCGCTCGCGACCGGTTGCTCGATGCTGCCGAGCGGTGCCTCGAGAGTTGCGGTGTGGCGGGCACGACCATGGAGGACATCGGCAGAACAGCGGGTGTATCCAGGGCAACGGTGTATCGCTACTTCCCCAGTCGGGAGGCGGTGATGTCGGGCGTCATCATTCGCGCCGCCGAGCGTTATCTCGACCGCATCAGCCCGCGGATCGCGGCGCACGCCGACCTGGGCTCCGCGCTCGTCGATTTCGTGGAATACACAGTTGAGGCCGCGCGCCGCGAAGAGATCATCGGATTGTTGTTCGGCAGCGACGAAGAACTCGCCTGCGTGGGTCTCGCGGCGGGGACCTCGACGTCCCTCTTCGAAATCGTCACCGAATTTCTGCGTCCCATCTTCACCAAGCACTGGAGTTGCGTGGAACCGGGCGTCTCCGTCGACGACGCCGCCGAGTGGGTTGTCCGTACGATACTGAGCCTGCTGACTGTTCGAGGGCCGCGGGAGCGCAGTCGTGACGGACTCCGGGCGTTTCTGTCGAGGTTCCTCCTTCCCGCGATCCTGGCGGGTGACCACCGTCGGCCGGTGTGACAACTACGGCGTAATGTCTCAACCGCAGCTGAGGTAGGAGGCCGGAAGTGTCTGTGCAATTCACCACGTTCAACGAAGAGGTCGCTGAGCAACTAAAGAGCGCAGCAGAAACCACGGGCGGGTTGGCCGGTTATCTCGGCTTCCGCCACACGGAATTCACTGCGGGACGGCTCGTCGCGGAGATGGACGCACGCGACGACCTGAAGACGCCTTTCGGCAACCTGCATGGGGGCTGCTTGTCGGCCATGGTCGACCACTGCCTCGGAGTGGTGTTTTATCCCGTGATTCCGATGGGATCCTGGGTCGCGACGACGGAGTTCAAACTGAATCTGCTCCGTCCTGTCTCCAGTGGCACGTGCGTAGCCATGGCTGAGATCATCTCGCTGGGCAGAACCAGCGGTGTGGCGCGGATCGACATCAGCAATGACGGCAGAGCGGTGTGTGCGGCCCAGGGCACCGTCACCGTCGTCGCACCGAAGACGAACTCCTGATGCCTGCACACAGAGCAAGTGATTCGTCGGTCCCTGTCGTCGAGCGCGTGCCCACGGCCGACGGGCTGTCGCTGGCCGTCGACCTCTATCGCTGTGACGCGCCGCGGGCGGTTGTGTTGCTCCTTCACGGCGGCGGTCAGAGCCGACATGCCTGGGACGTCACCGCCCAACGCCTGCACCAGCGGGGCTACACGGTAGCCACGTACGACACCAGGGGACACGGGGACAGCGACTGGGATCCGGACGGACGCTATGACATGGACCGGCTGGGGTCCGACCTGCTGGCCGTGCGCTCATACGCCGATTCCGGCCGCCCAGTTGCCGCGATCGGGGCTTCGTTGGGCGGTTTGACCATTCTCGGCACGCACTTGCTCGCCTCGCCGGAGCTATGGCGCGCTGTCGTTCTGGTTGACGTCACTCCGCGAATGGAGATGCACGGCGCCCGACGAGTCGTAGCGTTCATGGCGGCACATCCCGAAGGTTTCGACAGCCTGGAGTCGGCCGCTGACGTGATCGCCGCCTACAATCCGCACCGTCCTCGCCCCGAAAACGTCGACGGCCTCCAAAAAGTTCTCCGGCTACGGACAGACGGTCGGTGGGTCTGGCGATGGGACCCTGCGTTTGTGACGTCGAATTTCCAGTTCCTCCAGGGTGATCCAGACGAAGGCGCTAGAGACTTCGAAATGATGAGCGCGTTCCTTCTCGATGGCGCGCGGCAGGTGTCCGCGCCGACGCTGCTGGTCCGCGGCCTGCTATCCGACATCGTCTCCGAAGAGACAGTGAAGGACTTCCTCACCTTGGTTCCCCACGCGCAAACCGTCGACGTGTCGGGCGCAGGCCACATGGTTGCTGGCGACAACAACGACGAATTCTCGACGGTGGTCGTCGACTTTCTCGACAGGACCATATGAACCCTGCAGTCGGTTTACTGCCCTTTCAGGGCTGGCGCCTATCCTGCTTCTATGCCAACTGAACCAGTTCGGATGTCTTTCCGCCGGCATGTGCGCGAACAGGTTCTGAGGGCGACACGAGAACTCACCATCGAGAAGGGCTGGGATCAGGTCCGGATGAGCGAGGTTGCCGAATCGGTCGGCGTCTCCCGCCCGACGTTGTACAAAGAGTTCGGCGACAAAAAGGGGCTCGGTGACGCGCTTGTGGTGTCAGAGGGCCAGCGCTTCGTGGAAGGCATTCGTGCCGTCCTTGCCGAACATGTGGGCGATGTGCAGGGCGGCATCACCGCAGCGGTGCAGTTCACCCTCTCTGAAGCAGAAGGCAGCCCGCTCCTCAAGGCAGTTCTGACGTCCAACCCCTCGGGGAATGATGGCGGTGGCTCGTCGTCTACGGGGGTCCTTCCTCTTCTGCCGACCTCGGCTTCCCTGCTTCAGCTCTGCTCCGGGGCTCTGACCACGTGGTTTAACGACCACTTCGCCGATCTCGACCCCGAAGACGTCGAGGACGTCGCAGATGTTCTGGTGCGACTGACAGTGAGTCATGTTGTACTCCCAGCCGCGGACATCGCCACCACTGGTGAGCGGATCTCCCGCGTAGCACTCAGGTACCTGGGAGTTGTCCACAGTTTGTGACCAACAAGCTTTCGCGACCTATGCATCTGAGCAGACGGCAGAGTCTGCGGAGTTTCGAGCGCATGGTTTCACCGTCGCAGGGAGTCAGATCGAGCCGGCGAGGAGGTCTGAGCGGTCAACCCGAAGTTGCTGGCTGATGGCCCGCTTACTGGACATGAAATCGCGAGGACGATTGACGCAGTCGGCGGCGATGAGTTCGCCCTCGCGGAAGTAGAAGCAGCTGAAGTCACGGTCACGCGACGGGTCACCACTGAGCAACACTTCGTCGTATCCGGCGTTGAGACCGGCAATTTGGAGTTTGAGATCGTACTGGTCGGACCAGAACCACGGAAGCGCAGCGATCGCGCTGTGTTTACCGCAGATTGTCGCCGCAGCGATCTTGGCCTGCTCGCCGGCACTCGGCACGCACTCCAAGCGAATACGCGAGCCGTATCGGGCCATGGTGTGGCTGGTGCAGTCGCCGGCTGCCACGATGTCGGGGTCGCTGGTGCGGGCCTGGTCGTCGATCACAATGCCGTTGTCAATAAATAATCCTGCGGCCGCAGCGAGCTCGGTATTCGGCACCACACCGACGCCGACGATCACCAAGTCGGCGGGGATCGATTCGCCGTCAGCCAGCACGACCTCCTGCACCCCACCGTTACCGGAGAAGGCTTCGACGAGAGCGTGTGTTCGGATCTCCACTCCCTCGCCGCGGTGGATTCGCGTGTAAAACGCGGAAACCTCCGGCGCGGTGACCCGTTCGAGTACACGCTCGGTTGCCTCGAGGACAGTGACGTTCATGCCGAGCGAACACAGCGAGGCCGCCGTTTCCAACCCGATGTAACCGCCGCCCACGATCACGACCCTCCGACCCGGTGCGGCGGCGGCACGGATCAACTCGACGTCTGCAGCGGTACGCAGGTAGTGAATTCCGGGAAGATCCACCCCTGGTGTGGGGAGTCGTCTGGCCCTTGCGCCGGTGCACAACGCGAGCTTGGTGTACGTCAGCGTGTCGCCGGTGCTCAGAGACACACGCTTGGCACTCCGGTGGATCGCCTCCACGGTCGCATTGAAGAGTCGAATGTTCTGCTTTTCGTAGAAATCAGCGCCGCGAATCAGGAGGTCGTCGAGGCCGTTCTTGCCGGCCAGGTATCCCTTCGACAACGGAGGCCGGTGGTAGGGCAGTCCCCCCTCGTCGCCGATGAGCACGACCTCCCCAGCCCACCCCTCCCTTCGAAGATTAGCTGCCAACTGCGCGCCGGCGTGGCTCGCGCCGACGATCACCGCTCGTTCGGGAGTCATGCACTCGGCCTGGGAGTGAGGCGAACCATCAGCTTGCTGATACCCCTGACGAAATTCGATTGCACATACTCGGGTTCGCCGACCACCTCGATGTTCTCAAAGCGAGGGAGCAATTCCTCCCACAGGATTCGAAGCTGCAACTCAGCAAGTCGGTTTCCCATACACCTGTGCACGCCGAACCCGAACGAGATGTGATTGCGGGCGTTGCTCCTATCGATGATCAACTCATCGGCCCGCTCGAAGACACGCTCATCGCGGTTACCAGAGGCGTACCACATCACGACCTTGTCGCCCTTGCGGATGAATTGCCCGTTCAACATGATGTCTTTTTTCGCGACTCGGCGCATGTACGCCAACGGAGTCTGCCAGCGAATGATCTCGGATACCATGTTGGGAATCAGGTCAGGGTTCGCCTTCAACTTCTCGAACTGATCGGGGAACTGGTTCAAGGCGAGAACCCCTCCGCTCATCGAGTTGCGAGTCGTGTCGTTTCCCCCGACGATCAGCAATACCAAATTGCCGAGGAACTCCATCGGGCGGTCGATGAGATCCTTCGTGTCCTCGTTGGCCTGCAGCATCGTGATCAGATCGAAGCCCGGTTGCTCCCCGTTGGCGGTACGGGCCGCCTTGTCATGCCAGAGAGCGCTGAGTCCCTTAGCCATGTCGACCATGCCACGAAACACTCTGTCGTTGTCGGAAGGACCACCATTGGCTTGCTCCATGGAGGTGGCGAGGTCCGACCATTCCACGAGCTTGTGCCGCTGCTCGTACGGGAAGTCCAGCAGGGTCGCGAGCATGCGCGCTGTCAGCTCGATGGAGACGTGGTGCACCCAATTGAACGGCTGATCCACCGGTAGATTGTCCAGCACTTCCTGGACACGCGAGCGGATCAGCCCCTCCATCTCGCGCAGGTTCTTCGGCGCGACAACCCCTTGGACGGAAGCTCGCTGCAGGTCGTGTTGTGGCGGGTCCATCGCGATGAACATGGCGATGTCCAAAAAGCGGGGGGGTCTCCCGATGATGATGAACGGCTCTGCGGAGAAAGCCTCGTGGTTCTTGTCGACGGCGATGATGTCCGCGTGGCGGGTCACCGACCAGAACGGGCCGAACGGACTGTTGGCCTGGTAATGCACCGGCGCCTCGTTGCGCACGCGTTCGAAGTAGGACTTCCAGCGGCCTTGGCGGTAGAGGAACGGGTTGCTGAGATCGATGTCGGCGATATCGACGTCCTCGACCGGGGGAATAGGGGTCTCGGTGAAGATCTTCTTACCATTGGCGCCGGTTACCCACCGGCGTGTCTTGTCGTACAGGTGTGCGCCGCGGATTTGCAGCTCCAAAGGCACGGCAGACTGGGCTTTGGCGGTCACTGTCGCGGGAATACTCATATTTCGTCCCTCCAAATTCATGACGTTGTTTCAGAGCTGGAATTCGGGTAGCTCGACCGTCAAGCCATCCCATGCCTTGGAGGCGGCCATCTGGCAAGACAGCCTCGACGTCGGCTGACGCTCAGGGTTCATCGCGAGCATCTCCTCTTCGTTGGCGCCGCAGAGACCCACGGTGTCCGACCACTCGGGAGCGACGATCACGTGGCACGTTCCGCAGGCGGCTTCCCCTCCACAATCGCCGTCGATGCCGGGCACCGCGTTGTTGACCGCGATCTGCATTAAGGACTGCCCCTCGGTCAAGGGGGCTTCGTACTTCTCGCCATCATGAGAGACGAAGGTGACGACTGCCATGGTTAACTCTCCTCAATCTCGAACTCCTCGTAATTAGTGTTGTCGCGCGTGACCAGCGTCGCTAGTCTCGTAGAACTCAAAGAGTTGTGTTTTTAGCTCACGCGCAAGGAGGCACGTGAAACTCGACGACTCGGGTATGCCAGCGCTTGCTTTCCTGCAGATGCTGGACAGCGAGGCGCTGGGGCATGACGCAAGCAATGCGCTCCGCAGCCTCATGGTTCGCGACCACGTCACCGAGTCGATGTTGGTGGGGCGCGACGCGCAGGTCCCCTTACGGTGGTTCAGGGAGATATACCCCGATTTCGATTGTGATCAGGGAACCCGTCTGGGTTTCGCGTTCGCCGAACACGCCAAACTGACGTCCTTTGGGGCACTCAGTGTTCCCTTGGTCAGCGCGGGCTCGGTAGCCGAGGTTGTTGAGTTGCTTGCTTATCTGCCGGTGATCACAACAGCCCTCAGCCCGTCGTTCCATTCGACTGAACGCGGCCTCACGATCGGGCTCACCGGTCGCACAGGTGACGCTGGCCTGAACTGCCTGGCCGTCACCTACGGTGGGCTGGCGCTGCTGCGTCTGCTCGACATGCTCGCGGGTGCCGTACCGAATATTGAACTGCATCTGAGTCATTCAGCGCCGGAGTCGTGGGTTCTTCATGAAGAAGTGTTGGCGGGTCGGATCTTCTTCGGCGCCCCCAGCTCGTTCGTCCACGTTCCCGCGGCTACGCTCGAGGAGGTCTGTCGATTCTCCGATCCTGTTGCGTATCGGATTGCCGTCACCGATTTGCAGCGAACTCTCGATCAACGACGTGACACGTCGTTCTCCGAAAAAGTAAGGGATCTGCTGGAGAAAGATCCCGGACAATCGAACATTAGCCGGACGGCGGGCGAGCTCTCGATATCCCCGAGCACGTTGAAGCGGCGCCTCAGCGAAGAGGGGACCACCTTTCGCGAATTACGTCAGTCGTTCTTGCAGGAGCGAGCAATTCTGCGACTTCTCGACAGCTCGGTGTCTGTAAGCGAGATCGCGGCAGAACTCGGGTACGCGGACCTCACGAACTTCACACATGCCTTCAAACGGTGGACCGGTCGTTCACCGCGCCACTTCAGAAAAACGCGCGACTGAGCGCGCATTGATCCGCCCGGCGTGCGCCGGGCGCCCACCGGAACCAGCGGGCTTCACGATCGGCCGCGTCTGTCACCTGGACAGCGTCGAGAAACGACACGAGCGGCGCGGGTTTCGGTCATCCCGGCGCCCTCTTGGGAAGAGGCGCAACGACTTTCCAGATTATTCATACCGCGCTAGCGGCGGGTGCGGGCGGGGGTGACTCGGACCGCTGGGCACGCTATGCTAACCGTCGTTCACGTCGGGGCCGGCGTTGAACGCGTGGTCGAGAGGAGCCCGGATGTCACACGACCAGCCGGCCATCATCGGTGCCGCCGAACTTAGTCCAGGAAGAAACGTTCCATACACCTCCACTGAATTGCATGTGCGCGCCGCGGTCGCGGCTCTCGCCGACGCAGGGGTGGTCCCGGACGAGGTCGACGGCCTGGTGTGCGCTGGGCCGATGACGGACGAGGGCTCGGTCTTCCTGTCCGAGGACCTCATGGACTACCTTGGGCTGCACAACCTGAAACTTCAGATGACCTGTCAGCTTGGCGGCGGGACTCATCTGGCCATGACGCGCATGGCGAGTAACGTCATCGCCCGGGGCGAGGCCGATACGGTGCTGGTCGTGTCGGCGGGCAAGTTTCCGCCGATCCGCGATGGCGGGCGCGAACTGATGGCGCTGGTGTGCGACCACGCGTTCGAGATGCCCTACGGACCGTCCGTGCCGGCGCTCTACGGCTTGATCGCGCAGGCCTGGATGCACGAGACAGGACAGGGCAAGGCGGACATCGCCGAGGTCACCGCGTCGCAGGACCGGTGGGCGGCGTTGAACCCCGCGGCGATCGCGCACCGCTCGCAACGCCTGAGTGTGGAAGACGTGCTGTCGTCCCGGCCGATCGCTGGGCCGTTCCACTTCTACCACTGTTCGATTCCTTGTGAGGGTGGTGGCGCGCTGGTGCTGGGCTCGGCCCGCCGGGCCCGCGAGGGCAAGCACCGGCCGGTACACCTGCTCGGCTTTGGAGAGGGTCACACCCACGGCTTCCTGACCTCGCTGGCCCGGCCGGGTCGCACCGGGGCCGCCCGTTCGGGTCCGATGGCCTTCGAGCGCTCCGGACGGGCGCCGGCCGACGTCGACATCGCTCTGCTCTACGACGCCTTCGCCTCCAACCCGGCGATGATCCTGGAGGAGGTGGGCTTCGTGAAGCCCGGCGGGGCAGGCGATTTCTACCGTGACGGGCGCGCTGATCCGGGCGGCGACCTGCCGGTGAACACCGACGGCGGCCTGATCCGGTTCGGGCACACCGGGACCTCCTCTGGCATCTCGCAGATCCTTGAGGGTTACTGGCAGCTGTCCGGTCGCGCCGAGGGCCGTCAGGTGCTCGGGGCGGATACCGCGTTCGTGCACAGCTACGGCTCGATGCTGTGCAGTCACGTCAGCATGGTGATGGAGGGAGCGTCATGACCGCAGCTTCGAGTTCCCTCGACGGTCTGCACGATCCTGAGGCGCTGCCGCCGCTGACCGATGTCAACCGGCCCTACTTCGCAGCGGCGGCCCGCGGCGTACTCGTTTTCCAGCGGTGCGCGAACGGCCACCCGTTCCTCTACCCGCGGCTCGTGTGTCCCGTCTGCCATGACGGTGAGTTGGCCTGGGAGACCGCGGCGGGTACTGGTGAGATCGTCAGTTTCGCGCCGGTGTACCGCCCCCCGTGGGACTCGTTCCCGCGCAGCGAGCCGTACGTGGTCGTGCTCGTTCGTCTGGACGAGGGGCCGCAGTTGTTGGCCAGTCTCGAGGGCGTGGCCCCCGATGACGTCGTCATCGGCGCGCGAGTGCGCGCGGTGTTCGAGCGGGTGAACGACAATTTTGGGCTGGTCCGATTCGGGCCGGCGGCGTCGTGAGCACGTACGGCGTCTCGGTGCTCGGCGCGGACTTGGCCACCCTCGTCGAGACCGCCGAGGCTGCCGATCTCGCCGGCTTCGACGCCGCCTGGGCCTCGGAGTTCTACTCGCGCTCCGGCTCGATCTCGATGGCCGCGATGGCCGCGCGCACAAAGCGCTGCCGCATCGGGTCGTCGATCCTGTACGGCGTCGGGCGCAGCCCGCTCGTGCTCGCCACAGAGGCGCGCGACCTCGACGAGCTCTCCGGCGGGCGCGTCGTGCTCGGGCTCGGCAACGGCACACGCCGCATGATGAGCGACTGGCACGGCGTGGAGGACACCTCCGCTCCCGCTCTGCGCATGGAGGAGTTGGTCCCGCTCGTGCGTCGGATCTGGAACCTGCACGAGGGCCCAGTGCGCCACGAGGGTCGCTTCTACCGGATGAATCTCGTCCCGACCGGCGACGTCGCGCCGCCGAAGCGAGCGATCCCGATCATCACCGCGGGCGTGCGTCCGCGGATGTGCGAGGTGGCCGGGCGCGTGGCCGACGGGTTGGCTGGTCATCCGCTGTTCACCACGGCTTACGTCGAGGAGGTCGCCCGCCCAGCCGTCGTGCGCGGTGCGGAGCGGGCCGGACGCGATCCCGCCGACGTTGAGATCGTCTCGATGGTCATCTGCGCGGTGCACGACGACCCGCAGATCGCGCGTCGTGAGGCCGCGCAGCAGATCGCGTTCTACTCCTCGGTGAAGACCTACGAGCCCGTTCTCGATGTGAGCGGTTTCGCCGCGCAGGGGGCGGCCATCCGCGACGCGTTCGCGCGGCGTGACCTGCCGGCCATGTTCGCCGCGGTCACCGACGACATGATCGACGCGATGGCTGTGGCCGGCACCGCCGCCGAGGTCCGCGACGGGCTGCGCCGCTATGAGGGCGTGCTGGACCACATCGTTCTCTACTCACCCTCGATTGGCCTCGCGCCCGAACGCATCGCCGAGAACATTGGCAGCCTCATCCGCGATTGTGCGCCGGCCTTCGCCGGCGGGGAAGGTGACCAGAGTGGCTGACGCCTCGCTTATCGGGACGCGGCTCGGGAGGACCACGTTTCCCGTCGACCGGTCCAAAGTGCGCGAGTTCGCGCTTTCGCTCGGCGACCGTGACCCGATCTACCAGGACGCCGCAGCCGCCCGGGCCGCCGGCTTCAGCGCGATCCCCGCTCCGCCGACCTTCGTCGTCTCCTCGGCTCACTGGCGCGCCGACGACGACATGTTCGGCGCCCTCGGGCTCGACCTGCGACGCGTACTGCACGGTGAGTGCGGCTGGGAGTATTTCGCGCCGGTGTTCGTCGGCGACGAGCTCACCGAGACGCGCCGGGTGTCGAACGTGACCAGCCGCGAGGGCAAGCGCGGCGGCACCATGACAATGGTCACGATCGAGACCGACTTCACCAATCAGCGCGACGAGCTCGTCGTGCGCCAGACCGACGTCTTGATCGAAACCGGAGGCTCCACCCAATGACGACATCCTCCGCACCGGTGGCGTTGGCCGCCGGCGACGAGATGCCGACCTCACAGTTCGGCCCGCTGACGCGCTCACACATCGTTCGCTACGCCGGCGCCGGCGGCGACTTCAACCCGATCCACCACGACGAAGAGTTCGCCCGCGCGGCCGGCATGCCCGGTGTGTTCGGCATGGGACTGCTGCACGGCGGCGTGCTCGCCCAGCGGCTGACCGCCTGGGTAGGTCTGGCCAACATCCGCTCGTTCGGCATCCGTTTCACCGGTCAGGTATGGCCCGGTGACCTGCTCAGCTTCGCCGGCAGGGTCACCGGCGTGCGTGAGGCCGGAGGGCAGCAGGTGGCCGACCTCGAACTCGTGGTCACGCGCCAGACCGGCGAACCCGCGATAAAGGGGAGCGCCGTCGTGCTGGTGGCCTCGTGAGCGCGCCGACGAGCGACGTCACCGGCCTGGGCATGACGTTCGGGACCTTCGACGAGGGCCGGGCGTGGATCGGTCATCGCTCGGAACCGCGGCGTGCGTGGTTCCCGATCGACCGCTCGATGGTGTTGTACTACTGCTCGCTCGTCGAGGACGCGAACCCCCGCTATTGGGAGGGTGAGGACTGCCCGCCCGGACTGCTGATGAGCCTCGGCTTCGCGCCGCAGTGGGTGCCCGAGTACCTAGCGCGTGCGGACATGATGTTCGCGCTCAGCGTCCCGTTGCCCGGCCACCACATCATCAACGCATCAACGACGACGGAGTTCGAACGCCGGCCCCGGGTGGGCGATCATGTGTCGATTGTGGAAGAGGTCGACTCGATCTCCGAGCCGAAGACGACGCGGGTGGGCACCGGCGTGTTCATCACCACGGTGAGCACCTTCTCCGACCAGCACGGTGAGGTCATCGGCCGCAACACCAACGTGCTCTTCCGATACGACACCGCCGATAGTGAAGGCGCATCATGAACGACTCCACCGAGCACAGCATGGTCCGCGTCCCCGTGCGGTTCGAGGACATCACCGTCGGCGACACCCTCACGCCCGTCTCGATCGAGATCAGCTACAAGCGCATCTGCATGAACGCGGCTTCGACATGGGACTGGTTTCCCGGTCACCACGACCCCGACTACGCGCGCAGCCAGGGCCAGCGCACGATCTACCTGTCAACCCTCTTCTTCCATGGCTTCATCGACCGCGGCCTCAACGAATGGGCCGGACCCGACGCGCTCATCCGACGCCGCAAAATCTCGATGATCCGGTCGATCTACCCGGGCCAGACCGCGACCCTGAGCGGCAAGGTCGTCGGCAAACGGCAGGACGCGGGGCGGCGCCTCGTCGACCTCGAACTGCTCGTCTCGAGTGAGGACGGTCCCTGCGTACCGAGTGAAGCCACCGTTGAGCTGGCCGACCCGTTCGTCGAGGTGCCGGGGTGAACTGCCGCTCAGATGCGGGGCGACGTTGAGGGACGGAGGACCCAGTGGGCGAGCAACCGATTCGCTACGAGGTCGTCGACAGCGTGGCCTGGCTGACGATCAACCGCCCCGAGGCGCGCAACGCGCTGAACAACGCTGTGCGCACGGGGCTTTTCGACGCGGTGCGTCGCTTCAACGACGACGACGCGGCGAAGGTGCTGGTCCTCACCGGCGCAGGGGATAAGGCGTTCTGTGCCGGCGGGGACTTGAAGGAGATGGCGCAGAACGCGCTCAAGATGCCGCCGAAGGACTTCGCTCCGCAGTTCGGCCGCAACATCGACGTCGCGAAGCCGACGATCGCGGCCGTCAACGGTGTCGCGTTCGCCGGGGGCTTCCTGCTCGCGCAGCAGTGCGACCTGGTCGTGGCTGCCGAACACGCGACCTTCGCCGTCAGCGAGGTCAAGGTCGGCCGCGGTTCGCCGTGGGCAACACCGCTGTCGTGGCTGGTGCCCCCGCGCGTTGCCATGCAGATCCTGCTGACCGGCGACCCGATCACCGCCGAGCGCGCCCACCAGGTCGGCTTGGTCAACGAGGTGGTGCCGGCCGATCAGTTGCGCGGGCGTACCCAGCGGTTGGCGCTCAGCATCGCCGCGAACGCTCCGCTATCGGTGCTCGCGTCCAAGCGCACCGTGTACCTCTCGGCGCAGCACCACCTCGCCGCCGCGTGCGACCTGGCCGACGAGATCTGGGAGCCGGTCTATCTGAGCGACGACGCGCAGGAAGGCCCGACGGCGTTCCGCGAGAAGCGCGCGCCGCAGTGGAAGGGATGTTGACTTGGCGGTGAGCATGCAGTCGGTAATCGCCGACATCGAGGCCGAAACGGCCGCGTTGCGCGAACTCATCGCACCGCTGCCCGAAGGTCCGCACGGCTGGGACACGCCGACTCCGGCCGTGGGCTGGACGATCCGCGACCAGATCAGCCATCTGGCCTTCTTCGACGACGTGGCGCTGCGCTCGGCCACCGACCCCGACGGGTTCAGCGGCGAATACCTGCCGATGATGGCCGACGGCAGCATCTCACCCGACGTCGTTGCCGAGCGCTACCGCCCCCTGCCGGCTGCCGACGTCCTCGCGTGGTTCGACACGTCGCGTGCAGCCCTCGTAGCCGCGTTCGCGAACATCGACCCGGCGACCCGCCTGCCGTGGTTCGGGCCGCCGATGAGCGCGGTCTCGTCGCTGACAGCGCGGCTGATGGAGACCTGGGCGCACGGCCAGGACGTCGTCGACGCTCTGGATGCGACCCGCGAGGCCACGGCACGGCTGCGGCACGTGGCCCACATCGGGGTGGGCGCGCGCGCGTTCAGCTACCTGACCAACGGTCTGGACCTGCCCGCGGACCCGGTCCGTGTCGAGCTGACCGCCCCGGACGGCACCGTCTGGACGTGGGGGCCAGCAGACGCCGCCAACCGCGTGAGCGGGCCGGCGCTGGACTTCTGCCTGCTGGTCACCCAACGCCGCCACCGCGACGACACCGCCCTGGTCGCCGACGGCCCGCTAGCCGACCAATGGCTCGCGATCGCCCAGGCCTTCGCGGGGCCGCCCGGTAGCGGACGCGCCGCGGGCCAGTTCACAGGGCGTCAGCGGTGAGCGTCCTGGTCCGCATCGGCAACTGCTCCGGCTCTACGGCGACCGCATCGCCGCAGCCCGAGAGATGGTCGAGGGCGGACCGATCGACGTCCTGTGCGGTGACTACCTGGCCGAGCTGACCATGCTCATCCTGGCCAAGGCCCAGGCCAAGGACCCGTCCGGCGGGTACGCGCGCACCTTCCTCACCCAAATGGAGCAGGTGCTGGGCACCTGTCTCGACCGGCGCATCAAGGTGGTCGCGAACGCGGGCGGGCTCAATCCCGCCGACCTGGCCACCGCGTTGCGCGAGCTGGCCGGACGTCTCGGCCTCACCGCGCGCGTCGCCCACGTCGAGGGTGACGACCTTCACGGCTGCCTCGCGGCAATTACGCCGCCAGTCGGCAGCACCAAACCGGTGTCGGCCAACGCCGACCTTGGCGCCTGGGGTATCACCGAGGCGCTGCGTTCGGGCGCCGACGTCGTCGTGACCGGCCGAGTCACCGACGCCTCCCTCGTGGTCGGTACTGCCGCCTGGTGGCACGCCTGGGCGGCCGCCGACTGGGACTGTCTCGCGGGCGCCGTGGTCGCCCGGGCACGTCATCGAGTGCGGCCCTCAGGCGACGGGCGGCAACTACGCGTTCCTCGACGAGATCACCGACCGGCGCTACCCGGGTTTCCCGATCGCCGAGGTCGCCGAAGACGGCTCTTCGGTCATCACGAAACATCCGGGCACCGGGGGGCTCGTCTCTGTTGGAACGGTCACCGCCCAGCTGCTCTACGAGATCGCCGAACCCGCCTACCTCGGCCCCGACGTCGTGACCCACTTCGACACCATCCGACTGACACAACAGGCTGAGGATCGGGTAGCGATCAGCAACACTAAAGGCAGTCCGCCGCCGGACACGCTTAAGGTAGCATTGAACGAGGTAGGCGACTTCCGCAACACGATGACCATGGCGCTCACCGGACTCGACATCGAGGCCAAGGCGGCCTTCGCCGAGCAGCAGCTCCTCGACGTTCTCGGCGGCGGGAAGCCTTCGACGAAATCGACGTTCGACTGCTGCATTTTGACGTGCCCGACGCGCCGACGAACGAGCAGGCCTGCGCGCATCTGCGTGCGACGGTCAAGGACGCCGACCCGCGGAAGGTGGGCCGGGCATTCTCCGGCGGGGTCATGGAGATTGCCCTGGCTGGTTTCGCCGGCTTCACACCACCACGCCACCATCCTCGGAGACTGCCTTCGGCATCTACCGGCCGGCCTATGCGCCGCGCTCGGCCCTCACGCACGTGCTCGTCGACGCCCACGGCACGCGGCACGAGATTGCCGACCGGTGCCGTCCCGCCGGCTGGGATCGCCCCGCCCGCGGAGCTGACCGCACCCTCTGGGCCGACGCGGCGCGCACCCCTTGGGAGGGTCCTCGGCGCACGGTCCGGGGACAAGGGCGGCAACGCCAATCTAGGACTGTGGGCCCGCGACGACCCCGGCTACGCTGGGCACGCGAGTATCTCAGCGTCGAGCGGCTGCGCACGCTGCTCGGGCCGGAGACGGCGCTACCTGCGCATCGAGCGCTTCGAACTGCCGAACCTGCGCGCCCGCAACGTGGTCGTGCACGGATTGCTCGGTCACGGGGTGGCCTCCTCGACCCGGCCGGACGCCCAAGCCAAGGCCTCGGGGAGTACGTGCGATCCCGAGTGGTGGACATTCCCGAATCGCTGCTCGATACACGCTGAGCAATCCGGTGCGGCGCCGGCGCCGTCTACCTGCTGTGTATCCCCGAGTCCGACTACGTCAGCAGACAGGTCGTGAAATGCTGGGGCGGCTTCAACCCCTGAGGGGACTCAGCCAGCCGCCACGCCGAAATCCGGTCACGGCGCGCCGCTGAACAGCGCCGAAATGGCCGCGGCGGCCAGCATCGCCTCGATCGTCGCGTCGTCCAGCGACGCCGGCATGTGCGCGGACGCGTTCAGCAATGACAGCACGGCGGCGACCAGGCCCTGTGCGCGCTCACGGTCCAGATCGCCGCGTGCCCGTACGAGCGCGTCGACCCAGAAGGACTCGTAGCTGTGCTGTCGGCGTCGCAGGGCACGGGTCGCCAGCGGCGACAGCGAGCGGTGCTCGCGGGCGTAGACGGCCAACAGGCCGCGTCGTCGCGCGCCGAAGGCCGCGTGCAGGTCGACCAGGGCGTGCAGGACCTCCGTCGGTGTGCCGGCCGCGGTGGCGCGGCGGGCGCCGGCCAGCAGCTCAGTCATGGCGGCGTCGCACAGTTCGCGCAGGATCGCGTCCTTGTTCTGAAAGTGCCGGTAGACGGCCGGCCCGCTCACCCCTGCTGCGGCACCGATGTCGTCGATGCCCACGGCGTGAAAGCCTTGGCGCGCGAACAGGTCGGCGGCGGCCTCGAGGAGCAGTTTGCGACGCAAACCGGCCACGTTCACTCCTCCTGCCGACTTGTGGTTGACGTTGTTCGCGGCCCGATCCGCAGAACAGTGATCCTACCGACGCTGGGATTGCCTGCGCCGACACCCGCCGCACCATCTCGAGAGAGATGAACGAAATCGCTAACCCTCGCCAATGCGGTCGTATTCTCTTCTTCAGTTCACCGATTTCGAGGCTCCGCCACCTAAACTTGCGAAGCGGCGATGTGCAGGGCACGGCTCAGCGCAGGACGACTCCGCCCGTGATGCCCGTGAACTGCGCGCGAAGCTCGGTCTTGAGTAGCTTGCCGGTGGCGTTGCGCGGCAGTTCGGCGACGAAGTGCACGTCGCGCGGACACTTGAAGTGCGCCAGCCGCTCCCGGCACCAAGCCACGATCTCCTCGGCGCTAGGTGCCTGTGTTGCCGGGTCGGCGACGACGATCGCGACGACGCGTTCGCCCCACTTCGAGTCCTTGCCGCCGATCACGGCGGCGTCGAGTACCGCCGGGTGGCGGAAGAGAACCTGCTCGACCTCGATCGGGTAGACGTTCTCGCCGCCGGAGATGATCATGTCCTTCTTGCGGTCGACGAGGGTGATGTAGCCCTCCGCGTCCATACGCCCCAGATCGCCCGTGTGGAACCAGCCCCCGCGTAACGCCTCGGCGCTCGCCTCGGCTTTCATCCAGTAGCCGGCGAACACGTTCGGGCCGCGCACGATCAGTTCGCCCACGGTGTCGGTCGCGACGTCGCGGTCGTCGTCGTCGACGATGCGGGCATCGACATGCATTGCCACGCGGCCGATCGACCCGGCCCGCTTGCTGATGTTCTCGGCGTCGAGGACGGTCACCAGGGGAGCGGTCTCGGTCATGCCGAAGCCCTCGGTGAAGGGCACGCCTCGCTCGCGCATGAAATCGATGACCGTGAGGGGGACGGGCGACCCACCGCCCATGGCGAAACGCAGCGCAGACAGATTGAAGGAGTCGAAGTCGGGCACCTGCGTGAGTGCGGTCCACATGGCCGGCACCATGAACTGGACCGTGACGTGGTGGTCGGCCATCGCCTGCAGCGTCGCTCGCGGCTCGAAGGACGGCATGATGACGCTGGCGCCGCCGACGTAGAGCAGCGGCAGTATGTGTACTCCGAGCCCGCCGATGTGGAACATCGGCGCCACCGCGACGGTGACGTCCTCGCCCCGCAGGCCGATGTCGGTGCCGAGGACGTTGATCGCGTTCCATAGCAGGTTGTCGTGGGTGAGGATCGCGCCCTTGGGTCGGCCCGTCGTCCCCGACGTGTACATGATGAACGCGGGGTCGCGGCCGTCGACGTCACCGCCGAGCGGTTCGGGCGCTCCCGCCGAGACGACGTCTTCGTAGCCGAGCTCACCCGGCGCCGGTACCCCACCGGCGCGCACGACGTGGCGCACGCGGACTCCGGGCTCGGTGACGGCCCTCGTGGCCTGAGCGGCCAGCTGCTCGTGGAAGACCAGGATGTCGGCCCCGGAGTCGGCCAGGATGTAGCCGATCTCGAGTCCGGCAAGGCGTACGTTGAGCGGCACTGCAAGTGCGCCGATTTTGGCGCAGCTCAGCAGTACCTCGATGAACTCGGTCGAATTGACCAGCAGCACAGCGACCCGATCGCCCCTGCGCACGCCGAGGGTGATGAGTGCGGCGGCGACCTGGTTGGTGCGCCGATCGAGGTCGGCGTAGGTGATGTGCTCGCCGTTGCTGATCAACGCGGTGCGCCCGCCGTTGAGGAGGGAGCGCCGGGTCACCCACTGACCGATGCCGAGTTGCATGCGATTCCCTTTCAGTCCGCGGCGACTCAGTAGGACGCGGGAAGATTCAGGCTGTGCTGCGCCACGAAGTTGAGGATCATCTCGCGGCTGATCGGGGCGGTGCGCATGAGCCGGGCCGGACCCCACAACGTGGCGAGGCCGTACTCGGTGGCCATGCCGTTGCCACCGTGGGTCTGAATTGCCTGGTCGAGCGCCAGGATGCCCGCCTCGGCTGCGGCATATTTCGCCATGTTCGACGCCTCACCCGACCCGGGGTCGCCGGCGTCGTGCAGGGAGGCGGCACGCTGGGTCATCAACCGAGCCAGCTCAACCTGGATCTTGGCGTGGGCAAGCGGGTGCGATACGCCCTGGTGCGAGCCGATCGGCGCGCCCCACACGTGGCGTTCACGGGCGTAACCGGCCGCCTTGTCGAGCGCGTAACGACCGATGCCGTTGCCGAGCGCTGCCCCCAAGATTCGCTCCGGGTTCAGGCCCATGAAGACTTGGCGCAGGCCCTCGTTCTCCGCACCGATCAGGCTGGCTGCTGGCACCCGGACGTCGTCGAAGAACAGAGTGAACTGTTTCTCCGGAGTCACCGCCTGCACCGGGATGAGCGACTTGGTCAGCCCGGGGGCATCGGTGGGCACGACGAGCAGGCTGAGAAGCCCGCGGCCACGGTCGTTGGTAGAGGTGCGGGTGACGACCAGGATCGCCTCGGCCTCGTCGACACCGGAGATGTAGTACTTGGTGCCGTTGATGACCCAGTCGTCACCGTCGCGTTTCGCGGTCGTGGAGATGTTGTGCGAGTTCGAGCCCGCGTCCGGCTCGGTGATCGCGAAGGCCATGATCGTCTCGCCGCTGGCGATGCCCGGCAGCCACTGCTGCTTGAGTTCCTCACTGCCGAATGCCTGGATGATCGTGCCGCAGATGGTCGGCGAGACGACGGTCATCAGCAGCGGGCAGCCCGCCGCGGCGAGCTCCTCACCGACGATCTGCATGTCGTAGATACCGCCGCCGCCGCCGCCGTACTGCTCGGAAAGGTTCACCCCGAGGAAGCCCTGTTTGCCTACGGCCTGCCACAGCTCGGTGCTCTTCCCGCCGGCCAGCGACTTTTCCAGGTAGTACTCGTGTCCGAAGTCCTTGGCGATCTCGGCGACCGCCTTGCGCAGGTCCTGACGTTCCTCTGTCTCGTGCAATTCCATGACGCTCCTCACATCGGTATCGACGCGCCACCGATCGGGAGCGCGCCGGGTTCATTAGAGCTCCGTGGCGTGCGACGCCACTTCACCGCCGTCCACCGCCTCGACCACGGCGAGTACATCACCGCTCGAGACCTGATGGCCGACCTGGACCGGCAGGGCGCTCAGCACCCCGTCGATCGGGCTCGCGACGGTGTGCTCCATCTTCATCGCCTCCAGGACGACGAGCGTTTGACCGGCTGACACCGTCTCGCCCTCGGCGACCGGTAGTCGGATCACCGAGCCCGGCATCGGCGCGGTGAGCGACCCGGGCGGGTTCAGAGTGCTCGGGTCGACGAAGCGCGGCGCCAGCCGCAGGGCGGAGTAGCCGGCGACCGAGTCGACGTGGGCGATATCGCGGTCGAGGACTATGTCGTAGGCGCGGCGCACGCCGTTCACGCGCAGCACAACTCGCTCGCTGCTGCCGGCGACAAGCTCGACGTCGGCCAACGCCTCGTCATCGATGCGCAGGCAGGTGTCCGTCAGACGTAACGTGTACCCGACGCGCACTTCGCGCCCGTCCTGGGTCTGCCATGTCGTGATCTGCGATTGCGATGGGTTGTTGCGCCAGCCAGCGGGCAATGTGGCCTGGATCGTCGCCGCGGCACGCCGCGCGGCCACGCTGGCGACGGTCGCCGCGACGGCGTGCAGTTGCTCTGCCTGCGTGTCAAGGAGGGCAGCGCCGAGTTCGGCGACGTCGTGTCGGTCAAGGAAACCAGTGTCGGTGCCCCGCCCGGCGAACTCGTCATGGCGCAGGACGCGCACAAGCAGGTTGCGATTTGTGGTCACGCCGTGAATACGGGCGCCGGCCAGCGCCGCCGAGAGGCTGGCAAGTGCCTCGTCGCGCGTTGGTGCCCACGCGATGACCTTGGCCAGCAGCGAATCGTAGTAATGACTGATGACCGAACCGGCACGAAAACCCGAGTCAACCCGCACGCCGGCGAGCGCCGGGACATCGATGGTGCGCAGGGTGCCGGTGTGGGGCCGGTAGTCGTCGGCGGGATCCTCGGCGCACAGACGGGCCTCGACCGCGTGACCGCGAATTCGCGGGTTGTGCATCTCCTCGGGCAGCGGGCGGCCCATGGCTACGAGCAGCTGGGCACGCACTAGGTCGAGGCCGGTGATCAGCTCGGTAACCGGGTGCTCGACCTGCAGCCGGGTGTTCATCTCGAGGAAGGCGAAGGAGTCGGCTTTGCCATCCTGAGCGGCGTCATAGACGAACTCGACCGTCCCGGCGCCCACGTAACCGACGGCGCGCGCGGCGGCGATGGCGGCCTCGCTCATCCGAGCACGCAACGCGTCGTCGACGACCGGTGACGGCGCCTCCTCGATCACCTTCTGGTGTCGACGCTGCACGGAGCACTCGCGCTCGAACAGAGAGACGACGTTTCCGTGCGTGTCGGCCATGATCTGGATCTCGACGTGGCGCGGGCGCCGGACGTAACGCTCGAGAAAGACGGTGCCGTCGGCGAACGCGGCCGCGGCCTCACGCGAAGCGGAGGCGACCGCCTCGTCGAGCTCGTCCGGCGACGCGACAACGCGCATGCCTCGGCCGCCGCCGCCGGCGCTGGCCTTGACCAGCACGGGGTAGCCGACGTCGGCGGCCAGCTTCGCCAGCTGCTCGGCCGATAGCCCCGTCGTCTCGCCACCGGGCAGCACAGGCACCCCCGCGTCGGACATCGTCCTCTTAGCCTGCAGCTTCGAGCCCATCGCGTCGATCGCCCCGGGCGGCGGACCGATGAAGATGAGGTCAGCGGCGGCACAGGCACGCGCGAACCCGGCGTTTTCCGAAAGGAAGCCGTAGCCGGGGTGTACTGCGTCCGCGCCGGTGAGCGAGGCAGCGGCGATGATCCGGTGGATGTCGAGGTACGTCTCGGCGGCAGACGAGCCGGGAAGGTGCACGGCCTCGTCGGCGTCGGCGACGTGCCACGCGTCGGCGTCGGCGTCGGAATAGACCGCCACAGTGGCGATCCCGAGGTCGCGGCAAGTGCGGAACACCCGCCGCGCGATCTCGCCACGGTTGGCGACCAGGACCTTGCGGATCTTAGGCATCGCCATCACATCCGGAACACGCCGTAGCCACGCTGGCCACGGACCTCGCCGTTGTGGATCACCGACAGGCAGAACCCGAGAACGGTCCGCGTGTCGCGGGGATCTATGATCCCGTCGTCGTAAAGGCGGCCGCTGTTGGCCAGTGCGACGGATTCGCGCTCGATCTGTTCCTCGACGGCGGCGCGCATCTGGGCGTCGGCCTCCTCGTCGAAGGGCAGCCCGCGGTCGGCGGCGGACTCGCGCGCCACGATGGACAGCACTCCGGCCAGTTGCGCCGGACCCATCACGGCCGACTTCGAGTTAGGCCAAGCGAATAGGAAACGCGGTGAGTACGACCGCCCGCACATGCCGTAGTTCCCGGCACCGTAGGACGCACCCATGGTGATGGTCACGTGCGGGACTGTGCTGTTTGATACGGCGTTGATCATCTTGGCGCCGTCCTTGATGATGCCGCCCTGCTCGTACTCGGCACCGACCATGAAACCGGTGGTGTTCTGCAGGAAGATGAGGGGGGTGTCGATCTGATTTGCCAGTTGGATGAATTGCGAACCCTTCTCGGCCTCCTCACTGAACAGGATGCCGCGTGCGTTTGCGAGGATGCCGACCGGGAAGCCGTGGATCGAGGCCCAGCCAGTGACGAGTGAGGTGCCGTAGAGAGGTTTGAACTCGTCGAAGGCCGACCCGTCGACCACTCGGGCGATGACGTCGCGGGGGTCGAAGGGCACCTTCGGATCGACGGAGGCGATGCCGAGTAGCTGATCGGGGTCGTGCACCGGCGGGTGCGGCGGCGTGGTGGGTCCGGGGCCGTTCTTCCGCCAGTTGAGCCGCGCCATGATGCGACGGCCGATGCGGATCGCATCCTGCTCATCCTCGGCCATGTAATCGGCCAGCCCCGAGGTGCGGGCGTGCATGTCGGCGCCGCCGAGCGATTCGTCATCGGAGACCTCGCCCGTGGCCATCTTGACCAGCGGCGGACCCCCGAGGAACACCTTGGAACGGTTGCGCACCATCACGACGTAGTCGCACATGCCCGGGACGTACGCGCCTCCCGCGGTCGAGTTGCCGAAGACCAAGGCCAGTGTCGGCAGCCCCGCTGCGCTGTGCTGTGTCAAGTCGTGGAACAGCTGTCCGCCGGGCACGAAGATCTCTGCCTGTGTGGGCAGGTCGGCGCCGCCAGACTCGACGATGTTGATGATGGGCAGTCGGTTCTCCCGCGCGATGGCCATGCCGCGGAACACCTTGCGGAAGGTATAGGGGTTCGATGCGCCGCCGCGGACGGTGGGGTCGTGGGCGACGATCATCGACTCGATGCCCTCGACCACGCCGATGCCTACCACCACGCTACCGCCGACGGGGAACTTACTGCCCCAGGCGGCGAAGGGGCATAGTTCGAGGAACGCTGTGTCGGGGTCGAGCATCAGCTCGATGCGCTCGCGGACGAGCAGCTTGCCCCGCTTGCGGTGGCGCGCAACGTATTTTGCGCCGCCGCCGCCGTTGACCAGCGCCAGTTGCTCCGCGATGGTGTCGAGTTGCGCGCTCAGTCCTTCGCGGTTCTTGAGATAGCTGGGCGCGGTGTCGTCGACCCGATCGGGCAAGACCTGTACCAAAGTTTTCCCTCCGGGCGAGCATCGACGTCGATCTGCTAGGCGCTGATGTTAGCCGCAATTAACATCAGGTGACAACGGCGGAAGGGCGGGCGTCGGACTTATTTCCCGCGCCGTGATTCCGTCGAATCGCGATGGATCGAAGCGGTGCGCTTCGCTGCAGATCGAGCGATCGGAGGAATTGACTGCGGGCGCGACGGCACACATGCCGCTGGCCGGATGTGTTACCCGGTGATGATGTCGCGAACCGTCTTGCGCCCACCGGGAACCGGGAACCGGCGCGGGCAAGCCGCAGTGACTCCGCGAGAACGAGGTCGATGATCTTCATCTCAAGGGGTAGCTCCTGACCTCATAGAGGTCCTAAAAACGGAGAACGAACTGACGGCCCACCGCTGTGAGCCTCCAGCCTGGCAGGGTAGGCCCTTGGGAGGTCGTATCGAGTTCCTCGTGGCTGCTGGTGTCGGCGCGGAAGCGCGGCGGCGGCTACTTCTACGAGGTTGAGGGTCCGGCGCGCGTGGAGTCTACGGTCGCGATCTCGGGTGAACGCCAGCAGTGATTGTCAGCGTCGCGCCATGCGCCTCAGCCAACCGAGTCGTGCATATAGCCGGGTCGGTCAGAATCTATCGGGTCTCGTCAGCTGCGGCCGGCCGCGGAGCAGCCTGATCAGGCGCCTGCCCGAGGGTATATAGGCCGAGACTGCCGAGAAAACCCGCACCGTGCTCGATAAGCATTTCAGTCGAGAGGTTCAGTTGTCCGTCTATCCAGCGACGGAGTATCTCGAACAGGCCCCCGACACCGTAGGTAGCGGCGAGATCTGCCACTTGAAGCACATCGCTGGGTATATCGAGGTGCAAGCGGGCCTCTCTGAGTACCAGCTCCGCAAAATCGGTCATCAGCTCGCTTCGCAGCTGCCGAAGGAGGGGTTCTGCGCCCGATTCGACAAACAGTATGCGGGCCATGCTGGGATCGTTCTCGATCACCTGAACCAGGGCCTTGATCGGAGCGTAAGCGAGTTCTTGAGGCGCAACCGTGTCGTCCGGAATGGCGCTGGTTATCACCGCCTGGAAGGTGGCGGAGATCTTGGCAAATACCGCGCGCAAGAGCGCGTCTCGGTCGCGAAACTGCTGGTAGAAGTACCGGCTCGTCACTCCTGACTTCGCACACACGGCGGTCACGGTGCACGCGGCAGCTCCGTGGGTGCCCATGATTGAGACCGCGGCATCAATCAACATCACGCGGCGCTGCGCATCGCGTTGAGCTGCGGACAGCCCGCCATAAACACGTGCTGGACTCATGTCCTACAGTCTGGCAGTCTTATCTGACAAGGCATAAAGTCAGATCCAACTTCGAGGAAGGACCTCAAATGTCGGAAGATCAAGCCCGGACCAGGACCCGCGTGCTGCCAAAACCCAGGCGTGTTCGTTTTCCGATGCCGACATCCACGAAGCGGCAACATTTCGTGGATGGCGACCTGGTGATGAGCCATTTCATCTCGGTGCTTTCTGCGACGTTCCCGGAAGGCGAGGATTTCTTCATCCGCTCGGTCAGGAACTTCCAGAGTTCCATCGACGATCCCCAACTAGAGACAGCGGTCAAGGGTTTCATCGGACAAGAGGCCACACATCGACACCAGCATCGTCTCCTCAACGAGCGACTCCAGGCCATGGGGTATCCGACGGCGCGAATCGACTGTCATGTCGCACGCCTGATCAAGCGATTGGAACGGCGCTTTTCGCCGGAAATGCGGCTGTCCATGACCTCCGCGTTGGAGCACTACACCGCTACGCTGGCAGAAATCATTCTTACCAGCGAAGACGCCCAGAAGCTCATCGGACAGACAGAGGTTCGACCGATTCTGCTGTGGCATGCCTTCGAGGAGTCGGAGCACAAAGCGGTTGCCTTCGACGTCTATCGGCTGGTGGGAGGAGCCGAGCGCACCCGCGTACGGGGCATGCGGATCGCTTCAGTAATTCTGTTCGGCGAACTCATTCTGCAGACTGCCTTGTCCATGGCCGCTGATAAAGCCTCATATAACCCGGTCACGTTGGTGCGCAGTCTGTACCGCTTCAGTCGCACCCCGATGTTCACCGCCGATGCGCTGCGGCGATTCCGTTCCTACAACCGCCCGGGTTTCCACCCTGATGATTGGGACAGCGCCGCGGTCCTGGAGCGTTGGAGCAAAGAACTGTTCGACCAAGACGGTTCACAGAGAGTTATCGCTCAGCCGGGATAGCAAAGGTGCGGAAGTTCGGCGACGCAGGAGCACCGTTCCTGCGTCGCTCCTTCCGAACAGGGTGCGATGCGCCGGTCGACTCACGGATTCGGTGCTCGGTAGCCGGGCAAGACGGCAGTCGGACCCGCCAATGCGGTTCGCAGCGATCGCCACGGAGCTGGCTGGCCCTGTGAGCCTGGATCAGTCGCTGACGAGATAGCGTTGAGCCAGGGTTTCAGCCAGTCTGCTGGTGTGCGCGACCATTTCCTTCTCGGTCACCGCAAGCAGGCCCGAGTGCCAGGCCGTCATGACTTCGACGAACCCCCCGACAGCGATCAGAGTGTCCATGCGAAGGGCTATCTCGTCGGCACCTTGTCGGAGGTGTGGCCGGCTTGCCTCAACGACCAACTGCGTTGCTTCCTGTAGCGCAACGGCGCGGCGGTCTTGTAGCGGTGAGCTACCAACATGCTGAGCGAGGAGGATGTGCGCCCGACCGGGATCGCGTGCGATCCGGTCGACCACGATGGCGATCGCCGCGGTGATGGTTTCGATCGGCGGCCGATTCACCCGAGCGTCGAACAGCGCGGCGACCTCGCCGAGCATGTCATTGCGGACGCCATCCCACGCTGCGACGAGCAGCTCATCGCGCGTCTTGAAGTCCTCGTAGAAGTATCGATCGTTCAGCCTCGTGCGGGCGCATACGCCGCGCATAGTCACTGCGGCCCAACCGCTCTCACTCCAGATCTCGGTTGCGGCTTCGATCAATTGCTGCCGCCGCTCTGCTCGACGCTCAGCACCGGTCCGACCACCCCAGCGCTTGTTTCTCGACCGCACCTCTCAATCTTGACAAAGTGTTCGCCCCGCGACAAAACTGGTGGCATGCGACCCCAATGGTGGCTGGTGCCCCCAATTGAGCGTTTCCCCGCAGCCGACGTCAATGTCGCGACCCGAAAGGCAGACAGATGAGATTGCTGCCGTTCGGCGGCTCACCAGGCAGAACGCACCGAGCCGATGCAGTCGTCACGGGCGCAGGAAGCGGTATCGGCCGCGCATTCGCCGTTGAGCTTGCACGCCGAGGTGGACGCGTAGTTTGCGCCGACAGAGATCCAGTCACCGCAAAAGAGTCGGCAGAGTTGGTGAGGCACGCTGGCGGCGAGGGCTTCGACATCGCATGCGACGTCACCGATCTTGAGCAGATCCGCAACCTCGCTGATGTGAGCGAAGACTGGTTTGGGAAGGCTGCGAGCCTCGTCATCAACAACGCCGGAATCGGTGCGGGCGGCAACCGCATCGGCGCGACGTCGATCGAGGACTGGAAAGCGGCGATTTCTGTCAACCTCTGGGGCGTTATCTACGGCTGCGAGACTTTTGTGCCTCGGCTCCGGAGCAATGGGCATGGCGGAGTCATCAATGTGGCGTCCGCAGCGAGCTTTGGCTCGGCCCCTCGGATGGCGGCTTACAACGTGAGCAAGGCCGGAGTGCTCGCTCTGTCGGAGACATTGGCGGCCGAACTGAGCGGTACTGACGTCAACGTCACAGTGCTTTGCCCCACCTTCGTGAAGACGAACATCGTCAATAATCCTCAAATCGACGAGGCGGCTACACGACTCGCGACCAACCTGATGAAATGGACCGGCATTTCGCCACAGCACGTTGCTCGAACGACGTTGAACGCGCACGATCGCGGACAAATTTATGTAGTACCCCAACTCGATGCCAAAGTCTTGTGGCAACTCAAGAGAGCCCTACCCGGTCCCTTTACACGCACGCTGGGCCTCGTGGAGCGCATGGCCTCATGGAACGATTCAGCCGAGTAGAGGAGCAGGAAAAATGGCTTTCGCATATAGCGACATGCTCGAGACAATCAAAAACAAGCAATGGGCTCTCGCCGATATCGATTGGGACGCCCCTGGCGCGGAACTGATCACCGATGAACAGCGTCCCAAACTCAAGCAATTCATGTCCGACGTGGTGTGGATTGAGCATGTTGGAGCACGTGCCTTCGCCGCGATGGCTCCGAAGGCGCCATTCGAAGCGCTCGGAGACATTTACCGTTACTTTCACGCCGAGGAGCAGCGTCACGCCAATGCCGAACTTGCCCTGATGCGTCGCTGGGGCATGATCGAGGAAGGCGAGAAACCGGTCCCGAACAAGAATATTCGGCTGGTCATCGAATGGCTGGACCGTTATGCCGAAGCCCTTCCCCTGACCGTGATCGGGGCCGCAATTCCGGCACTGGAGACTGCGCTCGACGGAGCGCTGCTGAAGTTTCTCCTCGATGAGGTTGACGACCCTGTGTGCGGGGAGGTGTTCAACAAGGTCAACAGCGACGAATCGAGGCATCTCGCGGTTGGCTTCCAGGTCTTGAATGACCTGGGCGCCAGCCCCATGCGAATCCACGCAATTCAAACTGCGGGTGCTCTGGTGGACCCGCGCATTCTCACAGGCGCGTTGCTGTATATCCCGCTCCTGACGCGCATGTTGATGAATCTCAACGCTATGGGTCTGTCCGAGGAGAAGTTATACAATGCAGTGACGCGGTATGCCAATGTCGGCGACCGCAGTGAGCATACGCGGAGGGTGCCCGGCTATCACATCTTGAAGGCGCACATGTCGTCTTCAATCAAGCGGTCCCAGCCTCTGCACTTCGTGTCTCAGCGCCTTGGCAATGCGATCGATGTTTTCCCTGTTCAGATTTTCGGCCGGCCGCCATCCTGGACGGACGAACTGACCTACGAACCGGTGGCCAAATGACAGGCACGACGACGACCTTGATCGTCGGCGCCGGGTTCGCAGGTATCGGTACGGCGATCAGACTGCTTCAAGAGGGCACAGATGACTTCGTCATCGTGGAACGGTCAAATCGCGTCGGAGGCACCTGGCGAGACAATACCTATCCCGGTGCGGCCTGCGATATTCCCTCACTTCTCTACTCCTACTCGTTCGAGCCGAACCCGGGCTGGACTCGTACCTACTCGGGGAGCGCTGAGATCCTCGAATATATCGACGAGATCGTCACCAAGTACGACCTTGCCCGGTTCATCCAGTTTGATACCGATGTAACCGCCTTGGAATTCGATGAGGGTGCCGGCATCTGGGTGGCCGACACGGCTGACGGAAAGCGTTATCAAGCTCTTTCAGTTGTGATGGCCAGTGGACCACTTGCCGACGCCAGCTTTCCGGATATTCGGGGTATTGACTCGTACGAGGGAAAGAAGATCCACAGCGCTCGATGGGACCATGGCTACGATCTCGGCGATAAGAGGGTTGCAGTCATTGGGACAGGCGCGAGCGCGGTACAGATCATTCCTGAGCTCGTGAAGTCGGCTGCGTCGGTCAAAGTCTTCCAAAGAACGCCCGGCTGGGTGTTGCCCAGGGTGAACTTCAAGCATCCGGCTTGGGCGCGTTCGACCTTCAAACAATTGCCGGTGAGCGAACAAGCGCTCCGTGACGCCTGGTTCTGGGCTCACGAAGTGATGGCAGTGGGTATGGTCTGGAACACCGCTGCGACGTCCGCGATACAACTGGCGGCGAAGGGTCATCTCCGTCGGCAGGTGAAAGACTCCTGGTTGAGACGTCAGTTGACGCCCCATTTCAGACCTGGCTGCAAACGTATGCTCATGACCAGCGATTATTACCCTGCGCTACAGTCGGATAACTGTAAGCTGATCAGTTGGCCGATCGCCACATTGTCACCCAACGGTGTTCGAACCGCCGACGGTGTCGAGCACGAGGTGGACTGTATCGTTTTTGCCACCGGCTTCGATGTGTGCAAACGTGGCACCCCGTTCCCGATTAGCGGCCTCGGTGGTCGGAAGCTTGGGGACGAATGGTCTCAGGGGAGATACGCCTTCAAGAGCGTGAGCGTGGCCGGCTATCCGAACTTGTTCTTCACTTTTGGACCGAATTCCGGGCCAGGCCACAACTCGGCGCTCGTATATATGGAGGCCGCGATTGACTATATAATCAAGGCGATCAAGCTCCTCCAGCAAAATGACATCGGTACTTTGGATGTGAGGGAGGATCGCCAGGACCGCTATCACTCCGAAATTCAGCGCCGCCTTCGACGAACGACATGGAATTCGGGGTGCAGCAGTTGGTACTTGACCGAGGACGGCTACAACGGCACGATGTACCCAGGTTTCGCGACCCAGTTTATGAGAGAACTTTCCCGCTTGGATCCTCATGATTACGTGATAACCCGGCGCGACGATACGCACCTCGAGCTGACGCAATCACTCTGAATCCAAGTTTGCAACGCTGACCGTCAGAACGGTGAATATAAAGCAATGGATCGCAAGTCCGACCGTAACTACGAGATAATTATCATAGGAGCTGGATTTTCCGGCATCGGGTCTGGCATTAGCTTGATGAAGGCGGGATTTACCGACTTCTTGATGGTTGATGACGCCGATGGCGTAGGTGGTACGTGGCACTGGAACACCTACCCGGGTATCGCTGTCGATATACCGTCGTACAGTTATCAATTCTCATACGAAATGCGGTCCTCTTGGTCGCGCACGTACGCCCACGGCAATGAGCTCAAAGCCTATGCAGAGCGATGCGTTGAAAAGTATGGGCTCCGGGACCATATTCGTTTCAACACGACCATTGCCGAGGCTTGTTTCGACGAGACCGCGACACGGTGGCGGTTGATCAGCGCCAATGGTGAGGAGTTCACGGCACGCTTCGTGATCAATTGCTCCGGCGTTCTCAGTCGGCCAAAGTGGCCTGAAATCAAGGGGGTGCGAGATTTCGCCGGCGTTACGCTCCACACGGCTAGATGGGACCATACCAAAGATCTCAGCGGGCAGCGGGTTGCAGTAATCGGCACCGGTGCGTCGGCAGTGCAACTGATTCCCGAAGTCGCACAAAAAGCAGAAAGTCTGACCGTCTTCCAGCGGACTCCAATTTATTGTTTGCCGAAGCCAGACTTCTCCGTCCCTAAGTGGGCCGAGAGCTTCTTGCATTTCGTGCCGGGGGCACAACTGGCGACCCGGACCGCGAGCCAGGCGTTCGTGGAAATCACTTTCCCAATCGCCGCTCACTTTCATACGGTGATACCGTTCGCCGATATCATGGAGAGCGCCGCAAAACGGTACATGCGGCGTGAGGTCCATGACCCGACGACGAGAGAACAACTCATTCCGCGCTACTCGTTGGGCTGTAAACGACCCAGCTTCCACAATTCCTATCTCGCAACGTACAACCGGTCCAACGTTTCGCTCGAGACGAGCGGCATAACCCATATCGACCATGCATCCGTCCATTCTCGAGACGGCAAAGCTCATCCCATTGATGTCTTGATCTTGGCCACCGGCTTCAAAGTGATGGAGTCGGGCAACATGCCCACTTACGTGTTGAAGGGACGCGGCGGGCTGGAGCAGGCTACCTGGTGGGACGAGCACCGACTGCAGGCCTTCGAAGGGGTGAGCGTCCCGGGATTCCCGAATCATTTCAACATCTTCGGCCCGTACGGCTACAACGGTTCCTCGTACTTCACGCTCATCGAGGCGCAGAGTCGGCACATCGTCCGGTGTCTTCGCCGTGCGCGTGCGCTGGGTGCTAACTTCGTGGAGGTCAAGAAGGAGGCGAACGACCGTTACTTCGCCGAAGTGATAAGTCGCCGGCACAGACAGGTTTTCTGGCAGCCGAGCTGTTCCAATGCCAATAGCTACTATTTCGACAAGCACGGTGACGTTCCACTGCGTCCATCAACGACTCTGGAGACCTATTGGCGTAGCCGCACTTTTCGACTCTCGGAGTACCGATTCGAGAATCGGGCCGAGGAGGTGTGTCCCCGGTGACCAGGATGGATGCCCCTGACTGGCAGCCCAGTCTTGCCAGTCATCTCGTCGCGATGTCCTCGCGAACCACGCTGCGTCCACTGGCGCAGCTCATGCCATCGAACGCCTACGGACTTGCGGTGATGGATCGCGTGCTTCGCACGGCGCTCGTCGCATCGCGGCCGCGGCGCGGCGTCACAGTGCGCAAGGTTGACACAGTATTCGGCGGGGGCCCGATACGTGGGGATTGGATCACCTCGCCGGTCGTTAAGCCGCATGCGAACCCATTGCTATACATACACGGTGGCGCGTACTCCATGTGCTCGCCGGATACGCACCGCGGCCTCCTCGGTGAACTGGCTTCTGCAAGCGGACGCCCAATCTTCGCCGTCAAGTACCGACTTGCGCCCCGATACCCCTACCCGGCGGCGGCGGACGATGCACTGAACGCGTATCGCTGGCTTACCAGCGGAGGGCCCTCGGGTTCTAGCGAGCGCGCCGTCGCGGTTGCTGGAGATTCGGCGGGCGGTCAGCTTACGATGGCGACTGCCTTGGGCGCACGTGCAGGTGGATTGCCGCTCCCTGATGCGATGCTGCTGATGTCTCCCGTCCTGGACCTCAAGTGTGAACTCGCTAGGGCGCGTGAACTTCGCCGTCGTGATCCTTTTGCCTCCGCTCAGTCGGCGGCGCGCGCTCTTGACCTCTATGTGGGTGGTGCAGATCGCGGAGATCCGCGCCTCAGCGTGCTTGACGCGGACCTCACCTCGATGCCGCCGATCCTCATTCAGGTGGGCGGGAGAGAAATGTTGATCGATGACTCGCGCCGTCTCGCCGAGCGACTTCAATCGGCTGGATCCCACGTCGAGATCCAGGTATATCGCGGACAGATCCATGTATTCCAAGCGATGTTCAGGATTCTTCCCGAGGCCCGCGACGCGATTCATCGAGCGGGACGCTTCCTTGAAGCCTCGGGAGTCAGGTGAAAGTGTCCGAACAGGCAACGCTTCTGCACTCCCACAACGTTGAGTCAGCCGGACCTGCCTCATGAAGAGCGACTTCGCGACGGCCCGTCGCGCATGCGATCCGTCCATCGTGATCATCGGGGCCGGCTTCGCCGGGGTCGCGATGGCTCACCGGCTGAAGAAGGACGGTTTCACGAACTTCACGATCCTGGAGAAGGCTGCAGACATCGGGGGTGTTTGGCGTGACAACACCTACCCGGGAGCGGCCTGCGACGTGCCGTCCGCGTTGTACTCACTCTCGCACAAGCCCAATCCTCGCTGGTCACGGCGATATGCCGAGCAACCCGAGATACTCCAGGACCTCTGCGGACTCGTGGAGAGTGGTGGACTGGACGCACATCTGCGCACGCACACCGAAGTTGTCGACATGACCTTCGATGAGCAGTCCGGGCGTTGGACCCTGGCCACGAGCTCGAACGAGACGATATGCTGCGATGTCGTTGTCTCGGCCGTGGGTCAGCTCTCCTTACCCCACATACCGGATATAGCCGACGCAGATGCCTTCCAGGGGCCGCGCTTTCATTCGGCGCGTTGGGACCGATCGGTTTCGCTTCGCGGCAAGCAAGTAGCCGTCATCGGCACAGGAGCAAGTGCGATCCAATTCGTGCCACACATCGCCCGCGAGGCCGCGCATGTCACGCTGTATCAGCGCACGGCTCCGTGGATCCTACCGAAGTGGGACAGCAGGTATGGAGTCCTTCACCACAGGCTGAGCGAGTTCCTGCCGGTGTTGCTGCATCTCGAGCGTTTCGCGGTATGGCTCATTTTTGAGATGCTCGCCGTGATGCTAGTCGACGCGAAGCCCCTCTCACGCGTCCTCGGTGCGATCGCGCGCCGCCACCTACATCGGCAGGTTGCCAGCCCATCTTTGCGCGAGCAACTGACGCTTTCCGACGCGCCAGGGTGCAAGCGAGTGCTGTTCTCGAATGACTACTATCCAGCAATCGCGAGTGATCGCGTGTCGTTGGTGCCCGAACGCGATCGCAAAGCTCTGCGACAAGGGTGTCAATACCGAGGACGGCGAATTTCGTCCTGCAGATGTCGTGATCTACGGAACCGGGTTTCGCGCCACCGATTTTCTCGCCCCGATGTCCGTGCGCGGCTCTCGCGGAGTCTCCTTGGCCGAGGTGTGGGAGACCCAGGCATACGCATATCTGGGCATCACTGTGTCCCAATGTTCCCGAACCTGTTCCTCCTTTATGGTCCCAACACGAATGTGGGCTCGGGGTCGATCCTCTACATGATCGAGTCACAACTCCGTCACATCGCAACGCTCATCAAGGTCGTGGCTGCTCATCCAGGTCATGCGATCGATGTCAAGTCAGAAATCGCGCAACGTTACAACACGCGCTTGAGAAGGCGACTACGGAGGTCGGTGTGGGCGCTCTGTGCGAGCTGGTATCGAACCTCGAGTGGGGAAATCCCGACGAACTGGCCGGGGCCTACCTTGGTTTATCGACTCCTCACCCGGAAGCCGCGAAGCAGCGATTACGTCTTGAGAAAGGTTGGGCGTCTACAGGTAAGTGGGCCCAGCTGCACCGAGCCCGACGCGTCATCGGGCTGACTAGGGCCACGAGACGTTTACTTGACCCCGAGATCAAGAGTGTCTAGATTGTGACATCGATCGCATATTTGTAAAGACTGACGTTGGCAAGATCAGAGCGGCCGAGCGTCCAGGAGGAAACCATGACAGATCACCTTCTCGCACCTGCGCACCACGTGAAGGACCGGTTGTCCTCTGTGATCATGGTTCCTGCGCCTCGCGCCGTCGACGACAGATGGCGTCGATGGAGCCGGGACTGGCCGGTTCGTGAACTGGCACCGGCACCCGCGGGAAGTGGACTGAAAGCCGTCCGGGGGGATGCCGGACTGCCCTTTGTGGGCCACACGCTCGACTACATCCGATTCGGATCGGATTTCAGCCGAGAGCGCTACGACCGTCTGGGTTCTGTGTCGTGGATGGGCGCGTTCGGCACCAAGATGGTGGTCATCGCGGGACCGAACGCCACTCGAGAGGCGTTCACGAGCGAAGCGAAGGCATTTTCTCAGGATGGCTGGTCCTTCTTGATCGACGCCTTCTTTCATCGCGGTTTGATGCTCATGAGCTTCGACGAGCACTTGATGCACCGGCGCATCATGCAGGAGGCGTTTACGCGTCCGCGCCTGACCGGATACGTCGAGCAGGTAACCCCATGCGTTCGCTCGGCAGTGCCCACGTGGCCGGTGGGTCCGTCGGTTCGAATCTATCCACTGCTGAAGGAACTCACCCTCGACATAGCCACCGACGTTTTCATGGGCGGCCGCGGCAAGGAGGAGAGTGATGCTGTCAACAAGGCGTTCGTCGCCACGGTTCGAGCAGCGAGTTCCCTTGTGCGTGTTCCGCTTCCGGGAACCAGATTCCGCGCTGGTGTGCGAGGCCGGCGCGTCTTGGAGGACTACTTCTTCCGGCATCTGCCTGCCGCGCGAGCCGGTGAAACGGATGATCTGTTCGCTGCTCTTTGTCAAGCCACCACCGAAGACGGGGAGCGGTTTTCCGACGGGGATGTGGTGAATCACATGATCTTCTTGATGATGGCGGCCCACGACACATCGACGATCACCACCACTGCGGTCGCCTATTTCCTTGCCAAGTATCCGGAGTGGCAGGAGGCAGCGGCTGCGGAAGCCGAGGCCATCGGTGACGGGTTGCCGGACATCGAGGCCCTGGAGAAGATGACGGTCATCGAGCTCGTGATCAAGGAAGCGCTCAGACTGCTTGCACCTGTTCCGCTGGTGATGCGCAAGACGGTTCGAGATGTCGCCATCGACGGATATCACATCCCCGCGAACATTTTGTGCGCCATAACGCCTGCCGTGAATCACTTCGATCAGACGATCTGGAGTGATCCGGAGCGGTTCGATCCCTCACGTTTTGACGAGTCTCGGCGCGAAGACCAACACCACCGATTCGCCTGGGTTCCGTTCGGAGGTGGAGCGCACAAGTGCATCGGCATGCAATTCGGGACGCTCGAGGTCAAAGCAATCCTGCACAGGATGCTGCGTTCGTTCACCTGGACGGTTCCGGAGAACTATCACGTCCGATGGGACAACACCTCGCTGCCCATTCCGGTGGACGGACTTCCGTTGGAGATGAAGCGCCGATGACCGTCGACCACGGGCCCTACCTCGAACCCACGGAGTTTCTTGACTGGCAACAAGATTCGGTACGTGACTTCGTATCATCGGCGATCCGTGGTGCCTGCGGCGACACCGAGAAGGCCATCGCCATCTTCACCGCGGTCCGTGACTGCATTTGGTACGACCCCTACACGGTGACCGATAACCCACACGCGTATCGCGCCAGTACCGTCGCGACCGCAGAACGAGCCTACTGCGTCCCGAAGGCCGTGCTGTTGACTGCAGCGTGCCGAGCGGCGGGAATCCCGGCGCGGCTGGGGTTCGCCGACGTCCGAAACCACCTCCAGACCAAGACATTGCGCGAGCGGATGGGCGGTACCGACGTTTTCGTCTACCACGGTTACAGTCTCATGTTTCTCAACAGTGCGTGGGTAAAGGCCACTCCGGCGTTCAATCGCGAGCTGTGCGCACGTTTCGGTGTCTCGCCGATCGAATTCGACGGCCGTAGCGACGCGCTACTACATGGTTTCACCGCTGACGGCACCCAGCACATGGAATATCTGCGCGACCGGGGAGCCTACGACGATCTACCCCTAGCAGACATCCTGCAAGCGCTGAAAACGTATCACGGCACATTCATCGACCAGCCGAACAGCCGTCCCGACCTCTTCGCCTGAAAGGGCCCTGCACGATGCAAAGCACAATGCAAAATGTTCCCCTCACGGTGTCGGCGATCGTCCAGCATGCGGCAGCCATACACGGTGACAGCGAGGTCATCACTCCGACCGGAGATGGGTATCGTAGGACGCCCTACCGCGGTGTGCTGCCGCGCGTAGCTCGACTCGCCAACGCACTGCGCAGCCTTGGCGTCACGGCAGACCAACGCGTGGCCACCTTCCAGTGGAGCAACCAGGAACATCTGGAGGCCTACTGTGCGATTCCCTCCATGGGAGCGGTCCTGCACACGCTCAACATTCGTTTGGCCCCGGAGCAACTCGCGTACATCGCCAACCACGCGAGCGATCAGATCGTCCTAGTCGACGGTTCGGTTGCCCCGTTGTTGGCGCGCGCGCTCCCAGCGATGGCGTCGGTGCACACCGTCATCGTCACCGGAGAGGGCGACCTTGCCCCGCTACAGGGATGCGGGAAGACCGTTCTGCGTTACGAGAAAGTACTTGCCGGCCAGGAAGAGTCATTTGAATGGCCTCGGCTCGATGAGCTGTCGGCCGCGGCCATGTGTTATACGAGCGGCACCACCGGAGATCCCAAAGGCGTCGTCTACAGCCACCGTTCGACGTACCTTCACTCCTTGACCGCCTGCACAGCTAACGCTTTGTCAGTCAGCGAGGCCGACCGTGTCCTGGCCATCGTCCCAATGTTTCACGCCAATGCGTGGGGGCTTATCTACGCAGCGTTGATGTCCGGTGCGGATCTGGTGCTGCCTGACCGGTATCTCCAAGCCGAACCGTTGGTGTCGATCATCGAAGACACCAGGCCGACCGTGGCCGGTGCAGTGCCGACGATCTGGAACGACGTCGACCGATATCTGGATTCGCACCCTGGGCGGGACATTTCTTCGCTACGGCTGGTCGCGTGCGGGGGATCTGCTGTTCCGCTTTCCTTGATGCGGGCGTTCGAAGAGAAGTACAACGTGCCCATTGTGCAGGCATGGGGTATGACCGAAACCTCTCCGCTGGCGACCGTTGCACGTCCGGCTAGCAGAGCCGACGCGACGCGACGATGGGAGATGCGCGCATCCCAGGGCCGGCCGATCTGCGGTGTCGAAATCCGGTTGCGGGACGACGACGGGAAAGACGTGCCGTGGGACGGGCAATCAGTTGGGGAAATTCAGGCGCGTGGCCCTTGGATTACCGGTTCTTATTTCGGAGACAACGATACGGAGAAGTTCGACGAAGGATGGTTGCGTACCGGTGATGTGGGCAGGATCGACGCCGAGGGCTATCTGACACTGACCGACCGCTCGAAAGACGTCATCAAGTCAGGTGGCGAATGGATCTCCACGGTGGAGCTGGAGAACACGCTGATCGGGCACCCTGCCGTGTACGAAGCGGCGGTAGTCGGCGTCGCGGACGATAAATGGCAGGAACGGCCGTTGGCGCTTGTCGTCGTCCACCCCGGAACCGACGTTGACATTGACCAACTCCGATCGTTCCTTTCGGGCAAAGTCGCCAAATGGTGGATTCCTGAGCGATGGAGCTTCGTGTCCGATATTCCGAGGACGAGCGTCGGAAAGTACGACAAAAAGGCCATCCGTGCGCGCCACTCTGCCGGTGAATACCTCATCGAAATCGAAACGTCATAACGTCAAATCCCTGGAATTCCAACAGTCGGAAGGTAATTATGTCCTCCCCAATCTCTCCCTGGATGAATGCCGAATTACTCGAGCTTCGTGACCTCGCTGCGAAGTTCTTCTCGGCCGAATTGGCGCCGCATGCGCAACGCTTTGCAGACCAGCACCACGTCGACCGAGAACTGTGGAACCGAGCGGGCGAGCTGGGCCTGCTCTGCATGTCTATACCTGAGGAATACGGTGGAGGCGGTGGCACTTTCGCGCACGAAGCGGTCGTGCTCGAAGAGCAGGCCCGCATCGGTGACAGCTCATGGGGCGCGGGACTGCACAGCGGAATCGTGGCCCACTACATCCTGCAGTACGCGACTGAAGAGTTGCGCGCGAAGTGGCTTCCCAAGATGGCGTCCGGTGAAATGATCGGGGCGATAGCCATGACAGAACCGGGGACCGGGTCCGATCTCCAGAGCGTCAAGACAAGGGCCCTCCTTGACGGTGACGAGTACGTGATCACCGGCTCCAAGACTTTCATCACCAACGGCCAACAGGCCGACCTCATCATCGTTGTTGCCAAGACAGATCCGAGCCAGGGCGCTGCGGGCATCTCTTTGATCGCTGTCGAGGCTGACCGGGCGGGATTCCGGCGTGGCAAGGTTCTCGACAAAATCGGCCAGCGCGGCCAGGACACCTCCGAGTTGTTCTTCGATGAGGTGAGAGTTCCGCGCTCGCATCTACTGGGCCAGGCTGAGGGACAGGGCTTCATTCAGCTGATGACGCAGCTGCCACAAGAGCGACTGATCGTCGCGGTGGGGGCTGTCGCAGCGATGGAACTTGCCCTGGAGCAGACGCTCAAGTACACGCGTGAGCGGGAGGCGTTTGGTCGGCCCGTCTTTGGCTTTCAGAACACCAAGTTCACGCTGGCTGAAGCCGCGACCGAAACGCGCATCGCGCGAGTGTTCCTCGACTACTGCATCGACCTGCACCTTGCGGGTCAACTCGACGTGCAGACCGTCGCCATGGCGAAGTGGTGGACCACTGAACGAGCGATGAAGGTACTCGATGACTGTATGCAGCTTCACGGCGGATATGGCTACATGACCGAGTACCCCATCTCCAGATTGTGGGTGGACCAGCGCGTGCAAAAGATCTATGCCGGCACGAACGAGGTGATGAAGGAAATCATCTCGCGTTCCCTATGACTCAGATGAGTTGCCGCCTGCACGTTAGTCACCTGGAGGAGGATTGATGGCATCGATGGTGGTGCCGTATCGCCACGACATGGGCGGCCATTGCGGATCGGGTGCCCTTCGGGATTTGACCGAATGGGCGGGGATCCGTTGGTGTGATGACACCCCGGACGAAGGTATCGTGTTTGCCCTCGGCGGGGCCCTCGACTTCTCGTATGTTCGCTCGGCGCACCTACGTCCACCGATCTACCTCGTTGGACGCAGCGCGGACCTCGAAGACGAATACTTGACCCGGTTGGGCGCGCGCTTCGAGTGCCGTTCGACAGACGACCCCGATCTCGGTTGGAAATGGGTGACCGAACAGATCGATGCCGGTACGCCAGTCATGGTGTGGACTGACATCGCCGAATTGCCCTATCTGAGAACACGTCTGAGTATGAGCCGGCACGATGTCGTGATCGTAGGGTACGACGACGACGAGGAACTCGCGTTCGTGGTCGATAACGATCGCGATACACCTCAAGCCGTGCCTTATGAGAATTTACGGAAGGCACGGGCATCGACGGGATTTCCCGTCCCCACGCGGCACACCACCTACGTGGTCGAGTGGCCCCGTGCGGCACCAGATCTCGGCAATGCTGCCCAGTCGGCCTTCCGCAGGTCCGCGGACGCGATGCAGGGTTCGTTTGTGAGCGCGCCGATCACCGAGGGCTCCGATTGTGAAATTCAGGTGCGTGGGTTACCAGGGGTGTCGACGTTTGTGGAGGACCTCAAGCGGTGGCCGGAGATCTTTGACGACGACACCCTCGACGGTGCCTTGTTTGCGCTGAGCGCCTTCATCGAAAAGGCTGGAACCGGAGGCGGTCTGTTCCGAGATCTGCAGGCACGTGGATGTCGGCGCGTCGCTGAAGAGTTGAGTTTCGAACCTGCGTTCCGAGCAGCGGAGGCTGCGAAGTCCGCATCTGAGTTGTGGACCGCTGTTGCGCACACCGCTTACGAACGCGGTGCAGATCCGCGCTCGCGAGCGAGTGGCGCGGCGTCCCTCGCTGCGCAGTTGCCGCAAACCGAACGTCGACTCGCGCAGGCGCTGAGGGAGGCAGGAAATCTACCCCTATGATTTCTGATTGCCTGCGGAGGAAATCAAACTGGGTGCGACTCAACGGATTTCTTTGTGAGTGCTTGGATTGCGTCAACAGAATGGAGATTCACGATGGCTGTCTTCGCTGATGCGGAAGAGGTTTACCGCTACCTCGCCGGCATCTTTCGACGAGGTTTGGAGAACGAAGACCTTGCGAACAGACTTGCCGGGTCCGGGGTGGTGTTGCGGATCCACTACACCGATCCGGATGCGGTAGTAACCGTGGATATGCCGAAGAAGGTGATAGAGACCGGCGCGGACAGTGGCGTTACACCGAATGTCGAATTGTTCATGTCCGCGGATACCGGTAACAGGTTCTGGTTGGGGAAGGTGAACTTGACCATGGCGATGGCCAAAGGAACTGTACGAGCGAAAGGTCCTGTCACGAAACTGATCAAGCTCATACCGCAGGCGAAAAACCTTTTTCCAGAATATCGGGCAATCCTCGAAGCCGACAAGCGTCACGACCTGCTCGATGTGTGATGTCAGTCCGGTACGAGCCCGGGTGCGGGCGAGCGGCCGCCGCGGCCTATAGGCGATATGCCGGGACGTCCTACAGGACAGTTCTCGCGACCACCGTGCGCGGTCGGGATAACTACTTCAGAAGCGTCATTAGATAGAAGGGATTTCAGCATGAAGACACGTGCCGCTGTTTTGTGGGGCTTGGAGCAGAAGTGGGAGGTCGAAGAAGTCGAGTTGGATCCGCCAGGTCCCGGGGAGGTCCTCGTGCGGCTGGCGGCCACCGGCTTGTGCCATTCCGACGAACATCTGGTGACCGGCGACCTCCCGATCCCATTGCCGGTAGTAGGGGGCCATGAGGGTGCTGGCACAGTCGTGGAGTGCGGTGAAGGGGTTGAGGATCTGTCCGAAGGTGATTCTGTCATCTTGACCTTCCTTCCCTCGTGCGGGCGCTGCTCCTACTGCGCGCGCGGCATGGGCAATCTCTGTGATTTGGGAGCGGCGCTGATGATGGGACCGCAGATCGACGGCACCTATCGCTTTCACGCACGAGGCGAGGACGTCGGGCAGATGTGTTTGCTCGGAACGTTTTCCGAGTACACAGTGGTGCCGCAGGCATCCGTGGTCAAGATTGACGGCGGAATCCCTCTGGATCGGGCAGCCTTGATCGGTTGCGGCGTCACGACCGGCTACGGATCTGCGGTGCGGACTGGGGAGGTGCGCGCCGGGGACACCGTCGTGGTAGTGGGAGCAGGCGGAATCGGAATGAATGCGATTCAGGGCGCGCGAATCGCGGGGGCGCTAGCAATTGTGGCGGTCGATCCGGTGAAGTTCAAGCGAGAGCAAGCGAGCGGGTTCGGCGCGACGCATGCCGCCGCCTCGATGGATGAAGCTTGGTCGCTGGTCAGCGATATGACGCTGGGCAAGCTGGCCGATGTCTGCATCCTCACCACTGATGTGGCTGAGGCCTCTTATACCGCCGAAGCGCTGGCCTTGGTCGGAAAGCGCGGACGCGTCGTGGTTACGGCCATCGGGCATCCCGACGAGTCGTCGATCTCAGGGTCACTGCTGGAGATGACGCTTTACGAGAAGCAGATTCGTGGCGCTTTGTATGGCTCATCCAATGCGCCACACGATATTCCGCGGCTGGTCGAGCTTTACTCCGCCGGGCTGTTGAAGCTCGACGAGTTGGTCACCCGCGAATACTCCCTCGACCAAATCAATGAGGGCTACCAGGATATGCGTTCAGGAAAAAACATTCGAGGGCTCGTCCGGTTCTGAAGAGAACCATGCTCCACTGCTCGTGTTCATGTCCTTGCGCCGCTGCAGATTACACGCCGCCGAACCGCTTAGGCTGCTGCGCGTCGCGTCCTCCTTTCCCGTCCTGAGGACGGCAAGTTATTAGACACCTCGTAATCAATCATCCATCAAATTCTCTCGGAGGCTGAGATGACGGACGCTGGCACGACCATGGCAAGCGAGGATGGGGCAGCTCGTTTCGTTGTCGCCCCGGAGGTGTGGACCACGCCGGAGCGACGAGCGCTGAGTCAGATGGCGCGGTCTTTCGTCGAACGTGAAATCGCGCCGAAGCTAGCGCAATGGGAGCAGGTGGGTGAGATTCCACGCGACCTGCACCTCAATGCTGCCGAGGTGGGGCTTCTCGGAATCGGGTTCCCGGAAGAAGTCGGCGGCAGCGGCGGCAACGCGATTGACTCTGCACTGGTCACTGAGGCCATCCTGGCCGCAGGTGGGTCCACTGGCGTCTGCGCCGCCTTGTTCACCCATGGCATTGCCCTTCCCCACATTGCCGCCAATGGCTCCGAAGCCCTGATTGAACGATATGTCCGTCCGACGCTCGCAGGAAAGATGATCGGCTCGCTGGGCGTTACCGAGCCTGGGGCAGGTTCAGATGTCGCGAATTTGCGCACACGCGCAGTGCGCGACGGCGACACCTACGTGGTCAACGGAGCAAAGACGTTCATCACCAGCGGAGTTCGGGCGGACTTCGTTACTACGGCGGTACGCACCGGCGGACCGGGTTACGGTGGAGTTTCATTGCTCGTGATCGACAAGAATTCGCCTGGATTCGAAGTGTCCCGCCGATTGGACAAGATGGGATGGCGATGTAGCGACACCGCCGAGTTGTCTTTCGTCGACGTTCGCGTACCGGCTGAGAACCTGGTGGGGGCAGCGAACAGCGGGTTTTTGCAGATCATGCAGCAATTTCAGGCTGAACGGCTCGGCATCGCTGTCCAGGCGTACGCGACGGCGGGTCGGGCTCTCGATCTCGCCAAGAGTTGGGCGCGGGAGCGTGAAACGTTCGGTAGACCCTTGACGGGGCGCCAGGTCATTCGCCATAAGCTTGCCGAGATGGCTCGACAGGTCGACGTGGCGTGCACCTACACCCGTGCGGTCATGCATAGGTGGCTAGCGGGGGAGGATGTTGTTGCCGAGGTGTCGATGGCCAAGAACACCGCTGTGTATGCGTGCGACTACGTGGTCAACGAGGCGGTTCAGATCTTCGGTGGGATGGGCTACATGCGTGAGTCTGAGATCGAGAGACACTATCGAGACTGCCGGATTCTCGGAATAGGCGGCGGCACCAACGAAATCATGAACGAGATCATCGCCAAGCGTATCGGACTCTAGCTACTTGATCCCAGTAAAGAAAGTTCTCACACCGCAGGTCAGGCGTTGTCCGCGCCCGCCGGCACGGATGTAGTCGCGGCTGGGTCAACGGGGGCCGGCCGGGTTGGCCGAGGACAGCGTTGGCACTATGCGGAAGCCGTGCTGTTCGAAGTCACTGCCTGCTGCCAGTGATTGATCCGATCAGAGCGCGCTCACTTTACTGGGTCTTCCGGAAATGGAGTGCAGGTGAGCGTGGCGGTTAGCCGCGATTGCAGGTCGTGTCGGTGAGCTGAAACGGGCCCCGGCAGGCAGAGGATGCAGGTTCTCACACCATTGCAGATCTGCCACCGGGGAGCCCTGTGCCTGACTCTACGTCGTTGCCTGCTGCTGTTGTCGCCGACACGATCGTGCGCACGGTCGAACTCGGGGTGACGATCACCGATGCCGCCGTCGACGCCGAGGCCACGGTGGTGTTCTGCAATCTGCTCGACGACGGCCGACGGCAGTGCCCCGGGTGTGGTGTCGACGGCGTCTACCGCGACACCGTGATCCGCCGGGTCACCGATGTGCCCGTGGTCGGGCATCCGCTACGACTGCACGTTCGGGTACCGCGCTATCGGTGCGTGGCCGCCGACTGCGAGCGGGAAGTGTTCGCCCACAACACCGATCGCCTCGCGCGCCGCGGGTGGTCGACCACCCGGCGCTGTGCCCGCTACATCTGCCGCCGGCTGATGATCGACCGGGCCACCGTTGCCGCCGTCGCGCGGGAATTGGGTCTGTCATGGGACACCGTGAACACCATCGCCGTCAACGCCACAGGGATGATCGTGGCTGCCGACATCGGCCGGCTCGACGGGGTCCGGGTGATTGGCGTGGACGAGCACCGCTGGTCCCATGTCCGTCGGGCCGGTGAGGACGGTTACGTCACGGTCATCGTGGACCTCACCGCGGTGCTCGAGGGCACCGGCCGGGCGCGGCTACTCGACCTGGTCCCTGGGCGTTCGGCTGCCGCGCTCAAGACCTGGCTGCTCGCCCAAAGCCCAGCGTTTCGGGATCGCATCGAGGTCGTTGCCATGGACGGGTTCGGCGGTTACAAGACCGCCGCGGCCGAGCAGGTTCCCGAGGCCACCTCGGTGATGGACCCGTTCCACGTCGTCGCGCTGGCGGGTCTGAAGTTGGATTTGTGCCGCCAGCGCATTCAACAGCAGACCCAGGGGCATCGCGGCCGCACCGGGGATCCGCTCTACGGGGTGCGCCGCACGCTGCGCACCCGCTACCCGCTGCTCAGCACACGCCAAAAGACCCGGCTGGAAACCGTTTTCGCCGACGAGAACCACCTCAGCGTCGAGGTCTGCTGGGGCTTCTACCAGAAGATGATCGCCGCCTACGCCCACCCCGACCGACGTCGCGGCAAGGCCATGATGACCACGACCATCACCACGCTGCGCAGCGGCGTTCCCGAACAGTTGGAGGAATTGGCCCAACTCGGGCGCACCCTGTGGCGCCGCCGCTCCGACGTACTGGCCTACTTCGACCACCACGCCTCCAACGGCCCCACCGAAGCCATCAACGGCCGCCTGGAAGCCCTACGCCGCAACGCCCTCGGATTCCGCAACCTCACCCACTACCGAATCCGCTCACTGCTGCATTGCGGCAACCTCGCCCACCAGATCGACGCACTCTAAATCCGGAAGAGCCACTTTACTGGCTGCTTGGGGAGCGGCGGACGGAGGGCGAAGCGTAGCGACCGGCGCGGACGGGAGCGCTAGCGGACGGGAGCAGAGGGAGCGTAGTGAAGCCCGCAGGTAGCCGCAGGCTTGCACGCGAGAGCCTAGTTATTGGCGCTCTTGGTGTTGGGGCGCTCCGGTCAGCAGGGTGATGAGGGCGGCGGCGTTGCGGCCGAGGTGATCGAGCAGGGCGTGGCCTTTGGCTTCGGTGGCCCGAGACGGGTAGCCGATGACACCGGTGGGGGTGTAGGCGCTGATGCCGACGGTGGTGAGGTAGCGGCGGTCGCTGGCGCTGTGATCAGTGGTGTCCCACCCGTTGCGCAGGTAGCGCGGGTATGTGGCGAGCAGGATGGAGGTTTCTAGTTCGCCGGCATGCATGTCGTCGTGGTTGGTGCTGGTGATCCCAGCGGCGGTGCGGGCTTCGGTCCAGTCTTCGCGACTTGGATAGAGTCCCACGTTGATCGGAGTGGCGGCCTGGTTGGCCTGCTGCACGACGTTGGTGAGTACGGCGTTGCCGCCGTGGGCGTTAACGATGACGAGTCCGTGTACTGCCTGCTGGGTGAGTGACTGGGTGATGTCGTTGATGACGGCCGCCAGTGTGGTGGCACTGATACTGACTGTTCCGGGATAGGCAGCGTGCTCGTGGGAGCATCCGAACGTGATCGGTGGCAGTTGGAAAACGTCGTGATGCTGGCTGATTGCCGTTGCGATGGCGCAGGCGATGAAAGTGTCGGTACCGAGGGGTAGGTGGGGGCCGTGCTGTTCGAAGGAGCCGATCGGTAGCACTGCCACGGTGTTGGTGGCGGCGGGATCCTTGGTGTTGGTGTCGGGGATGATGTGGCGGCTCATGTATGGGCTCCTTGGGTGGCTTTCTTGATGCGCGCGGCGAGTTCTTGCAGGACAGGATTCGTGTCTCGCCGTCGACGGTCGCGGACGAGTTTGCCTGCCTGAGCGAGGTGTCGGCGCGCTCGTTGCGATGGCGCTGACAGGTAGGCGGGGATGGCGGTGTCAGCTAGTGCAAGTGCGAGGCGATAGTCGCGGATCGCGATGTAGGCATGGAGTAGTCGCATGTCGGCGACGGCGCGGTCGCGGTGTTGTTGTGAAGTCCATTCGGTGTGGTGGTTGGTCAGCAGCTCAAGAGCTTTCTCAGGACGGCCGAGGCGTAGATATCCGGATGCGATATCACTGGCTACGTAAGCGGCATGGGCGTATGGAGCCCGGTCATTGGTGACGGGCTCGATGTCGCCGAGTTCGAGGGCCTCGGTGGCGTGGCGGTAAAAGCCTCGTTCGTCTTCATTGTGCAGGGCCGCAAGGGCCTGCTGGCGGGCGATGCTGGCCGTCAGCCGCCCTGCGTCGCGGCCTTCGATGAGATCGGCGGCGTCGGTTACGAGGTCGACGGCCAAGTTGGCGTCACTGCGCGTCAGAATGTTCGATTGCCGCATAAGGATCATCGCACGCAGCTCGGGACTGGCCGCCCTGAGATGCAAGAACGCTTTGTGCGTCAGCGTTTGGGCAGCCGAATGATCGCCGAGGTCTTGGGCGATCCAGCCAGCTACTTCGGCGATGGTTCCCGCAGCTTCTGCCATGGCACGTTTGAGCCGGCGGGGCGCAGTCTTGATCAGCGCTTCGACGGTGTCGAGATCACGCTCGACCAACGGCCGCGCGTGCTGGGCGCCGAAGGCGTGGTCTGCCTCGATGTGTGCAGCCCGCTGCGCGCTGATGACCGACAAGACTTCCTCGTCGACAGGCAATTCCAGAAGCAACGGGTGTGGCAGCGGTGATTGGGTCGGCACGCTGAAGATCTCGTCGGGATCGCGGCCGAAAACGGCGGCAAGGTCCGCCCGCCACATTTCCCCGAATGGGCCGCCACGTTCGATGCTGATGATCATCTGACGCAGTGATTCGCGGGGTGGAACATCGCGGTCACTGCGCATTCGGCGAACGTTTTCGACCTCGGCCGCAAGTTCTTGGAGACTAAATCCATATTCCAGGCGGGCACGTCGGAGCCGCTGCGCGTTGAGCGCATGGTGTGGGTCGACTGCCGCCATCTTCTGATCATGCCTCACACATCAGCGCAGGTCAGCCGATCGTGCGCGTGCCGCGCTGTTACTGGCTCTTACTGGCGGTGGCTTCCGGCGGTTGCTGTCGACGGGCTGTTCTTGGATTCGCGGGCACCAATGACCGCAGACGAAACAAGTAAGGACAGCACAGCAATGCGATTGAAGATCGATACATCAGCAACCCAGTTCATCGTGACCCGGGCGCCCGAACCCCGGCTGAATTTCGAGACAGGCAGCCCCAAGGTTGACACCAGCACCGGGCTGCCGCTGTTTGCGACGCAACTCCTCGCCCTCGACGACACCGGTGGTGAAGTACTCAATGTCACTGTCGCGGGTGACCCGAAACTGGCTGTTACTCAACCGGTCTCGGTTTCCGGATTGGTGGCGATCCCGTGGGCACAGGGGGATCGCAGCGGTGTGGCGTTCCGCGCCGACGCCATCACCGCGATCGTGGCCGGGTCGAGTGACCAGGCGTCGCGCGCACCGAAGTAAGCACACGGGACTGGGGCGTGTCACTGGCATGGTGTCACGCCCCACCCGGACCCATTCATCCTCACATCACAACGGCGCCGGAAGGTAGTGGTTATGGCTTCAAACAACAAGGGCACCAACAACACCCAGTCGAGCGATGACGAATGGATCGAAGACCTCATCGTCTCACTGTTCAAGGCGGCGGGGTATCTGCTGTGGTGGGCGATCTTGTTTCCCGCCATCAGCATCCCGATCATCGCCTGCATCGCGGTGGCGATCACTCATGGGGTGCGTCCAGGACTGATCGCGGCCGCCGTGGTCAGCATCGGGTACATGGCGTGGGCATGGCTGGATCACCGATCGTTTCACGCTTGGGTGACCGGGCCGGTGCGCCGGCGCTGGCTGACGTGGTGGCGCTACACGCGCAGCTGGAACTTGGTGTGCGCCCTGCATGGATTGACCGCCAAGCTCGGCGAGCGGACTCTAACACCGGCACTGCAGTCAGTGCAGATCGGCGTGCGGTCCGATGTGCTCCGGTTGCGAGTCGTGACCGGCCAGTCATTGCAGGACTGGCACAAACAGGCCGAGGCGCTGGCTGCGGCGTGGCGTGCCGATCGGCTAACGATCACCGCCATTGCGCCAGGAGAACTGCGGATCACCCTGATGCGTGGCGACGTGCTCGCCGAACCGATCGCCCTACCGATGCCCACGCCAGCGACCATCGTCGATCTCACGTCCGTGCGGGTCGGGATCATGGAAAGCCGCAGCGGGTGGCAGCTGCCGCTGCTGGGGCATCATATCCTGGTCGCCGGGGCGACCGGTGCAGGCAAAGGCAGCGTGCTGTGGTCACTGATCGCGGGCATTGCCCCCGACTTGCGAACCGGACAGGTGAGGTTGTGCGTGATCGATCCCAAAGGGGGCATGGAACTTGGAGCCGGAGCACCGATGTTCGCGGTGTTCACCCACGATGCCACTGACCCCACTTTGGAGTTGCTGCGCCAGCTGGTGAAGGTGATGCACACGCGGGCAAATCGGCTGCGTGGTAAAACGCGCCTACACACCCCCACACAGGCTGAGCCGTTGTTCGTAGTGGTGATTGATGAAATCGCCGCACTGACTGCGTATGTGACCGACCGCAAGGTCCGCACCGAAATCGAACAGCTCCTCGGCCTGCTGCTCTCTCAGGGCCGAGCCGTCGGGATCTCAGTAGTGGCCGCGGTCCAAGACCCAGCCAAGGACACCCTGCCGGTGCGGCAGCTGTTCACCGTGCGAATCGGGTTGCGGCTGACCGAAGCTACCCAGACCGCGATGGTTCTTGGCCAGGGAGCACGAGATGCGGGTGCGGAGTGCGACCGGATCTCTGATGCGACGCCGGGTGTCGGGTACATGATGGTCGATGGCACCGGTCAACCGGTGCGGGTAAGAGCATTTCACGTCACCGACTCCGATATCAGCAATCTGGCCGCACGATTCCGGCTACCGTGTGGCGCGAACCGCACCAACCAGTCAAATGGCGAGCGCGGCGATACCGACCGGGGTCAACGGTGACTACTGCAACGTCCGCGGTTGTGCTGGCGTTACCCGGGATTTCCGCCACAATCGACACGACCGCGGTGGTCGACCAGATGGTGCGTCGCGCGTCCTCGATGGGATTCGAATCATGGTGGCGGCGTGCGGAATCTGTTGGCTTCTGTGCCCACCCCATCCAACTTACGGGCACCGATGAGTTCGGGCGCGATCGGGTGGTGTGGACACGGTGCAACAACCGCCGCGCCCAGATCTGTCCATCGTGTTCAGACCTGTACGCCCGCGACACGTGGCTACTCGTGCACGCTGGCATGGCCGGCGGCCACCACGACATCCCTGTAGCAGTGGCCGATCGTCCACAGGTGTTCGTCACCCTCACCGCACCCAGCTACGGGCCCGTCCACACCGCCGTGCGTGCGGGAGATATGCGACACCGGGTGTGCCGCGACCACCACCATATTGGCGGCTACCGCCGCTGCCCACATGGAAAACCACTGTGGTGCAACATAACCCACCATGAAGGTGATACCCATGTGGGACGGCCGATCTGCGCGGACTGCTACGACTACGCCGGGCATGTCCTATTCGCCTGGCATCTGCCGGAACTGTGGCGACGGTTTACCATCACCCTGCGACGCACCTTGCGCCGAGAGCTACGCGCCTCGGGGGTCGACCCCGATACGGTGCGTGTTAGCTTCATCAAAGTCGTCGAACTCCAAGCCCGGCTCGTCCCGCATATTCATGCCGTGATCCGTCTCGATCCGCGCGACACCGATAACTGCGGCGGTCAGGAGTGGCAAGCGCCCGTCACGGCGACCGAACTGGCCACCACCATCCAACAGGCTGCCCGAACCGTGGCCGTGACGGTCACCGACTCAACCTCAGATGCCGCGACACAGGTGATCAGGTTCGGCACACAAGTTGACACCCAGCCCATCGATAACCGGTCCGCTGGCACGGAAAGCCGTGCTGTGGAGGAGGATTCGTCACAGGTCCGGATGCTGGCAGGCCGCCGCGTTGCCCGATACCTCGCGAAATACGTCACCAAATCGTTAGCGGACGTCGGGATCAGCGCGCGACGCATCTCTACCGAGGCCATCGCCGACCTCGACGTCACCGATCACGTCCGGGCCATCCTGACCACCATCAGCCAACTCGCCGACAGGGGACTGGCTGGTATCGGTCGGTGGCTGCACACACTCGGCTACCGAGGTCACATCACGAGCAAATCGCGTCGCTACTCCACAACGATGACCGCGCTGCGTGAACGCCGCGCCACCTGGACGCGTGAACAACGTTTGAAAAACGCTGGGCACCAACATGGTACCGACTTCGACTCTACCGGTGGCGATGATCTGGTGGCGTGGGAGTTTGACGGTGCCGGCGCCACCAGCCTCGGCGACCGCACTCTTGTCCACTCCGCGGCCCTCCAACGCATCGATGCCCGTCGCATCGGACTGATGGAAGTCCGTCGCCAAGCCCGCCACCAACATTGGGATTCGCCAGGGGGACGCGATGGCTGACCGACCCCGAACAGCATGTGCTCGCTCCGATTGTGGCACTCGAATCGATGCGCCGACCATGTCAGGGGGAGGTGTTGAAATTGACCTGCCGAACCAGTATCGACTCCCGCGCGAGGCCAACCGCGCGCTGGTACACGTCATACTGGCTGTGCGGGACCGGATGCTCGAATTGGAGAGGGGAGTCGCGTGAGCCTGAGGTTCGCCTTCTACGGACGAGTGAGTACCGAGGACGCTCAAGACCCGGAAGCGAGCCGCAGTTGGCAGAAGCGGCGTGCCATCGACCTGATCACCCCGCATGGCGGGGTCCTCGCCGCTGACTACTTCGATGTCGGACAGAGCCGCTCGTTACCGTGGAAGCGCAGGCCAGAGGCGTCACGTCTCCTAGCCGATGTCATCAGCAGGGATCGTGGCTTCGATGCCGTAGTGATCGGGGAACCCGCCCGTGCGTTCTACGGGCCGCAGTTCGCGCTCACCTTTCCTGTCCTCACGCACTACGGGGTCGGCCTGTGGGTGCCCGAGGTCGGAGGAGCGGTCGATCCCGGCTCTGAGGCGCACGACCTGGTGATGACGCTATTCGGCGGAATGAGCAAGGGAGAGCGCGCGCGAATCCAGATGCGCGTCCGTACGGCCATGTCGGCGCTCGCGCAGGACACCGCCAGGTATCTCGGTGGCCGCCCACCGTACGGTTATCGACTCGTCGATGCAGGCCCGCACCCGAACCCCGCCAAGGCAAGTCTTGGGCAGCGGCTTCACCGCCTGGAACCTGACCCCGCGACCGCTCCGATCGTCGAGCGGATCTATCGCATGTATGCCGATGGTGCTGGCTTGCGTTACATCGCACAGCAGCTCACCGACGATGGAGTGCCATCACCGAGCCAATACGACCCGGCGCGGAATCGGCATCGTGACCCACGAGGATGGTCCCATTCGGCGATCCGCGCCATACTCGACAACCCGGTGTACCGCGGTATTCGTGTGTGGGGCAAGCAAGAGAAATACGAGGTCCTGGTCAATCCCGACGATGTCGCTGCTGGGTATGAGACTCGCATGCGGTGGCGCGATGAGGCCGACTGGATCGCACCCGACCGACGCACGCACGAAGCGTTGATCCCTGATGAGTTGGCGCAGACTGTTCGTCTTCGGAAACAGGCGCGGCGGGGTCCGGGTCTTGTGTGCAGCAGAGAATCGACGGTGCCGTATGCGCTGCGTGGGCTGCTGTTCTGCGCCGCATGTGGACGGCGAATGCAGGGCGCCGCCCGACCGGGGAAGCAAACAACGCGGATCCTCTACCGTTGTGAGTTCGGCAAGTCACGTTCTGTACCTGTGGACCTGAGTGATCATCCGCGCACCGTCTATCTCCGTGAAGACGAGGTAACTGCGCGACTTGACGAATGGATCGCAACTCTGGCCGATCCAGAAGACCTCGCACGCGGGCAGGACGTGGACCCGGCGGCCGGACCTGGCTACGCCGGCTTGCAGCGCCAGCTGAGCGAGGCGAATGCCAAGGTGGCTGCGTTGATTACCGCCGTGGAGTCTGGCGTGGCCGTTGAGGATCTAACGGCTGCGTTGCGTCAACGTACCGCCGAGCGCGACGAGCTGAGGGCACGTCTTGAGCGAGCGGAGCGGCCCCGCGCCATGTCTGCCGCACAGATCAGCGAGTTAGTCGAGGAACTGGGTGGACTGTCAGCGGTCCTCGGCGCGGCAACCGGGCCTGAGCGCGCCGAGGTGTACGCAAGCTTGGGCCTGCGTCTCGACTACGACCCGCATCTTCGGCGAGTCACGGCGACTGCCGACTTAAGTCGTGTCGCCGGACGTGTCCGAGGGGGGACTTGAACCCCCACGCCCGTTAATAGGGCACTAGCACCTCAAGCTAGCGCGTCTGCCATTCCGCCACTCGGACCAGTTCGAAGGCAGCTTAGGTTATCGGATCACCCAGGCCGGACCCAAACCAAGGGAAACCTTGGGGCGGGGCGGAGTCCCCGGGGAAGGCCGAGTGGTACGAATGGTGACTGTGAGCCCTCCGTCTGCAGCCGAAGCCGAGGTGGTTGATCTCGTCAGCGCGCTCATACGCTTCGACACGTCGAACACCGGTGAGCCCGAAACCACCAAAGGCGAGGCCGAATGTGCCGCTTGGGTGGCCGGACAACTGCAGGAAGTCGGCTACGAGACCGAGATCATCGAAGCCGGTGCCCCCGGACGCGCCAACGTGTTCGCGCGGCTGGAAGGGACTGATCGCCAGCGCGGCGCCCTGATGCTGCACGGGCATCTCGACGTGGTGCCCGCCGAAGCCGCCGACTGGAGCGTCCATCCGTTCTCGGGCGCAGTCGAGGACGGCTACGTGTGGGGTCGCGGTGCGGTCGACATGAAAGACATGGTCGGGATGATGATCGCCGTCGCCCGCCATTTCAAACGCTCGGGCACCGTCCCCCCGCGTGACCTCGTTTTCGCCTTCGTCTCCGACGAGGAGGCGGGCGGCAACTACGGCTGCAAGTGGCTGGTCGACAACCGTCCCGACCTGTTCGAGAGCGTCACCGAGGCGATCGGCGAGGTCGGCGGTTTCTCGCTGACGATCCCGCGGCGTGACGGCGGTGAGCGGACGCTGTACCTGATCGAGACGGCCGAGAAGGCGATGCTGTGGATGCGGCTGACGGCGCGCGGGCGTGCCGGCCACGGGTCGATGATCCACGACAACAACGCCGTCACCGCGGTCGCCGAAGCGGTCGCAAAGCTCGGCAAGCACCAGTTCCCGGTGGTGCTCACCGAGTCGGTGGAGCAGTTCCTGACCGCCGTCACCGACGAGACCGGCTACACGTTCGACGTCGCCTCACCCGATCTCGAGGGCGCCATCGCCAAACTCGGCCCGATCGCCCGCATCGTCGGCGCGACGCTGCGTGACACCGCCAACCCGACGATGCTCAAGGCGGGCTACAAGGCCAACGTCATCCCGGCTACGGCCGAGGCGGTCGTCGACTGCCGCGTACTGCCCGGCCGGCTGGCCGCCTTCGAACGCGAGGTCGACGAGATCATCGGCCCCGACGTCACCCGCGAATGGATCACCAACCTGCCGTCCTACGAGACCGGCTTCGACGGCGAGCTGCTCGAGGCGATGAACGCCGCGATCCTTTCCGCAGACCCCGACGCCCGCACAGTTCCGTACATGCTGTCCGGCGGTACCGACGCGAAACACTTTGCGCGGCTCGGCATTCGCTGCTTCGGCTTCGCTCCGCTCAAACTGCCGCCGGACCTCGACTTCGCCGCCCTGTTCCACGGCGTGGACGAACGGGTACCCGTTGACGCATTGACGTTCGGTACCCGCGTTCTAGAACATTTCCTGCTGAACTGCTGAACTGCTGACCGCACGACTGACCACTCGAAAGGATCGAAAATGGCGTTTGACTACAACCCCTACGACTTCCTGCCGCAGCTTCCGACGTTCACGGTGACGTCGGAGACGTTCAGCGACGGTCAAGCGTTCGGTAACGACCAAGTCAGCGGCATCATGGGCGCAGGCGGTTCGGATGTGTCCCCGCAACTGTCTTGGTCGGGATTCCCCGAGGCGACGCGCAGTTTTGCGGTAACGATGTACGACCCCGACGCGCCGACGGCGTCAGGCTTCTGGCACTGGGCAGTGGCCAACCTGCCCGCCACCGTCACCGACCTGCCCGCCGGGGTCGGCGACGGAAGCACCAGCGGATTTCCTGGCGACGCACTCACTTTGGCCAATGATGCAGGCCTGAAGCGCTTCATCGGCGCTGCACCACCGGCCGGACATGGCATGCACCGCTACATCATCGCCGTGCACGCCGTCGGTGTGGAGAAGCTTGACCTTCCCGCGGAGGCCACCCCCGCCTATCTCGGTTTCAACCTGTTCGGGAACGCGATCGCGCGCGCAATCATCACCGGGACCTACGAACAGAACTAGTTCTCGCGAACGGCCGAGCCCACAGCATCGGCCAACGACGCGAACCCTCCGTCGTGCAGGCGGTGAGCCAAGCCGTCGTGAATGCGCTTGGCCCACAGCCCGCCGCCGTAGATGAAGCCGGTGTAGCCCTGCAGCAGTGATGCGCCCGAAACGATGCGGTCCCAGGCATCCTCTGCGGTTTCGATGCCGCCGACGCTGATGAGCACCAACTGGCCGCCCACGCGCCGGTACAGCCGCCGCAGCACCTCAGCCGACCGCTGCGCGACGGGCGCTCCGGAGATGCCGCCCGAACCGAGCTCATCGACTCCCGGCGACTTCAGTCCCGCTCGAGACACCGTGGTGTTGGTGGCGACGATACCGGCCAATCCCAATTCGACTGCAAGATCAGCGATCTCGTCGATCTCCTCGTCGGCCAAATCGGGCGCGATCTTCACCAGCACGGGAGTGGTCGTCTCCGCCCGCACCGCCGCGAGAATGGGGCGCAGCGATTCGACCGCCTGCAGATTGCGCAGACCCGGCGTGTTCGGCGAGCTGACGTTGACCACTATGAACGACGCCAACGGCCCTAGCAGACGGGCGCTCTCGGCGTAGTCTTCGACCGCCGACTCGGCCGGGGTGGTCTTGCTCTTGCCGATGTTGACGCCGATCGGCACCTCGGGGTTTTGGCGTGCGAGCTGAATGGCCAACTCACCGGCCCCGTGGTTGTTGAACCCCATCCGGTTGAGCAGGGCCCGGTCTTCGGGCAGCCGGAACATCCGCGGCCGCGGGTTGCCCGGTTGCGCGACCGCGGTCACCGTGCCGACCTCGGCGTAACCGAAACCCAGTGCGCCCCAGGTCTTCAACCCCCGGCCGTCCTTGTCGAAGCCGGCGGCCAAGCCCAGCGGAGCCGGGAACCTAACCCCGAACACCGTGCTCGCCAATACCGGGTCGTGGGGCGCCAGCCATCGCGTCAGCGGACGGCGCGTGACCGCCAAGGCCGTGACGGCCCGCAACACCGCGAAGACCCAGGTGTGAATGCGTTCGGGCGCGATCAGAAACAGCACCCGCTGCAGCGCGCGGTACATCATGGGCTCACAGCGCGGGCTGCTCCGGGACGACAGTTTCTCGAGCCGCAGACTTCTTGCGGCGCAGCAGCACCCGCCGCGACCCATCGGTATAGAGCCGCACGCGGGTCAGCTCCCATCCGCGGTATTCTGCCTCGATCGACAAGCGGGTCGAGGCGTTGATCCGCGTCAGATCGGGCGGCAGCCGCAACGGAATCCATTCGTAATCGTCGGACAGATCAGCCGCAATCACGTCCGCCCAGCCCTCGGGCATCCGGCCGCGCTGCATCGTCGTCACGAGCCCACCGCCGCACCCGGGATCACCTGCACGCCCGCCCCTGAGCCCGACACCACGTACAGGGTGCCGGAGGATTCATCGAATACCAGGGAGTTCGGCTGCTGCACGGTTCGATAGCGCACCTTCTCGACGGGGATGCCGGTTGACAGATCGTAGCCAACCACAGCGTTCGACGCAGTCTGCGACACCCAGGCCAGCGTCGGAGTTCCGGCCAGACCATACGGCGCGTCCCGCACCGGATAAGCCTGGCGAAGGATCAGCGGGTCGAGGCCGTACACCAGTAGCTGGCCGCCGCGAGTGTCGGCCACCAAAACCCTGCCCGCGTCGTCCGCCGCCATCGTGGTCGCGCCCTCGCCGGCGCGCAGTGCGTGCTCACCCTCGGCGCCGTCTTCTGACAGAGCGGTGACGGATGTCTGCCCACGGTCCAGCACCACCGCGGTATTTCCTTGTGTGACAAGGTCATCCACTCGGGCGAAGATCTTCAGCTGCGCGCCGACAGCGGTGTCGGAGCTCAACGTGAAGACGGTGCCGTCGGCGCTGCCGAGTACCAATTTGCCGTCCTCGCGGCGCGCTATCGCGGTGAAGTCGGTGTCCTGCTGCCCGTCGACATCGACCAGCGTCGCGGTGTCCTCGACGAGGTCGACCCGGAAATAGCCTCCGCGCGTCGTTACGTACAGCAGACCTTCGTCGTCTCCGGTCATCGCGGTGCCGTCTCCCGGCAGGGGTACCGCCCGGGAGCCGTCGAACTCGCCGAGGACTGTGACCACCGACTCCTCGGCGGATTTCGGGCTGAGCACGGCCAACGACGCGGTTCTCGCGTCGAATATCGCGGCGATCGCATGCTCGGGCAGCGGCTCCACCGAACCATCCGGTTTACCCGCCGCCGCCGGCGACACCGCTGCCTGAGCAGGGGTGATAGTCGGCGGAGGCGCATCGGATGGGGTCGACGCGCATGCCGAGATTCCGACGGTTGCGAGCCCGATAGCCAATAAACGAAGAATCTGATCTTGGCTGTTTACGCGAATCGGCAAGGGGTAGCTCTCGGACGTGCGAATTGATCTTCTCTCGACCTGCAGTCTAGGCAGATCCCGCAGCGAGATATTGCGGGCAGCTTCCCGCGCCCGCCTGTCTCACCGGCATGAGTAGAGTTATGGTCAATGTCATGACCCTTGCCGCAGACCGGGAACTGGGAAGCCAAGAGTTTGCTATCGAAGACATTTCCACTGGTGTACACGCTAGTGGGTTTGGCCAAGTTGGCGACGGCCGGAGCTTTTCATTTCACGTCGAACGCCAGTCACTGATGATCGAGGTGTACCGCCCACGGCTGACCGGGCCCGTCCCGCAGAGCGAGGACATTGTCGCGGTCGGCACCCGCAAGCTCATCGACATCGACCTCTCCGACAGGCGAAGCCTGGCGGCGGCGGTCCGTGACGCGGTGGCGGCAGCGCAACCGGTGCGACCCATCCGCTGACACCGCCCCCCGGTACGGTCGTCGTCGTGACGGACGTAGCGGCGATGTCGTGGGTCCAGGTGATCGTTCTCGCGATCCTGCAGGGCCTGACGGAGTTCCTGCCGGTGTCGTCGTCCGGACACCTGGCGATCGCGTCGCGGGTCTTCTTCACCGACGACGCCGGCGCCTCGTTCACCGCGGTCACCCAGCTCGGCACCGAGGTGGCGGTGCTCATCTACTTCGCACGTGACATCGCCCGCATCATCAAGGCGTGGTTCAACGGCCTCTTCGTGACCGCCCACCGCACCGCCGACTACTGGCTGGGCTGGTGGGTCATCATCGGAACGATCCCGATCAGCGTGCTCGGCCTACTGTTCAAAGACCAAATCCGAACGGGCGCACGCAATCTGTGGTTGATCGCGATAGCGTTGATCGTGTTCTCGGCGGTCATCGCCGCGGCGGAATACTACGGCCGTCAAGCGCGACAGGTCGAACAGCTCACGTGGAAGGACAGCATCATCGTCGGCCTCGCGCAGTGCCTTGCGCTCATTCCGGGTGTGTCGAGATCCGGCGCAACGATCAGCGCCGGCCTGTTCCTCGGCATGGACCGTGAACTCGCGGCACGCTTCGGCTTCCTGCTCGCCATCCCAGCGGTGTTCGCGTCGGGCCTGTACTCGCTACCCGACGCGTTTCATCCGGTCGGCGAGGGAATGAGCGCCACCGGTCCACAGCTGTTGGTCGCAACGGTGATCGCGTTGGTCGTCGGCTATGCCGCCGTCGCCTGGTTCCTGCGCTTCCTCATCCGACACAGCATGTACTGGTTCGTCGGATACCGCGTGCTGCTCGGCACCGTCGTGCTGATCCTGCTCGGCACCGGGGTGGTGTCGGCGGTATGACGGTCATCCTGCTGCGCCACGGGCGGTCGACCTCGAACACCGCCCACACCCTCGCCGGCCGCAGCGAGGGTGTCGACCTCGATGAAAAGGGCCAGGAACAGGCTGAAGGTCTGATTGCGCGCATCGGCACTCTGCCGGTCCGCGCGATCGTGCGATCACCGCTGCTGCGGTGCGAACGCACTGTCGCGCCGCTGGCTGCCGTGCTGGGCCTCGATCCCGTCGTCGACGAGCGCATCTCCGAGGTCGACTACGGCGCGTGGACGGGGCGCAAGATCGGCGAATTGGTCAAGGAGCCGCTGTGGGCGGTTGTGCAGCAGCAGCCCAGCGCGGCGGTGTTCCCAGACGGCGAAGGACTCGCCGCGGTCCAGGCGCGCGCTGTGGGCGCGGTACGAGAGCACGACCGGCGGCTGGCCGAACAGCACGACGGTGACGTGTTGTGGATCGCCTGTACGCACGGCGACGTGATCAAGGCCGTCGTCGCCGACGCGCTGGGAACGCATCTCGACAGCTTCCAGCGGATCACCGCGGACCCCGCCTCGATGAGTGTGATCCGTTACACGGCGATGCGTCCGTTCGTCATCCACGTCAACCACACCGGTGATCAACTGACCGCCGGCCTGCTGGCAAAACCGCCGAAGGACGGGGCCCAGGAGGCGTCCAAGGACGGTGAGGTGCCACCCGAAGACGCGGTCGTGGGTGGCTCGACCGACTGACCGGTGAACCCCCGGGATTGCGGCTGACGCGGCCGTTACCGGTATTTTGGAGATGCCATGGCCCGCGCTATTCACGTCTTCCGAACACCCGACCGCTTCGTGGCCGGGACCGTTGGGCAACCGGGAAACCGGACCTTCTACCTGCAGGCCGTTCACGACAAGCGGGTGGTGTCGGTGATCCTGGAGAAGCAGCAGGTTGCGGTGCTCGCCGAACGTATCGCCGCGTTGCTGCTCGAGATCAACCGGCGATTCGGCACGCCGGTGCCGCCCGAGACCGGCGAGGTGGACGACCTGAGTCCGCTGATCACCCCGGTGGACGCCGAATTCCGGGTCGGGACCATGGGGCTCGGCTGGGACTCCGAGGCGCAGACCGTCGTCGTCGAACTGCTCGCGGTGTCCGAGACCGAGTTCGACGCGTCCGTGGTGCTCGACGACGCGGAAGACGGCCCCGATGCGGTGCGGGTCTTCCTGACGCCGGAATCCGCGCGTCAGTTCGCGACGCGCTCCAACCGGGTCATCTCGGCGGGCCGTCCGCCATGCCCGCTGTGCGACGAACCGCTCGATCCCGAGGGCCACATCTGCGTACGCACCAACGGTTATCTGCGTGGCGCCATCACCGGTTCCGACGATGACGCCGTCGAGTAGCGGATCGGACTCCGCTCGTGAAGCCAACGAGGTGCTGCGGCGCGGTGAGCTGACCGTCATCGGACGCATCCGCTCCGCAAGCAACGCCACCTTCCTGTGCGAGGCGCATCTCAATGAGCGGCAAGCGCATTGCGTCTACAAGCCGATCAAGGGGGAGGCGCCCCTTTGGGACTTTCCGGACGGGACGCTGGCCGGTCGCGAACTCGGCGCGTACCTCGTGTCGGACGCGCTGGGGTGGAACATCGTGCCGTACACCATTATTCGAGATGGCCCCGCCGGGCCGGGCATGTTGCAGCTCTGGGTCGACCAACCAGGCGAGAGCCTCGGAGAGGTCGGCGATGAACCCGAAGCGGGACCGGACCTCGTCGACCTGTTGCCCGCCGGGCAGATTCCGCCGGGCTTCCTGCCGATCCTGCAGGCCTACGACTACGCAGGCGACGAGGTGACGCTGGTGCACGCCGACGACATCCGGCTACGCCGGATGGCCATCTTCGACGTGCTGATCAACAACGCCGACCGCAAGGGCGGCCACATCCTGTCCGGAGTCGACGGGCATGTGTACGGCGTCGACCACGGCGTCAGCCTGCACGTCGAGGACAAGCTCCGAACGGTGCTGTGGGGCTGGGCGGGCAAGCCGGTGGATGAAGAGAGCCTGGAAGCCGTCGCCGCTCTGCGTGACCAGCTGGCCAATGGCTTGGCGGACACACTCTGTGCGCACATCACCGAACGTGAGATCGCCGCCCTGAAAGCGAGAACTGTTGCACTGATTGATGATCCGGTGATGCCCACCCCGGACCGACGGCGCCCGATACCGTGGCCGGCGTTCTAGTCCACCCGGCGCGTGCGACGAGTCTGAGGATTCCAACGCGGTGCCGAGTCGAACCTTCATGATCTACTGAGCCGGTGAGTGCGACCGATGCGGCGCTTGCTGCCGAGGTGGCCAAGGACGCCGGCGAGATGCTGCTGGGGGTGCGTGAGGAGATCGGCTTTTACGATCCCTACGAACTGGGCGACGAGGGCGATAGGCGCGCCAACACCTTGATCCTCAACCGGCTGCGGGCCGAGCGTCCCGACGACGCGGTGCTGTCCGAAGAGGCGGCCGACGACATTTCCCGTGTTCAAGCCGAACGCGTCTGGATCGTCGACCCCGTCGACGGCACCCACGAGTTCTCGATGCCCGGCCGAACCGACTGGGCCGTGCACATCGCACTGTGGCAACGCAACGACGGCCCGAACGGCGGCGGCATCACCGACGCCGCGGTCGCCCTGCCCGCCCGCGGCGAGGTGTACCGGACCGACACGGTGGTCCCTCCGCCGCCCCGTGCCGAGGGGCCGATCCTCATCACGGCCAGCGCCAACCGTCCACCACCGGTGCTGTGGTGGCTACGGGACCGGCTCGACATCAGGCTGGTGCGGATTGGGTCGGCAGGCGCCAAGGCCATGGCCGTGGTCCGCGGCGACGTCGACGCATACCTGCACGCCGGCGGTCAGTGGGAGTGGGATTCGGCGGCACCCGCCGGTGTGGTGGCGGCGGCCGGCATGCACGCGACCCGCCTCGACGGCTCGCCGCTGATCTACAACCGGGCCGACCCGTACCTGCCTGACCTGCTGATGTGCCGGGCCGAGTTGGCCGATGTGCTGCTCGAAGGCATCCTGTCGGCCTACCGCAACCGCTGAGGCGGGAATGAATCGGCCGCACGCGGTGTCCAATTCCGTGATGCCTAGAGTCGACGCTATGAATTCGTGGCCCGCGCCGACCGTCCCGGTCCTTAACGGCCGCGGTCCGCAGCTACGGCTCTACGACAGCGCCGACCGGCAGGTGCGCCCCGTCACCGCCGGCGAGGTCGCCACCATGTACGTCTGCGGCATCACCCCGTACGACGCCACCCACCTGGGCCACGCAGCCACCTACCTGACGTTCGACCTCGTCCACCGGGTGTGGCTGGATTCGGGTCATCAGGTGCACTACGTGCAGAACATCACCGACATCGATGACCCGTTGTTCGAGCGGGCCGAGCGCGACGGCATCGGCTGGCGCGAGCTGGCCGACCGCGAGACCGAGCTGTTCCGCGAGGACATGGCGGCGCTGCGGGTACTACCGCCACACGAGTATGTGGCCGCCACGGAGGCGATCGCCGAGGTCATCGAAGTGGTCGAGAAGCTGTTGGCCGCGGGCACGGCCTACGTCGCCGATGACGCCGAGCACCCCGACGTCTACTTCCGCGCCGACGCCACACCGCAGTTCGGCTACGAGTCGGGATACGACCGCGACACCATGATGCGGTTGTTCGCCGAACGCGGCGGCGACCCGGATCGCGCGGGTAAGGGCGACGCGCTGGACGCGCTGTTATGGCGGGCGCAGCGGCCCGGCGAGCCGAGCTGGCCGTCGCCGTTCGGCGCCGGACGGCCGGGCTGGCACGTTGAATGCGCCGCGATCGCGCTGAGCCGCATCGGCACCGACCTGGACATCCAGGGTGGTGGTTCCGATCTGATCTTCCCGCACCACGAATTCTCCGCCGCGCACGCCGAATCCGTCACGGGGGAGCGGCGATTCGCCCGTCATTACGTGCACGCAGGCATGATCGGGTGGGATGGGCACAAGATGAGCAAGAGCCGGGGCAACCTGGTCCTGGTGTCCCAGTTGCGCGCAGACGGCGTCGATCCCGGGGCGATCCGACTTGGGCTGTTCGCGGGTCATTACCGCACCGATCGCTTCTGGAGTCCTGCGGTGCTCGACGAGGCGAATGACCGGTTGCAGCGCTGGCGACGCGCGGTGGCCCAGCCCGCGGGGCCCGACGCCGCCGACGTGGTGGCCCGGGTTCGACGCTATCTGGCTGACGATCTCGACACCCCGAAAGCCCTTGCCGCACTTGATGGCTGGACGACCGACGCGCTTACCTACGGCGGTCACGACCCGCAGGCGCCGCAGGTTGTGGCCGATGCCGTCGACACGCTGCTCGGTATAAAGCTGTAGGCCCGCCAAACGCGGCGCAGCGCAGAGTACGTTTGACCGACATGAGTTCAGTCAACGGAAAAGTCGTCCTCATCACCGGTGGCGCCAACGGCATCGGCGCGGAGGTGGCCCGACGCCTGCACGACAAAGGCGCCAAGCTGGTACTCACCGACCTGGACAAAGACCTTCTCGAAGGCGTGGCGGCCCGGTTGGGCGGCGATCGGCTGCTGACGGCTGTCGCCGACGTGCGCGATCTGGCCGCCATGCAAGCCGCCGTCGCCGCGGGCGTGGAGCGGTTCGGCGGGATCGACGTCGCAATGGCCAATGCGGGAATCTCGACCGTCGGATCCCTGCTCGCCGTCGATCCGGATGCGTTCAAGACCCTGATCGATGTGAACGTCGTCGGGGTGTTCAACACGGTGCGCGCGGCGCTGCCGTCGATGATCGAGCGACGCGGCTACGTCCTGATCGTGTCGTCGGCGGCCGCGTACGCCGCTGCCGCGGGCATGGTGCCCTATGACACTTCCAAGGCCGGCGTCGAGCACTTCGCCAATGCGCTGCGGTTGGAGGTCGCACATCTTGGGGTGGCCGTCGGGTCGGCACACATGTTGTGGATCGACACCCCTCTGGTGCGCGAGGGCAAGGCCGACTCGGAGGCGTTCCGGGAGATGCTGCGCAGACTGCCCGGCCCGTTGGGTAAGACCACATCGATCGAGAAGTGCGGTGAAATCTTCGTGGCGGGCATCGAGGCGCGCAAGCGCCAGATCAACTGTCCCCGCTTCGTCGGCCTGTTGCGCTGGTTGAAACCACTGCTCTCGTCCCGGCTGGGCGAACCGCTCACCCTGAAGCATGTTCCGGAGCTGTTACCGAAGATGGATGCTGAAGTCGCGGCGCTCGGCCGGAGTTTCAGTGCACGTACCGAGGCATTGGAGAAGTAGTGCTGCGTTACCTCGCAATCGTCGTCGCATCGCTGATGCTGTTGGTGGGCTGTAGCACGAAAAAGGACGAGGAGGCCGCGACGTCGACTCCGCCACCGGCGCCGGCCACCGTCACACCCGAGCAGACCCGTGCGATCGCCAAGGAGGCCTACATCTACGGCTTCCCGATGGTCGACAACTACCGGGTGATGTACTCCTATTTCGTCAACAAGGAGGATCCTGAGTACAAGGGCGGTTGGAACGAAATACACAACAGCGCACAGGTTTACACGCCTGCGGACAAGGCGATCCAAACGCCGAACTCCGACACACCGTACTCCGCCGTCGGCGCCGACCTGCGCGCCGAACCACTGGTGCTCACGGTTCCTCCCATCGAGCAGGACCGCTATTACTCTCTTCAGTTCATCGATCTCTACACCTACAACATCGCCTACGTAGGGAGCCGAACGACGGGTAACGGCGGAGGGAAATACCTTCTGGTAGGCCCGAACTGGCAGGGCGAGAAGCCCGAGGGCATCAACGAGGTGATCAGATCCGACACCGATCTCGCCATGGTGCTCTACCGCACTCAACTGTTCGGCCCGTCCGACATCGACCAGGTCAAGAAGATCCAGGCCGGCTACCAGGTGGCGCCACTGTCGGTGTTCCTCAACCAACCATCACCCGCGCCTGCCCCGCCGATCGACTTCGTGCCGCCCCTGACCCGCGATCAGCAGAAGACCTCGCCGCAGTTCTTCGAGATCCTGAATTTCCTGCTTGGATTCGCGCCGACGCCGCCGTCTGAGCAGGAGTTGCGCGCCCGGTTCGCCACCATCGGGATCGGACCCGACGGCAGTTTCGACGCCGACAAGATGACGCCGGAGACGAGATCGGCGATCGAGGGCGGAATGGCCGACGCCTGGGCCGAATTCGACACTTTCAAAAAGGACAAGCTGGATACCGGCCAAGTGACATCGGGTGACATCACCGGCAACCGGGAAACGATTGGCACGAACTATCTGTATCGGATGGCCGCCGCGGTGGTCGGTATCTACGGCAACTCCAAGGACGAGGCGATCTATGTGGGTGCGTTCAACGACTCCACGGGTGCGCCGTTGACCGGAGCCAACAACTACACCTACCGGTTCGCCAAGGATCAGCTGCCGCCGGTCAACGCATTCTGGTCGTTGACCATGTACGAGCTTCCACAGAGCCTGCTGGTCGAGAACCCGATGAAGCGCTATCTGATCAACTCGCCGATGCTGCCCAGCCTCGTGCCCGACGCCGACGGCGGCTACACGATTTACATCCAGAACTCGTCGCCGGGAATCGAGAAGGAAGCCAATTGGCTACCGGCGCCCCAGGGCCCGTTCCAGATGGTGCTGCGGTTGTACTGGCCGAAGCCCGATGCGCTCAACGGAACCTGGAAACCGCCACAACCCGTGAAGACCTGACCCACCCACCGCCGAAATCAGGCTCTGCCCTCACCGGAGATCAACCCCGAAAACCCGGCCCGCGACGGCGCAGATAGCGCTCGAACTCGGCGGCAAGGGCGTCGCCGTCGATCTTGCCGATCGCCTCGTGCATGTCGACTTCCGCGTCGCCGCGTTCTTCCAGCGACTGCACGTATTCGGCGATGTCGTCATCCTCGGAGGTCATTTCGGTCACCGCCAATTCCCATTCCTCGGCCTGCGTCGGCAGGTCGGCGAGTGGCACCTCGATGTCCAGGACGTCCTCGACGCGGCGCAACAGCGCGACGGTGGCCTTGGGGTTCGGCGGCTGCGACACGTAATGCGGGACGGCGGCCCAGAACGTCACCGCGGGAATGCCGGCCTGCACACAGGCGTCCTGGAACACCCCGGCGATGCCCGTCGGCCCCTCATAGCGCGTCTCCTCGAGGCCGAACGCCTTCGCCGAGTCGGGGGAGTAGGCCGCTCCCGACACCGGAACCGGGCGCGTGTGTGGGGTGTCGGCCAGCAGCGCACCGAGGATGACGACTGTCTGCACGTTGAGCTTGTCCGCGATCGCCAGCAACTCGGCGCAGAACGTGCGCCAGCGCATATTGGGCTCGACGCCATGCATCAGCACGATGTCGCGGTCCGAGCCGGGCGGACGGCAGTGCGAAATTCGCATCGACGGCCACACCAGCTCGCGGGTCACCCCATCGACCTGCCGGATCACCGGCCGGTTGACCTGGTAGTCGTAGTACGCCTCGTCGTCGATCTCCACAATCGGCTCGGCTTCCCAGATCGCGTCCAGGTGCTCCAGCGCATCGCTCGCGGCATCCCCGGCATCGTTCCAGCCCTCGAAGGCCGCGACGACGATTGTGTCGCTCAAGTCGGGCAGGTTCGGCGTCACCAGGCCAGCCTAAGCCCTGTGTGGTGGCTTGGAGCGGCATCGCCACACGGGCTGAATCGGCGGCGGCCCGTCGAGACGAAATACGCTGGACGGCAATCTGGTTAGTGTTGATACTTAGGCCATCGCCATAAGCTCCACGAGCTGCCGACCACGGCGATGAGTTGGGCGTCCAGACGTCGATTGGGTGACGGCGTAGACTTTTCTGGTCGAGAGGCGTTGCAACGGTTCCGGGTCATTGCCGGATTCCGCCACGCTCGGCGAAGTCAAGGACGCCTTCCGTTACGGAAGGAGTGCATTGTGGCCGCCCCGGAAAGCGTCTCCGAGTCGAAGACCTTCACGCCGAACGTCCGCCCCGACTGCACCGAAGAACTCACGGCTGCTCTGCGCCAGCGGATCATGGTCATCGACGGCGCGATGGGGACGGCGATCCAGCGGGACCGGCCAGACGAGGCCGGCTACCGCGGCGACCGGTTCACGGAATGGCCGACTGCGCTTCAGGGCAACAACGACCTGCTCAACCTGACGCAGCCCCAGATCATCGAGGGAATCCACCGCGAGTACCTCGAAGCGGGCGCCGACATCCTGGAGACCAACACGTTCAACGCGAACGCGGTCTCGCTCGCCGACTACGACATGGCCGACCTGAGCTACGAGCTGAACTACGCGGGCGCCGCGCTGGCCCGCAAAGCCGCCGACGAGTTCAGCACCCCGGAAAAGCCACGCTATGTCGCGGGCGCCCTGGGGCCCACGACACGCACGGCGTCGATCTCACCGGACGTCAACGATCCGGGAGCCCGCAACGTCTCCTACGACCAGCTGGTCGCGGCCTACCTCGAAGCTGCCAACGGCCTGGTGGACGGCGGTGTCGACATCCTTATCATCGAGACGATCTTCGACTCGCTGAATTCCAAGGCGGCGGTGTTCGCCGTCGAGACGCTGTTCGAGGAGCGCGGGCGCCGTTGGCCGGTGATCATCTCGGGCACCATCACCGACGCGTCAGGGCGGACGTTGTCCGGTCAGGTCACCGAAGCATTCTGGAACGCGATCAGACACGCCAAGCCCATCGCGGTCGGCCTCAACTGTGCCCTGGGGGCACCGGAGATGAGGCCCTACATCGCCGAGATGTCGCGGATCGCGGACACCTTCGTCTCCTGCTACCCGAACGCGGGACTGCCCAACGCATTCGGCGAATACGACGAGTCTCCGGAACGGCAGGCCGGCTACATCGCCGACTTCGCCGAGGCTGGTCTTGTCAACCTGGTCGGTGGTTGCTGCGGGACGGCGCCGCCGCACATCGCCGAGATCGCCAAGGTCGTCGAGGGCAAACCGCCCCGCGAGTTGCCCGAGATCCCGGCGGCTACCCGGCTTTCGGGGCTCGAACCCCTCAACATCACCGAAGACTCCCTGTTCGTGAACATCGGTGAGCGCACCAACATCACCGGCTCCGCCCGGTTCCGCAACTTGATCAAGGCCGAGGACTACGACACCGCGCTATCGGTCGCCCTGCAGCAGGTCGAGGTCGGTGCACAGGTCATCGACATCAACATGGACGAGGGCATGATCGACGGCGTCGCCGCGATGGACCGGTTCACCAAGCTGATCGCGGCCGAGCCGGACATCAGCCGGGTCCCGGTGATGATCGACTCCTCTAAGTGGGAGGTCATCGAGGCGGGCCTGAAGAACGTTCAGGGCAAGCCGATCGTCAACTCGATCTCCATGAAGGAGGGCGAGGAGAAGTTCATCCGCGAGGCACGGCTGTGCCGCAAGTACGGCGCCGCCGTCGTCGTGATGGCCTTCGACGAGCAGGGTCAGGCCGACAACCTGGAGCGCCGCAAGGAGATCTGCGGGCGCGCCTACCGGATCCTGACCGAAGAGGTCGGGTTCCCGCCCGAGGACATCATCTTCGACCCGAACTGCTTCGCGCTGGCGACCGGCATCGAGGAGCACGCGACCTACGGGATCGACTTCATCGAGGCCTGCGCCTGGATCAAGGAGAACCTCCCCGGGGTGCACATCTCCGGCGGCATCTCGAACGTGTCGTTCTCGTTTCGCGGCAACAACCCCGTGCGCGAGGCCATTCACGCGGTGTTCCTGTTCCACGCCATCAAAGCAGGCCTGGACATGGGCATCGTCAACGCCGGCGCGCTGGTGCCCTACGACTCGATCGACCCCGAACTGCGGGACCGTATCGAGGACGTGGTCCTGAACCGTCGCGAGGACGCGGCCGAGCGGCTGCTCGAGATCGCCGAGCGGTTCAACACGAAGAACTCGGGCGAAGGCGACGATAAGACCGCCGCCGAGTGGCGCAGTCTGCCGGTCCGCGAGCGCATCACGCACGCTCTGGTCAAGGGCATCGACGCCCACGTCGACGACGACACCGAGGAGTTGCGCGCCGAGATCGCCGCCGCGGGTGGCCGCCCTATCGAGGTGATCGAGGGCCCGCTGATGGACGGCATGAACGTCGTGGGTGACCTTTTCGGCTCGGGCAAGATGTTCCTGCCGCAGGTCGTGAAGTCGGCGCGGGTGATGAAGAAGGCCGTCGCCTATCTGCTGCCGTTCATCGAGGCAGAGAAAGAGGAGGCCGGGACCACCGGCACCAAGGACACCAACGGCACGATCATCATGGCGACCGTGAAGGGCGACGTCCACGACATCGGCAAGAACATCGTCGGAGTCGTGCTGCAGTGCAACAACTTCGAAGTGATCGATCTCGGTGTGATGGTGCCTGCCCAGAAGATCCTGGATGCGGCGAAGGAGCACGACGCCGACATCATCGGCTTGTCCGGCCTGATCACTCCGTCGTTGGACGAGATGGTCAACTTCGCCGTCGAGATGGAACGCGAGGGGCTGGAGATCCCGCTGCTGATCGGCGGCGCAACCACCTCCCGCGCCCATACGGCGGTGAAGGTGGCGCCGCGTCGCAACGGGCCGGTGGTCTGGGTCAAGGACGCGTCCCGCTCGGTGCCGGTCGCCGCGGCCCTCCTCGACGACAAGCAGCGTCCGGCTCTGCTGGAGGCCACCGAGGCCGACTACGCCTCCCTGCGCGAACGGCACGCCCAGAAGAACGAGCGGCCGATGCTGACGCTGGAAAAGGCGCGCGCCAACCGGACGCCGATCGAGTGGGACGGCTACACGCCGCCGGTGCCCGCTCAGGGCCTCGGCGTTCGGGAGTTCTGCGACTACGACCTCGCCGAGCTACGCGAGTTGATCGACTGGCAGCCGTTCTTCAACGCCTGGGAGATGAAGGGCAGGTTCCCCGACATCCTCAACAACCCGGCGTCGGGCGAGACCGCCCGCAAGCTCTACGACGATGCCCAGCAGATGCTCGACACCTTGATCAAGGAGAAATGGCTGACCGCCAACGGGGTGATCGGGTTCTTTCCGGCGAACGCCGTGGGCGACGACATCGAGGTGTACACCGACGACACCCGCACCGAGGTGCTCACCACGTTGCGCAACCTTCGACAGCAGGGCGCGCATCGCGACGGCGTCCCGAACAAATCGCTGGGGGACTTCGTCGCCCCGAAAGAATCGGGTCTCCGGGACTACATCGGTGCCTTCGCCGTCACCTCGGGGCTCGGCGGCCAGGAGAAGATCGCGGAGTTCAAGGCGGCCCTCGACGACTACAGCGCGATCCTGCTGGAGTCGCTCGCCGACCGACTGGCAGAAGCCTTCGCCGAACGCATGCACCAGCGCGTCCGTAAGGAGTTCTGGGGGTTCCAGCCGGACGAGGAGCTGGACAACGACGCACTCATCGCCGAGAAATACGTGGGAATTCGCCCCGCCCCCGGCTATCCCGCCTGCCCGGAGCACACCGAGAAGGCGACGCTGTGGGAGCTGATGGACGTCAAGGAACGGACGGGCATCGAGCTGACGGAGTCGATGGCGATGTGGCCCGGTGCCGCCGTCAGCGGCTGGTATTTCTCGCATCCGCAGTCGCAGTATTTCGTGGTCGGCCGGTTGGCTCAGGATCAGGTCGCCGACTACGCGAAACGTAAGGGCTGGACCTTGAAGGAGGCCGAGCGTTGGCTGGCTCCCAACCTGGGCTACAACCCAGAGGACTGAGCCCTGGCTCGTCGAGCACTTCTCGGCCGCTGACATCGCTATCCACTTTCCGCAGAGGGCTTCTCGCATTTTCTCTGCGAAACGTAGAAAGCGATGGGCACTCAGGCTACCCGGTAAGGGCACGAATATCGTTGGCGCCCTAGCTGATCAGATGGTCCACGACGCGGCGACCGATGCTTCCTGTTGCCCCGGTCACAAGAATTCTCATGGATTTCACCGTTCGTGTCACCCATGACAGAATTCGAAACATGCGTGCGGTGCTGTTCGACATGGATGGGACCCTCGTCGACTCCGAAAAACTCTGGGACATTTCACTGACGGCGCTGTACGAACGCCACGGCGGCATCATGACACCCGAGGTGCGGGCATCGCTGGTGGGCGGCTCGGCGGAGGACACGATCCAGACGGTCTACACCGACCTCGGTCTCGCCCTCGATCCGGACGCGATGGCCGAATCCATCCGCTGGCTGCACGACTACACCGGAGAGTTGTTCGACGGCGGGCTGCCGTGGTGCGACGGCGCGCACGAACTACTGGAAGCCCTTGCTGCCGAACGCATTCCGATGGCTCTGGTCACCAACACCCAGCGACAGCTGACCGAGCGCGCTCTCAACAGCATTGGTAAACACTACTTTTCGGTGTCGGTCTGCGGCGACGAAGTGCCGAGGGGCAAGCCTGCCCCGGACGCCTATCGGCGAGCGGCCACGCTGCTCGGGCTGGAGCCGTCAGCGTGCCTGGCGGTCGAAGACTCGGTCACCGGCACTGCCGCTGCGGAGAGCGCGGGATGCCCGGTGCTGGTGGTACCCAATGACGTCGAGGTGCCCGCAGGAGGGCGCCGGGCGCATGTGAGTTCGCTGGCCGGGGTCGGCGCCGGCGATCTTCGCGAGGTCTATGACCGCCTCAACCGCGGCATCGGAGAACGCTCAGCGTAAGTCCGCCCGCAGCGCGCTTGCCAGTGGTAAGACGGGGGTACTCACGTGACCCGGATCACGCAACGCTGCGAAAGGGACGCACATGGCAGGCTCCAATGCCCCCGCTGGAGACGAATCCGCACTACCTATCGCCGACAATGACTTCTCGTCGGGCGGCACCGCGGTCCGAATCGCGTCGGTCGCCGCGCTGGGAGGGCTGCTGTTCGGCTACGACAGCGCAGTGATCAACGGTGCGGTCGACTCGATCCAAGAGGATTTCGGCATCGGCAACGCCGAACTCGGCTTCGCGGTGGCCTCGGCGCTGCTGGGGGCCGCGGCAGGAGCCATGACCGCCGGACGGATCGCCGACTGGATCGGCCGCATCGCGGTCATGAAGATCGCGGCGGTGCTGTTCCTGGTCAGCGCCTTCGGAACGGGCTTTGCGCATGAGGTGTGGTCGGTCGTGCTGTTCCGCATCGTCGGCGGCATCGGCGTCGGCGTTGCCTCGGTCATCGCGCCGGCCTATATCGCCGAGACTTCGCCACCGCGAATCCGCGGCCGACTGGGGTCCTTGCAACAGCTGGCCATCGTGTTGGGCATCTTTGCGTCGTTCGTCGTCAACTGGCTGCTGCAGTGGGCAGCGGGCGGCCCGAACGAGGCGCTGTGGTTCGGGCTCGACGCGTGGCGCTGGATGTTCCTCGCAATGGCGGTCCCTGCCATCGTGTACGGGGTGTTGGCGTTCACCATTCCCGAGTCACCGCGGTATCTCGTTGCCAGCCACAAGATTCCGGAAGCACGCAGGGTGCTGACCATGCTCCTCGGCGAGAAGAACCTGGAAATCACGATCGATCGCATCAGGGAGACGCTGGAGCGCGAGGACAAGCCGTCGCTGCGCGATCTGAAGAAGCCGACGGGCGGCGTCTACGGCATCGTGTGGGTTGGCCTCGGTTTGTCGATCTTCCAGCAGTTCGTCGGGATCAACGTGATCTTCTACTACTCGAACGTGCTGTGGCAGGCCGTCGGGTTCAGCGCCGACGAGTCCGCGGTCTACACCGTGATCACGTCGGTCATCAACGTGTTGACAACGCTGATCGCCATCGCGCTGATCGACAAGATCGGGCGCAAGCCGCTGCTGCTCATCGGATCGTCGGGCATGGCGGTCACGCTCATCACGATGTCCGTCATCTTCGCCAACGCGACCATCGGCCCCGATGGCAACCCGAGTCTGCCGGGAGCCTCCGGGGTGATCGCATTGATCGCGGCCAACCTGTTCGTGGTGGCGTTCGGCATGTCGTGGGGCCCCGTCGTCTGGGTGCTGCTCGGCGAGATGTTCCCCAACCGCATCCGCGCCGCAGCGCTCGGCATCGCCGCGGCAGGCCAATGGGCCGCCAACTGGCTCATCACGGTCACGTTCCCCGGGTTGCGCGAGCATCTCGGACTGGCCTACGGGTTCTACGGCCTGTGCGCCGTGTTGTCGGGCCTCTTCGTATGGCGATGGGTGATGGAGACCAAGGGCGTGTCGCTGGAGGACATGCACGGCGAGATCCTGCATCAGGCGCCACCGAAGGCCGCCACCTGAGCGCGATGACCGCGGCGTAACTGCCGTGACTTTGCTCGCGGCCCCGTGACACAATCGCCTCCCGTGAAGACCTTCGACGCCCTGTTCGCCGAACTGAGCGAGCGTGCTCGCACCCGGCCCGCGGGCAGCGGCACGGTCGCCGCGCTCGATGGCGGCGTGCACGGCCTCGGCAAGAAGATTTTGGAGGAAGCCGGCGAGGTGTGGCTGGCCGCCGAACACGAGAGCGACGAGGCGCTGGCCGACGAGATCAGCCAGCTGCTGTATTGGACGCAGGTGCTGATGATTTCCCGCGGTCTATCCCTCGACGACGTCTACTCCAAGCTATGAGCGACATGTTGCGCGTCGCGGTGCCCAACAAGGGTGCCTTAAGCGAGTCCGCCGCCGAGATCCTGTCCGAGGCGGGCTATCGCAGGCGGCGGGACCAGAAGGACCTGACCGTCATCGACCGGGCGAACAACGTCGAGTTCTTCTTCTTGCGTCCCAAGGACATCGCGATCTACGTCGGTTCGGGTCAGCTGGACTTCGGGATCACCGGTCGCGACCTGGCCGCCGATTCCGACGCGCCCGTGCGGGAGCGATTGGCGCTCGGCTTCGGCAATTCGACGTTCCGATATGCGGGCCCGATCGGCCGGGAGTGGACCGCCGCCGACCTGGCGGGCAAGCGGATCGCGACATCCTTTCCGAACCTGGTACGAAAAGACCTCGTCGCCAAGGGAATCGAGGCAACCGTTATTCGCCTCGACGGCGCTGTCGAGATTTCAGTCCAGCTCGGCGTGGCCGACGTCATCGCCGATGTCGTCGGATCCGGACGCACGCTCGCGCTACACGATCTGGTGGCGTTCGGTGATCCGCTGTGTGACTCCGAAGCCGTGCTGATCGAGGGCGCCGAAGCCGGGAACTCCGCGGCCCGTGACCAACTGGCGGCACGGGTACAGGGTGTGGTGTTCGGGCAGCAGTACCTGATGCTCGACTACGACTGCCCGCGCACGGTACTGGACGAGGCCGCTGCCGTCACCCCGGGACTGGAATCGCCCACCATCGCCCCGCTCGCCGATCCGGCGTGGGTGGCGGTGCGCGCACTCGTGCCACGGCGCGACGTCAACGCGATCATGGACAAACTCGCCGCGATCGGTGCGAAGGCGATTCTGGCGTCTGACATTCGGTTCTGCCGCTTCTGATTCAACAGGTCATCGCACTGCACGCGTGTTAGCGTCCGGGTGTCGTTTTCACCGGTACGGAGGTTGGCATGACGCAGGTCCTCGTCATATTGCTCGCGCTGCTGATCGGCGTGATCGCCGGATTGCGGGCGATGACCGCCCCGGCGGTGGTCGCTTGGGGGGCCATGCTCGGCTGGATCGACGTCGACGGCAAGTGGTCGGAGTGGGTGGCCCATCCGATCACCGTCACCGTCCTGACGATCTTCCTGCTGGTGGAACTCGTCACCGACCAGCTACCGAAGACCCCGAGCCGCAAGACGGCGCCACAGTTCGCCACCCGACTCATCATGGGCGCTTTCGCGGGGGCGGTGATCGGCAGCGCGTTCTTCCACACGTTCAGTTGCATCGGCGCAGGCATCGTCGGAGCGGTGTTGGGCACGCTGGGCGGCGCGGCGGTCAGAACCAAGCTCTACGAAGCCAACAACGGCAAGGACCGGCCGGGCGCGTTCATCGAGGACGTCGTGGCCGTCGGCGGTGGCTTCCTGGTCGCCTTCCTCGTCAGCCTCGTCTGAACCGCGGCCGATGACTGAAAAGTTCGACGCGGTCATCGTCGGCGCGGGCCAGGCCGGACCGCCGCTGGCCGGCAGGCTGACCCAAGCGGGTTACACGGTCGCCGTCATCGAACGCAAGCTCGTCGGCGGCACGTGCGTCAACTCAGGCTGCATTCCGACCAAGACCCTGGTCGCCAGCGCGTACGCCGCCCGCGTCGCCCGCCGCGGAGCCGAATACGGCATCGGCACAGGCGATATCAGCGTGGATATGGCCGCCGTGAAGGCGCGCAAGGACAAAATCGTGGTCGGTGACCGCGAAGGGGTCGAGTCCTGGATCGAGGGGATGGACGGGGCAACGTTGATCCGCGGCCATGCCCGGTTCGAGAGCCCACACACCATCCGGGTGGACGACCGCGTCCTGGAAGCGGACCGGATCTTCCTCAACGTCGGCGGCCGGGCGGTGGCGCCCGACCTGCCCGGGCTCGCCGACATCGACTACATGACCAACGTCGGAATCCTCGAACTCGACACGGTGCCAGAGCATCTGGTGGTCATCGGGGGAAGTTACATCGCCCTGGAATTCGCACAGATGTACCGCCGGTTCGGTGCCCGCGTCACCGTCATCGAGAAGGGGCCACGACTCACCTCCCGCGAGGACGAAGACGTCTCGGCGACCATCAAGGAGATCCTGCAGGCCGAGGGCATCGACGTCGTCGTCGACGCCAGCGAAATTCGGTTCACCAAGCGCAACACCGGCTTCGAGGTCACACCGCGCGAGGGAGCCGAACCCGTCGCAGGCACCCATCTGCTGATGGCGGTCGGGCGTCAGCCCAACACCGACGACCTCGGGCTCGAAGCGGCCGGCGTCGAGACGGACCGCCGTGGCTATATCGTCGTCGACGATCAGCTGCGCACCAACGTCGAACACATCTGGGCCATGGGGGACTGCAACGGACGCGGCGCCTTCACGCAAACCTCGTACAACGACTTCGAGATCGTCGCGGCCAACCTACTCGACGACGACCCGCGCCGGGTGAGCGACCGGATCACGACCTACGCCCTCTACATCGACCCGCCGCTGGGGCGGGCAGGCCTGACGGTCGACGAGGTGCGCAAGTCAGGACGAAAAGCGTTGGTGGGCAAGCGGCCCATGACGCGCGTCGGCCGCGCCGTCGAGAAGGGCGAGACACAGGGGTTCATGAAGGTCGTCGTCGATGCCGAGACCGAACAGATCCTCGGCGCCACCATCTTCGGGGTCGGCGGCGATGAGGTCATCCACTCGATTCTCGACATCATGACGGCAAAGAAGCCCTATACCGCGATCTCGCGCACGATGCACATTCATCCCACCGTCAGTGAGCTGGTGCCGACGATGCTCCAGGACTTGCAGCCGCTGGACTAGCGGCACGGCCGACGTTGAGCTGTCGCGTGACGTGCGCGACCCGCCAACCGAGGTGGCGGCACGTGCGCACATCGGCGGGATGGACTTGATCGGAGTTCGCATCGACATCGGTCTGCGCGCCCGCGCCGAGAAAGAAAGCCAGGCGGTTGAGGTCGTGTTCGCTGCCTGCCGAACTGTTCCAGCCAGGTCCCAAACCCAGGTTGACCCAGTGCATGTGATGCTGCGCGGCGAATACCGACAACGACACCAACGTGTTCAGCTTGTCGCCGCTCTTGCCGCCTGAGTTGGTGAACCCGGCCGCGACCTTGTCCCGCCAGATGCCGTCGATGCAGCGGCGCCCGGTCTGTTCGGCGAACGCCTGGAAGGCCGCCGACACGTTGCCCATGTAGGTCGCCGAGCCGAAGACGATGCCGTCGGAGGAGTCCAGGATGTCCCAGTCCGTTTCGCTCATCCGGTCGACTGGGATCACCGTGACGTCGGCGCCCGCCTCGGTGGCTCCGGCGGCGACAGCGTCGGCCAGGGTGGCCGTGTGCCCATATCCGGAGTGGTAAGCGATCGCCAACGTAGGCGCGGCGATGTCAGAGCCGTTGTGTGCCATAGCTATTGTCCCTTCGCGGATTCGGCCACCTCGCGGTAGCGCTGTGCCCAGTCGGGCAGGGAATCACCGGCCAGGTGAGCCTCGAGCCGGTCCAGGTAGGCATGTGTGCCGGGGCGGAATCCCTCTGCGTTGCGGATGCCGAGTCCACGATGGGTGAACCGTAACAGCGTGCCGTCGCCGTCGGCGCTCAGTTCGTACCGCACCACGCTGTCCTCGATGATCCGTTGACGCCATTCGTGTTCGAACACATGCGGCGGGTCCCACACGCGGATGCGGCCGGTCATCTTCTTGTGTTCAGGTGGCGCCGGGGGACCGTCGGGCATCATCTCGATGACACCCCCCTCGCGCGCGTCGATGGTGGTCTGGCCGATCCAATGGTTTCGGTGCGCCGGATCGGTGATCGCGGCCCACACGGCTTCGATCGGAAACGACAGGCGGCGTTCGAACGTCAGCATCGCCCGATCGCCCTCGATCGTCAGTCGTCCCTCACGTTCGGTCACGGCCCCTCCCGATGAATCGTCTGCAGGTGCCGTTCGAGGGCATCGAGGTGATCGGCCCAGTAGCGGCGGTAGCGGTCGATCCATTCGTCGATCGCGACCAGCCCGTCGGCCCGCAACGCATAGATGCGGCGCTGCGCGTCAGGGCGGACTTCGACGAGGCCCACCTCGCGCAGCACGCGCAGATGGCGTGACACCGTCGGCTGGGTCAGGTCCGGCAGCGTCGCCACGAGCTCACCCGCGGTGCGCTCACCCGCGGTCAGCGCGTCGAGCAGCGCCCTGCGGCTCGGCTCGGCGACGGCTTCAAAGACGTCCATAGGGCAAGTATGGCACTACATCTATATAGATACAAGCGTATGTAACCAGCTCAGGTCCCGGCTGCGGTGACCTTGTCGATGGTGGTCGACCACCACCAGATGACCGGCCCAGTCGGCACGCCAGACCCCGGCGGTATCGGGCCGTACCGTCCAGCACAATGCAGCCGGCCCCCAAAGGAAGTCGTCTTCGACAAGGGCGGTCAAGTGCAGGTCCGCGAGCGCCCACGTGAGATCCCAACTGCCACAACAGTTCGGGGTTCATGTCAGGCGCTGAACCAACAGTGTCTGCGCGCAGGTGCCGATGAACCCTTGCTGGTCGAAGAGTTCCGCGGTGGTGACGCCGATCGCGTCGGGCCCGATCGAACCACGGGCCCGAAGCGCGAAGTTCTCGCCGGCAGGCAGCCGGTGCAGGTGGACGACCGTGTCGGTGTTCATGAACATGAACGCCTCCGGGTCCAGTGCGGCGCCCGCGCCGTTCGCCGAGTCGACCACCATCGCGAGCCGCTGCAGCGCCGTCGTCGGCTCCGAATCCACCAGCGGCACAAGGGGACTTATCCACACCACGTTGCCCGTCTCGCCGGTCTCGGGCTGGCGTCGCCAGCTCACCGTCTCGAGATAGCCCGTCGCGCCGACCCAGCTGTGCGGCACTGCCGCGGCCTCACCTTCGACGAGCGGGGGATAGCGGTCGGTGGCCACGTCGGTCGTGTCGCCCGGGGCCAGCAGCCACGCGGTGACCCGTGCGACCGCGCGGTCGGACCTGGCCGCCGACATCTCCGCCATCATCAGCGAGATCCGTCTGCCCGGACGCTCCACCCAGGCTCGCACCTTCACCGAAGCGACGGGAATCGCGCCGAGAATGTCCAGGGTCAGACGTCCGATTCGCAGCCCGGTATCGGCCGCCAACTCCTCGATCAACTTCGTCATCAGCGCGAGAGGCGGTGAGCCGTGCTGGATTTCGGGATCCCAATTGCTCCGGGTGCCGTCGGTGGATTCGAACACCGAGAAGTCCCCGTCGGTGTCGAGCCGACGGTAGTGGCAATCAATCACGCAGCCGACTCCCGGGTGTGCAGCACCGTGTCATCATCGCCTTCGTCGGGGACAGTCGGCCAGCCGGGGTACGGGGGTGGCGTGCCACCGAACACCGGGCAATGTGCGTGGTGCGCACACCAGTCGCACATCCGGGACGGGTTGGGACGGAAATCGCCTGTGATACCCGCAGATTGGATCGCCCGCCAGATAGCCATCAACGTCTTCTCGAAGCGCAAGAGCTCGTCGAGATCGGGCGTGTAATCCAGTACCTGACCATCGGCGAGATAAAGCAGCCGCAGCCGCGCGGGCAGAATGCCGCGGGACCGCAGCAGCGCCACGGCATAGAACTTCATCTGGAACATGGCCTTGAATTCGGCCAGCGCCCTGGCCTCTGGTGGCGCCTTGCCGGTCTTGTAATCGACGACCCGCAACTCGCCGGTGGGCGCGACATCGATGCGGTCGACGAAGCCGCGCAGCAGCGTGCCGTCCTCGAGTTCGACCTCGACGCGCTGCTCACAGCTCTGCGGGTCGAAGCGAGTCGGATCTTCCAGCCGGTAGTACCCCGACAGCAGTGCCCGCGCCTCCTCGAGCAGTTCGGCGCGCAGCCCAGGTTCGAAATCGTCGGCGAGGTTGGGCCGCTCGGCGACGAGGCGCTCCCACGCCGGATCAACGAGCATCATCGCCGTATCGGGGACCCGCTCGGCCGCAGGCAGCCCGTACAACTGTTCCAGCGCGGCGTGTACCACCGAACCACGCACCTGCGCGGTGGACGACGGCTCGGGCAACCTGTCGATGGCACGGAACCGGTAGAGCAGGGGGCACTGCTTGAAGTCCGCGGCCCGGGACGGCGAAAGCGCGGGGCGCCGAGAGGCTGTCGACTCCTGCCCGTCGGTCATGAGTCCAGCGTATGGCGACACCCCGACAAAGCCCGGTAGACCCGCGCACCCGCGACGGCCCGTTGACTGGCAGGCTGAACAGCTGTGAACAGGACCGGACCCTTCGCAATCGGTGATCGAGTGCAGCTCACCGACGCGAAGGGCAGGCACTACACCATGGTCTTGACTCCCGGCGGGGAGTTCCACACCCACCGCGGCATCATCGACCTCGACAGCGTGATCGGGCTGCCCGAGGGGAGCGTGATCAAGTCCACCAACGGTGATCAGTTCCTCGTGTTGCGCCCGCTGCTGGTCGACTACGTGATGTCGATGCCCCGCGGCGCGCAGGTCGTCTACCCAAAGGACGCCGCCCAGATCGTGCACGAAGGGGACATCTTCCCCGGTGCACGCGTGCTGGAGGCCGGCGCGGGCTCCGGTGCGCTGACGTGCTCGCTGCTGCGGGCCGTCGGCCCCGAGGGAAAGGTCACGTCGTACGAGGTGCGTGAGGATCACGCCGAGCACGCGGTGCGCAACGTCACGACCTTCTTCGGGGGACGTCCTGATAACTGGGAGCTGGTGACCGCGGACATCGGCGACTACGCCGGGCCTGAAGTGGATCGCGTCGTGCTCGACATGCTGGCGCCCTGGGAGGTGCTCGGCTCCGTCGCGAACGCGCTGGTGGCCGGCGGGGTCCTGATGATCTACGTCGCGACGGTGACCCAGTTGTCGCGAACGGTCGAGGCCCTACGCGAGCAGAAGTGCTGGACCGAACCGCGAGCATGGGAGAGCATGCAGCGCGGCTGGCACGTCGTCGGGCTGGCCGTGCGTCCGCAGCACACGATGCGGGGGCACACGGCATTCCTGATCAACGTCCGCAAATTGGCGCCGGGTGCGATTGCGCCGATGCCGCTGCGGCGCAAGCGCCAACTCGGCGGCGGAATCTGATTCGTCGGCTCGGACGAGTGCCTAGTCGTCGGTACTGCGACGCAGATCCCGCCGCGCCGAGAGCAGCTCCACCTCGGGGCGTGCCGCCACGAGCCGCTCGGCGGCGTCGAGCACCTCGACGACATGGCTGCGATCGGCCGACACCATCGCGATGCCCACGCCTGCACGGCGATGCAGGTCCATCGAGCCGGTTTCCGCAGCCGACACCGCGAACCGGCGGTGCAGTTCGGCGATGAGCGGACGGATGACCGACCGCTTCTGCTTGAGCGAGTGCACATCCCCGAGCAGGAGGTCGAATTCGAGCGAGCCGATCCACATCCGCCGGTTCCTAGCGCGGGGGCGACGGAGGCGCAGGCCCGCTGGGTGTCTGGGGCCCCGCACTCTCGCCCGGTTGCAGCAGCTCGTCAGCGGTCCTACGGGTCAGCTGCCACGAATTGTCGACGAAGACGAACTCCATCGGGAAGCTGAAGTCGCCGGCTTGCGGATTGCCGGTCTTGAGGCTGATGAGAGCCGACACCGTGCCGGGCGGATCCTGGACCCAGCGCAGATCTCGAGCCTCGAACGTGGCCGGTGCGTAGCCGTTCTGGATCAGCGCCTGTCCGAACTTGTCCATCGCGGTCGCGTCAGCCTGCGTGCCGGACTCGATCAGCCCGTCCTTTTCCGCGCCCGGGATGTTTGCATCTGCTATGCGGTTCATCACATCGGAAAGCGCTTCCGGCGGCGGCAGCGGCGCACCGGGCGGGCCGGGCGGCTCCTGAACGGGGGGCGCGGTCGCCGATGTCGCCGTCGCCGCCTCCGGGTGTTTCTGCTCGGTGTCCGCGCTACATGCGCCAAGCCCGAGCGCCGCCGCAATTGCGGCGGCGCTCAGGATCACGGCACCGGTTGTGCGGTGCGTTGAATGTCTAGCCGACAGCCGACATCAACGCCATGAGCGACTGCTTGGACATCTGCCAGCCGGTGGGGCTGGGTCCGGGAACGAACGTGATGTTCTGGCTCGCGACGCCGCCGTTGGCGGCCGTTGCCGTCACGTCGGCGGTGAAGCCGGGACCGCTCGGAACGATATTGGCCAGGCTGAACGAAAGTGGGAACTTGCCTTCGGCCTGCGCCTCGCGCAACTTGTTGTCGGCGACGCGGCCTTCGATCCGGCCGATGCCGCCCTGGATGTACGGCGCCTTGGACGCGGAGAGACCGGGAGCCCCGAGCGCCTGAAGCGTCGCAAGCAGCGGGCCCTGCACGTCAGACTGAGGCTGTTGCGGCAGCGGGATGTCCCACACGACCGGCGCCACGCGAGGTGAGGTCATCGCATCCGAGGATGCAATGGAAGTCACACCTACCGCGGCACCGGCGATGACGGCGGCTGCTGCCGCGCCGCTAACGAGGGCTTTCAGGGTCACGTTTGTCCTTTCGATGGGCCCAACTCAGGAATGAGGTTAACAAGTGACGCTGGTGTGTCGAATTGCTAGAGCGCACACAAAGGCTGAATCGCCGGTAGCTTTGAAGTTGTTACTGCACCAACATCGGGTGCGGGGAGGAGCGCAATATGAGCGAGTCCGAGCGTTCTGAAGGATTTGGGACACCCCATGAGTCCGGCATGTCCAGCGATGAGGCAGCCGAACTCGAAGAGCTGCGCCGCGAGGCCGCCCTGCTACGCGAGCAGCTCGAGAGTGCCGTAGGACCGCAAAGCGGTTTGCGCAGCGCGCGCGATGTGCACCAACTCGAAGCCCGGATCGACTCCCTTGCCGCCCGAAACGCCAAGCTGATGGAAACCCTCAAGGAAGCGCGGCAGCAATTGCTCGCGCTACGTGAGGAAGTCGACCGACTGGGTCAGCCGCCCAGCGGATACGGTGTGCTGCTGTCGGTCCAGGACGACGAGACGGTGGACGTCTTCACCTCGGGCCGCAAGATGCGGCTGACGTGCTCGCCGAACATCGACATCGAGACCCTCAAGCAGGGTCAGACGGTTCGCCTCAACGAGGCGCTGACTGTGGTCGAGGCCGGCCACTTCGAAGCCGTCGGTGAGATCAGCACCCTGCGCGAGATCCTTGCCGACGGGCACCGCGCGCTCGTGGTGGGACATGCGGACGAGGAGCGCATCGTCTGGTTGGCTGAGCCGCTGGTCGCCGCCGAGTTCCTGCCCGACGAACCAGAAGCCGAAGACGGTGACGACGACCGTCCGCGCAGGCTGCGGCCGGGCGACTCACTGCTGGTCGACACCAAAGCCGGGTATGCGTTCGAGCGCATCCCCAAGGCCGAAGTCGAGGATCTGGTCCTCGAAGAGGTCCCCGATGTGAGCTACAACGACATCGGCGGTCTGGGCCGGCAGATCGAGCAGATCCGCGACGCCGTCGAGCTGCCGTTCCTGCACAAGGAGCTCTATCGCGAGTACTCGCTGCGGCCCCCGAAGGGTGTGCTGCTGTACGGCCCTCCGGGCTGCGGTAAGACGCTGATCGCCAAAGCGGTGGCGAACTCGCTGGCGAAGAAGATGGCCGAGGTTCGCGGCGACGACGCCCGCGAGGCGAAGTCGTACTTCCTCAACATCAAGGGCCCCGAGCTGCTGAACAAGTTCGTCGGCGAGACCGAACGTCATATCCGGTTGATCTTCCAGCGGGCTCGGGAAAAGGCGTCCGAAGGCACGCCGGTGATCGTGTTCTTCGACGAGATGGACTCGATCTTCCGTACCCGCGGCACCGGTGTGAGCTCCGATGTGGAGACCACGGTTGTCCCGCAGCTGCTATCGGAGATCGATGGTGTCGAGGGTCTGGAGAACGTGATCGTCATCGGTGCCTCGAACCGTGAGGACATGATCGATCCCGCGATCCTGCGGCCCGGCCGTTTGGATGTGAAGATCAAGATCGAGCGCCCAGACGCCGAAGCGGCACAGGACATCTTCTCGAAGTATCTGGTCGAGGAACTTCCCGTCCACGCCGATGATCTCGCCGAGTTCGGTGGCGACCGAGCGGCATGCCTGAAGGCGATGATCGAGAAGGTCGTCGACCGGATGTACGCCGAGATCGACGACAACCGGTTCCTCGAAGTCACCTACGCCAACGGTGACAAGGAAGTCATGTACTTCAAGGACTTCAACTCTGGCGCCATGATCCAGAACGTGGTCGACCGGGCGAAGAAGAACGCGATCAAGTCGGTGCTGGAGACGGGGCAGCCTGGTCTCCGCATACAGCATCTGCTCGACTCGATCGTCGACGAATTCGCCGAGAACGAAGACCTGCCCAACACCACCAATCCTGATGACTGGGCACGGATTTCGGGCAAGAAGGGCGAGCGGATCGTTTACATCCGCACGCTGGTCACCGGCAAGTCGTCGAGCGCTTCACGCGCGATCGATACCGAGTCGAATCTGGGCCAGTACCTGTAACTGCACTGGCCCAGATCAACACGTCTCGGACTATTCGCAGAGGTTGGCGGCGGCCGCGTCGTAGAGCACCTGTGCGTGCTCCGCGGTGATGTCGTTGCTGGTGTTCGTGTAGATCGAGACCACCGTGGTGCCCTCCGGGATGCCCGCTGCGATCTCGTTGCATACCGCCTGGCCCATCTGCAGGGCCGCGTCGTTGGGTTCTATACCGCCCGCCTGGACTGCGTCGAAAAAGGCTGCGTCATCCGCGTAGGCCGGTGCCGCGAGGGCGAGGCCAAGTGCCAACGCTCCAATTGACGAGACTACGAGCTTCTTCATAGTCGAATTCCCTTCACCCTTTTGTTGCGCAGCGTTTTCCGAACCCGGGTGCGATCAGGGCGATCACTCGGCACGTTGCATTGGCGGAGTTTATGGCGAAATAGTCGTTACCGTCAATTTATTGTGTTGTTATCGTCCCTTTATTGCGATAACCACAATTGACCTGCGCGAACGCCCGATACCTGGGTAATTTCGCGGTATGTCTGACGACGGTGTCACGCTGATAGGCGACGTATTCGGGAAGCGCTACGGCGAGGTGTTACTGGTCCGGAACGGCGATTCGGGGCCCGAGGCCACCGTGTACAACACATTTCCGCTCAACGACTGTCCGGCCGAACTGTGGGACAAGTTGGACGCCACCGCCATCGCGGCGGAAAACGACGCGGTCGCCGCGCTTCTCAACGGACCTCGTTATTGGCTGATGAGTAGCATCGGCAAGCGTGATCGAAATGACTTGGAACACAAAAGCTTCGGCGGGCTCGAGATGCTCCGACAGGCGACTGTGAAACTTTCGTCGATGAATCCCGCGCCCTACCAGCCGAACCGGGTCGACCGAAAGGCACTGTTCACGTTCGATGCAGGTCGCGAGATCTATGAACTCATCGATCCCGACGGCAGGCGCTGGGTGATGCAGACGTTCAGCCAGACCGTCGACCCCAACTTGGCGCTAGCCGATCTGCCGGGTCTTGCCAATCGCCTGTCGCTGCCGGACGGCTGGCGCTACGAAGCGCGCACACCCACATCAACCCTCCGTGTCGACACCACGAACTCCGACGCCAGCGTGACGCAGGACGACCTGGCGAACAGTTATTCGCTTCAGGCGCAGTCCTAGCCTGTGTCCATCGCGAGATAGGCGTCGCGGCCTGCCAGGCTCACCGCCACGTCGGAAATCAGCGGGTCGAAGAAACGCTCCCGGTAGATCGGGTCGACGCTGGTGCTGACGGTGAAGTACAGGCCCGACAGCACCGCGACAAACAGCGAGACGTGCACGATGGTTTGTGCCACCGGCACATGAACACCGAACCACGTTCCCGCGCAGGGTGGTTCGCCGACCGGGCACGACTCCTCGGCAGACCACAGCACCGCGACGTCGTCGGGCACCGCGACGATCCCGAGCGCCACGAAGAACACAAACAGGCCCGTCGTGAAGAGCACCACCTGGATCGCCTGTGCCACCACCATCACCGCAACGACATTGACCTGCTCGGCGAACGACAGCGCGGTGCGCGGGGGCGCGTGGCCATCGGAGGTCTCGAGCGGCGTCCCTTCCAGCAGTTTGGCCGGGTCTCTTTGTCCGGCTCGGTCTTCACGCAACGCCTTCACTTCGTCGCGGATGGTCGCCACCATGAACAGGATCGCCACGACGGCAAGGAATCCGATGGTCTGCCAGAGCCTTTCGCGAGTCATCCGGGCCGCCAGCTGCCACAGCTCACCGGTGAAATACACCACCACCGTCAGCATCAGAAGCGGCAGCGCACGGCTCATCAACGTGCCGAGCGCGCCCACCTGTAACCATGCGAACCTGAACGCCCACAGCGCAATTGAACCGATGCCGATGTAGGTCAGCCAGATCGCAAGCACCGCAACGAACGCGAATCCGACGATCTCGGCCATGGCGATCCCGGAGAAGCCGCTGTCGGCGAACGGCAGTCCGAGCACGAACAGAGCCATCACGAGCAGGGCAGCCGTCCTGCGGCCCGCCTCGCCGCGCGTGGTACCGGAGCGGTGCAGCAGGTAGAGCGCAAACGGGGCGGCGATCAAGGCCAGGGTGAGAACGCCGAGCCGGATCGCGTAGCCGTAGTCGGGGTCGCCATCGGTCAGCTCGGTCAGCGTCATCGTCAGCGCGATCAGCGCGCCGATACCGCTGACCATCGGGGCCGACCGGTCAATCAGCGCGCGCGACCGGACCCGCCGCGTCAAGACCAACGGCAGCCCGCGATGGAGAAACCATTCGTGGACGCCCCGCATGTCGGACACGCGCATATTGTGCGGGAAACCGCGGCTGAGTAGGCGTCAGCGCGCCGGAACTGCCGCCCGGTAGCGGCTGCGGGCCACCAAGGTGAGCCTGAGTTCGTCGCTCAGCGGATCGAGGAACTGCTTTCGGTATTCGCCGTCGCCCGCGGATTTTGCGCTGACGTACATGAATGTCAGCGCGCCGAGGAACATCGTGACCTGAATCAACGACTGGGGCACCGGGATCGTCATCCCGAGGAATGTTCCATCGCTCGACCCCTCACCGCGGGTCCACGCCGACAGCAACTCAGGCGACAGCAGGATCAGACCGAGAATCAGGAAGATCAACGCCGTGACGATGGCAACGACGAAGATGTGGGCGAGTTGCGAAACCGCAAGCACAAACATCACATTGAGCCGTTCGGCGCGATTGAGGGTCTGCGTCCCGGACGGATCCGGCATCGCCGAAAAGGGAGTGTCGGCCAGTTCCGCACCACGATCGGCAGCAGCATCCGGAGCCTCTATCACCGGCCGGAAACGGTCGATGGTGACGGCCACCACGAAGGCCGCGGCGATCAGCGAGAGGAACATCAAGGCCAGCCACAACCGGCTGCGCGAGATGCTGGCCGCCATCAGCCACACCGGCGAATTGAAGAACACCAGAAACGTCAGAAGCAACACCGGCAGCGCGCGAATCATCAGCGTGCCCACCGCGGCCAGGTGGGACAAGGTCTTGCGCGCGGTCCACGACAGAATGGATCCAAGGCCGGTCGCGGTCATCGCCAAGATGGTGGCGACCACCACCGCTTCGAAGATCAGATCTGCCAGCACCCGGGGGCTCGGACCGCCGATGATGCCGCCCGCAATCCCAAACACCAGCGCGGCGGTCGCCGCGACGGCGCGGCCCCGCACGGTGGAGATCCTGGACACCAGCCAGCCCACCAGCGACGCAATGGGCAGAACGAGGACGACCAATCCCAGTACGAACCACTCGGTGCGGGTCGGCCCACCCTCGATGTCGATCGTGTGCTTACCGGTCACCTCGACGACGACGGCGGAATTGACCATGAACACCGCGAATGCCGCCAGCGCCGGCGCCGATCGCGGCCAGAGGCGGCGCACCAGCCGTCCTGGTCGCAACACCGCGGGCAGCCCGCGGTCGAGGAACCAGGCGTCCGCCGCCCGCCGTTGTTGAACGTCAATCATGGAGCACCCGCCGCTGCGGGTTGTCGGTCAACTGGATCGCCGCCCGCCACAACAACAGTCCGGTCTGCACGCCGACGGCGATGGACATCATCGAGATCAGCGTGGCGGTGAACGGACTCTCGGTCGCGTAGTGCTCAGCGGCGGAGGCGTCCCTGTCAGACGGCACGGTCGCAGGCTACTTCGGTCCGTCCCCTAGGCTGGGCAGATGCAACGGATTATCGGAACAGAGGTCGAGTACGGCATCTCGTCGCCGTCCGATCCCACCGCGAATCCGATATTGACCTCCACCCAAGCGGTGCTGGCGTACGCGGCGGCCGCGGGCATTCAGCGAGCCAAACGTACGCGCTGGGACTACGAGGTCGAATCGCCCCTTCGCGATGCCCGCGGGTTCGATCTGAGCCGGTCAGCAGGTCCGCCGCCGGTGGTGGACGCCGACGAGGTCGGCGCGGCCAACATGATCCTTACCAACGGCGCCCGACTGTACGTCGACCACGCACATCCGGAGTACTCCGCGCCGGAGTGCACCGACCCGCTGGACGCGGTGATCTGGGACAAGGCCGGCGAGCGGGTGATGGAGGCCGCAGCGCGCCACGTCGCGAGCGTGCCAGGAGCCGCCAAGCTGCAGCTTTACAAGAACAACATCGACAACAAGGGCGCCTCCTACGGGTCCCACGAGAACTACCTCATGAGCCGTCAAACGCCGTTCTCGGCGGTCATTGCCGGGTTGACGCCGTTCCTGGTGTCGCGTCAGGTGGTGACGGGATCGGGCCGCGTCGGAATCGGGCCGTCGGGTGACGAGCCGGGCTTCCAGCTGTCACAGCGCTCCGACTACATCGAGGTCGAGGTCGGGCTCGAGACGACGCTCAAGCGCGGCATCATCAACACCCGCGATGAACCGCACGCCGACGCCGACAAATACCGCAGGCTCCACGTCATCATCGGCGACGCCAACCTGTCCGAGACGTCGACCTATCTCAAGCTCGGCACCACCGCGCTGGTGCTGGACCTGATCGAAGAGGGCATGGACCTCACCGATCTGGCCTTGGCCCGTCCCGTGCACGCCGTCCACGTCGTCAGCCGCGACCCGTCGTTGCGGGCCACGGTCGCACTCGCCGACGGCCGTGAGCTGACTGCCCTTGCGCTGCAACGGATCTATCTGGACCGGGTGGCCAAACTGGTGGACAGTCGCGACCCCGACCCGCGTGCCGCGCATGTCGTCGAAACGTGGGCCGACGTGCTCGACCTGTTGGAGCGCGACCCGATGGAGTGCGCGGAGATCCTGGACTGGCCTGCCAAGCTGCGGCTGCTGGAAGGCTTCCGCAACCGGGAGAACCTCGGCTGGTCGGCACCGCGTCTGCACCTGGTCGACCTGCAGTACTCCGACGTCCGGCTGGACAAAGGCCTGTACAACCGGCTCGTCGCACGCGGGTCGATGAAGCGACTGGTCACCGAACAGCAGGTGATCGACGCCGTGGACAACCCACCCACCGACACGCGGGCATACTTCCGTGGCGAATGTCTTCGGCGGTTCGGCGCGGACATCGCCGCGGCCAGCTGGGACTCGGTGATCTTCGACCTCGGCGGAGATTCGCTCGTCCGGATTCCCACCCTCGAGCCGCTACGCGGCAGCAAGGCCCACGTCGGCGCCCTGCTCGATTCCGTGGACAGCGCTGTCGAACTGGTGGAACAGCTCACCAACTGAGCCTCGAGGTGGCGCACTATCCACGGCATCCTGTGCGTTGACCGGTAGGGTGGAGTCACGGCGGGCTGCTATAGGCCCGCCGCAGACATACGCAGGAGGCGGCGATGGCGCAGGAGCAGACGAAGCGTGGTGGCGGCGGCGGCGATGACGACGACCCCACCGGTAGCGCAGGCGCAGGCCAGGAGCGTCGCGAGAAGCTCGCCGAAGAGACCGATGACCTGCTTGACGAGATCGATGACGTGCTGGAAGAGAACGCTGAGGACTTCGTTCGCGCGTACGTCCAGAAGGGTGGCCAGTGACCTGGCCGAATCGCGAACAGCTGGCCTTTCCCTCCCCACTCCCAGGCGTGCCGTCCGTTCCCGTGGACCTGTCGTCCTTCTCTGAGCTGCTACGGCGCCAGGCACCCGAATTGCTTCCGGTGAACAAGCACGGCGTCGTGCCGACGGATGCGGTTCCGCACGGTACGACGATCGTGGCGTTGAAGTACCCGGGCGGCGTGGTGATGGCGGGTGACCGCCGTTCGACGCAGGGCAACATGATCGCGGGTCGCGACGTGCAGAAGGTCTATATCACCGACGACTACACCGCGACGGGCATCGCAGGCACCGCGGCCATCGCGGTGGAATTCGCTCGGCTGTACGCCGTCGAACTCGAGCACTACGAAAAGCTCGAGGGCGTCGCACTGACGTTCGCAGGCAAGGTGAACCGGTTGGCCACCATGGTCCGGGGCAATCTCGGTGCGGCACTTCAGGGCTTCGTCGCGCTGCCGTTGCTCGCTGGCTACGACCTGGACGACCCCAATCCGGTGGCGGCGGGCCGCATCGTGTCGTTCGACGCGGCGGGCGGCTGGAACTTCGAAGACGAGGGTTACCAGTCGGTGGGCTCGGGTTCGATCTTCGCCAAGTCGTCGATGAAGAAGCTCTATGCACAGGTCTCCGACGCCGACTCCGCACTTCGGGTCGCCGTCGAAGCGCTCTACGACGCCGCTGACGACGACTCCGCGACGGGCGGGCCGGATCTGGTGCGCGGCATCTACCCGACCGCGGTTGTCATCGGCGCGGACGGAGCCGAAGAGGTTCCGGAGGAGCGCATCGCGCAGTTTGCCCGACAGATCATCGAAAGTCGTTCCAGAGCAGACACATTCGGCCCGGATGCGACGCATCGATCCACGGACGCCCGGGGAGAGTCGTGAGCTTTCCGTATTTCATCTCGCCCGAGCAGGCGATGCGCGAGCGCTCGGAGCTCGCGCGCAAAGGTATTTCCCGCGGACGCAGCGTGGTCGTACTGGCGTACGCCGACGGTGTCCTGTTCGTTGCCGAGAACCCGTCGCGCTCACTGCAGAAGGTCAGCGAGCTGTACGACCGCGTCGGCTTCGCGGCCGTCGGTCGGTTCAACGAGTTCGACAATCTGCGCCGCGGCGGAATTCAGTACGCCGACACTCGGGGCTACGCCTACGCCCGCCGCGATGTCACCGGACGTCAGCTGGCCAACGTATACGCCCAGACGCTCGGCACGATCTTCACCGAGCAGGCCAAGCCGTACGAAGTCGAGCTCTGCGTGGCCGAGGTGGCACATTTCGGTGAAACGAAAGCGCCTGAGCTGTACCGGATCACCTACGACGGGTCGATCGCCGACGAACCGCATTTCGTGGTCATGGGCGGCACCACCGAACCGATCGCCGAGAAGCTCAACGAGTCCTACACCGAAAACGCCGGCCTTTCGGACGCCGCGAAGATCGCGATCGAGGCGTTGAAGGCCGGCGGCAACGGTGAGCCGCGCACGCTAGGGGCAGCGACCCTCGAGGTCGCCGTCCTGGATGTGAACCGGCCGCGTCGCGCCTTCCGGCGGATCACCGGCTCGGCGCTGGAGGCGCTGTTGCCCGTAGCGGACGCCGGGGAAGGCGAACCGGAGGCGACGTAGTCCTCACGCGGCGTCGCTCGGGCGCGCCCGAATGAGGACGAGCTCGGCGAATTGGTCGGGACATTCGAGTGGCGTGAAATGCCCGGCATCGAACGCGAAATGCAGCTCCACATCGCTGAAGTAGGAGTCGAGGCGGTCGGACCACTCACGCGGGAACAGCGGATCATGCTGGGGCCACAGCACATCGGTGGGCACATGTATCTTTATGGCGCGATCCGGCGGCAATTCGGAGAGTGACTGGGCGATCATTCCCGCGCCGGCGCGGTACCACGCGATGGACGCGGTGAATGCTCCGGGCAGCGCATAGTCGGATACCAACCGCTCCAGATCATCCTCGGGGACAACGAAATTCGGTGCGGACCAATGCGACCAGAAGTGCCGAAGATATTCCCTGACGGCGTCGGGATTGCCATCGATCAGCTGCGCGGCGAGCGGCAGTTGGTGGAACCCTTGATACCAGAACTCGCTCTGCGCCCGGGCGGTCAGCACCCGGTCACCGGCACCGGGCAGTGGGGGAGAGAGCACCAACGCCGACACCAGGTCGGGTTCCATCCGGGCGACGCTCTGGGCGACCCGGCTGCCGACGCCATATCCCGCGAGCACCACCTGGGAAAGCCCGAGTTCTTTGATGAGACCGATGATGCTGGCCGCTTGCGCGGTGGCGCTGTAGAAGTGGCGGACGGCGACGGCGTGCTTGTCGGATCCGCCGAATCCGCGCAGGTCGGGGACGACGACATCGGTGGCCCCGGACAGCAGCGACGTGACCCGTCGATAGTCGTGGCGGTTGCCGGGCCAGCCGTGCAGCAACACCACCGGCGGCGCGCCCTTGACGCCGAATCGGTCAAATGCGAGCCGGAAACCGTCCACCGGGGCGCTGCGCGACGACATCGGCCCATTCTGGCCGTCGTTCGACGGTAATGGCTGGTTTTGCCACCGTTAACCGGTCATCTGGATTCGCTCACGGTCGCCGGTGATCACCGCCAGGATGTTGCGCCAGGAGTCAGAAGGCGCATTCAGCACATCGGAATGCGCATCGATTCCGGCCATGAGTCGGCCGTCGTCGTAATAGCCTGTCGCCAAATGGATTACGCCCGGCATCTCATCCGGGTCGGCGCCGTGCGGACCACGCGGCAGGCCCTGCACGACCTGGATGAAGTCACCTGGCGCTGTCATCGAGTAGCGCACCACGTCGGGATTACGGTTGTGCCATTCACTCGGATCCTGAACTCCGACACCCGCGCCCGCGGCCGCGACATACATCGTCTGGTCGGCGGTGAGGCCCAACGCTTCGGCGGTGCCCAGGATCGAGCCGCCGTAGGAGTGGCCGATGTAGGTGACCGGCACGGGCGCACGGCCCGCCGCCTGCGTGTCGACGGTGCGGTCGACGTCCTCGCTGAACGCCACCAGCCGAGGTGCCATGTCCAGCGCGTATCGCGGGCTGGCGGCGTCTACGACACCCGAAACGAGATTGCCGCGGGGAAACGGTCCACCCAGGTACGTCAGGACCGCCACATCGCCACCGCCGGCAGCGACAAAGCGGCGGGCCGTCGCCGTGTTTGCGGCCGACCCCTCGATCGTCGTGTTCATGCCTGGAATCAGCACCGCGACGCTGCGGGCCGACGCCAGATCGCCGGTGAGCTCCACGAGCGAGGCTCTCGCCGGGTCGAACGCCACGATCTGCCGGTCGACGCGACGCCCGCCGCCTGCCGGATCGTCGACCTCACCGAGCAGCGTGCGGTAGAAGGCGGCGCGGTGCGGATCGGGTTCGTCAAGGATCGCCTGGGCGATGTTGGTGCGATTCGCCGCGATGCGCATGCCCCAGGGCACCCCGTCCGTATTGCCGACCTGGCGAGGGAAGTCGGCGACGAGCCTGTCCCGCTGTTCGGGCGTCATGGCCGCGATCTGGTCAGCGATCCGATCCTGACCCATCACGGGCCAGCCGGCCACGACGTCGCCGGCCGCAGCCGCGGCGGGCATTGTCGCGGGGGGCACCGAAACCGGGGTGGCGAGCGCCTCCTCGATGTCGCGGGCGGCATCCGCGTCCGCCGCCCCGAGCCGGTCGAGCGCGTCGACCAGGTGCCGGGTCAGCTCTTGAGCCCGGACGAGGAGCAGGTCGTCGGCCACCCCCGCGTTCCCGCCCGACAGTGCGATCAGCAACGATGACGGCGCGTCGTGGACGGATACCGTGCCGTCGTCGGACACCGCGAAGCCTGCGGACTCGGCGATCCCCACCAGATCCAGCACTGCGGAGCGGGCGATCGCGATCTGCTCGGCAGCGTCATGGGCCGCAATCGCGGCGAGCACCATCGCCCGGGCCAGCGCATCGGAGGCCCGCCCCACCGTGAGGGCTTCGTCACGGGCGGCCTCGGCCGCCGAGCCCGTCCACACCTGCTGCGCGCCGACGACCCCCTGGATCACGCCGTCGACACCGGCGTGCACATCGGTCACCGCGGCCTGCCAGCTGGCTGCGGCCTCACGCAGCGAGTTCGGTTGCCACGCTTGCGCATCGGACACAGTCGGACGCGTTCTGCCCCCCATGCCTCATGCTGACAGATCGGACCCCAGCGGCGCCCGAGTTATCCACAGGGGCGGAGCCCCGCTGCGCCTCTCCCAAACCAACGGCACCGTCAACAGCTTTGTTCGGCGCGGCAGCACTCCGCGTCCGACCAGCAACCAGTAGTCTCGAACAGGTGCAGCGACGAATCATGGGCATCGAGACCGAGTTCGGTGTCACCTGCACGTTCCACGGCCACCGTCGGCTCAGCCCCGACGAGGTCGCCCGGTACCTTTTCCGGCGCGTGGTGTCGTGGGGCCGCAGCTCCAACGTATTTCTGCGCAACGGCGCCCGGCTCTATCTCGATGTGGGCTCTCATCCTGAGTACGCCACCGCCGAATGCGACAGCCTCGTCCAACTGGTCACCCATGACCGCGCCGGTGAGCGCGTGCTGGAAGACCTGCTGATCGACGCCGAGCAGCGACTGGCCGACGAGGGCATCGGCGGCGACATCTACCTGTTCAAGAACAACACCGACTCGGCGGGCAACTCGTACGGCTGCCACGAGAACTACCTGATCGTGCGTGCCGGCGAGTTCTCCCGCATCTCCGACGTGCTGTTGCCGTTCCTGGTGACCCGCCAGCTGATCTGCGGCGCGGGCAAGGTGCTGCAGACGCCGAAGGCGGCGACGTTCTGTCTGTCCCAGCGTGCCGAGCACATCTGGGAAGGCGTCTCCTCGGCGACGACGCGGTCCCGGCCGATCATCAACACCCGCGACGAGCCGCACGCCGACGCCGAGAAATACCGCAGGCTGCACGTCATCGTCGGCGACTCCAACATGTGCGAGTCGACCACCATGCTCAAGGTGGGTACGGCGTCGCTGGTGCTCGAGATGATCGAGGCCGGCGTCGCATTCCGCGACTTCTCGCTGGACAACCCCATACGGGCGATCCGCGAGGTCAGCCATGACCTCACCGGCCGGCGGCCCGTCCGGCTGGCGGGTGGCAGGCAGGCCAGCGCCCTCGACATCCAGCGCGAGTACTACGCCCGCGCGGTCGAGTATCTGGAGAGCCGCGAGCCCAACACTCAGATCCAGCAGGTGGTCGACCTGTGGGGCCGGCAGCTCGATGCCGTGGAGAGCCAGGACTTCGCCAAGGTCGACACCGAGATCGACTGGGTCATCAAGCGCAAGCTGTTCCAGCGCTACCAGGACCGCTACAACATGGAACTGTCCGACCCGAAGATCAGCCAGCTGGACCTGGCCTACCACGACATCAAGCGGGGCAGGGGTGTGTTCGACCTGCTGCAGCGCAAGGGGCTGGCCGCGCGGATCACCACGGACGAGGAAATCGAGGCCGCGGTGAACACCCCGCCCCAGACCACCAGGGCCAAGCTGCGCGGCGAGTTCATCTACGCCGCACAGGAGGCGGGTCGCGATTTCACCGTCGACTGGGTCCACCTCAAGCTGAACGATCAGGCGCAGCGCACCGTGCTGTGCAAGGACCCGTTCCGGTCGGTCGACGAACGCGTCAAGCGGTTGATCGCCTCTATGTGAGGCGGCGGTGCAGCGACACCGCATAGTCGCCGCCGTCGAACGGTTCGCGATCCCAGGTCGCCCAGCGATCGACCAACTCCAGGCCCGCGGCGGCGCAGGCCGTGTCGTAGTGCTCGAGGGTCAGCCGGCCTGTGGTGAGCTGGAATCCCGCGACGAACAAACCGCCGGGCGCCAGATGCGATGCGAGCTGGGAGATGACCGTCGCCTCGGTTCCGCGGGCGACGAAGATCATCACGTTGCCCGCCAGCACGACGACGTCGAACTCCGAGTCCAGATGCGCGCTGGCTTCGCTCAGATCGGCCAGGATCCACCGCAGGTCAGGTGCCTTGGCGCGGGCCGCGGCGAGCATGGCCTCGTCGAGGTCCATGCCGGTCACCGAGAATCCGCGGGCCGCGAGCTCGATCGCCACCCGGCCGGTCCCGCACCCCGCATCGAGCACGCGACGTCCACCCGTCTCGCGGAGCAGCGACTCGACGAGATCGGCCTCGCCGTGGACACTCTGACCTGCGGCGGCCAGCTGACGCCACCTCGCGTCGTAGGCGTCGCCGCGGGGCGCGTCGGTGTCCTGCCAACGACTGCTCACAACTCACCCTAAGCTCATACGAGTGGCAATTTCCAAAGTCGAACGGTTGATGAACCTCGTCATCGCCCTGCTGTCGACACGCACCTTCATCACCGCCGAGCGAATCCGCGAAACGGTGTCCGGTTACTCCGACAGCGCGAGCGACGAGGCGTTCTCCCGCATGTTCGAACGCGACAAGAACGAGCTTCGCGATCTGGGCATCCCGTTGGAGACGGGCCGGGTATCGCAGTTCGATCCGACCGAGGGGTATCGCATCAACCGCGAGGCGTACGCGTTGCCCGCCGTCGAGTTGACCGCCGACGAGGCCGCGGCCGTCGCCGTGGCCACGCAGCTGTGGGAGTCTCCGGAGCTCATCACCGCGACGCAGGGCGCACTGCTCAAGCTGAGGGCCGCGGGTACCGACATCGAGGCCGACGACGTCGCTATCGCGATCACCTCGACCGGAGCGTTGCCGAGCATGCGCGGTTCGGAAGAGGTGCTGGGAATCCTGTTGTCCGCCATCGATTCCGGGCAGGCAGTGCAGTTCCCACACCGGCCTACCCGCAGCGACCCTTACGTCACGCGAACCGTCGAGCCGTGGGGCGTCATCACCAACAGGGGACGTTGGTACCTGGTGGGACACGATCGCGACCGTGACGACACGCGCACGTTCCGGCTGTCCCGCATCGGCGCCGAGGTGACGCCGATCGGCCCGCAAGGTGCGGTGAAGCGCCCCCAGGGGGTCGATCTGCGCGAAACCGTCGAACGTGCGGTGGGCGAGTGGCCCGCGGCCGGTCAGGCGAAGGTATGGGTCGCAGACGGGCGCGCCACCGCGTTACGACGCCGCGCCACGGTCATCGGACCGCGCACCATCGGCGGCCGGACCGGTGAGGAGATCCAGCTGGACATCGGGATGATCGACCGATTGGCCCGAGAGGTCGCGAGCTACGGGCCCGACGCGGTCGCCCTGGAACCCGAAGCGCTGCGGGCCGACGTGATGAACCGGCTGCGTGCCCAAGCAGAACAGGCGAACGAGGTGCGCGCATGACCGCCATTTCGACGCGGCTGGTGCGGCTGCTGAACATGGTCCCGTATTTCCAGGCCAATCCGCGGATCACCTACGCCGAAGCGGCATCCGACCTCGGCGTCAGCGTCAAGCAATTGCGTGACGACCTGAACCAATTATGGATGTGCGGGCTGCCCGGTTACGGGCCGGGCGACCTGATCGACTTTGAATTCTCCGGCGACACAATCGAAGTCACATTCAGCGCCGGTATCGATCATCCACTTCGGCTGACATCGCCCGAGGCGACGGGCGTCCTGGTGGCGTTGCGTGCGCTCGCCGATGTGCCCGGCATGGTGGATCCCGAGGCCGCCCGCAGCGCCATCGCGAAGATCGAATCGGCCGCGGGTGTGGTCGGGCACGGCGAAGGTACGCCAGTGGCGGCCGTCGACGAGCCTGCTCCCATCGAGAGTGAGGCGGCCGCCGCAGTGCGGGCAGCGACGCGCGACGGACGCGCGCTCGCGATCGAGTACTACTCGGCATCGCACGATGTGCTGTCCAGTCGCATCGTCGACCCTATCCGCGTCGTGCTGGTCGCCGACCACAGCTATCTGGAGGCGTGGTGCCGTTCTGCCGAGGGCGTCCGGTTGTTCCGTTTCGACCGCATCGTCGACGCGCGCGTCCTCGACGAACCGTCGGCGCCGCCACCGCCCGCCGTGCAGGCCGGACCCGACACGTCGCTGTTCGACGCCGACCCATCGCTGCCGTCGGCCACGCTGCTGATCGAGCGATCGGCATCCTGGATGTTCGACTACTACCCGCTGCGGGAGATCCGGGAACTGCCCGACGGCGCATGTGAGGCCGCGATGACCTACGCCTCCGAGGACTGGATGACCCGGTTTGTGCTCGGCTTCGGTTCGGCGGTGCGGGTCTCAGAACCCCAGTCGTTGGCCCAGCGGGTTCGGGAATCCGCCGCCGCGGCGCTGAGCGCCTATGCGGACGCCGGGTAGACTGTCGTCGTCGTCTGGAGGTAACCAAATTGGGTGGTCTACAACCCTGGCATTGGCTGATCGTCATCGCCGTGTTCGTCCTGCTCTTCGGTGCCAAGAAGCTCCCGGACGCGGCGCGTTCGCTCGGCAAATCGATGCGCATCTTCAAGTCCGAGATCAAGGAGATGCAGTCCGACTCCAAGCCGGACACGCCGTCATCGGATGTCGCCGGCCGGGCGGCTCCGGCTGCGACCCCGATCGCCTCGGAACGCGCCGACTCCGCCGCTACGCCGGCCCCGGAGACCGCGCCACCGGACCAACGGCCGGCCTGACCGACGCAGACCAACCGCACGCGGCCTGAGGCCGCGTCATAGGCATCGCTGTGCAGACCCCCGGAATCTTCAAGAAACTCGATCCTCGTCGGCGTCGCTCGCGCGTCAACCCCGACGGCACGATGTCGCTGGTCGAGCATCTCCACGAGCTGCGGACGCGCCTACTGCTCTCCGTCTGCGCGATCGTGCTGACGACGATCCTCGGCTTCCTCTGGTACACCCACGGTGTCTTCGGGCTGCCCAGCCTGGGCGACTGGCTGCGGGGACCCTACTGCGCACTGCCCGCGTCGGACCGCGCGACCATTGCGCCCGACGGCGCCTGCCGACTGCTCGCCACCGCCCCGTTCGACCAGTTCATGCTTCGTCTGAAGGTTTCGCTGACGGCGGGGATCGTGATGGCATGCCCCGTCTGGCTGTATCACCTGTGGGCGTTCATCACCCCTGGCCTGTACAAGAAGGAACGGCGCTTCGCCGTCGCGTTCGTCGCCATCGGCGCCATCCTGTTCATCGCGGGAGCGGTGCTGGCCTACGTGGTGCTGTCGACCGCCCTCGGATTCCTGTTGACCGTCGGCAACGACGTCCAGGTGACGGCGCTGTCCGGCGACCAGTACTTCGGATTCCTGATCAACCTGCTGCTGGTGTTCGGCTTCAGCTTCGAGTTCCCGCTGCTGATCGTCATGCTGAACTTCGTCGGAATCCTGCCCTACGAGAAGCTCAAGAAGTGGCGACGCGGCCTGATCTTCGGGCTCTTCGTGTTCGCCGCGTTCTTCACGCCCGGCTCGGATCCCTTCTCGATGCTCGCACTGGCAATGGCGCTCACGGTGCTGCTCGAGTTCGCGATCCAGATCGCGCGCCTCCACGACAAACGCAAGGCGCGTCGCGAGGCCCTCGAAGAGATTCCCGACGAACAGGCCGCACCCATCGGCGGTGTCGAGCAGATCGACGCGCCCGCCGCCGTGCCGACGGCCTCGCGGCTCGTGGTCGATGACGACGCCACCTGACGGGCCCCTCCTGGCGGGCTTCACCGAAGGGCTGCCGTTCAGTCTCGACCCGTTCCAGCGGACCGCGTGCGAGGCGCTGGAGAACGGCCACGGCGTGCTGGTCTGCGCGCCGACGGGTGCGGGTAAGACCGTGGTCGGGGAATTCGCCGTCCACCTGGCGCTGGCGGCGGGCCGGAAGTGCTTCTACACCACGCCCATCAAGGCGCTGAGCAACCAGAAGCACAACGATCTGGCGCGCCGGTACGGTGCCGAGACGATCGGCCTGCTGACCGGCGACCAGTCGATCAACGGCGACGCCGACATCGTGGTGATGACCACCGAAGTGCTTCGGAACATGCTGTACGCGAATTCTCCTGCACTACATGGACTTTCCCACGTCGTGATGGACGAGGTGCACTTCCTGGCCGACCGGATGCGCGGTGCGGTCTGGGAGGAAGTGATCCTGCATCTACCGGACGACGTTCTGCTGGTGAGCCTTTCGGCGACAGTGAGCAACGCCGAGGAGTTCGGCGGTTGGATCCAGACGGTGCGCGGCGACACCACGGTGGTGGTCGACGAACACCGCCCCGTCCCGCTGTGGCAGCACGTCATGGTCGGCAAGCGGGTGTTCGACCTGTTCGACTATCGCGCGACGGGCGCGAAGCAGGCATCCCGTCGACCTGGGCGCGAATTGCTGGTCGATCCGGAGTTGTTACGTCACATCTCACATCGACTTGAAGCCGACCGGCTTGCCGATTGGCAGCCGCGTGGCCGGGGTCGCAATCGTGACCGTCCGAGCATCTACCGGGGCCCGAGCCGGCCCGACGTGATCGGCACCCTGGAGCGGGAGAACCTACTGCCCGCGATCACGTTCATCTTCTCGCGGGCCGGGTGCGACGCCGCCGTCAAGCAGTGCCTGCGCTCGTCGCTGCGGCTCACGACGAACGAAGAACGCGCCCGCATTGCCGAGGTGATCGACCGCCGGTGCGCTGACCTGCCCGAAGCCGACCTGATCATTCTCGACTACCACGAATGGCGCGAGGGGCTGCTGCGCGGCCTCGCGGCCCACCACGCCGGCATGTTGCCGGTGTTCCGCCACACCGTGGAGGAGTTGTTCGTCGCAGGACTGGTAAAGGCTGTTTTCGCTACGGAGACACTGGCTTTGGGAATCAACATGCCCGCGCGGACAGTGGTGCTCGAACGTCTGGTGAAGTTCAACGGCGAACAGCACATGCCGTTGACGCCGGGGGAGTACACGCAATTGACCGGCCGCGCCGGACGCCGGGGTATCGACGTGGAGGGCCACGCGGTGGTGCTGTGGACTCCCGATGTCGATCCCGCCGAGGTCGCCGGTCTCGCGTCCACCCGTACCTTCCCCCTGCGCAGTTCCTTTGCGCCGTCGTACAACATGACCATCAACCTGGTGCACCAGATGGGCCCCGCACAGGCACACAAGCTGCTGGAGAGTTCGTTTGCGCAGTACCAGGCGGACCGGTCGGTCGTGGGTTTGGTGCGCGGCATCGAACGTGGTGAGAAGATGCTCGAGGAGATCGCGGCCGAACTGACCGACGGTGAGCCGATCAAGGGTCGAGAGATTCCGATTCTGAACTACGTGCGGTTGCGGCTGCAGATCTCCGAACGCGAGCGGGCACAGTCCAGAGCGTCACGGCTGCAACGGCGCAAGGCTGCCAACGACGCACTGGAGTCGCTGCGCCGCGGTGACATCATCACCATCACGCAGGGCAGGCGAGGTGGGCTGGCGGTGGTCCTGGAACCCGCGCGAGACAGCGAAGATCCACGCCCGCTGGTGCTGACCGAACACCGCTGGGCCGGACGGATCTCGTCCGCGGACTACTCAGGGGCATCGGCACCGCTGGGGTCCATGTCGCTGCCGAAGCGAGTGGAACACCGCAACCCCCGAGCGCGGCGCGACCTCGCCTCGGCGTTGCGGTCGGCCGCCGCCGGACTCGACGCTCCGGCGGCCAAGCGCAAGCGCAGCGGTGAGCCCGCCGAACGCGACGTCGACCCCGAATTGGCGTCGCTGCGTGAACAGGTTCGCCGGCATCCCGCACATCAACTGGCCGATCGAGAGGAAAAGGCGCGGCTTGCCGAGCGGTATCTGCGCGTCGAGCGAGACAACGAACAAATCCGGCAGAAGGTCGCGGCGGCGACGAACTCACTGGCGCGAACGTTCGACAAGATCGTGACGCTGCTGACCGAACGGGGCTTCATCGAGGCCGGCGCGGGCGAGGCCGACCCGAAGGTCACCGCCGACGGCCGCGTGCTGGCCCGGATCTACAGCGAGAGCGATCTGCTGGTCGCCGAATCCCTGCGCAGCGGCATCTGGGAGGGTCTGGACGCCGCGGAGCTGGCCGCGGTGCTGTCGGCGGTGCTCTACGAGTCACGCGGCGACACGCCGACCGCACCGGGCGGTGCCGACGTCGCGACCGGCAAGATGCGGCGCGCGCTGAATCAGACCCGCAGGCTGTGGACCGAACTGCGCGCCGACGAACAGCGCCACCGGATCAGTCACAGCCGCGAACCTGACGAAGGATTCGTCGCCGCCATTTATCGCTGGGCTTCCACGGGCGACCTCACCAGGGCGCTGGCGGCATCGGACACCGGCGGCACCGGGTCCCCGCTGTCGGCAGGTGATTTCGTACGCTGGTGCCGCCAAGTTCTGGACCTACTCGATCAGGTGCGTAACGCAGCGCCCGACCCAGCGCTGCGGGCGACCGCGAAACGCGCGATCAACGACGTTCGGCGAGGCGTCGTAGCTGTTGATGCGGGGTAGGGTGTGGCAAGCAAGCACCGGGTGATCAAGGAGTGAGATGAGCGGACCGCAGGGATCTGACCCGACGCAGCACTGGAGCGGCGGCCAGCAGCCGGACCAGCCCGCGGAGCAGCCGGCAAGCGATCCGACCAACCAGTGGCAGCAGCAGCCTGCGGCCAGCGAGCCGACCACGGCCGCGCCGCAGTGGCAGCCGCCGGCGTATGACCCGTCGCAACAACAGCAGCCGCCGGCGTACGACCCGTCACAGCCGCAAGCTGCTGCCTACGACCCGTCACAGCAACAGCACTACGGCCAGTACCCGCAGCAGCCGGCATATCAGCCGCCGCAGGAGTACCAGCAGCCCACCGAGTACGGCCAGCAGGCCTACCCGCAGCAGGGTCAGTACGGTCAGCAGCCCGGCTACGACCCGTCCAGTCAGTACGCGACGCAATACGGTCAGCCCGGTCAGTACGGCCAGCAGCCCGGTCAGTACGGCCAGCCCGGGCAGTACGGCCAGCAGCCCGGTCAGTTCGGGCAGCCCGGGCAGTTCGGCGCGCCCGGCACCGAGGAAGGGTCGAAGCGCTCACTGGCGGTCATCGGCGGTGTGATCGGCCTGCTCGCGGCGGTCATCGTGGCCGTGGTGCTCGTGATGGGCTTCTGGAAGCCCGGTTTCTTCGTCACCACCAAGCTCGATATCGATGCGGCGCAGACCGGTGTACAGCGGGTGCTGACCGATGAGGCCAATGGCTACGGCGCCAAGAACGTGTCCAACGTCAAGTGCAACGACGGCCAGAACCCGACGGTCGAGAAGGGTGGCACCTTCGACTGCGAGGTCAGCATCGACGGAACCAAGCGCCAGGTGACGGTGACCTTCCAGGACGACAGCGGCACCTATGAGGTCGGCCGCCCCAAGTAACTAGCGGTTCGGCAACTCGTCGAGCGCCTTCTGCAGTCGGGCGATCGACGACGTGACGCCGTACTGCTCGGCGAGTTTGACGACCTTGCGCGGGTGTTCGGCGGCCAGCGGCAGGGTGTCGGACGACGTCGACCAATCGAGCTTGGCGTCGGGGGCCAGGTTGCTGGCCACCCGCACCACCGGCCCGGCTTTCTCGATGTAGTCCATGGCGTTCAGCAGTTTCGTCCGATATGCCTTGGACATCTTGGACTTTGGATCGTGTGCGGCGGCCAGAATGTTCTCCAGCGAGCCGTGCTGGGCCAGTAGCGTCGCCGCCGTCTTGTCCCCGACACCCGGTATCCCGGGCAGGCCGTCGGACGGGTCGCCGCGCATCATCGCGAGTTCGGCGTAGGCGGCACCGGCCCGCTCGACCGGCACCTTATAGGTCTCGGCCACCTCTTCCGGTCCCCACTTGGTCGCCTTCGCCAGGCCGCGACCCAGATAGAGCACCCGGACGGGCACCGGCTCGTCGCGCACGAGCTGCAAGAGGTCCCGATCACCGCTGACGACGACCACCGGATCGCGTCGCTCATGAATGGCCAGCGTGCCCAGGATGTCGTCGGCCTCGCATTCCGGGGCGCCTGCTGTCGCGATGCCGAACGCGTCCAGGATCTCCATGATCATGTCGACCTGCGGTGTCAGGTCGTCGGGCACCTCCTCGACGTCAGGCTCGTCGCCGGGGTTCTCCTCGACCACCCGGTGCGCCTTGTACGACGGGATCAGGTCGACGCGCCACTGCGGCCGCCAATCGTCGTCACGGCACACCACCAGGCGGCTCGGCCGTTCACGGGTGATGACCGTCGCGACGGCGTCCAGGAAGCCGCGCAGCGCGTTGACCGGCCGCCCGTCGGGCGCCGTGATCGACGAGGGCACACCGAAGTACGAGCGAAACCACATGCTGGCGCCGTCGAGCAAGACCAGGGGAGCGGACACGGTTTCAAACAGTAGCGTGGGGTATGGCCTTCGCCGTTGACCGAATCGACCACGTGGTGCTCAACTGCCGCGACGTCGAGCAGACCGTCGACTGGTATGTGCGGGTGCTGGGCGCAGGGGCCGATGACGTCACACTACTGCCGGGATCCCGCCGGCAACCTGATCGAGGTCGCCAGCTATCGGGTCGATTAGCCTGAAAGTCATGCCCGCCACCAGCACTGCGCGATTCGACACCGACGTATACGCACACCGTCTGCGGGTGGCCGCCGCCGCGGCAGCCGATGCGGGCCTGACCGGCCTGGTCATCACGCCGGGCTACGATCTGCGATATCTGGTCGGCTCCCGTGCGCAGACCTTCGAACGGCTGACGGCGCTGGTACTGCCCACGACCGGCGAGGCCACGGTCGTGGTGCCGCGGCTGGAGCTGGCGTCGCTGAGAGACTCGGCGGTGACCGAATTGCCTGTGGTGGTGCGTGATTGGGTGGACGGCGACGATCCCTACGCATTGGTGGCCGACGCGCTCGGTGGGGCGCCGGCAGCCGTCGCGGTGACCGACGCGATGCCCGCCTTGCACCTCCTCCCGCTGGCCCACGTGCTCGGGGTGGTTCCCGTGCTGGCCACCGACGTTCTGCGCCGGTTGCGAATGATCAAGGATCCCGCCGAGATCGACGCACTGCGCAAGGCAGGCGCGGCGATCGACCGGGTGCACGCCCGCGTCCCTGAGTTCTTGGTGCCCGGCCGCACCGAAGCCGACGTGGCGGCCGATATCGCCGATGCGATTGTCGCCGAGGGGCATTCGGAGGTCGCATTCATCATCGTCGGCTCCGGACCGCATGGCGCCGATCCGCACCACGAATGTTCTGACCGTGAACTGCGGGCCGGCGACATCGTCGTCGTGGACATCGGCGGTCCGTACGAGCCCGGCTACAACTCCGACTCCACCCGGACCTACAGCATCGGCGAGCCCGATCCGGAGGTCGCGCGGCGCTACGCCGTTCTGCAGCGCGCCCAGCAGGCCGCGGTCGACGCGGTGCGGCCCGGCGTCACCGCAGAGCAGGTCGACGCCACCGCCCGCGACCTGCTGGCCGCCGCAGGACTGGCCGACGCGTTCGTCCACCGCACCGGACACGGCATCGGGTTGTCGGTGCACGAGGAGCCCTACATCGTCGCGGGAAACGATCTGCCCCTCGAGGAGGGCATGGCGTTCTCCGTCGAGCCCGGCATCTATTTCCCTGGCCAGTGGGGTGCACGGATCGAGGACATCGTGATCGTCACGGCGGATGGCGCCCTCTCGGTCAACAACCGCCCCCACGACCTGGTCGTCGTGCCTGCGGGCTAGTCGGGCGAGCGGTCCAGCAGGTCCGAGGACCCCAGCACTCGCTCGACGCGGACCTCGATCACCACGCGCTTGGGGTTGGGCCGTGGTGTTCGGTACCGCTGCGCGTACCGCAATTCGGCATCGCGCACCGCGTCCGGGTCGGGGTTGACCGTCGCCTTGCCTTCCAGGGACAGCCATCGCGCGCCGTCGACCTGGCTCAGGACCGCGACACCCTGCTTCTCGGCGTTGACCGCCTTTTGGGAGCCGCCTGAGGTGATCACCCGAGCGATGTGCGTCTTGGGATCGAAGGTGAAGCCCACGGCCACCACGTGCGGCGAATTGTCCGACCGGAGCGTGGCCAGCATGGCCAAGTGGCGTTCGGAGAGGAACGCGATCGCGTCGTTCGTGAGTCGGGTTGTTGCCCGACGACTTGACTGGGCCATCAGGGCCCAACTTAGCGCAGGCCATAATCGCAACCGTGGATGACACGGCCGATACCGAGTTCGTCGTGATCTTCGGCGGACGCAGCGAGATCGGACTCGAGGTGGCGAAGCGGTTGGCGCCCGGATCGACCGTGCTGCTGGCGGCGCGCCGCTGCGGCGATGTCGATCAACAGGTCGCGGCGGTGCGAGCAGCCGGTGCCGCCGCGGTGGCGGTGCGTGAGTTCGATGCCGACGCGCTGGCGACGCACCGCCCGCTCGTCGACTCGATCGTCGCCGACTTCGGTCCGATCGACACCGCGGTGCTCGCGTTCGGGATTCTCGGCGACCAGACCCGCGCCGAGCGGGACCCCGCGCATGCGGCGGCGATCCTGCACACCGACTTCGTCGCACAGGCCAGCCTCTTGACAGTGCTGGCCGCCACGATGTCAGCCGCAGGTTACGGCCGCATCGTGGCGTTCTCCTCGATCGCGGGCGCCCGCGTGCGGCGAGCCAACTACGTCTACGGTTCCGCCAAAGCGGGACTCGAAGGCTTCTGCAGCGGGCTGGCCGACGCGCTGCACGGATCCGGGGTACGGCTACTGGTGGTGCGGCCAGGTTTCGTGATCGGACGGATGACCGAGGGAATGAAGCCGGCGCCGCTGTCGAGCACCCCGCAGCAGGTAGCGGACGCGGTAGTGCGGGCACTGCGCAAGGGCCGCGCCACGGTGTGGGTTCCCGGGGCGATCGCAGTACTGGCGTTCGCCTTCCGAATGACGCCGCGGTTCGTGTGGCGAAGGATGCCCAGATGATCATCGTCGTTGGAATCGGCGCCGACGGCATGTCTGGCCTGGCGCAGGCGTCGCGGGCCGAATTGGCCCGGGCCACAGTCGTTCACGGGTCACGACGTCAGCTGGATCTGCTGGACGGCAGTCTCACCGCTGTGCGCCGGGCGTGGCCGACACCGATGTTGCCGGCGCTGCGCACGATCCTCGACGGGGCCACCGGCGATGTGCACGTGGTGGCCAGCGGCGACCCGCTGCTGCACGGCGTGGGCACCTCGCTGATCCGGCTGCACGGCGCCGAGAATGTCGTCGTGCTGCCGCACGTGTCGTCGGTGACGTTGGCATGTTCGCGGGTCGGGTGGGCGGTGCAGGACACCGAGATCATCAGCCTCGTCACCAGCGAGCCACACACCGCGGTACGGCGCGGCGGGCAGGCCGTCGTGCTGTCCCGGGACTCCACCAGCCCGGCGGCGTTGGCAAGGTTGCTCACCGACACCGGGCGCGGTGACGCGGAGATCACCGTGCTCGAGCAGCTCGGCGGCCCTGCAGAGCGGCGCCGTACGGCCACCGCACGTGAGTGGGCCGCCCGCCCGCCGGGCGATGTCGACGATCTCAACGTGATCGCCGTGCGATACCTGCCCGACGAGCGCCGGTTCGCAATAATGCCCGACGAGGCGTACGCCAACGACGGCCAGATCACCAAACAACCGGTGCGCGCGTTGACCCTGGCCGCGCTCGCACCGAGGCCCGGCGAACTGCTGTGGGACGTCGGGGCCGGGTCGGGAAGCATCGCGATCGAGTGGTGCCGCAGCGGACCGGGCTGTCATGCGGTCGCATTCGAACGCGACGAAGGGCGACGCAAGCGCATCACCGAGAACGCGATTGCCTTCGGCGCCCGCGTCGAGGTTCAGGTCGACGCACCCGGCACGTTCGATTCCGTGCCGCCGCCCGCCGCGATCTTCATCGGCGGGGGCCTGACGCAGCCGGGCCTGCTCGAGGCGTGCTACGACCGGCTGACGGTGGGCGGGCGCCTCGTCGTGAACACCGTGACGGTTGAGTCGGAAGCGGTTGTCGCCGAATGGTATTCGCGATATGGCGGGCATCTTGTCCGATTCGAGTATCAACGAGGCGAGCCGCTGGGCGGGTTCACCGGATGGCGGCCGGCGATGCCCATCACGCAGTGGTCGGTGACCAAACGATGACCGTGTACTTCATCGGGGCAGGCCCGGGCGCGGCCGATCTCATCACCGTGCGCGGCCAACGGCTGCTCAATCGCTGCCCGGTCTGCCTTTATGCCGGCTCGATCATGCCCGAGGACCTGCTCGCACTGTGCCCACCCGACGCAAGGGTGATCGACACCGGCCCCCTGGCGTTGGACGCGATCATCACCGAGATCGCCGACGCCAACGCCGCGGGTCATGATGTGGCCCGGCTGCATTCCGGCGACCCGTCGATCTACAGCGCGGTCGCCGAGCAGTGCCGCCGCCTCGACGCACTTGGCATCGACTACGAAATCGTGCCCGGCGTACCAGCTTTCGCGGCGGCCGCTGCGGCACTCGGACGAGAGCTCACCGTCCCCGGAGTGGCGCAGACCGTCACGCTCACCCGGGTGGCGACACTGTCGACGGCGATGCCGCCGGGCGAGGATCTGGCGACGCTGTCGGCCTCCGGCGGCACCCTGGTTCTCCATCTCGCCGCCGCACAGATCGATGCGATCGTCCCGCAGTTGCTGGCAGGCGGATACCGGCCCGAAACGCCATGTGCCGTCGTGGCGTTCGCCAGTTGGCCTCAACAACAGATCGTCCGGTGCACGCTCGCCCATCTCGCCGAGCAGATGCATTCCGCCGAGATCACCCGGACCGCGGTCATCGTCGTCGGCGAGGTGCTCGCCGCCGAAGGCTTCGCCGACAGCTACCTCTACTCCGCCGGTCGGGCCCGCCAGGAACGGCATTGATGCGGATCCTGTTGCTGGGCGGTACGTCTGAGGCCCGTGCGCTGGCGGCCCGGCTGCATCCTGACGACGAGGTGATCAGTTCCCTGGCCGGCCGGGTGCCCGACCCGGCGCTGCCGGCGGGTCAGGTGCGGATCGGCGGATTCGGCGGTGTCGACGGGCTGCAAGACTGGTTACGCGAAACCGTCGTCGACGCAGTCGTCGACGCCACCCACCCGTTCGCGGCGACCATCACGGCCAATGCCGCCGCGGCGTGCCAGGAGCTCGGCGTGCCGCATCTACTGCTGGCCCGGCCCGCCTGGCCCTCCGCTGATGCCATCATGGTGACGTCTGATGTTCACGCCGCAGAAGTGGTTGCAGAACAAGGCTTTTCGCGGGTGTTCCTGACGACGGGACGCACCGGGACGGCCGCATTCAAAGACGCCGATGCCTGGTTCCTGATCCGCGCGGTGACCGCCCCGGACGCGGCCGCGCTGCCGGCGCAGCATCAGATCCTGTTGTCGCGCGGTCCCTACCGCTACGAGGGCGAGCTGGAGTTGTTGCGTGAACACCGCATCGACGTCTTGGTGACCAAGAACAGCGGCGGCGCGATGACCCGACCCAAGCTCGACGCGGCGGCCGCGCTGAGCATCCCTGTCGTCATGGTCGAGCGCCCGGCGTTGCCGCCGGGCGTTCGAACGGTGACCACGGTCGACGACGCGGTCGCGTGGGTCAGGACGATTGGTAGGAGTTGATCAGTTCGAGCGTCTCCAGCTCGCGGATGGCCTGGCAGCCGCGGCTGAGCATGGCCAGCATCATGTCGTCGCCGCGGTCGGTGGTGGCCGCGAAGGCGGTACCGAGGGCGACGAGCAGCGGAACCTGTACGGCGCCGAGACGGTAATCGCGCCAACAGGTTTCGGCGTCGTAATCCGTTATCCCGTACCCGAGCAACGCTTGGTGGTAGGTCTCGACGAGGCCGCGCTCGACGTCGGCGCGCAACGCCGGTTCCAAGCTCGTCCCGGTGAAGTAGGCGAGGTCGCGTCCCGGCAGTCCGATTCCGACGGTCTGCCAGTCGACGACGGTGATGCGGGTGCGGTCCGGGTCGAACAACATGTTGTCGAGCCGGTAGTCGCCGTGCATGAGTGCGAACCGTTTCGGCTCGGCCCTCAGCCACGTGGTGACGGAAGCCATCGAAGCGACCAGGGTTTCCTGATCCTCGGGGCTGATGCGCGCGCCGAGCCGGTCGAGCACGATGTCGGCGGCCATCGTCGAGATGTCGCCGAGGCCCTTGGCGGCGTCGTCGTCGCCGGGTTTCGGCATGGCGATGGCGGCCAGATCCATCCACTCCGGATCACACCAGCTTGGGCCGTGCAGGCCGGCCAGCGCTTCCACCGCCAGCCGGGCCTCCTGTTCGGTGCAGCCGGCGATCTGATCGCCCTGCACCGCAGGCGCCATGTCACCGAGCAGCAGCACGACATCGGCGCCGTCGGAGGAGATGTCGCAGTAAAAGCTCCGGGGTACCGGGATGCGCATCCGGTCGGCGATCCGCGAGTAGAACTCGACCTCCGACCGGTAGCCGAGCGCCACCCGTTCGCGGACCGCATCGTCTTGCGCGGAGAGCTTGACCGCAAACGAGTTCGGCAGGCCCGCCTGCGGAGTGGCATACGTCGCCGAAACCCGATACGTGGCACCGGTCTGGCCGGTACCGATCGCGGTGACGTCGACCTCGCTCACGTCGGCGTCGAGCACCGACCCCAGCCATGCCGCCGTTACATCTTCGGGTCCGTGTGGAATGCCCATGGTCGTCAGATCCTAGGTGGGTAGCGCCGGGGCGTGAAGACGGTGTCCCCTTCGTCGCTCAGGTACCACTGCGTCTGAGACGAACCGACGATCAGCAGGGTGCGCATGTCGACGTCGGCGGGATCGAGATCGGCCAACCGCACCACCCGCACCTCTTCGTTCGGACCGGAGACGTCGCGGCCGATCACCACCGGCGTACCCGGGTCACGATGTTCGAGCAGCAGCTCGCGCATCGCACCGACCTGCCAGGTTCTGCTCTTGGATGCGGGGTTGTAGATGGCCAGCACCAGGTCGGCCGTCGCAGCGGCGGTCAGTCGCGCCGCGATCACCTCCCATGGCTTGAGCCGGTCGGACAGCGAGATGACGGCGTAGTCGTGGCCCAGCGGCGCCCCGACCCGGCTCGCGACCGCCTGCGCCGCAGTCATCGCCGGGATGACCCGCACCGCCACCCCGGGCCATTCCTTGGCCTCCTCGAGCACCGCAGTCGCCATCGCGAACACTCCAGGGTCGCCCGAGGACACCACCGCGACGGCGCGGCCCTGTTCGGCCAGTGTGCATGCTAAGCGGGCCCGCGCGGGTTCATCGGTGTTGTCGCTGGGGTGGCGGCGCTGACCGTCGCGAGTGCCGACGCGGTCCAGGTAGGGGCCATAGCCGATGAGGTCGGTGGCCAGCGCGAGCTCGCGGCGGCTCTGCGGGGTCATCCACTCGACGTCGCCGGGCCCGAGTCCGACCACCGCGACGCTGCCGCGCTGCGTCTCGGGCCGGGGGGTTCCCGGCAGCATCGCCAGCGAGAAGTAGGGAACCGATGTCTCGTCGACGTCCGCGGCGGCCAGCACTCGTTGCGCCGGTGTGCTCGCGCGCTCCACGTAGAAGGTCTCATCGAGGCGACCCGCCGACGAAAGCGCTTCGCGCACTGCCGGATACGAACGGCCGAGCTTGAGGATGACGGCCGCGTCGGTGTCGGCCAGCCTGCGCTTGAGTTCGTCGACCGGAAGGGTCCCCGGCAGGATCGTCAGCACCTCCTCGCCCTGGACGAGGGGAGTGCCGGTCGCCGCCGACGCAGCGCTCACCGACGTGACGCCGGGGACGATCACCGCGTCGAACCGCTCGGTCAGCCGGGTGTGCATGTGCATATAGGAGCTGTAGAACAGCGGATCGCCCTCCGCGAGGAGGGCGACGTCGCGGCCCGCCTCGAGATGTACCGCGATCCGATCGGCGGACTCACGGTAGAAATCCTCCATCGCCCCGGCGTAGCCGCCGGGATGTTCCGTGGTCTCGGTGGTCACCGGGTACACCAGGTGCTCTTCGATCTGGCCGGCACGTAGATAAGGCTCGGCGATGCCACGCGCAATGCTCTTCCCGTGCCGGGCACTGTGGTACGCGACGACGTCGGCCGCGCCGATGACCCGTGCCGCCTTGACCGTCACCAGCTCAGGGTCGCCGGGACCGAGCCCTACGCCCCAGAGAGTTCCCCGCTTCTCAGTCATTCGCGTTCTTGCGCAATCGAATTCACGGCGGCCGCGGCCATCGCGCTGCCTCCGCGGCGGCCTGTCACGACCAGATATGACATTCCGCGGGGCCGCTGGATCAACTCCTGTTTGGACTGTGCGGAGCCGACGAACCCGACCGGTCCGCCCAGTACCGCGGCGGGTGTTGGGGCGCCGTCGTCGAGGAGTTCCAGGAGACGGAACAGCGCGGTCGGCGCGTTGCCGATCGCGACCACCGCACCACCGAGCCGGTCGGCCCACAGATCCACACCCGCGGCGGACCGAGTGCTGCCGAGTCGCTCGGCCAACTCGGGCGCCCGTTCGTCGGCGACAAGCGAGACGACGTCGTTTCCGGCCGGCAGCCGAGATTTGGTGATGCCGGCGGCCACCATCGACGAGTCGCACAGCACCGGGGCTCCGGCGACGAGTGCGGCGTGGGCCTTCGCGACGACGTCGTCGCTGTAGGCGACATGATCGGCGACATCGACCTGCCCGCAGGTGTGGATCAGCCGGACCACGACACGGGCGACGTCATCGGGAAACCGCGACAAGTCCGCTTCGTCGCGAATGGTCGCGAACGACTGCCGGTAGATCTCGGCGGCGTCACGGATGTAGTCGAGCACCCGATCACCCTACGGGTGGGTGTCCCGCGGCCGGTATCCGTCTCCGGTCGCGACCAGCACGTCACCTGTCGCAGGGCTGCCGCAGGCACGGTCGCATCCGACGAAGTGCCGATGACCGGTCGCCGGCCCGTCGATCGCCATGGCCACGGCGGCGGCGTCGGCTCGGACGTCGGCAGCGGAGCGCTCACAGCCCGGGCTGCCGGTGCATGCACTGACCGACAACCACGGCGAGTTCTCGTCGAACACCAGACCCATGGGCGCCAGTACCCGCAGCGCAACGTCGGCGACGTCCCCGGTGAGGTCGAATACGAGCACCGAACGCCAGGGCGTGATCACCATCGGCGCGTTGATGGCCGCAAGGTACTCGGCGACACGGGCGTTGAGGACGCCCAGCGGAACAGCGGCGCCCAGCGCGACGCGCCCGTCGTTCTGCTCGATCCAGCCGACCGGCGGCCGACTCACCGGGGGCCACGTCGCACCGGGTTCGGCGGTCAACGGGAATCCCGCCAGCAGTTGCGCCGTGTCGTCGAGCTCGCTGATGCGCCAGTGTGTTCCGCGACTGGTCGCGAACCGGTCCGCCACCGTCACGAGCGTTCGGACCGCGTCGCCGGGCGGCACCCGCACGCCGGTATCGCGGCCGGCCAGCAGCAGCGCCGCCGAATCACCGATGATCTGGACCCCGGCATCGACTCCCAGTCCGCTGATGTCGCCGCGTCCGTCGTCGATGCCGAACAGGAATCTGCCGGTCAGCCCCGCCAGCGCCGGCTGCCCCTGGATCGCATGGTCGAGTTGTGCGACCATCGCACGGATGTCGGCATCTTCGCCGACCCGACCGGACAGCGGTGAGGCGACGATGTTGCGCACCCGCTCGTGCGTCGCTGAGGGCAGCAGACCCGACGCCACCAACGCCTCGGTGACCGCGGCGGTGTCGGTGACAGCGCGGATCTGGACGTTGCCGCGCGAGGTCATTTCCATTGCCGGGGACGCCCACTGCGTCGCCGCGAGCGCCAGCGATTCGAGCTGCTGCGCGGTGATCATCCCGCCCGGAAGCCGCACCCTGGCCAGCGCTCCGTCCGCAGCCTGGTGAACCTGCAACGCACCCGGGCAGGCATCCTGGTCGCGGGTCCTGGCCATCAGTTCACGGTACGCCCGGGTTGCTGGCGTGTTCAGCACGGACTGAGGTAGTCGCCTACGCATGTGTTCTCGACGCGCCGCTCGTAGTTTTCCCTAATAGGAGCCCGGGCAGCCCGGGCGCACACGGTGGGAGAGAGCCATGATCGATCTGACGACGATTACCCGTCCAACTTTCCGCAAGACGGTCGTCCCGTCGCCGGTCGCGATTCCGGCGCCGTCGTCCGAGGGAACGACGCTGATCACCGAACAGCAGGTGCTGTTCGCCACCGCGGCTGCGGTAGCGATGCCGCACGTGCGGCCCAGCCGCTGGTCGGTCGCGATGAAGTCGGTGTCTCAGGCGATGAGTGGGCTGGTCCACTCCTCGCGACCGCCTGCGCAGCGTTACCAAGCCCGGCGCTCCCTCTACCTGGAAAACGCCTTGATGTCGCGGGAGATGGGCCGGCTTTAGATCTGCTGGCCGGCCGCACCGGGCGGCCGACTCGGAGAGGGATTCGACACCGCCGACCGACGGGCGATTACGCAAACATCAGCTCTCGTCCGGCGTACCGTCCGTGCATCGGGAGGGGGCTGACCATGTCCAGACAACGTGCCCTCAGGGTCGCGATCATCGGCGCGGGCATGTCCGGCATCTGTATGGCGGTCAAACTGCAGGACGCCGGCATCGACGACTTAGTGATCTACGAGTCCGCCGACGACGTCGGCGGAACCTGGCGCGACAACACCTATCCCGGCTTGAGTTGCGACGTCCCGTCGCGTTTCTACTCGTATTCCTTCCGGCCCAATCCCGATTGGTCGCGTTTCATGTCGCCGGGTCCGGAGATCCACCGCTACTTCCGGCAGGTGGCCGACGAGCGTGGCATCACACCGCATATCAGGTTCGGTGCCGAAGTCACCGCCGCGCGATACCGCGACGGCCGGTGGACGGTGGGCACGCGCACGGGCGAGGAGCAGTTCGACGTCGTCGTGACAGCGACCGGTGTGCTGCGCATACCGCGGTATCCGGATATTTCCGGACTGGACAGCTTTGCGGGCGTCACGTTTCATTCGGCGCGATGGGATCATTCGGTCTCGCTGTCCGACAAGAGAATCGGATTGATCGGAACGGGATCAACGGGTGTACAGATCACCGCCGAACTGGGCGGCCAGGTGCGTGGCCTCACTGTCTTCCAGCGCACGCCCCAATGGGTCCTTCCGATGCCGAACCCGCGCTACGCGCGGCGCACCAGCGCGGCGATGCGCCGCTGGCCGACCCTGAACCGAGCGAGCTACCGGTTCTGGCAGTACTTCTTCGAGAACGGCTTAGCCCCTGCGGTCGTCGCACCGGGTTGGCAGCGTCGCTTGGTGTCCGCGCTGTGCCGCTGGAATCTGCGCCTCTCGGTGCGCGATCCGCAGATGCGCCGACGACTGACGCCCGACTACCAGGCGATGTGCAAACGGCTGGCGATGTCCTCGCATTACTACCGGGCGATCCAGAAGCCGGGTGTCGATCTGGTCACCGCGGCCATCGATCACGTCGAGGCGCGCGGCGTCGTGACCACGGACGGCGTGCTGCACGAACTCGACGTGCTCGTGCTCGCCACGGGTTTCGACGCCCACGCATACGTTCATCCGATCGAACTCGTCGGAGAGAACGGGCTCACGCTCGAGCAGGCGTGGGCGGACGGACCGCAGGCTTATCGGTCGGTCGCGGTGCCTGGCTTTCCGAACCTGTTCATGCTGATCGGACCGCACTCGCCGATCGGGAACCAGTCGCTGGTGATCATCGCTGAGAGCCAGGCCGAATATGCGATGTGGTGGATCGATCAGATCCGGTCCGGGCGCGTCGCAGCGGCAGCGCCGACCGAGGTTGCCACCAAGGATTACAACGAGCAGATGAAAGCCGATATGCCGCATACGGTTTGGGTGACCGGATGCAAGAGCTGGTACCTCGGGAAGGACGGCCTGCCGGAGCTCTTCCCGTGGCGGCCGATCCGTCACCGCGAACTATTGGCCTCGCCTGAGCTCGGCGATTTCGACGTCCGAACCGCCTGAGTGTGACGGCCGACACACTATTGGTTCTAGTGATCTGTCCCACACATGTTGCGCTATTTCCGCCGTTTGAGCAGTACGTTCCTGACAACTGCACGCGTGTGCAGTAAGCGATGTCAGGAAGGAACAACGATGTTCGAATTCATCGTTTTCGGCGCCTTGATGGTCGTGCTCATCGGCGCGCTCGGACTGCTGCCGTACTCGCAGAGCACGTACGACCGCTGGAACCGCCGCTAACTCTGGCCCGGTCGGTAGGTGCCGAAGCACCAGACGTTGCCGTGCGGGTCGCGCGCGGCGAATTCGCGTGAGCCGTAGTCCTGGTCGGTCAGCCCCATGACGATATCGGCGCCGCCGGCAACCGCCCGGTCGTGCAGCCCGTCAGGGTCGTCCACCACGACGTAGAGCACGACTGGGCCCGGCAGCGCGAACGGGCTGTCGGTGCGGGCCGCGTCGTCGATCATGACCAGGCCGTTGCCGACCTTCAGCTCCGCGTGCTTGAGCGGCTCGTCAGGTTCGGGGGGAACCACGAGGGTTGCGACGGCGCCGAATGTCCGCTCGAGCCAAGCGATCCCGGCGCGCGGGTCGCTGAAGGGAACAATCGGCACGGCTCCGTTGGTGGTCAGGGTTTCAGTCATGACATCGACGCTAGGCCGACACCGTCGCCTCGTCTTGGACGAAATTTACGGTCTGCGCCCGCAACTCGGTGGGGGTGATGTCGGCCAATTCACGTACCTCGCGGGCCAGGTGGGCCTGATCGAAGAAACCGCAGTCGAGTGCGACACCGGCCCAATCGACCGCCGGCTCGGAGGCCACGAGGGCCGCGAGCCGCTCGAATCGCACGATCCTCGCGACGAGCTTCGGCGGCAGCCCGACGGCGTCGCGGTAGCGCGCGATCAGCCGCCGGTGACTCCAGCCCAACTCCGCTGCCAGGCCTGAGATCGTCGCGGCACCGTAGCTCTCGGTGATGCGGCGCAGCGACCACGCCACTCCGGCGTCGACTGGTTCGGTGTCGGCAAGCCGCGCCCGGATCACGGCATCGACCAGACTGAAGCGGGCAGCCCAGTTGGGTGCGTCGCCGACCCGCTGCACGAGTTCGGATCCGAATCGGCCGAAGACGTCGTCTATGGGCACAGTTCGGTTGGCCAGCTCGCTCATCGGCATCCCGACCAGCCGGCGGGCGCCCAGTGGCGTCAGATCGACCTGCAGGCAGCGCGCGGAGCCGCCGTGGCCGACCATGACCGGCCCGTCGGTGATTCCCGCGACAAACGAGTTGAGCCGCAGCGGACCGGTCCGTACGTGCTCGCGGTGGGCGACGGTCCATCCCGCATCGAGGTCGATGATGATCGGCACGAACGTGCACGGCAGTTCGCGAACCGTCACCGGACCGGAGCCTCGCTCCGCGTAACCCTCATAGCGCAACACGACGCCGCGCAGCGACGGGTGAGGTGTTCCGGACGCGAACATCGCGCTCACTCGATCCACGCTAGTCCTCACCCGCAGCAGCGGTGGGGTAGTAATGACGGGTGACTCCGCCGACCCAATCGCCGACGGTTTTGCTGTTGTCGACGTCCGACACCGACCTCATCACCGCCCGCGCCACCGGTGCTGGCTATCGGTGGGCCAATCCGTCCCGGCTGGTCGACGGCGAGCTCGACGAACTCGTCGGTGGCGCCGACATCGTCGTGGTCCGCATTCTCGGCGGCTACCGGGCCTGGGAGGACGGCATCGACGCGCTGGAGGCCAGCGGTGTGCCGACGATCGTCGTCAGCGGTGAGCAGTCCCCGGACGCCGAGCTGATGGGCCATTCCACGACGCCGGCCGGTGTCGCGCTGCAGTCCCACGTCTACCTCGCCAACGGCGGTGTCGACAACCTGCGGCAACTGCACGCGTTCCTCTGCGACACGTTGTTGATGACCGGGTACGGCTTCGCACCGCCGGTCACCACACCGAACTGGGGCGTCCTCGCGCATCCGTCCGAAGGTGCCGAGGGGCCCATTGTCGCGGTGCTGTACTACCGCGCCCAGCATCTCGCCGGAAACACCGGCTATGTCGAGGCGCTGTGCCGTGCGATCGACGAAGCAGGCGGACGGCCACTGCCGGTGTTCTGCGCGTCATTGCGCACCGCCGACACCGAGCTGCTGGAGCTGCTCGGCACCGCCGACGCGTTGGTAACCACTGTGCTGGCCGCCGGCGGGTCGACCCCGGCCAGCGTCTCGGCCGGTGGTAACGACGACACCTGGAATGTCGCGCATCTGGCCGCGCTCGACGTCCCGATCCTGCAGGGGCTGTGTCTTACCAGTTCACGCTCGCAATGGCGGGACAACGACGACGGTTTGTCGCCACTCGACGTCGCGACCCAGGTCGCGGTCCCGGAGTTCGACGGCCGCATCATCACGGTCCCGTTCTCGTTCAAGGAGATTGACGACGAGGGCCTCATCTCCTATGTCGCCGACCCGGAACGCTGTGCCCGGGTCGCGGGGCTTGCGGTCCGCCACGCACAGCTGCGCGGAATCGCAGCCCCCCGGAAAAAGGTAGCGCTGGTGTTCTCGGCGTATCCCACCAAACACGCCCGCATCGGCAACGCCGTCGGCCTCGACACGCCGGCCAGCGCGATCGCGTTATTGCGCGCGATGCGCGACCACGGTTACCGGATCGACGACATTCCCGGCTTGGACGCGGGGGATGGGGACGCGTTGATCCATGCGTTGATCGAGCGCGGCGGTCAGGATGCCGACTGGCTGACCGACGGTCAGCTCGCCGGCAATCCGATCCGCTTGCCCGCCAAGGAGTATCGGGAGTGGTTTGCCACCCTGCCTGCCGAACTCACCGACGCGATGGTCGAACACTGGGGCCCGCCGCCCGGCGAGTTGTTCGTCGACCGCAGTCGCGATCCCGACGGCGAGATCGTGATCGCCGCGATACAGGCGGGCAACGTGGTGCTGATGGTCCAGCCCCCACGCGGTTTCGGGGAGAACCCGGTCGCGATCTACCACGATCCTGATCTGCCGCCCAGTCACCACTATCTGGCCGCCTACCGCTGGCTCGACGTCATGTTCGGCGCGGACGCCGTCGTGCACCTCGGCAAGCACGGCAACCTCGAATGGCTGCCGGGTAAGACCCTGGGCATGTCGTCGTCCTGCGGCACCGACGCCGCGCTCGGCGATCTGCCGCTGATCTACCCCTTCCTGGTCAACGATCCGGGGGAGGGCACGCAGGCCAAACGCCGCGCCCACGCCACGCTCGTGGATCACCTGATTCCGCCGATGGCCAGGGCCGAAACGTACGGCGACATCGCGCGCCTGGAACAACTGCTCGACGAGCATGCCAACATCGCGGCGCTCGACCCCGGCAAGCTGCCCGCCATCCGGCAGCAGATCTGGACGCTCATGCGGGCCGCCAAGATGGATCACGACCTCGGGCTCGACGACCGGCCCGACGAGGACTCGTTCGACGACATGCTGCTGCATGTCGACGGCTGGCTGTGCGAGATCAAGGACGTCCAGATCCGCGACGGACTGCACATCCTGGGCGAAAAGCCCACGGGTGAGGCGGAAATCGATCTGGTGCTCGCGATCCTGCGCGCCCGCCAGCTGTTCGGCGGCGAACAAAGCGTGCCCGGACTTCGACAGGCCCTCGGCCTGGCCGAGGACGGCCACGACGAACGCGCCGCGGTCGACACCGCCGAGGCCCAGGCCCGCGGACTCGTTGTGGCACTTGCGGACTCGGGATGGGATCCCGCCGTCGTCGACACGCTCTCCGACAACGCCGACGTCGCGGCGATTCTGCGGTTCGCGGCGACTGAGGTGGTACCGCGACTGGCGGGCACCGAAGCGGAGATCCCGCAGATCCTGCGTGCGCTCGACGGTCGCTTCGTCCCGGCAGGGCCGTCGGGTTCACCACTGCGCGGCCTGGTCAACGTGCTGCCGACCGGCCGCAACTTCTACTCCGTCGATCCCAAGGCGGTGCCGTCGCGGCTGGCGTGGGAAACCGGTGTGGCGATGGCGGATTCGCTGCTGGCGCGCTATCGGGAGGACCACGGCGACTGGCCGCGCTCGGTCGGGTTGTCGGTGTGGGGCACGTCGGCCATGCGCACCTCGGGCGACGACATCGCCGAAGTGCTGGCGCTGCTGGGGGTCCGGCCGGTATGGGACGACGCGTCGCGGCGTGTGGTGAACCTGGAACCGATCGGGCTGGATGAACTCGGCCGTCCGCGCATCGATGTCACCGTGCGTATCTCGGGCTTCTTCCGCGACGCCTTCCCGCATGTCGTCACGATGCTCGACGACGCGGTGCAACTCGTTGCGGGTCTCGACGAGGCGGCCGAGGACAACTACGTCCGCGCCCACTCGCAGGCAGATCTGGCTGAGCATGGCGACCGGAGGCGTTCCACGACACGAATATTCGGCTCCAAGCCGGGGACCTATGGCGCCGGTCTGCTGCAACTGATCGACAGCCGCAACTGGCGCGACGACGCGGACCTAGCGGAGGTCTACACCGCGTGGGGCGGTTTCGCCTACGGCCGCGGTTTGGACGGCAGGCCGGCGACCGACGACATGAACCAGAACTACCGTCGCATCGCGGTCGCAGCCAAGAACACCGACACCCGCGAGCACGACATCGCCGACTCCGACGACTACTTCCAGTACCACGGTGGCATGGTCGCGACGGTGCGCGCGTTGACCGGAAAGGCGCCCGCCGCCTACATCGGCGACAACACCCGGCCCGACGCAGTCCGCACCCGCACCCTTTCGGAGGAGACCGCCCGCGTGTTCCGCGCCCGCGTCGTCAACCCGCGGTGGATCAACGCGATGCGGCGACACGGGTACAAAGGCGCCTTCGAGATGGCTGCGACCGTCGACTATCTGTTCGGCTACGACGCGACCGCCGGTGTGATGGCCGACTGGATGTATGAGCGGCTGTCAGCCGAGTATGTCCTCGACGACGACAACCGCAAGTTCATGGCGGAGTCGAATCCGTGGGCCCTACACGGCATGGCCGAAAGGCTGCTGGAGGCGGCGGGCCGCGCCATGTGGGCACAGCCCGACCAGGCGACGCTCGACGGACTGCGGCAGGTGCTGTTGGAGACCGAAGGCGACCTCGAGGGCTGACCGCTACGTTTGGGGAATGCCAACGACCTTTGCCGACATTGCCAAATCGGAATACATCCTGCTGACCACGTTCACCAAGGACGGCCGACCCAAGCCCACCGCGGTCTGGGCGCCCCCGGACGGCGACCGTCTCCTCGTCATCACGCAGGAGAAGTCGTGGAAGGTCAAGCGCATTCGGAACACCCCGCGCGTGACGATCGCGGAATGCGACCGCAGCGGCAATCCGAAGAGTGAAGCGGTCGAGGCGGTGGCGACGATCCTGGACAAATCGGCGAACGCCACCACATACGACTTGATCGGAAAGCGCTACGGTCTGCTGGGCAAGACGTTCAACGTCTTCTCGAAGCTGCGCGGTGGCATGAAGAACAACGTGACCATCGAACTGAAAGCCCCGTAGCCGACGCACCGTTTCAGCGGCGCCGCCGGTGGGTATCCTTGTGCATCGTTTGGGCATCGAAAGAACGGAACCCATGGCAGACACCTTTGAAGACATCGCCCGGTCGAAGTACATGCTGCTGACCACCTACACCAAGGACGGCCGGCCGAAGCCGACGACCGTATGGGGCGTGTACAACGACGGCAAACTGCTTATCTCGACCGACGACGGCTCGTGGAAGACCAAGCGCATCAACAACACGCCGCGGGTCACCATTCAGCGGGCCTACGCAATCGGCAACAAGCCGAAGGGCGAACCGGTCGAGGCGGTGGCGCGGAATCTGCCCAAGTCCGAGAATCGACGCGTCTTCGACATGGTCACCAAAAAGTACTGGTGGCACGCGTGGTGGTGGATTCCGCAGGCGATCGTCCGCGGGGGCATCGACAAGGTGCACAGCGCCATCGAGGTGAGGCCCGCCTAGGGCTGGAACCCGGAGCGGCATCCCATACGTTGTCCAATGCATGGCGATGCGGCTGCTTGTTCTGTACTGGGTCATCGAGCTGGCGGTGATCGTCGCGCTGGTGTCGACAATCGGCTTCGGCTGGACGATGTTGCTGCTGCTCGGCACCTTCGTGGTTGGCATTGCACTGGCCGGATCCCAGGTGAAACGGCATTTCCGCCGGCTGCGCTCCGGGATCGACCCGGCATCGATGCACGGGGCGGCGGCGGACAGCGTGCTGGTCGCGCTGGGCACCGTGCTCGTCGTCATCCCGGGTTTGGCCAGCTCCGTCATCGGCGCCCTGCTCCTGCTGCCGCCGACGCGGGCGGCCGCCCGTCCCATGGTGTCGGCCATGGCCGCGCGTCGCATGCCGCTGATCACCGTTCAGAGTGCTGCCCGTTACAGGGCGCCGCGCGGTGACTACATTGACGGCGAGGTCATCGATGTCACCGACATCGAGCCTGCTGCCGTGGAGCGCAAACCCGACTAAGTGACGACCCTCCTCCTGAACGGCCGGGTGCACAGCCCGGCGATGCCCGACGCGTCCGCATTGGCGGTGCGCGACGGTGTCGTGGCGTGGCTGGGCAGTGACGACGTAGGCCGCGCGCAGTATCCCGACGCGCAGATCGTCGACCTGGAAGGCGCCTTCGTCGCACCGGCGTTCGTCGACAGCCACGTCCACCTCACCGCGACCGGACTGACCCTGATCGGGCTGGACCTTCGGCGCGCGACCTCGCTGGGGCACTGCCTGCAACTGCTCGGTGACTACGCCCGCGCCCACCCGGAAGGTGCGGTGTGGGGACATGGCTGGGATGAATCCCGCTGGCCCGAGCGAACCCCGCCGAGCACCGCCGATATCGACGAAGCGGTCGGCGACAGGCCGGCATACCTGGCCCGGGTAGACGTCCACTCCGCCGCCGCCTCGACCGCACTGCGCCGACTCGCACCCGGTCTCGCCGGCGCGCACGGTTTTTCCAAGGAACAGCCGCTGACCGCCGACGCACACCATGTGGTCCGCGCGGCCGCACGCGACGGGCTGACCGCCGAGCAGCGACGGGACGCGCAGCTGGCCGCCCTGGATGCTGCCGCCGCACTCGGCATCGTCGCGGTGCACGAATGCGCGGGCCCGGAGATCGGTGGCCTCGATGACTGGAACGAGGTGCGTGGCATCGAGCACGGTGTCGAGGTCATCGGCTACTGGGGTGAAGCGGTGAGCAGCGCTGCCGAAGCGCGAGATCTGATCGCGCGCACCGGTGCCCGGGGACTGGCCGGCGACCTGTTCGTCGACGGTGCACTCGGCTCACGCACCGCGTGGCTGCGCAGCCCCTATCTCGACGCGCCAGACTGCTGCGGCAACGCGTATCTCGATACCGACGCGATCGCAGCACACCTGCGCGCCTGCACGGAAGCGCGGATCACCGCGGGGTTCCACGTGATCGGCGACGCGGCCGTCGGCGCCGTGATCGATGCGTTCGAGCGCGTCGTAGAACTATTCGGCGCACCCGCGGTCGCCGCGTGCGGACACCGCCTAGAACACCTCGAGATGGTGACCGAGGATCAGGCGCACCGGCTCGGCGTGTGGGGCGTGGTCGCCAGCATGCAGCCCAATTTCGACGCGCTGTGGGGGGGAGAACACGGCATGTACGCCCAGCGCCTCGGGGCCGAGCGGTCAAGATCGTTGAATCCGTTTGCGCTGCTAGCATCCCAAGGCGTGCCACTCGCTTTCGGCTCCGACAGCCCCGTCACCAGCATGAATCCGTGGGCGACCATACGTGCGGCAACACAGCATCAGACCCGGGGTAGCGCACTGTCCGCGCGCGCTGCGTTTGCCGCGGCCACCCGTGGCGCATGGCGCGCCGCCGGCGTTCGGGACGGCGCGACCGGCACCCTGGCACCCGGCGCCCCGGCAAGCTACGCCGTCTGGGACGCCGACGAGCTCGAGGTCAGCGCGCCCAGCCAATCGGGGTCTCGCGCGGTGCAGCGCTGGTCGACCGATGCCCGCTCGCGCGTACCCGCGCTACCTCGACTCGACGACGTAATGCCGCGCTGTCGCCAAACCGTGCACCGAGGTGTCGTCATCCATGGCTGACGACGTGCGTCCCGCCGCCCTCGACGACGCCGACGATGCAAACGACGTAGCCGACGAACCGGTCGAGCGTCGTTCGCGGGCAAAGCGGTTCGGTCACGGTGTGATCGAACGCCTGCCCCAGCTGAGCGTCGCGATCGTCGCCGGTCTGGCGCTGTGCCTGAGCTTCCCGCCGTTCGGCTGGTGGTATATGGCTTTCCTGGCGTTCGCGTTGCTGGCATGGGTGCTGACCCGCGAAACAACCACTGTCGCAGGCGGATTCGGCTACGGATTTCTTTTCGGGTTGACCTTCTACCTGCCGTTGCTGCCGTGGGTCAGCGGGTTCGTCGGTCCGGTTCCTTGGCTGGCGCTGTGCATGCTCGAGGCACTTTTCCCCGCTCTGTTCGGCGCGCTGGCGGTCGCTGTCCGGCGGCTGCCGGGGTGGCCACTGTGGTTCGCGGGGCTGTGGGCCGCGCAGGAGTGGCTCAAGTCGACCGTGCCCTTCGGCGGATTCCCGTGGGGCGTCGTGGCCTACAGCCAGACCGATGGACCGCTGATATCACTGGTACAGGCGGGCGGCGCACCGTTGCTGTCGTTCGCCGTCGTGCTGATCGGATTCAGCTTGGCCGCAATCACTCTGGAGATCGTGACGTGGTGGCGGTCAGGCAGTACCAGAACCGCGAGGCCGCCTGCGGTGGTGATCCCCGGGGCATGCGTCACCGTCGTCCTGTTGCTGACCGCGCTCACCTGGCCGCAAGTCCGGCACTCGGGCATGGGCGCGGACGACGAACAGCCGGTCACGGTCGCCGCGGTTCAGGGGAACGTGCCCAGACTCGGCCTGGAATTCAACGCCCAGCGGCGCGCGGTCCTGGACAACCACGTCCGAGAAACGGAGCGGCTGGCCGACGATGTGCGCGCGGGCCGGGCGCAACAGCCGATGTTCGTCATCTGGCCGGAGAACTCCTCAGACATCGACCCGCTGGCCAATCCGGACGCGAACGCGGAGATCTCGGCGGCTGCGGACGCCATCGACGCACCGATCCTGGTCGGAAGTGTGGTGGCGGCGCCGGGCTACACCCGGGACAACCCGGTCTCGAACAATTCGGTCATCGTATGGAACCCCGAGACCGGTCCGGACGAACGTCACGACAAACAAATCGTCCAGCCGTTCGGCGAATACCTGCCGTGGCGCAGCTTCTTCCGCCTGTTGTCGCCATACGCCGACCGCGCCGGCTATTTCATCCCCGGCAGCGGCACCGGTGTGGTGCACGCCGCGGGCGTACCCATTGGGGTCGCCACGTGCTGGGAGGTGATCTTCGACCGCGCCACCCGCGAGTCGGTGCGCAATGGGGCGCAGATCCTGGCCGTCCCCACCAACAACGCCACGTTCGACGAGGCGATGAGCCGACAGCAGCTCGCCTTCGCGCGGTTGCGCGCCGTCGAACATGACCGCTACGTCGTGGTCGCCGGAACGACCGGTATCAGCGCGGTCATCGCGCCAGACGGACGTGAGCTTGCCCGCACCGAGTTCTTCGAACCCGCCTACCTGGACACTCAGGTGCGGCTGAAGTCCCAGCTCACAGCCGCGACGCGATGGGCGCCGCTGGTCGAGGGCGTGCTGGTCGCCATCGGCGTTGGGGCTCTGCTCGCCGCGATACTGCACAATGGGAGTTTCGTTCGTCGGCTACGAACGACGAAAGACAGAGGAGCTAAATGACGACGGGCCCGGGCCCCGGGGATCGCCCAAGTCAGCGCACGCTGGTCATCATCCCCACCTACAACGAGCGGGAAAACCTGCCGTTGATAGTCGGACGCGTACAGGACGCATGTCCCGACGTGCACATCCTGGTCGTCGATGACGGCAGCCCAGATGGCACCGGCGAGCTGGCCAACGAGTTTGCGCTCGCCGATCCAGACCGAGTGCATGTGATGAACCGTGCCGGCAAGGGTGGCCTCGGAGCGGCGTATCTGGCGGGTTTCGAGTGGGGCCTGGGGCGCGGTTACAGCGTCCTGGTCGAGATGGATGCCGACGGCAGCCATCCGCCCGAACAGCTGCACCGTCTGCTCGACCGCATCGACAACGGCGCCGATCTGGTGATCGGCTCGCGATACGTCAAGGGTGGGCAAGTCCGCAACTGGCCGCGAAAGCGACTGGTGCTGTCCCGGACCGCCAACGGCTACTCGCGAATCCTGCTCGGTGTCGACATCCACGACATCACTGCCGGGTACCGCGCGTACCGGCGCGAGGTGCTGGAGAAGATCGACCTGTCAACGGTCGACTCGAAGGGCTATTGCTTCCAGATCGACCTGACGTGGCGAACCATCAACAACGGGTTCGTCGTCGTCGAGGTGCCGATCACGTTCACCGAGCGTGAGTTCGGCCAATCGAAGATGAGCGGATCCAACATCCGCGAGGCGCTGTTCAAGGTCGCGGAGTGGGGTTTCCGCGGGCGCCTCGATCGCGCCCGCGGCCGTGGCGTGACGCGCTAGCCAGCCCGAAATCAGCCCCGGCGGCGAGCCTTGATGATGTCGAGGCGCTCCTTGAGCAGTTCCTCGAGTTCGTCGACCGAGCGGCGCTCCAGGAGCATGTCCCAGTGGGTGCGCGGCGGCTTGGTCTTCTTGGGCTCCGGCGCGTCACCCTCGATGAGCGTGCCTTCCATACCATTGCGGCACAGCCAGGTGTGGGGGATCTCGGCGTCGTCGGCGAACGGGACGTCGAACTCCTCGCCGTTGTCGGTGCGGTAGCGAGCCACCTGACGCGGCGCAAGATCGTGGTTACGGTCGGTCTCGTAGCTCACGGCACCGAGACGACTACCCCTCAAGACGCGATCAGCCATGGTCAACACTCCTCAGTCAATGCAGTTCTCCGGAGAATCAACGCAGCGGCACGACACGCAGTTCCCGACTCGGCCTTTGATGATACCGGGATTCCTGCGTCGGCCGGTTTACAGTCGGCTCCGTGGTTCCCGGGACATTGAAAAACCGCCGACGTTCTCAACCGTGTCGCTGGTGCGGGCGCGAAGTCGCTGACGCTGGGCTGGGCCGACGCAGGCAGTACTGCAGGCAGTCGTGTCGTCAGCGGGCCTACGAACAGCGATCCGTTGTCAGGGGCACCTCACTTGCACCCGACGCGGTGGTGTTGACCGCCGACGAGGCCGCGGAGCTCGCCGACCGCGTCTACCAGGTCAGATGTGCCGCCGAGGATGTATCGACCGCCGTCGACGAGGGCGCGGACGGCATCGAGTTGCGGCAACTGTGCGACGCGCTGATGCGTGCGGCCAGGGCGGCCGACGGCTGGCGTTAGTTTCGAACCTTCTCGGGGGGCTGCTCGTCGTTACGATGACCTGCAAACCTCCCGATGGGACCCGCCGTGACCTTGTCAACACCTGAGTCTTCATCCCCTGTGCCCACCTCGACGGGCGTGTGGAGGTTCGGACAATTCGTGCTGGACACCCAGCGCTATGAATTGCGATCCGGCGCAGAGTTGATCCGCGTCGAGCCCCAGGTGTTCGATGTGCTGACTCAATTGGTGAGCAACGCGCACCGATTCGTATCGAAAGGGGAACTGTTCGATTCGGTGTGGGGCGGTCGCTTCGTCACCGAAGCCGCGTTGACGAGCCGTATCAAGGCCGCCCGCCGCGCACTGGGCGACGACGGTGAGTCGCAGCGCTTCATCCGGACCGTCCGCGGCCGCGGCTATCAGTTCGTCGGCACCCTCACCGCCGACGAACCGCCGGCACCTGCGCCGCAGGAGATCGCGGTACCCGATGAGCCGCCGCCGCCACGACAGCACATCGCGTTCTGCAAGGCCGCCGACGGAGTGCGGCTTGCCTACGCGGTGGCGGGGGAGGGACCGCCGCTCGTGCGGGCCGCGAACTGGATGACCCACCTCGGATACGACATCGAAAGCCCGGTCTGGAAGCACTGGGTGCGCGACCTGTCGAACAACCGCCAATTCATTCGCTACGACGAGCGCGGGTGCGGGTTATCCGATTGGGATGCAACAGAATTCACATTCGATGACTGGGTGACCGACTTGGAGTCCGTCGTGGAGGCGCTTGGTCTGCAGCGGTTTCCGCTTCTCGGCGTCTCACAGGGCGGCGCAGTAGCGGTGGCCTACGCGGCCCGTCATCCCGAGAAAGTCAGCCGCCTGGTGCTGTGCAGCGCTTACGCGGGTGGCCGAGCAGTTCGCGCGTCCGGCGAGGACGAAAAACGTGCCGCGGCGCTCGATCTCGAACTCGCCCGAGTCGGTTGGGGTCGTGACGATCCCGCGTTCCGGCAGGTCTTCGCCGCGCAGTTCATTCCCGACGGCACCCGCGCCGACTGGGCTGCCTTCGATCAACTGCAGCGGCGCACCACGTCGCCCGAGAACGCGGTGCGGTTCCTCGAGGAGTTCGGGCGCATCGATGTCCGCGACCTGGCGCGCGAGGTCTCCTGCCCGACGCTGATCATGCACTCGCGTGACGATCATCGGGTTCCGTTGCGGTACGGCGAGGAACTGGCGTCGCTGATTCCGAATTCCCGCCTCGTCGCGCTGTCCAGTAACAACCATCTGCTGACCGCAACCGAGTCGGCGTGGCAGGTGTTCCGGGCCGAGATCGACGAATTTCTGGCTGTCTGATCAGCTGCCGTACAGATCTCCACGCAATCTCCATGCATTCTTCATGTAAGGCCGGTCGCGGAGATCCATGCTGGTCACATGAAGAAACTCACTCGCACCCTGCTCGTGGGTATCAGCGCATTCGTCGCGCTCGGCACCCTCTCCGCCTGCTCGGGCGGATCATCCAATCAGGCGACCTCCTCATCGGAGGCGCCGACTACCACCACCGCCAGCGCCGAAGCCGCGCCTACCGCGTTCCCGCAGTCGGGACGCTACATCGCCGATATGACGGCGCCCGACGGCAAGACGATGACAATCGGTATCTCCGTCGAGGGCGACGAGATTGCGGCCTACGCCTGCAACGGAACCGACGACGAGGCATGGTTCTTCGGAAACCAGACCGACGGCACGATCGACGTGAAGTCGAGGTTCCGCGACACCCTCAACGCGGAGTACGACGGCACCAACGTCGAAGGCGATCTGAACATGAACGGTGTGGCATATCAGTTCACAGCGAAGCCGGTGACCGGCGAGGCGGGCATGTACACCGCTGAGCTGGACGGTGTCCGCGCGTCCTGGGTCGTTCGCGAGGACGGCTCGGCGATCGGTGTGCAGTTCGGCACCAGCAGCGTCGGTGACATCACACAAGCGGAGATTCAGCAGCTCAACGACGCGCAGTTCCGCTCCGAGGTGCGCAACAAGCGGCAACTGCAGCAGGCCCAGCAGATCACGCGTCTGTCCAACGGCAAGATGAGCTCCAAGATCAACGGCCAAGACGTGACGCCGACCCTGGTCAACGGGAGTTTCCGGCTCGGCTGACATCTCAAAGTCGTTGTCAGTCAACGGCCCTGCCGGTGTGCCAACTCACATCGGCAGGGCCGATGTCTTTGCATCAGGCAGAATCAAAACCTACTGACCCCAAGGTGGCGTGCGTAGCGTCGACGTACCGTGACCAGTCCTGCCAAGCTCGCGGCGCCGATAGCGCCCGTCCCCGCCGCGAATGCCAGATGGCAGCTGCGCAAATTGGGCTTGATCCGGCTGGCCTCCCCGGTCGTGATCATCGCGTTGTGGCAGCTGGGCAGCGCGCTGGGGCTCATACCCCAGGACGTGCTGCCCGCACCCTCGTTGATTGCCGAGGCCGGCATCGAGGTGCTGCAGAACGGACAGCTGACCGATGCACTGCGGGTTTCCGGTATCCGAGTAGTCGAAGGACTCCTGCTCGGCGGAATTCTGGGCGTTGCGTTGGGAACCGCCGTCGGACTGTCCCGCTGGTTCGAGGCGACGGTGGACCCACCGATGCAGATGGTCCGGGCATTGCCACACCTCGGCCTGATACCGCTGTTCATTCTCTGGTTCGGTATCGGCGAGCTTCCCAAGGTGTTGTTGGTGGCGCTCGGGGTGAGTTTTCCCTTGTATTTGAACACCTTCTCGGCGATCCGCCAGGTGGATCCGAAGCTTTTCGAAACGGCTCAGGTGCTCGGCTTCTCGTTCTGGCAACGGTTCCGCACCATCATCGTGCCCAGCGCCGCACCCCAGGTGCTGGTCGGTTTGCGGCAGTCACTGGCCATCGCATGGTTGACGCTGATCGTGGCTGAACAGATCAACGCCGACAAGGGAATCGGCTTTCTGATCAACAACGCTCGCGACTTTCTGAGGATCGACATCATCATCTTCGGACTGATCGTCTACGCACTGCTGGGCATCGGCACCGACGCCATCGTCCGGGCACTGGAACGACGAGCATTGAGGTACCGCACATGACAATGACGGCATCACGAACAACCCACATCGCAGGCGAACTGCGCGACGTGAACAAGTGGTACGGCGATCACCATGTCCTGACCGATATTTCGGTGCGCGTTGACAGCGGCGAGATCGTCGCGCTGATCGGACGGAGCGGCTCCGGCAAGTCGACGGTGCTTCGCGTCCTGGCCGGCCTGTCGACCGATCACACCGGTCATCGCGCCGTGGTCGGAGCGCCTGCACTGGCCTTCCAGGAACCCCGCCTGTTTCCGTGGCGCGACGTGCGCACCAACGTGGCGTACGGTCTCACCCGTAGCAGGCTGCCGCGGGCGCAGGTACTGGCCAGCGCCGATCGGGCGTTGGCCGACGTCGGGCTGAGCGACTGGGCCGACGCGTGGCCCCTGACACTGTCCGGCGGTCAGGCGCAACGCGTTTCGCTGGCGCGGGCACTGGTGGCCGAACCCGAACTGCTGCTGCTCGACGAGCCCTTCGGTGCACTCGACGCGTTGACCCGGTTGAGCATGCGGGCGCTACTGCTCGATTTGTGGCGCGAGCACCGGTTCGGTGTGCTTCTCGTGACGCACGACGTGGACGAGGCGGTCGCGCTCGCCGATCGGGTGGTGGTCCTCGAGGAGGGCGAAGTCATCCACACCCTCGAGATCGACGATCCACGGCAATCGACGAATTCCGAGCACTACCGTGCAGAGCTGCTCGATCAGCTCGGTGTGCGCGACTGATACGAAAAGGGGTCTCTATGCGGAAGCTCGCCGTTGTCACTGCACTACTCGCGGTGCTCCTCGCGGGATGTGTCTCCCGCCAGGACAGCTCCGGCCCCTCCGAAGCGCCTGAAACGGTTGCGCTTTCGGAACTGTCGGACCTGACGCTCAACGTCGGCGATCAGAAGGGCGGCACCGAATCACTGCTGCGTGCCGCAGGGGCGCTGGACAATTTGCCGTACAAGATCGCGTTCTCCACGTTCACGTCTGGCCCACCTCAGATCGAGGCGGCCACAGCGGGCAAGATCGACTTCGCGATCACCGGTAACACGCCGCCGATCTTCGGTGCGGCATCGAACGCGAAGGTGAAGGTCGTATCCGCCTACGACGGCAGCGGCAGGGGAGACAAGCTACTCGTCCACGCCGATTCGCCGATCCGCGCGGTATCCGACCTGCGCGGCAGGAAGATCGCCGTGGGCAAGGGCAGCTCGGCTCACGGCAACGTGTTGGCTCAGCTGCAGCGTGCCGGTCTTTCGCCGTCCGATGTCGAGCTGGTGTTTCTGCAGCCCGCCGACGCTCTTGGCGCGTTCAGGCAAAAGCAGGTCGATGCGTGGGCGATCTGGGATCCCTACACGGCGCAGGCCGAGGCCGACATCCCGGTACGCAGCATCGCCGAAGCTGCCGGCGTCACGAACGGCGCCGGTTTCGGGATCGCATCCGATGCCGCACTCGCCGATCCGAAACGCAACACCGCGCTGAGCGACTTGCTCGTGCGGTACGCCAAGGCAACGCGATGGGCGCAGGACAACCCCGATGAATGGGCGGCGAGTTATGCGGCCGCGGTCGGCTTGGATCCGGCGGTCGCGGCAGCTGCACAGGGCCGAAGCCTACGACTACCAACCGATCTCTCTTCCCAGCTCGTCGCGTCCGAACAAGAATTGGCCGATCTGTTCGCTGAATCCAACCAGATCTCCGACAAACCGGAGTTCAAGAACTGGGTGGATACCCGATACAGCGAATCGCTTGCGCCGCTTTACCTCGACCGAAATTAGGAACGATATGACCGCCCAGCCAACCGGCACGGCCCCAGCCGAATCGCCGTCTCCGACGGCCCCAGCCGAATCGCCGTCTCCGACGGCCCCAGCCGAATCGCCGTCTCCGACGGCCCCAGCCGAATCGCCGTCTCCGACGGCGAAGTTCTTCTGGTTCCTGCCCACCAACGGCGACAGCAGATCCATCGTCGGCGCATCGCACGCGTCGTCGCACCACACCGTGCCCGCCACCTACCGGGCACCATCACGCAGGTATCTCGCGGAGGTGGCCCGCGCCGCGGATCGCCTCGGGTTCGAAGGTGTGCTGACCCCGACCGGAACCTGGTGCGAGGACGCGTGGTTGACGGCGTCGGCCCTGCTCGCCGAAACCGAACGGCTGAAGTTCCTGGTCGCATTCCGGCCTGGGCTGGTTCCCCCGACGCTGGCAGCGCAGCAGGCCGCGACCCTTCAGAGGTTTTCCGAGGGACGGGTGCTGCTCAACATCGTCAGCGGCGGCGACGACGTCGAGCAGCGCCGCTTCGGCGACTGGCTGGGCCACGACGAACGCTATGCACGCACGGGGGAGTTCCTGCACATTGTCAACACGTTGTGGCGTCAGGACTCACTCGATTTCGAGGGCAGGCACTACACGATCAAGGACGCGCGGGTATCGGCAGCACCGGATCCGTTGCCGCAGATTTACTTTGGCGGATCGTCGGCCGCGGCACTGCCGATCGCCGCCGAGTACGTCGACGTGTACCTCACGTGGGGTGAGCCGCCACAGGCTGCGGCGGCCAAGATCGAGCAGGTGCGCAAGCTCGCCGAGGCGCGAGGACGCAAGGTGCGCTTCGGCATCCGCTTGCACACCATCAGCCGCGACACCGCTGCGGCGGCGTGGGGGGTTGCTGACGAGCTGCTCGCCGAACTGAGTCCTGAGCAGATCGCCAAACAGACTGAGCTGCATGCCAAGTCGGAATCCGAAGGTCAACGCCGGATGACCGCTCTGCATGGTGGCCGGGTGGACAACCTGGAGATCTACCCCAACCTGTGGGCCGGTGTCGGCCTGGTTCGCGGCGGGGCGGGCACGGCGCTGGTCGGCAGCCATGAAGAGGTCGCGAACCTGATTTACGAGTACCACTCGGTCGGGTTCGATGAGTTCATCCTGTCCGGCTATCCGCATCTCGAGGAGGCCTACTGGTTCGCCGAGGGCGTGCTTCCGCTGTTGAAACACAAGGGAGTCGCGTAAGGGTCGCCGACTGGAGCCCAGCTTTTGCCTCCGCGTCGGTAGTTAGGTAAACCTGACTCGTGGACGAGTGGTTCGAGCGCAGCCCATTCGTCGGCTTCGCACCGTGGATTGTCTATTGGGTCGTCGCCGACGGCCCGAGCACGTGGATGTTCGGGGCGATCTGCGCGGTGATCTCGGCGCTGTTCCTGGGCATCTCCGCAGGGCGGGGAGGGGCGCGCATGCTCGATGTGGTGACGGTGGTGTTCTTCGTCGGGGTCACCGTCGCCGGCATGGCCGTCGGCGCCGAGGACCGCGACTGGATGGACACCTACGCGACCACGTTGTCCGGCGGAGTTCTCGCGTTGATGGCCCTTGCATCACTGGCGTTCGTCCCTTTCACCCAGCAGTACGCACCGCCGTCAGCGCCGCGACATGACTGGGAGAAAGCGGCGTTCCGCAGGACCAACCAGGTGCTGACGCTGATGTGGGCTCTCGTGTTCGCGCTCATCGCGGTCCTGGGATACGTCGCCGTCGCGGCACCGGCCACGGTCAGCTGGACCAAGGCCGTCATCCCGGTGGTCGTGATCGTCGGTGCCATCGGCATGACCCAGATCTATCCAGACCGGGCGCGGGCCAGAGCCGAACCACTCACCTGAAACTTCGCGCTACTATCTGCGTATGAATGCAGATAAGCAGGTCTGCGGACGACGGCTTGCCGATGACCAGGCCGACCTCGTCGTCGAGGTGTTCAGGATGCTGGCCGATGCCACTCGTGTTCAGCTGCTGTGGGCGTTGGCCGATCGTGAGATGTCGGTCAACGACCTCGCGTCGAGGGTCGCCAAACCGGCGCCGTCGGTGTCTCAGCACCTGGCCAAACTCCGGATGGCGCATTTGGTGCGCACTCGCCGCGAGGGCACCCAGGTGTTCTACCGGCTCGAAAACGATCACGTCCGGCAACTCGTCACCGATGCGGTGCACAACGCGGAGCACGCTACGGGCGGGGTCCCCGCACACCACCTGGACGAGGGCAAGCTGCGCGTCCTGCACGAGAAAGGTGCGGGGTAGTGGGGGTCGGACATTCCCACGACCACACCGATCGCGTCGACGATGCGCTGCGTGACAGCGCCGCGGGCATCCGCGCGGTCAAGATCAGTCTGGTGCTCCTCGGCACCACCGCGGCGGCGCAGCTGATCGTCGTCGCGGTATCGGGTTCAGTCGCCCTGTTCGCCGACACCGTTCACAACTTCTCCGATGCGCTGACCGCCGTGCCGTTGTGGATCGCGTTCGCGATGAGCCGACGCCCGGCGACGCGCCGGTACACCTACGGATTCGGACGCGTGGAGGATCTGGCGGGCCTGTTCGTGGTGACGGCCATCGCCGTGTCCGCGCTCGTTGCCGCCGTCCAAGCCGTTCGTCGGCTCGTGGACCCGGTGCCGCTGAACCATCTGAGCTGGGTGGTCGCCGCGGGGATCATTGGGTTCATCGGCAACGAGGTCGTGGCGGTGTATCGCATCAGAGTGGGCCGCCGGATCGGATCGGCGGCGATGCGTGCGGACGGAATGCACGCCCGCGCAGACGGTTTGACCTCACTGGCGGTCGTGGCCGGCGCGGTGGGCGTGTGGCTGGGCTTTCCCCTTGCGGACCCGATCGTCGGTTTGGTCATCGCCGGCGCGATCGGGGTCGTGCTGGTCATCGCGACCCGGGATGTATTCGGCCGGTTGTTGGACCGCATCGATCCTGAATATCTGGACACCGCGCGCACCGTGCTGTCGCGGCAGCCGGGCGTGCGGGGAGTGCGGCGCGTCAGGATGCGGTGGATCGGGCATCGACTGGAAGCCGACACCGAGCTCGACGTCGACCCGTCACTGAGCCTGGCCGACGCGCACGCAGTTGCCCATGCCGCGGAACATGAACTGGCACATGCCATTCCGAAGCTCGGCTCGGTGGTCGTACACGCCTATCCGGCTCACGAGCCGGTCAGCAGCTGAACCTCTCGCCGATCTGCGGGGGAGCAGTGGCTGGCTGCAGGCAACCGAACGGTTCGATACCGGCGTCGCTGAACCGGACCGCCGTGTCGTGCGCGCGGTTGGCGCAGTACAGACCGACGGTGTCGACGCGGCACTGGTAGTCGCCAAATCCCAGAGCCCGACCGTAGGGCAGTTCGGGCCCTGTTCCCGCGGTGAACCTGCCCGGATCGCCGCGCACCGACCCGACCTCGACACTCTGCCCGTCGAAGTCGACCCAGCCGCCCTTCCACTCGCCGTATGCGTCCTCCGGCCGCGGCGGTGGGTTGACGAGGTCGACCAGACACGCCAAGGCGCCACCGGCATATTTCGAGTCGGTCATGCAGTTGGTCTTGCCCGATGGTGTGACGAACGCGACGTCCGCGCCGAGATCGGTGGTCACCCCGTCGCGCACCGCGGTGTGGTACTCGGCGGCGTCGGCCGTGTCACCCGCCTCGATCCAGGCGACGACCTCGGCCACCGGCGCGCCGGGGTCCGGCGGTGTGGTGGGTACCGTGCTCGTCGTGGTGGTGGGCGACGACTGCCTGCTGGTGTTGGGCGGTATCGGGGTGATTCGTTCGGCCCCGCCGTCTGTCGAGGATGAGCACCCCGCCACCAGTATCAAGATCGCGATCAGCCCAGCGAGTCGCATACCGGCCAGGCTAGCGGGCCGACTCGCCGATACCGTCCAGGCGCGGCGGCGGGCGGCATTCGCTAACGTCGGGTGATGCACGAACACACGGTCCGCGCGACCATCGCCTCCGGCGTTGTCGAGGGGTTCACCCGCGACGGCGTTAATCGCTGGCGTGCGATCCCGTACGCCAGCCCGCCGGTCGGTCGGTTGCGCCTGCGCGCGCCGCAACCCGTCCAGGCCTGGCCGGGCGTGCGGTACTGCCACGGGATCGGCTACTGCGCACCACAGCAGCGCATGTACACCCTTCTCGCGCCGGGTAAGTACCAGCCGATGAGCGAGGACTGTCTGACGCTCAACGTGGTGGCGCCGAAGACGCTGCCGGATGATCCGTTGCCCGTCATGGTGTTCATCCACGGCGGCGGTTATTTCATGGGCAGCTCGGCGACGCCGATCTACGACGGTGCGGCGTTGGCACGCCAGGGTTGTATCTACGTATCGGTCAACTACCGGCTGGGCCCGCTGGGATGTCTTGACCTGTCGACGCTGTCCAACGGCAGCCACACCTTCGACGACAACCTCTACCTGCGCGACCTCGTGATGGCGCTGCAGTGGGTGCGCGAGAACATCGCGGTCTTCGGCGGCGACCCGGAGAAGGTCACGATCTTCGGCGAGAGTGCCGGTGCCCACGCAGTGGCCACGCTCCTGGCCGTCCCCGCCGCTAAAGGCCTTTTCGCCCAGGCGATTTCCGAAAGTCCGGCCGCCGGAATGGTGCGCACTCCGGACATCGCGGCGGACTACGCGGCCAAGTTCGCCGAGCTGGTCGACCCGAACGAGCCCGACGGCGCGGCAGCCGTGATGTCGGCCCGGCCGACGGAGCTCGTGGCCGCATTCGAACGGCTCATCGTCGCGGGCCAGCGCGAGATGCTCGGCGCGTTCGCGGCCGGCCCCACCAGCGGCAGCGAGTACCTACCGCTGGACCCGGTCGAGGCGATGCGCGAAGGGCACGCCCACCGCGTGCCGCTCATCGTCGGCACCAACGCCGACGAGGCCCGGCTGTTCGGGCGGTTTCTCAAGCTGTTGCCGATGACGGAGCCCATGATCGAGCGACTGCTCTCCGGAACTGAACCCGCTGAACGTGAACGCATTACATCCGCCTACCCCGGATATCCGGACTCGGCGGCGTGCATCCAGTTCGGCGGGGATTTCGCGTTCGGGTCGGCGGCGTGGCAGATCGCGGAGGCGCACAGCAGACACGCGCCGACCTACCTGTATCGCTACGACTATGCGCCCCGGACGTTGCGATGGTCGGGTCTTGGCGCCACGCATGCGACAGAGTTGCTCGCGGTGTTCGATGTGTACCGAACGACTTTCGGGAAGCTGCTCACCGCCGCTGCGGATCGCAAGACGGCACTGCGCGTCAGCGACGACATACAGAAGCGCTGGCGCGCGTTCGCCCAGACCGGGGTACCCGGTACCGAATGGCCTACCTACGCGGAGCCGGATCGGGCGGTGCGGGTTTTCGACAGCCGGCCGCGCGTCGAATTCGATCCACATGCCGATCGTCGCCAGGCGTGGGAGGGCTTCACGCTGGCGGGCCGCTGAATCCGTAGCAGTGGCTGAAATCGCTGCGCATCCAACCGAGAATGTGGTTGCGTGAATCCCGTGGCTCATCCCCTGGATCCGCTCAGCGGCGACGAATTCACGGCGGTCGCGTCGATCTTGCAACGCGAGCACGGTGTCGGCGCCGGAGCCGAAGGGTCGGCGACGTCCGGCCCGGGCTGGCGGTACGCGTCCATCGAATTGATCGAACCCAGCAAGGCCGCCCTGCGCGAGTTCGACAACGGGGGAGCGTCCCCGCCCCGCCGCGCGCGGGTGACCTGTTTCGAACGAGCGGCCAACGCGACCTACAAGAGCACGGTGTCGCTGACCGACGACCGGGTGGAGTCGTTCGAACACATTCCCGGGGTGCAGGCCAACTTCACTGTCGACGAATTCGCCGAGTGCGACCGGCTGCTGCGCACGCACCCCGACGTCGCGGCCGCATTGAAGAAGCGCGGTATCACCGACATGGACCTCGTCTTCTTCGATACCTGGACCTACGGCAATGCGGTCGCGCCCCCGGAGTACCGCGACCGGCGGATCGGCTGGTCGGACACCTGGCTGAGAGATTCGGCAGGCGGCAGCCCCTATGCGAATCTCGTCAGCGGGCTGCATTGCGTCATCGACCTCAACGCGATGGAACTGCTCCGCGTGGAGGACACCGGTGGGGTCGAGAAGCCCGACGTGATGGGCGAATACGTGCCGAGCATGATTCCTGAGGCGGTGCGTTCGGCGTCGCGCAGGGAGCCGCTCAAGCCACTGCACATCGAGCAACCCGAGGGCCCGTCGTTCACCCTTGACGGCAACCTGCTGCAGTGGCAGAACTGGTCGCTTCGTGTCGGCTTCAATCACCGAGAGGGGATGACGCTACACACCGTCCGTTACCGCGACGGCGACCGGGAACGCTCTGTGGCACACCGGATATCGCTTGCCGAGATGATCGTGCCCTACCGCGATTCGTCGGTGGACCACTACCGGCGGACCGCCTTCGACATAGGCGAGTGGGGCCTCGGGTTCATGACCACATCGCTCGAGCTGGGCTGCGACTGCCTCGGCGAGATCCGCTACCTGGACGCGGTGCTGCACAACAGCAGGGGCGAGCCATACACGATCACCAACGCCATCTGCATCCACGAAGAAGACAACGCGGTGCTGTGGAAGCACGTTGACCACAGCATCGGCGCCGAGGTGCGCCGGATGCGCAGGCTCACGGTGTCGTCGCATGTGACCGTCGCCAACTATGAATACCTGATCTACTGGCGGCTCTATCAGGACGGCAACATCGAGTGCGAGATCCGGGCCACCGGAATCATGGTCACCACGCCGGTGGCCCCCGGTCAGCAGCACCCCAACGGCACGCTGGTCGACGAGCGCACCTACGCGCCATATCACCAGCACTTCCTGGTCGCCCGGCTCGACATGGACATCGACGGCACCGACAACACCGTCGTCATGACGGAGTCTCACGCCGAACCGATGGGACCCGACAACCCCTACGGACTCTCACTCGTGACGCGCAGTATCCCGTTGCGCACCGAGAGCCAGGGCAAGCAGGACGTCAACTACGCGACCCAGCGCACGTGGAAGATCGTCAATCCCAACGTCGTCAACGGCATCGGCACGCATCCGTCATACAAGCTCGTACCCAGCGGGGCGATCCCACCGATGTTCGACCCCGACTCCCCGGTGATCGAGCGTGCCAGTGTCATCGGCCATACTCTGTGGGTGACCCCGAATCATCCCGACGAACGTTGGCCTGCTGGCGAATTCGTGAATCAGTCGTCGACGGACACCGGCCTGGCCAAATGGACGCTGGCCAACCGTTCGATCGACAACACCGACGTCGTGATGTGGTACGTGTTCGGTATCCATCACATCACCCGGCCGGAGGATTGGCCGGTGATGCCCGTCGACATCGTGTCCTTCTGGCTCAAGCCGTTCGGATTCTTCGACCGCAATCCATCCCTCGATGTCGTGGGGACCGCGCCCGACATGTGCCACACCTCGTCGACCAGTGCGCACCACTGACGTCATGGAGCGGCCGTCGGATCTGACGGCCGCGTGGCTGAGCGACGCGCTCGACATCCCGGTCACGGATTTCACGTTCGAGCGCATCGGCACCGGGCAGATGAGCGAGTGCTATCGAGTCGAGTTGACCTGCGCGTCCGGGAACGACGGGCCGTCGTCGGTCGTGTTGAAGGTGGCGGCAACCGACCCCGCGAGCAGGCAGACCGGACTGGCACTCGGGCTCTACGAGCGCGAGGTGCGCTTCTACACCGACATCGCGCCCAACCTCGGCGGCGGGCCGGTAGCGATTTGCTATTCCGCCGGCTTCGATCCTGGTACCGGCGCCTTCCACCTGTTGCTCAGTGATGCCGCGCCCGCCGTCGTCGGCGACGAACTGCGCGGCGCGACAATCGAACAGGCGATGCTGGCGCTAGCCGAGCTGGCCCGGCTACACGCACCGGCGTTCGGCGACGCATCGATGGCGCAGGCCGACTGGCTCAACCGCGATGCGCCGATGAACCAGGGGTTGATCGCCACGCTGTATGCCGGATTCCTCGACCGGTACGGCGATCGGATCGCGCCCGAGCATCGTGAGGTGTGCGAGCGCCTCGTCGGCAGCTTCGACGCGTACCTGGAGGCTGAGAGCGCCGCCGACCGGCTGATGGGCCTCGTGCACGGCGACTACCGTTTGGACAACATGCTCTTCGGCCAGCCGGAGGCAGACCGGCCGCTGACGGTCGTGGACTGGCAGACCGTCACCTGGGGCCCGGCCATGACGGACGTCGCCTACTTCCTCGGGTGCGCGCTTCCCAGCGATGTCCGCCGCGAGCACTATGACGCGCTGCTGCGGGCGTACCACGACGCGCTGGGTCCCGACACCCGAGTCAGCCTCGCCGACGTACGTGACGGCGTGCGGCGGCAGAGCTTCTTCGGCGTGATGATGGCGATAGTGAGCTCGATGCTCGTCGCGCAGACGGAACGTGGCGACGAAATGTTCATGACAATGCTGTCGCGGCACGGCGACCACGTGCGCGACACCGGCGCGCTGGATATGCTGCCGGACCCCTCCGAAGGCACTGCGGCGCAACCGCTCACGCCTGATCCCGCCGATGAGCAGGCCCACGCCGCGGGCGCCGAGCCGCTGTGGAGCGAGAGCTGGTACTTCGACTTCGCCGACCCACAGCAGGGCATCGGCGGCTGGGTGCGGCTGGGGCTGATGCCCAACGAGAACACCACCTGGGTGAACGCGCTGTTGTGCGGTCCGGACATGCCGACCGTCGCCCTGCTGGATTTCGAGAACACCGGAGCCATCGACCTGGCCCTGGAGGCGACCGAGCCGCTGCAGACCTACACGGTGACGGTGCGGGGGAGCGCACAGGCGTACGACGATCCGTCCGCGCTCCTACATGGTCAGCCGGGCAGGCCGGTCGAGGCCACGATGGAGTTGATCTGGACGACGGTCGGCGTGCCGTACCAGTACCGGATCACCCCGCGATACGAGATCCCGTGCGCAGTGTCGGGCACGGTGACCGTCGACGGCCGCGAGTACGCGCTGAACGCCGTTCCGGGCCAACGCGATCACTCCTGGGGAGTGCGCGACTGGTGGTCCATGGACTGGGTCTGGAGCGCACTGCATTTCGACGACGGCACCCACGCCCACGGCGTCGATCTGCGGATACCGGGTGCCCCGCCGATCGGCATCGGCTACACCCAACGGCAGGGCGAGCCGCTGATCGAACTGCAGGGCGTCAGTGCGGAGGCGACGTTTGCGGACAACGATCTGCCTGCCACGACCACGATCACGTACACGCCGGGTGACCTCGTCGCGACCATCGACATCCGTGGACACGCGCCGGTTCTGCTGACGTCACCCGACGGGCGGATCAGCCACTTCCCGCGTGCATGGGCAACGGTCACAACCGCCGACGGTCGTAGGGGTGTCGGCTGGGTGGAATGGAACCGCAACCTGCCCAGCGCTTAATCCCGCGAGCGACCGTGTTTGTGCGGCGACACGCCGTGCAATGCGTGCATTTTGAGGTCGCTCGCTGAGCGGGAGCACCCTAGCGCGGCGCGTACATGATGATGCCGACGCCGGCCAGCGCCACCACGGCACCCGTGACGTCCCAGCGGTCGGGGCGGAAGCCGTCGGCGACCATGCCCCACAACAGCGAGCCGGCGATGAATACGCCGCCGTATGCGGCGAGCACTCGTCCGAAATGCGGGTCGGGTTGAAACGCCGCGACGAACCCGTATGCGCCTAATGCGATGACACCGGCACCGATCCACGCCAGGCCGCGATGCTCACGGACGCCCTGCCAGACCAGCCACGCTCCACCGATTTCCAGGACTGCGGCGAGGAGGAACAACGGGATCGATCTCAGCACCATCACGACTCTCAGCCTGTCGCGATTGACCGCAAAATGTACGCAGGACACGGCGCGTCGATGTACAAACACGGTCCTCCCGACTGCGTGTGGGCCCACGCGGTGGGTAGCAGCCTTGTCAAACCAGGTGGGCGCTGTCGTCGTCGAGGTCGTCACGGTTCAGGCCCATCGGCGTTGCCGCGGGCACATCGCCGGCGGCGACCACTTTCCGGGTGATGGGCGTCAGGCCGCGGAACAGTGCCTCGACCTCGTCGTCGGTGAGCGCGTCGAGTGCGGTGAGCGCCAGTGTGTCGGTGTTGTCCTCGATGCGCTGTTTGAGTTGGCGACCCTGCGCGGTGAGCTCGTCGTGGTCGTCGAGGAGCCCGCGCCGCAACAATCTGTCGCGATGATGGGCCCATTGATCGTCGTCGTAGTCGCGGCTACGCATGATCATGTCCTTCGGTACCCGGCCGGCCATCGCGTGCAGGACGTTGCAGTCGCGGCCGGAGACGCCGAGCGACGTCAACACCGCAACATGCCCGTCGCCGCGCTGTTCGCGTAGCAGCGTCGCGGCATGCCACAACTTGGCCAGCGGTTCGTCGGGCCAGTCGAGTGCCAGGTTGGCCGCGAACAGCGGACGGCCGTCAAGGGGAGCGCTGCGCGCAGCCTTGGCGGCGAGGTCGGCGACCATGGCCAGATCGTCGTCGGCGCCGACGCCGTAGCGGCGCAGCGCGTCGACCGCCGATTGTTCGCGCGCCCGCAGGGCGTCGGCCGGCGGAGCGACCTCCCACCCCGCGGGCAACGCCTTCGCCACGCGTTGCGGAGCGAAGTTGTAGAAGATCGCCGTCACCACGTCGGCGGGCACCACACCGAGCGGCGCCGAGCGAGCGGCGAAGTACCCCATCCAGAAGCCCCGATATCCGAGCCCATCGAGGGCGGCGCGAGCTTCCGGCGCGAAGTACGTCACGGCGTGTACCGGTTCGATTCGGTCGAAGAAGCGCCGCGCGAGCCTGGGGTCCCTGTCCATGACCCCAGTTAACCATTAGGCCTCTGTCTGGCCCGGGGGCGAAAACTCTTCGGTCACAGCGGATGCCGCCTCGTCGATGATCGCCCGCATGGCACGTTCGGCGGCGGCCTCGTCACGTAGCCTGATGGCACGCGCGACCTCGTCGTGCAGCGCGATGGCGGCGGGGTTCGGGATGTCGGGCATCATGCCGTGGTGGGTCCGGCCGGTGAGCACCTCAGCGACCACACCGTTCAGGGCGCGGAACATCTCGTTGCCACTGGCCTCGAGCATCGTCTGGTGGAAGATCTTGTCGGCCAACAGGTATGCGTCGAGGTCCCCAGACCGTCCATGCACCACCATGTCCGAGACTGCGGCCGCCATGATGCGGCACTGATGAGGGTCGGCTCGCCGCGCGGCGAGCGCCGCCGCCGCGGGTTCGAAGCCTCGCCTCAACTCCGAGAGTGACAGCAGCTGTGCGGCCTGGTCGCCCGACTCGAGCCGCCACCGAATCACGATGGGGTCGAAGACGTTCCATTTGCTCGCGGGCTGAATCGTGATGCCCACCCGGCGGCGGGACTCCACCATGCCCATGGACTCGAGTACCCGAACCGCTTCGCGCACGACGCTGCGGGAGACACCGTGCTGCGCGCTCAAGCCGTCCAGCGTGATGACCTGACCGGCCGAATATTCACCAGACACGATCGCGGTGCCCAGAGCGGAGAGCAAACCCCCGTGCAGAGCGCCGACGATTGGTTGAGACACCACCTATACATCTTGTCATAGACTTTGCTGACGTTATTAAAAACATACGATTGCGAAAGATACTTGCAATCGTATGATCATTGAGGCATGCTGTGTGACGTCAAGCACAACGGGGTAGGTGGAGAAGATGGCGTCACCAATCGTCGCAATGGGCGTCTCGGGTTCGGGTAAATCAACTGTTGGAGCGGCGCTGGCGCAGCGCCTTCGGGTGCCGTTCGCCGATGCCGACGACTTCCATCCGCCGGCCAACATCGCAAAGATGACCGCCGGTGAAGCGCTGAATGACGACGACCGGTTTCCCTGGCTGGAAGCCATCGGGGAGTGGCTGGCCGAGCGCTGCGACTCCGGCGGTGTGATGAGCTGTTCAGCCCTCAAGCACAAATACCGCGACCAGCTCCGCCGCCACTGCCCTAATGTCGAGTTTCTCCATCTGAGCGGCACACCCGAGGTCATCGCCAAGCGCCAGGCCAGCCGGCCCGGCCACTTCATGCCTGCTTCGCTGCTGGCCTCGCAGTTCGAAACGCTCGAGCCTCTCGGCGATGACGAACGCGGCCTAGCCATCGACGTCGACCAGAGCATCGACACCATCGTCGACACCTACGTCTCTCAAACCGCAACGCGCACAACCGAACAGGAGTTCTAGTGGAAGCGATCGAACCGGCATACGGCACCGCCACGCTCTTAATCATTGCCGCGGTGGCAGTCGCCGTCCTGCTGTTCCTGATCATGAAGGTGAAGCTGCACGCGTTTGTGTCGCTCGTGTTGGTGAGTGTGCTGACCGCACTGGCTGCCGGTATCCCCGTCGGCGACGTGCCCGACGCGCTGTCGTTCGGCTTCTCCAACACCCTTGGCTCGGTGGCCCTTCTGGTCGGCTTCGGCGTCATGATCGGCCGGCTCCTCGAAGTCACCGGCGGCGCACAGGTTCTCGCCGACACACTGATCGGCAGGTTCGGTGAGAAGCGTGCACCGTTCGCACTCGGCATCGCCGCGCTGATCTTCGGCTTCCCGATATTCTTCGATGCCGGTCTCGTGGTCTTCCTGCCGATCATCATGACGGTCGCGCGGCGCTTCGGCGGCTCGCTGCTGCTGTATGCCTTCCCCGCCGCCGGCGCCTTCGCCGCCATGCACGCGATAGTTCCGCCCCATCCAGGACCGGTCGCCGCGGCGGAAGCCCTCGAAGCCAACATCGGGCTGACGTTGCTCGTCGGAACGCCCATCGCCATCGCATCCTGGTATATCGGCGCCTATCTAGTCTCCCAATTCATCGGACGCCGTGTACATGTCGACATCCCCGAGGCACTGTTCGGTCCGATGAACGGCGGCCGCGAAATCGCCACGGATACCGATGCCGACGGGGACAGCGACGGCGTCAGCGTTGGTGCGGGTACAGGTCAGACGGTAACTCAGGCACCCGCCCGTAAGGCGCCGGCCTTCGGGACAGTGCTCGGCATATTGCTCCTGCCGTTCTTCTTGATCTCGTTCAACACCGTGCTCAAGACCCTGACAACCGCAGGAGTGATCGAGGAAGGTACGGCTTGGGCCGAGTACCTGATGCTGCTCGGGAACACGCCTGTCGCATTGCTCATCACGGTGCTCGTGGCCACGTTGGTGCTGGGCTTGCGCGGCCGGTCGATGGCCGCGGTGAGCGATATTTTCGACAACGCCCTCGGTCCGATCTGCACCGTCATCCTGATCACCGGCGCCGGCGGCATGTTCGGTGGCGTGCTGCGGCTGAGCGGCATCGGAGATGCGCTGAGCAGCTCACTCTCGAATCTGGGGATGTCCCTGATATTCCAGGCGTTCATCATCGCCACGTTGCTTCGCGTCGCCCAGGGCTCGGCGACCGTCGCGATCACGACGACGGCAGGCCTTCTTGGCGCCGCGGCAGCTGAGGCGAGCTTAGGCAGCTTTCATCTCACGCTCTTGGTGGTCGCCATCGCTGCGGGAGCCACCGTCCTCTCGCACGTCAACGATTCGGGTTTCTGGCTGGTGAGTCGCTTCTTCGGGATGGACGTGAAGACGACGCTGAAAACGTGGACGGTGATGGAGACGACGCTCGGCGTCACCGCCTTTGTGATTGCCCTGGCGCTGTGGGTCCTCACCTGACCCGAAGCGACGTCAGGCCTTGAGGACCTGAGTTCCGCCAGCGAGCTCGTCGTGCTTGCCCTGCTTGGTCGGGCTGCCGTTGATGGTCACCGCGATGATGATGATCGCGACGACTCCCAGCAGACCGCCGACGAAAGGAATGATCGGCAGCAGCGTCCACGAGTTGCGGATCGCCGACTGCGCGGGCGTCGGCTTGGGTGCGCCCCCCGGACCGTGGACGCTGAGGCCGAGCAGCTTCTTGCCGGGTGTCGCTCCGATGGAGACCTCGAACGCGACGAAGTACACGAAGGTGAGCACGCCGGTGAACAGCCCCGTCGCCCAGAAATTCGACAAGGTGTCGGTGAGGAAAATCAGCGCATAGCTGACGATGGCGACCAGGATGCCGTCGATGACTCGGGCGAGCCAGCGCCATAGCAATCCACCGGGCTGCTGACCCCCGACGGGTGGGTAGGCGCCTTGCTGACCGAATTGGCCCGGCTGAGGGTTGTAGTCAGGTGATGTCATCTCGCACTCCTCGCGTCCGCTGCGCGGAAGGCGAATCCAACCGCGGGGATGGTGGAGTCAATCTACAACTGAATGTCGCGCGAACGCGCCTGTTCAGCGCACGATGATCATGAATTCAGACGCTTGCGTTCCTGCTTGATCTGCTTCCGCGCCTGCTTGACCTGTTTGCGGCCCTGCTTGCGTGCCGTGTCGGCGAGACCCGTTGCGCGATCGCGTGCGGTTTCAGCCAATTCCGGCGCACGGTCGCGGGCGACCTCTGCCAATTCCCAGCCGCGATCACGCGCGACATCGGCAATCTCAGCGCTGCGCCTGCGCGCCAGGTCCGCGAACTCAGGTCCCCGCTCGCGGGCAACGTCGGCGATCTCGGCGCTGCGCCTGCGCGCCAGCTCGGCGAACTCGGGTGCACGCTCGCGAGCGACGTCAGCGAACTCGGCGCCGCGCTTGCGCGCCAGCTCGGCGAACTCGGGTGCACGCTCGCGAGCGACGTGAGCGAACTCGCGGCCGCGTTCCGCACCGATCTGCAGGCCGTGACCGACCTTCTCGGCGAGTGGGCTGTCGGCGAGCGCTCCACCGGTCGCCGCACCGACGGGCAACGCGGCGCTGACGGCGTCGGAGACCTTGTGGGCGGCGCGGCGGCCGCGCCATCCGAGTGAGGGTTTGCCCTCGGTGTCGACTGCGGCGATGATCAGCCCGCCGATGAGGCTGATGTCGGTGAGGAAGGCGCGACGCTCGTCGGCCTTGCGCTGGGGATCCGTCTCATTCCAGAAGGTGTGTCCGCCAAGGCTTCCCGGCACCACGCTGGCCGCAAGCGCGGCCGATGCCAGCCGGGGCAACTTGCCGCTGGCGAGCAGTAGGCCACCGCCGATCTGAACCGCGGCGTTGACCCGGGCGACGGTCTCGGCGTTCGACGGGACATTGGTACCGACAGGGTCGGGCAGCTTGCTCAGCCCCTCGAGCGTGGGACGGGCCGCATCGGCGGCGGGCTTGGGGCTACGCAGGGCATCGACGCCGCGGGCGATGAAAGCCGCAGAAAGCATGGGACGGGCAACACGTCGGATCAACATGGCCACCGTGTTCCCCGGGCAGGGTCGTCACAAACGTCAATAGGTGGCGTTCCGCAGGTCCCTGTCCCGCAGAGGCAGCGCGTACCAGAACACGATCAGCGCCACCAGTGTGCAACCACCGGCGATCCAGGCGCCGGTTCTGCCGACCACGCTGTCGAAGATCACCACAGCGACTCCGGACAGCGCTATGCCCAGCAGCATGATGCCGACTTCGGCGTATCTATGGGAGACCGCGACCAACGTCTCGAGTCGGTGCCGACGGAAGAGCACGCGATGCATGCTGACGGGCGCGACCAGCAGCACTGTCGCGCCGAGCGAACAACCGACCGTCACCAAATAGACGATGCGCATCACGACATCCAGGTCGGCGAAGCGCGGCTGAAACGGCAGGATGAGCAGGAACCCGGTGAGCAACTGAACGCCGGTCTGGGCCACTCGCAATTCCTGCAACAGACTCGACCAGTTGCGATCCAGCCGTTCGGCTTCCGTTTCGTCGCGCTCCCCACGCCCCTCGTCGGTGCCGGGATGTTCGCTGGTCACGACTGCATTGTCCCACCGCAACCCGGGATCTACGACCGGTTGGCACCATGCCACGGGGTGACAACCACCGGTCGGTGCGCACCACGAACTCATCGGCGTAGCGTCGGCGTCGTGGCCCTCGTCGCTGGCATCGACTCATCCACCCAGTCCTGCAAGGTCGTCATCTGCGACGCCGACAGCGGTGCGGTCGTCCGCTCGGCCAGCTCGCCGCACCCGGACGGCACCGAAGTCGATCCGCGGTGGTGGTGGTCGGCTCTGCAGGAGACGATCACGGCCGCGGGAGGCCTCGATGACGTGTCGGCGGTCTCGGTCGGTGCCCAGCAGCACGGCATGGTGTGTCTCGACGGTGCGGGCGCCGTCGTACGAAATGCCCTGCTGTGGAACGACACCCGATCGAGTGCCGCCGCCGACGAGCTGGTGGCCGAGCTGGGCGCTCAAGAGTGGGCAAAGCGCATCGGCGTGGTCCCCGTCGCCGCGATCACCGTGGCCAAACTGCGTTGGCTCGCCGATCACGAACCCGCGCATGCCGATGCGACGGCCGCGGTGTGCTTGCCGCACGACTGGCTGACCTGGCGGCTGAGCGGTTCGACTGACATCGCCGATCTGCGCACCGATCGAAGCGACGCGAGCGGAACCGGCTACTACTCATCGGAGGCCGGCACCTATCAGCTCGACCTGCTCGAAACGGCGATGCGAGGTCGACGACCCCACGTCCCGACGGTGCTCGGCCCTGCCCAGGAGGCGGGGCGGACGTCGACCGGCGCGGTGCTCGGGCCCGGTGCCGGGGACAACGCGGGGGCGGCCCTTGGACTGGGCGCCGAGCCCGGTGATTGCGTGGTCTCACTGGGCACGTCGGGTGTCGTGAGCGCGGTGGGTGACGTGGCGCCGCACGATCCCGACGGGATCGTGGCGGGCTTCGCCGATGCAACCGGGCGCCAGTTGCCGCTTGTCTGCACGCTCAACGGCGCCCCGGTACTTGCCGCGGTAGCCACCATGCTCGGCGTGGACTTCGACGAGTTGGACCGGTTGGCGATGTCGGCGGAGCCCGGTGCCGGTGGGTTGACGCTGGTGCCGTATTTCGAGGGTGAACGGTCACCGAACCTGCCGTCGGCCGCGGGGGCGATGCACGGGATGACCACCCGAAACCTCAACGCCGCCAATATTGCCCGCGCCGCCGTGGAAGGCCTGCTCAGCTCGATGGCCTACTGCATCGACAGAATCACCGAACACGGCGTCGACGTCAATCGCATCATCCTGGTAGGCGGGGGAGCGCGGTCGGGGGCGGTGCGTCACATCGCGTCCGCACTGTTGGGGGCACCTGTACATGTGCCCACACCCGCGGAGTACGTCGCGCTGGGCGCCGCTCGCCAGGCGGCATGGACACTCGCGCAAGACGACTCGCCGCCGGCATGGTCGTTGGGGATCACGAAAACCTACACGGCAGCCCCGACACCGCACGTCCTCGATCAGTACCGCGCCGCGCAACCGTTGACGCTTGGGCAGTGAACTACACGTGGGAACAGCTGGCGGACAACGTGGTCCGATGTCGCCTGCCGTTCCTTGACGTGACGGTCGGGGTGATCTGGGGACGGCTGGGCGCCGCGCTGATCGACTCCGGATCCACCTTGACCGAAGCTCGGGCGATCCGCGCCGATGTCGAGCAGATGACGGGCCGCGAGGTGAGCCACGTCGTGTTGACTCACCACCATTTCGACCATGTCCTGGGATCTTCGGCCTTCGACGGTGCCGCCGTGTATTGCGCGCCCGCGGCCGCGACGAGCATGACCGACCACTCGGAGCGCTTGCGCTCAGAGGCCCTGCAGTACGGCGCGAAACCGCGCGAGGTCGACGAGGCTGTCGGTGCGTTGCGGCGACCACAGCACGAGGTGGAATCGGACGTCATCGATCTCGGCGACCGTGTGCTTTCCATCAGTCATCTGGGCCGCGGCCACACCGACCACGACCTGGTCGCGGTCGTCGAGGGCGCCGAACGCCGCGTTGTCTTCTGCGGCGATCTCATCGAAGAGTCCGACGATCCTGCGATCGACGGTGGCTCCGATACCGCGGCATGGCCGGGCACTCTAGAACGACTGCTCGAAGCCGGCGGCCAGCACGCCGTCTACATACCCGGTCACGGCGCGACGGTGGATGCCGGTTTCGTGCGCTGCCAACAGCGGTGGCTCGCGAACCGTGTGACGAAGTCAGATCCGAGACTGTGATGTAGGTCATTGCTTGACCAGCCCTAATTAGGTGACCCTTACCGTTCGTCTTGCTTACGAATGGCTGGAGGTGCCATGAGGGCCGACCTCGAATTCGCGTATGACCTGACGCTCGACGAGGCGCGACGCCGCGCCACAGTCCTCGAGGCGATCGGTGACGAGTGGGATCCCGTAGCTGTCATGACCGAGGAACAGCGGGCGGAAGAAATGTTGTATTCCGATCTCGACGACGAACAGCAACGGATCTACGACGATCTTGTTCGCGCTGGCGTCCTGCCTGATCGGAAAGTGATCCATGCTGCCGATTGATCCCACCGCCGACCGGTCACGACGTGCCTGGCTGCCCTGCCCGTGTTGCGACCACGCCACCACATGCGTGGAGTGCCATAAGCGCAAGAATTGCGCCGTCCATTGGCAGTACCTGCTGAGCAATAAGGGCACGGTGGTCCACCTGCAGTGCTCTGACTGCGGCTACCTGTGGTCGACCGATACGCGGAATCGAGCGCGGCGACGTCGCGCGGCCTGACCGCTAGCCGCCCGCTTCGGGGCGAGGCCAGCGCGGCCGAGGCAGCGCCTGTCCCGGCGGTGGCCGCATCCGGTCCAGCACGGCTCGCAGCGGTGGCCAATCGGCGCGGCCACGGCGTGTCACCGCGTACGCGGTCAGCACTGCTTCGGGCGTAGGCAGCGGCAGCACCTTCACACCTCGACTGGTCGGTCGCCCCATGGGCAACAGACCGACCCCGAACCCCGCCACGATCAGGTCTTCGACAAGGTCCAAGCTGTCGATCTCGTGCGCGATGCGCGGCGCGAAACCGGCGAGCGACGCCAAGGTGCGAACAGCGGTCTCGTCAGCTGTGTTGCGGGAGTTGACAATCCACGTCTGGTCCGCGAAGGCCGCGATATCCGCGGGTCCGTCGGGATACGTCGAGGGGACAGCCAGCCCCCACGTGATCGACCAGAGCGCCTCGGTCTGAAGCACCTGGTTTGGCGAGGCAGGAGCCAGGTTGTAGTCGTAGGTGAGTGCCAGATCCAGATCGTCGTCGGTCAGCAATGCGAAGGCTTCGATGGGTTCGTACTCGCTGATCACCAAGTTCACGTCCGGGTACTGTGCGGCGAGGTCGGCCACGATCGGCAGCAGCGACACCCGGATGCCGGTGGCAAATCCGCCCACGCGCACCGTGCCCGACGGCTCGGCGTCGGGATCGAGATCCAGTCGGGCGCTGTCGATCGCTGCGAGGATCGTGACGGCGTGGTCAGCCAGTCGCAGCCCGGCGGGAGTCAGCCGCACCCGACGGCCGTCGGGCTCGATCAGCTGTGCTCCCGTCTCCCTGGCGAGCGCGGCGATCTGCTGCGACACCGTCGATGTCGTCAGGTGGTGCGCATCGGCCACCGCCCGCATCGAGCCCAGACGGGAGAGCGACAGGAGGAGTTGGAGCCGCCGGGTGTCCACCGCACGATTGTTCACGATTCGTGAACAATCGTGACCATTTAGGCCTGGTTGCGGGGAGGCCGCCGTCGGTAGGGAAGTGGTCCGGAAAAGAAAGCGCGGCACGCGAGCGACGGGGGGACCGCTCGCGTGCCGCCTCACTGAGTGGTTCAGCTGCGACCATCTCCGCGGCTGCGACCGCCGCCCTGCAAGCCATCGGGGGCGTGACTCTTCGGGGTACTGGTCACAGCACTCTGAAAGTAAGCCAGGCCGATAAGAAGAACCTGTCGACCGGCTAGGAAGTTCCTGTGTACAGGCCTGCGTCGAGATTCTGAGATGCCGCCGTGACGGTTCGTCGGTCAGGAGCCGATACTATCTGGATCCCAACAATACTGCAGTGCAACGCAATTGACTTCGACTTGACTCCCGCTGAGTTCAAACTCCTTGAAACCAGCCCGCGTACAACGTCGCGGCGAAGGTCATACAGAGCGCCAATGCCACACACAGGTCACGCCAATGTCCATGAGGCAACGTACACGCATCAGCACGGTCTGGAAGTAGTAGCGGCTATACGGAGGTTCGGTGGCGAGTGTTGAGCAAGCGGATCCTCCGGATTGCCGAAGATCTTTGAGCCGCATTCCACCCGTGCCCTAGATGGCGCGATGCTGCGCGTGGAGATCGTTCTCAGAAGTAGCATCCCAACGAAGTCGTACGCGATCGTAATGTTCTGTTCAGCAACACTATTCATGACCCACCGCTCTGCCCACGCTCACGCAGGAGGCGCCCATAGGAAACTAGTGCAACATCCGAGTACCAAGAAATATTGATCACTGTCGACGATGACTTGGGCGATTGCTCCTGTCGTCGAGGCAAATTCACATGGGAGTGTCAAATGTCGACAAATAGTTCTCCGGCGCGCCGCATCATCGGACGGGTGGCAGCCGTGGCCGCAGCGACCGGCGTGCTCGCCGGCTTCGGAATGGCAACTGCGACTGCGCAACCGCCGCCGTGCCCCCCAGGGGCCCCATGCGTCGGCGGCCCAGGTCCGGGCGGCCCAGGTCCGGGCGGCTTCGGTCCCGGCGGTCCCGGGCTTGGCGCTCCGGGTTTGCCACCGCCGGGACCTGGTATGGGGCCGATCGGACCAGGCCCGGGCCTGCCGCCGCCGCCGCCTCAGCCGTGTCCACCCTTTGTTCCGTGCCCACCGAGATGACAGGAAGTCAGAGCTTTTCGAACCCGCACTGATCCTGGATCACCTTGCCATGCAGTCCGTCGCGCGGATGTCGCGCGACGGACTGTTTGCGTCAGCGCATGCAAGATCCCGGCCCCAACAGGACACAGCTAGCACCTAGGGTATCCATCGAGAAGTCCAATACTTCGCTCCTAGCATTCGGGTTGGCAAACCACGCCGCACGAAAAGGGAGCTGAGGGAATGAATTTCAAACGAACCGTCGGGGCGTCGATACTGGCTGGAGGCGTCGCCATCGCTGGAGTGCTGGGTGTCGGACTCGGCTCCGCGACCGCGCAACCCGCTGGCTGCGGGGCACCGAACTCACCGGCCTGTGGGCCCAATCAACCTGGAAGGCCCAGCCAACCCGGAGGGCCCAATTGGCAGGCGCGGGGCATCGACCAGGGTCGTCAGGATCACCAGCCATTCAACTGGAATGGCCAGCAGGTGACACCGATCCCGGCCGGGAACGGTCAGGGATGGTGCTTTTGGGCTCTCGGACAATGGATTCCGCTGTGACAGTGCTGGGCTGAGCACAGCACACAACTCGTGTTATGCGAAACGGCCACGGCTACTGGAACAGAGTTCCGGTAGCCGTGGCCATTTCATTCGCACGCTTTCTACGGTCGCAGTTCAGGCGTGCGTGCGCTGGTCTACCGGACGACCTTCGGTCTCGGTAACAGTTCCGGCGATTATTCACGATTCGCGAACGGTATGTCCATGAAAATCACGTGGACGTGAACGGTTCCGGTCCCGTTCAATGCATGTGTGACCACAAACCAGGCGCGCACCGGGGCCTTCATGGCGTTGGGTTCGATGCTCTGCGTCCAGTTGGGTCTTGCGATCGCGGTGACGCTGATCGACGACATCGGAGTCGAAGGCGCGGCGTGGCTGCGGCTGGCGTGGGCCGGCATCCTGCTGCTGCTCATTGTGCGGCCGAAGCGTTCGGCGTTCACCCGGTCGAGCTTTCTGATGTGCGTCGTGCTCGGCGTGGTCACTGCGGCCATCACGCTGCTGTTCATGGCGGCCCTGGACCGGATTCCGCTGGGCACGGCCAGCGCCATCGAGTTCCTCGGCCCGCTGTGCGTCGCGGTGGCTCATGGCAAGGGCAGGCACCGCTTCGTGTGGCCGGGCCTCGCCGCGGTCGGCGTGGTGTTGCTGACCCAGCCCTGGGCGGGCGTCATTGACCCCGTCGGTGTCCTGTTCGCGCTCAGCGCGGCGGTGTGCTGGGCCACCTACATCCTGCTGACCCAGCGCGTCGGCGATCAGGTCGCGGGCATCAGCGGACTCGCGGTGTCGATGCCCGTCGCCGGCCTGGTGGCCACCGCGACGGTCGGACCCGCGGTGTTCGAGCGGATGACGCTCGAAATCCTCCTGATCGGCATCGGTCTCGCGATCCTGCTGCCGGTGGTGCCGTTCGCGCTGGAACTGTTGGCGCTACGCCGCTTGACGACGGCCGCGTTCGGCACGCTGATGGCGCTCGAGCCCGCGTTCGCGATGATCGTCGGCCTCATCGTGCTGCATCAGATGCCCGGTATCGCGGGGGCGGTCGGGATCACCGTCGTGGTGGCGGCCGGGATCGGCGCCGCCCGTAGTGGGGCGCGCACGCCGTCGCCCGTGCCCGCCGAGGTGAACTCCTAGCTACGCTCGTCGTATGGCAAGCGGATTTTACGGTTCACCGATCGTCGGCCTCATGAACAAGATGTTCGTCGCGCTCATCGATGCGCCCCTCGTCGGACCGGTGGTGCGGCGCGGCATGATCAACATCCGCTATGTCGGACGACGTTCCGGCAAGACCATCGAGACCCCGATCGGCTACCGGCGCACCGACGACGGAATCGTCATCAACGTGATGTCACCGGACAACAAGACGTGGTGGCGCAACTTCCTCGGCGACGGCGGCCCCATCACCCTGCTGAAGTTCGACGGCAATGACCGTACCGGTCACGCCGTCGCCAGCCGCGACGCCAACGGGCGCGTGTCGGTCGCCGTCAAGCTCTAGTCAGCCCTCGAACCTCTTGCGTCGCAGCAGTGTTCCTGCTGCCAGCAGAATGAGGCTGATCACCAGGATCGCGGTCGCGAGCACGTTGATCTGAGGCGGCACCGCGGCCTTGACTGCCGCGTTCACATACAACGGATACGTCACCGTGGATCCGCTGACGAAATACGTGATGATGAAGTCGTCCAGCGACAGCGCGAACGACAACATCGCCGCGGCAACGATGCCCGGAATGATCAGCGGCAACGTCACTTTGAAGAACGTACGCAAGGGGCTGGCGCCGAGATCCATCGAGGCATCCTCCAGGGTCCAATCAAAGCCACGGACCCGCGCCCGCACGGTCATCGCGATGAAGCTGACCTCGAAGGCGATGTGTGCAATAAGGATCGTCGTGTATCCCGCGGCCCAACCGAAGTCGAGGAACAGCGTCAGCAGCGCGGCACCCATCACGACTTCCGGAGCGGTCAGCGGAAGGATCAGGAAGGTGTCGACGGCCTTCTGCCCCCGCCACCGTTGCCGAACCAGCGCGATCGCCACCAAGGTTCCGAGCACCAACGCGACCGCGGTCGAAATGGCCGCGACCTCGAGACTCAAAATCAGCGCTTCGGTCAGCGGTGGAAACTTGAACGGGTCGGCCCAGTTTTCCAGCGTGAAACCCTGCCAGGTGTAGTTGAACTTGCCTGCGGGTTTGTTGAACGAGAACAGGATGATCACGAAGATCGGCAGGAACAAGTAGAGCAGCACCAAGCCGGCGACCACCCGCAGCAGGAGATCGCCCCACCGCGGATTGCCCTTGACGGTCTTCGCCGGTTTCGGGCTGGTGGCCGACTGGATGGCGGCAACGGTCATCGAAGCCTCCTTGCACTGAACGCACCGGACTTCGGTGCGGTAAGGGAACCGGTGACTAGGTGCGCTGGTGTGCAACGTCGGGGGCTGTCGGTGTCGGTGGTTATGGTGCGGCTATGTCGCGGTTCCGATTGGTGCCGACTCCGGAGCAGGAGCAGGAGCTGTTGGCTCATTGCCGGGATGCGCGGTACGTCTGGAATTTGGCGGTGGAGCAGCAGCGGCATTGGCAGCCGGGGCGCAAGGCTCCCGGCTATCTGGAACAGGCTGCGCAGTTGACCGAGGCACGGGCCGAGTATTCGTGGCTTCGTGCTGGGAGTCAGACGGCGCAGCAGCAGGCGCTGCGAGATTTCACACAAGCGATGAAGTACTTCTTTAACGGCACGCATCGTCGCCCGACATGGCGTAAAGCCGGTGTGCACGAGGGGTTTCGACAGGTCGGCTTGAGACCGCATCACGTCGAGAAGCTGAACCGTCGTTTCGGTCGGGTCTGGATTCCCAAGGTGGGGTGGGTGCGGTTTCGGCTGTCGCGCCCGGTGCCAGTCGGTGTCAAGTCCTACCGGGTAACGCGAGATCGGGCCGGCCGCTGGCATATCGCGTTCGCACACATTCCAGACCCGGTCGCCGGGCCGCGCGACGGGAGTGTGGTCGGAATTGACCGCGGCGTTGCTGTGTCGGCCGCCCTGTCCACCGGCGAACTGCTGCGTGCCCCGAATCTGACGTCGGGCGAAGCGAAGCGGTTGAAGGTATTGCAGCGGCGGCTCGCCCGGGCCAAGCCATGCTCCAACCGTCGCGGAAAGACGAAACGGGCGATCGCCAAGCTGAGAGCCCGTGAGAGGGACCGACGTAAGGACTGGGTCGAGAAAACGACGACTGACCTCGCGCGGTGCTTCGACGTGATCAGAATCGAAGCCCTTGACGTGCGGGCGATGACGCGCTCCGCGCGCGGCACCGTCGAACAACCTGGCGCGCGAGTCGCCCAAAAGCGTGGACTTAACCGCGCGATCAGCCAAAACGGTTGGGGGCTCCTCGCCACACGTTTGCAGCACAAGGCTTTTGGCCGGGTCGAGCAGATCCTGGCCGCATACACGTCGCAACGCTGTTCCGAATGCGGGCACGTCGCACCCGAGAACCGCAAGAGCCAAGCGGTCTTCGAGTGCCAAGCCTGCAACGCTGGACAGTGCAACGCCGACGTCAATGCTGCACGCAACATCGCCGCCGGACGGGCGGTGACAGCACGGGGAGACCTCGCCAGAAGGCGGTCTGCGAACCGTGAACCTCAACTCGCTACTCCTGCCGCATAGGTGGATGGGATGGGGTTGAAATTCCCGGACATCAGTCCGAGGAGGGCGTCAAACCAGATCCTCCGTACCCATCGCCCGCGTGTACATCAGCACTCCACCCAGAATGATGAGCATCAACACCAGGCTCAGCGCCGCCGCGGCCGGGTAGTCCTTGACGACCAGGAACTGCTTCTGGATAACGTTGCCGATCATCGTGGTCTGTGTACTCCCCAGGTAGTCGGCGTTGATGAAGTCGCCGACCGACGGGATGAAGACCAGCATGCTTCCCGCCAGCACGCCCGGCATCGACAGCGGCAGGATGACTTTCGTGAAGCTACGGACGTTCGACGAGTACAGATCCTTGGACGCCTCGATCAGCCGTGGATCGATCTTCTCGAGGCTGACGTAGAGCGGCAGGATCATGAAGATGATCCAGTTGTAGGTGAGCCCGCCGATCACCGCCCAGCTGGTGGACAGCAGCCGGCCCTCCTCGGGCAGCAGTCCGATGGTGCCGAGCGTCTGGACCAGCCAGCCCTCGTCAGCCAGGATCGTCTTCCAGGCGATGGTGCGGATCAGGAACGTGACGAAGAACGGCAGGATCACCAGACCGAGGATCAGGTTTTTGAACCGTCCCGCCTTGAACGCGATGACGTATGCCAGCGGAAACGCCAGCACCAGACACAGCAGGGTAGCCGCCAAGGCATAACCGAACGACCGCAGAATCTGATCGCGGTACTGGCTGAATGCTTCGAAGTAGTTGTTGAAGCCCCACGCGAATTCGAGCGTGGGCATGTACACCGAACCGCCCGACGACGACAAAGACGTCTTCGCCAGCGTGAAGAACGGCACCACGAAGAAGATTCCGAGGTACACGAGCGCCGGCAGGACCATCAGATACGGAGCGATCTTGCTCCGCTGCCGCCCGCTGGTGGCTACACCCGCCATCCGATCAGCCGCCGGTGACTGCTGCGTACAGGGTGTTGTACTCGAGGGTCTGCTCGTCGGTCAGCGGTGCCCAGCCCTTCGACTTGTCCAGGGTCTCCTTCGAGGGGTTGATCAGCGGGTTGCTGGCCGCGGCAGGATCGACCTTCTCGAGTTCCTCGGTCATATCCGACAGGACGGGGACGTACTGCACGAAAGACACCAGTTTGGCGTAGTTCGCCCGGTCGTAGATGTAGTTGATCCACGCCTCGGCAGCACTTTGGTTCTTCGTGGTGTACGGAATCACCATGGTGTCGACGAACGTCGTCGCACCCGACTCCGGAACCACGAATTGCAGATCGGGATTGTCCGCCTGCAGCTGGACGACGTCGCCCGAATAGGCCTGTGCGACAGCGATGTTGCCCGCCGCGAGGTCATCGGCGTAGTCGTTGCCCGTGAAGCGCCGGATCTGTCCCTTGTCCTTCTGCTCACGGACGAGGTCTACGGCCTTCTGCACCGTCTCGGTGCTGGGGTCCTCGGGGGAATTGCCTTGCGACAGCATCAGCATGCCGAGGCCGTCCTGAGCGTCCGAGAACAGGCTGACACGGCCCTTGAACGCCGGATCCCACAGATCGTCGATCTTGGAGATGTCTCGACCGGTCGCCGCACGGTTGTAGGCCAGACCGACGAGGCCGGACATATAGGGCGCGCTGAACTTTCGCTCCGGGTCGACGCTCGCCTCGAGCAGATCCGGACGCAGGTTCTTCTTGTTGGACCAGCCGGCATCGCTGATGTCGTTCAGCCAACCGAGCTGGTGCAGGCGCACCGCCATGAACGTGGTCGGCACCGCGAGGTCGGCACCGATGTCCTGCTTGCGCGACAACGGTTCCTTGTTCTTGGCGAACCACTGCTCGTTGTCGTTGAAGTCTTCCTTGTAGTCCACCGTGATGCCGGACGCGGTCTGGAAGGCGGCGACGAAACCGTCGGCCATGTACAGCGGCCAGTTCGAAACCCGCAGCGTGCCGCTGGCTGGACCACCGTTCTGCGCTGATGTCTCGCCCGATTCGCCGCTCTCCGAGCTACAGGCGGCGAGGAAGGACGGACCGAGAGCCAGCGCCGCGGCGGCCGCGGCACCGCCGCCGATGAACCGCCGACGTGAGGTCCGGTTGGCGGCGAGCCGGGCGGCCAGTTCGAGGTCAATGTTCGTGGATGGCATGGCGACTGTGCCTTTCGTCGATGTGAAAGAGGGGACGGGCGAACGGAAACGGTCGATCAGGAGTCGTCGAGCATCTCTTCGAGATCTTCGGCCGTGGGGATGTCCGCCGCAGGCAATACCAGCGAGGCGTCCGGTGCCCATGACACGTGGACGCCGTCACCGGGCCGCAGCATCGGCAGGTCCTGTTCGGGACCGACGTGGGCGATGATCGTCGAATCGTCGGGCGCCACCAGCATCAGCCGCACCACCGGACCCTGGAACGTCAGATCCTTGACCGTCGCGGCCACGGTCGCGACATCTCCGGTCGGCGCGTCGACCGAAACCCGGACTCGTTCCGGCCGCACCATCAGCGTCGCGTGACCGCCTGGTTCGATCGCCGTGTCACCGGGGCGGGCCTTCAGCGTCGTCCCGAGCACTTCGACTTCGACGAAGTCGCGGTTGGTGCGGCCGGTCTGGCGGCCCGCCCACAAGTTCGCCTGTCCGATGAAGCTGGCGACGAACACCGTCGAGGGGCGGTCGTAGATCTCGGTCGGCGTGCCGATCTGGTCGACGTTGCCTGCGTTCATGACCGCGATGCGGTCACTCATCGTCAGCGCCTCTTCCTGGTCGTGGGTCACGTAGATGAACGTGATCCCGACCTCGCGCTGGATGCGCTTGAGCTCGAACTGCATGGCGTGGCGCAGCTTGAGGTCAAGCGCGCCGAGCGGTTCGTCGAGCAGCAGTGCGCTCGGGTAGTTCACCAGCGCACGAGCCAGCGCGACACGCTGCTGCTGACCGCCCGACAGCTGGGCGGGCCTGCGCTCGGCGAAGTCGGTCAGGCGAACGACCTCGAGCAATTCGTCGACCCGCTTGCGCACCTCGGCCTTGTCCTTCTTGCGGCTGCGCGGTCCGTACGCAACGTTGTCCCACACGGACATGTGCGGAAAGAGCGCGTAGTGCTGAAAAACCGTATTGACGTTCCGTTTGTGCGGTGGCACCCGCGAGACGTCGACCCCCTCGAGCCGAATGGCTCCCTCGGTTGGGCTCTCGAAACCCGCGATCATCCGCAGCGTCGTCGTCTTTCCGCAGCCCGATGGACCGAGCAGCGAGAAGAACTCGCCCGAGGCGATGGAGAAGTCCGCCTCGGCGACCGCTACGTAGTCCGAGAAGCGCTTGGTGACATGGTCGATCTCGATGACCGGACCGCCCTTGGTGCGGTCGGCTGCGTGTTGTCCCGTCGATTGATCTACGGCGGTGGTGCGTGAGCCGGTCAGAGCGGATCCTCCTCAAAAACCCCCGAAGCTGTGGATAAACAATCGCCGATCATGCTGACCTTCGCAAGCGATTCCGCAACGAATTTACATTCCGACAATGGAATCCTTCGTCAACTCGGCCCGGAACCAAAAGAATCCGCTGAAACGCGCGTGCGGACCCGCGGCCGGGCGGTCTGAGCAGCCGGCTGTGGAGGTCGCGAGGATGCACTCATGATCAGTTTCGCAGCCGTCGGCCGCGGGGTCGGGGAAATCTGATGACTCGTTTATCCCGGTGGCTTGCCCGGGTAGTGGTGAGGCATGGCAACGGTGGATGTCTCGGTTTCGTCTGATCTCAGCCCGGAGAAGGCGTGGGAGCTGGCGTCGGATCTGAGCCGGTTCGACGAGTGGCTGACCATCTTCGGCGGCTGGAAGAGCGCGGTGCCGACGGAGGTCGAGGTCGGCACCACGGTGTCGTCGACGATCAAGGTCAAAGGTTTTCGTAACGTCATCCACTGGCGCGTCACCCGGTACGACGAACCGAAGGCCATCGAGTTGGTCGGCAGAGGAAAGCCCGCCGTGTGCATCGCCCTGCGCCTGTGCGTGAAGGAGGTACCCGGCCCCTCCGAGGATGTCGCCTCCGGCTCCGTATTCCAGGTGATCGCCGACCTCACCGGCGGTCTGCTCAACACCAAGATCGGCAATCTGGTCGCCAAGGTTCTCGAGTCCGACGTTCGCAGATCCGTGACGAACCTCGCGGCACTGAGGTAGTTCTCAGCCCCATTCGTGGTTCATGGCACGGGATTCGTAGCGCGCCTCGACGGATTCCGGTTCAGGGGCTCCCGCCCGCGAAACGGCGATGAGCACCATGGCCAGTCCGGCCGTCACGGCACCGCCGATGAAGATGACGAAGAAGCTGCTCTCCAGTGGCACATCCGTGCCGGCGGCCACCCTGCTGAGCAGCACCGCGACCAGCGCCGCCGCCGTGGAACTCCCGATGGTGCGTGCGATCGCGTTCATGCTCGTCGCGACGCCGGTCTCGTTGGCGTCGACCTCGCTGACGACCAACGCCGGCAGCGCGCCGTAGCCGAGGCTGATGTAGGCGTTGGTGAGGATGCCCGCGACGATGACCTGCCACGTCTGCGAATGAGCGAACGCGATGAACACGAAACCAACGATCCCCGCGACCGCCGCCACCACGAGCACCGGGCGGGCGCCGTATCGGTCGATGAACCTGCCGCTGAACAAGGCGATGAGGAACCCCACGAACACCCCGGGCAACAAGAAGACCACGCTGGCCTCCAAAACCGTCGCTCCGAAGCCGTAACCCGCCGCCTCCCTGGGTATTTGGACGAACTGCGTCAAGCCGAGAAACGCGAAGTACAGCCCCACTCCCACGAAGACGGTGGCGAGGTTGGTCAACAAGATCGGACGCCGCTTCAACATCTCGGTCGAGACGAGGGGTTGTTTGGCTCGCCGCTCCCACTTCCACCAGCCGACGAGCACGAGGACACCGCCGACGGCGCACGCGAGCGTCGCCGGCGACGCCCAGCCCCATGACTGGCCCTGCGTCAGCGCCAGCAGGACGGCCGACAGACCAGCCGCCAGACCGAGCGCGCCGATCCAGTCGATCGTCCCGGTGACGCTGCGCGGCCGCCGGGGGACGACGAACATCGCGATCAGCATGACGACGGCGGTGAATCCGGTGGTCAGCCAGAACACCCGGTGATAACCCGCGTCTCCGCTCATCAACAGGCCAACGACGACGAGACCGCTGCCGCCGCCGAAGCCCAGCGTGCCCGACAGCACCGCCATCGCCGACATCAGCCGGCCCTCGGGCAATTCCTCGCGCAGGATCGCGATGCCGATCGGATAGAGCGCATACGAGGCGGCCTGCAGTACGCGGCCGACGATCAGCAGGGGCAGCGACGTCGTCGTGGCCGCCAGCAGGGATCCGACGAGTACGACCCCGAGGACGCTCAGCAGGACGGTTTTCTTGCAGTGCAGATCCGCGACGCGGCCGATCAATGGCGTTGCGGCGATGGCGGCCAGGAGATTGGCGGTCACCGCCCAGCTGACACCCACGTCGGAGGCGCGGAGTTGGTCGGCAATGATTCCGAGCACCGGGACCACGGCGGTCTGCAGCACCGCGACCGTCAGCACCACGACGCTCAAGCCCGCGACCAACAGCCTCGACCGCGTGCTGTTGTCGCCGGACGTGGTCGACCGGTTCGCGTCGGCCTCGACCACGTGGCGCTCCGATCGTTAGCTGATCTTCGGTTTCGCTTTCGATTATGTTCCTCGACCTCTGCCGGCTCATGACCGCCCGTCATGATCGAATGACCTCATGCCGGACGAGGGCGCCAGGAGCGCGCTGACCGAATCGACGTTCAGCGGTCACCGCCCCGCAAAGGCAGGGGATCTGTCGGTCGAGACACACGGGATCGCGCCGATCGGCGAGGATCAGCGATACGGAACGCCGGGACGGCTGTTCACGGTGTGGTTCGCCCCGCAGGTGAACGTGGCGAGCTTGTTCAGCGGCACGCTCGCGATCGTGCTCGGGCTCGGCTTCTGGCTGGGACTGCTGGCGATGGTGATCGGGACCGTCCTCGGCTCGATGATCGTGGGCTACCTGTCCACGTGGGGGCCGCGCACGGGAACGGGGCAGCTACCGAACGCCCGAATGGCGTTCGGCGGGGCGGTCGTGATTCCCGGTGTCCTGCAATGGCTCTCGTCGATCGCATGGACGGGACTGGTCGGACTCTTCGGCGGGGAGGCGCTACAAGCGCTGCTGGGCATCCCGTTCTGGACGGCGGTGCTGATTGTGCTCGGGGTCCAGGGCGTCGTCGGCTTTTTCGGCTACGAACTGATACACCGCGTACAGGCGGTGCTCAGCGTCGTGCTGTTCGTGACGTTCGTGGTCTTTGCAGTGAAACTCGTCGGCGGACACCAGATCATCACTCCGCCCGCGGTATCAGGAGCTGACCTTGCCGGCGCCTTCGTCCTCGAGGTGACCATCGCTTTCAGCCTCGCCGTCTCGTGGGCGAGCTATGCCGCGGATTTCAGCCGTTACCTGCCGGTGGAATCGTCGCGCATCAAAGTCTTCGGCTTCACGGTCGCCGGACTCGTGTTGTCCTACACGTTCATTCAGGGCATCGGGATCGCTGCTGCCGATGTGATCGGCGAGCACACCGCAGAAGGCATGCGCGCGGTGATGGGTGGTGGCCTGCTGGGAGCACTGGCACTGGTGATCATTGCGGTCGCATCGATCGGGTCAGGTGTCATGAACGACTACAGCGGATCACTCGCATTGCAGACCATCGGGGTCAGAGTGCGCAGGCCGGTGTCTGCGGTGATCGTCACTGCCTTGGCGTTCGCGCTGATCCTCTGGCTGAACGCCGCCGACACCGCGACACGTTTTCTGGACATCCTGCTGCTCGTCAGTTACTGGGTCCCGGCGTTCGTCGCCGTCGTCGTGATCGACTGGACGCTGCGGATCCGCGGCAGGGCAAGCCTCAACCCGGCCCAGGAGCCGACGGACAGACGCGATGCCGCGGTCGCGTTGGTGGTGTTCGTCGTGGCGTATGCGGCGGCCATCCCGTTCATGAACACGTCGTTGCTCAAAGGGCCCGTCGCGGTCGCGTGGCACGGCGCCGACATCGCCTACTACGTCAATCTGTTGGTCGCTGCTGTCCTTTACGGTGGCTACCGCTTGGTGCGCAGGCGCGGCGAATCGGGCTGACCAGTGGTGTTGATGAAGTCGTCGATCAGGTCCACCACCTCGCTGGGCCGTTCGACATGGGGGAAGTGTCCGACGCCGTCGAGCACCTCCAGCCGGCTTCCCGGGCGCGCTTCGTGGAGGGCATAGCCATGTTCGACGGGGATGATGCGGTCGTGGTCGCCCCAGATCACCATCGTGGGCAGATCGGCGGTCACATGCAGCCGGTTCAATGCGCTGACCGCCTGGCCCCGGTGGTCCACCACCGAGCGCAGCGTCCGCAGGAAGGCCTGCCGCGTCTCGCCATCCGATAGCGATGAGTAGGCGCTCCACATCTCGGCGCCGCGGGGAGACTGAATCCCGGCTGTCGACAACAACGAGCGCAGTTTGTTGCCTACCGTCAGCACCGGGCGCGGCGCGATGACCGGCAGTATCAGCTCGGCTCCCGGCGCGGACAGCATGCGCAGCGTCCAGCCGACATCGGGTCCGAGGCCGCCGCTGCTGATGAGGATGAGCCGCTCGCAGAAGTCGGGATGCTGGTAGACGAACTGCATGGCCACGCCGCCGCCCAACGACTGGCCGATGATCGTCGCCCGCTTGACCTCCAACTCGTCGAGCAGGTCCCGCAGCCACACAGCGAACGCGCCCAGCGAGTAGTCGCCCCGCGGCTTCGCGGATTGCCCGTGCCCCAGCAGGTCGGGCGCGACGACGCGATATCTCCGGGACAACTGGGGGATCACCGCGCGCCATGTCCCGCAACTGCCGGCCATTCCGTGAATCAGGACCAACGTTTCGGGGCCAGTGCCCTCATCCTGGTACGCCACGCGATCGCCATGCAGCTCGAGAAACTTCATCTCACTCATTCGAAATGGCCCCTTCTGACGTCCCGCCACTATCTACCCGAAAGCGGGGCAGGTGAAGCTGGGTCAGAATTGTGAGATCAACGCACACGGCGAGTTCTCGGTGTACGGCCCGTCACATTGGGCCGCGCTGGCGGTCTTCGTCGCGGGGGCAGTCGCCGTCGTGTGGCTCGGCCGCAGGCAGACCGAGCGCCAGGCGCGGGTGTTCGGCCGGATCGTCGGTGCGCTCACCGCGGCGATCTATGCCGCCGCGTTCGTCCACGCATTGTCCCCACCCGACGTGCGGTGGTCGGTGCCCCTGCATCTCACCGATCTGGCGACGATGGTGACCGCCTACGCCATGTGGTCGCAGCGGCAGTGGGCCTACACGTTGACCTATTACTGGGGCCTGGTACTCAGCGTGCAGGCGTTGATCTCGCCGGTGCTGACCGGTCCCGACTTTCCGCACTACCAGTTCCTGGGGTTCTGGGCGATTCATCTGCTGGTCGTCTGGGCGGCGATCTATCTCACCTGGGGCAGGGGTATGCGGCCCGGATGGCGCAGCTATCGGTTCGTGGTGGCGGTGACGTTGACGTGGCTCGCGGTCACGATGACGTTCAACAGCATCGCGGGCAGCAACTACGGCTTCCTCAACGCGAAGCCCAGCACCGCGTCATTGCTCGATGTGATGGGGCCGTGGCCCTGGTATGTGCTGGTTGGAGCCGTGCTCGTAGCGGCGATCTGGGCGGCAATGACGTGGCCGTGGGAACGGCGGCGGCGAAGTCAGGCCGATCCCTCGGAGTGCTCCTCGGCGACTTGAGCCACAGTCATACCGTCGACGAGCTTGTCCAGCGCGCTCGTCATCGTGGGGCATTCGCGGGCGGGGTGCTCCGTCGGACACTGCAGGGCATGCGTCAGGAACTGTTGCGCACCCTGCGCCTGCCTGATCACCTCGTCGAGTTGATCGATCTGTTCGCGGACGACTTCTCGCCATTGGGGAGCGGGCGCATCGAGGACGGCTGCGGCCGTGTCGAGCGAGACACCGAGCTGATGAAAGATCTTGATGAACGCGAGGCGGCGAAGGTCATCGGCACCGTACATGCGCCGGCCCGCCCGTCGCTGCTGCGGACGGACCAACCCGCGTTCGTCGTAATAGCGCAGCGCGGAGGTCGACAACCCCAGCCGGGCCGCCGCCTCGCCGATCGGAACGAGGTCCATCGCTTCTCATTTGACTTCAAGCCGACTTGAACCTGCAAGCTCGTGGGATGACCACTCCAGAAACACTCCCGGTCAACCATCACGCCGATCACCCGGGCTTTTCTGGTGTGACCGGGGCGATTGTCGGGCTGATGCTGCTGTGGATGGGACGGGCCAACGCGCGACTGGCCGTCGAGGTCACCGGAGTGTCGGCCGGTGACCGTGTCGTCGACATCGGGTGCGGTCCCGGTGGTGCGGTGCGGGAGGCCGCACGCCGCGGTGCGAGGGCGACCGGTGTCGATCCCGCTCCAGTCATGTTGCGGTTGGCCCGTACCTTCACCCGGGACGCGAGTATCGCGTGGGCCGAGGGCACCGCAGAGAGCGTGCCGCTGCCGGACGGTTCGGCGACGGTCCTGTGGTCGTTGGCGACCGTGCATCACTGGCAAAACGTCGGCATGGGCCTCGGTGAGGCACGACGGCTACTGGCGCCGAAGGGCCGTCTGCTCGCCGTCGAACGCCGGGTGCAGCGTGGTGCCACAGGTCTGGCAAGCCACGGATGGACAGAACAGCAAGCGGAATCATTTGCCGCCCAGTGCCGCACATCGGGCTTCACCGACGTGACGGTCGGCCAACACGGGCATGGCCGTCGCAGCGTTTGGACCGTGATCGCCGTCCGGCCATGAGAGATTGGGCAAGACCACCTCGGGGTAGTAACTGACGATCAGGTAAATCCGGGGCCCTTTCGGAGGTGCGCATGGCCAAGGCGAAGAGCGGCGACGGCGACGAGGAAGAACGTCAGCGGTTCGCCGATCGCGCGCTCGGGTTCCTGGAAGACGTCGTGTACTGGGCGATCGCTGTCGTGCTCATCATCGGGTCCGTCGCCCTACTCGTGGCACAGTTCAACACGATGCTGAGCTTGCGAAGCGCACCGGCCAAAACAGTCATGCTCGAGGTGCTCGACGGCCTGCTGCTGATCTTCATCTTCGTCGAACTGTTGTACGCGGTCCGCTCATGTCTCCGGTCCCGTGAAATCGTCGCGGAGCCGTTCATCATCGTCGGAATTCTGGCCTGTATCAAGGAGATCGTGGTGCTGTCCGTGGAGGCGGCAACGCTACTGAAGGATGGGCCACAGTTCTCGCGTGCGATCGTCGAGGTCGCGGTGCTCGGTGTCGCGGTACTGGTATTGGCGGTGGCTGCCTTCGTGTTGCGTGAGCGTCGACGTGACAACAGCGACCCGGCCGAAGATGATGCGCGCGACGAGGAAAAGGCCGCTTCTGGCTGAGGGGCCGCGAAGTGCCTGTGCGAGGATTCGCGAATGGCAACGGAACCGGCGCATTTCACGCAAACCGAGGATGGCGGGTTCATGCCGACCCGCTTTGCGCTGAGCCACTGGGGCGATGACCATCTGAACGGGCCCGCAGTTGTGGGGCTGTCGGCGCAGGTGCTCGAAAGCCGCTGCGGATCGCCGGACTTCACGCCCGCTCGCCTCACGGTCGACCTCTTCCGGGCGGCCGGCTCAGTGTTGACGAAGGTGGACGTGCGGGTGGTGCGTGACGGGCGCCGGGTGCGCAGTGCGGAATGCGATGTGGTCCAGGACGGTCGGGCGGTCGCGCGCGCGACGTTGATCCAGTACCGACGCTCGACGGCGCCACCCGGTGTTTTGTGGACCGCGCCGATCGCTCCTCCGTCGCCACCACCTCCCGATGATCAGATGTCGCCCTTCATCGGCAGCGATGCCGGCTGGACGCGCAGCCCGGCGGCGCATCAGAACGACTCACGCAAGAGCTTCTTCTACGGAGGCATCAATGCCGTTGCGGGGGAGCCGCTCTCGCCGTTCGTACGGGCCTCAATTGTCGCCGAGTCGACCAGCCTCGTGACCAACTTGGGCACGAAGGGTGTCGGCTACATAAACGGCGATCTGACCGTCGCGTTGTCCCGGCTGCCGGTCGACGACTGGATCTGCATCAGGGGTGATTCGCACTGTGCGTCAGACGGGGTCGCCGTTGGAACAGCCACGCTGTTCGACCACGAGGGTGCGTTCGGATCGGGGATGACCACCGCCGTCGCGAACCCGGCGGCGCAGATCGACTTCGCAAACAAGCCCTTTCCGCCGACCGGCATCAACTACGAGTAGCAACTGCGAGTGGCTACCAGCGGCTGGTGCTGCCGTGCTTACCGACTTCCGCTGAGGTCGGCGGTGTTACGGGTTTGGGCGCGACGCTGATCGGTGCCCGGGTGACGCCGATTTCCGGTTTCGGCGCTTGCGACCCCGAGCCGCCACCCGAGGACGGGTATTGGGGCCGGTACACCGGCGCGTCCGGTGCCGGTGGCGGCGGGGGAGGCGGCGGCGGTGGCGGGGCGGGCTGACTGGTCAATTCGGGTGCATCGCTGGTGGACGTCGGTTGCACGCTGCTGGGCGTCGGTTCCGTCGACGGTGTGTTCGTCGGCGCCTGCGGGCCCGGGCTGCGTAGCAGCAGGGGGATGAGTGCCAACAGCACCACAACGGCGACGACGGCCAGCAGCACGATCGGGCCGCGTCTGGTGCGATACCACGGCGTGCGGGCGGGCTTGAACGTCAGCGAGTCTGCAGGGGAGCCCGGGCGACGGTCGAGGAACGGCTTGGCATAGGAGAAGGCCCCGGCGGTCTCTTGGGTGTCGGCGTTCTCCGTCAGGTCATCGACGTATTGAGGCTCGGCGGCGGTGTAAGCGTTGGAATCGGTGTAGCCGTTGCCGTAACCGCAAGATTCGTCCTCGACCACCGGAATGGGCTCGGTGATCGGGTCGTGATGACCGTAGCCTGCGAACCCGCTGTCGGGGTCGGGCGACGAATCGTCGTCGATATCCCTTCCCCACAGGGCGATACGCTCGGCCATCCTGCGACTTTACCGTCCAGCTGCGGTCAGCCGAAATCGGGCCGGGCAGGCTGAAAACCTGTTTACAACAACGACATTCAAATGAGCACGCCGGACAATCCGCGTGACGGCGTCGGGTGCCACGTAACATACCGTGCATGAGCAGCGGGCCGGTCGACGAACAGCGTCTGCGCGACCTCAGACTGCTGCGCACAGTCCGCGACCGCATGGACCGCGAATACGCCCAGCCGCTGGACGTCGAGGCGCTCGCCCGTGGGGTGAACATGTCGGCCGGGCACCTGTCGCGCCAGTTCAAGAGCGCATACGGCGAATCGCCATACTCCTACCTGATGACCAGGCGCATCGAGCGGGCGATGGCCCTGTTGCGACGCGGCGACATGTCCGTCACCGAGGTCTGCTTCGCCGTCGGCTGTTCGTCGCTAGGCACCTTCAGCACCCGGTTCACCGAATTGGTCGGCGTTCCGCCCAGCACCTACCGGCGCGACGCCGCCGACGAGGCTGCCGGAATTCCGTCGTGCGTCGCCAAGCAGGTGACCAGACCGATCAGGAATCGAGAAGCGCCGCATTCCGCGCCGCAGCTAGCGTGACCGTCATGGACATCACGATCAACGCGAGCTTCCTCCCGCACACCGACCCAGAGCAGTCCTTGGCTTTCTATCGCGACGCACTCGGCTTCGAGGTCCGCAAGGACGTCGGATACGAGGACATGCGCTGGATCACCATCGGCCCGGCCGGCAGGCCCGACATGAACATCGTCCTCACGCCGCCCGCCGCCGATCCCGGCGTCACCGAAGACGAGCGCCGCACCATCGCCGAGATGATGGCCAAGGGCACCTACGCCAGCATCATGCTGGCCACCAACGACCTCGACGCGCTGTTCGAGCGGGTACAGGCCAGCGGCGCCGACGTCATGCAGGAACCAACCGACCAACCCTGGGGCGCCCGTGACTGCGCGTTCCGCGATCCCGCGGGCAACACCGTCCGTGTGCAGGAGCAGTCCTGACCTATGGCTCCGACGAAGTCAAAGCCGAAACAAGAGGCCGCCGACAGCCACGACCTGATCCGCGTGCACGGCGCCCGAGAGAACAACCTCAAGAATGTTCACGTCGAACTTCCCAAGCGCAGGCTCACCGTGTTCACCGGTGTCTCGGGGTCGGGAAAGAGCTCCCTGGTCTTCGACACGATCGCCGCGGAGTCGCAGCGACTGATCAACGAGACCTACAGCGCCTTCGTCCAAGGCTTCATGCCGACGCTGGCACGGCCCGAGGTCGACGTGCTCGAGGGTCTCACGACGGCGATCATCGTCGATCAGCAACGGATGGGCGCCGACCCGCGCTCCACCGTAGGCACCGCCACCGATACGGGCGCGATGTTGCGAATTCTGTTCAGCCGTCTGGGTAAGCCACACATCGGTTCACCACAAGCCTTTTCGTTCAACGTCGCCTCGATCAGCGGCGCCGGCGCCGTCACAATGGACAAGGGTGGTCGGACCGTGAAGGAGCGCCGCGAGTTCAGCGTCGTCGGCGGTATGTGCCCTCGCTGCGAGGGTCGCGGTTCACTCAACGACATCGACCTGACCGCGCTTTACGACGACACCAAGTCGCTCAACGAGGGCGCACTCACCATCCCTGGCTTCTCCATGGAGGGCTGGTACGGTCGAATCTTCAACGGCTGCGGCTTCTTCGACCCCAACAAGCCGATCAACAAGTTCACCAAGAAGGAACTGGACGCCCTGCTGCACAAGGAGGCGACCAAGCTCAAGATCGACGGCGTCAACCTCACATATCTCGGGCTGATTCCGCAGATCAAGAAATCCTTCCTCGCCAAGGATGTCGAGGCGATGCAGCCGCATATTCGCACCTTCGTAGAACGGGCGGTGACGTTCACGACGTGTCCGGACTGCGGCGGCACCCGGCTATCCGACACCGCGCGGTCGTCGAAGATCAAGGGCCGCAGCATCGCCGACGTCTACGAGATGCAGATCAGCGATCTGGCCGAATGGATCGGCGGCATCACCGACAAGTCGGTGGCCCCGCTGGTGAAGTCGTTGCAGCACACCATCGACTCCTTCGTCGAGATCGGGCTGGGGTATCTTTCGCTCGGTCGGCCGGCGGGGACCCTTTCCGGCGGTGAAGCCCAGCGTGTCAAGATGATTCGCCATCTCGGGTCGGCCTTGACCGACGTCACCTACGTCTTCGACGAACCGACGGTGGGGCTGCATCCACACGACATCGCGCGCATGAACGAGCTACTGCTGCAGTTGCGCGACAAAGGCAACACCGTCCTGGTGGTGGAGCACAAACCCGAGGTGATCGCGATTGCCGATCACATCGTCGACCTCGGTCCCGGCGCTGGTGGCGACGGCGGCCAGGTCGTCTACGAGGGCACGCTCGACGGACTGCGCAAGAGCAAGACCGTTACCGGACGTCATCTCAACGACCGCGCATCGCTCAAGGACTCGGTGCGCGCGTCGTCGGGCGCAATGGAGGTTCGCGGCGCGTCGACCCACAATCTGCAGAAGGTGGATGTCGACATCCCGCTCGGCGTGCTGTGTGTGGTCACCGGCGTCGCCGGCTCCGGCAAGAGCTCTCTGATCAGCGGCTCGATCGCGGGCCGTGACGGCGTTGTGGTGATCGACCAGACGCCGATCCGAGGGTCGCGACGGAGCAATCCCGCGACCTACACCGGCTTGCTGGACCCGATCCGCAAGGCGTTCGCCAAAGCCAACGACGTCAAACCGGCGCTGTTCAGCGCCAACTCCGAGGGCGCATGCCCGACCTGTAACGGCGCCGGGGTGATCTTCACCGAGTTGGGCGTCATGGCCACCGTCGAGTCACGGTGCGAGGAGTGTGAGGGCAAGAGGTTTCACGCGTCGGTGCTGGAGTACACGTTCGGCGGTCGCAATATCGCCGAGGTGCTGGCGATGTCGGTGGCCGACGCGCTCGCGTTCTTCGGTGACGGCGATGCCGCCAACCCGGCCGCGCACAAGATCCTGGATCGCCTCACCGACGTCGGCCTGGGCTACCTCTCGCTCGGCCAGCCCCTGACCACGCTGTCCGGTGGTGAGCGGCAGCGGCTCAAGCTCGCGTCGCAGATGGGGGACAAGGGCGACATCTATGTCCTCGATGAACCGACCTCGGGCCTGCATCTCGCCGACATCGAACAGCTGCTGGGGCTGCTGGACCGCCTTGTCGATGCCGGTCGGTCCGTGCTCGTGATCGAGCACCACCAGGCGGTCATGGCTCACGCCGACTGGATCATCGATCTCGGTCCCGGCGCCGGTCACGACGGTGGCACGGTCGTCTTCGAGGGAACGCCGGCTGACCTCGTCGCCGCGCGGTCCACGCTGACCGGCAAACATCTCGCGGATTACGTCGACGCCTGACGGAGATTCGCGGCAAGATGCCGGGCGTGGAGTTCGACGTAGAGGCGCTGCGGCAGAAATACGCCCAGGAGCGGGACCGCCGACTGCGTCCCGACGGCATCGAGCAGTACGTCGAGATCTCAGGCGTGTTTGCCGACTTCGCGACTGATCCTTGGAGCGATCGGGACTTCACCCGCGACCCGCTGTCCGATGAGGTCGATGTCGCGATCATCGGCGCCGGGTTCGGCGGGCTGCTCACCGGGGCCCGCCTGCGCGAACTCGGTGTACACAGCATCCGGTTGATCGACAAGGCCGCCGACGTCGGAGGTACGTGGTACTGGAACCGGTACCCCGGAATCGCCTGCGACGTCGAGTCGTACGTGTACATGCCGCTGCTCGAGGAGCTCGGCTACGTTCCGACCGAAAAGTATGCGAAGGGCCCCGAGATCTTCGCGCACTGCCGCAGCATCGCCGAGCACTATGACCTGTACCGCGACATCTGCCTGCAGACCGAGGTGCAGCAGATCCGCTGGGACGCCGACCTGCAGCGTTGGATCATCGCGACCAATCACGGCGACAGCATCCGCGCCCGCTTCGTCGCGATGGCCAACGGATATCTGCAGAAGCCGAAATTGCCTGGCATCGAAGGAATCTCTGATTTCGCTGGGCATACGTTCCACACCAGCCGGTGGGACTACGACTACACCGGGGCCGACCTGGCGAATCTGGCGGACAAGAAAGTCGGGATCATCGGGACCGGCGCAACGGCCATCCAGTGTGTACCGCACCTCGCCAAGGCCGCCAAGGAACTGCTCGTCTTCCAGCGCACGCCTTCCACTGTCGACGTGCGCGGCAATCGTCCAACCGATCCGGACTGGTCGGGGTCTCTGCAAGACGGATGGCAGCGCCGTCGCATCGAGAACTTCCAGCTGCTCACCGCGGGCGGCGAAGCCGACGAGGATCTCGTCGACGACGCATGGACGAGCATCGTCAAGAAACTGTTCGTCATGCGGCAGACCCGTGTCGAGGGAATGTCCGACGAAGACCGTTTACGCGCAGTTGAATTGGCCGACTTCGCCAAGATGGAAGAGATCCGGGCCCGCGTCGATTCGATCGTGGCGGATCCCGCGACAGCAGAGGCGCTCAAACCCTGGTACGGCTACTTCTGCAAACGGCCCTGCTTTCACGACGACTACCTGCAGTCGTTCAACCGGGACAACGTGACGCTTGTCGACACAAAAGGTAAGGGCGTCGAGCGCATCACCAGCGACGGTGTGGTGGTCGACGGCACGGAGCACAGCATCGACTGTCTGATCTTCGCAACGGGTTTCGAGGTCGGCACGGACTACTCGCGGCGGACCGGCTTCGAGATCGTCGGCCGGGGCGGGGTCACGATCACCGACAAATGGCACGACGGTGTGCAGACACTGCACGGCCTCGCCGTTAACGGATTCCCAAACTGCTTCATCCTGTCGATCGCGCAATCCGGGTTCACCGTCAACTTCCCGTACCTCCTTGATGTGCAAGCGCGCCACACCGCAGAGGTCATCTCGTGGGCGTTGAGCAATGACGCAGCGGAGTTGGAGGCGACGGCCGACGCCGTATCCGCATGGGTGGACACCGTGGTCGCACGTTCGGGGGCGAGCGCCGACCGCGCGAAATCCTGCACACCGGGCTACTACAACCGGGAAGGACAGGCGAACGCGAAGACGCGACAGGGCAGCTTCTTCTTCGGCACGCCAACCGAATACGCCGACATCCTCGACGCGTCGCGCGTGAACGGCGCACCGCAAGGATTCGAGATCCGCACGAGTGTCCATCGATGAGGAGGCGATACCTCATCGGTCATCTCCGAGCGTTGACCCGCCGCGGCAGATCTCCCCGGGTGGCGATCATCGGGGCCGGATTCGGCGGAATCGCCGCGGCGGTTGCGTTACGACGCAAGGGTATCGACGACATTGTGATCATCGAACGGTCCGACGGCGTCGGGGGCACGTGGCGGCAGAACACCTACCCAGGTGCGGCGTGCGACATCCAGAGCCATCTGTACTCGTTCTCGTTCGCGCCGAATCGCCGCTGGACCCGCACCTACGCCTATCAGCCCGAGATCCTCTCGTACCTCGAGTCGGTGGCCGATCGCTTTGACCTGCGTCGCCACCTGATGCTCGGGACCGGCGTGCAGAAGCTGGTCTGGAGTGAGCGGCAGAAGCACTGGGACATTGAGCTCGCCGACGGCCGGAGCCTCGTCGCAGACGCCGTCGTCAGCGCGGTGGGGTTGTTCGGGGCCGCACGCTATCCCGATATCGAGGGCATCGCCGAGTTCAGCGGCGAGCTGATGCACACCTCGCAATGGGACGCGGGTGTCGACCTGACCGGAAAGCGGGTCGCGGTCGTCGGCACCGGCGCCAGCGGCGTGCAGGTCATCCCGGAAGTCGCCGCCATCGCAGAGCAGTTGACGGTCTTCCAGCGGACGCCACCGTGGATGGTGCCGAAAGAGGATCGGCCCTACAACCCTGACGAGCTCACCCGCTTCCGCCGGATCCCGTGGGCCGCTCTACGTGAGAGGTGGCGACTGTGGAAGCTGCAGCACGACAACACGGCGTTGACACCCGATCATCCACGAATGGCCGTGGTTCAGGAGTTGTCGGAGAACTTTCTGCGCCGCCACGTCGAAGACGATGCGATGCGTGACGCTCTGACCCCGCGGTATCCGTTTCGGTGCAAACGTGTCCTGCTCGGTGAGAAGTATTATCTGGCACTACAACACCCGCATGTCGCCCTCGTGACAGATCCGATCCGGCGAGTCACCGAGTCAGCCGTCGTCACCGAGACCGGCCGCGTCGTCGAGGTCGACGCCATCATCTTTGCGACGGGCTTCGAGACAAGCAGCTATCTCTCGGGCATCGAGGTCGTCGGGCTGGGCGGCGAAAGCCTGCATGACCGTTGGGGTTTGGATCCCCAGGCGTATCTCGGCGTCGCCGTGAGCGGCTTTCCCAATTTCTTCATGCTGTACGGACCAAACACCAACCAGGGCGCGAACTCGATCATCTATGTCCTGGAGGCCGGCGGGCGCTTGGTGGCCAGCGCGATCTGCCGGTTGGCCGGGCGCGGCGGCTATCTCGACGTGCGTCCGGACGTCGAACAGCGGTACAACGAGCAGATTTCGGCCGACCTGGAACAGACGATCTGGACGCAGTGCGACAGCTACTACCGATCGCCCACCGGACGGATCGTGACACAGTGGCCGCACTCGGAATTGGACTATGCGAAGGCGACGTGGCGCATACGGTCACGAGATTGGCAGCACCACACCGACGCCTAGGCTCGGGCTGTCAGCGTCCGGGTTTCTTCGGAGGCGTACGCCCCCTGGGCTGCTTGGCGGCAGGCGCTGAGCCGCGATTGGCCAGCCGTCCCAGGTGCGACACACCCGGTAGGGACGATACGGCGCCATAGACCTCGTTGCCCGTGGCGACGAGGGCTTCCAGTTGCGGCAGCACCGCGTCCATCGTTCGGATCATCGGGTCGGCCAGCGCCAGATAGCGTTCGGCACGGTCGATCGCCTGATTGAGCCGTTCCGTTGCCACCGCCAAGTTCTCGATCAGATCCGGCAACTGAGCCGCGAGCTGGATCGACGCGGGCGGGATGCGTAGCGCGGCGCCGGCGGCCGACTGCGCCGTCTCCGCGGCCTCCCGCGCGGCGGCCTGCGCATTGTCCGCCGCCGCCTGCGCGGCCGCCAAGATGTCTTTCGGGCCCGGGACTTTGCTCGCCATCTGTCAACTGTGCCGCACGTTCATGGGACTGTCTGTCATTTCGTCGATCGACACGGCCGATATCTCTGGGTGAGTCCGTGGACCCGTGACCGCACTGCGATGGGCCCGATGCCGTCACTGTGACGTATTGACCTGCGGCACAATGCGAATAGGGGAGACGACCCGGAGGGTTCCTCGCCTCGAGCCCACGCAATTGGGGCGGTCAGCGGCACGTCCAAAGAGGAATCCGGCGATTGCCGGGATACTTGGAGAACTTGACACCTAGGACAAGGGGCCGCGCGTGACAGTAGTCGCCATCTATCTGGTCATCACGTTCGGTCTCGGCGGTCTGGCGATGGCGGTGCGTCTGCCGCCCCTGGTCGGGTTCCTCGCAGCGGGGTTCGCCATCAATGCCCTCAATGTGGAGGACGTGCCGCAGCTGGATGTGCTGGCGGATTTGGGCGTCACGCTGCTGCTTTTCGCGATCGGCCTCAAGCTCGACGTTCGCATTCTGCTGCGCCGCGAGGTGTGGTTGACCACGTCCGTGCACATGCTGTTCAGCGTTGTGTTCGGAGGTGTCGCCATGTGGCTGGGCGCCGTCGCCGGGGTGGTGATGCTGTCCGGGCAGAGCGTGCAGACGATCGCCCTGTTGGCCTTCGCGCTATCCTTCTCCAGCACGGTGTTCGTGGTCAAGGTTCTCGAGGAGCGCGGTGAATCGCACGCGCTCTACGGCCGCGTCGCCATCGGCATCCTGGTCATGCAGGACATCGTCGCTGTCGTGTTTCTGACCGCCACCAGCGGTCATCTGCCCAGCCCCTGGGCGCTCACATTGGTGCTGCTGTGGCCACTGACCCGATTCGCACGCAAGATCTGGAGCAGACTCGGCCACGGCGAAATGCAGTCACTGTTCGGGATCGTGATGGCGCTGGTGCCCGGGTACGCTCTGTTCTCCGCAGTGGGCCTCAAGGGTGATCTCGGCGCCTTGATCATCGGCGTGCTCCTGGCTTCGCACTCGGCGTCCTCCGAGCTGTCGCGTTCGCTGTTCCACATCAAGGAGCTGTTGCTGGTCGGGTTCTTCGTCTCGATTGGCCTGACCGGTCTGCCGGATCTGCCGACCATCGGCGTCGCATTGCTGATGGTGCTGCTTCTGCCGTTCAAGGCCGGCTGGTACGTGCTGCTGTTGGCACGCATGAAGTTGCGGTATCGCACTGCGCTGCTCGCCGGGCTCGGGCTGATGAACTACTCGGAATTCGGTTTGATAGTCGTATCGGTCGGTGTTTCCGCAGGGCTGCTGGCGGAGGCCTGGCTCGTGGAGATGTCGATCGCCGTAGCACTGAGCTTCGTCCTCGCGGCGCTGGTCAATGGTCGCGGACACCTGATGGTGGAGAAAATCGCGGCACGGCTACCCGCCCAGGACGAAAGCACCCTTGTCCCGGAGGAGCGCCCGGCCGACGCCGGCGACGCCGAGGTGGTGGTGATCGGCATGGGCCGGGTCGGGTTCGCGGCCTATCAACGAATGACCGAGCATTACGGGTTGCGAGTGATCGGGTTGATTACGACGGTCCCCGAGTCCAGCGACTCGCAGAGGACGGCCTGAACGTCATCGAAGGTGACGCGACCGATCTTGATTTCTGGCACCAGCTCCGACACTCGGAGTCGGTGCGCATTGCGGTGCTCGCAATGCCGCGTCACGGCGCCAACGTCACCGCGCTGGCATGTCTGCGCGAGTCCGGTTTCGACGGCAGGGTCGCCGCGGTCGCCCGGTACGACGATGAAGTCCAGTGGGCCAAAGAGCACGGCGTCGACATCGCCTTCAATGTCTATGCCGGCGCGGGTTTGGAGCTGGCCGACCAAGTGTCCAATGACGAGGCACCCCGCAGTCCCGCTCAACCGGCTGACGATGGACCGCGAGGCGGACCGTAGTCTGTAGCTCAATAGCCTTGCGCCCAAGCGTAATTCATCACAGTGACGTATTTCGCCGGGGGGCACGCTAGGTCACGGCCGCCACCTCGGCATCGGTTTTGATCTTCGCCAATGTCGCCCTCATGATGTGGCCGACGAACGGGCGGACCAGCCACCAGTACCGCAGGAACTTCCGCCGAGAGTCGGTATCGGTGGTGACGGTGCGGCATTCGTAGCTCAGCAGCGTACTTTGGCCGTACGGTCTGACGGAGAAGTTCGCCGCGATCTTTCCCCACCCGGGATCCTTGAAGTCGCGGAACTCTGCGCGGGGCACATCGCGCCACTCGATGGCCGGTTGCCAGAATTTTCCGACGGCACCGAAGGCGATCTCGCAATCGGGTCGGTCACCCAGGAGCAGCCAGCCAGGCAGCGGCGCGGAGTCCTCGGTGAAGACCAAAGCCGGCGGCGGCGTGGCGGGCTTTCCCAGCAGGCGCGACGGAAGTCCGCGGATCCACATGGACGCCGTCAGCACCGGCGTACGAACCGAGAGGAAGTCGAGGCTTCGCGCGACGCGGTAGGTGGTCGCCGGGGAAGCGCAGACCACGACGTGCTCGGCGATCGTCGTGTCGAAGCGCGGCATGGCCGACTCGATCAGAAGACGGTCGGCATCGGCTATCGTCATGGCGCCAATCGTCGTGGTCGCCACCGAACCAGCGGTAGGGCGTCCGGACATCATTGCAGAGGACTTCAGACCCTCACGCCGGGGAGTGGACATTACGTCACAGTGACGTTTGGTTAGCAGGATCGCGGGTTGGTGGGGCGGAGAAGCGATGACCATCTCGGTCGGTGCACGGCCCAGGATCGGCGTCGCCGACCTCAAGAGCTAGTTGTGATGCTCACCAAGGCCGTTGCCGCTCTTGACGTTCCAACTTTGCGATCCGGCGGTGATGCGATTCGCATATCGCGCTCCAGGGTCTGGATTATCGCGAGAGTCTCGGGCCGAGCTCCCCATGAATATTTCGTCACAGTGACGTATTGGTCGCACGAAACGGGAGAGGAGAGCCAGGGCGACGTCGCCGCGAATACGGACTCGGGACGCGCCCGTGGACCAGTCGCGCCGACGACCGACATGGATACTCGTTCGGCAGACCGACCCGCCAGATGCCGACACTCGGCACCAGATCGCTGGATCAGGAGGCTCGGCCGGCTGGCGGAGTTGGGTGACACCCGGGCGTCGATTGTCCGATCCGGAACTAATTGAGAGGGGGAATGCGCATACCTGTGCACTCTCAAGTAGTTCTGGACGGAATCGTGGCCGTCTGTCCAGAACCAACAGAGAGTGTCGGACAGAATCCAGAACGACACGATAGTGCCGGACAAAAGGATAGTTTCAATGGATCAGAATTCTGCCCCGGTTCGAACCGACATGCACGCGGCTCTGCCAAGGGCGATGGAACTGGCGACGGAATACCTGACGGGTCTCTCACACCGGCCGGTCGCGGCGAGTACCAGCTACGACGAAGTAGTCGATGCCCTGAGCGGGCCGCTGCCCGACCAAGGCACGAATGCGGTCTCGGTGGTCGAGAAGTTAGCCGCCACTCTCGGTCCGGCAACGATTGCGTGCGCCGGTCCCCGCTACTTTGGACTCGTCGTCGGGGGAACGCTACCCGCGGCGTTGGCTGCCGACTGGCTGGTATCGACCTGGGACCAGACGGCGTACAGCCGGATGTCGTCGCCGGCGGGTGCTGCGATCGATGCCGTCGCCGAGCGCTGGGTTCTTGACGCTCTTGGGCTGCCCACGGACGCATCCGTGGGTTTCGTGACCGGAGCCACGGCGGGAAACGTCGTCGGGTTGCTTTCCGCACGGCACGTGCTGTTAGCGCGGCAAGGTTGGGACGTCGAGGCCGATGGGCTCGCGCAGGCACCCCGTGTTCGCGTGCTGGTGGGCGACGAGGTCCATCCCTCGGTACTGCAGGCGTTGCAGATGATCGGTTTGGGAGCGCGCCGCGTCGAGCGCGTAGCAGTCGACGCACAAGGAGCCATGAGAGCGGACGCGCTCGCCGCCGCGCTCGCCGCTGACTCCGACCCTGCCATCGTGTGCGCACAAGTCGGCAACGTGAACTCCGGAGCGTGCGATCCGATGTCAGAGATCGTCGCGGCGACCCATGAGCACGGCGGCTGGGTTCACGTTGACGGTGCGTTCGGACTATGGGCGTGCGCATCGCCGCGACTGTCGACACTGGTTCAAGGTGTCGAGCTGGCCGATTCATGGTCGACAGACGCGCACAAGTGGCTCAACGTTCCCTACGACTGCGGCCTGGCCATCGTTGCCGATCCCCAAGCTGCCCGCTCGGCGCTGGGAGCCAACACCAGCTATCTGCCCACGAGTAGCGAGCGCGAACCCGGTGTCCTGGTGCCCGAGATGTCCCGGCGTGCACGGGCGGTGCCTGTCTACGCAGCGCTCGCCTCGCTAGGCAGGGAGGGGCTGCGACAACTGATCGAACGCTGCTGCGACCATGCCGACCGTCTGGCCCAGATGATCCAGGGCACGCACGGCTTTGTGGTGTGCAACGACGTCGTGCTCAACCAGGTCCTGATCCGTGCTGACGACAGCGACGAGCGCACTTGGCTTGTAGCAGAACTCGTGCGACGCAGCGGAGAGGCGTGGGTCGCGGGAACCGAATGGCACGGTCGAGCGGCGATACGCGTGTCCTTCTCCAACTGGACGACAGCGGATAACGACGTCGACCGCCTCGCTGAAGCGCTGCGGCAATCGCTGGCGGCGGCGCGAAAGGCTCAACAGGGGTAAGGCCACTGCTGCGGCTCAGCGGAGCCGCAGCAGTGGACGGCCTTTCCTGGACGATTGCGCAGACAAGCGCCAAAGCGGTGGTGTGCCCCCCGGTCACGCCAAATCCGTCATCAGACGCAACGCTCGGCCACGTCCAGCGACAGCTCAGCCACAGTCGGTGTATTCGGAGCATCAGTACCTTAAAAGGTCTATCACCCAGGGAAATCCGGGTGATGTCAGGACTGTCCTTCGGCGTGGCCCCGACCCCTTCGTGCCCTTGGCCCAGCGGACGGTCAGCGCGCTGTATTTACCGGAACGGGGGACGTGCGGAGAAGAGAAATGTCATCGGCACGCAGAGGCGAGGGACGAAGCCGGGAAGCTCCTCAGCAGCCATCGTCGCCTCCGCCTGACAGCCGATCTAACCATGTGGGTGCCACTCGTAACGTCGCACACTGAATGGTCAATGACCCAGCGGGACATATCAATTCGTCACTGTGACGCTTTGATGGGGCGGCCGACTGACGGAGGGTGGGCCGCCGAAGAATCGACAGGCGGGCCCGCACTGACCAGCATCCGCATCTCGTCGCCGAGGGCGCGAAAATTCGGACAGCTACCAGGTTTTCCCGGATTACTCCCAACTAGTTCCGGATCGGACACGGACATCGATCGACCCCGTCGCGACGCGCACCGGGACTATCGCCTGGTCGACAAAGTGCCGATAAGCCACATTATGTCAACTTACTGACGCTGTGTTGATCCGCTGAATTTTCGTGTTCTGCCCCTGCCCCGCGCCTCAGCGGTGAACCGTGGATGCATCGAAACGCCTCGAGGGGCGAGAATTCAGCGAGTGCCGATCAACACCGGCGCATCGGCGACCACGCGGGGCGGAACCCTCGTCGGCGGCGCCGGTTGAACCTCCAGAACGGATCCCGAGGACAGATCTCCAACTACGTACGGCGGAACGTTTCCGGGCGGATCCGGCTGAACCTCCAGAACGGCTCCTCCGCTTGGCAGCCTGAGGTCGTCGGGATTGATGCAGGCGCCGTTGCGCATGACGCCGCCGGCGTGCTCGCAGCAGTAGTCCGTCGGCATGTCCCGCTCCAGACATGATGCGAAGTCGGATTCTTTGTAGTCGGCATTCGCGACGGCGAGAGCCCCGAATGGGGCGGCCGCGAGGGCAAGCACACCTGCGGACATGGCGGCACGCATGATCCAACGCGAAGGCGAGGAAACTGTGATGGGGTGTTTCATGGTGATGACTCCTTGGGTTGTGTCGCGGCGTCCGGCGGAAGCCGCTTCTAGGTGATGGACGCAAGTGTCTGACGGGCGGCGTGCTTTTGTAATCGCCGCGAAGCCAGAGTCCACGCCCAAAAGGAAAGGTTTACCTATCCGGCCGGTAAGGAGCGCTGGGAATCAATTGACCGGCCGCGGACTCCTTCCCTACCGTGACCTCGGCGGCGGATTGTCGCGTTGACCCAGGCGCGCGCATTGAGCCCGGGACCAAGTCCCCGGCCTGCCAAACGATTTCACCGTTTACGCGATGGACATTCTGGGTGAGCCCGGTGAAGGCATCCAGTAGGAGGCGATGTTGCGCCCCGCTGATTCTGCGAGCTGCATCGACACATTTGTTGACGGCTTGCGGCTACGCAATGTGCGGCTGGTCGGGCTTTCGTAGGAGGTGGCTTGCCACCCATACGCGGCGCGACTCCCCGACCGATTGGTGACGGTCACCCCAATTGACCCGCCGGCACGGTGACTCGCCTCTGTACAAAGTTCTGGCGAAGTCTCGCGCTTGTCTCGCCGGGGCCATATTCCGATCGAGCCGCCGCGCCGCGGCATGGATCACGGGTCACCCGGTTACGGGCGGCCCTGTCGGAGGGCGCACGGATTGTTCATGGCGTGCCGCTGTCCATCGGCTCGCGTTCGAACACCAACGCGGTATTTGATCAGGACGAAATCTCGGCGGCGAGTCGACCGAGCGTGTCGGTCAGCTGATCCTCGGTCACGAGCGGGAACTTCACCTTCTCGAGCAGCTTTTTGTCGGTGACCTTGGACCAGTCGTAAGTATGGCGAACCAGCGTCTCATTAGGACCTTGCGGTTCCAGCTCCCACAGCCACTCCCACCCGGGAGGCTCGGTGCCCGCGGGCGCGGTCTTCCAGGCCAGCAGCTTGTCTTTCACGTAGCCGGACACGTGGTTATCAGTTTTGTACTCGCCACCCATATGGTCACCCTGCATGTTCATCGTGAAGACTTCGCCGACCTGTTTGATCCGATCGGCATGGTCCACACTGCGGATGAACCCAGAGCCATCGAGCACCTGGTGCCGCTCCGGATTGGAGAGTACGTCGAAGATCGCATCGACTGGCGCCTCGATGGTTCGTTCCACGGTGACCTTCTTGTTGTTGCTCATACCTTCACACTGCCCAAAACTGCCCGATCCCACACGTTGCGATCACCCCGATTCGCTACTGCTCAATGTCCGTGGCGCCGGGCTCCATGCCTGCCGGAGGTAGCAGCGTCGGATAGTGGGACACCCGATTGCCGCCCGCGCGCTTCGCCTCGTACATCGCCATGTCCGAGGTGCGGATCAGATCGTTGATGAGCTGGAGATTGTCTCTCGCTGAGTCGGTCTCGAGCGGGGCGCCCGCTGTACCGATACTCGCCGTCACCGGTAACGGAGTTCCGTCGATGGCCTGGCGTAGTCGCTCGGCCATCTTGGCTGGATTCGGAGCGGTGTCGATGTCGGCGACCACGAACTCTTCTCCACCTACCCTGCCGATCACCGCGGTGGGGCGGCAGTTCTCACGAAGCGCCGTGCTGACGTCGACCAATGCCTGATCGCCTGCGGCGTGACCGAGGGTGTCGTTGAGTTGTTTGAAGTTATCGAGATCGAGCATCGCCATCACCACGTAGATGGCAGCGGGGCCCTTGTGGAGCATCATGAGTTGGTACACCGAGTTCTGGAACGAGCGCCGATTCAGCAGCCCGGTGAGCGAATCACGGTCAGAACCCTGCAAGTCTGTTCGCAATGTGTGCACCAACGACAGGATTCCGAACGGTACACCGATATTCAGCGATGCCAACGTGACCAGCGTTGCGATTGTCAGCGCGACGTCACCGGTGGTGGCGATCAGCCGGGATGCCATGATCGCCGCGCACAGGGTGGCCACACCGAGGTTCGCGACCACGAAGCCAGTCGTGTGGAAGTAGGCGGCGAAACCACCGATGACGGCGAAGGTCGCACACGCTCCCAACCCCGAGTACGGGTTTGAGAAGGCAAAGCACGTTGCCGCGATTGCCACCGTGGCCATCGCCGAAAAGATGACGGACTGCCGGCGTGTGGGCCAACGAAGCAACCAGAGGAAACCACCGGCCACGGCGACCACAGCCGCAGCGATGGCAAGCGCGACCCTCACGGGATTGTCCGGACCGAATGGACTCCAGATCATCACGATCGGAAGCGCAGCCGTCGTCACGGTGAAGCCAAACGTCGCGCGGCGCCAGAGCATCTGAAGCCCGCGTTCATTCAGGTAAGCGCTGAGCCAGTCGTACTGATCCGGTTGCTTCAACCATTGCCCAGCCGATCGGGCCATCGCTCACCCCCGACCAAAGTCGACCCCCAGCGATGGCTTGCTACCCGGGCGGCGATCGATATCGGCGCTACGAGCACGGTTGATCGTGGAAGGCGGTCGGACTGGATGATGACAGCGTATCGGTCCGCAATCCCCGGATGGACGGCAACGTGCGATACCGCCAGGCAAGCACAGGCGTCTGCTAGTCGGTTATGCCGCGGATGGATGAATACAGGCGGAGTACGAACTGGCGCCGGGAGTGCTCGTCACCCGCAACGGCGGTCACACTCCAGGACACGGCATCGTGCGCCTCGCGTCCGGTGGTGACGCACTCACGTTCGCCGGTGACTCGGTGTTCGCGCCGGGGTTCATAATCTCCAGTGGCACAACGGGTTCGAACACGATCCGGAGGAGTCCGCCCGCGTCCGTATCGAGCTGTTGCGGGAGCTGGCCGCGACGGGAGAGGCGATGGTGGCCACCCACCCGCCATTCCCTTCCGTCTGCCATGTGGCGACCCACGGCGACGTCTTCCGCTGCGTTCCCTCCTCCTGGGACTACTGACCAATCGTTGGACCAGCGCCGACGTGAGTCGCCGAAGCGTCCTCACGTCGGCGCCCCATCGCAACGGCGGCACATCCGGCGGCCGCCGCGGTGAGGACGTGCCAGGCGCCGTGGAACTGCCACAGGCTCTCGGGCCGGCACAGCGGGGACCCGGAACGGCCTGCCGCGTAGGCAATCAGGGCGACCGCGAGAATCCCGGCCGCAACCATCCACAGTCGCCACTGACTGCGGACGCTTCGCACGAGACCCGCAACGCACACCACTCCGAAGGCGATGATCGGCCAGTCGTGCGCAGGACCTGCCCATGTCGGCTGCGGCCCGTGATAGACGAAGCTGCCCAGGCCGACCGCAATGATAACTACTCCCGCCGCTGAGGCCAGCGCTCCCCTGCCCCGCATCGCCCAGCACAGCACCACCACCCCCGTCGCTACGTAAGCGAGGCTGGAAACTGCGAGAACAGGTTGGGCCAACGCGTGGTCCGCGACGCGCTCACAGTCCGACTGCCCGATACCCGCGACAGCCACCAACACGTGCATGACGAATCACGGTAACCGGCCCGGCTTGCGCTAAAAGAGATCCGGCGTCTTCGGTGGGACGTCGTCGAGAAATGCGCTGATCATGGGTACCAACACCTCCGCCTCACCCGACACACCGATGTGCGACATCGCAGGCAGGACCACCAGCCGCGCGTCAGGGGCCTTCTGCAACACGCCTGTTGCCGCGGCCTCCTCGTCGCCTCCACCGCGCAGCTTGAACATGGCCAGAGCGTGTTCGAGCATCACGCCATCCGCGTCGCCGACGATGACCATCGTCTTGGCCGAGATCGCGCGCATCTCGTCTTCGGTGATCTGCTGGTCGTCAATGTTCAGGACCTTCATCTTCTCGAGGTAGGTCTCGAACGCCTTGGCATCCGGCGTGTGCGCCTTGAACGCCGTCTCGACGGGTGTACCCGCGAAGTCGCCAGCAGTCAGTTCCGCAATGGATTCGGACACCGCCGGATACCAACCTTCCTTGCGGAAGGTCGCCGACAGCGACACCAACTTGTTCACGATCGAGGGGTGGCGGATCGCCAGTTGCAGCGCCACTCCGCCGCCCTGTGAATAACCCATCACGTCCGCGCGCTGGACTCCTAAGGCGCGCAACAACTCCGCGGCGTCATCGGCGAACTGCTCGTACGACATCTCACGTGGCGTATCCGGTGTCCGGCCGTGTCCCTGTTGGTCGAACACGATCACTGTGCGATCCCTCGCGAACGCCTCAACCCATGCGGGCATCGAATCGGCGCCCATGAACGCACCGGGGATCAACAACAGGGGCGGCTTCGAGCCGACGAGCTCGCCGTATACCTCGTAATAGAGATCCAGCCCGTTAATCGGTAGCTGTCCACCGCGTGCCGGCTTCGTTCCCATCGTTCGACCTTCCGTCCCGTGTCGATCTCCTGAATGCAGACCGCCGAGTTTGGCCAAACTCATCGTCGACGACAATTGCCGTGGATACTTCTCAGAAGTTCAAGATCAGGGGGCCGTGATGCGCAAGCCATTCCACTGCGGGGCCGTCGCCATGCTGTCCGCTGCGGCTGTCGCGCTGACGGCTTATGCGCCCGCAGCGGGCGCGGACCCCTACACCCCGGCTCAGACCCAGGACAGCGCGGAGTTCGCGATCGCCGACGGTTACATCACCATGCAGGCGGTCTGCACTCCCGACCTCTCCCCTGTCTTCGAATCCGTCGCCTGGGATTCGCCCGGATTCACACCAGAGGGCGGCACCGGCATGATTCATGACGCCAACCCGGACCTCGGCGGCCACTTCCAAGCCACGTGGAGCGGCGAAAACTGGTCCGTCGAGTACCAGTTCTGCTGAAACACGCAGCACAATGCCCAATCGACCGTCGCCGAGCGTCACCTCTGTACCGTGACGACCGTGAATTCCACTCGTCTGTCTTCCACCCTCGCGTTCGCAGGCATTGCCGCCGCGCTCGTGACCACCCTCGCTGCGTGCGGCTCGGACTCCGAACCCGAAGCTTCATCTGCGACGTCGTCTGCCGCTGACCCCGCGGACCTGTACTCGGTCGAATCCAACATGCCGGCTCAACCGGCACCCTCGGCAGCAGCCACCACGTGCCCGACCGTGGCCCCCACCGGCGGCACTCCCGAATGGACGGTGAACGGTGCTACCGGCAATGTCGCGGTCACCGGTTCCACGGACACGACGGCTCCAGAGGTGAAGGTGGGCACGCCGTTCAGCGTGACCGAGACCCAGGTGCAGACGTTGCAGGCAGGTGACGGGCCCGTGGTCTCACCCACGGCGACGGTTTCGGTCTGCTACATGGGCGTCAACGGGCGTGACGGGTCGGTATTCGACAGCAGCTACCAGCGCGGCGCGCCCGAGCAGTTCCCGCTCACCGGCGTCGTCCCTGGCTTCCAGAAGGCCATCGCGGGACAGAAAGTCGGATCCACGGTGGCCGTCGCGATGACGTCAGCCGACGGCTACGCCGACGGTCAGCCCTCCGCCGGGATCCTGCCGGGCGACACGCTCGTCTTCGCGATCAAGATCCTCGACGCCGCAGGCTAGACACGAGTCAGCGCCCGGTAGCGCCGTCTATCTGCTCACGCAGGATGTCGGCGTGACCGGCGTGCCTGCCCGTCTCCTCGATCATGTGCACCAGGATCCATCGCATCGTCGGTGCCGACTGCGGTCGTGCTGAGCGTGGCGCCGGCATTTTCAGGTCCTCGCACGCATCGATCACCTCGTTCGCGCGGGACACCGCGTCCCGGTACGAGTTCAGCACGCTCTCGACGGTGTCCTCGGGCGTCGGCGCAAACGTCGTACTCCAGTCGCTGACGTCCTCCCCGAGAAAGTAGAACCGCTCGACAAAGCTCACGTGTTTCACCAGGCCCAGCACGCTTGTCCCCGATGGGACCCCGGCTGTGCGCACCTGCGGCTCCGGCGCTCCCTCCAGGTTGGAAATCATCGCGCGGCGCAGGTAGTTGAGGAACTCCACCAAGGTCGCCTTCTCCCCTTCGGCGGGCCGCGGAGGGCGGTGGTCGGTCTTGTCGGACATCGGCTTCCCCTCCTATGCGCCACGATCCAGGCGAGTGGCCGTTATCGTATGCCGGTGGAAGGCACGCCATTCGGTCGTTACCGGCTGATCGAGTTGCTGGGTCGCGGCGGGATGGGCGAGGTCTGGCGCGCGTACGACAGCCAGATCGATCGCGTCGTAGCTCTCAAGATGCTGCTCCCCAATCTGAGCGACGACCCCGAGTTCGAGCAGCGATTCCGCCGCGAGGTTCGTGCCGCCGCCCGGTTGGACGACCGCCACGTCGTACCGATCTACGACTTCGGTGAAATCGACGGTCGGCTGTTCGTGACGATGCGGCTGATTCCCGGCACCGACCTACACAGCCTGCTCGATGACGGGCCGCTCGAACCGCCACGTGCGGTGGCGATCATCGAGCAGATCGCCGCTGCGCTTCATGCCGCACACCAGACAGGCCTCGTTCACCGCGACGTGAAACCGTCGAACATCCTGATCGACGAGAACGACTTCGCGTATCTCATCGATTTCGGGATCGCCCGCACCGCCGAGGACGGGGTGACGCAGACCGGTGCCGCGATCGGCACGTGGGCATACATGGCACCGGAGCGCTTCAGCGCCGACCAGATCAACCCCAGCTCCGACATCTATGCGTTGGCCTGCGTCCTGTACGAGTGCCTCACCGGCCAACAGCCGTTCCCCGGCAACACCTTTGAGAAGGTCGCCAGCGGCCACATCTTCACCCCACCGCCCAGACCGTCCGAGGTCAGTCGAACCATCCCGACCGCTTTGGATGTCGTCATCGCCACCGGCCTGGCCAAGCAGCCCTCGGAGCGCTATGCCAGCGCCGTCGATATGGCCTCTGCCGCAAGGGAAGTCATCACCCGGCCGAAGCCTCCGCAGGTGCCCGCGCCTACCGCATCTCCCACCTTGAGCCACAGCGCACCCTCAAGCGCACCAATGCCTGCCCAGCAGCCCTGGGCGCAACCACCACCCCACAGCGCACCGATGTTTTCGTACCCGCCCGTCAGCACACCCCACATGCAGGTGCCGACAGCGGCGCCACCGAAGCGTCGGGGACGAAACCGTGGGCTTCTGGTCGGTGCGCTGGTGTTCATCACCACCCTGATCGTTGTAGCCGGTGTAATCGCCATCGTCGAATTCACTCAGGGCGACAAGCCTGATGCCGGCGCGCCGTCCGCATCACCCAGCGGTGGCGAATTCTTGGGCACCTACACCGCCGACTACGGACCGGGCACCGACCTCGAAGGCAAACCGGTGCCGAATGCACCTGCCACAACCAGTAATTGGGGCGTCCGCTCCGAGTGCGGAGCCAGCGGTTGCGTTGCGACCGCCGCCAACGTCAGCGGCGCCGGAATGGCGTTGTTGTCGAACCTGACCTTCGATCAGCTGGGCGGAACATGGGTCGCTGTCGGCCTGGCCTCAGCGCAGTGCACCGGTGAGCAACCCGAAGAACTCTGGGTGGTGTTCACGCTCCAACCGAACCCCGACGGCACGCTGTCCGGCGAGACGATCAGGGCCTCCGCGAACGGCGCATGCGCGGCCAAACGCACCGTGAAGTTCACTCGCACCGGAGACCCCGACCCCAACAAGGTTCCCGATCCCGCGGTTCTTCCACCTCGGGTCGTCAGCCCGGCCGAAGCGCTGCACGGCAACTACCAGCAGACGACGACGTTCACGAACGGCAACCTCGTACGTGGAAAGGTCCTCTCCGCCAACACCTACTGCCTCCGCACCGGCGATCGGTGCATGAGCCTGTTCCATGCGGTCGACGGGGTCGTCACATTGATTTTCAAAGACGACAAATGGACGCGCAACGAAGCAGGCGCGACGACATGCCCCGGCGGCGGTACAGCGCAATCGACGATCACCGCCGACTATCCGATGCCTCCACAGTTGGACGACCCGATAGCGCTACTCACCGGCCGCGGACGCCAAACCATATCGGCAGGCGGGGCATGCGCCGGCGGCGGCGACTTCACCGACACGTTCGAACGCACCGGCGACAACTAGCGGCGACTCGCCCGTCGGAGCGCTGATCACAGTTGTGAATGGCAAATATCGGTCCGGGCGCGAAAAGCGCTACGCCGGCGACGGCCCCGCCGGCCGTTGTAGTCCATCCCCCGATCATGCCTTGTGCGAATTAAACCGCGAGAAGGATCAGGAGACCGGACTGGGCAGCAGCCCGCGTCGTCAACAAGTAAGCTAGGCTAGACATAACGCACAAGAGCTAGTCGATGTGTCAGCGTTTGGGCCCGGCTGGACGTCGTTATGTTAACGATCATTCTTAGCAGTGCTTTCTACGAGCGCGGCGAGGTCGCGCGTGTTCTGAGAGGTGTTCGAGTTGAAGTACAGGGTCGGGGCCCTCATGTCGGTAGTTCCTGCTGCGGTGGTGTTGGCCGCCCCCGCTGTGGCGGACGAAGACGAGTTCGTACGGTCGATGCAGACCACCTATGCGTTTCTCACCGATCAGCAGCTGCGGACCGAGGGCGCAAAGATCTGCAGCACTCTTCGCAGCGGCACACCCGCATCGGACGCAGTCGTCATGGTGCGAAACGATCTGGGCGTATCGATTTCTGCTGCGGGCGAAATCGTCAGCGCCGCGGTTGTTCAGCTCGACTGCTGACAACGCGCGAACGTCAACTCCGGCCGAGCCACTTCTTTGAGCTGGAGTTCTCCTGCATTGCAGGCTATTACAGCAAGCGCCCATGGTGTTGCGATCCGGCAGATAGTCGCTGATCCACGCTGATTCGTGACGTCGCCGATTTTCTGAGACGGGAATTCTGTGCCGACGCACTCGGTTGGCTCGTATTGCATCGGTCAGTGTTCGACTCGGTGTCCGACGAACGAAGAGTGTGTCCCGCCGTAATCGATAGCGGCAGGGACTGATTGGAGTGGCCAGAAATGGACTCGAAGCACGTGAAGTTCATGTTGGGGACGGCCGGTGCCGGCGCCGTGCTTGCGGCCGGGGTATTGACCTTCGCGATAGGTGACGTGAATGCGGCTGTCCCCCAGCCGGTTCCGTCTGGTGCCGGGATCACCACCGGTCAAACAGTCACGGAGACGACGGCACCGCCGTCACCGGAGACTTCGGTGGCAGTTCCACCGATCACCACGGCGCCCTACACCATTCCCACCGGCGAACCGCAATAGCGCCCTGGCGCGCCCACGGGTATAGCTGCGGGCGTCCGACATACGTGGGAAACTCGGTGACATGAGTGGAGCGCGGCGCTGGGTGTTGAGTGTCGTGTGCTGCACGCTCGCGATTGCCGGTGCCGTGGCCGGCGTCGGCGTCGGCGTCGCATGTGCGCAACCGGCGCCGATCGAACCCGTCGTACCGCAGATCCCGGGTGTCGTGACAAGCATCGTGACCGCAGACGGGCCGTTGCCGGCGTCTCCTCCGCCTCCGCCGGGCGCGCCGTCCGTACCTGCCATCCCGGCGGACATGCTTCAGCAGCCTGGTGGACTCTCATCATTCGATGACGTCCGCACCAACTTCAGCGATCCGAACAGCATCGTGACGAACCTGTTCCCCGATCCGGCCGTGCCCTTCACGCCGGCTCGTCAGATGCCCATCGGTCCGCCGCCACCACCGGATCCCGCGTTCACGCCGCCTGCCTAGGATTCGTACGCCCCACACGAGGCCACTACCCTGAACCCCGTGGCGAAGGTGGTATCGGTCAACCTGGCTCGTGTCCGCGCAAATCCAGATGCGCCGTCGAGGCAGACAGGTATTGACAAACGCGCGACCGACGAGGCCGTCATGGTACGAGCGCCGGGCCCGATGCGCGGTGGCCTCGGTAGCGGTCTTCTCGGTGACACCATCGGTAACCAGAAGCTCCATGGTGGCGACGACCAAGCCGTCTACGCCTACGCCCGCGAGGATCTCGACGAATGGCAGACCCGCCTCGACCGCCCGATCTCCGACGGGATGTTCGGTGAGAACCTGACCACATTGGACGTAGAAGTGACAAGGGCACGGATCGGTGAACGCTGGCGTATCGGGACGGGCGGACTGGTGCTCGAGGTGTCTGCACCGCGAACTCCATGCCGAACCTTCTCCGCGTTCCTCGATATCGACGGATGGATGAAAACTTTCACCGCCACCGCGAAACCCGGCGCATACCTGCGAGTCATCTCGCCGGGAACGGTGCAAGCCGGCGACACGATCGTGGTCGAAGATCGGCCGGACCACGACGTGACGATCGAAATGGTGTTCCGCGCCAAAATGTCGGAGCCCGACCTGCTTCCGCAGCTGTTGGCCGCCGATGCGCTCTCCGCCGAGCTCAAGAACTATGTGCGGCGCCGCCTGACGCCAGCCCCACCGAAGCACAACGCGGGGCCGGGCGGCTAGGTCATCGATCTAACCTATTCGGATACAGCCGGTTTGGGCCGGCGACGCGTCGCACCCCACAGTCCGACCCCGATGCCGACGACGGCTCCGCCGAGACCGATGAGCTGCTGAGAGCGGGACATCTCGTTGTGCACCCGCAACCCGCCCAGTAGGTCGGACGCATCAGCGCCACCCGATGCGAGAAACCAACCACGGGTGTCCTTACCGCGCACCGCGGCCGTCATCATCAACCCGCCGATGAGCGCATCGCGGTAGCCCATCGAGTGCAATAGAAGCTGTGCCGTCGGGGCCGGCTCGCCGGAATCTCCCCACAGCTTGTTGGCCCGAAGCGGATCGACGAGAAACGAGATGCCCGACGCGAGGCGAATACCGCCCACGACCAGAGCTGCGCGGTCCAAAGACATGGCGTGCAGCCTATGGGAGGACAAGACTGAGCAGATGCGAATTGAGATCGTGGTGTTCGACGGATTCGACGCCCTGGACGTCGTTGCGCCGTGGGAGATCTTCGCCCGGGCGTCGACCATCGATCCCGTCCTCGATGTCGCCCTGGTCCGCGTCGACGGTCCCCCCGTGGTGTCCGCCGCGGAAGGCCTGCAACTGCACGTCGCCGACGAGTTGGGTTCCCCGGACGCATTGTTCGTGCCCGGTGGCAGCTGGGTGGGGGGAACGGACACCGGCGTGCCACGCGAGATTCGGCGCGGCACACTGCCGCGCGTCATCGCCGATATGGCGGGTTCGGTTCGGTGGGTGGCGTCGGTGTGCACGGGCGCACTTCTGCTCGGCGAGGCCGGAATCCTGGGCGGCCGCAACGCCACCACGAACCCCGCAGCGCTGGATGAGCTTTCGAAATATGGTGCGGTCCTCCGGGATAGCCGTGTCGTCGACGACGGCACCGTGGTCACCGCTGGCGCGGTGACCTCCGGTATGGACCTTGCGCTGTGGCTCGTACAACGCGAAGTCGGTGAAGCCGTCGCGACCAGGGTCGCGCAGGCCGTCGCCTACCCCACGCCGACGGACGTCTGGCGGCAACCCGATCAGAGACCGAACTGATCGTCGATGATGCCGAGCCAGATTTGTGCCGCGTCCATGGCGACCTTCTCGCTGATGAACGCGTGCTGACTGCCGGTGTATATGTCACGAAACGCTCGTTCGAGCCGGCTGCCTTCGCGGATCGAACTCGTGCCCGCAACCAGATGCGCCCATTCCGCGCACTCCCGGGAGACATCGGTCGCGTAGACGGCGGCGACGCGCATGTCTGCGCGCAATGCAGGTGTCAACGCCTCCCCCGATGCGACGGCAGCCTCCGCGGTGGTGAACGCGTCGATCACCAACAGTCGCGCAGCACGCCACGCCGCGACATGGTGCGCGAGGCCTTTCTGGAACGTGGGCCGACTGGCCAGCGACGCCATGTCGCTCATCCGGAACTTGGTCGCCGCGAGTTCCTGGACGTCGTCGAGCATGCTCTTCGCGACACCCAACGCCCACGACGCGTGACCTGCGGCCGTGACGGGCATGAGCCCCATGCGGGTGGCCGGGGACGCGCCCCGCAGCGCGTCACGCGAAAACAAGGCGAACGTCCGGTACTCGGGGACGAAAAGGTCTTGCACGCTGTAGTCGTAGGACCCGGTGGCCTTGAGCCCCTGCACAAACCAGCCGTCGTTGAAGGTGATCTGCTCGCGAGGGATCACCGCCACCCTCATGTCCGGGACACCTTCACTGATCCAGCGCATCTCGCCGTCGTCCATCGGGAAGAAGCCTGCCGCGACGTATTCCGCATGCCCGGTCCCCGAGCCGAAGCTCCACGCCCCGCTGAGCGTGAAGCCGCCGTCGACCGCCGTTCCCTGCCCGTTCGGGAAGAACTGTCCACCCATCGTCACGCGGTTCTCGTTGTTGGTGAACACCTCCGCGAAGCCTTCGTCGGGCAGGTAGGCCGCCGCGGCGAAGGACGACGGGAGATTCGCGATGCCGACCCACCCGAAGGAGCCGTCCTGCCAGGCCATCTCGATCCAGGTCTCGATCATCTCGGCGAACGACGGTTCCACTCCCCCGGCCTCCACCGGGTTGAACGCTGTCATCAGCCCGCTGGCCCACATCTGGTCGACGATCGCCGGTGTCAGGGTGCGTGCCCGCTCGGATTCGGCGGCCTGCTCACCTACGAGTTCGCGCATGCCTCGTGCGAGCCCGACAACTCGGTCGGCCGCGTCGATTGTGGACGTCATGTGGTGACCTTAACCGGACAACCGGCAATTTCGATACCCAACGACGCGTAATTTTTCCGGGCCATAGACTTCGCACGTGGACCTGCCACGTCTGACCATTCCCGCCCTGCTCGAGCGCAGCGCGAATGAGTTCGGCGACGAGACCTATCTGGTCACGCCGACGGACCGGTTCACCTATCTCGAGGCGCAGCAGCGGTCGGCGCGACTCGCCCGCTGGCTCCTGGCCGAGGGTGTCGGCAAGGGCTCGCGTGTCGGATTGTTCTTCGCCAACGGTGTCGACTGGGTCACCTGGTGGCTGGCCGCCTCCCGGATCGGCGCGGTGGTCGTTCCGCTGAGCACGCTGTACGCACCGGCGGAAATCGCCAAGGTGCTGCGACTCGCCGATGTCGGGATCTTGATCGCCCCCACGCACGTGCTCACCATCGATGTCGCCGAGCGCCTCGAAGAGGCGCTGGGTGAGCTGCGCGGCCAACCCACCAGCCGGCTCGCGCTGATTGCGGCGCCGTACCTGCGCCGCATCGTGTTCACCGGGGACGCAGATCGGCACTGGGCCACCCGCTACGACGAGGCAGAACACGTAGTGCCGCAAGACATTCTGACGGCTGTCGAAGCGGAGGTCTCGCCGGCCGATCTGGCCATCATGATCCACACGTCGGGTTCGACGGCAGACCCGAAGGGCGTGCTGCACACCCACGGCACCCTGGTACGGCAGACCTCGACATGGCCGGACGCCATCCGCGCGGTGACCGGCTCCGGCGCTGCCGCGAGGATTCTGTGCGCGATGCCGTTCTTCTGGGTCGGTGGACTCCTTGCGACGACCGGCGCCCTGCACGATCCCGTCACTCTGCTCGTCATGCCACGACTCGACCCCGAGACGGCACTGGATCTCGTCGAGCGTGAACGGGCGACGGGCATCGTCGGATGGCCCGCATTCACCCAACGGTTGCGTGAGCATCCGACCTTCGAACAACGCGACCTGTCCAGTGCGCCGATGCTCCGCGAGGGACCGCTGGACATCGCGATGACGAACGTCCCCGACGGATTCCCCGTGCACCGCACCATGTCTGAAACCGCGGGCGGATTTGGGTTCACCGACATGCGCATCGTGGACGGTGACGGCGAACCGATCACCGACGGCCGTGTCGGAGAGCTACTCGTTCGCGGCATCGGGGTGATGGCCGGCTACAACAAGCGCGAACGGGCCGAGACATTCGACGAGGACGGTTGGTATCACACCGGCGACCGCGTCTACCGCAAGGAAGGCGATCCGCGGCTGTTCTACGTGGGCCGGACGAGCGAGCTCATCAAGGCGGCGGGCGCGAACGTGTCGCCGCTCGAGGTCGAGGCGGTGGTCGAGCGGTTCTCCGACGTTTCGCAATGCATTGTCGTCGGGATCGATGATCCGGTACGCGGCGAGGAGGTGTGCGCCGTCGTCGTGCCCGCCGGTGCGCAGATCGACGTGCAATCGCTCGCCGCGCGAACACGGGATCAGTTGTCCGCCTACAAGGTTCCCACGTACTGGGTGCTTGCCACCAGTGGGCAGATCCCCACGCTCGCGAGCGGAAAGCTCAATCGGAAGGCGCTACGGGCACTGGTCATTGACGGGACGTTGCCCCGCGCTCAGTAGGCCCGGGCGACGTAGGCGAGCGCGCCTGTGTCATCGTCGGATTCGGGCAACAACCCGTCGCTGCGCTGCAGGCACCTGACCGTCAGCCCGCCCGCGGCCAGCTCGGCTTCGCCCGCGTCTCCGACCAATTCCCACGGCACCCTGGCGACGCCTGCCTGAGCAACCTCGCGCGCTTCGTCCAACGTCGCACAGTCCACGATGACCGCGTCACGGCGGGCAGTGGCAGCCGACAGCATGTCGGACTGGATACGAGGAGCCAACTTCCGCACCGCGTCCACGACGCTGCTCAGCCCCACCGACGACTTCTCCCGGGTATCCCGGCGGAAAAGCAGCGCGGCACTGTCGGCGACGTCTCGTGGGCCCAGCTCCACACGGATCGGCACCCCCTGCAGATCCCATTCGGTGGCACGCCAGCCGAAACCCTGAGAGCTGTTGTCGTCCAGCTTCGCTCGCATTCCGATCGCCTTCAGTTCGTCAACGAGCGCCGAAGCAGCGCGCGTGACAGCACCGTCGGACTCCTTCACGACGACCACCACGGCCTGAACGGGTGCGAGCGCCGGCGGTAGAACAAGGCCGAAATCGTCGCCGTGACACATGATCAGTCCACCGAGCATGCGCGTCGACGCACCCCACGACGTGGTCCAGCAGTGGTTCCGGGTGCCGTCGGCAGTCGAGTACGCGATCTCGAAGGCCTGACTGAACCGCTGCCCTAGCTCATGGGAGGTGCCCATCTGCAATGCCTTGGCGTCCCGCATAATTCCTTCGCAGGTCATCGTATTCGCCGCGCCGGCGAATCGCTCGCGTGCCGTCTTGCGGCCCACGATCACGGGCATGGCGAGGATGTTCCGCATGAAGTCCTCGTATACCTCGCGCAAAATCCGGCGGGCATACTGTCGTGCCTCGGGCTCGGTGGCATGGGCGGTGTGCCCCTCCTGCCACAGGAATTCGGTGGTGCGCAGGAAGATTCGGGGCCGCATCTCCCAGCGTACGACGTTGGCCCACTGATTGAGAATCAGTGGTAGGTCGCGATAGCTGTCGATCCACTTGGCCATGTACTCACCGATGACGGTTTCACTGGTCGGACGGATGGCCAGCGGCTCGGCCAGTTCCTTACCGCCGCCATGCGTCACCACGGCGAGCTCGGGACTGAATCCCTCGACGTGCTGCGCCTCGCGCTCGAAAAAGCTCATCGGGATCAGCAGTGGGAAGTACGCGTTCTGCGCCCCCGCGGCTTTGATCCGGCCGTCGACCTCGGCGTGCATGCGCTCCCACAGCACGTAGCCGTTGGGCCGGATGACGATGGTTCCGCGGGCCGGACCGTTCTCAGCCAGCTTCGCTTTGGTCAGGACATCCTGATACCACCGCGGAAAGTCGTCTTCTTGTGCCGTCAGCACCGCCATCCGCACGACCCTACTGACGGCCTGCGGCCTGCGTCGCGCGGTTTTCCGCGACGCTAGGCGATGATGCGGCTCAGGTACGGCGTCATGTTGTTGGTGCGCACCGGTGACACCGTGACGACGTCGCCGACCTCGAGCATCTGCCCGTTGCCGATGAAGAGCGCGACACTGTCCTTACCCTCGGGCCCGTAGAAGATGAGGTCTCCCGGAAGCGCTTGCGCGGGTGTGACCTTCTGGCCGACCTTGTACTGCGCGCCCGACGAGCGTGGCAGCTTCACGCCAACCCCGGCGAAGGCATAGACCATGAGGCCGGACGCGTCGAATCCGACGACGTCCGCCGCCGGGTTCAGTCCCACGACCCTGCCTTCGGGGTCGAGGCCGAGTGCGTTGGCGGTCGGGCCGCTGCCGCGGGTCGGTCCGTTGACATCGCCGCCACCGAACGAAAAGGGCACGCCCCGTTGGGCGAGTCCACGCGCGATCACCGTCTGGATCGCCTGCTGCTGACTGGCGGGCCGCGGGAACGGCTGAGCGGTCGCCAGACCGGGTGTCGCGACCAACAGCGCCAGGCTGATCGCCAAGGCGTAGATCCTTCTCATCGGACTTTTCACTTTCTCGAAATACGACGCGAACAGTGCAGGTCACCGTCGACCACAATCGCTATCCACTTTGTACAGCCGGCACGCGGGCGCGGCCCAATTGCCGCGCGGCACATGGCCAATGAGTTGTCGTACCGTGATCGAAAAGTGACCGCTCCCGACGAGCACAGAACTACCGCCCCCGCGTCCTGGACCGGCTCGGCCTCGGGGTCGGACGACCTGCGCGCCGCGGCACGTGACGCGGCCGGAGTTCCCGCAGCAGTATCCAGGCCATACTCGAGGTCTACGATTGCGAACACGTACGTGAATCGATGGTGCTGACATTGCCGCATCCCACATTGGGTGACCTCGGCGTTCCCGGCTCACCGGTGCGCCTCTCCGAGCCGACCGAACCGCGCCGGGAAGTCCCGCTTGGGCTGGGCGCCGACCAGGACGACGTGTTCACCGACTACGTGCGCGCCAGGGGCGGCGGCCGATGACCGATCGGGTTGCCGTCATCGGCGGTGGGATCGTCGGTGTGGCCATCGCGCGCGAGATCCTCATTCGGCGTCCCGACGCACGGGTGACGTTGTTCGAAAAAGAAGACCGACTGGCCGCCCATCAGACCGGGCGCAACAGTGGCGTGGTCCATGCCGGTCTCTACTACCGACCCGGTTCGAACAAGGCGGTCCTCTGCCGTCGCGGCGTCGGCCTCCTCGAAGAGTTCTGTGTGCAGCGCGGAATCCAGAACATCAAATGCGGCAAGGTCTTGGTTGCGCTCGACGAAACCGAACGTGCACGGCTTGGCGGTATCGAGGAGCGCGCACGCGCCAACGGTGTCCCCGGCGTCCGCACGATCGGACCGGAGGAACTCCGCGAGATCGAACCGCACGTCCGTGGTCTGGCCGCCTTGCACTCGCCGTCGACATCGATCGTCGACTTCGCCGAGGTGACTCGGGCGCTTGCCGACGACGCCGTCCAGGCGGGGGCGAAAGTCCTACTCGGACAGGAAGTCATCGGACTCCGCTCGACCGGCACCGAGGTCGTCGTCACCGCGCGCACGGCTGGCGGTACCTATCAGGCCGCCTTCGACCAGGTCGTCGCGTGCGGAGGGCTGCAAAGCGACCGACTCGCCGAACTCGCAGGAGACGGACCCGATCCGGCGATCATGCCGTTCCGCGGCGAGTACTACGCGCTGAAGCCGGGGCGGCGTGGCCTCGTCAACGGACTGGTGTATCCCGTCCCCGACCCGCGCTACCCATTCCTTGGAGTCCACATCACCCCGCGCGTCGATGGCGAGGTCCTGGTCGGCCCCAACGCGGTACTGGCGCTGGCGCGCGAGGGCTACAACTGGCGCACGGCTTCACGGCACGACCTCGCGGAAATCGTTCGTACACCGGCGTTCTGGCGTTTCGCCCGTCAGCATTGGCGCACCGGGATCCGCGAGATGTACGGCTCGCTGAGCAAGCGGCGGTACATCGCCGGCGCCCGCGCATACGTCCCCGAGATCCGCGACGACGATGTCGTGCCCGGCCCGGCAGGTATCCGCGCCCAAGCGCTGGACGCCGACGGAGCGTTGGTCGACGATTTTCGGATCAGCGTCCGCGACCGCATCGTATTGCTGCGCAATGCCCCTTCGCCGGCCGCGACATCGGCGCTGGCGATCGCGGAACACGTCGTATCCACCATCACCGAGAACAGGACCACGTAGACCACTGAAGGAGCGCCCCAATGGATCTCGGCATTTCCGGACGAACCGCCCTGGTGCTGGGCGCCAGCGGCGGCCTCGGCGGCGCTATCGCGACGCGCCTCGCCGCGGAAGGGGCGAACGTGGCCGCCGCAGGCCGCTCGGCCGATGCGCTGGCCAAGACCGCTGCCCGGGTGCAGGCTGCCGGCGCGAAGGCGTTGCCACTCGCGTGGGACCTCGGCGATCTCGATCGCATGGAGTATGTCGTGACGGAGGTCGAGAGCACGCTCGGGCCGATCGACATCCTGGTCAACAACACGGGCGGCCCACCGCCGACGACCGTCACCGGTCAGGAGGCCGTCGTATGGCGAACGAGTTTCGACCAGATGGTGCTGTCGGTGATCATGCTGACCGACCGCGTCCTGCCCGGGATGCGCGAGCGGCGATGGGGCCGCATCCTCACGTCGACGTCGTCGGGTGCTCTGGCCCCCATCCCCAACCTCGGCCTTTCGAACACGCTTCGGGCGAGCTTGCACGCGTGGTCCAAGACACTCGCCGACGAGGTGGGAGGCGACGGCGTGACGTCCAATGTCATTGTGCCGGGCCGGATCGAGACCGACCGGACCCGATTTCTCGACGAACGCCGGGCCGAACGGGAAGGGCGCGCCACAGAAGAGGTGATGCAAGACAGTGCGGCCACCATGGCGGTCGGACGATACGGCCGTCCCGAGGAGTACGCCGACGTCGCGGCATTTCTGTGCAGCGAAAGAGCCTCCTATGTCACGGGTTCCGTCGTACGGGTCGACGGCGGCCTGATTCGCGGGGTCACCTGATGCGTATCCGCACGGTAGCCGTCGGCGATGAACCATTCGCCTGTGTCGCCCTGCCAGACGGCCGCCTCGCCCGCATCGACCGGGTGCTGCCCGGCGGACCGTCGGACCTGTTGTCCCTCCTGGCGGGTGAACAGTTGGACGCACTCGCCGCCGCGGTGGAGACCGGGGTCGACGACGACCACTGTGTCGATCCGAATGCGTCGGTGTTGGCGCCCTGGACACGTCCGCGCAAGATCCTGGGCATCGGGCTCAACTACGGCGCGCACGCCGGCGATCTCGGCGAACAAGCGCCGCGCACCTCTCCTGCGTCGTTCATCAAGGGCGACCACACCATCGTCGGCCCCGGTGAGCCGATCATCGTCCCGCCGGGTATCGGCAAGGTGACCGCGGAAGCAGAGTTGGGTCTGGTGATCGGACGTACCTGCTACCAGGTCTCCGTCGAGGACGCGATGGCCCATGTGGCGGGCGTCGTGCCGGTGCTCGATCAGACGGCCGAGACGGTGCTGCTGGAGAACCCGCGCTATCTCACGCGGGTCAAGAACTACCCCACGTTCTTCTCCTTCGGCCCGGACCTGATCACGCTCGACGAAGTGCTGGCCCATGCGCCGCTAGCGGATCTGCGCGTCGCGACCATCCACAACGGCGCCGTGCACCGCAGGGACACCGTCTCGAGGATGACGTTCTCCCCCGCCGAACTGCTCAGCTTCCACAGCCAGGTCATGCCCTTCTACCCCGGCGACATCCTGTCCACCGGCACCCCCGGGGCGGTCGCGATCGAGCCCGGCGACGTGGTGCGTTGCGAACTCGGCGACGAGCTCGCATCGCTGACCAACCCGGTGCGGTGAACGCTAAGCTGCCGGCCGCGTCGCACGGTAATACGTGAGCCGGCCGACACCCCGATGACGTTGCGAGGCAACCGTCATGCAGTCGAAGCCGACACCACGCAGTAGCGACGGAATCGCATCGCCGAGGTTCCCCGCCGCATGTCCGCTGCGTAGGAACCGCCTGGCCACAAACCCGTCGGACGGGGTCATGTCACCCCCGATGTCGACGAGATGGAGGCTGCCGCCGGGCCGCAGAACACGAAATATCTCGCTCGCCGCCGTGGTTTTCGTTTGTTGATCCAGGTGGTGCCACATCATCGAGGACAGAATGCGGTCGAATTCGCCGTCACCGAACGGTAGGTTCTGAACATAGCCTCGTACGAACTCGATTCCGTTTCCGACGCTGACCTTGCGCTCCGCCCGAGCCAAAGCCCGCGGATCCGGGTCGAGTCCGACGACGGTCGCCCGCGGGTGTGCACGGTGTACTCGAGCCGTGAGGTTGCCGGTACCGCAACCGATTTCGAGGACGGACATCCCCTCGATGACGCCGGCCTGGTCTATGAGGTTGTTGTAGACCGTGGGCATGCCCAGCGCTCGGGTCAGCAGATCGTAGAACGGAAGCAATGCGTCACGGCCAGCCGCGGGCAGGTAGTCGTGGCCGTCTGCACCATGTGGCCGCCGCACAGAATTAGGATGATTTTCGGTCATATCCCTATTTTGAATCGTTGACTACGAACTAAGTCGGGTGATCCTCGGCAAAAATAGGACTATTTTCGGTTCACATGACGGTGGCATCCCGACTGGTCGGACTCCGCAGCGGCGTTCCGCTGTACCGGTATCCAACCGACCCTGATACTCCGCCGGTGTCGGTGGTGCGCGCGTCGCGCGAGGCGATGCTCGACCACGGCCGACACATTCACGACTTTCCCGCGCTCTGGTACGTGCAGGCGAAGGGGCTCGTCTATGTGGCGGCGGCGGGTGAGGTCCTCGACCCAACTCAGTTGGACCGGTTCGACGGCGGTATCGGGGTGTTCTTCGACCCGGCAGCACTGGGTTCGGACGGCGACGCGGCCTGGCCGGTCTGGCGTGGCCATCCCCTGCTGTTTCCGTTTCTGCACGGTGAATCGGGCGGGTTGCTCAAGCTGACGTTGCCCACAACACGACGGGCAGCGTGGGACGCCTCGATCACCGCGATCGAAGCAGAGCTCGACGCGCGTCTGGAGGGCTACCGGCAGGCCGCCCTCGCGCATCTGCTGTTGCTGCTCATCGATCTCGCCCGGATCGCCGACGATGTGGTCGGAGACCTGCGACACCTCGGCGAACCTGTGCTCGCCGACGTCTTCGCCGTGATCGAACGCCGCCACGCCGAATCCCTGTCCCTGCGCGATGTGGCGCGTGAGGTCGGCATTACGCCCGGACACCTCACGACCATCGTCCGCCGTAGGACCGGCCGGACTGTGCAGGAATGGATCATCGACCGCCGAATGGCCGAAAGCCGGCGCCTGCTCGCCGACACCGACCTACCCATCCAGGAGGTCGCCCGACGGGTCGGCATTGCCGATCCCGGGTACTTCAGCAGGGTGTTTCGTCGCACTCACGGTTCGTCCCCCCGCACCTGGCGTGGCAGACCGTAGGCGATAACGCCATCGACACACAGGCGTCGGTCGTACTGTGAGGTATGGCCATTATCGAAGCGGATGCAGCGCCCCAGACCCCGTTTGACCGGGATGTCGCAGACACCCAGCAGTACTTCGACAGCCCGCGATTCGACGGGATCATTCGTCTCTACTCAGCCCGCCAGGTAGTCGAGCAGCGCGGCACGATCCCGACGGATTACACCGTCGCCCGTGAAGCGGCCAAGGCATTCCACCCGCGCCTGCGCGAACTGTTCGCCCAAAAGAAGAGCATCACCACCTTCGGCCCCTATTCGCCGGGCCAGGCCGTGGTCATGAAGCGGATGGGTATCGAGGGCATCTACCTCGGTGGCTGGGCGACATCGGCCAAGGGGTCGATCAGCGAAGACCCGGGACCCGACCTGGCCAGCTACCCGCTGAGCCAGGTACCCGACGAGGCCGCCGGACTGGTGCGCGCGCTGCTGACCGCGGACCGCAATCAGCAATACCTGCGGCTGCGCATGACCCCCGAACAACGCGAAGCCACCCCGGCGTACGACTACCGACCGTTCATCATCGCCGACGCCGACACCGGGCACGGCGGAGATCCCCACGTACGCAACCTCATTCGCCGTTTCGTCGAGTCAGGGGTGCCCGGTTACCACATCGAAGACCAGCGTCCCGGCACGAAGAAGTGCGGCCACCAGGGCGGTAAGGTTCTCGTCCCCTCCGACGAACAGATCAAGCGCCTCAACACCGCTCGCTTCCAGCTCGACATCATGCGGGTGCCCGGCATCATCGTGGCCCGCACGGACGCTGAAGCCGCCAACCTTCTCGACAGCCGCGCCGACGAACGTGATCAGCCGTTCCTGCTCGGCGTCACCAACCTCAAGATCCCGTCGTACAAGGCCTGCTTCCTGGCCATGATGCGGCAGTTCCACGACGCGGGGGTCACGGATCTCAGGGGGCATCTGCTCTACGCCCTGCCCGACGGTGAGTACGCGGCCGCCGACGCATGGCTGCAGCGCCATGGCATCCAGGCCATGATCGCCGACGCCGCCAAGGAATGGCAGGACAGCGCCGACGATTCGGTCGATGCGATATTCGACCGGATCGAATCGAAGTTCGTCGACGCCTGGCAGATCGACGCCGGCCTGCAGACCTATGGCGAGGCGGTCGGCGATCTACTCGACTTCCGTGAGCGAGAGGGCGAGCCGGCCGAGACGAGCGCCGCGGACTGGCGCACGTTCGCCGCCAAGGCATCGCTGTACTCGGCGCGGCAGAAGGCCAAGGAGCTGGGCGCCGACGTCGCATGGGACTGCGAGCGGGCGAAGACGCCGGAAGGTTACTACCAGATCCGTGGTGGCATCCCCTACGCGATCGCCAAATCGCTGGCCGCCGCACCGTTCGCCGACATTCTGTGGATGGAGACGAAGACCGCCGACCTCGCCGACGCCAAGCAGTTCGCCGACGCGATTCACGCCGAGTTCCCCGAGAAGATGCTGGCGTACAACCTGTCTCCCTCGTTCAACTGGGACACCACCGGCATGAGCGACGACGAGATGCGCGCTTTCCCTGAGGAACTCGGCAAGATGGGGTTCGTCTTCAACTTCATCACCTACGGCGGCCACCAGGTCGACGGTGTCGCCTGCGAGGAGTTCGCCACGTCGCTGCGGCAGGAGGGCATGCTCGCACTGGCTCGCTTGCAGCGAAAGATGCGCCTGGTCGAATCGCCCTACCGCACACCGCAAACCCTGGTCGGCGGGCCGCGCAGTGACGCCGCGCTGGCCGCGTCGTCGGGACGCACGGCGACCACCAAGGCCATGGGCGAAGGCTCCACCCAGCACCAGCACCTCGTGCAGACCGAGGTGCCGAAGAAGCTGCTCGAAGAGTGGCTGGCGCTGTGGAGCGATCACTATCAGCTCGGCGAGAAACTTCGGGTGCAGCTACGGCCGCGTCGCGCCGGCTCCGATGTCCTCGACTTGCAGATCCTCGGCGACGGCGAAGATCCGCTCGCCAACGTCGTGGTCGATCCCATCAAGGACCGGCACGGCCGCAACATCCTGACGGTGCGCGATCAGAACACCTTCTCCGAGAAGATGCGCAAGAAGCGATTGATGGACGTCATCCATCTCTGGCTGATCCACCGCTTCAAGCCGGAGATCGTCTATTACGTGACGCCGACCGAAGACAACATCTATCAGACCGAGAAGATGAAGTCTCACGGCATCTTCAGCAACGTGTACCAGGAGGTCGGCGAGATCATCGTCGCCGATGTGAACCAGCCGCGCATCGATGAACTCCTCGCGCCCGATCGGGAGGCGCTCAAGCGGCTGATCGCCAAGGAGGACTGAGCGGACCGCACGTCAACCCCATGGACGTTCTCAGAACCCCAGACGAGCGATTCGACAACCTGCCCGATTATCCGTTTCCGCCCAGCTACGCCGTCGTCGAGACCCGCGGCGCACCCCCGGTGCGGATGCACTACGTCGATGCCGGGCCCGCCGACGGGCCCGTTGTCGTCCTCCTGCACGGGCAGCCGACGTGGTCGTTCATGTACCGCAATGTCATTCAAGCCCTTGTGGACTCGGGAATGCGGGTCATCGCGCCAGACAACATCGGCTACGGTCGGTCCGACAAACTCACCGACGCGACGGCCTACACGTTTCGCCGGCACGTCGACTGGACCCGGGCTCTCGTCAACGGGCTCGGCCTGCGCGAGGCGACGCTGGTGGTGCAGGACTGGGGTGGGCCGATCGGGCTGAGCGTGCTGGCCCGCGAACCCGACCGGTTCGCGAGGGTCATCGCAACGAACACCATCTTGCACACGTGCGACCCGGGGCTGGCGGGCAGGCTCGCCTGGGCGCATCACGGTGTCGACGAGGACCGGGTGTTGTTGCAGGAGACGCTGCTCGACTACGTCGCGTTGTATGCACGCGCGCCGGACATCAATCCGAGCATGTTCCTCGACGCGGTGGCCGGCCCGCTCCACGCCGACGTGCTCACGGCGTACGACGCACCCTTCCCCGACCGCAGCTACAAGGCCGGACTACGGCAGATGACCGCGCTCATCCCCCTGACACGCAACGATCCCGGTGCGGCGATCGGGCGTGACACCATGGCCGCCCTGCGGCAGTGGGAAAGGCCCTTTTTGACCGCGTATTCGGACGGCGATCCGCCAACTCGCGGGTGGGACAGGGTGTTTCAGGAGCAGGTCCCCGGAGCCCAGCGCCAGGCGCACACGATCATCACCGGCGCCGGGCATTTCATCGCAGAGCAGAAAGGTGCGGAACTGGCCGTCGTCATCGCCGAATTCATCGGCCTCACAAACTAACTCGGCGCCGGCAACCGCAGCACCAGCCGCGCGCCACCCATGGGGCTGGCCTCCATGGCCGCGGTGCCCCCGTGCAAATCGGCCTGTTGGGCGACGAGAGCGAGTCCGAGCCCCGAACCGGACCGCGCGGCCGTCGACCCACGAGAAAACCGTTCGAAGATTGCGGCTCGCTCCTCTTCCGGCACCCCGGCGCCGTTGTCGTCGACGACGATCTCCACGCCCTCGCCGGAACTGACTGCGCTGAGACAGATTTCAGTTGCGCCGCCGTGCTTGACAGCGTTTGTGATGGCGTTGTCGATGACCAGCCGCAAGCCGGCGGGCAGGCCCACCATCAGCACCGTGGTCGACGACCCGAGCGAGACGGCCAGATCGGGGTAGTTGCGCATCGCGTCATGCGCTGCACGATCCAGAAGCTCGGTGATGTCGACGGGCACGAAGTCGTCGACGGTGGTCAACTCGCCCTGCGCGAGGCGCTCCAGCGCAGTGAGCGTCGCTTCGATACGGGTCTGGGTGCGCATGACGTCGGCGATCACTTCCTGGCGCTGATCGTCACGCATCTCGAGCGTGGACAGCACCTCGAGGTTGGTGCGCATAGCCGTTAGCGGAGTGCGCAATTCGTGGGAGGCCACGGCAGCGAAGTCGCGGGCTGATTCGAGTGCCGCCCTGGTGCGCTGCTGCTCGTCGCCGATGCGGGCAAGCATTCCCTCGACAGCCTCGGCGATCTCCACCGCCTCCTGCACACCGCGCACTTTGACTTCATCGGGATTGGACTGTGCGTTGATCGCGCGGGCCTGCTGAGCCAGCAGCCGGAAGGGATTGATCATGATCGACCACATCACCGAGCCGACCAGGACGGTACCGATGATCACGCCGCCGCAGATCAGCAGCACCCGCCGGTGCAGTTCGTTGATGCGGCGCTGCGTTTCGGCAATCGGAGCTCCCACCGCAATCTTCGCGTCGCCGGCGGTGAAGGTGCGGACGCGGTACTCGACGCCGCCGATGGTCGTGTTGGCGTAGCCGACGTCGAAATCCGGCAGCACCACTTCACGAGGCATCGACACGGTGACGCCTTCGACGCGCGCGGTGCGCACGACGTTGCCGTCCGGCGCCTCGGGCTGATCGGCTCCCTCCTGTTGTGCGGTTTGCAGCAGCGTGCTGATATCGCCCAGACTGCTCACCGAATCCAGTCGGCGATCCAGCTGGCTGTACTGGTCGTTCGTCACGCCGAACCAGACCCACGCGCCGAGCGTGATCACCAAGGCGACGACCGAAAGCGCGGCGACGATGACGATCACCCGCAGTGACAGCACACGCGTCAACAATTCGAAGACGCGTTCGCCGAGTTTCATAAGCGGACAGGCAATTGTGCCGCGATGAGCGGCGCGATCTTATCCGCCATGTATTGGTGCCCGGCGTTGGTCGGATGCACGCCGTCGGATCCGATCAATCCGGGTTTGCCAACGAACCAGCGTTCAGCGATGGGGTCGACGAACGTCGCGCCGGCGACCCCGGCCTGATAGGAAAGTGCATCGCGAATCCGCACGAGGTTGGCGGGCGGATCGACGGTCGGCCACGGCGGCCCGATAACCAAGAACGTCGCCGATGGTGCGATGCGGCGAGCCAACTGAAAGGTGCCGTACGCCAGGATCGACAGCTGCGCGGGATCAACGTCCAGATCGTTACGGGAGCCCAAGAACACGATGAGCTCGTCATCGGGCTTGACCGTCCGCGCCGTCAGATCCTCGAACAGACTGCCCCGGTTACCTCGCGTCCCGTACCCCGCACCCCCCTCGGCGCCGATGTCCGCCGAGATCGGCATCCGATACGACGCAAGCTCGTCCCAGGCACGGGCGGTCCACCCGGTCGGGCCGAGGCCGCCGAGGTCGGTACCCGTCGTATAGGAATCGCCGACGACCGCGATGCGATTCACGGACGAGTTCAACGTCACAACATTATCGGAGCCGTTGTGGCCCATCCTTATTGGGCCCTCGCCACCCATGCTGATGAGCAACGCGAGCGCAGTCATGACCGTGACGAACCGCCTCACCGGACCAGCCTAGGACTCATTTGACCAAATCGACGTTGAAGACGCGCGAACTCATCCCGCACGGGCAGAAACCACAGATCGACGGTCCTCACGCTGACCATCGATGGTCTGCAGCCTGCCGTGGCCAGAGTCCTGGCGAGGGTCGCGGGGTGGCTTCATCATGCTGCGCATCCACTTGCGCGCGGGCTCCTCGACGAGGTGGTACAGCAGCACCGCGCCCGCGATCGCCACCGCGAACAGTGCCAGCAGCACCGCCTTGCCCGCGAGGTCGGAGCCGAGCTGCAGTTCGAACTGCAACACCATCCAATTCCATGTCGTGTGCACCAACTCGTGAACCATGTAGAGGCTGAACGAGATGTGTCCGAGGTAGACCATCGGACGAAGGGACAGCATGGCCGGTAACGTGCCCGCACCGATCGCCAGCGTCGACACCAGTGGGACGAACAGCACGTCGACCAAGCCGGCCGAGTCATGGATCGTCGGGACGGGGTTGGCGTCCAGCCAGTACAGGATGCCGACGATGGCCGCCGCGAGCAGAAGTGACGCGATACCGGCGCCCGTGCGGGCCCGATCGCTGGGTTTGAGTTTGCGCACGGCCGCGCACACCAGCGCCCCCGCGGTGAACTGCATGATGATCCGCGGCAACCAGCTCCATGGTGTGTAGAACAGGCCGGTAGCCATCAGCAGTACCACCGGAGGCAGCGACGCGGCGACGGCGAGGAAGAACAGGCCCCTCGCCCGCGTCGCGCGGGCGATGCGGAAGATCACCACGACCAGCGCGCCGAACAGGAGGTACGCCAGCCATTCGGCGCTGATCGACCAGGCGGGCCCGTCCCAGCTCGTGCCGTCGAAATAGGGCGCGAACCACAGCTGCACGAGGAGGAACTGCCGGACGTAGTTCATCGCCGTGAGCGATCCGGCGGCCTCTGACGGAACATGGCCGACGTTGAGCGTGAAGATGATCCACAGCGCCGCCAGATGCATCGTCACCAGGTAGACGGGCCACACGCGCGAGAGCCGCAACCACAGGAAGTGCAGCGTGGACCGCCACGAGAAGGAGTCGCCCATCCGATCGAGATAGTTCCACGTCAGCACGAACCCGCTGAGGATGAAGAACAGGTCGACGCCCTGGGCGCCGCAGTCGAGCACCGGCGCGAGCGCCGATCTGAATCCCGGGGCGGCCTGCTCGAGCAGCGGGCGGAAGTGAAAGAGCACGACCCACACGGCTGCGACGATGCGCAATCCGGACAGGGCCTTGATCTCGCCGGTACGCACAACACTCTCTTCGTGAGGGACTCGAACAGTTGCGATCGTCTGCCGGGCGGTACGCCTCCCCGCGACCATGCTTCCGGCAGTTTGGCAGGCTACCAGTGGTGACACCGCCCCGACACACTCAGACACGCTGTGAATCGGCTGTGCAATCACCAAAATTGTTGTCGACCAGGCGCTCTGACGCGTCCGAAAAAGCACTCGATCGATTGGACGATTAAAGTCGTCCGAACACGCCGATGATCAAGTCTTGACTGATTCCAGAAAAGGGGCATGATGGTCTTCGTGCCTCCCACGACGGATTTCTCGGAGCAACTGCGCCTCGCAGACCTCCGCGTCACCCGTCCCCGCCTCGCCGTCCTCGAGGCGGTCTGTGCGCACCCGCACGCCGATACCGAGACGATCTTCTCCGCCGTGCGGCTCGGCCTTCCCGACGTATCCCGTCAAGCGGTGTACGACGTGCTCGCTGCGCTGACCGCCGCGAATTTGATTCGTCGTATCCAGCCATCGGGCTCGGTCTCGCGCTACGAGTCACGCGTCGGCGACAACCACCACCACGTCGTGTGTCGCTCGTGCGGGGTCATCGCCGACGTCGACTGCGCCGTCGGCGACACCCCCTGTCTGACACCGTCCGATCCGGACGGATCCCTTGACGGCTTCGTCCTGGACGAGGCCGAGGTCATCTACTGGGGCCTCTGCCCAGATTGTTCCGCAACGCAAACGTCGCGATCACATACGTGATCACAGCCCATTTCACCCATCGGAAGGAATGTTGTGTCTGATTCACCTGACGCCAAGCCGCCGTCACCTGAGAAGCCCACGGCGAGCAGCGGAAGCGAGAGTGAAAACCCGGTAATCGATACGCCGAAGCCGAAAGCGCACGCGCCCCGAACCAACCAGGACTGGTGGCCCGAACAGGTCGACGTGTCGAAGCTGCACGCGCGCGGCTCCTTCTCCAACCCATACGACGAGGATTTCAACTACGCCGAGGAGTTCGCCAAGCTCGATCCCGAGGCCCTCAAGGCCGACGTCATGTCGGTGATCACCACCTCGCAGGACTGGTGGCCCGCCGACTACGGCAGCTACGCCGGTCTGTTCATCCGGATGAGCTGGCACGCCGCCGGCACCTACCGGATCTACGACGGACGCGGCGGCGGCGGCGAGGGCATGCAGCGGTTCGCGCCGCTGAACAGCTGGCCGGACAATGCCAACCTCGACAAGGCGCGTCGTCTGCTGTGGCCGGTCAAGCAGAAGTATGGCAACAAGATCTCCTGGGCCGACCTGCTGGTTTTCGCCGGCAACGTGGCACTGGAGTCGGCCGGCTTCGAGACCTTCGGCTTCGGTTTCGGCCGGCCCGACGTGTGGGAGCCCGTCGAGATTCTCTTCGGTGAAGAGGACGAGTGGCTGGGCACCGACAAGCGCTACTCCGGTGAGCGCGAACTGGCCGAACCGTTCGGCGCCACCACGATGGGCCTCATCTACGTCAATCCCGAAGGCCCCGAAGGCAAGCCGGATCCGATCGCCGCTGCGGTCGACATCAAGGAAACCTTCGGCCGGATGGCCATGAACGTCGAGGAGACGGCAGCGCTGATCGTCGGTGGCCACACGCTGGGCAAGACCCACGGCGCAGGCCCGGACGAAGGTATGGGCCCCGAACCCGAGGGCGCTCCGATCGAGCAGCAGGGCCTGGGCTGGAAATGCCCGTTCGGCTCGGGCAAGGCCGGCGACACGGTCACCAGCGGACTCGAGGTGGTGTGGACGGACAAGCCCACCCAGTGGAGCAACCGCTACCTGGAGATCCTGTACGGCCACGAGTGGGAGCTGACCAAGAGTCCTGCGGGCGCATGGCAATTCGAGGCCAAGGACGCCGAGGCGATCATCCCCGATCCATTCGGTGGGCCGAACCGCAAACCGACGATGTTGGTCACCGACGTCTCCATGCGGGAGGACCCGGAGTTCGGCGCGATCACCCGTCGCTGGCTCGACCACCCCGAGGAGCTCAACGAGGCGTTCGCCAAGGCCTGGTACAAGCTGCTGCATCGCGACATGGGTCCGATCAGCCGTTACATCGGCCCTTGGGTCGCCGAGCCGCAGCTGTGGCAGGACCCGGTTCCTGCCGTCGAAGGCGAGCTGATCGACGAGTCGGACATCAAGTCGCTCAAGGCCAAGCTGCTCGACTCGGGACTGACCGTGCAGCAGTTGGTCAAGACGGCGTGGTCGTCTGCGGCCAGCTTCCGCAGCACCGACAAGCGCGGTGGTGCCAACGGTGCGCGGATTCGCCTTGAGCCGCAGAAGAACTGGGAGGCCAACGAGCCGTCCGAGTTGGCCAAGGTGCTGCCGGTGCTGGAGAAGATCCAGCAGGAGTTCAACGGCGCCGGTGGCAAGAACGTATCGCTGGCCGACCTGATTGTGCTGGGCGGCTCGGCGGCGGTCGAGAAGGCGGCCAAGGACGCCGGCTTCGAGATCGATGTCCACTTCGCGCCGGGTCGCACGGACGCGACGCAGGAGGACACGGATGTGGAGTCGTTCGCGGTGCTCGAGCCGCGGTGGGACGGGTTCCGCAACTTCGTGCGTCCGGGCGAGAAGAATCCGCTGGAACAGCTGCTGATGGAGAAGGCCATCCTCCTTGGCGTGACAGCACCAGAACTGACGGCGCTGGTCGGCGGTTTGCGGGCGCTCAACGTCAACCACGGCGGCAGCAAGCACGGCGTGTTCACCGACAGGCCGGGCGTGCTCACCAACGACTTCTTCGTCAACCTGCTCGACATGAGCACGCAGTGGAAGTCGGGTACGGCGGAGAACGTCTACGAGGGTGTGGACCGCGCATCGGGTCAGCCGAAGTGGACCGCGACGGCCAATGACCTGGTGTTCGGCTCTAACTCGCAGCTGCGGGCGCTGGCCGAGCACTACGCCCAGGACGACAACAAGCAGAAGTTCGTCGAGGACTTCGTCGCCGCTTGGGTGAAAATCATGAACAACGACCGGTTCGACCTCGTCTGACCGCAACACACAACGCCCCGCGAGTCATCACGACTCGCGGGGCGTTGTGCTCGGTAAATTCTCTACCGTGAACGCACCGTTCCTGCTCCTGTCGATCCGCGGCGAGGACGAAGCCGCCGCCGACGAGTACCGGGCGTTCATGCGCTTTGCCGATCGTGACGAGACGGGCATGCACCGCATCAGCCTGACGCACGAGCCACTGGGGCTGATTGATCTCGCCGACTGGTCAGGCATCATCCTCGGCGGCGGCCCCTACAACGTCAGCGACCCGCAGGATTCGAAGACCACGACACAGCGACGCGTCGAGTCCGAGTTGTCCGCATTGCTTGGGCGCATCGTGGATGAGGATTTCCCGTTTCTCGGCTGCTGCTACGGCGTGGGCACGCTGGGTGCCGTCATCGGCGCGGGCATCGACCGCACGTACCCGGAACCGGTGGGCGGCATGTCGATCACGGTCACCGACGCCGGTCGAGCCGACCCGCTGTTCGCCGAGTTGCCTGACGAATTCGACGCGTACGGCGGGCACAAGGAAGCCGCGGCGACGTTGCCGGACGACGCGGTGCGTCTTGCCACCTCACCGCAATGCCCGGTCCAGGCGTTCCGGGTCGGCGAGAACGTCTATGCCACGCAATTCCACCCCGAACTCGACCTCGCAGGCATCGAAACCCGCGTCGAGGCCTACAAGAATCACGGCTACTTCGCCCCCGAGTCGGCTGAGCAGCTCAAAACGGAAGCGCGGCAATGGAATGTCCGCTATCCGCATACGATTCTGCGGCGGTTCGTCGAGCGCTACGCATAAGTTCGTAGAGGTCGGGAACTCTCGGTGCATGGAGACGGTCGAATACGCACCAGGTCGGTTTGCAGATGTATACGGTGATCCCGCACAACGCACTGTCCTGATGTGGCACGGTGCGCAGGTCGATGCGCGGACAACGATGGGCCCGCTTGCCGAACGGGTTGCCGACCAGGGTGCCGGCGTCGTGGTGCCGGACTGGAATTCCCGAGCCTCAGACCGCGGTCGTGCCGACCTGCTGGGTTCGCTGAAGTTCGTCCGCGCGCAGTGGACGTCACCGATCGTCCTGGTCGGCTGGTCGCTCGGTGGAGCAGCGGCAGCGGGAGCGACGATCCACGCGACGAAGTTCGATCTCTCCTTGGCACAAACGATTTGCCTCGCGGGAGCGTTCATGGTCGCAGATTCGGTCTCCGGACAGACACTGCCCACCGACCTGACTGAGTTCGGCGCGGGTTCACCGTTCACGCTGTTACACGGCGTCGACGATGACGTCATACCGGTCGGCGTCAGCCGCGATTTCGCCGCGACACTGCGGCGGAATGGGTGGCGCGTCGAGCTCACCGAACTGCCCACCGACCACGCTGCGATCGCGGGGGCGGTCTACGACAAGGCCGACGACCGCTATCTGCCCGCGAGCGATGCGGAAGCACTCCTCGTTGTGCAGAATGTGGCGGAGCGAATCGCCAACATCGTTAGGGCGGTGGACCTTTGAATCCGCTCAGTTGTGGACGCCACGTGTCCGGATCACACTGTTGACCAATCGTCCGATGCTTTCCAGCGGCTGCGATTCGACGATGTCGGCGCCGATGCGTTGAGCTGCACAGCGATAGTCGGAGTTGGCGAGAACGTCGTCGACTGCTGCTCGGATCCGCGCGGGAGAGGGCGCCGCGGAGCCCAGGTTCATACCGACTCCGGTGTACGCGACGCGGGCGGCCACCTCGGCCTTATCGGATGTCTCGCCGGCGACGATCAACGGAATGCCGTACCGCAGAGCGTGCTGTACACCGCCGTAACCGCCGTTGGTGACCATGACGTCGACGTGCGGGAGGAGGGCTCCGTACGGAAGCCACTCGGCGACGAAGACGTTAGGCGGGAGTCCGGTGTCCTCGAATGGCCGTCCGGTGGTCGCCACAACGACGGTGTCCGTACCCTCCAGTGCGGCGATTGTCGCGCCGATCAGTCGGTCCTGGTCATGATTGTCGAACGTTCCCTGCGTGACATGCACAACTCTGCGGGCAGAGTGGATCTCGGGCCACCAGTCGGGCGGGTCGAATTTCGCCACCCCGTCGAGTAGTACTGGGCCGACGAAGTCGACAGTTTCCGGTAGATCCTGACGCGGGTACTCGAACGCCGGCACCGTGAGCTGGACCAGTCCATCGGCCAGCCGCGGCCAGTCCACGAGGCCAACTGGGGACGGTCGTGCTCCAAGCGCGCCGAGTGCGCGGTTCAAGGACTTCTGCACGCCGCGCAACATCACGCCCTGGACCAGGCGGTGGACGCCGTCGTAGTCCATGCCCGGCCGGGGAGCCCAGGCCATGCCGAACGGCGGAGTATCCACGCTCGACAAGGTGATTGGACCGACACCGACCGTGAAAACCGCTGGCCTGGGCCCATCTCCGAGCAAGAGCGCCAGCACGCCGGTGAAGGTCAGATCAGCCAGCACGACATCGACGGGATCCTCTGCCAGCACCCGCTCAAGCGCGTCGTACTGGGCGGCCAGAGGTGCGACGAACGTCGATTCGAGTTCCGCGAGCCCATGCAGATAGCGGCGCAAGAGGTTCGGCATCGGGAGGCGCGTTGGTGGTGCCGGCGGGCGGACGCGCGCGGCCGCATCGAGGGGCACCAGGCGCAGGCCAGCACGCTCGACGTCGTCCCGAAATTCAGGAGACGACACGACGGTGACGTCGTGACCGCTTTCGCGCAGGTGGGCGCCAATGCGCATCATCGGAAGAACATGGCCAGACAGCGAACTAGCGGCGACGACGATTCGCCCCAAGATGGCACCCTTCGTAGCGAGAGTCTCGTTGCAGCCACGGAGAGCCGTCGGCTACGTACTCTGTTGCCGCCAGGGGTGAAGTCTAACCTCCCGTCCGGCACTTGCTTGACCTCAACAATGGTTGAGGAAGCAGGGTGGAGTCATGGCTACTTTGACGAAGATCAACGACGATCTCTATCAGACCCGCATGGATTCACCGTTTCCCGGTTTGACCACCCACGCGTACCTGTGGCAACGGCCGGCTGGCAATGTGCTCTTCTACAGTCCGGCCAGCGACGCGGATTTCGATGCTATCGACGAACTAGGCGGCGTCCACGGCCAATATCTGTCGCACCTCGACGAGGCGGGCCCGAACCTGGCCCGCATCGCCGAACGTTTCGGTCGCCAGCTGCACGCTCCCGCAGCCGAACTGAGAGAGATTGCGCAACACGGTCGCGTCGACGTACCGCTGGAAGCTGTGCGACACGTCGACCTCAACGGTGTGGAAGTGCTTCCCACACCAGGTCATTCACCCGGAAGCACCTGCTACCTGGTGACGGGCGTGGGCGGCGACCGATATCTGTTCACCGGCGACACGATCTTTCCCGCCGGTGACGGCACCTGGTCGACGTTCGTGGTGCCCGGCCGGGGTGACGCGGCAGCCATGCGGGACAGTGTGAAGCTACTCGGCACCGTGGCACCCGACCTCGTCATCTCGAGCGCTTTCGCGGGCGAGACGGCGATCGAGGCCGTCAACGCCGCGCGGTGGTCGGAGATCATCGACCAGGCGCTGGCGAGCGTGAAGTCCTAGGAGCAGCATCCGCCGGGGCCGTGGCCCGGCTCGGCGTAGGTGTCGTTCCAGCGCCACCACTCGTAGGGCGGGCCCTGCGGATAACCCTCGGGCGAGTCTTCCCAATTCTCCTGCCGCCCAAGCGCGGTCATGTCGAGCAGGTTCCAGGTGCCGACGAACACTTCGTCTCCGCGGCCGGAGATCATGTAGGTGCGGAAGACACGGTCGTTCTCGTCGCGGATGAAGGCGTTGGTGCCATGCCAGAGGTCGACACCGAAGTCCTTGTCGAAGTCATCGGTGAGCGAGTACCACGGGTGCCGCCACCCCATCTTCGCTTTCATCCGGTCGAGGTCGGGTTGCGTGGCCCGCGATACGTACACGAACGTTGTGTCGCGGGCGTTGAGATGAGCGAGATTCGGCACATGGTCTGCCATCAATGAGCAACCCACACAGCCGTGTTCGGGCCAGCCGGGGTGCCCGGGGACATCGTCGCCGCCTGTGCCGGGTTCGATGAACGCGCGATAGACGATCAGCTGGCGTCTGCCGTCGAACAGCTCGAGAAGGCTCAGCTTGCCGTCGGGCCCGTCGAAGACGTACTCCTTGTCAACAGGTGTCCAGGGCATGCGACGCCGCTGGGCGGCCAACGCATCGCGGGCGCGTTGAACCTCTTTTTCTTTGGTGAGCATCTCCTGCAGGGCGGCGCCCCACTCCCCTGCCGACACGATCGGTGGCATCTTCACTTCTCGTCACTCCCCTCCTCCAGCGCCGTCTTGAGATTCGACAGCTTCCACGGCCACCCACCGGAAATGAGTTCGCGCACAGTGCTTTCAGGCGGAAAGTCGTCGTGCACAACGGTCAGCTTCACCTGACCGTCGTCGACCGGTTCGATGTCGAACGACACCTTTGACCTGCTCTCCGCTGCGGCTTTGGCGATGACCTCTTCGCCGAGCCCCAGCTCCGTGAGCTCCGGCACGAACGTGTGAAAGGTGAACGCGAGCCGGCGGTACGGATCCGATTCGAGGATCACCTGCTCCGGATGCTCGATCTTGAGCTTTCGGTCCTCCCACACATACGTCGAGCCCTTCTCCCAGTCCGACGCGATCGCGTGCCCCATGTAGCGATGCGAGAACGCCGGATCGGTGATCGCCTGCCACAGTCGTTCAGGAGTGGTTCGGATGTAGGTGGTGTAGACGAATGCGGCGCTATTGCTCATCGGTTCGGTCTCCAATGCGATTTTCAGATCGGCGAGTGTCTGCACCCGCGCACGGTCGTACTGGGTGATCCAGCGGTCGGCGATCGCGTTGATCGGTTCGGCGTTGAGGTAGTGCAGCTTTTCCCTGCCCTGCCACACCGTGGTGATCAGGTTGGCTGCTTCGAGCACCGCCAAGTGCTTACTGACCGACTGCCGTGCCATGGACATTTCCGCGCAAAGGTCGCGCAAGCTCTGCCCGTTGCGTGAATTGAGGCTGTCGAGCAGCAGGCGCCGACTGGGGTCGGCCAGCGCCTTGAATACCTCGTCCGTCTGTGTCATATCTGTTTATGCAGCTGTCTGGCTGCATGTTCACCATAGGCAGCCTTCCGGCTGCATGTCAATGGTCGGTTTTCACGTTGCGGTTCCTGGTGCGCGATACCCTCGGGTTCGTCGGACCATGCTTGCTCCGCAAGCTCCAACCATCAGCGACATTGTCGCTAAACGGTTGCGGCCCAGTATTTGTCGGACCCCTCTGTTTTGATGGGGTCATGTCTTCGATCGCCGCCTCCGACGGGGCGGTCGTGCGTCCGAAGGACCGGCTGGAGGTGTTGTTCGGCGAGCTGGGTGAGTTGATGGGTCAGCGCAACGCCATCGACGCGCGCATCGTGGACATCGTGGCCGAGATGGACCACGACGACCTGGTCGGCATGACCGGGTGTCGCTCGCTGTCGGCTTTGGTGGCGTGGAAGACCGGCTCCTCGACCAGAAACGCCGGGAAGATCGCCGCGATTGCGCACCGGGCCCGACAGTTTCCGCTGTGCATGGCGGGCCTGCGCGAAGGCCGGTTGTCACTGGATCAAGTCGCCATCATCGCCGAGAAAGCCGGCGCAGGTTCTGATGGGCACTACGTGACGTTGGCCGAGGTCGCCACCGTCAGCCAACTCAACACCGCCCTCAAGGCCGAACCACCCCTGCCATCTGAACCCGACCCCTGGCGCGACACCCCACCCGAGGCCGAACCCGAGCCGCCGCCGCGGCCCACGATCACCACCACCCACAGCGACGAGCAGACCACCACCTGGAAGATCACCCTGTCGCACCTGGACGCCGCAACCTTCGACGCCGCCGTGCAGTCCCATCTGGATGCCGCGGTCGCCGCGTGGAAACGCGACCACGACACCGACACCCTGCCCGCCGCGGTAGCGCCGCCGTTTCCCACCAAGGGTGAGGCGTTCATGAGCCTGGTCGAAGCCGGCTGGGACACCGACGCCACCCGCCGCCCCCACGGCCAGCACACCACCGTCGTAGTGCACCTCGACATCAACGACCGCATCGCCAACCTGCACCTCGGCCCGCTGCTCACCGACGCCGACCGCCAATACCTCACCTGCGACGCCACCTGTGAGGTGTGGTTCCACCGCGACGGACAACCCCTCGGTGCCGGGCGCGCCACGCGCACCATCGGCCGCCGGCTACGCCGCGCCCTAGAACACCGCCACCCCACGTGTGCGGTGCCCGGCTGCGGAGCCACCCGCGGACTGCACGCCCACCACATCCAGCACTGGGAAGACGGCGGCCCCACCGACCTGGACAACCTGGTCCTGCTGTGCCCCTACCACCACCGGGCCCACCACCGCGGCGTCATCACCATCACCGGACCCGCCGACAGCCTCACCGTCACCGACAGCGATGGCCGAACCCTGAGCCCGGGATCACTCGCGCGCCCACCCACCCGACCCCCACCCGACGCCGCGCCCTACCGCGGACCCACCGGCGAACGCGCCCAATGGTGGTGCTACACCCCCTTCCAACCCACACCACCAACCGCCAACTAGGTGTACTGACCGTGGAGTTCGTCGAATCGCGCGAGCGCCTGTCCGCGTTGGTTGACGTCGAAGGCCTCCATGTGGATGACACGCGTTCCGTCGAAAAGGATGAGGGTGATCACTGGGAACTCGATGACGGCGCCTTCGGGCGTCCTGCCCTTGACGACGAGATCTGTTACCACGCCTTTGGCGGAATGGGCAAGTATCTCGACAGGCTCTGTCCTCAAGTCTGGGATGAGAGCAGCCAAGGCGCGAATCGACCGCCAATGGTCTTCGATCGTTTCGGGTTCCGCGCTGACCAGTTGCCGGTGGTTGACGTAAGTCGCACCGAATTCATTGGCCGCGATTGCGTCCCAGTCGTGCCGGTTGTACATCTCGTTCGATCGGAGTGCAGCCTCGATGACGTCAGGGTATGCAACCTCTCCCGACGCGATCCAGCGAGCGGTGAGTTCCGCGAACGCGGCATCAATGTCGTCGGGGTCGAGAACGGCGAACCAGAAGATCAATTCGTCTTTGTTGATGCTGCCGATATTCAATGCCTCGACAGCGATCGGATTACCGGCCTCGCTCTGATCGCGAAATGTCGCGCGGCCCAGCATCAGATGCTCTCCCCTGACAGCGATGGTCTCAAACTCCGCTTGCCACCCCGCGGCCGCACCGAATGTCACTGCTTGCGCGTAGTCTGGCCTGATCGACCCCGCGTCACGCAGGCCTTTCCGCCGATCTTCGTAAGTACAGTCCTCAGAAAAAAGGGCGAGGTACCTGTCAGGGTCACGCCGGTCGAAGGCATCCACCACTCGTGCGAGAACTCGCGCTAGTGCATTGTTCGGCTGAGGCCCATCAACAGTGAGTTCGTCGAAACGAGTGAGTGCCTGCTCGCGTTGGTCGAGGTCGTACGTCTCGGCGTGGACGATGCGATGACCGTCGATCAGGAGCAGTACAACAAATGGAAGATCAAACGGGACGTCATCGGTCGAGGTGCCCTTCGCGACCGTATGGATGACGATGCCAGTCGCCGAAAGTCGAAGGACGTCGGTCAACTCGAACCGCAAGTCGGGAACGAGTGACGTGAGCATGCGGAGCGAAGACATATCGTCGGCGACCGTGTCGGCGCCACCTCTTAGCTGCAGGTGATTGGTATACGTTGCGCCGGCGTGACGTGTGGCCAGTTTGTCCCACTCATGTCGATTAGCGGACTCGGCGAAAGTCTGGATTGCTTCCATTACTCCGGGGTGGCCGCACTCTCCTGATGCGATCCAGCGGGCGGTCAGCTCGGCGAGAGCGGCATCGATGTCGTCGGGGTAGAAAAGCAGGAGAGTAGAGATCAATTGGCTGACGGTGATTTCCGCGATGAATAGGGCTTCCACGACGACTGGGTGGTCGGCCTCGTCGTGATCGCGATATGTCAGGTGACAGAGCACAAGATGCGGTCCCCGATTTGCAATGCACTCGACTTCCACCTGCCAACCCGTGCCGGCCCCATCAATTACCGCACGGGCAAAGTCTGGCTTGACGAGCCCCGCGTCACGCAAGCCTTTTCGCCGATCCTCGTACCGGGCGTCGTCGGTGAAAATGGACAGATAACTGTCCACGTCGCGGCGGTTAATGTAATCAACCACGCCTGTGAGAACCCGTGTGACTGCGTTATCCGAAAGCGGCGCGGTCACATTCAGTTCCTCGAATCTGGCGAGTGCCCTATCGCGCTGTTGAGGGTCGTAGGTCTCGAGATGGGTGACGCGATCACCGTCAAGAAGTATGAGATAAATCGCCGGAACCTCAACGACAGCGCCCTCGGTCGACGTGCCTTTCAGCACCAGCCTCGCCAAAACACCCATCGCCGAGTGCGCGAAGACCTCGGCGGCTTCGACCCACAGATCGGGTACGAGTGACGCCCATAGCTGAATCGATGACAGGTAACCGGATATGTCGGCGTCGTCGAGTCCGAGCTGTCGGTGGCTTACATACGTCGCGTCGCCGAGACGATTCGCAATGGCGGCCCAGTCATGGCGATTGGCCATGTCAAAAATTCGCTGCGCAGATTGGATGACCGCGGGATGCTCGACCTCTCCCGATGCGACCCAGCGAGCGGTGAGCTCAGCAAAGGCAGAGTGAATGTCGTCAGGGTCGAAAAACACTACACACGGCACGAATTTGTCGGTGAGATCCGTGAGCGCGATCAATTCAACGGTGACTGGCAGTTCGGCATCGGCTGTGTCGCGGAACGTTTCGTGGCTCAGCGCCAAGCGGTCTCCCCTGATGGCAACCGCCTCATGTTCCAGGTGCCAACTCGTGGGCGTTCCGGACAATACCGCGGCTGCGTAATCCCCGTCGGCCGCTCCTTCATATTGCAGTCCTTTTCTGCGGTCCACGTATCGGCCGCTGGCGAGCGAAAGAAATCCGTCCACATCACGGCGGTTGTATGTATCGCAGACTTGTGCTCGCGTACGGCTCGCTGCATTCTCGAGTCGCGTTGCTGACGAACTGAGTTCGTCGAGTCTGGCGAGTGCGGCGTCGATATCACCCTCGTCGAATAGTTCGAAGTGGTCGATTCGACCACGCCCAACTGTGAGGACTTGGATCATTCGCCACTCCGCATCGAATCCCTCTTTCGAGCGGCCGTACGACCTGTTGGTGACGACGGCTCCGACGTCGGTGAGTCGATGAATGCTCTCGACGTACATGGTGAGGTCCGGCACGAGATCCCACGCGGTGCGGAGGGTTTCAGCCAGATCGTTGGGATCGATTGTGACGACTGTGCGGTAGTCCAGGTGGACGACGTCCGTTATCCACGCGGGAAGTTCGTGCCGGTTGAGTCCGGAGTACATCTGCGCCACCGCAGACCAGGTGTCGCGGCATTGGGCCGCTTCCCCAGCGAGATACTGACTGTCCAGTTCCTGGAAGGCGGCGGCGATCTCATCGAGATCGAAAAGCACACTGCGGCTGATCCGTTCATCGTCCTGCGCCTCGACAACCGCCAATACCTCAGCAACGACGGGCTTGCCGGCCTCACCGCTGTCGCGACAGATGTGGCGAACCAGTGCAAGATGGCGCCCCCGGTTGGCGACAGGCTCGATCTCTACGCGCCAACTCGAGGGCCCGGTGAAAAGCAGCCCACGTACGAACTCCCGGTTAATTGGGCCGGCATTGCGCAGCCCCCGCCGCCGGTCGTCGTACTGCGCGTTGGTCGCCAACACGCCGAGGTAGCCCTCAAGATCCCCACGATTGAATGCGTCTGCGGCCCTGCCGTCCCCGCGAATCGCCGCATTATCGAGGTGTGTTGCAGGCACGCTGAGTTTGTCAAACCAAGACAGGGCCGTATCGAGATCGTGGTCGTCGAAGAGTTCACAGCGGCTGATCAATTCGCCGTCGAACATCAGAAGGGTGATCTCGCGCCATTCGGCATCGAAGCCCTCGCGCGACGTTCCCGACTCGGTGTGGGTGAACACAGCGCCAAGATGGGTCAATCGATGCACGCTCTCGATTCGGGTGCGGACGTCCGGCGCGACCGCCCACATTGCGCTGACGTACTCGTTCATCTCACCGGGCGCAGGAACCATGGCGCGCCGGTGATCGACGTTCACCCAGTCGGTAGTCGTCTGTGACAGTTCATGCCGATTGAACCTCGCATAGGTCTGATTGACCAGCTTCCAAATGTGTGAGTGAGCCGCATCGACCCCTGCCAGGAACCTGGCGTCGAGTTCCGCCAACGCGGAGTCGATCTCGTCCGGATCGAAAAAGGCCTCATAAGCAATCATTTCGCGGTCGGACACCTCGACCACCGCGAGGACCTCCACTACGCTCGGCCCATCTGGCTCATCGATATCGCGGAATCTGCCGCGCATCAGCGCCAGGGCTTCTCCCCTAGTGGCGATGAGCTCGATAGACAGTCGCCAACTCGGGGCCGCCTCAAACAAGAGCGCACGCCCGACATCCGGGTCCACGGGACCTTCGTCGCGAAGTCCCTTCCGGCGATCATCGTAATAAGCGTCCTCGTCGTGGACGGCGAGAAACCCCTCCAGATCTCGCCGGTTGTACACCTCCGAAAAACGCCGCCAAGCCCGCATCGCAGCGTTGTCGGGTCGAGGTGGCGGTTTGTTGATTTCGTCGAACCGCGCGAGCGCGGCGTCGAGGTCTTCGTCGTCGAACAGCTCGAAGCGGTTGCCTAGGTCGCCCTCGAATGTGAGTAGATGAATATCCCGCCACTCGGCGCGGAATCCCTGCGGCGACGTTCCATACGTCGAGGCCGTGATAACCGCTCCGAGATTGCTCAGCCTGTGCACTGCCGCGATATGGGCCTGAGTGTCGGGCGTGACGGTAAACGCCGCTTGGACGTAGTTTGTCAGGTCGCCGGGCTCAAACGCTGTCACCCGACGGTGGTCGATGTTCACCCAATCAGGAGTCGTCAAAGGCGGCTCATGCCGGTTGAACCTGGCGTAGCTGTCGACAACGAGTGCCCACATCTGTGCGTGGGCCGCGCCTTCGCCGGCCAGGTAGCGTGCGTCGAGTTCTGCCAACGCGGGCTCGATATCATCCGGATCGAAGAGTACGAAGTCGTGGACGAGGTCATCGGTCGCGCTCTCAGTCAGCGTCAGGACTTCGACACAAGTCGGTCGGTCAACGTCACCGAAATCGCGAAAAGTTTGACGGCTCAGACAAAGCCGCGATCCCCGAACCGCAATGTGCTCAACATCCAGCCGCCAAAGTTCTGGATACTCGAATAGCGTTTCGACCACGCGCCGACGCATTGCCCCGCCTTGGGAGTCCCGCAGTCCCATGCGTCGATCAGCAAAGTGGCCATCCGACGCCGTGAGGTCGACGAAGGCGTCCACGTCGCGGCGATTGAATGCGTCGGCAAGCCGATCCCAGATACGCGTAGTCGCGTTCTCAATGCGGGGAACCCGCGTAGTGAGTTCGTCGAATCTCGCGAGCGCAGCGTCTAGGTCGGTCTCGTCAAAGATCTCCAAACGTGTGACATGGTCGCCGTCAACGGTCATTAGCTGGGTCATTCGCCACTCGGCGACGAATCCCTGATGCGATGAACCAACGGATCTATTGGTGACCACCGCGGCACGATCGCTGAGCCGATGCACAGATTCGATGTAGATACTGAGGTCTGGCGTGAGCTCTCGAGCACCGCGAATTGTCGTGTTGAGCTGGTCTGCCGGGTATCCCCGCCGGTGGTCGGTACTCACCCAATTGTCATCGGGCACGAGGCCATTCCGGTTGTATGCGGCATGGGTCTCTGCGACCGCTGACCACGTCTGCGCATACGGCGCCGCTTCGCCGGCGAGGTACCGCGCGTCGAGTTCAGCGAATGCCGCGTCGACGTCGTTTGGGTCGAACACGATATTCATGGAGATATTGCCGGCGTCGTCGATCTCGATGACTTCGAGTACCTCGTCGAAGAAGGCCTCGGTTTGGTCATCGCACTCTGAATAACGCGTGTGCGTCAGAATCAGTCGCTCTCCTCGCACAGCGATGACCTCTTCAGCGACACCTGTGATGCCGACATCGGTTGCTGTGCGGGCATCACGAATCATGGAATCTCCACCATGACGCATCCCGCCGTTTACTGTGCGTCGGCGATCGTCAAGCGTGAATTCCTCCGCGAGGGTGGCGCGCATGCCGTCCCAATCACGAGCCGCGAAACATGCGCGAGCTCGCTTGAGTATACGGCCGGCAGCGTTCTCCAAGAATCTTGAACTACTGAGTTCGTCGAACTTCGCCAGCGCGGCGTCGAGGTCGGTCTCGTCGAATAACTCCGTGCGATTGAGCTTCTCGCCGTCGACCATCACCAGGCCGACCTCTCGCCACTCCGCGTAAAAGCCGGTGACCGACACCCCTCGCGTCGTACTGGTGACGACGGCCCCAAGATCATTCAGCCGATGAACCGCCTCGACATGGATTCTGTTCTGCGGTGAATCCACCCAGGAAGAGCGAACATATGTCGCCAACTCGCCTGGTGGGAATGCGCTACCTCCTCGCCGATGGTCGATGTTCACCCAATCTGGCGTCGTCGGGGGAATTTCGTGGCGGTTGAGCGCGGCATAGCCATCTTTGATGACCGACCACGTGTGTGCATGCGCGGCCGCTTCGCCGGCGATGTAGCGTTTGTCGAGTTCTTGAAATGCCGCATCGAGGTCATCAACGTCGAAGACGACCTGAGCGGTGACGCTTCCGTCTGCATCGATCTCTGCTATCGCAATGTTCTCGACGTAGAACGCACCAGGTTGCGCTTCGTAGGACGATTCTGCCCGAACTAGGAGGAGGCGCTCTCCACGGGTCGCAAGATCAGTCGAGCAAAGTGTCGGTATCCCAGCGTCGGCGGCGGATCGCATGTCCTGCAACAGGGAGTCCCGGCCGTGGCGGATCCCAGCATTCACGACGGACCGGCGATCTTCGTTGTAGAAGTCCTGCGCAAGCATTTCGGCCATCGCATCCCAGTCGCGAGCTGCGAAAGTTGCCCGGAATCGTTCAGCCACTCGGCTCGCGGTATTCCGGAGCTGTGGTGCGGGACTGCACAGCTCGTCGAACCTCGCAAGTGCCGCATCAAGCTCCGTATCGTCGAACAGCTCGCAACGATTGATTCGGCCATCCTCGACTGTCGAGATGGTGATCACCCGCCACTCGGCGTTGAAGCCTTGTTGTGAGGTGTTGTGCCACTTGTGGGAGACGACCACCCCGTGGCTGCTCAGTCGGTGGACCGTCTCGATGTCGATACGGATTTCAGGCGCGTCGTTCAAGGTGGCCTGGAGGTACGCCATCATTTCACCGGGCGCGAACGCGATTGGTCGACGGTGATCGAGGCTGACGAAGTCCGCTGATGTCGTCGTGGGAAGTTCGTGTCGGTTGACTGCCACGAATGCATCCGCGATCACAGAATAGGTCTGCGCGTGTGCGGCGGCTTCGCCGGCGAGGTATCGAGCGTCGAGTTCTTTTAATGCGTCGTCGACATCGTTGAGGTCGAACATGACAAAGGCAGAGAGCCGGTCCAGGGCGTCGACCTGACCGATGACGAGCGCCTCGGTGCGGAAGGCCTCAGGTCGTTCATCTCTGCCACCGATCAGAACACGGTGCAGCGTCAGCCGGCTGCCACGTGTCGCGACCACCGTCGACGTGACGTTCTTCACGCCGGTATCGGCGGATGCTCGCATGTTCGCGATTGTGGCGTCGCGCCCGATGAACTCAACACCGACTAGTGGACGGCGGTCGTAAAGGCAGATGTCCTCCGCAAAGATCTCAGCCATGCCATCCCAGTCGCGAGCGTGAAGCACATGCTGAAACCGCGTCATCATTCGACTTGCCGCGTTATGCGGCTGCTGCTGCCTAGTGAGTTCGTCGAACCTCGCCAGCGCGGCATCGACGTCGGTTTCGTCGAAGACTTCGCAGCGGCTCGTGAAGCCGTCATCGACGGTGAACAGGTTGACTACCCGCCACTCGGCGTAAAAGCCATCGTGCGAAGTCCCCTGCGCCACTTGACTGACGACCGCGCCGACGTCGCTCAATCGATACACGGATTCGACGAGAGTCGTCATATCAGGTGTGAGTTCCCATGCCGCACGGAAGTAGTCACTCACGTCGGCCGCCCCCATGTTTGCAACTCGCCGCCGGTCGACGTACACAAAGCCCGGCGTTCGCTCGGGCAGCTCTTGTCGATTGAGCGCGGCACAACTCTCGGCAATCACCGACCAAGTGCGCGCAAGAGCAGCGCCTTCGCCCGACACATAACGGGACTCGAGTTCCTCGACAGCGGCACCAAGGTTGTCGGCGTCGAAAAGAACGAGGGCCGTGATTCTTTCGTCCGCATCGATTTCGACGATTTGAACCAGATCGATCACGCCGACCTCGGGTCGTTCTTCGTCACCTGAATAGCGGATGTGTCCCAGCGTCAATCGCTCGCCCCGAATGGCGATGGCCCTAGGCGTAATGTGTGTCAAGCCGATTTCGGCACCGACCCGTAGATCCTCGACCACCGCATCTCGACCCCGTCGCAGGCCGGCATTCACGACGCGACGACGATCATCGATCGAAACGTCGTCAGCCAAGACCTCCGCCATCGCATCCCAGTGTCCTGCTGCGACAAGGAACTGCGCGCGCGCCTCCACTCGACTCGCGGTGTTCTCCAGTCGCGTTGCCGGGTTAGCCAGTTCGTCGAATCGGGCGAGTGCTGCATCGAGATCTGCCTCGTCGAACATCTCGCTGCGGCTAATGCGGTCACCTTCGACAATCGACAAGGTGATTTCCCGCCACTCACCCTCGAATCCCTGTTCCGTGGTTCCTTTCGCGACATGGGTGACAACTGCGCCGAAACTCGTCAGCCGATGAACGGCCACTATGTCGACCCTAACATCGGGCGTCTGGAACCACGTTGCGTGAAGGTATGACGCTAGGTCACCGGGCGCGAAGGCGGTGGTTCTCCGGTGGTCGACGTTGACCGTATCGGGCGTCCATGCCGGAAGCTCATGCTTGTTGACTGCCGCGTAGGCCCGCGTGATGACTGACCAGGTGTGCGCATTCGCCGCAGCTTCACCCGCGATGTAACGGGAATCGAGCTCCTCGTAGGCGGCGTCGAGGTCCTCGTCGTCGAAACCCACCACCCCGACGATCCGGTTGTCAGCGTTGATCTCGAAGACACCGAGGAACGATGCCTCGACCAGTTCGTCACCGTCCACGACGCGATCTTGAAAAAGGGCGAGCCGTCGCCCGCGTACCGCAATCACGGTCGCGTGAATACGCGGCGCGTTGAGTTCCGCCATCGCACGCATGTTGGCGATCTCGGTATCCCTACCGGTGCGGGCGCCGCCCCCGATGACACGACGGCGATCGTCCCCGGTGACGTCGTCTGCATACAGTTCTGCGAGTGCAGTCCAATCGCGGGCTTCGAACAACGCCCGCAGGCGGTCACCCACTCGGACTGCGTCGTTCTCCAGCCGTGTTGCCGGGCAGCTGATTTCGTCGAACCGTGCGAGTGCAGCGTCGAGATCCGCCTCGTCGAATACTTCGTTTCGGTTAATCAGGTCGCCGTCGACCGTTTGGAGGAGGACCACCCTCCACTCGGCTTCGAATCCGTCCTGCGAGATCCCAACGGATCTGCTTGTCACAACTGCTCCGACATCGCTCAAGGTATGTACTGCTTCGATATAGCTGCGAAACTCCGGCGTCACGTTCCGTGAATTGCTGAGTATCGCCATCATGTCGCTCGAGGCGAAGGGTGTCGCTGGCCGATGGTCGATGTGGACCCAGTCCGGCGTCGCCGGGGGAAGCTCTTGTCGATTGATCGCTGAGCACGAATCTACGACGACGGACCATGCCTGCGCGTGCGGAGCCGCTTCGCCTGCGAGGTAACGCGCGTCGAGTTCGGCGAACGCGGCATCGAGATCGTCCACGTCAAACGCGATGGACGCGACGCATCGCCCTTCGGGGTTGATCTCGATGATGCGCAATACCTCGGTGTGGAACGCTTCTGGTCGCCGGTCACGGCCCGAATAGCGCGTACGGCTCAGGGCCAGACGCTCGCCGCGCACCGCAATCACAGTCGACGTCATCATTTGGACGCCGAGATCGGCGATCGCTTGCACCTCAGCCAGTCCGCTAGCGTGGTCGTAATTCACCTCTCGTCGAAGCCCTCGACGCCGGTCTTCGACCGTCACGTCGTCGGCCCAAATCGACACAACCTCGTCCCAGCGTCGACCCGCAAACAACGTGTTGAACCGAGCATCCACTCGGCTCGCGGCGTTCGCGAGTCGCGCACTCTGCGGTTGCTGTTCTAGCCGCTTGTGCTGTGCGTCGAGTTCCGCTATCGCGGCGTCCATGTCCTCGACGTCGAACCACACCTGCAGCGCGATTCGACGGTCCGCGTCGATGCCGACCACCTGTAGCCACTCATCCTGTGGCGCGCCTGGGCTCGCGTCGGCGGTGCCGACCGCCACCCGGGAGAGAGCTAAGCTCTCGCCTCGTACCGCGAGGATCAAACGGCGGAAACGTCCGAAGCGTATCCCACGCGCAAATTCTCTGGTCTTGCTTGCAAATTCGCTAGGTCGATAGTCGACTCGATCGAAGCCGACTATCTTCCGGCGACTCTCGATAGAACCGCGGGGGGCATACCGCTGCTCTACTTCGCCCCAGTCTGCGTTCTGCACGCCGGCATCAACGCGGTTAAGCACCCGCACACACTCGTTTTCCAGCCCACGCAAAGGCGCACCTTCGAGTTCGAAACGGGCGTGCACAGCCTCCATCTCGGTGATCGCGGCATCGATGTCGTCGACATCGAACCAGATCTGCGTCACGATTCGATCGGTGCGGTCGATACCGACCAACTGAAGCATCTCGTCCTGAGGGGCTCCCGGGCTTGTGTCGGTAGTGCCAACCACCAACCTGGTGAGGGCCATCCGCTCACCCCGCACAGCGACGACATCACGCCGGAGGCGCGCTGCTCCCATTACGCCACCGAAATCTCGTGCTTGGCTCGCAAATTCACTGGGTTGATAATCGGCCGGACCAAAGCCCACTATCTTCCGACGACTCTCGATCGAACCAACGGGAGCATACTCATGCTCGAATTCGTCCCAGGCCGTGCGTTGGAGCGCAGCGTCTACGCGACGAAGCACTCGCACACACGTGTTGTCCGGCTCGACGGTGGACGGTTGCGATGCAGGTGTTGTGGCGGGGACGCGGCGGCCGAGAACCTGCCGCGCCCTTTCGACCAGTGCCGCAGCACCTTTGCGCTCAAACAGTGCGACCGCCTGTTCAGCTGCCGCGCGCGACCCCACAGTGTCACCGGCCATGGCCAACACCATCGCCAGCGTCAGACAGGCGTCACCGTGATCCACCAAAGCGTCAGTACGCTCGGCGATGCTGACGGCCTCCCCTGCCACCCGCCGAGCCTCGTCATGAGCACCAGCACGTGCGTGCAACTGAGCACGAACCGTCCGCCAGGTGATCGACGGCCTCAACGCATGGCCGGCGAGTCGCTCACTCTCCCTGCACAGTTCGTCGGCCTCGGCGTCCCGATCAAGCACCAGGCAAGTTCGCGCCAAGAAAGCCGCGGTCTCTGCGGTATCGGCGTCCAGACCCATCCTGCGAAATCCGTCATACGCCCTCCGCAGATGCGGTTCGGCAGCAGCCGGGTCGTCAGCGACCAACTCGACGATGCCTGCGAACTGGTCGACCTCCAGTAACGCGTGCCGCATGCCGAGTTCGGTGAGGGTGCGTCTGGCCGAATCGATCAGCTGCCGGCCCGCGGCCGCGCGTCCACGCATCGCATCCAGCACTCCCTGGCACCGTGTCGACGTGGCCTCCACCACCGGCGACCCCGTCGTGATGCGCAGCAGCCGAACGACATCCAGACACCGACCACCCGCGCGCGGCACCGGATTCGGTCCCCACAACGCCGCCAGCGGCGCACCCGCCAACACGGCATTCACCCGACGGTGGTCGCGCGCACGTCGTGCCGCGGTCAGCGCCTGATCCAACTCCGTTTCGCTATCAGCGATGCGGCCCAGGCGGGCCAGGCACGCAGCCCGGACCGTGTGGGCGTTCGCCTCCCCCGCAGCATCATCCAGCTCGGCCAACCGTTGTGCGGCGGCGCCTACCTCGGATTCGATCTCGTCCAAACGTTCGGGATTCGTCAGCATCGAAAGCTGGCCGTCGAAACACGTGCCCCAGGCTGACAGCCGCACCGAATCCCCTGCTGCGCGACGCAATTGCGCTACCGCACCCGCCGCCGAACCCACGTCGCCCGCCGCCAGCAGCGCCTCACAACGAGCGACGAGCAGCTCGGCTTCCAGGGCGTCGCGGTCGGGCAACTCGTCGTCGAGTTCCTCGAGCGCATGCAGTGCCCGGTCGTAGAGTTCGGCCGCACCTTCGTATGCGAGGCGCTCGATCGCCTGATCCGCTGCGCGCCTGCAGTACTCGACCGCCTTGGCCGCGTTGCCCGCCCACGCGCATTCGAAATAGTGGTACGCCAGCTCGGCCAGCAGTTCGTCGTCGGCCCCCGACTCGGCCTCCAGCGTGGTGGCAATTTTCTGGTGCAGCCGCATCCGCCGCACCGACGCCAGCTCTGCCAGTAGCGATTGCCGAACGAGGGCGTGGTTGAACCGATATCGACCGCCCGGTTCCTCGATGACGATTCCTGCCTTGCACGCTTCGTCGAACGCGTCGATGAGGTCTTCGCCCACCACCTGCTCGACCAGCGCGAGGGGAAATCGACTACCGACGACTGCGGCGGCAGCCAACGCCTTGTTCGTCTCCGCAGGAAGTCGGGAAAGCCTGCGGCTCACCGCTTCTCGAACTCCCTGGGGCAGCGTGCTCGGGTCCCATCGGCCGCCGCTCTCAGCGACGTGCCGTAACGCCTCGATCAGAAAGAACGGGTTGCCCCCGGTAACCGAGGCCAACGCTCGCGCCAACTCGACGTCGTCGTACCCGGCTTCGGCGACGTAGGCAGTGACGTCATCCTCGTCGAGGCCACCCAGTGCGAGACGACTGGCGGAGCCGTCGCGGTGCAGGTCGGCGAGCATGGCCGCCAGCGGATGGGAGCGGTCGAGGTCGGTGCTGCGGTACGTCCCGACGATCTGCACTCGGGCGTGCTCCCCGAACCGCAGCAGGTGTCGCAGCAGCAGCAGTGTGGGTTTGGCCGCCCAATGCAGGTCATCGAGGATCAGGACGACCGGCGCACTCGCGGCCGCCATCGCCAGCAGTGCGACGACAGCGTCGAACAATGCGTAGCGTTCAGTATCCGGGTCCGAGCGTGTGGGCGTCGTCAGATCGGGCACGGTGTCGGTGAGTCGGGGCACGAGCAGAAGTAACGCCTCGATCCCGCGCATGGCGCGCAACCGGTCGGCGCCCAGGCACGGCACCAACGACCGCAACGCCTCCGCGAACGGCTGATACGCCGCGCCTAGGTCCTCGTCGCAGCGGCCGTAGAGCACGACGGCACCCTGCTCGTAGGCCAGTCGCGACCACTCGCCTGCCAACCGCGTCTTGCCCACTCCGGGTTCGCCCGAGATCAGAACGGCACGCGCACCCGCCGCCAGCGTCGACTCCCACTCCGCCAGAAGTCCCTCGAGCTCAGGAACTCGCCCGACAAACGGCCCCGGCCCGGCCAGCACCGCGGGCAGGGCCGGCCGTTCGATGGGCGTTTCCACTGCCGGTTCGACGGAATCCACGGCCGTCTCCAGCCGCAGCTCGAAGACATGCTCTGGGCGAGCGAGGTTGCGCAACTGCCGCATCCCGAGATCGGCGAGCACTACATCGTCGGACAACGTGTCGATCACGAGTTCGGCGGTCGCGCCCGAACACAGGGTCTGCCCGCCTGCGGCCAGCGATCGCAAACGGGCAGCGCGATTGACCGCCCGACCGAAGTAGTCGCCATCGCGCAACTCCACCTCACCGGTGTGCAGCGCCACCCGGATGCGCATGGGTTCAGCCAGCACCCAGGGTTCGTGGCGGATCGCCTCCTGCAGCTCGATGGCGGCAGCGGCCGCGCCCGACGGCCGATCGAAAACCGAGAACGTCGCGTCGCCCTCGCCCCGCGTCTTGACCAGGCGGCCTCCCCGTGACGTGACGACCTGTTCGACGATCTCGTCATGGCGTGCGAGCGCCGTCGCCATGGCTTCGGCGTCGGCCTCCCACGCCGCCGTGGACCCCTCGATATCGGTGAGCAGGAACGTCACCGCACGTGTGACTATCGAAAGTTGCTCCGGCACAGCAATTTCCAGCGCGACATCCTGCGCAACGATCGCTGCTTCGAGCCGACGAAGGTCTGGCCCCGGGTCGACACCGAGCTCGTCGGCGAGCATCGACCGAGCGCGCTGGTAGGCCGCAAGCGCTTCACCCTGCCTGCCCGCACGGTAAAGGGCGAGCATCAGCTGACTCCAACGCCGCTCGCGCAACGGGGCATCGGCGATCGCGGCCTCCAGCTCGCCGACGATTTCGGCGGCCCGCCCCGTCGCGAGCAGCGCGTCGACCCTGTCCTCCACCAATGCGGCGTGGCTCTCGATCCAGCGCGTCTTCTCCGACCCGCCGCGCGGCCCATCGGGCAGCTCCGGCGCGCCGCGCCACAGTGCCAACGCCTCGTCGAACCGGGCCACGGCCTGGCCTGCGTCTCCGCCCGCGAACGCGTCGCGCCCCTGCCTGGCGGCCAGCTTGTACCGGGTGGCGTCGATCTCGGTCGTGCTCAGGGTCCACCCGGTCCCCTCCGTCAGCACATAGCCGTCGCCGAGGGCGCGGCGCAGAGAAGAGATGTGGGTCTGCAGCGCCTTAACGGCGGTACGCGGCGGACGAGGACCCCAGAGCAGCTCGGCGAGGGCGTCGGCCGTGACGACGGAACCGCCGTGCAGACCGAGCATGGTGAGGACAGCGCGTGGTTTTGCGCCTGGGACAGCGACCGGCAGGCCATACTGCCGGACCTGCAGAGGCCCTAAAACCCCCAGCTCCACGAGTGAAAGCGTAGTCACGTCGCCCATCGTCAGGGCGCGGATTCAATACACGGTCAAGGATGGGTAAAGGCCGTCCGGCGGTGTGGCAGGCTCGGCATGTGGACCTGCCACAGCCCAGTCCGGACACGCCACACCTCGCCGACGTCATACCGTCCGTTCTCTCCGCGATGGGGGTCGCAGGATTCGACAGGCGGATACCGTTAGCCGCTGATATCACCGGCGCCTGCGTGCTATTGGTCGACGGACTCGGCGCGGAGTTACTCGACGAACACGCCGCCGACGCGCCCGTCATGGCCGGTCTACGCGGCCGAACGCTGCAGGTCGGCTTCCCGGCCACCACCGTCGCCGGACTCGCCGCGCTGGGCACCGGATGTCGCTCCGGCGAGCACGGCATGGTCGGATACTCCTTCCGGCTGCCCGACGTCGGCGTTGTGAACTCTTTGCGCTGGCGCATCCACCCGTGGGGCGCCGACGTGCGAGACGCTGCGCCGCCCGAGGAGGTGCAACCGATGCCGACGACGTTCGAACGGGCCGTCTCGGCGGGGGCGTCGGTCAGCGTCATCTCCGGAGCCGAATTCACCGGGTCCGGGATGACGCGCGCAGCGCTGCGCGGCGGCCAGTACATCGGCGTGCACGCGATGGGCGATCTGTCCGCGCGGGTGCGCGAGTCCGTTGCCGCCGGCGGGTTCTGCTACGCCTACCACAGCGAACTCGACATGATGGGCCACCTCTACGGTCCCGGATCGACCGCGTGGATCATGCAGCTGCGCCAGATTGACCGGCTGGTGGAATCCATCGTCGAGGGCCTGCCGTCCGGCGGACTGCTCGCAGTCGTGGCCGACCACGGGATGGTCACCGTCGGCACCGACGACGTCGACATCGACAGCGACGACTCGCTCACTGTTGGCGTGACCGATATCGGGGGCGAAGCTCGGGCGCGGCACATATATGTAGTTCCCGGCGCGGCCGACGACGTGTTGGCGACATGGCAGGCCACGCTCGCAGGTCGGGCATGGGTGGTCTCGCGCGACGAGGCTATTGCCGCCGGCTGGTTCGGCGAGCGCGTCAGCGACACGACGCGAACACGCATCGGCGATGTCGTAGCCGCTGCCCGCGGTTCTGTAGGTTTGCTGAGACGAACAGTCGAGCCCCTGGAGTCTTCGTTGATCGGCCACCATGGCTCACTGACGAGCGCCGAGCAGAGCGTCCCACTGCTACTCGCGTACGGGTGAGCGACCCTGCTCAACGTTGGACTCACTGATATAACTGGTTGCCTTGCAATGCTTTTCGTAAGTTCTGTCGAGTTCGAACAGCATCACTGCCGCGAATAGTTGCTCTCTCCAACATAAATCGCTTTCACGACGGTCACGAGCAGCAAACAAATCGGTGAATACGCCGTTTTCTGCTGGATGTTGAGTGAAGTGGCCCACCGAATTTCGGCATTGTGGTCGCGGTCACACCATATTCGGTGAACGTGGTCACAGATTTTGGTGGGTTACAAATTGCTCTGTTAACGTCCGGCGTCATGTTTGCTGTTGCAACGCTTTTGACGCTAGTCAATTCCGTGTCCGGCACGCCCTACGTCATCGGTGGGGATTCCCCGGCCGGTACCGATTGCTCGGGACTCGTCTCCTGGGTCACCAACGCGGCGACCGGACGCCCCGTCTACGGGGACCGGTTCCACACCGGGAACATCGAGCAGGCACTGCTTGCGCGTGGCTTCCAGTACGGCACGCAGCCCGGCGCGCTCAACGTGGGCTGGAACGGCGGTCACACCGCCGCGACGCTGCCCGACGGCACGCCGGTGTCGTCCGGAGAAGGCGGCGGAGTCAAGGTCGGTGGCGGCGGCGCCTATCAGTCGCAGTTCACCAACCACATGTTCCTGCCGATGCCGCCCGATCAGGTGCCACCGCCCCCCGGCGCCCCGATCGTGCTGATGAACCAGCAGGCGCCGATGCCTCCGGCACCACCGATGGCACCGCCACCGCCGCCGCCGCCCGCACCACCGATGGCCGGCCCGGTTGATCCGATGTTGGCGCCGCCTCCCCCGCCCGCACCGCCGATGGCACCGCCGCCGCCCGGCGCACCGCTGCCCCCGCCGCCGCCCGGCGCACCGCTGCCCCCACCCCCCGGTGCCCCGGCGCCACCGGCCTGACCCGAAGGGCGCGATAACGTCTGCGGCGTGATCGTGCTGCTGCCGCCGTCGGAGACCAAGCATCCTGGCGGCGACGGGCCATCACTGAGCCTGGACGCGCTGTCATACCCCGAGCTGACGCCGCTGCGCGCCGAACTCGTCGACGAGCTGGTCGAGCTCGCCGCCGACACGTCGGCGTGCAGTCGCGCACTCGGGCTCTCGGCTGCTCAACACGTCGAGATCGAGCGCAATGCCGCACTATGCGATGCGCCAACGCTCGCCGCAATCGACCGCTATACCGGCGTGCTGTACGACGCGCTCGACATCGCATCGCTGACGCGCGTCGCGGCGAGCCGTGCCCGGGCCAGGCTCGCGGTCGGATCGGCACTTTTCGGGCTACTGCGCGCCGACGATCACATACCCGCATACCGGCTCTCCGCGACATCGAAGCTGCCCGGACAGCCCGCTCTGTCGACGCGCTGGCGACCTCTGCTCGAGCCGGCGCTCGTCAGGGTCGCAGCGCACGAGCTGGTCGTCGACCTGCGGTCAGGCTCGTACGCGTCGCTCGGCAGGTTGCCCGATGCCGTGCGGGTCGATGTCGTCTCGGAGAATTCCGACGGCAAGCGCACGGTGGTCAGCCACTTCAATAAGGCGCACAAGGGACGGCTGGCCCGCGTGCTGGCCTCCACCCGATCCGAGCCTGACACCGCGGCCGCAGTAGCGACGATCGGGCGGCGCGCCGGCATGCGCATCGAACGCGAAGGCAATCACTTGACGGTAGTGGTGCCGGCTTGAGTTCTTGCGAAAGATCTTCGCCTCCAAGGCTTTCGCGTTCTAGATCGGAGCGATCAAGTCCGTCGTGTAGAACTCTGCCGGATTCTGCGAGAACCTGTCCGGGCGACTGATGAACACCCAAGCGCCTGTCGCTCCCGGCTCGATTCCGTCCTGAATAGTCACCGACCCCGCCCCGCCCCTGTCGGTATTCAACGAAGTCTGCGCGACGCCCGGATCCGCACCCCAACACGGCACCGCAGAGGACCGGGGCACTTGAATCAGCCTGACGTCGTAACGCATGTTGGGCACGGCGGTCGCGATCTGCACATCGGCGGTCAGCGTGGAACCGTCCGATCGCAACGTGCCGAGCGGCCTCCCCATCCCCGTCGGCCCGTTGTAGTCGGTCTCGCTGAAGTCGCACCGACGCAGGATCTGCGAGAACGGCAGCACGGTGCCGCCCGCTCCGGCGGCGACCCCGGCGTCGTCGGTACCGTCGGCGAACGCTGCCGCAGGAGGTGCCGCCAAAGCCATCGCTGCCGTCAGCGTCAAAATCCGCGTCGTGTGTCGCATAGTCCCGAGTAAAGCACCGATCAGCGGCGCAATGGGCAATTCCGGCCGGTCGATCGGTTGGCAGGGCCGCACCGTCGCCCTCCCGTACGGTTGAGTCATGACGGTGTTGCCGGACGTTGGAGCCGTGCGGAAGCAGCTGGGACGCAGCCTGTTCGGTTTGGTTGCGGGCCCGAACGGTCCGGCCAACCGCTCCCGCATTCACGACACACCCGGCCCGCGGTGGTTCGACGAGGATCGCCCAATTCGCCGTGTGCACGCCGACGCGTCGATGTTCGTCGGCGGGCTGCGCGCGCTGCTGTTGCAGTCCCTGCATCCGCTTGCGATGGCAGGCGTCGCCGAGCACTCCGACTACCGGGGTGACCCGTGGGGACGGCTTCAGCGCACCAGCACCTTTCTGGCCGTGACCACCTTCGGTCCTGCCGCCGACGCGCAGCGGGCGGTGGACAAGGTGCGCGGCATTCACCGGCGGGTGAGCGGTGTGGCTCCCGACGGCAGGCCCTACGCCGCCGGAGACCCGCACCTGCTCGAGTGGGTACACATCGCGGAGGTCGACAGCTTCCTGCTCGCGCACCAGCTTTACGGGGCACACCCGCTCGATCAGAGTGGCCGTGACGGATATGTGGCCGACACCGCACGCGTCGCCACGGCACTCGGTGTCATCGACCCGCCGCGGACCGAGCGGGAACTGGCCGAACGCATCGAAGCCTTCCGCCCGGAGTTGACGAGCACACAGTCGGCCCGAGAGGCCGCTCGCTACTTGTTGTTGACTCCCCCGCTGCCCGTCGTCGCGCGAGCACCGTACGGTCTGCTCGCGGCGACGTCGGTGGCGATGTTGCCGCCATGGGCACGGCTGCCGCTGCGGCTGCCCTACTTTCCGCCGGTCGAGTCCACGCTCATCCGGCTGTCGGGCCGTGTCGTCGTCGGCGGAATCCGGTGGGCATTGACCGCGACCAGTTGAGTCAGTCCCGGCACTCGACGACGTCGTACATGCCGTCGGCGTACAGCGAACGGATGTACTTCTTGTCGAACTTGCCGACGCTGGTCTTCGGCACCTCGTCGATGAAGGTCCACCGCTCGGGCAGCCAGAAGCGGGCCACCTTGTCGCACAGGTGCTCTCGCAGCTCCTGCGCACTGGATGACGCATCCTTCTTGATCACAACGGCCGCCAGCGGTCGCTCCTGCCAACGCTCGTCGGGCACCGCCACCACAGCGGCCTCCAGCACGGCGGGATGGTCCATGATGCACAGCTCGAGTTCCACTGACGAGATCCACTCGCCACCCGACTTGATCACGTCCTTGGCACGGTCGGTGAGCGTGATGAACCCCTGCGGATCGATACGGCCCACATCGCCGGTGCGCAGCCAGCCCTCGTGAAACTTCTCCGAATCGGCATTCTGGTAATACGACCCCGTGATCCAGGGCCCGCGAACCTCTAGCTCCCCCACCGCTTTACCGTCGTTCGGGAGGACCCCACCCTCGTCGTCGACGATCCTGATCTCCACTCCGCTCACTACTCGGCCTGCCGCTGCCCGCAACGTCCAGGCATCCTCGCCGGTGACTTCGGGCGGCGGTGCCGCCAGAGCGGCCAGCGGAGACGTCTCGGTCATACCCCAGGCCTGCCGAATGAGCACGCCGAAGTCCTGCTCGAATTCCTTCATCATTCCCAGTGGGACAGCGGAACCTCCGCAAGCAACCATCCGCAGCGATGAGATATCCCTTCCGGGATTGGCATGAAGATACTGCAGCACGTCGTTCCAGATCGTGGGGACTGCCGCTGCGACGGTCGGGCGCTGCAGTTCGATCATGTCGACGAGCGGTTCGGCCTGTAGGTACTTGTCGGGCAACAGAAGATCGGCGCCGGCCATCACCGCCGCATAGGGCTGCCCCCACGCATTGGCATGGAACATCGACGCGATGGGTAACACCCGATCACCGTCGACCAGGCCGATCGCGTTGGCTGAGCAGACGCTCATCGAGTGGAGATACGTCGACCTGTGGCTGTACACAACGCCTTTGGGGTGTCCTGTTGTCCCGCTGGTGTAACACATTGCGGCGGCCGACTTCTCGTCGAGATCAGGCCAGTCGTACTCGATCGGCTGTCCGTCGAGCAGTTCGTCGTAACAGATGACGTTCTTACCCGACGCCGTAAGCGGCGCCAGATCACCGTCTCCTACCACGACCACGGTCTGCACCGTCGTCAGGTTCGGCAGCACCGCGGCGAGCACCTCGACGAGCGACACATCAACCAGCACAACGGAATCCTCGGCCTGGTTGGCAATGAAGGCGATGTGTTCACCAGCAAGCCGGATGTTCAATGTGTGCAGTACCGCACCCATGCACGGAACGGCGAAGTACGCTTCCAGGTGCTCCTGGTTGTTCGTCATGAACGTGGCGACGCGCTGCCCGGTCGTCACGCCGAGCTGTCGCAGGCCGTGTGCGAGTTGAGCGACGCGGGTGCCGAGTTCGCCGAAGCAAATCTCGCGATAGCCGTCGGCCGTCTTGGTAATCACCTTGCGGCCGGAATACCAGGTAGTGCCGTGCCGCAGGATCCCGGTCACGGTCAGCGGAAAGTCCTGCATCGTGCTGTCCATGTCACCCCCAAGGCGCATCGGTGGGCAGGCATCCATGATTGCCGATCACCGCAGCAGTTCGGGAGGAAACGCACAACGGGACCGTTAGCATCACTCGGCATGGCGCAGTACGGTTATCCGCCGGTCGGGCCACCGGAGCCCCCGGTATCCGGCGGTGATATCGCTGTCTCCGTCACCACGCTCATCCTGACGGTGTTACTGGGCGCGGTCGCGTCGTTTTTCGGACTCTTTTCGCTCGCGTTCATCGACTCGTGTCCACCGGCGAGCTGCAGCGTGGAGGGAGCCGTCACCGCGGTCATGCTGGCTCTCGGTGTGGCCGCGGTCATCGGCGTGGTGGGCCTCGTCGTGACGGTGGTGCAACTGTTCCGCCGGAAGCGCAGCTGGCCGTTCGCGGTTGCGACGCTGGCGCTCTGCACGATCACGGTGTTTCTCGGAGGCGTCGGCTACGTGCTCGCCGTCGGATGATTCGAGTCGGCCGACCATTGGTCGAATCGCGCCTCTGACTCGGTGGAGTCACCTACCGTTTCAAGGGTGGAGATACACCCTGCACCAGAAACTGAAGCCCCCGGCCTGGTACCGGTCGGGGCACTGCGCTCAGGGGACCCAATCACCGACGTCAACGGTGGCGGTCAGCACTACATAGTTCTGGAGTCCAAGAAACTCGGCGAAAGCTGCGTCGTGCTCGAGCTGGAATCCAAGGCCAACGACCAGCTCAGGGTGATCGAGGCGTCCTTCCCCGCCGACTACGTGATGAGCCTGACGCCGCGCCATCCCATTCTGTGATCTGGCGCTAGCCGCCCGCTTCGTTGGAGACTCAGGGGAACCCCGACGAAACGGAGCACCGAATGCTGCGCGACATCCGCGAACTGACCGAATCGCCAGAGGAGTACGCGGCCGAACTGCGGAGGCGCTGGGGCGGATTGTTGAGCTACCGCTACATCGGGCGCAGTCACGCGTCGATGGATCTCGTCACCGAGGACAACACCGTCACCCTGCGCCACGACATGCGTAACCCTGCCGGCGGAGTGCTGCTCTCGGTGTACGGCATCTCAGCGCCAGAGAGCGGTCATATGTCGGACCTCGAGGCGGTGCCCAACCCCGTCATCCACTCATGCCAGATCATCGACGCCGGCCGCGACGTTCGCCGGATCGAGATCATCTCCGAGGAACTCAAGGTTGGCCGCCAAATGGGGTACAGCCGCGCGAAGATCGTCGACGCGGATCGTCCCGACCGTGTGCTCGCGCTGATCGAAGGTCAGGGCGTGACGATCGGGACGCCGCCCGAGGGGCTCGAACGAATGGAGGCCAATCCCCTGGAGGTCGTGGACTCCCCCGATCTGCCTCCGCTGTGGAAGGTGTTCGGCGGCTACCGACGGCCCGATGGGAACTGGGGCCTGCCCGAGCTTGCAGCGGAAGTCGCGTCGCCCGACGCGGCGCTGCACATCGGGCCCCAATTCGTCATTCTCGAGACGGCGGCCGCCGACGCCGCGGCCATCCTTGCGGGGACCGACCGCATCCAGGGCGTCTCGACGCATGTGATGTTCCTCGCGCGCGGCAAGGTCGGCCCGTTCCGTGTCGAGACCGAGCCGATGAACGGTGCCGACGGCATGATCGCGGTGCGCGTGCTCATGCGCGACGAGGGGAACGGCCACCGGTTGATCACGTCGGCGTCCTACCAGTTCCACAGGGTGTAGCGCCAAGAGCGCCGAGGCGGCATGCGACACTTTGGCCATGGTTGTCGCAATCGCCCGTCCCAAGCTCGAAGGCAACATCGCTGTCGGCGATGACCGCCAGATCGGATTCGCCGAATTCGGAGACCCCCAGGGCCGCGCCATTTTCTGGCTGCACGGAACGCCCGGCGCCCGGCGCCAGATCCCGATGGAAGCCCGCGTCTACGCCGAACAGCAGCACATTCGGTTGATCGGAGTGGATCGGCCGGGCATCGGTTCATCCACGCAGCACAGCTACGACACCGTCGTCGCCTTCGCCGACGATCTGCGCACCATCGCCGACACGCTCGGTATCGACAAGTTCGTCGTCGTCGGGCTGTCGGGGGGCGGGCCGTACACGCTCGGCTGCGCGGCGGCGTTGCCCGATCGCATCGTCGCCGCCGGCGTCATCGGCGGGGTCGCCCCGACCATGGGTTCAGACGCCATCACCGGGGGTCTGATGGGCAATCTCGGTACGCGGGTCGCCCCGCTGCTGCAGGTGGCCGGCACCCCTATCGGACTGCTCGCCAGCGCCATCATCCGGCTGATTCGCCCCGTCGCGTCCCCCGCCGCCGACCTGTACGGCCGGGTCTCGCCAGAAGCCGACCGCAGGCTGCTGGCCCGCCCGGAGATCAAAGCGATGTTCCTCGATGACATCCTCAACGGCAGCCGCAAGCAGATGGCGGCGCCGTTCTCCGATGTCGTCGTCTTCGCCAGGGACTGGGGTTTCCGGCTGAACGACATCAAGGTGCCCGTCCGCTGGTGGCACGGCGACGCCGACCACATCGTGCCGTACGCGCACGGGCAACACGTGGTGTCGCGGCTGACCGATGCCGAGCTCTATCCGATGCCTGGCGAAAGCCATCTCGCCGGACTCGGCCGAGCCGAGGAGATCCTGCACACGATGCTCAAGGTGTGGGACGAATACGACTCCTAGCGTGTCGGGGTCGCGTTCAGCCGATCAGCGCTTGAGCCAGCCTGCGACGGTGTCGAGGTCTCTGGAGTAGGTCATGAGAAAGTCGTCGTGGTACAGCGCGCCGCCGCTGATCGCGTCGTTGCCCTGCCAGATCACGTGAACGCGTACCGGACTGCGGGTGTAGTAGTCGGTGCGGTCGGCGTCGCGGCAATGCCACCCGGCCTGGACAGCGCGCTCGGAAATCTCTTTGCGCAGGTCAGCTGCAGTCATTGGTAAGTCCTCCTGCCGAGCAGCGTACGTCATCGTGCCGGCGCGGTATCTCACGCCAGCGCGCGGCGCAACAGATGCATCGCGACGGTCGTCGACCTCTCACGGACATCGGAGCGGTTGCCCGGTAGCCGCATCCTGCGCACGTCGGTGGTGCCGTCGGCGAGCTTCACGCAGAAACAGACCGTGCCCACCGGCTTGTCCTCGGAGCCGCCACCCGGCCCGGCGATCCCCGTGATCGCGATCGCGGTGTCGGCGGCAAACCGGCGCAATGCCCCCTCGGCCATCGCCTCGGCGACGTTTTCCGACACCGCGCCGTGCGCTTCGATGAGTGCCGGGTCCACGCCGAGAAGTTCGGACTTGGCCTCGTTCGAGTAGGACACCACTCCCCCCGCGACGTACGCCGACGACCCGGGCAGATCCGTCAGCCGGGCCGCCACCAGGCCCGCCGTGCAGGATTCGGCGGTAGCGATCGTCCGTCCGGCCAGCAGCGCCGCAACCTGGTCGTCGACGGTGGCGCCGTCCTCGGAGAAGATCTCGCCGCCATGGCGCTCGCGCAGCAGCCCCATCAGGTCGGCGTACACGGGGGCCGCGTCCGGTTCGTAGCGGGTCACCATCTCGATTTCGCCGCGCCTCAGGCAGGTGGTGATCTCGAGCCGTTCGAACCCGCCGACGTGCGCTTCGGCCTCGCGCAGCGTGTCGGCGAGTCCCGATTCCGGCAGACCGAACATCCGCACCATCTCCTGGTGGTACGTCGTGCGGCCGGCTGTCGCTTCCTGCACCGCGGGCGTCTGCAACGCCAATGGCCACATCGGCTGCAGCTCGCGCGGCGGCCCGGGCAGGACGACGACCGTCGGCTTCCCCGGGACGACGACGCCCGGCGCGGTGCCGACCGGATCGATGACGTGCGCACCGTCCGGGATCAGTGCCTGCTTGCGGTTCGCCGCGCGCACCGCCTGCAGGTCGACGTTGGGATAGCGTGCCATCAGCCGCTGCACGATGTCGGCGATCTTGACCTCAAGGTCGTTGTCCAGCACCAACTCTCGGCCGCAGAACCGGGCCACCGTCGCCACCGTCATATCGTCGGCGGTCGGGCCGAGGCCGCCGCTGGTGACGATGAGGTCCACACCCTCGTCGGCGAGGAACCGCAGCTGCGCCTCGATGTCGTCCGGCCGGTCCCCGCAAATGGTGATGTGCGCGAGTTCGACACCGAGCTCCAGGAGTCGGTCGGCGATCCACGGCCCGTTGCGGTCGGTCACCCTTCCGGTGAGGACTTCGGTTCCGGTCACCACGATGCCCGCGCGTGCACTCACGTTGTACGACATTACGCATCTCGGACGTGGGACACGAAGAGCGGTAATGTCGTTCCGCATGACTGCGCCGAGGTCGCTGCGGGAGCTCTTCGATCAGCTCGGCCTCGCCGAAGTCCCGTCGACGGATGACAGCGTGATCATGGAGATGCCCGTCGATGAGCGCACTATCAACACCGCGGGCGGTCTGCAGGGTGGGTTGATCGCCACGATGGCCGACGTGACGGCCGGGCAACTCGCCGCCAGGGCCACACCGTTCGGGCATGCGATCGCCACTACGGATTTGTTCATTCGGTACCTGCGGCCGATCAAGGTCGGACCGGCCCGCGCGGTCGCGCGGATCCTGCGGACCGGAAAGCGTTCCGTCGTCGTGCAGGTGGACATCTACCGGGCGAACGACGACCAGATCGGAGCCACGGCGACGGTCAACTTCGCCGCCGTCGACTGATCGCTATTCGGTGCGGGCCAACACCTCACGGACGACGTCGAGCGTCGTCGCCGGATGGAGGAACGCGAACCGTCCGACGGTCTCGCCCTCCCACTTGGTGGGCGGGATGAACGCCACCTGGTCCTCGTGCAGTTGCTGGGCCCACGCGTCGTAGTCGACGGAATTCCAGCCGAGCCGGCGGAACAGCACCACGCCGAGATCCGGCTCGCGGATCAATTCCAGTTGGGGTGCGGCATGGATCAGCTCCGCGGTCTGACGTGCGAGCGCCGCGGCGACCTCGATGGCCTGCCGATAGGCCTCCAGGCCATACACCGCGAGGGAGAACCACAGCGGCAATCCCCGCGCCCGCCGCGTGAGGTGATACGCGTAGTCCGACGGATTCCACTCACCGGTCGAGGTGTGGATGACGTCGAGATACGACGCGTCCTGAGTATGGGTCGCCCTTGCCAGCTCGGGATCGCGGTACAACAGCGCACAGCAGTCGAACGGCGTGAACAGCCATTTGTGAGGATCCAGGATGAACGAGTCGGCCTGTTCCAGCCCGATGTACTTCGGTCGCAGTGACCGGGCGAAGATGCCGGAACCGCCGTATGCACCGTCGACGTGGAACCACCAACCGCGTTCTCGTGCAAGCGCTCCGACGCCGGCAAGGTCGTCGATGATGCCCGCGTTGGTCGTCCCGGATGTGCACACCACAGCGGCAATGTTCTGCGCGTCGGCGGGCACCGCCGCACGGACAGTGTCGGCGGTGAGCCGGTGATCCGGCGTCTCGACCACCAATGCGTCCATCTCGAGCAGCCGCAGGGTGTTGACGATCGACGAGTGCGCATCGGATCCGACCACCACCCGCAGCCGGCCGGTCGCACCGCGCTTCTTCGTGGTCTCGCGCGCGACCGCGAGCGCCGACAGGTTCCCCGCCGAGCCACCCGAGACGAAGCATCCGCCCGATGTCGTCGGCATCCCGGCTTCGTGCGCGATCACGCGCAGCACCGAGTTCTCGGCCGCGATCGCGCCCGAGGCCTCCAGCCATGAGATGCCTTGAATCGACGCGCACGACACCAACATGTCGAACGCCAGACTCGCTTTCGTCGGCGCAGCCGGAATGAAGCCGAGGAAGCGCGGACTGTCCGCGGAGATGACGCTCGGGGCGATCACCGAGGTGTAGACGCCAAGCACCTCATCCGGTGGTCGCGGCGTCTCGCGGATCACTCCGTCAAGTCGCTCGTACAGCTCCTCGATTGCCAGCGTGCCCTTGTCGAGCGGGACCGGGCTCATGCGCAACCGGTTCTCGGCGTAGGCCAGCACGCTGCGCAGCATGTTCTCGGTGTTCTGGTCGACTTCATGCATGGCTGAAGTCTGGCACCGGTGCGCCCCGGCCGAGCGGGATTAACCCAGCGGCAGCGGCTTGTGCGGAACGTCGGTCACCAGTCCGCCGTCCATGATGAACTCGGCACCCGTCGCGAACGACGACTCGTCGCTGACCAGGAATACGACGAACGGCGCGACCTCTTCGGACTGGCCGGGCCGCCGCAATGGCGCGGTGACCATGTCGTCGGGGAAATGCTTCGTCATCGGGGTACGAATGAAGCCCGGATGGATCGAGTTGACCCGGATGTTCTTGGGGCCCAGTTCGATCGCGGCCGACTTGGCGAGTCCGCGGACCGCCCACTTCGATGCGACGTAGGGGTGCACCATCGGCGCGCCGCGCAGACCCTCGATGGACGAGACGTTGATGATCGAGCCCTCGCCCGCCTTCTTCATCTCTTCGACGACGGCCTGCATGCCCAGGAAGGTGCCAGTGAGGTTGACGTCGATGACCTGCTGCCATTTGGCCATGTCGAACTTGCCGATCTGGCCCAGCGCGACGATCGCGGCGTTGTTGACCAGCGCGGTCAACTTGCCGAACGCCTCCACGGCGACATTGACCGCCGCTTCCCACTGCTCGGCATCGGTGACGTCGAGGTGGACATAGCGAGCGGATTCGCCGAGTTCATCGGCCAGTGCCTTGCCCTCCTCGTCGAGGATGTCCCCGATGACCACTTTGCCGCCCTCGGCGACAAGCGCCCTGGCGTGAGCGGCGCCCATACCGCGAGCTCCGCCACTGATCAGTGCCACTTTTCCGTCCACGCGTCCCATGGGGCGTCAGGGTACCGCACCACCTCGGAGAACTAGAACCTGTTCCAATTTCGGAGGGCAGCTTGCATACTGCTCGCCATGGCAATTCGCGTCGCGCTCCTCGGCACCGGCAACTGCGGCAGCCTGGCGCTCAGGCAATTGATCACCGACGCGCGTTTCGAGCTGACCGGCGTATGGGTGTCGACGGACGCCAAGGTGGGCAAGGACGCCGGCGAACTCGCCGGGCTGGATGTCCCGACGGGCGTCACCGCGACCAACGACCTCGAGGCCATCATCGCCACCAAGCCCGACTGCGTCGTGTACACCGCCATGGGTGACACGCGCCCCCGTGAGGCACTGGCCGATGTGCGCACGTTCTTGTCCGCGGGCATCAACGTCGTCGGATCGAGCGTCGGCGCGCTTCAGTACCCGTGGGGGTTGCTTCCCGACAAGGCCATCCAGAAAGTGGAAGACGCTGCGCGTGAAGGAGATTCGACCGTCTTCTTCACCGGAGTCGATCCGGGCTTCTGCACCGACCTGCTGCCTTTCGCGTTGGCCGGCACGTGTCAGAGCATCGAACAGATCCGCACGATGGAGATCGCCGACTACGCCACCTACGACGGCGAGACGGTGATGTTCGACGTGATGGGCTTCGGGAACGCGATCGGCGATCTGCCGATCCTGTATCAGCCCGGCGTGCTGTCCATCGCGTGGGGCACCGCCATCCGTCAGCTCGCCGCGGGCCTCGGCATCGAGGTCGACGAGATCCGCGATTCCGTCGAACAGGAGCCGGCTCCCGAGGACCTGCACGTCGCGGTCGGCACGATCAAGAAAGGCACCGTCGCGGCGGTCCGCTTCCTGATCGAGGGCATGGTCGGCGGCAAGCCGGTGATCGTCGTCGAGCATGTGACGCGCCTGGACCCCGATCTGCGTCCGGACTGGGCCCAGCCCGCGCATCCAGGTGGCTCGTATCGAGTCGAGATCACCGGCGAGCCGTCGTACTTCTGCGACATCGTGCCGATGAGCCGCAACGGCGGCGCCCCGTACGCGGCGATCCTGGCCGCTGCGGGCCGCATCGTGAACGCGATCCCCGACGTCGTCGCCGCGCCCGCGGGCATCCGCACCACGTTGGATATGCCGCTCGTGACCGGGAAGGGTGTCGTCGCAGCGACGTAGGCTGGGGCGCGATGACCGCGCAGCCCGTGGCCGAGGACCCCACTGCCGAGATCGCCGCAAGTGAACCGGGGTCGCACGTCGGTGCCTTTTTCGATCTCGACGGCACCCTGGTTGACGGGTTCACCGCAGCGGCGCACGCCAGTGACCGCTTCAAACGACGGCAGGCCGGCATCGGCGAGATCCTCGGGGTCTTCGAAGCGGCGATGCGTTACCGGCTTCGCCGGATGCGGTTCGAACACCTGCTGACCAGGGCGGCGGGCTATCTCCGCGGCGAGAGGCTGGCCGACCTCGATGACGTCTGCGAGCGGATCTTCGTCGACAGTCTCGCCACCCGAGTCTTTCCGGTCATGCGCGAGATCGTCGCGGCGCATCAGGAACGCGGTCACACCGTGGTGCTCACCACCTCGGCCGTGACCATCCATGCCAACCCGGTCGCCCGCTACCTCGAGATCGACCACGTGCTGTGCAACCACTTCGCGCTCGACGGTGACGGCCGCTTGACCGGTCAAATCGAGCGACCCGTCGTGTGGGGGCGGAACAAGGCCAGCGCGGCAGTGGGCTTCTGCGACGTCAATCAGGTTGACCTGCAACGCAGTTACTTCTACGCCGACGGCGACGAGGACGCGGCGTTGATGGCGATGGTCGGCAACCCCCGGCCGGTGAACCCGCGCCCGAAACTCGCCACGCTGGCCGCCGAACACGACTGGCCGGTCCTTCGCGTCGTCGGCACCGGCGGGCGACGGCGCCCGTCGCTGCGCAGGCTCGTCGGCTACGACTGACAGGAGCAGCCGTGCCGGACAAATTCAATGACATCGCCGCGGTCATCGCGACCAGGGACTACGCCGCCGCCCGCGCCTGGTACATCCGTGTCATCGGCCGCGAACCCGACCTGGAACCGATCGAAGGCGTCGGCGAGTGGCAGATCGCCGCAACCGCGTGGCTTCAAGTCGTCGAGGATCACGACCGCGCGGGCAAGACTGCGGTGCGTCTCGGGGTCGACGACCTAGGGGCGCAGATCTCGGCACTGGAGGCCGAGGGCATTGCGACCGGTGAGCTCGTGGTGATCGCCGATCTGGTCAAGGTCGTCGACGTCGCCGATCCGGACGGCAACGAGGTCTCCTTCGTCGAGGACCTGACCGGCGAATAGGCCTCATCGGCCGGCAATACCCCCCGACTGGTCACAACCGCCCGACGGCGTACTAAACTAGAACACGTTCCAATTCTTGATCCGGGCCCATCGAGGAGCAGTCATGCGCACCCCCATCTGCGACGAACTCAACATCGAGTATCCGATTTTCGCCTTCACCCATTGCCGGGACGTGGTGGTAGCCGTCAGCAAGGCCGGCGGATTCGGTGTGCTCGGCGCGGTCGGCTTCTCCCCTGAGCAGCTCGAGATCGAGCTGAAGTGGATCGACGAGAACATCGGCGACCACCCCTACGGCGTCGACATCGTCATCCCCAACAAGTACGAGGGCATGGACTCGACTGACCTCGACCCCGAGGTGCTCAAGAAGACGCTCAGCGACCTGGTGCCGCAGGAGCACATCGACTTCGCGAAGAAGGTGCTGTCCGATCACGGCGTTCCCGTCGAGCACAGTGACGACGACGCACTGCAGCTGCTCGGCTGGACCGAGGCCACCGCCACCCCGCAGGTCGAGGTCGCGCTGCAGCACCCGAAGTGCACCCTGATCGCCAACGCGCTCGGCACCCCGCCCGCCGACATGATCAAGCACATCCACGACGAGGGACGTAAGGTCGCCGCGCTGTGCGGCTCGCCGTCGCAGGCGCGCAAGCATGCCGATGCCGGTGTCGACATCATCATCGCTCAGGGCGGCGAAGCGGGCGGACACTGCGGTGAGATTGGCTCGATCGTGCTGTGGCCGCAGGTCGTCAAGGAGGTCGCACCCGTTCCCGTGCTCGCAGCGGGTGGCATCGGCAGCGGTCAACAGATCGCCGCGGCGCTGGCGCTCGGCGCGCAGGGCGCGTGGACCGGTTCGCAGTGGGTGGTGGTCGAGGAGTCCGAGCACACCCCGGTGCAACATGCCGCGTACGTCAAGGCCGAGAGCCGCGACACCGTGCGCAGCCGGTCCTTCACCGGTAAGCCCGCGCGGATGCTGCGCAACGACTGGACCGAGGCGTGGGAGAACCCGGACAACCCGAAGCCGCTCGGAATGCCGTTGCAGTACATGGTTTCCGGGATGGCGGTCGCAGCCACGCACAAGTACCCCAACGAGAGTGTCGACGTCGCGTTCAATCCGATCGGCCAGGTCGTCGGCCAGTTCACCAAGGTGGAGAAGTCCGCGGCCGTGATCGAGCGGTGGGTGCAGGAGTACCTCGAGGCGACCGCCACGCTCAACGAGCTCAATGAGGCTGCGTCTGTTTGATCGCCGCCGCGTGCGCCGGCTTTCTGATCGCCGTGCTGTGGATGGACCTGATGTTCGACAGCCAGGTCCTTCGACACCGCGACGCTGACGTCCTACCGGAGCCGGTGCTCGCGTCGATCTGCGGGTATTACCGCCGGGCCACGACGACATCGCGGCCGATGAGTCATCTGATCGCAGTGGTGATGGCGATCCTGCTGGGCGCGCTCGCCGTTCGGTTCCTCACCGGCGATGACCCTTGGTGGCTGATCGTGACAAGTGTCGTGCTGGCCGGCTTCCCGATTGCCTTGGCGATGGCGCGCACGGTTCGCAGCGCCGTTCGCCTCGGGGCGCACACCGATGATCCCGCCGAACAGTCGCGGTTGGCGCGAGCGGTGTGTGTTGACCACCTGGTGTGCCTGGCCTGCCTGTCGGGCTTTCTTGCAGTCTGGCTGACGCTCGCCGGCTGACCCCGGCATCTCGGCCTTGTTCTGGCCCGGGAATTATGTAAGGTGTCATACATAGCCCGCCGGACGGAGGTCCACGCGCATGGTCAGTCCTCGCGAGCGGATGGTCATATCGGCCGCTCTCCTGATCCGCGAGCGCGGTGCCCACGCGACCGCCATCGCCGACGTGCTGGAGCACAGCGGAGCCCCGCGCGGATCGGCCTACCACTACTTTCCCGGCGGCCGCACTCAGCTGTTGTGCGAAGCGATCGACTACGCGGGCGAGTACATCGCGGCGAAGATCGCCAAAGCCGAATCCGGCGTCGACGCACTCGACAGGCTGTTCGCCGACTATCGAAAGCAGTTGCTGAAAAGCGACTTTCGCGCGGGGTGCCCGGTCGTCGCGGTGAGCGTGGAGGCGGGTGACCCCGCGAAGCCCGACGCCGCCACCGCGGTGATCGAACGCGCGGCCGCGGCCTTCAGTCGATGGACGGACCTCATCACCACCCGCCTGATATCGGACGGCGTCCCCAAGAAGCGCGCCGCCGAACTCGCCATGCTGACAACCATATCCGTGGAAGGCGCGATCGTCGTCGCGCGCGCATCTCGGGATGTCGCGGCTCTCGACCTCGTTCATGGCCAGCTACGCGCCCTCGTACTGGCCGAGACCTCGGAAAGGAAATCCGGAGATGACTGACCAGGACGTCGCCGCCGTAGCGGCCCCAGAAGATTGGCACCCGACCGCATGCATCCTCTGCGAATGCAATTGCGGGATCGTCGTCCAACTCGACGGCCGCAAGCTGGCGAAGATCCGCGGCGACAAAGAACATCCGGCCTCGCAGGGATACACCTGCAACAAGGCGCTACGGCTGGACCACTACCAGAACAATCGCAGCCGACTGACCTCCCCCATGCGCCGACGTCCCGACGGTAGCTACGAGGAGATCGACTGGGACACAGCGGTCACCGAGATCGCAGCGGGCTTCAAACGCATCGCCGACACCTACGGCGGCGACAAGATCTTCTACTACGGCGGCGGCGGGCAGGGTAACCATCTCGGCGGCGCGTACAGCGGCGCATTCCTCAAGGTGCTCGGCTCGCACTACCGTTCCAATGCGCTCGCCCAGGAGAAGACAGGCGAAGCGTGGGTGGACGCCCACCTCTACGGCGGCCACACGCGAGGCGAGTTCGAGCACGCCGAAGTATCGGTGTTCATCGGCAAGAACCCGTGGATGTCGCAGAGTTTCCCGCGGGCCAGAACGGTGCTCAACGACATCGCCAAAGACCTCGAGCGCGCCATGATCGTCATCGACCCGGTGATCACCGACACCGCGAAGATGGCCGACATCCACCTGCGCGTGCGACCAGGCACCGACGCGTGGGCGTTGGCGGCCCTGGTCGCTGTGGTCGTGCAGGAAGACCTGTGCGACAAGGAGTTTCTCGCCGAGCATGTCAACGGTGTCGACCCCGTGCTGGAGATCCTGCGCACTGTCGACGTCGCCGACTATGCGCTACGGTGCGGCGTCGACGAGGAATCGATTCGCGCGGCGGCGCGACGGATCGGCGCCGCGACGAGCGTGTCCGTCTTCGAGGACCTCGGCATCCAACAGGCCCCCAACAGCACACTGTGCTCCTATCTCAACAAGCTGCTCTGGATCCTGACCGGAAATTTCGCGAAACGCGGTGCCCAGCATCTACATTCGTCTTTCGGCCCGCTATTCCGTCACACTCGCGACGTCGGCCGCACACCGGTCACCGGCGCCCCCGTCGTCGGCGGACTGATCCCCAGCAATGTCGTACCCCAAGAGATGCTGGGCGATCACCCGGACCGGTTCCGAGCCATGATCGTCGAGAGCAGCAATCCCGCCCACTCGCTCGCGGATTCCAACGCGTGCCGCGAGGCGTTCAGTGCGCTGGAACTGATGGTGGTGATCGACGTCGCGATGACGGAAACCGCGCGCCTGGCCCACTACGTGCTGCCGGCGGCATCGCAATACGAGAAGGCCGAGTCGACCTTCTTCAACCTCGAATTTCCGCACAACACCTTCCATTTGCGGCACCGGCTGATGGAGCCGCTCGAGGGAACCCTCCCCGAGCCGGAGATCTGGGCCCGTCTGGTGCGGGCGCTCGGCGTGGTCGACGACGAGGAGCTCGAACCGCTGCGGCGCGCCGCAGCCGAAGGTCGCGAAGCATTCACCGTTGCCTTCCTGCAGGCTGTCGGCGCCAGTCCGATGCTCGGCAAGGTACTCCCCTACGTGCTGTACGAAACGCTGGGACCGACTCTTCCCGAGGGGCTTTCGGGAGCCGCCGCGCTGTGGGGGCTGGCCCAGAAGGCGGCCATGACGTATCCCGAAGCGGTGCAACGGGCCGGGCACGCCGACGGCAACGCGCTGTTCGACGCGATCTTGTCGAACCGCTCCGGCGTCACGTTCACGGTGCACGAGTACGACGACGACTTCGCGTTGATCACGCACGCCGACAAGAAGATCGCACTGGGGATGCCCGAGATGCTCGACGAGATTCGCGGTCTGGCCGACGCGCAACCGCACTTCACGACACCCGACTTCCCCATCGTGCTCTCCGCTGGCGAACGTCGCGCCTACACGGCGAACGACATTTTCCGCGACCCGACCTGGCGCAAACGCGATGCCGACGGCGCGCTGAGGGTCAGCCTCGAGGACGCCGAGGCACTCGGCCTGGTCCAGGGTGCGCGGGCCCGCATCACCACCGCGGCTGGCAGCGCGGAAGCGAGCATCGAGATCAGCGAGGCGATGCTGCCGGGCCACGCGTCACTGCCCAACGGGTTCGGACTCGACTTCGTGGACGGGGAGGGTAGGGAACACGTTCCTGGTGTGGCGCCGAATGCATTGACGTCGTCTGACTGGCGTGATGCATACGCCGGCACGCCCTGGCACAAGCATGTCCCCGCTCGTATTGAAGCGGTACCCACGAGGATCGAAGCGGTGAGCACGGCCTAGTCCGACAGCAGACGCTCCGTAGCTCGTTCAAGAACGTGGCGCCGACTGCTTGTCCCGTGGTCGGCTGCGATGAAGTGGTTGGCGATCGCCAGGGAGAAGGCGAGCATGGCGCGCGCCTCGACATCGTCGGCATCGTCGCTGAAGGTGCCGATCAGCGCGCGCAGGTACTCCATTCGCCGGTTGTCGACGCGCCGCAGACGTTTGGCGACCGACTTGTCGCGGCGCGCCCAGTCGCGCACCGCGAGGTCAATCGGCAGCAGCTTCTTGGAGAAGGTGAGCATGCCCGCCCTGCGCACCTTGTCCCGCGCATCTCCACCTTCGGCCTCCACCCGGTCGAGAACCTCGTCGGTGCTGCGGTGCTCCCACTCTTCCAGCAGCGCCTCGAGAAAGGCTCCCCTGCTGTCGAAGTGGTGGTAGAAGCCGCCACGGGTGACTTGCAGCGATTTCGCGAGAAGGTCTACCCGCACCGCATCCGGTCCGCCCGCCGCGAGCGCTTCCAGTCCGGCGTCGACCCACGTGCCACGGGGCGTGCGGGTCTGGGCGACCATGATCCTCCAGCTGAGTCGACGGGGCTTGACCACCGCGGTCAACCAAGCATACAGTACTGTATGCTTGGTTCTGCGATACTCGACAAGAGCGAACACACGCAGCGGCCGTGGCGAATCCACGATCTCGCCAAGGATTTTCAGGTTCTCGATGTGTGGGCATTGCCCACACCCGGTGGTGAAGGCGACTTCAGACAACTGGTCGACCTATGGTCGACGTTCGATCCGGGAAAGTCCTCTCCCGTCGTGCGGGCCCTGTTCGCCGTTCGGTGGGCCCTCGGCCGGGTACTCGGCCTGGACCGGACCGACGCGGGTCTGGGCGCCCGCGTCGAGACGCTGCGGGACCGGCTTTCAGACGACTTGCGCCACGCCCCATACGATCTCGCGAGAGACGGGTCTCCATTCAGCCCGCTGTACCTGACCGACGATGAGTTCGCGATGGAGATCGCGAACCGGACGGTGCACGGTGTCCTGCATGTCGGGTGGGTGCCCGACGCGGCCGGAGGCTCGCGACAATTTCGCGGACAGATGGCGGTTCTGGTCCGGCCCAATGGCGCACTCGGTGTCGCGTATATGGCGGCGATTGCTCCGTTTCGCCACCTGATCGTCTACCCGCTGATGATGCGCGACATAGGTCGAGCCTGGCGGGAGCGCCGCAGCGGGTCCGCTCCTTCTCAACGGGGACTTCGATGAAGCGCGGTGCGACCACCCAAACCGTCGCCCGCCAGATCACGCCGCCTCCGGGCACCCGATCGGCGAGCACGCTCGGCCGCGTCGACTATGAAGATGCATTCGTCGTCGACGTCTGCGAGCCGTCCGCTCTATCCGCCGAGCAGTGGATGCGCACGATCCTGGAAGGCGCGCCCGCAGCGGTGCGGCTTCAGCTGCTGTCCGGCTGGTCTGCACTCGGCCTCAGGGTGAGCCTGCCGAAAGCAGACCGATCGGTGCTCGGCTGGCAGATCCGCACGGCAGACCCGGATTTCGTATTGCTGGGAGCTGAGTCACGACTCGGCATGCCCGCGGAATTGCTCTTGAGGCGTGCGACCGACCGGTTGCTATTTGCCACCTTCGTGCGCCACGACAATGCGTTGGTCCGCGCGCTCTGGGCGCCCGTGGTGCCCACTCACGTCCGGATGGTGCAGGAACTGCTGGCACGGGTCGGCAGCGACGTTCGATCCTGACCGCTACGGAGTCGGCGGCGCAGGCGCCGGTGCGGGCGTAGGCGCAGCGGGAGGCGCGGGAGCCGTAACCGGCGGCGGTGGATCACCAGGAGCCGGCGGCGGTGCCGCGGGCATCTGCTGCGCCGGATTCGCCGAGAGTCCCGGCGGCGGGGTGGCGTTGGCATTCATCGGCCGCTGCGTCAGCAGGAGCAGAGCGTCCTTACCACTCACCTCCTGCGTCTGAACGGCGTGCCAGAGGTCGCGGAGGTAAGAACCGCCGGTGCTGGGTTGTGGGGCCATGCTGGTGCCCGGCGGCAGATTCTCGGGGCTCGCTAGGTGCGGGACCTCCGCGGGCGGTGCGGCATCGCTCGGGACGGGAGCGGCGGCCGGCGCGGCTTCGATCCCAGGTGCAGCAGGAGCGGGGGCAGCCGCCGGCACGAGGGGCGCCGGCGCAGCGACAGGCTGAGCCGGCGGCGACGCAGGCACAGGACCCGGCACAACGGGTCCGACAACTGCGGGGGGCGCGGGAGGCGGGACGGGAACGCCGGGGTCGGCTTGCGCCGTCGTCGCTCCTCCCAGCAGCGCAGCGAGCGTTCCCACGCCCGCGACGGCCACTGTCGCGGCCCTCACCTCGATGTCGATTCGCACCGGAGCCCCCTTCCGCAAGCTGGACCGAATCCCGTCTAACGAATGCTTCAGTTTGACCGTCAAAATTGTTACACCTGGGTCCCGAGTGAACAACCGGTCAAGAATCGGCGGGCTGTGGGAACACGTTCTACTTCGGAGTATCTGTAACCGGCCGCAGCGGGCCCCAACTGTGGTGTAGCAATGGATTGCCGGCCTAGACAACGTCATATGAGCAACGCTGAGGATTTCCTGATGCCATCTCCGAACCTTCCGCCCGGATTCGACTTCACCGATCCCGACATCTACGCGGAGAGGCTGCCGGTCGACGAGCTCGCCCACATGCGGAAGGTGGCCCCGATCTGGTGGCAGAAGCAGGAACGGGGCAACCTCGCGTTCGGCGACGACGGGTTCTGGGTGGTGACCAAGCACAAGGACGTCAAGGAGGTGTCGCGGCGCAGCGACGTCTTCTCCTCCAACAAGAAGACCGCCCTGCCCCGGTACCGCGACGAGGCCGATCCGGCGTCGTTGGAAGCCGGCAAGGTCGTGCTGCTCAATCAGGACGCGCCGCATCACACCCACTTGCGCAAGATCATCTCGCGGGCTTTCACTCCGCGGGCCATCGAGTCGCTGCGCGACGAGCTGCGTGTGCGGGCGCACGACATCGCCAAGCGGGCCGCGGCCGAGGGATCCGGCGATTTCGTCGAGCAGGTGTCGTGCGAACTTCCACTGCAGGCGATCGCCGGCCTGATGGGCGTCCCCCAGGAAGACCGCATGAAGCTGTTCGACTGGTCCAACCAGATGGTCGGCGACCAGGATCCCGAATACACCAGAAACGACCCGACGGCCGCATCGGTCGAACTGATCATGTACGGCATGCAGATGGCGGCCGAGCGTAGCAAGAACCCCGGTGACGACCTCGTCACCAAGTTGGTGCAGGCCGACGTCGAAGGCCACAAGCTCACCGACGACGAGTTCGGCTTCTTCGTGATCCTGTTGGCGGTGGCTGGCAACGAGACCACCCGCAACTCGATAACCCAGGGCATGATGGCGTTCACCGAATTCCCGGACCAGTGGGAGCTTTTCAAGCGGGAACGGCCCTCGACGGCGGCCGACGAGATCGTCCGCTGGGCGACGCCGGTCACCTCCTTCCAGCGCACCGCGCTCGAGGACACCGAGCTGGGCGGCGTCGAGATCAAGAAGGACGACCGGGTGGTGATGTTCTACCGATCGGCCAACTTCGACGAGGAAGTGTTCGAGGACCCCTACTCCTTCAACATCCTGCGAGATCCCAACCCGCACGTCGGCTTCGGCGGCACCGGCGCCCACTACTGCGTCGGCGCGAACCTGGCCCGGATGACCATCGACCTGATCTTCAACGCCATCGCCGACGAAATGCCGAACCTCAGACCGATTTCGGCGCCCGAACGACTACGGTCCGGCTGGCTCAACGGCATCAAGCATTGGCAGGTCGACTACACCGGCGCAGGGGCTACCTGACCGGATAGTCGACCAGCGAACGCCAATAGTCCTCGGGGATCTCGACGTTCGACCGCATGGCGATGGCGAGTCCGGCCGCCATGGCGATACCGAGCAGGCCCAGCCACAGACCTGCCAGCGCGATGACGACCCACGCGATCGCGGTGACCGTCGGCCATGGTGAAAGCAGCACCAGCAGTGGGGCGAAGAAGAACCCGGTGCCGATGTACCACGACGAACCGGCCCGATCGGAGATCAGCACGACGTGCAGCCACCTCGGGATCGGGCGGTCGACGGACGGTGCGGTCCGCATGATCGTTCTCCTCTGCTCGACTGTCACCATTGACACTCCCCGACCCGGGTAAGCGGCGCAATTACCTGACGAGTAATCGCCATGGGTGCGTCGGTGCGCGACACTGGGCCGATGACGACCGCCGCTGTGCACACGCCGCCGTTCGGCACGATGATGCGCGATTGGCGGCAGCGCCGGCGGCTGAGCCAGCTCGACCTGGCGATCGAGGCGGACGTGTCCGCGCGCCACGTCAGCTTCATCGAGACCGGTCGCTCGAGTCCGAGCCGGGCGATGGTGTTGCGCCTCGCCGAGGTGCTCGACGTTCCGCTTCGCGAACAGAACCAGTTGTTGATGGCCGCCGGACTCGCCCCGGTCTACAGCGAGCGATCCCTGCACGATCCGGACATGGCCGCCGTCCGCGACGGCGTCGAACGGGTGCTCAGCGCATACGACCCATTTCCCTGCGTCGTCGTTGACCGGGGTTGGCAGATCGTCCATGCGAACGCGGGTGCCGGTCTGCTGCTCGAGGGCGTGGCGCCGAGTCTGCTCGAGCAGCCGAACGCGCTTCGCATCTCGCTGCATCCCGACGGGCTCGCACCGCGCATCCGCAACCTCGCGCAGTGGCGCCACCACGTCATCGAGCGGCTTCGCCGCGAGGCCGCGGTGAGTGGGTCGAGCGACCTGTCAGTGCTGCTGGCCGAAATCGAGGCCTTTCCAGGCGGATTCGACGCAACTCGCGATCTCGGCGGTGTCGCGGTGCCGTTGGAGCTCTACACCCCGCAGGGGCAGCTGCTCACCTTCCTGTCCACGGTGACGACATTCGGCACGGCGCTGGACCTGACGGCAGCCGAACTGTCCATCGAGGCGTTTCTGCCCGCCGACGAGGCGACCGCCGCCGCGCTGAGGTGAAATGCACATGGCGGACCGTCAACCGCAATAGAGTCATCCGACATGGACAATCGACTTGTCGCGACGGTCGCCGTTGTGCTCGCAGCCGCAGCAGCAGGGTGCTCAGCGCCGCCGACCGCACTCGGCGGCACCACCGCGAAGGTGACCATCGACGGCAAGAACGCCGCCGACGCGCAAGCGGTGGTGTGCACCCAGACTGGGTGGATGTGGAACATCAAGACCCCCGGTGAGCCGACGAAACTGACGGCGTTCCTGAACAGCGAGGGCGGCGACGTCACGGTCCAATCCGTCGATTTCCGCGATCTCGGCGGGTTCACCGGCACGTTCTGGGACGGCCGTGTCGGCAAAGCCGAGGTGACCGGCCAGGGCGGAAAATTCACGATCACCGGCGAGGCCGACGGTTCGTTCAAGGACAACCCGAGCAACGCTGTGACGGCGACGTTCCGTATCGAAGCCAGCTGCTGAACGTGGTGGTACACCCCTTCCGCGCGGCCATCGAAGCCAGAGATCTCGACGCTGCCGTCGCGTTGGTTCGCGAGGACGTGGTCTTTCGTAGCCCTGTCGTCTTCACCCCGTACGAAGGGCGGGAGGCCCTGAGGCAGATCCTCGCCGCGGTCATCGACGTTTTCGAGGATTTCCGCTACACCCGTGAGATCGGTGCCGACGGTGCGGCCGACCATGCTCTGGTGTTCGAGGCCAGGGTCGGCGACAAACAGGTGCAAGGCTGCGACTTCATCCACGTCGACGCCGACGGTGCGATCGACGAGTTCACCGTCATGGTGCGGCCCTTGCAAGCGATGCTCGCGCTCGCTGAGGCGATGAAGGTGCGACTCGCCGCCGGATAGGTCACTGGTCTGACCACTTGACCTCTGGCCACTTGCCTGGCACTGTGTCGGTATGGCCCTTCAACCGGTGAACCGCCGCTCGGTGCCCGAGGACGTGTTCGAACAGATCGTCGCCGAGGTGCTCAGCGGCGAAATGCAGCCCGGGGAATCGCTGCCCAGTGAGCGCAGGCTCGCGGAGGTGCTCGGGGTTTCGCGGCCCGCCGTGCGCGAGGCGCTCAAGCGACTCACCGCAACAGGTCTGATCGAGGTGCGTCAGGGCGACGCCACCACGGTGCGCGATTTCCGTCGCCACGCCGGCCTCGACCTGCTGCCCCGCCTGCTCATCCGTGCGGGCGAACTCGATGTGTCCGTCGTGCGCAGCATTCTGGAGACCCGCTTGCACAACGGACCCAAGGTCGCCGAACTCGCCGCCCTGCGGCGTACTCCCGAACTCGCCGGAATACTCGATGAGGCGTTGCTTGCCCTGGCCGCCGAGACCGACCCCGTCGAGCGGCAACGGTGCGCGCTGACGTTCTGGGATCACATCGTCGACGGCGCGGACTCGATCGCACTCCGGTTGATGTACAACACGCTTCGCGCAACCTACGAGCCCGCGCTACCTGCCCTTGCCGCGGTCATGGCCGACGAGGTGGGCCGCCCGCAGGTCTACCGCGAATTGGCCGATGCGATCGCCGCCGGCGATTCTGCGCGGGCCAGACAAGCCGCACACGACCTACTCGAACCCGCGACGACCTCGCTCCTGTCCGCCCTCGATGACCTCAAGGACCAATCATGACCACCGCCGCCGCACGTACCGCACGCAAGAAGATGACGCTTCGCGACGCCGCCCGACAGTTCGTCAAGTACCCCTCCCCCTGGATGATTGGCACCGTCCTCGTCGTCGCGGTGGCCGCGCGGGTCATCGTCGGCGACTGGCAGCTCACTGACGCGGTCGTACCCCTGGCGATCGTGGCGGTGTTCCCATTCTTCGAGTGGATGATCCACGTGTTCATCCTGCACTGGCGCCCGAAACGGGTGGGCCGGCTGACGATCGACCCGCTGCTGTCCAGGGAGCACCGCGCCCACCACGTGGATCCGCGCAGCCTTCCCCTGATCTTCATCCCCTGGAAATCACTTGCGACATGGGTACTTCCGCTCGCAATCGGAACTGCTCTGCTGGCGTTCCCCCGGCTCGGGATGGGCCTGACATTCCTGGTGTGCATCGCAGTGGCCGGCCTGGTTTACGAGTGGACCCATTACCTGATCCATACCGACTACAAGCCCAAAACCGCTGTCTATCGGTCGATTTGGCGCAATCATCGCAATCACCACTACAAGAACGAACACTATTGGTTCACGGTCACCAGTTCCGGCACCGCAGACCGCGTGCTGCAGACGTACCCGGACCCGGCCGCGGTGGAGAACTCACCGACGGTGAAGAACCTGCACGCCGACGTACCGGCGTAGCGAAACGCTACGCCTCCACGATGATCGGGTCGCCGATCCGAACCAAGTTGTAGTACCAGTCCGCGTTGTCCGGGCTGAGGTTGATGCAACCGTGGCTGACATTCTCATAGCCCTGGGAACCGGTCGACCACGGCGCGCCGTGCACGTAGACACCGCCCCACGTGACACGCACCGCGTCGTAGACGGTGAGCTTGTAGCCCTCCGGATCGTCCAGCGGGATGCCGATCGTGCGCGAATCCATGATCACGACCGACTGCTTCTCGAGTGCGGTGAAGTTTCCGGTCGGTGTCGCGAACCCGTACTTGCCCATCGACGCGGGCATTTCACGCCACACCTCACCGTCCACGCTGACGGTGAACGTGTGATTGCTGATGCTGGCCACCCCGACCGTGGTCGACCCGGTCTGGAAATTCGCCTTCACGCCACCGACGGACAACGCGATCGTGCTGTGCGCCGGCCAGAACTCCGTCGGATTCCATTGCATGACATGGTCATCGAGCCAGCTGAAGTCTCCGGCAGGCGTGTCCGTCGACGTGATCTCGAGGCTCCGCTCCGCCGCCGCGCGATCCGCGATGCGCCCCGCGAAGGTCACGGTGACCGGATGCGCCACACCGACTGTCGTACCGGACGGCGAGATGCTGACCACGTCAGTCGGAGTGGAGACACCGGCGGACACGGTCGCAACGGGGCCTGACAGGGCGGCAACCATGACCGCGATCACGGCCACGAATCGAAGCTTCAGCACACATTCATCCTAGTTCGTCCGGGAGAGTCAGCGAGGTAGCCGCAAGTCCCACAGGCCGCCGCATGTCGTCACCAATATTGTTTTCCATGTCGACAGATCATCGAATCCGCCGCTCAGAACGTTTCAAGCGGCATCGATTCGCGCGGGTGAAGCGAGCCGGTTCACTGCCAGCAACGCATAGCCTGCGGCGAGCACGCAGCCACCCAGCACACTGACGTTGAGCAGCACCGTAGCCACGCCGACGCTGGCGGGATCCAGGAAATAGTAAGGCGCGCGGCGGCCGACCTCGTTGAGAATCGCGACAGCCACAACGACATAGAGCGCGGGATACGCCAGCCAGGCCACCGGATGCCACCAGTTCACCCGTCCATGCCCACGCCCGACGAGCAGCCAGTCGCTGAGCGCCAGGACCGGCACCACGACGTGCAGCAGGAAGTTCGCGACCGTGTAACCCATGCTCCGTTCCGTCAACAGCAGGTTCCACACGACGCCGGCGATCAAGACGTAAAGCACCACTGCTCCGCGGAACCCCACCCGGGCGTCGGCGCGTGGGGAGACCAGAGTCCACAGGTAGTACGCCGCGGCAAGGATGTTGACCTGATAGGTGAAGGTGATCAGCCGCCACGTCACGCCAGAACGCGAGGAATACTCGACGACCACCATCGCGATGAGCACCGCGGCCACGATCGAGACACGCAGCACCAGACGCAGAAACGCGGGACCGGTGACAGATGCCGTCACTGAGGCGGCAGCAGCGGCGGCGCCTCCGGTGGCGGCGCGGGGGCGTCGGGCGGCACTGCGGCGGCTTCGGGCAGCGGCGCGGGCGGAGCGCCCGGTGCCGGAGGTACCCCGGCGGCGGCGGGCGCGGGTGCCTGTGGTGCGGCGGCCTCGTCGTTCCCACCGATGTTCGACAGCCGATCCCTGATCCGGGTCAGCAGACCTGGGCGCTGCTGCACCGGCGTCGGCTGCGCGGGGACCAGGCCCGGTGCGGGCGGCAGCGCTTCGATCGGGGCGACGGGCGGGGGCAACACCGGAGCCTCCGGAACAGTGGCGTCGATCGGGGCCGCCGACGGCATGCCGTCGACCGGCTGCATCTCGGGAATGTCGGCGGGGGCGGCCTCGGGCGGAGCCACCTCGACGGGTGGCGCTTCCGGCGGAGGCAGGGGCGCCGGTGCGATCGGAATCGGGACGGCCACACTCGGCGCGGCCGGAAGGGCGGCACGGACGGCGGCCGACGCGACGTCAGGGTTCGTCTTGGCCGCGGGCTGTGGCTCCGGCGCAGCGATGTCCCGCTCGGGCGTCACCTCGAGGCTGACGGCCACGGACACCGAGACGACGAAGGTCACTGCACCGGCCACCAGCATGGCCAGCGGGCCGGTCGTACCGAGCTGCCTGCGGCGCTCCCTCGGGGCCCGCTCAGCCACCTGGCCGATCTTGATGACCTCCGCGTTGTGCGCTGACGCCAGCGCGGCGCCCCTGGCCAGTGCGAGCTCGGATTCGGCCGGAACGAACACCGGAACTCCCAAGATGTCCTCGAGTCGGGGCACGACGCCGTGGAGTTCACTCCCCGAACCGACGACGACCAACGCCTCGGGGCGCCAGTCCGCCCTCGTGAAGACGGCACTCAACCAGCGAAGCAAGGCCTCTTCGGTGTCGATCGCATGGTTGACGGCAGTCTGCACGGCGCCCTCGCCCGAATGAACGATCAGCGTGATCACCGTTTCGGGCTCGATCACACACACCGCGGTCACTTCGTATCCGATGACCTCGGCGATTCCCCATGCCAGGGCTTCCGTCGCTTCGGGTAGCCGGATGGGTACGACGTTGTCAAAACCGCGGTCGTTCAAGGACTTCAACAGCAGTGAGGCCTCCGCGTCGGCCCCGTCACTCCACGTCACACCGATCGAGTGCAGGCGCTGACCACGGGTTGCCGCGATCGCCTCGGTCCGCAGCACGGCGGCGGCCGCCTTCTCCGAGGTGTCGAACGGCGTCGCATGCCGGCCGGAAACGATTTCGAAGGCTTCACGGTCGACTGTCGAACCGTCGGCGTCCTGCCCTTCGACGAGCACGAGACCGACGGCGGACGGCGTCACCGATAAGCCGAGTACGGCGTCCATACCACCCTTCCGGACGTCCATCTGTTCGGGGTGACCTTACCCGCGCCGGGGTGAGCTGGCTCACCGGGCGGGGGTCCCGGCGGCTGCGCGGATGCCTTCACAGCTGTTCGTAGGTGTGCTGTGCCGACGAAAGGCACTGCATGTTCGCGACTGTGGCTTTGCCCGCGCGCCTGGCTCTTTCGATTGGTCGGCCCGATTGGGTCCAGGATGGCAGGGTGACGCCCATGGCGGTGACAGGACACCTGGCGGGCACACCTGCTGGGCGCACGGTGTTCGGCCATCCGATCGGTTTGACGAATTTGTTCGGAGTCGAGCTCTGGGAGCGATTCTCGTTCTACGGGATGCTGACGATCCTCGGGTATTACCTCTACTACTCGCTCACCGACGGTGGCCTTGGCATGCCCAAAGCCACCGCGACCGGGATCGTGGGCGCCTACGGCGGGCTGGTCTACCTGGCGACAGTCCTCGGCGGCTGGATCGCCGACCGGGTGCTCGGCATGGAGCGAACCGTCTTCTACGGCGGCCTGGTGGTGATGTGCGGCCACATCGCGCTCGCCTTCGTACCGGGGTTCTCCGGTGTCGCCGTGGGGCTCGTCTTGGTGGCGCTCGGTTCGGGCGCCTTGAAAGCCAATGCGTCGTCGCTGCTCGGCACGCTCTACGAGAAAGACGATCCGCGCAGCGACGGCGGCTTCACCCTGTTCTATCTGGGCATCAACCTGGGTGCTTCATCGGACCGCTCGTGACGGGCCTGCTGCAGACGCGGATCGGGTTCCACTGGGGATTCGGCGCCGCTGCCGTGGGGATGGCGCTGGGACTCACGCAATACGTCGTGTTCCGACGCAACCTCGGCGACCACGGCCGCACCGTTCCGAATCCGTTACCCCGCACCGCTATTGGCTGGTACGCGGGCGTCGCGGTCATCACGATCGCGGTGGCCGCGGTGGCGTTCGTGACAGGTCTGGTCAAGCTGTCCAACCTGTCGCAGGTCACAACCGGGGTGCTCGTCGCCGCGGCGGTCGCCTACTTCATCGTGATGCTGACGAGTTCGAAGGTAATACCCATCGAGCGGACCAGACTGCGGGCGTTCATTCCGCTGTTCATCGCCAACGCGGTGTTCTGGTCGTTGTTTCAGCAGATCTTCACCGTGCTCGCCATCTACTCCGACGAACGGATGAACTGGTCGATCTTCGGCTGGACCGCTCCGTCGAGCTGGATCGGATCCATCGAGCCGGTATGGATCATCCTGCTCTCACCCCTGTTCGCGCTCATGTGGACCCGGCTCGGTGAGCGCGCGCCCACCACCCCACGGAAGTTCGCCTATGGCGTCATCGGAATGGGCGTGGCGTTCCTGTTGTTCCTGCCGATGTCGGGTACGACGGGTAAGGCCGTTCCCGCACTGTGGGTGCTCGGCATCATGGCGGTGTTCGCGATCTCCGAACTGATGTTGTCGCCGATCGGCCTTTCGGTCACGACAAAGCTTGCCCCAGAAGCGTTTCGGGCCCAGATGATGGCGCTGTACTTTTTCTCGGTCGGTGTCGGCACATCGATGTCGGGTGTGCTGTCGGGCTTCTACGATCCGGCGCACGAGTTCGCATACTTCGGCAGCCTCGGCGTCGTCGCCGTTTGCGTCGGTATCGGCGTATTCGCGTTGTCCCCCTGGATAAGCCGATTGATGGAAGGCGTGCACTGACGCCCGAGGGTCATCCCTCGAGGATGTCGTTCAGCGCACGTGGGTCGATATTCCCACCGGACAGCACCATCACGGTGCGACCGGGTGGCGTCTGACCCTGGCGGTAGGCCGCCAATGCGACCGCACCACTGGGTTCACTGACCAGATGCGCCCTGTTCGCGAGTTCACGTACTGCGCTTTCGATCTCGCCCTCGGAAACGGTGATGATGCCGTCGAGCACCCTCTGCAGATGCGCGAACGTCAACTCCGAGGGTTGCGACCGAAGGCCGTCGGCGATCGTGCGGTTCCGGTCTTCGATCGGCCAGTCCACGCGATGCCCCTTGGCGAGTGCCTCGGCGGTGTCGGCGGCGAGCTCGGGTTCGACGCCGAAGACGCGGGCTCGTGGGCACAGCGCCTTGATGGCGGTCCCGATCCCGGAGGCAAGCCCGCCGCCGCTCACCGGGACGAGGACGTTCTCGACGGCGGGCAGATCCTCGGCGATCTCCAGGCCGATCGTGCCCTGTCCCGCGATGATGTCGGGGTGGTCGAACGGCGGAACCAACACCCCGCCCGTCTGCTCGAGCACCTCGGCGGCCACGCGCTCGCGCTGCCCCGCATCGCAGAGCACCACGTCGGCTCCGTGACTGCGGGTGGCGTCGACCTTGACCGCAGGCGTCTCCTTCGGCATGACGATGGTCGCCGGAATTCCATAGACGGCGGCGGCGTATGCCACCGCCTGAGCGTGGTTTCCGCTGGAATACGCCACGACGCCACGGGTGCGCACCGACTCGTCGAGGCTGCCGATCGCACTGAACGCGCCGCGAACCTTGAAGGCGCCGATGGGCTGCAGGTTCTCGGGTTTGATCCACAGCGGCCGGTCGGCGTCGGCCCACAGCGTCGGGAGCAACGGCGTGCGCACCACGAACGCGTGAATCCGCGTCGCCGCCGCCCTGATGTCGTCGATGGTCACCATGTCCACAGGTTCAGTCTTCCCGAACGGCGTGCGGGAATGCGCGCACCCCGGTCATCGCCGGCGTGCGGTGAAACTGTTTCCCGTTGCCGGGCCTTCGATCTCGAATCCGCGGTCGGCCAGTAGCCGGCGAAAGAAGTCGGCGCTGACAGCGCTTTTCAGCCGCACGCCGTATTCGCGGGAGAACACCCGGTCCTGGGGCAGCCGAATCGGCGGTGGACCGTCCGGCGGTGGAGTGAACTCGATGGCACTGCCGTCGGCCGACACACCCGCGTACTGGTCGCTCGGCGGAGTCCTCCGGCCGTTGCCGGGCCTGGCGGCCGCTGATCCAACACGCTGCAACCCGGCCGAGCCTGCTGGCTAGGGTGATGCGGTGACCTCGTATTCGTTGCCGATCACGCCGCGTTACGCCGAGGTCGATCAACAGGGTGTCGTTTTCAACGGTCACTACCTCACCTGGTTCGATGAGGCGTGCACCGGCTTCCTCGACCATCTCGATGTCACCTATCCGGGGCTGATCGCGAGCGGGTACGACATCCAGGTGGTGCACAGCGAGATCGACTTCGCGGGCCCGGTCAGGTGGCGAGACGCCGTCCGCGTCGAGGTCAACTGCGAGAGAATCGGATCCACCAGCTTCACCCTCGGTTTCAACGTGTTGCGCGGCAAGGACGGCGAACCCACCGCCGAGCACAAGTCCGCGGTACGCGGTCACAACGTCTACGTCGTCGTCTCGACCGAAGACTGGGCCAAACGGCCCATCCCGCCGCTGCTGCGCGAAGCGCTCACTTCGGTTGAGCGGCAACCCCATAACGTGTCCGAGTGAATCGGCGACTGGGCCCACATCGAAGGCAGGGGACGGTACGGTCGACGAATGGGCCACGATCACGATCACGGACATCAGCGCGACCTTCCGCCGGGGATGATCGAACAGCTCGAGCTCGCCTATGCCGGCGTGGCATCGTTCGGGCACCGGCCCTTCCTCACCGAGGTCGAACAGCTGGAGTCGTGGCGACCGGACGTGGCGATCGTCGGGGCGCCGTTCGATGTCGGGACCACGAACCGGCCGGGCGCCCGCTTCGGTCCGCGCGCAATTCGGGCGACTGCCTACGAACCTGGCACCTACCACCTCGATCTCGGCCTCGAGATCTTCGACTGGCTGGAGGTCGTCGACTTCGGTGACGCGTACTGCCCGCACGGGCAGACCGAGGTCTCCCACAACAACATTCGAGAGCGCGTAAACGCCATCGCGTCGCGCGGCATCGTGCCCGTCATCCTCGGTGGCGACCACTCGATCACCTGGCCGGCCGCGACCGCCGTCGCCGACGTCCACGGCTACGGCAACGTGGGCATCGTGCACTTCGATGCGCACGCCGACACCGCCGACGAGATCGAAGGAAATCTCGCCAGCCACGGCACACCGATGCGACGGCTCATCGAATCCGGTGCCGTTCCCGGCAGCCATTTCGTCCAGGTCGGCCTGCGCGGCTACTGGCCGCCGCAGGACACCTTCGAGTGGATGCAAGAGCAGCGCATGACGTGGCACACCATGCAGGAGATCTGGGATCGCGGCTTCAAGGAGGTCATGCGCGACGCCGTGAACGAGGCGCTCGCCAAGGCCGAGAAGCTCTACGTCTCCGTCGACATCGACGTGCTGGACCCCGCGCACGCACCCGGCACCGGGACCCCGGAGCCGGGCGGCATCACCACGGCCGACCTGCTGAGGTTGGTTCGGCAACTCTGTCGAGAACACGACGTCGTCGGCGTCGACGTCGTCGAGGTGGCGCCGGCCTACGACCACGCGGAGCTGACGGTGAACGCCGCGCACCGCGTCGTGTTCGAGGCGCTGGGCGGCATGGCCGCCCGCCGCCGGGACGCCGCACCCGACGCCGCGCCCCCGGGACCACCGGCCCGGTAGTCTCCGGCGACGACACCGACGGGGATAATGAGGGCATGTCCGGAACACTGTTCTTCGATGGCAACTGTGGCATGTGCACCCGATCGCGGAACTTCCTGCTGAAACTCAACCGCACCGGCGACCTGCACACCGAACCGCTGCAGACCCCCGGCACCGCGGAGCGGCTCGGCGTTGCCGACTCGAACCTGATGGATTCGGTGCGCTGGCTCGACACCGAGGGAAACGTGTACGCGGGAGCGGAGGCGGCCAACGCCGCGGTGTCGGTCGCCCTCGGCACCCGGATCCCGCTGATGATCTACCGCATACCCGGTATTCGGTCACTCGAGGAAGCGGTGTACCGCTGGGTCGCGGACCATCGGTACCGCTTCCCCGGCACCACCCCGTACTGCGAATCGAATCCGGTCGCCTGCTGAACGGCCGATGAGCCGCAACGATGTGGCGATCCGGCCCGCGGTCACCGACGACCTCGACGCGATCGCAGAGATCTACGCCCATCACGTCCTGACTTCAGTGGCGACCTTCGAGCTGACTCCCCCGAACGCAGACGAGTGGCGCAGGCGCTTCGACGACGTCGCCGAACGCGAATTGCCTTTTGTGACAGCGAGCTTGGACGGCAAGGTGGCGGGCTACGGCTACTGCGCACCGTGGAAGACGCGGCCGGCCTATCGCCACACCGTGGAAGACTCCGTGTACCTCGCGCCGAGCGCGATGGGGCTGGGCATCGGCGGCATGCTGCTGGATACCCTGCTCACCGAATGTGGCCGCCTCCGGGTACGGCAGGTCATCGCCGTCATCGTGGACACGGAAGGCGCGGCGGCCTCCCTTGCGCTGCACCGCAATCGCGGATTCATCGACGCCGGACGGCTCACTTCGGTCGGGTACAAGCACGGCCTGTGGCTCGACACGATGTTGCTGCAACACAGCATGGCCGAAGTCACAGACTGACTTCCGTCCACGCCGGATTGTCGTTTCGATGGTCCGTCGTATTGCGGCATTCGCCGTACAACCGCGCGGTGGCAAAGCCCGCGTCGTCGCCGTTGCGCTGCAGCACAGCCGTGACGCCGTCACTGGTGAGTTTCCGGCCGAAGCGCTCGGCGGGGGCGGGTGCATCCGCCCAGCCGCCGTCGATCATCGCCGAGGCGACCTCATCCAAGCGGCGACCCCAATCACCCTGCGGGAGCCTGAAACTCATGTAAAGGACCACCTGATAGGGCGGCTCGATCTCGCTGACGCAGGAGACGAAGGCGTAGCCGGCGGTGACTTCGTTCAGGTGCGCGGTGGCGACGATCTGCCGGGCCGGTGCGAAGACCTGCTGCACCGCCTGCTCATCGGTCAAGGGCACGATGTCCCGCTGGAGCAGGTCAGCTTCGCGCCGATCGACGACGATGAACGCTGTCCCCAGCACCAACGACAGCATGAGCGCGGCCCAGAGCAGACCCCTGTACCGCCGTGTGGAAATCCAGCCTGCACTGGGCATGACAGAACCTATCCGCGCCCGGCGATCCCGCTGATCAACCGCGCGCATACCGCATCCATCTCGATGCGCGCCTGTTCGTGATCGGCCGCGCGGGACACGAACAGCGCCGCTTCGTCGAGCGCGCCGAGCAGCACGTGCGCGGTCGGCCGCAGCGGCTGCTCGGGCACCGCGCCTTCGGCGATCGCGTGGGCGAGCATGCCCTCGATGACCCCGAGCCCGTATTTCACCCCCACAGCGCGCCAGCGGTCCCAACCCAGCACCGCGGGGGCATCGATCAGCACGATCTGCTGAACATCGGGTGCCGCACAGCCATCGAGGAACAATCGCGCCCCGACCTGCATCGCCTCCAACGGATCGAGGGGCTGGCGCTCCATGATCTGACGCGCGATGTCCTCGACCAGCTGCTGCTCCACCTGCTCGTAGACCGCCGCGAACAGGCCGACCTTGTCGTCGAACTGGTGATACAGCGCACCGCGCGTCACCCCGGCTGCGGCCACGATCGCCTGGGTCGAGACATCATTGAAACCCTTGTCGGCAAACAGCTTTCGGCCGGCATCGATCAGCAGCGCCCGCGTGGCGGCGGTGCGCTCCGCCTGGGTGCGCCGGGTGGTCGGCGCCGCTGCGGCCCGATCGTTGACTTTCATACAGACTGCACGTAACTTTCATACCAGGTGTTTGTAAGTTACGGGAAGGATAGCGAACATGCCGCAGGCCGTACTGGATCAAGCCACCATCGAATACCGCGTGTTGGGCCCGGAGGACTCGCCGCACCCGCCCGTGGTGTTCGTGCACGGAATCCTGGTAGACAGCCGGTTGTGGGACCGCGTGGCCGACGGTCTGGCAAAGCGTGGCTTCCGGTGCTACCTGCCGAACTGGCCGTTGGGCTCGCACACCATTCCGGTCAACGACGGCGTCGAACTGTCCCCCCGTTCGGTCGCGACCATGATCGGTGACTTCATCGTCGAACTGGGTCTTTCGGACGTCACCCTGGTCGGCAACGACACCGGCGGCGGATTGTGTCAGCTGGTCGTCGACGCGTACCCAGACCTCGTCGGCCGGCTGGTCCTGACCAACTGCGACGCTTTCGACAAGTTCCCACCGTTCCCGTTCACGCTCGTGTTCGCCTTGCTGCGCGGACCGCGGTCGATCAAGGTGCTGTTCGAGCAGATGCGGATCAAGGCACTGCGGCATTCGCCGCTCGGCTTCGGCCTGCTTGTCAATCCGGATGCCCAACTGACGGCGTCGTGGCTGGAGCCCGGCCGCACCGACGTTCGGATCCGACGCGACCTGGCACGCCTACTGCGCGCAGTCGCCAAGACCGACCTGACCGATGTGTCGACCCGCCTGCCCCGCTTCACCAAACCGGTCACCATCGTCTGGGGTCAGCGTGATCGCGCATTCACCCCGGCGCTCGGCCGCAGGCTGGCAGCTCTGTTCACCGACTCGACGCTGATCGAGGTACCCGATGCGAGAACGTTCGTCTCCCTCGATGCGCCGTCGGAAGTGATCGACGCGATCACCAAGGTGGGAGCCAACACCCGCTGACCCGTCGCGTCGCGGATTGGCGGCGGGCGCGGCGGTCCTAGCTCTTGGCGAGGGTGAACTGGCAGATGTCGGTGTAGCCCTCACGGAAGAGGTCGGCGCAACCCGTCAGGTACTTCATGTACCGGTCGTAGACCTCTTGAGACTGAATCGCGAGCGCTTCGTCCTTGCGGGCCGACAGCTTGTCCGCCCAGATGTCCAGAGTGCGGGCATAGTGCATCCGCAGCCGATGTGCGCGTTTGAGCTCAAAGCCAGCCTCCGCGGCGTGCTGCTCGACCTGTGACGGCTTCGGCAGATCACCGCCGGGGAATATCTCGTCCATGATGAACTTCGAGAACCGGACGATTCTCATGGTCAGCTTCAGACCCTTGTCCAGGAACTCCTTGTCCTCGGGCTTGATGATCGTGTGCAGCAGCATCACCCCGTCGTCCGGGAGCACCGCGTAGGCCTTCTTGAAGAAATCGTCGTAGCGATCGCGGCCGAAATGCTCGAAGGCGCCGATCGAGACGATGCGGTCGACGGGTTCGTCGAACTGCTCCCAGCCCTGGAGAAGCACCCGCTTGGTACGCGTGCTGGGCGAGTCGGCGAACACCTTCTCGACGTGGGCCTTCTGGTTTTGACTCAAGGTGAGGCCGATGACGTTCACGTCGTACTTCTCCAGCGCCCGGTTGAGCGTGGCGCCCCACCCGCAGCCGATGTCGAGAAGCGTCATTCCAGGCTTCAGATCCAATTTGCCGAGCGACAGATCGATCTTGGCGATCTGCGCCTCTTCCAGCGTCATGTCATCGCGCTCGAAATACGCGCAGCTGTAGGTCTGCGTCGGGTCGAGGAAGAGCCGGAAGAATTCGTCGGACAGGTCGTAGTGCGCCTGCACGTCCTCGAAATGCGGCTTCAGACCGCTCTCGTCGCTGGTCGTTTCTGGCAAGGTATATAGCCTCTGACGTTGGTTCTGGAAAATTTGCGAAGGCCCCGCGTCGGTGCGGTGACCTCCCCCGTCATGTGCGCAGTTTACGCACAGTACATGAGACAAACCCTATTGGCCTCATCCGTGAATCCGCCTATCGGGGGGCGCCACTTACTGACGCCAGCGAATATTCTCGCATCGTGGTCCTTCGTCATTGACGGGGCGGGTTGCCAACTCGAGTTCAACCGCGCCTATACCCACGTCTACGGCCTTTCAAGCGTCGGCGGTGCCGGTCCGACGGTCGGGTCGCGTCGCCCCCGCTGCGCTGTCCGAATCGCCCCTCAGCAACGTGACGCGCACCGGCGACACCCAGCGCAACGTCAGGGACTCGTCACAACCCCGAGCCGCATCAACTGAGGTTGCGGGCGGCGCCCACGTCGTACTCCGCTACCGACGCGGCGCGGATGGCCGCCCCCTGTTCGACGCCGACACCGCTGCCACGGAACTCCTCGACCGCGGCCTGCGACTCCCAGCGTTCCAGGATGTTGATCCGCCCAGCGTCGACAAGGTCGGCCGATAACGCGAAGTCCAGACAGCCCGCGGTCGCGCGGGCTTGACGGACGACGTCCACGCACCCCGCCAGGTAGTCGTCGCGCCGCTGAGGGTCGACGATGAGATGACCGGCGACGATGACCTCCTGCAAAACCACAAAGACCTCCGATGTCGCACCGCGGTGACTGCAATGGAGACTGCGGCGACCGGCGGAACTCATCGACTTCCCGGAACCGCCGTGCGGTAGTAAGCATGAAGGCATGAACCTGCGAGACGTTTCAGAACTGCGCGACGCCGCACACCCCGATGCCTCACGTGTGTACGGACAGCCGCACGAAACCGCTGACGGCACGACGGTCATCCCGGTGAGCAGGGCGCGCGGCGGCGCCCTCGGGGTGTTCGTCGTCAAAGACGGCGCGGCCTCATGGGTTCCCGCCGCCGACGCCACCCGCATCGCGCTGCTGGGCATCTGTGTCGGACTCGTGTCGGTCGCATTCGCCGGCATAGCTATGGTTCGTCGCCCGCCGTGGCCCGACCTGCACGGCGATATCTCGAGGCGGTTGTAGCCCTCGCGCGCAAGGCCACGAGCACGGCGGCGAGCGCGGCCACCAGCACCACCCAGGGCCAGGCTCCGTGTTGATGAGTCCAGCCTGCTAGCGCACCTTGTACCCGGCCGGCGGCGGCGATCACCGGATCAGCCGGGTCTCCGTTGGTGTTGAACAGACGCACCTCGTAAACGCCGTAATAGCTCACGTAAAGACCGACGACGACAAGCAGCGCGCCGCCGATTCGGTTGAGGTGAGGAATGATTCGGCGCATTCGGTCGGCGACGGCGGAACTCGCCACCGCGGCGGCTACGGCCAACGCGCCGACCACCAATGTGAATCCGGCGGCGTAGGCGACGTAGACGAGCGCCCCGCCGACATGGGAACCACCCTTGAACGCCATCCCGGTGACCGCGAGGAAGGGGCCGATCGTGCAGGACAACGACGCGACGGCGTAGCTGACGCCGTAGCCGAACATCGAGCCCAGGCGCGCAGTCGGCGCCGAACGCGTGTGCACAGTCGGAATCAGCGCCGTGAAGTCGCGGCCGAGCAACAACCAGACGCCGAGGGCGACGAGGACCCCGCCGATGACCACCGTGACGTAGGGCAGGTAACGCTGCACTGTCGATGCCGCGGCGATCGTCAGCAGTCCGAACGTGCCGAACACCGCAACGAAGCCGAGCGCCATGGCCGCGGTCGCCGCGACGGCACGGCCCAGCGAGGTGAGCGGGCCGCCTCGCTCGCCGTCGACGTCGCCCCGCACCACGAGTGCCAGATAGGCGGGCAGCATCGCAAAGCCGCACGGATTGAGCGCGGCGACCAACCCGGCGGCGAACGCCAGACCGATCAGATCCTGGTCCACGCGGGGGCGACCGGCTAAGCGAGCGCCGCTACCCGATCGGACAATTCCTTCAGGGGCATCGCCGAGGTCGGATTGTTGACGAACGACGACGAGCCGTCCGCGCGGTAGAAGACGTAGGCGGGCTGCCAGGGCACGTTGTAACGCGCCCAGATTGAGCCGTCGGCGTCATTGAGATTCGTGAAGTCGAGGTTGTACTTCGATACGAATCCCTGCATGTCCGAAACGTCCGAGCGGGCTGCGACACCGACGAACGTGACGTCGGGGTTGGCTGCAGCGACCTGGCTGACGTTCGGCGCCTCGGCGTTGCAGAACGGGCACCACGGCGTCCAGAACCACAACACCGCAGGCTTGCCGACCAGGCTCGCACCCGAGAACGGTGCGCCGGACAGGGTCGTACCGGTGAATTGGAGACGGTCATCGGCGAGGGCGGCGGGCGGGCTGACGAGTCCGTACGCCAGCAGGGCGGCCAGCCCTGCGATCATCACCGACCGACCAATCCGCAAGAACCGAAGCCTCATTTCGATCTCCTCCCGGTCATGGCGCCGCAGATGTATGGCCTGGACGCACGCTTCTAAACACGCTACGACGGCCGAAATGGTTCACCTCGGAATCGCGTAATCAGTTCTGCCGCGGTAATAATTCGGTCACGAACCGGTCGATGAACTCCGACGGGTTGTACCGGCCGACAGGCCGGATGACGAACTTGCTCAATCCCGCTTCGAGGTAGGCGTCGAGTTGACGGTGCAGACCCGACCAGCTGTCGGCGATGAATTCCGACGGGTCCACGTCCGGTCTGCGGCGGCGGATCGCGGCGGCGACCTCGACGGGCAGGGCGCCGTCGGACACCGCGAGGTTGATGCCGTAGTGGTCGGCGTCGATTTCGCGGCCCGCCTCCTCGGCTGCCCGTTGGATCTGTTCGCATCCGTCTCGGGCTTCACCTGGAGTCAGGAAGCTGCCGAGCCATCCGTCGCCAAGCTGCCCGATGCGACGAAAGCCCGCAGGCGCCGAGCCGCCGAGCCAGATGTCCAGCGCCTTGACCGGTCGAGGGGCGACACCGACCGAGCTCACGGTGTAGTAGTCGCCGGTGAAAGACACATCGTCTTGTTCCAGAACGGATCTCAGCAGTCGCAAGGATTCGTCGAACACCGCGGCCCGTGCACCGTCGGGGACGACGAAGATCTCCCGTTCCCCCGGGATGGCGGGCCGCAGGCCGAAAACCGGGAGGACCCGCTTGGGCGCGAGTGCCGCCAAGGACGCCAGCTGTTTTGCGACCAGCACCGGATGGCGGCCCGGCAGCACCGCGACCGATGTGCCGACCTTCAGGTTGACCGTCCGTGACAGTGCGTGCGCCATGCCGATGAACGGCTCCACGGCCTTGCTGTAGACGAGTTCGGAGAACCACACTGAATCCACGCCCGCCGACTCGAGATGGTCGACGATCGCGGGCAGTTGGTCCGGGCTGGTTTCCGCACCCAATCCGACACCGAAGCGAATCTTCACACCGTGCCTCCTGGATTCTGCGGTAAATGCTACGGAAAGCGCGGTCGACCCCCTTGCTACGGTGCAAAGTGCGTGAACGCAAAGGCATTTACCAACGGCAGGAGTAGCGATGGACGGATCGGTGACGGTGTCGATGGCGGCGCCTGCGGAGAGGATCTGGAATCTGATCGCCGACGTACGCAACACCGGCCGCTTCTCACCGGAGGTGATGGAAGCGGAGTGGATCGGACCCGCGACGGGTCCCGCGCTGGGTGCCCGTTTCCGCGGGCACGTCAAGCGCAACGAAATCGGTCCGGTCTACTGGACGACGTGCGAGGTCACCGCCTGCGAGCCGGGACGCGAATTCGGCTTCGCCGTCTTGCTCAACGGTAAGGCGGTGAACAACTGGCACTATCGGCTCGCGGAAACCGAGGGCGGAACCGATGTCACCGAATCCTTTCGGCTCGATGACTCGCTCACCATGAAGCTCTTCTCGATTTTCGGCGGGCAGCTGCGTCGTCGCCGCAACATCCGTGACATGCGCAAGACCCTGGAGCGGATCAAGGCCGTCGTCGAGGCACCCGACGCTGCCTGACCGCGGCCTGCTAGAGACCGCGCAGACGACGCACGCGATCGCTGATCGCCCGCCGCGACACCGGCGCCTCGTGGGCCAGAGCCTCGAACGCATGGGGGCAGCCCGGGTACACGTGTAACTCCGTCGGGACGCCCGCGTCACCCAGCCGTCGGGCATATGCGATGTCCTCGTTGCGAAAGACGTCGAGATCACCGACGTCGATGTAGGTGTCGGGCAACCCGGTGAGGTCCTCGGCGCGCGCCGGTGCCGCGTACGGCGAAACGTGGTCTCCGCCGGCGTACTCGCCAAGCAGCGCACCCCATCCGGTGAGGTTGTCGTCGTAGGTCCACGTCAGGAACGGCAGTAGATCCGGATTGGGCGTCATCGGCCGGTCGTCGAGCATCGGATAGATCAGGATTTGTTGTGCGACAGCGGGACCGCCGCGGTCCCGCGCCAGCAGGCACACCCCGGCCGCCAACCCGCCACCGGCGCTGTCGCCCATCACCGCCAGGCGTGCGGGGTCGACGCCGAGGTCGGCCGAATGTTCGGCCAGCCAGACCAGTGCGCGGTAGCAGTCCTCGACCGGCGTCGGGTCTGGATGCTCGGGCGCGACGCGGTAGTCGACCACCAGCATCGGCACGCCCGACGCCGCGACATACTCCCGCACCGCCAGGTCGTATAGGACGCCGATCTGCTCGAGGCTGAAGATCATGCCCCCGCCGTGCAGATAGAGCGCAGCGCTGCCGGGCTCGGGACGACCCGACGGGCGGTACCAGGTGAGATCCACGGTCGCGCCGTCCGCAGCGGTCATCGTGTGATTTTCGGTCTCGACGCCTGCGGTCGGTGCCCGTCTGGAGCCGACCAGATCGAACATCCGGTGGCCACTGACGCGCCGCGTTTCGACGTCGCCGACGGCGGCGGGCTCCGACTCGCCGACTTCTGCGAACAACGGCGCCATCTCCGCGAGTACCTGCGCGTCGATACCGAGTGTCATGGCAGCGACAGTAACGCGGATGAAGGTGACAGCGACGGGAACCGCGTCAACTCTGGACCGATCGCACCGTTCGCCACCGGGGTGGTGTTGCCGTCCGCCGATATATTCGCTGTTTTGCACTGCGCTGCAGGCAATTTCGGATTACGGGTTGAAAAGCCTCCCGCGTCCCGCTTCCTTTGGTAGAACAGGTTCTAGTCCCCTGCGCTACGCGCGTGGGCCCATTATTTGGCGAGCCAAGGGAGTCACCGCGATGGGCAAATGGTCACGTGAAGAACTCGAAGAGGCCTGGCGCCGCTACCAGGAATCCGTCGTCGATGTCGGAAAGACTTGGGACTGGTCCAGTTACGCCGACCATTTCACCGAGGATGCGCGCTACGTCGAGCATGCGCTGGGCAACATGGAAGGCCGCGAGAACATCCGCGAGTGGATCGTCTCGACCATGAACACCTTCCCCGGCAGCGAGATGCCGACCTATCCGGTCGAGTGGTACTCGATCGACGTCGACAAGGGCTGGGTCATCTTCAAGAACATCAACACTATGCGGGATCCGGGCGACGGCAGTGTCCACGGCGCCGCCGTCATCACTGTGCTCGAGTACGCCGGCGATGACAAGTGGAGCTACGAGGAAGACGCCTACAACCCGATGAACTTCATGCTGATGATCCAGCAGTACATCCAGCGTAGTCACGAACTCGGCACGATCTCCGATGACGCCAAGGCGTTCGCCAAGAACATGAACTGGGAGCTGGTCTGATGGGTTCTGCGCAGTGGTCTCGGGAGGAGATCGAAGAGACATTTGAGCGTCATCAGCAGCTCGTCGTCGAGATCGGCCAGTCGTGGGACTGGGCGCGCTACGGCGAGTTGTTCACCGAGGACGCGACCTACGTCGAACACCTCTACGGCAAGATGGCCGGCCGCAAACAGATCAGCGAGTGGATCGCGTCGACGATGGACACGTTCCCCGGCAGCGAGATGCCGTTCTACCCGGTCACGTGGTATTCGATCGACGTGGAGAAGGGCTGGGTCTTCAGCGAGATCATGAACCGGATGAAGGATCCCGGAGACGGCACCATCTTCGAGGCGCCGTGCATCACGATCCTGCGGTACGGCGGCAACGGGATGTGGCACAACGAGGAAGACGCCTACAACCCGACGAACTTCCTGCCGATGGTCCAGGGCTACATCCAGCGAAGCCACGAACTCGGCACGATCTCCGAGGACGCCCGGACGTTCGCCAGGAACATGAACTGGGCGTTGACCTGAGACCTAACGTATGACGAAGTCCGCCGGATCGGGCTCGCGGGTCCACGTCCAATAGTCGACGAGACGCCACGGGCTCAGCGTGTGAATCTCGCCGAAGCGGTTCTTGAAGAACGAATGCTTGATGGTGGGCTGTGACCACACCATCTTGTGCATCTCGGCCTGGCTGCGCTCGTGCCAATCCCTGGTCTTCGCGACCGTCGGCTCGATCGTGGCGTGTCCGCCTTCGATGAGCAGCTCCAGACATTCACTGATGTAACGCATTTGGCATTCTGAGTGGAAGATCAGGCTGCCACCACTGGCCAGCCAGGTGCCTGGGCCGTTCATGCAGAAGAAGTTCGGATAGCCGGGAATCGTGATGCCGAGATACGCCGACGGCCTCTCCCCCCAGCGCTCGCTGAGGATCTCGCCGTTCCGGCCGCGAATGATCATGGGCCACAACATCTTGGTGTGCTCGAACCCGGTGGCGTACACGATGACGTCGGCCGGATACCGGGTGCCGTCCTCGGTGACGACCGCGTCGGCTTCGATGTGGTCGATACCGGTGCGCACCAACTCGACGTTGTCGCGGGTCAGCGTTTTGAGCCAGCTGCCGTTGTCCTGCAGGGTGCGCTTGCCGGTGGCCGGATAGTCGGGCACGACCTTGGCCCGCAGGTCCTCGTCGTCGCCGACCTGACTACTGATCCACTCGGTGAACATGATCCGCGTGATCTCGTTGATCTCGCTGACGGCCTTCTGCTGATCCGGGTAGTCGGGGTCGACGCGGGCCGCATCCAGTCCCTTGTCGCACCCGGGCCAGAAGATCAGGAAGCGGTACCAACGGCCGTAGAACGGCAGGTGACGAAGCGCCCACTGGACACCGGGTCCTACCTTCTCGTGGTAGTTCGGATTCGGGAACATCCACTGGGCTGTGCGCTGAAACACGGTGAGCCGGTTGACTTCCGGTGCGATCGTCGGGGCGATCTGGAATCCACTGGCGCCCGCGCCGATCATCGCGACGTTCTTGCCGCGCAGATCGACCGAGTGGTCCCATCCGCTGGAATGGAACGCCGGTCCGGCGAAGTCCTGCTGGCCGTCGATGTGCGGTGTGTGCGGCCGATCGAGCTGTCCGACCGCGCTGATCACCGCGCGGGCTGTGAGCGCCTTCATCTCACCGTCGCGGTCGCGCGTGCGAACCGTCCACGTCGCATCGGCGTCATTCCAGGCGACCTCGGTCACCTCGGTCTCCCAGAGAACGTGCGGCGCGATGTCGTACTTGTCCATCACAGCCTGGAAGTACGCCTGCAGCTCCGGCTGCTCGGCGAAAAAGTGCGTCCAGTGATCGGTCGGCTCGAAGCTGTAGCAATAGAAGTGATTTCCGACGTCAACCCGCGCGCCGGGATAGGTGTTCTGGTACCACGTGCCGCCGACGCCCGCGTTCTTCTCGACGATCGTGAACGGGATGCCGGCTTCCTTGAGCCGGATCCCCGCCAGCAGTCCGGATTCACCGCAGCCGATCACCACGACCGGGAAATCTTCGCGGGCGGATTCGGCCACCTCACCCGTCGCCCTGGCGTCGCGGCCGTCGAGTTCCATCTCTTCCAGCACCATCGGTACGTACTCGGCGGGCACCGGCTCGCACACCAGCCACTGCATCATCTCGTGCAGCAACTCGGCGCTGACGGGTTCGGGCTCCGGGCAGCCCCGGTCGCGGTAGTCCGCGATGACCTCGAGGGCGATCTTGCGGACCGCCGCCTTGTCCTCTTCGGACATGTAACCCTGGACTTCGTTGAGGAACAGGCCTGCCGGCTTCAGATCACCGCGGATCAGCGACGGGTCGCCGGACATGTGCACCAGCGACAGCATCAGGGTCGGGATGCTGACGTCCAGCAACGCTTCGGCTATTTCATCGTCGGTCGCCGTAAAGGGTTGTCCGGCATGTGGGTTACGCACGGAACCTTTTTACCGCGAGCAGTCGTGAAAACCCCCATTTCCGGGGCAAATTGGGGGGATTCGCGTTCCCCAATCTGGCGATGTGGGCCCAACTCGCGCTCGAAGCGGCTTACGCTCCGAACTGTGGGTATCGCGACGAAAACGAACGGCACAGCTCCCCCGGACGTGCCGATGTCGGACATCGACCTCGGCGATTGGAAGTTCTGGGTCCTCGACGACGATATCCGCGACGGGGCGTTCGCCACGCTGCGACGCGAGGCGCCGGTGTCCTTCCATATGCCGCTGGAAACCCCCGGCGTGGAAGCCGGGCCCGGGCATTGGGCGGTGACCCGGTTCGACGATGTCCACTTCGCCAGCCGTCACCCGCAGATCTTCAGTTCCAGTCCCGGTATCACCATCAACGACGCCAACCCCGAGGTGTCAGAGTTCTTCGGCTCGATGATCGCGATGGACGACCCGAAGCACCTGCGACTGCGCAACATCGTCAGCAGGGCGTTCACGCCTCGCGTCGTCGCTCGCACCGAAACGTCGGTCCGGGAGCGGGCACGCCGCCTGGTCGAGAAGATGATCGCCGAGCATCCCGACGGCTCGGGCGAGGTCGTGACGGAACTGGCGGGGCCGCTGCCGCTGCAGGTCATCTGCGACATGATGGGCCTCCCCGAGGAGGACCACGATCAGATCTTCCACTGGACGAACGTGATCCTCGGATTCGGCGACAAGGACATCGCCACGGACTACGAGGACTTCGTCAAGGTCGCGATGGACATCGGCGCATACGCGACCGCGCACGCCGAGGATCGCAGAGCGAATCCGCACGAGGACCTGACGACCGCGCTGGTGCAGGCCGAGGTAGACGGTGAGCGGTTGACGTCGGCCGAGATCGCCTCGTTCTTCATCCTGCTGGTGGTTGCGGGCAACGAGACCACTCGCAACGCGATCAGCCACGGCGTGCTCGCGCTGAGCCGGTATCCCGAGGAACGCGCGCGATGGTTGGCGGACTACGAGGCGCTGGCGCCGACGGCCGTCGAGGAGATCGTGCGGTGGGCGTCGCCGGTCATCTACATGCGGCGCACGTTGACCGAGGACTGCGAGCTGAGCGGCACCAAGATGGCGGCGGGCGACAAGGTCTCGCTGTGGTACTGCTCGGCGAACCGCGATGAGGACAAGTTCGCCGATCCGTGGACGTTCGACGTGGGCCGCAACCCCAACCCGCATGCCGGCTTCGGCGGCGGCGGTGCGCACTTCTGCCTGGGCGCCAACCTCGCCCGCCGCGAGATCAGCGTCGTCTTCGAGGAGTTGCACCGCCAGATGCCCGACATCGCCGCCACCGAGGAACCCCGACGGTTGTTGTCGCCGTTCATCCACGGAATCAAGCGGCTGCCGGTGTCCTGGACACCACCGAGATGAGTTCCTGACGACTGGGCCCTTCGGGTGGAGTCGGCCGCCATCCCCGTGAGTAGATCTCGCGAGCACGTGGCTCGGCCAGCAGCAGGCTGTCGGGCAAGTCGTCCATGGTGATGTACGGCGCAACGACCTCGGTGAGGCGCGGGTCGGCCTCCGCTGCCGCAACGATCAGATCTGACGGCAACGGGCGGCCGAGGTCGATGTCACCACCCGACCACCGACGGACCCGGTCACTGTCGACGACTTGGTGGTCGGCGAACCACGGCTTGATGTTGGCGGTGCACCAGGCATCAAATTCCGTTGTCACGCTGACGATGTCGATGTTCTTGCCAGTCAGCATCCTTACCAGCTGCCTGGCCTGCATGAAGGCCAACGCGATGCCGCGCCCCGCCAACGGCGTCGTGGTGCAGACGGAATCTCCGACAGAGATCAGCCCGGGAAGGGCTGGACGACCGGAAGCGTCGAGCTGACCGCGGTAGTGGTTGTACAACCGCCCGCCGGCCAGGACTGCCATGATCGGCAGCGAGCGGTCGGAGTCGATCCAGTCGGCCAGTACCGGGATGGCGCCCACCGCAGCCTCGAACACCCCGTCATGCCGGAGACGGTGCAGACCACGGTCCGCGCCGTCGTGGATCAGCGTGACAGTGAACGTGTCGTTGTCGTGCAGGAACGTCACCGCTGCATAATCGGGAAAGCTCAGAGACAATCCGACCACCGAATTCGTCGGGCCAGGCTGCGCACCCGGTCGCAACCGATACTGCCGACCGACATAGGTGGCTCCGCAGTCTGCGCCCTCACCGCGGCCGCGCGAAGCGCCGGCGATGCGGCCCGTACGGCCCGAGGCGTCGATGACCAAATCGGCGTCCAGCACGTCGGCTCCGATCCTGACTCCGGCGGCGCGTCCTCCCTGCACCACCACCTCGGTCACATTTGCCGCGACCAGGCGTATCCGTGGGTCAAGGGTGGCACGGTGCCACAGTTCGCGCTCGAACACCATTCGGCGACAGCGCAGCGCGGCGGCTCGACTGTTGGGACCCGGTGTCATCACCACCGAGGCGCCTGCCGACAGCAAACTCGCCAGCACGTCGGGCATTTCGGCGTTCAATGCGTCGACCACCTGCCCGCGAAAGCTGTGGGCGTGCTGAAACTGCATCACTCCCCTACGGCGCCATTCGGCCTGGAGCGGTGGCCCGGGTTCGCGGTCGACCACGACGACCTCGCGCCCCCGGCGAGCCAGCGCGATCGCGGTGAAAAGCCCGGTCGGGCCCGCGCCGACGATGAGGGTTCTCATGGGCACTCCAATTGAGGTACCATTCAGTGTAATGACTAGACACAGGGTTACCTAGAATGTCGGCGGCTGTCAAACGCGATTACCGATCAGATTTGCGCACGGCGCAGGCGCTCGAAACGCGCCGGGTTATCGTCACCACGGCTGCTGAGCTCTTCGCGGCACGGGGTTATGGTGCGACGACCGTCGACGCCGTCGCCGAAGCCGCAGGGGTCAGCCGCAAGACGGTGTTCACTGCAGTCGGTGGCAAGCTCGACCTCCTCAAGACCGCGCTGGACTGGGCGGTGACCGGCGACGACCGACAGCTGGCGCTGGCGGATCGCAACGAGCTTCGCGAACTGCTGGAGCAGGCAGATCCGAAGAAGCTGATCACAGGATGGGTCCACGTTTTGGTGGATATCGACATCCGCGTGGGCCCCCTGATGCGCGCGCTCGAGATCGCCGCGAACGGGGACGCCGAAGCGCAGGACTTGCTCGATGAGTCACAGCGGCGGCGTCTAGCAGGTGCACGCGCGATCGTGCGACGGTTGGCCGCCCTCGGCGCGCTCAACCGCGGACTCAACCAGAACCAAGGTGCGGACATCGCATGGCTGGCCGCGGACCCGATGCTGCATGACCGGCTGGTGCGCACCCGAGGGTGGTCGCGGGGCCGATTCGAGCGATGGCTGGCCGAACTTCTGTCGGAGCAGCTGATCGGCGAGTCGGTCGACTAACGGGCTCCGACCAGATTGGCCAGCGCCGCGATTGGCGTGTCGTCGAGGTGCTGGCAGAGGTCGATAGCGTCCTCGAAAACCTGGTGCGCCCCGGCCTGTTCGAGTTCGCATTTCGACACCCCGCCGCTGAGCAGGGCGATGGTGACGACACCGGCGCGCTTGCACGCTTCGACGTCCCACACCGCATCGCCGACGAACACGGCGTGCCCGGCCTCAACTCCGGCACGCTCGAGGGCGACGTTGATGATGTCGGGCTTCGGCTTGGCGGTGTCCACATCGGCCGACGATGTCATTGCCGACACCAGGTGGTCGCAATCCAGGACGTCGCGCAGAATCTCGAGTTCGTCGTCCGGTGCCGATGTCGCCAAAACAACCTGCACGCCCAGCTTTTCGACGGCCTCGAGAAGCTCTCGCGCACCGGGTAACGGCCGTAGCAGCGACGCTGTTTCTTTGTAGTAGCGAGAATTCAGCTCCTTGGCTCGCGCCCGTGTGTCGTCATCGGCGTCCTCGGCGAGCGTCGCGAGGAGGGTCGAACCATCCATGCCGATTGACCGGTGAATGCGCCACGCGTCGACCGCGATTCCTACCTCGGCGAACGCTCGGGACCAGGCGTACACGTGGTGGTAGTTCGAATCGACCAGGGTGCCGTCGATGTCGAACAGCACCGCTGCCGCGGGTTCTCTCTTGCTCGACGTCACGAACGCAGATGCTCCTGCGACGCTGGCCTCTGCTGCGGCGTGGTAGGGGTGTTCGCGCGCCCTTCGTCCACCCCGTCAACCTTGCCGGGAGCGGACTCGTCAGTGCTTCCCTTCGGATCCAGCTTGTCGACCCGTTCGCGATGCGCGTCCAGTTCCTCGCGAGAGTTGTCGACAGCCTCGCGGTGGGTGCGCGCGGTGTTCTGCAGGCGGGCGGCCTCGGCGGCCTTCGCCTCGGCTTCTGCGGCCGCTGCCCTGGCCTTCGCCTCGGTCTCATCGGCGACCGCCTGCCGCTTCTCGAGATGCTCTGTCCGTTGGTTGATTTCGCCGCGCAGCCGTTCGGCTTCGGCGCGCCGGCGTGAATTACGAACGGTCCATGCGACCAACGCGATGATGACTATCGCCGCGACAGCGACAACTATCCAGATGACGGCGTTGTTATCCATGTCGGCTCCTTCGGATTGCCCCGGGTCACGACGATTGACGAACCCGCTAATTCTGCGGATGCCCGTCCGTCGATGCGTCTAAACCGCAGCGGGACGCAGGAACCGGATGCCGGCCGGATTCACTGGACGATCAAGGTGCTCTTCATGGAGGGGTGGTACACGCAGTAGAACGGGTATTCTCCCGGCTCGGTCGGCGCAGTGAGTGTGCCCTGCTCTCCGGCGTCGACGTGCACGTCGAACGTGCCTTCGGTTTCGGACGTCACGGAGTGCTCGGCCGAGTCGTCGTTCTTTAAGGTGATCGTCGCGCCCGGTGCGACGGTGATCGGATCGCCGAAGCTCATGTTCGCCATCGTGATCGTCGGACCCGACGCCTCGGTGGTACCGCTGGTGGATTCGGGGCTCGCGGTCGCTGTCGCGGTGCCGCTGTCGCCCTCTGAGGTGGTGTAGCTGGATTCGCTGCCGCACGCGGCGATCGCAGCGGACAGGCAGATGGTCACGCACACCAGCAAGATCTTCTTCATCGCGTCTCCTGAAGTCGAACACGATTATCGACCGGTTTCGTCCAACCAGGGCGCTTTTTGCGACCGCGCCCGATCAGACCGTCGCGCTGACAGGCCCGACCGGCGTGCACACCGGCTGCGGCGGATTCCCGGTGTTCGCGCATCCCCGGCCTGTCGAGACGTAGGTGGCGCCGGGCTCATACGGCGCATAAAAGACCTGCGCGGCCAGCGGTCCGTTGCTCGCCTGGCAGTTGGGGGCCCCGGGGCTGCCCTGCATCTGGAGACAGGCCACGGAGAGGTAGACGTTGGATCGCTCGCACGCGCCCGGTGAAATCGTCGCAGTGACCATCCTCGTGCCCGACACGTCCACGACCTGCGGCGGGGACAAATTGTAGGTGCAGGTGGGCGGGGGTTCGGCGACGGCGACGGCGGGGCAGGCAAGCGGCAGCGTCGCTGCGGCGATGAGGAACGTCAGCGACCGGATCATCCCTGGATCGTAGATCACCGCAGGTAGTGCTCATCGACGATGAACAAACACAGTGTGATGGCCAGGAATCCGGCAGGCAGCCAGATCGCATGCACTCCCCACGCAACGCTGGCGAACGAACCCGCGAGGGCGCCCACCCCGAAGACGGTGATCAGCGCACCATAGACCCCGAATGCGCGCCGTGACGCCGCGTGTTTCTCGACAAACGCGTCGTACCCGGACTCCATGAGTCGCATCAGGTTGCCCGTGGTCGCGACTGGCAGATAGGCCAGGTCTCCGATGTTGCGAAACAGTCCGATCTGCATGGCGGCCAAGAACGAGATCGGCACGGTCACGTAGCTGTGGGGTACCGAGGCGGGGACGAATCCGATGATGCCCAGCGAGACGGCCTGCACGGCCATGGTCCAGCGCAGAGCATGCGGGACGAGACGCTCGACGCGGCCGGATTTGATGTGCGATGCCAGCGCCATGCCGACGATGAACGCCAGCAGCGGCCAGACGTGGGCGAGCGCCGCAGACCACTTGCCTTCCGACGTGTCGATCGCGCCGAAGATGACGTTCGCGGTCTGCACGTTGGCGAACACGCCGCCGCGCGCGATGTAGGTGTGCGCGTCGAGGAATCCGTTGGTCACTGTGAGCAGCAAGGCGAACCACAGGGTGCGGGTTCGCTCGATGTCCTGTGGGCCGGTCGGCACGCCACCCATGCCGACAACCTAATCTGTGTCTCCGGTGCGGCCTAACCCGCACCCAGCGCGTTCAGCATTCCAGTGGCAGCTCGCGGCCAGGTGAACTGTTCTGCGCGGCGTCGGGCATCGTTGCGCCGCAACCGCTCTGGACGGCTGATGATTGACGTGACCGCTCGTGCGATGGCAGCCGGGTCGTTGTCTGCTGCGGCACCACTTTCGGCGGTGAGAAGTTCCGCGAGCGCCGACGTCCGCGAAACCACCGCCGGTGTACCGCAGGCCAAGGCCTCCAACGCGGCAAGGCCGAACGTTTCGTGCGGACCCGGTGCGATCGCGACGTCGGCGGTCGCGAGGATGGTGGCCACGGTGTCGCGGCACCCGATGTAGCCGGTGAAGTCGACGGGCAGGCGGGCGGCCTGGCGTTCGAGCCTGGCGCGCATCGGGCCTTCGCCGACGACCACGAGGCGGGCGTCCACACCCGAGTCCCGCAGGGAGGCAACGGTATCAATGCTGCGGTGAGCATGCTTCTCCACCGAGAGACGGCCGCAATGCACCAGCAACGTCTGCTCCGGGCGGGCCCACCGTCGCCGGACCGAGCTGGATCGTCGGCTGGGATGGAATTGGTCGAGGTCCACGCCGAGCGGCACCGTCACCACGTTCGTGGCGTCGATCCTGTCGAATTCCGCACGCGCGAACGCCGTGGTGCACACGACCGCGTCATAGCTTTCGGCGGTGCGGCGGTTGGCGGCGTCGGCGATCGAGCGGGCGGCACGCGCCGGGAGTACTTGCCCGACAAGGCGATCGAGCCGTTCATGAGAGATCATCACCGTGGCGACGTCGCGCTGCCTGCCCCATTCACCGAGCGAGCGCAGGGTGAGGCGGTCGGACACCTCGAGTGCATCCGGCGCCAGCTGCGCCAGCAGTTCGGTGACGGGCCCGGGCAGCACGGCACGATATCCACCGGTGAACGGGATGAGCCGAGCCGGCAGCGAGATTCGGACGACTCCCGACGGCAGCTCGTGCCATTCGAGGGTTCGGCCCGGCACCACCAGGAAGACGTCATGTCCGCGGGCGCAGTACTCCGCTCCGAGACGATCCACTGCTGTGCGCAGGCCCCCCGAACGCGGGCCGTAGAAATTCGCGACCTGTGCTACCCGCATGAGCTGAATTTGACCCGGACGCATGTGCGGTCAACAACGCGACATCAACGCCCAGCTGAATTGCGCGCGAATTCGGACTCCCTGACGAAAGTCGTCAGGCGACGTGTGCGGTGAACCAGTCCTGCACCCGGCGCCAGGCATCCTCGGCGGCGGTGGCGTTGTACCGGTCGCCGGTGTCGTTGAAGAACGCATGGTTGGCGTCGGGTTCGGTGACCAGTTCGAATACCAGGCCGGCCTTCTCCAGCGCCGCCCGCGCGACCGGCTCGGTGGCGTTGACGCGCTGGTCCTGGGCGGCGTAGATACCCAGCACTGCAACATCTTTGGAGCCGGCGAAATCCGGGTTGTCGGGCGTCGGACCGTAGAACGGCACGGCGGCGGCCAGCCGCGGCTCACCGGAGGCCAGCAGTCGCCAGACGAAACCGCCACCCATACAGAAGCCGACCGCGGCGACCTTCTTGCCCGGCACCCGGCGCTGGAGTTCGTCGATTCCCGACTTCAGATCCGCCAGCGCCTCCTCGGGCGGCAGCTTGCCCAAGGCCGCCGTGGCTTCGGCGGGATCGGCGAACCTACCCGTGCCGCCCTGCGCGGACAGCAGGTCGATCGCCAGCGCGGAGTAGCCGATGCCGGCGAACCGCCCGGCCACCGAGCGGATGTAGTCGTTGAGTCCCTTGTTCTCGTGGATGACGAGGACTCCCCCGCGCGGTTCGGCTGCGGGCGCCCAGGCCGCCTGCAGTTCCCCACGGGGGCCGGCCCAGGTGATCGGCGTAGACGGGACGGTGTTCTCCGATCCTGGCGGCGGTGTCCTGACGGTGGCCGGTTCGTTCGACGTCACGGGCGCGTTCGACGTCGGCTGCTTGTTCTCGCCGCACGCCGCGATCAACGCGGTCGCCGCCGCGGCGCCCACGCCGAGCAGTGCCAGCCTGCGTAGGGCCTCGCGTCTGGACAGCAACCCGTCTACGTGATCGGTGGCGATTTCTTCCGCGATATACCGCTGTAACGGGGTCACTTTCGCAAGTATGCACTCATGGACTGGACTCCGGATGCGGATGCACTGCGCGGCCGGGTGGCCGTGGTGGCCGGAGCGACGCGCGGCGCGGGGCGAGGCATCGCCGCGTCGCTCGGTGAAGCCGGGGCGACGGTGATCTGCACGGGCCGCAGCAGCGTGGCCGGCAACGCCGAATCCGACTATGACCGCCCAGAAACCATCGAGGAAACCGCCGAACTCGTCTCTGGCCTGGGCGGCACCGGGATCGCTGTGCAGGTCGACCATCTCGATGTGGACGCGGTGACGCGTCTCGCGGACCGTGTGCGCCGCGACTACGGCGCGATCGACATCCTCGTCAACGACATCTGGGGCGCGGAGATCCTCAAGGGCGGTCCACCCCTGTGGAACCGGCCGATCTGGGAGCACGACCTCGCCGACGGTCTACGCATCCTACGGCTGGGTATCGACACCCACCTCATCACGTCGCACTGCCTGCTGCCGCTGCTGGTGTGCCGTCCCGGCGGATTGCTCGTCGAAGTGACCGACGGGACAAAGAGTTTCAACGACGACAACTATCGGTTGTCGGTGTTCTACGATCTGGCCAAGGTCGCCGTCAACCGGCTGGCCTATAGCCAGGGCCACGAGCTGGCGGGCTTCGGCGCCACCGCGGTGGCCGTCACGCCTGGCTGGCTGCGGTCGGAGATGATGCTCGACAACTGGGGCGTCACCGAGGAGAACTGGCATATCGCACTGGACCCGCTGCGCTCAGACGGCCCCGTCGCTCCCCCGGCCTTCGCCGTGTCGGAGACACCCAGGTACGTCGGGCGCGGGGTTGCCGCGATCGCCGCCGACGCGCGCCGGTCACGTTTCAACCAGCAATCCGTCACGTCGGCCGACCTCGCGCGTGAGTACGGTTTCACCGACCTGGACGGCCGCCAGCCGGACGGTTGGGCCCCCGGATAATTGCAGGTCAGACGTTAAAGTAGACAACTATTGAAATCTGTTCACGGATTTCGTTGACACCTGCGGGTCCGCACTGTTCTATGACGTGGTGAGTTTTGACACGATCATCAACAACGGCCGCTGGTTCGACGGCTCCGGCGCGCCATCGGCCGTGCGCAACATCGGCATCCGCAACGGTCACGTCGCGGCGATCAGCACCGCCGACCTCGACGAGACGGATTGCCGACGAGTTATCGATGCGACTGGCCAGTGGGTGCTGCCCGGCATGCTCGACATTCACACCCACTACGACGTGGAGGTTCTGGTCGGCCCAGCTTTGACCGAGTCACTGCGACACGGCGTGACCACGGTGATGCTCGGATCCTGCTCACTGTCCACCGTGCACGTCGACGGCGTGGACGCCGGAGACATCTTCGGCCGCGTCGAGGCGATCCCGCGCGAACACGTGATCGGCGCCGTCGACACCCACAAGACCTGGACGAACTGCGAGGAGTACATCGCGGCGCTGGAGGCGCGCCCGCTCGGACCCAACGTCGCCGCGTTCATCGGTCACTCCGATATGCGCGCCGCGACTATGGGGCTGGACCGCGCCACCCAGAAGCGGCAACGGCCGACCAGACGCGAACAAGCCCAGATGGAGCAGTGGCTCGACGAGGCGTTACGCGCCGGCTTCGTCGGAATGTCCTCTCAGCAACTGCTTTTCGACAAGCTCGACGGCGAGGTCTGCCGGTCCCGCACGCTGCCGTCAACGTACGCCAGGCCGCGGGAACTGCGTCGCCTCAAGTCGAAACTGCGCCGGACCGGTCGGGTGCTGCAGTCCGGACCCGACATCGAGAACCCGCTGAACCTGGGTTCGCAGGTCTTCCAGTCGCTGGGCATCTTCCGCAATCCGCTGAAGACCAGCCTGCTGTCGGCGGCCGACGTGAAGTCGAACCCGTACGCGATCAAGCTGCTCGGCCCGCTGGCGCGGTTGGTCAACCGGCTCGGCGGCAACTTCCGTTGGCAGCATCTGCCGGTGCCTTTCGAGGTGTACGCCGACGGCATCGATCTGGTGGTCTTCGAGGAGTTCGGCGCGGGCGCGGCGGCGCTGCACCTTCGCGACGAGGTCGAACGCAACGAGCTGCTGCGCGACGAGGCGTACCGCCGAGAGTTCCGCAAGCAGTACGAGAGCAAGTTCGGGATGCGGGTGTGGCAGCGCGACTTCTTCGACGCCGAGATCGTCGCGTGCCCCGACGAGTCGGTGGTCGGCAAGTCGTTCGGCCAAGTGGGCCTCGATCGCGGCGGCCTGCACCCCGTCGACGCGTTCCTCGACCTGGTGCTCGAGCACGGGACGGCGCTGCGCTGGCGCACGACGATCTCCAATCACCGGCCCGAGGTGCTCAAGAAGCTGGCGCGGGATCCCGGCATCCAAATGGGTTTCTCCGATGCGGGTGCGCATCTGCGCAATATGGCCTTCTACAACATGAATCTGCGCCTCCTGCGTCACGTCCACGAAGCGCAGCAGGCCGGTAGTCCCTTCATGACGGTGGAGCAGGCGGTGCACCGCCTGACGGGCGAACTCGCCGACTGGTACCGCATCGACGCCGGCCATCTGCGCATGGGCGACCGCGCCGACATCGTCGTGATCGACCCGGAGCGGTTGGACGAATCGCTGCAGGCCTACGCCGAGTCACCGGTCGAGCAGTACGGCGGCCTGTCCCGGATGGTCAACCGCAATGACGACACCGTACGCGCGGTCTTCGTCGCCGGCCGCGCCGTGTTCCTCGATGGCGAGCCGACGGACGTCGTAGGCGCGCAGCGCACCGGACGATTTCTGCGGGCCGCGCACAAGGCGCCGGCCCAGGCGATTCAAGAATCGGAGTTGTCAAGTGTCAGTTGAGGATACGGTGCTGGGCATGTGGAAGGCCCTGTCGGCGCGCGACTGGGAGCTCTTGACGACCTTCCTTTCTGACGACTGCATCTACTGCGATATGCCCCTAGGGCCGGCGCTTTCCACTCGAGGACCCGAGAACATCATCGCGAAGCTCAAGGTCGGACTCGAGCCGTTGGCATCGTATGAGAATCATGACGGCGTTCTGGTCAGCAATGGCGACGACGTCCTGTACGAGCACTCCGAAACCTGGAAGTGGGTCAGCGGAGAGACCGCGCTGCTGAGGTTTGTCACCGTGCACAAGGTCCACGACGGCAAAATCACGGTGTGGAAGGACTACTGGGACATGGGCGGGCTGACCAACACCGCGCCCGCGACCTGGCTCGAGGATGTGACGGCGGCATACACCGTGCCGATGTTCGATGCGACCGGTCTGATCTGACGAGTCAGCCGAGCGCGTAGACGCGCTCGGCATTACCCCGGGCCATCAGGTCCACGACGCGCACAGCGTCAGACTCGCTCCATTCGCCGGTGTCGACGAAACCCTGGAACACATCGCGGATTCCATTGCGCCACAACCGTGCTCCGAGATAGTGCAACTCGGCCGGGCCGAAGCCGTCCGATGAATAGAGAATCTTGCGGAACGGTGCCATTTCCACCAGTCTGCCGATGAACGCCGGCGACCGTGCGCCCAGATAGTTGATGGCCAGCCCGCCGTCGAGGTAGACGTTGTTGAACGCCTGCGCCAGATAGCCGGCCTCGCGTTCGTAGGGGTAGCAGTGCAACAGCATGATCGGCACGTCTTCGCTGTGCCGCAGGAAATCCAAAAGGTACAACGGGTTGGTGGTGTGCAGGTCGCAGTCCCGATCGCCGAAGCCGACATGGAATTGGATCGGCTTTCCCAGTCGCAGCCCCTGATACAAGCCGAACCGCAACAGAACGCGGTCGGTCAGGCGCGCCTGCCCGCTGTCGCGCCACCGCTGGGCCGCCTTGGCGACCTCGGCGGCGGGAGGCTCCGAGAGGTCACCGGCGAACCCGCCGCGGTACGCCAGGATCGACTTTGTCGCCACCGCCGTGGCTGCTCGCTCGTGCAGGATCTCGGCGAACGCCGTCGCATAATCGCCGCCCGCGTGGACTGCCCGTTCGGCCACCGACTCCAGCCGGACGATCTCGTGCACCCGGCCCACCGACAAATCGGTCAGCTCTGCCAGATCGGCGACCCCGGCGGAGAAGCCGGTATCGACCAGCCAGTCGGACACCCTGGCCGATGACAGGAACAGTTGCGCGAGATCGGCTTCGGAGCGTTCGCGACGCGCCCGCCAGTACGAATCGGCGTCGGCGTGGCGCGGCAGCCCCAACAGTGGTGCGCAGTGGGCGCGAACCGCGAACCCGAGTTGGGTGTCGAAGGCGGAATCGAAGTCGGCCAGCGGTTCGGTGTTTGCCTCGTTGAGACTGTCCTCGAACCGGCGGCGGTCAACCGGCGCCAACCGGCAGCCATGCACGTGGTGGTCGATCAGCGACACGCCGTCGATGTGTTCGGCCAGTCGGGTCACACGCGCTCACACACTCCAGGCCAGACGGAACTTCTCGGCCAGCTCCTCGGGCGTCAGGTCGCCGTAATTCTGCTGCTCGTAACGTCGCACCGCGACCACGGCGTCCACCGGTTCGTCACCGAGAATCCCTCGTAGCAAGGCGGATTGGTCGAGCATGTCGATCGCCTCGGCCTGGTCGCGCGCCAGTAGTCGGATTTCTCCCTTGTCGCGTTCGGCGTCGGTCAACGAGTCGGGGTCGACGGTGACCTCGGGCGGCGCCGTGAGCTCTCGCTCGATGCCGTCGAACGCGAGACCGAGCATCGCGGCGGTCGCCAGGTAAGGATTGGCCGACGGGTCGATGATCTTGACCTCCACGTTCGCCCCCTGTGGGTTGCTCGGGCCGCCGATGAGGAAACGGACTGCTGCTTCGCGGTTCTCGGTTCCCCAGCAGACGTGCGCACCCGACCAGTGGCCGGGCTGCATACGCAATCCGGACAGCACTGAGCCGCACAGGATGCCCTGCGCTTCGGGCAGACCGGCAAGCAACCCGGCGACCGCGCTCTCGCCCTCCGGTGTCATCCCGGCAGCACCTGAACCGCCGGAGAACAGCGGAACATCGTCTCGCTTCATCGAGAAGTGTTGATGGGAACCAGATCCGACGCTGCCCGCGAAGGGCACCGGCGAGAGACTGACCCGCAGCCCGTACTTCCGGGCGACCCGGCCGATGATGATGCGCGTCATCACCAGCGCGTCGGCCGCGGCCACCGGCGGCTGTGGGGACAAGGAGATCTCGAACTGATTCCTGCCGTACTCGGGGTGGAACTGTTCGATCGTGATGCCGGAGTTCGTCGCGGCGTTGGTGACGTCGCGGACGAAACCTTCGAACTCGAGCACACCGGCAAGCCCGTATTGCGCCCACAGGTGCGACGGAAGCTCGCTGCCGTCCGGTCCGACGAGGACGAACTCCATCTCGTGTCCGACCACCGTGTCGATGCCGGCCTCGGTGATACGGTCGGAAACCCTGCTCAGGGTGCCGCGGCTGCAATAGGGATCCGGTGAACCGTCCTGGTTGAAGAAAGCGCCCGGCGCCCAACACAACCCGTCTCCGAGGATGCGCAACGCGCCGAGGTCGATCCGGATGCGCTGGTCCCCCACCACCCCGATGGCGTCGCCGAACACGATTCCGGTCTGGTCGATGGCGAAAACGTGAAAGACAGGGCTCGCGCCGAGTCCGGGATCGGCGAACGCACCCATCCGGCGCAGCGGAACGGTCTTGGCGTGGGTGAGGCCGGCCGGGTTCACGACGGTGCCGATCAACGTGGCGACACCGTCGGCCTCGAGTTGGGCGATGGCGGCTGCGGCGAGAGGTTTTGCGGCGCGCGACGTCATTACGCCATTGTGCGGGGTGCCGCGTCGGCTACAGCGTGATCTTGCAGGTTTGGCCGATGTCCAGCGTGCGCAGCATCCTGCCCATGCCGAGCCACATCGCACACGACAGCGCGAGGTCGGTGAGCAGCTCGTCGGAGAAGTGCTCGCTCGCGCGCTCCCAGAAATCCTCGTCGTCACGCAATCCGGTGTGGTCGCTGGCGAATCGCTCGGCGAACTCGGCGGCGATCCGCTCCTGCGGGCTGTAGCCGGGCCACGTTCGCCACTCGGCGGCATGGTCGTAGAGCTCCTCGTCGACCCCGGCGGCGATGCCTTCGGAGTCGCGGGTGTTCTGGCACACCACGCATTCGTTGTCGAGCGCGATGACCATCCGGGCCAACTCGCGGACACGCATCGGGAGGCGGTTCTTGTTGTAGACCGCGTTGGTGAATCCGGCCATGGCGACGCCGATATCGGGTGACTTCACCACCCAGGCTGCGGCGTCGTCGTCGGCAAAGGGTCCAATTCGGCTCATGACGGCATGGTACGCCGGAACCGCCCCGAATTGGAACACGTTCTAGTTTTCCGCCCTATTCCGAACCACGCAAGACAGCCGGCACGGTCAGCAAGAGGATCTTGAGATCAAGCGCGAGTGACCAGTTCTCGATGTAGTAGTTGTCCCATTCCACCCGGTCTGCGATCGAGGTCTGGCCGCGCAGCCCGTGCACCTGCGCCCAGCCGGTCATGCCGGCCTTAACGCGGTGACGTTCGCCGTAGCGGTGAATCTGGATTTCGAAGAACTCGACGAACTGCGGTCGTTCTGGACGCGGACCGACCAGGCTCATCTCTCCCTTGAGCACGTTGATCAGTTGGGGTAACTCGTCCAGCGATGTCGACCGCATGATCTTGCCGATGCCCGTCCGTCTGTCGTCGCCTTCGACGCCACCAGGAGCCGAACGCGACTTCAGTTCGAAGTCACCGTCTGAAGCTGTGGCCGGCCGCATCGAGCGGAACTTCAGGCACTGGAAGACCCGTCCGTCGCGACCGATCCGATCCTGTTTGTAGAAGATCGGTCCCGGTGAGCTCAGCCGAACCAACACGGCCAGCGTTATGAGCACTGGTGAGATCGCGAGCAGTCCCAGGGCTGCCCCGACGCGATCGATCACGTGTTTCGCGTTGAACTGCCAGCCGTGCGGGTCGGCGCTCGGCAGCGACATCAACGGCAGGCCGCCGAGATGATCGACCGTCGCCCGCTCGGCGACCGCGTCGAACATGCGGGGCACCACCCACACCCGCGCTTTGTGTCGGTGCGCGATCCGAACAACGCGGGTAAGGGATTCGTCGCTCACCCGCGAGAAGGCGATGAGGACGGCCGCTGCCCCGGTGCTCTCTATCGCTGCGCCGATCTTTTCCGGGGGTCCGATGATCGGAACATCCGTATCTGCCGCCGCTGTCGCAGCGGAATTCTCGGCATCGAGGAGGCCGACCGGTAGCAGGCCGTACTCGGGGCGGGCGCGCAACCGTTCGACGATTCGGTTGGCGACTTCCCCGCTCCCGATGATGAGGGTGGGTGCCATGAAGCGGCGATTGAGCCTCATTCGCTTCTGAATCCGCGAATGGATGAAGCGCGGTATCGGCATCAGGACGGCGGCACAAAACCACGTCTTGGAAACCACGGGTCCGGAGAGCTGCGGCGCTTGGGCGAGAGTCGTGATGCCGAGCACCAGGATGGACGCCAGTGCGACGTTGGTCTCGATCGGTCCGACCTCGTCGATGAAGTTTCGGTTCAGTTTGTGTCGATACAGGGATTGCACGGCGAACAGCACCACGACAAGGGGTACGAACAGGGCGACCACCCACGAGGACGGGGGAAGGCTCTCCGATACCGATGACCACCACAAACCTATGGCGACGGCCGCTGAAGCAGCCAGAATGTCGATGGACACCGCGATGACCGTGCCGATCCAGCCGACACGAACCAGCCCGGCGAGTGCGTTGTTCGTCTCGCGCACACCTGGGTGCTGCCGATCGGTGGGTTCGTCGGGCGCCTCCAGGATTGTTGGCGATTTCGTCATATCGGTCGGCGAAATATCTTCGCGCTCGCAAGGTCGGCCATGTCCTGCAGGACGAGGATCTGACCGCCCGACCAGTTCAGCGGCCGGGTATCCCAACTGAAGAGCGAACCGACCGCGTCGTCGTCGTCGCTGAAGATCGGAACACCCGCGTACGCCCCGACCTCACCGCTGAGCACGAGCGGATGGTTTGCCAGCAGCGGGTGCGCGGTGGCGTCCTCGACAATGAACGGGATGCCGCTTACCACGGTGAACGTGCCGATTGACAGTTTGGCCGGGCGCACCCTTTCGCCGTCACCGTGAACGACGTTGCGCCCGATGATCAGTTCCCTGCTGTCGTCGAGCAGCGACACCGCGGCGAACGGCGTTGCAAGCGCTTCTGCCGTCAACAGCGCGACGGTGTCGAGGGCGCCGCTCTCAGGCGTGTCCAGCAGGCCCGTGCTGTGTAGCGCGGCCAGGCGCGCCGGGTCACTCAGCGAAAGCTGAATTACGGGTTCCAGCGCGTCGGGGTTGGTCGAAAGTCGTTGAATCAACAACTGGGAAGCAGCGTCGTCCACCCCGACGCCGACAACAGCCGCTATCAGTCCCTCTTTGAGTTCTCGCTTTTCAGCATCGGACAGCCCCGTCGCAGCCTGCCACCCGTTTGACGGCGTCGCGTCCCCCACAGGTGTAAGCGTAAGTCGCCGGGACTTTTCTGGGGCGAAGAGCGGAATCTCCAATCCGCGATGCCATCGATGTGACGCGCACCGGTGTGTTTTCGCGCTTTGATCCCAATACCGAGCGCACGTGGCAAGCTACACGAGGGCTTTGTCTAGCCGTTGGTTCTGGTCCCAGGGGTGGTGCCACGACGGTTACGACGAAGAAGGAGGAAAGATGAGCGACTTTTCCACTCGGACAACGGAGTCGGGTGTCGTCGTGGTGCAGCCGACCGGGAGGCTGAACATGGTGGCTGCCCCCGCGCTACGAAAACAGCTCAATGACATCGTTGATGGTGGCGTGAGTCGAATCGTCGTCGATCTCAGCGCCACGGAATTCATTGATTCGTCCGGTTTGGGCGCGTTGATCGCGGCCCTGAAGATTGCGCGGAATGCGGGTGGCGACTTGCGCATTGCGGCTCCCACACAGCAGGTTTGCACCGTGCTGGAGTTGAGCAACCTTGACCGGGTCTTGCGTACCTATGCGTCGGCGGACAGCGCTTTCGAATGAGTGAGCACGCCATGGAGGCCCTGACCGGTCCCGACACGCTGGCGGAGATCCAGCAGACACTCGAACTGGCGTGGGCGGAAGAAGAAGTTTCCGAGCACACCAAGATGTGCATAGAACTCGCGGTCAGTGAGATCGGTACGAACATCATCGCGTACTCAGGTGACGGGCGGCCAGTGCGATTGCGCATGGTGGTTGACGTGCGCCCGGAAAGCGTGGCCGTCACCTTCACCGACGACGGCCATCCCGCGGAGGTCGACCTGACCCGGATAACCATGGCCGACGAGGCCTCCGAAAGCGGCCGCGGACTGGCACTCGCGCATCGCGTACTCGACGAGCTGTCCTACTGGCGCGATCAGAAGGGCAATCACTGGACGCTGACTCGGCGTCGATCCGGATGAGGATGCGCGACTTCCTGTGACGGGCACGGCTGAATTGTCTGACCAGGTCACGTCGAGCCCACGCTTATCGCACGCTGGTCATGGGTCGGACACACCGCCTTTCCGCATTGCCAGGTGGCAGATTCCCGACGCCGTATTCATCATCGTCATGCTGCTCGCTTTGGCCGTGGTGACAGCGATCACCCTGAAGCTCCAACCGTCGGGCCTGTTGACGCCGCCATGGTCGCCGGCCTCGGGCATCGCTCTGGGCCTGGGCATCTGTTTTCGGCGACGGTACACCTGGATGCTTGCGCTGGCAGTTGCGGCCGTATCGTTGCCGATCTTGGTGTGGTTGGGACGGCCTGCACCCCTCGCTGCCGCGTTGACCGCGGCCCTAGCCGTCGAGATGATTGTCGGCACACTACTCCTTCGCGGTCGCCAGGACCGCCGACCGCAACTGTTCACTCCGAGCGATCTGGCCAGGTTTCTGGCGATCGCACTGGTGTCGGCGACGCTCTACGGCGTACTGGCCTCCGCCGCCTTTTATCTGCTCGGGTATCCGGCCGGGGCCGTGGAAACGCTCCAGACCGCTGTGCTCAAGCATGTTGCGGGAATGGCGCTTCTCACTCCGCTGCTCATGGCGCCGACTTACCGGATACAACGGGCGGGCTACGCCGAAACGGTGGGCCACGTCATCTGGACGCTGGGAACCGCCACCGGTGTATTCATATTCGACGACACGCTACTGCCGTTGGCGTTTCTGACCTTTCCGTCCTTGGTGGCCGCGGCGCTTCGACTGTCGACCCTGCAGCTGTCCCTCGTCCTCATCGGAGTTGCGAGTATTGCATCGCACGGCAGCGTGAACGGTTTGGGCCCATTCGCATTCGATCAGCTAGGTGGGCCGACGGGAGTTGCCTTACTACAGGCCTATCAGTTATCGATAGTCGCGGTCTTGCTCACGCTGTCCCTTCTGGTGGGATCCGAGCGGGAGATGTCATCGCGGCTACACGAGAGCGAGGAGTTGTTCCGCAAGAGCTTCAACTCGTCGGTCGCCGGCAAGCTCATGGGCATCCGGACGGCCGATCAATGGATTGTCGAGCGTGCCAACCCCTCCGCACGGGCTCTGCTGCCCGGACTGCAAGGTGGCATCAGGAGCCTTGACACCTTGATGGGTCGGGATGCCGTTGGCAAACTCTCGCAAGCCGCCGATTCCCTTGTCGGCGACAACGCCCGTATCGTCGTGCAGCTCGACGACGGGCGCAGCCTCAACGTGAGTATCGCCGTGATCGGCGAGACGACTGAAGGGACCCAGTTCGTCGTGCACTTCCACGACGTCACTGAATCGGAGCGGCTACGTCAGCTGGAGCAGGAGGAACTGAACCGGGCTGCCGAAGTTCAACGTGCACTGCTGCCTGGCAAACTCCCCGAGACGCCGGGCTGGACGTTCGGCACGTCCACCAGCCCGGCCAAACAGATCGGTGGCGATTTCTACGACGTGCGCGTGCATCAACCTTCCATCGTGCTCAGCCTCGGCGATGTCATGGGTAAGGGCATGGACGCGGGAATGCTCGCCGCCGCGACTCGCACCGCGCTCCGGTCCCACGATCCCGGTATGACTCCGTCGGCGGTCGTCACGCATGCGGCCGGCATTCTCGAAGGCGATCTGCGTCGCGTCAGTGCATTCGTCACGCTTGCCTACGTACAGGTGGACATCGACTCCGGCGACTTCCGGTTCGCAGACGCGGGTCACGGCTTGCATTATGTCCTCCGGACCAGATCTGGCCGGGTTGAAAGGCTGTCGTCCGACGACATGCCCGTTGGATTGGGCGACCAATGGCGCGAACTCTCCGGCCGCCTCGCCCCGGGGGACATGATCCTGCTCGTCAGTGACGGAGTGCTCGAGCTGTGGGGCGGTTCGCTTGACGGACTCGAGAACGCAATCGCGCAGTGCGCCAACGGGACTGGGACGGGCCCACAGGAGGCCGTCGACTACTTGTGTGCGAACGCCGGCGAATTACTGGATGGCGACGACGTCACCGCGGTGGCCTTACGCCGTGCAGGGTGAGCCGCGCGCGGTGAGCGCTCCCGCCTCCGCTGATGCCGACGCCGCGAACTCGCGTCGGCGGCGCATGTACTCGCGGCTGACCGTACAGGGGTGGTTGATGGTCGTGTTGTGCGTGATGGGTGTGGTCGTCCTCTGCGGTTCGGCGTCCATCGCGGTGCTGCAATACCGCACCGACGCTGCAATTCGCCAACTGGTGGACATAACATCGCCCGCACGTGCCACCGCCTTTCAGATGCAAGCGGGACTGCGTGACCAGGAGACCGGTGTGCGCGGCTACGTCATCACCGGCGACCGCCGATTCCTCGAGCCGTACGTCGAGGGTCAGCAGGCCGAACAGGCCGCCGCCGCTCGGGTGCGCGAACGCCTGACGGGTAACGACGACCTGCTTGCCGATCTGGACGCGATCGAAACAGCGGCCGAGCAATGGCGCACCAGCTACGCCGAACCGTTGATCGCACGCGTGTCACCTGGTGAGCCCTACCCGCTCAGCACCACGGAGGCCGACCGCGGCAAGGCCCAGTTCGACAATCTGCGCGCCCTGTTCGACAGACAAAATGAAAACCTCGTTTCGGCGAGAAACGACGCCCGCGCCCAGTTGCAGCAGTTTGAGTCATGGCTGAACCAGGTGCTGATCATTGTGTTGGTCGCGCTGGTGGGCACCGCGCTGGCGCTGACCCTCTTGGTGCGCCGCGCAGTCACCCGGCCTGTGGCCGGCGTCGCGGCGGCATGCCGGCGGATCGCTAAGGGTGATTTCGCCGCGACGATCCCGGTCGAGGGTCCCAGCGATATTCGGGGGATCGCACAGGATGTAAACGACATGCGGCGGCGCATCGTCGACGAGCTCCAGACCTCGCAGGCAGCACGAGCCGAGCTCTACGAGAGCGAGGAGTTGTTCCGCAAGAGCTTCAACTCCTCGGTGGCCGGGAAACTGCTGGTATTCCGTGCGTCCACCCAGTGGATTGTCGAGCGCGCCAACCCCTCAGCACGCGACCTGCTGCCCGGGCTGCGGGAGGGCATCACGAACCTTGACCTGCTTATGGGTTCGGACGGCATGGCCGAGCTTTCGACCGCCGCCGATTCTCTCGATGGTGACGACAACGCGCGGCTGACGATGCGGCTGACCGACGGGCGCAGTCTGCAGGTGAGTATCGCCGTCATCGGCGAGAAGCCCGAAGGGACCGAGTTCGTCCTGCACTTCCACGACGTCACCGAATCGGAGCGGTTACGTCAGCTCGAGCTGGCGGAGATGAACCGGGCCGTCGAGGTGCAACGTGCACTGGTACCGGGCGCCTTGCCCGCAACGCCAGGTTGGACCTTCGGCACGTTCACCAGCCCGGCCCGACAAGTCGGCGGGGACTTCTACGACGTGCGCGTGCGTCAACCCTCCATCGTGCTGAGCCTCGGCGACGTCATGGGTAAGGGCATGGACGCGGGAATGCTCGCCGCGGCGACTCGCACGGCGCTGCGCTCCAACGATCCCGCAGCGACCCCATCGACTGTGGTCAACGGTGCAGCAGGCATCCTCGAGGGCGATCTGCGCCGGATCAGCGCGTTCGTCACGCTGTCCTATGTCCGGGTCGACATGGACTCTGGCGACTTCCTGTTCGCCGACGCGGGTCATGGGTTGCACTTCGTCATCCGCACCCGGTCCGGCCGCATCGAGCGCCTGGCGTCCAACGACATGCCCATGGGATTGGACGACCACTGGCAGGAACTCTCCGACCGCCTGGCGCCGGGGGACATGATCCTGCTCGTCAGCGACGGTGTGCTCGACCTATGGGGCGGTTCGATCGAGGGACTCGAGGACGCCATCTCGCAGTGCGCCGATGGCAATGGGACGGGCCCGCAGGCGGTCGTGGACTACCTGTGTGCGAATGCGGACGAGATGCTCGACGGTGACGACGTCACGGCGGTAGCCCTGCGCCGCGGCTGATGAGCGAAGGACGCGCAACCTAGCTTGCGCGGCTGCGGGCTGCGTCCAGTTCGCCGCGGTCCTCAGTCCAGTTCCGCTGCACGAGCATACGATGCGCGATTCGTTCGAGCGCCGCCTCGACCTGATCACCGTCGGGCCGTCCTTCGAACGAGGATGACGTGGCCAATTTGTCGACGATGCGTCCTACGATGAGCCCGGATATCGCGTCGACCTGCTTCATTCCGGCCTGTGTCAGCCACAGCCTGCCGCCGCCTCCCAGCACCAGTCCGTCGCGGATCAGCCCGTCGAAGGTGGGCTCGATGACCTCGTGGGGCACCCGCAGACGTTCGGCGATGTCGGTCAGCGTGGCCGTACCGAACACCTGGTTCTGCCGATAGATCTGGAGCAGTGCCCACATCTGGGTGACGTCGAGATTGCACCCGGGGAGTTGGGCGAGACTGCGTAGCCGAATCTCGGGCGAGTCGCGGAAGATCCGCCCGATGGCCACTTCGAGGATCTTCTCGGGCGACTCGGTGCTCGGCATCCCGAAACCCTCACCGAGGTCGCTCGCCGATACGGTTTCGATTTCGCGCAGTCGCACCTCTTTGAGGAAGAGCGAAACCACGAAGCCGACAACTGCGACGGGTACCCCACAGAGGAACACAGTGCCGAGCGAGTCCGCATATGCGTCGACGATCGGTGCGGCCATCTCCGGCGACAGCGCGTGCAGTGCCTGCGGGGAATCCGCAGCCCTGGCGGGCGCCCCGCTGGCCACCAGCGCAGCCGGGATCTTGCCGGCAAGGAAGTTGGCGAACAGCGAGCCGAAGATCGCTGCGCCGAAAGAGCTTCCGATCGTCCGGAAGAACGTGACCCCGGACGTTGCCACACCGAGGTCGGCAAAGCTGGAGGTGTTCTGGACGACGAGAATCAGAACCTGCATACACAGACCGATACCTGCGCCGAGGATGAACAGCGACACCGACTGCTGCCACAGCGGTGTGGCAGCCCCCATCTGTGACAGCAGCGCGAACCCCACCGCCATGGTGGCGGTGCCCACGACGGGGAACACCTTGTACCGGCCGGTGCGGCCGATGATCTGCCCGCTTCCGATGGACATGATCAGCATCCCCGCCACCATCGGCAGGGTGCGCATACCCGACTCGGTCGCCGAGACGCCGTTGACGAATTGCATGAACGTGGGCAGGAATGTCAGTGCACCCAGCATCGCGAATCCGACGATGAAGCCGAGGATGCAGCACACCGTGAATACCGGGCTGGCGAACAGACGGATCGGCAGAATCGGCTCTGCGACATGGGATTCCACCCAGACGAAGATTGCCAGTGCGAGTGCGGAACCGACGAAGAGGCTGATGATCATCGGAGACGACCAGGCGTAGGTGCTGCCGCCCCAGCTGGTGGCCAGCGTCAGGCCGGACGCGGCCACACCGATGAACAGAATGCCCGCGTAGTCGATGACCGCCCTGCCGGCCTTGGCCAACGACGGGATGGCCAGGGTTCCGACCACGATCACGAGAAGCGCGATCGGCACATTGATCCAGAACGCCCATCGCCAGCTGAGGTGATCGGTGAAGAACCCGCCGAGTAGCGGGCCGATGACGGTGGTGACTCCGAACACGGCACCGAGCGCGCCCTGATAGCGACCTCGTTCGCGCAACGGGATGACTTCGCCGATAACAGCCATCGCCGTGACCATCATCGCGCCACCACCGATGCCCTGCAGTGTGCGCGATGCGACCAGCATCGTCATCGAGCCCGCGAGCCCACAGAGGACGGATCCGGCGAGGAAGAACAGGACCGCCACCTGGAAGACGGCCTTGCGGCCGAACAGATCGCCGAGCTTTCCGACGATCGCGGTGGCGATCGTGGAGGCCAATAGGTAACTGGTCACCACCCAGGACTGGTGGCCCGCTCCCCCGAGGTCAGCGACGACGGTCGGCAGCGCGGTGGCCACGATGGTCTGATCCAGGGCCGCCATCAACATGCCGAGCAGCACCGCAACAAAGATGATGTTGCGACGCTGAGGGCTGATCAGCGCGCTGGGAGATTCACAATCTGCGGCAGCCGCGTCCGTTCGCGTGCTCGTCATACCTGCCTTCCTTCGGTGGCGTACCCATCAGACCTATCGTTAGACAGGCTATGAAAGTTACGCCACCCACGGAAGATCAGGCGTCACGATGGGCCCCATGAGTTGGGGACTGGCGACGAATGTGCGTTGGCTATGCGCTGGTTGGCGGCCGGGATACGCACTGGGCCGAGTACAGCTCGACGCCGAGCTTGTCCATCAACTGGAGCTGGGTTTCGAGGTAGTCGATGTGCTCCTCTTCGTTGGCCAGGATGCCCTCCAAGAGGTTCGCTGAGGTGGCGTCCTCCTTCTCGCGGCACATGATGATGCCCGGCCTCAGCCGCCCTATCACCTCGTATTCGATGGCCAGGTCGGCCTCGAATTGTTCACGCAATGTCTGACCAATTCGCAGCGAGAACAGCCGCTGATAGTTCGGCAGGCCGTCAAGAAGCAGAATTCGGTCGGTGATCGACTCGGCATGCTGCATTTCTTCGAACGACTCTTTGCGCGTATATTCAGCAAGCTCGGTGAATCCCCAATTCGCCTGCATCTTCGAATGCAAGAAATACTGGTTAATGGCGGTCAATTCGCTCGTCAGTTGCTCGTTGAGCAATTTCAGAACGTCGGGATCCCCTTGCATCATCGCTCCTAGGCAACTTGAGGGCTGGCAGTTGTCGCTGTGGGTGGTGCCATACCCAATCTAGTGCAGGAAATGTGTATTGGCGCATCTTTATCGTTGCCCTGGGCGTGTTTTCGGGGTGATCGCGAACGATCGGGACACCGACGGGGCGCAGATCAGGTACCTACTCTGGACTGCCTAGGCTAAGTAAGGTTAGACTGCGCTAACGCTTGCAAGCCTAGCCTATGGATAGGGAATGGGAATGAGTGATTTCGATCTGCACTCACTCATTCTCGCTTGCGATTTCCGCGTCGATGACGTCGATCGCATGTGGACGTGGCTGAAGAAGCATTCCGACGGACTCGCCGCTATCGGAGCCCATCATGTCGTTCTCTACACATCGATATGGGAACAAAACCGAGTATTGGTGACCATTGGTATTCGGCACGTCCGTTCGATGCGGGATGTACTGCGGTCACCCGAAATTTTCGAGTGGTTCAACATTTCGGGTGCCGACGACATTCCACCGATCTTCGGTGGCGAGGTCGTCGAAAAGATCGATCTGTACCCGCCGTCAGCCGACGAACATGTCGGCCGGGTCGTTGTCGGCGTCATGTCCTCGGTCGAAGACGTCTCTGCACTGATGGTCAAGGTGCACGACGGACTCGACCGCTTCAAACGCGGCGGAGTACGCAAGATCTGGGTTTATCGCGCGCTCGACGACGGACAGGAAGTGATGATCCTGCAAGAAATCGAGGACGAGACCGCGGCTCGGCAATGGATCGATCATCCGGATGCTGCCGCCGAATGGATGTCGAATGCGGGCCTCGGGCCCTACCCCACCCAGTTCGTGGGCAGATTCGCCCACCTCATGAGCATCGACGAGCAGAGCTGAGCCGCCGATGTTCGTATGCCTGTGCATGGGAGTGACGAGCCACGACGTCGACCAGCTCGTCGCCAACGGCGCCTGCACGTCCAAGCAGATCACCGAAGCCTGCGGCGCCGGAGGCGACTGCGGCCGATGCCGCCGTACATTGCGCGCCATCATCGCCACCCATCACGATGTCGCCGGCTGCCCGTCGAAGAACGGCTGCGCGAAAAGAACGCTGAGCCGGTAGGCCCTTACGGTCCGCGTTCGTTGTTTCCGTCGTCGTCTGGTGGTCGGAGGAGTAGTTCGGGGCGGTGGTGGTAGTTGATGCGGGTTTGGCCGGTGTCGAGGCCTGGTGGTGGGTGCCATTCGGCGTCGCCGTGGTTGTTGATGGTGGTGGTCCAGCCGTTGTCCTTGTCGACGAGGCGGTTATCCGGGCCGCACGCCAGGGTCATCTCGTTGATGTTGGTGTGGCCGCCGTCGGCCCAATCCTGCAGTGCGTGATGCACCTGGGCGCCGTAGGCCGGGACCGCGCAGCAGGGTTTGGTGCAGCCCCCGTCACGGGCGATCAGCATGATGCGTTGGGCGGGGGAGGCGGTGCGTCGCGCGCGGAACAGGTCGAGGGCTTGTCCGGTGGATTTGTCGAAGACCGCCAGCCAGTGGTGGGCGTGGGCGGCCAGGCGGATCACGTCTGTGATCGGTATGAGGCTGCCGCCGCCGGTGGTGCCCACGCCCGCGCGGGACTCGAGGTCTTGGAGGGTGGTGCGGATGATGATCGAGGTCGGTAGCCCGTTGTGCTGACCCAACTCGCCGGATTCCAACGCGTTGCGGCCCAGGGCGAGCAGGGCGTCGTGTTGGCGTTGGGCCAGGGTGCGGTGATCGGTGTCGATCTGCTCCTGTGAGGGGGTGCCGCTGATGCACGGGGTGTCGTCGTCGGGGTTGCACATGCCGCGTGCGCCCCATTTGGCGAAGATGGGTTCGAGCACTGCCCACGCTTCCGGCGTCAGGTCGCCTTTGATGGAGACCATGCCGTCACGGCCCTGCGGGCCACAAATGAGACCGCGCTTGCGCTGTCGTTCGGTGTCATCGGGTGCCGGGCCGTCCTGATCCAAGAGGAACAGCATGGTGGTGGCGGCCCTGCCCAGTTCGTAGGGCCCGACACCGACCGCGATACGCACCAAGTCTTGTTCGATCTGTTCGCGTGTGGCGGCATCCACGAACCCGGGAAGGCGTCCCATGGCGTCGCGGATCTTGTCCACATGCTCGCCGGTGATCTGCCCGGCGGCTTGGGCAGCGGCGGTCGCCGCGAGCACCGGCGCCAACGGTTGACCGGTCAACGCCCGCCGCGGCCCGAGCACCTCGGCTTCGGCCAGGCGGCGGTTGGCCTCGGTCGCTGAGATCCGCCACCGGATCCGCAGCACGTCTTTCCAGTTCTTGGCGCCCAACTCCTTGGGCGTCGTTTCGGTCTGTAGCCGGGCCAGCGCACGATGCCACTGCGTAGGTAGTTGACAGGTCAGCGTCTCCAGCTCGTCGAGCACGTCGAGCAGTTCGCGGTGGGTGAGCATGTCCAGGTCGCAGCCGGCCAGCGACTCGTGGGCGGACCGCAGCGCGGCCATCGCCACCTGCACCGGAGTCGCCAACATCATTCGAACATACATTCGACCACCGACAACCCAACCCAGGCTGGACAACAGAAACCAAAGTGACAGAAGAGATTTCAGCTGTGAACGACCCTGACGGGTTTCGGCAGGCGCCTACTGACCCTTGCCGGTGAAATCCGCCAGGGCGGCGGCATTGGCGGCCGCGCCCATCAGGACCGCGAAGTGCCCGTTCTCTCTTTCCGTCGCCGCGGCGATGCCCTCGCGGGTCGGCGCGATGATCGTCTGCTTGACGGCCATGAGACTCGAAATCGGCCGGGAGGCAAGGATTTCGGCATGACGGCGTGCCTCTGGTAACAGATCGTCGGACTCGCAGACCTTCCAGACCAGCCCCATCGCCCGCGCCTCCTCGGCACCGACCCATTCCGAGGACAGCAGCAGCCATGCGGCGTTCTGCCGGCCCATCAACCGTGGCAACAGGTACGACGACGCCGCTTCCGGCGCCACGCCGAGGCTGGTGAAGGGGGTCTTCAGGCGTGCGGCCGAGGACATGAACGCCAGATCCGCGTAACCGAGGATCGTCGCGCCGATGCCCACCCCCACTCCGTTGACCGCAATGATCAACGGTTTGGGGAAGTCGGCGAGCGCCTCGATCATCGTCGAGAAGTGGCTGCCCTTCTCGTTGAACTCGGGATCGGTGATGCGCCTCTGCATTTCGTTGAGGTCGTTGCCGGCGCTGAACGCCCGCCCGGCGCCCGTCAGCAACACCACGGCGACTTCCGGATCGGCGGCGGCCTCGTTCAGCGCGGTCGCGGTGGCGAAGTACAGCTCCTCGTTGAACGCGTTGAGGACGTCGGGCCGATTGAGCGTCAGGGTCCGCACCCGCTGGTCGTCGACAATCTCGAGAATCACGCCAGCAGCGTATGCGCTAGCCGTTGCTGTACACCCGGGCGGGTGCGATAAGGACGACCGTGCGGCGCTGCTCGGCCATCACCCGGTCGTATTCGTCCCAATCGTCGTGTGTGCCACTGGCGGCGGTGAACACCTCACGCAACAGCAGACGAAGCTGCTCGGAATCGGCCAGCCACGGCTGAGGGTCGTCGGGACCCGCCAACTCCGCTGTGCCTTCGACGGTGGCCCACTGCCATCCCTTTCGGAACGTGACCGCCAGTTGTGGACGTGCGCGCAGGTTCGCCAGTTTCACTTTTCCGTAGGTGACGAAGCCCAGGGCCGGCTGCCCCGTCGCGGGATGGGTCAGCACACCGACGTTGACCAGTGACGCCTGGACCGTGGCGTCGGCGCGCACGGTCGCGACCACAGCGAGGCCGCTGTCGTCGGCCGCAAGGGCGAAGGCTTCCTCCAGTGTGGGCATCTGACCTCACCCGATCCGGTTGTCGGTGACGAACGGCGTTCGGTAAACGTAGCGGCTCGTCGGCACGGTGTCGACGTTGCGGTTCGCCCCGAATGCCGAGGTACTGGCCACCATTCGGTCCATCCGGCGGCTCAGCTCGGCGTCGCCGGGAGCGCCGAAGAACGCGTGCAGATCGGTGACAGCCGCTTCGGGGAAGAGCTCTTCGACGATCGCGTCGATCGGCGGGGCGTCCGGAGTCAAGGCGCGCACCACCGCGTTCTGGGTGTAGCCGAACGTGGACTGCGTTTCGATGGCCACCGGTGTGTGGTCGATGTGCCAGCGCCGCAGCCAGGTCGCCTCGTCCAAGTCCTCGGGCCTGCGCAGTAGCGCGATGTTCGCGAAGCCGTCCGTGCGCGCTCCTTCGGCGGTGGCGGGCGGCGGCAACGGCACCGATTCGGTGACGAGGTAAGCGGCAACCTCGTCCGCCTCGGATGCCAGCCGGGACAACGCCGCGATCACCGGCTCGGCGTACGACTGATGCGCCCACAGGGTGACGAACCCGACGACCGGCGGCTCGAGGGTCGTCAACGTCATGAGTGAGTTGCGCACGACACCGTCGCGCACATTGACGGCCAGCCCAGGCAATCCGAGCTCGAGCAGGTCCGCCGCGACGTCGGTCCGCATCCTCGTGCACCATGCGTCATCCGCATCCGCGCGCCGGAGCGCGATGATCATCTTTTCCACCGGTCGAACCTACCGCGAGGACGTGGTCAGGCTTCCAGCCTCGCCCGGATGCTCGCCAGCCGCTGCTCGAGTTCGGCCTCGTCGATGACGCCTCGGCTCACCAGAGAATGCGCCAGCGACATCAGCTGGTTCTCGGGATACGGCAGGTTGGAGTACAGCGTCGCCGATAGCTCGTCCTCCTCGTCGCGGCGCTGCTTGAAATCAGGGATGTTCTCGTCACACGAGGCCCGGTCCAAAGCGTCGCACATGCCGTCCAAGCTCGACTTCCACGGTGGCACAGGATTTTCGACGCCCCACTTGGCGGCCATTCGGGACCAGACCTGATCGCGCTCGACGATTTCCTCCAGTGGCGCGATGCGGGAGGACTCGATGGACGCGGGACCGTCGGCGGCGTTCATCCGGCGTTGCCCGGATGAATCGCGGGACGGGTGTCGACGATCATGTTGGTCGTGACCCCCGCCTTCGGCAGCGCCACCCCGATCAGGCAGTCCCGGGTGATTATCTCGACGAGCTGATCCTCGGTCCAGTCCTCGGTGCCCTCGGGCTGCAGGGGCATCACCATGAATCGGTGCTTCTGGTTGGAGTCCTGCACATGGACCGTCACCTCGTCGGGCAGATAAAGCCCGAACTCGGCGAGCACCTGCCGCGGCCAGCGGACAAGGCGCCGACGGTAATTCGGTGTGCGGTACCACTCGGGTGAGTTGCCGAGGATCGGTCTCGGGTAGCAGGAGCACAACGCGCAGACGATCACGTTGTGCACCGTGGGGGTGTCCGCGAGGATCTGGAACGCGGTGAAGTCGCTCGGTGTCCCCCATCCGGTGGGGTGCAACCAATCGACGCCGACCTCCTTGCTCGCCGTCATCGGCTCCGCGAGAGCGAGCTCCTTGAACTTCGGGTCAAGCCACGCCCTGGCGACCAGACGCGCAGCCGGAGTCGGGCCGATCTGCTCGGCGAACTCGGTCATCAAGCGGTGCTCCTCGGCCGTGAAGATGCCCTTCTCGATGCACAGTTCGCGCAGGGCGATCTCCAGAACCTCGAAGTCCGTGATCTCGTCGACCATCGGCGCGACGGTCCGGTCGTGATCGTGGTCGTGGTCGTGACCGTGGTCAGACAAATCGAATCCCTTCTGTCAGAGTCTATTTGGCGGCGTCGAGCCAGTGTTCGGGAATCTCGGTGGATATGACGTCGTTGTCGGTTCCGGTGTAGCCGTACCAGAGGTCGGCCATGTTGAACTTCACGACGTAAAACCACTCCGGCTTTGCGGGACGATCCCAGGTTTCGTCCTCGGCGGCCGGGCTCTCGTAAGCGACGGCCTCGATTTCGCCGGTCGCACCGCGCACGTATTCAGGGGTGCGGGTGTAGAAGATCACCGGGAGTTCGCGCACCACGACCGGATCACCGACCTTGAACCTGGGCGTCCCGGCCTGACCGGAATAGCACTGCGGATCGCCCTTCCCGTTCGCCTCTTCGGCGTGCTGGTTGCGCTTGACGTGCGATCCGTCGCCCTCGGACTTCGGTTTGGCCTCCAGCGTCTTGCCCTCGAGCCCGCCCGCGTAGCGCTGTTGGACCTCGGCCATCCGCTCGCTCAACTCGGTCAGCCCGATGTGGTGCTTCTCCACCAGAACGCGAGCGACAGCGAGCAACCAGCGGCCGTAGTAGGGCAGGCCCAGATATTCCGCGCGCCCGACGTCGACGTTGCCGATGCGCCGTCTCTCCTCCGACAGCCAGATACCGCGCCAGCCCAGCACCTCGCAGATGACGTACGTCATGTGTTCCCAGAGCTCGTACTGCTTGTTTTCGTACTTCATCGGCGCGTCCGGCTCGCCGCCGACGTCGTGGACGGGCTTGAGGTACGCGGTGATCCGGCCGTGGTCGAGCATGTCCGGGGTCGGCGCATCGGGAAGTTCCGGGTACGCCGATTTGAGTCGGGACGTCAGTTCGAGTTGAGCCGCCCGCTCTGCTGCAGTACTCATCAAGGGTCCCTTCGTCGGCCGGACATGCCGGCACTCATTGCTGATCGGCGAATCTGAACGGGGGGCGGAATGCGGTGCGCAGGGCAAGGTCCAGCAACGCCGTCGAACACGACAGCATTGTTGGGCATCGGCACCTCCCGGCTGCTCTATAAACCCAGCGCCGACTCTATCGGGCAAATTGAACTTATACAGCCAAATCGAAAACGGACTCAGCTGTTGACGGATACGTAAACCATTGTGGGTTCTTGCCATGTGCCACAAGCTGTTTGGCGCCGGGCTCACCGAGACCGATCGTCCATCCCGAAAACGACGCGGCGGCCTTGTCGCGCGACTCGCACCGAGTTCGGCCGTCGAGCGGCTTCGGTGGCGTCAGAATGGGTGGATGACCACTGCCAGCCGGGTCTTCGAGGTGTTGAAGCCGCCCACGCCGGACCTCGGCGCGGTCGTTCGCAGCCTGCTCGGTGTCCTGGCTATGGCGATCTTCGCGCTGGCCATCGGCGGCGGTGCCGCCGGGGTTTGGACAGCCGCCGCCGGGGTGGTCTGTGGCGCGATCGCACTGCAGGACAGCCCCGGCGGACGTGTGCAACTCGTCGTCATCGTGGCCTTGCAGATGGCCGGCGCCGTCCTCGTCGGAGCGTTGACATCGGCGTACACCATCGTGTTCATCGTCGTCGTCGCGGTGTGGTGCCTGGCGGCCGGCATGCAGTGGGCGCTCGGGGGCAATGCGGGGCTCGTCGCCGCCGCGGGCAGTGCGCTGCTGGTGATCGCGCCTCCGATTGCGCCGTCGGTGACGTCGGTCGCGCTGCCCACGATCCTGACGATCGCGGCGGGCTGCGTGCAGGCGGCGCTCATCGCCGTCTGGCCTCCCCAACGTTGGCGCACGCAGAGCGACGCGTTGGCATTGGCGTACCGGTCCCTGGCCGACGAGGCGCGACGCATCACCGCCGATCACGACGAACCCCCGGAGGCGGCTCAACTGACCGGGCTTCGCGACGCGTTCGCCGACACTCAGGCCACCAGGCGGCCCGAGGCTTACCACGGCGGCCATCGCCTACCCGAGCGGTTGATGGCAACGCTGGTGGCGCTGCGCGGAGCCGACGGCGATGAGCGCGAACGTGTGTCGCACATGCTGAACGATGCCGCGGTGGCGCTCGACGCCATCGCCGAGAACAAGCACAACGCACGACGCGAAGCCGAGCACGCCCTGGTCCGCGTCGACACCGTGGTGTCGGCCATGAAGGGGCCGGAAGCGGTAGCCGCGCAGCGGTTCTCGAAGCAACTACAGCAAGCGGCCGAGTTCCGGTTTCCCGACCTCCTTCAACCTGTGGTGATCAGCCCGTTGCGGACCGCGCTCACCGAGGTCCGCGGGCACCTGACCTGGGCGTCGCCGATCCTGCGACATGCCGTGCGGTTGTCGGCGGCCCTGGCGCTGGCCACCGCCGCCGACCGGTTCGCCCCGATTGAGCACGGTCACTGGATCGCGCTCACCGTCCTGTTCGTTCTACGGCCCGAGACGGCGCACACCTACACCCGCTGCGTCGGCCGGGTCGCGGGTATCGCCGGTGGCATCATTCTCGCGTCGGTGATCACCACGATCTGGCAGCCGACAGGTGCGGCCGCCGCGGTGCTGACCGTGGGGTTTCTCGCCGTCACCTTCTGGGTGGTGCGATTCGGCTACATCGCGGCGAGCGCGGGGGTGGCGACCGCCGCGGTGTTCCTGATGAATATCGACGCCGCCGCGGCCGGCGCAACAGTGGAAGACCGGCTGTTCTCCGTCGTGATCGGCGGCGGGCTGGCGGTCATGGCGCATGTGGTGCTACCCGATGATGCGCTGACGCGGCTACAGCAACGCGCCGGCGAATTACTCAAGACCGAAATCGATTATGCGGCAACGGTGGTCAAGGCATTCGTCCATGAACTCGATCACCCTGCCGACGCCATGTCGGCCGCCTGGCAGCGCGCGTTCCGGGCGCGGGCCGCGTTCGAAGCCGCGTCCGGCGCCGCGCGGATGGATTCGCGGGATCTACGTCGGTGGCTGCGCTCCTATCGCACCGCGCTCAACGCGGTCACCAGCGCGTGCACGTCGCTCGAGCGCAGCCTGCCGATGCAGTCGCCCGACAAGCTGACTCCCGATTTCATCGCTGCGGTCGACGATTACGTCGAAGCGCTGCGGGGCGCACCGCCGAATCCCGCACTGCCATGGACCGTCGACGTCGCCGCGCTGACGGCGGCGGACGCGCAGGTGCGCGCGCAGGCGGCGCTGCTGCCAGGTGACAACGGGGCGGCGCGGGTACTGGTCTCCGAAATCGCGGCCATCACACGCAGCCTCGTCGGCATCGCGCCTAGCCGCGAGCCCACTTCGGCTGGATGAAGATGCCTTCCGCCTCTACGGTGATGCCTTCCTCGTCGGCGAGGTGGCCCGCGGCATAGGCCTTGAACCCGTCGGTCCGGGTGATCCTCGCCTCGGCGTGTAGCTCGCCGAGCCGGGTGGGCCGCAGATAGCGCAGCGTGATGGTGCCGGTGAAGCGTGGCGTTTCCTCGTTGGCCGCCACCTCACCGAGCACATGGTCGAGGACGAGCGCGGAGACTCCACCGTGCACATGTCCGGGCGGCCCTTCGTACGCGGCCCCCAGGTGAAAGTCGGTGAACACGCCGCCATCGTCGTCGCGCTGGATCGTCAGCGGCGGCGCGATCGGATTGCGGATCCCGATCACCGGATTTCCCCATGCCAAGCGATCGCCGCCGGTGGTGGAGCGCACGCCGAACGGACCGTCGCACTGTCGGGACCGCAGCCGCGCCGTCGCCGCGCCGATCTCGGCCGTCACCTCGCCCACGGTGTCGGCGGCGACCTCGGTACGGATCGTCGCGTCGATGAGCTCGCGGACCGCAGCGGCAAGGGGCTCGTATACGGCGCGCATGCGTTCGACCTCCGCCGAGGACACGTCGCCGATGTCGGTGTACTGCACCACCCGTGCACTAGAACACGTTCTAGTGAAGGTTGTCGAGTCACCCGGCGAGGGATGGCGCTTCACCCGACGAGATCATCGAGCGCCGCGCGGGCGGCGGCGACACGGCGGCCCCGCTCGAGTTCGATCAACGCGCACTCCGCCGTCGCGGCAACCCACAGTCGCGCCGCCTCCCGAGGGTGGGCACTGCCGAGCGCGGCGAAATCGGCGGCCACGACGTCGACATTCATCCGGTTGCGTCGCGTCACCTCGTCGGCGATCGGGAGATGGCCGCGGGCCTCCAGCAGCAGCGCCTTCACGCCGCGATCGCGAAGACAGGCATCGAGGTAGGTGTTCGCGGCGGCAGCCAGGCGGTCCCGACCCGGCTTCAGATCGGCGATGACGGCCGCCACCTCCTCGAAGAGCACGTCGTGGAAGCGGCGGTGCAGTGCGACCAGATAGGACACCCGATCCGGAAAGTGGTGGAAGAACGTGCCTTTCGACACGCCCGCCGCGGCCACCACGGCGTTGACGCTGAGCCCCTCGAGCCCGAGGTCCTCGGCGAGCACCAACCCCGTCTCGATCAGGTTCGCACGTGTCTGCTGGGCCGCTGCCACCCGCTTGTTGGCCGTTTCCACGCTGCCCTCCCTTGCCAGGACGTCGACTCCGGCCTAGTGTAGTTGACCGACCGACCCGGTCAATGAAAGGCCCCGATCGATGCCCACTCTGCACACGTCACTGGGAACCGTCTCCTACACCGACGCGGGTTCGGGTCCACCGATCCTGCTGTTACACGCGGCGCTTCACGATCACACCGACTTCGACACCGTACGCGCAGACCTCGGCCGGGGCCGCCGTGTGCTCACCCTCGATTGGCCGGGTCACGGCGAGTCTCCCCTGCCCCCGGCGCCCTTGCGCGCCGTTCAACTCGGCGATCTGCTGGTCGAATTCGCCGACCGTCTCGAGCTGGACAATCTCGTTGTCGTCGGGAACTCCGTCGGCGGATACGCCGCATGCCGGCTCGCGCTCCAGCGCGGAGAACGGGTTTCGGGTGTGGTCCTCGTCAACACCGGGGGCTTCACGCCGCACAGCGTCGCCACCCGCACGCTGTGCGCGGCGATGGCGCGCACAGCCGTCGTCAAAGCCGTGTTTCCGGTCTTCGTCCGCGCATACATGCGACCGAAGACCCCGACGGACAAGGCCGTCACCCGCCGCGTCGTCGACCGGGCGAAAACCGCCGATGGCGCGAAAACCGCTGCGGCACTGTGGAAGAGCTTCGTCGAGCCCGGGCACGACCTGCGGGTGCGTGCCGCCCAGATCCCTGCACCGGTACTGATCACGTGGGGCGCCAAGGATCCGACCGCCCCGATGCGTTGGGGCAGGAAAGTCGCCGAGGCCATTCCCGGGTCGACGTTCGAAGCGTTCCCGACGGGACACGTCGTATTCTCGTCCGAGCCGGCGGCCTGGCTCGGTTCGGTGCTGCCGTTCGTCGACGCCGCGCACGGCGTCCGGTCGGACGTCAGCCGTCGACAGTGACCCTGCCGCCCGCCGATCCGAAGCCCAGCCAGCTGTGCCGATTGCCCGCCCAGCACCAGCCGACCTTGGGGGCGTCGCGGTTCGCCTTGCCGTCGCGGCCCGTGCCGTTACTGATCCACAGCGCAGGGGTCCTGGCGTCCACGGCGCCCGACGGCTTGGTGAGCCGGGACCCGATCGTCATGAAGCAGTGCCCCCGCTCCAGCGCATCCGGCTGGTGCAGCAGCCAATGCACGCCCTCGGTGAGCGTCAGCGGCGTCCGTCCAGCATCGACGATCCCGGGCAGCGCCTCGTCTGGACTCCAGTTGGCCATGTCGTCACCGCGATCGAGGTCGAAGACCAGATACAGCGGTGCGTCCGGCACCTCGGCCGCCGGGATCGGGGTGAAATCGTCGACATCGGTCATGTCGCTGACCACGAAACCCGGCTTGCCCGCCCGGCGCAGCAGGGGTGTCAGCCTCGACGCAGGCGCGAGGTCGTGATGAACGGCCAGGATCGATCCAGACCCGACGGCGTCACGGGCCGCGGCCCGCACTCGATCGGCGGGCAGCCCCGCGATCCGGTGAACTCCGAATTCGATCAGTCGTTCGGCCTGTTCAGGGACGCTAGGCAGGGTCGCGGCGAGGGTCGGCACCTGCCCACAACGAAGCGAACCCGGCGAGAAGTTCCTACGATTGACCGCCATGGCTGCGCCACGGGTCGACAACGCGCGCGGCGCGCTGCCTGCCACGCTCGTGGAACTAGCCGAACACCGGCTGCGCGACGCCATCCTCAGCGGGGCCCTGGCGCCCGGAGAGAAGGTCGTCGAGGAGCAACTCTGCGCCGACCTCGGAATCAGCAGGGCGCCACTGCGAGAGGCGTTGCGGTTGCTCGCCCAACAAGGTCTGGTGGAACACTTCCCGCGCCGGGGCTCGCGGGTGGCGGAATGGTCGCCCACGGACATCCTGCAGTTGTTCGCCCTGCGTCACGTACTGGAATGCCACGCCATCGAAACGGCGCTGCCGCTTGCGGATCCCGAAGAGGCCCTGCGGCCCGTACGCGCTGCGTTGGACGCCATGCGCACCGCGACCGACGAGTTGGATCGCGACGACGCGCATCGTGCGTTCCATGCCGCGGTCGTCGGGCTTGCGTGCAATCGGCAACTCGACATCGCACTCGAGCCGGTCTTGCTCAAACTGCAGTTGCCGATGGCGATCAACATGCGGGCTGAGGCGCACCACCGCGACGCACGAGACGGTCTCGACCGGCATCGGGCCATCGTGACCGCACTCGCGACCAACGACCAATCGGTCGTCATCACCGCACTGCGCGAGCACGGACAATTCGACTATCTCGGCGCGCGACTGCAGCGCTAACACAAACGACACACGGCTGACCCGAGATCGCCACGATTCTGTCGACAATCGACAGTCATGGCTGACGTCGTGCACGGCCCGTCCATCGGACCTTCGGTCGCCGAGATCCTCGCATCGCACGCATCCGGGACCGGTTGCCCGACCAAGACCGCCGCCCGGGTCGCCGACGCCATCGCCGCGCGCGGTGACGACGGCACCTGGTTATCCACCGTGCCGCGCGAACAGCTGCTCGCCGCTGCCGAGGAGATCGAAAAGCGTCCCGGCGCAAGGACTTTGCCTCTCTACGGGGTGCCCTTCGGGGTCAAGGACAGCATCGACGTCGAGGGAGTCGCGACCACGTTGGCGTGCCCCGACTACGCCTACGTCGCGACGGCAACGGCACCGGTGGTGCAGCGGCTGCTCGACGCAGGCGCGCTCTATGTCGGCAAGACCAACCTCGACCAGTTCGCGACCGGACTGAACGGCACCCGCACCCCGTACACGATTCCGCGCAGTGTGTACGGCGGCGATTTGATCTCCGGCGGGTCGAGTTCGGGCTCGGCGCTGGCCGTTGCGTTGGGACAGGTGCCGTTCGCGGTCGCCACCGACACCGCGGGATCCGGACGAGTCCCGGCCGCGCTCAACGGCGTTGTCGGGTTCAAACCGTCGCGCGGTCTGATCAGCACGGTCGGCCTTGTCCCGGCTTGCAAGTCGCTGGACTGCATCAGCCTGATGGCGGGATCGATCGACGACATCGACCGCGTTTTCGACGTGGTGGCCGGCCGCGACAACCGCGATGCCTGGTCGCGAGACCGGGGCCCGGGCTACCGCGGTGCGCCGATCCGCGTCGGATTGCCAGCAGCCGAAGATCTGGAATTCTTCGGCGACACGGTCATGCGCGATGCGCACATGTCGTTCCGGGCGCAGATGTCTCGCACCTGCACCGTCGTCGATGTTCCACTGGAGCCGTTTTTGGCGGCCGGCTCTCTGCTGTATCAAGGTCCGTGGGTCGCCGAACGTCTGGTGGAGTTCGGTGATTTCCTTGCTGCGCAACCGGATTCCATCCTCCCGGTGGTGCGGTCGATCCTGCAGGGCGGGCGGAAGTACACGGCGGTCGAGACATTCGCGGCGCTGCAGCGGCTGGCCGATCTCAAAGCCTCGGTGGCGCGGTTGTGGCAGTCGATGGACGTGCTGGTCCTGCCGACGGTCGGTACGACGTTCACCGTCGATGAGGTGCTCGAGGCGCCCATCGACTGCAACACGATGCTGGGCCACTACACCCATTTCGGGAATCTGCTCGATCTGCTCGGTGTCGCGATTCCGTTGGGGACCACACCGGACGGCCGTCCCTACAGCGCAATGCTGCTCGGCGCCGCCCAGACCGACGACACGGTTCTCCAACTCGCGGCGAGGCTGCTCGACGAACCGCGTGCACCGTCGTACTCCACATCCATCGATCCCGTCGCCGCCGAGGAGCACGTATGAGCCAGCCCGTAGAGGTCACCGCGGAACCGTCGCCGTTCGCGCTCATCGCCGGTAAGACGGCGCTGATCGTCATAGACATGCAACGGGACTTTCTGTTGCCCGGCGGTTTTGGGGAAAGTCTCGGCAACGATGTCGGCCAGTTGCAGAAGGTCGTACCACCACTGGCGACGTTGATCGCGGCGGCCCGGTCGGCGGGGATCATGGTGATCCACACCCGCGAGGGGCACCGCCCGGATCTGTCGGATTGTCCGCCGGCCAAATTGAACCGCGGAGCGCCGTCCAAGCGGATCGGCGACCCGGGCACGTACGGGCGCATCCTTATTCGCGGCGAATACGGCCACGACATCGTCGACGAGCTCGCCCCCATCGACGGCGAGCTTGTCATCGACAAGCCGGGTAAGGGCGCGTTCTACGCCACCGACTTGCAGGACGCGCTCGCGGGAGCGGGTATCACGCAGTTGCTGATCACCGGGGTCACCACCGAGGTCTGCGTGCACACCACCACCCGAGAGGCCAACGACCGCGGCTACGAGTGTCTCGTCGTATCCGATTGTGTGGGTTCGTATTTCCCCGAATTTCAGCGAGTCGGCCTGGAAATGATCAAGGCCCAGGGCGGCATCTTCGGCTGGGTTGCCGACACCGCCGCGATTGTTCCGGCATTGCAAACACTGACCGCCACGGCCGCCTGAAGGGATCCGACATGAGCACCGACGTAACCAACCCCCTTGCCGACCCATCGGTCGATCCGCCCCAGAAGTCGTCGATCCCGTGGTGGACCCGTGGCGACCTCAACGCATTCTTCGGACTCGGATTCAACATCCTGGTCAATGTCCTGACCCTGACCGCGCTGATGATCGGGGTGATCGCTGTACCGGCAGGCGACGTGCTGGGCACCGTTCTGCCGGCGCTGGGCGTCGCGCTGATCCTGGGAAACCTGTACTACACGTTCCTCGCGCGCCGACTTGCCCAGCGGGAGAACAGAACCGACGTCACCGCGCTCCCCTACGGGCCCAGTGTGCCGCACATGTTCATCGTGATCTTCGTCGTGATGCTGCCGGTGTACCTGAACACCGACGACCCGCTACAGGCCTGGCAGGCCGGGTTGGCGTGGGCCTTCCTGATCGGTGTGATCGTGATGATCGGTGCGTTCGTCGGCCCCTACATCCGCAAGCTGACGCCCCGGGCCGCGATGCTCGGCACGCTGGCCGGCATCTCGATCACGTTCATCTCGATGCGGCCCGCCGCGCAGATGTGGGAGGTGGCGTGGATCGGTCTTCCGGTGCTCGCCATCATCCTGATCGGCTTCTTCACCGACGTGAAGTTGCCCGGCAACATCCCGGTGGGACTGGTCGCGCTGTTGGTGGGAACGGCGATCGGATGGGCCGGCGGCTACATGTCAGCACCGGACGTCGGGCAGGCGGTTTCCGATATCGCGATCGGCATACCGGACCTGCGAGTCGACATGCTGTTCAACGGCCTCGCCGACCTCGCGCCGCTCCTCGGGACCGCAATCCCGTTGGGCGTCTACAACTTCACCGAAGCGATGAGCAACGTGGAAAGCGCTGCGGCCGCGGGCGACAACTACAACCTGCGCAGCGTGCTACTGGCCGACGGCGCCGGCGCAGTCGTCGGATCGGCGTTCGGCTCACCGTTCCCGCCAGCGGTCTACATCGGACACCCAGGATGGAAGGACGCAGGCGGCCGGGCCGGCTACTCACTGGCCAGCGGCATCGTGATCGGTGTGCTCTGCTTCGTCGGCCTGTTCGGTGTCCTCGACGCACTGCTGCCGGTCCCCGCGATCGTGCCGATTCTGCTCTACATCGGTCTGCTCATCGGGGCGCAGGCGTTTCAGGCGGTACCTCGGCTGCACGCCATAGCCGTGGTCGCCGCGATTCTGCCGAACCTCGCGCAATGGGCCCACGGCCTCATCGACAATGCGTTGAACGCGGCCGGTACCTCGGCGGCCGAGGTAGGTATGGACGCGCTCAACGGCGCGGGCGTCGTCTACGAAGGACTCAAGACCCTGGGCGAAGGCGCGGTGCTCGTCGGCCTGATCCTCGGCACCATGGTGACGTTCATCCTCGAGAAGAAGTTCCGCTACGCCGCCATCGCCTCGGCGGTCGGAGCGGTGCTGTCGTTCATCGGGCTCATACACGCACCCGAGGTGTCATGGGCCGCCAGCCCGGCGGTCGCGCTCGGATACGTGTTGTTCGGCGTCGTCTGCGTCGCGTACGCATTTCTGCCGGGCGCCAGGGAGCCGGTAGAGGTCGACGAATCGGACATAGTGGCGGGCCACTGATCGGACACAGTGGCGGGCCACTGATCCGACACAGTGGCGGGCTACTCCTCGGGCAGATTGTCTGCGATGAGCGTCGCCTGCTGCATCGCAATGTCCTGCGCTTGTTCCGGCGGAACCGGGTCGTTCGGTGCGCTCTCGAAGTTCATCGACACCAAGGCTTTGCCCTGGGTGAACAGAAGTACGGTCACCGCTTTGCTGCCGTCAGGTGAGGTACCGATCGCCATCACACCCTGGTCGCCAACCTCGACCGGTGCGGGCGCACCGGTGACCACGGTGTTCATCGTGGCCGAGTTGCTCTGGAAATTCGACTCGGCGGCTGCGACATCGGGAAAGACGAGGATGGTGTCGATGATCTGCCGGTGGCCTTCAGGACTTGAATAGACCTGCGCCGCGCCGGGGTTCCCGCCCGGGTTCAACTGCACACCACCCGGAGTGGCGATGTCAGGACCGATATCGGTCGGCGGAAGGAGTAGTGAGCCGTAATCGCTCGGCTCCGCGGCGGGCGTGCTGGCCTCCGCCGAGGTGGACTCCTCCGAGGTGGTGGCCTCGGCGGATGTGGTCGTGGACGTCGCAGAAGTCGACGACTCCGACGCCGAGTCGTCCGACTTGCTGCAGCCGGCGGCGACCCCGATTATCAGCGCCGCGACGGCCAAGCTCGTCGCCGACGAACGTGCGATATCCATGGAATTCCTCTCGGAGGCAGAAACGGCCAAGACTGACCGGCGGATATAGATCTACAGCACCGTCAATAAATTCGCTATCCCGATCGCGAAATCAACTCCCGCGTGTCGAGTGCACTCGCGGCGGTGTCATTGCATGTAACACCGAGTTTTGAGGCCGTCGTCACGTCGGCACCCTAGGGTGTGTTAGCTAACCTAGATTTTCGTAGTCAGTTGTCCATGAAATAACCTAGGCTCGATCCGTGGCCACCCGGACCCAAAGCGCCGACCCGCGCGCCGAGCGCGTACGAGCCAAGTTGATCGACGCGGCGTTCGCGCTGGCCCATGAACGCCCGGTCGATCAGCTCACCGTCGGCGATCTCGTGGCACGGGCCGGCGTCAGCAGGCAGGTCTTCTACCGGCACTTCGCCGACCGCGACGACGCGGTCGCCACAGCGTTCGTCATCGCCTTCGCGGCCGCGACCGCCGATGTGGACGACGAACCGAGATCCCGGATTCTGCGGGTCTTCGGGCTCGCCGCCGAACACCGCGCGATGTACCGCAACGTCGTGCCCAGTCCGGTGGCCCAGAAGGTGGTCGCCGCGTTCCGCGGCGAACTCCTCCCGGCATGTGAGGAGTTGGCCGCCCGAGCCCTACCCGTCGTCGGAGCCGCCGCGGGCCTCGAACCCGGAGCGGTCAGCCGCTTCCTGGTGGGTGGATTCCAGGAGGTACTGCGGTCATGGATGGAAGACCCCAGCGAATCGGGCCAAGCCGTTGATCTCCTCGGCCGGGTGACCGTAGCGCTCGACACCGTCGACGCGCTGCTTTCCCGCCTGCACCTCACGACCTGAACAGAAAGGATCCACCGTGGGCAAGCACCACGCTCCCCTCGTCGGGAGAATCGATATTCAGCCTTCGCGCAGGGACATTCGCAACATGGCAGTGGTCATGGCGGCGCTCGCGGTGTTCGTCATCGCGATGATCGCCAGCTACTCGGGCGCCTTCGCCAAACCGACGCTGCACCACCTCAACGTCGCCATTGCAGCACCACAGCAACTCGTGGACGGGGTCCGCGGGCAGGACGCGCTCGGCGTCACACAGGTGGTCGACGCGGCCGCGGCACGCGATCAGGTCTTCCAGCGCAAGACAGATGCGGCATTCGTCGTCGACGCGCCCGGCCACCTGGACATCTATGTGGCCGGCGGCGGCGGCCGAAGCGTCGCGGCCGCCGCCGAGACGGTCGGACGTCGCGTCGCCGCCGAGGCCGGACTGACGGCAGATGTCACCGACGTCGCCCCGACCAACGCCGCCGACCCGCAGGGCACCGTCGTGTTCTACGCCGTCATCTTCCTGTCGATCGGCGCGTCGGTGGGCGCCACGATCTTCGGGCGAATGATGGGCAATGTGCACAAGCCGTCCACATTTGCTTGGCGCACATTGAGTCTCGTTGCGTACTCGCTGGTGCTGGCAGGTGGTGTGACCCTGTATGTCGACGTGATCCTCGGCGCGCTCACCGGACACACCTGGCAGGTGTTCGGCGCGCTCTTCGTCTACGCGATCGCGGTCGCGGGAGCGGTGACCGGCGTTGCGGCAGCGTTCGGCACCGTGGCCTCCGCGGCACTCACGGCGTTCCTCGTGATCATCGGCAACGCCGCCGCGGCAGGCCCTGTCGGCAAGCCACTGTTGTCCGGCTTCTACACGACGTTCAACGCGATCGTGCCGCAGGGCTCCGGCGTCGCGCTGCTGCGCAGCGTCGAGTACTTCGGCACGAACGGCGCAGCGAGCTCGCTTGCCACCCTGCTCGCCTGGGCTGCGGCCGGATGCGTGCTGGCCATTGGCGCCGCCATGATCCGATCCGGCACGTTTCGCAACACCTGACGTCCGTGCCCGGTACGCGCGCCTCCTGACCGATCGCCACTCCGTAAGCTTCTTGATTGTGGCCATCGACGACCATGATCTTGAACGCCTGGGCCGTTGTGTCGAACTCGCGCGCGAAGCACTCGAAGACGGCGACGAGCCGTTCGGGTCGATCCTCGTCGACGCCGACGGTCGGATCCGATTCGAGGACCGCAACCGCGTCAAGGACGGTGACCACACCCGCCACCCCGAATTCGCGATTGCGCGGTGGGCCGTCGAGAAGCTCTCCCCCGCCGAACGGATCACCGCGACGGTGTACACCTCCGGCGAGCACTGCCCGATGTGCGCGGCGGCGCACGCGTGGGTCGGCTTGGGCCGCATCGTCTATGCGACATCGTCGGAACAGTTGACCCAGTGGCTGGCCGAGTGGGGTGCGACGCCGCCACCGGTGGCGCCGCTCCCCATCACCGCCGTCGCACCGCACGTCGAGGTGGACGGCCCGGCGGCCGAATACGCGGATGAGATGAAGGCACTCTACGAAGCGAAGTTCCGGCCTTGACAGGGTCTTCGGGCGGGCGTTCATCCGCAATGGAACCGGCCTGGGTGGAGCACGCGATCTGGTGGCAGGTCTACCCGTTGGGCTTCGTCGGGGCGTACCCGGCCGACATACCCCCGGCCGCCACTGAGCATCGACTGCGCCGCGTGGTCGAATGGCTGGATCACGTCATCGGCCTCGGCGCCTCGGGGCTGGCGCTCGGTCCGATATTCGCCTCGCGCACCCACGGCTACGACACCACCGACCATTATCGGATCGATCCCCGCCTCGGCGACGACGGCGACTTCGATCACCTGATCGCCGAGGCGCGCAGCCGCGGTCTGCGCGTGTTGCTCGACGGCGTCTTCAACCACGTAGGTACCGAATTCGCCAATACCTCGTGGTTCCGCAAGCAGCGCAACGGTTCTGGGTTCGACACGTTCGAAGGCCACGGCGACTTGATCGCGCTCGATCACGACAACCCAGAAGTCGTCGACTACACCGTCGACGTCATGTCGCACTGGCTGGGCCGCGGCGCCGACGGCTGGCGGTTGGATGCCGCCTACGCCGTCCCCGACCGGTTCTGGGCGCAGGTGCTTCCCCGCGTTCGGTCGGCCTTCCCCGAGGCGTGGTTCGTCGGGGAAGTCATTCACGGCGACTACTCGGCGCGGGTGCGTGACACGGGCTTCGACTCCGTGACGCAGTACGAACTGTGGAAAGCGATCTGGAGCGGCCTAAACGACGGGAACTTTCACGAGATCGACTGGGCGCTGGTACGACACAGCGAATTCCTCGACGCCTTCGTGCCGATGACGTTCGTCGGCAATCACGACGTGACCCGCATCGCCAGCCGGTTGGAGAACACCAAACACCTGGCACACGCGCTCGTCATCCTGCTGACTACCGGAGGCACGCCGAGCATCTACGCGGGCGACGAGTTCGCCTACCGCGGAATCAAAGAGGAGCGATTCGGCGGCGATGATGCGGTGCGACCCGAATTCAGTTCTCCGCCAGACGGTGTCGATCAACATGGTCGGGACGAGTTCCGACTGCACCAATACCTGATCGGATTACGCAGACGACATCCGTGGCTGCACACCGCGCGCACGTCGCCGCTGCAACTGACCAACCGGCAGTACGTGTACCAGACGCGCAACGGTGCCGACGCGCTTGTCGTCGCGCTCAATATCGGCGACGAGCCGCTGTCCGCCTCCCTGCCGCAGCTGGGCTTCGACCATGGCATCATTCTCGCCGGGTCGGGGGCACCACCACAGGACGTCGTTTCTCAGGTGGATGTCGAGCCGCACGGCTGGTTGATCATCTCGCCAGCTGCTCGGCAGTGAGCTCATCCTCCACACCGTCGTAGAGCCGATCCAGCACGGCACGAAAGTCGGCTTGCACTTCGGCGGACTCGGCGGCTCGGGCGAACAACGTCATCGACGACCGCACCTTCATGTTGTCGGGCCAGCCGAAGATGTCGTCGGCCGAGGCGCCCTGGATGCCGGCTACGACACGCGCACATTCTCGCAGCCGGGGGCCGAGCACCGGGTGATCGAGATACGCCCTGGCCTCGTCCAGTGAGGTGATGCTGTACCGGATCGCCGTCGGGCTGCGCCCGAGACCCTGTAGTTGGGGAAAGACGAACCAGATCCAGTGGCTGCGTTTGCGGCCGCTGCGCAGTTCATCCAGGGCCGTCGCATACGCACGGTGCTGGGCATCGACAAAGCGTTGCAGGTCGAATGGATCCGCTGCTTCCGATGACAACAATTTGTCTACAGCCCCCTCTTCGGCAAGTTTTGCAGGATAGTGTTTGCGATTCAATGACGACATCGAATGATCCGGAATCGTCGACGACGGCTGAGCCGGTCAAGAAATCCAGAAATTTTCGACTACCCGTCGCGTCGAGGGTCAGCATTCAGTCGAAGCTCTTGATGATGCTTCTCATCACCAGCGTCCTGTCGGCGGCCGTGGTCGGTGCGATCGGATACCAGTCGGGCAGGTCGTCGCTGCGCGAGTCGGTGTTCGACCGCCTCACCGAGATCCGCCAGTCGCAGAGCCGCCAGCTGCGAGAAGGCATCGGAGACCTGAAGGACTCCCTCGTCGTCTACTCGCGGGGAGCCACGTCGACGCAGGCCGTCCAAGCCTTCACGGCCGGCTTCGATCAACTCAACGCCGCGAATATCAGCGTGGCCCAACAGCAGTCCATCGTCGACTACTACACCAACCAGTTCGCACCGACGAAGAAGAAGGCCGGCGAGGAGGTCGACGTCGAGGCGGTGCTGCCGGACACGAATGCTCAGCGCTACCTCCAGGCGTACTACACCGCACCGTTCTCGGATTGGGACAAGGCGATCGCGTTCGACGATGCCGGCGACGGGAGTGCATGGTCGGCGGCCAACGCCCGCTACAACGACTTCTACCGGGAGATCGTCACGCGGTTCGAGTTCGAGGACGCGTTGCTGTTCGACACCCGGGGCAACATCGTCTACACCGCCTACAAGGGCGTCGACCTGGGCACCAACATCTTCAGCGGCCCCTTCAAGGGCGGTCCCCTGGCCGCCGCCTACCAGGAGGCGCTCGATTCGAACACCGTGGACTACGTCGGCCTGACCGACTTCGGGGAGTACGAACCGGCCGACGAGCCGACCGCATGGTTCCTGTCGCCGGTCGGCCCCCAGGGCCGGGTAGACGGGGTGCTGGCCCTGCAGTTCCCGATCTCCAAGGTGAACCGCCTGATGACGATGGACCGCAAGTGGCAAGAGTCCGGCATGGGCGAGACGGGCGAGACGTTCATCGTCGGCGACGACGACTTGATGCGGTCGGATTCGCGCCTGTTCATCGAGGACCCCGAAGCATACAAACGCGACGTCGTCGAGGCGGGCACTCCACCGGACATCGCCCAGGAGGCGATCGACCGGGGCGGCACGACGCTGATACAGCCCGTGCCCACGGACGCCACCAAATTCGCACAGCAGGGACAATCGGGCACACTGATCGCCCAGGACTATCTCGGCAAAGAGACGTTGCAGGCCTACGCCCCCGCCGATCTCGAGGGCTTGCGGTGGAACGTGATCGCCAAGATCGACACATCGGAGGCGTTCGCCCCGGTATCCGCGTTCACCCGCACACTGGTGCTGTCGACGGTCGTGATCATCTTCGTCGTCTGTCTTGCCGCGATGCTGCTTGCCCGATTGTTCGTGCGACCCATCCGCCGGCTCGAAACCGGTGCCCAGAAGATCAGTTCGGGCGACTACAACATCAACCTCCCGGTGCATTCGCGCGATGAGTTCGGTGATCTCACCGTCGCCTTCAACGATATGAGCCGCAACCTGGCCATCAAGGAGGATCTGCTCGCCGAGCAGCGCCGGGAGAACGACCGGCTGATGCTCTCCCTGATGCCGGAGCCCGTCGTTCAGCGGTACCGGGAGGGCGAGGAGACCATCGCCCAGGACCACCACGACGTCACGGTGATCTTCGCCGATGTCGTCGGGCTCGACGCCCTGTCACGTGATCTGAACTCCGACGAGCTCCTCACGATCGTCAACAAGCTGACACGCCAATTCGATGCCGCGGCAGAGAATCTCGGCGTCGAGCAAGTACGCACCCTGCACAACGGTTACCTCGCCAGTTGCGGACTGAGTGTGCCCCGACTCGACAACGTCAGGCGCACTGTCGATTTCGCTATCGAGATGCAGCGAATCATCGAAAGATTCAACGCCGAGACCGGACACGACCTCAGCCTGCGGGCCGGCATCGACACCGGCACGGTCACCAGCGGCCTGGTGGCGCGGTCCACGCTCGCCTATGACATGTGGGGGTCGGCGGTGAACCTCGCCTATCAGGTGCAGAGCGGCTCGCCACAACCCGGCGTGTACGTCACCTCGGCGGTCTACGACACGATGCGCGACAGCCGCAAATTCGAATCCGCGGGCGTGATCACCGTCGATGGTAAAGAAGAACAACCGGTCTGGCGGTTGGCGCAGCAATGACCAGCATTTTCGATTCGGAGTGGTTCTATTGGGCCATCGCGGTTGCCATCGGCTTCCCCGTCTGCCTGGTGCTCCTGACCGAGTTACACAATGCGCTGCTGCGCCGCAACAACGCACTTGCCCGCCCGGTGCATCTGGTGCGCAACTATATTCTGCCCCTCGGCGCGTTGCTGATCCTGCTGGTGCAGGCCATCCAAATCAACGGAGAAGCGACGCCGGTGCGCGTCGTCGCCACCGTCTTCGGTTTCGTCGTCCTGGTCCTGCTGCTGTCCGGCCTCAACGCGACGATGTTCCAGGGCGCTCCGGAGGGCAGTTGGCGCAAGCGAATTCCGTCGATCTTCCTCGACGTGGCCAGGTTCGCGGTGATCGCCGTCGGCGTCGGCATCATGCTCGCCTACATCTGGGGCGCCAACGTCGGCGGCCTGTTCACCGCGCTGGGCGTGACGTCCATCGTGCTCGGTCTCGCACTGCAGAATTCGGTTGGGCAGATCATCTCGGGTTTGCTGCTGTTGTTCGAGCAGCCGTTTCAATTGGGTGATTGGATCGACGCTCCGACCGCGCGGGGCCGGGTCGTCGAAGTCAACTGGCGCGCAACGCATATCGACACCGGCAGCGGCATGATGATCATGCCCAACTCGGCCTTGGCCGCGGCGTCGTTCAAGAACTTCAGCCGGCCCGCGGGCACCCACGCCTTGAGCGTCACCACCACCTTCTCGGTCGACGATCCGCCCGATGACGTCATCGCCATGCTCAACCGGGTGGCCGCCATGCTGCCGCAACTGCGACCGGGCGCGACGCCGTCCAGCGTTCGATCCGGCGCGATGGAGTACAGCACTGGAGTACCGGTGCGCTCCCCTGCCGACGACTTCGCCGCCAAATCACAGTTCATGCGCTGGGTTTGGTACGCATCGCGACGAGCCGGTCTCCATCTCGACGAGGCCGAGGACGAGTTCGCGACCACCGAGCGGGTGCAGACATCGTTGCGGATCATCGCACCCACCCTGCGGCTGAGTCCGGAGGACCAAGAGGACCTGGTGACACAAGTGCGCCTCACCCGGTACGGCGCTGACGAGTACCTCCAGTACTCCGGTCAGGTACCCAAGCGAATGACGTTCATCGTCAACGGGAGGGTCCGACTCGCGGTGACCGACGATACCGGTGGGATCGTGCCGGTGCGGACGCTCGAGTCGGGCGACTTCCTCGGCCAGACGGCCCTGACCCTCGAACCGGTCACCGCTGCCGCATATGCGCTCGAGGAAGTGACCGTGCTGCGGTTCGACCGCGACGTCATCGAGGACCTGGTATCGAAAAAGCCGGTGCTGCTGCAGGACTTCGGTCGGGCGATCGAAGAACGGCGCGAGAGCCTGCGGCGGGCCCTGGCCGCCGCGCAGGACTGAGCTCTGCGATGAAGCGCCGACTGCCGCGACCACGTGAGCTGGCGCCGCTGCTGCAATTCCGTAAGCCGGACCTGAACGTCACGCGCCGCCGTCTCGACAGCGCGCTGACGATCGAGGACCTGCGCCGTATCGCCAAACGTCGCACGCCGAAGGCGGCGTTCGACTACACCGACGGTGCCGCCGAGGAGGAGTTGTCACTGGCGCGGGCACGACAAGCGTTCCGCGACATCGAATTCCACCCGACCATCCTGCGCGACGTCGCCAAAGTCGACACCGGCGCGACCGTACTCGGCGACCGCGTTGCCCAGCCGTTCGGGATCGCGCCCACCGGATTCACCAGGTTGATGCATACCGAGGGTGAGATCGCCGGCGCACACGCCGCCGCCCGTGCGGGCATCCCGTTCTCGTTGTCCACCTTGGGCACCACCTCCATTGAACAGGTCAAAGCTGCAAACCCACACGGACGCAACTGGTTCCAGCTGTACATGTGGAAGGACCGGGACCGGTCGATGGCGCTGGTCGAGCGGGCCGCAGCGGCGGGATTCGACACGCTGCTCGTGACGGTGGACGTTCCCGTCGCGGGGGCCCGCCTCCGCGACACCCGCAACGGTATGTCGATTCCGCCGGCGCTAACGCTGCGTACGGTCCTGGACGCGATACCGCACCCCCGCTGGTGGTTCGACCTGCTGACCACCGAACCATTGTCGTTCGCATCGCTGGACCGATGGCCCGGCACGGTCGCCCAGTACCTGGACAGCATGTTCGATCCGACGGTTACATTCGACGATCTGGCCTGGATCAAGTCGCAGTGGCCGAACAAGTTGGTGGTCAAGGGGATTCAGACCCTCGAGGACGCCAGATCGGTCGTCGACCTCGGTGCCGACGGGATCCTGCTGTCCAACCACGGCGGCCGTCAACTGGACCGCGCGCCCGTCCCCTTCCATTTGTTGCCACGCGTGGCCGCGGAGCTCGGACGGGACACCGAGGTTTTGCTGGACACCGGCATCATGTCCGGCGCTGACGCCGTGGCGGCCATCGCGCTGGGCGCGCGGTTCAAGGTCTGATTGAGCGCCAGGTTTCGGAGTAAGTGGTTCCGCAGGCTGGCGGTGAGCGCCGTTGCGGCGGCGACTCTGCCCGGGCTGATCGGCTTCGTCGGGGGTTCGGCGACAGCTGGTGCGTTCTCCCGGCCGGGTCTGCCGGTCGAGTATCTGGATGTGTTCTCCCCGTCGATGAACCGCAACATCCGCGTGCAGTTCCAGGGCGGAGGTCCGCATGCGGTGTACCTGCTCGACGGACTGCGGGCGCAGGACGATTTCAACGGCTGGGACATCAACACCCCGGCCTTCGAGTGGTACTACCAGTCGGGTCTGTCGACAGTCATGCCCGTCGGTGGCATGTCGAGCTTCTACACCGACTGGTATCAGCCGTCACGGGGTAACGGCCAGGATTACACCTACAAGTGGGAGACGTTCCTGACGAACGAGCTGCCCGCTTGGCTGGAGGCCAACAAGGGTGTCTCGCAGCTCGGCAACGCGGTGGTCGGCATTTCCATGGCCGGCGCCACGGCGCTGACGTACTCGATCTATCACCCGCAGAAGTTCATCTACGCCGCATCGCTGTCGGGCTTCCTGAATCCGTCCGAGGGCTGGTGGCCGATGTTGATCGGGCTGGCGATGAACGACGCGGGCGGCTACAACGCCGAGAGCATGTGGGGTCCGTCCTCGGATCCGGCGTGGAAGCGGAACGACCCGATGGTCAACATCAATCAGCTGGTCGCCAACAACACCAGGGTCTGGATCTACTGCGGCTCCGGTACGCCGTCGGATCTGGATACCAGCGGTGGCGGCGGCAACATGATGGCCGCGCAGTTCCTCGAGGGACTGACGCTGCGCACCAACGTCAGCTTCAAGGACAACTACGTCGCGGCTGGCGGCACCAACGGTGTGTTCAACTTCCCGCAGCAGGGCACGCACAGCTGGGGCTACTGGGGCCAGCAGCTCGAGATGATGAAGCCCGATATCCAGCGGGTGCTGGGGGCGCAAGCCACCGCATAAGTTCCACCCACTACAGGGAGCCTGCCGTAACCCCCGAACGGCAGGCTCCCTGGCATTTGTGCGGGATCTGCGTGCGGGAACAAACCAGGCGGCCCCAAGGTTGAGTCGATCTGACTGAACTTTGGAGGAACCATGGCTGAAGCCAAATCAGTGCCGGTGCTGTTCCTGACCGAATCGATCGTGCTGCCGGGAATGGTCGTGCCGATCGAGCTGGACGACGCGGCCCGTGCCGCCGTCGACGCAGCACAGGCAAGCGAGTCCGGTGAGCTACTCATCGCCCCTCGCCTGGAGGACCGGTACGCCACGCACGGCGTGCTGGCATCGATCGTGCAGGTCGGCCGCATAGCGGGTGGCAGTGGTACCGCGGCGGTGGTGCGCGGCACCAAGCGGGCTCACATCGGCGCGGGCGCCAACGGCCCCGGCGCCGCGTTGTGGGTCGAGGTGACCGAGGTCGAAGAGGTCGAACCGACCGACGATGTCCGCGCGCTGGCCGCCGAGTACAAGAAGCTGCTGCTGGCGATGCTGCAGCGCCGCGAGGCCTGGCAGATCATCGACTTCGTGAACCAGCTCACCGATCCGTCGGCGTTGGCCGACACGGCCGGCTACGCGTCGTACCTGACTCAGGTGCAGAAGCGTCAGCTGCTGGAGACCCCCGATGTCGCTGAGCGGCTGAAGGCGCTCATCGAGTGGACCGGCGATCATCTGGCCGAGGTCGAGGTCACCGACAAGATCGCCGATGACGTCCGCGAGGGCATGGAGAAAACACAAAAGGAATTCCTGCTGCGCCAGCAGCTCAACGCCATCCGCAAGGAACTGGGGGATTCGGACGACGGCACAGGGTCTTCCGATGACTACCGGTCCAGAATCGAGGCCGCCGATTTGCCGGAGAAGGTCCGCGAAGCCGCACTGCGCGAGGTCGGAAAGCTGGAGCGCTCCAGCGAGCAGAGCCCCGAGGGCGGCTGGATCCGGACGTGGCTGGACACCGTGCTGGACCTGCCGTGGAACGTCACCACCGAGGACTCCACCGACCTGAAGTCGGCACGAGAAATACTCGACGCCGACCACCACGGTTTGGAGGACGTCAAGGACCGCATCATCGAGTACCTGGCGGTTCGCGCCCGGCGCGCACAGCGAGGGATGGCCGTCGTCGGTGGTCGCGGTTCCGGCGCCGTCATGGTGCTGGCCGGGCCCCCCGGTGTCGGTAAGACATCGCTCGGTGAGAGCGTGGCGCGGGCGTTGGGCCGCAAGTTCGTTCGCGTCGCCCTCGGTGGCGTGCGCGACGAGGCCGAGATCCGTGGCCACCGTCGCACCTACGTCGGTGCACTGCCCGGCCGGATCGTGCGCGCGATCGGCGAGGCGGGATCGATGAACCCCGTCGTGCTGCTCGACGAGATCGACAAGGTCGGCTCCGACTATCGCGGCGATCCGTCTGCCGCCCTGCTCGAGGTGCTGGACCCGGCGCAGAACCACACGTTCCGCGACCACTACCTGGAGCTGGATCTGGACTTGTCGGACGTCGTGTTCCTGGCGACGGCCAACGTGATCGAGAACATCCCGTCGGCCCTGCTGGACCGGATGGAGCTGATCCAGATCGACGGCTACACCGAGGACGACAAGGTCGCCATCGCACGGGACTTCCTGCTGCCCCGGCAGCGCGAGCGTGCGGCGCTGACCGAAGCCGAGGTGACGGTGACCGAGGACGCGTTGCGCAAGATCGCGGCCGACTACACCCGCGAGCCGGGCGTGCGGCAGTTCGAGCGACTGTTGGCCAAGGCGTTGCGCAAGGCGACAACGAAGTTGGCCGAAGCCGACGATGCACCGCTGACGATCGACGAGCCGGATCTCGTTGACTACCTGGGTCGCCCGCGCTTCCTGCCGGAATCCGCGGAACGCACGGCGGTGCCCGGTGTGGCCACCGGGCTGGCGGTCACGGGACTGGGCGGCGATGTGCTCTACATCGAAGCCGGGGCGACCGACGGCGAGGCTGGACTGCAGCTGACCGGTCAGCTCGGTGACGTGATGAAGGAGTCCGCGCAGATCGCGCTGTCCTATGTGCGTGCACACGCCGAGCAGCTGGGTGTCGACCCGAAGTCTCTGGACCGCAGGATCCATGTGCACGTGCCCGCGGGCGCGGTGCCCAAGGACGGTCCATCGGCCGGCGTGACGATGGTGACGGCGCTGGTGTCGATGGCCACCGGGCGGCAGGTCCGCTCCGATGTCGGCATGACCGGTGAGGTGACGCTCAACGGCCGTGTGCTGCCGGTCGGCGGCGTCAAGCAGAAGCTGCTGGCTGCGCAACGAGCTGGACTGTCAACGGTTTTCATCCCCCAGCGCAACGAGGCCGACCTGGACCCAGAACATGGAGGGATCCCGGCCGACGTGCTCGAGTCGCTGGAGGTCAAGCCGATGGTCGACGTCGCCGACATCATCGCGCAGGCACTGGTGCCTGCCGAGGATACGGCGGTGGCGGCGGCGGCCTAGCGCCGCATGTAACGCCATGGCGCGAATTCCGCCGGAATCGCGCCATGGCGTTACGGTCGTCTTCATGGCCTACGACGAGGACCTGGCTCACCGCGTTCGAGAGCTTGTCGCAGGCGAGCGCGGTGTCGAGGAGAAGCGGATGTTCGGCGGGCTGGCATTCCTCATCGGCGGCAACATGTCGGTGTGCGTCAGCGGCCAGGGCGGTCTCATGGTGCGGGTGCCGCGCGACGACACCGAGAAGCTGCTGGCGCGCGAACACGTCGAACCGATGGTCATGGCCGGACGAGAGACCCGAGGCTGGTTGCGGGTATCCGTGGAGGGTGTCAAAACCAAACGCCAGTTGCAGGGCTGGGTGACTCGGGGTGTCGACTACGCCAAGAGCCTCCCGCGCAAGTGACGCTGTTCGCGTCGGCACGTCCGGATGGTCCTATGACCACTGGGCGGGCGTCCTGTATCCGCCGAAACTGCCGGTGGCCAAGCGGCTGGCGACGTATGTCGAGGAGTTCGACACCGTTGAGCTGAACGCCAGCTTCTACCGATGGCCGAAGGACTCCACCTTCGAGGGCTGGCGCGACAGGCTGCCCGACGGTTTCACGATGTCGGTCAAGGCTCAGCGGGGGCTCACCCACTACCGAAGGCTGCGTTCGCCCGAACCGTGGGTGGAGCGGTTCGAGCGCGGCTGGACCGCGCTCGGTGACCGGCGAGAAGCGCTGCTCGTCCAGCTGCATTCGGAGCAGGAACGCGACGACGACCGGCTATCCCACTTCCTCACCGTGATGCCCGAGTGGATTCCGGTGGCCATGGAATTGCGGCACCCGTCCTGGAACGACGAGGCCGTCTATGCGCTGCTCGAACAACACGGCGCCGCGTACGTGGTGATGAGCGGTCCCGGCCTGGCATGTGTCCCGCGGGCGACGAGCTCTCTCGTCTACATCCGCCTGCACGGACCGCCGCAGGACTCGATCTATGCGGGCTCCTACACCGACGACGAGCTGCGCGAATGGGCCGACCGGATCGCCGGCTGGCACGAGGAGGGACGACGGGTGGTGGTGTACTTCAACAACGACCTGGGTGGACACGCCATCCGCAATGCGCGAAAGCTCAAAGACCTGTTGGCCTGATCCACCACGCCATGTCCCGAGTAAGCTCAGGTGGCATGACAACGTCGTCGACATTCGCCATCGTGGGCGGCGGCCTCGCCGGAGCGAAGGCCGCAGAAGCATTGCGTGACAAGGATTTTGACGGGCACATCGTGCTTTTCGCCGCAGAGGAGCACCTGCCGTACGAACGTCCCCCGCTGTCGAAGGAGTTTCTCCTCGGCAAGAAGCAGTTCGGCGAGTTCACCGCCGCGTCGTCGGCGTGGTACCGCGACCACCACGTCGAGCTGCAACTCGGCACCGAGGTGTCCGCGCTCGATCCCGATGGCCACACCGTGTCCCTGCCCGACGGCACCACCGTGCGCTACGACAAGCTTGTGTTGGCCACCGGGTCCACTCCCCGGCGGCCCCCGATTCCAGGCGCCGACGCCGAGGGCGTGCACTACCTACGTACTATCGACGATGCCCAGGCGCTGAACTCCGTTCTGGCAGAGGGTGCTTCGCTGGCGATCGTCGGTGCGGGATGGATCGGCCTCGAAGTCGCCGCAGGTGCCCGCGATCGGGGCGCAGCCGTCACGGTCGTCGAAACCGCAAAGGTGCCGTTGATGGGCGCTCTCGGCCGCGAGGCCGGTGAAGTATTCGCCGCGATGCACCGCGACCACAGCGTGGATCTGCGACTCGGCACCACTGTCGACGAAATCACCACCGCCGGGGGCAAGGCAACGGGGCTCAAGCTGGGCGACGGTTCGACCGTCGCCGCCGATGCCGTTCTGGTCGCGGTCGGCGCGACAGCCAACATCGGGCTGGCCGAGCAGGCGGGCCTGGCCACCGGGAACGGCGGCGTTCTCGTTGATGCGGCGTTGCGCACGAGCAATCCGGATATCTTCGCCGTCGGCGATATCGCCGCCGCCGAGCATCCGGTGTTCGGTACTCGCATCCGCACCGAGCATTGGGCGAACGCGCTCAAACAGCCCGCCGTCGCGGCCGCGGGCATGCTCGGAAAGCCGCAGGAGTACGCCGAACTGCCCTATTTCTTCACCGACCAGTACGACCTGGGTATGGAATACGTGGGGCATGCGCCCGACTACGACCGGGTGCTGTTCCGCGGCGACGTGGCAGGCCGCGAATTCACAGCGTACTGGCTCGATGACGCGAACCGGGTGCTCGCGGGCATGAACGTCAACATCTGGGAAGGGCTCGATGACATCAAATCGCTGGTCCGGTCGCGGGAACCGGTCGACCCGGAAAAGCTTGTCGGCGCATAGGTGAACGTCCGCACCCTTTCGGTGGCGCTGGCAGCCGTGGCGACGCTGGCCGCGGGTTGCTCGGGAGGCACCGTCACCGACACCGACGAATCACCCACGGCCGCTCCTGCCGGCACGCCATCACCATCGACCCCACCGCCGAGCAACGCGCACCTGGCGAATGCATTCGATTACGTCGCCCACCCGCCCGCCGGAACGAGCTATTACTTCACCTCCCCCAGCGGAAACTGGGCGTGCGCAATCATTCCGCGGGACAAGGTGGGATGTCAGTCCACCGCGAACTGGCCATCAGCCATGGGCATCACCGGCGCACCGGACTCGGTGCCCGGCACCGACGGCGACACCACGACACCGAACGCACTTGTCCTTCCACGCGACGGCGACGCACAGTTCGTTGCGCTGGAGGAATCGGAATTCGCGCTCGATCCCGGACCCGCGAAAGTCCTGCCGTTCAACAGAATCCTGGCCGCAGCCGGATTCCGCTGCAACGTACAGGAAGCGGCGGGTGTCTCATGTCTGAGCGAGTTCAGCGACAAGGGCTTCACGTTCTCCGCTGACGGATTCGTGCCGCAGTACACCGACGTGCCGGTGGGGGCTCCATAGTCACGAGAATCGAAGCGCTGCTGGCCGACCTCGACTAGCTCACAGCAGAGTCGCGGTGCCGTCCTGGTTGACCTGAACCTTGGCCCCGGCGATGTCCTCTCGGACCGTCACGTCGACATCCTCGGGGATCACGGCGAGCGCACGCGCATCCTCGGGTGTGCGCACGGCGAGGAAGGCCTTCTCCGGTGATCCCTCTCTGTCGAACGGCGTCGTCCACGATTCGACGGTGCCCACCCCCGACCACTCGACCACGGCCTCGCGGATGGGTTCGCGGTCAACGGCGTCTTGTACGTCTTCCCAACGGAATTCGTGGGCCGGCGGCTCCGTCCCGTACACGCCGAAGCTGTGCTTGGTGAGGTAGCCGCCGTTGGCCGTGATCAGGCCGCGCTGGCCGGGGTTGGCGACCAGGCGTTCGGCCATGGTGGCGATCGAATGTGTCACGTAGTTGTTCCACGGCCCGCCCGCGAAGGTGAGCCCGCCCGTCACGGTCAGGGGCCGGGAGGGGTCACCGCTCGGCAGGCCGAGTTCGTTCGCCGCCACCTGCACGGCGGAGGGAAAGCACGAGTAGAGGTCGATCAGCGCCACGTCGTCGATACCGGCACCGGCCAGCTCCAGCGCGCGGTTGCCCGCGATGCGGATGGCCGGTGAGGTGTGGAACTCGGCGCGATTGCTGATCGCGTAGGTGTCGTGCGCGTCGGTACCCGCGTACGGGAAAACCCAACGGTCGCGCGGGATCTGCAGATGGTTGGCCTTCTCTACCGACGTCAGCAGCAGCGCCGCACCTTGGTCCACCATGTTGTTCGAGTTCATCAGCTTGGTGTACGGCCAGCTGACCATCCGGTTGCTCGGACTGGGTTCGGCGATGTCGTCACCGGACAGCGCCTCCCGGCTCCACGCATACGGATTCGTCGCGGCCACCGCGCTGAACTGCGACCAGAGTTCGCCGATGCGGCGCCGGTGCTCGTCGGAGGATTCGCCCGCCGCGATTCGCAGCGCCTGCTCGAACATCGGATAGACATAGGCGGGCCGGTCCAGCTTGATCCGGAGATCCGAGGGGCCGGCGAGTTCGATGCCTTCGTCGGAACCTTCGGCGATCGGTACGGAGTCGTCCTGGCTCGTCCAGTTGAGCTTGCGCCCGGCCTTGCGGACTCGGGAACGGGTGCGCCACGTCTCGGCCCCCGCGATCAGCACGACCTCCGACCGGCCGGCCTGAATGTCCAGGCACGCCTTGTTGACCAGTGTCTGCGGCACGTTACCGCCGATGCCGGTGTACCGCGTCGCGGCACCCTCGGCCCGAATGCGCTGTGCGAGTAGCCGTCCCGGATCACGGTAGCGCCAGGACAGCAGGTTGACCACGCGCACGGCGTCGACGGCCGCCAGCACGCGCGGGTCGGCGGCGGCGCGGGCGGCCGCCTCCATCAGGTCGACCGGTTCGACGTCGGGGTTTTCATCGTGCTGGTTGACCTGACCATAGCCGATCAGCACCGGCGTCCGCGGATCCATCATGGGCTCCCTTGTCGAGTGAAAAGCACGCCGTCGGCGATGAGCCGATCGGTGTCCTCGGCGCTCAGTCCGAGCACCTCCTGGCAGATCTGGCGGGTCTGCTCCCCCGGCATCGGGGCGGGCCGAAGTTCTGCGGCGGGAATGCCGGTGTAGGGCGCGGGTCCGGTCTCGCTGAGCATCGGCGCATCGAACAACGGATGCGCCATCTCGACGTAGAGCCGCCGGAACGCCACCTGCGGGTCGGTGGGTATGTCCACCGCCCGGTTCATCGGTGCCGCGGGAATACCTGCGGCTTGCAGGGTCTCGGCGACATCCGCCTTATCGCGGGCATGCGTCCACTCCGACACCGCAGTGATGAATGCGGCCCGCTCCTCGGGAAGGTCACGGCCGATGACCGTCGATAGCGCCGCACGGTCGGCCTGCGACCGAACAGAGATGACACACCATTCATCGTCGCCCTCGCACGGATAGACGCCATGGATTGCCTCGGCCTCGGTCACCGACACCCCTGCGGTACGTGCCGCCTCGGCGACGTATGCGGTGGCGAGCTGGTTGACGGCCGCCTCGGCCTGCGGAATGTGCACGTGCGCACCGATTCCGGAGTGCTCGCGGCGAATCAGGGCGGCCAGCGCCGCGACCGCGGTGAGCCTGGCGGCGACATGGTCGGGGAAGACGGTGGTCGCGTCATAGAAGCTGTCGGGTTCGGCGTCTTGGGAGGTCCACAGCCAGGTGACACCTGTCGCCGCACGCACCAGCGGGCCGTAGCCCATCCGGTCGCTCCACGGACCGGTCACCCCGTATGCGCTGCTTTCCGCCAGCACGATGCGTGGGTTGATGGCTCGCAGCTGTTCATACGAAAAGCCGAGCGACTCAAGTGTTCCGGGCTTGAAATTGGCGAACACGGCGTCCGATTCCGCGACCAGACGGCGAAAGAGCTCGGCCCCTTCGGGATGCCGCAGGTCGAGGCCGAGACTCTGTTCGTTGCGGTGCGTCAACGCCCACGACCGGCTCATCGTCATGCCCGGCGCCGTCTGCCGAAGGCCGTCGGGATAGGCGGCGCTTTCGACCTTGATCACCTCGGCGCCCAGGTCGGCGAAAAGCCGGCCCAGCTCGCCGCCCGCGACGATCACCCCGAGGTCGAGAATGCGCAGGCCGTCGAACGGGCGCTGCACATCGACGTCGCGGCGCTCAACGGTGAACGCGTCTGCCGCCCAGGCGGGATCGTCGGTTCCCAGCTTCGGCGCCGGGCGCTCCAGCCCGGCGCGGCGGCCGTCGACGATGACGGCGCCGACGGGAACGGCCACCCTCACGTCATCGGAGATCGCGACATCGGTCAACGCCCCGACGGCGCGAAAGTGCTCCGATGTCAGGGTTTCAGCCGCGGTGAGGACCGCGGCCACCGGCACTCCCCGCGCTTGTCCACCGGCAACCAGCGTGTCCATCGTCTGCGACGCGAACAGTTCGGCGATCGCGGCGTTGAGTTCGCGCGACGCGGCGTAGCGGGCCGCAATGGTGTCGAACTTGGGATCGGCGAACTCCTCGGGTTCGCCGAGCCAGCCACGCATTCCGCGCCATTGGCGAGCCGACAGCAGGCAGATGCGAACGTGGCCGTCCTTGCACGCGAAGATCGGGTAGATGTGCTGATTGCGCGGTCGGCCCCGCCACAGCTCACCGGCGGACTTGAGGCCGACGGCAGCCTGGCCCTCCGATCCGAACGGCGGATCGAGCGACTGAAGCACCCCCTCGTACCGCGAGAAGTCGATGTAATCGCCTCTGCCGTCGCGCAATCGGCGGTAGAAGGCGGCCAGCGCCGCCCAGGCGGCCTGCACCGCGGCCGTCCCCGACGCCACGCCCTCGGGCGGCAGCACCGGCCTGCCCGTAGTCGGCCCTGTCCGTGACAGAGCGGTCGACATCGCATACAGCACAGCGTCGGTCGCCTGCCGCGAACTGTATGGACCGGTGGCGCCGAAGTCGGTGACCGACAACGTCACCAGGTGTCCGAACTGTTCGGCCAGCGCGGCGGCCGATGTTCCGAACGCCGCCGCTGTTCCCGTGTTTCCGCTGTCCACGACGATGTCGGCGGCACCGGCCAACGCGGCGAGTCGCCGCCGACCGTCGGCGCTGTCCGGGTCGAGCACCGCGCTGCGCTTGTTCGCGTTGTTCATCGCGAACGCGATGCTTTCGCCCGCGATGGCGGGCAGCGCGCGACGGGCCGCGGTTCCGTCGCGAAGTTCGATCTTCAAGACGTCAGCACCCAGGTCCGCAAACAGCCGGCCGACCCCATCGGAAGACGCGCCGCCCAAATCCAACACACGCACCGACGCGAGCAATCCACCGCTCATGAGGCCAGCAGCCGTTCGACCCAGTCGAGATGGGAGTCGGTGGTGGTGGCGACATATATCAGGTCGACGAACACATCGGGATATCCGTTGTCGGCCAGCACCTTCACGGCCTCAGCCACCGACTCCACGGACGTGTCCTCGGCGACGTTGATCCGGACACAGGCGTCGATCGCCGACGGATCACGTCCGGCCGCGCGGGCCGCGTCGTCGATCTTTTTCCGCTGCCAGGCCAGCATGTCGAGGTTCACCCCGCCCGGCACTTGAACCACCGCCATCCAGCCGTCGGCACGCTCACCCACGCGCTTGAGTCCGGCCGAACTGAACGCACCCAGGTAGATCGGGGGTCGCGGTTGTTGTACCGGTTTGAGATTCACCCACGATGCCGGGATGGACCAGCGTTCCCCTTGGTGGGCAACAGGACTGGTTGTCCACAGTTGCTCCAGCGCGTCCAGCAGCTCGTCGAGTTGTGCACCGCGACGGCGAAACGGTGCACCAGCAGCCTGGTACTCCTCGGGCGACCAGCCGATGCCGAAACCGGGTATCAGGCGCCCGCCGCTGACCACGTCCAGACTGGTGAGTTGCCGGGCCAGCTGCACCGGCGGGTACCACGGGGCCACGAACACACTGGCCCCAAGGCGGGCTCGGGTCGTCGCGGTCGCGGCCACCGCCAACGCGATGAACGGGTCGATACCGGTGCGGAACTGCCCGGGGATGGTGTCCTTGCCCGCGTATCCGACGGTCGGTTGCACCGCGGCCAGCAGCCGGTCCCCTACCCAGAGGCTGTCGGCGCCGAGCTCCTCGGCCGTCGAGGCGAAGCGGGCCAGCTCAGCGTAGGCCGCCTCCCCGAATTGCGGCACCGCGAATCCCAGCACGACCGACAGGGTAATGCGTGCATTCGCGACTACTCGTTGTCGCCTCCGGTCGACGAGGTCGCATCGAGGTTCGACTGCCCCGCCAGCCCGCGCGCGTCGGGCCACACCCAGTCACGCACCTCGGGCAGATCATCGCCGTGCTCGCGGGTGTATTCGCGGGCGGTGATCCGCATGTCGACCATGCGCTGCCGCAGCGTCGCACACCGCGACCGCAGGGCCGGCACGCGGTCGATCACGTCCATCACCAGGTGGAACCGATCGAGGTCGTTGAGCATGACCATGTCGAAGGGGGTGGTGGTCGTCCCCTCTTCCTTGTAGCCGCGCACATGCACGTTGTTGGCGCCGTCACGGCGATAGATGAGCCGGTGGATCAGCCACGGATAACCGTGATAGGCGAAGATCACCGGCTTGTCCCGAGTGAAGATCCCGTCGAATGCGCGGTTGGACAGACCATGCGGGTGCTCGGTGTCGTCCTGCAGGCGCATCAGGTCGACGACGTTGACGAAGCGCACCTTCAGGTCCGGCAGGTGTTGTCTGAGGATGTCGACCGCCGCGAGACCCTCCAGCGTCGGCACGTCACCGGCGGTCGAGATCACGACGTCGGGGTCCGTGCCGAGTTCCTCGCTGCCCGCCCATTCCCAGATGCCCAGTCCTCTGGTGCAATGCGCGATCGCCTCGTCCATGGTGAGGAAGTTCGGGTGGGGCTGCTTGCCCGCCACCACCACGTTCACATACTGCCGGGAACGCAGGCAGTGGTCGTAGGTGGACAGCAGGGTGTTCGCGTCCGGCGGCAGGTAGACCCTGACGATCTCGGCTTTCTTGTTGACCACGTGGTCGATGAAGCCGGGGTCCTGATGACTGAAGCCGTTGTGGTCCTGGCGCCAAACATGGCTCGATAGAAGGTAATTCAGGCTTGCGATGGGCCGGCGCCATGGTATGTGGTTGGTGACCTTGAGCCACTTCGCGTGCTGATTGACCATCGAGTCGACGATGTGGATGAAGGCTTCGTAGCAGTTGAACAGACCGTGTCGGCCGGTCAGCAGGTATCCCTCGAGCCAACCCTGGCACTGGTGTTCGGACAACATCTCGACGACGCGCCCGGCTCGGGCGAGATGCTCATCCACCTCCGGACCGACGAAGTCGGCGTTCCACTGTTTGGCGGTTGTATCGAATACGGCCTGGAGACGATTCGACGCGGTCTCGTCGGGGCCGAATATCCGGAAGTTGTCGGGGTTCAGCCGAATCACTTCCGTCAGCCACTCACCGAGCACCTTGGTCGCCTCGGCGATGGTCGCACCCGGGGCCGGCACATCCACGCCGAACCTCCGGAAGTCAGGAAGCCGCAGATCCTTCAACAACATTCCACCGTTGGCGTGTGGATTGTCACTCATTCGCAGCGTGCCTTCAGGTGCGAGTTCGGCGATGGCGGAACGGAGTTTGCCGTCATCGTCGAACAGCTCGTCGGGCCGGTACGAGCCCAACCAGTCGGCCAGCACCTGCAGGTGCTCGGGAGTGTCGCGGGCGCTGGCCAACGGAACCTGGTGTGCGCGCCAGGATCCCGTGGTCTTCTTTCCGTCGATGTAGTCGGGTCCCGTCCACCCCTTGGGTGTGCGGAAGACGATCATCGGCCACGCCGGCCGCCGCTCGTCACGCTCAAACGCCTTGGCCTTGATCTCCGAGATCTCGTTGAGCACCTCGTCGAGCAGCGATGCGAACCGCCGGTGAACATCGGCGATGTCGTCGTCCTCGGTCGCCTCGAAGAAGTACGGATGGTGCCCGTAACCGATCATCAGGCTACGAAGTTCGTCCTGAGATATGCGCGCCAGAACCGTCGGATTCGCGATCTTGTACCCGTTGAGATGCAGGATCGGCAGCACCACACCGTCTTTGGCGGGGTTGACGAACTTGTTCGAATGCCAACTCGTCGCCAGGGCCCCGGTCTCGGCCTCGCCGTCCCCGACGACAGCCGCGACCAGCAGGTCCGGGTTGTCGAACGCCGCGCCGTAGGCGTGCGAGAGCGCATACCCGAGTTCGCCACCCTCGTGGATCGAGCCCGGCGTTTCAGGTGCGACGTGCGACGGGATGCCGCCGGGGAAGGAGAACTGGCGGAACAACCGCCGAATGCCCTCGGTGTCCTGGGTGATATCGGAGTACACCTCCGAGTAGGTGCCGTCGAGGTAGGCGTTGGCGACCAGTCCGGGGCCGCCGTGACCGGGCCCGGTGACGTACAGGGTCGACTGCTCGCGCTCCTTGATGACCCTGTTGAGATGTGCGTACAAGAAGTTGAGACCCGGCGTGGTCCCCCAGTGGCCGAGCAGACGGGGTTTGACGTCGTCGCGGGACAGTGGAGTTTCCAGCAGCGGGTTGGCCAGCAGATAGATCTGGCCCACGGACAGGTAGTTGGCAGCACGCCACCAACCGTCGATTTGGGCGAGCGTCTCGTCGCTCAGCGAGTGCAGCTCAGCGGAATGCCAATTGTGCGCCAGCGTGGTCATCGCATGGTCCTCCTGTGGCGTCGCGGTCGGTTTCCAATACCCATCAAACGCCTGCAAATCACGGTGTGCCCGACGAGCGAGACTTGTTCACCCACCGGCTACGAACACCCGCACGCGGATGTCTTCCATAGTCAGGGGTCTTGCTGTCTCAGCAGGCACTCAGCGAACACCGGTAGAATCGACAATTGTGTCCGATCAAGCGCTGTCGATTCCCCGGTCGCTGCGCTCCTGCCCGCCGGACGTAGCCGAGCAGCCGCACCCGCTGATCGAACAATTGTCCGCAATTCATCATTTCCGGATCTACGCGGATATCGCCGTGGTGGTCGTGGTGCTCGCGCTCACCAACCTGATAGCGCACTTCACCACCCCGTGGGCCAGCATCGCGACGGTGCCCGCGGCCGCCGTCGGACTGCTGCTGCTTGTGCGGTCCCGCGGCCTGGGCTGGACCGAGCTGGGCCTGGGCCGGGAACACTGGAAAACAGGCGCGGGCTATGCCCTGGCCGCGGTCGCGCTGGTGCTCTCGGTGATCGCGATCGGCGCACTGCTGCCGTGGACGCGGCCGATGTTCATGAACAACAACTACGCGACGATCTCGGGCGCGCTGATCGCGTCGATGATCATCATTCCGCTTCAGACGGTCATCCCCGAGGAGCTGGCATTTCGCGGCGTATTGCACGGCGCACTGGACCGCGCCTGGGGCTGGCGCGGCGTCGCCGCGGCCGGCTCACTGCTCTTCGGACTGTGGCACATCGCGACCTCATTCGGCTTGACCAGCAGCAACGTTGGCTTCACCCGCCTGTTCGGGGGCGGCGTGCTGGGTACGGTCGCCGGCGTGATTCTCGCGGTGGCGGCGACGGCCTTCGCCGGTTTCGTGTTCACCTGGCTGCGTCGGCGCAGTGGAAGCCTGATCGCGCCGATCGCTTTGCACTGGTCGCTCAACGGTTTGGGCGCGCTCGCCGCCGCCCTGGTGTGGCATCTGTCGACCTGACTGACGCCTCGCCGGTCAGCCATTCACCTTTCTGCGCCGTGCCCTGAATTCGCGGTTCTTGAGCTTGTTGCCGCACGCGGACATCTCGCACCAGGTGCCGCCGTGGTTGCGGGATCTGTCGTAGAACGCCCACCGGCATTCGTCGTTCGCGCAGACCTTCAGGCGTGCCCAGCTGCCGTCGAGTTGTGCGTCGCGAATGATCAACACCACACCGACCAGGCGCTCGGCCACGGAATCGCCGACGGCCGTGAGTCGGACGAGCCCGTCGGCATCGAACTCAGCGCGCGCGGCGCCGCCGGCGGCCACCGCACGAAGTGGCGCAAGCTCGGCGTCGGTCGGCGAGGGCCCACCGCCGTTGCGCACAAGCAGGGCGCGCAGCGCCTCACGGACATCGCGCAGCAGCTGCAGATCCGCGCCATCGAGGGCAGCGTCGGATGCCATCAGCTCGTTGTCGATCAACCACGGCCGGGCATCGTCGAGATCGGCGAGGCGGTCTGGCCCCGAAGGCAGCTCCACTGTGTTGACCAGCGCCTGAACCCGAAGCAGCGGCCCGGGCGCCGGCTTGGATTCGGCGTCGGCCAGCCAACGAGTCGGTTCGGCAACCACAGTTCACTGTAACCCTTGCATGACCGGTATATCAAGTTGACTGGTCATGCATGACTGTTGTAGCGTGTTAGACGGTCACACGAAAAGTCAAAGCCGCAATCCGGCAAAGAGGTAGATATCCATGGCTGACAACAAGATTCCAGCCGATGTTCTTTCCAGTTCCGCCAATGTCCGCCCCGCCACAGAGGCCGACGCGCTTCCACGGCCGTCGCTGCGGTCACGGTTGACCGCGCGACTGAGGGCCGACCGGTACGACCGGCTTATTGCCGTCGGTGTGCCCGCACCCGAGGGCAGCGCGCTCGCGGCCCACGAGGCGCGTCTGACGTCGCCCGCCGAACGTGAGGCAATCGCACGGTCGCTGCGTGCGACGGTCGCCGATGCCCGCGGCCGCGGTCTCCTGCTGTCGTCTCGGGTGCCACTGAACGTCCCCAACATCGTCGCGGCCGAAGACGTCATCGATGCGATCACACTGCGATTGCATTCACCGCGGCCGGTGAGCGCGCGCGGGATGGCGCGGTTGCGCCAGATCCTGGGCGACGGAACAGGACCGCTCTATCGCTACGGGCGCGGCGATCTGCGGGGCCGGCTCGGCGCTGCCCTCGCCGCGCTCTAGACCACCAATACCGCGGCGCCCGAAATATGGCCCGCGCCAAGATCGGCAAGCGCATCGGCGGCCCGGTCCAGCGGGTACTGCGGTGTCGTCACCTCGAGGTGATGACGGCCAGCGAAGGCAAGAAATTCACGGGCGTCGGCGCGGGTGTTCGAGGCGACCGACCGCAACTGACGCTCCTGGAAGAGATGGCGCTGATAGTTCAGCGCGGGAATGTCGGAAAGGTGAATACCGGCGACGGCCAGCGTGCCGCCGCGATCGAGCGCCTCGAGAGCCGGCAACACCAGATCACCCACCGGCGCAAAGAGAATCGCGGAGTCCAGCGCCACCGGCGGACTGTCGGCGGCGCCCTGTGCGGACGCGGCGCCCAGTGCCAATGCCAATTCTCTCGCCTTCTCGCCGCGGGTCATCACATGCACCTCGGCGCCCTGCGCGAGCGCCACCTGCGCGGTCAGGTGTGCGCTTCCACCGAACCCGTAGATGCCCAGCCTTCCGCCTTCAGGCAGTTCGGCGCGTAGCAGTGCGCGATAGCCGATGATGCCCGCGCACAGCAGCGGTGCCAGTTCCACATCGGAATATCGATCTGGGAGCGGATGGGCGTAAGCGGCCGGGACAGTGGCGAATTCGGCGTAACCCCCGTCGGCGTCCCATCCCGTGTAGCGAGACTCCGGGCATAGGTTTTCGTTACCGCTCGTGCAGAATTTGCAGTGGCCACACGTGTTCCGCAGCCACGCGATACCGACTCGATCACCGACCGCGAACTCGCCGCCGTCTGTTTCCGGACCGACTTCGACCACTTCGGCGACTACCTCGTGGCCCGGGATCACCCCGCGGCGATGCACAGGCAGGTCGCCCTCGGTGACGTGAAGATCGGTGCGGCACACGCCACATGCCCGCACGGCGACGAGGAGCTCGCCCGTCGCGGGCCGTGGCACGTCGGCGGTGACTTCCTGCAACGGTCGACTGCTCATCGGGCCCGGCCGGTGAACTCGCCATGCCTTCATCGTCGGGGTGCCCATCACCTCATGGTGACGCTATGTCTTTTTCTGCACCAGACCGACTAGCCACAGCAGAATGACCGATCCGAGGATCGCGGTGAAGAAGGTGAACCACCATCCACCCTCTGCCGTGTCGAACCAGAAGCTCAGGAGGAAGCCGCCGATCAAGGCGCCGATGACACCGACGACGATGTTCATCAGGATGCCGGATCCGCGGCCCTTCACGATCTTTCCGGCGATCCAGCCCGCGAGCGCGCCGATGATGATGTAGCCGATCCAGCCGACGCTGGTCAGCGTCGTCGACCGTTCTGCGAGGAACTCACTAGCCGCAATGATGTCCATCAGGATCTCCCGCCTATCGCTGGCCGTGGCTCAGCGCAACCGCCGAGCCAACTCGAGATATACCGCACGTGGGTAACGATTCGAGGGCCACCGCGGTCAAGATCAGCAGTCTTCAAATGGGCGCCTGGGTGAAGCCGCGGAAGGTCAGATACCAGCGCACAACGACACGAAGGGGATAGGAGCGCAGATCCCCACCGAGAAGTACGGCGTCGGATCGCCGTTCCAGGCCGGCGGTGGTGGTGGCGGCGGAGGTGGAGGCGGCGGGGGCGGCGGAAGTGGCGCGGCGATGCAGGTGTTCGTCGGTGGGTCGTAAAGAGTTCCTACTCCGCACTCAATTGCGCTTCCCACCGCCGGCGACACCAGCGCGATACCTGTAAGCGACGCAAGAACCACCGCCACCCCGGCGGCCGCACGACAAATCGAGTTCAGCATGGAGGCTCCCTTACCCATCCCCGACCTCAGCTGTACTCCTGATCGTAGGCCGACCGGCGAATCAAGTCACCAAAATTGACGACCGCGAAGGTCGATGGCCGCTCTTCACTCGCCCGGCCGACCCGACGACGCAGTCACATCGCGTTGTGCCTGCGTAACAGCCAGTCCTGACCTGTCAGGCGGGCGGCAACATCCCCGGCGCAGCCTCCGGTGCCACTGGCACGGGGACTCCGACGCCCGCGGGTGCAGGTGGCGGAGGCGGAGCGTTCGGATCCGCGGGCGGCGGAGGCGGAGCGTTGGGATCGGCCGGCGGCGGAGGCGGAGCGTTCGGATCCGCAGGCGGCGGAGGCACAGCGACCGGCGGGGCGTAGGGCCGGATCGAGTTCGCCAGTGTGACGGCCTCGTCCCTCGGGATCGGGTTGGTCTCGGTTCCGAGCCAGACGACGAACCAGCGTTGCGGGGTGCGCTGACCGCGCGGTGTGCCAGGTTCGACCGGCTCACCAACCACGCCGGCCCAGATCTGCCCCGTGGGCTTGTTGGCGTCGGTGAACTTCACCTCGTAGTAGGAGGCAACGCCGGGCATGCCGTTGGCGTCGAGCGGAATAGTCTCCTGGTTCATGCGGGTGCCGGGGAAGGGCATGAAGAACTCGCCCATATCCGATGCCAGGCGCTGGGCCGCCTTCGTGTTGTCGGTCTCGGCGCCGGCGAACAGCTTCAGATCGAGCCGTCCGAGCAGCACGCTCGTATCGTTCGGCGGCTCCGCTCCCTCAGGCGCGATCTTCGTCAACAACGCTTGGCCGTAAGACAGCTGGGTGGAATCTGAAACCTTCCATCCGGCGGGGACCACGAAGCTCAGGCCGCCGGCGGCATTTTCGACGCGGCCCGGGTCGACGGGCGGCGGCGCGTTGGGATCCACCGGCGGTGGCGGCGCGTTCGGGTCCGCGGGCGGAGGTGGCGGCGCGGGGGCTCCGGGCGGGGCAGGTGGCGGCGCCGGGGCGCCGGGAGGCGGGGGCGCGGGCGCGCCTGGCGGAGGAGGCGGCCCCTGCATGAACGTGTTGCCGGTCGGTGGCGGAGGTGGCGGCGCCGGCGTCGGCTCCGGTTGCGCCTGCGCGATCGAAGGCAGTGTGAGCGCCACCGCGGTCGCACCGGTCACCGCCGCGATCATCAGCGACTTTGAGAGGCCCTTGCGGGGTTCGCGTAACGCGTCTCGCTCATCCATGGGGAAGAAAATACCGTGTTACCGCCGTGACGCAAGTGCGAGTTGCTCCAAATGTGCTTAATTGTGACATTGCTGAAACCTAAAAAGGTGCAGGTAGACAGCATTTTATAGATTGCTGCTTCGACTGGGCCGCACACCTGGCGCGGGGCGCGCTCGCGGCGGTTGGTGACGGCTCTCACAGGCAATCCAGTTGGTAATTCGTATGGGCGAGCCGCGTCGTTACGGGCTCGGGAGAAGCGTGACCTCCTGCGCCTTGACCGAGAAATAGACTCGCTCCCCCGGTGCCAGCCGCAGCTCGGCGGCCGAATCGGCAGTGATGTCGGCGGCCAGTCCCGGTGCGCCGTCCGGCTGTTCCTCGGCGCGGACGCGGATGGCGGGCCCGCGAATGTCCAGTTCGGCGACAGTCACCGCGACGGTGTTGCGCGGGCTGCCGTGCGGCTTGTCGCGATACACGGCGACCGCGGCCGGCGAGAACAGCGCCACCGCAGACGCCCCTTCGACGCTGTCGGGTTCGGCGACGCCATGCCAGGCAACTCCCCACGGCGTCGTCAACACGCCCTGCGGACCCGCGGCGCCGGCCACCAGGTTGACGCCGGCGAGGCGGGCGCCGAACTTGCTGCGAGGTGCAGTCAAAACCGCTGCGGTGGAACCCTTTTCGACAACTCTGCCCTCCTCGAGGACAAGTACCTTGTCGGCGAGGGTGAGGACGTCCACGAGATCGTGGGTGATCAGGACCGCAGATCGGCCGTCGCGCGCCAGAACACGGCCCAGCAGTTTGCGCATCGCGGAGGCCGCTCCAACGTCCAGACCGGCCAGGGGTTCGTCGAGCAGCAACACATCCGGTTCGGCGGCCAGCGCGCGAGCCAACGCGATGCGCTGCGCCTGCCCACCCGAGAGCTGCCGGGGCATACGATCGGCCAGGTCGGAGGCCTCGACCTCGTCCAACCAGCGCGCCGCATCCGCTCGTGAGCTGCGTGGTGAGAAGGCGATGTTGCCGACCACGCTCAGGTGCGGGAACAGCAGCGCATCCTGCATCAGCAGCCCGACCTGGCGGTCGTGGGTGGCGACATGAGTGCCCGTGGCCGTATCGGTCAGCACCCGATCGCCGACGCGGACGACGCCGTCGTCGGGCCGCACCAGACCCGCGATCACATGAAGTGCCGTCGACTTACCCGCGCCATTCGGACCGAGGACGGCGAGTACCTCGCCGGCGTCCACCACGAATTCGACATCCACACCGCGGCTCTCGACAACCGCGCGCACACTGAGGTCCGTCACGCTGATTCACCACGCATTGGCGCCGCCCGCCCGCAACCTCCTGCTACCGAGCCCGATGACCACCACGGCCGCGACCACGACGAGGAGCAGAGACAGCGCGACCGCAGCGTCCGCGTCGCTCTCCCGCTGTAGGTAGATCTCCAGCGGAAGGGTGCGGGTGACGCCCTCGCGCGAACCGGCGAACGTGAGCGTGGCGCCGAATTCGCCCAACGATCGCGCGAATGCCAGTACCGCGCCGGAAACCAGGCCTGGGGCCAGCAGCGGCAGGGACACCCGCCACCAGACTGCGGTGGGCCGGGCGCCCAGGGTCGCGGCGACGACCTCGTAGTCGGTCCCCGCGGTACGGGCGGCGCCTTCCAGCGCGATGACGAGGAACGGCAGCGACACGAATGTCTGCGCCAGCACGACCGCTGTCGTCGTGAAGGCGATCTGGATGCCCGCTGCGTCCAGGTACTGCCCGATCAGCCCGAGGCGGCCGTAGGCGTACAGCAGCGCGATGCCCCCGACCACCGGTGGAAGCACCAGCGGGAGCAGGATCAGCGGCCGCGTCATCCTTACCACCCGGGCATCGCTTCGGGCGAACACCAGGGCCATCGGCACACCCAGGATCAGGCACAACGCGGTGCTGGCGGTCGCGGTACGCAGACTCAGCTCGAGTGCGGACACCGATGCCGGGCTGGTGATCAGGGACCAGAATCGCGGCCAGTCGACCTTCGCGGCCACCGCGACGAGGGGAACCGCGACGAACAGCGCCCCCAGTGCGGCCGGGACATAGATCCACCGCGGGAGGACGGCCGACGGGTTCACGGCAAGGCGCGAACTGCGGAAATCGCGCTGGCCTTCGAGGTGGTCACCGTCGCGACGGGCTTCACAGATCACGACCCTATGGCACTTCGGCGGCGATGTGGTGCCGTGTGCGCGTGCCGCGTTTCCCCCTATAGCTACTGTCCAGTAACATTTGGTGCACGGGCTGGGGTTCAGCGTCGAACACAGAGGAGGTCCTTGCGATGGACGTGCTTGTCACCGGAGGCGACACCGACCTAGGACGCACGATCGCGGAGACCTTTCGCAGCGCGGGCCACCAGGTCGTGATCGCGGGCGCTCGCCGCGACGAACTGGACGTCGCCGCCAAAGAACTCGAAGTCGACGCCATCGTGTTCGACAACACCGATGCGGCGAACCTGGAAACGGCGCGGGACCACTTCCCGCACCACCTCGACACCATCGTCAATGTGCCCGCGCCACGCTGGCAGGCCGGAGATCCGCGGACGTACTCCCTCTCCGATCTGGCGACGGCGTGGCGCAATGCGCTCGACTCGACGATCCTTTCCGCCGTCCTGACCGTGCAGATACTGGGTGACCACCTGCGGTCGGGGGGTTCGATCATCACCGTCGTGCCCGAGCACCCGGCCGAGGGCAGTGCCGAGGCCGCCATCAAGGCCGCGGTGTCCGACTGGACGGCGGGGCAGGCTCAGCACTTCGGCATCCGCGGCATCACTGTGAACGCGGTCGCGTCGGGCCGGAACGCCGAACCCGGCTACGACGGTCTCTCGCAGTCGCCACCTTCGGTGGCCGAGGAGATCAGCCGACTCGCATTGTTCCTGACCACGCCGGCCGCCCGGCACATCACCGGTCAAACGCTGCATGTCAGTCACGGTGCGCTGGCGAACTTCGGCTGAATATTCCTTCGTTCGCCTGTAGCTAAAGCGGGGTGACCGCTCCGGTTAGTTGTGGTTACGTGAAGGCGTGACCATCAAACTCGGACTCCAGATCCCCAACTTCTCCTACGGCACCGGCGTCACCGAACTTTTCCCCACCGTCATCGCGCAGGCTCAGGAAGCCGAAGCCGCGGGCTTCGACTCCGTCTTCGTGATGGACCACTTCTATCAGCTGCCCGGCCTCGGAACCCCCGACCAGCCGATGCTCGAGGCGTACACCGCCCTCGGCGCGCTGGCCACCGCGACCGAGCGCGTGCAGCTCGGAACGTTGGTAACCGGCAACACCTACCGCAACCCCACGCTGCTCGCCAAGGCGATCACGACACTCGACGTGATCAGCCAGGGTCGGGCGATTCTGGGCATCGGCACCGGCTGGTTCGAGCTCGAGCACGACTCGCTCGGCTACGAGTTCGGAACTTTCACCGACCGCTTCAACAAGCTCGGCGAGGCGTTGGAGATCATCCTGCCGATGCTCGCGGGCGAGCGGCCCACAGTGAACGGAAAGTACTACCGCACCGTCGAGGCCATGGCCGAGCCCCGGTTCCGCGACCACATCCCGCTGATGATCGGTGGCAGCGGCGAGAAGAAGACGATTCCGCTGGCAGTCAAGCACTTCGACCACTTGAACATCATCGCGGGATTCGACGAGTTGCCCCGCAAGCTGGCCGTGGTCAAGGAGCGCTGCGAGGAGATCGGCCGCGATCCGGCCACGCTCGAGACGAGCATGCTGGTCATCGCGCTCATCGGCGACGGCATCACCGAGGACCTGATTCCCGACGACTTCAAGCAGCAGGCGGTATACGGCACCGCCGAGCAGGTCGCCGAGCAGATCAAGACCAAGGTGTTCGACGCGGGTGTCACCGGCGTCATCCTCAGCCCGGTGACGAGCCTCGACGGCTACCACCCCGGCCACGTCACCGCCGTCGGCGAGGCGTTGAAACCGGTTCTCGCCGGGTGATTCCCCGCGCTGACGTGGGAAACAACACAGCCAAACCGTGCGTGTATCGGAGGTTCGGGCGACTACCGTAGTGGGTAGAAATAGCACGTGAAGCACCGTCGAGGAGCCCGACAATGAGCCATCCCGGAGCCACTGCAACCGATAGGCACAAGGTCGTCATCATCGGTTCAGGGTTCGGCGGGCTGACCGCTGCCAAAGCGCTCAGGCGTGCCGACGTCGACGTGAAGATGATCGCCAAGACCACACACCACCTTTTCCAGCCGCTGCTGTATCAGGTGGCGACCGGCATCATCTCCTCAGGCGAGATCGCTCCCCCGACCCGGATGATCCTGCGCAATCAGAAGAACGCGCAGGTGCTGCTGGGCAATGTGACGCACATCGATCTGGCGAATCAGACCGTCCGGTCGGAGCTGCTCGGGCACACCTATGTCACGCCGTACGACTCGCTCATCGTCGCTGCGGGCGCGGGCCAGTCCTACTTCGGCAACGACCATTTCGCGGAATGGGCACCGGGCATGAAGTCGATCGATGATGCACTGGAGTTGCGTGCCCGCATCCTCGGCGCGTTCGAGCAGGCGGAACGATCCAGCGACCCCGCCCGCCGCGAGAAGCTGCTGACATTCACCGTCGTCGGTGCCGGTCCGACCGGCGTCGAAATGGCCGGGCAGATCGCCGAACTCGCCGACCACACGCTCAAGGGCGCGTTCCGGCACATCGATTCGACGACTGCCCGGGTGATCCTGCTCGACGCCGCACCCGCCGTGCTGCCCCCGATGGGCGAGAAGCTCGGCAACAAGGCCAAGGCACGTCTGGAGAAGATGGGCGTCGAGATCCAGCTCGGGGCGATGGTCACCGACGTCGACCGCAACGGCATCACGGTCAAGGATCCCGACGGCAAGTTCCGTCGCATCGACTGCGCGACCAAGGTGTGGTCGGCGGGCGTTTCGGCGAGCCCGCTCGGCCGCGATATCGCTGATCAGTCCGACGCCGAGGTCGATCGCGCGGGACGACTGAAGGTGCTCCCCGACCTGACCGTGCCCGGCCATCCGAACGTGTTCGTGGTCGGCGACATGGCCGCCGTCGAAGGCGTTCCCGGTATGGCTCAGGGAGCCATCCAGGGCGGCAGGTACGCCGCCAAGGCGATCAAGGCCGAGCTCAAGGGTGCCAATCCCGCTGAGCGCGAACCCTTCCAGTACTTCGACAAGGGTTCGATGGCCACGGTGTCGCGCTTCTCCGCGGTGGCGAAGATCGGCCCGGTGGAGTTCGGCGGCTTCATCGCCTGGCTGGCTTGGCTGGTGCTGCATCTGGTGTATCTGGTCGGGTTCAGGCGCAAGATCACTACGCTGCTGATGTGGACGGTGACGTTCCTGTCGAAGAAGCGAGGCAACCTCACGATCACCGAGCAGCAGGCGTACGCCCGCACCAGAATCGAAGAACTCGAGGAGATCGCGGCGTTGGTGCAGGATCCGGAAGAGAGAGCCGCGGTCTAGAGTCGCTCGCCCTGCCAGGTCGACAGGCAGCCGCCACGCGCCAGCGCGAGAGTCATGCCGGCGGTGTCGACTTCCGTCTGTGGGTAGTGCAATTCGCTGATGCAAGCCATCGGCGCGGCCAACTCGTCGTCGGCCGCCGAACCTCGACCCAGCTCGATGCGATGCCGCAGTAGCGCCGTCCCGTCGACGTCGGCGTGTAGCGATCCGGACCAAAAGCCCTGCCGTTCATCAGTTCTCCCGATCTGGATCCGCTCGCGCAACTTGACGCGGCCGGATCCTTCGACGGCCAGCCGTGTCGACGTGATATGCCGGGAAGCGGCCGCAACGACGGTCGGTTGCGGGTCCAGATCGAGCTCGCCGGCGACCTCGAGGAGCCAATTCGCATGTGACTCATGGGTGGTCGGTCCGGGCAGCGTCATCGTCGCGGCGGCGGTGCGCACGCGCAGCAGCGCGCCCGGTTCCACCACGATGCGCACACATATGGAGTCTCCGCCGAGCGGGGTGGCCGCCGCCGACACCAGGTGCACGGTGTCGGGTTCGGTTTCCCGGGCCGCGATACCACCGCTGGATTCTATGCGAGGGCGGCGGCCGCGTTGCGCGACGACGAGCACGTCGGATCGCATCAGACCGCGACCTTCAGCTGCTCGCGCACCCACGTGAGCACGGCGGTCGCGGCGGGGTCTTCGGTCAGCGAGATCAATACCGCCGGCCGGTCGCCGCGCACGGTGGCCGCGTCGCGCCGCATCACGTCGAGATCGGCCCCGACGAGCGGTGCCAGATCAGTCTTGTTGACCACCAACAGATCCGAGTAGGTGACGCCCGGGCCGCCCTTGCGGGGAACTTTGTCGCCGCCTGCGACATCGATGACGAAGATCTGAACGTCCACCAGCCCGGACGAGAAGGTGGCCGTCAGGTTGTCGCCACCGGATTCCACCAGGATCAGGTCGAGCTGCTCGTTGCCCGCGATGAGATCGTCGATCGCGTCGAGGTTGGCGGTGATGTCGTCGCGGATCGCGGTGTGGGGGCAGCCGCCGGTCTGCACCGCGGCGATGCGGCCGTCGGGCAGGACGGCGTGACGGCGCAGGAAGTCGGCGTCTTCTGTGGTGTAGATGTCGTTGGTGAGCACGGCCAACGACAGCTCGTCACGCAGTTGCCTGCACAACGCGGCGACCAACGCCGTCTTGCCCGAGCCGACCGGCCCGCCGATGCCGATGCGCAACGGCTCCCCCGGTGTCCGCCGGCGTTTGGGCCGGTCGGTGTGACCGTGTGGCTGGCCGTCGAGGAAATGCGGTGGCTGAGGCGGCATGGGGCGAACTCTCTTTCAGGATGCGAACAGGGGTCGCTCGCGTTGGCTGTGCCTCTGGGCCAGCAGGTCGAGCAGCGGATCAGACAGGTCGGCCAACTCCTTGCAGGCCGTCGCGGAGGTTTGGTCGCACAACGGGGCCAGCTCGAAGGTCAGCGCCGCGACGTCGCCTGGGTCCAGCGCCAGTAGTCGTTGCGCGGCCGTAGCGGATCCGGTCATCGTCGTGTAGACCACGGTCAGCGCTGTCTGTTGGGGTTCGAGCCCACTGGCCGCGCCGACGGTTCCGGCCACGGTGGCGAGGTGCGGCGCGGCACCCAGCGATTCCCAGCCTTCGGCCGGCCAGACCCGTCGGGCGAGCCGCAGCAGACCGCGCCCTTGCGCGCGGGATGCCTGACGCGCGGCGGGTGCCGGTGTGCGGGCGTCGATCTCGGCGTCCGCGCCGCTGACCGGCAGGCTGGCGCTGTGCACGGCCGCGGCCACCGATGCGGTCACCAATCCGGTGGTGCGGATTCGCCGGATCAGGAAGGCCCGCAGCGTGACGAGGTCGCGGACCAGACCCTCGGTGACGGCCTCCTCGACACCTCCGGAGTGCACGTGGCCGCCGGTCGGCAGCCGCGAGTCCGAAAGTGTCAGCAGTGTCGCCAAGTTCATCGGAATACCTGTCAGAACAGGAAATAGCGTTGCGCCATGGGCAACTCGACGGCGGGGTCCTCTCGCCACACGTCGCCGTCGATACGGACGGTGAACGTGTCGGGGTCGACCTCGATTTCGGGCAGCGCGTCGTTGAACGGCATGTCGACCTTGCCGACATTGCGGACATCCTTGACCGCGACGAGCCTGCGGTTGACGGCGAGCCGGTCGGCAAGCCCGTCATCGAGGGCCTGTGAGGATACGAAATGCACCGAGGTCGCCGACGCCGCTGCCGTCGCCGCACCAAACATCGGTCGCGGCAGTACGGGCTGCGGTGTGGGAATCGACGCGTTCGCGTCACCCATTGCGGCCCAGGCGATCATCCCGCCCTTGAGCACCGCGTGCGGCCGGACGCCGAAGAACGCGGGCTCCCACAGCACGAGGTCGGCGAGCTTACCCACCTCCACCGAGCCGATCTCGTCGTCGAGGCCGTGCGCGATGGCCGGGCAGATCGTGTATTTCGCGACGTACCGGCGGGCGCGATTGTTGTCGGATTGACGGACGCCGGACTTATCCCCTTCCAATGCACCCCGGCGTCGCTTCATCACGTGAGCGGTCTGCCAGGTGCGGATCACCACTTCGCCGATGCGCCCCATCGCCTGGGAGTCGCTGCCGATCATCGAGATCGCCCCGATGTCGTGCAGCAGATCCTCGGCCGCCATCGTCGACGGGCGGATGCGGCTTTCGGCGAATGCGAGATCCTCTGGCACCGAAGGGTTGAGGTGATGGCACACCATCAACATGTCGAGGTGTTCATCGAGGGTGTTGACGGTGTGCGGACGCGTGGGATTGGTCGAACTCGGCAAGACGTACGGTTCCGCGGCGACGCGGATGATGTCGGGCGCGTGGCCGCCGCCGGCGCCCTCGGTGTGGTAGGCGTGAATCGACCGACCGTTGATCGCACCGATCGTGTCCTCGACGAAACCCGCCTCGTTCAGGGTGTCCGAGTGCAGGGCAACCTGCACGCCGGCCGCATCGGCGACGGAAAGGCAGGCGTCGATCGCCGCGGGGGTGGACCCCCAATCTTCGTGCAGCTTGAAACCTGAAGCGCCGCCGCGCAATTGCTCCCACATCGATTCGGTACTGACGGTATTGCCCTTGCCGAGCAGCGCAATGTTCATCGGCCATGAGTCCAGCGCCTCCAGCATGCGCCCCAGATGCCACCCCCCCGGCGTCACGGTGGTGGCCTTGCTGCCCTCCGCGGGTCCGGTACCGCCGCCGATGATTGTGGTGATGCCACCACCGAGGGCTTCCCCCATGATCTGCGGACAGATCAAATGGACATGGCAGTCGATACCACCGGCGGTGACGATTCGGCCGTTGCCGGCGATGATCTCGGTCGACGGACCGACCACGAGATCGGGGTGCACCCCGGACATGATGTCGGGGTTGCCGGCCTTGCCGATCGCGACGATCCGGCCGTCGCGAATACCGATGTCGGCCTTGATGATTCCCCAGTGGTCGATGATGACCACGCCGGTGATCACGGTGTCGGGTGCGCCGTCGGCCCGGGTTGCCCGGCCCTGGCCCATCGACTCGCGCAACACCTTGCCGCCACCGAAGACCGCCTCGTCGCCGGCCAGACCCGGCCCGCCGCTGCGATCCTCGGTGATCTCGATGAACAGATCGGTATCCGCCAATCGGATGCGGTCGCCGGTCGTGGGTCCGAAGAGCGCTGCATACCTGGCGCGGGAAATGGCGCTCATCGGTGCTCTCTGTTCTTCGCGCAAGCGCTCATCGGTGCTCTCTGTTCTTCGCGCAAGCGCTCATCGGTGCTCTCTGTTCTTCGCGCAAGCGCTCATCACGTGTCCAATCGGCCGGGCGGTTGCAGGCTCAACCCATACACCTCGCGTGATCCGCGCAGCGGTACCAACGAGACCCGCTGGGCAACACCGGGTTCGAACCGCACCGCGGTGCCGGCGGGAATGTCGAGCCGATGTCCGTGGGCGGCTGCACGATCGAATCGCAGGGCGGCATTGCTTTGTGGCAGGTGCACGTGGCTACCGACCTGGACGGGACGGTCGCCGGTGTTGAGGATCTCCATCTCGACCCGTCGCGCGCCCTGGTTGATCTCGATATCGCCGGTGCCGTAGACGATCTCGCCGGGCGCCCACGACGCATCGTCGGCCGTCATGGGATCGGATGGTGGACGGTGACGAGTTTCGTCCCATCGGGGAACGTCGCCTCCACCTGGACGTCGTCGAGCATCTCCGGAACGCCGGCCATCACGTCCTCGCGGCTGAGAACCTCGCGGCCGCTGGCCATCAACTCCACGACCGTGCGACCGTCGCGCGCCCCTTCGAGAAGGTGATCGGTGATCACCGCAACGGCCTCGGGGTGGTTGAGTTTCAGCCCGCGCGCCTGGCGCCTGCGCGCCAGCTCTGCGGCGTACGACAGCAGCAACCTGTCCTGTTCATGCGGCGTTAATCGCATAGTCGGGGATACTGCCACGCCCCGCACACCTCAGCAGCGCGAGGAAAGCGGCGGTTACTCGGCGGGCAGGTTCTGCAGCCGCACCTGGCCTCGCGCCACGACACGGTCGGTGTCGTCGGTGATGGTGATCAGCCACAGCTGCTGGCGCCGGCCGCGATGGATCGGAACCGATACTGCGGTCACCGTGCCGGCGGAGATGGCGCGCAGGAAGTCGGTGTTGTTGTTGACGCCGACCACGTGACCGCCGCCGTTCTCGCTGAGCCAGACCTGCCCCGACACGCTGGCCAGGCTCTCGATGATCGAGCAGTACACGCCACCGTGCACGATCCCCCACGGTTGCAGCAGCTTGTCGTTGATCTCGAGACGGGCGGTGCCGCCCTCGGGGGTCAGCTCGAGGAATTCGAGGCCGATCGCCGAGTCGAATCCGGCGCCGAGGCCGGCTGGGATGTCTGTGCTCACGCAGATTTGTCTACACGGCGATGTCCGGACCGTTGTGGTCGAGACCTGGAAATGCGGAAGGGCCCCGCACATGATGCGGGGCCCTTCCTTCGTGTGGACCGGGAGTCACTGCAGCCCTCAGGACTCCGGCGCGGTCCGGTGGTACGCGTCTTGCTTCACCAAGAGCATAGGCAAGGCTGCCCTAATTTAGCAATACCTTCCCTGCCGCTACTGACGGAATTCTCGTGGCGCCCCGCACGGGCAGCCCGAATCCGACCAGCGCGTCGAGCACGGCCTGGCCGCGACGCATGCTCGTGAGCTCGCTGGACCCCGCCAGCAGCGGCACCTGCGTCGCCGCGCCCACCACCGCGGCGCCGACGATGTGCCACATGGCCGCTATCGAGATCGCCGAGCCGCTGACCTCGGCAAGCTTGCCGAACAACGGCGCGAGGGTGCGATGACTGCGGTGTGCAATCCACGTCGTCAGTGCGGCCTCGTTCGGCAGGGCGACGATTCCATCCCGGATGGCGTTGTGCGACCGAGGATTCGGATGGTCACCGAAGAACGGGTCGTTCGGCAGTGCGCGCAGCGTGGGGTCGACGACGCCAACCCAGTCGATCGCGCCCTCGGAATCCACGTGCACCCACAGATTCTCCAGGCCGGTGTCCCAGGCGCGACCCTCGAGCACGAGCAGGGGCACCACCCGTCCGACGACCACGTGCGCCAGGGTCGCAGCGAGCTGCTGGGCCACCGCCGCACGACTTTCGGTCTCCTCGGCCGCCAGCCTGAACATCGAATGCAGCCGATCGGTCGTGAGCGCCTGCGTCAACGGCCACCAGCGCCGGCGTGACAGATCGCCGATCACCGCGACTCCGTAGACGCGGGGACATTCGGGATAAAGCTCACGCAATCGGCGGCTCGATTCGTGCAATGGCATCGCCTGTGCAATGGCCATGCTCGAGATGAGCGGGTCGTCGACCACGACCGTCATGGGACCTCCCGTATTGACTTAGGATAGCCTTACTATAGTCAGACCGACCGCTGGAGCCACCCCCTGTGACTGGACTCACAAGGGCAGGCGAAGGGGACGGTGACCTCGGACGAACCCAAGCCGGAACATTCCGTCGGGCGTGCTCGACAACGCGCCGAACGGGATAGCCGTGCGCGATACGACACACGGTAGTAATCCCGTAGTACGCTGGACCTACCGTCTCTAGGAGATGAGCGAAGATGGCCAAGTTGACGCGTCTGGGGGAACTCGAACGCGCTGTGATGGACCACCTGTGGTCCACGCGCGAGCCCCAAACTGTGCGCCAGGTCCACGAGGCACTCGCGGCCCAGCGCGACCTCGCCTACACCACGATCATGACCGTCCTGCAACGGCTGGCGAAGAAGAATCTCGTCGTCCAGCACCGCGATGACCGGGCACATCGCTACGCCCCGACCCACGGGCGCGACGAACTGGTCGCCGGGTTGATGGTCGATGCCCTGGACCAAGCTGCGGACTCGGGTGACCGCGAGGCTGCGCTCGTGCATTTCGTCGAGCGCGTCAACGCGGACGAGGCGGCGGCTCTGCGCCGCGCGTTGTCCGAGTTGGAGAGCAAGCACCGGATATCGCCACCCGCTGGCGAGCCGGGCACCGGCTGAGAGACACTTACAGCGTGTCGGCGCTGGCCTTCTCCATCATGGCGCTGGTCCTGTCGGGACCGGTGCCGGCGATGCTGGCGCGGGCAAAGTGGCCGTCGCGGGCACCGCGGGCCGCGATCGTGCTGTGGCAAGCCATCGCGCTGGCCGCCGTACTCTCGGCCTTCTCCGCCGGAATCGCCATCGCGAGCAGGCTTTTCGCGCCCGGACCCGACGGCAGGCCGACCTCGACGCTCGCCGGTGAGATCGACGTGCTCGGCTGGCCACTGTGGATCACCTACGTGGCGGTATTCGCGCTGACGCTGATGGTGGGGGCGCGTCTTGCGGTGGCCGTCGTCCAGGTCGCGATAGCGACTCGGCGCAGGCGCGCACACCATCGGATGGTTGTCGACCTCGTCGGCAAGTCCCATAAATCCGGATTGCGCATTCTCGACGTCGACGAGCCCCTTGCTTACTGTCTGCCGGGCGTGCGCAGTCGCGTGGTGGTCAGCGAGGGCACTCTCACGACACTGGCAGACAACGAGATCGCCGCGATCCTGTCGCACGAGCGCGCACATCTGCGGGCCCGGCACGACCTGGTGCTCGAGATGTTCACCGCCGTCCACGCCGCGTTCCCGCGTTTCGTCCGCAGCGCGAGCGCACTTGATGCGGTGCGCTTGCTGATCGAGATGCTGGCCGACGACGCCGCCGTGCGTGCGGCGGGTCCCACTCCGTTGGCTCGCGCGCTGGTCGCGTGCGCCACGGGCCGCACACCCGCGGGAGCGCTGGCCGCGGGCGGGCCCACGACCGTGACCCGCGTACGCCGTCTCGGGGGCCGCGGTAACAGCCTGGGTGTGGCCGCATGCGCCTACGTGGCCGCCGCCGCCGTTCTGGTGGTGCCCACCGTCGCGGTGGTCCTGCCCTGGTTGACCGAGTTGAATCGTTTGTTCACTGCGTAGCGCTTCTGTGTAGTAGGCCATCCCTGCTCGACCAAAACGAAAGGCTGCCCGAATGAGCTCGTCTGAAAATCCCACGAATGGCACCGCTCAGATCGGGGTCACGGGCCTCGCGGTCATGGGATCCAACCTCGCGCGCAACTTCGCCAGCCACGGATACACCGTGGCGCTGCACAACCGGTCCGTCGCCAAGACCGACGCGCTGCTCGCCGAACACGGCTCCGAGGGCAATTTCGTGCGCAGCGAGACCATCCCCGAATTCCTTGCCGCGCTGGAGAAGCCACGCCGGGTGATCATCATGGTCAAGGCGGGCGACCCGACCGACGCCGTCATCAACGAGCTGGCCGATGCGATGGAGGAAGGCGACATCATCATCGACGGCGGCAACGCGCTCTACACCGACACCATCCGCCGCGAGAAGGCGATCCGCGAGCGCGGACTCCACTTCGTCGGCGCCGGCATCTCCGGCGGTGAGGAAGGCGCACTCAAGGGCCCGTCGATCATGCCCGGCGGTCCGGCCGAGTCCTACAAGTCGCTGGGCCCGCTGCTGGAGGAGATCTCCGCCCACGTCGACGACGTGCCGTGCTGCACCCATATCGGACCCGACGGCGCAGGGCACTTCGTGAAGATGGTGCACAACGGCATCGAGTACTCAGACATGCAGCTGATCGGTGAGGCCTACCAGCTGCTGCGCGATGCGCTGGGACTGAGCGCACCCGAGATCGCCGACGTCTTCGCCGAATGGAACTCCGGCGACCTGGACAGCTTCCTCATCGAGATCACCGCCGACGTGCTGCGGCAGACCGACGCCAAGACCGGCAAACCGCTTGTCGATCTCATCCTCGACGAGGCCGAGCAGAAGGGCACCGGACGGTGGACGGTGAAGTCGGCGCTGGACCTCGGGGTGCCGGTGACCGGGATCGCCGAGGCGGTGTTCGCCCGCGCGCTATCGGGTTCGGTGGCGCAGCGCAAGGCCACCACGGGTCTGGCGTCGGGCGATCTCGGCGAGAAGCCCGGCGATGCAGCACGATTCATCGATGACGTCAGCAAGGCACTGTATGCCTCCAAGATCATCGCGTACGCGCAGGGCTTCAACCAGATTCAGGCGGGCAGCGCCGAGTACGACTGGGGCATCACCCCGGGCGATATGGCCACCATCTGGCGTGGCGGATGCATCATCCGGGCCAAGTTCCTCAACCGCATCAAGGAAGCGTTCGACGAGACGCCGGATCTGCCGTCGCTGATCGTTGCCCCGTATTTCCGTGAAGCGATCGAGGCCGCGATCGACAGCTGGCGCCGCGTGGTGGTGACCGCGACCGAACTGGGCATCCCGATTCCGGGATTCTCCTCGGCGCTGTCCTATTACGACGGGTTGCGCACCGAACGGTTGCCTGCGGCGCTCACCCAGGGCCTGCGCGACTTCTTCGGCGCTCACACCTACGGCCGCATCGACGCCGATCCGTCCGCGCGGTTCCACACGCTGTGGAGCGGAGACCGCAGCGAGGTCGAGGCCTAGAATTGGCCTGACATGAAGTTTCTCAACGGCCACCAGCCCGCCTTCGACCTGACCTACAACGACGTCTTCATCGTCCCCGGACGCTCCGATGTGATGTCCCGGATGGACGTCGACCTCTCGACGTCGGACGGCTCGGGCACCACGATCCCGGTGGTGGTGGCGAACATGACCGCGGTGGCGGGTCGGCGGATGGCCGAGACGGTCGCGCGTCGTGGCGGCATTGTCGTTCTGCCGCAAGATCTTCCGATCTCCGTGGTGCAGCAGACGGTCGACTTCGTGAAGAGTCGCGACCTGGTGGTCGACACCCCGGTCGTGCTCTCCCCCGACGACTCGGTGTCGGACGCGATGGCGCTGATTCACAAACGCGCCCACGGCGCCGCGGTGGTGCTGTTCGAGGGCAGGCCGATCGGCCTCGTCACCGAGGCGGGCTGCGTGGGTGTGGACCGGTTCACCCGGGTCCGCGACATCGCCATCGCCGACTTCGTCACCGCGCCCGCGGGCACCGACCCACGGAAGGTGTTTGACCTGCTCGAACACGCGCCCGTCGACGTCGCGGTGCTGACCGAACCGGACGGCACCCTGGCCGGTGTGCTCACCCGCACCGCCGCCATCCGTGCCGGCATCTACACACCTGCCGTCGACGCGACGGGCCGGTTGCGGATCGCCGCGGCGGTCGGCATCAACGGTGACGTGGGCGCGAAGGCGCGCAGCCTGGCCGAGGCGGGCGTCGACCTGCTGGTGATCGACACCGCGCACGGACATCAGCTGCGGATGCTGGACGCCGTCAAGGCGGTCGCCGCACTGGATCTGGGGCTGCCGTTGGCGGCGGGCAACGTGGTGTCCGCCGAAGGCACCCGCGACCTGATATCGGCGGGCGCGTCGATCGTGAAGGTCGGCGTCGGGCCCGGCGCGATGTGCACCACCCGGATGATGACGGGCGTGGGCCGGCCACAGTTCTCGGCGGTGCTCGAATGTGCCGCGGCGGCAAGACAACTCGGTGGTCACGTGTGGGCCGACGGCGGTGTCCGTCATCCCCGCGACGTCGCGCTGGCCCTCGCCGCAGGCGCCTCCAACGTCATGATCGGCTCGTGGTTCGCCGGCACCTACGAATCGCCGGGCGACCTCATGCGCGACCGCGAGGATCGGCCGTTCAAGGAAAGCTACGGCATGGCGTCCAAGCGCGCCGTCGCGGCGCGTACCGCCGCCGACGACCCGTTCGACCAGGCCCGCAAGTCGTTGTTCGAGGAGGGCATCTCCACGTCGCGGATGGGGCTGGACCCGTCCAGGGGCGGGGTCGAGGACCTGCTGGACCACATCACCTCCGGGGTGCGCAGCACGTGCACCTACGTGGGCGCAGGCAATCTCGCCGAGCTACCCGAGAAGGTTGTGCTGGGGGTGCAGTCCCCCGCGGGGTTCGCCGAGGGTCATCCACTGCCGACCGGCTGGTGAATCCGCCGGCCGGTCACCAACGGCTAACATGGACCCCACTCTTGACGTGTCTACTCGAAAGGGACCCTGTGCCGCAGGCACCCGTTGAGGCCGCGAGCTTGGGGGCAGAGCGGCCGGGCACCGTCTTGAAAGACGCTGAGCCGAACGACGCCGAGCCCTCCCCTAGTCGGCCGGGCAACAGGCCCGGCGCCCCATCGGTGTGGACGGTGAGCTCTCGATGACCCTCACGATGTCCTTGCTCTCCATCGGCGCGATCGTGTTGCTGACCGCCGGGACGGCGGTGTTCGTCGCCGCGGAGTTCTCCCTGACCGCGCTCGAGCGCAGCACCGTGGAATCCAATGCGCGCAGTGGCGCGCGCCGTGACCAGATGGTGCGACGGGCCCACCGGACGCTGTCGTTCCAGCTCTCCGGCGCACAGGTCGGCATCTCGATCACCACGCTGGCCACCGGCTATCTGGCCGAACCCGTTGTCGGGCGGCTGATCCGGCCCGGTCTCGAGGCGATCGGTGTGCCCGACCGTTTCGTGGGTGGGCTGGCCCTGTTCTTCGCCGTGCTGATCGCCACGTCGCTTTCGATGGTGTTTGGCGAACTGGTACCCAAGAACCTCGCGGTGGCACGGCCGGTGCAGACGGCGCGCTGGTCGGCGGGTCCGCAGCTGCTGTTCTCGGCGCTGTTCACGCCACTGATCCGGATGACGAACGGAACCGCCAACTGGATCCTGCGCCGCCTCGGCATCGAGCCGGCTGAGGAACTGCGCTCGGCCCGCTCGCCGCAGGAGCTGGTGTCGTTGGTCCGCAGCTCCGCGCGCAGCGGCGCGTTGGATCCGGTCACCGCCGTGCTCGTGGACCGCTCTCTGCAGTTCGGTGAACGCACTGCCGAGGAATTGATGACGCCGCGATCGAAGATCGAGGCGCTGGAATCCGATGACACCGCCGCCGACCTGGTGGCCGCGGCGATCAAAACCGGGTACTCGCGCTTCCCGATCATCGAGGGCGACCTCGATGAAACCATCGGCATCGCGCACGTCAAGCAGGTGTTCGAGGTGCCGCCGGAGCGGCGGGCCACCACGCCGCTGGCCCGCCTCGCGCTGCCCGTTGCGAAGGTGCCCTCCACCCTCGACGGGGATGCGGTGATGACCCAGATCCGTGCGAACGGGCTGCAGACCGCGCTGGTCGTCGATGAATACGGCGGTACCGCGGGCATGGTCACCATGGAGGACCTCATCGAGGAGATCGTCGGCGACGTCCGCGACGAGCACGATGTCGAGCCGCCCGATGTGGTGCCCGCGGGCCGGGGCTGGCAGGTCTCGGGGCTGCTGCGCATCGACGAGGTCGCCGACGCCACCGGTTTCCGTGCGCCCGAAGGAGATTACGAAACGATCGGCGGACTGGTGCTCGAAAAGCTGGGACACATTCCCGACGAGTCCGAGTCGGTTGAGCTCACCGCGTTCGATCCCGACGGTGCCGCGCTCGAAGATCCCATCCGATGGCTGGCGACCGTGGTTCGCATGGACGGCAGGCGCATCGACCTGCTCGAGCTCACCGAACTAGGCCGCCACAACTCGGGAGATGAGGGCTGATGGGCGGCGATATCTTCGGCGTGCTGCTGACCTTTCTGCTGCTCGGTGCCAACGCCTTCTTCGTCGCCTCGGAGTTCGCGCTGATCTCCGCGCGCCGCGACCGCCTCGAAGCGCTCGCGGAGCAGGGCAAGAAGAGCGCGGTGACGGTCATCCGCGCCGGCGAGAACCTGTCGCTGATGCTGGCCGGCGCGCAGCTTGGCATCACGATCTGTTCGATCCTGTTGGGCCGTGTCGGCGAACCGGCGGTCGCCCACCTGCTGGAGAAGCCGTTCGGGCTGGTCGGTATTCCCGACACCGTGCTGCACACGGTGTCGTTCTTCGTCGCGCTCGGCGTCGTGGTGACGCTGCACGTCCTGCTCGGCGAGATGGTGCCGAAGAACATCGCGATCGCCGGGCCGGAATCGTCGGCGATGCTGTTGATCCCGACGTACCTGGTGTGGATCCGGCTCGCCCGGCCGTTCATTGCCTTCTACAACTGGTGCGCCAACATCACGCTCAGATCGTTCGGGGTCGAGCCGAAGGACGAACTCGACGTCGCGGTCTCGACCGTCGAGCTCTCGGAGATGATCGCCGAGTCACGATCCGAGGGCCTGCTCGACCAGGAGGAGCACGGCAGGCTCACCCGCGCACTGCAGATCCGCGATCGCGTCGCCAACGACGTCGCCATGCCCCTGAGCAAGATCCGCGCCGTCCCGGTCGCGCGCGCGGGCTCCGGCCCCACCCTGGGAGCGATCGAAGACGCCCTCGCCGAAACCGGCTACTCGAGGTTCCCGGTCAGCGACCCGGCCGGCGACTACGTCGGGTACCTGCACATCAAGGACGTGCTGCCGCTGGTCCACGACCCCGCCAACGAACAGGCGGTGCTGGACGCCTCGATGGTGCGCCCCCTGCCGAGGGTGCCGGCGTCGATGTCGCTGCCCGACGCGCTGTCGCGGCTGCGGCGGGACAACGCGCATTTGGCGCTTCTCACCGCGCCCGACGGCAGCGTGTCGGCGATGGTGGCGCTGGAGGACCTGGTCGAAGATTTGGTCGGCACCGTGCGTGACGGAACGCACCGTGTGTGAGGCTGCGCACACCGTCACCTGCGATTTCGTGCTCGACGAGCGCGACTGGACCGGCCGGGAGCAGCGTCACCGTGAACGGGTCGACGGTTTCCTGCGGTCGTTCCGTGCACCGGCCTCTGAGCCCCATCCAGTCTGGGATTTCTTGTTCACCTACTACAGCCTGCGTCCCCGGCAGCTGCGGACGTGGCACCCAGGGTTCGGCGTGGCGCTCGCCGGGGATTCGGCGGCGCGCTACCTGGTTCGCAGCGGTTACGGGCGCACCCCCGCCGGTGTGACGGTGAGTCGTGAATACCTCACCGGCCGCGCCGACACGGTGCGCTTCATCGCCGGGCTGCTGCGCGCGACGGCGTCGCGCCCGGCGCGACTGAACTGCTTCGGGCTGCACGAGTGGGCAATGGTCTACCGGGCGCCGAGGGTGCGCCATGAGCGCGTCCCGCTGCGACTCGGCGCCGCCGGAACTGATGAGGTCGTCGAATCGATGCCGTTGCGGTGCAGCCATTTTGACGCCTTCCGGTTCTTCACCAAGCCAGCCACCGAACGGAACAGCGAGCAGCTGACCCGCGACGGCCAGATCGGGTCCGAACAGCCCGGCTGTCTGCACGCGGCCATGGATTGCTACAAGTTCGCCTACAAGCTGGGACCCCTCGTGGACTCGGCGCTGGTGATGGATTGTCTCGAGCTCGCCACCCAAGCCCGTGAGCTCGACATGCGCGCCAGTCCCTATGATCTTCGCGACTACGGATTCGAGCCGATCGCGATCGAAACGCCCGCCGGGCGTTCCGAATACGTTCGTATCCAGCAGCACGTTGCCGAGCAGGCGGCACCGCTGCGGGAGCGCCTGACCATGGCGTGTGAGCAGTTGCTCGCCGCGGAAGGCGCCGGCGTGATGCACGAGGGAACCGGAGCCGCCTCGGCGGCGACATCAGAATTAGGCGCCGTTACCCGCGGGTAAGCTGGATCGACGGCACTGCGTTACGCGCCTTTGCGGCGAGGGAGGAAATATGACCGATCGCGTGAAAGTGGGCAACCTGCGTGTTGCCCAGGTGCTGTACGACTTCGTCAACGATGAGGCACTTCCTGGCACCGGCCTCGATCCCGACACCTTCTGGTCGGGCGTGGACAAGGTCGTCGCCGACCTGACTCCGAAGAACCAGGAACTGCTCGCCTACCGGGACGATCTGCAGGCACGTATCGACAAGTGGCACCGCCAGCGCGTCATCGAGCCGATCGATCCCGAGGCCTACCGGCAGTTCCTCACCGAGATCGGGTACCTGCTGCCTCCGCCGGACGACTTCACGATCTCCACCGCGGGCGTCGACGATGAGATCACCACGACCGCGGGCCCGCAGCTGGTGGTCCCGATCCTCAACGCACGCTTCGCGCTGAACGCCGCGAACGCCCGGTGGGGATCGCTGTACGACGCGCTGTACGGCACCGATGTCATCTCCGAAGACGACGGGGCCGAGAAGGTGCGACCAGGTACCGACGGCGGGTATAACCAAGTCCGCGGCGACAAGGTCATCGCGTACGCCCGCCGCTTCCTCGACGGCGCGGCCCCGCTGGCCACCGGCGCCTGGAGCGATGCGACCGGCATCAAGATCGACGACGGACAGTTGATCGTCGAGCTGGGCGACGGACAGACGACCGGCCTTGCGACGCCCGAGCAGTTCGTCGGCTACACCGGTGAACTCGGGTCGCCCTCCTGGTCGGTGCTGCTGCGCAACCACGGCCTGCACGTCGAGATCCTGGTCGACCCGGACTCCCCCGTCGGCTCCACCGATTCGGCAGGCATCAAAGACGTCGTCCTGGAATCCGCGATCACCACGATCATGGACTTCGAGGACTCCGTGGCCGCCGTCGACGCCGACGACAAGGTGCTGGGTTACCGCAACTGGCTGGGCCTGAACCGCGGCGACCTCTCCGAAGAGGTGGCCAAGGGCGACAAGACGTTCACCCGTGTCCTCAACGAGGACCGCACCTACACCACACCTGACGGCGAGGGCGAGCTGACGCTGCCCGGCCGCAGTCTGATGTTCGTGCGCAACGTCGGTCATCTGATGACCAACGACGCGATCGTGGACGTCGATGGCAACGAGATCCCCGAGGGCATCCAGGACGCGCTGTTCACCAGCCTGATCGCGATGCACGGGCTGAAGGCGGACGAAGACGGTGTCACGAAGAACGGCCCGAAGGTCAACAGCCGCACCGGCTCGATCTACATCGTCAAGCCCAAGATGCATGGGCCCGACGAAGTGGCCTTCACCGTCGAGCTGTTCGGGCGGGTCGAGGACGTGCTCGGTCTGCCGCCGAACACCATCAAGGTCGGCATCATGGACGAGGAGCGACGCACCACCCTCAACCTGAAAGCCTGCATCAAAGCGGCACGCGACCGCGTGGTGTTCATCAACACCGGCTTCCTGGACCGCACCGGCGACGAGATCCACACGTCGATGGAGGCCGGCCCGATGATCCGCAAGGGTGCCATGAAGACGCAGCCGTGGATCCTGGCCTATGAGGACCAGAACGTGGACGTCGGCCTGGCCACCGGGTTCTCCGGGCGCGCACAGATCGGCAAGGGCATGTGGGCCATGACCGACCTGATGGCCGACATGGTCGAGCAGAAGATCGGTCAGCCGAAGGCAGGCGCAACCACCGCGTGGGTGCCGTCGCCGACGGCGGCCACCCTGCACGCGATGCATTATCACGAGGTCGACGTGTTCGCCGTGCAGAAGGAGTTGCAGGGCAAGACACGGACCACTGTCGACGAGCTGTTGACCATCCCGCTGGGCAAGGAACTCGCGTGGGCGCCCGAGGAGATCCGCGAAGAAGTCGACAACAACTGCCAGTCGATCCTCGGCTATGTGGTGCGCTGGATCGACGCGGGTGTCGGCTGCTCCAAGGTGCCCGACATCCACAATGTCGCTCTGATGGAAGACCGTGCCACCCTTCGGATTTCGAGTCAGCTGCTGGCGAACTGGTTGCGCCACGGTGTCATCACCGAGGACGATGTGAAGGCCAGCCTGCGGCGGATGGCCGCGGTGGTGGATCAGCAGAACGAGAAAGATCCGGAATTCCGGCCCATGGCACCAGACCCAGACGGCAGCGTGGCGTTCACCGCCGCACAGGAGCTGATCTTGGCCGGGGGGGCTCAGCCGAACGGCTATACCGAGCCGATCCTCCACCGCAAGCGCCGAGAGTTCAAAGCAGCAAATAACGGTGGTTGATCCGATGACCCGTCGACGTAGCGAGCACAAGGGCTTCCGTGGGCAGGCATAGCATTCCCGACCCCGAGGATTCGGCCGGCGAAGAGCAGCACGACGAACCGGAGACCACACGCTTCGGCCAGTCCGGCAACTACCAGCCGGATTTTGGTCCTGGCTACCGCGAACCGGAGTACGACGCACCGCAATACCGCGAACCGGAGTACGACGCACCGCTGTACCGCGAGTCCGAACAGGACGCACGGGGCTTCTCCGACCCTGGTTATCGCAGCGAGGATGTCAACGACGACGAGATTTACGAAGACGCCGACCCTGCCGACAGCTTCGGCCTGCAGCGCGTCGGTTCGTCGACCCCACCGCCGCCCGGTCGTCCGCGCTCGGGCCCGGCGCACGGCGGTGAGTGGGACGGCGGGGAATGGACGGGCAGTCATCGCGCGGTGACTGCCGGCCGGCGAGGCGTCAGCATCAGCGTGATCGCTGCCCTGGTCGCAGTCGTCGTGGTCGTCGGCGCGGTCATCCTGTGGCGGTTCTTCGGCGATGCGCTGTCCGATCGCAGTGATGTCGCCGCCGCCCGTTGCGTGAACGGCGAACTCGCCGTCGCTGTGGTCGCCGACCCCTCGATGTCGGACCAGATAAAGATCCTGGCGGACAATTACAACCGCACCGCTGCGCCGGTGGGTGACCGCTGCGTGAAGGTCGGGGTCACGCCCGCCGATTCGGATCAGGTCGTCAACGGATTCATCGGCCAATGGCCCGCCGAACTCGGCGAGCGGCCTGCCCTGTGGATCCCGGCGAGTTCGATGTCGGCGGCCCGCCTCGAGGCCAGTGCCGGCGAGAAGACCATCAGCGACAGCCGCTCGCTGGTCACCACTCCAGTGGTGCTGGCGATGCGGCCACAGCTCAAATCCGCTCTGGGTCAACAGGACTGGGGCTCGTTGCCGACGCTGCAAACCAACCCCAGCGCGCTGGACGGGCTGGGGCTTCCGGGCTGGGGTCCGTTGCGGTTGGCGCTACCGCTGTCCGGTGACAGCGATGCGTCATATCTGGCGGCCGAGGCGGTGGCAGCGGCATCCGCACCCGCTGGGGCGCCCCCCAATTCCGGTATCGGCGCGGTGAACTCGCTGGTTGCAGGCCAGCCCAAACTCGCCGACAAGAAGGCGTCGACGGCCATGGACGCGCTGCTGAACGCCGACGATCCCGCGGCCGCGCCGGTGCACGCCGTCGTCGCCACCGAACAGCAACTCTTCCAGCGCGCCGCCGCACTACCCGATGCGAAGAATGTGTTGGCGTCGTGGCTGCCGCCGGGACCGGTGGCGATGGCGGACTACCCCACGGCCCTGCTGGCCGGCGATTGGCTGTCGCAGGAACAGGTGTCCGCGGCCAGCGAGTTCGCACGGTTCATGCGCAAGCCAGAACAACTAGCCGAGCTGTCCAAGGCCGGCTTCCGCACCGAAGGCAGCACACCGCCGGACAGCGACGTCACAGACTTCGCACCGCTGGGCGCCCCACTATCGGTGGGTGACAACGCCGAGCGCGTCGCGCTCGCCAACTCGCTGACCGCACCGGTGACCAACCCCGCGGTCACGATCATGCTGGATCAGTCGATGCCCACCGACGAGGGCGGCGAATCGCGGCTGGGGAATGTGGCGGCGGCACTCAATGCCCGGTTGCAGGCGCTGCCGCCGAATTCCGCGGTTGGCCTCTGGACGTTCGACGGTGTCGAGGGTCGCTCGGAGATCCCGATGGGTCCGCTGTCGGATCAGGTCGACGGCAGGCCCCGGTCCGCGGCGCTCACCGCGGAGCTGGACGGACAGACGGCATCGAACGGCGGCGCCGTCTCGTTCACCACGTTGCGGCTCGTGTACGACCAGGCCAAGCAGAATTTCCGTGCGGGTCAAAGCAATTCGGTCCTGGTCATCACCACCGGTCCGCACACCGACCAGTCGTTGAACGGTCCGGGGCTCGAGCAGTTCATCCGCGGAGCGGTCGACCCAGCCCGTCCGGTCAAGGTGAACATCATCGACTTCGGCGCCGACTCCGACCGCGCCACCTGGGAGGCGGTCGCCGAGATCAGCGGCGGCAGCTATCAGAACCTGGCCAGCTCGACGGGCCCGGAGTTGACGTCGGCGGTCGCGACCCTCGTCGGCTAGTGCGCCGCCAGCAGGCTCAGCGCGGCCCGGGTGAACTCCTCCGGCACCTCCACCTGCGGGTAGTGGCCGACGCCGGGAAGCTCGACCACAGGTGCGGCGGGGCGCAACTCGCGTAATCCGTCGAGCACATTCGTGGTCGCGACCGGGTCGTCGAGTGCCCAGACGAAGCTCAACGGTTTGGGCCAGTCCCGCACGGCACCGTGCCATCGCGATGCGTATTTCACCCGCTCGTCGAGATACGCGATCAACAGATGGGCGATGCGGTGCCCGTCGTTGTGGGACCACAGCGCCCACTGCGCCTGCCCCTCTTGTTCGCTCATAGGATGCTCGGCGCTGAACAACCTTCCGAAGGCACGCTGGAACGACGATGCGTTGGAGAGACGGCTCAGGATCGGACCCAGCGGGCCGCGAAGCAGCTTCTGGGCCGGCCGCAAGCTGGCCCGGTGCAGGATCACGCTGCCATTGCCGATCACGGCGCGTTGCAGTTCGAACGGCAACCGCCCCTGCAGATCTCGCGCCAGCAGCTCGGTGGCCACGGAGGTGCCCATGTCGTGCGCTATCAACTCCACCGGCCCCGAGGTGGTCTCCGCGACCACGGTCTGCACGATGTCAGCCTGCTCGAGCAGGCTGTAACGGTGCGGACGCGGCTTGTCCGACAGTCCGAAGCCGAGGAAGTCCAGCGTCACCCAGGCCCGGTCACCCAGGTGCGGCACCACCCGGTGGTAGTCGTAGGAACTCGACGGGTAGCCGTGCAGCAGCAGGATGGTCGGGCCCTCGCCCGGCGCCGAGCGGACGAACACCCGACCGGCGGGCGTGTTCATCGAGCTGCCGCCGTCGCGCCACTCTGTCACGCTGGGGGGTAACACCTGACGAACCGTAATCAATGGCGTTGGCGGAGGGATCGAAATTGCCGAGCGAGTTCACACCCGACCCTGAGCTGTATCCGTTCACGTCGCGATGGTTCGACAGTTCACGCGGCCGGGTGCACTACATCGATAAAGGTACCGGTCCGGTGATCGTGTTCTTTCACGGCAATCCGACATGGAGTTTCCTCTACCGCAACATCATCGCCGGGTTGCGCGATCGCTTCCGGTGCATCGCGCCCGACTACCTCGGCTTCGGGCTCTCCGAGCGCCCATCGGGGTTCACGTATCGAATCGACGAGCATGTCTCGGTGATGGGCGAACTCGTCGACCACCTCGAACTCGATCGCTATCTGAGCATGGGCCAGGACTGGGGCGGCCCGATCAGCATGGCGGTCGGCACCGACCGCGCCGATCGGGTGCGCGGAGTCGTACTCGGCAACACCTGGTTCTGGCCCACCTCTGAGTTGTCCACGAAGGTTTTCAGCGTGGTGATGGGCAGTCCGCCGATGCAATGGGCGATCACCAAGCGGAACTTCTTCGTGGAGCGGATGATTCCGGCGGGCACCAGCACATCATTGGACGACGCGGTGATGGAGCACTACCGCGGAGTTCAACCGACGCCACAGGACCGGGCCGGGGTTGCGCGCATGCCGAAGGAGATCCTAGCGGCCCGTCCGCTGCTCGAAAGGCTCAGCCGCGACGTGCCCACCAAACTCGGATCGAAACCGGCGTTGTTCGTCTGGGGCATGAAGGATTTCGCGTTCCGGCCCGGACCGAACCTTCCGCGCATGCGCGAGGCATTCCCCGATCACGTTGTCGTGGAGTTGGCGGAGGCCAACCACTTCATGCAGGAGGACGCGCCGGGACAGATCGCCGAGGCGATCATCGACCGCTTCGCCTGAGAGGTCAGGCGAACGCCTCCACCGGCGGGCACGAGCACATGAGATTGCGGTCGCCGTACGCGCCGTCGATGCGACGTACCGGCGGCCACACCTTCGGGCGGTAGTTCTTGCCCAGCGGGTAGGCCGCCTGCTCTCGGGTGTAGGGATGGTCCCAGTCGGACACCAGCAGGCATTCTGCGGTGTGCGGAGCACCGCGCATCGGGTTGTCGTCCACCGGCCAGGTGCCCGCGGCGACGGCATCGATCTCGCCGCGGATCGCGATCATCGCCTCACAGAACGCGTCGACCTCGGCCAGGCTCTCGCTTTCCGTCGGCTCGACCATCAATGTTCCCGCCACCGGGAAGCTCATCGTCGGCGCGTGGAAGCCGTAGTCCGCCAGCCGTTTCGCCACATCGTCGACGGTGACGCCCGTCTCCTTGGTGATGGTCCGCAGATCGAGGATGCACTCGTGCGCGACCATGCCGTTCTCACCGGTGTAGAGGACGGGGTAATGCTCACCGAGTCGACGGGCGATGTAGTTGGCCGACGCGATCGCGGTCAGCGACGCGGCACGGAGACCGCCGGCGCCCATCATCCGGATATAGGCCCAGCTGATCGGCAGGATCGACGCCGAACCATACGGCGCCGCGGACACCGCGTATTTGTCGGGTAGTTCGTCGGCCAACGGATGGCCGGGAAGGTACTTGGCCAGGTGGGAGCGCACCGCGACCGGCCCGACACCCGGCCCCCCGCCGCCGTGCGGAATGCAGAACGTCTTGTGCAGATTGAGGTGGCTGACGTCGCCACCGAACCGGCCGGGCCGGGCGAGGCCGACGAGCGCGTTCAGGTTGGCGCCGTCGACGTACACCTGACCACCGGCGTCATGCACGGCGGCGCAGATGTCGGCGATGTCGTGCTCGAACACACCGTGCGTCGACGGATAGGTGATCATCAACGCGGACAACCGATCCGCGTGTTCGTTCACCTTCGCGCGCAGATCATCGAGGTCGACATCGCCGTTCGCCCGGCATGCCACCACAACGACCCGCATCCCCACGAGCGCCGCCGATGCGGCATTGGTGCCGTGCGCGCTCGACGGGATGAGGCACACGTGACGGTCGGGCTGGCCGCGTTCGGCGTGATACGCCTGGATCGCCAGCAGTCCGGCGTACTCCCCCTGCGATCCGGCGTTGGGCTGCAAGGACACCGCGTCGTAGCCGGTGATCGCGACCAACCATGTCTCGAGGTCGGCGATCAGCTTGCGCAGCCCGGGTGCGTCGGATGCCGGGGCGAACGGATGCTGGCGCGCGAACTCCGGCCACGTGATGGGCTCCATCTCGGCGGCCGCATTCAGCTTCATCGTGCACGATCCCAGTGGAATCATGCTGCGGTCCAACGCAATGTCTTTGTCAGCCAACGACCGCAGATATCGCATCATCTCCGTCTCGGTGCGATACCTCGTGAACGCGGGATGGGTCAGGAACTCCGAGGTGCGGGTTGCGATGTCCGGGCCGTCGAACGCGTCACCGGCCGCTGCCCCGAAAGCCGACAGCACGGCCTCGACGTGTTGTGTGGTGGTGGCCTCGTCGCAGGACACCGACAGGTGGTCGTCGTCGACCAGCCAGACGTTGACACCGTGAGCCTTGGCGGCGTCGCGGATCTCTGCCGCCCTGCCGGGAACCCGGGCCAGCACGGTGTCGAAGAACGCGCGGTGTACGACCTCCACACCGCCGGCGGTCAACCCCGCGGCGATCGCGCGGGCACGCCCGTGCACCCGCCGCGCGATCGCGGACAACCCGTCCGCGCCGTGGTAACTCGCGTACATCGCCGCGATCACGGCGAGCAGCACCTGTGCGGTGCAGATGTTGCTCGTGGCCTTGTCGCGCCGGATGTGCTGTTCGCGGGTCTGCAACGCCAACCGATACGCCGGTGCCCCGTCGGCGTCGAGCGAGACTCCGACCAGGCGGCCGGGAAGTTGCCTGGCGTGCTTGGCGTGCACGGCGAGATACCCCGCGTGCGGTCCACCGAATCCCATTGGGACACCGAATCTCTGGGTGCTGCCGAAGGCGACGTCGGCTCCGATTTCACCGGGCGGTGTGATGAGCGCCATGGCGAGCAGGTCGGCGCCGACGGCGACGAGCGCGCCACGGTCGTGCGCCTGGGTGACCATGTCGCTCCAGTCGACGATCGCGCCGCTGGCCCCCGGCAACTGCGCGATGACTCCGAAGAACGCACCCTCCGGCAGGCCCTGCGTGAGATCGGCCTGGACGATCTCGATGCCCAGCGGCTCGGCGCGGGTGGCCAGCACGGCGGCGGTCTGCCGGTACACGTCGACGTCGACGACCAGCCGGTTCGATGATCCGCGGACCGCGCGGTGCATCAGCGTCATCGCCTCGGCGGCCGCGGTGCCCTCGTCGAGCATCGAGGCGTTGGCGACCTCGAGTCCCGTGAGGTCGCAGACCATGGTCTGGAAGTTCAGCAGCGCCTCGAGCCGGCCCTGGCTGATCTCTGGCTGGTAGGGCGTGTAGGCGGTGTACCACGCTGGGTTCTCAAGTATGTTGCGGCGCAACACCGGTGGCGTGAGGGTGTCGAAGTAGCCCTGCCCGATCATCGACACCGCGACGGTGTTCGTATCGGCGAGCGCGCGCAGTTCCGCCAGCGCTTCGTCCTCTGTGGCGGCCGGCGGCAGCTGATCCAGTCCCGGTGCCACCTGGTCTGCGTCCAGCGAGTCGAGAATGCCGGCCGGTAGCGCCTTCTTGGCGAGTTCGTCGAGCGAACCCACGCCGATGGTCGCGAGCATTGTGGTGACGGCGTCCGCATCGGGTCCGATGTGACGTGCGGCGAAGGTGAAGTTCTCGGAGTCAGACACCTGCGATTGCTCCAGACGCGTGAAGGTTGACGAACCGTTGGGTTCCTCTCCCTCTGTCGTCGGTGCCTGAGAGATTCGGCGACCCGCGCTGCACGCGAGAAGTGCCTTTCCCCATGGGCGGGCAGGGGTGGACCTACCACTTTCCAGAGGCATCGGGGCCATGCGCGGTCCTGGGTGCCTGAGAGGTTGACGGAGAGGTGTTGCTCCTTCGGCGTCCGTGGCTGGCGGCTACGGAACTCTCCCGCACAAGGGCGATGCGCTCACGAGTTTACCGGGACAGGCGTCATACCGACGCCGAGACTGCGCGTAGCCGAGAGAAAAGTCAGCCGATCTTGCGGTCGCGATGCTTACGCCGTGACGCCAACTCGTCCTCGGGCGCGGCGATCGACTCGCCGCCGTCCGCCCTCTCACCTGGGAAGTCGGCGATGGCACCGGTCAGCTCGCGCATCGCGCCGGACACCGCGATACCGAAGACGCCCTGGCCACCCTGGAGCAGGTCGACCACTTCTTCGGCCGAGGTGCACTCGTACACCGTGGTGCCGTCGGAGAACAGCGTGATGTTGGCCAGATCCCGAACGCCGCGCTGGCGCAGGTGATCGACGGCGACCCGGATGTTGTGCAGCGAGATCCCGGTGTCCAGCAGGCGCTTGACGATCTTGAGGACCAATATGTCCTTGAACGAATACAGCCGCTGGCTGCCCGAACCAGCAGCGCTGCGGATGGACGGCACCACCAGCGAAGTCCTGGCCCAGTAGTCCAGCTGCCGGTAGGTGATGCCGGCGATCTGGCATGCGCTGGGACCGCGGTATCCGACGAGCTCGTCGGGAACCGAGTCATCCGGGAAAAGACCACCCTGAACGGGTGCGCTGGTAACGGTGATTCCCGATTCGGCGGGACCGCTTGTCGAGGACAGATCGAACTCCTCTTGACGTGGCGTGTCTCCCACTTTCGAATCCTCTCGCCGGTCGAACTCGCGTCTGTGACCTGCATGGCAGCACGTTTGCCCAAGCCCGAATGTGTCGAGCATACGCTTCCGCCGGGCCCGCGACTGCCCATCAGCAGGTCCGACCACCAAAGTATGGCTGCCCGATTAGCGGTTTGAAGAAACCCGCGCCGCGTGTCGAGGACGACGAGACGCTTCCGTGACAAACGCCACTCGGAAACGCCGCAAAAAGCTACGTGGCCTTGAAGTCGTCGGGCGACACGCTGTCGAGAAACTCCTTGAACTTCTCGACCTCGTCCTCACGTACCGCACCGGTGGCTTCATCGTCGTTCTCGTCGGGAATCAGCAGGCCGGCCTCGGCGAGCACCGCCTCTTCGACGTAGATCGGCACGCCGACCCGCAGTGCGATCGCCACGGAATCCGACGGCCGCGCCGACACCTTGATGTCCCGATCGAAGATCAGGTCTGCGTAGAAGGTGCCCTCTTGCAGGTCGACAATGCGCACTTCCTTGAGCGAATGGCCAAGGGCCCCAATGACATCTCTGATCAAGTCATGGGTCAGCGGTCGCGCCGGTTCCACGCCCTGCTGCTCGAGTGCGATGGCCGCGGCCTCCGATTGACCTATCCAAATCGGCAAGTAGCGGTCGCCGTTGGACTCGCGCAGCAGCAGCACCGGCTGATTCTGGGGCTGCTCCACGCGAATGCCGACCACACGAACCTCACCCATCTGTGTCCGCCCTTCGCGCCGATAGCCTGCAAAATTTGAGTCTAATCCTCAGCGATCAAGAACGTCGCGCACCGCCGACTTGATCAATGACGTGTGCAACGTGATGGCGAGCGCCGCCACCTCACGCGCCAGATCGTCGGCGCGGTCCCGGGCACCTGCCTTACCCGCCTTGACCACAGGCCCCGCGATCTGTGCGATCAGGTCAGACTGACGGTCGGCCGCCGATCGGAACGCGCGGAGGTGACGCGCTTCGACGCCGTAGTCCGCCAGCGCGCGAGCGCACTGGGCGATCGTCACGGAGTGCTCGTCGAAGAAGCCGGCCCGGCCGGGAGTGATCACGCCCGCCTTGACCAGTGCCGTCAGGAGTTCGTCGTCGACGCCAGAGCGATTCAGCAGGTCCTCGCGTGACAGCCGCACCTGCGTCGGCGCGACGCCTGATACCCCGGCGCCGGAGTCTGGATCGTCGCCCGACACCGGCACCAAACGCGGTACCCCGTAAGCGGATCCGGTGTGCGGCAACTCGCCGTCGGGATGGGCGTCCAGCTGCGCCTTGATGACTTTCAAGGGCAGGTACTGGTCGCGCTGGGCGGTCAGGACGAACCGCAGACGGGCGCAGTCGTAGGCGGTGAACCGACGGTAGCCCGACGCCGTGCGCTCTGGCGTGACCAGTCCTTCGGCCTCCAGGAACCTGATCTTGGAGATGGTCACGTCCGGGAAGTCCGGTCGCAGCAGATCGAGGACCGCTCCGATCGACATCCCAGTCAGAGCGGGGGTGTCGGGCTGACTCATTTACTCTTCGCGCAAGCGCTCATCGGGGTCACGCTCTTCGCGCAAGCGCTCATCGGGGTCACGCTCTTCGCGCAAGCGCTCATCGGGGTCACGCTCTTCGCGCAAGCGCTCATCGGGGTCACGCTCTTCGCGCAAGCGCTCATCGACCACTAGCCGGGCCCACCTTCGTCGTCACCCTTGGGCCCGGTCAGGAACACCAGGCGGAACTTGCCGATCTGCACCTCGTCGCCGTTGGCGAGCACCGCGGAATCCACGGGCTCCCGGTTGACGTAGGTGCCGTTAAGACTGCCGACGTCGACGACCTGGAACTCGTTGCTCTCGAGCCTGAACTCGGCGTGACGACGGCTCACCGTCACATCATCGAGGAAAATGTCGCTATCGGGATGTCGACCCGCCGACGTGGTGGGCTGATCCAGCAGAAACCGTGAGCCGGCGTTGGGTCCGCGCTTGACGACCAGCAGGGCAGAACCGACGGGCAGGCCCTCGACCCCCGTGACCGCTCCTTCGGAGCCCGCCGCTGCCGGGGCGTCCAACTCGTTGAGAAAGTCCGCGCGGAAGACTGATGTCGTTTCCACGGTGACATCGTCAGACGTCTGGTCCGCCCCGGAATTCTGGTCCTTGTCCGTCACCCGCTGCTCCTCACTGGCCGCTGTGGCGATATGGCGATATCAGGCCAACCCTCAGCCGAAAGTTCGTCTTGTGTCGACCGTACCGCGAGGCGGACTCCGTTGTGTCCACCACCGCCGGATCCGCCTCTGGTTGGTTATCCGGTCTGCAGAACCCTAACAACCCGTCATTCGCTCACTGTGGCGCGGTAGCCGTCGGCGTCCAGAAGCTTGCCAAGGCCGTCGGCCAGCGCACCGGAGTCGACCTGCAGGTCCAGCAGCCAACCTGCGCCGTAGGGGTCGGAGTTGACGAGCTGGGGATTGCCCTCTAGATCACCATTCACCGCAAGGACTTTCGCGCTGAGCGGCGCGTACAGGTCCGAAACCGACTTCGTGGACTCCACCTCGCCGAACGACTCGCCCGCGGTCACGTCGGCGCCGACGTCCGGCAACTGGACGAAAACGACGTCGCCCAACGCTGACTGCGCGTAGTCGGTGATCCCGACGCGGACGGTGTCGTCACCGGTGCGCTGCACCCACTCGTGTTCCTCGGTGTAGTGCAGGTCGGCTGGGATTTCGCTCACGGCGCTCCTTCTTCTCATTCGCGGTTCACCGCGGTGTTGTCATTCGCGGTTCACCGCATTGTTCTCATTCGCGGTTCACCGCGGTTGTCTCCGCGGGTTCGTTGCTGTCGCGCGCTCAGCTCACTTGACTGGCTGAGCGTATTGGCGAGGTTTCGGTTGCCGCAAGGCGGTGATGTCCACTCTGTCGGACTGCTGCACGTCCATCGAGCCGCCGACCCGCTCGACGCTGTCCGTCGCGCCGCCGGGAATGTTCATCGCCGCAGCCAGTGTGGGTGGATCACCAATCGCCAGAACTGAATACGGCGGGTTGAGTGTCACACTGTCGGCGACCAGCGCGCCGGGGCTCCCGACAAGCCAGGTGTCCAGGCCCACGCGTACCGCAGATCCTCCCCCGCGGATCTCCATCGCTTCGGCCCCGGCGTTGCGCAGCTCGTTGATCACATCGAGCATCGTTTCGGCCGGCACTCCCGGGGTGGTGTCGGTGATGGTCAGCGTCACGCCCGGGCCGGTGGCGGGCACCGTGCCGATCAGGATCGACAGCGCGGCAAGCCGAGCCTGCGCGCTCTCGATCGCCGCTTGATCGCTGCTGCCGGAGGCCTGCAGTTGCGCCAGCGTGCGCTGCAGTTCGGCCACTTCGGTGTTCAGGGCCGCCTCGCGTTGCTGCAGGGAGTCCAAGAGCACCAGCAGGTCGGCGGGGCGGGCGGTCTCCAGCGAGTCGCCCGATTCGGTCTGCCGCACCTGCGTGATGATCGCCAGCCCCAGCAGCACGCACAGCACCATGGCGAGTGCACCGAACACGATCTGCGACCGACCGCGCGCCGCGACGCCGACGACCCCGCCGCGATGCAGCTCGCCGATCTCGGGTGACGGCGCATCCGGCGGCAATTCGTGGCGGCCGTGCTGATCGGGCTCGGCCGAGTGGGCAGGGGTGTCGTCGGTCAAGGGGTCACGCGCCGAACAGTCTGCGCCGCAACGCGGCCGCGTTCCCGAAGATCCGGATGCCCAGCACCACGATGATGGCGGTGGACAGCTGTGTGCCGACCCCCAGTTGGTCTCCGACGTAGACGATGAGCGCGGCGACCAACACGTTGAACACAAAGGACACGACAAACACCTTCGAATCGAAGATGCGTTCCAGATAGGCGCGCAGACCGCCGAACACGGCGTCGAGTGCGGCGACGACGGCGATCGGTAGATACGGCTGGACGAACTCGGGCACGTCCGGGTGGAACACCAACCCGAGGACGATGCCGATGACGAGTGCGGCGATCCCGATCACGACTGTGGCTTCATCTGCTGATCACTGCCCAATCTCCTTGGCGAAGTTGACTTCCCGAATCGGACTCGCCGGCAGGGTGAGCGCCTCGGAGGTGCTCACCTGGACTCCGACACCGTACGACGTTTCCAGCAGCCGAAGCCGGTGCAGTCCGGCACTGCGATCGAAGATGTCCTGCATCGCGTGGGGCGGTCCGACGGCGAGAATGACGTATGGGCTGCTGATCGGTTGATTGTCGACGAGGATGCTGCTGCCCGCCTGCCGGATCGTCACGTTCGGCCCGATGCGCACACCGCCGACCGAGACCGCCTCCGCGCCGCTGAGCCATAGCGAATTGACCACCTGCTGCAGGTCGCGGTCGAGGATCACCTGCTGACTGCCGGGCACCCGCTCCTTCGACACGTCGGACAGGTCCACCGACATTCCCGGATCGTTGACGGTGATCTGCAGACCCGGCCCGATCACGGCGGTGGCCGCGGCGGCGAGGTTCGATTCGTCGAGTTGGCCAAGCAGTTGTTGGCCGCGCGCGTCACCCTCCAGGCGTTGGCGCTGTTCGGTGTCCACCTCGGCGGCCAGCGCATCGCGTCGGCTCGAGGCGTCGGCCACCGCCGCCTCGGCGGAACGCACGCTGCCGGAGAGCACGTGTTGGGTCTCCCGCACGCCGGGTGCGGTGGACCGGGCCTGGCCGACCGCGGCGACGAATACCAGCGCAATCAACACCGCGCCCGTGATCTGCCACGCCCACGTCTGCCACCGCTTGCGCTGCTCGCCGTGTTCTTTCGCATCCGCGGCCGCCTGGTAGCCGGGATCCAGATGGTCCGACAACAGGGAGCGCAGTAACGACGGCACCGGAATCAACGTCGGGCGATTCGCCACATGGGCGCTTCGTCCGGCTTCCGGGTCGTAGCCGCCGAGCTGACTCATCATCACTCCGGTGGCCTCAGCGGCCCACTTTGGGCATTTGACGCATCACCATCGAAACCTGGATCAGATACAGCACGCCCGACCATAGGTACATCGCCAGACCCCAGATCAGGAACGCCCAGCCGCACGCGAGAATCACCCGGCTCCACAACGCATCCCACTGCCCGAGCAGAATCAGCGGAAGCCCCGACATCAGCGCGAACGTCGCCGCCTTGCCGATGTAGGTGACCGGTAGCGCGGTCAGCCCCCTACTGCGCAGCAGTGGCAGCGTGGCGGCCAGCACGACGTCGCGACCGAGCAGGGTCAGCACGATCCACCACGGCACCGATCCGTGAATGGCCATCGCGATCGGGATGGCGACCATGTAGATGCGGTCCACTGCCGGGTCCAGCAGCTCTCCGAGCCGCGACGACTGATTGTCGACCAGCCGCGCGATCTTGCCGTCGGCCCAGTCCGAGACGCCGCTGAACATGAGCACGGCCACGGCCCATGCGTTCTCGTGCACCACCAGCAGCAGCCAGAGGAAAACCGGCACCAGCACCAGACGTAGCGCGCTGAGCACGTTGGGCACCGTCAGTACCCGGTCGCGCGGCTCCTGCATGGATAGAACCTAGCGGAATACCCCCGGCAAACTCAGCGCCGACAAGGTGTCGTCGGCCAGCGGGTTGTCGTGCACCATGTACGTCCACGTCGAGGTCGGCCGGGCCAGCTTGGACAGGTCGACGCCCGGTTCGTCCTCGATCGAGGCCGCCGTGTCGAAGGTCTGCTGCGCGGCCTCGATCGCGTCGGCGGCCAGCGAGGCGAACGCGTCGACGGCCATCCGGTGGAATTCGTCGAGCGGGTTCTGCCTGCCGAGGGCCCGCAGATGGATGCTCTCCCGGATGTCAGCGAGGAACGCCAGGTGATCGGCCCAGCCGCGGTCGAGGTGGTAGAGCATGATCAGGCGGCAGATCTTCTCGAGTTTCTCCTCGCCGACCTGCTCCACCAGCTCGTCGTAGCGGTCCGGCGACAGCTCCCGCAGCTCGTCGCGCGCGGTCGGCGTGCGCAACAAGGTGTCGCGGCGCTCCACCAGGATGGCGCGCTGCTGAGCGATCAGCTGGTTGTAGCGCCACGTGTTGGCGTGCACGTCGAGCATGCGGCCCTCGGCGATGCGCTGTGCGCTGTCCAGGTAGCTGGCCGCCTTGGGGCTGACGATGCGGCCGTCTTCGTCGGTCTGCATCGGCAACTTGTTCGCATCGAGGTGAGCGGCCACCACGTCGTCTTCCCAGCTGGAGAAGAACACCGACGATCCTGGGTCGCCCTGACGTCCGGCGCGTCCGCGCAGCTGATTGTCCAGCCGCTCGGTGTTGTGCCGCCCGGTGCCGATGACGTGCAGCCCGCCCAGTTCGGCGACGTCGTCATGGTCGGCTTCGTCGGACCCGCCGAGCCGGATGTCAGTTCCGCGACCGGCCATCTGGGTGGACACCGTCACCGATCCGAGCGCGCCGGCCTCGGCGATGACCGCGGCTTCCTCAGCGTCGTTCTTCGCGTTGAGCACGACGGCGGGCACCCCCGCCTTGACCAGGCGCTCGTGCAGGTCCTCAGACTCGGCGACGTCGCGAGTACCGACCAGCACCGGCTGGCGGGTCTTGTGCACCTCGACGATGTGCTCGACGATCGCGGCGGCCTTGGCAGCCGCAGTGACGTATACGCGATCCTCTTCGTCCTCGCGAATGTTGGGAGTATTCGGGGGAATTGGCGACACACCGAGTTTGTAGAACTGGCGTAGCTGCTCGCCGGCCGCCAAGGCGGTGCCGGTCATGCCGCACACCGTCGGGTACCGGTCGATGAGGGCCTGGACTGTGATCGTGTCGAGCACCTCGCCGGTCTCGGTGGTCTCGATGCCCTCTTTGGCCTCCACCGCGGCCTGCAGTCCGTCGGGCCAGCGCTGCAGCTGGGCAATGCGGCCACGCGAGGAGTTGATGAGGTGCACGGCGTTGTCACGAACGATGTAGTGCACGTCGCGTTGCAACAGCACGTGGGCGTGCAGCGCGACGTTGACCTCGGTCAGGGTGGAGCCGACGTGTTCCTCGGAGTACAGGTTGATACCGCCGAGCTTGGCTTCGAGCTTCTGCGCACCGCTCTCGGTGAGGTGCACGTTGCGGCTGTCGGAGTCGGTCTCGTAGTCCTTGCCCTCGGTCAGTTCGCCGACCATCCGGATCAGTTCGACTTTGGGGGTCTCGCGGTGCGTGGTGCCCGCCAATACCAACGGCACCAAGGCTTCGTCGACGAGCACCGAGTCGGCTTCGTCGATCACCGCGACATCGGGGTTCGGCGACACCAGATCGTCGACGTCGGTGACCAGTTGGTCCCGCAGGACGTCGAACCCGATCTCGTTGACCGAGCCGTAGGTGACGTCGCATTCATAGGCCTTGCGCCGCTCGTCGGCCGTCGATTCGGCGGTGACCCAGCCGACGGTCAGGCCCAGCGCTTCGATCAGCGGGCCCATCCACCCGGCGTCGCGGCGAGCCAGGTAGTCGTTGATCGTGATGACGTGCACATGCCGGCCGCCGATCGCATACCCCGCTGCGGCTATGGCACCCGAGAGGGTTTTGCCTTCACCGGTGGCCATCTCGACGACATCGCCCGCAAGCATCCGCAGGGCCGCATGCAGTTGCACGTCGAACGGCCGCAGTGAGGTGGTCCGGACGGATGCCTCGCGTGCGATCGCCAGGAATTGCGGAATGTCCGCGGAATCGGCGAGGTCGTCGAGATTCAGCAGCCTGGCGGCTTTGAGCAGTTGCTCGTCGTCGAGGTCAGCGGCCTTCGCGTCGAACTCCGCCGAGTCGCTCACCTGAGCCATCGACGACGCCTGGTCCCTGTCGGTGCTCGCCCCGAGCATCCGCCAGAACCGACTGCTGACACGACCTGAGGTGCGGGTTTTGGTCTTCGCCACAGCTTTACGGTACGCGGCCCGCCTCGGCGGGCGTGACCACACGTCAGCCGGCGGACGCGAAGTCGACGCGCACGCAGTCCGCGACGGCTTCGAAGCCGATTCGCTGATAAATGGAGTTGGAAACCGGGTTGGCGAGATCGGCGAACAGCACCACGTCGGCGGTTCCGCTGCGATGTGCGAGTTGGGCGGCGGCGGCGGTGACGGCCGATCCGTAGCCGTGGCCGCGGCAGTCGGGCGGCGTGAACACGGGGCCGATCCGCGACGCGTCCGCCGCCGGTGCGCGCAGCATCGCCATGCTCACCAGGACGTCATCGACGGTCCACAGCGTGAAGCGGTCTCCCTTGCGCTCCGCCGCGTCGACGAACTCGGCTCCGTCGTTCGACACCCCGCTGAAGGCCTCACCGAAGAACTGCCCCACCCAGTCGACGATCAGATCGCGGTCCTCGTCGGTGGCAAGCCGGCCCGAGCCGCGGACTCCGACAGGAGTGCGCAACGTTCCCAGCCGATAGAGCCGCTCCTCGGTGTTCACGGTCGCGGTTTGTCCGGTCATGGCTTGCCACGCTTCGGCGAAGGTGAGCGCAGTTGTGCGCATACCGCGAACGCCGGGCAGTCCGGGCCGCCGATCGACGAGCTCCGCGGTAGCGGCGTCGACAGCACTAGGCGGAATTCCGCTGCACACCAACGGATAGGGCGGCGTCTGCAGAGCCGCACCCAACGGTTCACCGTCCCGCCATAAAGTCAGCAGCAGCGAGTCGTCCGGAAAGGTTCCGCCAAGCAGCAGCGTCAGCTCGATGGTGTGGGCGACGGGGTCGCGTCGATACAACGGCTCCGCGAAGGCGCGGAACTCGTCGACGGAATCATGAAGCCGCACATCCATCTATCCAGCATGTGTGCCGGCCGCCCGGCGCGTCGAGTGAATTTCCGCGCGCTCGTGCACGGCGACCGACCGCATTTGTACGGATTGACCCGGCGTGTCGTGTGCAGACACGGCCGCTCGCGAGGAGGAGGGACGCCCGGGATCAGCCCAGATTGGAGCGGCGCGGGTATGCCACCGTCGGATCGGTCAGTGTGTTGACGACCGCGGGCAGTCCGGCGGCGAAGGCCCGCTCCAGCGCCGGCCGCAGGTCGGCCGGCGTCGCCACCAGTTCACCGTGGCCACCCAGTGCGGTGACGACCTGGTCGTAGCGGGTGCCGGGCCGCAACTCGGCCACCACCGAGTAGCCGTACAGCATCTCCATGGGGTGTTTTTCCAGCGCCCAGATTCCGTTGTTGCCGATTATCGACACCACGTGAACTCCGTGCCGCACCAGCGTGTCCCACTCCATCCCGGAGAACCCGAATGCACCGTCGCCTTGCAGCAGCACGACCTGCCGGTCGGGCCGGGCCAGCTTCGCGGCCAGCGCATAACCGGGTCCCGACCCCAGGCAGCCGAACGGGCCGCTGTCCAGCCACGCGCCGGGCACATAGCTGTCGATGACCCGGCCCGCGTAGGAGCCGAAATCGCCGGCGTCGATGACGACGATCGCGTCGCGGTCCAGCAGCTCGCTTAGTTCGGCGTACACCCGCATCGGGTGCAGCGGCGTGCGGTCATCGGCCAACTCGGCGGCCTCTGCGGCCCGCGCGGTGGTTTCCGTGGTGCGCAGATCGGCGATCCAGGCCTCGTGGTCGGATCGCGTCGCGCTCGCCAGCGCGGCCAGGGTGGTTGTCAGATCCCCGTACATTTCGGCGGCGACCTCGCGAGGATGCGGTCGGTCGGGTTGAACGCGGTCGACCACGAGCAGGGTGGTGTCGGGTCCGAACACGCCGCCGAAGCCCAGCCGGAAGTCCATCGGCACGCCGATGACGACGGCAACGTCGGCCTCCCGCAACGCTTTCGACCGCGCTCGCGAAAATGCGAGGTCGTGATCGGCGGGCACAGTGCCGCGCGCCATGCCGTTCATCAGCACTGGGATACGCAGCGTTTCGGCCACGCGCAGCAGTGCGGTCTCGCCATGGCCCCACCACACGTTGGTGCCCGCCATGATGACGGGCCGCTGGGCCTCGCTGAGCAGCCGGACGGCCACGTCGACGGCATTGGCGTCAGGCGGCACCGACGCCGACGTACCGGGCAGCGCGCCCGGTGCGCCATCGTCATGAGCGATGCCGAATACGTGATCCATCGGGAAGTCGACGAACGACACCCCGGTCGACTGGCCGCCGACTCCCGCCGCGGCGCGCAGCGCGTCGTCGATCAGCGAGCCGACGGCGTCCGGCGACTGCGCGGTCGCCGCGAATCGGGTCAGCGGCGCAACGAACGGTACGTGGTCGATTTCCTGCAGCGAGCCCTGTCCCCAGCGCGCCGCGGGTGCGCGGCCACCGAGCACCACCAGTGGCGATTGGTTCTGTTGAGCGGCGGCCATTGCGCTCATCCCGTTGGTGACGCCGGGTCCGGCGGTGAGTGCCGCCACGCCGGGTACGCGGGTCACCTTCGACCAGCCCTCGGCGGCGAACGCCGCGGTCTGTTCGTGTCGAGTGTCGATCAGGCGAATGTTCTCGGCGTGGCAGCCGTCGTAGATGGAGAACAGATGTCCGCCGGACAGCGTGAAGACGGTGTCGATTCCGCTGGCTCGCAGTCGCCGGGCGATGAGGTGTCCGGCGTTGACGGAAGAGGCATCGGAAGCGGGAGCGTCATTGCTCATGGAGGCAGCATAATCAGCGCGTGCCAAACTCTTCGCAAACGCAAGTACTCATCGCCGGCGCCGGTCCTGTCGGACTCACCGCGGCCATCGAGCTGGCGCGCCGCGGTGTCGACTGCCGCATCGTCGATCCGCTTCCGGAACCGGTGCAGTATGCGAAAGCCGTTGGTGTGCAGCCACGTACGCTCGAAGTCTTCGAATCGATGGGCTTGTTGGGACGCATTCTGGACGCGGCCGTCGAGATGCACGGGCAGATCGTATATGTCAACGGCGAGAAGGTCGGCCAGGTCGAGTTCGCGATTCCGTCCGATGTGCCCTTCGGGTTCATCGCGATACCGCAGTACGCCACCGAACGAATTTTGCGCGAGGAACTGGCCCTGCGTGGCGTCGAGGTCGAGCGCGGGGTGCGGGTCGGCGGGTTCGAGCAGGACGGCGACGGCGTCCGCGTCACGCTGACCGGTCACGGGGGCGATCAGACCGTGCAGGCCGGTTTTCTCATCGGCGCCGACGGTGCGCACAGCGTCGTGCGCAAGACCCTTGGGTTGACGTTCGAGGGCGCGGCGTTCGAGGAGCAGTACATGCTCGGCGACGTCGAGGTGGATTGGTCGGCGCCCCGCGGTTACGCGATCCGCGCCATGCATCAGACCGACGGCGTGACCGACGAGCTGCTGGTGTGCATTCCCCTGCCGGGCCGCGGCCGGTACCGCATGTCGATGCTCGTGCCCCCCGAGCTGTCCGCCGCACCGTCGCAGGGCATCGCGCACGGGTTCGAGGGTGAGCGCAAACCCGAGCTGAGCCATGTGCAGGCGGTGCTCGACCGGCTCTCGCCGGAACCGACGACGGCACGAAACATGCGCTGGTCCTCCGTCTTTCGGATCAGTCACCGGATCGTCGACGCGTACGGGCGGGGCCGGGTGTTCGTCGCGGGCGACGCCGCGCACATCCATCCGCCGACGGGCGCCCAGGGGATGAACACCGGCATCCAGGACGCGCACAACCTCGCGTGGAAGCTCGCGCTCGCGGTGTCCGGCCGCGCGGCGCCCGGTCTGCTCGACAGCTACGACGCCGAGCGCCGCCCCGTCGGCGAAGAGGTTGTGGGCCGGACGGTACGCAGTGCGCGTGAGGGCATCGGCGCCGATTCCACCGACGTCGACTACGTGATCCGTCGCGAGGCCCAGCTGCTGATCAACTACGCCGACTCCCCCATCGTGGGAACCGACGCCGGTGCCCGGGCGCCCGACGCGACGGGTCTGACCCGTGCCGCGGTCACCGGGCCGCTGCGGCTGTTCTCACTGTTCGGGCTTGGGCACACGCTGCTGCTGTACGCGGACGGCGGCGCCGGACCCTCCGATGTCGAGCAGTTCGAGCGGGCCGCCGACGCAGCGACAGCGATCGCCGGCGGTCATCTCAACGTGTATCTGGTCGCCGCGCCCGGCGCCGACGTCGCAGGCACGGTACTGCCGTTGGTGCGCGATGCGGAGTCGAATTTCGCGACGGCGTACTCGGCGACCGGTCATTCCAGCTTCCTTGTCAGGCCAGACGGATACCTCGGATTCGCCGGTGCGCACGAGGATGTCGACGCTCTGACGGTGCACCTGCGGAAGACGTTCAACTGACCGCGGCCCGCGAGGACCGTCGCGCGGTCCGCACTGCGGTAGCTTCGCCGCACGCCGGTTGGTGTGCTGGGGGTGGCGCCGCTTGAACTCACAGTTCGAGTCGTCCATCGACTGGAGCCGCGAACTCGGCAATTCTGCGATCTGGATTGTGCAGACTTTCGTCATCACGGCGGTGTGCCTCGTCGTGGTCTTGGTTCTCCTCGGCCGTATGACCGAGTGGGGGCGCCAGTTCTGGCGCATCACGTCGGGCTATTTCACCGGCAGGCAGAGCGCGTCGGTGTGGGCGGTCGTCGGCGTCCTGCTGCTCTCGACGATCGTTTCGGTGCGCATCAACGTGCTCCTCACCTACTACGTCAACGACTTGTTCACCGCGGTACAGATTGCGTTTCAGGGCGGTACCGACGAGGCGGTGCGGTCTTCGGGCATCGACGGGTTCTGGGCATCCATCGCGGTGTTCGGCATCCTCGCCGGGTGTTACCTCGTGCGACTGCTCATAGACATGTACGTGACCCAGCGATTCATGATGCGGTGGCGAATCTGGTTGAGCCAACGCTACATCGGCGACTGGCTCAGCGACTTCGCCTACTTTCGCGCCCAGTTCACCCGTCGGCCCATCGACAACCCCGACCAGCGAATCCAGCAGGACATCGACAGCTTCACCGCGGGCGTCGGCGGCGACCCGAACAACCCGATCTTCAACTCGGGCAACACCCTGTTGTTCGGCGCGGTGCACGCCGTGGTGTCGGTGCTGTCGTTCGGTGCGATTCTCTGGCGGCTGTCCGAACCTGTCACCGTCGGCGGCATGGTGCTGCCCAAGGCGCTGTTCTGGATCGTGATCGCCTACGTGTTGGTGGTGACGATCGTCGCCTTCGTCATCGGCCGTCCGTTGATTCGCTTGAGTTACTTCAACGAACTGCGTAACGCGGGCTTCCGGTATGCGTTGGTGCGGTTACGCGATACCGGTGCCGCCGTGGGCCTGTATCGCGGTGAGAATGCGGAACGCAAACTGCTCGACGGGCGACTCTCCGACGTCATGCGCAACTACCGCAGCTGGTTGAACCGGATGATGCTGTTCTTCGGCTTCAACGTGACGATGAGTCAGGCGATCAATCCCCTTCCGTGGATCGTGCAGGCGCAAGCGCTTTTCGCACAACGGATTTCGTTCGGCGATGTATGGCAGTCGTCGAACGCGTTCACCGAGATCCACAACTCGCTGTCGTTCTTCCGCAACGCCTACGACCAATTCGCGAGCTATCGTGCGGTCATCATCCGGCTGGACGGGTTGGCCGAGCAGAACTCGCGAGCGGGGATGTTCACTTCGGTCGACACCGCGGGGTCGATTGACGATTCGTTGGAGATCGACGATGTCGATGTCCGCATGCCCAACGGCGACTTACTCGTGCGCGGGCTGGGGCTGCGGCTCGATCCGGGCGATGCGCTGTTGATCAGCGGGCGGTCCGGGGTCGGCAAGACGGTCCTGCTGCAGAGCCTGGCCGGCTTGTGGCCCTTCGCCACGGGCAGCGTCCGGTCTCCCGCCGGCCGTGCCGGCGCGATGTTCGTCCCGCAACTGCCCTACCTGCCGCTCGGCGACCTGCGTGCCATCACGTGCTATCCCCTCGAGAAGGGGCCGGACGACCGGGAGATCCAAGAGGCTCTCGTCAAGGTCGCACTGTCACACCTCGCGATCCGCCTCAACGAGGCCCAGGACTGGGCAAAGGTGCTTTCCGTGGGCGAGCAGCAACGCCTCGCGTTCGCCCGCATCCTGTTGAATCGGCCTGCGGTGGTGTTTCTGGACGAGTCGACCTCGGCGATGGACGAGGGCCTCGAGTTGATGCTCTACGAGTTGCTGCGTGCCGAACTCCCCGACGCCATCGTGGTGAGTGTGAGCCACCGCGCCACCGTCGAACGGTTCCACAGCCGGCGACTGGAACTGACGGGCGACGGCGAATGGCGGCTGGACAGACTCCCCACCGGCACTGGCGACCACTGGTAACGCCGGTAACAGGCTGGCGAGGTACCTTGCCACAGTGGAAGAGGGAATGTTCGTCCCCACGCTGGACTGGGGCCAAGAGCTCCTGACGTCGCTGCAGTGGATCGGCCAGGCGTGGTTGATCGCCGCGGTGGCGACGCTGTTGATCTGTGTCCTGATCGCGAAGTACACGGTGTGGGGCAGGCAGTTCTGGCGTATCACCGGCGACTACTTCAAAGGACCGGACAGCGTCAAGGTGTGGCTGTGGCTGGCGGTGATCCTGCTGTCGGTGATCTTTGGCGTCCGGCTCACGGTGTTGTTCAGCTTCCAGGGCAACGACATGATGACCAGCTTCCAGGTCGTGGCGGCCGGCGTTGCCGCGGGCGACGACGCAGTAAAGAACTCTGGACGCGACGGCTTCTACCTGTCGATGATCGTGTTCTCGGCGCTGGCCTTCCTGCACGTCGCACGCATCATGTTCGACCTCTTCATCACCCAGCGGTTCATGCTCGCCTGGCGCGCGTGGCTAACCGACCGGCTGACGGGCGACTGGCTCGACGGCAAGGCGTACTACCGCGGCCGCTTCATCGACGACACGATCGACAACCCCGATCAGCGGATCCAGTACGACATCGACATCTTCACCGCGGGCGTCGGCGGCCTTCCGAACACCCCGGCGAACACCTCCACCTCCACGCTGCTGTTCGGCTCGGTCAATGCGATCGCCTCGATGATTTCGTTCACCGCGATTCTTTGGAACCTGTCGGGAACGCTCACGCTCCCCTTCGTGAACTATGAGCTGCCCAAGGCGATGTTCTGGATCCTGATCGCCTACGTGCTCTTCGCATCGGTCATTGCGTTCTGGGTGGGCCGGCCGATCATCTGGCTGTCGTTCAGGAACGAGAAGTTCAACGCGGCGTTTCGCTATGCGCTGGTGCGGCTGCGCGACGCGTCGGAGGCCGTGGCGTTCTATCGCGGCGAGCTTGCCGAGCGCACCGGATTGCGAAAGCTCTTCGCGCCGATCGTCGCCAACTACAAGCGGTGGATCAACAGGATGATGGCCTTCTACGGCTGGAACCTGTCGATGAGCCAGATCATCGTCGTGCCGCCCTATCTGTTTCAGTTCCCGAGGTTCTTCGACGGCGAGATCACCCTTGGCGCGATGAGTCAGTCGGCTTCGGCGTTCGGCAATATCGAATCGGGGCTCTCCTTCTTCCGCAACGCATACGACGCGTTCGCGGGCTACCGCGCGTCGATCATCCGCCTCGACGGGTTGCTCACCGCGAACGAAGAGGGCAGGGCGCTCCCCGAGATCACCACCACGCCGTGCAGGGACGGCACCGTGGAACTCAAGGACATAGAAGTACGAACCCCCGACGGTAAGCAGCTCGTCAAACCACTCGACTTGCGCCTCGAGGTAGGCGACACCTTGGCGGTCAAGGGCGAATCCGGCTCCGGCAAGACGACCCTGTTGCGCAGCCTTGCCGAGTTGTGGCCGTTCACCACCGGCACATTGACGCGGCCGTGTGGGCCCAACGAGACCATGTTCCTGTCCCAGATGCCGTACGTTCCTCTCGGCAATCTGCGCGCGGTCGTCAGCTATCCGACCGAGGAAGGCGACATCGACGACAGGACTCTGAAGCGCACGCTGGAACAGGTGGCACTGCCGCACCTGGTCGATCGACTCGACGAAGTCGAGGACTGGGCCAAGGTGCTCTCCCCCGGCGAACAGCAGCGCATCGCGTTCGCCCGCATTCTGTTGACCAAGCCGTTGGCCGTGTTCCTCGACGAGTCGACCTCGGCACTCGACGAAGGTCTGGAGTACCTGCTGTACACCCTCATTCGCAGCGAGCTGCCCGACACCATTCTGGTGAGCGTCAGCCACCGTAAGGCGCTCGAGCAGCATCACACCCATGAACTCGAGCTGCTCGGCGAGGGTGAGTGGCGGTTCGGCCGGGTCGGCGGCGAGGAACCCGCGCCGGTCTAGGTGCAGGCCTGAGCGGCGTGCGTACCCGCACGGCGGCCGAAGAACGACCCTTCGCCGAGCTGGGTGCCGCTGGCATAGCCCTTGCCGTCCTGCGCGATGTTCGACGCGCAGGCGCCCGCGGCATAGAGGCCTTCGATGACGCTGCCATCGGAGCGCAACACCTGTCCGTCGATCGACACGTCGAGACCGCCCATGGTGAATCCCGAGTACATCGCTACGCCCAGTGACAGATCGAACGCAGCCCACGGGCCGTTGTCCTGTGCCGCAACGTATTCCGGCTGTTTGTGAAAGTCCGGGTCTTCGCCGCGCGCGGCGTTGTCGTTGTAACGGTCGAGGGTGGCGGCGAGCTTGCCCGCCGGAATGCCAAGCGCCTCCTCCATTTCCGCGACCGTCTCGAATCCGTCGATGAACTTGATCAGCGGCATCTTGGGCATCTGCATGTGCGCTTCGTCGACGATGAGGTATGCCTGCTGGTCGGGTTGTTCCAGGACGTACGCCGATGTGCGTGAGTGGTAGGAATCCTCGGTGACGAACCGCTCGCCCCGGTTGTTGACGATGACACCGGTCAGCAGAATCTCCGGCGGGTACGCGGCGGCGGTGATGAACAGCCCGTCGAGGTTCTCCGCCACGCCACCGGCCGATACGCCGAGGGCGATGCCGACTCCGTCGTCGTAGGGGTTGCCCAGGATGTAGGGCTCTACCTCGCCGTGGTGTTTGGTTTTCCGTTTCTGACCGAGCGCTGGAGTGTGCTCGGCGACCATTTCGGCGTTCATCGCGAAGCCGCCGGCGGCGATGACGACGGCCTTGGCTTTGATCGCCCCGGTTTCGCCGAAGTGCTTCCAGCGGACCCCGACGACGCGGCCGTCGTCGACCACCAGATTGGTCACGCCGGTCTCATAGCGGATCTGCACGCCCTGATCGGTCGCACGTTTCACCAGCAGGTCGATGACCATGGCAGCGCCGCCCAACTCTCCCGGAACCGGAACCGAATGTCCGCGCGGCGCCGGTTTGGCCTGCTCACAGTACGGCCATACCTTCTCGTTACCGGTGTAGGACAACCCCTCGGTGCCGGGCGGCACCACCACCTTGCCCTTCCAGAAGCTGCGTTCGAACTGAAACCCAAGCGCCTCAAGCCAATCGAAGTGTTCGACGCTTTCGTCGCAGTAGAGGCGAATCTTGTCGAGATCCGGGTCCGCCGAGACGGCCACGAGATACTTGTACATCTCATCGGCGCTGTCGTCGTGTCCGGTGGCCTGCTGCACCGCTGTGCCGCCGCCCAGATAGAAGTGGCCACCGGCCATCGCACTGGTGCCGCCTGCCGCGGCCGCCTTCTCCAGCACCAGAACGTCGGCTCCCGCCGCCGCGGCGCTCACGGCTGCGCAGCCGCCGGCCATGCCGAAGCCGATGACCAGGACATCGACCTCGTCAGACCATGACTGAACATCGGCCGCGTCGACGGTGTCCGGAATGTCGAGAGCGCTCACTGTTGCTCCTGTTTCACATAGTCGAAAAATGACTTGATCTCGTCGGGGATGACGGCGATCTCGATGTAGGGGGCGCCGGCCTCGACGGCCGACAGGTAGGCGAACCGCATCCCGCCGGGCATGATCCCCTGCTGCACGACGGGGGTCCCGTTGGCTTCTGCGTCGCGCAGTGCAGCGTCGAACGCCGCGGAGTCGGGTGCCTCGACACAGATGTGGTGCAGACCGGGTCCGCAGGTGTCGAGGAACTCGGAGTACACGCTCGGGCCGCCGCCGATCGGTGCGATCAGCTCGAGCTGGGTGTCACCGGCGTAACTGAACGCGATGTCGGCGGTGAAGTCGGCGGGCGCGCCGCGGAAGGTGCACGTGTCGGGCGCGAAGTGGACGTCGGGTATGCGCACCCACTTCTTGGCGCCCAACATCGTGGTCAGCGCCTTTTCGGTGACATCGAGGTCCCGCGTCACCCACGCAATCTGGACAGGTGTCTGGGCATGCATCGGGTCGAGGATATCCCCGGCCGCCCCGGATGGCTAGAACGTGTTCTAGTTTTCCTCGCCGAGGTACGCCGCCAGGCATCGCTGTGCCATCTCGCGCGCTGTCGACGGGTCGGTTCCAAACGCGATGTTCGCGTCACACCACCTCTCGCCGGACAGGGTGAGGAACCGCCGACCGTCGTCGGTGACGATCCACTGCTCACCGAAGGACGGATCGATGGCCGCCCCGGTCGCCACGTGGATCGCGAGCCCGAGCACCATCGAATCCCAACCCATCCCGACCGCGCCGGGCCCGAACTGGTCCCAGTGGTCGTCGACGTGGGCGATGTGCTCGATCACCAGGCGCGAGCGGTCCGGGCCGTCGGCGCTGACGGTGACATCGATCCAGCTGACACCTCCGCCGAATTCCCAAGTCGCGGTGAAGTTTTTGGGCGGATCGCAGGTCAGGACGGTACCGCCCGCCTGACCCTCCAACTGGTAGGAACCGCCGACCGTCAGGTCGCCGGAAATGGGCATCAACCACCGGGGAATGCGCTCGATGTTGGTGACGGCGTCCCAGAGGTCGTTCTGATCGGTGTCGTAGGACTGGCTGATGGTGACGACGTGCGCTTCCTTGGCATCGATGATGCGCGATCCCAGCTTGCGCTCGACGGCGTTGATTTGATGCTCGATATCGACGTCAGTCATGTTGCCTTCCTTGGCTTCTGCGTTGTCGTTTTCCGCGCGCGATCTCGGTCGCCAGGGCGTCGAGTCGCGGCGCCCAGAACCGGCGGAAGCCGTCAAGCCACTCATCGACGTCGCGTAGCGCCGCGCCGTTGACGGCGTACAGCCTGCGCTGCCCGTCCGGCCGTACCGAGGTGAATCCGTTCTCGCGCAACACCTTGAGGTGCTGCGACACCGCCGGCTGGCTGATCGCGAACTCTTCCTGAATCTGCGCACCGATGGTCCCCGCCGACTGCTCGCCCTCGGCGAGTAATTCGAGAATGCGCCGACGCACCGGGTCACCAAGGACGTCGAACGCGTGCACGGTCCTAGATTAAAGTAGACACTTATATAAGTCAATACTGAATTATCGGGTGAGCATCTCGATCAGCAGGTTGACCTGGAGGTCGAAGGCATCCCCCGGGTCGGTGAGCGTGTCCGCCCCGTACTGGCCGAACACCTCCAGGCTGATCGCCCCGATCAGCCCCGCCCACAGCAGGAAACACTTGGCGACCGCGGAGTCGTCGCCGGAGAAATCGAACTCCTCGCGCACCCGGTCGAAATCCGACGACAACCGCTGCCCCACAGCGACGTCGGAGGTCGAGATGTCGTCTGCCGCGATGCCCGCGGCGACGGCGCCGAACAGCGCGCCGACGACTCGCGTGCCCGGGCCGACGGTTCGTTCCGCCGGAGCGCGATACCCCGGCACCGGACTGCCGTACAGCAGCGCCCAACTCGCCGGGTGATCGACGGCCCACTGCCGGGCGGCCTGCGCCATGACGAGAAGCCGATCGCGCCACGAAGTCTCGCAAGCACCTGCGTCGTCCACCGCGTCCGCCAGCTCCGAATAGGCGTCGACGAGCAGCAGCGTCAGCAGCTCGTCGCGGCTGGCCACGTACCGGTAGACCGCCGACGACACCACGCCGAGATCGCGCGCGATGGCGCGCAGCGACAACCCGGCCGCACCTTCGGTGACCAGGTGACGACGGCCGAGCTCGATGATCTGGCGTTCGATGCGGTCGCGCGCGTCCTGCCGCTTGCCCATGCCGCCAGTGTCACACAAAACGAGATCACTGCTCTTGATTTTCACACCGCAGCGTGCCACCCTCGAAAGAGAGCACCGCTCTCGATACGAAGGAGAATGCGATGTCTGTGCGCTACGACCAGCCCACACCCGCCGCCCGCGCCGTCAACGAACTGTTCCGCCTGCTCGCCGAGGCCGGCATCAGCGTCGCGGGCACGGTGGCAGTGCGGGTCCGGGGCCGAAAGACCGGAAAGCGTCGCGGTGTGGTCGTGAATCTGTTGACCGTCGACGGCCGCGACTACCTGGTTTCACCGCGCGGCACCACCCAGTGGGTTCGCAACGCGCGGGCGGCGGGCGCTATCGAGATGGGTCCGCGCTGGCGCAGCCACGAGGTGCGCATCACCGAGGTCGCCGACGACGCCAAGCCGGATCTGTTGCGGCGCTACCTTGATCGGTGGTTCTGGGAGGTGAAGGGACATGTCGACGGACTGACACCCGAATCCTCGGACGCGGAGATGAGCGCGACAGCGCCGTCGATTCCCGTGTTCGAACTCCTGCGTTAGGGCACCGGAGCCGACGCCGCGGAGATGACGTCCTGGCTCGCCTGCTGATTGGCGACGTGCCAGGACACCGCGGCGGGGAACTGTCCCCAGGTGCTGTTGAACATCCCGATCATCGCGGCCCTGCCGTCGGGGGTGATGAAGTAGACCGGGCCGCCGGAATCGCCCTTCTGACTCACGACACCGTTGGCCATCGTGAACCAGCCGTTGTAGACCGCCTGAATGTTCCCGCAGCTCTCGCCCGTCACCACGCCGAAGTGGCACACCGGTAGGCCGGGTGTGGGCACGACGCCGGGATCGGACACCAGCACCAGGCCGCGCGGCAGCACGTTGTTGATCGCGACGTCGGGGGCGAGGGTGATCGCCTCCCAGTCGGTGATCTGATGGTTGGTGTCGATGGTGGCACCGTCGGGAGTGTTGTCCCGGAACGACGCCTGCTGCCCGATGTGTCTGCGGCCGCTGTCCTGCACCGTGCCGTCGCCGCGGCAGTGGCCGGCGGTGTAGGCGATGCGCGCGGCGGGGTCGACGAATCCCAATGTGCACGCGTTGGTGCCCTGGATGATTTCCATGCCCGGAAACACGATGACGCCCGGATCGGCTTGCACAGGCACACCGGGGAGCACGAGCGCGCCGAGCGATGCTGCCACTGTCGCGAAAACGCGTAACGATCGTCGGCGCATCGTCGCCCCCTTGGGTCTCAAGTGTGTAAAGGGTACCGGCGTCAAGAGATGCCCACAGGCCGAGTGCGAGAAGTGATACCCGCGCCCGACCAGGAGCAATCACACAACTGGCGTACCTACTTCAGCCCATCGGCAAGGGTCACAGAAGCGTTACAGAGTGGCAACGGCGGCCGTTCGGCCCGATCGACAAGGGGCCGTCAGGAATCGAAGCCGAGACCCAGCGCGTCGAGTGTGCGAAGAAAGATGTTGCGGCGCCCCGCCGAATGGTCGGCGCGGTCCAGAGACCATCGCGTCGCCTGGATGCCGATGCTCGCGATCGGTTCGGGCGGGAACGGCAACGGGCGTCGGCGCACCATCTCCAACTCGGTGCGCGGGGTGGGAATTCCGTCGAGCAGATCCAGGCACACGTCGGCCGCGAACCTCGCCGCGCCTACGCCAAGGCCGGTGAACCCGTTGACATACGCGACCCGGTCATCGTGGGCCCGACCCCAGTGCGCGCAGAAGCGAGTGTTGGTGTCGATGGCGCCGGCCCAGCGGTGCGAGAACCGGACGTCGTCGAGTTGAGGGAACGTGATGAAGAAGTGCGCGGCGAGGCGCTGATACGTGTCGGGCCGATCCTCGTAGGTGGAATCGACCTTGCCTCCGAAGTGATACACCGCGTCATAACCGCCCCACACGATGCGGTTGTCCACGGTCAACCGGTAGTAGTGAAACTGGTTGGCGCAGTCACCGATTCCCTGCCTGTTCCGCCACCCGATGCGGTCCAGCTGCGCGTCGGTCAGCGGCTCGGTCGCCAGCACGTAGTCGTAAACCGGAACGGTGTGCAACCGGTTGCGGCGCAACAGGCTCGGGTAGACGTTCGTCGCCAGCACCACCTGGCGCGCGGTGATGGCCGCGGCGGCGGTGTGCACGCGCAGCGCACGGCTCTCGGACTCCAACCGGGTGGCGTTGGCGCGCTCGTAGATCTGCACGCCCGCGTCCGTGCACGCGCGGGCGAGCTCGAACGCCAGCTTGGCCGGGTGGACGATGGCGCACGTGTCGGCACTGAACAGCCCCGCCAGATAGGTCGGCGAGTTCGCTTCGGCGCGGACGTGCTGCGTGTCGAGGAAGCGGCCCTCTCCCCCGTCCGCGGCGTCCCGCAGCCAGTCGACCTGATGCGGTTCGGTGGCGACCGAAAGCATTCCGGTGCGCTGCCACTCCGTATCCAGCCTCAGACGCTCGATGTCGGCCTGCATGCCGTCGAGGTTCTGGATGCCCATCTGGTCCAGAGTGTGGATCTCGTTGGGCCAGCGTGTTTTTCCGTTCTCGGCTCCGTGAGTCAGGCTGGCGTCGACGAATCCGCCGTTTCGTCCCGATGCCGCCCACGCGATGCGGTTGGCCTCGATGAGGACGATGCGCCGGTCCGGATTGCGCTCGGCGGCATGCAGTGCCGTCCAGAGCCCGGTGTAGCCGCCGCCGACCACGAGCAGGTCGCAGGTGATCGATGCGGTCAGCTGAGGGTAGGCGGGCCGGGGAATGTCCAGCCACATCGAACCGAAGGAGCTTGCCGCAAGCGAACGTTCGATCAACCGGGGATCTACGGGGGCATCGAACACTGTGTGCACACGGCGGAGACTACGGGGCCGATGGCGGCGGCGTCGAGGATCCGTTGCCGGGCCGGTGAGGATGGCTGCGTGGCGCTCGTGGTCTCGGCGCGAACGGGCGCAATACCACGGTGCCTACGACGGCCGCGGCACAGCTCGGGCGTCCTTCGAGGCCGCCGGTTGCATCACCTCGACGCCGCCCGGCGATTCGCGACACCGTGCGGGTCAACGGATGGCCGAGCGCGAGACGGGGTCCGCTGTGCAGCGATGGTATGGCGACCTTATTGCCGATCGGTCGCCGGTGTTTCGCCGATCTGCCTGACGGCAGGGCGCAGGCCACCTCCGCTGAAGCGGGTCAACACGGGTCCGACAATCGCGAGGATGAATACGTAGGGAGTCGCGACCGCACCGAGCTGTGGGATCGACATCGCGACCAGGCCGATGATGACGAGTGAGAATTCCCCACGGGCGATCAGCGCCATACCCGCGCGCAACTGCCCGGGCCTGCCCACCCCGTCACGACGGGCGGCGAACCGGCCGGTCAACACCTTCGTCACGGCTGTCACCGCCGCGAGCGCCAGAGCGGCGGGCAGCATCGGAATCAACTCCGCAGGGTTCACGGAGAAGCCGATTGCCAGGAAGAAGATTGCCGCGAACAGATCCCGCAGCGGGCTCAGCACAATCCGCGCGCGGTCCGCGGCGTCACCGGTCAGCGTGAGACCGACCAGGAACGCACCGACCGCGGCCGACGCGTGCACGAACTCGGCCAGCGCGGCAACGATCAACGTCAGGCCCATGATTCGCAGTAGAAGCTGCTCGTTGTCAGGATGCGCAACCAGGCGGCCGAGGTGATGTCCCCAGCGAAGGGAGGCGATGAACGCCACCACCAACGCGGCAACGGCGAACGTGACGCCGAGAATCGCCTGCCACCAGGTTCCGCCTGCCGCGAGGACCGCCAGCAAGGGGAGGTAGGCCGCCATCGCGAAGTCCTCGAGCACGAGAATTGACAGGACGGCCGGGGTCTCGCGGTTGCCGAGCCGGCGCAGGTCGGAGAGCAGCCTGGCGATGACGCCTGACGACGAAATGTACGTCACGCCGGCCAGCGCCAGGATCCCGACGCCGTCGAGCCCGAGCAGCCAGCCCGCGATCGCCCCGGGTGGCGCATTGAGAAACAGATCTACCCACGCCGACGGCAGATGTCTGCGCAGGCTGCTGGCGAATTCGCCGATCGAGAACTCCAGCCCCAACACGAGCAGCAGAAGGACCACACCGATGGTTGCCCCGGCGTGAACGAATTCCCCGGCAGCGGGTATCGGCGCGACGCCGCCGTCTCCGAGTGCCAGGCCTACCAGGAGATACAGCGGGATTGGCGACAGTGCGAACCTGCGTGCAGCGCTGCCCAGCACAGTGAGCACCGTGAGGATGACGCCGAGCTCCAGCAGCAACGTCGCCGAGATCTGCACCGGTCAGCCTCTGGCGACGATGTCTTCGACGCCAAGGATGCCTTCCGCGGTGCCGATCACCACCAAAACGTCACCGGCGCGGAGAGTTTCGGCCGGACCTGGCGAAGCGAGGACCGCGTCGTCGCGCACGATCGCGACGATGGACGCGCCGGTGCGCGTCCGTGCCCGGGTCTCCCCGAGGGGGCGATTCGCAAATGGACTCCCGGGCTCGAGGACAACTTGTCCGGCATCGAGGCCCGGGACTTCGCGGGTGAGGTCGGCGAATCGTTCCGCGATTCGCGGCGCACCCAGGATCTGAGCGAGGGCTTCTGCCTCGTCCTCGGTCAGTCGGAACACGTGCTGTGCCTGGTCGGGGTCCTCCTTTGGGTACACGACGATTTCGAAGTCACGGGTGCGTCGTGCGACCACGCCGATCCGGTCGCCGTCACGATTGTCGAATTCGTAGCGCAACCCGACGCCGGGCAGCAAAACCTCTCGGACATCCATGGCTCCATACTGCGGGGTGGAGCGCCGATCTATACGCGAACCCTTGCAGACCCCTCGTCGACGCGGCGTCCGGCGGGCTCCCAACCCGGCGGACCGAAGGCATAGCCCAGCTTGTCTCGCCAGCGTGACGCGCACCGGACGTCGCGGAAGATCGCCACATATTCGTGCGTCTGCAGCGTCCAGATGTTGTAGGTGTCGACCTGCTTGGTCAGCCCGTAGTTCGGGCGCACGTTCTCTTCCTTGAAGCTGCCGAACAGCCGGTCCCAGAGGATGAAGATGCCGCCGTAGTTCTTGTCGAGGTACTGCTGGTCCATGCCGTGGTGAACGCGGTGATGCGACGGCGTATTGAAGACGAATTCGATTGGCCGCCAGAGCTTTCCGATGCGCTCGGTGTGGATCCAGAATTGGTAGATGAGGTTGATGGAGAAGCTGGCGAACACCATCCACGGCGGCACACCGAGCAGTGGCAGCAGCGCCCGCAGGAACACGTCGCCGCTGATGTTCCACTTCTGGCGCAGCGCGGTGGCGAAGTTGAAGTACTGGCTGGAGTGATGTGCTTGATGGGTCGCCCAGATCAGGCGGACGCGGTGCGCGATCCGGTGATAGAAGTAGTAGAGGACGTCGACGCCGACGATGGCGATCACCCAGGTGTACCAGGCGGTGGACGGCAGCTGCCACGGGGCCACGTAGACGTAGAGCGCGGCATAGGCCAACAGGGCGATGGCGTTGAGGACGCCACTGGTGGCGATCGAAACCAGCCCCATCTTGATGCTCGCCCACGCGTCGGGCTTCAGATAGGCGCCCGCCGGTGCCCGTTCCGCCTCGTCATGTACCAGCTTTCCCGCGCTGACCCATTCGATGATCAGCATGATGAGGAAGAACGGGATCGCGAACGTCACCGGGTCGTGCATCAGCGGCGGTAGCACGTCCGAGAAGACACGTGTCCAGGCCCCGTTCACGTCCAAGGTGACACCTCCGGTGGGAAAGTCTACGACCAAGCGGGGCGAGCGATGGGCCCACGCCCGAAGGGCAGGGGACGAAGGGAACTCGGAGTTGCTCAGCGGAAGCTGAGCACCTCGTCCCCCCAGGCCAATCGCAGGTCACGGTCCAGATCGTCGACCACCCGTTCGGATGCATCGATGATCAGCGACGCCCGATCCTCTTTGCGGTACGGACGCCACTCGGGATCCCCGGCCGACGCGGACGGCGTGCCGTCCACCGCGAAGCTCATCCAACGCCTGCGCAGCCGCGCCGACACCGTCTTGCCGGCCTTGAGGCCGCCCAATTTGAATGTCGGGTCCTTAGGGCCGCCGACCAGGTTGCCCCATACATACGGCAACTCGGTGGCGTGCGCCGCGCCGAGGCGCAACAGGCGCAGCATCGGGGGCGCGAAGTCGAACCGGTAGAGGTAGACGGGTGCGACCTCCCGGTGGCCGTCGGCAAACCAGATCGACGGCATGCGGAAACCGATGTCGCGGGCCACCCCCATGCCGATCGTCTTGGGCCGGCCGCGGTATGCGGTGCGGATCTGCGCTTCATCGGGCAGCTGCAGCGCCGGCTGCTCGGCGGCGATCTCGGTGAACATCGCGCGCAGCGCCTGCGGCGAGATCGGCATCAACGGCGACTTCATCCACCGGAACAGCGCGGCCTCGTGCTTGTTCGTGCCGATGATCAACGGGACTGGATGCGTGCGACTTTCTCGGGCCAGCTTCACCGGGTGCGCGGGAATGACGTCACCGTCGATGATCGGCGCGAAGGCCAGTGTCCCCGGCCAGCGGGCCGGCACTTCGTCGAAAACCTTCTTGGAGGCCGCCAACACGGCCTCGATCGGAACTGCGGGCAGGCGTTGGGCTTCGCCCCGCCCGATGTCCAGCGCATCGAGGAACAACTCGGCGAAGCGGCGGCCGCGCTCGGAGTCGTAGATCGACGTCGCCGGCGAACTCTGGGCGATGGCCGCCGAGAACAGTCCCGCGGCGGCGGGGCTCGCCAGCAGCGTGGTCACCATGCCTGCGCCGGCCGACTCGCCGAACAATGTGACGCGGGCGGGGTCGCCGCCGAATCCGGCGATGTTGTCGCGCACCCATTGCAGTGCGAACAGCGCGTCGCGCAGGCCGAGATTGGTATCGAACCCGTCGCCGAAGGAGGACAGGTCCAGGAACCCGAGTGCGCCCAACCGGTAGTTGACCGTGACGATCAGCGCGTCGCCGCCGCTCGCCAGTGCAGCACCGTGATACAGCGATTGCGCCGACGAGCCGAGGATGTAAGCGCCGCCGTGCAGCCACACCATCACCGGTTTGCCGTCCCCCGCCTCGGTATCCGACGACGCCCACACGTTCAACGTCAGGCAGTCGTCACCCTGCGGCGCGCCGAGGTCGATCGGGATCCTCGGATCGGTGGGCTGTGGGCAGACGGGTCCCACCCGCGTCGCGTCGGCCGGCTCCGACCACCGCTGGGGCGCCTGGGGTGCCCGCCACCGCAGGTCGCCGGCTGGCGCCGCGGCATAGCGAATGCCCTTCCACACCTTGATCGTTCCGTTGTCGACGCCGCGAACGGGTCCGTAGCTGGTGTCGACGACCGGCCGCTCGACTGCGGGCACCGCCGGCGACCCGTCGTCGGCAGAGCGTCGCGTATTGGCCTCTGCTGTCACCGATTGACCTCCTCGATGAGAAAACAACCACTCCACAGTACGCGCGCGTACCGCATCTCTCCGCGGTCGGATGGTATACCTGGTGGTGTGAGTGTCACATTTATACCGAAGCGGGTCGTCGCCGCCGAGAAGCTTCGCCACCGCATCGTGCAGGATTTCGAGAAGAGCGCTGGTCGTCATGATGATCCGGCGATCTACGGTGGGCCACCAGGCGATCCCGGGCTGATCGGGCCCGGCAGCATGTCGTGGGAGATCAACGCCGACCTGGCATCCGTCTCGCAGGCCGGTTTGCCCGCGATCGTGCTGGAGATCCTCCATCCGTCCGTGGTGGCCGGCGTTCAGGATCTGTCCAACTACCGCGAAGACCCATTTCAGCGCGCCCGCGCCACCCTCGGCTACGTGCTGACCACGACGTTCGGCAACACCGAGGCCGCCACCCGGGTCATCGAACGCGTCAAGCACGTGCACTCGTTCGTCACCGGCACTCGCCCCGACGGCGTGCCGTACCGCGCCCTGGATCCCGAGCTGATCGCCTGGGTCCACACATGCATCCCGTGGATGATTCTGCGGACCTATGAACACACCAAACGCCCGCTGAGCCGCGAGGAGCAAGACCGGTATCTGACCGAACAGGCGGTGATCGGCAGGTTGGGCGGCGCCGACTGGGTGCCGACGACGGCCGCCGAACTCGACGATTACGTCGAGACCATGCGACCGAAGCTGAGCGTGAACGCGCAGACGCGTGAGTTCATCGACTTCTTGACGACGTCGCCGTTCTTCCCCGACCTGCCAAGGCCGGTGGACCGGCAACTGCACCGGTTCGCCATCCACGCGGGCATGAGCCGCGCCCCGGCGTGGGCACGCGAGCTCATCGGCTATGACCGCCCGTCCGCGCTTATTCGCCGGCTCATCGAACCCGCCCTGCACCTCGACGCCCGGCACTTGCGGTGGGCATTCGGGACACCGCGCTACGCCCAGCTCGCCCGCGAACGTGCCGCAGGTGCGCGTCCGAAGGTCGCGGTGTCGTGATCGACGCGCAGCTCATCGAGGTCATCGGCGGCGCCGCGTCCATCGGCAAAGCGGGCGGCAACGTGGACGAAGCGGCCGACCGGACCAGTCAACGCATACTCGACGCCGCTCTTCAGGAGGCGGCAGCAGTTGGGCTGCAACGGATTACGGTCGAGGATGTGGTGCGCCGCGCTGGTGTGTCACGGATGACGGCCTACCGCCGCTATCCCCGTCGCGACGATCTGGTGGAAGCGCTGGTTCGCCGGGAGACGCAACGGTTCCTCGGCGCTGTCGCCGATGCCATCGACGCCACCGACGATCCCAACGAAGGGGTGGCCGCGGCGTTCATCGCCGCGGTCACGTTCGCCCGCGAGCATCCGATGCTGCGTCGCGCCGGTCACGTCGAACCCGCACCGATCGATTCGGCGGAACTGTTGAAGATGGGGTCGGCGTTCATCGCCAACTACATCCACGGTGACACGCCGGGGACACCGCCACGGCAGGTCCGCTGGGTCGCCGATGTGTTCGCCCGGTTGTTCGTCACCTATATCTCGATGCCGCCGGACGACCCCGACTTCAGCGACGACGCCGAATTGCGTCAGTTCGCGCACGAGGTACTCACACCCATGGTCGAACGCGCCGTCTGAGGGCCATGGCATAGCTTGGTGCCGTGCTGAAGTGGGCGCTGCTTGCGGGCGCGATCTCGACCGAGGTCGCCGCCACGCTGTCTCTGCGTGCCGCCCAGGATCATTCGGCGTGGCTCGCGGTCGTGGTCGCCGGCTATCTCACCTCGTTTATGTTCTTGACGATGGTGCTGCGCGCCGGCGTACCCGTTGGCATCGCGTACGGAATCTGGGGCGCGCTGGGCACGGCGGTCACTGCGGTTCTGGCCGCCGTGCTCTTCGGTGACCCGTTCACCTGGCCGATCGTCGCGGGCATCGGGCTCATCATCGCCGGGGTGCTGCTGATCGAGCTCGGTTCGCATCGCGCCTCGGCCGCCGAGCCGGAACCGGATGTCCCCGCCGGGGCGGCTCGGTGATGTGGCTCGCGCTCGCCGGCGCCATACTCGTCGAGGTGGTCGCGACCCTGTCGCTACGCGCGTCGGACGGATTTCGGAAGAAGGCGTGGATCGCACCGATCATCACCGGCTACCTCCTGTCGTTCTATCTGCTGTATGTGTCGCTGGGACTGGGCATGCCGGTCGGAATCGCCTACGGCGTGTGGTCGGCGTGCGGCATCGCGCTGGTGGCCGTCATCGCGCGGTTCCTGTTCAAAGAACCCCTGACTCCGATGATGGGGCTCGGCATCGTGCTCATCATCGGCGGCGTGCTCACCATCGAGATGGTCACCGCCGGCTGAGCCGGTGATTCAATCGGGGTCGCGCACTGAGCGCTCCGGCCAGTGCGATCGCCACCAGCCCCGCGAGAGGCACGGACAGCAGGCCGATTCGTAGGCTCGTCGCATCGGCGATGACGCCGACGATCAGGGGCGCGCCGAAGAAGCCGATCCGCATCAGCCACGTAAGCACCGTCAATCCGCTGCCCGGGCGCAGGCCAGGCAGCTGGTCGGCGCGGTGCATCGCCGCCGGGATCAGGGTCGCGACTCCGAATCCCGCCGCGGCGAATCCCGCGATGGTGCCGGGAATCGAGGGGAAGGCCAGCGCCGCCCCCATTCCCGCGGCCGCGAGGAGGCCACCGGCGCGAACCACCTCGCGTTCGCCGAACCTGTCGACAAGGCGGTCCCCGATCAGCCGGCCGACGAACATGAATCCGACCAGCGCCACGTAACCGAAGACCGCGACGGCACCTGGCGCACCGAGGCTGTCACGCAAATACAGTGTCGCCCAGGAACTTCCTGCGTCCTCGACGGTTGCGCCCGCCACGGCGAGCACGACGAGCGCGACCAACGTGCCGTACACCGCGAATCCCGCGTCTCCTCGGCTCCCGGTGCGCGCCGACGGATGGTCGTCGTGATCGGGTCCCTTCAACAGAGAGGGGTAAGCGATCAGCACGAGGCCCCCGAACAGGATCCCGGCGAACGCCAGATGTATGGGCCGAGATATGTCGAGCGCGATCGCGGCGGCGCCCATCACGCCGCCGATGATGGCTCCCGCCGCCCAGACCGCATGCAGCGAGTTGATGATCGACCGGCCGTAATTACGCTGCAACCGCAGCCCGTGCGCGTTCTGCGCCACGTCGGTGATCGCATCGCAGGCTCCCGCCATGAACAACGCCGCGGCGAGAATCAACGGGGTCCCCGCCAGGGCCGCAGCGACAACGAATCCCGCGAGGCCGAGGGTGCTGACGACCGCCACGCGCGACGATCGGTACCTCCGGATCAACGCCGCCGCGGAGAGGCCTGCCACCAGCGCGCCCGCGGAGAACGCCGCGATCGCGATCCCGTAAACCGTGTTGGACAGCTGCAGATCCGCCTTGATTTCGGGGTAGCGAGGCAGCAGGTTGGCGAACAGCGCACCGTTGCTCAGGAACAGCGCCGCGACGGCAAGACGCGCCGTTCGCTGCTGCGCCGCGGCCCCATTCCGAGATTCGGGCGCCATGTCCGGTGACACTACCGACCCTCCGAACCTAAGCTGATTGCTCGTGGGTGCGGACGAGGCTGACCAGGATCTGGACTATCGCTTCACCCTCGCCAACGAGCGGACGTTCCTGGCGTGGATCCGCACCGCGCTCGCACTCATCGCGGGCGGTGTCGCCGTCGTTCAGCTGGTGCCGGCCCTGACCATCCCCGGAGTGCGCCACGGCCTCGGGATGGCACTCACCACATCTGGCGGCGTCCTTGCGGTCCTGGCGGTTCTGCGTTGGCGTGCTGTGCAGGCCGCAATGCAGAAGGGTGCCGAACTGCCTCGATCCCTGATGCCGGTTCTGCTCGGCGGCGCCATCGTGGCGCTGACCATCGCGTTGATCGTCGTGATCGCGGTCCAGCCCTAGCCATGACGTCCCGATCGGAAAAACCCGGCCTTCAGGCGGAGCGCACCCAATTGGCTTGGGAAAGAAGCGCTCTCAGCTTTCTTGTGGCGGGGGCCCTCCCGTTGCTCGGCGCCGGTCCACTCGACGACGGGCGGGCGGTGCTTCCAGTCGTAGGGGCCCTGTTGGCGATACTGGCCGTCTATCTGGGACGCCGGCGGGGTCGGCATTTCATGGTCGAGCCGAGAACCGAAGTCGCCCTACTGGGCTGGTCGACCGCGGGATTCGCCGCGCTGATCCTGGTATTCAGCGCTTTCCAGTAGGTGCTCACTGGTCTCCCATAGATCGAGCGCCTTCTCACGGTCGTAGGAGTCGGCCGACGATGCGATCGGCCGCGTCCCTTCGAAGTACGTACCGGTGACGTCGTCGAACCGGGGCTCCCACACCAGTGCCGCCAGATGCGCGCCCGAGGAGCGGGTGCTGTTGACGTTCGGCAACACCCGCAGCAGCGGGAACACGTACCGCCACACCCACCGCCCGATCACCGAGTAATCGCGGGCCAGGCCGGAGCCGGGCATGAGGCCGGGATCGAACGCGTTGACCGTGACACCGTTGGCGCCGCAGCCGAGCCGGCGGTCGAGTTCGTATGCGTACAGCACGTTGCACAGCTTCGACGTGGTGTACCGGCGGCGGCCGTCGACCGGTTCGTCATCCGCGGGGTGCGCGAGGTCGGCAGCCTTGGTGTAGCGCGGTGCGGGCATCCCGGTGGTCTTCGCCGGATCGTGGGTGCCGCTGGCGACGACCAAGATGCGCGCCGGGTGGGCCAGGTCCGCGAGCAGGTCCCGCACCAGGGCGAAGTGTCCGAGATGGTTGACTCCGAACGTCATCTCCACGCCCTCGGCGGTGTGTTCGGTGCCCGACACCACTTGAACGCCGGCGTTGCAGACGATCGCGTGCAGCGGCGGCAGTCCGCGACCGCGGAAGTCGTCGGCAAAGGCGTGGACCGACATCAGTGACGCGAGGTCCATTTTTAGAACCGTGCACCGCGCCGGGTGGCCGGCCTGTTCGACCGCCAGCGCGCCACGCGCCACGTCGCGCACCGCGAACACGACGTGCCAGGTTGGGTCACTCGCGAGAAGCGCTCTCGCGCATTGCAATCCGAGCCCGGCACTGGCACCGGTGATGATCGCTGTCTTATTCGGGGTTGCGGTCACTTCTCCTCCAAGAGAGTTGGGATCAAGGCGGTCAGGGTCTGATGCAGCCGCCGATACATCCGGTCGACGTCGGTGGTCTCGGGCTCGAGATGGACCGCGAGGAAGATGCCGTCCGACAGCGCGACGGCCACCGCGGCGAGTTCATCGCGGACGCGCTGCGCCGTGTGGTCCGGGAGGTCAGCGGGAAGGAGTTGTGCGATCGCGGCGCGGAACCGCGCGATCGCGGTATCGCGCACCCGCCGAACGACTTCGGCGACCGCTGGATCGTCGCTGCGCTCCAGCGACAGGAGCAGGAACAGCCGCAGGAAATCGGGATGCTGCGACTGCTGGGTGATCACCGCGTCCAGCTGCCGTTCGACCGTGGCCTCGACGGGAATCGCCGCGAAATACCGCTGGGCGCCGCGTTCCATGACAGCCGCCAGCACGCCGTCTTTGGATCCGAAGTGCCAGTAGATGGAGCTGGCCGGCAGACCGCAGGCCTTGCGGATGTCGCTGATCGACGTCGCCGCGTAGCCGCGTGAGCTCATCAGCTTTTCCGTCGCGTCGAGGATCTGCTCGCGGGACTGCTCGCCCTGCTGCTGCTTCTTCGTGGGGGTTCGCTCTGTAAGGATCATTACAGACATACAGTAGGCGACGGCACCAACTTTGTCGACCGCGTTCACGCGCGCACCCGCGGTGAGACGCTGGGGCGATGACGATCCACGGCGATGAGCGCTCGGGCGAAGAGCGGAAAAAAGCCGAGACGACGGCCGACGAATTGGTCGGTCTCTTCCCGCCGGGCACCCGCACCGACAGCGACGGGACCCTCGTGGTCGGCGGTTGCCGGCTCGACGACGTGGCCGCGCAATTCGGCACGCCGGCAATCGTGGTATCCGAAGACGCGTTGCGGCAGCGCGCCCGCGACTACCTGGGCGCCTTCCGGTCTCGCTGGCCGCGGTGCGATGTGGCGTTTGCCTCGAAGTCGTTCCCGTGCACTGCGGTTCAGCGGGTAATGGTCGAGGAGGGTCTGCACCTCGACGTCGCCGGCGGCGGCGAGATCCGGACCGCTCTCAAGGCGGGCGCCGACCCAGCCCGGATTCTGCTGCACGGCAACGCCAAATCCGACGACGAACTCGGCCTGGCTGTAAAGCACGGCGTCGGCCTCGTGGTGGTTGACAACTTCGACGACATCGACCGGCTGGAGCGCATCGTTCCCGCCGGACATCAGCAGCCGTGCCTGGTCCGGGTCATCCCGGGCGTGGAGGCCGCCACCCATGCCTCGCAGGCGACCGGGCATGCGGGGTCGAAGTTCGGCCTCATGCCCGACGACGCCCGTTCCGCGATCGCGCGGATCGAGCGCAGCGCCAAGATGCGGCTCGACGGCGTGCACACCCACGTCGGCTCGCAGCTGCTCAACATCGAACAACTCGCGCAGGCGGTCGAGCCCATCGCGAAGCTGGGCACCTTCGAGGTGTATGACCTCGGCGGCGGCCTCGGGGTGCGCTACACCTACGACGAGCATCCGCCGTCACTCGACGAGTACGCCGAAGCGATGGTGGGGCAGGCCAAGGCGCTGCTGCCCGCCGGCAGCCGCATCATCGTCGAACCGGGCCGCAGCATGGTCGCCAACAGCGCATGCACGGTTTATCGCGTGACGACCCTCAAACGCGGCGTCGTCACGCACGTCGCGGTGGACGGCGGCATGGGCGACAACCTCGAGGTCTCGCTCACCGGTCAGCGGTTCGAGGCGACGATCGTCGACCGGGTCGGTGGCGGCGAAACCGTCAGCGTCGTGGGACGGCACTGCGAATCGGGCGACCAACTCGTCGACGGCGTCGCACTGCGCGAACCATCGATCGGCGATCTGCTCGCGGTGCCCGTCACCGGGGCCTACTGCTACACGATGTCCAATCAGTACAACGGCGCCCGCCGGGTTCCGGTGGTGTTCACCCGCGCCGGTGCGGCGCGGCTGGTGGTCCGCCGCGACACCTGGGATGACCTGCTGATGCGTGACGTCGACTGATTGCGGGCAAGATAGTCGCATGACCGAACTCCCCGAGTCGCTCGTCGAGTTGGCGCGACGGTACGGCGTCGCAACGGAATACGAAGACTGGAGCGGAAGGCGCATCACGGTCTCCGAATCCACGCTGGTCGGCGTGCTCGACGCCCTCGGCGTGCCAGCCGCCACCGACTCTCGGCGAACCGCGGCATTGGCAGAACACGATCGTGACCACTGGTCTCGCTCGCTGCCGCCGGTGATCGTCGGCCGCGCCGGATCGACGTCGTCGTTCTGGGTACACGTCACACACGGCGATCCGGTGAGGTTGTGGATCCGGCTCGAGGACGGATCGGTCCGGACGGGTCTGCGCCAGCTCGAAAACAACCGTCCCCCTTATGATCTCGCTGGCCGACTGGTCGGCGAAGCAAGCTTCGAGTTACCCGCCGACCTGCCGCTCGGTTATCACGAACTGCATCTGCAACTGGGAACGTCCGACATCAGTTCACCGATCATCGTCTCCCCCGCATCGTTGGAGCCGCCGACGGGACGTACGTGGGGTCTGGCCACCCAGCTCTACAGTGTCCGATCGCGAACCTCTTGGGGCATCGGCGATTTGACCGACCTCACCGATCTCGCCGTATGGTCGGCGTCTCGGCACGGTGCGGGCTTCGTCCTCGTCAACCCGTTGCACGCCGCCGCGCCCACCCCGCCGATGGAGCCGTCGCCCTACCTGCCGACCTCACGGCGTTTCGTCAATCCGATATACCTGCGGGTGGAGGCGATCCCCGAATTCGCGTACGTCGAGAATCGGGGCCGCATCGTCAAGGCCCGGGCGAATGCGCAGGCGCGCGCACACAAGTCGCGCCTCGTCGACCGTGACCGCGTCTGGAAATACAAGCGCGCCGCGCTCGAGGCCGTCTACCGTGTGCCGCGATCCGCGGGCCGGGAACTGGCATACCAGGCCTACCGCGAGCGGCAGGGCCGCAACCTGGACGATTTCGCGACGTGGTGCGCCCTGGCCGAGAGACACGGCGGCGATTGGCACGAGTGGCCCGAGGAGCTGCGCCATCCCGAAAGCCCGGCCGTCGCCCGGTTCGCCGCCGACAACGCGGCGGCCGTCGATTTCCATCGCTGGCTGCAATGGCAACTCGACGATCAGCTGACCGCGGCGCAAGCGACGTCGGTGGCGTCGGGCATGGGGCTGGGCATCATGCATGACCTCGCCGTCGGGGTCGACCCCAACGGGGCCGATGCATGGGCACTGCAGGACGTGCTGGCGTTGGGCGTCACCGCAGGCGCGCCGCCGGACGAGTTCAATCAGCTCGGCCAGGACTGGTCGCAGCCGCCGTGGCGACCCGACGAACTCGCGAACCAGGCTTACGAGCCGTTCCGCGCGCTCGTCAACACGCTGCTTCGGCATGCGGGTGGCGTGCGGATCGACCACATCATCGGACTGTTCCGGCTGTGGTGGATTCCGAAGGGCGCCCCGCCGACGGAGGGCACCTACGTGCGGTACGACCACGAGGCGATGATCGGGATCGTCGCGCTGGAAGCCCACCGAGCCGGCGCCGTCGTCGTCGGCGAGGATCTGGGCACCGTCGAACCCTGGGTGCGCGACTATCTGCGCGAGCGCGGCTTGTTCGGCACGTCGATCTTGTGGTTCGAGTTCGACCGAGACGGTGACGGCGCGCCGCTGCGGGCTGAGCGCTGGCGTGAGTTCTGCCTGTCCTCGGTGACCACGCACGACCTCCCCCCGACCCCCGGCTACCTCGCGGGCGAACATGTCCGGCTGCGCGACGAGCTCGGGCTGCTGACGCGGCCCGCCGACGAGGAATTGGCCGCCGATCGCCGCCAGCAGGCCGCGTGGCTCGACGAGCTGCGCCGGGTCGGGTTGTTGAGCGGCGATCTGGACGAGGTCGGAGTCGATCAGGTGGTCAGCGCGCTGTACAAGTACCTGGGCCGGACGCGGTCGAGGCTCCTGGCGCTCTCGCTGGCCGACGCCGTAGGGGACCTGCGCACCCAGAATCAGCCGGGAACGACGGACGAATACCCGAATTGGAGAGTGCCGCTGGCGGGCCCGGACGGCAAGAAAATGCTGCTCGAGGACGTTTTCGCCGATCCGCGGGCGGCCGCGTTGGGCCAGGTGATGCGGGCCGCGGTGAACACCCAGGTGTAATCCCAGCTGTAACACTGAGCGCTTCTTCTCCGGTTTCACATTCGTCACGTCTGCGATATGTTCGCACCGCATCGACATAGGGAGACATTTCACGTGAAGAAGCTCGTTGTGCTGAGCGGGGGGCTCGTGGCGGTCGGCTCCGCCGCGCTGGTCGGAGCGGGAATCGCCATGTCCCAGCCGGGCGGCTCGAACTACATGAACGTCGTCGGCGAGCCCTACAACAAGGCGCTGCAAATTTTGAAGTCCCAGGGCTACAAGGGTTACTTCGGCGGATCATTCGGCAGCGTGCTGTCCCAGGCCAACTGCCTCGTCGACAGCCAGAAGGTGACATCGGGCGGTCGCATCCTGCTGATGCTGGACTGCAGTCAGGCCGCAGCCGACCAACTCGAGCAGATGGGCCCGTCGGGTGGCCCCACTGTGGGCGGTAACGGCGTCACGACCGTGACCCCGACGCCGGTGGTGCCGATCCAGGGCGCTCCTGGCGCAGGCGCTCCCCCCGCGCCACCGGCCTAGCCTTCGACCAGGTGACGCAGGTTCTTCAGCGTCTCACCCATGTTTCGGCCGACCTGGCCGGCGGCCACGCGGTCCGCGATCAGCCCGAGGACGTTGCCCGCTGATTCATAGGCCAGCCGGAAGGTGACTTTCGTGCGGCCGTCGGCCGTCTCGCGCAACCGAAAACGTCCGCGCTGTGAGACGCCGGTGAGCCCCACCCACGACAATTCGCGTGGCGCATCGAACTCGACGACCTCGATGACACCGCCGATGGGCACCGACCCGACCTTCCAATGCACGGTATAGCGGGCGCCGAGACCGGCCGGCCCGTCGTCGACTGTTTCCCACCGTTCGAGGCTGGCCATGAACTCCGGGTAGCAGTCGGGGCTGCTGACCACCTTCCACACCGCTTCGCGGTCGGCGTCGACCACGCACTGCCGTTGGACCCTCATCAGAACCGTCTCTTCTTCGCGCAGGCGTCCCCGGCCCTTCGGGCGTGGGCCCACATCAGCCCAACACCGGGAATCGTCGTTCCGCCGCAAGCCGGTCCACCCCTGCCTGCAGCGCGGCCTCCACCTTTTCGTGCACGACGTCGTCGTCGCTGCCGGCGATGTCGTCGGGCTCGATCGGGTCCTGGACCTCGATCGCGATCTTCGTCGGCAGGGGCAACCGCGGCACCATGTCGCTGACCGTCAGACCCCACGGCGGCGCCAGCAGAATCGGAACGCTCTTCAGCCGGGCCATCTTGTCGACCATCAGCAGCTTGGCCAGCCACTGCCCACGGTCGAGGAACAGCGCCGCCTCCTGGCCGCCAACGCTGGCGATCGGGACGATCGGGACCCCGGCCTCACGGGCGAGCTTGACGTAGCCCTTGCGGCCGCCGAAATCCACGTCGTGCCGCTGCCACGACGGTCGGAACACTTCGTAATCACCGCCGGGGTACACGAGCAGCGCGGCGCCGGACTTCAGTGCCAGCTCGGCGTTTTCGTGGTTGGCGGCCACGGTGCCGAACTTGCGGAGCGAGCCGAGTCCAGGCATCGACACGACGAGATTGTGGGCGAGTTGATAAAACGGTCGCTCGACGCCGAAGTACGAACAGAACGCCAGCGTGAAGACGAACGTGTCCGGCGGGAGGTTGCCGCCGCTGTGGTTGCCGACCATCAGCACGGGGCCGTCGGCCGGAATCCGGTCCAGACCGCGGACGTCGGCACGAAAGTACAGCGACGCAAGCAGCCACAGCCCGGGCAGTTGCTCACGGATGTAGTCGGGGTCGCGTTGGTCGAGGTCGGCCCTGGGCACCCGGGAGGCAACCTGGTGCCGGGTCCAGTTCAGTACATCGCCTAGCACCGCCATAGCGGCATTATTGACCGCAGACGGGCGGTTGAAACCCGAAATCCGCCAAGAACCCGATACCGGCGTTCCCACCTACTTCCGGTAAGCTCCCGTGCACCACGTTCTCGTGAAGGAGTCCGCCATGGCAGCGTTGCCTGCTCCGGAGATCGACCCGGGACCGGTACAGATCCAGGCCCGCAAGGTGCAGTTCGACCTCGCGGAGGTTCCGCTCGAATGGATCCCCGCTCACCCGGTCGCGTCCACCATGATCAACCTCTTCAACGTCGTGCTGCCCACCGCCGAACATTGGTTCGTCGAGACGTTCAACGAGGCGCTGCCGTTGGTCAAGGATCCCAAGCTCGCCGAGGACATCCGCGGGTTCATCGGCCAGGAAGCCACGCATGCCGCCGCCCACGACGACGTGATTCGCGACTTCCTCGTCGGCAACGGCGTAGACCTCGCGCCGATCCTCGAGATGGTCGAGTATCTGTTCGGAAAGGTCTTGGCGCCAACGACTTCCACGAATCCGAAGCGTCGGCTGAGCAACCTCTGTGAGCGTCTTTGGATCATCGCGGCCATCGAGCACTACACCGCCGTCCTCGGCGACTTCGCGCTCAACTCCACCTGGGACGAGCATGGGGCCGACCCGACGATGGTCGACCTGTTCCGGTGGCACGGCAGCGAGGAGGTCGAGCATCGCAGCGTCGCCCACGACGTGGCGGTGTACTTCCACGACAGCTACCCCGCCCGCATCAAGGCCATGGCTCTGTCCGCGTCGGCGATCTTCGCGTTCTTCCAGCGCGGTACGTGGTATCTGTTCAGGTCCGATCCCGCCAACGACATGTCGTGGTGGAAGATGCAGCGCCTGCGGATGCGCGACTCCGAACTCGGGCTGCTGCCCAAGTTCCGCGTGCTGTTCGGCTCCCAGACCCTGACGTACTTCCGGCGCGCGTACTCACCGGAGGAGATGGGCTCCACCGCGCAGGCCGTCGCCTATCTGGCTTCCTCTCCCGCGGCCCGCGCGGCGCACCTGTGATGGGGCTGCGCGAGCGCTACCGGCAGCTGCCGACCAACCCGCTCCGGCCGGGGCGCCGTGACGTGATGATGGGCTTCGCCGGTGCGGTCATCTCCGGGATGGATGCGCTGTCCGGAGTCACCCGAAGGGTCAGGCTGCCGGAAGCGTCCGACCGCACGCGGCTGTTGCGCGTGGTCGACAGGCAGACGGTGGCACACGACGAGAACATGGTGGCACTGACGTTCGCCGCCGCCGACGGCGGGCCGCTACCCCGTTGGCATCCCGGTGCCCATATCGATGTCGGCCTGCCCAGCGGACGGCTGCGGCAGTACTCGCTGTGCGGCGATCCCGACCGCACCGACGTATACCGCATTGCGGTGCGCAGGATTCCTGACGGTGGCGGAGGCTCGATCGAGGTGCATGCCGCTCTCCAGGTCGGCGCGACCGCGACGACACAGGGTCCCCGTAATGCGTTCCCCCTGACCGTGCCCGGCTACGGCTCTCCGACACATCGGTTCCGTTTCATCGCAGGCGGTATCGGGATCACGCCGATCCTGCCGATGCTGGCGGTGGCGCGGCGCCTCGGCGTCGACTGGTCGATGGTCTACGCCGGACGTACCCGCGACAGCCTGCCGTTCCTCGACGACGTCGCAGAATTCGGCGAACAGGTCCGTATCCACACCGACGACGACAGCGGGCTACCGACGGCGTCGGATCTGCTCGGCGACTGCCCGGACGGCACCGCGGTCTACGCGTGCGGTCCGGCCCCCATGCTCACCGCGATCCGGTCCGAACTGGCGGGCCGCGACAAGGTCGAACTCCACTACGAGCGGTTCGCCGCGCCGCCGGTCGTCGATGGCACGGAGTTCGACGTCACGGTCGCGTCGACCGGACAACAGATCCGCGTGGCCGCCGACGAGACCCTGCTCGCAGCGTTGAAGCGCGCCGATGTCGACGCCCCGTACTCCTGCCAGCAGGGGTTCTGCGGGACGTGCCGCACGCGCGTCCTCGGTGTTGTTGCGGGGGCCGTCGACCACCGCGACACCCTGCTCACAGACCCCGAACACGAGAACCGGATGATGTTGATCTGCATATCCCGGGCCACCGACGGGTCGCGCCTCACACTCGACCTGTAGCGGTATCTCGTACTATTCGCCCATGCCGCTGGCCGATGGCGCGACGTTTGCGGGTTACACGATCGTGCGACTGCTCGGCGCGGGCGGTATGGGCGAGGTCTACCTCGCGCAACATCCGCGGCTGCCGCGCCGCGACGCGCTGAAGGTGCTGCCCGCGTCGGTGTCCGCTGACGGTGAGTACCGGGAACGGTTCGACCGCGAGGCCGACATCGCCGCCACGCTATGGCATCCACACATCGTCGGCGTGCACGACCGCGGCGAGTTCGAGGGCCAGCTCTGGATCTCGATGGACTATGTCGAGGGCACCGATGCGGCATGCCTGCTGCGTCAGAGCTATCCCGACGGCATGCCCAGAGGCGAAGTCGCCGAGATCATCTCCGCCGTGGCCGACGCCCTGGACTACGCCCATCAGCGCAACCTGTTGCACCGCGACGTGAAACCCGCCAACATCCTGCTCGCCAATCCCGAGGGAAGCGATCAGCGGATTCTGCTGGCGGACTTCGGAATCGCCCGCTGGACCAACGACATCAGCGGCTTGACGGCGACCAACATGACGGTCGGCACCGTGTCCTGCGCCGCACCCGAGCAGTTGATGGGTGAGCGGCTCGATGGCCGGGCCGACCAATATGCGTTGGCAGCCACCACATTTCACCTGCTGAGCGGTAGGCCACCATTCCAGCATTCGAATCCCGCTGTCGTCATCAGCCAGCACCTGTCGGCGACGCCACCCGCGATCGGCGCTCAGCGCCCGGAGCTGGCCGGGCTGGATCCGGTGCTCGCCAAGGCGCTGGCGAAGTCCCCGGCCGACCGTTTCGAGCGGTGCGCCGATTTCGCGCGGGCGCTCGCCCATCAGCTCAGGTCGGACACACCGGCCGAGGTGGGCACCAGCCTCGCCGCCCCGGTGCCGACGCCCGCGAAAGCGCCCCGGCGCCCCCTGATGCGCGCCGGAATCATCGTCCCGGCCATCCTGGCGGTGCTGCTGCTCGCAGCGATCGTGGTGGCTGTGTTCGAGGCCGGGCGCGCCGACGAAGACCGCCCGGCATCCGCTTCGACCACGACTTCACCGACGCCCACCGGGCCGACGTCCACGCCACTGCCCCCACCGCCGGAACCGCCATCGTCACCCACGCCGACGACGCCGTCCCCGACGCCGACCACCACAGCCACCATCACGCCGGCACCCGCCGCCGCGGTCATCGGCGCGAACTGTTCACCCGTCGGCAGCACTTCCACGACGGCCGACGGCTCCACTGCGTACTGCTCGACCCTGCAGCCCACCGGCGACTCGGTCTGGTCACTCACCGAGGGCGACGTCCCGAGTCCCACGGTCACCACCGAGCCGACCGAGGAACCGCTTCCGTACGCCGAGGAGAACCCGGTGCGCCTGTGCATGCAACAGACCGGGCAGACCCGCCGTGAATGCCGGATGGATATCCGGGAGAGCAACGGTCTGCCTCCGCTGCCATGAGCCTGACCACGTCCGACCGGCTCGCGCTCGCCGACCTGGTGCATATCTACGCATCAGCCGTGGATGACCGACGCTTCGATGACGTCGTCGAATTGTTCACGCACACAGCCGAACTACGGCTACCAGATCCACCCCGCTCGTTGGAACCGGTACGCAGCCACCATGGCCGCGACGGTGTGCGGTCCGCGATGGCGGCGCTGGCCACCGTGACCCGCACCGAGCACGCGATCGTCGGCGAGGTGTACGCCGCGGGAGAAGGCGCCGACTACGCGCTGGGGCGGATCACCTGCATCGCGCACCACTGGACGATCGCAGGAGGTGAAATCACCGACCTGGTATGGCATCTGCGCTACGACGACGAATACCTGCGGACACCGGCCGGGTGGCGAATTCACGGTCGCGCGTTGACCATCAACGCTATCGAGACGCGTCCGGTTCGTCGTGTTCGAGCACCGAAACCAGACGGTCGAGCAGCGGCCGCTGGCCCTTCAGCAGCTTCAACCGAGCCTCAGTCACGGGAAACCAACCCACCCGGTCGATTTCGGGAAACTCCCTGACCTTCCCCGAGCCCTTGGGCCACTCCAGCTCGAAGGTGTTGGAGAACGTGCCCTCGAGGTCGAGGTCGCCGCGGACGGCGAACGCAGTGATCACCTTGCCGCTGGGCTGTTTCACCGGTTCGAAGTCGATGCGTGGGCCATCCGGTGCGCGCTTGCCGAGCTCCTCGGAGAACTCCCGCTGCGCGACCGCCCACGGGTCCTCACCCTCGGTGTACTCCCCCTTGGGTATCGACCACGCAGCGTCGTCCTTGCGCGCCCAGAACGGCCCACCGGGATGGCCGATCAGCACTTCGACTTCGCCGTCGACGACGCGGTACAGCAGCAGCCCCGCACTGAGTTTGGGCACCGCTTGAGCCTAGTGAGTACTCGCGCTAGTCAGTACTTGCGGTCACCTTCGCTGCTGTCGAAGAACGCCCAGTCACCGTCGTCGGACTTGACCTCCATACGCCATCCGAGTTCCGGATCGGCCTTCTGGTCGACGAACCACGCGTGTGCGTCGCCTGCACTCTCGATGTCCTTCGTGTCGACAACGTCACCTTTGGGGTTCAAAACGCGATATGTAGCCATACCGGTTAACGTTCCCGCTGCCTCGAAGTTCAATCAGAAATTGATCAGTCCGGTTTGGGCATCGGAATGCCCTCGCTCGTGGAGAACCGCGCATCCTCCTGCGTCGAGAGCCCGAAGGACACGACGGACCTGTCGAAGAACACATCCGTCAGATAGGCCAGCGATACCGCCCACCGATTGACGAATCGCGGGATCGCATAGATGTGGTACACGCGGGTCACCACCTTGGCCGGGAAGCCGGACAACTGCACGTTGAGTGGATTGGCGACGGCGTAGCGCGGTCCGAGGTCGACCACCAGGCCCATGTTGCGATGCTTGTACGGCTTGGCCTTCCCGAAGCCAAGACTCGCTGCCACGTTGCGGGCCAACGCTTTTCCCTGCCGAGTGGCATGCTGTGCGGTCGGCGGCGTGATCTTACCGGGCTGCGTGACGTCTGGGACCGCTGCCGCATCGCCCGCCCCGAACACGTCGGGGTGACCGGGAACCTGCAGCTCGGTGGTGACTTTCAGACGACCACGTTCGGTGGGCAGCCCGAGCTTCTCGATCAACGGCGCGCCGGTGACTCCGGTTACCCAGGCCACGGTGTGCGTGCGGATCAGCGAGTCGTCACTGAGCACAACGTGTTCGGCGTGAACCTCGGCGAGCGTGACACCTAGCCGGACGTCGATGCCGCGCGCTTTGAGCACCCGCTGCGCCGCCGCTCCGAGCTTCTCGCCCACCTCGGGCATGACCTGCTCGGCCAGGTCCAGCAGGACGAACTTCACCGCGGACGGGTCGAACCCCATCTGTTTCGCGGCCGAATCGGCAAGAGCTCGCAGCTGTACGGCCAGCTCGGTACCCGAGTACGACGCTCCGACCACCACGACCGTCCGTCGCGCCTGCGCCCGGCCGGCGTCGTCGTCGACGTCGGCCAGTTCCAGTTGTTCCAGCACGTGGTCGCGCAGATACAGCGCCTCTGCCGTCGACTTGAGACCACGCGCGTGCTCGGCCAGCCCCGGGATGTCGAACAGCCGGGTGACCGAGCCCGGCGTCAGCACCAACCGGTCCCACGCCAGGCTGCGCACGCGCTCCTCGGGGTCGGTGAACGTCACCGTCCGTCCGTCGAAGTCGACTTCGTCGACTCTGCCCCTGATCGCCTGTACACCGCGGAGCGCATTGGCGAGCGGTATGGCGACGAAGCGCGCGTCGACGAGTCCACCTGCCACATCGGGCAGCAGTGGCGTGTAGAGCATGTAATCGACGGGCGAGATGATCGTTATGTCGACCGAAGCCCCGGATTGTCTGCGCAACTTTCGCGCCAGCTGACGGGCGCATTCGAAGCCGGTGAATCCACTGCCGACTATCACCACTGAAGTCATCTGTTCCCACCTTACGGAACGAGGTCACCGCGCCCTAGTCCCCTGTTGCCGATCATGATTCACCCACGTCCCTTTCGTTTCGCGGCACGGATAGCGGATGCTGGATGGCATGACGGGTCCCCTGCGCCGGTTCGATCCGTTCCGACCGATCGACATGCTGACGTCACTGTGGTCGTCGGCCGCGACGGGCCCGGTCAGCAGCGGCGCGGCGATGGCGTATCGGACGCTGTTCACGACCGTGCGCAGGCTGGTGGTGGGCCGCCGGCTCGCCCTTCGACTCGACGACGGCGTGCTCACGGTGACGGTCACGGAATTCGACTCCAGGCTCGACGTTCGCGGCCTCGCGGTGGGACAACTCAACGACGTCCGCGTTGCTGTGCGTGACATCCGCTGGGGGGACCAGACGTTCGACAATGCGACGGCGGTGCTGCACAACGTGCACATGCGGCCGACCGCGCCGCCAGTCATGGTGGCCGCTCCTGTCGACCTGACGCTCGAGGTGCCCACGTCGGCCCTGGACGATCTGTTCCGCTGGGCGGCACCGCGGCTGTCCGGTGAGGTGGGCGGCGACGGCATCGCGCGGCTGCGCATGGCCCGCCGCCCGATGCTCGGCCACCTCGAGATCGATGCGCGCCTCGACGGTTCGACACTGTGGCTTCGCCCGCGCGTCCTCGTCGTCCGGCGTTCTCGGGTGGCGCTGCCTGCCAGAACACCGGCCTATCCGGTGCACCTGCCCGAGCTGCCGCACGGTTTGCGGCTCACCGGCATCCGCTTCGAGCCCGATGCGGTGTGTCTGTCGGCGTCGGTCTCGGAATGGCAGATGGATATGCCGCGCTCGCGACTCGAGGACATTCTCGGTCAGCTCAGCGTTGCCGGAGTACCGCTCAACCTCACGAGATTGACTCGCCTTCTCTAGCCCGCTGCTACTCGTCAATATTGTTGACGCATAGGCGATTCTGCCAACCACGGATCAAATTCTGCCAGCGGAATTAAACCGCTGAACTGCCGGTTTAAGCATTCAGAGTTCACCTGAGTAACTCGGAAAGCAAGAAAGAAGGCAGTGTCGTGAACAGGATTGGATTTGCCACCGCAGTCGTCGGCGGGTTCGCCGCCGCGATCATCGGATTGGCGGCTCCGGCCGCAGCCGCACCCAGCGGCTCGGACAATGCAGTACAGACCATCGGGCAACTACGGTCGCAGGGTTACACCGTGATCGTGAATCGCCTCGGCAACAGCCCGCTGGACCAGGCCGAGGTGGTCGCGGTTCGCCCAGGCCAGAGCTACACACACATCAACGCAGGTCAAGCGGTTTACGGTAGCAACACCAACTACTCCACGGTTCAAGACAACATCGTCTACGTCGACGTGAAGTAACCCGTAGACCACCAGGAGGGGCATCCCATCGGGTGCCCCTCCCGCATTTTGCGACAATGCGTGTCTTGTGACTGAGATCGCGCGCTACCAAGAAGGATCCGTCGAAGTCATTGTTTCGCGCGACGGCGACGACCTGACGTTCGCCTCGGCGTACGAGGATTCCGGCAGAACCATCACCGAGGAACACCGCATCCCGGAGCGCGATTTCGTCCTCAAAGGAACGGGGCCGTGGCCGTGGTTCGACCTCGGTTCCCGACGCGCCGGCGCGCTGACGGTGCTCGACGCGCTCGGGGCCGGTCGCCCCGCCTGGACCGAACCACTGGCGCGCAGCGAACTGGACCTGTTCGAGCGCGCGCATCGCGGTGACACCGGGGTCATCGAACTCCTGGCGATGGGTGCAGATCCCGACCCCGTCGACGCGTGCGGTGCCACACCCCTGTGGTACGCGCTGCGCTCGCTCGCCGCCGGCATCTCGGTGGCCCTCATCGACGCCGATGCCGATGCGGGCCGCCGCATCGAATTGTCCGCTCGGGGCGACAAATTCACCACGATTCTGCATGAGATCGTGCGACGCGGACGCACCGTGGCGCTCAACCACGCCCTCGCACACGGTGTCGATCCGGGCCTCGTCGATTCCGACGGCGCCACCCCGATGCACGTGCTCAACGACTCGGCAGACAACGTCAACCCGGAGATCGTGCGCGCATTGGCGCGTGCGGGCGCGTCGATCAACGCGCCATTGCCGAGCGGAACGCAGCCGATCGAACTCGCGGCACGCATGATTCTGCCCGCCACCGTGGCCGCGATGGTCGAGCTCGGTGCCGATCCGGTGCGTGGCCTGGACGCGCTGATGTCGTGGTGGGCCGTCGGCGCCGCGTTCAACGCGTACCGGGCCGTCGCCGTCGCCGACCTGGTCGACCTGCTGCGCGAGGGCGGGGCCGGGGTGTCGCAGCGACACCGTGAACTCGCGGCGCAGGCCGGGGCGCCGGAGGTCGAGGCGGCGCTTCGCCGCTAGAGTTCCGGTGTGCCCGGGTACTCCCGATACGTCGCGATCGGCGACAGCCAAACCGAGGGGCTGTGGGACGGTGATGACGCCAACGGCCTGGTCGGCTTCGCCGATCGTCTCGCCACGATGCTCGACTCCCACCACCCCGGCGTGACCTACGCCAATCTGGCGATCCGCGGCCGGCGGATCAAAGATCTGCTGGACGAGCAGCTCCCGGCGGCCCTGGCGCTGCAGCCCGATCTGATTTCGGTGTGCATCGGGATGAACGACGTGACGCGCCCCGGCCCGTATTTCGGCACTGCCCTCGCCGAGCTGGACGACCTGTACACGCAGCTTGCCGCGTCCGGCGCGACCGTCCTGACGACCACGTTCCCGGACATCGCAAAGATCCTGCCGATCGGGCGGATGATCGCCGCACGCGTCCACCAGATCAACGACGATATCCGCAAAGCCGCAGTGCGACATGGGTTTAGACTCGTCGACCTCTACAACGCGCCGTCGATGACGATGCCGGACACGTGGAGCGCGGACCGGGTCCACGGCTCGGCCAAGGGGCACCAGCTGTTCGCCGCCGCGGCCGCCGAGGCGCTGGAGCTGCCCGGCAGCAACCACGACTGGGCGCTGGTCGACGGACCCCCACAGCGGCCGTCGCTGAGGTCGCAAGCGGTGTCGCAGATGCAGTGGACGCAGAACATGCTGATGCCGTGGCTCTGGTACCACGTTCGCGGCAAGTCGGCCGGCGACGGCCGCGGCCCCAAACGTCCGCGGCTCGAGAGCGTGCCCGCCTAGCTAGAACCCCAAAATCGACAGTGGGATCGGCAGTGAATCGAGCGAGCCCGGACTTCCGATCGACGACATCATCGCCGGGCAGAACATGGAGATCGCGACGCCGGTGAACATCGTCGCCGGCCCGAGCGACATTCCGCCCGCCTCGGCCACCTTGCTGGTCACGTCGGCGGCGGTCTGACCGGGATCTGCGAGCATTGGGCAGACCTGCTGGCCGAGCGCCGCGGCGCTGGCCGGATCCACCGCGGTGACACCGGCCTCGGCCAGTGCCGCCACGAACGCGCCGTCGACCGGTTCGGTCTGGGCCGGAGAGGCCGCGACGACGGCGGCGGTGAGTAATCCCGTGGACAGGGCGAAGGTGGTGGCGAGTCTGCGATGCACGGGGCGAGCGTACGTGGCCCGAACGTCACATGCTCGACCAGGCGCCGTCGATGCTGTCCGCAACGTCGATGATCTTGGCCTTCTCCGAGGCCGGGCTGTCGATCTCCCCGGCGACGTGTGCCGCGATGAACCGCCGGATCTCTGCGTCGATGCCCCCGAGTATCCGCACCAGCTCCCCGCGCAGCGACTTGGACGTCACGTGGATCGAGATGTCGGACGCCCGGGGTTTTTCCACGTCGAGGATCAACAGCAGCGGTGCCGCGGCACGCGCGGTCGCACGCAGGGCGATCTCGCCGAAAACCATGAACTTGGGCTTGTCGATCCGCAGGTCGACAACCAGGTCGATCTCGATCGGAATCCGGATGGCGAAAGTGATCTGGTCGCCGACGTCGCGCGTCAGGCGGGGCTCCTGAACCCTGACTTTCGCCGTCACCTTGGCGACCTTGCCGGGCCCCTGGGCCATTGGGCCCATCTCGAATTCGTCGCCGGCGATGGCGGCGATCGCACCGCCGACGCGCGCTTCGGTCACGGCGATCTCGAAGAACTGGCGACCGAATTCCTCGTAGGTCATCTCATCGTCGACGGGCATGGTGCTCATACCGTCTCACGTCCGGTATTCGCACCGCGGCCAACGCGACCGAATCGAGACAACACCGCTGCTAGCGCTCCGCTTCGCTGCGCGCCTCGGCTCCCGTCTCCCCCACATCCAGCGCGTCGTCGGAGGCCGTCTGACCGACATAAGCGCCGTCGTCTGCGCCGTCCTTTCCCGCGCGCGACCCGGCGACGTGGTCGTCGTTGTCGACGTCGGATTCGGACTTGTTGTCGTCTCGTGGGCTCATGCGCTGCGGTTACCCGGCGTCGACGTGCTCAAACGATGTTCGGCCCGGCACAGCCTCAGCCGTCTACGGGGTCCTCGGTGAAGTACCGGATTCTGCGGATGGCGAAGGGTTTGGCGGTCACCTCGACGATGAGTACGTCACGGCGCCCGTCCCGGTCCAACCCCACGACCACGCTGTACCCGGAGGCGATCATCTTGCGGGGGCGCGCGGCTGCAATGCGCGACAGCAGTTCCGCGGTCGTCAACGGGAGGTCGTCGCCGCTCGTCACGCTTGCTCCCTTGCCGAGCCAACGGCGCACCGCGACCTCGTCGCCCGCACGTGCGTCGTCGAGGAACTCCTGTATCCGCCGCTTGCCCTGCGGACCGGTCCCCCGCAGACCCCCCAGGTAGCCGAGGACTCCGACGACGCCCTGGTTCACGAGCAGTGCCCTCGCCAGTTGCAGACCGGCGGGAAGGCCGCCGAACCCGGCGCGCATGAACTGACCGACCATGGCCGGCAGCTCCCAAAAGGCCGACAGCGCAGCAATTTTCAGTCCGTCGCCGCCCTCGCGTACGTCGTAGCGGATGTAGACCGGCACGTGCAACTGCACCGGCCCCATCGCGATGTCGAGTTCGCCGTCGCGGAGGACCGTCGAGCCGGTGACGATGTCCGCGTCAGGGCGGTAGGTGATGTGGCGGGGCCCGATGAACGTGTCGAAGAATGCTCCGATCGCGCCGAGGCCCTGGTGGGGCTGCGAGCCAACCGGATCTTCGACTCGTCCGTCGGCGGTGAACAGGCCCACCCACGCGTTCTTGTCGCGGGCACCGGCCGCCGCCGGCGACCGCTCGGCGGTCGCCAGCACGTCCGAGCGAGTGAAAGCCATACCGTTGCCTACCACCCGCGTCGGCCCCAGTCGACTACTTCGCCACCTGCAGGCACACTGGGAATACGCCGTGCCGGAGCGCACGGGCGCGAGGAGGAACCACTATGAGCAGGAACGGGCCGTTCGGGATCGACCCCGAGGAGTTCGACCGCGTCGTTCGCGAGGCGGGTGAAGGGCTGCGTGACGCCTTGGACGGTGTGGGCAGATTCCTCAGTACCTCCGGAGAACGCGCAGGTTGGGCCAATTTGGTCGACGAGTTCACCCGCTATTCGCGTCCGAAACGGGAGCCGGAGACCGCCGGCGAGACCGGCGACGGCGTATGGGCGATCTACACCGTCGACAGCGACGGCGGCGCCCATATCGAGCAGGTCTATCCGTCCGAACTCGATGCGCTACGCGCGAACAAGAACAACACCGACCCCACCCGCAAGGTGCGCTTTTTGCCCTACGGCATCGCGGTCAGTGTGCTCGACGCGTCCGAATCCCCCGCGGAAGAGGCTTAGCCGCCGAAGTGGTGGCGGATACCCGCCAGCATCTTGGTGTGCGCCTTGACCGCCTCACGGAGCGTCGTCGCGTGGAGCAGTCGCGGAGCGTCGATCGTCAAGCGCTCGACGAGCCTGGTTCCCATGTCGATGGCATCGAAGGACACCACACCGTAGAGGCGGACCCGGGGAAACTGGCGTGCCTGAGTGATCACCGGTCCGACTGACGCGACTCTGAGGTGGGCGGTGTAGCTCGTCGGCAGGGTCAACGGACCGAAGGGGATTCGGTCTTTGACGCGGTAACTCTGGCAGTAGCCGTCCACCAGTTCCGTCCGTTCGGTCCTGTGCACCGAGACAACAAGCGGATGGACGGTCTTGATGTTGTCGAGGTCGATGTAGAACGCCCGCACGTCGTCGGGCGGCGCAGGTATGTCCTCGGACAGGATCCGCTCTGCGCGCATGTCCGGACGATACGCGGGGCACGTGGCCCACCAGCGATTTTTGACATACCGTCGCTATCATTATAAAAATAGGCAGATGGTCTCCCAGGGCGTCGACCAAGGAACGGTGATGGACCGCGACCAACTGATCGATCTCACTCGCCGCGCATTGAAGCTCGCGCGGGACAAGACCACCGACCTCATGCCGACGGAGAGCACCGTCGCCGCCGAGACGTACACGTCGGCCGAGCGCCATGCCCGGGATGTCGCGATGCTGATGGCAAGCCCCCAACTGGTCGGCTACGTCTCAGAGCTCCCCCGGCCCGGCACGTACTGCACCAAGACGGTGATGGGCCGGTCCATTCTGCTGACCCGTGCCGCGGACTCGGTGGTACGCGCGTTCGAGAATGTGTGTCTGCACCGGCAGTCGCGCATCACCGACGGGTGCGGAGCCGCCCGCCGCCTCGCCTGCCCCTATCACTCGTGGAGCTACGATCTCAGCGGCAATCTAGCCGGTGTACCAGGCAAGGAGGGGTTTCCCGAAACTTCATCGGGCACAGCACGTTTGACCGAATTACCGGCCGCGGAATGTGCAGGTTTCCTGTGGGTTTCGCTGGACCGCGAGGCCACCCTGGACATTCCCGCGTTCCTCGGACCGCTGGCCGAGGAACTGGACTCGTGGGGCGTCGGCCGCTGGTCGCCGTTGGGCGAGAAAGTGCTGGACTGCCCAATCAATTGGAAGTTGGCCATCGACACTTTCGCCGAGAACTACCACTTCGCTACGGTGCACAAGACGACCTTCGCGACGATCGCCCGCAGCAACTGCACAGTCTTCGACTCGTTTGGTCCCCATCATCGACTTGTGTTCCCGCTCAACGGTATTCTCGACCTCGACGAGCTTCCCGAGGAACAGTGGGAGCCGCTGCAGGCGATGGTCGTCATCTACGCGTTGCATCCCAACATCGTCATCTCGTGCACCGTGGCCAACGGCGAGCTGTTCCGCGTCTATCCCAGCGATGTGCCGGGCCGTTCAATCACCGTGCACCAGAACTCGACTCCGCTGGATCTGTCGGACGAATCGACGGCCGCGGGCGCGGCGGCGGTATTCGAATACGCGCATTCGACGGTCCGCGACGAGGACTACGCGCTCGTCGCGGGACTGCAGGCCAACCTCGAGTCAGGGGCGCGCGAGCACCTGGTCTTCGGCCGCAATGAGCCCGGACTGCAGCACCGCCACACGACGTGGGCCGAGGCGATCAGCTAGACAGCGCCAGGATCAGATCGTCGACGAGCTCGGTGATCCCGGCTCCCGACGGGAGGATCTCGTTGCGCAGGTGTGCCACGGCTTCGTCGCGCCGGCCGTCCTCGACGAGTGCGCGCAGTGTCGTCACGCGCTCGTCACCCACAATGCTGGCGAGGACATCGACCAGTTCCCAGTCGCGGTAGAGCGCCAAAGACCTTTCGTAGAAGGCGAACCCGCTCACCGGCTCACCGCGAAACGTCCCGCGATAGTGAAACGGGCCCTCCATGTACTCCAGGGGTAGGCCGTGTCCTGGCGCCGGCACCATCGGCTCACCCGTCAGGTCCAGATCGAGCTTGCGCGACGTCAGTCGGTGCCGGTCCGGCAGATATCTGGCCTTCGCCGGGGGCTTGTACAGAGTCCGAACCGCTTCGGGCCAGCGGACGTAGCTCTCGATGGACACCTCGATGTCGTCGGCGAACTCGGGGTCGACGTCGGGCTCCGGTGAGCTGGTGGTCGCGCCCGAAAAGGGTTGCAGTGAATTGCGATCGGCTCGATCGAACTGTCGCCAGATGCTCATGTCCACGCCGTTGTCGAGGTTGATCGTGCGCCATTCGTGGGCGCGCCAGCGGACATCGCCGTCCGCGCCACCGCTGTTGGCGATCAGCGGGAACCACTGCCGGTCGACGTGGCCCGCGGTGCCGCTGACCGGCTCGCTCGACGAGCCCCACGTCAGCGTTCCCGTCATCGTCAATCCGGTCTGGAGATAGGAGTAGGTGTCGGCCTGGCCGAAGCATTCGATCCGGCCACCGAAATCCGCGGCGCCCAGCGGCACCGGCGCCCGCGTCGGGGTCACATGCAGGTCCACCCGCATCTGGGCACCGGCCGCATCGGTGCCGACGAGCGTGACGTCGTAGGTGTAGGGCACCAGGTCGCCGTTGTCGTCGCGACAGGTATGCCAGACTGCGCGACCGGCGCTGCTGTCAAAGCTGATGTCCAGGCATTCGTCGGCGAATGTCATCTTCGCGACGGCACCGGGTTCCATGTTCGCGGGCGGCATGTCGTAGTCGGTGTACGTGCCGTAGGTGCCTGCGTCGAGATCGAACAGCGCGAACGTGTAGAAGTCGGCAACGATATCCCCGAGCCCAGGCCGGTTCTTGTTGAAGATCGACAGGAATGCGTACCCGCGGCCGCTCTGCCCGGTCAGTTCACCGGCCAGAAACCACGTGTCGGACTCGCACTGCGGATGGTTGGCCTCAGCGGCCGGGAAATCGAGCTGACGGTCTTCCGGTACCAGCGCGAATGGGTATTGGCGCCAATCGCCTGACTGCGGGTGGTTCACGAGCCCTGCCTTTTTCACTATGTTTGTATTAATAGCAACTTTAGGCGGTAGGACAGGCGGCGACATGCGATCCCTTAACTACGACAAGCTCTATATCGGCGGCCACTGGCAGACACCGTCGACGGGTCAGCGACTCTCCGTGATCTCCCCACATACCGAGCAATCGATCGGCGAGACGCCGGAAGCGGCCCCCGCGGACGTCGACAAGGCGGTCGCCGCCGCCAGAACCGCGTTCGACGAGGGACCGTGGCCCCGGCTCAGCGTCGGCGAACGCATGGAGAAGATCGAGAAGCTCGCCGCCATCTACATGGCCGAGACCGACGCGATCGCCGACCTGATCACCGCGGAGATGGGCTCACCCAAGAGCTTCAGCAGGCTGGGGCAGGGCGCGGGCGCTCTCGCCCAGATGCACCTCAATATGGCGACGGCCAAGGAATTTCCGTGGGTCGAGCGACGCCCGGGATTGTTCGGCGACGTTCACGTGCGTCGCGCCCCCGTCGGTGTGGTCGGTGCGATCGTGCCGTGGAACGTGCCGCAGTTCCTGATCATGCCGAAGATGATCCCGGCGCTGATCGCGGGCTGCACGGTCGTGGTCAAGCCGGCACCCGAAACACCCTTGGACGCCATGTGGTTGGCCGAGATGCTGGAGGAGATCGACCTACCCGAAGGTGTCGTGTCGATCGTCCCCGGCGGCAGGGAGACCGGGGAGACGCTGGTTCGCCACCCCGGCGTCGACAAGATCTCGTTCACCGGATCGTCGGCGACGGGCAGGCACATCGCTGCGCTGTGCGGTGAACAGCTCAAGCGCGTCAGCCTCGAACTGGGCGGCAAGTCCGCGGCCATCATCCTCGACGACGCCGACATCGCGCACACCGTCAATCACCTCAAGATGGCCAGCCTGATGAACAACGGACAGGCGTGCGTCGCGCAGACCCGCATTCTGGTGAGCGAGCGCAAACACGACGAGGTCGTCGACGCGCTCGCCTCCATGATGACCGGCCTGCAGGTGGGCGACCCCGCCGACGACGCCACCGATATCGGGCCGCTGGTCGCGCAGCGCCAACAGCAGAAGGTGCAGGGTTACATCCAGGCGGGGCTCGATGCGGGTGCGCGAATGATCATGGGCGGCAAGGACAAACCGTATGACCGCGGCTGGTATGTCCAGCCGACGCTGTTCGCCGACGCGACCAACGACATGACCATCGCGCGGGAGGAGATCTTCGGTCCGGTGTTGACCGTACTGAAGTACCGCGACGAGGCCGAGGCCGTGCGGATCGCCAACGACACCGATTACGGCCTGGCCGGCTCCGTCTGGACGGCGGACGTGGCCCGCGGTCTGCAGATCGCAGCCGAAGTCCGGACGGGTACGTACGGCATCAACATGTACACCCTCGACACGACCGCGCCGTTCGGCGGATTCAAGCAGTCCGGAATCGGCCGCGAATTCGGATCCGAGGGACTGTCGGAGTATGTCGAGTTGCAGTCGACGGTGAGCGCGAGCAAGCTGCCCGATCTCGACTAACCCCTCCGCCGAGCGGACATTCGACACTCAGAGGCGTCCGTCCCGTCGCAAGCTAGCCGATTTCGAGGGTGACCTCAGCCGGGCAGCACAGTTCGTCGCGCTGGTTGTAAACGGCGATCTCGAGGTCGACGAGGTGCCGGTGTACGTCACCCGTGGATTCGATGCGCTTGTCCACCACCCGGCCGCGGCCGACCATCGAGTCGCCGGCATAGAACGAGCCCAGCAGCGAGACCTTGCGCCGCACCACCCTGCTGTAGGGCCCGGCCCATCCGGTCGCGATCCGATCGACGAAGCCCGCGGTGTGCATCGTGTTGACGAAAATCGTCGGCTGGCCGTGCCGTCGCGCGTAGTCCGGGTCGTAGTGGCCGGGAAAGTAATCCCATGTCGCGCCGGGGTTCATCACGACACGCTGATAATCGATCGGGTCGACGACCTCGGCGAGCTCGGTCGGCACGACGATCTCGTCCCACATCAGCCCGCCATACGGTTTCACGACGCCACCGCCGGGGTGAACCGGAACAGCGTGTTTCGGTTGATGGCGACCAGCGCCCCGTCGGCGCGGTGGAACCGGTCACAGGTCTGCACGAAATGTCCGGTGCCGACACGCGTGGTCTTCTCCGGCGACACCGAGACGACCTCCTCGACGACGTGCAGCCGGTCTCCTTCGAGGATGGTCATGGGAAACTCGACTTCGTTGGACGCGTTGATGAAGGTGGTTCCGGGCAGGGGCACGCGGATCGCGATCGACGGCCGCGGTGGCTCACCGGTCGGCAACCACGGAGGCGGGATCAGCCAGCCCATCAGCAGTGCCGGCGGCGCGAGCAGACCGCCCCACACCTCGCGGGCGAAGTCGGCGTCCCAATAGGCGGGGTTCGGATCATGGACCATCGACGCGAATTGCTGAATGCGCGCACCGCTGACCGCCGTCCCGGCATATCTCGGCTCCGTGCGGATGCCGACCATGCGCAGGGCGTCCTCGTAGGTGCCGTATGCGAACTCGTACCGAATGCCGTCGTTCACACGGGTAGCGCACTTTCGTGTGGCACGTGATCCCATTCGAGCTCGCGTGACGTGAAGTACCAGCCACCGCGCTCGTAGATGAGCCGGTCGGTGTATGTCCCGGAGGCCTGAAGTTGGTTGTCGCGCAGCAGCAATGCCACACATTTCTGGGTCGCGTCGACCCCGTCGACGTCGATCTCGTGGTCGACGGTCACCAGCCGCACCCCTTCTCCACCGTCGAACGCCTTACGCAGGTCGGTGAAAGCCTCCCCCGCCCGCACATACGTGGCACCCGCGTGACGGAACGTCGCGATCCACCCGGCGAGATCGCCGTCCGAGTACAGCCGGTTGTGTCGTGCGCCCAGGTTGAGGATGGCCGCGCGTCCCGCGAGTCCGTCCATCACGAACTGCTGTTGGTATGTCATCGACATTCTGATCTCCTACCGGGTGAGCACGTAGCCGTGCGCTTCACGGTCCCAGGCGCCGGCGCCCAGTCCCCTGCTGCGGAGCACATCCTTGCGGACGCGTCCGATGACGTTCTTGGGAATCTCGTCGACCGTCTCGAGGTAGCGCGGCACGCAGAAGTACGGCATGCGCGCCGAGCAGAAGTCCAAGAGTTCGGCGAAATCCACTGTCGCACCGTCACGCAAAGTCACAACCACCAAGATGTCGTCCTCGCCGAGGTCACTCGGTATCGCGACCGCCGCTGCTTCCGCGACGGCCGGGTGGCCCATCACGGTCTGTTCGACTTCGACGGACGACACGTTCTCGCCGCGGCGGCGCAACGAATCCTTGGCGCGATCCACGTAAGTGAGGTTGCCATCGTCGTCCAGCGAGCCCAGATCACCGGTACCGAACCACTCCGGGTGCCGATCGACGCTCAAACCGTCGCTGCCGCGCGCCGACGACACATACCCCTCGCTCATCGCATGTGTCACCCGCGCCCGGCAGGCAATCTCGCCGACCGTACCGGTGGGCAATGGTTGCCCCTGACCGTCGACGATTCTCACCTCGAAAGCCGGGTTGACCCGTCCAGAAGTACCCGGTACGCCATCGTCGGAAACGCATTTGTAAGCGATGGGGAACGCCTCGGTCATGCCGTACATCGTCACGATGCGGCAGCGATAGCGTTCCTCGATAGCGCGGTACATGTCGGCGGCGATCGGTGCCGCCGAGATGAAGCGAATGCCGAGCTCGGCGTCTCGCGGCTCCGGGGGCAGGCGCGTGAGCATCGACACCATCGCGCCTGCTCCCGCGAAACCCACTGCACCGCAATCCCGTATCTCGTCCCACACTTGACCGGGGTGAAAGGCCGCGGCCAGCACGCACGTACCGCCGACGAGCATGGGCGCCAGAACGGTGGGTGCCGCGCTGAGATGGAACAGTGGCATCGCGGTCCACAGTGTGTCGCCCTGCCGCAGTTCCCACGACGACGCGACGGTTGCCGCAGCGCTGAACAGGTATCCCCAGGTGGTGGCGACGGCTTTCGACGGTCCAGTGGTGCCGGAGGTGAAGAAGAGCGCCCCGATCTCGTCCGGTCCGACGGGGTCGACGTCGGGCGCCGTCACCGGGGCGGCCGCTAGCGCCTCGGTGAGCGAACGACCCTGTACAAGAACCGATCTCAGGGTGACGACGTCGTCGGCGACCTCGGTCAATCGATCCTGGCGGGCAGCGTCGCTGATCACCACTGCTGCCCGGGACAGGTTCAGTGCGTGCGCGAGGAACTCGCCCTTGCTGGCGGCGTTCACCGCGGCGGAGACCGCGCCGATGCGGGCGGCACCCAGCCAGAAATACACCCACTCCGGACATGTCCCGGTGAACAGCGCCACCGTCTCGCCGCGCTTGACCCCCAGGTCGTAGAGGACGTGGGCGGCCGCGCACGAACGGTCGCGCATTTGCGCGAACGAGACCGGGCTTCCGGCGATCGCCATCATCACCTGGTCGCCGTACTGATCTGCACGACGGTCGAGCACCTCAGGGACGCTGAAGCATTCAACGCCGAAGGCCGCAGGGTTCAGCGTGGCGTCCCGGCCACGGGGCATCACGCCCCCGCTGCCGCCGGATCGGGCTCACCGTCGGCGGTGTATCCGAAGTCGATCGGCGACGGCTCTTCGCCCGGATAGAACCTGTGCGCCCACCGCCGCAACGCCGCGTAGTCGCGCGCCTCCTCCGGCGCCAGGTTGGGCTTCTCGAGGTACTTCATGTTCTCCCAGGTGAAGAAGTCCTGCTTGATGACTTCCTGTTGCAGTGCAAGGAATTTCGCCGCGCGGCCCGCCGGCTTGTCGCCGGTGTCGCCGGGCTCTCGCACCGACGCCTGGGTGTAGAAGTAGTCGGTGTAGTCCTCGTCGACCGGTGTCTGACCCGTGACCTCGATGGTCGCAACCAGCTCCTTCGGGAAGCGCACGATGCCGAGGCCGAGCGAGTAGTTGTCGTAGATGATGTTGGCGTCGACGGGCCCATCCGGGGTGAGCCACGTCGACGGGCGTCCGCCGCCGAAGTTCGCGGTCACCGTCGCGTGCAGGTGGTAGCCGTTGGCGTCGAACGATGTGGTGTTGGCGGCGCTGTCGGCCTTGTGCACGAACTGCACGTGATACGGGTCGGCCGCGTTCTCGATGATCATCTGGGCGTGCACCTTGACCCGGTTGAGCATCCGCGAATGGGGATGCAACGGGTAGTACTCGTCGGTCTCGAGCTCGGGCAGCACCGGTGGCTGCCAGTAGGGGGCGCGGCCGTGACGCTCGTGCCAGACGACGATGAAGCCATACCACTCCTGGGCGGGATACGACTTGATCTTCACGTTCTGCTTGCAGCCGATCTTGCTGTACGGGATCAGTGCATTGGTGCCGTCACCGCGCCACTCCCAGCCATGCCACGGGCAGACGATGTGCTCACCCTCGACGGTGCCGCCGACGCCCATGTTGGCTCCGAGGTGCAGGCAATAGGCGTCGAGCACGTTCACCTTGCCGGACTTGGTGCGGAACATCACCAGTTCCTCGCCGAAGTAGTGGGCGCGCTTGACCTGACCGGGTTCCAGATCCGAGGCGAAGCCGACGATGAACCAACCCGTCGGAAAGCGGTACGTCGAGAGGCTGATCCCACTCGGACCGAACTCGCGTTCAGACGGATCGATCTGCGGGTCGTGAACTTCTTCTTGTTGAAAGGAGCCTGCCGTCATGCCGTATCTCCATCCGAGCGCACAATAACCGCAGGTCGCTAAACCTGCCCGTTGCCTATTTTTACTATTTTAGGCATTCTAGGTCAAGGACGGCGACGCGAGGAGAAGGCATGCCCACGACCACTCCGGTCGATCTGTCGGATTCTGCGCTGTGGCAGAACGGTTTTCCCGATGACCTGTTCACCGAATTCCGTCGTGAGAAGCCGATCTTCCACCACGAGCTGACCGACGGCGTCGCCAGCACGGTCAAACGCGCCTTCTGGATGACGACCAAGCACCGCCACGCGCAACGCATCCACCGGGACACCGACAGTTTCACCGCTGCCGACGGACCTCTCATCCAGGGCATCGGGCCCATCGGGTCGTTTCCGAACGTCATCACCATGGATCCGCCCGTGCTCACCAAGCGCCGTCGGGTGATGTCGCACGCGTTCACTCCCAAGGCCATCGGAAAGCTGGAGGACGGCATCAGGCGGCGCGCCGCCGCGATGGTCGACGGGTTACTCGAATCCGGCGGCGGCGACTGGATCACCGACGTCGCCGACGTGCTGCCGATGTCGGTGATCGGCGACATCGTGGGGATCCCCGACGAGGACCGGCCCCGCATCTTCGACACGCTCGATCGCATCCTCAAGGCCGGCGCCGGCGGGAGCGAGACGAGCACCGAGGAGCAGGAGCACATGGCGCTGTTCGGGGAGATCTTCACCTATGCGCTCGAACTCACCGCGGAGAAGCGGCGCAACCCCACCGACGACATCTGGAGCACGCTGACCACCGCGGTGGTCACCGACGAGAGCGGCGAAGAGTTGTCCATCCCCGCGAACGAACTGGAGATCTTCTTCTTCGTCCTCACACTGGCGGGCAGTGACACGACGAAGAACGCGTTGGCCGCCGGACTTCAGGCCTTTGTGGCCAATCCCGTTGAAATACAGCGCTATCGCGACGACGAGTCGATCCGGGCACGCGCGGTCGAAGAGGTCTTGCGCTGGTCGTCACCGGTCGCGTTCTGGACCCGCACCACGAAGGTGGACGTGGAGATGGACGGCATCACCATTCCCAGGGGTGATCGCGTGGTGTCGATGCTGCGCTCGGCCAATCGGGATGACGAGGTGTTCGCCGACCCATTCGTCTTCGACATCGGCCGCACCGACAATCCCCACGTCACCTTCGGCGGCGGCGGGCCGCACCATTGCCTCGGCGCCATGCTCGCACGCGCCGAGATCCGCGCCGCGCTCGACGAGTTGCTCGTGCGCGCCGACGACATCAGTCTCGGCGCCCCCAAGGTCACCCACCCCACACTGGCCAACAACATGTCGATTTTCGACGAGATGTCGATCTCGCTGACGCCCCGCTGAGAGTCAGAGCCCTTTCGGTCTCGTGCCGATGACGCCCTCGGCCGCAAGGCGTTCCAGATCCGCCTCCGTCTGCCCGCAAAGTTCTGTCAGCACCTCGCTGTTGTGCTGACCCAGCCGCGGTGGCGGACGGTGCAGCCAGGCGTCCATGCCGTCGAGCCGGGCGAACGGCGGACACGGGTACAGACCGGGTCCGGTGCTCGGATGGGTGAGCGGCTCGAAGAAGCCGCGGTGTACCAGCTGTGGGTTGTCGATCACCACGGACGGTGAAATCACCACGGCCGCTGGGATGCCGGCGGCGACCAGCCGCTCGACGACGGCCGCGGCGTCCTGTGTGGCGAGCCATGGCGCAGGGTCGTCCTGACCGCCTATCAGCGCGGCGAGCGCGTCCCGTTCGGCCTCGGTGCGGACGGTCATGGCGATCCAGCTGTCGTCGCCGGCGCAGCGGTAGATGTCCTGCATCTCGCCGGGGTGGTGCCCCTTGTTGCCGCGCCGCTCCAGGATCGACCCGAACATCTCGAATTCCATTGGCTGCACGGCGGTCACGTTGAGCACACTCTCGACCATCGGCACCTCGACAAGTTGACCGCGACCGGTACGTTCGGTGAACTCGAGTGCCGCCATGAGCGCGAACGCCGCGTGCGTCCCCGCCAGCGGATCGCACGCGCCACGCGGGGCGACCGGCAGTTCGTCCGGCATGCCGGTCACCCAGGCGAGGCCCGCGATCTGCTCCATGGTGGGCGCGAAGCCCACCCTGTCGCGCCACGGCCCGGTCAGCCCGAAGGCCGGCATACGCACCATCACCAGGCGCGGGTTCAGTTCGAGCAACGCGTCTGCGTCGAGCCCGAATTGATCCATGACTCGCGGTGAGAAGTTCTCGATCACCACGTCGGCCTGCGCGATCAACGTCTTGATCAGACCGAGTCCGGTCTCGGACTGCAGATCGAGGGTGACCGATCGCTTGTTGGTGTTCATGGCGTGGAAGACCCAGCCGTACTCCCACCAGTCGTCGACGTCCTTGCGCATCCCGCCGGAGTAACGTATGCCGTCGGGCCGCTGGATCGACTCGATCTTGATCACCTCGGCCCCGAACGCCGCCAGCGAATGCGTCGCGGACGGCCCCGCCCAGAACGCGGTGAAGTCGATGACTCGCACACCGGCCAGCGGACGACCTGCCGTCGCCTCCGGTGTCGATTGCCTTGGTTCCCAAAGGGGTTCGTCGTCGGAGTCGCCGACCGAGGGTGCGGTCCGGATCGGCGACGGTGCCGCGACGGACATCAACCACGGCGGACGCGGTTGGGCAAAGCCGGCCGGGTTGTCGACGTACACACCGCGCTCCCGCAGATGATCCATCTCGCGGACGGTGGCGCCGTTTCCCAGCGCGGCGAGCGGCAACCTGAACAGTTGTCCCAGTTCGACGATTTCGGCGACGGTGCGCTCGCGCATCCACGGGTCGATACGCTCCCGGATCCAATCGCGGTAATCCCATCGCCCGATCTGGAATTGCAACTGGGGCACCTCGGTGAACTCCGGGCAATCCACCATCGCCGCGAAGTCCAACCACTGCTGCCCCGTCACCATGCTGATGCCGACAAAGCCGTCTTTCGCCGGTTCGATCGACGGGACCTCGACAGAGCGCCGGACGTGCGGGGCCTTCAGCAGTTGCGAATGCAGCCATTCGCCGCTCTGCATCAGGGTGATCGCCTCGAGCATCGACATGTCGAGGTGCGCACCGCGACCTCCGCGGCTGACCCCGCGGCGAGCGGCCAGCGCGCCGTAGGCCGCCCACACGCCGCCCTGATACTCCCCGAGGTCGCCGCCGACGGAGATCGGCGGGCCCGCGGGATCGCCGCGAAACCCGGTGAGCCCGGAGTCGGCCTGCAAGGTGAACTCCGATGCTGGGCGTTCGGCCCATGGACCCGTCCAGCCGAAGTCGGAGACGGTGACGATGACGAGGCCGGGCGAATTGTCGAGCAGGCGCTTCGGGTCGAGTCCCCGCGCGGTCACCGCGGCCCTGGTTCCCGTGACGATCACGATGTCCGCACCGGTCAGCAGCCCGTCGGAAATGCCTGTCACGCTGCGCTTCCCGGCGTTCAGGTACGCGAACAGCGGCGCGTCCGCGCCGTCGCGCGGCACGGAACCGGACGCGGTGAAGCGACGCAGCGGGTCACCGCCGGCCGGTTCCACCTTGACGACGTCGGCCCCCGCGTCAGCCAGCAATTTCCCGCAGTAAGCGCCCGCGATACGATCGCTGATCTCGACGACGCGCAGATCATGCAGCGGCGTAGGTGCTACATCCTCGACGTCACTCACCCGCTAGAGCCTCCCTGGTTTCTTTGCCATATTAGTAACTTTTGTCAGATAGCGTTTACGTACACCCCAGGTAGCGGGCCTTTCACTGCTAGCATTGTCGGCGATATGACCACGTTGGGAATTGGACCCGAGGCTCGCCGCCGACTGGGCTCGCGCCGCACGGCCGAGATCGTCGCCGACGAACTCCGTCGGCAGATCATCGACGGCGAACTCGCCGATGGTGACCTGTTGCCACGACAGGAGGTCCTCGTCGAGCAGTTCCGGGTCAGCCTGGTATCGCTGCGGGAAGCCTTGCGGATCCTCGAGACCGAGGGTCTGGTTTCGGTGCGCCGCGGAAACCGCGGTGGTGCCGTCGTGCACGCGCCCGCGAAAGCCAGCGCGGCATACATGCTCGGACTCCTGCTGCAGAGCGACACCGTTCCGCTCTCCGACCTGGGCGCCGCACTGCAGGAACTCGAGCCCATGTGCGCGGCCCTGGCGGCGCGGCGTGCCGACCGCGGCGAAGAGCTCGTTCCGAAGCTCAAAGAGATCAACGCGCTGATGGCCGAGCGCATCGAGGACGGACCCCAGTTCACCGAGATCGGCGGGCAGTTCCACGACGAGGTCGTCCGCGGCTGCGGCAACCACACGATGATCGCCGTCGTAGGGAGCCTGGAGACACTGTGGACCGGTCACCTGAACTGGTGGGCCCAGGAGACCACGGCGCGCGGCGAATACCCGTCGATGAGTCAACGCCGCATCGCGATGTCGATTCACAACAAGATCTCCGATGCCATCGAAGCCGGCGACGGCGAGCGTGCCCGCAAGCTGTCGGCGCGTCACATCGCCGACACCCAGACCTACTTCAGCGCCGTCGATCCCGAGCAGCGGATCGTGGCGCTGTCGCCGCAGGCACTGGCCCGACGCAAGCACTGAGAGGGCCGCGTGCGTAGCGCCTTGGTAACCGGCGGTAGCGGTGGAATCGGAATCGCGTGCGGGCGCAAGCTCGTCGAGCTCGGCTACGACGTCGTCCTGACCGCCAGGCGTGAAGAGCCCCTGCGCGACGCGGCCGCAGCCATCGGTGCGCGCTATGCCGTCGCCGACGCGGCGCAGCCTGAGACGTTCGCAGCCGCGGTTGACGCGCTCGACGAGATCGATCTCGTCGTGCATGCGGCGGGAATTCTGGGCGGAACCTACGCTCGCAAGCAGACTTTCGATCAATGGCGCGCGACGATGTCGGCGAATCTGGACTCGTGTTTCGTGGTGACGTCCGCCGCGCTGCCGAAGATGAGGCAGGGCTCACGCTTCGTGTTCATCTCGTCGTCGGCCGCCCACGAACCGATGATGGCGCGGACGGCGTATTCGGCGTCGAAGGCCGGTATGAACGCGTTCGCGGGCGCGCTGGCGCGCGAGGTCGACCGCGACGGGATCAACGTACACATCGTCACCCCGGGGCCCGTCGAGACCGAGATGCTGCAGGAAGTGCCGTTCGAGATGTACGCGATCCGTGCCGCCGATGTCGCCGACGCCGTCGCCTGGCTGGATACCCTCGACCCGTCGGTCGATCTGCCCGAAATCCGTTTGCACGCAATCACCCGCGGGCCGCACGCCCGCACCCCCGTGGTCCCGCTGGCTGCCAAACAGTGATTTCGGTGTCGCGGGTCGCGGTGAGCGCGACCAACTACACCGAAATCGCAGTCAGTCGGCGAGGTGAATCTGCGACTCCATCTGATGAAAGATCCTCAGCCGGTCGCCGCGACGGACCAGCAGCCAGGTGATCCAACTCGCGCCGTTTCGTTCGCCGTCGACTTCTGCGCCCGCCAGGCGCCAGCGGCTCAGCACGATGGCGCGGACCACGGTGTCGTCCACCATGTCGAACTCATGCAACGTCGACGACACCGTCGCCGACTTGAGCCGTCCGGCCACCCTCGCCCAGTGCCGTTCGAGTTCGTCGTTGCCGATCACCGGCGCCGCGTACTCGTCACCGACGTAGATGGGCGACGGGTCGTCGCGCGTCCAAAGATCGCCCAGCGCGTGGAAATCCAGGTTCGACCAACGCTTGTCGTAATCGCGGACCAGGTCGGTCAGTGCCGATTCGACAGCGTGTACGTCAAACGGCGAGTCCACCTGCGCCCGGCAATTCAGAAGGCAACGCCTTGACGGTGGCGGGCAAGCCGTACAGCGCCATGGCGTTGCCGCGCATGATTCGCTCACGCTGGTCCGCCGGGAACCGTCTGATCGCCCAGTCCGGCGAGTCGTAGCTCCAGTGCGGGTAGTCGGTGGAGAACATGATGTTGTCGCCGAGATCCATCATCTCGAGGTACTTGCGGTACTCGCCGAGGTCGACCTCCTCGAGCGGTTGGGTCGTGAATCGCACGTGCTCGCGGACATAGTCCGACGGCTTACGACGCACCTGCGGCAGATCTGCCTTGCGCTGCTCCCAGATTCGGTCCATCCGCCACATCGCAGGCAACGCCCACGTGAAGCCACCCTCGACGAACACCACCCGTAGATCGGGATGACGGTCGAAGGCGCCGTCGAACACCAGGCTCATCAGATGCGACACATACAGCAGCGGCCAGGACGCGAAGAAGTCGTGCCAGTGCGCCGGGTTGCCGACCGGGTAGATCGGAATCAACTCGAACGGCGTCTGCCCCATGAGGTGGGTGGCGACGGGCAGACCATGGCGTGCCGCGGCCGCATACATCGGATCGAAGTGCGGGCTACCGAACGGGATCCCGCGTGTCTGCGGCGTCATGAGCACTTCGGCCATGTACGGGTGCCCGGCCCACCGCTCGATCTCGCGTGCGGCGGCTACCGGATCCTGGGCGGTGACGCTGATCGCGCCTCGCCAACGGCCGTGCCAGTTGGCCTCGCCCAGCCACACGTCGGCGAGCCAGTCGTTGTGGGTGGCCTTCAGGACGTCCTCGGCCTGCGGCAGCTGCGCGTCGCACATCGGTTCCAGCACAGCGATACTCACGCCGGCATCGACCAGCAGTTGCTTGGCTGCGAAGTCCGGATCACTGCCCGCGACACCGCCGCTCGGCGGGCTCGCGTCAACCCGCAGTGAGTTCGTCTTGTACGAGTCCGGCGTGTCATAGAAATGCGGGACCGGTGAGGCCGCATTACCCGTCGGCCAGAGTTTGTCCTTCCATTCCGCGGGCGCATACGACTTGAGCACTTCGGCCGACACGGGCAGCGGGTGGACGTCGGTGTCGACGATCGTCACCGCGATATCCGCGGCGGCGGTCCTGTCCCGAACGCTCTCGACGGTCGTCATGTCAGACTCCTCTCCCTGCCTGGATTGCCTGCTCGGCCGGCGTGACACCATAGAGCTCACTTGCGTTGCGCCACAACACTTTGTTCCGCTGGTGACTGTTGAGACCTGCGACGACGGTGTCGGGCCCCGTTGCGGACCAGTGTGGGTAGCTCGACCCGTACATCAGCAGGTCGGCCTTGTCGGTGAAGTCCATCCACTGCTCAGCCTGGCCCTCGTCCGTCGGCCCGTCGAGCGCCGACGAACAGAATCGCACATGGTCGCGCAGGTACTCGCTGGGAAACCGGTCCACCCACGGGGTTTGATCCCGCATCGACATCCAGAACGTGTCGAGCCGCCACATGAGTGGCGTGAGAATGTCGTAGCCGCCGTCGGCGAAGACGAATCGCAGATCGGGGTGCCGTCCGAACATGCCCTCGACGATCAGCGTCGCAAGGTGGACGAACGAGTTCAGCGGCATGAATGCGGCGTAGCCCGGGTAGGTGTAGGCATGACCGGCGAACGTCGGCGCATGGTCAACACCGTTGCCTCCGTTGATATGTACGGCCACCGGTAGCCCGTGTGCGGCGGCGGCCTCCCAGATCGGCTCGAACATCGGTTTGCCGTAGGGCTCACGCGACTGCATCGGAACACCGACCTGAACCATCTTCGGGTGGTCGGCCAGTCGCTCGATCTCGGCGACCGCCCCCCTGACGTCCTCGGGGTTGACCCGGATGGTGCCGCGGAACCGGTTCGACGTGTCCGGATCCAGCCAACGGTCGAGCAGCCAGTCGTTGACCGCCGCGCAGATCCGGCTGTTCAGCAGATAATCGGCGATGTTGCCGCGCGTCAGCGGATTGAGAATCGCGTAGTCAGCGATGAGCCGCTCGCGCGAAGAGCCGAAGGCAACGCCGTTGCCGTCGAAGAGATGATGCGCCACGGTATCTGGATCCGACCCGGGATAGCCGTCGCCGTACAGGTCCTGGCGGTAGTCCCCGCCCGGCGCCTGGTACCACTGCTGCTCCACGTCGGGAATGGCGCGCAGCTTGTGCGGCGCCGACAGATACCGCCGAATCTCGGAGTTGAACCGGAAATGTGGCTGCACATTCGCGTCGATGATCGTCATGCCGTGAGATACACCTGTCCATCCGCGACGTCCACCTCGTACGTGCGCACTCGCTTCTTGGGATCGGCGAGGCTTTCTCCCGTGGTGATGTCGAACTCCCATTGATGCCAGGGGCAACGCGCGATCTGGCCGTCACGCACATGGCGGATCTGGTCGGGCATCTCCGGGTCGTACTCGGTGGTGCCCCTGACGTAGCCCAGGCACAGCGGTGCGCCCTCATGTGAGCAATAGTTCGCGATCGCGTAGAGCGACCCGTCGATGTTGTAGACGCCCACGCCGAACTTTCCGGCCTGGACCAGCTTCATCGTTCCCGGAGGCAGGTCTTCGACCGCACATACCGGTCGGCGCTGCATAGGACCTCCTCTCCCTTGACCTAGAATACTAAAATAGTAAAGATAGAGCGAACGACTTGCTTGCGCCGGGAGGCATGTGTGACGACCAGCACGGATTCGCATGATCAGCCGACCGCCCCCGATTTGGTGAACGATCCCTACCCCTACTTCGAGCACATGCGTAAGACGTCGCCGGTGTGGCGCGGGACGCTCATGGAGAGCGACCTGATGCCCGAGGAGTTGAAGAACCCAGAGAACTGGACGTTGTTCGACTTCGACAGCGTCTTCACCGCCTTTCGCGAAGACACGGTGTTCGCCTCGGAGATGTACAACCAGACCATCGGGTTGGTCTTCGGCCCGACGATCCTCGGCATGGCGGGGAAACAGCACCACGACCATCGCAGCCTGGTGAGCAAGGCCTTCAAGCAGAGCTCGCTGGCCAAGTGGGAACCCGAGGTGATCGACCCGATCTGTGATCAGCTGGTCAACGAGTTCAAGGACGACGGCGAGGTCGATCTGGTCAAGGCGGTGACGTTCGAGTTCCCCACCAGGGTCACCGCCGCCCTGCTCGGCCTGCCGCAGGAAGATCTCGAGATGTTCCGGCGGCTGTCACTGGACTTGATCTCCATCACCGAGGACATCGAAGCGGGCCTGAACGCGTCGGTCGAACTCGGCACCTACTTTCAGCAGCAGGTGGATCAACGGCGAAGCAAGCCCACCAACGACGTCATCGGCGACCTCGTTGCCGCGGAGATCGACGGGGAAAAGCTCACCGACGAGGCCATCATCTCGTTCCTGCGCCTGCTGCTGCCCGCCGGACTCGAGACCACTTACCGGTCCTCGGGAAATCTGTTGCAGCTGTTGCTGACCCATCCAGACCAACTCGAGGCACTGCAACGGGACCGCAGTCTCATCCCGGCCGCGATCGAGGAAGGCATTCGGTTCGAGACCCCGCTGGTGCTCGTGGCTCGCAACACCACCCGTGATGTCGAGATGCACGGCATGACAATCCCGGAGGGCGCGTCGATCACCTTATGCATGGGCGCCGCCAATCGTGACGACAAGCGGTGGGAGAACCCCGACGTGTTCGACATCCACCGCCCGCGTCGGGCTCACATCTCGTTCGCGGGAGGCATTCACAGCTGCCTCGGAATGCATCTGGCCCGGGTCGAAACGAAGGCAATGCTGACGAGCCTCTTCGACCGTTTGACCGATTTCCAACTAATCGCCGACGACGATACGAAGATCGTCGGTATGCCATTTCGCTCCCCCAAGCACCTACCCGTCACATTCCGGCCAACGTCGGCTGAGCCGACAAATCGGGCCTGAGCGTGAGGACACGCGCAGCGATCCTGCACGACATGGGCCAGCAGTGGTCGGTCGAGGAATTCGAGCTCGACCCGCCGAAGGCCGGCGAGGTGCTGCTCGAGATGGCCGCGGCCGGGCTGTGCCACTCCGACGAGCACATCCGCAACGGCGACATGTCCGCGTCCAACGAGGTGATGCAGTCCTATGGGCTGCCGTCGATGTTCCCGTTGATCGGTGGCCACGAAGGCGCGGGCGTCGTCCTCGAAGTCGGCGCGGGCGTCACCGAGTTCAAGTCGGGCGACCACGTCGTGACGTCGTTCGTCGCGGTGTGCGGCAGCTGCAGGTGGTGCAGCTCCGGTATGGAGTACATCTGCGATATGGGTGCGCAGGTGATGATCCCCGGCATGCCCACCGACGGCACATTCCGCCATCACACGAGCGACGGGCGGAACCTGGGTCACCTGTCCAAGGTCGGCGCCTTCTCGAAACACACTGTGGTGTCGCCGGATTCGATCGTCAAGATCGACCCTCATCTTCCGCTGCTACCGATGGCGCTGCTGTCCTGCGGCATCCCCACCGGCTACGGTTCCGCGGAGAACCGCGCGAATGTGCGCACCGGTGACACCGTCGTGGTGATCGGCGTCGGCGGCATCGGCACCGGGGCGATCCAGGGCGCGCGCATCAACGGCGCCGCGCAGATCATCGCCGTCGATCCGGTGGAGTTCAAACAGAAATCGGCACTGGGCTTCGGCGCCACACACAGCGTCGCGTCCACCGAGGAAGCCGCCGATCTGGTTCGCGATCTGACCGCCGGGGTGATGGCGGACAGCGTCATCGTCTCCCCCTCGTTGATCACCGAGGACGATGTGCAGCCCGCGCTGAGCCTGACGCGCAAGGGTGGAACCTGTGTGCTGACCGGAATGACCAGGCAGCTCACGAGTTCCATCGGGATCAACCTGCAGGAGTTCATCCTGTGGAACAAAAACCTCGTCGGCACCGTGTACGGATCATGTAATCCCCGGGTGGACGTGCCCCGCTTCATCAAGCTCTACGAATCGGGGCAGCTGCAACTCGACGAGATGATCACCCGGCGCTACCGTCTCGACGAGATCAATGACGGCTACCGTGACCAGCTCAACGGTGAGATCGTGCGCGGCATCATCGATTTCAGCCTGGACTGAGTCACACGATGCGCGACGCGCGGCCCTGCCAGTAGCGGTCGCGGATGCGCCGTTTGTAGAGCTTTCCGTTGGGATCGCGCGGTAGTTCCGGATCGAATTCGATGGTGCGGGGGCACTTGTAGGTCGCGAGGTGTGATCTGCAGTAGTCGATCAGCTCGGCCTCGAGTGCGGATCCGGCCTCGACCCCGGGGATCGGTTGTACGACCGCCTTGACCTCCTCGCCGAACTCGTCGTTCGGGACACCGAACACTGCGGCGTCGACGAGCTTCGGATGCATGACCAACAGGTTCTCCACCTCCTGCGGGTAGATGTTCACCCCGCCGGAGACGATCATGAACGTCGACCTGTCAGTCAGATAGAGGTAGCCGTCCTCGTCGACGAATCCCATATCACCAAGTGATCGCCATCCGCGGTCGTTGGACACCGAGGCGGTCTTGGCCGGGTCCTTGAAGTATTCGAACGCCGGTCCCCCCTCGAAGAAGAGTTCCCCGGCGGTGCCGGCGGGAACTTCGATCCCGTCGGCATCCAGCACATGCACAGGGGTGATGGGTTTGCCCACCGAACCGGGGTGGGCCAGCCAGTCTTCGGGTCCGATCCCGGTGCCCGCGAATCCTTCTGTGCCCCCGTAATACTCGTGGATGATCGGGCCGAACCACTCCATCATCTTGTACTTGACGTCAACCGGGCACGGCGCGGCCGCGTGGATCACGCACCGCAGGCTCGACGTGTCATAGGCGGCGCGGACCTCGTCGGGCAGCTTGAGCATCCGCACGAACATCGTCGGCACGAACTGCGCATGCGTGACGCGGCACGTCTCGATGTGCCGCAGTACGGCCTCGGCGTCGAACTTTCGCATCAGGATCGAGGCGGCGCCCACCCGGTGTACTGCCATCGTGTAGTTGATGCCCGCCGCGTGATACAGCGGTGCTGGGGAGAGGTAGACGCTGGACGAGGTCATGTCGTAGCGCTGGCCGAGCGAGTACTCGAGGACCTTCTGCGCCCACGACCCCTGACCGTCGGTCGGCAGTGGTCGTCGAACGGCCTTGGGCCGCCCCGTGGTTCCCGAGGAGTAGAGCATCTCGGTGCCGTCCGAAATCGGCGGGGCATCACCCGCCGATGCCAGCGCGTCGCGGTACGACGTCCAGCCCGGCAACGCGGCACCGACGCCAATGTGCACCTCGACACCCGCATTGGCCTCGAGAAGATGGGCCGCCAGTTCAGGCATCGACTCGTCGATGAAGACCGCCTTCGCTTCGGAGTCGTCGATCACGTAAGCGACTTCGTCTGCCGTGAAATGCGTGTTGACCGCGCTGTAGTACAACCCGGAAAGCTGGCAGCCCCAGGTGATCTCGAAGAACTCCGGGCGGTTGGGCAGCACCAGTGCGACACCGTCGCCAGGACGCAGCCCGGCCTCGTACAGCAGGGCCGCCACCCGCCGGCTACCCGCGTAAAGGTTGCCGTAGGTGATGGTCTCACCGTCTGCAGCGATCACGGCCGGCGAGTCCGCGGCCTCCGTAGCATGGTCAGAGATGTTCAACGGACACCCTTAGGTGGCGACGTCGCCGTTCTTGGATGCGGCCGCCTGACGCTCGGCCATCTCCGACGGCAGGATCTTGTCCGCGAACACCCGCTGGATGAGTTCCTGGACGTCCCTGCTGACCGACGCGAGCGCGACGAGGTCGTTGGAACTCTGCCAGTGCACCCGCATGCCCATCATCTCCCACGCCCGCTTGATGTTGGCCTTGGTGGCCAGCAGCGTGGTGAGCGGAGCCTGGGCGATGTGGCGGGCGATCGCCTCCACCCGCGCATCCAGATCTTCGCGCTTGACCACCTCGTTGATGAGGCCGTACTCGAGCGCCTTGTTCGCGTCGACCGTCTCGGCGGTGTAGAGGTAATAGGAGGCGCGCCGCCAGTTCATGAAAACCCATGGCTCGATGGAGCATTCACCCGACGGCATCCCGAACCCCTGCAGCGGCGGATACGAGAAGTAGGCGTCCTCGGAGGCGATCGCGATATCGGTGGTCAGTCCGTAGTGGGTGCCGCCACCGACGCAGTACCCGTGGATCTGCGAGATGGTGGGCTTGGAGAACTCCCACAGGTTCAGGATCGGCTTGACGAACAAGTCGGTCTGGGGTTTCCACGGCATACCGGTGGCCTTGAAGCCCTCGACGAACTCCGGATAGTCGACGGCGTTGTTGCCGATGGCGTGCCCCGAACAGAAGCCCTTTCCGTTGGCCTTCAAAATCAGAACCTTGATGTCGTAATCGCGGTCGGCGTCCCGAAGCGCATCGTCGATCTCCTCGACCTGCTTCTGGTCCTGAGCGTTGGCCTTCTCGGGCCAGTTCAAGGTGATGGACGCGATGGGACCCTTCTTTTCGAAGATGATCCGCTCGCGAGTCTCGTTGACGTCCATGGATGAACAACCTTTCGTTATTACGTGATGACGCCGATTTCAGCGCCGATGTCGTAGATGGTCCCTACCTCGCCGGTCCAATTGACCGTGCCCGACGCGCCCGCTTCGATCTCCTGTTCGACCTTCTCGGTGGCCACCGTGAAGAGCGGAGCACCTTCCTCCACGTGCTCGCCGTCGTCGACCAGCAGCTCGGTCAGCTCCGCTTCGGACACCGCAACCGACGTGCGGGGGATCCGAATGACGAACTCAGCCATGCGCGACCGCGGTCGCCAGTGCTCGCTGCGCGGCGTCGACGATCCGTGCTGCCGACGGATAGATCTGCGCCTCCAGCGCCGCTGCAGCCGGCGTGGGAACGAACCGGGCGCCGACGCGCTCGATCGGGGCGGTGAGCTCGCCGAAGCATTCGGCTTGGAGGGTGGCGACGATCTCCGCACCCGGTCCCGCGAACTGGACGGCGTCGTGCACGACCACCGCGCGGCGGGTCCGCCGCACCGATTCGACTATGGTCTCGACATCCAGTGGCACCAGGGTCCGCAGGTCGACCACCTCGGCGTTCACGCCCAGGTCCTGCAACTGCTGGGCGGCCGTGAGACATTCGAGCACGCTGCGGCCGTAGCTGATGAGCGTGACGTCGGATCCGGGCCGCTTGATCTCGGCCTGGCCCAGCGGAATGGCGAAGCCAGGATCTGTTGGTACGGAACCCTTCTGACCCTGCAGACGGATCGTTTCGACGAACAGGCACGGATCCGGGTCGAAGATCGCAGATGTCAATAGGCCCTTACCGTCGCGCGGGGTCGACGGGACGATGACCTTCATGCCCGGGATGTGCATGAACCAGGCTTCCAGGGTCTGCGAATGCGTTGCGCCGGTGGCCAGTCCGCCGTACACCTGGGTGCGCACGGTGATCGGCGCCGTCGTGCGCCCCGCGGTCATGAACCGCAGTTTGGCGGCGTTGTTGATCAGCTGGTCGGCGGCGATGCCGATGAAGTCCATGATCATGATCTCGGCGACCGGCAGCAGTCCGTCGATGGCCGCGCCGATCGCGGCGCCGACGATGGCGGCCTCCGATATCGGCGTGTCCAGCACCCGATCGTGTCCGTACTTCGTCGACAGTCCCGCCGTCGGGCCCGAAGCTCCCGGATCGGCGATGTCCTCGCCGAGCAGGAACACCCGATCGTCGGCCGCCAGCGCCTGATCCAGCGCGAGGTTCAGCGCCTCACGCATCGTCATTTCTTTCTCGTCCATGACGCCTTCCTCAGACCGGATAGCGGATCGGGGACGCGTACACGTCGCGGTCGAGTTCGTCGATCGACGGCGCCTCGGCGCTCATGACGGTGTCCAGAGCCTGTTGCACCTTAATGAGGGCGCCCTCGTCGATGCCGCTGAGCTCGTCGTCGGTGCAGATGCCGTTGTCTATCAGGTGTTTCCGGAAGCGGGGCACCGGGTCGGCCTCCATCGCCGCCGACAATTGATCCTTGGGGATGTACGGCATGCGGTCGCCGAAGTAATGGCCGCGGAAGCGAAACGTCACGCATTCGATGAACGTGGGTCCCTCACCGTTGCGCGCCTTGCCGATCGCCTCGGCGAGCACGTCCAGCACGGCGAGCGGATCGTTGCCGTCCACCTGAATGCCGGGCATCCCGTATCCCGCGGCGCGGTCGGCGACACGGCCGAGCTTCATCGTGTCGTGAGTGGGCGTCATCTCCGCGTATAGGTTGTTCTGGCAGACGAACACCACCGGCAGGTTCCACAGGGCAGCCATGTTCGCCGCCTCGTGGAACGATCCGGTGTTCGTCGCCCCGTCACCGAAACTCACCACCGTGACGCGGTCGGTGTCCTTGCGCTTGGCCGCCATCGCCAGCCCGACGGCGACCGGCGGTCCGGCGCCGACGATGCCCGTCGACAGCATCACGCCCTTGTCAGGTTTCGCGATGTGCATCGTGCCGCCCTTACCGCGACCCGCCCCGACCGTGCGCCCCATCATCTCGCCGTAGATCTCCTCCAGCGGAACGCCTTTGCCGATCAGGTCGTGCAGCCCGCGGTAGGTCGTCACCAGCTGATCGTCCTCACGCAGCGCGACACCCATCGCGGCGGCGATGGCCTCCTGGCCGCGCGACGGCCAGTACACACACATGAACTCACCGGTGCCGATGCCCTTGGACAGCCGGTCGTCGGCAGCCTTCATCAGCACCATCAGGGCATAGATCCGGCGTTGGACGTCCGTCGGATACGTCATGGGCCCAGCGACCCGATCTCGCGGTACACCTTGGGAATCGGCTTCGGGTCCATGGCGAGGTTGTCCAGTCCCGTCATGGTTCCGGTGGCGCCGAGTTCCCCGAGTCTCTGCACGGCGGCATCGAGGTCGTCGCAGTCGAGCTCATAGATCGCGATGAAGGGGCCTTCGCCATCGTTGGGTGCGAACCGACGCGCGGACACGATGCCCTCCACCGACAGGATCTGCGCCAGGTGTGTGTCGTTGTACCACTTGTGGTACTCGGCTTCACGATCCGGCGAGGCCGGCATCGTCTCGACGTACATGATCCCTCTGGGCACCTACGCTGCTCCCCTCTCCTATGGGCCTGACCACGGCTTGATCTTCAGGAAACCGCCCGCGTCGACCCGCAGCTGCTGGCCGGTGACATAGCGGGCGGCGTCGCTGGCCAGAAACAGCACGGCTTCGCTGATGTCCTCGGGCTCCACATACGGAATCGGCATCGCCTGGATCATCGGGAAGACGATTTCGGCATCCTCACGCGTGGGATTGGGCAGATCGGGTCGAAACGCCTTGTACATCGGCGGGCTGTGCAGCATGTCGGTGTTGACGTTCGTGGGATGTACGGCGTTCACACGGATCTGCTCCGGCGCCAGTGTGCGGGCGAGATCGTTGACGTAGTGCGCGACAATCTGTTTGGCGAAGGCATAACCCGCCCCGCCGGGGCCGCCGTCCATGCCGCTGGTGTTGACCGCCGTCGCCATGAACGCCGCAACCGATCCGGTGGCGATGACCGAGGCGCCCGCGTGGAGGTGCTTCATGCTGGCGTGAATGAGGTTCATGACACCGATGAGGTCCACGTCGACCGCATCGACGAATGCCTGCGGCGTTAGCCCCGCGGTCATCGGGCAGATCCCGGCGTTGGCGACCACGATGTCGAGTTGGCCGAACTCTTCGACGCCGCGGTCGATCGCGGCGGCGAGTCCGACGCGGTCGCGGACGTCAGCGATCTCGGTGTAGGCGCGCTGACCTTCCTTCTCGACCAGCCGCGCCGTTTCGTCGAGGTCCTCCGGCCGCGCCAGCGGATAGTCATTGGTCTCGATGTCCGCGCAGATGTCGACGGCGATGATGTCGGCGCCCTCGGCGGCCAGTGTTCGCGCGTGGGAACGTCCTTGGCCGCGCGCAGCCCCGCTGACCAGGGCCACTTTGCCCGTCACCCTGCCCATGACCGAACCTCTCTGCCTGTCCGCCAGCGGTGGCTATACTACCTAAAATTATAAAGAAACCAATCAGGCCGATCCCGAACAGGACACCGTGGACTTCTCATATCCAGCGGAGGTGGAGCCCTTCCGCAAGGAGCTGCGCGCTTGGCTGTCCACCAACCTGACCGATGAGGTGAAGACCGCCGACCGGCATCGCGGGCGCGATCCACAGGCGTTCGAGACGCTTCGTGCGTGGGATGCGACGGTGGCCGACGCGGGTTGGGGCGCGGTCTCCTGGCCGCAGGAGTACGGCGGCCGTGGGGCGTCGGTGCTCGAGCAGCTGGTGTACGCCGAGGAAACGACGCGTGCGCGAGCACCCATGCCGCTCAACGTGATCGGCATGAACAACATCGCGCCGGCGATAATGCAATACGGCACCGAGGACCAGATGCGGCGGCTGCTCCCCCGGATGATGCGCGCCGACGACATCTGGTGTCAGGGCATGTCCGAGCCGGAAGCGGGGTCCGACCTGGCGTCACTACGCACCCGCGCGACGCGTGACGCTGACGCCTTCGTCGTCAACGGCCAGAAGATCTGGACCTCGCTGGGCCACCGGGCCGACTGGTGTCAGCTGTACGTCCGCACCGATCCGGACGCTTCGAAGCACAAGGGCATCTCCTGCCTCATCGTTGACATGAAGTCCCCCGGTATCGAGGTCCGGCCGCTGGTGACCATCAACGGTGCCGCCGACTTCGCCGAAGTCTTCTTCACCGACGTCCGGGTGCCCGCCGACGCCCTGCTCGGTCCGCTCAACGCGGGATGGCAGGTCGCCACGACGACCCTGAGCCACGAGCGGGCAGGTGCGGCGAGACTGTATGCACAGATGGAGATGCAGCTGGCCGACCTCGTCGCCGACCTCAGGGACCACGTCGTCGACGGCAAGCCGGCGCTCGACAACAGCGCGACGCTGTGCCGGCTCGGCGACGTCGCGGTCCGCATCAAGTACCTCGAGTTGTTGTGCAAGCGATCGATATCCGCGATGCTGCACGGCGGCGATGCACTCGGCTCGGCCAGCCTGGCCAAGAGTGTGTGGGCCGAACTGGGGCAGGACCTCGCCGAGCTGGCGTTCGACGTGTTCGGGCCGCTCGGCAGCGGCGGCCGATGGATGGACCGTCGGCTCTCGTCGCGCTCGCTGACCATCGCCGGCGGGACGACCCAGATCACCAAGGGCATCACCGCGACCCGCGTCTTGGGGCTGCCAAGACGATGAACCTCGAACTCACCGACGAACAGACCGCCCTACGGGACACCCTGCGGCGTTATCTTGCCGAAAAGGCAAGCCTGGCAACATATGTCCGGCCGCTACTCGACGACGAGAATGCTGGAGCGGATTCGGTCTGGCGCGGGCTGGCGGCGATGGGCGTGACGGGCTTGCTGGTCCCGGAGGAGCGCGACGGCGCAGGCATGACGATGGTCGAGGCCGGGGTGGTCGCCGAAGAACTGGGGGCCGCGTTGTACCCGGGCCCGTGGTTGTCCACCGCCGTCGCGGCGACGCGAGCCCTGGTGCGCACCGGTGCCGACGGGAATGCCGCCGTATTGCTCGCCGGCATCGCGAACGGTTCCACCGTCACCACCGTCGGGCCGCTGTTCGGTCCCCGGCCGACAGCGATGGACGGCCCCAGACTGCACGGCAGCGTCACCGGCCTGCCGGACGCCAACGATGCCGACATCATCCTGGTGTTCGCCGACGAACCCGACGGCATCGGGTTGTACTCCGTCGACACCTCGTCCGAGAGCATCACGATGGCGTCGTGCGCGCACATCGACCCGACGCGTGTGCTGGCCGACGTCACGTTCGACAGCACTTCTGCCAGGCGGCTAGCGTCCGTGCCGGCGGACGTGTTGCGGGCGATCGTCGACGACGTCGTGATCGCGTACGCCGCCGACGCGCTCGGTGCGGCGACCGCCGTGATGAACCTCGCCATCGAATACGCCAAGGTGCGAAAGCAATTCGATCAGCCGATCGGAAGCTTTCAAGCCGTCCAGCATCTGTGCGTCGACATGTACGAGGCGGTGGAACTCGCGCGTAGCGGCGTCATCCACGCGTTGTGGGCCGCCGATGCGGCGGATCCCGCGGAGCACCATCTGGCCGCACTGCGCGCCAAGGCGTTCGCCGGCCGGCTGACCGCGGTCGGCGATATAGCGATCCAGGTGTTCGGTGGTATCGGCTTCACGTGGGAGCACGACGCGCACCTTTATCTGAAGCGACTGTTGGGCTGGAGCGGATTCCTCGGTGCACCGGACCGGTATCTCGAGGAGATCGGGAAGGGGTTGCAATGATTCTCAGTGGTGTGCGTGTCGTCGAATTGGCCTCGTGGACATACGTTCCCTCGGCCGGTGCGGCGCTCGCCGACTGGGGCGCGGACGTCATCAAGGTCGAGGACGTCAAGGCGGGCGATCCGGGTCGGGCACTGGTCATCGGTGGATTCACGAAGGAGAACGCCCGAGCGCACATCGATTTCATCCTCGAGATCGGCAACAGGGGCAAGCGCAGCATTGCCGTCGACATCAAGTCCGACACCGGTCGCGAGTACTTCGGACGCCTGCTGGCCACCGCGGACGTCTTCCTCACCAACTGGCTGCCCGGAGCGCTGGAACGGGCCCGGCTGACCGTCGATGACATCCGCTCGTTCAATCCGGACATCATCATCGCGCGCGGCACCGGCACCGGAGTTCGCGGACCCGACCGCGACAAGGGCGGTTTCGACGCGGCCACCTACCTGTCCCGCGGCGGGGTGTCGTACACCATGACGCCGTTCGGCACCGAGACGCCCGCGGTGCAGGGACCCGGATTCGGTGATCTGCAGGGCGGAATCACGCTCGCCGGAGGTGTGTGTGCCGCTCTGTTCCACCGCGAGCGCACCGGAGAACCCAGCATCGTCGACTCATCCCTGCTGGCGCAGGCGATGTGGACCATCGCGCCGTCGATCTCGGTCGCTGACCTCTTCGACATCGACGGCATCCCCGGCGCACCACCCGGCCTGGCGATCAACCCGCTCGTCAACCGTTACAAGACGCGTGACGGCCGGTGGATCCAGATGGTCTTCCTTCAGCCGGACCGGTTCTGGGCGGGGTTCTGTGAGCGGATCGGCCTGCCGGAACTCGCCACCGACGAACGCTTCGTCCCGTCAAGCAATCTGATCGCCAACGCCACCGAGGCTTGCGCGCTCGTCGGAGACCGTCTGGCCAGCGAGGATCTGGACCACTGGCGCGAGGTGCTCGCCGACGAACCCGGCGTGTGGGCCGCGTTGGCCACGCCGAAGGAGACTCTCAACGATCCGCAGGTCAGGCCGAACGGCTACGTCGTAGCCAACGTCGACGACCAGGGCAACGAGTATCAGATCGTCGCCGCGCCAGTGCAATTCAACGAAACCCCACCCGCGGCCGCACGGGCTCCCGAACATGGGCAGCACACCGAGGAGATCCTGTTGGAACTCGACCTCGATTGGGACGCCATCTCGGCAGCCAAGGACAGCGGAGCGATTCTCTAGGAGACGGCAATGGAGCTGGAAGCGGTCATCTACGAACGCGAGCCGCCGATCGCGCGGATCATTCTCAACCGCCCCGACAAGGCCAACACCAAGGACGCGCAGCTCGTGCAGGAGGTCGACGCCTGCCTACGGGAGGCCGACCGCGACAAGGAGATCAAGGTCGTCATCCTGAAGGCCAACGGCAAGGGGTTCTGCGGCGGGCACGTCGCACGGTGGGGTCCGGACGAGAATCCCTATCCCGATTTCGGGGACACATTCGAAGATCTCTACAAGGGCACCGCCGACTTGTTCCTCTGGCCGACGCTGTACCTGTGGGAGTTCCCGAAGCCGACGATCTCGCAGATCCACGGCTACTGCATGGGCGGCGGCATCTATCTCGGCCTGCTCACCGATTTTTGCGTCGCGTCCGAGGATGCGTACTTCCAGATGCCGCTCGCGCAGAGCCTCGGCGAGCCCGGCGGCCACACCATGATCGAGCCGTGGCTGCTGATGAACTGGCATCGCACCATGGACTGGCTTCTGTTGGCGCCCACACTGTCCGCGCAGGAGGCTTTGGAATGGGGCCTGCTGAACAAGGTGGTGCCCCGCGATCAGCTCGAGGACACCGTCGAGGAGATGGCCCGCAAGATCGGCCAGATCCCGCTGACCACGTCAATGGCGGTGAAGAACAACGTCAAGCGGGCCTACGAGCTGATGGGTATGCGGGTGCATCTTCAGGTGAGCCACATCCTGACGAACATGGTCGGCGCAGCCACCGACGTTCAGGAGCGACGCCGTCTGTTGATCGAATCGGGCAAGAAGCCAAGAGATTTCATCGACGAAGCCTAGCGAATTCGGCGCGCAAACCGACCGCAGCGGTGCATCAGCGCGCCGAATTCACCCGCGGGCGGCGTGGCGGGCGGCGACGTACCCGAAGATCATCGTGTTGGCGATGCTGCCGCCGGCGCCCAGATAGTTCCGGCCCATCACCGTCGCGGTGATATTGCCTGTCGCATAAAGACCTTCGATCACCTGGTCCTGCTCGTTCAACACCTGGGCGTGCTCGTTCGTGATCACTCCCCCGCACGTCCCGACGTCGGCGGGAAACACCCTGGTCGCGTAGTACGGCGCTGAGTCGAGCGGTCCGACCGCGGCGTTCGGCTTGTAGCCCGGGTCACCGAGGCAGACGTTGTACGCCGACTGCCCACGTCCGAAGTCGGGGTCCAGGCCCTTGGCGGCGAATTCGTTGAACCGCTTGACCGTCTGCTCCAACGCGTCGGCTGGCACGTCCATCTGCCGGGCCAGATCGGCGATCGTCGAGGCCCGTTTGACCGCGCCCTGTTCGATCAGCGACTCCGACAGGCTGCGCTTCTTCAGCGGATTCGCCCCCGACACGTAGCGCCGGACATAACCCTCGTCGAACACCTGCCAGCAGGGCACCGCCTTGTTCGCGTACATCGCTTTGCCGACTTCGACGTAGGAGTTCGACTCGTTGCAGAACCGCTTGCCGGTGCCGTCGACGTAGATCGCGCCGGGGCGCTGCCGTCCAGATCCCAGCGATGCTGCCCCGGGATCCTGAATGAAAACCATTGGCAGCCACCATGCTTCGTCGAGCAGGTCTGTCTTCGCACCCAGCGCCATTGCGGTTTGCAGTACCTCGCCGGTGTCGCCGGCGTTGGCGATCGACCACTTGCCCTCGTTGGGCTGGTCGCCGCTGTACCGACGGCGCATGTCGGCGTTGCGGCTGAACCCGCCGGCGGCGAGCAGCACACCCTTGCGCGCCTCGATGTTCATCGTCGTACCGTCACGCGTCACACGCGCGCCGACGACCCGACCGTCTTCGACGATGAGGTCGTCCATGGCGGTGTCAGTCCAAATCGGCGGCTCGCCGCTTCCTCCCACTGACGGCCCGCCGTCGCCTCCCACTGACGGCCCGCCGTCGCCTCCCACTGACGGCCCGCCGTCGAAGTTCATCAGCGCCTTCAAGATCTGCCCGATCAGCGACGCACCGTTGGTCAGGATTTCGCGGTTTCGGAGGCGGGCTGCCCTGGTGCGCAGGAACACTCGCATCGCGATCGCAAACGCCCGGGGCGAACGGTTGAAGTACTGCACCGCGCGCAACTCGTTGGTCTTGATGACGAACCCGTAGTTCTTGGCCATCGAGGGCTGGACCTTGTCACTCCAGTCCCCGAGCTGCGCTGCGTCATAAGGGATGCCCTCAACTGAGCGCCCGGCGGCGTTGCCACCCTTGTGATTCGGGTAGTAATCGCTCCAACCCGGGCACCGTACGAGCCGGACACCGTTCTCGACAAGCAGGTTGATCATCGCGTTACCCGCGGTCAGGAATGTCTCACGGCGCGCGGCCGACGACGCCTCCCCGATATCGCCGACCACGTCATCGAAATAGGCCAGACCGTCCTCGTGCGAGTCGGCAATTCCGCTTGCACGCATCAGCGGGTTGTCGGGCAGCCATACCATGCCGCCCGACATTCCGGTCGATCCGCCGACGAGACTCTGCTTTTCGACCACCAGCGGTTCGATCCCCGCATCGAGCGCGGCCAGGGCAGCAACCATTCCGCCGCCGCCACTCCCCGCTATCAGTAAGTCGACGGACGCGTCCCAATTCACCATGCGCGAACCTTCTCCGACAGCCCGAGCTCGACGACGGGCACGTCGATCGTCGTATTGGTGCGCTGTATGGCGGGCACCAGCTGGTCGTACGGCAGGCCGGCGAGAAAGCCATCGATGACTCGCTCGAAGTTCGAGATCAGGCCCTCGATTTGGTTGGACAGCCGCATGTACTCGAATCCTTTGGCGTGCAGCCCCTTCTGCTGCCGGGGCAGATTCGAGAAGTCCTGGGCCGGAATCATCGGCCAGCTCGGATCGTCGGGAGCCAGCGGCTGTGGCGCGGTGGGCTTACCGGGCGCTCGATCGTTCGGGTAGCGGGTGAGCGACCAGACCTCGAACAGCGTCTCCTCCGGCCCCAGCGGACGAATGCGATACGACGACGCACTGCTGTACTGAGGAAGGATGAAGTAGTGTGGGAAGCAGAACCCGATCGGGTCGATGACGCGTCGCCGCTCCAGATCGTTCAGGTCGGGAAAATCGCAGTCGCGCGCCCTGTGCCAACTGGTGACCGCATCGTTGACCGCGCCGCGCCAGGTCGCCATCGCTTCGGCAGGATCGTCCGGGAGCGACATGTGTTGCAGGCCTTCGGCAATGCGGATGTCGTTCTCGTGCGTCATACCGCCCATGCCGGACCCCAGCGTTCGCATGAAATACAGGCTCGCCTGCACCACCGGATGCACTGACGACGAATCCGGGCTGTACGCCGACGGCAACAGCTGTGGGTGCGTCTGCGGGACGTGGTAGCCCTCCATGAAGGCCGCTGTCGCCAGCTTCCAATTCACGGGGAGCAGGCAGGATTTCCACCACTCGGTGCGTAGCGCCTCCACCTTGAATTCGTCGTGGCGGGACCCGAACGGCTCGATGCAGTCACGCAGCGGGGGCGCATCGTCGTCGAGATTGATCCACGCGCATCCGCCCCACAGCTCGCACCGCACCGGCGTGAGAGCGAGATCGTCGGCGTCGAGGTTGGCGTCGTCGAACATCTCGGAACGCAATACGAAGGTGTTCTTGCCGTCGAGTCCCCAGCACCACCCGTGGAACGGACAGACGAAGCTGCGTCGGGTCCCGCTACCCTCGACGAGCTTCATGCCGCGGTGCCGACAGGCGTTGTAGTAGGCGCGCACGGTGCTGTCATCGACACGAACGACGATGATCGACTGGTCGAGGATCTCGTATTCGACGAAGTCGCCGGGTTTGGGGATCTCCTCGAGGCGGCACGCCATCTGCCAGACCCGCGGCCAGAACAGCTGCGTCTCGAGCGCATAGAAGTCCTGGTCGTAATACCGCTGCTTGGGGATGCGATCCACGCTGCGCACCGCCCACGGCACCGGCAGCGGTGTCCACTCCACATCGGTCATGCACTCACCCCATCAAGCACCCGCAGCCAGTTTTCCTATCTTAGCAAAAATAGCAAGACGGGCCTGAAGCGCACAGCAACGGAGTTGAGATGCCGGCGGTTCAGTTCAGGGAGTAGAACCGCTGAGCATTCAGCCCGCCGATTTTCGCGCGGGAATCTTCGCCGATATCCGGCCGATTTCTCAAATGCTCTGTGCTGTGCGGCCATTCACCATCCCAGTGGGGATAGTCGCTGGCGAACATGATGAAGTCGTCCCCGAGGACATCGATGACACCGGGCAGAATCGGCTCCTCGGGCTCGCACGTCGTCCAGATATTGCCCGCCTGCAGATACTCGCCTGGGTCGCGCTGCCAGCCGCCGTCGATCCAATGGCCGCGCTTCTCGAAGTGTTCGTGCAGCCGGTCGATGAAGAACGGCACCCATGCCACCCCGGCTTCGAGAAATGCGACCCGCAGGTCGGGATGCCTGTCGAAGACGCCGCCGGAGATGAGCGCGGTCATCGCCGTCATCTGGTCGAACGGGAAGCTCACACAATGCACCTGGATGTAGTTGGTGAACCGGTCGATGCCCACTTTCGGCAAGTGCATGCCTGGGGCGCCGTGGATGCCCAGAGGCATGTCGAGTTCGACGGCGGCGGCATAGAACGGATCGAGGTCCGGATGGTCGAGGTTTCGTGTCTTCAGCGCCGGCGGGACGTGGGTCGCGACGAGTCCGAGGTCCTTGGCCTCACGCATCACGTCGATCGCCGCAGCGCCGTGTTCGATCGGGGTCACCGCGATTCCGCGCAACCGCCCACCCGACGAGCGGCAGTAGTCGGCGATCCACTGGTTGTACAGCCGCGCGAAGCCTGCCGCGAAATCGGCGTCTTCCAGCGTCGGCACGCACAGTCCCAGGCTCGGGTACAGCACCATCGTGTCGATCTGGTCGCGGTCGGCGTCCCCGAGCACGCCCTCAGGAGATGAGTAGTCGATGCCCGGCGCCGTCGACAGACCGTGTTCTCGGGGACAGCCGGCGCCCGGACCGTCGGACTCCGGGTAGTTGCGGCCCTCGATGACGAGGGCTCGTCCGTCTTCTCGGGGCACGATGAGTTCGGGCCAGCGCCGCATCGCCTCGACCGCAAGCGAAGCCCCCTCGGCAACATGACCGTCGGCGTCGATGATCCTCATTGGTGGATGCTAGAACTACCAGCATGCCAAGCGAGACCATCCAGCAATTGCTGCGCGAACGTGCGACGTCGGACTCCGTTGCGGTGAAGTACGGCGACGCCACGTGGACTTGGCGTGAACATCTGAGCGACGCGTCGGCCCGCGCCGCCGCACTGCTCGCCGTCGCCGACTACGACCGCCCCCTGCACGTCGGCGTCCTGATGGGCAACAGCCCGGAATTCTTGAACCAGATGGCTGCCGCGGGCATCGGCGGCTACGTGCTGTGCGGCATCAACTCGACAAGGCGCGGCGATGCGCTGGCGGCCGACATCCGGCGCGCCGACTGTCAGATCGTGGTGACCGATGCCGAACATCGGCCGTTGCTCGACGGTCTCGACCTCGACGGAGTGCAGGTCCTCGACACCTCGACCGACGACTGGGCGCGGATGCTCGAGTCCGCCGGTGACCTCGAGCCCTTCCGCGAGGTCGAACCGATGGACACCTACATGTTGATCTTCACGTCGGGGACGAGCGGCAACCCGAAGCCCGTGCGGGTGTCGCATTTCATGGTGTTGATGTCGGGCCAGGCCCTCGTCGAGAAGTTCGAGGTCTACGAGGACGACACGTGCTACCTGTCGATGCCGCTGTTCCATTCCAATGCGTTGGTGGCGGGCTGGGGCGTGGCGCTGGCCAGGGGCGCGGCGATGGCGCCCGCGAAATTCTCGGCGTCGAGCTTCGTCGACGACATCCGCCGCTACGGCGCCACCTACATGAACTACGTCGGCAAGCCACTGGCGTACATCTTGGCCACGCCCGAACAACCCGGCGACGCGGAGACAACGTTGCGCATCGCGTTCGGCAACGAAGCCAGCGACCGGGATATCGAAGCGTTTCAGCGGCGCTTCGGCTGCACGGTGTGGGACGGCTTCGGCTCTACCGAGAACGCCGTCATCATCACCCGTGAGGAGGGCACGCCGAAAGGCTCACTCGGCAAAGGGTTTCCGGGGGTGGCGATCTACAACTCCGAGACCGTCGCCGAATGTCCGCCGGCACAGTTCGACGCCGACGGTGCGCTCATCAACGCCGACGAGGCGATTGGTGAACTCGTCAACACCGACGGGCAGGGTTTCTTCACCGGTTATTACAACGCCGACGATGCGACCGCCGAGCGCATGCGACACGGAATGTACTGGTCGGGCGACCTGGCCTACAAGGACGCCGATGGGTGGATCTATCTCGCCGGACGCAGCGGCGACTGGTTACGGGTCGACGGTGAGAACATGGCCGCCGCCCCGATCGAGCGCATTCTCATCCGGTTGCCCGAAATCAACCTGGTCGCCATCTACGCGGTGCCCGACGAAAGCGTGGGCGATCAGATCATGGCGGCGATCGTGCTCAACGACGGCGCCACCCTGACACCCGAGGATTTCGAGGCCTTCCTGGCCGCGCAGTCCGACCTGTCGCCCAAGGGTTGGCCGCGGTATGTCCGTATCGCGCGCGAGTTGCCGACGACCGCGACGCACAAGGTGCTCAAGCGCGAACTTGCGGCGCAGGGCCCCACCGCGGGTGACGGGGAACTCTGGGTCCGCGAGCCCCGAGGCACCCGTTACACGCGCGTCTAGAACGCGATTTGTGCACGCTTACGAGCGCTCACCGCGCCTAATCGTGCACAAATCGCTCGGAGGCTAGTACTGGCCGAGCGGGCGGCAGAAGTTGGTGATCGGGTTCCAGTACTGGCCGGGCGCACAGTTCAGCGGCACCGCGTTCTTGCAGGAATTAGAACCCGGATCCCAGTACTGCCCGGGCGGGCAGTTGATGGGTTGGGGCTGTGCTGTCGCGCCGGCTGCCGTTGCTACCGCGAAGATCGGAGCGCAGAGAGCCGCGACGATTGCCGAACGAAGTAACTTTGACATGCTTGTTTTCGTGCCCCATAACGGGCGTTTTCAAACCGACTGCAATCCCGGTCAGCCCACGACGATTCGCAGCTTTTCCCAGCCGCGAACGGTCGATGTCGGTGCCAGCTGAGCGGTTTCGTAGTCGATGCCCCACTCCGGCCACCGGTTGAGCAGCTCGTCGAGCGCGACACGTCCCTCGAGCCGGGCCAGGTTGGCGCCCAGGCAGTAGTGCAGACCCTTGCCGAATGTCAGGTGTGAACCGCTGCGGTGGATGTTGAACGTATCGGGATCCTCGTAGCGCTCCGGATCGCGATTGGCGGCCCCGAAGAGCAGCAGCATCGCGCTGCCGGCAGGCACCGTTTGTCCGTAGGCCTCGAAATCCTTTGCCATGTAACGGGCTACGTGCGGTCCCGTCGGCTCGAAGCGCAGGGTCTCGTCGATCGCGGGGATCAGCAGCGACCGGTCGTCCGCGATCTCGCGGCGCTGATCCGGATGCTCGGCCAGCACCTTGGCCAGCCAGCCGATGAGCCTGCCAGTCGTCTCGTTGCCCGCGCCCGCGACCACCTGTGTGTAGTGCAACACCTCCTTGCGATGCAGCTTGCGCGTCACGCCGTCCTCGTCGGTGAACTCGACGTTGAGCAGCGCCGTCATCAGATCGTCGGACGGGTTTTTCGACCGCCACTCGACGTAGTCGGCGTACATCCTGCCGTCGGCGATCGCGTCGGCCTTGGCGACCTTCATCGGCGCACCCGGTTTGGTCCGCAGGTTGGCGTCATTGCGGTCCCGGAAGCCGACCTGATCGGATTCGGGGATGCCCAACAGCATCCCGATCACCCGCATCGGCATCATCGCGGCGAGTTCGGCCACGATGTCGAAGCTCTCGGAACCAACAAGGGGGTCAAGGCAATTGATGCAGTAGTTGCGGATCTGATCCTCGATCTCGGCCATTCGCCGCGGCGTGAAAACCCGCGACATCAACCCGCGCAGCATCGTGTGGATCGGCGGGTCCTCGAACATCATCACGCCCTTGGGCATGTCGAAATCCGACTTAACCAGTTCGAGGATGTCGCTACGCTGATTGGAGAACGTCTCCCAATTGTTCAGGGATTTCTCGACGTCGACGTAGCGCGACAGCGCCCAGAAGTCGTAGCGCTCGTTGTAATAGAGCGGCGCCTCCTCGCGCAGCCGCGCATACGTCGGATACGGGCTCGCCACGATCTCGACGTCGTAGGGGTCGTAGTACACCTGGGTGTCATTGGCTGGATTTTTCAAGGCCACGTCTACTCCCCTATTTCAGAAGGCTGCCGGCGTCGACGGGCAGGGTGACGCCGGTGATGTATCGGGCTTCGTCGGAGGCCAGGAACAGCACCGCGTTGCTGATGTCGACCGGCTCGACCCACGGGATCGGCAGGAAGTGGAACGATTGGCAGATCGGCGCCAGGTCGTCGGGGCCCGGGTTCTCCAGGTCGGGCCGGAACAGTTTGTACGTGGGCTCGTTCATCAGCAGCGGCGTGCAGACATGGGTCGGGTGCACGGTGTTGACGCGAATGTTCTTGGCGCCCAGTTCGACTGCGAAGGTCCGCATCAGGCCGACGACCCCGTGTTTGGCGGCGATGTAATGGCCGACCTGAGGGTAGGCCTTCGTGCCGCCGACCGAGCTGGTGATGATGATCGAGCCGCTGCCGCCGGCCAGCAGGTGCGGCACCGCGGCCTTGACCGTCTTCCACACTCCCCCGAGGTTGATGTCGATCGTCTCGTCCCAGATGTCCTCGCGCATCTTGTGCAACTTGACGCCGGTGGTGCCGATGCCGGCGTTGGCGACGACGATGTCGAGCCCGCCGAGCTGTTCGACGCCGCTGTCGAGCGCGGCCTTCAGCGCGTCGTAGTCGCGGACGTCCACCTCCGCGGTCACGATGCGACGATCCAGATTCTTCACCATGTCCGCGGTCTCGGCGAGGTCCTCGGGCGTGGCGGCGGGCGCCGTCGAGTCCTCGAAGCCCCGGCAGATGTCGATCGCGATGATGTCGGCGCCCTCCTGGGCCAGCCGCACCGCGTGACTGCGGCCCTGGCCGCGCGCCGCGCCGGTGATGAACGCGACCTTGCCGTCTACCCGACCAGCCATCCAGACGCTCCTCGATTGTTGGGCGACCCATTGTTGGGCGATCGCCCAACATCTAGACTGCGGCCATGTCTAGCAGCACCACAGGTGAGCGGTCAAGAGGTGGACGCACGTCGGCGACTCGCGATGCGCTGATCAAGGCGACTGCCCAAGTAATGCTCGAGGAGGGCTACGCCGCGGCGACGTCGCGGCGGGTGGCCGCGAAGGCCGGCGTCAAGCCCGCGCTGGTGCACTACTACTTCCCGAGCATGGACGATCTGTTTCTCGCCGTACTGCGTGACGGCGCCGAGACCAATCTCGAGCGCCAACGCCAGGCCCTCGCCGATGACGAACCCCTACACGCCCTGTGGCGCCTGAACAGCACCCACGGGGCGCGGCTCTTCATGGAGTTCATGGGTCTGGCCAATCACCGCAAGGAGATCAGGAGTGAGATCGCGGCCTATGCCCAGCGATTCGGCGACGTCGAGGAAACCGCGGTCACGCTGGCGATGCGCGCCCACGGTATCGACATGGAGGCCTTTCCGCCGGTGGTGATGTCTATGATCGTCACCAGCCTGGCACGGATTGTGTTGCTGGAGCGCGGGCTCGGCATCACCCGAGGTCACGACGAGGCCGAAGCCTTCATCACGCGGTATCTGGAGCAATTCGAACTGCCCGCATTGTGACGCCGGTCACACCACCGAGACGGGGGTGGGCAGCAGCACAAAAACTTGAGATAACCTGTGCCGGGTGAGAACTTATACGGGCTAAGTTACGCACACTGATGACAGCGACGGATACGGAACTCGAGGGCGCATATATGGGTGGCACGGGTCGGGGGCGATCGGCATGATCGGCCTCGCCAAGAAAGTCTGGATCCCGATTGTCATCGTGATCGTGGTGGCCGTCGCAGGGTTCACCGTCCACCGCATCCGGACCTTTTTCGGTGCTGACGGCATCATCGTCACCCCAAAGGTCTTCGCCGACGATCCCGAGCCCTTCGACCCCAAGGTCGTGCAGTACGAGATCTTTGGGACCGGCTCATACGCGGACATCAACTATCTGGATCTGGACGCCAAACCTCAGCGCATCGACGGCGCCGGGTTGCCGTGGTCACTGACGCTGCAGACCACTGCGCCGTCGGCGGCCCCGAACATCGTCGCCCAGGGCGACGGGTCCTCGATCACGTGCCGTATCACCGTCGATGACGAGATCAAAGACGAAAGAACTTCGAACGGCTTGAACGCACAAACCTTCTGCTTTGTTAAATCCGCATGAGCGCGCCCACGAACGAGACACCAACCGACGCGTTCCCACGCCCCAATCACGCTGCGAGGCCGTTCATCCCCCGGATGATCCGCGCCTTCGCCATCCCGATCATCCTGGGCTGGATTGCCGTGATCGCCGTGCTGAATGTGGTCGTGCCGCAGCTGGAAACGGTCGGCCAGATGCGAGCGATCTCGATGAGCCCGGATTCCGCGCCGTCGATGATCGCGATGAAGCGCGTCGGGTCGGTGTTCGAGGAGTTCAACTCCGACAGCTCGGCGATGATCGTGCTGGAGGGCGACAAGCCCCTCGGCGAGGACACGCGCGCCTACTACGGCGAGATGGTCAAGAAGCTCGAAGCCGACACCAAGCACGTGCAGAGCGTTCAGGACTTCTGGAGCGATCCGCTGACCGCCGCCGGCGCGCAGAGCAACGACGGCATGGCCGCCTACGTCCAGGTCTATCTCGCGGGTAACCAGGGCGAGGCGCTGGCCAACGAGTCGGTCGAGGCCGTGCAGAACATCGTCGACGGCATGCAGCCACCACCGGGCGTCAAGGCGTTCGTCACCGGTCCGGCCGCGCTGGCCGCCGACCAGCACATCGCCGGCGACCGCAGCATGCGCATGATCGAGGCCGTCACGTTCACGGTCATCATCGTGATGCTGTTGCTCGTCTACCGATCGATCGTCACCGTGCTCTTGACGCTGGTCATGGTGGTGCTGCAGCTGTCGGCGGCTCGCGGTGTGGTGGCCTTCCTCGGTTACCACGAGATCATCGGCCTGTCGACGTTCGCGACCAACCTGCTGGTGACGCTGGCGATAGCCGCCGGTACCGACTACGCGATCTTCCTGATAGGCCGATATCAGGAGGCGCGTGCGGCCGGCGAGGACAAAGAGCAGGCCTTCTACACGATGTACCACGGGACGGCCCACGTGGTGCTGGGCTCCGGCATGACCATCGCCGGCGCCACCTTCTGTCTGAGCTTCACCAGGTTGCCGTACTTCCAGTCGCTCGGCGTGCCACTGGCGATCGGTATGACGGTCGGGGTCCTGGCCGCACTGACGCTCAGTGCCGCGATCATCACCGTGGCGAGCCGGTTCGGCAAGACGCTCGATCCGAAACGCGCGCTGAGGGTGCGCGGATGGCGCAAGATCGGCGCTGCCGTCGTGCGGTGGCCCGGCCCGATCCTCGTGGCGACGATCGCCCTGTCGCTCGTCGGGCTCTTGACCCTGCCCGGGTACCGCACCAACTACAACGACCGCAATTACCTGCCTGCGGACCTGCCCGCGAACGAGGGCTACGCGGCGGCGGACCGGCACTTCTCCCAGGCCCGGATGAATCCCGAGCTGCTGATGATCGAGAGCGATCACGATCTGCGCAATTCCGCCGACTTCCTCGTGATCGACAAGATCGCCAAGGCGGTGTTCCGGGTTCCTGGCATCTCGCGCGTGCAGGCGATCACCCGGCCCGACGGTAAGCCCATCGAACACACGTCGATCCCGTTCCAGATCAGCATGCAGGGCACCACCCAGCAGATGAACCAGAAGTACCTTCAGGACCGCATGGCGGACATGCTTGTCCAGGCCGATGAAATGAATAAGACGATCGCGACGATGGAGAGGATGTCCGCCCTCACCAAGGAGATGGCGGCAACGACACACTCCATGGTGACGAAGATGAAGAGCATGACTGTCGATGTGGCCGAACTGCGGGACAACATCGCGAACTTTGATGACTTCTTCCGGCCGCTTCGCAATTACTTCTACTGGGAGCCGAAGTGCTTCAACATCCCGGTCTGTTGGGCGCTGCGGTCGATTTTCGACACCCTTGACGGCATCGACATCATGACCAAGGACATCCAAGAGCTGATCCCCGATATGGAGCGCCTGGATCAGTTGATGCCGCAGATGGTCACGTTGATGCCGCCGATGATCGACACGATGAAGACCATGCGGTCCATGATGCTGACGATGTATGCCACGCAGAAGGGCATGCAGGATCAGATGGCGGCGATGCAGGACAACTCGTCGGCGATGGGCGAGGCATTCGACGCGTCGATGAACGACGACTCGTTCTATCTTCCGCCGGAGGTCTTCGACAACGCCGAATTCAAGAAGGGCATGGAGAACTTCATCTCCCCCGACGGCAAGTCGGTGCGGTTCATCATCGCCCACGACGGCGATCCGATGACGCCAGAAGGCATCGAGCGGATTGATGCGATCAAACAGGCGGCCAAGGAAGCCATCAAGGGCACTCCGTTGGAGGGGTCGACGGTCTACCTGGCCGGCACCGCGGCGGTGTTCAAGGACATGTCCGACGGCAGCCTGTTCGACTTGATGATCGCGGCGATCGCGTCGCTCGGCCTGATCTTCGTGATCATGTTGATCATCACCCGAAGCGTGGTCGCGGCCGCCGTGATCGTCGGCACGGTGGTGATCTCGTTGGGCGCCTCGTTCGGGCTCTCGGTGCTGATCTGGCAGCACTTGATCGGCATCGAATTGCACTGGATGGTGCTGGCGATGTCCGTGATCATCCTGTTGGCGGTCGGCGCCGACTACAACCTGCTGCTGGTGTCCAGGCTCAAAGAAGAGCTTCATGCCGGCATCAACACCGGCATCATCCGGGCGATGGGCGGCAGTGGATCGGTCGTGACGTCGGCCGGCCTGGTGTTTGCTTTTACCATGATGTCAATGGCGGTCAGCGAACTCACAGTCATCGGACAAGTCGGAACCACCATCGGACTGGGCCTGTTGTTCGATACCCTTGTGATCCGGTCGTTCATGACACCGTCCATCGCAGCATTGATGGGCAAGTGGTTCTGGTGGCCACAACGAGTGCGAGCACGACCGGTGCCGTCGCCGTGGCCCAAACCGCCACGGCAGATGGCACAGGTAGGCCCGGAGGGAGGACAGCAGTGAAGCGTTTGTTAGCCGGAATCGGTGCCGTCGCAGCAGCATTGGTGCTTGCGGCGCCCGCGCACGCCGACGTGGACACCGATTTCACGAACGAGCTGCACATCTACGGCATCTACGGGCAGAAGGACTACAACGCCTGGATCGCCAAGATCACCTGCAAGCGGTTGAACAAGGGCGTAGACACCACCGCGGCCCAGTCGGCCAAGTTCGTCCACGATCAATTGGTGAAGGACACCACCACCGAGCAAGCGTGGCAGTTCCTTGGAGCTGGTTTGCGCCTGTACTGCCCCGACAAGCTGCCTCTGCTCCAAGCCGGGCAGTAGCGAGGAGAACGAAGTGTTACGCAAAGTGAGCATTGCGGCTGCCGCGCTGAGCTGTGCCGCCATGATCTTTCCCGGCGTTGCCTCGGCGGACGCGACCGACGAGTACCCGATCCCGAGCCGGATCATGAAAACGCCATGCACCGTCGATCAATACATGGCGGCCACCCGTGACACCGACCCGGTGTACTACGAGCGCTACATGATCGACTACAGGAACCGGCCCGCGGATGTTCAGACGGGTGCCCGCAACCGGATCTACTGGTTCTTCTCCCTCGATTACGCTGGTCGCAGGCAGTATTCGGAGAACACGGCGACGAACGTTTACTACGAGCAGATGGCGACGCGCTGGGGCAACTGGGCGAAGTTGTTCTTCAACAACAAGGGCGTCGTCGCACATGCCACCGACGTTTGCATGAATTACCCGCCGAACGATCCGTCCGTCTGGACCTGGACTACCACCTAGGCGGTACCGATCAAGGCAGCGCGGCCCACACCGTGCTGGATGCGGTCCGCTTAGGCGCGGCAGTAATGTCAGCGAAGGCTCTACCTCCGGCGCTTCTGCAGCCAGTGGCGGCACTGCCTCCTCATAGATGCAGGGTCTGTCGGGCAGATGCGCTATCCCGCTGAAGCATGCCGACCGTTAACGCGGCCGTCAGTTTAATGGTGAGGGTTGCCGCCGCCGATGTGACATCTCCGCGCCGTCGAGCGACGTAAGAGTATGACGACCATCTCGCGCATTCTAGGGCTTGTGGGCCTCACCGGCGCCACCCTGTCGATCACCCTGGCGACCGTGCCACCCGCGGCCGCGACTCCTTGTCCCGACGTCGAAATTGTGTTCGCTCGTGGCACCACCGAACCGCCCGGCGTCGGCGGTATCGGGCAGGCGTTCGTCGACTCGCTACGTTCACGTCTCGGCGAGCGCTCTGTCGGTGTGTATGCGGTCAACTACCCAGCGAGCCGTGACTTCGGCCGCAGCACGCCCGCGGGCCGCGACGACGTGAGCGCTCATGTGCAGTCGATGGCCGCGACGTGCCCGAATACCCGGATGGTGCTCGGCGGCTACTCCCAAGGGGCCGCTGTCGTCGACTTGGCTACCGCCGCGATGCCCCCGGCGGTCGCCGACAACGTCGCCGCGGCTGCGATCTTCGGCGGTCCAAGGAGCAGCTTCGCCGATTCGCTGTCGCCCGGACCGCTACCCGGCGTTGCGCCGCTCTACGCCGGAAAGACCGTGGAGATGTGCGTGCCGAACGACCCGATCTGTTTCGAAGGCGGACGGGATTGGGGCGCGCACGGCGCCTACGTCCGGTCGGGAATGGTCGATCAGGCGGCCTCGTTCGCTGTGGGGCTGCTGTGAGTGGCCGCTAACGGGCCTGATCTGGTAGGAACTAAGGCAAGCTTAACAATCCAGGGAGGAGCTCCGCGAGGTGCCCAACTGTGTTCAGGCTGGGCTCAATAGCAGCGGAAGCAACCCGTCGCGCCCGACGACACTGCGATGAGCGCTCCCACCCAAGATCCGCTTGCCCGGCCCGCGCAGGATCGCCGCAGAGGCCTTGCCAAGTGGATCCGCGTGTTCTCCGTGCCGATCATCATCGGTTGGGTCTTGATCGTCGCCCTGCTCAACGTCACCGTGCCGCAGCTCGAAGTGGTCGGCCAGATGCGGTCGGTGTCGATGAGCCCGGCCGAAGCGCCGTCGGTGATCGCGATGAAGAAGGTCGGCGAGGTCTTCGAGGAGTACAAATCCGATAGCGCGGTGATGATCCTGCTCGAAGGCGACAAGCCGTTGGGCGCGGAGGCGCACGAGTATTACGACGAACTCGTCGACAAACTCGAGGCCGACACCAAACACGTCGAACACGTTCAGGACTTCTGGGGCGATCCGCTGACGGCAGCAGGCGCGCAGAGCGCCGACGGCAAGGCCGCATACGTGCAGGTGTATCTCGCCGGCAATATGGGCGAGGCGCTGTCCAACGAGTCGGTGGAGCAGGTCATCAAGCTCGTCGACGGGCTGGAGCCGCCGCCGGGCGTGAAGGTCTACGTGACTGGTGGATCGGCCCTGGTCGCCGATCAGCAGATCGCGAGCGACCGCAGCATCCGGATCATCGAGATGGTCACCTTCGCGGTGATCATCACGATGCTGCTGCTCGTCTACCGATCGATCCGCACCGTGCTGCTCGTGCTGGTGATGGTTTTTCTGACACTGGCGGCGACGCGCGGGGTGGTGGCCTTCCTCGGGTATCACGAGCTGATCGGGTTGTCGACCTTCGCGACGAACCTACTCGTCACACTCGCGATAGCCGCGGCAACGGACTACGCCATCTTCCTCATAGGCCGCTATCAAGAGGCGCGAACTCTCGGCGAGGACCGAGAGTCGGCGTATTACACGATGTTCCACGGCACCGCGCACGTGGTGCTCGGCTCGGGTATGACCATCGCGGGTGCGACCTTCTGCCTGTCCTTCACGCGGTTGCCCTACTTCCAGACGCTGGGCGTACCGCTGGCCGTGGGCATGGCAACCGGCGTGCTGGTCGCGCTGACGTTGGGCCCGGCGATCATCACCGTCGCGAGCCGATTCGGCCTTTTGGAACCCAAGCGCGCCATGCGCATTCGGGGTTGGCGAAAGATCGGCGCCTTGATCGTTCGCTGGCCGGGCCCTGTCCTGCTGGCGACCATCGCCTTGTCACTCGTCGGGCTGCTCACCTTGCCCGGATATCAACCGAACTACAACGACCGTAAGTATCTGCCGCCCGACCTGCCCGCGAACCTGGGCTTTGCGGCGGCCGAACGCCACTTCTCCCCGGCCACCATGAACCCGGAGTTGTTGCTCATCGAGAGCGACCATGACCTCCGCAACTCCGCGGACTTCCTGGTGATCGACAAGATCGCCAAGGCGATCTTCCGGGTGCCCGGGATCGGCCGCGTCCAGGCGATCACCCGCCCCGACGGTAAACCGGTGAAGTTCAGCACGATTCCGGCGCAGATGAGCCTCGGTGGTGTCGGTCAGGACCTGAACCGCAAGTACCTGCAGGACCGCATGGAAGACATGCTGAAGCAGGCCGACGAAATGCAGGTCACCATCGACACGATGACCCGCATGTCGAACCTGATGGGCGAGATGAGCGCGACGACACACAGCATGGTGCAGAAGACGCGCACCATGACCGTCGACATCGCCGAATTACGCGACTACATAGCGAATTTCGACGACTTCTTCCGTCCCATTCGGAATTACTTCTACTGGGAGCCGCACTGCTACAACATCAACCTCTGCTGGTCGATGCGGTCGGTGTTCGACACGATCGACGGCGTCGACACCACGACTGAGGCCGTTCAGGACCTGCTTCCGGATCTCGAGCGGCTCGATTCGCTGATGCCGCAACTGCTGGCGTTGATGCCCCAGCAGATCGAGACGATGAAGACGATGCAGAACATGATGCTGACGATGCATGCCACACAGGGCGGCATGCAGGATCAGCAGGCTGCGCTGTCGGAGAACCAGTCGGCCATGGGCGATGCGTTCAACGACTCCTGGAACGACGACACGTTCTATCTGCCGCCGGAGATCTTCGACAACGAAGAGTTCAAGCGCGGCATGGACAGCTTCATCTCGCCCAACGGTCATGCGGTCCGAATGATCATCCAGCACGAGGGAGATCCGCTCAGCGCCGACGGCATCGACCGCATCGAGGCGATCAAGCACGCGGCCAAGGAAGCGATCAAGGGCACGCCCCTCGAGGGTTCCACGATCTATGTCGGCGGAACCGCAGCGGCATTCAAGGACATGCAGGACGGCAACAATTACGACCTGCTCATCGCCGCGATCCTCGCGCTCGCGCTGATCTTCACCATCATGTTGATCATCACGCGCGCTGTCGTCGCCGCCGCGGTCATCGTCGGCACCGTGGTGTTGTCGCTCGGCGCGTCGTTCGGCCTGTCGGTGCTGATCTGGCAGCACGTGCTGGGCATCGAACTGCAGTTCATGGTCATGGCCATGGCGGTGATCATCCTGTTGGCCGTGGGCGCCGACTACAACCTGCTGCTCGTCGCGCGGTTGAAGGAAGAACTGCACGCCGGGGTGAACACCGGGATCATCCGCGCGATGGGCGGCAGTGGCTCGGTCGTCACCTCAGCCGGTCTGGTGTTCGCCTTCACGATGATCTCGATGATGGTCAGCGAGCTGACGGTGGTCGCTCAGATGGGCACCACCATAGGTATGGGTCTGCTGTTCGACACCCTGGTGATCCGCGCGTTCATGACCCCGTCGATCGCGGCCCTGCTGGGCCGGTGGTTCTGGTGGCCGCAGATGATCCGCGCAAGACCGCGGCCGGCTCCGTGGCCGAAGCCAAAGCCTCCGGAGCAGCTCGTCGGCCGTTAAACCGTTGTCGCCGTGGCGGATTGGGAATTTTTCGCGCCGGCGCAGATCCGCGCGGCAGCGGCCGCGGTGACGAAGCATGCGAGGGTGGCGAGCCCCTGGAGGTCGCCCAGACCATTTTTGGCGAGCAACACCAGCGCCACTCCGGCGAGGACGATCAGCACACCGGCGGCGGTCGACCGGGTGCCGGTGGCGGCGACGGGTGCGTCCCACCACGGCAGTCGACGATGTTCGAGCGGCGAGAGCACCATGAACATGGCGAGCATCACGGCGGCGAACACCACGGCACGCAGGGCGAGCATGGCCCAAAAGTGCGGGGCGTCAACGTCGTAGGCGTCCAGACCGAAGGCGTGCAGGGTGAAGGTGGCCACCGCGATCGCGGGGATGTGCCAGAGGTACAGCGTCATCGCTCCCGCGTTGCCTGTCGCGACGACGTACCAGACGCGCGGACGCTGAGCCCAGCGCCGAATCGGGCCCGCGAACGCGATGAACGCGAACGACATCCAGGTGCAGTGCAGCGCGAGCAACAGCGTCGGCGGCGACACGTTCGAGATGCGTTCGGTCCCAGTGACAACCAGGGAGACCTCGTAGGGTCCTACGGCCGCGACCACAAGTTGCGCGGCGAATGCGGACGCGGCGAAGACGAGCGCTGTGCGCGCCCCGACCAGGTGTCGCGCGTAGGCCACCCCGATCACCATCGGGATCAGCCAGACGATGACGAAGTTCGCGACGCCCGCCATCGGTGCGTCGACCGCGAATCGGATCGCGTCGAATCCCGCGGAGACGGCTATCAGCACCCCGACGATGGCGGCGACCGCGCGACCGGTCGACATTCGGGTCAGGGCGGGGACGAAGGCCAGCACCACGAGGTAGACACCGAGGAACCACAGCAGGGCCACGCATTCGCGGCCGATGCTTTCCGCGGAGTCGGCGCCGAGCACGTAGTAGGTCACCGCGATGCCGATCGACCACGCGGCGAGATACCAGAAGACGGGGCGGCACAGCCGCTGCGCGCGTTTGACCAGCCAGGTGCCCCACGACGAGCCCGAATGCCAGCCGTAGGCGCCTGCCGCACCGCCTGCCAGGAAGAACAGCGGCATGACCTGCACGACCCAGGTGATGGGAGCGAGTGCGGGCAGTTCGCCGAGCAGATTGCCGATCCGCAGCCCGTTGTCGATGGTGGCGAGCAGCAGTGCGCAGTGCCCGAACATCACGACCACGAGGGCGCCGAGCCGGGCGACGTCGACAGCGCGGTCACGGTCGGCCGGAGTCTCGGCAGCGACCCTGTCGGCACCGGACCCGGGCTTGGTGAGCGTCATGCGTTCAGCATGCCGCGCCGTGGCCAACCGCGGATGAGTAGTACTACGCGCTTGGCGCCCAACACACCGCGCTCGCGAACTTTTTGGGTTTTTCGGTGGCGTAGAACTTGCTGGCCGTCGGGTCGTGGGGGTCTAAGAGAACATTACGAGACCACCAAGACGGCAATACCGTGTCAGAGACGACAGTAAAGTGCTCTCCCGTGGCAAGAAACCTGTTAGCCAACGGCCGTGGCCGGTGGTTGGCGATCGTGGTTTCGCTGGTCGTCTCCGGCGCCATGCTGTACGCCCAGAACGCCGAGGCGCCGCACAGCGAAAAGCCGGCGGCGGTGGCGCCGATGTCACCCGAATCCGCGCCGCCCGCTGCGCCGAGGGTCCCGGTGCCCGCGGAGGCCGAACTGCTGGCCGCAAGCGCGCCCGCGGCTGCGCGAGAGCTTCCGTTCGAGCTGCCCAAGGGCGTTGCGCCCGAGAGCAATCTGCAGGTCAGGACCATTTGGGCCGCTCGCGCGATCAGCGTGATGTTCCCCGAGATCACCACCATCGGCGGGTATCGGCAGGACCCCTTGCGGTGGCATCCCGAAGGTCTGGCGATCGACGTCATGATCCCGAACCACAGCAGCGAAGAGGGCATCGAACTCGGCAACCAGATCGCCGGGCTGGCGTTGGCGAACGCGAAGCGCTGGGGAATCCTGCACGTGATCTGGCGGCAGGGCTTCTACCCCGGCATCGGCGCACCGAGTTGGACCGCGGACTACGGCAACGAGACCGCCAACCACTTCGACCACGTGCACATCGCGACGGCGGGCGGCGGATATGCCACCGGCGACGAGACGTACTACATCAGCTCGATGAGCCCGACGCCGAAGAACTGATCACAGCGCCAGCGCTTGTTTGACGTCGGCCTGGGTCTCCGCCAAGAAGGTCTGGAATTCGTCGCCGATCATGAAGGTCGTGGTGAAGTGTCTGTCCTTGGCGATCTGCTGCCAGGTCGGCGATTCCACCATCGTGCCGAGCGCGTTCTGCCAGAACTCGACGGCGACCTGCGGCATGTCCGGCGGTCCGTAAAGGCCTCGCCAATTGGAGAGGGTGACGTCGAACCCCTGCTCCCTGGCGGTCGGCACATCCAGGTCGGGCAACCGTTCCTCGGCCAACACCCCCAGCGCCTGCAGGGTCCCCGCTTTCAGCAGGTCGACGAACTCGCTGACACCGCCGATCGCGACGCTGATGTCGCCCTTCTCCAGTGCGCTGATCTGGTCGCCGCCGCCCTCGAACGGTACGTAGTTGATGGTCGAGGGGTCACCGCCGGCCGCTGCGACCAGTAGGTCGAAAGGCGCCTGATCGTCGTTGGCGGCGCCGACCACGACGCGCTTGGCGTCGGACTTGATGGCCGTCATGACGTCACCGAGGTTGTTGTACGGGGAGTCGTAGCGGGTGACGACCACGTAATACTCGGTGATCAGCCGCGCGATCATCGTGACGTCGTCGTAGCCGTACTTCGACTTGCCGAGCAGTTCGTTCATCATCATCGACAGCGAGGTGACCGAAACCTCGTCGTCTTTGCCTCGATACTGCTCCACCATCGTGGCGAGAAAATCTGCTCCACTGTTTCCCGGCCGATTCTCTACGGGTAACGGCACATCGATGAGCCGTTCCTTCTGCAGCGCCTCGACCACCGCTCGGATCGTGATGTCGAAACCGCTGCCCGGGTTGGCTCCCGCCGTCATCGTCACGGGTCCGCTCGGATAAGCCGGTTCCTCGGAGGTCTGCTCCGACTGCTGACAACCGGTGAGGGCGAGTGAAGCGGCGAGCAGCACGCTGAGCGCGAATCTGAACACGAGGCAGTGGACTCCTTGTTTCTGGCGACATCTGCTTATACCAACGTGAGCGGTAAGTCGGGCTCAGGCTCGCAGCAGTTGCCTCACGCGTGCGGCGTGTCGGGTGAGATGGTCGCGCTCGGGCACGCTGGCCGCGGTGCGGGCCGCCTCGGCGTACAACTCGGCGGCCTGCTCGAGGTCACCGGCGCGTTCGCGCAGATGCGCCGTCACCGCGGCGTACCGGGGCAGGTCCGGACTCACGCCGGCCAGCGCGGCCAGGCCGGCCTGTGCTCCGTCCGCCTCACCAACCGCCACCGCGCGGTTGAGCCGCACCACTGGACTGCCGGTGAGCTGCAGCAGTTCGTCGTACCACTCGACGATCTGCACCCAATCCGTCTCGGCAGCGCTCGTGGCGTCCGCGTGCAGAGCGGCGATCGCGGCCTGTGCCTGATACTCGCCGAGGCGGTCGCGGGTCAGCGCAGCCTGCAGAATCGTCACCCCATCGGCGATAAGGGTTGTGTCCCAACATGATCGGTCCTGCTCGTCAAGCGGTACCAGGCGGCCTCCCGGGCCGGTGCGCGATGCTCGGCGCGCATGGTGCAGCAGCATGAGCGCGAGCAGGCCGGCGACCTCGGGCTCGTCGGTCAGCGCGGCGAGTTGACGGGCGAGGCGGATCGCCTCGGCTGCGAGGTCCACGTCTCCCGTGTACCCCTCGTTGAAGACGAGGTAGAGCACCTTCAGCACCGTCGGAAGGTGGCCAGGCTGGTCCAGCGTGAGCCCCGCGATCGTGCGCTTGGCCCGGCTGATCCGCTGCGCCATGGTCGCTTCGGGGATGAGGTACGCCGTCGCGATCTGCCGCGTGGTCAGGCCACCGACCGCGCGCAGCGTCAACGCGACGGCCGAGGACTCCGGCAAGGTGGGGTGTGCGCACAGAAAGTACAGTCGCAGCGTGTCGTCGGTGGCGGGCACCTCACCGGCGGGCGGCTCGGTCTCGACGGCGAGTTCTCTTCCCCGCCGCGATGTTTCGGCACGGGTGGCGTCGATGAACTTGCGCCATGCCACCGCGACGAGCCATGCCCTCGGATCGCGAGGTGGATCGTCGGGCCAGGTTTCCAGCGCTCGAATCAGGGCCTCCTGCACGGCGTCCTCGGCCGACGCGAAGTCCGCTCCGCGTCGGACGAGGACACCGATCACCGCGGGCACGAGCTCGCGAAGCAGCGACTCGTTCACTCGGTGAACTTTGATGTCTCGGTGAGGAACGGCCGCACCTCCAGCCACTCGTGGATCGGCTTTCCGTCGGCACCCGGCGCGGCGGACAACTCCCCCGCCAGCTCGACCGCGCGCTCCCACGACTCGACGTCGATGATCATCCAGCCGGCGATGAGGTCCTTGGTTTCGGCGAACGGGCCGTCGGTCATCGGCGGGCGCCCTTCGCCGTCATGGCGAACCCACGCGCCGTCGGGCGTCAGCGCCTGGCTGTCGACGAATTCGCCTGTGCCCTGGAGACGCACGGCGAAGTCGCGCATGTACTGCACGTGCGCGTCGACCTCGTCTGGCGTCCACCTGTCCATCGGGACGTCGTTGACCGAAGCCGGGGCTCCGCGGTAGTGCTTCAGCAGCAGGTACTTCATGGTCGTTCTCCTTCGTGGTCACGCGACCGCTGGTGGCCGCTCATCCCTAGGACGGAGTCAGCACCACATTCTCGACACCGAACATCCCCTCACGTTGCATGCTTCGATGAAACGCCATTCTGGAAGTGACCGCGGAGCGGTTTCGGCCACCGACCCGAATTTGTCTTGGCCCGCCTGCGTCCACGAGTGCACCTGTACGGTCACCTCATGCGCGATCTCTGCGGCCTGCGCAAAGGCCATGCGGTGCGCGGCTGATGGGGCGGGCTGTGAGGAAGAGTGCTGAGCGAGTCGTCTCGCCTGCCAACGTGCGTCGGGCGTTACGGCTGGCGGGTATGCGGCCGCTGCCGCGCCGGCGGAATCGTGCCCCGATCGATCTGCGCGGCAAGCGGATTCTGCTGACGGGAGCGTCGTCGGGTATCGGTGAGGTCGCCGCCGAGAAACTCGCTGCGCACGGTGCGACGGTGATCGTGGTGGCCCGACGTGAACACCTGCTGGCGGCTGTCGTCGACCGGATCACCGCCCGCGGCGGCAAGGCGATCGCGATCCCGACCAACCTGGCCGACCTTGACGCAGTCGACGAGCTTGTGCGGGCCACCGGACCCGTCGACATCCTCATCAACAACGCGGCCCGGTCGATCCGCCGACCATTGCTCGAATCGCTGGACCGCTGGCACGACGTCGAACGCACCATCACGCTGAACTATTACGCGCCGCTTCGGTTGATCGGCGGACTAGCGCCCGGAATGGTCGAACGCGGCGACGGGCACATCATCAACATCTCGAGCTGGCGCGTGATGCCCGAGTCGTCGCCGTTCTTCGGTGTGTACAACGCCTCCAAGGCCGCGCTGAGCGCGGTCAGCCGGGTCATCGACAACGAGCTTGCCGAATCCGGCGTGCAATCGACCACCATCTACTACCCGCTGGTGGCCACCCCGATGATCGCGCCCACCCGCGCCTACGACGGCCTGGCCGCCCTGAGTGCCGACGAGGCCGCCGAGTGGATGGTCGTCGCCGCGCGCACCCGCCCGGTGCGCATTGCTCCGCGCAAGATGCTCCCGTTGCGTGCGCTCGACCTCCTGTCGCCGCGCCTGCTCAACGGAGTGATGAAGCGCTCCACACCACATTTGGGACCTGGCACCGGTGGGCACTGAGACCGTCGGCTACCGGGACGAAAACCTCGTTGTCGGAGCACTTCTCACCACCGCGGCGTTCTTCTGCGTGGCGTTGGTGGGCGCGCTGGCGAAGGTCTCGGGGCAGTACACGTCGACCGGCGTGCTGCTGTTGTTCCAGAACGCCATATGTCTGCTGTTCGTCCTGCCGGTCGTGTCGCGAGGCGGATTTGCGGCGCTCCGCACGAAAAGGATTGGGCTGCACCTGCTGCGAGCGGCCACCGGAACCGGATGCTGGTATGCGCTGTTCGTCGCGATCAAGCTAATTCCGTTGGCCAACGCGACGCTGCTGACCTACAGCGCGCCGCTGTGGATGCCACTGATCGCGTGGGCGGTCACCCGGCAACGGGTCGCGGTCCCAACGTGGCTGGGCGCCGGAATCGGTTTCTTCGGAATACTTCTGGTGCTGCAGCCGCAAGGGCACGGGTTCTCGGCGGGTGAGTTGTCGGCGTTGGCCGGCGCCTTGCTGCTCGCCGTGGCCATGATGTCGGTCCGCTGGCTCGGCGCCACCGAACCCGTCACCCGAATCCTCTTCTACTACTTTCTGCTCGCGACCGTCTTGTCCGTTCCGATCGCGATCGCAGACTGGCAACCGATCACACCGCAGGGCTGGCCGTGGCTCATCGCTCTCGGCTTCGCGCAGCTTTTTTCCCAGGCGTTGATCGTCGTCGCCTACCGCTACGCTTCCGCGGAAAAGGTCGGCCCGTTCATCTACACCGTCATCGTCTTCACCGCGGTCATCGACTGGATCGTGTGGGATCACCGACCGACGGTGGCCACCTACCTCGGGATGGCGCTCGTGATCGGAGGCGGCGTGCTCGCCATGCGCGCCAAAGCGAAACAGCCACACTCCACGTCGACTGCGGCGACATCCGAGTAGCGCTGCCGGACCTCGACGCTATCCACATTACGAAGATCGTTGCGGCCCTTGCCCTGCGAAAACTCTTACGGATCGCCGACGAAGCTGTCTGTTTGCCCCCGCAACCAATACAGTGCAGAAAGCGACCAGTATCGGACTATCTACCGGCCGTGGTCGTGTGCCGCCATGACGTCGCGCGTATGCGCGCCGAGCGGCAGGGCCGTTTGGAGCTGCGATGCGCGAGCAGGCACCTGTCGCTTTGGATGCGGCACGTGATGCCGCGTGGGCCAGAATTCCCCATCCCGTGCTGGTCGTCGACCGCGCCGGCGTCGTCCGGGCGGTGAGCGTACTTGCCCAGCCGCTGCTGCCCGACGTACTGCGCGGAACCCTCCTTCGTGAGACCGGACCATCCTGGCTATCGCGCGCGCACCACGACGTGGTGCAGGCCGAACCAGAGGCCGCCGAGGACGCAGGCGTGGTGGTCGGCGCCGTCGACCAGCGGGCATTCACCGCTCGTCCGACCGTGCTGCCCGGCCACAAAATCGCGTGGTGGCTGATCGAGGACACCGACCGCATACTGCAGGACGCTCGGGAGGCCCTGGCGCGCGAACGCGAGCGCGCGACGTTCCTCGACGAGGCTTCCGCCGTGCTCATGGCGTCGTTGAACATCGACCGGTGCATGGAGGCAACGGTCCAGATGGCCGCGCGCCATCTGGCCGACGCCGCGGTGGTGGTGGCGGCAGCGCACGGCCCGCAGGTTCCGGTGGTGTGCAGCGTTGCCGCCGGCGCCGTCGAGCATCGCAGCATCGACGCCGACCCCGCCGAAGTCGCCGGTCTGGCCGAGGCCCTGCGCGGATTCCCTCCGGTGCCGTCGCGGTGGATCGATCCGGCTTCGGTGCCCGACTGGTTGATCCCGAGTCAGTTCACCGGGCCGGTGGGATCCGTGGTGATCACGCCGCTGCCCGGCCACGGCGTCCCGGCGGGCGCGCTCGTCCTGTTGCGGCGCAGCTCCCATACGGTGTTCAGCGAAGGTGAGGAGCTGTTCGCGCGGCTGTTCGCCGCCCGCGCCGGCGCGGCGCTGTCGGCGGCGCGGCTGTACGGGGAACAGTCCGCCATCACCCGAACCCTGATGCGCGAACTGCTCCCCCCGCAGCTGCATCGGCTGCACGGTATCGAGCTGGCCGGCGGCTACCGGGCTTCGGAGGACCACCAACTGGTCGGCGGCGACTTCTATGACGTCCATCCCGCGTCGACGCCGGAGGACGAGACTCTCGTGGTGCTCGGCGACGTCTGCGGCAAGGGTCTGGACGCTGCTGTGCTCACCGGCAAGATCCGCAACACCCTGCAGGCGCTCGCGCCACTGGCCGACCAACACGAGGACGTGCTCAAGCTGCTCAACAGTGCGCTGCTGTCGCCGGACAACAGCCGCTTCGCCACGGTGGTCCTGGCGTCGGTCGCCCGCCGCGACGGGCAGCTGATGCTGCGGCTGACGTGCGCCGGGCACCCGGCTCCGCTGATCGTGCGTCATGACGGCAGGCTGGAGCGCGCCGACACCCGCGGCACGTTGGTGGGAGCGCTGCCGGAGTTCAAGGCGCGCTCCTACGAAACAGCGCTGGCGCCGGGCGAGGTGTGTCTGCTCTACACCGACGGGGTCACCGAGGCCCGCGGTGGACCGCTGAACAAGGACGTCTTCGGCGAAAAGCGGCTCTCGACCGCCCTGGCCGAATGTGCGGGCATGCCCGCCGAGGCGGTGGTCGAACGCGTCATGATGCTCGCGACGCAGTGGGCCGGGCAGCGGACCCACGACGACATGGCCGTGGTCGCCATCTCATCGCCGCATCGCAACCACCTGGCCGCCGTCAACGGCCACACCGCGGGACGGTATACCGCGTGACGGAGACGCGATCTGTTGCGGCGACCTCACCGGAGATCTTGGAGCGCCTGTGGGGTGCGGTCCTCGAAGGTGACGAATATGCCGCTGCGGGAACGGTTTTCGCAGCCCTCGACGAGGGGTTGCCCCCGGAGAGAGTGGTGCTCGAGCTGATCGCACCGGTCCAACGTCGCATCGGGACGGAGTGGGCCGCCAACAGAATCACCGTCGCGCAGGAACACGCGGCCACCGCGATCAACGAACGGGTGCTCGCCGCGCTGGCCCACCATCCCGGCTGCCGGCGCACCCCGGACGCCGGCCGGGTGACGGTGGCGTGCGTCGACGGCGAATGGCACGCGTTGCCGGCCCGGCTGCTCGCCGAGGTGCTGCGGCTGCGGGGCTGGCAGGTCGACTTCCTCGGGGCGCAGGTGCCCACCCCACACCTCATTGCGCATTTGCACCAACACGGACCCGACGCCGTTGCACTGTCCTGTTCCATCCCCACTCGATTGCCAACCGCCCATGCCGCGATCACCGCCTGCCAGGCGGCAGGGGTGTACGTCCTTGCCGGCGGGGCGGGCTTCGGTCACGACGGGCGGTACGCCCGACTGCTCGGCGCCGACGCATGGGCGCCGGATGCGGAATCGGCCGCCGAATGCCTGAGCGGGGACTTCCCCCGCGTGCGCTTCTCGTCGAACCACCAGCCGATCGACGATCTGCCCCACCTGGTGGACCAGGAATTCACGATGGTCAGCCGCAGTGCCGCGCAGCTGGTCGAGAGGACCGTCGCCGATCTAGAGCACCGCTTCCCGGCGATGGCCGGATACACCGACGCGCAACGCCAACACACCGTCGAGGACATCGCCCATATCGTCGACTTCCTGGCCACCGCGCTCTACACCGACGACGATGAGCTGTTCACCGGCTTCATCGTGTGGACTGCCGGCATTCTCTCCGCGCGCGGCGTCCCGACCGAATCTCTTGACCCGGCGCTAGAACTCCTCGCTGCGCAGCTCCGGGACTTCCCCCGCACACAGCGGATAATCGACGCAGCACAAACCACTCTCAAGGACACTCACAACCAACACCGCGTATGAATCTCACACTGACTTCTGACTCCACATCGCAATCGGCAATCCTGCACATCGACGGGGACGTCGAATACACGACGGCGTCGGCGCTGGTCGAGGCCGCCGGGAAACTGCTCGCAGACCACCCCGTGCTGCGGGACCTTCATCTGGACTGCGCGCAGATGACGCTGTGCGACTCGGCCGGAATCTCTGCACTGCTCACGATTCACCTGCGGACCTCCGCTGCGGGCGTGCATCTGCATCTCGACCGCCGACCTGATTTCCTCGAGCGATTGCTGGACATCACCGGCATCCTCGAACACCTCACCGCAGCGCCGAACGTTCGCTCGAGGCGCAGAGCGGACGCCGTCGACATGGCCGACGAATCCGGCGTCGTCTGATCGAGTGCGGTCAGCGCTTCTGGTCGAGGTCATCAAGGAAGGACCGGTTGCAGATGCTCAGAGCGCGACGACTCCGTAGTCGGCCACCCGCGCGCTGAGGTATCGCAGCTGGTCGGTTGCCGAGCCGAGGGTCTGATCGATGGCGGTCAGCCTCGCCGCATAGTGCGCGATGGGGTACTCAGCGGTCACGCCGATGCCGCCGTGCATCTGGATCGACTCTTCCGCGATGTGCTTGCCCGAGCGCCCGATCTGCATCTTGGCCCGTGCGGCCGCCACGGTGTCGAATCGTCCGTCGGCGACGCACACCGCCGCGTAGTAGTTCATGCTGCGCGCCAGCTCCAGCGAGACGTACATGTCGGCGGCCCGCTGGGTCAGGGTCTGGAACGTCTTGAGCGGCACACCGAACTGCTTGCGCGTCTTGAGGTAATTGGTGGTCAACTTCAAGGCTTCGTCCATCGCGCCAACCGCTTCGGCGCACAGCGCGGATTGGAAGCGGATCACCATTTCGTCGATGATCGCTGAGGCGTCGCCGCCCGCGCCCAGCTGCTGGGCGGCCGCATTGTCGAAGGTGATATCCGCCCCTCGCTGACCGTCGAAGGTCCGGTACGGAGTGCGGGTCACGCCCGAATTCTGTTGAGAAGAGAAGTCCACCAGGAACAGACCCGAGCCGCCGTCCGGTAGCGAAGCGCTGACCAATATCACGTCGGCGCTGTCACCTGCGATCACCGGGCTCTTGCGGCCGGTGATCGTCCACGCGTCGCCGTGACCAGAAGCCTTGGTGCCCAGGGCCTTCGCGCCGCGGCGGTCGCACTCTGCGTGGGCGATGGCGAGCAGCAGCTCCCCGGCGGCGACAGCGTCGAGAAGCGCGCGCTGCTCGTCGGTTCCATGCGCCGCGATCACCGCGCCCGGAACAAGCGCGGCGGCTGCAGCCGGTTCGGGAGCCAGCCGACGGCCGATCTCGGTCATCACGACCATCACCTCAATGGGGCCGGAGTCATTGTCGAAACCCATTCCGAGGATGCCGATCTCGGCCAGCTGCTGCCACACCTCGCGGCTCCAGCCAACCTCGGATTCGATCACCTTGTTCCGCGCCTCGGTGTCATAGGCCTTCGCCAGTACGTCGCGGGTGGTGTCGGCCAGCATCCGCTGTTCTTCGGTGAGATCAAAGTTCATGGTTCACAGTCCAAGGATGGTCGAGGCAATGATGGTTCGCTGCACCTCGTTGCTGCCGCCGTATATCGAGGTCTTGCGATAGTTCAGGTACTTCGGCGCGGCGTGCTGCGCCCACGCGGGCGATGCGGCATCGGCCGCGCCGAATGGCAGCGCGTTGGGGCCGGCGACCTCCACCAGCAAATCAGTGACCGTCTGCTGCAACTGGCTACCGCGCAGCTTCAGGATCGATGAGGCCGGGTTCGGCTTGCCCGTTCCCTCATCGCCGCTGACGCGCAACTGTGTGAGTTCCAGTGCCAGCAGCTCACATTCGGCCTCGGCGATCCGGGACGCAAAGATCGGATCCTGCAACAACGTGGTGTCACCGTCGCCGATGGTTGTGGTGGCCGCGTATCGCTTGACGTCGTCGAGCCAAACTTTGGTGGTGCCGATCCGGGCGATGCCGGTGCGCTCATTGGACAGCAGGAATTTCGCGTAGCCCCAGCCCGCGTTCTCTTCACCGACGAGCTGATCGGCAGGCACCCGAACGTCTTCGAACCAGACCTCGTTGACCTCGTAGCTGCCATCGATCAGCTTGATCGGCCGCAAGGTGATGCCGGGGGTACTCATCTCGGCAAGCAGGATCGATATGCCGGCTTGTTTTCTCGGCGCGTCGGGATCGGTACGCGCCAACACGAAGATCCAGTCTGCGAACTGGCCGAGCGTGGTCCAGGTCTTCTGGCCGTTGATCACGTAGTGGTCGCCGTCGCGCACCGCCGTAGTGCGCAGGCTCGCCAAGTCCGAGCCGGCCTCTGGCTCGGAGAAGCCTTGTGCCCACCAGATGTCCAGGTTTGCCGTCGGGGGCAGAAACCGCTGCTTCATCTCCTGGGAACCGAACTGTGCGATGACCGGGCCGATCATGCTGGCGTTGAAGGCCAGTGGTTCGGGGACGCGGGCCATCCGCAACTCGTCAGACCAGATCTGGCGCTGCAGTGGAGTCCAGTCTTTGCCGCCCCACTCGACGGGCCAGTTCGGCACCGCCAAACCGGCGGCGTTGAGGATCTGCTGGGTGGCGACCATGTCCTCGGGAAAGCGCAACTCGTCGTTGCGAGCCCGCTCGAGGATCTCGGCCGGAACCTGGGTGGTGAAGAAATCCCGCAATTCGTCCCGGAACTTCGCATCCTCGTCACTGAGCGCTAATCGCATGATCGCGACCCTACTTTCTCTCGTGACCTCGTCACACTCACGTTAGGAGCCTATGAGGCCGCATTTGGTGCGGGTGTCCATGTCCAGAAAGGCCGCGGGCTCGGCCAATCGCACTACTTCGGCTGGAAAGTAGCGGGTTGGAAGCCATACGGCGCGGTCCAGGCCTAATCCTTTTTCGTGGCACATGCGTGCGGTCGGGTACAGAACCGACGATCATTCTGTGAAGATTCGCTCAAGACCTGGGTCGTGGGTTCCCGAAATCCTTCGGGGCGGCACGATGAAGGCATGGACAAGCCTGCGGCTACCCACCCTGCGGGTTATCGAGCGTTGGTGGTCGACGACGAGGTGGCGCTGGCCGAAGTCGTCGCGAGCTACCTCAGACGCGAGCATTTCGATGTCAGCCTTGCCCACAGCGGGGCCGACGCCCTGACGCAAGCTCGTGAGATCGATCCGGACGTCGTCGTTTTGGACCTCGCACTGCCGGGCATCGACGGCTTGGAGGTGTGCCGACAACTGCGCTCGTTCTCCGATGCCTATGTCGTGATGCTCACCGCACGCGATACCGAACTGGACACCGTCGTGGGCCTGTCGGTCGGTGCCGACGACTATGTCACCAAACCGTTCAGTCCCCGGGAATTGGTTGCGAGGATCCGGGCCATGCTGCGCCGGCCTCGCACCGTCGCTACGCCGATGGATGCCGCGGCCACCGTCGCCGAACCCCCACCGCGGGTGTTCGGGCCATTGTCCATCGACGTCGCGGGCCGCCGAGTGTTCATCGATGACGAGCCAGTCCTGCTGACCCGCACCGAGTTTGACGTCTTGGCCGCATTGTCGTCGCGTCCGGCAGTGGTCTTTACCCGCCGTCAGCTCCTCGAGGCCGTCTGGGGAGACTACTGGGGTGGCAATGAACATCTAGTCGACGTTCACATCGGACATCTGCGCCGAAAGTTGTCGGATGACCCCGCCGATCCCCGCTACGTGATCACGGTCCGCGGTGTCGGCTACCGAATGGGAAGCGGCCAGTGAGGACAGCAATGACCATTCAACCCGGGCCACGGCGCAGTCCTGGAGTCGGGGCCCGGCTGCTGCTGGCGCAAGCCTTGGTGCTCCTCGCCGGCGGCGCCACCACATGGATTGTCGCTGTCATCGTCGGCCCGCCGCTGTTCCGGGACCACTTGCAGCAGGCGGGGCTTCCCCATTCATCCAACGAGCAGTTCCATGCCGAGCAGGCCTACCGGTACGCCACAGCCATCTCCATCGCGGTCGCTATCGGGGTGGCCGCATTGACCGCTCTTCTCGTCACCTGGTACTTCAGCCGCCGCCTGCAGCGCTCAATCGCCGAGGTCGCTTCCGCCGCCACTGCGGTCGCTGACGGCCGCTATGACATCCGCGTGTCGCCACTGCGCCTAGGGGAAGATTTCGCGAATCTGTCCGGCGCGTTCAATCGGATGTCTGAGCGGCTCGAAACGGTCGAAGCCACTCGGCGCCAGCTCTTCGGTGACCTCGCCCATGAGATCAGGACACCGGTCTCGGTGCTCAAGGCCTACATCGAGGCCGTCGAGGACGGAGTGAAAACCCTTGACCCCGAGACGGTTGCAGTGCTCAACGATCAAGCGGGTCGGCTGGTGCGCTTCTCCGATGACTTGGCCGCGCTCGCTCAAGCCGAGGAAGGGCCCGGTGCGGTCGCACCACGGTGGATCGACCCCCGTGCCGCGATCGCCACCTCCGTGGCTGCGGCAAGTGATCGATATGCGGACAAGGACGTCGAATTGTCATTCGATGCCGTTGACCCGCTGCCCAAGGTGTGGGCGGACCCTTTGCGCCTGGCACAGGTGGTGGGAAACCTTCTCGACAACGCTCTGCGTCACACCGCTCCGCGAGGTCACGTCGAGCTCAACGCGGCGGCGCAGCCCGGCAAACTGATCATCACGGTGAACGACGACGGTGATGGCATCGCTGCCGAGCACCTCCCGCACGTGTTCGAACGTTTCTACCGCGCCGATTCCGCTCGCGACCGAGGCCACGGCGGCGCTGGGATCGGGTTGGCAATCGCCAAGGCCCTCACCGAAGCCCACGGCGGCCGCATCACGGCAGCCAGCCGCGGACCCGGGCTGGGCAGTACCTTCACAATCGAGTTGCCCCTTACCCGCTGACACCCCGTGACCGCGCAATGCGGTCCACCCCGATCATTATCTAGCGGCGCGGTGACCACCGCCGCCCCATTCGCGCCTGACCCGGCTTCTACAACGAGGCCAGGATCTTGTTCATCGTGTCGATCTCCTGCTGCTGGCTGGTGACGATCGACTGTGCCAAGGCAATCGTGTCGGGGTACTGACCATCCTTGATCTCGTTCTGCGCCATGGTAATCGCACCCTCGTGATGCTCGATCATCTGAGTCAGGAAGAGCTTGGTGGCGGCCACTCCCTGAGCGTTCCGCAGTGCGGCCATGTCCGCCTCCGACATCATGCCGGCCATCCCCGGCATGCCGTCCATCCCTGGCATGCCGGGCATCCCACCGTGGCCGGGCATCCCACTGTGACCGGGCATATCCATCCCGGGCATCATCGGCATCGCGGGCACGCCCCACTGAGTGAGCCAGGACTGCATCTGTTGAATCTCGGGAGCCTGAGCGGCCTTGATCTGCTCGGCCAGGTCTAGAACTCGCGGGTCGATTCCTTGCTTATCCAACACAATGTCGCTCATCTCGATTGCCTGCTGATGATGAGGGATCATGTGCTGAGCGAACATCACATCAGCGTGATTATGGGCTTCGGTGGCCGACGCCGACGGCGCAGACACCGACGACGAATCAGCTCCCTGCGTAGTGCCGGTACTGCTACACGCACCAACGGTGACCAGCGCGGCCAGCGTGGCCGCACCGACGGCCAGCGTCTTCCTCTTCATCACAATGAGTCCCTTCCTCGTTTTCACGTCGACGCGACTGCAGCGCCCCTGGTCGACGCACGGCCCATCCCGACGCATCTTCGAGCATTCGCGTCGCCCGTATGGCCCCACTAGACGTTTTGTGAAGATTCGATAAAGAACGACAACCACCCATCGAGATGCCCTCACACAGCAAGGGTTTGGCGTGCCGACTGACGGCGACAGTGGATGGGGGCGGACGTCATGCACCCGCGTGGGTCAGCCTTGCGGAGGGGGCTGTCGCGACTCATCGACCGCGCTCAGCGTCAACTGTCGGCGGTGGTGGTCGTAGTGCCGGCCGGGATAGGCGTAGACGTCCGCGAGCGTCATGTAATCGCGAAAGTACGGATCCCACCCGCGCGGGTAATGCATCCCACGGCGAAAGGCATCCACGCTCTCCCGGGCGAGGGACCCCTCGAGCTTCTCGATGACGCGGTCCATCTTCTTGCCCATGCGCCGGCGATTGAAAACCAGAGCTGCAGCGCAGGACCCGTAATAATTGATCGCGTGGAACGGCCGCGTCGCCGCGTCGAGAAGCCGGGCGAAGCTGCGGCTGGCGCCGTCCGGTAGTCGGCCGAACGCGCGCACGAGAATCAGTAGCCGTCGCACGACCATGTATCCGAACACCATGTGGAAGAGCAGTTGCTCGTTGGTCCAACGAGTGCCCGACGTTGGCTTCTTCCAGTCGAGGTTGTTCGCGCTGGACAAGAGGAGCTGAAAATCGGCGCGCGCTCGTTCTAAGTCTGCCGCGAGCGCTGCACGATCGATCACTGGTTCCGACATGGCTCACCTTGATCCGCGAAGTTCGCAACTCGAGCCTATGCCGTGCGACGCCAGTGCGACAGAGTCAACACTGTCGAGAGGTATACCGCGGTCACCTGTCCTTGGTGTGGCAGCCCCGACACGCAAGAACGCGACCCCCGCCAGAAACACTGACGGGGGTCGCGTTCAGCCCTGAATGTCTTACGCGCGCGGGTTGTTGGTGATGGTGCCGCCCGCGCGGGTCGCCGGGTAGTCGGCGTCCTTGCGCCGCTTCAGGCCGACGAGACCGACGAGACCGAGCAGACCGGCAAGGCCCCACAGGCCGTTGTCGCCGCCGTCATCTTCGGGCGCCTCTTGCGACTGCGCCAGGGTCGTGGTGGTGCTAGACGGTGCTTCGAAGGTGGATGCGGTTGCAACGCCCGTACCGCCGAACAGCAGGGTAAGGGTGGTGGCTCCGACAACGAGTGTCTTGTTCATGTATTTCTCCCAATGGTTTGACCGGCCGAATCACGACCGGTCGCTGAATAGATGCGGACCGGGGTGCTCCAGTCATGAAAGTCAGGGGGTGCCGGTGTTTGCTCCGGCTAACCTCAACTCGCCAGCCAGTAATTGACGGAAGTGCACCGGTCCAAACCACACAGCTTGCAACTTGTGTCCTCTGAAACTTGTTTTGCCAGCTCAGCGGTGTTGGTGATGAATAACACTGCGCTGGTCAACGACACGAGTTTGGATCGAAACGATCCGGGCACTCGATCAGCAGTGGGCTTCATCTGGCGAGGGGATGTCGCTGATGTTCCTGCGAGGCGGTCGGCGCGGTCATCCCCTCTGTTAAGACCCTAGCTTTGCCGGGCCGACCGTCGTCCCCTCAAACCGGATAACACTGTCACCTGCACTCATTCACCATCCGGCGCCCCGATGCCCGCGGGTCTGCGGTCAGGCGCCGAACAGTAGGTACAGGCCGGCGAAGGTATATCCGACCATGGTCAGCATCATCGCGAGCTGGCCGGTCAGTTGATGACCTACCGGCAGCACCCGCAGTGCCTTGTCGTGCGCGGCGATCACAGCCAACATGTGTCCGATGACCACGGAGGCGACCTTGATGGTCCACAGCAAAGTCGGGTTCAGAGATAGGAAGTACTGCACGTCGCCGGAGTCCAGGCCGAGGAGATGCCAGCCCCGGCCGAGCGGGTCGGCGAGCCGCACCATGGTCTCCTGGCCTCGCTCGACGAGGTAGGAAAGGTAATGCGCGAAAATGTATCCCACGACTATGGGAATGAGGCTGTGGGCGAGTAGTCCAGGTAACTCGCGGCGTCGTTCGCGACTTACACCGGCGGCCGCGCGGGCCGCAGCGGAGAATGTCACGCCGACTGCAAGCACGAAAAGCAACAGTGTGAGGGTTCGCAACACCGTGCCGCCCGCGAAATCGCCGACCAGAGGAATGGCGGCGGCGTTGCGATTGACGAAGTTATTGTAGGTGGCGGACTGGGAGAAGCTGTCGAACGCGGTGGATCCGAGGAGCACCGCCATCACTGCTACGGTGCCGGGGCGCACCGGCATGGTGGGCAGATGATCGAGCGGATTGCCCAGGACAATGCGCCCTGTGGCGCGATTTCTTCTAAATGGCGCCAGCCGCGAGACTGTCACGCTGTACACCTCGAAGGGGTCGGCTCGGGCGAACCACGTCGTTCCGAATACTGCTGCGCCAACGAACATTGCGACCAGATAGATGAGGATCCAGATCTTGATCGCCGTGAGCGAGCCAGGATCCGAGCTGGCTAGTTCCAGCCACACGAAGGCAAACAGCCCCACCACCGCCGGCCAGTATCCCCAGCCCGGCCGGTACTGCAGACGGCCCTGAGAGGCCGCGGCGTCGCGGCGTCCGACCTGCACCAGTCGCCATACAGTGCGCACCGGCGAGATCACTCGCCAAATCGGGCCCACGACAACCGAAATGGCGACGAGCCCGACCCACAGCAACACATAGAACACGCCCGGTAGCGCGTTGTCATTGTCTTGGGGTCCCCAGATTGCGGCGACGGCAACCCAGATGGAGAAGATCGCGGCGGCCGCCGCGACGATCCATCGTACGACCGGGGAGTCGACGGCAGCGGTCACCCACGCGGGTAATTCGCGTCCTGGCTTCGCTGGGTCGAATCGCGGCGTCCTCCACGCGACAGCGACAACGGCGAATGTCGCAGCCAAGGCCCAAGCGGCCCCAATCAGCGCGTACGACAACGGCACTGGGAGATCGGTCGATCCGCCTACCCCGTGCGCAAGGACCGTCACCGCCGCTTCGGGCGTCAAGGCCGGACTTCGATGGTGACGACCGTGACGTGCAAGTCGTGCAGCTCCACGGCGACGCGACCGGGAATGTCGACGGTGAATTCGAAGCGCTGGTCTGCGGCGGCGGCCACGTCAAAGACATGCTCGGGCACGGAGTGCACGTGCAGGCTGTCCACCGCGTCGCTGGTCACCTGAAGCACGATCGGCTGGCCCGCGACCGCCTGCACCGTTGCATTTGTGGGTGTCACCACGCCCTTATCGACGGTGACGTCGATGACCGTCCCGGCCTCAGCGCTCGTAGAAGGTGTCGCCACAGAGGTTTGCGCGGAAGGCGACTGCGCAGCAGAGGATGAGTTCGGCGGCGAGGCTTCCGAACCACACGCCGCAATGACGGCGACAGCCGCGCCAATTGCACTCGCTCTTAGCCAAATACAGCTTCTACTCATATCAATTCCGTCCACCCGATAGTTGTCCTGGAGTGCGCGGTGCGTTCATGCTGGCGCACAACCGCGGCTACTCCGTCGCCGTGGAGCGCTCGGGAGTCGCCTCCGCACCAGGTACCGCGGGATGAGCGGATCGCCGGGCCCGGTCTATCGAGAAGATGCCCAGCGCGACGGCGATTACCGCAAACCCCAGAGCGGTCCAGGCAATCACTGAGGTCATACCGCTCCCGCCGCTTGTTGCAGTGTTCGAACTCGCGCCGATAGTCACTGTCGGCACCGGGAACTCCGGGTCACTGCCTTCGGGCGCCGGTTCAGTCCAAGCGTCCGTTTTGCCATCGGCGAAAGTCTGATAGGTCGGCAAAGAGAGCGACTGTACGTCTGGGAGAGGGTTGGCCTCGAGGACGAAATCGTCGAATTGGCCTGGCATGATCCCCGGACCGGTCGCGGTCCACGTGACCGAACTGACCACCTCATCGACTCTCGTGCCGTCGTCTCTGTAGATCGGCGGATCCGTCTTCTTCTTCTTGATATCGATGTTCCAGCCCGCTACTGGTTGCGGCCTCACAGTCCGGATCTGAACGTCGTCAGGTATCCGAACTTCCACTTTGACGGTGGGGGGGTTATCTGACTCCGCGGGCACTCGCAGCGTAATGAGACCCGTCTCCCCCGGTCCCCCTCCGTCGAAGTAGGCATTCACGTGGGCCGCCGCTGAAGGGATTCCAAGCAGTGCCGCCGCGCCGCTGAGTAGGAAAATTCCGACGATACGCACAAGAGTCTTCAACACAGACCACCTCCGTTTGTGAATAGCAGTCATCGAATCGACATCGAATGTGCCTGCCTCAGTTCGGAATTGTCCCTGCGCAACGTACGGTCGCTTACGTCCACACCATCTCTCCCATATGTGATGGCAGTACGTGGCGGAGGCTCTTCCTCACCGAGGGCACAGTCTACGGGGTAAGACCGTAGATGGGTGTCGATGAGATGCGGCGGGTCGCGATCAAGCGCCGCATGGATCGCGCCCGCCTGCGATCGTCGTCGCCCGGTCCTTGTCCGACTTACCTGTGTCGCGCGTGCGTGTCACACCGCTTGACCCCGACGACAGCTACATTGTGTCGAAGGATCAGTCGAGTGACGCGGTGGACGTCGGACCGTGTCGATGCGGAGTACGACATGCAGCAGCGAGCTTTCGGTGACCTGGAGGCCGTCATCATGGACCTCGTTTGGGACTACGACGATCCCGTGACGGTGCGTCAGATCTTTGACGAACTCTCCGCCGACCGCCAGATCGCCTACACCACCGTGATGTCGACGATGGACAACCTCTATCGCAAGGAGTGGCTGAGCCGTGAACGCAGCGGCAAGGCGTACATGTATCGCCCTGTGATGAGTCGCGAAGAGCGTTCCGCTCGACTGATGCGCGCTGCATTCGAGACGGGCGGGGACACCAATGCCGTGTTGGCCTTCTTCGTCGAGCAAATGAGCGCTGAAGAATCCGCGCAATTGCGTTCAGCGTTGCGTCGTGGTGGTAACCGGCGGCGCCGATGACGACCGGCTTATGGCTACTGCTCTACGGCGCCGCGCTGGCCTGGCTTTCTCCGACACTTCTGCGACGGCTCACCAAGTCCGGCGTCAGCCCTCAGATGGGAGTGGCGGTGTGGTTGACGGCGATCGCAGCGACGCTCATCGCATGGGTCATCGCCGTAGTGCTCATCGGTCTGGCAGCTATCGACGGGGTGTTGGGCACGTCGGCGGTCACCTTGTGCCTCGAGTTGTTCGGTCTTTCCGAGCATGGGGGGCTCCCCGGCCTGAGTGGATCGATCGCGTTGACGATCGTAGGCATCAGCGCGTTGATCGTTTTCCTGTTGAGAACGAGTCGGTCGGTCACACAGCTGAGGTCGCGAAGCCGCGAGCACGCGAATGAAGTGCTGCTGGTGGGCCGGCGGACCGCGCGCCCCGGCGTTGTGGTCGTCGACGCCCAGAGATCGGCGGCCTACTGCGTTTCCGGGCGCCCTCCCGCAATTGTGGTAACCAGTGCGGCTTGGTCATCTTTGGCCAGCTCCGAGCTTTCCGCTGTCTTGGCGCATGAGCAGGCACATATCGCTGGTCGGCACCACCAGCTACTGATGGTGCTGCGTGCGATGGCGGCGGCCCTCCCGCGACTGCCCTTGATGCAGCAGAGTGCTCTCACGGTTGCTGAATTGCTGGAGATGTGTGCCGACGATGCCGCTGCTCGGCGACACGGCGCCGACCCGATTCTGGGCGGGTTACTTGCCATGGCTGAACCGCACCACACAATCCCGGCCGAAGGACTGGCAGCGGCGAACACCGCGGTAGCAGCGCGAGCGATGCGGCTTGCTCAGCCTGCGCGCGGGCGTGCCAAGTGGAGCCAGAGACTGATACTCGCGCTGAGCATGTCGCTGATGCTCAGCGCGCCTGCCCTCATCGAACTGCTGTGTCATCACTGAGTAGCGGCGGGAATGTTGGCCAGACATCTGCTGCGCGCTTCGGAGCGCCCTCACCTGTGATTCCCATCACAGGCCGACAGTCGCCAGGATTACCCGCCGCCGCACGTATGCGAGCAAGAAGGCGCGGCGGTGTCTGAAGCAACAGCATGGGTACTGGGTGTCGATTCAGTAAGCAATTGAAATCTACGGAGTAGAACCGTAGATAACCAGCATGTATGCCGAAGCTGCCACGTGAGAATTTCGTCAAACGCATTACTAGTCAATGACACTCGGATACTTGCTGAACGGTCCGTGATGCGCGGAAAATCACCAATATGCGCGCATTGCGGCGCGATCACAAGACGGCGTCGAATCAGCCGGTCCGCAAATCGGGCTCAATCCGCTGCTACAGTCGGCTGCATTGTGAGGTACAAAGACGCCCGACAGAATGCGCGATGGCACGCCGTCGTCGCAGTCTCGGTCGCGTTCGTCGTGCTGATCTCGGCCACCGGATGGAAGCTCACCGAGCACGAGCATCCGGCGCATCATGGCCCGCACGTACTAGCCTCCAGTATCTTCACCGACTCTGCCGCCGTGATCGAGCATCCGCACGTGCAGGACGGTTCCGTCCCCATCACACCTGACACCTTCGCCGAAGCCCCCCTGCCACGTACAGCTACGTTGCTGGTCGCAATCGGCCTCGTCGCCGTCATCGGCGCGGCATTCTCCTGGTGGGCGACGGGTGCACCTGCTGTTATTCGAGGCCCTCCAAGACGGGGTGGTTCCGTCGCCGGGCAGCAGCTGCTGCTTCGACTCTGCATCGCGCGCCGCTGATTCGGTAGCGCCAGATTCGCGCCCCTTGGCGCGGGTCGGTGAACGCTACCCATGTCAGCCGCCGCGGCAAAGAACGTCGTGGCATCACCGAAAGTGACCCACGTTCATGAGCCCTGCTCTGTCCGTTCACTCGCCACACCACTACGCCGTCCATCATCAACACCTGCGTCGCTTCGACAAGCCCGGCACGATGATCGGAAATACACCTGTCTTGAGGATTGCGGCGCCGTTCACTGACGACAATCGCGGGTTTTGGGCCAAACTCGAAGGGTTCAACCCCGGTGGGATGAAGGACCGTCCCGCCCTACACATGGTCGAACAAGGCCGCGCCCGCGGCGACTTACGGTCCGGCAGCCGCATCGTCGAATCAACAAGCGGCACATTGGGACTGGGGCTGGCCCTGGCCGGCACCGTGTATGGCCACCCAGTGACTCTGGTCACCGATCCCGGGCTCGAGCCGATCATCTCGCGGATGCTGACCGCCTACGGCGCCGACGTCGACGTCGTCACCGAACCGCATCTTGAAGGTGGGTGGCAGCAGGCGCGACGTAATCGAGTGATGGAGATCCTCGAATCAGACCCCGACGCGTGGTATCCGGACCAATACAACAATCCCGACAATGTCGACGCCTACCGGGGTCTGGCCGAAGAGCTGTCAGCGCAACTGGGCACCATCGACACCCTCGTCTGCTCTGTCGGCACCGGAGGACATTCGGCCGGGATAGCACGGGTGCTCCGCGAAACCAATCCCGAACTGCAGCTCATCGGCGTTGACACCATCGGCTCAACCATCTTCGGTCAGCCGGCACGGCCCCGATTGATGCGAGGGTTGGGGTCAAGTATCTACCCTCGCAATGTGGACTACGCCGCCTTCGATGAAGTTCACTGGGTCGCTCCCGAGCAGGCCGTATGGGCATGCCGCACGCTGGCCGCTACCCACTACGCCACAGGCGGCTGGAGTGTTGGCGCGGTCGCTCTGGTCGCCGGTTGGGTCGCTAGGACCAATCCGTCCAGCGCAACCATTGCGGCGGTCTTTCCCGATGGGCCGCAACGCTACTTCGACACCATCTACAACGATGATTACTGCAGCGCCAACGGACTGCTTGCCAGCAGCCCGCCGCGAAGTCCAGAACTCATCACCGATCCACGCAATCACGTCGTCACGTCCTGGACACGTACGTCATCAATCACAGATCCGACGGTGGTGTCGCGATGAGCTTCATCGCGCAGTTTCGCAGCTTCGGCTGGCCAAGCCGGTTGTTGATGGTCAATCAGTTCGGCATCAACCTCGGTTTCTACATGCTGATGCCCTATCTCGCCGGCTACCTCGCCGGTCCGCTGGGGCTTGCCGCGTGGGCGATCGGACTGGTCCTTGGCGTGCGGAACTTCTCGCAGCAGGGCATGTTCATCGTCGGCGGCACGCTCGCTGACCGTCTCGGTTTCAAGCCGCTGATCGTCGCCGGGTGCTTACTCCGCACCGCCGGATTCGCCCTGCTAGTGGTCGCCGATTCGCTACCTGCCGTGCTGATCGCCTCTGCGGCAACAGGTTTCGCGGGTGCTCTGTTCAATCCAGCTGTTCGCGCCTACCTCGCCGCCGATTCAGGACCACGCCGCGTCGAAGCGTTCGCGACATTCAACATCTTCTATCAAGCGGGAATACTGGCCGGGCCGTTGGTGGGGCTTGCGCTGTTGGCCCTCGACTTTCGCATCGTCGCAGCATCGGCTGCGGCCGTCTTCGCGATTCTGACCGTGGCCCAACTGTTCGCACTACCGCAGCATCGTGGGACGCCGCAGACCGAGAAGAGCACCGTTCTGCAGGACTGGCGGACCGTCCTCGCCAACCGATCCTTCCTGCTTTTCGCCACCGCGATGATCGGCTCCTACATTCTGTCCTTCCAGGTGTACCTGGCGCTGCCGTTACACGCCAAAATCCTCGTACCCGCGCATGAATCCCTTGTCGTGGCAATGGTCTTCGTCGTGTCGGGGCTTGTGGCCGTTGCCGGACAGCTGCGCATCACCCGATGGTTCACCAGGCGTTGGGGGTCCGGGCACTCGCTGGTGATCGGCATGCTGATCCTCGCCGCAGCATTCACGCCGATGATCTTCATTCCCAACGGAGCACGGTTCGGCGAGCTCGCCGCAGTCATAGCCCTGGTCGTTGCGGCAGCAGTACTTGCTGTCGGCTCCGCGGCAGTGTTTCCCTTCGAGATGGATGTCGTCGTCTCACTGGCCGGTAACCGATTGGTCGGTACGCACTACGGCTTCTACAACACGATCGTGGGCATCGGCATTCTGGCAGGCAATCTGGCCACCGGCGCGCTGATGCAAGCCGCGCGCACCGCTGGCCATGAAGAACTCATCTGGCTCGCGTTGACGGCGGTCGGGTTGGCGGCTGCCGCGGCGCTCTACCGGCTCGACCGCGCAGGACGAATGGTCCCCGAATTGCCAAGCACCCCAGGGTATATCGCTCAAACACGAAAAACATAGGCGTCGAGTTGGCCGCGATAACAGTTGAGGGCGCGGAGCTGAATGCTGAAGGTCCACAGGAGAGTGAGTACATGCGGCGAGCCCGTCCCGGCTGAAAATACCCTGAAAGCCCGGCTATTTCGGCTTACCGTTTCCCGCCATTTCCGTTGGCGTTCCCTTTGTTTCCGTTTCCGTTCCCGTTGTTTCCGTTGCCGGTCTTCCGATCGCCAGCACCCCTGGCGCCATTGATGATGCCGTTTTCGTCGCCGCGGCTGACACTGCCGGAACCATTCCCGCTGGCGCTGCCGCCTGAGCCGCGACCGCTGAAGCTGCCCGTGCGGCGTAGTTCGGGTGGCCTCGCTACCTCCACCACGCGTGTTGGCGAGGGCTGTTCCGCCTCCACAAGCACCACGACGGGCACAGGAGAGGGAGGAACGGTCGGCGCTGTCGACAGGGGAACTTCTGTCACCCCAATAGGGGAAGGCACTGGGGTGCTGACGCTGAAGGTTTCGGGCGCGGTCGTGGGTGTCGTCGACAACGGATTCGACGTTAAGGCAAGCACCGCCAGTGCCACCGCTCCTAGTAGGACACCGGACCCGGCAACTTTGAGCACCCGCTCCGGTGAGCGTTTGACCGAGGCAGCCGGCACCGCATTCACCACTGCCGAGCTCTTGCGTCGAACTCCGAATACCCTCGGCGATCGCCCATGAGCAATTGCCGGAACGGGACTGACGAGGGCCGTCGTATCTCCGTCCAACGCCGTCCGCATAGCATCGGCGCTACCGAATCGCCGGAGCGGATCTGGTGACATCGCACGCTCGATCACGTCGGCAAGCACTGGATCGATGTCTGGACGCAAATCCTTCAGTGGGAGTGGACGGCCCTCGATGATCGCATGGGCCAGCGGCATTATGTCCTCTTGCGAGAACGGCTTTTGACCCGTCAGCGCCTCATACCCAACGACACCGACGGCGTAGAGATCGTCATCAACGGATGCAGGCTTGCCGCTAACCCTGTCTGGGCTCATGTAGGCCAGCGTGCCGACGATATGACCAGTCGTCGTATGGACAGATGTGGCGGTCTTCACAATTCCGAAATCGGCAACTTTGACGGTGCCCGATGGCGCGACCAGCAAATTGCCGGGCTTGATGTCACGATGCAGCATTCCCGCATCGTGCGCGACGGCAAGAGCCGCGAGCACGTCGCGCAGCGCCGCAAAAGTCTGCGCCTCAGAAAGCGGTCCGAGCGCTATCTGGTCGCCGAGGGTGTCGCCCGGCAGTCGCTCCATCACGATGAACGGAGTCTCGTTGTCGTTGCCAATGTCGTACACCCGGACAATGTTTGGGTGGTTGAGACCGGCCGCCGCGCGCGCCTCGATTTCGAACCGTTGCCGGACGTCGGCTTGCGAGCTCAGACCCCGGCGAAGGAGCTTGATAGCCACGGGGCGGCTCAAGCGAGTGTCCCAGCCGTCACACACTTCGGCGGTAGCACCGAACCCCAGCACGTCGCGAAGTTCGTAGCGTCCGCCAAGCAGCCCGACGCCGTTCATGACCGTTAGGTATCCGTAATGTCCGCAGTACAAACCCTCATCAAACAATTAATTGACGGTGCCGCTAACTGGCCTCCGGGATGCAGGACCGGCCTGTGATGGCGCCAGCATCATGTCCCCGACCAATAGAAATCCCGCTCGGCTACCGCCGGCGGGTTTCGATTTTGTCGGGCTGACAGGATTTGAACCTGCGACCACTTGACCCCCAGTCAAGTGCGCTACCAAGCTGCGCCACAGCCCGCGGTGCTGCCGGGATCGCCGGCAGCAGATCGAAAGCCTACCGCAGCGCGCCGTCACAATTGCAATCGCTCGGGCCGGGTACTCGCCACCTGTGACCGCGCACGATGACACGCCGCTCTGGCTCTTCGCCGACCAGTTGGGGCCCGCGGTCTACGGCGGAGAGCACGCCCACCGCAAGATTCTGCTCGTCGAGGCCACCTCCGCGCTGCGCCGTCGCCGCTACCACCGGCAGAAGCTGCACCTCGTCCTGTCCGCGCTCCGCCATGCCGAGCGCGACCTCGGCGACCGGGCCACTCTGCTCAAAGCCGACACCTACACCGACGCTCTTGAGCGCTTCGGCCGCCCCGTCCTGGTCCACGAGCCGACTTCGCACGCCGCCGAGCGGTTCGTCCACCGCCTCAAGAAGCACGGTCTCGTGGCCGACATCCTGCCCACCCCTACCTTCGCGCTCCCCCGCGCCGACTTCGCCGAGTGGGCCGGCAACCGCACGAGATTCCGGCTGGAGGACTTCTACCGCGACCAGCGCCGCCGCTTCGACGTCCTCATGAACGGTGCCGAGCCCATCGGCCGGCGCTGGAACTACGACGAGGACAACCGCGAATCTCCACCCAAAAAGCAAGCGACACTTGACGCTCCGAAGCCCTACCGCCCCCGCGAGGACGACATCGACGACCAGGTGCGCCGCGATCTCGACCGCATGGACATCGACACCGTCGGCGACGACGGCCCACGCCTGTTCGCCGTCACACCGTCAGAAGCCAAGCGAGCGCTGACCCGCTTCATCGACCACCGCCTCGAACTGTTCGGCCGCTACGAGGACGCCATGATGGGCCAGGACTGGGCCATGTCGCACTCACTGCTGTCCGTCCCGTTGAATCTCGGCGTCCTGCATCCTCTCGACGCCGTCCACGCTGCTGAGCAGGCTTATCGACAACAGCAGGCTCCGCTGGCCGCCGTCGAAGGCTTCATCCGGCAGATCCTCGGCTGGCGCGAATACATGTGGCACCTCTATTGGCACTTCGGCCCGGCCTACCTCCGCGACAACAAACTCGAAGCGCGGGCCAAGCTGCCGGACTGGTGGATCGACCTGGACTCCGACGCCGTGACCGCCGAATGCCTGCGCCACGCCCTGATGGGTGTCCGCGACCGAGGCTGGACACACCACATCCAACGGCTCATGGTGCTGGGCAACCACGCGCTGCAGCGCGGGTACAACCCACGCGAGCTGACCGAGTGGTTCGCCACCGCCTACGTCGACGGCTTCCGGTGGGTCATGCCGACCAATGTCATCGGCATGAGCCAGCACGCCGACGGCGGCAAGCTCGCCACCAAGCCCTACGCGTCCGGCGGCGCCTACATCAACAAGATGAGCGACCACTGTGCAGACTGCGCGTACGACCCGAAGAAAAGGCTCGGCGACGACGCGTGCCCGTTCACCGCGGGCTACTGGGCATTCGTGCACCGCCATCGAGACCTGCTCGCGAAGAACAACCGCACGCAGCGGGCGGTGTCATCGATGGAGCGACTCAAAGATCTCGACGCGGTACTCGAACAGGAGAAGGCGCGGACGCACTTCTAGATCGTCAGCAGCCGCCACAACCCGATCAGACCAACGACGACAATGAACGCGCGCAGCGCATTGGGCGACAGTCGTCGTCCGTAGTGGGCGCCGAGGAACCCGCCGATTGTCGACCCGAGCGCGATCAGCCCGGCGGCCAGCCAGCTGATCCTGTCGAACGCGACGACCGTGTAAGCGACTGCCGCAACAATATTCACGACCAGCGAGAGCAGATTCTTGGCCGCGTTCATCCGCTGCATGTTCTCGGGAAGCAGCGCGCCCATCGCGGCGATCAGCAAGATTCCCTGTGCGGCGGTGAAGTACCCGCCGTAGATGCCCACCGCGAAGGTCGCGATGACGAGCATCACCATCTTCCGCGGCGACACGTGTTCCGCCGACTCGCCGGCCGCCTCCGATCGCCGCCGCGCCCAGTCCTGAATACGCGGCCCGACCACCACCAGCACCAGCGCGAGAATCAACAGCACCGGCACGATCTGCTGGAACACCTTCTCGGGCAGGTGCAGCAGCAGCCACGCGCCCAGCCCTGCACCGAAGAACGACGCCGGTAGCTGCCACCGCAGCCGATGCCACTGCCCGCGCAGTTCGCGGCGGTAGCCCCACGTACCCGACGCGCTTCCGGCCACCAGGCCGACGGCGTTCGACATCGTCGACGTGACCGGTGGATAACCCAGCGCAACCAGCGTGGGGAACGTGATGAGGGTGCCCGACCCGACGACTGCGTTGATGGCACCTGCCCCGACGCCGGCGAGGGCAATCAGGATCATGTCGAAAACGGGCACTGGAGCGAGCCTAGTGCTCGCGGCTCAGTGCCTGATCAGCGCTCGTCGACCGGATCCACCCGCTCGGCTTCGGCGACCTCGGCCTCGAGTTCTTCCGGGACGAAGGCGGGCGCCTTCGACAGCCTCCACGCCAGGTAAACGAACGACGCCCAGGCCACCACGATGCCGGTATAGATCAGCGTCGACCACGGCGAGGTGATGCCGAAGTACTTCACCAGCTTCTGCGAGTTGGTCAGCACGATCACGCCGCCGACGGCCGTGCCGAGCAGCGCCGGGCTGACCCGACTCACCAACCACGCCGCCAACGGCGCGGCGATCACGCCGCCCAACGCCAGGCCGAGCACGATCGGCAGGTTGTGCAGGAACTCCTCGCGCAGCCCGACCAGGAATCCCAGTGACGCCGACAACGCGATCAGGAACTCCGAGGCGCTCACCGAACCGATCACAGTGCGCGGCGCCGTCTTACCCCGCGAGAGCAGCGTGCTGGTGGTCACCGGACCCCAACCGCCGCCGCCGGACGCGTCGATGAAGCCGCCGAAGATCCCCAGCGGTGTGAGGAACTTCGCGCTGAGCTTGCTCCCTCCACCGGTGACCGCCGGCGGGGTGCGCAGCGAAAAGCGCAGCAGCACATAGATACCGATGGCCAACAGAATGGCCGCCATCAACGGCGCCGCGTCCTCCGTCGACAGGGACGACAGCAATGTCGCACCGAGGAACGCGCCGACCGCGCCGGGGACACCCAGCTTCACCACGATCGACCAGTCGATGTTCTTGAATTTCCAGTGCGACAGGCCAGACGCGAACGTGGTGCCCACCTCGGCGAGATGGACCGCCGCGCTGGCTTGGGCCGACGCGACACCGCTGAGCACCAGAAGCGTCGAGGCCGTGACGCCGAAGGCCATGCCGAGCGCGCCATCGACGAGCTGCGCGCCCACACCGACCAGGGTGAAGATCAAAAGAGAACGCATGAACTGGGTTGCTTTCGAGTCGGGCGCCTACGGGCGACCAGGGTTATCGGACGCGTTCAGGGACGCGGACAACACCAACGGTCAGGCACGTGACGAGGCTACTTAGCGGCACCGACCCCGGGGAGGGTTGGAATCAGCGTGATTTTGCGGGATTACGGTGCGCTGACGACCGCTCAGCGAGCGTCAGCGCACCGAAATCGCCGACTATCGAGAGCGTGAGCCGCGCTTCTCGCGCACCCGCACGTTGATCCGGATCGGGCTGCCCTCGAATCCGAACGTCTCGCGCAACCGCCGCTCCAGGAACCGGCGGTATCCGGCCTCCAGGAATCCGGTGGTGAAAAGCACAAATGTCGGCGGCCGAGCCGTGGCCTGGGTGGCGAACAGGATCCGCGGCTGCTTACCCCCGCGCACCGGTGGCGGGGTAGCGGCGACGATCTCCTTGAAGAACGTGTTCAAGCGGCCGGTGGGCACACGGGCGTCCCACGATTCCAGTGCCGTCTCCAGGGCGGGCACCAGCTTCTGCACCGCGCGTCCGGTCATCGCCGAGATGTTGACCCGCGGCGCCCACTGCAGCTGCGCGAGCTCCCGGTCGATCTCCTTTTCCAAGAGGTAGCGGCGGTCCTCATCGACGAGGTCCCATTTGTTGAACGCCAGTACCAAAGCCCGGCCGGCCTCGATCACCATCGACAGCACGCGCTGGTCCTGCTCGGTGAGCGGCACCGACGCGTCGATCAACACGATCGCGACCTCGGCGGAATCGATCGCGCCGTGCGTACGCACCGACGCGTAGAACTCATGCCCGCTGGCCTGCCCCACCTTGCGACGCAATCCGGCGGTATCGACGAAACGCCAGAGCTTGCCGTCCATCTCGATCAGCGAGTCGACCGGGTCGACGGTCGTGCCCGCGACGTCATGCACCACCGAGCGCTCTTCTGCGGCAAGACGATTCAGCAGCGAGCTCTTGCCGACGTTCGGCTTACCCACCAGCGCGACGCGGCGTGGTCCTCCCCCGCCCGACGCGATCTCCGACACCGTCGGCAAATCCTCGATCAGTTTGTCGAGCAGGTCGGCCACTCCGCGGCCGTGCATCGCGCTGATCGGGTGCGGCTCACCTAGCCCCAGCGACCATAGGGCGGCGGCGTCGGATTCGCCGCGCTCACTGTCAACCTTGTTGGCTGCCAGGAAGACTGGTTTGCCGGATCGCTGCAGCAGTTTCGCCGCGGCCTCGTCGGCCGCCGTCGCGCCCACCACGGCATCGACCACGAGGATGATCGCGTCGGCGGTGCGCATCGCGACCGACGCCTGCTCGGCAACCAGCTGTTGCAGTCCCTTGGCGTCGGGTTCCCATCCTCCGGTGTCCTGTACGACGAAGCGGCGTCCCAGCCAGTTCGCGTCGTAGGAGACCCGGTCCCGAGTGACACCGGGAACGTCCTGCACCACCGCCTCGCGACGGCCCAGAATCCGGTTGACCAGTGTCGACTTGCCGACGTTGGGCCGCCCGACCACGGCCACCACCGGTGGCGGCGCCGCCGCCTCCTCGATAGCCTCGGCGACGTCCTCGGCCCCGAGCTCCCAGTCACTCTCGTCAGCCCACGTGCCGTCTGTCATTTCGACGCACCGGCGCGCTGCTCGGCCAACTCGGTCAGATGCGCGACCACCTCGGGCTCGGTCATGTCACTGGTGTCGACCACCACCGCGTCGTCGGCGGCACGCAGCGGGGACACCGCGCGGGTCGAATCCAGATGATCCCGGCGCTTCACGTCAGCGAGCACGCTTTCGTAGTCGTCCTCACGTCCGGCCGCGACGTTCTGGTCGTAGCGACGCCGCGCCCGCTTCTCGGCCGACGCCGTGAGAAAAATCTTGAGGTCGGCATCGGGCAGCACGACCGTCCCGATGTCGCGGCCCTCGACAACGACGCTGCCCGGCCCTTCGGCGAGCTCGCGCTGAAGCCCGACCAGGCGCGCGCGCACCGCAGGCACCGCCGATACCGCGGACACCGACTTCGTCACCTGATCACCACGGATCTCCCGCGAAACATCCTCTGCGTCAAGGTAAGCCTTGTCCTCGTCGGGATCGTAGCCCACCGACAACGGGACATCCGCAGCGACCACCTCGATCGCAGGCGTATCGGCCAAGTCGACACCGGCTCGCAGGACGGCCAGGGTGACGATGCGGTACATCGCTCCGGTATCCAGGTAGCGGGCATGTAGGGATCGCGCCAAACCCCTTGACACCGATGACTTTCCGGTTCCGGCGGGACCGTCGACCGCGATGATCAACCCGCTCACATCCCCACCGCCTTGTACAACGTGCCGAGCTCCTTCTGTGTCAGCACCCGGATGGTGCCCGGCCGCTGATCCCCCAATGACACCGCCCCGATTTCGGTGCGCACCAACTCTTTCACCGGGAAACCGACGGCCGCAAGCAGCCGGCGCACGATTCGTTTGCGGCCTTCGTGCAACGTGACCCGCACCAACGTCTTGCCCGGCACCGTGTCCACGACGGCGAAATCATCGACGCGCGCGGGGCCGTCGTCCAGTTCGATCCCGTCACGCAGCTTGCGGCCCAGGCCGCGCGGCACAGTGCCCATCACCGTCGCCAGGTACGTCTTGGGTACTTCGTAGGACGGATGCATCAGGCGGTGCGCGAGCTCGCCGTCGTTGGTCAACAGCAGCAGTCCCTCGGTGTCGGCGTCCAGCCGGCCGACGTGAAACAGCTTCTTGTTACCGCGAACCCGGTGCTCGACCAGATCGCCCACGCACGGGCGCCCCCGGTCGTCGGACATCGTCGAGTGCATGCCCTTGGGCTTGTTGATCGCCAGGTGCACCAACGTGTCGTCGACGGTGATCCGGGCGCCGTCGACCCGGATGACCGAGACGTCGGGGTCCACGCGAGTGCCCAGTTCGGTCACGATCCGATCGTCGACCTCGACGCGCCCGTCGAGGATCATCTTCTCGGCGACCCGGCGCGATGCAATTCCGGCCTGCGACAACACCTTCTGTAAGCGCACGCCCTCGGATTCAGCCATCCGCGTCTTTGTCCAGATCGAAGTTCGTCGGCGCCTGCGCCGCCGGCGCACCGCTGAGCTTCATGAAACGCGGCTCCTCGTCGAGTGTTTCGCTCAAGTCGTCGATCACGTCGACGTCGGGCAGCAGCGGCGCGATGTCCGGAAGGTCGGCCAACGACGTCAAGCCGAGCCGCTCCAGGAACAGTTCGGTGGTCGCGAACGTCACCGCACCCGAGTCGGGGTCGACGCCTGCCTCCGTGACCAGTCCACGCGCAAGCAGCGTTCGGATGACCGCGTCGACGTTGACGCCGCGCACTGCGCTGACCCGCGCGCGTGTCACCGGCTGGCGGTAGGCCACCACGGCCAGCGTCTCGAGCGCGGCGCGCGTCAACTTGGATCGCGTACCGTCGAGCAGCAGCCGCTCCACGTACGGCGCGAACCGCGCGCGCGTGTACATCCGCCAGCCACCGCCCGCCTCGCGCAGATCGATCCCGCTGTCGCGGTCGCGCAGTTCGTCGGCCAACGCCTGCAGCTTGGCCCCGACCCGGAAGGCGGGCTGCTCGGTCGCGGCGGCGAGCTGCTCGATCGTCACCGGCGTGTCCACCACCAGCAGCAGCGCCTCCAGCACCGACCCGAGCTCCGAATCCTCCAACTCCGGCGCGCTGGCCACATCGATGCCGAGATCCAGCCCCTCATCGAGGTCCGTCTCGACCGGGGTGTCAGTGGAGACGTCGGTCGAAGTGTCATCCGTCATAGTGGTCTTCTTCCACCGCCAGGTGTTGATGGGTAGGCCGTTCGCCGGTCCACGAAATCTGGAGCGCACCAAGCGGTTCTGGTTGTTCGAATGCTACTGCCTTGGCCCGGTACAGCTCGAGCAGCGCCAGGAAGCGTCCGACGATCTCGATCGGTGCCGCACAGTCGGCCACCAGGTCGCCGAACGACGCCCATTGTCCGACGCCGCGGCCCTCCAGCAGCGCCATCAAGTTAGTGACCTGCTCAGGCACCGACACCGCCACCTGGTGCAGGTGTTCGAGCGCGACGGTCGGCACCGGACGCGGGGTGAGCGCCGCCGCCGCGACCTGGGCGAATGTCTCGGCGTCGACCCCGATCATGACCTCGGGCAACAGGTCCTGGAAGCCCTCGTCCAGCGCCACCGCCCGCGGATAGCTGCGCAGTGCCGCGGACTCGAGTTCGGCGAACATCTCCGCGACGTGTTTGAACGCCCGGTACTGGAGCAACCGGGCGAACAGCAGGTCACGGACCTCGAGCAGGGCCAGATCGTCCTCGTCGTGCACCTCCCCGGCCGGCAGCAGCCGGGCCGCCTTGAGGTCCAGCAGCGTGGCCGCGATCACCAGGAACGTCGTCGTCTCTTCGAGCTCGAGCTGGACGCCGATTTCCTTGGTGTACGCGATGAAGTCGTCGGTCACCTGATGCAGCGCCACCTCGGTGACGTCGAGGCGATGCGCGAAGATCAGCTGCAACAGCAGGTCGAACGGCCCTTCGAAATTGCTCAGCCGAACCTGAAAGCCCGCCTGCTGCGACCGGTCAGCATCTGATGTCGCAGTGTCGTCGGTTCCGGCCTCGGTCACCGCTTCGATCACGCGCCGAACCGGTCGATGACCTCGCGCGCCAATGACCGATATGCCTCAGCACCAACGGATTTCGGCGCCCACGAGGTGATGGGTTCACCGGCGACGCTGGTTTCGGGGAAGCGCACCGTACGGGTGATGACGGTGTCGAACACCAGGTCGCCGAATCTTTCCAGAACTCGGGCCATGACTTCGCGCGAGTTCACCGTGCGCGGGTCGTATCGGGTGATCAGAATGCCGCCGATGGACAGCTTCGGGTTCAGCCGGTCGTGCACCTTGTCGACGGTATCGGTCAGCAGCGCCAGTCCGCGCAGTGAGAAGAACTCGCACTCCGTCGGGATGATCACCACGTCACTGCACGCCAGCCCGTTGACGGTGAGCAGACCCAGCGACGGCTGGCAGTCGATTAGCACGTAGTCGTAACGGTCCAGCACCGGGTAGAGCGCGCGGGCCAGGGACTGTTCGCGGCCCACCTCGTTGACCAGTTGGATCTCGGCCGCCGATAGGTCGATATTGCTCGGCACGAGGTCGAGATTCTTGACGCGGGTATTAATCAGCACGTCGTCGATCGACACCCGCGGTTCGATCAGCAGGTTGTGGACGGTGTGCTCGAGTTCGTAGTGCGGCACGCCCAGGCCCGCCGACAGCGCACCCTGCGGATCCAGGTCGACCAGGAGCACGCGACGCCCGTACTCGGCGAGGCTGGCGCCGAGGTTGATGGTCGACGTGGTCTTGCCCACCCCGCCCTTCTGATTGCACATCGCGATGACCTTGGCCGGACCGTGCGAGGTCCTCGGCTCAGGCTGGGGGATGGCTCGCGGTGGACGGCCGGTCAAGCCGACGCCGGCGACTTCGTCGTCGTCAGCCACGCCGACCGTCGCTGGTCAGGCAAGACGTAGGCATGGCGGACATCCGGGCAAGTTTAACGGGAGGTGACTGCCTGGTCTGCCAGACCCGCAGGCAACTTTTCCCCCGAGATCCCGCCTAGGCTGGTCCACGTGAGCCTCAAGCGCCGCATCCCCTTCCTGCGTTGGTCGTTCCTGCGGCTGGCGGTCGGGTCCCGCAACATCACCAAGACCGGTCAGATCGGCGACGGACGAGAACAAGCCGCCGCCGACTACGTGGTGGCCAATGCCCGGCGCGGCGACATCGACGACGTGATCGCCAAGGTCGACGAGTTCGCCTACGAGAAGTCGTTTCTGATCAACATCGGGGACGAGAAGGGCGGGCTGCTCGACGCCGCGGTGCGCCGCGCCGACGCCAAGTTGGCTCTCGAGCTGGGCACCTACTGTGGCTACGGCTCGCTGCGGATCGCCCGCGCCGCGCCGGAGGCGAAGGTGTTCTCGGTCGAGCTTGCCGCCGCCAACGCCGAGGTGGCACAACGCATCTGGGAGCACGCCGGAATCGCCGACCGGGTGACGTGCGTGGTCGGCACGATCGGTGACGGCGGAAAGACACTCGACGCGCTTGCCGGCGAGCACGGCTTCGCCGCAGGAGCGCTGGATCTGCTGTTCGTCGACCACGACAAGGCCGCCTACCTGCCCGACCTGCAGGCCATCCTGGACCGCGGCTGGCTGCACAAGGGGTCCGTCGTGGTCGCCGACAATATGCTGATCCCGGGCTCCCCCAAGTACCGCGAGTACATGCGCGAGCAGCAGGGCAAGTTATTCGCCACGGTGGAGCACAAGACGCACGGCGAATATCAGACGCTCGCCCCCGACCTCGTGCTCGAGTCGGAGTACCTGGGCAGCTGAGGTCAGCATCACCTCGCTTTATTGCGCCCGAGGGTGCGCCCCCGCCCACACCTCGCGCAGCGCCGTCACCGTGACCATCGTGTAGATCTGCGTCGTGGTAACCGATGCGTGGCCGAGCAGCTCCTGGACGACGCGGACGTCGGCCCCGCCGTCGAGCAGGTGCGTGGCGAACGAGTGCCGCAGCACGTGCGGCGACACCGCCGACGTGATGCCCGCCCGTTCGGCGGCGTCCTGAAGCACCTGCCACGCACTCTGACGTGAGAGCCGTCCGCCCCTGGCGTTGAGGAAGATCGCGGGGGTTCCGCGTCCGCGGCGGGCCAGCTCGGGCCGTCCGCGCACGAAGTAGGCGTCCAACGCCGTGACCGCGGGCCGGCCGACGGGCACCAGACGTTGCTTTCCGCCCTTGCCGCGAAGCAGCACCGACCGTGCCCGCGTGTCGATGTCGTCCAGGTCAAGGCCGACGGCCTCCGAGATGCGCGCCCCGGTCGAGTAGAGCAGTTCCAGCAGTGCCCGGTTGCGCAGCGTGAGCGGGCCGTCAGCCTCACTGTCACCGCCGGCGCCGTCCAGCAGCGCGAGCACCTCGTCGATCGTCAGGCTCTTGGGCAGCCGTCGGCTCGGCGTCGGTGGTTTGACGGCCGACGCGACGTTCAGCGTGGTGAGCCCTTCGGCCTCGGCGAAGCGGTGCAGCCCGCGGACCGCGATCAGCGCTCGGGCGGCCGAAACCGCGGACAGCGGAACCGCTCCAGCGTCGGGATCGCCACGGCGCAACGCGACCAAGAAGTCGCTGACGTCAGACTCGGTCACCTTCGCCAGGTCGTCGATGCCGCGCAGGGTCAGGTGTTCGGAGTAGCGCCGCAGATCTCGGCGGTAGGAGCTCAGGGTGTTGGCGGCGACGCCGCGCTCGATGGTCAGGTGGTCGAGGTAGCCCTGGAGCTGGTCATCGAGGGCCGGGCGAAAGGTCGTCATTGCGCGGCCTTGCGTTCCGCCAGCCTGTGCGGCCGGTCTATCCACGGCGCGTCGACGGGGCGCAGCTCCCCCGTGTTCGGCATCGCGTTTGCGGCCAGGATGCCCGCCACCGCAAGAGAATTGACGATCTCGCCGGCGAACACCATCCGCACCGCCTCAACCAGGGGAAACCACTTCAGCTGCAGATCGGCTTCCTCGTCGTGCGCCTCGGGCCGTCCGACATTGGTCAGCCCGGTCGCGAGATAGACGCGCACACTCTCGTCGGTGAACCCCGGCGTCGACACGAGATCGGCAAGAACACGCCAATCCGACGCGGCGAGGCCCGCCTCCTCCTCAAGCTCCCGCGCCGCGGTCAGTTGGGGCGCCTCGCCACCGAGATCCAGCAGGCCCGCGGGCAGCTCCCACAGCCGACGGCCGATCGGGTGCCGATACTGGTAGACCATCGCGACGTTGTTCTCGTCGTCAAGCGCGACGATGCCGACCGCCCCGTAGTGCTCGACGACTTCACGCTTGGCGATGTTGCCGCCTGGCATGCGCACTTGATCGGCGCGTAATGCGAAAATACTGCCGACGTAAAGGATTTCGGAGTCAGCGGTCTCGAAATCGTGTTCAGCCACGGGCTTCCGTTTTTTGCAACTCGGTGTCGCGCAACTGCTGTCCGACCTCGTCGGCGTGCTCCGAGCCGTTCGCGTGCTCCGGAATCTCCATCCCGGGAAGTCGCTCCTCGGCCTTGTAGTCCAGCGCCGCGCCGACGAACGCGACGAACAGCGGATGCGGCCGCGTCGGCCTGCTCTTCAGCTCCGGGTGCGCCTGGGTGCCGACGATGAACGGATGCACGTCGGCGCCGTACTCGACGAACTCGACGAGGTGACCGTCCGGCGACGTCCCGCTGAACCGCAATCCGCTCTCGGCGATCCGGTCACGATACGAGTTGTTGACCTCGTATCGGTGCCGATGCCGTTCGGACACCTCGCGGGCGCCATAGGCCTGCGCCACAATCGAATTCGGCTCCAGTACCGCCGGATAAGCACCGAGGCGCATGGTGCCGCCGAGGTCGGCCTCGCCGGCAACGGCGTCGCGCTGGTCGGCCATCGTGGAGATGACGGGGTCGGGGGTCTTCGGATCGAACTCCGCCGAGTTGGCCTCGGTGATGCCCACTGAGCGCGCCGCCTCGATGACGATGCACTGCAAGCCGAGGCACAACCCGAAGACCGGCAGGCCCCGTTTGCGCGCGTACCGGATGGCGCCGATCTTGCCCTCGATGCCGCGGATACCGAAACCGCCCGGAATCAGGATGCCGTGGACGTCCCCGAGTGCAGCGGCCGCACCGCTGTCGGATTCACAGTCGTCGGAGGCGACCCACCGCATCTCCACCTTGGCATGGTGGGCGAAGCCGCCCGCGCGCAACGCCTCGGCGACCGAAAGGTAGGCGTCGGACAGGTCGATGTACTTGCCCACCAACGCGATTCGCACCGTCTCGCGCGGCTCGTGCACACGGTGCAGCAAGTCGTTCCACTGCGTCCAGTCGACGTCGCGGAACGGCAGGTTGAGTCGGCGCACCACATAGGCGTCCAGTTCCTCGCGGTGCAGCACCTTGGGAATGTCGTATATCGACGGGGCGTCCGGAGTGGAGATGACACCGTCGATGTCCACGTCGCACATCAGCGCGATCTTGTTCTTCAACGGTTCGGGCACGTCGCGGTCGCACCGCAGAATCAACGCGTCGGGGCTGATACCGATGCTGCGCAGCGCGGCCACCGAGTGCTGCGTCGGCTTGGTCTTCAGCTCGCCGGACGGCGCCATGAACGGCACCAGCGAGCAGTGCAGAAAGAAGCAGTTCTCGCGGCCGACTTCGTGGCGCACCTGGCGCGCGGCCTCCAGAAACGGCAGCGATTCGATGTCGCCGACGGTGCCGCCGATCTCGGTGATCACCACGTCGGGACGGTGCCCGGCAGGATCCGGGTCGGCCATCGCCAGGATGCGCCGCTTGATCTCGTCGGTGATGTGGGGAATCACCTGCACGGTGTCACCGAGGTACTCGCCGCGGCGCTCCTTGGCGATCACCGATGAATAGACTTGCCCCGTCGTGACATTCGCCGACCCGTACAGATTGCGATCGAGGAACCGCTCGTAGTGGCCGACGTCGAGGTCGGTCTCGGCACCGTCCTCGGTCACGAAGACCTCTCCGTGCTGGAACGGGTTCATGGTTCCGGGGTCGACGTTGAGGTAGGGGTCCAGCTTCTGCATCGTCACCTGCAGGCCGCGCGCCGTCAGCAACTGTCCGAGGCTGGATGCGGTCAGACCTTTTCCGAGGGAGGAAACCACACCCCCGGTGACGAACATGTGCTTCGTGGGGGCCTGCGGGTGCTTGCGTAGTGCTGGCAAGAGCAACCTCCGTGACAACGCGGCAGGGGCTCGCTGTGAATAGCTGGGGCCTGCCGACCCACGGAACCCAACCCTAACACCGACGCCGACAAGCCGTCGCTGACGCGCCGCCCGTCGTTATTGCGGGATGGTTACCGATGCGGCGCCCTGGCCGATGCCGTACTGACCGGGCTTGCCGCCGGCTATCAGGTCGCCGAGAGCCAGCACGGAGGTGATCCGGCCGGACTCCGAATCGATGTCGTCGACGGTGCTGACGGCGGTGCCCAGCGAGGCATCTGACCTCGCGACGGCCACCGCGGCGGTACCGGAGGCCGACCCGTCGCGTCCGGCCAGCACCGTGCCGGAGCCGTGCGGAGCCATCCCGGCCGCGAACCTGGCGACGGTGGAGCCCTGGTTCCCGGCGTCCTCGGGCAGCGCACCGCCCGTCACGATCAGTGCGGTGTCGGCCGGGCCGATGCGCTCGGTGCCGTAGGTGATGAAGCCGGTGTCGCGCAGCGTCGCCAGCACGGTGTCGCGCTGCATGTCGTCGACGACGGACACCTTCGGGTCCCTGTTGATCAGCAGGCTGATGCCCAGCAGATCACCGGCCTGCGAGCCCTGATCGACCGACGTGGTGCTCAGCTGTTTCCCCGCGGGCACGATCGGCGAGTTCACCACCGACAACAGTTTCTCGGACGAATTCGCGTTGACGAATTCGGGTGTCAGGCCCACGGTCCCGGCGATGGTTCCGCCGGCCTCGGACACCAGGCGTGCCAGCCCCTCGACGTCGTCCTGTGCCGCATCCGGCGTACGGAAAATCACCACTGACTTGCCCTTGAGCGAGTCACGTAAGATCCGTGGCGCCATTTGGGAATCAAATTCCCCTGCTGCGCTCAGCTTTTCGTTGATGGCGTTCTTGTCATCGGTGAGCGTGTTGATCTGGTCCTGGAGTTCGGCCTTGTCCGCACGCAGGCCCGACAGGACCGTATCGGAGAGCAAGCCGGATCCCAGCGCGACCCCGATGGCCAACGCAAGGAACACCGCCGCGAGTGAGATCGCATGTGAGCGCAGGGAAATCATGTCATCCCCTTTAAGTGACCCAGCCCTGAACCCAGAGCGCGAACCGGTTCCAGTAGTCGACGACCCAATCGACCAGTGCTGTATCCGCTCGCGACACCCACAGCGCGACGATCACCGCGACAAGCATGGCGAGCACGAGCAACGCGATGGCCCCACCGGAGACCCGGCTGCGATACAGCGTGGCGACGGCCCTGGCGTCGACCAGCTTCTCCCCCACCTTGAGGCGCGTGAGGAAGGTCGACGGGTTGCTCTGCTGGCGCGACCGGTCGAAGAACTCTTCGATGCTTGCGCTGTGGCCCGCGGTCACGATCAGCGAGGCGCCGTGGTGATCGCACAGCAGCAGAGCGAGGTCGGCGGCCGATCCGGCAGCCGGGAACGTCATTGCCCCGACACCGAGGTCCTGAATCCGCTCCAGACCCGCGGCGTGCCCGTCGGCGTCGGCGGGCAGCACGACCTGCGCGCCGCAACGCAGCGCGTCGGCGCTGATCCGGTCCGGGTCACCGACGATGAGCTGCGGACGGTAGCCGGCCTTGCGCAGCACGTCGGCTCCGGTGCCGACGCCCACCAGCACCGGTTGGTACTCCTTGATGAATGGCTTGAGGGCCTTCAGGTCGGCAGCCGAACTCGGCTCCTCGGCCACGATGACGACGTGGCGGCGGTTCATGTCGACGTCGATGTCGGGGATGCCGATGCCGTCGATCAGCAGCGGGCTCTCGCTGCGGATGAACTCGATGGTGTTGCCCGCGAAGGCCTCCAGGTGTGCCACCAGTCCGCTCTTGGCCTCGTGCATCAGTTCATGGATTTCGTGGTCGGAGCGCTCGGCGCCGAGGATCAGGCGACGGTCACCGGAGTAGACGCCGCCCTCGTGCAGGCGCACCCGCGCGCCGTCCTTGACCTTCTTGAAGACCTCGTCGCCGGTGTCGTCGATCAGGGTGACACCGTTGGCGACCAGCACCTCGGGACCGAGATTGGGGTACCGGCCGGAGATCGACGGTGACGCGTTGACGACCGCGGTGACGCCGGCCTCGACGAGAGCGTCCGCGGTGATCCGGTCCAGATCGAGGGCGTCGAGGACGACGATGTCCCCGGGGTTGATGCGTCTCAACAGTCGATCGATGTCGCGGTCGACGCGGGCTGTGCCGGTGATGCCCGGGCGAGAGCTGGCATTGCGGGATAGCAGCGCTGACATCTTCATGCGGCGATTCTGTCGATAGCCGCCGCGTCTCTGTCGGAGGCGCGCCGTAACATGCGCCTCAGAAGTTCACTTCAGTCACAACTGCAACACAATTAGGCATAGGGCTGAAACATCTCGACAAGGTTGCCCGCCGGGTCCGGCACGAGCGCCTGCCGTCCGCCTCTGCCGTCGATCACATCGATCCTCAAGTCCGCGCCGACCTTTCGCATATCCGCGACCGCCGCATCGAGATCGTCGACTTGAAGCTGAAATCGGTTCCAGCCACCCGGTTCTGGTCGACTGCCGTCGGCGAGCGTCTGGCCGGCGCCGCCGGCGCCGGGCGAGTTGAGGAGAAGCCGCAACTCTCCGCGGTTGAGCATCGCAAACCCCGGTGCCGGCCGCATCGCGACCTCGAACTGGAATACGGATGTGTAGAAGTCCACCGCAGCATCGACGTCGTCGACGATGTAGCGAACGCTGATCTTGTTCATCTGTGCACCTCCTAGCGTTTATGATACACATATGTCCCAAAAGTCGCAGCCCGATCCCCGCGTTGGCCACTCGCGGCGGGTGATATGCCGCGCTGCCCTCGAAGAGTTCGCAGAGACGGGATACGCGGGCTTCCGGATGGAGTCGGTGGCTGCGCGAGCAGGCGTCGGACGCAGCACGCTGTACCGGCACTGGCCCGACAAGGCCGCGTTGATCGCCGATGCGCTGGAGACCCTCAACGTGCAACCGAATCCCGACCGCGAACTCGTCGCCGGCACGGCCCGGCAACGCGTCGAGTTGCTGCTGAGCCATCTGGTCCGCGCACTCAACGACTCGCCGGTGGCAGCGTGTATCCCGGCACTGATTCAAGCGACGGAAAACGAACCGGCCATTCGCGAGTTCTTTCACCGCTATTCGGCTCAGCGGCGCCATCGCCTGACCGACGCCATCGCCGCCGGCGTAACCGATGGGCAGTTTCCGGCACGCGTCGATGCGGAGGCCGCCTCCGCGGCGCTGTCCGGCGCGGTGTTCTACCGACGACTGATGACGGATGACGTCGCCGATGCCGAGTTCATCGGCGCATTGATCGACACCGTTCTCGGAGACTGACTCCTAGGCGCTATCGCCCCGGTCTTGCTGCGCCGCCTCCAGCAGTTCACGGGCATGCGCACGGCCGCTGTCGGATTCGCCAAGGCCCGCCAGCATCCGCGCGAGTTCAGCCACGCGGTCGTCGTCGTCCAACCGGTGCACGCCGCTGGCCGTGCCCTTTCCGCCGCTGGACACCATCAGGTGCACATCGGCGTAGGCGGCCACCTGGGGCAGGTGAGTGACGACGATGACCTGGTGCGTTCTGGCCAACCGGCACAGTCGACGACCGATCTGCACCGCCGCGCGCCCGCCCACTCCCGCGTCGACCTCGTCGAAGACCATCGTCGTGCCCTCGGTCGAAGCGGCCAGCACGACCTCGAGCGCGAGCATGACGCGCGACAACTCACCGCCGGACGCGCTCTTGTTCAGCGGAAGCACATCCATGCCGCGGTGCGCGGCGAAGCCGAACTCGACGGCGTCGACGCCGTGCTGGCCGGCGTGAGCCATCACACCCGGGGACACGGTCAGTGGTGCGGTGTCATCGACGCGTGCGGCCAGCGGCGCCACCGACACCGTGAACTCGGCGTCGGCCATCGCCAGCCCCGACAGTTCGGCGGTCACCGCCTTGGACAGCCCCTTGGCCGCTTTGGTCCGCGCCTTGGTGAGGTCGTTGGCGGCGACGACGACCTCATCGTGCAGCGCGCGGACCTGACGTTCCAGATCGGCGAGCGCTTCCTCGGACACGTCGAGCTGCGTCAGCCGGTCCCGCGATTGTTGCGCCCACTGCAGCACACCGTCGATGTCGGCAGCGTACTTGCGTGTCAGCGTGCGCAGCTCGCTCTGCCGCAGCAACTTCGCCTCGAGGGTACTAGCGTCACTGGGCAGCTCCGCCAGATAATCGCCGAGTTCGCTTGCCACGTCGCCGATCACCGCAAGGGCACCATCGAGTTGTGCGGCCAGCGCCCGCAGCGTCGTATCTTCAGTCGCCTCCAATGCCGACTTCGCCTGTCCCGCAGCGCCGAACGCGGACACACTTTCGGGCGACGGATCGTCGTCCCCGGTCAGCGCCGCCCGTGCGGTCTGCCCCGCTTCCCGTACCGCGTCCAGCTCCGACAGCCGCTGGATATCGGCGACGAGCCCATGGTCCTCACCGGGTTGCGGTGCAACGCTGTCAATCTCGTTCAGGGCGAACTTGAGCTGGTCGGCTTCTTGGGCGAGTTCGCGCGCCCGCTGCGTGCGGTCGACGAGGTCGCGGCGGGCGGCCAGCCACTCTTCGCGGAGCTTCTGGTAGCGCTTGAGCTGCTTCTCGATGTCGACGAAACGGTCCAGTGCCCCGCGTTGCTCGTCGGGACGCATCAGCCGCAGCTGGTCGTTCTGACCGTGCAAGGTGAGCAATTCGGTGGTGAAGGTTCCCAGCGATTTCGCGGGCACGCTGCGTCCGCCGAGGAAGGCCCGCGACGGGCCGTCACGAGCGACAGAGCGGGCAGCGATGACGCTGCCGTCGTCGTCACGCTCGGCCCCCGAGGAATCGAGGATCTCGTCAATCTGTGCCGTAACGTCTTCTCCCAGTTCACTTGTCGTGAACCGGCCCTCGACGACGGCGCGGGGCGCACCCGACCGCACCCGCGTGGCATCGGCGCGCGCACCGCCGAGCAGGTGCAGACTGGTGACCACCATGGTCTTGCCCGTGCCCGTCTCGCCGGTGAGCACGGTGAGACCGCGACCGAACTCGGCGGTCGCGGTGCTGATCGCGCCGAGCGACTCGATGCGTATCTCGGATAGCACTACTGCCCGCGCCACCCTGTGACAGGCAATCGGAACTTGCGCACCAGGCGGTCGGTGAAGGGCGCGCTGTCCAGCCGTACCCATTTCAGCGGCGTGCCACAGCGGGTCACTTCCAGGCGGCCACCCGCAGGTACCACCATCTCTCGACGGCCGTCGCAGAACACCAACGCGTCGTGGCCAGTCGCCTCGACCTCGATCGCGATGGACGCGTCGGGGCTGGTGACCATCGGTCGGGCGAACAACGCGTGAGCATTGTTGGGCACCACCAGAATTGCCTCCAGATCGGGCCACACGATCGGCCCGCCCGCGGAGAAGGCCCACGCCGTCGATCCGGTGGGCGTCGCGACGAGCACACCGTCACAGCCGAACGCCGACACGGGACGTCCGTCGACTTCGAGTACGGCGCCGAGCACGCCCAGGCGCGGCCCCTTCTCGAGGCTGGCTTCGTTGAGTGCCCAACCGCGGTCGATGATCTCGCCCTCGGCGCGCACGACGACGTCGAGCGTCATCCGCTCCTCGACGCGGTAGTCACGCTTGATGAGGTGGTCGAGCACGGAGTCGATGTTCTCGGCTTCAGCCTCGGCGAGAAAGCCGATGCGCCCCAGATTCACACCCAGAACCGGGATTTCGACGTTGCGAGCCAGTTCGGCCCCGCGCAGGAAACTGCCGTCGCCGCCGAGGACGAGAACCAGTTCGCAGCCTTCGGCGACCGCCTCTTCGGCGTCGACGACCTCGATGCCGGATCCGAGGGCCTGCGCGTCGTCGGGCGACAGGTGTTCCGGTGCGCGGTCCACGGCCTCTGCAGACAGCACTCTCAATCGAATCCCGTTGTCGCCGAGTACTTTGTGAACGCGGCGCGCGACGTCGGTGGCCTCGTCGCGACCGGTGTGCACGACCAGCAGGATGTTGCGTTCGGCACTCATTGCGGGCCCTGGGCCACGGCCTGGAGCACCGCCTGTTCGAGCGACTCCCCCTGAAGTGGATCGTCGGCCCGCTTTCGCAGTCGCAAGAAGTATTCGACGTTGCCGGACGGACCGGGCAGCGGGCTGGCGGTGACGGCGACGGTGTGCCACTGCAGTGCGGCGGCGCGGCCGGCGACGGTGAGCACCGCTTCGGCACGCAATTGGGGATCTGCGACGACGCCGCCGGCGCCCACGCGATCCTTGCCGACCTCGAATTGCGGCTTCACCATGGGAACGATATCGGCGTCGGCTTTGGCGCACGACGTCAGTGCCGGGAGCACTGTGGACAGCGAGATGAACGACAGGTCGGCGACCACCAGGTCGACCTGGCCGCCGATGGCGTCGGCGGCGAGTTCGCGCACGTTGGTGCGCTCCATGACGATGACGCGTGGATCGTTGCGCAGCGACCAGGCCAGCTGTCCGTAGCCGACGTCGACGCCGACGACCTCGCGGGCGCCGCGATCGAGCAAGACTTCGGTAAACCCTCCGGTGGAGGCGCCGGCGTCCAGGCACCGGCGGCCGTCGACGGCGATCTCGAAGGTGTCCAGTGCGCCGATCAATTTGTGGGCGCCGCGCGATACCCAGGCGCGTTCGCCGGAGTCGTCGACCGTGAGGGCGGCGCTGATCGCGATGGCGGTGGCGGGCTTGGCGGCGGGCATGCCGTCGATGCTGACGCGCCCCGCGCCGATCAGCTCGGCTGCCTGCTGGCGGGAGCGGGCCAGGCCGCGTCGCACCAGCTCGGCGTCAACACGTGCCCGCCGTGCCACGAGGGGTCAGCCCTTCTCGACCGATTCGAGCGCTCGGACCAGTAGGTCGTGCGCCTCTTCGAGCCGCGCGGCGATGACGTCGATCTCGGAGTCGGCGATCTCGACACCCTCCTGCGCGGGGTCGGGCAGGTCTGCCAGCAACTCCGCGATCTGGGCGCGAATTTGGTCCGGTTCGGTACTCATGTCGATGTTCACGCTAGCTGATCGGCGGGGGTGAGCACGGACCATGGCTCCAGGGCCTGTCGCGCGGTGTCGTCCCCCGCCGAAATCGTGAAGGGACGGCCGTCGAGGTTCGCATCCCAGACGGCGCTGGCAGTCGCACGGACGACAGACAACGCGTCGCCGCGGTCCTGCCCGGTGGCATGGACAACCACGTCGGATGAGTCGATGTCGATGCGCCACGCCGGATGCGGTTCGACGCGCAGGATGTCGGCGCGGGCGTACAGCGAGCGCAGGTCGGCCGCCAGGTAGTCGGGCCGCTCCGAGGCCCCCGCCCGGATCATGTCCCCCGCCGTGCTGACACCGGTCAGGACCATCAGACTCGGCAGGTCGGCCGCCTTGGCCCCGGCGATGTCGGTATCGAGGCGATCCCCCACGACCAGGGGCGCGGAGAACGTACCGCGGGCCAACGCGTCGTTCATCAGCGTTGGCTGCGGCTTGCCCGCCACCTGGGGCTCCTGGTTGGTCGCCGCCCGCAGGGCCGCGACCATCGAGCCGTTGCCGGGCAGCAGACCTCGCTCAGACGGCAATGTCAGATCGACATTCGCCGCGACCCAGAGTGCACCGTTGCGAATCGCCAACGCCGCTTCGGCCAGGTCGGACCAGCCGGTCTGCGGGGAATGACCCTGGACGACGCCGACCGGCCGGTCGGAGAACTGCCGCACCGGTTCGAGCCCGGCCCGTCGCACCTCGTCGGACAGCGCATCGGTGCCGACGATGAGAACCGCTGAGCCGGGCGGCAATTGGGCCGCCAGCAGATTCGCCGCGCTCTGCGCACTGGTGACGACGTCGTCTGGTTTTGCGGCGAAGCCCAGTTCCTGTAGGTGCTGGGCCACCTCGGCCGGGCTGCGGGATGCGTTGTTGGTGACGTAAAGCGTGCGCGAGCTGACGGTCGAGAGTGTCTCGACCGCGCCTTCGGTGGCTTCGTGCCCGCGGAAAACCGTGCCGTCAAGGTCAAGCAGCAGGCAGTCATGGTCCTGCACAAGGGCGCTCACGTCAGCTCAGCTCCGTGATCCGGTCCTCGGCGTCGGTCAGTCCCTCGATGTCCGCGGCCGCCGCGCTGATGAACCATTGCAGCGCTTCCTCGTTTCGACCGAGCGCCAGCAGCGTCTCGGCGTACACGTAGAAGAGCCGCGCGGCGGTCTGACCGGTTCGCGTCCGATCCAGCTGCGGCGCAGACAGGATGGCGATCGCCTGTTCATGTTGACCAAGGTCCGAACGGGCGCCGGCGGCGACGATGCGCATCTCATCGGCGTCGTCACCGGTGAGTTCCGCGGCTTCTGGGCTGCGGGCCAGTTCGATGGCCTTCTCTGGACGTCCGACACCGCGCTCACAGTCGGCGATGAGCGGGAGCAGGGCCGACTTGCTGCCCATACGGCGGGCCGCGCGCAGTTCAGCCAGCGCCTGGGCCCAGTCGCCACATTGGTAGGCCGCGATTCCGACGGCTTCGCGAACCGCGGCGATGCGACCGGAGCGGGCGCGTGCCGCGCGTGCGTGCGCCAGTGCGGTTTCGGGATCCTCGTCGAGCAGCAGGCCGGCGGCGATGAGATGTCGCGCGACCGTATCGGCGGTGCTCTTATCCAAAGTGGTTAGTTCGCCGCGGATTTCGGGTGCCAGCTGTTTGGCTTCGATGTCGGCGGGAATGGGCGGGCCGTCGTCTCGCGGCGTCTCGCGCGCCTGGGACCGCGGTTGGACGCGGCGGGCCCGGTTGGGACCCGATGAGCGCGGCGGCGAAGGCCGAGGGCCGCGCCCGCGGTTGTCGCCGTTTCCGTCGTGAGCCACGTATGCCTTTCTACCCGATCACGCGACTATTGAGAATTCGAAATCAATTGTCGCAAATAGAATCACCCCCCACGCAATTGTGGGGGGTGATCCTAATTTGTGTTCGGCGGTGTCCTACTTTTCCACCCGGGTTGGGTAGTATCATCGGCGCTGGCAGGCTTAGCTTCCGGGTTCGGGATGGGTCCGGGCGTTTCCCTGCCGCTATTGACCGCCGTAACTTTATTCACTTGTCAAAGTGCCCCACGCGTGGGTGGGGGGGTGTTATTTGGTGGTGGGGCGCAGTGGTTTGATGCGCGTGGATGTGTGGTTGCGAGTTTGTGTGTAAGTTTTCGGCCGGTTAGTGCCAGTTCCCTGAACACATTGCTGTGCGTGTAGGTCTGGTCTATTGATCCCGTGGTCTGCGGGGGGCCTTATCCCACTTAATGGGTGAGAAGCCTGGTCTTGGAGGGGGTTTCCCGCTTAGATGCTTTCAGCGGTTATCCTGTCCGAACGTGGCTATCCAGCGGTGCCCCTGGTGGGACAACTGGTGGACCAGAGGTTCGTCCGTCCCGGTCCTCTCGTACTAGGGACAGGTTTCCTCAAGCTTCTGACGCGCGCGGCGGATAGAGACCGAACTGTCTCACGACGTTCTAAACCCAGCTCGCGTGCCGCTTTAATGGGCGAACAGCCCAACCCTTGGGACCTGCTCCAGCCCCAGGATGCGACGAGCCGACATCGAGGTGCCAAACCATCCCGTCGATATGGACTCTTGGGGAAGATCAGCCTGTTATCCCCGGGGTACCTTTTATCCGTTGAGCGACACCCCTTCCACTCGGGGGTGCCGGATCACTAGTCCCGACTTTCGTCCCTGCTTGACGTGTAGGTCTCGCAGTCAAGCTCCCTTGTGCACTTACACTCAACACCTGATTGCCGTCCAGGTTGAGGGAACCTTTGGGCGCCTCCGTTACATTTTAGGAGGCAACCGCCCCAGTTAAACTACCCACCAGGCACTGTCCCTGAACCGGATATACGGTTCGAGGTTAGAGGCCCAATACGATCAGAGTGGTATTTCAACAACGACTCCACACACACTGGCGTGCGTGTTTCACAGTCTCCCACCTATCCTACACAAACCGTATCGAGCACCAATACCAAGTTGTAGTGAAGGTCCGGGGTCTTTTCGTCCTGCCGCGCGTAACGAGCATCTTTACTCGTAATGCAATTTCGCCGAGTCTATGGTTGAGACAGCTGAGAAGTCGTTACGCCATTCGTGCAGGTCGGAACTTACCCGACAAGGAATTTCGCTACCTTAGGATGGTTATAGTTACCACCGCCGTTTACTGGGGCTTAAATTCTCCGCTTCACCCTTGCGGGTTAACGGGTCCTCTTAACCTTCCAGCACCGGGCAGGCGTCAGTCCGTATACATCGTCTTGCGACTTCGCACGGACCTGTGTTTTAGTAAACAGTCGCTTCTCACTGGTTTGTGCCACCGGATCCCGCTGCCGGCCGCGAAGGCCTTGACGGTGTTCCGGTCCCCCTTCTCCCGAAGTTACGGGGGCATTTTGCCGAGTTCCTTAACCATAGTTCACTCGTACGCCTTGGTATTCTCTACCTGACCACCTGTGTTGGTTTGGGGTACGGGCCGTGTATACGCTCGCTAGAGGCTTTTCTCGACAGCATAGGATCACCGAATTCGCCTCACTCGGCTATGCATCACCTCTCAGGGAATACGACATCCGGATTTGCCTAGATGTCCCCCTACGGGTTTGCCCCAGTATTACCACTGACTGGTACGGCTGCCTTCCTGCGTCACCCCATCGCTTGACTACTACCCACCCGGGTCCCACGCAGCCGGTAGACCCCATTGACCCGAAGGTCGCCGGTGGACCACCATTTGGGTGGTTAGCAGAGTGGATTCATCAGGGACGCTTATACACGGGTACGGGAATATCAACCCGTTGTCCATCGACTACGCCTGTCGGCCTCGCCTTAGGTCCCGACTCACCCTGGGCGGACTGGCCTGGCCCAGGAACCCTTGGTCTTTCGGCGGGCAAGGTTCTCACTTGCCTTATCGCTACTCATGCCTGCATTCTCACTCCCACACCCTCCACCACCAGATCACTCTGTGGCTTCACCGGATGCAGGACGCTCCCCTACCCAACGTCACCCCAAAGGGGTGGTCGTTGCCGCGGCTTCGGCGGTGTGCTTGAGCCCCGCTACATTATCGGCGCACAATCACTTGACCAGTGAGCTATTACGCACTCTTTCAAGGGTGGCTGCTTCTAAGCCAACCTCCTGGTTGTCTTCGCGACTGCACATCCTTTTCCACTTAGCACACGCTTAGGGGCCTTAGCCGGCGATCTGGGCTGTTTCCCTCTCGACGCACGGAGCTTATCCCCCGCCGTCTCACTGCCACACTCTTTGACTTGTCGGCATTCGGAGTTTGGCTGACGTCAGTAACCTAGTAGGGCCCATCGGCCATCCAGTAGCTCTACCTCCAACAAGAAACGTGTAACGCTGCACCTAAATGCATTTCGGGGAGAACCAGCTATCACGGAGTTTGATTGGCCTTTCACCCCTACCCACAACTCATCCCCTCAGTCTTCAACCTAAGTGGGTTCGGGCCTCCACAACATCTTACTGCTGCTTCACCCTGGCCATGGGTAGATCACTCCGCTTCGGGTCCAGAACACACCACTACACCAACCCCTACGGATTGGATACGCCCTATTCAGACTCGCTTTCGCTGCGGCTACCCCACCCGGGTTAACCTCGCGACATGTCCCTGACTCGCAGGCTCATTCTTCAAAAGGCACGCCATCACCCCACACATAAAGCGAGGGCTCTGACGGATTGTAGGCACACGGTTTCAGGTACTCTTTCACTCCTCCCGGGTACTTTTCACCATTCCCTCACGGTACTAATCCGCTATCGGTCACTGGGAAGTATTCAGGCTTACCGGGTGGTCCCGGCAGATTCACAGCAGATTCCACGGGCCCGCTGCTACTCGGGGACAGTTCCACGAAAGCCATCAAGTTTTCGGTTACGGGGCTCTCACCCTCTACGACAGGCCATCCCAGACCACTTCACCTAACCCAATGGTTTATCACTTTCGCCCTGGCCGGCGGACCAGAGAAGAAACGCCCCACAACACCGCACACACAACCCCCGCCGGGTATCACATGCACACGGTTTAGCCATCCTCCGCTTTCGCTCGCCACTACTCACGGAATCACACTTGTTTTCTCTTCCTACGGGTACTGAGATGTTTCACTTCCCCGCGTTCCCCCCCGTTACCTATGTATTCAGTAACGGGTGACACGACATCACTCGTGCCGGGTTTCCCCATTCGGACATCCTCGGATCAACGCTCGGTTGACAGCTCCCCGAGGCATAACGCAGCCTCCCACGTCCTTCATCGGCTCCCAGTGCCAAGGCATCCACCATGCGCCCTTAAACACTTACAACACAAAACAGTTAAAAATTCTCGGAAGAATCAAAAATTGCATTATCACGCACACAAAAACACCAACCCCCGAAGGAGCCGGCGCCCTCACATGCGAGATGCTCGCAACCACTATCCACAAATCAAACACCACACCCCACCACCAAAGCAGGGCGACAACCAATCCCTATCCCCGGTTTCCCACACTCGGGACGAAGAGATAGCGGGCTTGTTGCCTCAAAGCCCAATAGTGTGTCCGATGATTTCCCGCATGACTCAATTTCCCTTGAGCCACAACACGTTTGTCGTGCACCAGACCCTCACCCACTACAGGTGAAAGCCATCCACAGAATCGCCTGGATCTCCGAACCCCACACGATGTGGGCGGGTCACAGGTCTCGTGGTGCTCCTTAGAAAGGAGGTGATCCAGCCGCACCTTCCGGTACGGCTACCTTGTTACGACTTCGTCCCAATCGCCGATCCCACCTTCGACGGCTCCCTCCCACAAGGGGTTAGGCCACCGGCTTCGGGTGTTACCGACTTTCATGACGTGACGGGCGGTGTGTACAAGGCCCGGGAACGTATTCACCGCAGCGTTGCTGATCTGCGATTACTAGCGACTCCGACTTCACGGGGTCGAGTTGCAGACCCCGATCCGAACTGAGACCGGCTTTGAAAGGATTCGCTCCACCTCACGGCATCGCAGCCCTTTGTACCGGCCATTGTAGCATGTGTGAAGCCCTGGACATAAGGGGCATGATGACTTGACGTCATCCCCACCTTCCTCCGAGTTGACCCCGGCAGTCTCTCACGAGTCCCCACCATAACGTGCTGGCAACATGAGACAAGGGTTGCGCTCGTTGCGGGACTTAACCCAACATCTCACGACACGAGCTGACGACAGCCATGCACCACCTGCACACAGGCCACAAGGGAATACCTATCTCTAGGCACGTCCTGTGCATGTCAAACCCAGGTAAGGTTCTTCGCGTTGCATCGAATTAATCCACATGCTCCGCCGCTTGTGCGGGCCCCCGTCAATTTCTTTGAGTTTTAGCCTTGCGGCCGTACTCCCCAGGCGGGGTACTTAATGCGTTAGCTACGGCACGGATCCCAAGGAAGGAAACCCACACCTAGTACCCACCGTTTACGGCGTGGACTACCAGGGTATCTAATCCTGTTCGCTCCCCACGCTTTCGCTCCTCAGCGTCAGTTACTGCCCAGAGACCCGCCTTCGCCACCGGTGTTCCTCCTGATATCTGCGCATTCCACCGCTACACCAGGAATTCCAGTCTCCCCTGCAGTACTCAAGTCTGCCCGTATCGCCCGCACGCCCACAGTTGAGCTGTGAGTTTTCACGAACAACGCGACAAACCACCTACGAGCTCTTTACGCCCAGTAATTCCGGACAACGCTCGGACCCTACGTATTACCGCGGCTGCTGGCACGTAGTTGGCCGGTCCTTCTTCTACCCCTACCGTCACTTGCGCTTCGTCGGAGCTGAAAGAGGTTTACAACCCGAAGGCCGTCATCCCTCACGCGGCGTCGCTGCATCAGGCTTGCGCCCATTGTGCAATATTCCCCACTGCTGCCTCCCGTAGGAGTCTGGGCCGTATCTCAGTCCCAGTGTGGCCGGTCACCCTCTCAGGCCGGCTACCCGTCGTCGCCTTGGTAGGCCATCACCCCACCAACAAGCTGATAGGCCGCGGGCCCATCCCACACCGCAAAAGCTTTCCACCACACGACATGCATCGCGTAGTCCTATCCGGTATTAGACCCAGTTTCCCAGGCTTATCCCAAAGTGCAGGGCAGATCACCCACGTGTTACTCACCCGTTCGCCACTCGAGTACCCCCGAAAGGGCCTTTCCGTTCGACTTGCATGTGTTAAGCACGCCGCCAGCGTTCGTCCTGAGCCAGAATCAAACTCTCCAAACAAAAACAACCCAACCACAAAAAGGCCAGGTGGAATTCGAATCAGAACAAGCCTGACACCATCAAGACACCAAAAACTGGCATCAAAAAAAACAGCCCACCCCTAAACGGGAAAAAGAGGCAGACCAAAAAACAACAACAAACAAAAACCACCAAACACACTATTGAGTTCTCAAACAACACACCCGCTCGACCGCGCAACCAACCCGCGGCAAAAGCCGCGGGCTCGTATGCGGACAATCAGGAACCCAACCGAAGTTGAGGCTTCCCTCTGGGAGCCGCCGCGCTCGCCGGGTTTTGGCCCGTGTCGCAGCGACTCCGATAAGTTACGTGAGGGATAACTCTGAGTCAAATGGGCTGATGGGGCGTGTCTTTCGATCCCGCCGCATCGAGCGCACAATCAGTGCGTCGACTCGTTGTTCATGGGGTTCAACGCGCCACCCGCGGAGTTTGTTCCCGAGTGACGACACCAATCTTGGTCGGGCCGCTATCGCCCGACGAACTAGCCAACGCGTTGAACGCCGGCAATATTCCGCTTGCCCCGTCGCAGCACCAACCAGCGGCCGTGCAGGAAGTCCGACGGCTGCGGCACCCACTCTTCGCTCTCGATACGGACGTTGTTGACGTAGGCCCCGCCCTCGCCGATGGTGCGGCGGGCGGCCCCCTTGCTCGCCGACAGACCGCTGGCCACCAGCAGGTCGGTGATCGCGTCGGGTCCGCCCGGCGCCAGCTCGGCGACCGATGCCTCGCGCAGGGCCGCGGCCAACGTCGACTCGTCGAGCTGCGCGAGTTCGCCCCGTCCGAACAGGGCCTGGCTGGCGTGCTCGACCGACGCAGTGGCCGCCTCCCCATGGACCAGGTTGGTGAGCTCTCGGGCCAATCGGCGCTGACCCGCACGTTCATGCGGCCGTTCGGCGGTTGCCTCCTCCAGCTCCGCCAACTCTTCGGGCGACAGGAACGTGAACCATCGCAGGTAGCGGACGACGTCCGCGTCCGCGGTGTTCACGAAGTACTGGTACCAGGCGTACGGGCTGGTCATCTCCGGTTCGAGCCAAAGGCTGCCACCTCCGGTCGACTTACCGAACTTCTGGCCTTCGGAGTCCGTCACCAGCGGGGTGGTCAGCGCGTGCACCGTCGCCCCCGTCTTCTGGCGGACCAGCCGGACTCCGGCGATGATGTTCCCCCACTGATCGGACCCGCCGATCTGCAGTCCGCAGCCGTACCGCTGGTGCAACTCCACGTAATCGTTGGCTTGCAAGAGCATGTAGCTGAACTCGGTGTACGAGATGCCGTCACCGTCGAGTCGTCGTCGCACCGTGTCACGGTCGAGCATCACGTTGACGGAGAAATGTTTTCCGACATCGCGCAGGAATTCGATGGTGGGCATTTGGGCGGTCCAGGTGAGGTTGTTCTCCACCACGGCGCCGGTGGGCGAATCATCGAACTCGACGAAGCGCTCGAGCTGGCCGCGTATCCGGTCGGCCCACTCGGCGACGGTGTCGGCGTTGTTGAGCGTGCGCTCGCCGACGTCGCGCGGATCGCCGATCATGCCGGTGGCGCCGCCCGCCAGCACGATCGGACGATGTCCGGCCCGCTGGAAGCGGGTCAGCGTCAGGAGCGGTATGAGGTGCCCGGCATGCAGGCTCGGCGCCGTCGGATCGAATCCGGAGTAGACGGTGACGGGACCCGCAGCCAACGCCGCCGCGAGTGCGTCCCGGTCGGTGGACTGCGCGATCAGCTCGCGCCACTCCAGCTCATCGAGGATGGATGCGCCCGTAGAAGTCACAGCACCGATCTTCTCGCACTAGTCGCTTTCGCCGGGAGCCGGTGCCCGTGGGCTGCGGCGATATAGCGACACCTCGGGACGTCCGGCCAGCCACAATCGCCACGGGCGATCGGCCGCCTTGCTGACACCGACACGCGGGCCGGCGACTCCGTCGCGCTTCTCCCCCAACACCAGTTGGATCGGGCTCTTCGCGTCGAACAAGTCAATCCCGTTGTCTTCCATCGTGATTCCCAACGCCGAGCACAAATTGCCGGGGCCGCGAGCGAGTGCCGCGGGGCGGACCGCTTCGCCGCGGCGGCCTTGCGCGACGTCGGCGCCGGATTCGATCGCAGTGGCCCGCAGCAGCACCGCACCCGCCACCTGGTCGGTGGCGCACACGACGTTCGCGCAGACATGTATGCCGTGGCTGCGGTAGGTGTAGAGCCGCCCGGCCGGACCGAACATGACGGTGTTGCGCCCTCCCATGCCGCGATACGAATGCGAAGCCGCGTCTGGCCATGGTCCGTCTGCGGGGCCGCCGTAGGCCTCGACCTCCACGATCATCGCGCTCACGCCGCGGCCGACCAGCGTCGCTCCGAGTAGGCGTCGCGCAGCGGTCAGCGGGTCCACGGACAGCCGGCGCACGCTCACCGCTGCGATTCTGCCCGCCATCCTTGACACCACCATCGGCGGGGAGCATTATTCACCACATGATGAGTTCATCGGACGGTGAATTACCTGACGGAGCTGCCGACGCCGCGATCGACGTCGAAAACCTGCGGGTCATCAGGGGTAAGCGCGTTGCGTTGGAGGACATCACGGTCCGGATCGCGCGCGGCACCATCACCGGACTGCTCGGTCCGTCCGGATGCGGCAAGACCACGCTGATGCGCAGCGTGGTCGGCACGCAGATCATCGAACAGGGCACCGTGACGGTGCTTGGCCACCCGGCCGGATCGGCCGAGCTGCGGCACCGGGTCGGATACGTCACCCAGGATCCGACGATCTACGACGACCTCAGAGTCATCGACAACGTCCGGTACTTCGCCGCATTGACGGGCGTCGACACCGCCAACGTTGACGAGGCGATCGCCACCGTCGGGCTCGACGATCATCGAACTGCGTTGTGCGGCAATCTGTCCGGTGGTCAGCGCACTCGCGCCTCACTCGCCTGCGCACTGGTGTCGCACCCCGATCTGCTGGTGCTCGACGAACCCACCGTCGGCCTTGACCCCGTGCTGCGGGTCGACCTGTGGGAACAGTTCCAGCGACTCGCCGCGCACGGCACGACGCTGCTGGTGTCCAGTCACGTCATGGACGAAGCCGATCACTGCGGCGACTTGCTGCTCATGCGCGAAGGCCACCTCCTCGCACACACGACACCCACGAAGCTACGAGAGGACACAGGATGCCAGTCACTGGAGGAAGCGTTCCTGTCCGTCATCCGGCACAGCACCGCAGCCTGAAGAGTCCCAGCCGGCTGAGCCCGCAGGCCTACCTGGCCACCACCACGCGGATCCTGCGCCAGCTCGCCGCCGATCACCGCAGCGTGGCGATGATCCTCGTCGTCCCGAGCCTCGTCATCACGCTGATGTACTTCATGTTCCAGAACGCACCGCATCCACCCGGTGCACCGTCGCCGTTCAACAATGCCTGCCTGATCATGCTGGGGGTGTTCCCGCTCATCGTGATGTTCCTGATCACGTCGATCACCATGCAGCGCGAACGCGTTTCGGGCACGCTGGAGCGGATCCTGACGACTCCCCTGCGCCGATTGGACCTGCTGGCCGCTTACGGCACCGCCTTCTCGATCGCCGCCGCCGCGCAGGCGACGCTCGCCTGCATCGTGTCGTTCTGGTTCCTCGGCCTCGATACCGCGGGCAGCCCCATCCTGGTGTTCACCATCGCGATCATCAACGCGGTTCTCGGGGTCGGGCTGGGGCTGTTGTGTAGTGCGTTCGCCCGCACCGAGTTTCAGGCGGTGCAGTTCATGCCGCTGGTGATCGCTCCGCAGCTACTGCTGTGCGGCATCATCGTGCCCCGCGACGTGCTGCCCGATTGGCTGCAATGGATCAGCAACGTGATGCCCGCCAGCTACGCTCTGGAAGCGCTGCAACAGGTCGGCGCGTACGCCGAGCCGACCTTTATCGCGGTGCGCGACATCGCCGTCGTCATCGGCTTCGCCGTCGTGGCGCTGTGCCTGGCCGCGGCGACGTTACGACGAAGGACACCGTAAAGGCTTTGACCACCAACGCAGAACGCAAGCGTCCCGGGCGACCGCCCGGAACGTCCGACACCCGCGAACGGATTCTTGCCAGTGCGCGGGAGTTGTTCGCCCGCAACGGGATTGACAAGACATCGATCCGCGCAATTGCCGCCGACGCGGACGTGGATCCCGCACTAGTGCATCACTACTACGGCACCAAGACCGAGCTGTTCGCCGCGGCGATTCACATCCCCATCGACCCGATGCAGATCATCGGTCCGCTGAAGCAGATACCCGTCGAGGAGATCGGCCACACGCTGCCACGACTTCTGCTGCCGCTGTGGGACTCCGAGTTGGGTAAGGGGTTCATCGCCACTTTGAGATCGATTCTGGCCGGCAATGACATCTCGCTGTTTCGATCGTTTCTGCAGGAAGTTGTCGCCAGGGAAGTCGGCTCCCGCGTAGATGATCCGCCCGGAAGCGGGATCATCCGCGTGCAATTCGTCGCATCGCAACTGGTCGGCGTGGTGATGGCGCGCTACATCCTGGAGTTGGATCCGTTCAAAACGCTGCCGGTCGAGCAGATCGCCGAGACCATTGGGCCGAACCTGCAGCGCTACCTCACCGGGGAGCTACCCGGATTCGCCTGACCGCTCCAGCAGCCGATTGTGTTCGGCGTCATCGGTGATGGTGACGGCTTCGTCGATCAGCAGGACGGGAACGCCGTCCTCGATGCGATACGCACGCCGCAACCGCGGGTTGTACAGGAATTCGTCGCCCACCAGGAGTAGCGGGCCGCGGTCCTCGGGGCAGACGAGGATGTTCAGAAGTTTTTCGTCGAGCACAGCCGCGCGTCAGCCCAGCGGGATGGTCATGGTGCCGGGTCCGGCCGGCGCTTGCACGGACGAGCCCGGGAGGACCGGCACGGGTCCGGCGACCGGCCCCTGTTGCTGAGCCATTATTTGCTGCTGCGCCTGTAGCTTGCGCTGATAGGCGAGCGTTGCTTTCAATGCCTCGACGAGCGGCGTCTGGTTAGGTCGGTACTCCAGCGCGTCTTGGATCGCCAACTTGTTCGCGTTGGACGGCTTGAACCCTTGAGCGCGCATGTTCATCACGTCGTCGATCAGTTTCGACAGCTGGCCGCCGCCGTCACCCATGTTGTACTCGTTGTGAATGATCATCAGCGCCTGATCGGCGGTCATCGTCGGTTGTTCTTCGCCCGCCGCCTGCGCCTCGCCCTCTACCGGCTTCTTGCAGTCGTCGCCCGTGCAGCTTTCGCCCGGTGCGCGGGTGTCAGACGGCCCCGAATCGGGCTGGGCGTACGCGGTCGAGACACCGAAGCCGGACATCAGACCTGCGACGATCACCCCGCCAACGATGGCGCGGCGCCATTTGACGTCGGTATTTCCGGCCTGCGATGTCATCAATCCTCCAGCGCGATAGACCACTGATTCCCCGGCCCGGTGGCGATTTGCCGCCAGCGGGAGCCTAACAGCGAGTCGACCGCATGGCACGGCCGTCGCAGTCACCCACCAGCGATCTCGGCGCGCACCGCGACGGTCAACCGCTTGTACCGATTCGTATCGGTGTCCAGATACCAGGCGTTACGGGACGGCTTGGGAATTCCGGCTTCGCGCAGCGGACTCAACAGTGGCCGGAACGACGCGCTGAGCGACATCTCGGGCACCACGTGAACGACGTCGGGCGGATTGCCGACCGGCAGGTCGGCCAGCGCTTCGGACAGGTCCGCGGACGGAATGGTCCCGCCCGGCCGCAGCGCCAGCGCCGTCACGGCGAGGCAGTGGCCGTCGGTCTCCACCCCGTAGGTGACCGCCAGGTCCACGGCATCGAGGCGGCTGACGGCATCGTTCACCGTCGAGGCGTAGACGACACCGCGCAGCGTGTGGATCAGCTGACCGCGGCTTTCGACGAGCCAGTAGTCGCCGTCGTCGTCTCGCCGGAAGAGGTACTCGGTGGACACCCAGGTATCCGCGGGTGCGAACACCCCGCGTTTGACCGATGCCGTCGGGTCGACCGACCCGCGCGGATGGGCAAGCAGCACTCCCACCTCGTTGACCTCTGCGCGGCGGACGAATCCCCGCTCGTCCTCGAGGATCAGGTCGTCGTCGGGGTCGTAGGCGGCCAGGGCGATCTCACCACTGCCCGGCAGCGGCCGACCCTTGCTGCCGACCTTGGCGCCGGACACGTTCGCCAAGACGGCCTGCCCGTCCGAGGTCGCGAAGAACTCGACGATCTGGGCGGGTTCGAATACGTCGGTCACCCGCTTCCACAGACCGGTCGGCATGCCGGAGCCGATGAACAACCGGACCGGGTGGCTGCCGGTGAGCGAGAACGACGGGTCGTCGATGACGTCGCGCAGCATCGCCCAGGTGTAGGAGACGACGGTGACGCCGTACTGGCGGATCTCCTGAAGGAATCGGTCCGGACGCAGACCCCGCGACAGTGCGATGCGGGATCCGCCGACCACCGCGCCCCCGAGCGCGACCAGCAGTCCGGATTGGTGGTGCAGCGGGGTCAGGCAGTACACCGTGTCGCCCCGTCCGAGGTTCGCGGCCGACGCGGTGCCGATCGCCGACAATGCCCAGCGGTAATTGGTGATCTGCCGCGCGACGAACTCACCGCCGATCGAGCTGAACCCGATGAACGCCAGGTCCCGCGCGAGTCCCGGATTCGGCCGGTACCAGCCGGGCAGATCGACCGCGTCGGGGTCGATCTTCTCCATGTCGATGACGTCGGCGTCCTCGGGTAGATCCAGGTCGCGCACCTCACCGCCGCCCAGCACCAGCACGCGCATGTCGAGCCTTTGCGCGGCCTCGAGGTTGCCGGGATCGGTGATGATGTCGGACACCGAACCCAGGCGGGCGGCGGTCGGCAGGTCGGCGTCGGGCGGCATCAGCACCGCCACCGCGCCCAGGCGCGAGAGCGCGGCGATCGCCACCAGCGCACTCGGCCGAGTCTCCATCAGCACACCGACGTGCACACCCTGCCGAACGCCCACCCCGATCAGACCGCGGACCACATTGTTGATGCGTCGATCCACCGCCTCGTACGTGTGGACCCTGCCGTCGAACAGCAACGCCTCGCCGTTGGGGAGGTCGCGAGCCTGTTCGGTCATGATCCGGCCCAACGAGATTCGGGTGTACTCGTTGATCTGGCCCAACCGAGCAAGGCGGGGCAGGGTGCGGTACGTCTCGACCGCGATCGCGCGCGCTGATTTGTTGGCCGCAACCAGCGCGTCGGCCGCCGACCGGGCCAGGCTGAACGCCATTTCCGTCGCGGCATTCGCGCCGTGCGCCACCCGCGAGCTCAGTGAGACACCAGTTTCGCTGTGCTCCTCAGGCTGCAACGCCATCGGCGTCACGCCCTCGGGCATATCCCCGGCACTGTCGATCCACTTGACCCACTGAGCGACCGCGGGCCAGGTCTGCGTCGACGCCTTGGAACCCACAACGAGCCCGAAATGTCCTGCGCGAATGAGGAATTCGTAGACATCCGCCTTCGGGGCCGCGCGCTTGATCCCGCGCACCGACGCCGGCTGACCGATGTCGTCGACCTCACCGATGACGGCCAGCACGGGGCAGTCGATGTCGGACAGGGTGACAAGGTCGCCATGAATCGAGAAGCCGCCGCTCATCATGCGGTTGTGGGCGATGAACTGCTTGAGCAGTTCCGCGATGGCGGGGCCCGACCAGGCGATCCAACCTTCGGATTGCAGGAATCGCCGCTGTTGTTCGCGGGGCAGCAACGCCTCGCGGTCGTGCAACTGGCGGAGGAAGTCGATACGGGACTGCGCGGTCTTGATGGGGTCGAGCATCTGGAAACCGGTGCGGGCGAGCCAGCCCGGGATGTCCATGCGGCTGAAGACATGGTCGGCCATGAAGTCCGCGGCGGCGGGCGCCAGGCTGGCCGGCAGGTTCATCGGCAGCGCGGCCAGGGTGTCCACGGGTGAGCCGAAGGCCACGATGCTGGCGAGGTCCTTGGACCGCCGGTAGGCGGCGGTCTGGTAGGCGAACATGCCGCCCTGCGAGTAGCCGGCCAGGTGGACGTCGCGGCCGGTCACCTCTTTGACGGTGTCGATGGCCTCGCTCAGCGCGACGACGTGGTCGGCCAGGTTGCGGTCCATCCCGCCCTCGACCTTGTCGGGCGACCCGAAGTCGATGACCCATGGGTCGATGCCCGCCTTGTGCAGGATGCCGACGGCGCCTTCGTCGCGGGTGACGTCCCACATATCGGCCGACATCATCATGGGATGGACCATCAACACGGGCGGTCCGGGTTGCTTTGCTCCCGGCCTGGGGTCGGGTGGGAAATACCGCCGCAGCCGGTACATGGGCACGCTCTGGATGATCTGAAACGGCGACGGCACGGCTCCGGTCTCCAGGCCGCCGTAACGCAGGACTTCCAACCCGTTTTGCGCGGTCGCGACCAGTCGTTCCACTGGTCGGGTCAATCCGGACAGGTCCACCAACGCACGCTCCCCTAGCTCGCCAATCCCCCGACTGCTGCCATGATCATGGCATAGCGCGGGTTGGTGATCGTCTGGATCGACGGTGGCCCTCGCGCGACGGCTTTGGCGCACTGCGGGGCCACCTATCATCGGGCGCGATGGCGAATCTGATCAATGTTGAACGCGCGAGCGTCGGGTACGGCACCCGCACGCTGCTCGACGCCGTCAGCCTCGGAGTCGACGAGGGCGACGCGATCGGGGTGGTGGGGCGCAACGGCGACGGCAAGTCGACGCTGCTGCAGGTGCTGACGGGCACCCGTGCGCCCGACTCCGGCCGGGTGACCCACACCTCGGGGCTGTCGGTGGGGTACCTGCGCCAGAGCGACGACTTCAGCGGCGCGACCATCAGGGACGTGATCGTCGGCGGCCGGCCCGACCACGTGTGGGCCGCTGAATCTCGCACCCGCGACGTCGTGTCCCATCTGCTATCGGACGTCGACCTGGACCGCGAGGTCGGCCAGCTGTCCGGCGGTGAGCGGCGGCGGGTCGCGCTGGCGACCGAACTCATCGCCGGCCACGACGTTCTGGTGCTCGATGAGCCGACCAACCATCTGGACGTCGAGGTCATCGGTTGGCTGGCGGATCACCTCAAGGTGCGCGGCGCCAAGGCGTTGGTGGTGGTGAGCCACGACCGGTGGTTCCTCGACGCGGTGTGCACCAGAACGTGGGAGGTGCACGACGGCACCGTCGACGCCTATGACGGCGGGTACGCGGCGTATGTCCTGGCCCGCGCGGAGCGTGCGCGGTTGGCCGCCGGGGTCGAGGCGCGCCGCCAGAATCTGATGCGCAAGGAGTTGGCGTGGCTGCGGCGTGGACCGCCGGCGCGGACGTCGAAGCCGAAGTTCCGCATCCAGGCGGCCAACGACCTCATCGCGAATGAACCGGAACCGCGTGATTCCCTTGCCCTGCAACGCTTCGCGACGGCCAGACTGGGCAAGGACGTCTTCGATTTACACCGGGTGCGCCTCGAGGCCGGCGACAAAGTGATCCTCGACAAGCTGGACTGGTCCATCGGGCCTGGTGCTCGCATCGGTCTCGTCGGTGTGAACGGCACCGGCAAGACCACCGTGCTGAAGCTGTTGGCGGGCGAGCTCACACCCACCGCCGGAACCTTCAAGCAGGGAAAGACACTCAAGATCGGCCACCTGAGCCAGGCTCTGATCGAGTTGGACCCCACCGACCGCGTGCTCGATGCGGTCGAAAGGTCCCGCCGTTCTACGGAACTGGCGGGTGGACGCGAGGTCAGCGCGTCGTCACTGCTAGAGGACTTCGGGTTCACCGGGGACAAGTTGACGACACGGTTGGGGGACCTGTCGGGCGGTGAGCGGCGGCGGTTCCAGTTCCTGCGGCTGCTGCTCGACGAACCCAACGTGCTGCTGCTCGACGAGCCGACCAACGATTTGGACATCGACACCCTGACCGTGATCGAGGACTATCTCGACGGCTGGCCGGGGACGCTGATCGTCGTGACGCACGATAGGTACTTTCTCGAGCGGGTCTCCGATGTCACGTACGCGCTGACCGGCGGTGGGCGGTGTGATCTGCTGCCCGGCGGTGTCGAGCAATACCTCTCGGAGCGGGCGGCAGCGACATCCCCCGAACCGGTGCGCACCGAACCGCAGCGCAATGAATCGGCGTCGGCGCGGGAACGGCGGGCGGGCAAGGAGATGGCGCGCATCGAGGGTCAACTCGCCAAGCTCGACGAGCGGATCGTCGCGGTGCACGAATCGATGGCCCAGGCGGCCGCCGATCACGTGCGAGCGGGTGAACTCAATGCCGAGTTGCAGGAAATGCTGGCGCGCAAGGAATCTCTCGAAGAGGCTTGGCTGGCCGCCGCCGACGACTAACGCCGCAGCCGCAGCCGCAGCCGGTCGCTGGTCGCGCGGACGGCACCGAGCTGTTTGGCGACCTGGATGGGCGCGGTGCCTCCCCTGGCGTCCCGGGAATTCACCGACCCGTCGATGGTGAGCACCTCACGGACCTGAGGCGTCAGCTCCGCGTGAATGCCCGTCAGCTCGGCGTCCTCCAGATCCTCGAGGCCGACCCCGCGAGCTTCGGCGGCACGCACCGCGGCGCCTGCGGCCTCATGCGCCACGCGGAACGGAACTCCCCGCTGCACCAGCCATTCGGCGACGTCTGTGGCCAGCGTGTAGCCGAGCGGGGCCAGTTCGGCCATCCGGTCGACGTCGAACCGCAGCGTCGCGACAAGGCCCGCCATCGCAGGCAACAGCAGTTCGAGTTGAAGAACGGAGTCGAACACCGGCTCCTTGTCCTCCTGCAGGTCCCGGTTGTACGCCAGCGGCTGCGCCTTCAGCGTCGCCAACAACCCGGTGAGGTTGCCGATCAGGCGGCCCGATTTGCCGCGGGCCAGCTCTGCGATGTCGGGGTTCTTCTTCTGCGGCATGATCGAGCTGCCCGTGGACCAGGAGTCGTGCAGCGTGACGTAACCGAATTCGGTTGTGCTCCAGAGGATGATGTCTTCAGCGAGGCGTGACAGGTCGACGGCGATCATCGAAAACACGAACGCCGCCTCGGCGGCGAAATCACGCGACGCCGTGGCGTCGACGGAGTTGTCGGCCGCCGCGTCGAAACCGAGTTCCTCGGCGATCGCGTCGGGATCCAGTCCGAGCGACGATCCCGCCAGGGCGCCGGATCCGTACGGCGACACTGCGGCTCGCTTATCGAAGTCGGCGATGCGGTCGACGTCGCGCAGCAACGGATGCGCGTGGGCGAGCAGATGATGCGCCAACAGGATCGGCTGCGCCGACTGCAGATGCGTCTTTCCCGGCATGATCGCCGTCGGATGCGCCGCGGCCTGAGTCGCGAGCGCGGAGACCACCTCGAGTGCCCCGTCGGCGACACGCCTGACGGCGTCGCGCAGCCACATCCGGAACTGGGTGGCCACCTGGTCATTTCGCGACCGTCCCGCGCGCAGCCGTCCGCCAAGGTCCTCGCCGACCCGGTCGATCAGCCCGCGCTCCAGGGCACCGTGAACGTCTTCGTCGGTCACCAGCGGCCCGAAGCTGCCATCCGCGACATCGGAGGCCAGATTGTCCAGACCGACGAGCAGGTCGTCGCGCTGCTCCTCGGTCAGCAGCCCGGCCCGGAAGAGCACCCGCGCATGCGCCTTCGACGCCGCGATGTCATAGGGCGCCAGCACCCAGTCGAAATGCGTCGACTTGCTCAGCGCCGCAAGGGCGTCCGACGGGCCGTCGGCGAACCGGCCGCCCCACAGTGAGCCCTCGTTGGTGCTCATGCCTACCGGCCTGCCAGGTCCCGTTGCGCGGAGATCTTCGACGAGAGTCCATGCACATGCACGAAGCCCTTGGCCGATGACTGGTCGAAGGTGTCGCCCTCGTCGTAGGTCGCGAGGTTGAAGTCGTACAGCGACTCGGCACTGCGCCGGCCGTTCACCGCAATGTGCCCACCGTGCAGCACCATCCGGATCTCGCCGGACACGTGCTCCTGCGTCTTGGCGACGAACGACTCGAGCGCCGCCTTCAACGGCGAGTACCAGAGGCCGTCGTACACCAGCTCCCCCCACTTGCGGTCGGTGCCACGCTTGAACCGGCCCAGTTCGCGCTCCAGCGTGACGTGCTCGAGTTCGGTGTGCGCGGTGATGAGCACCATGGCTCCCGGGGCCTCGTAGATCTCCCGGCTCTTGATGCCGACCAGGCGGTCCTCGACGACGTCGAGCCGGCCGACGCCCTGCTCACCTGCGCGGTGGTTCAGTTCCTCGATGGCCTGCAGCACGCTGACGTCGCGGCCGTCGATCGAAACCGGAACGCCGCGTTCGAATCCGACGATGACCTCGTCCGGGGTGTTCCAGTTGACCGTCGGGTCCTCGGTGTAGTCGTAGACATCCTTGGTCGGCGCGTTCCACAGATGCTCGAGGAAGCCGGTCTCCACGGCACGGCCCCAGACGTTCTGGTCGATCGAGAACGGCGAGCGCTTGGTGACGTTGATCGGGATGGCATTCTCCTCGGCGAACGCGATGGCCTTCTCCCGGGTCCAGGCGTAGTCGCGGACCGGGGCGAGGACCTCGAGATCCGGTGCCAGCGAGGCGAATCCCACCTCGAAGCGCACCTGGTCGTTGCCCTTGCCGGTGCAACCGTGCGCGACGATTCCGCCGCCGTGCTCGCGTGCGGCCGCCACGAGATGCTTGACGATCAGCGGGCGGCTCAGTGCCGACACCAGCGGGTAACGGTCCATGTACAGCGCATTGGACTGGATCGCGGGAAGACAGTACTGCTCGGCGAATTCGTCCCTGGCGTCGACGACGACCGCCTCGACCGCGCCGCAGTCGATGGCCCGCTGCCGGACCACCTCCATGTCCTCGCCGCCCTGGCCGAGATCGATGGCCACCGCAACCACTTCTTTGCCGGTCTCCTTGCCGATCCAGCTGATCGCGACCGAGGTGTCCAGACCACCGGAATACGCCAGGATGACGCGCTCGGACCCCGGTTTTGGCATACCTAATCTCCTCTGTGTTGAATGCTCTCGAGTTTCGCCGCGAGTTCGGCACCGGTCATCGGCTCACGTGCGATCACCAAGATGGTGTCGTCGCCGGCCACTGTGCCCACAACGTACGGCAGCGCAGCGCGATCCATCGCGCTGGCAAGGTAGTGCGCGGCTCCCGGCGGTGTTCGAAGCACCGCGAGGTTGGCGCTGGCGTCCGTGGAAACCAGCAGATCGGCGAGCAGTCGCGACATCCGTTCGGTGCCACCGGAGACGCCACGAACCGGGCTACCGTCCTCGGGCACGACGTAGACCCCGACGCCGCCGTCGGCGCCGCGCAGCTTGACCGCACCGAGTTCCTCCAGGTCCCGCGACAGCGTCGCCTGGGTGACGTCGATCCCCTCGTCGGCGAGTATCGTCGCCAGCTCACTCTGGCTGTGGATCGACTGCGACGACAGGATCGACACGATGCGAGCCTGCCGACCTGCGCGGGTAGCCGCGGAAGTCACGACCGCTCCATCAACCACACCAGCAGCGCCTTCTGGGCGTGCAGCCGGTTCTCGGCCTCATCCCACACCGCGCTGTGCGCGCCATCGATCACGTCATCGGTGATCTCGTCTCCTCGGTGCGCCGGAAGGCAGTGCAGAACAATCACATTCGGCTTCGCACGTTCGACGAGGCCTGCGTTGATCTGGAAGGGCCGAAACGGTCCTACCCGGTCCAGGCCGTCGTTTTCCTGGCCCATCGACGTCCACGTGTCGGTCACGAGCACGTCGGCACCGTCGGCGGCGGCTTCCGGATCGGCCGTCACCGTCACCGAGGCGCCGGTGTCGGCGGCCCGTTCGTTGGCGGCCGTGACAAATCGCGGGTCCGGCTCGAAACCGACTGGAGCGGCGACGGTGACATGGACGCCTGCGGTGACCCCGCCCAGCATCAACGAGTGAGCCATGTTGTTGGCACCGTCGCCGAGGTAGGTCAGCCGCAAACCGTTCAGGGTGCCCACGCGTTCGTCGAGCGTCTGTAGATCGGCAAGCACCTGGCAGGGATGGAACTCGTCGGACAGCGCATTGACGATCGGCACCGTGGCCCCAGAAGCCATGGCGGTCAAGCGATCCTGTCCAAACGTGCGCCAGACGATCGCCTCGACGTACCGTGACAGGACCCGCCCGGTGTCCTCCAGTGTCTCGTCGCGACCGAGCTGCGTGCTGCGGCCGTCGACCACCACCGCGTGACCGCCGAGCTGAGCGATGCCCATCTCGAACGAGAACCGCGTGCGCGTCGAGTTCTTGTCGAAGATCACCGCGACGCCGCGCGGGCCCTCGAGTGGGCGGCGGCTGAATGGTGCCTTCTTCAGCTCCGCGGCCAGCGCCAGCACCTCGGCCTGCTCGTCGGGTGTGAGGTCATCGTCGCGGAGGAAGTGGCGGATCATTGCGCACACCCCGCGGCCGCTTTGTCGAGCACACCGGGCAGCGCACCGAGGAAGTCGTCGACCTGCGCATCGGAGAGGATCAGCGGTGGGACGAGACGGATCACGTTCGCGGCGGGGGCGTTGACGAGGAACCCGGCCTCGCGTGCCGCGACCTCGACCGGCTTGGCCATATCGGAGGTGAGGACGACGCCGAGCATGAGCCCGCGACCGCGCACGTGGTCGACGGCCGGATGACCCAGCGACTCGATGCCGTGGTGCAGCGACTTGCCCAGAACGCCTGAGCGCCCGACAAGGTCGTCGTCGGCCAGCACTCGCAACACCGCGAGTGCCGCTGCCGTGCAGACCGGATTGCCGCCGAACGTGCTGCCGTGCATGCCCGGGGTCATCAGCCCGGCGGCCTCACCGGTCGCGATGCAGGCGCCGATCGGCAGTCCGCCGCCGAGACCCTTCGCGAGCGTGACGACGTCGGGCGTGATGCCGTCGTGCTGATGGGCGAAAAATGCTCCGGTGCGGCCCATTCCGGTTTGCACCTCGTCGAGAACCAGCAATGCGCCGTGCGCGGCGGTGATCTCGCGGGCCGCCACCAGGTATCCGGCGGGTGGAGTCACGACGCCACCCTCACCCATGATCGGCTCGAGGAACACTGCCGCCGTCCGGTCGTCGACCGCGGCCTCCAGCTCTTCGACGTCGCCGTACGGCACATGGGTGACGTCGCCGGGCAGCGGAGCGAACGGCTCCTGCTTCGAGGGCTGGCCGGTCAAAGCCAGTGATCCCATCGTCCGGCCATGGAACGCGCCCTGTGCAGCAACGAGTTTCGTGCGTCCGGTGAGCCGCGAGATCTTGAACGCGACCTCGTTGGCTTCTGCGCCCGAGTTGCAGAAGAACACCCGCGCACCGTCGACGCCCACCAGACCGACCAGCGCTTCGGCCAGTGCGATGCCGGGCTCGGTGGCATAGAGATTCGACGTGTGCCCCAGCGTGTTGAGCTGGCGGGTGACGGCCTCGATGACAGCGGGATGGCGATGACCGAGGATGTTGACCGCGATACCGCCGACCAGGTCGAGATACGACTTGCCGTCCGCGTCGGTCACCACGGCACCGTCTCCGCTGACCAACGCCAGCGGCGGCGTCCCGTAGTTGTCCATCATCACGGCTTCCCAGCGCTGCGGGAGGGTCATGCGCTCACCACCTTGGTCCCCGTCCCCTCGTCGGTGAATAGCTCAGCCAGCACACAGTGCTCGACGCGGCCGTCGATGACGTGTGCGCTCGGCACGCCTCCCGATACGGCACGTAGGCAGGCCTCGATCTTGGGCACCATGCCGGTTTCCAGCTTGGGTAGCAGCTGAGTCAGTGCGGCCGTGTCGATCTCGCTGACCAGCGAACCGCGGTCGGGCCAGTCGGTGTAGAGACCCTCCACGTCGGTGAGCATCACCAGCTTCTCAGCTCCCAGCGCCTCCGCCAGCGCGGCCGCCGCGGTGTCGGCGTTGATGTTGTGCACCACGCCTTCGGCGTCGGGTGCGATAGTCGAGACCACTGGAATGCGGCCCGCGTCGATGAGATCGAGCAGCGAATCCGCGTCCACCTTTTCGACATCACCGACGAGGCCGATGTCGGTCGCCACCCCGTCGACGGTGACGTCGCGCCGCACGGCCGTGAAAAGGTGGGCGTCTTCGCCTGTCACACCCACGGCATATGGACCGTGTGCATTGATCAGGTTCACCAGTTCGCGGCCGACCTGTCCGAACAGCACCATCCGGGCCACGTCGAGCACCTCGGGCGTGGTGACGCGGAAGCCGCCCTTGAAATCACCTGCGATGCCCAGCTTTTTGAGCATCGCACTGATCTGCGGGCCGCCGCCGTGGACGACGACGGGGTGGATGCCGCAGTTGCGCAGAAACACCATGTCACCGGCAAACGCGGTCTTGAGGGTGTCGTCGGTCATCGCGTTGCCGCCGTACTTCACCACGACGATCTTGTCGTGCAACTGCTTGAGCCACGGCAGGGCGGCGGCGAGTATCTGCGCCTTGACGGGCGTCGCGAGTGTCATGAGCTGTAGGCCGAGTTCTCTTCGACGTAGCCGTGGGACAGGTCGGTCGTCCGTATCGAGGCCCGGTCATTGCCGACGCCCAGATCGATGGTGACGTCGATCTCTTCGCCGGACAGGTCCACGTCACGCGCACCCGGTGCTCCGGCGCCGTCGACGCACACGGCAGAGCCGTTGAACGACACGCTGATCCGGTCGACGTCCAGCACGACCGGTGCCATTCCCACCGCGGCCAGTACGCGGCCCCAGTTGGGATCGGACCCGAAGAGCGCCGTCTTGACGAGGCTGTCGCGAGCCACCACACGGGCCGCCGTCAGCGCGTCCGCTTCGGACTCGGCTCCTGTCACGGTGACGACGATGCGTTTGGTGACCCCTTCGGCGTCGGCCTGCAGTTGTGCACACAGGTCGTCACAAACCCTCAGGACCGCGTCCTCGAGATCGCTTTGGCTGGGGGCGATCTCGCTGGCGCCGGAGGCAAGCAGCAGAACCGTGTCGTTGGTGGAACAGCTGCCGTCGACATCGAGCCGGTCGAACGTCATGGCGGTCGCCTTGCGTAGCGCCTGATCGAGGGCATCCGAACTGGCGACAGCGTCGGTGGTGATGACGCACAACATGGTCGCCAGCGACGGCGCCAGCATCCCTGCACCCTTCGCCATCCCACCCACCGTCCAATTGTCACTGTGGTGCAGCGCAACCTGTTTCGGAACCGTGTCGGTGGTCATGATGGCCCGTGCGGCCTCGTCGCCACCGGTCAGCCCGCCGGCCATCTCGTGGACGATCTCGGTGACACCCGCCAGCACCTTGTCCATCGGCAGTCGGTCGCCGATGAGCCCGGTGGAACACACGGCGACCTCGATCGCCCCGGTCTCGGTGCCCCAGTCGGAAAGCGCCGAGGCGACGGCCTCTGCGGTGGCGTGGGTGTCCTGAAAGCCCAACGGCCCGGTGCAGGCGTTCGCGCCGCCGGAATTCAATAGGACCGCACGCAGCCGCCCGGTGGTGAGCACCTGCTGCGACCACAGCACCGGCGCGGCCTTCACCTTGTTGCGGGTGAACACGGCCGCGGCGGCGTGGTCGGGTCCCTCGTTGAAGACCAGCGCGAGGTCGAGCGCGCCGGAAGCCTTGATGCCCGCGGCGATTCCGGTGGCGCGGAAGCCGGCGGGCGCGGTCACACCCTGCGTGCGGATGAGCCGCGCGGTGTCCGAGATGTCGGTCATGGCGCCACGCCCACGATCGAAAGTCCTTCCGTCTCCGGCCAGCCCAGTGCAAGGTTCATCGATTGCACCGCGGCCCCACCGGTCCCCTTGACGAGGTTGTCGATCGCGGCGATGCCGATGAACGTCGAGGCGTCCTCGTCGACGGCGACCGCGAGCTGAGCGGCATTGCTCCCGATCACCGCGCCGGTTTTGGGCAACTGGCCTTCAGGCAGCAGATGAATGAAAGGCTCGGCGTCGTAAGCCTTCTCGTAGACGCTACGGATCTGCGACAGCGGTGTCGTGGTCTTCGCGGTGCAAGTGGCCAGAATGCCGCGTGACGTCGGGATGAGCACCGGCGTGAACGACACCGTGACGTCCTTGTCGGTGACGGCTTCGAGGCCCTGTGCGATCTCCGGGGTGTGTCGGTGCTTGCCGCCGATGTTGTACGCGCGCGCGGATCCGATGACCTCGGAGCCGAGCAGGTCTGTCTTGGCGGCGCGCCCGGCACCCGACGTACCGCTGACGGCGACGATGGTGACCGCGGGCTCGACGAGTCCCTCGGCGATCGCGGGCCACAGCGCGAGCAGGGCCGCGGTCGGATAACAACCCGGAACGGCGATGCGGGTGGCGCCGCGCAACCGGTCCCGGGCGCCGGGCAGCTCGGGCAGGCCGTACGGCCAGCTGCCCGCGTGCGACGACCCGTAGAACCGTTCCCAGGCCCCGGCATCGGTGAGGCGGAAGTCGGCGCCGCAGTCGACGATGACGGTGTCGCTGCCGAGCTCGTCGGCCAGGGCTGCGGAATGACCATGCGGAAGCCCCAGGAAAACCACATCGTGGCCTTTCAGGGTGTCGGCGTCGGTGGCCTCGAGCGCGCGGTCAGCCAGCGGCAGCAGGTGCGGGTGATGCTCACTGAGCAGGGTGCCGGCGCTCGCCGCCGCGGTGAGGGCGCCGATCGTCAGCCGTCCGTCGGCATACGCGGGATGCCCCAGCAGCAATCGCAGAATTTCCCCACCTGCGTATCCGCTGGCACCGGCCACTGCGACGGAAGTCATGCACGCGATTCTGCATGGTTATGCATCCTCATGCAAATTCATTTGGTTGCGGTCCGTCAGCAGCAGCCAAACCAGCGTCACCAGGGCGATCGCGGTCGCCTGGACGCGAGCACGAAGGCCGCAAACTCGTGCATCGTCGCTGCCACCCCGCAGGCGGTGCGATCGGATACGACCAGCATGGAAAAGCTCATCATCTCGGCGACGCAGAGCATCACGATGGTCAGGATCGGCGCCGCTCGCTGGCCCAGGGTCCGCAGGGGCGACGACCGCCGAAGGAAACCCAACTCGATGCCGAGGGTCACCAGCAGCATAGGAATGACCTGGACCATCTGCGCGAAGAAGTCGGTCGAAACGGTATCTGCGCACTCGCCTGCGACGTTGAGAACCGGAAACCACAGCGCGGATGCGACCTGAACCACCAACGTGCCGACAAGCAACGGCACGATCCAGTCTCTGTGTCCGAAACCGCGCCCGCCGGACGACCCGACATCCAGGACGGCCACCAGCACGAGGCTCATCGAGACCGTGAACAACATCGACAGCGCGATGTCCACCCCGAGGTTGAGCGGGAGGAACGCCATCGCGATGTGAAGCACCACCATCAGCGCCGCCCCCAGCGGCCATGGGCCGTGCAGCAACCTCGGCAGGAACTCCTGCCACGACATCGTCCCGCCCAGTTGCTCCCGGGCCTCCATCCGCCATTTCAGCCCGGCGGCACACAGCACGATCGCGGAATCGACCAGCAAGACGATCCACCGCGAATACGAGACATAGCCGCCGGCACCGGCGTAGGCGAGCTCGACGACTTCGTCGTTGTAGGTGAAGGCGACCACCATCAGAAACATCGCGAGTATCGCGATGCCGTCTACCGAAGTGCGCGGCCGCTCATCCGTCTCCCCCATGCCGGCCTTTCCTCTGCGACGCCGACGGAATCAGCCTGCGGCCCATTCCTTAGCTCGTTCGAGGTCGTCGAGTCCGAACACCTCGAGTTCACCGGGCACCATCCAGCCCACCAGATGCACCGTGTGCGCGACCCACTCTTTGTCGGTGACGATCGCGGTGCGCTTGAACGCCGAACGATGGTTGATGAGGGTGCCGAAGCCCTGCTTGAGATCCTCGACCAAACCTCCCCGTCCGAAGCCCTCATAGTCGGGCGCGATGACCTCGACGATCCGGACTTCCTCGCCGCCGAGCAGCTTCTCGAGTTCGGGCTTGAACTCGATCATCTCGTCACCGGTCACCTTGCCCGATACGCGAATGCCCACGACGCCGGCGGGCATGTCCTGCAGTACCTCGATCATGGCTACGTTCCTACTCCGGAATCGGCGGCACTACTCGGAAATCAGCGGCGTTGCTCGGCTCCGACGCGATCGGCCGCCGCCTGAACCGCGGCGTCGCGGGCGGCACTGGCCTCGTCCTCGGTGAGCGTGCGGTCGGTGGCCCGGAACCGCAGCGCCAGCGCCAGTGACTTGCGTCCTTCACCGATCTGAGGCCCGGTGTAGACGTCGAACAGCCGGACGTCCTCCAGCAGTTCACCCGCACCCTCGCGGACGGCATCGATCACGTTCTGCGCGGCGACGTCCTCGCCGACGATCAGCGCGACATCCTGGAACACGGCTGGAAACGGCGATACGGCAGGCGCGGGAAGCGTTTCGGTGAGCGGGATGGCGTCGAGGTTCAGTTCGACGGCGCAGGTGCCCGCGGGCAGACCCGACCGCTCGATGACGGCCGGGTGCAACTGGCCCGCATATCCGACGACAGCGTCGCCGATGACCACCTCGGCGCATCGGCCCGGATGCCAGGGCAGGTGCTGGGCTGATCGCAGTGTGAGGTCTACGCCTGCGGCACGGCCGATGACGCGCACCGCCTCGAACGCATCGCTGGCGTGCACGGGCCTGCCCCGCCCCCACGGGCCGGCGGGCTCGCGCAGCCCCGTCAAGACCGCGCCGACGTGTTGCGGCTGATGCGGCAGTGAGGCATCGAGCGTCGCGATCTCATCGGAGGTGGGCCGACGGTCGGTCGGAATACGTTCCACCGCGCGGGTTTCCGTCGTCGGCTCGACCACCTGAGCGATGGCGAACAACGCGGCGTCGACAGCTCCGCGGGACACGTTGCGCCCCAAGGCTTCCAACAGTCCCGGCAGAAGAGTGGTGGCCAGCTGGGGCCGATCGGCCTCCAACGGATTCAACACCTGCGTCGTGGATCGGCGCGGGTCGTCGGCAGGCAAACCCCACTGGTCGAAGATTCCCGCGGGCAGAAACGGGGTCGGCAGGATCTCGACGTAGCCGCTGAGCGCCAGCGACTTTCCGATCGCACGGCGCCGCTTCTGCGCGGGGCTCAGACCGCGGCCGGACGGTGCGAGCGGCAGCACCGATGGGATGACCTCGAGGCCCTCCAGCCGCAAGACCTCCTCGACGAGGTCCGCGGGCTGACGGAGGTCAGGGCGCCAGCTCGGTGGTGTCGCCGTCACCTGACCGTCGTTCACGACGACGTCGGCGCCGATCTGAGTGAGGCGCTTCTGGGTGGTGCCGGCCGCGTACTCCACACCGGCCATGCGGTCGGGCAGGTCGACCGCCATGCTGACCGGCGCAGGCGACCAGTCGTCACGAGGCGGATCGCCACGCCAATCGGTCAATGTCGGCTCGACTGTGCCACCGGCGATCTCGGCCAGCAGCGTGCTGCAGCGATCCAATGCGGCGACGGAGATCGCCGGATCGACGGTGCGTTCATAGCGACGGCCCGCCTCGCTGTTGAGGTGCAGACGCCGCTGCGTGCGCGACACCGCGGCGGGGTCCCACACCGCGGCCTCGAGTAACACATCGGTGGTGCTGTCACGAACCTCGGTGGTGCCCGCGCCCATCACGCCGCCGATCGCCGCGGTGGCGACATCGTCGACGATGAGCACGTCGGCAGGGTCGAGGCGACGCTCGATGTCGTCGAGCGTGACGACGGTCTCCCCCGGTTCGGCGAACCGGACCCGGAAGCCGCCGGTGATCAGGCTGCGATCGTGTGCGTGCATCGGATGCCCGATCTCGAGCATCACGTAGTTGGTCACGTCGACGGCCGGCGAGATGGCACGGATACCCGACAGCAGCAGTCGCCGTTGCATCCACCACGGCGACACCGCTTTTGGATCGATGCCGGTGACCGGACGCAGGCCGAAGCGCAGCACCCCGGTGCCCTCGTCGATCGTCAGCGGCAGTGCCTCAGCTTCGGCGGGCAGGGGCGCGATGTCGGCCGGGTCGACGTAGTCGAGGTCGTAGGCGTTGGCGATCTCGCGGGCCATGCCGCGCACCGACAGGCAGTAGCCGCGGTCCGGGGTGATCGCCAGGTTGAACACGATGTCGTCGAGGCCGAGGATGTCCGCAGCGGGCGTGCCGGGCTCTGCCGTGCCCTCCGGCAGCACCAGGATGCCGGAATGATCAGAGCCGAGGTTGAGTTCAGCGGTCGAACAGATCATGCCGTCACTGGTGCGGCCGTATGTCTTGCGGGTGGCGATGGCAAAGTCGCCCGGCAGCACGGAACCGGGCAGTGCCACCACGACAAGGTCGCCGACCGCGAAGTTGGTTGCCCCGCAGACGATGTCACGTGGCTCTGGTTCACCCACATCGACTTTGACCGCTCGGATGGGCTTCTTGAACTCGGTCAGTTCCTCGATCTCGACGACCCGCCCGACGATCAAGGGCCCCGTCACCGGCCCGACGGGAAGGACCTCTTCGACCTCATGACCGATGCGGATCAGGGTCTGTTCCAGTTCCTCGGCTGACACGTCCCAGCCGGGAGCTCCGGCTTGGACGACGTCGCGCAGCCAGCTGTAGGGCAGGCGCATCAGGCTCCAACCCCGAATGGCAGCGAGAAGCGCACGTCGCCCTCGACCATGTCACGCATGTCGGGGATACCGTTGCGGAACTGCAGGGTGCGCTCCAATCCCATGCCGAACGCGAATCCGCTGTAGACCTCCGGGTCGATACCGCAGGCGCGCAACACATTCGGATTCACCATGCCGCAGCCGCCCCATTCCACCCAGCCGGGGCCGCCCTTCTTGTTCGGGAACCAGATGTCGACCTCGGCCGACGGTTCGGTGAACGGGAAGAAGTGCGGACGGAATCGCGTGCGACCCTCGGGTCCGAATTCGGAACGGGCGAACGCGTCGAGCGTTCCGCGCAGGTGGGCCATCGTCAGCCCCTTGTCGACGGCCAGCCCCTCCACCTGATGGAAGACCGGGGTGTGGGTGGCATCCAGCTCGTCGGTGCGGAAGGTGCGGCCGATCGAGATGATGTAGACCGGCAGCTCGCGCTCGAGCAGCGCCCGGATCTGGACCGGTGAGGTGTGGGTGCGCAACACCTGCCGCGAGCCGTCGGGCGCGACGTGGAAGGTGTCCTGCTCGCTGCGGGCCGGGTGGTCGGGCGGAAAGTTCAGCGCGTCGAAGTTGAACTGCTCGGTCTCGACCTCGGGCCCCTCGGCGAGTTCCCAGCCCATCGCGACGAACGTGTCGGCGACATGCTCGGCCAGGATCGTGATCGGGTGGCGGGCCCCGACCGGCTGCCGGGTCGACGGCAGAGTCACGTCGATGCGCTCGGCGATCAACACGGCGGCGTCGCGCTCGGCCCGCAAAGCCGCGAGGCGCTCGTCGTAGGCCTGCTGCGCCTCGGTACGCGCCACATTGACCCGCTTGCCCGCGTCGGCACGGTCGGCCTTGGGCAAGGAGCCGAGCGCCTGGCGCGCGAGCGCAATCGGCGAGCGGTCACCAAGCTGCTCGGTTTTGGCGCGGGAAAGCGAGTCGAGGTCATTCGCCGCGTCGAAGGCATGCCGAGCAGCGCTGACAGCCTTCGTCAACGCTTCTTCAGACAGGTCTATTGGCTGATCAGCCACCCGGCGATCATATGCGTGGCAGGTGGGGCTACTCGCCCGAGGGGTAGCCGTCCAGGTCGGCGTCACCCGGTGACGGCCTGCGCGATTTCAGCCGGTACATGATGAGATCGGCGGGCACCCCGTCCTGCTTGGGCGTAAAGACCTGCTTGCGCAGCCGCTTGGCGTCGAGCCCCAACACGTCGAGGTCCTCGGCCGAAAGACCGTCCAGCGTCGCCTGGGACACCACCAACTCTCCCCTGGTCGCCCGCTCCATCACCCGCGCAGCGATGTTGACGTCGATGCCCAGCCAGTCCGAGCCGATTCGCTGCGGCCGGCCGGTGTGGATCCCGACGCGCATCCGCGGGGTGTAGCCGTCCACGTCAAGGGATTTCACCGCCTCCCGCGCCTTGACCGCGGCGGCGACCGCCGTCGTCGGCCGCAGGAAGACCGCCATGATGCCGTCGCCCATGCGCTTGACGATCTGACCGCCGGCCTCCAGCAGCGGCGGCTCGACGACCTGCGAGACGCGGCGCAGGAGCTTGAGGGTGGCGTCGTCGCCCGCGCTCAGCGACCACGCTGAGAACCCCACCAGGTCCGTGAAGACGATCGTCGCCTCACGGTAGGCCGGCTTGCCCGACACCCGCTCGGTCAGCGCCTGCCACACCTGCAGCGCGCCGAGGCTTACTTCGCGTGACGCCGCCTCGCGATGCAGCAGCCGATCGGCCGCGCGAGCGGCGGCTCTGGGGCCGCCTTCACCGGCCGCCGAAAGCGGGTCTCCGAACTCGGGATCCCCGGGAAGGGCACGCCGGGCGCGGCGCAGGAAGGCGATGACCGACGGGCTCTGGTTGGTGCTTTTCAGCCAGGCGACGGGCCCGGATGACTGCCTGCCAGATCGTTCGTCGATCGACTCGACCTCATCCACGGGCACAAGCCTAGTTTGAGCGCCGAAAAGCGAATAAAGCGGCTGGTCACAGGCTAGTGGAGCACACGTGGAGGGTGAATAACACTGTGGCCGCACGCCTGGCAAATCGTAGACAACGTACGTTGTCAAGTTTATCGTGAGGGTCTGACAGCGGAGGAAACCGATGGCCCTGAAATCGACTTCGACGGCGACCGCCACTAGACGGCATGCCGACAAAGACCCGCTCGGCCCCGATTCGCTGACGTGGAAGTACTTCGGCGACTTGCGGACCGGCATGCTCGGCGTCTGGATCGGGGCGATCCAAAACATGTATCCCGAACTCGGCGCGGGCGTCGAAGACCATTCGATCCTGCTGCGCGAGCCACTGCAGCGCGTCGCGCGCTCGGTGTACCCGATCATGGGCGTCGTCTACGACGGTGACCGCGCCGCGCAGACCGGGCAGCAGATCAAGGGCTACCACAACACGATCAAGGGCGTCGACGCCGAAGGCCGGCGCTACCACGCGTTGAACCCCGAGACGTTCTATTGGGCGCACGCGACGTTCTTCATGTTGATCATCAAGACCGCCGAGTACTTCTGCGGCGGGCTCACCGACGCCGAGAAGCGCCAGCTGTTCGACGAACACGTGCAGTGGTACCGGATGTACGGCATGAGCATGCGGCCGGTCCCCGACACGTGGGAGGACTTCTGCGAGTACTGGGACGTCAAGTGCCGCGACGAGTTGGAGATCAACCGCGCGACGCTCGACATCTTCTCGATCCGCATCCCCAAGCCGTGGTTCGTGCTGATGCCCACTCCGATCTGGGACCAGCTCTTCAAGCCGATGGTCGGCGCGCAGCGCTGGATCGCCGCGGGCCTCTTCGATCCCGCCGTGCGCGAGAAGGCCGGCATGCGCTGGACGCCGGGCGACGAGGTGTTACTTCGGATCTTCGGCAAGCTCGTCGAGTTGGCGTTCGTCGCGGTGCCCGACGAGATACGGCTTCATCCACGCGCACTGGCCGCCTATCGTCGCGCCGAGGGCAAGCTGGCCGAGGACGCGCCATTGGTCGAAGCGCCCGCGTTCATGGCGCCACCCCGCGACCGCCACGGCCTGCCGATGCATTACGTGCCGCCGCGCAAGTCGCTGCTCGATCGAGCGGGCTCTTTGGTACACACGACGTTCTCGTTGACGGGGCTGCGTCGACCGGCCCGGGGCCGTGGAGGAAAGTCGGGTAAGGCAGCCTAGGGGCATGCTCGAATGGACAGACGTTGACCTTGCCGTGCGCGACGCCGTGCGAGAGTTCGTAGACAAAGAGATTCGCCCCCACGTCGACGACCTCGAAAGCGGCGACATGGAGCCGTACCCGATCATCCGCAAACTGTTCGCGACGTTCGGCATCGCCGACATGGCGCGCGAGTCGCTGAACAAGCGGCTGGCGAAGCTTCGCGACGGCGGCGAGTCGGGAAAGTCGTCGGGCGGCGGCATGTTCGGGGGCGGCTCAGGCGGGATGGGCTTCGTCGTCGTCAGCGAGTTGTGCAAAGTGTCGATGGGCATCGTCACCGGTATGGGGGTCAGCCTCGGCCTGACGGTGCCGACGATCCAGGGCAGGGGCACGCTCGCCCAACAGGAGCGCTGGCTGCCGGATCTCGTCACCTACGACAAGATCGGCGCGTGGGCGATCACCGAACCCGACTCGGGCTCGGATGCGTTCGGCGGCATGAAGTCCTACGTCGTGCGTGACGGCGACGACTACATCCTCAACGGCCAGAAGACGTTCATCACCAACGGGCCCGACGCCGACGTGGTCGTGGTGTACGCGAAACTCGACGAGGGTGACGGCGCCGACAAGCGTGACCGCAAGGTGCTGACGTTCGTGCTCGACCGCGGCATGGAAGGTTTCGTCCAGTCAAAGCCGTTCAGCAAGATGGGTATTCACAGTTCCCGCACAGGGGAACTGTTCTTCAACAACGTGCGGCTTGGCCGGGACCGGCTGCTCGGTGAAACCGAGGACAGTTCGGCAGGCGACGGACGGGCCAGTGCGCGGTCGAACTTCTCCGCCGAGCGCATCGGAGTCGCAGCGATGTCGCTGGGCGTCATCGAGGAGTGTCTGCGGCTGTGTGTCGACTACGCGAAGACGCGAAAGCTGTGGGGTCAGGAAATCGGGCAGTTCCAGTTGATTCAGCTGAAGCTCGCGAATATGGAGGTGGCGCGAATGAACGTGCGCAACATCCTGTTCCGGGTGATCGAGTCGGCGGAAAAGGGTCAGCCGATCTCGCTGCCCGAGGCGTCGGCGATCAAATGGTACTGCTCGCAGGCAGCCACCGACGTCGCAATGGAGGCCGTGCAAGTATTCGGCGGCAACGGGTACATGACCGAGTACAGGGTGGAACAACTTGCCCGCGACGCGAAGTCACTGATGATCTACGCGGGCAGCAATGAGGTTCAGATCACCCACGTGGCGCGGGGTCTGCTGAACAACGCTTAGGCGGCCGGCGGAATCGGAGGGGTTCGCAGTCTGCTGTGGCTTAAGGACGACGCAGCGACCTCGTCGTGCAGAGTCCGCACACGTTGGTAGATCCGCTGTGCGGTCGTATGCGGCATCGTCCCCGGGCGGTACCGACCGCGGCGCAACCGCACTGCTCGGCCCTGGAAAACCTCCCAGCGCAGCGCCTCCGACACCGACTTCGACGCGCGCCCAACCGGACGGAAACCGTGATACGCCAGCGCGTCGACCAGTTCGTCGATTGTCGCGGGACCATGGTCGAACAAGTACGCCGTGAGCAGGTACCGAAGATCGGTCCCCCTCACCTCCAGCGAGTCGGTCATGCGCAGAGACTGGCACGGAGGTACGACAGGTCTTGTTGCCGACTAGCCTGGCCACGTGGACCTGAAGAACAAGACAGCCCTGATCACCGGATCCAGCGGTGGGATCGGCGAGGAATTCGCCGTTCAATTCGCGACGCGCGGGGTCAATCTCGTCCTGGTCGCTCGCCGCGCCGAAAAGCTCGCTGAGCTGCGCACGAAGCTGACCGAGCAACATCTCGGCCTGACGGTAGACGTCATCACCGCCGATCTCGCCGTCCCGGGCTCCGGTCCCGACCTGGCGTCGAAGGTCAGCGACCTGGGCAGGACGATCGACATCCTGGTGAACAACGCCGGCGTCGGTCTGCACGGCAAATTCGTCGGGCAGGACGCCGCCGCCAACGCGGCGCAGATCCAGCTGAATTGCGGCACCTTGGTCGACCTGACGGCGGCCTATCTCCCGGCCATGACGGCAGCAGGGCGCGGCGTCGTCATCAACGTCGCATCGACCGCCGCGTTCCAGCCGACGCCGGGCATGGCGGTCTATGGCGCCACTAAGGCCTTTGTGCTGTCGTTCTCAGAGGCGCTCTGGCAGGAGTGCAAGGGAACCGGGGTGCGCGTTTTCGCTCTCTGCCCGGGTGCGACGGAGACGGAGTTCTTCGCACGGACGGGAGAGGAATTCCTCACCGACGGCAGGCAGACCGCCAAACAGGTCGTCGACACCGCGATGGCGGCGCTGGAGAAGTCCACGCCGACCGTGGTCTCGGGCTGGCGAAACACTCTGCTCGCCAACGGTTACCGGGTCACACCGCGCAGGCTTATGGTGCAGATCTCCGAGCAGCTGCTGAAAGCCGACTAGCGGCGTCGGATGTAACGCCACGGCGGGATCCGGGCGCATTCTTCGCCATGCCGTTACAAACGGTGAGCCCTGGCGCTCTGATACAGACAGATCGCCGCCGCCGATGCCACATTGAGGCTTTCGGCGTTGCCGGGCATGGGAATTCGCACCCGTTGAGTGGCCATCTCGGCCAGTTCGGACGCCAAGCCATGCGCCTCCGGCCCGAACAGCCATGCCGTCGGCGCGGTCAAATCCGCATCGTCAAGCGATACTTCGCCGTCGACAGTGGTGGCCAGCACCGCAAGCCCGGCGGCACCTATCGCCGACACCGCCGTGGTGGCATCCGGCTCGGATACGACGGGAATCGAGAAGATACTCCCGGCCGAGGCACGCAGACACTTGCCGTTGTATGGATCGACGCTGTGGCCGGCGAGTACCACGGCGTCGGCGCCCATCGCGTCGGCGATGCGAATCAGAGTGCCCGCGTTACCGGGCTCGGAGATGTCCGCCGCGACGGCCAGCAGCCGTGGGGCATCGGCGAGGACGTCGTCAAGCGAGGTCTCGGGTACCGAGCACACCGCGACCAGGCCGACCGGGGTGACCGTGTCCGACAACGCTTTCGCGGCTCGCTCCGTCACCACATGCACATCGGCATCGCCCAGCAGCGATGCGAAGCGGGCCTGCGCAGCTTCGGTGACGAAGACCTCGGAGACGAGTCCGCGCCGCATCGCGGCCTCGACGAGGTTGGGTCCCTCAGCGAGAAAGCGTGCGGCGCGGCGTCGTCCCACGTGGCGATGCAGCTTGATCGCTGCCGCCACCCGGTCTGCGCGTTCGGTGAGCGTCAGGCAGCCTCGCCCGACGGCGCATTGACATCGCTGGGCAGCGCAGCCTTGGCGACCTCCACCAACGCGGTGAAGGCGGCGGGATCGCTGACGGCGATCTCGGCCAGGTTCTTGCGGTCCACCTCGACTCCGGCGGCCTTCAGGCCCTGGATCAACCGGTTGTAGGTGATGTCGTTGGCGCGGGCCGCCGCGTTGATCCGCGAGATCCACAGCTTGCGGAACTCGCCCTTGCGGGCACGCCGGTCGCGGTAGGCATAGGTCAACGAATGCAGCTGCTGCTCTTTGGCTTTGCGATACAGCCGTGACCGCTGACCGCGGTAGCCCTTAGATGCCTTGAGTATTGTGCGGCGCTTCTTCTGCGCGTTTACTGCGCGCTTTACGCGTGCCATGGGGGTTTTCCTCTTCGTTCAGGTTCGTCAGGTCCGGACAGGGGGGCCTGTCAGCCGTTCAGCAGCTTCTTGACGCGCTTGACGTCATTGGCCGCCACCTCGGTGCGGCCGTCGAGCCGGCGGGTGCGCTTGCTCGACTTGTGCTCGAGCAAGTGCCGCTTGTTGGCCTTCTGGCGCACGATCTTTCCGGTTCCGGTGGCCCGGAACCGCTTGGAAGCGCCGCTGTGGGTCTTCGCCTTTGGCATGTGTCCTCAGTTCAGTTCTGTGGTGTTTCGGTCGGTGCGCTCTCGGGCTGTGCGCGTTGCGCGGCGGGAGCGTCGGCATCGTGCGCCGCCTTGGCGCGAGTCTTCGCGCCGCGGTGCGGTGCCAGCACCATCGTCATGTTGCGGCCGTCCTGCTTGGCCGACGTCTCGACGAAGCCGTAATCGGCGACGTCGGCGCCCAGCCGCTGCAGGAGTCGGTAGCCCAGCTCGGGCCTCGACTGCTCGCGTCCGCGGAACATGATGGTCACCTTGACCTTGGATCCCGCTTGCAGGAAGCGGACCACGTGGCCCTTTTTGGTCTCGTAGTCGTGCGGGTCGATCTTGGGACGCAGCTTCTGTTCCTTGACGACGGTCTGCTGCTGGTTCTTGCGAGACTCGCGTGCCTTCTGGGCCGTCTCGTATTTGAACTTGCCGTAGTCCATGATCTTGCAAACCGGTGGTTTGGCGTCCGGGGCTACTTCGACAAGGTCGAGATCGGCATCCGCGGCGACGCGGAGGGCGTCTTCGATGCGCACAATGCCTACCTGCTCGCCGCCTGGTCCGATGAGACGGACTTCAGGTACGCGGATGCGCTCGTTGACGCGGGTCTCAGTGCTGATGGGGCCTCCTATGTTGTCGTCTAGGAGCCCCACCCATCAGCATCTGTTCAGCGAACAGAAAAGCCCTGCTCAAAGCAGGGCCCAAAGCCGACCAGGACAGGCATCGGATGCCTGTGACCGGACCGCTGTACCGGTATGGTCAGCGGTGGGAGTGGGACTCCACTTGCTGTCCCTGGCGTACGCCGGGACGGTCGCGCATGCCATCCTATCAGGGATGACCCAGGATCCCGCATCGCCTGAACCGGCGACCGAACTGCCGACCCGCGAGCTGGCCGATATCCCCGCCGTCGAGGTCATCACCCGGTCCGCCGTCATGTTGATGAGCGCCGCCGCCGAGAAGCTCGGGTTGTCGGCCGAGGATCCCGACGAGAGCCCGCACCGCGACCTCGACGAGGCGCGCCGGCTGATCACCGCGCTGGCGGGGCTGGTGACGGCGTCCGCCGAGTACCTCGGCCCCCACGCCGGACCGGTGCGCGACGGCCTGAAGAGCCTGCAGCTCGCATTCCGCGAAGCGAGCGCCGCGCCGGAGGAACCGGGTCACGGTCCCGGGGAGAAATACACCGGCCCTGTCTGGTAGCTACTCACACCAATTTGACCGGTCGAGCGAATATCCTCGCGCCTTATGACCGTCACTAGCCCGGCCGGCTCAGCGAACATTGCGAAAGCCCGCCGCACCTCCGCGTTCAGGTGGGTGCCTGCCGCGGCCGGCTGGACCGTCGGCATCATCGCCACACTGTCGCTTCTCGCGAGCGTCTCGCCGTTTTTCCGGTCGCTCATCAAGGTGCCCCGCGAGTTCGTCAACGACTACATCTTCAACTTCCCCGACACCAGCTTCGCGTGGGCGTTCGTGCTGGCGCTGCTGGCCGCGGCACTGGCGGCGCGGAAGAGCATCGCGTGGTGGATCCTCGTCGGCTACATGGTCGCCGCGGTCGGCTGGAACATCGGCGACATCGTCTCCGGCGGAGAATCGTGGCTGCAGGAGACCGGCGAGTTCATCGGTCTCGCCTTCCACGTCGCCGCCATCGCCTTCCTTGTCTTGGCGCGCAAGGAGTTCTGGGCCAAGGTGCGCCGGGGTGCGCTGATCAAAGCGGCGGCAACGCTGGTCGCCGGATTGGTTGTCGGCACCCTGATCGGCTGGGGCCTGCTCGAGCTCTTCCCCGGAAGCCTGGCCCGTGAGGACCGCTTCTTCTACGCGCTCAACCGCGTGGGCGCCTTTGCGGGCGCCAGCGCTGACTCGTTCAGCGGTCACCCGCACGTGTTCATCAACGCGCTGCTCGGGCTGTTCGGTGCACTGGCGCTGATGGTCGCGGCGATCGTGTTGTTCCAGTCGCAGCGCGCGGAGAACGCACTCACCGGTGAAGACGAGTCCGCGATCCGCGGACTGCTCGAGTTGTATGGCAAGAACGACTCATTGGGTTACTTCGCGACGCGCCGCGACAAGGCCGTGGTGTTCGCGCCGACTGGCCGCGCCGCCATCACCTACCGCGTGGAGGTCGGCGTCTGTCTCGCGAGCGGCGACCCGGTCGGCGACCCCAAAGCCTGGCCCCAGGCGATCGAGGCGTGGCTGCGGTTGTGCCAGGCCTACGGCTGGGCGCCCGGGGTGATGGGCGCGAGTTCGACTGGAGCCGAGGCGTTCCGCGCGGCCGGCCTCAACGCCCTGCAGTTGGGCGACGAGGCGATTCTGCATCCGGACAGCTTCCGCTTGTCGGGCCCCGACATGCGCGCGGTGCGGCAGGCGGTGACCCGCGCGCGGCGCGCCGGTGCCTCGGTGCGGATCCGCAGACATCGTGATCTCGACGCCGACGAGATGGCCGAGGTGGTCGAGCGGGCCGACACCTGGCGCGATACCGACGATGAGCGCGGGTTCTCCATGGCGTTGGGCCGGCTGGGCGACCCGGCCGACGGCGACTGCCTACTCGTGGAGGCGGTTCAGCCCGGGGCCGGCGGTGAACAGGTCGTCGCGATGCTCTCCCTGGTGCCGTGGGGCGCCAATGGGGCCTCGCTGGACCTCATGCGCCGGTCTCCGCAATCCCCCAACGGCACCATCGAGCTCATGGTCAGCGAGCTGTGCATGCAGGCCGAAGGCATTGGGGTGACGCGTGTTTCGCTGAACTTCGCGATGTTCCGCTCGGCATTCGAGCAAGGCGCCCAGCTGGGCGCGGGCCCGGTCGCACGGCTGTGGCGGGCGCTGCTGGTGTTCTTCTCCCGCTGGTGGCAGCTGGAGACGCTGTACCGCTCGAACATGAAGTATCAGCCCGAGTGGGTGCCGCGGTATGCCTGCTACGAGGACGCGCGGCTGGTCCCCCGCGTCGGCGTGGCTTCGGTGATCGCAGAAGGCTTCCTGGTGCTGCCGTTCTCCCGACGCCACGATCAGCCGCACACCGGCCACCACATCGCGGTGCCGCAGAGCATCATCGACCGCGGTCTGTTGCACCACGACGGCACCGCCCCCGACGCCGACGAACTGGAAGTCGGGTTGGACGAGGAGGAACAGTCCCGGTTGCCCGAACAGGTCCGGGTCCGGATGGCCAAGCTCAAGACATTGCAGGACAACGGCGTCGACGCGTACCCGGTCGGTGAGCAACCCAGCCACACGATCCTTGCCGCGCTCGAATCCGAGGGTGCGAGCACACTGACCGTCGCGGGCCGCGTACTGCGCATCCGCGACTACGGCGGCGTGCTGTTCGCGCAACTGCGCGACTGGTCGGGGGAAGTGCAACTGCTGCTTGACAACTCGCAGCTGAATGACGGAACGACGGCCGATTTCACGCATGCCATCGATCTGGGCGACCTGATCCAGGTGACGGGCACGATGGGTTACAGCAAGAAGGGCACGCGGTCGCTGATCGTGCTCAACTGGCGGTTGATCGGTAAATGCCTACGTCCACTGCCCGACAAATGGAAAGGGCTGACCGACCAAGAGGCGCGGGTGCGCGCCCGCTACGTCGACCTGGCCATCAACACCGAGGCCCGCGACCTGATTCGGGCGCGCAGCGGTGTTCTGCACGCGATCCGCGAAAACCTCATCAGCAAGGGGTTTTTGGAGGTCGAGACACCGATACTTCAACAGATTCACGGCGGCGCCAACGCCAGGCCGTTCCTGACGCACATCAACGCCTATGACCTCGATCTGTATCTGCGGATCGCTCCCGAGCTCTACCTCAAGCGTCTGTGCGTGGGCGGTGTCGAGCGCGTCTTCGAGTTGGGCCGGGCATTCCGCAACGAGGGCGTCGACTTCAGCCACAATCCGGAGTTCACGCTGCTGGAGGCCTATCAGGCGCACGCCGACTACAACGTGTGGATCGACGGCTGCCGAGAGTTGATCCAGAACGCCGCGCAGGCCGCCAACGGAGCGCAGGTCTTCCTGCGTCCCCGCGACGACGGCACACTGGAACCCGTTGACATTTCAGGTGAGTGGACGGTCAAGACCGTGCACGAGGCGGTGTCGGAGGCGCTGGGCGAACAGATCGGGCCCGAGACGGACCTGACGACGCTACGCAGGCTGTGCGACGGCGCGAGGATCCCCTATTTGACCCACTGGGACTCCGGTGCGGTGGTGCTCGAACTGTACGAGCACCTCGTCGAGGACCGCACCGAAGCGCCCACGTTCTACAAGGACTTCCCCACGTCGGTGTCGCCGCTGACGAGGCCGCACCGCAGCATTCCCGGCGTGGCAGAACGGTGGGACCTGGTGGCGTGGGGTGTCGAATTGGGCACTGCGTACAGCGAGTTGACCGATCCCGTCGAGCAGCGGCGCCGACTGCAGGAACAGTCGCTGCTGGCCTCGGGCGGTGACCCCGAGGCCATGGAACTCGACGAGGACTTCCTGCAGGCGATGGAATACGCGATGCCGCCGACCGGTGGCCTCGGCATGGGTGTGGACCGCGTCGTCATGCTGATCACCGGCCGCAGCATCCGCGAAACGCTGCCGTTCCCCTTGGCCAAACCGCGTTAGTCGGCGCGCGACTCAGCTCCTAACGCCAGCCCAACAGCCGAATTGATCAACTGTTCTCGGGTCGGAAAATCGCGCAGCCGCGCGCCAAACTGATTGGAGAACAGATGATCCCACGTAGAGCAGCAGGCAGCCTCGCCACGGTGGCCGTACTGGCATGTGCGCCTCTTCTTTTCGGCACGGCTACCGCCACCGCAGATCCCGGAATCGGCTGGGGTGCACCAGGCCCCGGCATCCTGCCCGGACCGGGACTGGGAGGCTTCGGCGGACCGGCCTCCGGACTCGGACTGCTACCCGGACTTGGCTTCGGAGCACCAGGACCGGGGGTGTTCTGATGCCACGCGTGATTCTCGGCGTCCTCGGGCTAGCGGGGGCCATATCGCTGATGACGGCGGCGCCTGCTTCGGCGCAGCCCGTCGGTCCGCTCATCGAAACCACTTGTAGCTACGCGCAGATCGAGGCGGCCCTGCAGGTCGAGGCACCCGAGGCGTCGGGACGGCTTGCCGAACGCCCCGATGCGCAGGCGAAGATCCAGGAACTCCTGGCGCTGCCGATCGACCAACGACGGCAGCGGGTGAAGTCCTTCATGGACCGCAATCCAGATGTGGCGTCGATGATTGCGCAGAAGCGCAATACGCCCGAGGGACAGGACAAGCTGATGAAGATGCAGCGCGTCGCTGACACGTGTCACAACTATTGATCGCTCGAGCCGACGAACGTGACGGTGAGCCCGCCATCCGGGCGGGCCACCGCACGGACCTCACCGCCGTGCGCGGTGGCGATCGACCGCACGATCGACAGGCCCAGTCCGGCCCCTCGACTCGTCGGGCCGTCGTTCGAGGTTCGGTCATTGACGCCCAAACGATGAAAGGGCTCGAATATCCCGTTGACTGCCGACTGCGGGATCACCGATCCCGAGTTTTCGACCGACAGCCGGCATACTCCGTCACCGTTCGACACCGACACGACCGCCCACCCTGCTTCAGCGCGGTTGTACCGGATCGCATTGTCGATCAGGTTCCCCACCAAGCGCTCCAGCAGATCCGGATCACCGGTGATATACGAAGGAGTGAGCCTCGTGGTGATCTCGACGCCCGCCTCCGTAGCGGCGGCTTCCGACAGGGCGACCGCGCGGCGTGCGATGTCGGCGAGATCGACCCGCACGCGGCGGGCGAGCTGTTGCTGACTGCTCGCCAGCACCAGCAGGCCGTCGATCAGCCGCTCATGACGGCGATTGACGTCAAGCAACGTAGCTCCCAGTCGGCGCGTCGACTCGGGGGCGTCGGGGTCGTCGATGGCAACCTCGATCAGGGTGCGGTTGATCGTCAGCGGGGTCTTCAGTTCGTGAGACGCGTTGGCGACGAAGCGGCGTTGACCGTCGAAAGCATGATCCAGGCGCTCCAGCATCGCGTCGAACGTGTCTGCGAGGTCTTTGATCTCGTCATCGGGCCCGTCTAGCCCAATCCGCTCGTGCAGGCTGCGATCCGCCACTCGCCTTGCTGTGGTGGTGATCTGATGCAGTGGCTGCAGTGCGCGACCGGCCAGCAGCCAGCCGAATCCGCCCGCAGCCAAGCCGACGACACCCAACGACACGAAGGACCATGTCAGCATTCCGCGTTTGATGTCCTCGCGTTGTTGTTCCGCCTGCGCAACGAAGGCGGACACCAGATTCTCGGCGACAGGACGCTCCCGGAGCCCGCGTTCGGCCAGAAACTGCTTGACCAAAGTCTGTGCACCGGCGCCAGGGCGACGGTCCATCGACTGGTCCAGGTAGAAGTACATCAGCGCGATCAGCACCGCTCCTGCGATGAAGAAAGCCGTCGCGTACAGCACTGTGAGGCGCACCCTGATGGTCATGGGATGCGATACCCCACGCCGGCCTCGGTTTCGATCACGTGCGGCTCGCCAAGTTTTCGGCGCACCATCATGATCGTGTAGCGGACGACGCCGGTGAACGGATCGATGTGTTCGTCCCACGCTTTTTCCAACAGATGCTCGGCAGACACCACGCCTCCCTCAGCGCGCAACAACTCAGCTAGCACCGCAAACTCCTTGGGCGTCAACGAAATCGGTCTCTCCCCGCGCGACACTGTGCGCCGATGAGGATCTAGTCGGATACCGCCACGTTCCAGCACCGGAGAGACCGCGGGCCGCGACCGCCGACACAGGGCATGGACGCGCGCCACGAGTTCGGCGAACGCGAAGGGTTTCGTGAGGTAGTCGTCGGCGCCAAGCTGCAGGCCACTGACTCGCTCAGCGACGGCCGTGGCCGCCGTCAGCATCAGGATTCTGGCCGTCGCGCCCGAATCGGTCAGTTGAGCACATACGAAATCGCCGGAGACGGTCGGAAGATCACGATCCAACACGATGACGTCATAATCGTTGACTGCCGCCCGCTCGAGAGCGGCGTCTCCGTCGTAGGCCACATCCACGGCGATCGCGTGGCGGCGCAGCCCAGCCGCGATGGCGTCGGCCAGCAGCTGCTCATCCTCGACAACCAGAACGCGCATACCAATATGGTGCACGTCAGACGCGTTAGGTCCCTGTTAGGTGCATGCCCGCAGCTTGCTCACAGCGGAGCACAAGGATTGGCAGTCACTCTTGTGGCCGTGACGCTCCGCGACCTGCTGCGCCACCATTCGTCGCTGCTGCACGGCTGGATTCCGATCACGGTCCAGGTCCTGGCCGGCATCGCGCTGGTGGCGGCCATCTACTGGGGTATCCGACGTTGGCGATACGTATGGGTGCCGTGGGCGGTGCTGTGCGGGGTGGCCCTGACCGCGGCCGCCTACTGGTATGTCGAATCAGAAGGCCTCGCGGGCAATCCCGCACCCGCCGGGCTCTGGGTGTGGATCGGGCTGACGGGAACCGCGGCGGGCGTCCTGGTGGCCGGCTGGCGCGGAGCGCAGTGGTGGCGGCGTGCGGTGGCGGCCTCCGCGGTGCCGCTGTGCCTGCTGTGTGCCGCGTTCTCACTCAACCTGTGGACCGGGTACTTCCCCACCGTCCAAACAGCGTGGAATCAGCTCACCGCGGGTCCGCTGCCTGACCAGACAGATCAGGTGACCGTCCTGGCGTTGCAGCACCGCCACCAGATTCCCGCGAAAGGCACCGTGGTAGCGGTGCAGATCGGAGACGGGGCGTCAGGGTTCAAACATCGCGACGAACTCGTCTATCTGCCTCCGGCCTGGTACGCCACCGACCCTCCGCCACCCATGCCGACGATCATGATGATCGGCGGCGAGTTCAACACCCCCGCCGACTGGGTACGAATCGGGAACGCGGTGACCGTCGCGGACAACTTTGCAGCGGCCCACGGCGGGAATGCGCCGGTGCTCGTATTCGTCGACGCCGGCGGCACATTCAACAACGACACCGAGTGCGTCAACGGCAGCCGTGGCAATGTCGCCGACCACCTCACCAAAGACGTTGTCCCGTTTATGGTTTCGAAGTTCGGCGTGAGCGCCCACCGGGACAACTGGGGCGTGGTGGGCTGGTCGATGGGCGGCACGTGCGCCGTCGACCTGGCTGTCATGCATCCCGACATGTTCGGCGCATTCGAGGACATCGCCGGCGACATCGCGCCCAACTCGGGGACGAAAGACGAGACCATCTCACGGCTGTTCGGCGGCAACGCCGCGGCCTATGCGTCCTTCGATCCCACCACCGTCATCACGCGACACGGCCGCTACGACGGTGTGGCCGGCTGGTTCGCCGTCAACAGCGAAGCGGCCCCTGCGCAGAGTTCGGCCGCGAACTCGCTGTGCTCACTAGGCGACGCCAACGGGATCAGCTGCGCGGTCGTCGTGCAACCCGGTAAGCACGACTGGCCCTTCGCATCACAGGCCTTCGCGACCGCACTGCCCTGGATGGCCGGTCAACTCCTCACCCCCGCCGCTCCCCATGTGCCGTTGCCCGCACCACCCCCACCTCCGCCGATCGTTCAGGTGGCCGCGAGGTAGCGGGTAGCGTGGACCGCATGCCGGACGAACCAGCCCGAGAGCCGGAAGTGATCGTCGATCCCGTCATCGAGCCCACTGTCGAGCCCGATCCGGCGCCCGCGGCCACCCCCGCGACGAGCACCCCGCCGGCCCCCGCCGAACCCGAGGACACGGGCTATACCGCGGGCGGTGTCCCGACGTTCGATTCGGTGCGCGAGAAGATCGAGACCCGCTACGGCACGGCGATCGGCGCCGCGGAACTCGATGCCGAAACTCCGGAGGGCCGCACTGTCGAGGAGCAGTACGAAGCGCGCCAGCGTGCTGCGGCCGAACGGCTCGCGCAGATCCGTGAATCCATGCGCAAACCCGAGTCTCAGTAGTCGGATTCGGCGGCCAGGACCTCGGCGAGGTAGGCGTCGTCGGCCGGTGAGGCCAACCGCGACCGCGCGAAGTCCCGAATCCGCTCGCGCGTCTGCGCCGACTCCCCGCCGCCGGCGCCGACCGTCAGCGTGGTAACGCGCCAATCATGGTCCCACGCCGACGATTCCGCTATCGACTGCTGATCGGGGCCCACGACGGGGAACGACGCACGCCCGTCGGCCCCGAGCGCTCCGTCACCTCCGAAAGCACCGGAGCGCAGTCGGACCGGCACGCCGTTGGGCGAGCCCAGTCCCGACAACTCCACGCGGACAGTTGCCGTTACAGCGTCGTCGGCAGACTCGACGCTCCAACTAACGGTGTTCTCGGCCGCGTCGAACACACCGGCGGGAACAGCTGACCAGTGCACTGAGCCGGCACCCGTTGCAACAGTCGCCGTCGTTGTCCGTCCACCATCCCCGCCCGCAGCCAGTGCGTAATCGTCCCTGCGACCGGATCGCACAGACGTGTCGAAGACGATGCCCACCTCGTCGGCGAGGTCGGTGCACTTCTCCACCAGCTCGACGACGCGCGGATCACCTTCTTGGACATGGGCGTTGAGCGCGGCGACGTGCGGCCGCAACACCTCGGCAACATCCGAGTCGAAGGTGTCGTCGGAGAAGAAGTCCTCCGCGGCGACCGTGAGTATCGCGATCTCCGCATCCAGCAACGCCGCATCGAGCGCCGCGATCCCATCACGCTGGCTCGCCGGCCACCACCGTCGCAACCAATGGCCGAACGCCAACCGCCGCAACAGGTCCAGCGAGCCCGGCAACACATTCACCCCCGCCAGGTCCACCGCCCGCGCATCGTCGGGTGGAGCGTGATCGACTGTGGACGCGACGGCGCGATGCCCGTCCTCGCCCACCACGCGCCACAACCAGTCCGCCCTGGCGGGATCGGTGAACGTGATCTGCGGATCAGCGGACGGATCGTCGACGGTCCACGACAGCACCGCGCCACTGACCTCGAGTACGGCGTGCACCGGAGAAGGTGCGGCGGAGGGTCCCGTACTCCACAGCCCGGAATCGGACATCAACTTCATCCGGCCACCTGCAATTCCAGCATCGTCTTGATGCGCTGCCGGTGGTCGAGACTCACCGACCGCGCGACGCCTTCCAACAGTGCGCGGACGTCGTCGACATCGGAACAGGGTTCCTGCCAGACGTCGCGGCCGTGCAGGCGCGCCCACAGCCGGCTCAGATACGGTCGGGCGAACGCCGCGAGGTCGTCGATCACCTGTTGCTGGCGAGGGTGGATCGGCCCGCTGTCGGCGAGATAGCGACGCGCGTGCAGCACGTACGCCTCCTTGCGCAGCCGTGCCTGGATCTGACGGGCGAGGTCATACCGGGTCTCCGCGGTTTCCGACAGCGGCGCCAGGTCGACGGCGACCTCGATGCCGGCGACCAGCGTCGCCTGCTTGTCCTCGGCCATCAGCCCCCATGGCGCGCAGCACCGGTCGACCTCTTCCTCGCACAGCATCGGAACGTCTGGCAATTCTTCGCGATCCATCGCACGGCGAAGGGTCGCGCGTACCCGGTCGATCACCGACCGATTGAGCGGCCGCTCGCCGTCGGACCCACCGATGACCTCCGGCGGACCCTGCGGTTCCGCAGAGCTCAGGCCGAGCGCGACGATCGACCACGGCAGCTGTGACCCGCGTTCATGCGCGGCGGCACCGAGGTTGTACGGCGTGACATCGGCGATCAGCGCCTGCCACACCCGCTGCCGCGCCGCCGAGGCGCCGTGCGAATCGGCCGGGCCCAGCACCGTGGTCAACCCGGACAGGAAGGGCCCGGTGATCTGGTTCCCGGGCCGAACGTCTTTCCAGCTTGAGCGCAGCTGTTCCGACAGTTCCGAGATGACGAGATGGTCCGACGAATAGGTGTTCAGCACTTCGATCGCGGTGCGGTCGCGGTCGTCATGGATCTGACGCAGCACCGATTCGGCCTCACCGGAATCAGCTTGGGCGGGAGCACCTTTCGTCACCGCAAGCTCGAAGCACACGGGGAAATACAACTCTTGGGCGTTCCCACTGGTGATCCGCAGCCGACGGCGCTCACGCTTGAGCAGCTCGAACCATGCTGCCGCCGCACGCATCTGGGCGGCCTGGCCGACGATCGCGTCGTGCATGGCCTCGGCGACGTCGGCGGCCACGAACGGCGCCGAGAACTGGGTGTTGGAGCGCAACCGCAGCACCAACGGGTCGATGATCCGCTTCACCGTGCGCCGCAACGGGCCACCGTCGTCACCGCTGAGCACCTCCACGCCGGGCCCGATCGCGCGCCACGCGCGGTCGATCACCGCGCGCCGCGGATGGGCGACGGCGATGGCCGTCTCAGCAGTGCTCATAGCAACAGGATAAGAGTCGGGTACGCGGCAAAGTTGGGTTCGGTAGCCGATGGGGTGTCAGAGCCTGGTGGCATGTCCGGCGCGTATTCGATCGCATTAGTCATGTTCCTGCTCGTCGCCACGGCCTTGGCCTACCTGATTCCCGACCGCGACGAGGTCGTCGCGCCTGAGAGCGGCGAAGCCGGCGAGCGCCTTGCCACCGCCGACGACATGGTGGCCATTCGAGCCGAGTTCGACCGCATGCTGGTCGCGAAGGGCCTGGTCACCAATGGTCAGATCGATCTGATCCGGCACGGCACCAAGTCCCGCGCGGTGGTCACCGGCATGCGAACCACCGGCCGCGCCCGAGAGGATTTCCGCGAAGTCGAGCTCGACGTGATGGTGCATCGGCCCGGCGGCGGGCAGTTCGCTGCTCACGAGAAGGCACTCATTCCCGAATCGGCCATCACGAAGGTCTCGCCTGGCAGCTTCGTCGACACGTACTACCGCTCCGACGACGAGTCCGCGGTCGCCGTCTGTGTGTCGCCGGCCTGATCACCGGGCACCGTCGACCGCGAAAGTCGCCAACGCGGCCCAGTACAGCGGGCTCGCGGTCACGTCACCGTCGGTCCAGCGGCGCATCCGTTCCCGTTGCCAGCCGTTGACCGCACGCCCGGCATCCTGAGCCTCGTGCGCGCGGTCGACGGCGAGGATCGCGTCAGACATCGGGTCGGCGTCATTCGTCGGTGCGAAAAGCCGGTATCCCGCGGCCGTCGGCAGCGACCACAGGGTGGCCGTCACCAGCTCCGCGCCGCCGAGGATCATCGCCGCGACCAGCCCAGTCGCCTCGTCGAACCGATAGTCACCGCCGGACGCACAGGCCAGCAGGCCGACGCGTGGCGGAACAGGAAGCCTCAGCGCCATGAGATCCGATGCGGTGAGCGGTCGTTCGTCGGCCAGGTGAAGCGCGGCCCGGTCGGCATGTCCGACGTCACCATCGGCCGCGGTCGCATGACCGACATACAGGAGGCGACTGGGCTCGCGCGCCAGCAGATCCTCGAGCCAGGCACGGCCCGCATCGGCGCGCCGGAACAGGTCGACCGATGACGCCACCTCGGGGAGGACCTTCCGGCCTTGCATCAGCTCACCGAAATGCTTGGCCAACAGCGTATCTGGTGATGGACGCCCGAGTACGGACCCCAACGGTGAGTCCGGCCGCTGACCGGGCACCCGGGGATCGAGCACCAGCAGCGGCGGTCTGCCCTGCCTACCGCCCCAGCCGGCGGGTTCGCGCGATGAGTGCACGATGTTCGGCGGCGCCGCCATCAGGACGTCGACCAGCTCGATGACCCGGTGACCGTCATCACCGGGCATCGCGACAAGACCCCACGGGACTCGGGCCAGCCGCGCGCTGGGTGACACGAACAACGCGGCCCGGGGCGAGGAGACGAAGTCGAGCAGCAATTGCCAGGCCTCATGCGCGAACAGCTGGGCGCCGAGTGTGCGGGCGATCGCCAATTCGGTTGCGGGCGAAGCGAACGCACCCTTGGTGATTGCGCGTTCGAGGGCGTCGCGTCGGGTCTCGGTGTCGATCGGATCCGGCAACGCGGCGGCCAATTCGTCAAGCGCGGCCTGTAACGCGGCCTCCTCGATCACCCATGTCACGGTCCTCGTTGGGTCCCCTACGACGCGTAGGCTCACATACGTGGCGATTCCGACGTCGGCGAATCGCAGGACAAGCGTGGCGGTTTCGACCTGGGATTCCCCTGGGGTCACGGCCACGTCGCCCATGTCGCGCCGGCGGCGGTCACGTCGCGGCCGTACCTTTCGCGCGCAAGGCTGCGATACCGCGTCAATATCTGACCTGAGGTCGGGTCCATCTGCAGCGCAGGCAACGGACCCAGCCGCGTCAGCCCCGCACCTGCAACAGACAGCGACTCACCCGCCGCAACCAACGCGTACTCGTCGATGGTCTCCAGCGGCACCATGGCGGTGGCGGTGCCCGTCAACTCAACGGTCTCCCCGTCCGGCTCGGCACTGAATGTCCCTCGCGCACTGTGATATTCGACCAACTGGCTGACGAGGTCGGTATTGCCCCACTCCCAGGCGACGGCGAACGCCCCGGCAAGCATGCGGGCCGACACGTGGGTGGCCCAGCGCATGCGCGCGTCGGCATCGGTGATCAGGTGGCGTACCGAGTCGACCGCGAGGGCGGCGGGCACCTTCAGTTCGGCGGCCTTTTCGAGCTTGGCCGCCGCGTTCTCCGGGTCGGCCAATGCGTCCGCGCGCCAGATGCTGCCGATGTGGTCATGCAGGCGGGCGTACTGCAGCCAGCTGTGCCGCGGCCATGAATCCAGGAGTTCGCGCGCCTCTTCGGTCCGCGCCCGGGCCGCATCGAAGTCGCCCCGGAAGATGTCAACCCAGCTGCGCTGCAGCAGAATGCGGTGGATGTGCAGTGGCTTCTCGATTTCGCGCCAGTGTCGCTCGGCGTAGCCGAACCGCTCGTCGGCGTCGTCGAGCTCATGGATGGACAGCGCGATCAGGCCGAAGTAAAGCCAGCACCGCGAGACATCGTGGGCCCGCAACCCTTCGGCGATCGCCGGATACGACGCGTGCGCCAAGTCCTGCGCCTTGGCGCGGTCGCCCAAAGCCCAGGCCGCCGTCGCACGTTCGAATTGCGTCCTCGCCGTACCTAATGCCCAATTGCGCGCCTCAGCGCGGGCACCTGCCCGCCGCAGCCACGGTTCGGCCTGCGGCAGCCGACCTGTCTCAATGCAGAACCTGCCGTATGAGGTCGCACCGTTGACGAAGAGGTAATCGTCGAACTCATCGCTGCCGTCAGCACCGTCGATCGCGTCGATCACCTTCTCCCACAGGTGAACCGACTCCACATGCAGATCGTCATCGCAGAGCGCGTTGGCGCACAGGATCTGTGCGAACGTGATGTAGCGGCGGTGTTCGTCGGCGAGTTCCGGGTAGTCGGTCGTGTCCTCGGTCAACACCAGCAGCGCCGCCTCGGCGGCTTCGTGGTCACCGTGCGCGGCCGCCAGACCCGTCTGGAGGAACTGGGCGCGGCGCGAGTACCGGCAGATCATGTGGTCGACGTCGGCGTTCGACATCGTCACCTGTGCAGCCAGATCCGGCCGGTTGCCCGCCCGGACCTCCTGGTAGGTCGCGAGGCATTCGCGGATGCGGCGCACAGACTCGTCGGTCCCCTCATACGCGGTGCGAACGAGATAGAGCTCGCCCAGCTGTGCGTAGACCTCGAGCAGCCAATCGTCGCGGTCGGCCGCCTCGATCGCGGGAACCAGTGACAGCAGCAGGTCTTTGGCCGCCTCCTCTTTGGCGGCCAACGACAACTGGCGTGCCCGCTCGAGGTCGGCCACGATCGTCATTTCTGAATCATAGGAAGCGGCGGACGCCGACGGTACGTCCGCCGCTTCCGGTAGGCGCCCGATCAGGTGCAGTTCACCTTGATGGTGAAGGGCTTGGTGACCATGCCGGCCATCGGATTCGCCATGTCGGCGCCGGTGGCTTCACCGGTGATGGTGTAGGTGCTGCCGTCGACCTTCACCTCGGCCGAGCCGGTCTTCGCGCCCATCGTGTTGGTGACGCCGAGCGCGTTGCCGTCCACCGACATGGCCAGCGACTCCACGGTCGGAGTCGCCTCGTCGGTCATCACGACGGCGAGGCCGGACTGGCCGTTGATCGCCGCGCTGGCGACGTTGATCTTTCCGCCCTGCTTGACGCAGGTCACCGAGTTCAGGTCCAGACCGGACAGGTCACTGCCGCCGACCTTGACCTCGGTCGAGCCGCTCGTGCTCACCTGCGTGTTTCCGGATGCCTCGCTGCTTGGTGCGGCCGACGGCTTGTCGTCCGAACAGCCGACCAGGACGGCCGCGCCCAGACCCAGTGCAACCACACCCGCGACAACTCGATTCATCGATCTCTCCTTCGTCATACGCCGCCCCGGTGGCGTCGTCGTGCGCTCAGTCAAGGCGGCGGACTCGGCTACCGATCCCAAAGTTTGTCGGTCGCCGCAGGTAGCGTTCGCAGGCGATGCGTTCATTCACGGTCGAAGAGCGGCGGGCCCGGCTCGCGCGCAGGCACTTTCTCAACGCGCACGCACAGTCCCCGGCTCAGATCGCAGGCGATGTCGTCGGCCTGCACGCGACCGATCCGGCCACTCCCTATCTCTCCCTGTGGGCGCGGGTGCCCGGCTTCACCATCGCCGACCTGGATTCCGAGCTCTACGACCGCCGGACGCTGGTGAAGCACCTGGCGATGCGGCGAACGCTTTGGGTGGTGCGCGCCGACGACCTGCCCCACATCCAAACGGGCGCCAGTGACCGGGTGGCCGACAACGAACGCCGCAAGCTCGTCGCCGACGCGCAGCGGGCCGGCGTCTGCGGCGACGGCGATGCGTGGCTGGCCAGCGCGTCGAGGGCAGTATCGAAACACCTCGACAAGCACGGTCCGACCAGTGCCAAGGACCTACGTGTCGCGCTACCGGAGTTGGCGGGCCACCACGATCCCGCACCCGGCAAGCGGTGGGGCGGCGAAACACCGCTGGCACCAAGGATTCTGACGCTGCTGTCGGTGCGGGGTGACATCGTCCGCGGACCGAACGACGGATCGTGGACGGTGTCGCGACCGCGTTGGGCGCCGATGTCCGGCTGGCTGACGTCGCTGCCGAACGCGGTGTCACCGGACGTCGCGCGCACCGAACTGGTACGACGGTGGCTGCGCGCGTTCGGCCCGGCGACCGTCACCGACATCAAATGGTGGTTCGGCAACACGCTGACGTGGGCGCGTCAGGCCCTTGTCGACCTCGAGGCGGTCGAGGTGGATCTCGAAGGCACGCCCGGGTTCGTCCTCCCCGACGATCTGGACGTCGAACCGGACGCCGGACCGTGGTGTGCGCTGCTGCCCGGGCTCGACGTCACGACGATGGGGTGGTTCGACCGGGACTGGTATCTCGGCGGGCACCGCGCGCAGGTGTTCGACACGAACGGAAACGGCGGTCCGACGGCATGGTGTGACGGTCGCATCGTCGGCGCGTGGGGTCAGGATGCCGAAGGGCGGGTCGAGGTGCGACTCCTCGAGGATGTCGGCCGGAAAGCGCGGCAGGCGCTTCAGCGGCGGGCCGACGAGCTGACCGACTGGCTGGCCGGCGTACGGATCAACCCGCGCTTTCCCTCACCGCTGTCGAAGGCCCGGCAGAGCTAGGCGCTGACCTTGCTGCGCTTGCGCTTCTTCGGGGCCGGCCGCGCCACACCCAACGCCTCGGCCAGGAAGTGGCCTGTGTAGCTGTCGGGGTTCTCCGCGACGTCCTCCGGCGTGCCCGACGCGACCACCGATCCGCCGCCCGCTCCGCCCTCGGGTCCCATGTCGACGATCCAGTCCGACGTCTTGATCACATCGAGGTTGTGCTCGATGACGATGACCGTATTGCCCTTGTCGACAAGGCCGTTGATGACGGCGAGCAGCTTGCGAATGTCCTCGAAGTGCAGACCCGTGGTCGGTTCGTCGAGGATGTAGATGGTGCGGCCGGTGGACCGTTTCTGCAGTTCGGACGCCAGCTTGACGCGCTGCGCCTCACCACCGGAGAGCGTCGGCGCGGGCTGCCCCAACCGAACGTAGCCGAGTCCCACGTCGACCAGCGTCGCCAGGAATCGATGGATCGACGTGATGGGCTTGAAGAACTCCGCCGCCTCCTCGATCGACATGTCGAGCACCTCAGCGATGGTCTTGCCCTTGTAGTGCACCTCGAGGGTCTCGCGGTTGTAGCGGGCGCCCTGGCACACCTCGCACGGCACGTACACGTCCGGCAGGAAGTTCATCTCGATCTTGATGGTGCCGTCACCCGAACATGCTTCGCAGCGGCCACCTTTGACGTTGAACGAGAACCGGCCCGGCTGGTAGCCGCGAACCTTCGCCTCGGTGGTGGCCGCGAACAGCGTACGGATCTTGTCGAACACACCGGTGTAGGTGGCCGGGTTGGACCGCGGTGTCCGGCCGATCGGTGACTGGTCGACGCGGACGAGCTTGTCGAGCTTGTCCAGCCCCGTCACGCGGGTGTGCCGCCCCGGCACCTGCCTGGCGCCGTTGAGCTTGTTGGCCAGCACCGACGCCAGGATGTCATTGACCAACGTCGACTTGCCCGAACCGGAGACGCCGGTGACCGACGTCAGCACACCCAGGGGGAACGACACGTCGATCTCGCGCAGATTGTGCTCGCGCGCACCGACGACGGTCAACTGCCGCTTGCGGTCGGTGGGCCGCCGCATGGCGGGGACCTCGATCTCTTCCTTGCCCGAAAGATAAGCGCCGGTAATCGAATTGGAGTTCGTCAGCAGATCTTCGTACGTGCCGCTGTGCACGATCTGACCGCCGTGTTCACCCGCAGCAGGCCCGATGTCGACGACCCAGTCGGCGTGGGCGATGGTGTCGAGGTCGTGCTCGACGACGATCAGCGTGTTGCCCAGGTCCCGCAACCGGATCAGCGTTTCGATGAGCCGCCGGTTGTCACGCTGATGCAGCCCGATCGACGGCTCATCGAGGACGTACAACACCCCGACGAGCCCGGAGCCGATCTGCGTGGCCAACCGAATCCGTTGCGCCTCACCGCCGGACAGCGTGCCCGCCGCCCGCGACAACGACAGATAGTCGAGCCCCACGTCGAGCAGGAACCCGAGCCGCGACTGGATCTCCTTGAGCACCTGGCCCGCGATGGCCTGCTCACGCGAGCCGAGTGTCAACGCGTTGAGGAACGCCGAGCAATCGGCGATCGACAGTTCGGCGACCTCGGCGATCGATTTCGGCCCGTACTCCCCCGCCGTCATCGTCACCGCGAGGATCTCCGGCTTCAGTCGGGTGCCCTCACACTCCGGGCACGGCACGTCACGCATGAAGCCCTCGTAACGCTCCTTCATCTGCTCGGAGTCGGTCTGCTCCATGCGACGGTGCAGGAACGCCATCACGCCCTCGAAATCGGCGTAGTACGAACGGGTTCGGCCGTAGCGGTTCTTGTACCGCACGTGCACCTGCTCGTCGCAGCCCTCGAGGATCGACTTGCGCGCCTTGGCGGGCAGCTTCTTCCACGGGGTGTCGACGTCGAACCCGATCTGGTCACCGAGCCCCTTCAGCATCCGGGTGAAGTAGTCGGCCGTCTGCCCCATGGACCACGGCGCGATCGCCCCTTCGGCAAGCGTCAGGTCGGGATCCGGAACGACGAGTTCGGGGTCGACCTCTTTGCGGATGCCCAGCCCCACGCATTCCGGGCAGGCGCCGTACGGGGAGTTGAAGGAGAACGATCGCGGCTCGAGGTCGTCGACGGCGAGCGGGTGCCCGTTCGGGCATGCGAGCTTCTCGGAGAACCTCTGCTCGCGGTGCGGGTGGTCGTCCTCCCGGTCGACGAACTCCAGCACCACGATGCCGTCGGCCAGGTTCAGCGCCGTCTCCACCGAGTCCGTCAGGCGCTGTTTGGCGGTCGCCTTGACCGTCAACCGGTCGACGACCACCTCGATGTCGTGTTTCTCCTGCTTCTTCAGCGTGGGCGGCTCGGTCAGCGGATACACCACACCGTCGACCCGGACGCGGCTGTACCCCTGGGTGTTCAGCTTGTCGAACAGGTCGACGAACTCGCCTTTGCGGGTGCGCACCACCGGTGCGAGCACCTGGAAGCGCAGGCCCTCGTCCATGGCGAGGACCTGGTCGACGATCTGCTGCGGCGTCTGACGGGCGATGCGCTCACCGCACACCGGGCAGTGCGGGGTGCCGGCCCGTGCGTAGAGCAGACGCAGGTAGTCGTACACCTCGGTGATCGTGCCCACGGTCGACCGCGGGTTGCGATTGGTCGACTTCTGGTCGATGGACACAGCCGGCGAGAGACCTTCGATGAAGTCGACGTCGGGTTTGTCCATCTGGCCGAGGAACTGGCGCGCGTAGGCGGACAGCGACTCGACGTAGCGACGTTGGCCCTCCGCGAAGATCGTGTCGAACGCCAGCGACGACTTACCCGAACCGGACAGGCCCGTGAAGACGATCAGCGCGTCGCGGGGCAGCTCAAGATCGACGCTCTGCAGATTGTGTTCGCGCGCACCTTTGACAATCAGGCGATCAGCCACACGCGCTCTCTTTCAACGACGAAGTCCTCCGAAGACATAGTTGAAACCCATGCTAGGTCCCGCCACCGACAAGTCTTTGGTCGAGGCTGGGCCGAGACAGATACCGTGAAGACATGACTGTCGTCAACGACAACTACACCGGCCACGTCGACCCAAAGACCGCAGCTCGACGCACCCTCCCGGGTGCATCGATCGTGAAGGTTTCGGTGGGCCCGATGGATAACAACGCATACCTGGTGACGTGTTCCCAGACCGGCGAGACGCTACTCATCGATGCGGCCAACGACCCTGAAATCCTGCTCGAACTCATCGAGCGGTTCGCACCGAAGCTGACCCTGATCGTCACCAGCCACCAGCATTTCGACCACGTGCAGGCGCTCGAGCAGGTGGCCAAGAGCACCGGCGCGCCGACCGCGGCCCACCAGCTCGACGCCGAGGCTCTGCCGGTCACACCCGATCGGATCCTCGCCCAGGGTGACACCGTGAAGGTCGGTGACCTGACCTTCGACGTCATCCACCTGCAGGGTCACACCCCGGGATCGGTGGCGCTGGCCCTCGTCGACGCCGACGACAAGACGCACCTCTTCACCGGCGACTGCCTGTTCCCCGGCGGCGTCGGCAAGACCTGGCAGGAAGGCGACTTCGAGAAGCTGCTCGGCGACGTGACCAGCAAGGTCTTCGACGTGTACGACGATTCGACGGTCGTCTATCCCGGCCACGGCGACGACACCACGCTCGGCACCGAACGCCCGCATCTCGGCGAGTGGAGAGAACGCGGTTGGTGACCCGCAGCGACACAGCGGTCGCCGTCGTGACGGGCGCCAGCCGGGGACCGGGCTCGGGATCGCGCACGCCCTCGGCAGTCACGGGTGCACCGTCTACGTCACCGGAAGGACCGACGCGGCCGGACAGTCGCCGCTGGGCGTGAAACGCCGACCTGGTGACCGCGGCGGGCGGCACCGGAATCGCCGTTCGCGTCGGCTCCCGGTGCCGCCCACTACGTTTTCGGTCCGGCGTACGGCGTGCACAAGGCGGGAATGGACACGATGGCCGCGGACATGGCCGTCGATTTCCGGAAGTTCGGGGTGGCAGCGGTATCGATCTGGATGGGCATCCTGCTGACCGAGTGGTTGAAGAACTCGTTGCGGCCGAGTCGGACAAGCTCGGCCACACGCTGGCCGACGCGGAGACCCCGGAACTGACCGGCCATCTGATCTGGGCGCTGTTCAACGATCCGGCGCTGATGGACATAGAGCGGCCAGACGTTAATCGGGGTCGAGCTCGCGGTCGAGTACGGCATCAAGGACGAGGGCGACCGCCAGCCGCCGTCGTACCGCGACCTGCACGGAATTCATCCGATCAGGCAATTCGACACAATCCTGCGGTGACAATACTGGCGTGGGTGGCACGCGGTGTCCCACTTGTGATACCGAGGTAGGGGCGGCGGCGAAGTTCTGCAGCGAGTGTGGAACATCGCTGACGAGCGCTGCCCCAGCCGAGTACAAGCAGGTCACGGTCCTGTTTGCCGACGTCGTGCGATCAATGGACATCGCCAGGTTGCTAGGCCCGGAGCGACTGCGCCAGATCATGGCCGAGGTCGTGAACTGCGCAACGTCGATCGTGCAGCGCTACGGCGGCACCGTCGACAAGTTCACCGGCGACGGCATCATGGCGGTCTTCGGCGCGCCCCTCTCGCTGGAAGACCACGCGATCCGGGCCTGCCTGGCGGCCCTGGAGATACAGCAGGAGATCGCGCCGGTCGCAGCACAAGTGAAGCAGCGAGACGACCTCGACTTGCAGTTGCGCGTCGGGCTCGATTCCGGGCAGGTGATCGCGGGTGAAGTAGGTTCTGCCGCGTTGGGTTACACCGCGGTCGGTGAGCACGTCGGGTTAGCACAACGGATGGAATCCGTCGCTCCGCCGGGCGGTGTCATGCTCAGCGCGTCCAGCGCTCGATTGGTGGAGAAGGTGGCGGCGCTCGGCGATCCCGAGTCGGTCCACATAAAGGGTGCCGACGAACCTGTCACGGCCAGACGGCTGTTGGGCATCGGCAGGCAACGCGCAGTCACGCGTACCGAATCCCAACTGGTGGGCCGGAATTGGGAACTGTCTGCGCTCGGCGGACTGCTGGACAGAGCGATCGCTGGACAAGGTGCGGTCGTCGGCATCTCAGGACCCGCGGGCATCGGCAAGAGTCGCCTGACACGCGAGCTCGCTACCATGGCGCAAGCCCGCGGCGTCGATGTTTTGACCACTTACAGCGAGTCGCACACCAGTCAGGTGCCTTTCAATGTCGTCAAGAAGCTCTTCCGCGCGGCCACGGGTATCGAGGGACTCGAGGCGGCCGCCGCCAGAGAACGTCTCACGGCCCAGCCGCGCGACGCCGATTCCGAAGACATCATGCTGTTCGAGGACCTCCTCGGCATCTCCGACCCCGATGTCGCCCTGCCACTGATCGATCCGGACGCCCGCCGACGGCGGTTGACGGCGCTCGTGAACGCCGCATCGCTCGCCGTCACACGTGCGGTGGTGTACGTCATCGAAGATGTGCACTGGATCGATGAGGCCAGCGAATCGATGCTCGCCGATTTCCTCGAGGTGGTTCCGCAGACACCGTTGCTCACCGTGATCACCTACCGGCCGGACTACCGCGGGGCGCTGACGCGGGTGCCGGGAGCGCAGACGTTCGCCCTTGCGCCGCTGAACAGACCGGAGACGACGAAGCTGGTTTCAGGGCTGCTCGGATCCGATCCCAGCGTCAGCGCTTTGGGTGAAGTCATCATCGAACGAGTCGCCGGCACACCGTTTTTCGCGGAGGAGATCGTGCTGGAGCTCTCCCAGCGTGGTGTGTTGAAGGGCCGAGCCGGGTCCTTCGTGGCAACCGTAGAAGCAGCCGACATCGCAGTTCCCGCAACATTGCAGACGACGATCGCGTCGCGCATCGATCAGCTCAATCCGTCATCGAAGCGCACATTGGGCGCAGCCGCGGTGATCGGATCTCGATTCAGCGCGGACCTGCTGACGGCTTTGGGTGTCGACCCCATCGTCGATGAGCTGCTGGCCACGCAGCTCATCGACCAGGTGACGTTCACCCGCCATCCCGAATATGTGTTCCGCCAGCCCCTCATTCGCACGGTGGCTTACGAGACACAGTTGAAATCCGATCGCGCCGCGTTACACCAACTGGTCGCGACCGCGATCGAGAATCAGGCCGCGGGTAGCGCTGACGAGAACGCCGCGCTGATCGCCGAACACCTGGAAGCAGCGGGCGATCTGCACGCCGCATACGAATGGCACATGCGCGCGGGCGCCTGGTCGAACAACCGCGATCTCACGGCGGCACGAATGAGCTGGGAGCGAGCCCGACTCGTGGCCGATTCACTACCCGAAGAGCACCCCGGACGGTTGACGATGCGCATCACACCGCGTGCTGCGCTCTGCGGAACCGACTGGAAGATACACGCCGATCCCAGTAGTCGCTTCGACGAGTTGCGGCAGTTGTGCGCGCTGGCCGACGACAAGACCTCGCTCGCGATCGCGATGATGGGGCCCATGGCCGAGCGTTCGCAGCACGGCGACCCACACGGGGCCTCCCGATGGGCGTCCGAACAGATTGCGTTGCTCGACTCGATTGGCGAACCCTCTTTAACGGCGCAGGCCGGCTTCGGAGCCATGGGGATCAAATCCCAGGTGGCCGAACACAAAGAAGTGATCCGGTGGGCGCAGACCACCATTGACTGGGCCGATGGCGACGCGACGAAGGGCAACCTCATCGTGGGTTCGCCGTTGGCAGTGGCTCTCGCCTTGCGTGGGGCGGCCCGGTCCTGGTTCGGCTTACCGGGGTGGCGTGACGATCTGGATGCTGGTCTTGCCTACGCGAAGGAGGTTGGGGAACCGCTGACGCTCGCAGTGACGATGTCGTTCAAATACGGCTCGGGTGTCTACACCGGTGCGTTGCGTGCCGACCGCCTGGCGGTGTGTGCAGGCGAAGAGGTACTGGGAGTCGTGCAGTCGTCGGGCAACGACTACGCAATTGCAATGGTGAAGTGGCAGCTCGGCTCGCTGCTGTTCCGACGAGATACTGCGGCCGAGCGAGACCGCGGACTCGACCTGGTAAGACAGGCCCGCCAGCTGTCGGAGAAACAGCGATTCCTTGGCTCGGAGCTGTCGGTCATGGACTTATTCTTCGGGCTGCACCTCGTCCGCAACGGCGATCTCGATACCGGCATCCAGCTACTCCGAAAATCGGTTTCGGACATGATCATCGGGGGCCAGGTCGCGTACTACATACCCGCGGGTTGCATGTTCGTGGAGACGCTGATCGAGCAGGGCACCGGACATGACCTTGCTGAGGCCGGGGCCATGATCGACACACTGCACGCGGCGCCTGCCGACGGCTCCGCAGTTCGTGACGTGTGGCTGCTGCGATTGCATGCCCTAATGGCGCGTGCGCGTGGCGACGATGACCTTTACGCGGCACTGCGCAACCGCTATCGCGACATGGCGACGTCACTCGGGTTCGAGGGCCACATCGACTGGGCCGAAGCGATGCCGTGACGGCATCTGCGGAAGATACGGCTAAACAGGCACCGACCAGGCGACCGGTAGCCGCTTGATGCCGTGAATGAACGCCGAGTGTAGGATCGCGGGCTCCTCGACGGCGACCACGTCGGGTATCTGGCGGCGTAACTCTTCGAACATCACCCGGATCTCGCGTCGCGCCAGATTCGCCCCCAGGCAGAAGTGCGCGCCACCGCCGCCATATCCGATGTGCGGGTTGGGATCCCGCGTCACATCGAACAGCCACGGATTGGCGAACTTGGCCTCGTCTCGGTTACCGGAGTTGTACCACAGGGATACCTTGTCCCCCGCCTTCATCTCGATGCCGCGCAGCTCGACATCCTGAGTCAAGTTGCGCCGCATGAAGATAACTGGAGATGCCCACCGCACGATCTCCTCCACGGCGGTGGCGGCCACCCCGTCGAAGTCGTTCCACCACTTCTCTCTTTCATCGGGGTAGCGGGACAGGGCCACCATGCCGTGGCTGATCGCGTTGCGGGTGGTTTCGTTGCCGGCGGCCGAGAGCAGTATGAAGAACGATGCGTACTCGCTTGACGTGAGCCGCGTTCCGTCGACCTCGGCCTGCACCAGGCTGGTGGTGAGGTCGTCGCCGGGCTTGGCTCGTCGTTCCTCAGCGAGACCCATGGCGTACTCCACGATTTCGTTCACCACCACCAGCACGGCATCGAAGTCGCCCGACACCTCGTCGTCGCCGAAACCCAACATCACGTTGGTCCAGTGGAAGACCTTCTCCTCGTCCTCTTCCGGGATGCCCATCATGTCGCAGATGACCTGCAACGGCAGCAGTGCGGCAGCCTCGGCGACGAAGTCGGCCCGGCCGTCGGGATTGTTAGCGACCATGTCGTTCACGATCGTGCGCGCACGGTCGCGCACGCTGCCTTCGATGCGGGCCAGCACCTTCGGCGTGAACGCCCGGTTGACGATCTTGCGCAACCAGGTGTGCCGGGGATCGTCGAGGTTGATCATCGATCCGGTGAACTCGGCGACCTCGGGCGCCACGTCGTTCAGCGACGTGCTGGTCGGGATGGAACTGAAGATCTCGGGGTGACGACTGGCATAGTGGATGTCGTCGAACCTGGTGAGGGCCCAGTGGCCGGCGCCCGCCGGGAAACCGGGGAATTCCGCTACTGCGAAAAAGGTGATCGGCGACTCGCGTCGCAAGGTCGCGAACGCCCCGTCGCGAATGTCGTCGTCGCGCGCCCAAAACTCCAGCGATGCGAGGTCGATGTCGGCCAGAGGCACGTCCGGAGGTGGTACGCCGTTCTCGCGGCGTGCGATCGGCGTGCGGTGCAGTATCGACGTCATAGTTGACCCTCTCGCCAGTTGGAGTGTCGCACCTCGAACGGCGAATGAACCCGATTTGAGCGCTACATCTTTACCTGATGGGGGCTTGATCAAGTCGCATCTTTTGCCCGGTGGCGGAGTGCTCGTGAGGCCATACGTCTATCGGCACGACCCGGCGAACACCAGAAGTCACAACCGAAAGGCGATCGAGATGAACATCAGCACCGTGAAGAAACTCACGGTCTCCGCCGTCATCGCCGGTTGGCTCGGCTTAGCCCTCGGTGGGGTAGCACTGACGATTGCGGCACCGGCCAACGCCGCAACCAACACGACTTCATCGGTCGCGAAATGGTCCGTCCATGGCGAAGGCGAGGAGACGATTCGAGTCTCCGACGCCGCACGCATCTGAGCTCCCGCATCACTCAATCCGGTCGCGGCGGTGAGCGACGGGCTGAACCGGCGTCACAACGCGTAGGGCCCCGCCAAGCGGTGAACGCGCTGTCCTAGTCTGATGCGCAGAACTCGTCGATGAGCTGCAGGAGATTTAGGTGAATCAGGATCAGTTGAAGAAGGCGCAAAGCGGTGCCGGTTTCATCGCCGCACTTGACCAGAGCGGTGGCAGCACCCCGAAGGCGCTGAAGCTGTACGGCATCAGCGAGGACGCCTACTCCGGCGACGAGCAGATGTTCGACCTGGTGCACGAGATGCGAACTCGCATCATCACCAGTCCGGCCTTCGACGGCGACCGCATCATGGGCGCGATCCTCTTCGAGATGACCATGGACCGCCAGATCGAGGGAACCCCCACCGCCGCCTATTTGTGGAACGTCAAGAACATCGTTCCGTTCCTCAAGATCGACAAGGGTCTGAACGACGAGCAGGACGGCGCGCAGACCATGAAGCCGATGCCCGGCCTCGATGATCTGCTCGACCGCGCCGTCGCCAACGGGGTCTTCGGCACCAAGGAACGTTCGGTCATCAAGCTGCCGGGTGCAGGCCTGGACGCCGTGGTCGCCCAGCAGTTCGAGGTGGGACAGCAGGTCCTCGCGAAGGGCCTGGTGCCGATCATCGAGCCCGAGGTCGACATCAAGAGCCCGAAGAAGGCCGAGGCAGAGGAGCAGCTCAAGGCCGCCCTGTTGGCCGGCGTCGACGCGCTCGGTGACGACCAGAAGGTCATGCTCAAGCTGACGCTGCCCGACACCGACAACCTCTACAAGGAGCTGGTCGATCACCCCAAGGTGCTACGTGTCGTGGCGCTGTCCGGCGGCTACGCCCGTGACGAGGCCTGCGAGAAGCTGGCCCGCAACACCGGCGTCATCGCGAGCTTCTCGCGCGCGCTGACCGAGGGTCTGACCGCGCAGCAGAGCGACGAGGAATTCAACGCAACCCTGGATCAGGCCATCGCGAGCATCGCCAAGGCGTCCGCTACCTGAGGCCACCTCAGCTGATTCGCGGGCTCGCGGCGGCGCTGGTCGCCGGCGCGATCCCTGCCCTCGCCTTCCCCGCGGTGTCGTGGTGGTGGCTCGCGTGGGTCGGGCTGATCCCGCTGCTGTTCATTGTCCGCGCGGCGCCGTCCGCCCTGCAGGGCGGCGCGCGTGCCTGGTTCGGCATGGCCGGTTTCGTTTTGACAAACCAGTATTGGCTGTTTCCGAGCGCAGGCCCGCTGCTGGTCGTGGTCGCGCTCGTCGTCGGCGTGCTGTGGTTTCCGTGGGGCTTCGCGGCGCAGCGGCTGCTTTCCGGCGAGGCGGCGGTGCGACGGGTTCTTGCCGCGGTCGTCGTGCTGCCCTCTGCCTGGGTGCTCGCCGAAGCGGTGCGGTCATGGCATCACTTCGGCGGGCCGTGGGCGCCGCTCGGCGCGTCACAGTGGGTTCAGCCGGCGACGCTGGCGCCCGCCTCGGTGGGCGGCGTATGGCTCGTCAGCTTCCTGATGGTCGCCGTCAACACCGCGATTGTGGCGGCGATCCTGCTGTGCTCCTGGCGTGCGGCAGCACTGCCGGTTGCCCTGATCGCCCTCGGCCCGACGTGGTTCTGGTTGGGTCCGGCGCCCGCCCCGGGGCCGACGGTGCGGGTTGCGCTCGTCCAGCCCGGCGATATCGACGACGCACGGGCACGTCAGGCCGCGAGCGAGCGATTGACCGAAGGATTGGTGGGCGAACGGCTCGATCTCGTGGTCTGGGGTGAAAGCAGTGTGGGCGTCGACCTGACGAGCGACCCGGACGCCACAGCGCGGCTCGTCGAACTGCGCCGCCGGGTCGGCGCGGACGTGTTGGTGAACGTCGACGCACGAGCTCCCGACGGCGGAATCTACAAGTCGTCGGTGCTCATCGGGTCCGACGGCCCACGCGGCTCGTATGCGAAGACGCGGCTGGTGCCGTTCGGCGAATACGTGCCGCTACGAGCGCTACTCGGCTGGGCAACCCGTCATACCAACGCGGCCGGCGAGGATCGCCGCCGCGGCGACGGCCCGGTGGTACTGCACGCCGGGACGCTGGCCGTCGGGCCGTTGATCAGTTTCGAGACAACGTTTTCGGATCTGCCGCGGCACGTAGTGCGCCTGGGCGCGCAGCTCCTGGCGTATCAGAGTTCGACGTCGAGTTATCAAGGCAGCTGGGCACAACCGCAATTGGCGAGCATGGCCGCCGTCCACGCCGCCGAGACCGGTCATCCCGCCGTGCATGCCGGAACATCCGGTGTCAGTGCGGCATTCGATGCGCGCGGCCGTGAACTGGGGCGGTTGCCCGCGTCCGACCGAGGTGTACTGGTGGTCGATGTGCCGCTGGATTCGCGCGCCACTGCCTACGATCGGCTCGGTGACTGGCCGATCGTGGTGGCGGCGGTGCTGATCCTTACGGCGTGGTGTGCACAATCAGCACGTCGGTCTTGGATCGACGTGCGACGTTGGCCGGCACGGAACCGAGCAGGCGGCCAGCGATCGTGGAGAGGCCGACGTTACCGACGACAAGAAGATCGGCCTTGACCTCTTCGGCGAGATCGACGAGGGCGTCGACGGGTGCGCCGACGATCGCCTTCTCCTCGACGTTCTTGGCACCCGCCTGATGCGCACGTTCCTTCGCCTCGCGGAGAATCGCGTAGATGGGGGCGTTGCCCGACATCTTGTAGCCCTCGTCCTTGAGCACGTCGGCCGCGCGCTGGTCTTCGCTCTGGGGGAAGTACGCCGTCGCCACGACCACTGTCGCGCCTGACCCGGCGGCGATCTGGCCGGCTTTCTCCACCGCGCGCAGCGACGAATCCGATCCGTCCGTGCCGACCACGATGGTCGTGTAGCCGCTCATTCGTTGCCCTCCCAATGTAGGTTGCAGCGCCACCCGAGACAGTAACCCGTCGTCCGGCGAACATGGGTGCGAATCACCACACATGAGTGGCATCAGCCTGGACTTTCGTCGTTTGCGCGCTAGCAACATCACTGATGTCGCCCCGACGTGACCCCGCCTACATACCGGCGGTTCGCACGGATTACGGCACCGACGGGCGGGTAATCGCTTGCCATGGCAGCGCATACCGCGGCCGAGTTCGTACCGGACAGCCGCGACCTAGGGGATCTCGCAGAGGCCGCGCACAGCTGTAAGGGCTGCGACCTGTACCTGGACGCAACCCAGATGGTGTTCGGCGCCGGGTCGGCCACGGCGGATCTCATGCTGGTCGGCGAACAGCCCGGCGATCAGGAGGACAGGGCCGGCGAGCCATTCGTCGGGCCTGCAGGCAAGCTGCTCGATAAAGCGCTGGCGGCGGCTGGCGTCGAGCGACAGCAGCTGTATGTCACGAATGCGGTGAAGCACTTCAAGTTCACGCTCCCCGAGCGGGGCAAGCGGCGCATCCACAAGACACCGAGTCGAACCGAGGTGGTGGCCTGCCGGCCGTGGCTGTTCGCCGAGCTGATGGCCGTGCAGCCGGAGGTGGTGGTGCTGCTCGGCGCGACGGCCGCACAATCGCTGATGGGCCGCGAGTTTCGGCTCACCGCCCATCGCGGCGAAGTGGTGCACCTGCCCGACTCCGACGATCTCGCGTTCGATCCGCAGATCGTGGCGACCGCACACCCGTCGTCGGTGCTGCGCGGGCGTCCAGAGGACCGCGGCAAGGCATTCGACGCCCTGGTGTCGGATCTGCGATTCGCGGCCGACCTGCTCGCCTCCTAGGACATCATCACGTGCATGGAGACCACGGTGGAGCGCCTCATCTGTCTGCGCGACGGACGATCGATGGCCTACGCCGAATACGGCACGCCCGATGGCTTTGTGGTCGTCAACGCACACGGTGGCCTTGCCTGCCGCCTCGACGTCGAATCGGCTGACGACGTCGCCGCAGCGGCCGGGATTCGGCTGATCTCACCGGACCGGCCCGGTGTCGGACACTCAGATCCCGATCCCGGGCGCACCACATTGAGCTGGGCCTCCGATGTCGAAGAATTGGTCGACCGACTCGGGGTGGAGCGGTTCGCCGTGATGGGCTGGTCGATGGGCGGACAGTACGCGGCGGCGGTGGGACACGCTCTGCGTCACCGGGTGACCCGGGTGGCGATCGTCGCAGGGGCACTGCCGCTGACCGGATCCGGCGTGTTCGACCAACTGCCCGCGATGGACCGATACCTCACCCGCATGGCTGAGCGTGCGCCGTGGCTGGCGCGACAGTGGTTTCGAATCATGGGACTTGCGCCACGACTCGCCCCCGTGCTGTACGGACGCCTCGCCGCGCGTGACCTGGGAAAGGCCGACGGCGCTGTCATCCGCGGCGAGGGATTCCGGACGTTCGCGAGGATGTCCCGCGAAGCGATTTGCCAACCGGCAGGCGCCGTCGAGGAGTACCGCGCATGGATGCGGCCCTGGGGGTTTGCACCCGAAGACCTCGACGTACCCGTTGACATCTGGGCGGGCACTGACGATCAGTTGATCAACCCGAGTTGGCCGCAGCGGCTCGCATCACGAATCCCGAACGCGACCTTGAACATTCGCGACGGCGGACACTTCGTCGCACACCTGCACTACCGGGAGATATTCGACTCGCTGCGTCGCTAGCAGACGGCAGGCGGCACCCAGCCCGACACGTTCGGCGGTACCCATCCGCAGGGTCCGTAGTAGCGAGGACCGTCCCACCGGGCATCGCGCCATTCGCGATAATCGTCGCGCCGGTCGTGCCAACGCGGCTTGTCGAGCTTCCACATGATTCCCGGCGAATTCGGTACTGCCGGTTCGGCATTGGCGACGGCGGCACTCAGCCCCACTGCTGTGAACCCCATTGCCCCGACGAACGCCACACTGGCGCCGATCTTCTTCATCTTCACGATCAAACCTCTGCGTTATCAGCTATCCGACCCGACACGATCTTAGCCGCTCTACGGATTGCCGCTCGGGTGCCCCTGTCGGTCCGCGCGGGCCGAAACCTTCAGCAAATCGTGAGGCGCCGTGTCAGCGCGTGCGCTGAAAACAGTTCTGCTGCAGGACTATTGATCGATAGGGTTTGCGATCGACGCATCCGTTAGTTTGTGCTGCAAAGATTCAGGCGTAGAGCGATTCGAACTTGCGGATCGACCGTTCGAGGTCGCCCTTTACCGCCCGCACCGCTGCCATTCCAATGGGCCCGAACAGCGGCGCACCGCCGAGTTCCATCTTCATCGTGAACGAGCAGCCCTGCTTCGTCTGCTTCACCGTCATCTTCAGTGCGTACTTCGTGCCGCCGACGCCGTCGCCGGTGATGGCGATGAGTCGCGGCGGATCCAGTTCCCGGATGGTCCACTTGACGCGGTTGCGCATGCCTTTGGCACCGGCGACCCCGACAATCGTCGTGCCCACCTCCAGCTCCGACGGGAGCTCACCACGCCAGCCCTCGTGCATCGATAGCCAGTCGCCGAGCGTGGAGAGGTCCGATACGTGTACCCACGCGTCATCGGGGCTCAACGACAGGTCTCGCGACAGCTCGAGTTTGGCCACGCTCAGATGTTAACCATGATTCCCTGGAGCGAGTGACGGGATTCGAACCCGTGTAAACGGCTTTGCAGGCCGGTGCCTTGCCTCTCAGCCACACCCGCGTCGGCATTGACGTTGCCACGGTGGGGCGCCCACGCCCACCGTTGCGATCGTCGTGAGGCGAACCGACGGCGCGCCGACCGTCAGCGCGCTGGTCCCGGGGTTAATTTGTGCGGATGGATGTCTTGTTGGCCGCCGCCGATCCACCGTTCTTCGGTGGTCCCGGGCAGGGCACCCGCCAGATCGTCGAGTTGTTCGTCGCGTTCGGTCTCACCGCGCTGATCGGGCTCGAACGGGAACTCCAGGGCAAGAGCGCCGGGGTGCGCACACAGACGATCGTCGGCACCGCGGCGGCGCTGATCCTGCTGGTCAGCAAGTACGGCTTCCAGGATGTGCTGCAGGACGGACTCGTCGTCGTCGACCCGTCCCGTGTCGCCGCCCAGATCGTCTCGGGTATCGGCTTCCTCGGCGCGGGCATCATCATCTTTCGCCGCGGCTCGGTCCACGGTCTGACGACCGCGGCCGCCGTGTGGGAATCCGCGGCCATCGGCATGGCGGCCGGTTCCGGCCTGCTGCTGTTGGCCGTCACCGTCACGGCAATGCACTTCCTCGTCGTCATCGGTTTCCTGCCGCTGGCACGCTGGCTCACCTCCCGGCTGAGCGGATCGGTCACCATGCACATCAGCTACCTGGAGGGCCGCGGCGTGATGACGCGCATTCTGCAGGCATGCGAGCGCCGCCAGTGGCAACTCACCGACCTCGCGAATGACACCGCAGAGCAAGCCACGGGCGCGGGTCAGACCGGTGTGCTGGTGACGCTCGGAGGCAGAGGCATCGTGAATGCACCCATGGTGCTGGCGGGGATCGACGGTGTGATCGGGATCCACCAGCTCGACGACGACCCCGACTAGGCCGCCGCATAATGTCTTGTGACCATCGGACTGATCTGCGCCATCCCGCAGGAACTCGACGCGCTACTCGGCGATCTGTCGGAAACCCACTCCGAAGCCAGGGCGCATACCCGGTTCGTCACCGGCGTCCTCGACGGCCACGACGTCGTGTTGGCGGGATCCGGGATGGGCAAGGTCAACGCAGCGATCGTCACCACGCTGCTGGCCGACCGGTTCGGGTGCCGCACAATCGTTTTCTCCGGTGTGGCAGGCGGGCTCGACCCGGCGCTGTCCATCGGTGACGTCGTCGTGGCCGACCGCATCGTCCAGCACGACGCCGGTGTCCTCGAGAACGAGAAGATCCGCCCCTATCAACCGGGCCACGCGCCGATCATCAACGAAACCGATCGCCTCGGCTATCCGGTGGATCCCGAGCTGCTCGGCAGGGTGAAAGGCCGGCTCGCCGACATGGCGGTTCCGGGTCAAATCGTCTATGGCACAGTGCTTACCGGCGACCAGTATCTGAACTGCGATTCCACGCGAGAGTGGCTGCTTGCCGAGTTCGGAGGCAAGGCGATCGAAATGGAGGGCGGCGCGGTCGCGCAAGTCTGCGAGGCGTTCGGACTTCCCTGGTTGGTCATCCGCGCGCTCTCCGACCTCGCCGGCGGGAATTCGCTTTTCGACTTCACCGCATTCGTCGACCAGGCGTCGGCGACGTCGGCCACCATTCTGCGACACCTGCTGCCGGTGCTGTGACGCGTCTGCTGGACAGGGTGCTCGATGCACACGGTGGACTGGACGCCTGGCGGCGCTTCTCACGCGTCGAGGCCACGATCGTCAGCGGCGGTCTGATGTTCGAGATGAAGGGCCAACCCCAGGACCCGACGCCTCGCCGAATGACCGCAGCGCTGCAACACGAATGGGCCTCGGTGCAACCCTTCGGCGCGGACGACCAGAAAACCGATTTCACGGCGGAGCGCGTCGCGATCGAGAAACTCGACGGCGTCGTCGTGGCTGAACTGATGAACCCCGAGGCGTCATTCGAAGGCGACGACCTCAACACTCCGTGGAATCCTTTGCAGCGGGCCCACTTCAACGGATACGCGCTGTGGACGTACCTGACGAGTCCGTTTCTGTTGGCGCTCCCGGGGTTCACCGTCAGCGAGCTCGACCCGATCGAAGACGACGGCCGAACGCTGACCGGCCTGCAGGTCACTTTTCCGGCCGGCATCGTCAGCCACAGCACGCTTCAGGAGTTCTACTTCGGACCCGACCTGTTGCTGGCGCGCCACGACTACCGGGTCGAAATCGCGGGCAGTTTCTCGGCGATTCAGTACATCTCGGACTTCGTGGACGCCGACGGCATCATGATGCCGACCAAACGACGGGCGTACCGGTGCGGCGACGACGGGCGACCGCGGTTCAGTGAGCTCATGGTGTCGATCGACCTGTCCGACTACCACTTCTCGTAGACGCAATCAGGCCGACCACGGCCAGCACCGCGAACGTCGCGAACATCCAGCGCGCGGCGGTCGCATCGCCGCGATCGGTGGTGTTGACCACGATGCCCGCCAGCCCGGCCCCGAACGCTCCGAAGATCAGCTGCACCGTGTTGATGGCCGCCGCGGCGCGGCCACCTTCGCTTTCATCGTCGACCGAGCCCATCGCCCACGCCGACAGGTGCGGCCACGCCATGCCGACCCCCACGCCCGTCAGTGCCAGCGCCACCACCCAGACCGCGATCACGCCTGCCGATGCGTCCTGGACCTGACTCACCGCGGCCAGCGCCAGTCCGGTCGCCATCACAAGCGGCGCGACCGCGACGATGCGCACCACGATCTTCGTCCTGGTCACCGACGCGCTGGCGATCTCGCTCATCGTCCACCCGACCGCCAGCGCCACACCGAGGAATCCCGCCCCTACCGGGGCCAGATGCGCCAGCCGCTGGCCGAAGAACGGCACGTACAGATCGACCATCGTCGCGGCCATCAACATGCCGAGGGTGAGATAGATCCACTTCAGCGGGCCTGGCCGAAAAGCCGTGGGCGGCAGGACCGCCGCGCCTGCGCGACGATCGACAATCAAAAACACCGCGACCAACACCGCGCCCAGCGCAACCAAAGCAATGGTCCACGCCATGTTCCGCGGGACACCCGCGACACTGATCGCCAACGCGGCCGACCCGAGCAGCAGCAGCGACCACACCGGGATCCGGTCACGCACCCGAGGCGCGTCCGTCCGAGCGGGCAGAGCGAACGGCACCAGCACAGCGATCAGCGCGGCGAGTCCGACGAGCATGCCGAATGCCCAACGCCAGGAACCGTATTGCGCGAACAGGCCACCTGCGGCCGGACCGAGTATCGTCCCCACGCCCCACATCGCCGACACGAGGGCCGACGCCTTGGTCCACAACGATTGCGGCAGCGTGGAATTGATCACCGCATAGCCAAGCCCGGCAAGCAGCCCGCCCGCTGCGCCCTGGACCACTCGGCCGACCAGCAGCAACTCCATTGTGGGCGCCAGGGCGCACAGCAGGCTGCCCAGCCCGAACACTCCGAGGCCGGAAAGGTACGCCCACCGCGGCCCAACCCGCGCCAGCACAGCGCTCACCGTGGTCGCCGACACGACCGAGGCGACCAAGTACACGGTGGTGACCCAGGCGTAGAGGCGCTGCCCACCGATATCGGCCACCGTGCTCGGCAGCAGGCTGATGGTCAGGAATTCGTTGGTGGCGTACAGCGCAACGCCGCCGGCCAACACCGTCGAGGCCCCGAGGTGTTTCGGGCCCAACAGCTCACGCCAGCCACCGGTGGCGGTCGTCGCGGTCACAGTCACGCCGCTCACGCTAGGAGCTCAACCGCTGTTGAGGTCAAGTTATTTCAGGCCCGCAGCGTCCATGCCGCGCAGTTCCTTCTTCAGGTCGTGAATCTCGTCGCGGATGCGGGCCGCCAACTCGAACTGCAGATCGCGTGCGGCGGTCATCATCTGCTCGGTCAGATCCCGGATCAGATCGGCCAACTCAGCACGCGGCATGTTCGACGTGTCGCGGCCCTCGATGATGCCCGCGCTGACGGCACGGCCCGGCTCGCCCTGCGCGCGACGGCCGCGTGACGCGTTGCGGCCGGAACCACCGATCTCGACATCGTCGGCCTCGCGGTAAACCTGGTCGAGGATGTCAGCGATCTTCTTACGCAACGGCTTTGGGTCGATGCCGTGTTCTTCGTTGTAGGCGATCTGCTTGGCCCGGCGCCGATCGGTCTCATCAATCGCCTCGCGCATCGAGTCGGTGATCTTGTCGGCGTACATGTGCACTTCGCCCGACACGTTGCGCGCCGCGCGACCGATGGTCTGGATCAGGCTGCGGGTCGACCGCAGGAAGCCTTCCTTGTCCGCGTCGAGGATCGACACCAACGACACCTCCGGCAGGTCGAGACCCTCTCGGAGCAGGTTGATGCCCACGAGCACGTCGTAGTCACCGAGCCGGAGCTGCCGCAACAGCTCGACGCGACGCAGCGTGTCAACCTCTGAGTGCAGGTAGCGCACCCGGATGCCCATCTCGAGCAGATAGTCGGTCAGGTCCTCGGCCATCTTCTTGGTCAGTGTGGTGACGAGCACCCGCTCGTCACGCTCGGTTCGCTTGCGAATCTCGCCGATCAGGTCGTCGATCTGACCTTTGGTCGGCTTCAGCACCACCTGGGGATCGACAAGGCCCGTCGGCCGAATCACCTGTTCGACGAATTCGCCACCGCTCTGGCTCAGCTCGTACGGTCCGGGTGTTGCCGACAGATACACCGTCTGCCCGATCCGGTCCGCGAACTCCTCCCACGTGAGCGGCCTGTTGTCCACCGCCGAGGGCAGCCGGAACCCGAAATCGACGAGGTTGCGCTTGCGCGACATGTCGCCCTCGTACATCCCGCCGATCTGGGGCACCGTCACGTGCGACTCGTCGATGACCAACAGGAAGTCCTCCGGGAAGTAATCCAGGAGCGTCGCAGGCGCCGAACCCGCCGGGCGAGCGTCGATGTGGCGCGAGTAGTTCTCGATGCCCGAACAGAAGCCGACCTGGCGCATCATCTCGACGTCGTAATTGGTGCGCATCCGCAGCCGCTGGGCCTCGAGAAGCTTGCCCTGGCCTTCCAATTCGGCCAGCCGCTCCTCGAGTTCCTGCTCGATCGTGGAGATCGCATGCGCCATGCGTTCGGGTCCCGCCACGTAGTGGGTGGCCGGAAAGACGCGCAGCGAGTCGACCTGGCGCACGACGTCGCCGGTCAGCGGGTGCATGTAATACAACGCCTCGACCTCGTCGCCGAAGAACTCGATGCGCACCGCCAGCTCCTCGTACGAGGGGATGATCTCGACGGTGTCACCCCTGACCCGGAACGAGCCGCGGGTAAACGCCATGTCGTTGCGCGTGTACTGGACGTCGACAAGCAACCGCAGCAGCGCGTCACGGGGAACTTCTTGGCCGACCTGCAGTTCCACCGACCGGTCCAGGTAGGACTGCGGGGTGCCAAGACCGTAGATGCACGACACCGACGCGACCACGACCACATCGCGACGCGACAGCAGGCTCGACGTCGCCGAGTGCCGCAATCGCTCCACGTCGTCGTTGATCGAGCTGTCCTTCTCGATGTAGGTGTCAGTCTGAGCGATGTACGCCTCGGGCTGGTAGTAGTCGTAGTACGAAACGAAATACTCAACAGCGTTGTGCGGCAACATTTCCCGCAACTCGTTCGCCAGCTGCGCGGCCAGTGTCTTGTTGGGTGCCATCACCAAGGTGGGCCGCTGAAGACGCTCGATGAGCCATGCCGTCGTCGCCGACTTACCGGTACCGGTGGCGCCGAGCAGCACGACGTCGCGCTCCCCCGCCACGATCCGGCGCTCGAGCTCCTGGATCGCCGCCGGCTGATCGCCCGCGGGCTGGTGCTCGCTGACGACCTCGAACCGGCCGCCGGCGCGCACGATCGAGTCGACAGGACGGTACTCCGAGACCGCCAGCACCGGGTGTTCAGTAGCGAAAGCCATATTCACCAGGGTAGAACCCCGCACCGACATGTTCTGTTCCGCAGCCCTGGCCGACGTAGGCTGATCGCATCCACCCTCCCAAGCACGAGACATTCGACCTGCGGGCTCGCACCAACACCGACCCGAAAGGCATCGTGCGGGCCGTTGACGTGTACACCGTCGAGCCGTGGGGCCTCTACATGGCCCGACCGGCCCCCGGCCGCGCCCAGTTCCACTACCTCGAGTCGTGGCTGCTGCCCGCGCTCAACCTGCGGGCCACCGTGTTCCACTTCAACCCGGGTCATGAGCGCGACCAGGACTATTACCTCGATATCGGCCTGTACAGCCCCGGCGAGACGGTGTGGCAGGCCGAAGACCACTATCTGGATCTGGTGGTGCGCACCGGCGTCGGGGCCGATCTCGCCGACGTCGACGAGCTACTCACCGCAGTCAGGCACCGCCTGCTGTCGCCCGAGGCCGCTGAGCAGGCAGTTCAGACTGCGGTATCGACGCTCGACGGGCTGTCGAGAAACGGCTATGACCTCGATCGATGGCTCGCCGGCCAAGGGATGGCCCTGACCTGGCGCGATCCTGCGTAACACGTGAACGATCTTGATCGATTTCCGGTGTGATGACGACAACAGCGCAGGTCAACGTCATAGCTCTGACGAGCGAAGAGCCGGTAAAGTCGGCTGTCATGAGTTCTCCCAAGCGCCGATGGTCGGCACTCGCCGCTGTCGCCGCAGTCGGTATGGGGATGCTGGGTTCTCCCGCGACCGCGCTCGCCCAGCCCGGTACCGAGCCCGCCGAACCGCAGCCGGCGCCTGACGCGGCCGTCCCCGAGGTACTCCACAACGTGGTCTACCGTGCCCGAGCCGATGGCACGTCCCGCGACGCCGTGGTGGCGTACAAACAGGACGACGCGAACGTCAACAGCGCAACCCCGACGATGCTGCCCGGCCAGACCTTCGAGGTGAACACGGTCCTCGACGATCCCGCGAAGGCAGGCATGACGCTGTCCATCGGATGGCCGTATGGATCGAACCTGCACTGCGAGATCCTGGTCGACGACCAGATCGTCGCTCAGGCGGACCAGTTCATCGCACCGAGGTTCTTCCGCGTCAAGGACGATCCGCTGTACGGGACGCTGCAGTGCGGCGCCCCGTTGGATATCCCGGTCGTCGGCGTCCCCGACCCCGTCGATGCGCCCGTCGATCCAGCCGCCCTACCGGCCGATCCCAATGCCGCACCGCCGGCGGCGTCGCCTCCGCCTACCGCCTGACCGTCACGGGCGCCAGCCCGTGGTGTCCGCCCATTCCCAGGCCCGCCGGTAGGCGTCGAGAAACCACGGCTCCTTCGCGTCGGCGTACGCGCCGTTGTCGACGTGCGCCTGTCCCGCGACCTTCCGCTTGAGCGCGACGTAGTCGGCTTGGACGGAAGTGTTGTCCCGCAACCAGTCGACGAACAGCAGCGCGAACTGCTGACCTGGCCAACCGTCGACCCTGATGTGGACATTGGTCGGCCGGCCCGGATCGGCTGAGCAGTGAAGTCGCTTGTGCCACAACGATTCTTCGTTCGTGTGATCGAAAGACGCGACCGTACTGCGGGCGTCGGGCTTGCCGACGTCGGCGGTGATCGGACTGCGCACGTAGCCAGCGGTGGTCAACGCGTCGGCCAGTTCGTCGGCCTCCTCGAGCGAGGCGACCGTCACCTGCATGTCGATCACGTCCTTGGCGTCCACCCCGGGGACGGCCGTCGACCCGATGTGGTCGATGCGCACCGCCCGGTGCCCGCAGGCCGTGTTGAGCCGAGCTGCGATACGACGGCCCTGATCGGGCCACGACGGGTCGCTCGGCACGAGGACCGGTTCCGAGCGCGCGGGCCGGCCGTGTTCGAGGTTGTGGGCGAACGGCAGGATCCGCTCATGCCACAGCGCCCGCGCCTGCTCCACCAACTCCCCTGCGCTGCCGGAGTTGTCGAGCCACACATCGGCGACGGCGCGCCGCTGCTCCTCGGTGGCCTGTGCAGCGATGCGCGCGCGGGCGTCCTCCTCGGTGAAGCCGCGGTGCTCGATCAGGCGCTTGACCCTTGTTTCCACGTCCGCGTGCACGATCACCACCAACGGGAACATCGGCGCCATGCCGGACTCCACCAGCAGCGGAATGTCCTCCACGATCACGGCATCGTCGGCCGCAGCCGCGATCAACTCAGACCTGCGGTGGGCCACCAACGGATGCACGATCCCGTTCAGTGTCTGCCGCTTCTCGTCGTCGCTGAAGGCGATCGCCGCCAGGGCGGGCCGGTTCAACGAACCGTCCGCCTGCAGGATGTCCTTACCGAACGCGTCGACGAGCTTGCCCAGCCCCTCGGTCCCCGGTTCCACCACCTCGCGGGCGATCACGTCGCCGTCGACGACGATTCCGCCGAGCTCACTGAACGTCGAGGACACCGTCGACTTTCCGGCGCCGATACCGCCGGACAGGCCAATGCGCAGCACCGCCCCAGTCTGTCAGGCCCGAGAACAACGAACGCCCCGACTCCCGCCGCCGAAACAACGAACGCCCCGACTCTCGTCGGGGCGCTCGTTGTTACGAAGAATTACGCGTTGCCTGCGAGCTTCTCGCGCAGAGCCGCCAACTGGGCGTCACTGGCGAGTGAACCGCCGGCGGACTCCTCAGAGCGCGGCGACCCGTTGGACGACGACGCAGGCCTGGCTGCCTCTTCGGCTTCGGCCGCGGCGAACTTCTCCATCTGCGCGGTGTGCATCTTGTGGCGGCGCTCCGCCTCGGCGTAGCGCGACTCCCACTCTTCACGCTGCTTCTCGAAGCCCTCGAGCCATTCGTTGGTGTCGGCGTCGAAGCCCTCGGGGAAGATGTAGTTGCCCTGCTCGTCGTAGCTGTCGGCCATGCCGTACTTCGACGGGTCGAACTCCTCGGTGTAGTCCTCGTTGGCCTGCTTGAGGCTCAGCGAGATGCGGCGACGCTCCAGGTCGATGTCGATGACCTTGACCATTGCGTCGTCGCCGACCTGAACGACCTGATCGGGGACCTCGACGTGGCGCTCGGACAGCTCTGAGATGTGGACGAGCCCCTCGATGCCCTCCTCGACGCGGACGAACGCACCGAACGGCACCAGCTTGGTGACCTTGCCGGGCACGATCTGACCGATGGCGTGGGTGCGGGCGAAGTGCCGCCACGGATCTTCCTGAGTCGCCTTGAGCGACAACGAAACCCGCTCGCGATCCATGTCGACGTCGAGCACCTCGACGGTGACCTCGTCGCCGACCTGCACGACCTCGGACGGATGGTCGATGTGCTTCCAGGACAGCTCGGAAACGTGCACCAGGCCGTCGACGCCGCCGAGATCGACGAAGGCGCCGAAGTTGACGATCGAGGACACGACACCCTTGCGAATGGCGCCCTTCTGCAGCTGGTTGAGGAACTCGCTGCGCACCTCGGACTGGGTCTGCTCCAGCCAGGCGCGGCGGCTCAGCACCACGTTGTTGCGGTTCTTGTCGAGCTCGATGATCTTGGCCTCGATCTCCTTACCGATGTACGGCTGCAGATCGCGGACACGACGCATCTCGACCAGCGACGCGGGCAGGAAGCCGCGCAGGCCGATGTCGAGGATGAGGCCGCCCTTGACGACCTCGATGACGGTGCCCTTGACGGCCTCGTCCTTTTCCTTGAGCTCTTCGATGGTGCCCCAGGCGCGCTCGTACTGAGCGCGCTTCTTGGACAGGATCAGGCGGCCTTCCTTGTCCTCTTTGGTGAGGACCAGGGCTTCAACCTCATCGCCGACGGAAACAACCTCGTTGGGGTCGACGTCGTGCTTGATGGAGAGCTCACGGGAAGGGATGACGCCTTCGGTCTTGTAACCGATGTCGAGCAGGACTTCGTCACGGTCAACCTTGACGATGGTTCCCTCGACGATGTCGCCATCGTTGAAGTATTTGATGGTTTTGTCGATGGCGGCGAGAAAGTCCTCGGCCGAGCCGATGTCGTTGACGGCTACTTGCGGCGAGGTGACGGAGGGACTTGGCATGTGGTGGGTTGCTCCGGACAGGTTTGGTCGTAGGGACTTGGGACAGTGATTGCTATTGGGTGTTACCCGCCATCCAGGAACTCAAGCCGAACGCACGCCGGACCGAGCCCAATCGAAACCACAGACAGGTACCCGTAGAGGTTACTCGACTGGGTACATGCTGGACAAACCCGGTCCAGGAAGCCCGCAAACGATCTCATCCTTGATTACCCTGCCTACGTGGCATATGCCGGTGCTCCCCAGCAGTCATGGCCGACGCGACCGCCGTTCGAGCGGAAGATCCGGCAAGTCGGAGCACCGTTGGGCGTGCTCATCCTGCTCGGCATCCTCGCCGGGCTGATCGTCATCGGTCTGACCGCGCTGAACCCGGTCGGCGCATCGATCGGCTTCGTGCTGTCCGGGGTGGCGATCGGCGTGGTCGTCTTCGCCTACATCTGGCTCGATCGGTGGGAACCGGAACCGCCCCGACTGTTGATTTTCGCGTTTCTGTGGGGTGCGTCGGTCGCCGTGATCCTGTCGGTGATCATCGGTCTCTTCCTGGACGCACTGATCTCACAGGGCGGGTCCGAGGACAGCAGCTGGGTGTCCATCGCGATTGGCGCACCGGTCATCGAAGAAGCGGCCAAAGGCGCATTTCTGCTGCTCATGATGACGGGGCGACGACGCAATGAACTCAATTCCCTGACCGACTGCCTGGTGTACGCGGGCCTCGTCGGCGCCGGTTTCGCCTGGCTGGAGGACATCCTGTACATCGCGGGCGGCGAGACTCTGGGCGACTCGCTGCTGACGGCGGGGGTCCGCCTGGTCATGGGGCCGTTCGCACATTCGCTGTTCACCACCATGTTTGCGCTCGGGGTGTGGTTCGCCCTGCATAACCGCAACCCTGTCGCGAAGTCGTTCTACATCCTGCTCGGGTACGCCGGGGCGGTGATCATGCACGGTCTGTGGAACGGGTCGTCGGTGATCGGACCGGAGACCTATCTGGCGGTCTATGTGTTCTGGATGGTGCCGGTCTTCGTGTTCGCGATCGTGCTGGGGGTGCGCAGCCGCAAGAAGGAGCAGCGGGTCGTCGCCGAGAAACTGCCGGGCATGGTGGCCGCCCAGCTCGTCACGCCGAGCGAGGCGACATGGCTGAACTCGATCAAGAACCGCAAGTTGGCGATCGCCCACGCACGCCGTTCCGGAGGTAAGCCAGCCGGAAAAGCGGTCAAGGCTTTCGCGGCCCAGGTCGTGGAACTGGCGTTTGTGCGCGACCGCATCGACCGCGGATTCGGCGACGCGCGGGTGTACGCGATGCAGACCGAGGAGGCCAACGCGGTGCACGTCGCGCGGATGCAGACGCCCGCCCTGGCGGGACTCGCCGGGTTTCACGCTCCGCCGGTGCGCTAAACCGCTTGCCACCCCGGCGCGAGGCAGGGACCTCATCGCTTTCGACGAAATGCTGACGCCTACTCGCACTTTCGCTGCATTTCGTGGATAGCGATGATTTGTCGATGGATCGGGCTCGATGCCCCGCGGCAGCGTCGAGTTGCGTGGTGTGCGAGGACAGTGGCAGCGGCCCGCGGGTGACGCCCCCTAGTGGGCCGCGGCGTCCCAGCTTCGGCCGTAGCCGACGGAGACCTCCAGCGGAACGTCGAGCGGGTAGGCGTTGCCCATCTGCTCGCGGACCAGCTTCTCAACCGCATCGCGTTCACCGTCGGCTATCTCGAACAGCAGCTCGTCGTGGACCTGTAGCAGCATGCGCGACTTCAGCTCGGCGTCCTTGAGGGCGGTGTCGACGTTGATCATCGCGACCTTGATGATGTCGGCGGCGCTGCCCTGGATCGGCGCGTTGAGCGCGGCGCGTTCGGCGGCCTCGCGCACGTTGCGGTTGCTGCTGTCCAGCTCCGGCAAGTAGCGGCGACGCCCGAACACCGTCGACGTGTAGCCGTCCTTGCGTGCCTGATCGACAACGTCGCGCAGGTAATCGCGGATGCCTCCGAACCGGTCGAAGTACTGCTCCATCTGCTCTTTGGCTTCCTCGGTGCTGATCTTCAGCTGCGCGGCCAGGCCGTATGCGCTCAGCCCGTAGGCGAGCCCGTACGACATCGCCTTCACCCGGCGCCGCAGCTCCGCGGTGACCTCGTCGATGGGCACGCCGAACGCCCGTGATGCGACGAACGAATGCAAGTCCTCGCCGGTGTTGAACGCCTCGATCAGACCCTCGTCCTTGGAAAGATGCGCCATGATCCGCATCTCGATCTGGCTGTAATCGGCCGTCATGAGCTCGGCGTAACCCTTGCCGACGACGAAGGCATCCCGGATTCGACGGCCCGCTTCGGTACGGATCGGAATGTTCTGCAGGTTCGGCTCGGTCGACGAAAGCCTGCCCGTGGCGGCGATCGTCTGGTTAAACGTCGTGTGGATGCGACCATCCGAGGCGACCGCATTGAGCAACCCGTCGACGGTGACCTTGAGTCGGGTTGCGTCGCGGTGCGCCAGCAGATGCTGCAGGAACGGATGCCCGGTTTTGTCAAAAAGACTCTGCAGCGCATCCGCGTCGGTGGTGTAGCCGGTCTTGGTCCGTTTGGTCTTCGGCATCTCCAACTCGTCGAACAGCACGACCTGTAGCTGTTTCGGTGAGCCGAGATTGATCTGTTTGCCGATCACCGCGTACGCCGCTTCGGCGGCGTCGCGGATCTGATCAGCGAACTCGCTCTGCAGTTCCGCAAGTTGCTTCAGATCCACGGCGATGCCCGCGGACTCCATCTCGGCGAGCGCACGCTGCACCGGCAGTTCCATGTTGCCCAGCAGCGCCGACGAGTCGATGCGCGCCAGTTCCTCGTCCAGGGCGTCGGCGAGGTCCATCACCGCGCTCGCGCGCAGGATCACCGTCTGGACGGCCTGCTCGTCAACGCCGTCGGTGTCATCGAGCAGGGAAAGCTGTTGCTGCTCAGGGTTATCCGCACGGAGCTCACGTTTCAGGTACCGCAGCGACAGGTCGTCGAGCGCGAAACTGCGTTGCCCCGGGCGCACCAGATAGGCGGCGAGCGCGGTGTCGGACGTGACGCCGGCGAGCTTCCAGCCGCGACCCTCGAGGTCGTGCATCGCCAGCTTGGCCTCATGCAGTGCCTTCGGCTGGCTCGGATCGGCCAGCCACGACGCGAGCGCGGCCTCGTCGTCGGACTGCAGCGTCGCGGTGTCGAGGTAGCGACCGTCACCGTCGGCCGCGACGATCGCCAACGCGGTGGCGTCGGCGTCGAATGCCAAATGCGTACCGACAACGGCCATCCCGAACCGCTTGCCGGATCCGTGTTCGGCCAGCCAGGCCGCCAACTCGCCGGACTCGAGCGCGCCGCCGCGTACGTCGAAGCCCTGATCGACTTCGGGGTCCGCAGAGGCCAGCGTGTCGAACAGCCTGTCGCGCAGTACCCGGAATTCGAGATCGTCGAACAGGCGGTGGATCTGGTCACGATCCCACGGCTGCATCCGTAACGTGTCGGGCGTCTGGGCCAGCGGAACGTCCTTGACCAGGTCGGTGAGTTCACGGTTGAGCACGACGGACGACAGATTCGCCCGCAGCGCATCACCGACCTTGCCCTTGACGGTGTCCACCCGGTCGACCAGCGTCTGCAGCGACCCGTATTCGGCGATCCACTTCGTGGCGGTCTTCTCCCCCACACCCGGGATGCCGGGCAGGTTGTCGCTCGGGTCGCCGCGCAGGGCCGCGAAGTCGGGATACTGCTGCGGGGTGAGCCCATACTTCTCCAGCACGGCGTCCGGGGTGAACCGAGTCAGCTCGCTGACGCCTTTGCGCGGGTACAGCACCGTCACGTCGTCGCTGACCAGCTGCAGCGAGTCACGGTCACCCGTCACCACCAGCACCCGGTAGCCCTCGTTTTCGGCCTGGGTCGCCAGCGTGGCGATCACGTCGTCGGCCTCGAAGCCTGGCTCGGCCAGCACCGTGATGCCGAGCGCGCCGAGCACCTCCTTGGTGATGTCGATCTGACCGCGGAACTCATCGGGGGTGGCCGACCGGCCCGCCTTGTACTCCGGGTACTTCTCCAGGCGGAACGTCTGCCGCGACACGTCGAACGCTGCAGCGATGTGGGAGGGCTGCTCGTCGCGCAGCAGGTTGATCAGCATCGCGGTGAAGCCGTACACCGCGTTGGTGGTCAGGCCGCCCTGGGTCTTGAAGTTCTCGGCGGGCAGCGCATAAAAGGCCCGGAACGCCAACGAATTGCCGTCCAGCAACATCAATGTCGACTTTTCGGTGGCCTTCTCGGTCGTTGCGCTCGCGGTCACCGCCCTACTCTATGCACGGCCGCCGACACGCTGTAGCCGCCGAGGACTAAATCCGGCCGGTGCGAATCCAGTCGATCGCCATATCCGTCGGATTATTCGGGTCGACGAACACCGCAAGCGTCATGCCCGGCTGCGCACGGGCGACGTGCATCTGCGCGACGACCTCGTCGAAGACCGCGCCGTACGGCGCGGTTCCGTCGTCGCGCATCACCTGCCCCTGGATGCGCAGGACCGGTGACATGTTCATGTAGGACCCGACCTCCCAGACGCCTTCGACGGTGACGGTGGCGGGCACGCCGCCACCGTTCGTCAACTGCGAATGGCGCATCATCTTCATGCCGATCTCGGTGGCATCGGCGGCCTCGTGAATGCGGTTGGGGATGTCCCCGATCTGGCCGAAGAACGACGACGGACGGCCCTGCGACTCCAGGTACTGCTTGTTGGCGCCGTACATCCGCGCCCAGTCCTTGAACGGGTTGGGCATGTTGACCGACCCCGATCAGTAGCCGAGGAACTTGCGGAACTGCTGGCCGACGGCCATCGACTGGCCCATCCGCTGCACCCAGCCGTCGAGTGCGGCCTTCGTGTCCGCGGGATCCCAGCCGCGCTCCTGGGCGAGGGTGATCATGCCGGCCTCGTCGTTGATGCCCCGGGCCTGCGCGTCGCGAGCCAGCTCGGCGTAGTCCTGCAGCGAGATGCCGTTGATGGGCTGCCAGATCGGGTCGTCGGTCGACACCGAGCGGGTCGACGGGCCGCCCATGATGGCCGGATCGATGGGTCCAGCGCCCCGGACGTGCACCTGCCCGTCACCCTGCGGCTGCGCGAATGCCTGACTGGCCTGCTGCGCGGCCTGCTTCGCCTTGTCGAAGAATCCCATTGGTGGTCTCCAATCTCGTGGGCGCGCCTCGTTGGCGACGCCGGTGCACTCAGTACAGATGGTCGCCGCGGCTACCGATCCCAATTACGCAGATCCTGCTGCAGGCCCGGGGCCAAACTGGAACACGTTTCAGTTCCAGGGCCCGGTTCGTTAGGCTGACCGCGTGTCAGCATCTACTCAGCCCGCGGTCGACGGGTGGTTCGCCACCGACGAATCGGGCGCCGCGTATCTGATCGGCAGCAAGTGCCATCGGTGCGGGACGTTCGTGTTCCCCCCGCGTGCCAACAACTGCCCCAATCCGGCCTGTGACGGCGACGAGTTGGCCCAGGTCCCGCTGTCCCGACGGGGGACGCTTTGGAGCTACACCGAAAACCGTTATGCCCCACCGCCTCCGTATCCGTCGCCGGATCCGTTCGAGCCGTTCGCCGTGGCCGCCGTTCAGCTGGCCGACGAGGGCATCATCGTGTTGGGCAAGGTCGTCGAGGGGACACTCGCGGCTGACTTGAAGGTCGGCATCGAGATGGAACTGACCACCATGCCGCTATTTGTCGACGACGACGGCATCGAGCGCGTCGTACACGCCTGGAGGATCGCGTGATGAGTCCAGAACCGGTGTACATCCTGGGTGCGGGTATGCACCCGTGGGGCAAGTGGGGCCGTGACTTCACCGAGTACGGCGTCGTCGCGGCCCGGGCCGCGCTCGCGGAGGCCGGCCTGGATTGGCGCCAGATCCAGCTCGTCGCAGGTGCCGACACGATCCGCAACGGATATCCGGGATTCGTCGCAGGTGCGACGTTCGCGCAGAAGCTGGGCTGGAACGGCGTCCCCGTCACCTCCAGCTACGCGGCGTGCGCGAGTGGCTCGCAGGCGTTGCAGAGCGCACGGGCTCAGATCATCGCGGGCTTCTGCGATGTCGCCTTGGTGATCGGTGCGGATACGACCCCCAAAGGCTTCTTCGCCCCGGTCGGCGGCGAACGCAAGAACGATCCCGACTGGCAGCGTTTCCATTTGATCGGTGCGACCAACACCGTGTACTTCGCGCTGCTGGCGCGCCGTCGCATGGACCTCTACGGCGCGACGCTCGAGGACTTCGCCCAGGTGAAGGTCAAGAACGCCAAGCACGGGCTGGACAATCCGAACGCGCGGTACCGCAAGGAAAGCTCGGTCGACGACGTGCTGGCAAGCCCGGTGGTCTCCGATCCGCTTCGCCTGCTTGATATTTGCGCCACTTCCGACGGAGCGGCCGCGTTGATAGTGGCCAGCAAGTCGTTCGCCGAGAAGCATCTCGGGTCGCTCGAGGGTGTGCCTTCGGTGCGTGCGGTGAGTCTCCAGACGCCGCAGTACCCGCAGCACCTGCCCGAATTGCCGGACATCGCAACGGATTCCACCGCGGCGGTGCCCGCGCCCGATCGGGTCTTCAAGGATCAGATTCTCGACGCCGCTTATGCCGAGGCAGGCATCGGGCCCGAAGACCTGAGTCTTGCCGAGGTGTACGACCTGTCCACCGCACTGGAATTGGACTGGTACGAGCATCTGGGCCTGTGCCCCAAGGGCGAGGCCGAGAAGCTGCTGCGCAGTGGTGCGACGACCATCGGCGGCAAGATCCCGGTCAACGCTTCGGGTGGACTGGCCTGCTTCGGCGAGGCCATTCCCGCCCAGGCGATCGCGCAGGTCTGCGAGCTCACCTGGCAGCTCAAGGGACAGGCCACCGGCCGTCAGGTCGAAGGCGCCAAGGTCGGTGTCACCGCCAACCAGGGATTGTTCGGGCACGGCTCGTCAGTGGTCGTCGCGCGCTAGATTCGGGCGATGACCGAAACGGACGACTGGGCGCCGGATGCGTGCACACTGCCGACGTCCGAACGCCCCTTGCGAGTCGCCGAATTCGACGACCTGTTCAGGTTGGTACTGCGATCGAAGCGAGTGCACCTGACACGCCTGGATCTCTGCCTGCCCGCCGATGTCGAGTCCGCCGCGCGCGATCTGGCGCAGCGTGAGAGTGAATGCTGCTCGTTCTTCACGTTCGATTTCGACCTGACCCGCGACGAACTCGTAATGCGCATCGAGGTGCCGACTTCGCAGGCCGACGTCCTCGATGCCCTACAGGTGCGCACCACGCGTTGAGCGCGAGCGACCGCAAAGTGCACACCCTCGGCGGCGTGGCGGTGTACAGACACGGTCGCTCGCGGGGAACCGAGCTAGGCGACGCCGAGGTAGGCGGCGCGAATGCTGTCGTCCGCCAACAGTTCCCGTGCCACACCGCTGCGGGTCACCTCGCCGGTCTCCAAAATGTAGGCGCGGTCGGATCGGCTCAGCGCCTGCTGGGCGTTCTGTTCCACCAGCAGCACCGTGGTACCGCTGGCGTTGATTTCGGCGATGATCTTGAAGATCTGCGATATCACCATCGGCGCCAAGCCCATAGACGGCTCGTCGAGTAGCAGCACTCGCGGCCGGGCCATCAGCGCACGGCCGATCGCGAGCATCTGCTGTTCGCCACCCGAGAGTGTTCCGCCGACCTGGCTTCGCCGTTCCGCCAGCCGAGGGAACGTCTCCAAAATCCAGTCAAGCCGTTCCCGATGCTCGGCCTTGGACGCGAACTTTCTCCCGTAGCAACCCATTTCAAGGTTCTCGATCACCGTCATACCCGGAAACACTCCGCGGCCCTCCGGTGCCTGCACCAAACCTCGAACTGCCCGGTGATGGGCTTTGACCTTGGAGATGTCGGCACCTTCGAACCACACCGACCCCGACGTCAACGGCAGCAGGCCGGAGATCGCGCGCATCGTCGTCGTCTTGCCCGCTCCGTTGGAGCCGAGCAGGGTCACCAATTCGCCCTCCCGGACCTGCAGCGAAATGCCGTGCAGCGCACGGATCCGGCCATATTGCACGACCAGGTCGCGCACCTCGAGCAAGATCGGCCTGTCGTCATTCGATGTCGTCATCTGGCACTCCCAAATACGCCGCGATGACCTTGGGGTCCTCGCGGATCTCGGCCGGCAGGCCGTCGGCGATCTTGCGGCCGAACTCCAGTACGACGATGCGGTCGGTCACCCCCATGACCAGCCGCATGTCGTGCTCGATGAGCAGCACGGTGTAGCCGTCGTCTCGGATCTTCTGAATCAGCTCGATCAGCGCGGCCTTCTCGCGGGGATTGAATCCCGCGGCAGGCTCGTCGAGGCACAGCAGCTTCGGTTCGGTGGCCAGCGCGCGGGCGATCTCCAACCGTCGTTGATCGCCGTAGGGCAGGTTCTTCGCCTTCTCCTCGCCGCGATGAGCGATCCCGACGAAATGCAGCAGGGCCGCCGAACGCTCGATCGCCGAGTGCTCCTCCCGGCGATGGCGCGGAGTACGCACGAGCGCACCCGGCACCGACGTGAAGTGTCGTGCGTCGGTGCCGACCATGACGTTCTCCAGCGCGGTCATCTCGCCCCACAGTCGGATGTTCTGGAACGTACGAGCGATACCGCGACGGGTGATCTGGTGGCGTTTGATGCGGCCCAACGGGGCGCCGTCGAACGTCACCGTGCCGGACGTAGGCCGGTACACCCCGGTGATGGCGTTGAAGCACGTTGTCTTGCCCGCGCCGTTCGGACCGATCATTCCGAGGATCTCACCGCGCCGAATATCGAAGGTAACCGAATCCAGCGCGGTCAGACCGCCGAACTTGACCGTCAAATCCTCTGTCTGCAGCAGTGTTTCGCCCTCGGCCGCCTCGATCTCACGGTGGACGCCTGCCAGTTCCTCGATACTCATTTCGCCGACTCCTTCTCGGGCGACCGCAGGAAATCGCGCGCGGCCTTGCCGTAGGCGAGTAGTTGCTGACGCGCCGGGAACAGACCCTGGGGCCGGAAGATCATCAGCGCGACGAGCGCCATCCCGAAGAACAGGTATTTGAGGTCACCGAGATTGATCCCGAGGAATTCCACGCCCAGTAGGCGGTTCGGCAGATAGACGATGATGAACGCGCCGAACACCACGCCGAGTTTGTTGCCCTGCCCGCCGAGCACCACCGCACACAGAAACAGCATCGAGTTGATGATGTTGAACGTCGGCGGTGCAACGTACTGCACTTGGCCGGCGTAGAGCGCTCCGGACAGCCCGCCGATGGCTGCGCCGATCACGAACGCCCACAATTTGAACTTGAACGTGTTGACACCCATGACTTCCGCGGCGTCTTCGTCTTCGCGGATGGCCACCCAGGCCCGTCCGACTCGGCTGCGCTCCAGGTTGCCCACGAGCAGAAGAATGATGACGATCATCACGATGCCCAGCCAGAACCACCAGGTGCCGTAATTCGCGTCGCCCATCGAGTTTCCGCTGGAGAAGACTCCGTCGGGCAACTGCTCGGTTTGGCCCACCCGCGGATAGGCGACCTCGTTGAGACCGCGGGGCCCGTTGGTGACGTCGGCGAGGTTGTCGGCGAGCAGCCGGATGATCTCGCCGAACCCGAGCGTGACGATGGCCAGGTAGTCGCCGCGGAGCCGCAGCGTCGGCGAGCCGAGGATCAGTCCGCTCAACGCGGTGATGGCCATCGCCAACGGCACACACGCGAGCCACGCCCAACTCTCGTCGAACCATCCGTCCGGACCGGTGCGGTTCCATGGGCTGTTCGGACTGGTCAGCAGCGCGACGGTGTAGGCGCCGACAGCGTAGAAGCCGACGTATCCGAGGTCGAGCAGACCGGTTTGGCCCACCACGACGTTGAGGCCGATCGCGATGATTGCCACCATCGCGAACTGCGCCATCGTGCCGCCGAAGCTGATGTTCGGCGTGTTCAGAAACGGCGGCGGGAACAGCGGCAGCAACGCCAGCAGTCCGAAGCCGATGACGCCGAAACCCCACTTCTGTACGCGGGACAGCCGATCCCACCACTGACGCAGCCCGTCGCCGGGTGCCAGCAACCTGTCGGACCAGGATGATCCCGGCTTCGGTTTCTCGTTGGCGCTCATGCTCGTGCCTTCCCAAGGCTTTCACCGAGTATTCCGGTCGGCCGAATCAGCAGCACCAGAACGAGCAGGACGAACGCCACCACGTCGCGCCACTGGGTACCGAACACCGCCTGCCCGTAGTTCTCCATGATCCCGAGCAGCAGTCCACCCAATAGCGCGCCGCGCAGGTTGCCGATACCGCCGAGGACGGCGGCGGAGAATGCCTTGATGCCGAGCAGGAATCCGCCGGAGTAGATGATCCCCTGCGGCACCTTCAGCGTGTACAGCAGCGCGGCCGCACCGGCGAGCAGACCACCGAGCAGGAACGTCGTCATGATGATGCGTTCGCGGGAGACGCCCATCAGGGTCGCCGTGGTGGGGTCCTGGGCGACGGCGCGGATGCCCCGGCCGAACTTCGTTCGATTGATCGCCATATCGGTCAGCAGGGCGAAGATCAGCGCGGAGGCGACGATCACCAACGTGACGTTGGAGACCGTCGCACCGAAGATGGTGAACTGCGTCTTGGGCTGCATCAAGATGATCGGCTGCTGAGCGTTGCTACCGCCGTAACCCGGGAGCAGCTTGGGCAGCACGAAGTGCACGAACTCCTGCAGCACGAACGACATACCGATCGCCGTGATCAAAAACGTCAAGGATCGCGCCCCACGTTTTCGCAGCGGCCGGTACGCGATGAACTCCAGGCCGACCGCCGCCGAGCCCGACACCAGCATCGCGAAAAGCATTGCGACGCCGAGGTACAGCACCGTGAGCGCTACGCCTTTCTCGTAGTCGTTACCGCTCGGGGTGAAACCCAGGATGATGTCGAGGCAGAAATAGGCGCCGAACATGCCGAGCATGAAGATCTCGGAATGCGCGAAGTTGATCAGACGGAGCACTCCGAACACCAGCGTGTAGCCGACAGCCACCAGCGCGTAGATCGCGCCCCAGGACAGGCCGTCGATCGTCAACTGCCAGAAGCCATTTCGCAGGCCGTCGAGGTTGAAGTTGATGTTCGCGGCCAGACAGGCGTACTGGGCTCCGTGGTCCACGCACTGGGAAATCACCGGCGGCGGCTCCTTGCAAATTCACTGTGCGAACGAGAACGCGCCCGAGCCCTTTGGTCTCGGACGCGTCTCGAGCAGCTTCCTACTGAACTTTGTAGATCCAGATCAATGTCGTGGTCAGCTCGCCCGTCGGGGTCCACTGGTACTTGCGACCGACGCCCTGGCCGTCGTACGTACGCACGAACTCCAGCAGGTCTGGCCGCGTGATCTTGCCGGAGTCGATGCCCTTCAGCAGGATCGCGCCCAGATCGTAACCCTCGACGCTGTAGGTCCCCGGCTCCTGGTTGAAGGCCTTCTTGTAATCCTCCGCGAAGGTGCCGGTGGCGGGGCCGCAGGGGCAGGCCAAAACCGCATCCTTGGACGCCTCACCCGCCTGCTTGACGAACTCGGGATCCTTGGTGCCGTCGGCGCTGACGAAGGTGCCCTCGAAGCCGCCGTCCTTGAGCTGCTGGACGAACGGAGCCGCCTCGGCGTAGTACCCGGCGAAGAACACCGAGTCTGGGCTGGCGCCCTTCACCTGAGTCACCGCGGCGGAGAAGTCCTTGTCGCCCTTCTTCACCGAGATGTTGCACGCCGAATCGGCAATCGGGCCCAACGTTTCCCGGACCGCCTGGGCCAGGCCCAGACCGTAGTCAGTGCTGTCGTCGACCACGCACACCTTCTTGTGGCCCAGTGTGTTCTTCAAATAGTTGGCGACCGACGGCCCCTGCACGCCATCGTTGGCCAGGCCGCGGAAGAAGGTCTTCCATCCCTTCTCCGAGAGCGTGACGTTGGTGGCCGACGCCGTGGCGGCAACCAGGCCGGCCTGGTTGAACACGTCGCCGGTGGCGTTGGTCTCGCCGGAGAAGGCCGGTCCGATCAGGCCGATGGTGAAGGCGTCGTTGATGATCTGCGGTGCGACCTGGGTGGCCTTCTGCGGATCGCCTTCGGTGTCGAATGTCTTCAACTGCACCTGGCAGCCCTTGTTGGCGGCGTTGTGCTGGTCGACGGCGAGCTGGATGCCGTTCTTGATATTGATGCCCAGCGCGGCATCCGGCCCGTTCAGCGCGCCCGCCATGGCCAGGGACACGGGCGGGCACTGTGCGTTGCCGTCACCGGCGGGATCAAGCGGCGTCACACCTTCGGGTGGCTTGACCTCAGTGCCGTTTTCGTCGATCTGGACCTGTTCGACGATCTTCAGGTCACTGGGTGCCGCGCCGTCCTCGCTCGGCTCGGATTGTTGTTGGCAGCCGGCTATGCCGAGCACAACCAAACTTGCGCTACCGATAGCAAATGCTTTCCGTGCCACGCGACCGCGCACGCTTCACCTCCGGGTTAATGTTTTCGTCGGCATCATCGGCCCTGCCCAGGTCGGCGGGGGCGGCGATGCTTCGGGACGACCATAGCCAACACATGGCGGCAGTGCGTGATGTTGACGAAGGGACCGTGTCGATCTGGTGGGCAATCGGGCCAAACCGCGGCGTCGGAAACGAACAATTAACGGTTGGCCGGGGTAATCGCTAGGTCGACGGGGACGCGTCGGTGGGCGTGTCGAGGGTCTCCAGTACGACCTCAGCTACGCGCTTCATGGTGGTACGGCGATCCATCGCCGCGCGCTGAATCCACTTGAACGCCTCAGGCTCGGTCATCCCCTGGTTGGCTTGCAGCAAACCCTTCGCGCGCTCGACCAGTTTTCGGGTCTCCAACCGATCCGACAGCTCGGCGACTTCACGCTCCAGTGCGGCGATTTCACTGAACCGACTCACCGCCACCTCGATGGCCGGAATGAGGTCGTTGATGTTGAAGGGCTTGACCAGATATGCCATGGCGCCGGCGTCGCGGGCCCGCTCGACGAGCTCGCGCTGACTGAACGCGGTGAGAATGACGATCGGAGCGATCCGCTTACCCGCGATCTCCGATGCGGCATCGATACCGTCGCGACGAGGCATCTTCACGTCCATGATCACCAGGTCGGGCTTCAGGCTCTCGGCCAGGTCGACGGCCTCCTGCCCGTCGCCGGCCTCACCGACGATTTCGTAACCCTCTTCGCGCAGCATCTCGGCCAGGTCCATCCGGATGAGCGCTTCGTCTTCGGCGACGAGAACGCGTCGTGGTTTCTCGTTGCCGGCCGGTGACTCAGGAGGAACTGCCATGGAAGACATTGTGGCGGTAGCGGCCGCGATCAGCGACCTCGGGGGCATCCTCTATGGTGGAAGGCCGCTGCGTTGCCGACGCGCGAACGCCCTCGTATCCCAATTGGCAGAGGAAACGGATTCAAAACCCGTCCAGTGTGAGTTCGAGTCTCACCGAGGGCACCAGAAATACCAGGTAACGGCCAGAATCAGCTCCGAGCAGGCCAGGTTCAGCCCGCAGTCAGCCCGCAGCGCCTAGAATGTGCCTATGACGACCAGGCGTAATCCCCGTGCAGGAGTGGAGGATCGCTGGCACCGGGCAGCCCGCAGAGGCGAGGCCGTGATGTACCCCGCAGACGCCAGTCCCAGCGACGCGGCCTGGTGCATCGACAAGACCCACGGCGCGGTAGGAACTAAGGTCTGCACCCGTCGTCATGGCCGAGGGCAGCGCTGGCAGGCCCGATGGGTCGGCGGCGGCCACGAGCGGTCTAAGAGCTTCGCAAAGAAGGCTGACGCTGAGGCGCATGTCAAGCAGGTGACCTCCGACGTCTTCACCGGGACCTACGTCGACACGGCACGCTCGGCGGTCACGTTCGGCACCGTCGCCGAGGCCTGGCTCAAGACCAAGGAATCGGCCAACCGAGCACCCAAGACAATCGCTGGCTATCGGGGCCTGCTGGACGTCACGATCCTGCCCAAGTGGAAAGACGTCCCGCTGCGCGACATTGACCACGAGAAGGTCCAGGACTGGATTACGTGGTTGTCAACTGATCCAGCGGCACGGCAGCACAAGAAGAAGGGGAAGGAAGATACGGGCCTCTCCCCCGCCCGCGTAATCCAAGTGCACCAGGTGTTGCACCAGGTGCTCGCCTACGCGGTGAAACCCATGAAACGGATCTCTACCAATCCTGCGGACGGAACCGAGCTCCCCAGCAAGCCCGCGAGCAAGGGGCTGGCGCTCACTCACGATCAGGTGCGCAAACTTGCCGATGCGATGGTCACCGCCGAGGCCAATGTTCGCCGCCGCAGTGATACGCGCACAGCGCAGGTATCGCCGCACGCCTTGGCCACCATGGTGCGGTTCCTCGCTTATACAGGCCTACGATTCGGCGAGTGCGCTGCGCTGCGGGTGGGTGACGTCGACACTGAGAACCGCCGCATCTGGGTGACCAAGTCCATCACTGGCGTACGCGGCCATGGTCGCATCGAGGGAGACACCAAGACTCACCAGAGGCGCTCGGTGCCGATCCTGACCACCGAACTGGCCGAAGAGCTGGAGCGTGTCGTGACTGGCCGTGACCCGTCAGAGTTCCTATTTCCCGGTCCCGATGGTGACGCCATGACCATCGGATGGTTCCGTGTGCGGTTTGACCGGGCCGTGGCCACGCTGGGCATAGAGGGCGTCACGCCGCACACGTTGCGGCATACCGCCGGATCGCTGGCCATCAGCGAGGTCGGCAGCGTCCTCACCGCATCCAAGTTGCTCGGCCACCGCAACGTCTCGACGACCGCGAATGTGTACTCGCACATGCTGGAAGGCGACTGGGACAAGCTCGCCACCGCAATGGATTCCGCTGCCCGCAAGGCCGCCAACGTTGAAGCCCGTTGACCACCAATCACACTGTTGTTGTAAGATTGCGGGTGAGGACCTCTCGGCGACCTTTCTTGGCGCTTTCAGAGCGGTAATCAAAGATCCCGGACTGGCCACCATCGAGCGCCTTTATCGGACACACACACGATTGTTTTGTGTTGTGCTCGAAAGGAATGCTTGTCATGAGCGCCAATGTCACCGAAGTCATTTCTCCCCCCGTGCTGTTATGCCCGCACTGCATTGCGCTGCAGGCTCATTCAGATCCTCCCGACCGCATGAGCACGCGGGAGGCAGCCCGGTACACCGGACTGGCCGACGCCACGCTCCGGTACTACAGGCACGCCAATATCGGGCCGGTGTCCTATCGCATCGGCTCCAAGGTCTTCTACGACCGTGCTGACCTCGACGTGTGGCTCGCCGACCAGCGCGCCGCAAGTGTGCGCGGTGGTGCCCAATGAGCATGCACCTTAACGCTTCTCAGCATGATCGTGAGCGCATCGAGGACACCGGCATGGTTGATCCTGACGAATGCGTCGGTGCCGATCCTCACGCCGTGCATTTCGAGGCGGCGCTGGCCGATGAGTAACGAAACAGCCCCGGGCAACCCGGGGCCGCGCCCGAACAGTCTCAACGCCAATCAAGACCCAGCCCATCCTAATACCTCCCAGGGGTATTTCGTCATGGTTCCTGTCTCGTTGTTCGGCAAGGTGCCTGTGAGGAGTATCGGCGTGTATGCAGCACTGCGGTCATTCGCCTGTGGCACCGAATCGTGCTCGCCGACAGAGGCCGATGTAGCCGACCGCCTGGACGTGAGCGCGGACACCGTCGGACGCGCTCGTCGGGACCTGATCAATGCCAAGGCCATCACCGTCGCCGTCGGCAAGGGGGCCAATGGCGGGCGTTACGAGTACACGTTCGCGGCCAGCGGTGGCCGATGGGCGAAGCTGCCGTCGGCACTGCTCGGTCGAGTCAGCCCCACCGAGATCGGGATCTATGCGGTGCTGCGGAGCTTCGAAGGTCACCAAGGCTGCTACCCGAAGGTCGAAACGTTGGCCAGACGGGCGGGAATTGGCCAACGACAGGTACAGCGATACCTACGAAATCTGTGCACGGCCAAGGTCATTGACGTCGTTGGTCGAGTCAACGACCAGCAACGTACAACGTCGAACTTCTATTACTTCCCTGACCTGCGGCTCACTGCACAGTTGACCGCAGATATGACACCCACCTCACCGCAAATACGACACCGGGTTGACCGCAAATGTGACACACAAACTAGAACTAATAACCAGAACCTCTATCCAGAACAGGCTGGCTGGAGCGCGGCTGTGCCGCGCAACCCTCTAGCGGATGGATCTAGCGAAGGTCTATGGCCAGCAAGTAGACCACCAGGTGATCACCTGGTGGTACCTGGTGAAAATGCGGTAGGCCCTGGTGATCACCTGGTCGACTCCGTAGTAGCACCTGGTGAATCATTTGGTGATCACCTGGTCAACTCCAAGGAGAACATATTGGTAGCACCCGGTGATCACCTGGCCAACCACCTGGTAGCTCCTGGAGATCGTCGTGGAGGTCAGTCTGACCGCACTGGCGGTCAACTTGACCACCGTGGAGATCACCGTGCTGGTCGTGGAGATCACAGTGATGGTTGGTCTGATCACCGTGGAAACCCCACACCTGAGCAGGACCTGGATACCAACGATTCACAAGTGCGCGAATCATTGATAGACAGCTTGGTCAACCTGATGGCCGAAAAGTCTGCAGCCCTTGGACGCAATGCTCCCAACCAGTCAAAGCGGGAATCGTGGAGTAAGTCAGCTCGTCGGATTTTGTTCAGTGACCAGCGTGACTATGGCGAGGTCTACAGCCTTCTGGATAAGGCCATGACCGACCACTACTGGTCGGGCCGGATCAAGAACTTGTTCACCTTCGCTGAGAATTACGACCAGATCCGTGACGAGTTCAACAAGCGTCCACCTCGCCACATGAACCAGGAACGCCGTGAGAAGAGACGTGCCCAGCGCATCGAAACAGCAAGTACGCCAGTGAAAAAGGAACATGTGAGTCTCGGGCTAACCAGGCTTAGTGATCTTTGACCGAAAAGAGGAATAACCTGTGATTCCCAACCATGAACAGCTCGGTCCGCTACCGCTGGAATGGTTTAACCGGGTCCGCACCGTCATGCACAGATGCGGCAGGCGCACGAAAGACGGTTACACGTGCCGCTACCTGGTTCAGATCCCCGGCGAACCCTGCTACTGGCACACCGACGCCAAGAAGGTCACGCCATGACCCTGGCACATAGGCGCGCACCAGAGGAGGGCACCAAGGAGTGGCTGATTGCGCACAAGCATGGCGACGGCTGCCCGATAGGCGAATGCCCGGATGGCCAAGCATCTTGGGGCTGCCTGAGTTCATCGAGTGCGGTCTATCGGGATGCCTCTGTGAGTACCGGTCGCTGTGACCGTGTCGGCACTGCGGATGTCGACCTGGAGGCCGGGGTACCCCAGTCGCTAAACCGATTCCTCCCCGTCACTGGGATCAATTGAGCCACCCATGGCGGCAAGTTCGTCCCGTACGTGCCCAAGTATTTCAGCGACTGTCGGTTCACGTCCCAGCCGTTCTCGGAGCATAGTCGGCCCCTCGATGAACCCGACCATCATGACTTGCAGCCGACGAGTTCTCTCGTAAGCATCGTCGAAATCGTCGCGGGCCATTAGCGGTTCGTAGTCGTCAGGAACTCCCAGCGCCACCGCACGAAGTAGCTCGATAGCCCAAAGTATTCGGTGGCCGTGTTCGAACATCTCGATGAACCCAAGCTCGCTATAGAAGGGCACCGGCTCTTCCAACGGGTCTGGACCTCGTGACGCTACCGCTGACGGTCCCGGGTTCACATGCAGGGCCTTGCTATGCGCTTTGTAGTCAATTGGTTCAAAGCCGTCGTTCGCGAAAGGCGGTACCCCACTGCGCTTTAGCCGCGTGCGCACAGTCGCTGGCCAGTACTTATTCCCAAGGCTGTCACCGGCGTTGAGCCACTCTTCAGCGTGGGACTGATCCTCACTCGCCGCAAAGTCCAGCAACAGGTACTCGATCTCCATCACGTCACGCATCGCGTCCGCTGCGACGCCCTGGTAGCCGGAGAGCGTGGCCTCCAACGCGGTCTTATAGTCGCTCTTCACGCGCTGGATCAGGAACGCCACACCGGCTATGGCAGGTATCTCTGCGTAGGCCTTCACGGCGGCGTCCAGGTAGGCATAGAGCTGCTCCAGGCCGCGCAGGCGCGGCCCGTCGAGGAGGCTCGAAAGCCGTGCGGAGCGTCGCATGTCGGCGACGGTCAGGGCCTCTGCGAGAAGCGGTGTCGGCCCCCGCAGCGACTTGAGCATGTCTCGGTACTCGGGAACGTCGGCCATCTACGGACGGTATCGTTCGGTACCCGCTCACGGGTACTACTTCGGTGGCCCGAGGTCCCCCAAGGCACGCACACAATCCGGGCAGGCCTTGGGGTGTTCATCGTCGAACGGCTTCGGCAGGAACGTCTTCACTCTCTTGCCACAGGCGGATGGCTGAGCGTCCAATCTGGAATCTGCGAAGACAGGCTCCTTGGCATCGAGGATAACATCGTGGATCTTCATCCAGGCAAAGCCGTCCTCTGGATCTGGAAACACACCCGCGTGGATCACGTCGAAGTGCTTGGGCACCACGGGGACCCGCCCATGGATGGCTCGGTCATACTCCAGGTCGTACCGCTCTATGGACGCAAAGGTGTTAAGGATCTTGGTCATGGCCCCCGCCTCGGCTCATCGCGTACCTCCAGGGGTGTTTCCATCCCCTCACCCAGAAAGCTACGGTGCCGCTCCGACATCCTTTGGGCACTGGAAACCGACACGCCGGTGACATCGCCTTCACCCCGGAGGGGCTATGGCGGTACTACCGCCAGCACGAAGTACAGCGCCCCCATCCGTGGCGAGTTACGCGAACGGGTGCGTCACCCCATCGAAGTGAGGCACAACACCTTCGGCGGCGAGACCGAGCGCTCTCGTACCCACTTTGCTGAAGATGAACAGGACGGAGTACCGCTGACGTATTCAATCCGGTTCACGAAATAGTTCGCGAGTTGGCCATCGCACGGAACGAGCGACACCTCAACCTGCTGGCGACCGTCTTGCATGACCGGGCCATCTACAACGAACACGCAATCGTTAACGCGCGCGGCGAGAATGTCCCGCGCCGTGGGCGACAGGCTTCCAGTCGGACCTGCAGGCGCGGCTGTGGTCGTCGGCAGGTACACCGATGTCGTCGGCTTGGCGGTCGTCGTCGGAGTATCACTTCGAGTTGAGTGCGCGTTGGTCGAGTGAAGCTCGAATCCGAACTCGCTCAAAGGTTTCAGTGCCACGCCCGGGTTGCCACTGCCGATGCCATCCACGAATGCGACGAACGCCCACACGCCCCCACCTGACGCGGAGGCGGTCGCATACGGACGGCCTCGGAACGCGGAATAGTTGTGCAGGTAATAATCCAGGCTGTCACGCGAGGAGTAGTTGCCGCTCGCGATGTACACAGACCCCGCGCTGGAATCCGCCGACAAGCAAACCTGGAGATCGGAAGCATCAATGCCCTCGACAAGCGCGTTCAGACCGGCGTTGCTTCCCGACCTGCATACGCTGGAACGCCATTCAGCCGGGTCACCGCTAGTTCGGCCACCCGAGCATCCCACCAGCAGCACACCGGCCAGAAACGCGACTACGACCCTCCCCGCCATACGGCCATCGTGTCATGGCGTTACCCATGATCACTCGGGCAGACGGACAAACTGAAACAGAAGAACAAGCGCAACCGTATTAAGGAGTCGCCGTCATGCCCTGGCCATTGTTCACACTGCTGTTCTTCGGCGGCATGCTCGCCTGCTCCATGTGGCGGAATGCAGCATTGCGTTGCGCTTGGTGCGATCTCAACCAACGCTTCGCCTTCGGCTCTGTAGTACTTTCCGACCGGCGGCGTCGGTGCTCTTCGGAGATTGAGCGAAATCTGGTGAGGCCGCCAGTCGTCACCGCGTGGCGCGAAGGCGGTGCCGTTGATCCCGCAGTGCCTCATTGAGATCAGTTCAACCTACAGAGGACTTAAAGAAGGTGATGCGCCAAAAAAGCTCTAGAGGCGCTTTGCGTCGGCTCTCCCGTCGCGACAAAGCCCGCTGAACAGCCCTAATGCAGAATTCGCCGCCGGTACTCGTAGTATTCGGTGAATGGTCATTAACCGACCTTCGAGCGTGCGGTCTCAGCCCGGGTCAGTCGTGAGTGACTCACCTATCCGAGCCTGGTGGGGATGGAAAGCTGGTGGTGCATCGTTGAACTACGCGAGCGTCATGAGGTGCAGCGAAGCTCGGCTGGCGGCGCGCCCACCCTTTCGTTCACGGCTGGCCCGGATGCGAAGCAGCTCAGCATCAACAGGTGCCTGGGTATGACCGCCCTCCTCTGGGAGGCTTGGTCTCAAGGAGTTGACATGGCCGACGATGACTCCCGGTACCGAATAGGCAATGAGATCTACACACATGACGAGCTTCGCTCAGCGACCGAGGCGGACGTCGCAGACCTCCCGCCGGAGACCTGGCGCGACGGCAGGTTCGACTTCGACGACTATCTCACCGAGTCCGTCCAGACGGGGACCATAGAGATAGTCGACTATGACGAGGACGAGTGACCCGGTGGCCAGTACAGCCGAGGACAGGGCGCACAGGGCCGAGTTGGCCGAGGAGTTGGGGTTCGTCCCGGCCACCTTGGACGCTGCCGACATCGAGCGCCACCGTCGGCTTAAGGCTGCCGCCGATACTGCGCCGAGCCGGGAGCGGATCTGGCGGAAGTATGCGCACCTGCGGGAACAGAAGCGCCGCAGCGAGGTTGAGGCTGCCGGGTGTGCTGCTGTGTCCGATCTCTACGAATAACCCGTGCCATCAAAAGAATCGGCTACGTACCGAATATTGGTGTCATCGGCACAATCGAACGGAGCGATTTGCCCCTTGTGCAGTGATCACGCTCATCGACTGTCAGTATTGTTCTATGGGGAGACCATCGTCGGTTGCTGCGGCGTTCGTAGTGGGAGCGGCGTTGTTCATCAGTGCCCTGGCTGCCGCTCAGCCCGCCTTGGCCGACACTTCTGAACAGGATCGTCAGTTTCTGACCACGCTGAAGGCGATGGGGTTGCAGATCAACGACTCGAAGGTGCCTCCGCGTTGATCGACACCGCGATTCGCGTGTACTGCCCGAAATATGCCGCTGCCGAGAGTGGTCCAGCCCCCAAGACGTCGGCGGGGCCGACCTATGCGGAGGGGGATGCCTTCACCGAGGAGGTGTACGACCACGGGATTCTGCAAGACCTCGATCCTTCGCACGTCGTGCAGATTCTCGCCAATATCTGCTACCACGCGGATGGAGGTGTCCCCACGAACTCAATTGTCGGTTTATACATCAATGGTTATGCCCTCTCCGAAAAAGATGCGGAGTGGCTGGTCGGCGCTGCCCAAGGTAAGTGCGACTAACGCGGCGAGATCACCTCCTTGCGAGAGTCTCGAATGTATTCCGGGAATAGTCGCTGGGCTGATAGCTGCTTACGCGGAGGTGCGTCGTCGCGGCTGAAACCTGTAGGGAAACACCTGATTCCTTTGATCTTGATATCGCTCTAGCGTTTCCGCCCGGGGACATTCGAAGTACAGCTGAGGGGATCATCGGTATGAAGGTCAAGGCATTCCCGGCATGGCTCGGCATTGCCACTGCCACGCTGATCGCCGCCCCAACCGCACACGCCTACCCTGGTGATCCAACGGGTACCAACTGTGAGTCAAACATGCTTGGCGCGCTGTACTGTGACGGTCCGGTGCAGCCGGACGGGTCATGGACTCGATGCGTTGACGTTTCGTCACAGCCCGTCTATGGCGGAGCCCAGGGGCAATGGAACGGAATGACGTCGCCGTTCCACCAGTGCTACCACTACGATCCTGCAGCGCCGCCGTTAAAAATTGGTCAACCGGATCATCACCTCGGGGATGGACTGTGATTTGAGCGGCGGTGCGAAGGGGGACGCCCCCCGGCCTCGTCGGCCTGTGGCAGATGTGCGGTAGCCGCCACTGCCTGAAGCGGGCCGCAAGCGTCGCACGGCAGGGTCACGGGGCGATTCGTTACACGCCGACGAAGGCGGTCGCTTACTTGGTGCGCGGGTGGAGAACTCCGGCGTCGTCGGCCTCGGTGATGAATCTTTGCAGCACCGTGACGATTAGGACGGTGTGGTTCAGCACCCGCCACACTGCTTGGTAGTTGCCCATCTGCTGGTGGTCTGAATCCAAGAGATGACGCATGCGCGGATCCATGCCTTCGTGGAACCACTGCGAATTCAGCACCAGCTTGGCGAGTTCTAGGTCGGTGGCGCTCATCTGCCATTGCTCGCTGGGTATCGACCAGTGCGAGGAGAACATCTCGTTGTTGAGTATCTTCTGGTACTCGTCCTTGATCGAGATGACCGTGCGCCTCCAGTCCTCGTCAGTAATCGAGTTGAGGACTGCATTCATTACCCGCGTGACTCTCACGATGTCGTCGACCCACGGCAGGAACGGTCGCAGATCCACGGCCAGACTCTTAACCAGGTGCTCATTGTGCGCCTCCCAGCTGATCTCCGTCTGGCCGGGGCCGATCACCCGCGCATTGAAGCTGTACCCGGCCTCCAACTGCGCAATCGTCGTACTGACGAGCTCGGAGTTGATTACGCGGGACGCCCTGGACATGAACGCATTAATAATCTCGGCGTGTGTGGGACCACTCACTGAAACGATGTTAGGTCGCCCGGCGAGCATGGACCCAATCCATCGTTTCAACAGACGCACATCCGTGTCCTGTCGCCTGTAGCGAAGGAAGGTGTAAGCAAACGGTCGTTGGCTGGCTCGGTCGCTGTGGAAGACCGTCAGCAAGGTACCTGGCAGCAACATCTCCTCTATCGAGGACGCCTGCACCACCGTGGTGGATGCGGATATGAACGGTGACAGCCCACAGGCCGGATGTACTGGCATGCCGCCTCACGAACTGTGGTCAATTCGTGAGCAGCGGCAGGTTGGCTACGCGCAGTAGGGCAGATCTAGAAAAACGCGGTCATGTCTTTTGACTTGAGTCGCGGCCATCCAGAGCGTGACGTCGATTCGCCTGAGCAGGCTGACGTGGGGTGGGGCAGATGGGCAGACGTCCGTGTCGGTGGACATCGGTCACGAGGACTTTCCGCGAGCATCTGATGCGGTCAATGCGCGCCCACTTACGTCCGACTCTCGTATTCTGTTGTCTTGCCGACAAGTTCGACTTCTTGGGGGGATCAATGGACCAGTATTGTACGACCGTTTCGAATTGGAGCATAATTAGCTCCGCAGCTACCAATTCGCAGTTAGCCGGTGTATTAGCAGGCTTTCAGATCACGGTGATCGCAGTGCTTTTTGCATCCGCGAAGAAACCCGATAGTCACACCATCCTATTGTTCGCGTCCGGCGTCCTTGTACTAGGCCTAGATAGCTATCTATTCAGTCTGATAACCGGATCGTATATAGAAGGTACACCCACCCGCGATGAATGCGTTCGTATATGGAGCCAGGGCATGGCCGCTAGTGGCATGCTCGCCGTTGGCGGTTCTGTCTTCGTCTGTGGCCTAAGTTGGCTGCTCGTGAGCTATGGCGAGGGCGTCGTAAACAGTGCCCTGACCAGTAGCGAACCTAATAAGGATGCGCGAATCAGAGAAGCGACGGATTTCTGGAAGCACGCAATCAAGCTAAACGGCTGGCTGTCCACAGCGATAGTAATAACGACGACGGGAATACTGATCTCAACCAATATCTATTACCTACAAGTTAGGTACGATGGCCTCAGCGGGATATTTGTGTGGTCACTTGTGGCAATTACTGCGCTCATTGGTGCTGTGATAATCCTTCTGTCGTTTATTGTCATCTTGCGGCGCACGGGGCGAACGTTGGAAAAGCTCAAGTCCTCAAAGACAATTGATTTCTCCATCGGGAGACTCCCGGGGATCACTTACTGCGCCGCCGCGTTCGCTATCGTGGGCACCGTTTACGCTGGGCTTCTGTCGCAATGGGACTTCTGGTCGAGTGTTCAACTTATAGGGTCCATAATCTTGGGTCTGATCGTCCCCGGCTTGATAAATCTCGGTATTGCAGCGTCGGTGGCCGATCCCGAAGTTGAAGTCAGTAGCACAACTGCAGGGGCTTCACCCGAACAGCCGTCCCTGGCGAATACCGGACAGACAGGCGCCGCGAGGCCATGATCTGGTAGTACTTAGCCGCCCACTTGATCGTCACCCTGCATGGAAGTTCATGCGAACTACTTGTGCCCTCGGCACTCAGGGCTGTGCGGCAACTTCTGACCGATTTGCCTACCCCAGGGGCGACAAGGACGCTCCGCCCAAGTGCGAAGGTTCACGCTGGCAAATACTGCTGCTTCAGGACTTTGAGGGTCCGGAACAGCGTGCTCCGGCTGATCCCGAACATCGCGGTCAATTCACTCACAGGCTCGCCCTGCTGATACAGCCGAAGTAGCCGTTTCTGCTGGACGGCGTCCAGCTTCATCGGCTTCGTGGCGGCCAGGCCCCGTGCGACCCGCGCCTCGCGGGAGGCGGCACGGCGCTCCTTGCCCAGTTCGAGTTCCAACTCGGCGATTGTGGCCATGATGCTCGTGACAGCACGACCTGTCGGGGTGCTGGTGTCCACGCCTTCACGCAGTGAGCGCACGTGTACGCCACGGCTCATCAGCTCGTGGAGGGCATTGGCGACCTCGCGGACAGAGCGCCCGAGCCGGTCGACGGCGACGACCACGAGGTGATCCCCTTCTCGGAGGTAACCCATGCACTCCGTCCAGCCTGGTCGATTACTGCCAGCGCGACCGGACGCAGTATCGGTGAATACCCGGTCCGGGGTGATACCCGCCGCCGCGATGGTGTCGTGCTGCTGATCGATGGACTGCTGCCCGGTGGACACCCTGAGGTATGCGGCGGTGGTCATACTCACATAGAACCAGCGGGGTCCCGTATTTCATCCTGTGTCAGATCTGTGAGAACTCGGACTTGCTTGTGACACTGGGAAATCGGACTGCACGACCTGCACGGTTCTTAAGCCCACGGCCAGGCCTACGTCAGTATCAAATGTTTAGAAATGAGACTGGACGTAGGGGCGGACGCCCGAGCAGGTCGACGACGCCGATGCCGCCACGGCCCGACAACTCCGGGCCGAGGGCATCGCCCGCACGACATCGCGCAAATGCTCGGCATGTCCGGTACCACCCGTCTACCGCTACTTTGCAGGCGGGGCTGCCGCGTAGGGACTGTTGCTGCTCGTCGAGGAGGGGATGCGGTTCATCGCGTGGGGCGACGTCTCCGCCACCACCGACGCCACCAAGGCAGCCGACGAGAAGTGGCTGCAGTGTCATCTTCCGCCCCGTCGTCGACGACTGCGTCAGCCTTGTCGTCGCTCGTGACGACATCCGTCGCGGTGGCTGGATTCGCTTCAGCGTCGCGTGGCCTCCGCGCATCGGCCACGTAGCCCTGCTCGCGTAACTCCCTCACCACTTCGTCGATGGGGCGGGCGCTCGGCGGAAGAGGTCCGCCCGGAGTGATCTCGTTTAGATCTTCGTCGACGTCGACCTCGTGCACGGCGGTGACCTTCATACCGCCTTCGGTGCCGGACGCAATGACGCGGTTACTGAAAGTCCCGACTGGCAATGAGATGATCCCGAGCTCGCATAGGGCGTTGATGTAGTGCAACGTCTCCAACGCCACGACGGCCAGGTGGGAGAACACCCCGACCGCTGCCTCGTACCTCTGCTGGATCCCGAGTTCACCAGTCGTGACCGCATCCCCGTGGGCGAGATCCTGATATAGCCATGCGTAGGCAAGGTCGACGTCGGTCTGCTTCTTCTCGTTCTTCTGCTTGTCCTCGGTCACAACGAAGTACGCCCGCACGCGGTCATCTCGGCCAGTGGCTTCGTGCCATTCCGCCCACAGGTCCTGTGACGAGCTGATTAGCAACGTGTCGCCGCGTCCGGTAAGGCGGTCAAGGGCTGCGAGTGCGTCCTGCCAGTAGAGCCGGTCCCTCACTAGCGTGAAGGCCCGCGCTCGGATGGCGAGCGACTCGAACTGAAGCTCGTCGGGCAGAGGTGTCGTCATCGACTGCGGCTGGCCGTCTACCACGGTCACGGTCACGAAGACATTCATCAGCTTACGCAGTAATCCGCCCGGTTCTGACCACGGATCTTCCTCATCTGGTGCAAGGGCGAGGGGGTGCAGAGCCACTCGCCGCAGGCGTCGGACAACATCGACGAGGAGCTGCACGACTTCTTCGTCGGTCAATTCGGCAACGGGCTTCTTCCTGCCCTTCGACTTCTTCGCCATGACCTATTCAGGCTAGGTGCCAGCTGCGAGAAGCATGGCCACGCGCACCCGCAATACTCGGGTTCAGGAGGAGTTCTACCCCCAGCGCCTCCCTGTTACGCGACTGCTTGGCATTGCATTCTTTTTCCAGCGACGCCCGAAGCTAGTAAGCCGGATCTCACCAACCGGTCGGGGTAACTTCCACTTGTCCGGAACACTCGAAGGGGGACATCACGGCCATGTCGCAGACCAATGCCAATCTGATCTGGAAGATCGCGGACCTGCTGCGGGGGCCGTATCAGCCCAACCAGTACGGCGACGTGATCCTGCCGTTCACGATCCTGCGCCGCCTGGACTGCATCCTTGAGCCGACAAAGGACGAGGTACTCGCCGAGTACAAGAAGGTCGCCGCGACCAAAGTCGACCCCGACGTGCTGTTGAAGAACAAATTCAGGCTGCCGTTCTACAACACCTCGCGATGGACATTCGCATCCCTGATCGGTGATCCGGAAGGGGTGGCCGATAACCTTGTCGACTACATCGAGCATTTCTCGCCGAACGTGCGCGACGTCTTCGATGGCTTCAAGATGATGGATCAGATCGGCGACCTGGCCAAGTCCGACCGGTTGTACCTGATCGTCAAGGAGTTCGCATCCGTCGACCTGCACCCGAAGGTCGTCTCCGGGCACGCCATGGGGCACATCTTCGAAGAACTGATCCGCAAGTTCGCTGAGTCCAACTCCACCCAAGCTGGTGATCACTTCACCCCACGTGAAGTCATCGAGCTGATGGTCGACATCCTGTTCCTCACTCAAGACGATGCCCTGACCAAGCCCGGCACCGTACGCACCATCTACGACCCTGCTGCCGGGACCGGGGGCATGTTATCTACGGCCTACGACCATCTGGTCGAGATGAATCCCAAGGCCCGCCCGGTCCTCTACGGGCAGGACATCAACCCACGCTCATACGCGCTATGTAAGTCCGACATGATCGTGAAGGGCCAGGATGTGGACAACATCTACATGGGCGACACCCTCACCGATGACGGCTTTCGTACTAAGCACTTCGACTTCCTGCTGTCGAACCCGCCGTTCGGGGTTGCCTGGAACACTCAGCAGAAGACGGTCACCGATGAATACGAGCAGCGCGGCTTCGCCGGACGCTTCGGCCCCGGTCTACCTCGCGTGTCCGACGGCTCATTGCTGTTCCTGCTACACCTGATCTCGAAGATGCAGCCCGTCAACAACGGCGAGGGCGGCAGTCGTCTGGCCATCGTTCTGAACGGCTCACCACTGTTCACCGGCGGGGCGGGGTCGGGTGAGTCCAATATTCGGCAGTGGGTCATCGAGAATGATCTTCTCGATACGATCATCGCGCTGCCCACGGACATGTTCTATAACACCGGGATCAGCACCTACATCTGGGTTCTGGACAACAACAAGCCAGCCAAGCGCAAGGGCAAGATTCAGCTCATCAACGCCGCCAACATGTTCGGCAAGATGCGCAAGTCCCTCGGGTCGAAGCGTAAGGAGCTGCGCCAGAAGGACATCGAGCGGATCTGCCACCTCTATGAGGGCTTCCGCAACGAACACGGCACCGACGACCACCCCGCCCACTCGAAGGTGTTCACTGGTGAGGAGTTCGGCTACTCCACCATCACGGTCGAGCGCCCCCTGCAACTGCGGTTCACACCGACCGAGGACAAGATCGAGGTAGTACTGGCCCAGAAGAGTATCGACAAACTCGACGAGGGTGCGAAGACCGCCATCCGCAAGGCGCTCACTGGGTTGGTCGGGTGGGAATACAAGGACCGCGACGGTTTCATCACCGAACTCAAAGACGCGCTGCGCAAGGCAGGGTTGACGAAACCGCCCGCCCCACTGATCAAGACGATCTGGTCAACCATCGGCGAGCATGACGACGACGCCGTGATCGTCACCGACACCAAGGGCAACCCCCAACCCGACCCGGCACTTCGTGATACCGAAAACGTTCCCCTGACTGAGGACATCGACGAGTACTTCGCCCGCGAAGTGTTGCCCCACGTCCCGGATGCCTGGATCGACTACGACAAGACCAAGATCGGCTACGAGATTCCCTTCACCCGCCACTTCTACCGCTACATCCCACCGAGGCCCCTCGACGAAATCCAGAAAGACCTCCGCGTCCTCGTTAGCGAAATCCAAGCCATGCTCGCCGAGGTCGGCGCATGAACTGGCCCGTATACGCCGATCTCAAGGAGTCAGGCGTTGAATGGCTTGGGGAAATTCCGTCCAGCTGGTCGACTTCGCGGTTGGGCTTCGAAGCATGGGTGCGTGCAAGGCTCGGCTGGAAAGGACTCAAGGCTGACGAGTACGTCGACGAGGGGGTCGCCTTCTTGGCGACGCCGGATATCCGGCCACGCAAGATCAACTTTGACAATGTTTTCCGAATCACCGAGGAGCGCTATGCCGAGTCTCCGGAGATTATGCTCAACGTCGGGGATGTGCTGTTGGCAAAAGATGGCTCCACCCTCGGCTCCGTCAACCTTGTTCGGCACCTTCCGGAGAGGGCCACGGTCAACGGCTCCATCGCCGTCATCACGCCTGGAAAGCGGCTCAACAGCAGCTATCTCAACTACCTCATTGGTAGTAGCTTCGTCGCTAATCGTATTCAAATGCTAAAGGGTGGAATGGGCGTCCCCCACCTCTTCCAAGACGACATCCGGCGGTTTGAGGTTCCGCTCCCAACGCTGTCCGAGCAGGAATGCATCGTCACGTTCCTAGATGGCGAGACCGCGAAAATCGATGCGCTGATCGACAAGCAGGAGCAGCTCATCGCCACCCTGCGCGAGGACCGAACGGCCACCATCACCCATGCCGTCACGAAAGGGCTGGACCCTGCGGCAAAAATGATTGAGTCTGACATTCGGCGACTGGGGAAAGTACCCGCGCACTGGTCGATTCCCCAGATTGGCATGCACGCTGTCGTCGGCAACGGATCGACGCCTGCCCGCGACAATCCCGGCTACTGGTCCGACGGGTCTATACCGTGGCTGAACAGCAGCCATGTCAACAAAGAGGAGATCACCGAACCGGACCAGTTTGTAACCCAGGCCGCATTCCGCGAGTGCCACCTTCCCATGGTGACGTCCGGCTCAGTGTTGGTGGGCTTGACCGGGCAGGGGAAGACGAGAGGGATGGCGTCGATTCTGTCGACGCGGTCGACGATCAACCAACACCTCGCATACATAACGCCGATTGACGACAAACTTGATGGACGATTCCTTCAACGCGCGCTCAGTTCGGCGTATGGCCTGCTCCGTGAATTGAGTGATGAGAACGGAAGTACCAAGGGTGGATTAACATGTGGCGATCTTCGCAAGGTCCGCATCCCGCTCCCACCTATCGGGGAGCAAGCCCAGATCGTGAAGCACCTGGCGGAGCGCTGCGCCAAAATCGATTCCTTGATCTCCAAGGCCATTCAGATGATCGAAACACTGCATGAGTACCGGGCGGCTCTCATCACGGATGCGGTGACCGGCAAGATCGATGTTCGAGGGGTGGCGTGACGGTGTCGCAACAGCATCATGAGTCGTCGTTCGAGGGCGAGATCTGTGAGTACCTGGCCGAGCAGGGCTGGCTATACTCGCCGACGGACGAGGGTTACGACCGTGAGCTAGCGCTATTCCCGGAGGACGTGTTCGGGTGGTTAGCCGACACGCAACCCGAGCAGCTTGCGAAGCGGGTCAAGCCAGATCTAACCGGTGAGGCGCTGGCGAAGGCCCAGCAGGGTGTGTTGGCCACGTTGGTGAAAGCGCAGGCGGCTGATCCGAAGGCCAACGGCGGAACGTTGTCGGTGCTGCGGCGCGGGTTCAAGGACCTCAACGCGCAGTTCCAGATGTGCCAGTTCCGGCCCAACACCTCACTCAACGAGACCACCGCCAAGAAGTACGAGGCGGTGCGGCTACGGGTGATGCGCCAGGTGCATTATTCGACGCAGAATACCAACAGCATCGATTTGGTGTTCTTCGCTAACGGCGTCCCGGTCGCCACCGCCGAGCTAAAGACCGACTTCACCCAGAACATCAACGACGCGGTACTGCAATACAAGAATCACCGGCTACCGAAGGGTGAACCCTTGCTGGGGTTCGGGTCTCGGGCGGTGGTGCACTTCGCGGTGTCCAACAGCGAGGTGCAGATGACCACCAAGCTCGCGGGCAAGGACACGTTCTTCCTGCCGTTCAACCGAGGCAACAACCATCACGCCGGGAACCCGCCGAACCCGCACGGGTCGCCGACGGCGTACCTGTGGGAGGAAATCCTGCAGCGGGATACCTGGCTCGACATCCTCGGACGGTTCCTGCACCTCCAGGTCACCGACAAAGTTGATCCGTTGTCGGACAGGAAGGTTCGCACACAGACGATGCTCTTCCCGCGCTACCACCAGTGGGACGCGGTGACTCGGCTCATCGAAGCCGCCCGCACGCAGGGACCGGGACACCGGTACCTGATTCAGCACAGCGCCGGGAGTGGCAAGACCAACAGCATTTCCTGGCTGGCCCACCGGCTTTCAGTGCTGCACGACGAGGCCAACAAGCCGGTGTTTGATTCGGTGATCGTGATCACGGACCGTAATGTGCTCGATGCTCAACTGCAGGAAGCGATCCGCCAGATCGACAAGACCCCCGGGGTGGTAGCGCATATCGATGGCCTGGGTGGGTCGAAGTCCCAACTGTTGGCCGATGCACTGCAGGGCGGGACGAAGATCATCATCGTCACCATCCAGACGTTTCCCTACGCGCTAGACCTGATCCAGGGCCAGGCGTCGTTGAAGGGCAAGAGCTTTGCCATCATCGCCGATGAGGCCCACTCGTCGCAGGCGGGCGAAGCCTCTAAACGCCTGAAAGCAGCGCTGGCGGCCACAGAGCTTGACGATCTCAACGATGGCGGCACCGTAGATGCCGAAGACGTCCTCGCGGCTGAGATCGCCGCACGGGCCGAGTCCAAGAACTTGTCGTTCTTCGCGTTCACCGCCACCCCGAAGGCTAAGACGCTGGAACTGTTCGGGCACAAGGGCATCGGCGATAAACCGCACCCGTTTCACCTCTACTCGATGCAGCAGGCCATCGAGGAGGGCTTCATCCTCGACGTGCTGAAGAACTACACCCCATACAAGACCGCCTTCAGGCTCACCCACAACGGCCAGTCCTACGAATCGGAGGCCACCAGCACCGGCACCATCGCGGTCACCGGCAGCGCCACCAGTGATCTGGTCGACAAATCGGCTGCGGTGAAGTCAGTAATGAACTGGGTGAAGCTGCACCCAACCAACATCTCCCAGAAGGTGCATATCATCGTCGAGCACTTCCGCGCCAATGTCGGCTGGCGGCTCGACGGCAGGGCCAAGGCCATGGTCGTGACGTCGTCACGCAAAGCGGCGGTGCGCTACAAAATCGCGTTCGACAAGTACGTCGCCGAGCAGGGCTACAACGACATCGCGGCCCTCGTGGCTTTCTCCGGCGAGGTCACCGACCCAGACTCCGGCGTGGACAAGGCCACCGAGACCTCGATGAATCCTGGCTTGAAGGGCCGCGATCTGCGGGACGCTTTCGCCACCGACGAGTACCAGGTGATGCTGGTGGCCAACAAGTTCCAAACCGGCTTCGATCAACCGCTCCTGTTGGCCATGTATGTCGATAAACGCCTCTCAGGCGTGGCAGCGGTGCAAACGCTATCCCGGCTGAACCGGATCGCTCCAGGCAAGGATCAGACGTTCGTGCTGGACTTCGCCAACGGTGCCGAGGAGATTGTCGAGGCGTTCGAACCGTACTACGAGGCCACCACGCTCGCCGACGTCACTGATCCCAACATCGTTCACGAGACGATGGCCAAGCTCGACGCCGCCGCGATCTACCATGAGTCTGAAGTTGAGGGTCTGGTCGCGGATTACTTAGCGCACAAGGGCAATAACGCGCTGACGAAGTGGGTGACTCCGGCCCGTGACCGTTTCCGGGACCGCGAACGCACCGCCGTTGAGGCCGACGACAAGGTCGCGGTCGACGAGCTGATTATGTTCCGCAAGGACGTCGGCACATTCCTGCGCCAGTACGACTTTCTGTCCCAGATAGTCAACTACGAGGACCTTGCCCTGGAGAAGCTGTCGATCTTCCTGCGCCACCTGGCCCCTGTGATCACCGCCGATCAGCTTCAGCATGAGATCGATCTGTCCACGGTGGATTTCGACTACATTGCCCAGCACGGACAAGGCACGATGTCAGGCAACCTGGTCGGTGGCATGCCGCTGGAACCGGCCAAGGAGGCCGGGACGGGCAATGTCAAGGACCCAGAGATGGTGGCGCTCGCCGAGGTCATCGAGAAGATCAACGACTTGTTCTCCGGCGATCACCCCGATTCGAGCGTGAAGAGCGTCGTCACCCACGTCAAGGAACGCCTCGAAGAAAGCGAAACCCTTCAGCAGCAGGCACAGCACAACTCGTTGGCGCAGTTCTCGGCCAGCCCCGATCTGCACAGCGAGTTCATGACTGCGGTGATCGGGGCGATGGCTTCATCCGAAGATCTTTCGACCCAGATCATCAACAATCCCGACCTGTCGCAAAAGCTGCTCGCCGAGTTGGTGCCGATCATCTATCAGAGTTTGAAGCCCACCGCATGATCGAATCCTCCCAGGCCGTCGATCTACTGCGCAGTGATCCACAGTGGCGTCACGCCGTCGCGAATCTGCGTGACCTCAAGCGCGATCACGGCGCGCACGCGGAAACCCGGGCGCAGAACTATGCCGCCGAGTACGACAACGCTCGTGGCGCGATGATCGTTGACGTCGTCGCGTCGCGGCAACGCCGGTATTCCACGCGGGTGAGGAAGATCGTCGCCGACTGGAAAGCGCGCAACGCCGAACACACCATCGCGTGGCTTGCCACCCAACCTCTGCAGCGCGAGTTGTACGGCCTTTCCGACGGAGAGGTAACCACGATCCATGAAGTGGCGAACCAACTGTGTGCCTTCGTATCCCGGGAAGGGATCACGGCCAGGGAAGAGGAAGACCGGCTGTGCCGGATTTGGGCTGACCGGTACGGAGCAATTGAGCACGCGCCCCGGCTGGACCCTGTCGTCGGTTCCGTCAAAGGGATCGGACTGGCACTGTTCGCCTACGCACGGATGCGCTCAGGTGCCGACGCCATCAAACCCGACATCCGCGTAGTACGCGCAATGCGGTCGCTAGGTTTTTTAGTACCCAAAGACGAGCACGCCGTGCTTCTGATCACCCGAGCTGCTGCAGAAGAAATCGGGATGTCGCGACTCGTGCTGGACCAACTGCTGTGGTGGAGAGACAACGACGATGTTCCAGGCATCTCTGGACAAATATCCACCTAGGGTCAAAGACCATGTCTGGAATCCCGTTGAGAAGCCTAATCGGTGATCTGGACCCGACGGCCTGCAAGCTGCACTGCGCGGTGTATGACCAGAAGGATCAACCTATCGACGTCCTGGCCCGGTCATGGGTTGAGTGGGTGGGGTGGAACCGTCGGCGCACCGCACGCGACGACTTCAATCGCCAGTTCATTTTCTCGCTGGCACGGTATCGCCATCCGCCAACTCACTGGCTCTTCGGCGGCGTCTTCGAAGTCGTTGGTCGCCGCCCGATACCAGGCGAAGGGTCTTACGACATCAGGAGACGTGACGATCTGCTCGGGGCCTACATCAAGCGGCTCGTGATCTCTTTCAAACCGTCGGGGCGAGCGGTGCGGCTGAACATGGAGAACTACTTAGACCAGATGGAAGTCTTGTCCGTCCTCGAACAGGAATACGCCGGTGAACCCTTTCCCGGCCATGACCACATCAACCACACCCTCGGAACACTGGAGGTCGCCGTCAGGCAGGACTGGCACGACTGGCGCGGCGCACTGCAGCACATGAAGGGTGTCTATGTCATCCACGACCTGGAAACTGGCAAGTCCTATGTCGGCTCAGCCTCCGGGGACACCGGCATCTGGGCGCGGTTGTGCCAGTACGTCGATTCTCTTCACGGCGGAAATATCGCGTTGGCTGAACTCGTCGGCCAGAAGGGGCCGGAGTACGCACGCGCAAATCTCCGCTTCGCGCTCCTGGAGTTCTGGTCGATGCGCACCGACGACGATCACGTGCTCGCCCGAGAGAGCTACTGGAAGGAGGTGCTGCTGTCGCGGAAGTTTGGACTCAACCGGAACTGAATAGTCCAGCATTCGCTTCTATGATCGTCGGTCATGCCTGCCCGACCTCCCGCCCTGGCGATACCTGCAGAGGTCGCTGAATACCTGCGCACCACGCCCGCCGCCCTCGCCCAAGACCGTTATCGGGGCACTGGCCCGAAGTTCATCAAGCACGGCAGTCGGGTGCTCTACCGCTGGTCTGACGTGTTGGAGTGGCTGGATCACAACACCTTCGAGCGGACCGATCAACGGGCGAATTGAGCGGTTTCTCCGCAGACGGCGTGTACGCGGAGCGCCTACTGGTTGATGACGGCGACTTCAGCCCTACCGTGCACCTCGGCCTCGATCTGGCGCTGACGCTCACGGATGTGGGCGAACTTGGCCCACGACGCCATCGTTGGCCCTCTAGGGGCCGCTCGGTCACCCTGGTGAGGGCGCGACCGGCACCCAAACGAATGCCGGAGGTGGACACCAGAGTGCGGTGTCGCCGACAGGGTTTTCCGCCCACTGATGGGATTCCGAAGCCAGGCAAGGCGTTCCGGGAGTCCGGAGGCCGACTCCGATGCCGTCGTCCATCTCCCAGTCGTCAGGAGTGATCGGGTCGTCAGCGGACGCGATGCCAGCGGTGGCCAGTCCGATCCCGGCCAGTACTACCAGAGGCACAAAGACCTTCTTCACAATAGTCATGATCTCAGACCTCGCCGACGTACTCGGGGCACTTCTCGACGATGGGCTGCTTCACGAATCCTTCGTAATCACCCGGCTCACCGCCGACGCCGAAGACGGCCTCTTCGAAACTGGCGAAGCTGGTCTCAAGCTCGGCGATGACTTCGTCTCCGGAATAGCCGCTGTCGAACAGCTGACACACGATGGTCTTCACGCCGTCGTTGTATTCGTCACCGGGACTGGCCTTGGCTGCAGCCGCAGTCTTCATACGATGATGGCCAGGACGATGACGAACAAGACGCCTACCGTCCTGAAGTGACTCTTCTCCGCTGGTTGGGGACCCTCTTTGCGGGCTTCGATGAAGGTAAGTCGCAGGATGTGGCTGACCCTGTTGCCTGACCCGGATGCGACTTGCCGGACATGGAAGTAGTTACTGCTGCCAGCCCGCAGTCAGCCCGCAGTAAACCATCAAGGCTCGCACAGATGGGGCAATACATACAACGCATTCGTACAGCTCAGCGCACCATTCAAGCTAAAACCAGTCAAAAACGATCAAACGCCATCACCAGGCAAAACACTTGGATATACCATTTCAAAACCCGTCCAGTGTGAGTTCGAGTCTCACCGAGGGCACCCAGCACACCCCAACCGCTCAGGATGGCAGGCCAGTCACCATATTTGCGCAGACCTGCTGCGGACCACTTACGTGATCCGCAGCAGGTACCCCTCGTTCTATGCTGCGATGAAGGGATCTGAGACGAGCGACACGTTGCGGCTTCCCCCGTAGCCACCGCCGTCGGCCAAGCCGTCCCAGCTGGGCAGAACCATCACGCGCAGCATGCTGATTCCTGGCGCCCGAAAGTCTTTGGCGACGTCCACGTTCCTTAGCAGGAGCAAATTGTTGACGTGCCAATTCCGGAAGGCCATAGAGTCCACGGCAACCTCCGGGGCGGCGTCACATCGCACCAGCCTGCGGTCCCCGACGGGCCTCATGACCACTCCTCGTCCTGTCCCACATCGAGCACTTCACGGGACGTGCGGATGAATTTATCGCATCGCTTCGAATCCCGTGGGGAATATTGACAGATGAGTTGAAATTCTATTGAGCCGTAGTGGATACACGCCGACAGGCGGACCTTCTGTCCAGTTGCGCCACTTCTCAACTATGCAATCCGATGCAGATTTAGCAAATAATTTGGCCATTTAAATGGTTGGTCTCCAACCTGGCATTACAATGCCACTTGATCGAAATAGCCTGTCCCACAACATATTTCGAAACCCTCCAAAGCGCAGCTTTCAATACCGGGGTTCGCAAACCACGATCTTGATAGGTGTTGGCAACATAGGCGACCAACTAAATGAAGCCTAACCGCCTTTCCGGCACGCAGAGTTCCGATAAGTCGGCTTATAGGTGTGCATTCCGGTCGCAGTAAACGGCTCGAGTTCGAGACCCAAGCAGTGCCGAGCCGCGGAGTCGGCAACGGATCTCGTGGACACCTCGCAGCCCAGTCCTGTGACGCGCCCGCGGGACACTTCCGGCAACAAGTCTGTGCTCAGGCAAACGAAATGACTCGATGGCAATGGCGTGACGCATCCGAGAAGCAAAAACAAGAGTCCACAAAACGAACTCGCCGAAACCTCTCTCTCGCACACGCGAAAACCGCAGGTAGCTGCCACTTCGAAGCTAGGCTCGGGTGGTGGCGATGAGAGGCCGGCCAGTGTGCGTGCCCGACGTGGCCGTGGAGCGCCGCGGACCCGGGCGCACCCGCCTCCTCTCCGAGCGCGCAGCCCGGCACCGGCGCGTGCTTGACGTGACCGCGATGATCAGTGCGGCGATCTCCGCGTTCTTCGGCATCCAGGGGCTCTTCATCGGTCAGGACTGGTGGGTCACCGCCATCAACCTGGGCAGCGCGGCCGTCTTCGTGATGATCCCGCGCATGTGTGGCATGGGCGAACTCGTAGCTCCCGTCGTGTTTTTCGTGATCTCGTACCTCACGATCACGGTGCTGTGCGTCTATCTGGGCACGGGTTCGGGGCTGCAGTTCTATTTCGTCGTGGCCGCGGCCATCGTGCTGGTGATTCTCGGGCCCGACCATATTGTCCTGGCCTCCATACTGGCCGCTATCGGCGCCGCGACGGTGGTCCTGCTCGAATTCTTCGTGCCCAACGACACCGGCACCCAACCTCCGTGGGCGTTCAAGGTCTCGTTCACGCTGACGGTGATCACGGCGTGGATCCTCGTCATCGCGACCATCTGGTTCGCACTGCGCGAGATCCGCCGCACCCGAGTGGCCATGGAGGCGGAGTACGAGCGATCCGAGCAACTGCTGACCAACATCTTGCCGGCGTCCATCGCCGAGCGGCTCAAGGATCCGTCGCGAAACATCATCGCCGACAAGTACGACGACGCCTCGATCCTGTTCGCCGACATCGCCGACTACACCAAACGTGCAAGCGACACCACGCCGAGCGACCTCGTGCGGTTTCTGGACCGGCTCTACACCGACCTCGACCTCCTGGTCGACAAGCACGGTCTGGAGAAGGTCAAGACCAGCGGCGACTCGTACATGGTGGTCAGCGGAGTGCCCGAGCCGCGGCCCGACCACATGGAGGCATTGGCATGCCTGGCATTGGACATGGCCGAGGCCGTCGCCGATCTCAAAGACCCGAACGGACACGCGGTGCCGCTACGAATCGGCCTGGGGGCCGGGCCGGTGGTGGCGGGTGTCGTCGGCGCGCGCAAGTTCTTCTATGACGTCTGGGGTGACGCCGTGAACGTCGCGTCGCGCATGGAAACCACGGATGTCGAGGGCCGGATCCAGGTGCCGCAGGACGTGTACGAACGCCTGAACCACGCATTCGTACTCGAAGAGCGCGGTGGCGTTGACGTCAAGGGCAAGGGCGTCATGCACACCTGGTACCTGGTCGCGCGTCGCGACGACGATGCCGTCCGAGGCGCGGTAGAACAGGGTGCGGCCGCGGGGCGTTCTTAGGCTGAGCGCGGGGCGCGCGTGGGTCCTAGACCTTCCGGTTCTCCGACTTGATGAGCCATGCCAGCTTCTCCAAACCATCGATGAGCTGGTGCAGGATATCGGCGGTGCTGGGATCTTCGGCATCCACCGCGTCATGCACACTGCGCAGGGTGTCGACTGCCGCGTAGATGCGATCGGTGATCAGGTCGACGACCTCGTCGGTGCTGTGTTCGTACGACGGGAACTGCGGCAGCGTGGTGCTTGCGGTGACGGTATCCGACCGTCCGTCCGGCACCGCCCATAGCGCCCGCATCCGCTCAGCGACGGTGTCGCTGGCTTCGCGCGCGAAGTCAACGACCTCGTCGAGCTGCAGGTGGAGGTCGCGAAAGTTGGTACCGACGACGTTCCAATGTGCCTGCTTGCCCTGCAGGTGCAGCTCGATCAGGTCGACCAGGACCCGCTGGAGGTTCTTGCTCAGCTCCGCCGATGCCTGGAATCCGTGTACGTCTGTGTCAGTGCGTCGTTGTGTGCCCATGTTCTCTTCAACGTCCGCCAATCTGGAATGACTCCAAATTACGCTGTGACTACGCTCACAACGTGTTGTCCTGTTGCTGGTCCTGCTTGTCGAGCAGGCGAGCGTAGCCGGCGCCCATTCCCAGCAGTATCAGGCCAACGACGATGAACACCGCAACCCGGAAGATGCCGTCCAGGGTGCCGAGGTCGAACAGGAAGAGCTTGGCCATCGCCGCCCCGACCAACGCCAATCCCCCGCCGATCGGCAACGATCGAGTGGCTCGCGGCAACCGTGCGGCGTAAATGAGCAGGGCGGCCGCCATCACGATCCAGCAGATCGTCGCGGCCATGTGCCCAGCGAAGAAACCGCGCTCTTCGCCGCCGATCAGCACACCCGCGGTGACGGTGAAGGTGGTCATCGCATACGCGGCGACCACTGCCGCCCCCGCCCACATAGCCGAATCGGGACCGTCGAGCGTCCACACGATCACCACGGCGAAAGCGATCAACAGCAGGCTGGCGATCAGCGTGGACACCGCTGTCGCGGTATCGGTTTCGGTGGCGTAGATCAGCGAGCTCGGCGGTGCATAGCTGAGATAGAACGCGGCGCCCACTCCGGCCAGGCCAAGCGCGACCCACCGTGCAGTCGCCTCACGACGCGCGGCGACGGCCACCACGATCGCCATGGCCAACAGGACCGGACCTGTGACGTAACCGTCGAACGCGACCAGCACCGCGATCGTCGCCGAGATCGCCGACAGCGCCGCCCAGATCGGCCGCACCGCGCCGTCGACGCCGGCCACGCGGTTGCCGATGAGCACGATCGCCAGAAACGTCGCCGCCACGACGGCCGCCATCAGAGCGGCGACCACCCGGTCGGCAACCAGCGCCACACACAGCGCGGGCAGCACACCGGCGCCGGTCACCAACGCCATCAACACACGATTGGTGGTCCGGGGCAACAGGATCAGCGCGGCGACCACCGCCAGCCCCGCTGCGATGGTGCACGCCCCCACCAGCCACAGGTCGCTCCGATCGTCGAAGTACAGCCCCAGCAGGGCGAGGAGCAGCGGAAACGTACTGGCGGCGATCCGCGCACAGTGCAGCCAGATCCAATCCTTGCCCAGCTGCACCGGTAGCGACGCGGCGGCGAGGGCAAGCATGAAGCCCACGAGCAGCAGCGTGACTCCGTCTGTCACCACGGGAGCCAGCACGGTCAGCGGGACCAATACCAGCACACCGAGCTGCTGTGAGTCCCACCGCCGGGCCAAGGTCAGCCCGCCGCCGCCGATGATCGCGGCGGTGACGAGACCGACGGGCGCCGACACCCAGCCGTAGATCGTCGTCACCGCGATGACGTCGATGTAGGCCGCGGCGACACCGGTCGCGGCCAGGGCGATGGCCCCGACCCGGCCACCGGGCCGCCGGTACAGCCAGACGCCCACCCCGACCAGCGCGCCCGCCAGCAACGCACCGCCGGCGACCCGGATCTCGGGACGCAAAATGCCTGCCTGTGCGGCGAGCACGACCAGCAGCACGACGCCGATCAGCGTGACGGCAACACCCGCGACGGCGAGCAGCTTGCCTATCCACCCCTGGTCGCGCGGCGCCTTCTGCGCCACCGGTGGCGCCGGGTACGCCGGGTACGCCGGGTACGCCGGTGGCGTAGCAGGCGGCTGGACTTGGGGCGGGTACTGGTACTGGTACTGCGGCGCGTACGGCACCGGATAGGGCGGCTGTTCGGACAGCAGGCGGTCCAGTGCGCTGAGGTCTGCCGATACCCTCGCCATGTACTGCGATATCGCCGAGAAATCGGCGGAGACCCGGGCGATGAGAGCGCGTTGTTCGGTCATGGCTGACATCGTGGCAGCCGGATCACCGCTTTCGGATGAGTAGGACTACTCGTCCAGGCCGTGTTCGATCGCGTACCGGGCCAATTCGACCCGATTCGCGACCTGGAGCTTGCGGAACGTGGCCTGGACGTGGTTCTCGACAGTCCGGTGGCTCAACGAGAGTCGGGTGGCGATCTGCTTCGCGGTCAGTCCCTTCGCGACGTGCCGCAAGATCTCGGTCTCCCGTTCGGTGAGGCTCGGGGTGGCTGGCCCTGCTTCTGGGCTCGCCGCGATTCGCCGGTACTCGCCGAGGACCAAACCCGCCAGTCCCGGAGTGAAGACGGCCCGGCCCTGCGCGGTGGCGCGCACCGCATCACCGAGTTCCTGCTTCGAGGCACTCTTCACGAGATAGCCTGTCGCACCGGCCTTTACCGCTTCCAGCACGTCTTCCCGCTCGTCGGACGCCGAGAGCACCAGGATTCGCGAAGACGGCGAGACCGCAAGCACCTCCGCGGTCGCCTGCGCGCCGTCGCCGTCGGATAGTCGCATGTCCATCACGACGACATCCGGGAGCACGACGGCGGCCCGGCGACGCGCCGCCGCCACACCGTCCGCGGTGGCGACGACGGTGAATCCGTCCTCGGCGAGATCGCGGGCCACCGCGTCCCGCCAGATCGGATGGTCGTCGACCACCATCACCGTCGGGGTACTGTCAGCTCCCATTCCGTCCCACATCCCGGCGAGGTGGTGAGCTTCGCGCTTCCACCCAACCAATTCATCCGTCCGACAATCGATTTGGCCACCCCGACGCGGCCCTCCCCGACCGCTTGCTCCAGCCTGCCCTTCGCAATTCCGACGCCGTCGTCGCGGATGCTGACCGTCACCGAGTCGCCGAGGTCCTCGAGCAGGACGTAGGCGCGGGCGTCTGGGCCGGCGTGTGCAGTCACGTTGTCCAACGCGTTCGCGGCGGCGCCGTACAGCTCGCCCGCCGTGGCCGTATCCAGCAGCACTGGTTCGGCGGGCACACTCACCGACACCACGTCCGAGGCCCGTTTACGCAACAGTGCGCCGACGTCGGCCATCTCCCCGGCCGGCGTCTCGGTGTCGGCCGAGCTGACGAGTCGGCGCAGGGCGCGCTCCTGCTCGCCCGCCAGCTCAGCTAATTCGGCTGTGGCTCCGCCGATTTCGCGGCCGCGACGGGATACCAGCGCCAGCACCTGTATGGCGCCGTCGTGCACCTGGCGCGACAACCTCTCCCGTTCTTGGTGCGAGGCGGCCAGCCGCGCGGCCTGTTCGAGTTCGGCGTGCGCACGCCGTGCCGTCTGTGCCGCCATGCCGACCGCGAGTCCGACCGCGAGCTCGATCACGATTGTCGCGTTGCGACCCAGGTCGTAATTGATGAAGCCCTTAACGATGGTGCTGGCGATCATCACCGCGACCCCGGCCAGCATTCCGGCGATCGGTCCGGACAGGATGGCCGCAGAGATCGTGGCATTGGTCGCCCACAGCGTGGTCGGCCACGACTGGTTGGCGAACGCCCACTGCTCGGAGGCGACGAACTCGGTGGACAGTATCAGCGCGACGACGACGACGATCTCGGCCACCACCCAGGACGCGCGCCTGCCGAAGCCACGCAGATATGCAAACGCGCACATCGCACTCCATGCGAGCAGCACCGCGAACAGCGTCCAGCCGATCGCCGGACGGTCCAGTTCGCCGTTGACCGCGATTTGAAAGCCCAGTGCGTAAATACAACTGAGCAGACGGAAAACCTGGGCTGCCCGCCATAGCGGCGTGGCCGGATCCGGTTGGCTCGCCGCCGGCATTACAGCACCTTTGACAGGAACGCCTTCGTCCGTTCGTGTTGGGGATTGCTCAGCACCTCACGAGGCGGCCCGCTTTCGACCACCACACCGCCGTCCATGAACACCAGATGATTGGCGACCTCGCGGGCGAAGCCCATCTCATGGGTCACCACCACCATCGTCATCCCCTCGGCGGCAAGCTTTTTCATTACCTCGAGAACCTCACCGACCAGCTCGGGGTCCAGTGCCGAGGTGGGCTCGTCGAACAACATCAGCTTGGGGCTCATCGCCAGGGCACGGGCAATCGCGACCCGCTGCTGCTGTCCTCCGGAGAGTTGAGCCGGATAGGCGTCGGCTTTCTCCGACAGCCCAACCTGTCTGAGCAGATCCTTGCCCCGCGCCAGCGCCTCGGCCTTCTTGAGGCGCTTGACGTGGATGGGTGCCTCGATGACGTTCTCCAGCGCGGTGCGATGCGGGAACAGGTTGAAGTGCTGGAACACCATTCCGATTTCGCGGCGCTGCTTTGCGGCGTCACGGGGCGACATCTCGTACAGCTTCGAGCCTTTGTCGCGGTAGCCGATCAACTCACCGTCGACATAGAGCCGGCCGGCATTGACCTGCTCGAGATGGTTGATGCACCGAAGGAACGTCGACTTGCCGGAGCCGGACGGGCCGACCATGACCAGCACCTCGCCCTTGCCGATCTCGAGCGTGATGCCCTTCAGAACTTCCAGCGCGCCAAAGCTTTTGCAGACCGATTCGGCCTTGACCATCGGGGTCATGGATGCGCCTCTCCCGCCAGTCCCTGTGCTTTGGCAAGCGCCTCGAGCTGTTTGGTCGTCAACTTGCGGGACGCGCCGCGGGCGAAGTGTCTCTCCAGGTAGTACTGCCCGACCATCAGGATGCTCGTGATCACCAGATACCAGGTCGCCGCGACGAGCAGCAGCGGCACGGGCTCGAAGGTCCGCGCGGCGATTTCACGGGACGTGATGCCGTACAGGTCGAGCGTGAACGGCACGGCGGTCACCAGCGACGTCGTCTTGAGCATGCTGATCACCTCGTTGCCGGTCGGCGGAATGATCACGCGCATCGCTTGCGGCAACACCGTGCGCCACATCGCCATCCCCCACGACATGCCCAACGCGGTCGACGCTTCCATCTGTCCCTCTGGCACGGAACTGATTCCGGCGCGGATGATCTCGGCCATGTAGGCCGCCTCGTTGAGTGCCAGACCGAGGATCGCCAGCAGGAACGGGATCGACAGCACCTGCAGATTGAGCTCGAAGAACGCCGGCCCGAAGGGCACCCCGAGCCGGATGTTCTGGTAGATCGTCGGGATCAGGCCCCAGAAGACGAGCTGAACGTAGATCGGCGTGCCGCGGAAAATCCACAGGTACACCCACGACACCGCCTGGAAGATGGGGTTCGCAGAAAGTCGCATCACCGCCAGCACGACGCCCAGCACGATCGCCAGCACCATCGAGTAGAGGGTCAATTGCAGCGTGTTGAGTACACCGACGGACAACACCCGCTCGTTGAACAGGTACTGCATGTAGACACTCCAGCGGTATGCCGGATTCGTGGCCGCGCCATAGAGAAACAGCGCGACGAGAATGATGATGACGACCGCCGCCACCCACCGCCACGGATGACGCAGAGGAATAGCATCGATTGCGGCCGGAGCACTGGGTGGCGACGTGTCGACATCAGTCATTTGGGACCTCTAGTTGATGGCGCCGTTGATAACTGGCTTGTCGATCATCCCGTTCTCGACGCCCCAGTTCTTGGCGATCTCCTCGTACTTACCCGACTCGATCAGATGCTCGAGCGCCTTCTGCAGGGACTGCGCCAGCGGCGAACCCTTCTGAACCGGCCACCCGTAGGGCGCGGAGTCGAAGATCTCGCCTGCGGCCTCCAGTTTGCCGTTGCTCTGCTTGATCGCGTACGACGTCACGGGCGAGTCGGCCGACATGGCGTCCACCTGACCGAGCACCACGGCGTTGGTTGCGGCATCCTGCCCGTCGAACGACACGATCTCGATCGGCGGCTTGCCCGCGTCGACGCATGCCTTGCTCTTGGCCGGCAGCTCCTCGGTCTCCTCGGTCGTGGTGGCCTGCACCGCAACCTTCTTGCCGCACGCGTTGTTCGGATCGATCGGCGAGCCGGGCCGTTGCGCCCAGAGAATGCCCGCACTGAAATACGTGACGAAGTCGACCGATTCCTCGCGCTCTTTGGTGTCGGTGAATGACGACATCCCGACGTTGTATGTGCCGCCCTGAATCGATGGAATGATCTTGGCAAAGTCCGATTCGCGGTACTCGGCTTCCAGCCCCAGAGTTCCGGCTATCGCATTCATCAGATCGACGTCGAAGCCGACGATCTTGCCGCTGGGATCCTTGAATTCGTTCGGCGCGTAAGGAATGTTGACGCCGACGATCAGCTTGCCGGACTCTTTGATCGCCTCTGGAACGGTGTTCGCGATCTCCTCGACCTTATCGGCGGCGGCCGTCGGGCTGCCGGTCTCACTTTCGCTGGTGTTGGTACCGCTCGCGCACCCCGAGAGGAGCAGTGCGCCAGTCGCAGCAAACACACCCGCGATACGCAGAAGTTTCCCTCGGCGGTCTTGACACTCACGTAGCACGGTTTTCTCTACTTTCTGCCTCGTTGATCCAGCGAGAAGCGCCGGTAGGGGAACAGTAATAGAGACGTACGCAGGCGGCAGGGGAACACGAACGGCCGACGAATTCCGTAGTGCTCCAATGACACGATTTGCATACGGAACGGGGAATATCCAGGCCTCGGTATTGCCTTTATGCGAAACTTCGCGCATGGAAAGTCCTGCTCGACCAAGCATGCTGCCGCACCTTTGGAAGTCGGCACTGGCCACCGGAATCCTGGTGCTGATTCTCGGGGTCCTGATCCTGTGGCGGCCCGCGGCAGCGATCTTCGTCACCGCCATTTTCTTCGGCGCTTATCTTCTCGTCACCGGCATCTCGCAAGTCGTCATGGCGTTCAGTCTGAAGTCGTCCCTCGGCGGCAGAGTCCTGTTGTTCATCGGCGGCGCGGCGGCACTGGTGCTGGCCGTCCTCTGTTTCATCAACTTCTCGAACTCGATCGAGCTGCTGGCAATCTGGATCGGCATCGGCTTCATCTTCCGCGGCGTCGCGACGCTGATGTCGGCGGTCTCGGACCCCACCCTGCCGGGACGCATTTGGGAAATCTTCATCGGCGTGCTGGGTCTGATCGCGGGCATCATCATGTTCGCGTGGCCCATGGAGGGGCTGGTCGCCGTCACCCAGGTCACCGGCATCATCCTGATTTTCCTCGGCGCAGCCGAGATCGGCACGGCATTCGCCATTCGGAAAGCCTCCAAGGGCCTCGGCGGCGCCGCGCCTGCACCTTCGACAGAAGCGCCGGTGAGCTAACGCACACTGATTTCTACTACGCTCTGTCGTAGGCTGACGGAACAGCCACGGGAGAGGTTCGCATGGACGCACTCGATGTGTCGCGGTGGCAGTTCGGAACGACCACCGTCTACCACTTCATACTCGTCCCCCTCACCATCGGGCTGGCTCCGCTCATCGCCGCCATGCAGACGGCGTGGGTCGTCACCGGCAATCCCGCGTGGTACCGGCTGACCCGGTTCTTCGGCAAGCTGTTCCTGATCAATTTCGCGCTCGGCGTCGCAACCGGCATCGTGCAGGAATTCCAGTTCGGAATGAACTGGAGTGAATACTCGCGCTTCGTCGGCGATATCTTCGGCGCGCCCCTGGCGTTCGAGGGACTGATCGCGTTCTTCTTCGAATCGACGTTCATCGGCCTGTGGATCTTCGGCTGGACCCGCCTACCGCGTCTCGTCCACCTGGCATGCATCTGGATCGTCGCATTCGCGGTCAACGCCTCGGCCTACTTCATCATCGCGGCGAACTCGTTCATGCAGCATCCCGTTGGCGCCAAATACAATCCGGAGACCGGACGCGCCGAACTGGTCGACTTCGGCGCGCTGCTGACCAACAACACGGCGATCTGGGCCTTCCTGCACGCCGTGGCCGGAGCGTTCCTCACCGCAGCCGTTTTCGTCGCCGCGGTGAGTGCCTGGCTGATGGTGCGGTCGGTCAAGCGTGCGGACGAAACCGTAGAGGCACGCACCATGTACCGGCCCGCGACCATCGCAGCCAGCCTCGTCGCGCTGGTGGCGGCGGGCGGCTTGTTCTTCACCGGAGACTTCCAGGGCAAGCTGATGTTCGTCCAACAACCCATGAAGATGGCGTCGGCAGAGTCGTTGTGCCACACCGAAACCGATCCCGACTTCTCGATCCTGACCGTCGGCACCCACAACAACTGCGACAGCGTCACCCACCTCATCGAGGTGCCCTACGTGCTGCCCTTCCTTGCGGAGTCGAGGTTCAGCGGTGTCACCCTTGAAGGCGTCAACGATCTGCAGCAGGAATACCAGCAGAAGTTCGGCCCAGGCGACTACCGACCCAACCTGTTCGTGACCTACTGGGCGTTCCGGGCCATGATCGGACTCCTGCTCGTGCCCGTCGTGTTCGCGCTCGCCGCGCTATGGCTGACACGTCGCGGCCGAATACCCGACCAACGGTGGTTCAGCCGGTTCGCGTTGATCACTCTGCCGACACCGTTCCTGGCCAACTCGGCGGGCTGGATCTTCACCGAGATGGGCAGGCAACCCTGGGTGGTGGTGCCCAACCCCACCGGGGATCAACTGGTTCGAATGACCGTGCAGGAGGGCGTATCCAGCCATGCGACGGGCATGGTGGTGCTCTCACTGACCGTTTTCACGCTGCTGTACGGCGCACTCGGCGTGATCTGGTTCTGGTTGCTACGCCGGTATGTGATCGAGGGTCCGCTGGAGCACGACTCGGAGCCCGTACCGCCGCCCGCGCCTGACGACGAGGACGTCGCTCCCCTGTCCTTCGCGTACTAGGAGTGTGTGATGGGCCTACAAGAGATGTGGTTCTTCATCATCGCCGTCCTGTTCGGCGGCTTCGTTCTGCTCGAGGGCTTCGACTTCGGGGTCGGCATGCTGATGGCCCCGTTCGGGCGGGCGGGCAAGAGCAGCGGCGCGGATCCCGAGCAGCGCAGGCGCGCCGCGCTGAACACCATCGGTCCGGTGTGGGACGCCAATGAGGTCTGGTTGATCACCGCCGGCGCAGCGATGTTCGCCGCGTTCCCGAACTGGTACGCCACGATGTTCTCGGCGCTGTATCTGCCCCTGCTGGCCATCCTGGTCGGGATGATCGTGCGCGTCGTCGGCATCGAATGGCGCGGCAAGATCAACGATCCGCGTTGGCGCACATGGGCCGACGCCGGTATCGCGGCCGGATCCTGGTTGCCCGCCATCCTGTGGGGCGTCGCGTTCGCGATCCTGGTGCGGGGCCTACCCATCGACGCCGACGGCCAGGCTCACCTGTCGATCGGCGATGTCCTCAGCGGCTACACGGTTCTCGGCGGGCTGGCGACGGCCTCGCTGTTCGCGTTCTACGGTGCGGTGTTCGTGGCATTGAAGACCGCAGGTGCGGTGCGCGACGACGCATTCCGCTTCGCCCGTGTGTTGTCGCTGCCGGCCATCGTGTTCGCAGGCGGGTTCGGACTCTGGACGCAACTGGCGCACGGCAAGACTTGGACATGGTTGCCGCTGGGGATCGCCGTGATCGCGCTGCTGACGGCGGTGGCACTGATGCTGACCCGCCGCCGGGAGGGCTGGGCGTTCGCCTCGACGATGGTCGTGGTCGCCTCGGTCGTGGTGCTGCTGTTCGGCACCATGTATCCGAATCTGTTGCCGTCCACGCTGAATCCGGACTGGAACGTGACGATCTACAACGGTTCATCGACGCCGTACACGCTGGCGATCATGTCGTGGGCGTCCTTGACGCTGCTGCCACTGGTGGTCGGATACCAGGGGTGGACGTACTGGGTGTTCCGCCGCAGGATCACCGCCGATGCCATCCCGGCCTCAGTCGGATTGTCACGGCAACGCACGTGAACGGGCCTGTCGACCCGCGCCTGTGGCGTGCATCGACAGCGATGCGCCGATTTCTCGTGTCGTCGACCGCCTGCGGCGTACTGATCGCCGGCGCCACGATCGCCTCCGCGGTCGTGCTGGCCGACATCGCGGCCCGCGTGATCACCGATCCGGATGCGCGCAGCCTCAGCCGGCTGGCAGGGCCACTGTCGATTCTTGTGCTGCTGTGGACATTCCGGACAGTGGTCACCTGGCAGCAGGGCCGGCTCGCGCAGCGCGGGGCGAGCGAGGTGATTGCCGACATCAGCCGGTCGGTGCTGGCGGCGACGACGGCATTGCCGCCACGCCAGTTCACGCGGCACCGTGACGACGCCGCCATCCTCGTCACCCGGGGCCTCGACGGCCTGCGGATGTACTTCACCGCATATCTACCCGCGCTGCTCGCCGCCGTGCTTCTGACACCGACCACCGTCGCCGTGATCGCCTGGTACGACTGGCGATCCGCATTGATCGTCTCGATCGCACTGCCACTCATTCCGATCTTCATGGTCCTGATCGGCCTCACCACCTCCGAGCGCTCTGCTGCGGCGTTACGCGCGATGGCCACGCTGCAATCGCGTCTGCTGGATCTGGTGGCGGGCCTGCCGACGCTGCGGGCCCTGCGACGCGTGGGAGGCTCAGCGACGCGGATCGCCGAATTGGGCGCCGCCCATCGTCGTTCGACGATGGCGACGTTGCGCATCGCCTTTCTGTCTTCGCTGGTGCTCGAATTGCTGGCCACACTCGGTGTCGCGCTCGTCGCGGTGAGCGTGGGGCTGCGACTGGTCTACGGCGATGTGACCTTGACTGCGGGTCTCACGGCGCTGCTGCTGGCGCCCGAGGTGTTCTGGCCACTGCGCCGCGTCGGCGCGGCCTATCACGCCGCACAGGACGGAAAGACGGCCGCCGACAATGCGTTCCGTCTCGTCGATGCGCTGCCGTCGTCGGCGGGCGGGACCGGCCATGTGACGGCCGGATCTGCCACACGGGGGTCCACCATCGCCATCACGGCGCTCGACGCCACCGTCGAGCCCGGCCGGGTGACCGTCATCGCCGGGCCCAACGGAGCGGGCAAGACCACGCTGCTGCACGCCATTCTGGGTCTTACCGAGCCGGAGGCCGGCCGGATTCACGTCGACGCCATCGACGTGGCCGATCTGGACCTGCCCGCCTGGTGGGCACAAGTCGGGTGGCTTGCGCATCGTCCCGCGATCATTCCCGGTACCGTGCGGCAGAATCTCGAGCTCTTCGGACCGCTCGACGATATCGAGAAGGCCTGCCGGATGGCCTGTTTCGATGAGGTGCTGGCCGACTTGCCCGACGGCCTGAACACCATGCTGGGCAGCGGCGGCGTCGGCCTCTCGCTCGGTCAACGCCAACGACTCGGACTGGCCCGGGTGCTCGGATCGGCCGCTCCCGTCCTGCTTCTCGACGAACCGACCGCTCACCTCGACGCCGAAGCCGAACACCGCGTGCTCGACGCCATCACCACACGCGCCGCCGCCGGTGCGACAGTGATCGTGGTCGGCCACCGCGCACCGGTGCTCGCCATCGGCGAGCGCGTCCTGCAGATCGGGAGCCTCGTCGATGTTTGAGTTGCTGCGCCCGCGGGTTCCCCGGCTGCTGCTCGCCATCCTGTTCGGGGTGCTGTCCCTCGGCAGTGCGCTCGCACTGGCGGGCGTGGCGGCATGGCTGATCACCAGGGCCTGGCAGATGCCGCCGGTGCTGCACCTGACGGTGGCGGCCGTGGCGGTCCGCGCACTGGGTATCTCGCGCGGGGTGCTGGGCTACTGCGAACGGCTGGCGTCGCACGACACCGCCCTGCGCGCCGCCGCCGACGTCCGGGAGCGACTGTACGCACAGCTCGCCGCAGGACCCGCCGACGCGGTGCTGCGGCGGCATACCGGTGAACTGGTCAGCGACATCGGCGCATCGGTCGACGAGCTCTCCGATGTGCTCGTGCGCGCGGCGGTCCCGATATCGGTCGCGGCCATCCTCGGGACCGCCGCCACCGTCGTCATCGCCGTCATCTCTCCCCCGGCCGCCATCGTCCTGATGTTGTGCTTGCTGATTGCGGGCGTCGTCGCACCCGTGTTGACCGCCCGGGCCGCGGCGGCCGCTGAACAGCTTGCTGTACAACATCGTTCACAGCGCGATACGGCAGCCATGATCGCACTCGAACACGCGCCCGAGCTGCGGGTGAGCGGTCGGCTCGACGAGCTGCTGGCCGATGCCGACCGGCAGCAACGCGACTGGGGCCGCGCCATCGACCGGGCCGCGGCACCCGCCGCATTGGCGTCCGCGGCTCCTATCGCGGCCATCGGCGCCAGCGTGCTGGGTGCCGTCGTCTGCGGAATCGCCTTGGCGCCGACCGTCGCGCCGACCACGGTCGCGATACTGATGCTGTTGCCGCTCTCCGCTTTTGAAGCGACGACAGCGCTGCCCGCCGCCGGCGTCCAGCTGGCGCGTTCACGCCTCGCCGCACGCCGCCTGCACGTGCTGGTCAACCCGGACCGCGACGACGCGCGCCGTCCGACGGTCCCCGAGATCGACCTCGAACCCGGTGCCAGACTGGCAGTCACCGGCGCCAGCGGCTCTGGGAAGACGACGCTGCTGATGAACCTCGCGGGTCTGCTGCCCGAGGAGACCCCGTCGCAGACCGCCTTCTTTGCCGAGGATGCACATCTGTTCGCCACGACCGTTCGCGACAACCTCCTTGTCGCGCGTGGCGATGCGACCGACGACGAGCTCCGTGAAGCCCTGCATCGGGTGGGGCTCGCCGATTGGCTCGACGCGCTGCCCGACGGCCTGTCCACCGTCCTCGTCGGCGGGGCTGCGGCCGTTTCGGCGGGGCAGCGCAGGAGACTGCTGCTGGCCCGCGCGCTGGTGTCGAAGATGCCGACCCTGTTGCTCGACGAACCCACCGAACACCTCGACGCCGCCGATGGCGAGCGACTTCTCATCGAAATGCTGACCCCCGGCGCGCTGTTCCCCGCCGAACGCACCGTCGTCGTCGCCACCCATCACCTGCCGGCCGACTTTGCAAGTCCCGTCCTCAATCTCGGAGCCTGCGAGTAACCTCAGACACCATGAGCGAGCCGGACAAGCCCGAAACGCCACCCCCGCCGCCGCCTGCGTCCCCGTCGGCACCCCCGCCCCCGCCGGCCGGACCCCCACCACCGTCCTACGGTGGGTATCCCGGAAGCTATCCGCCGCAGCAGGCGCCGTACGGCGGGTACGCACCGCCACCGTCCGCACCCCAAAACGGTTTGGGAATCGCGGCATTGGTGACTGCGATCATCGCGCTGCTGACGGTCGTCGGTGGCGTCGTACTCGGCGTCGTCGCAGTGATTCTCGGGTTCCTCGGGTGGGGCAAGGCCAAGCGCGGGGAGGCGACCAACGGAGGCGTCGCTGTCGCCGGAATCGTGCTGGGGTTCCTCAGCATCATCGAAGCCATCGTCGTAATCGGGCTGTTCATATGGGGATTCGGCGAAGTCGGCGGGACCGACCTCGTCGACTGCCTGAACCGAGCCGGCTCGGATCCGGCCGCCCAGCAGGAGTGCTCGGACCAGTTCACCCAGAACCTCGAGGACCAGTTCTCGATCACGGTCACCCCGACGCCCTAGCGCGGGAAGTGCTTGACGATGCCCTCCTGCACCACGGTCGCCAGCAACTGACCCGACCGGTCGAAGAAGTGCCCCGTGCCGAGGCCCCGTGAATCGGCGGCCACGGGCGACGACGTCGAATACAGCACCCATTCGTCGAACCGCACCGGGCGGTGAAACCACACCGAGTGGTTGGTGGTGACCGCGAAGATCCGGTCGAACCCCCAGGACAGCCCGTGGGTGGTGATGATCGAGTCCAGCACCGTGGTGTCCGACGCGTACGCCAGCGCTGCGGCGTGCAGTGCGGGGTCGTCGGGCATGTGGCCCTGGGCCTTCATCCAGACCCTGTTGTAGGTGAGCTTCTCCCCCTTGGAGCGCATCACCCAGGTCGGATCGTTGGTGTAGCGCCAGTCGATCGGCCGCAGCGCGTTCACGAAATGCGGAACAACATCTTCGTATCCGCGCAGCAGATCGTCGACCGGTGGCACGGTCAACGGATCCGGCAGCTCAGGCGGCTCGATCCCGTGTTCCAGGCTGCGGCCACCGGCCAGATACGACACCATCGCGCTGGTCAACAGCACGCCGTCCTGCATCACGTCGACCCTGCGATTGGCGAAGCGGCGCTCGTCGCGCAGTCGCGCGATGTGGAATTCGAGGTCCTTCTCCGGATCGCCGCCGGCGATGAAATGCACGGACAGCGCGCTCGGCGGCAAGTCATGTTCGAGGCTGCGGGTCGCCGCGATCAGCGACTGCGCCATCATCTGGCCGCCGAATGTGCGCACCGGATTCTTGCTCGGGTGCGAACCGACGTAGGTGTCGTCGCCGGTCTGACGGAGGTCCAGTATCGCCAGCAGCTCATCCAAATCTGCCGTTGACACTGGGCCCCCTTTCCGTGCGACTAGACGTCGTCCTCCCCGATCCGGTGCACGTGGATCAGATTCGTGGAGCCTACTGTGCCCGGTGGAGCGCCGGCGATGATGACCACCAGGTCGCCCCGCTTGTAACGGCCGAGTTCGAGTAGCGACTTGTCGACCTGCTTGATCATGCCGTCGGTGGTTTGGATGTGCGGAACGATGAACGTCTCGGTGCCCCAGCTCAGCGCGAGCTGGCTGCGGACCTCGGGCAGCGACGTGAACGCCAGCAGCGGCAGTGGGGTGTGCAACCGTGCGAGCCGGCGGACCGTGTCACCGGACTGCGTGTAGGCGACCAGCGCCTTGGCGTCCAGACGCTCGCCGATATCGCGCGCCGCATAGGAGATGACGCCACGTTTGGTGCGGGGCACGTGGGTGAGCGGCGGGACGACGACCGAGTTCTCCTCGACCGCCTTGACGATGCGGGCCATCGTCTTGACGACCTCCAGCGGGTACTTGCCCACCGAGGTTTCGCCCGACAGCATCACGGCGTCCGCGCCGTCGAGCACCGCGTTCGCGACGTCCGACGCCTCGGCGCGGGTCGGCCGGGAATTCTCGATCATCGACTCGAGCATCTGAGTCGCGACGATGACGGGTTTGGCGTTCTCCCTTGCCATTTGGATGGCCCGCTTCTGCACCAGCGGGACCTCTTCCAGAGGTAGTTCGACACCCAGGTCGCCGCGGGCCACCATGATCGCGTCAAAAGCCAGCACGATGGCTTCGAGGTTGTCGATGGCCTCGGGCTTCTCGAGCTTGGCGATGACGGGCACCCGCCGGCCGACGCGATCCATGATCTCGTGCACGAGTTCGATATCGGCGGGTGAACGGACGAACGACAGCGCGACCAGGTCGACGCCGATCTGAAGCGCGAACTCCAGGTCCTCGATGTCCTTCTCCGACAGTGCGGGGGCCGACACGTTCATGCCGGGGAGCGACATCCCCTTGTTGTTGCTAACCGCGCCGCCCTCGGTGACGATGCACACCACGTCGTTACCGTCGATCTGGTCGACGACCAGCCCGACGTTTCCGTCGTCGACGAGCACCCGGTCGCCCTCGGTGGCGTCCTCCGCGAGCCGCTTGTAGGTCGTCGACACCCGGTCGTGGGTGCCTTCGCAGTCGTCGACCGTGATCCGCACGGTCTCACCCTCGGCCCAGTAGGTGGGCCCCGCCGCGAACCTGCCGAGGCGGATCTTCGGACCCTGCAGGTCGGCGAGGATGCCGACGGCGCGCCCAGTGGCATCGGATGCTGCGCGAACGCGCTTGTAGTTGGCTTCGTGATCGGAGTAATCGCCGTGGCTGAAGTTGAGCCGTGCGACGTCCATGCCGGCCTCGACCAGTGCCTTGACAGCTTCGTCGGAAGCGGTGGCCGGACCTAGGGTGCAGACGATCTTTCCGCGTCTATTCACGCCTGCGAGCATAGTCGTTAATCGATTCAGACACCGGCTACAGGCTGGCCAGAGGCACTGCGCCCGGGATCACCGGTGCGGGCAGATCCGACTCCCCCATCAGGTATTTGTCCACGGCATGAGCGGCGCTGCGGCCTTCGGCAATGGCCCACACGATCAGTGAGGCACCACGGTGAGCATCGCCACATACGAACACTCCGGGCGCGTCTGTCTGCCAGTCCGATCCGCAGGGCAGCGCTCCGCGACGGTTGAGTTCGAGACCGAGCCCGTCCAGCAGCGGCATGTGCTCGACACCGTCGAAGCCGATCGCCAGCAGGGCCAACTCACACGGAAGTTCCAACGAGTCACCGACGGGCGTGATCACCCGACGTCCCTCGGCGTCCCGTTCGACCTTCACCTCCGCGATCTCGATGGCACGCAGATTCCCCTGGTCGTCACCGAGGAAGCGTTGAACCGCCACTTCGTACCGGCGGTCGCCACCTTCGGCGTGTGCAGGCGAAAGGCGGGTGCGCAGCACGACCGGCCACATCGGCCACGGCGAGCGTGACTCGTCGCGCGACTCCGGCGGCTCCGGGTTGTAGTCCAGCTGGGTCACGGACTTCGCCCCCTGACGATGGGCGGTGCCCAGGCAGTCCGCGCCGGTGTCACCGCCGCCGATGATCACGACGTGCTTGCCCTCGGCGGAGACCGGGCTCGGACCGTCGCCTTCGCACTCCTTGTTCGCGGGCACCAAATGGTCCATCGCCAGGTGCACGCCCTTGAGCGATCGGCCCTGCGCGTCGCTGTCGCGTGCCCGCAGCGCGCCGACCGCCAGCACCACAGCGTCGTACTGGGCCCGCAGGCGCTCGACGGGCACGTCGACACCGACTTCACACTCGGTGACGAACCGCGTTCCCTCCGCCCGCATCTGGGCCAGCCGCTGGTTCAGCGTGGCCTTCTCGAGCTTGTATTCCGGAATGCCGTAGCGCATCAAACCGCCGATCCGGTCGTCACGCTCGTACACGGTGACATCGTGACCGGCACGTGTGAGCTGTTGTGCCGCAGCGAGTCCGGCGGGACCCGATCCGACGACAGCCACTCGCCTACCCGTCGCGATGGCCGCGGGCTGAGGTTCGACGACGCCGTCCATCCAGGCCTGGTCGGCGATGGTCTGTTCGATGCGCTTGATCGTGACGCTGCCGCCCGTCTGCTCCTCTCCGATGGAGAGGACACACGCCGCTTCGCACGGCGCCGGGCACAGCCGTCCGGTGAACTCCGGGAAGTTGTTCGTCGCGTGCAGACGGTCACTCGCCGCGTCCCAGCGGCCGCGCCGCACCAGGTCATTCCATTCCGGGATGAGGTTGCCCAACGGGCAGCCCGCACTTCCAGAGTGGCAGAACGGGATTCCGCAGTCCATGCATCGGCGGGCCTGCTGAGAGACCTCACCCGCGCGCTGGTGCGGATCCTGTTGTTCATAGACCTCGCGCCAGTCACCGACGCGTTCGTCGACCGCCCGCTTCGCGGCTTCGACCTTGGGGACCCTGAGAAATCCTGTCGGATCAGCCACGGCTCGCCTCCATGATCGCGGTGTCGACATCGCGGCCCTCGCGTTTGGCGACCAAGGTGGCCTCCAAGACCCGTTGATAGTCGCGGGGCATCACCTTGGTGAACTGCGCACTGCGCCTTGGCCAGTCGGACAGCACACTGGCGGCCAGCGTGCTTCCGGTGTACTTGGCGTGAGTGGCGATGACGTCCCGCAACCAGGTCAGATCCTCGGGTTCGAGCCGCTGCAGCTCGACCATCTCGGTGTTGACCTTCTTCGGGTCGAGCCCGAGCACGAACGCTATGCCGCCGGACATGCCGGCCGCCGTGTTGCGGCCCGTCTTGCCGAGGACGACCACCCGGCCGCCCGTCATGTACTCGCAGGCGTGGTCGCCGACACCCTCCACGACGGTCAGCGCCCCGGAGTTGCGCGCGGCGAACCGCTCGCCGACCCGGCCGCGCAGATACAGTTCGCCCGACGTGGCGCCGAACAGCAGGGTATTGCCCGCGATGACGTTGTCCTCGGGCAGGAAAAGCACGTCGTCCGGCGGCCTGACGACGACCCGTCCGCCGGACAGCCCCTTGCCCACGTAGTCGTTGGCGTCGCCGATCAGCTCCAGCGTGATACCCGGCGGCAGGAAGGCCCCGACGGACTGTCCCGCGGAGCCGGTCAACGTGATGTGAATCGTGTTGTCGGGCAGGCCCGCGGCGCCATAGCGTCGGGTGACCTCGGACCCGAGCAGCGTGCCGACGGTGCGGTTGACGTTACGCACCGGCAGTTCGAGCCGGACCGGATGCGCGTCTTCCAGCGCACCCTCGGCGAGCTGGATGATCGTGCGGTCCAACGCTTGTTCGAGGCCGTGCTCCTGCCCCCTGATGCGGCGGCGCGCTCCGCTCGGCTCCGTGTCTTCCCCACCATCCCGCCCGCGGGCGACCGCGAACACCGGCGCCAGGTCCAGACCCTTGCTCTTCCAATGGGCGACGCCTTCGTCGGTGTCCAGCATCTCGGCATGACCCACCGCCTCGTCGATACTGCGGAAACCGAGTTCGGCGAGGTAGCGACGGATGTCCTCGGCGATGAACCGGAAATAGTTCTCGACGAACTCCGGCTTGCCGTTGAATCGCGCCCGCAGCTCGGGGTTCTGGGTCGCGACGCCCACCGGGCAGGTGTCGAGATGACAGACCCGCATCATGATGCAGCCCGAAACCACAAGCGGTGCAGTGGCGAACCCGTATTCCTCGGCGCCGAGCAGCGCCGCGACAACGACATCACGCGCGGTGCGCATTCCACCGTCGCACTGCACGGTGATGCGGTCGCGCAGACCGTTGAGCATCAGCGTCTGCTGGGTATCGGCCAACCCGATCTCCCACGGCATGCCCGCATGCTTGAGGCTCGTGAGCGGCGCGGCACCGGTGCCGCCGTCATACCCGGAGATCAGCACCACGTCTGCGTGCGCCTTGGAGACACCCGCCGCGACCGTGCCCACGCCGACGCTACTGACGAGCTTGACGTGGATGCGGGCGTCGGCGTTGGCGTTCTTGAGATCGTGGATCAGCTGAGCCAGGTCCTCGATCGAGTAGATGTCGTGGTGCGGCGGCGGCGAGATCAACCCGACTCCCGGTGTCGAGTGCCGCGTCTTCGCGATGTTCGGATACACCTTGTAACCCGGGAGTTGTCCGCCCTCGCCGGGTTTGGCGCCCTGTGCCATCTTGATCTGGATATCGGTGCCGTTGACCAAATAGTCGCTGGTGACGCCGAACCGGCCCGAGGCGACCTGTTTCACGGCGCTGCGACGCCGGGGGTCATAGAGGCGGTCGGTGTCCTCGCCGCCCTCACCTGAGTTGGAGCGGCCACCGAGGTTGTTCATGGCGATGGCCATGGTCTCGTGCGCTTCCGCGGAGATGGAGCCGTAGCTCATCGCGCCGGTGTTGAATCGGGTGACGATGGAGTCGACCGATTCGACCTCGTCCAGCGGCACCGGGGGCCTCAGCTTCTTGAAACTGAACAGACCACGCAGCGTGCCGCCTTCCCTGGAGAGGCGGTTCACCTCATCGGAATACTGTTTGAAGATGTCGTGGCGACCGGTGCGGGTCGAATGCTGCAGCAGGAACACCACTTCCGGGGTGAACAGGTGCAGTTCGCCCTCGCGGCGGAACGCGTATTCACCGCCGACCTCGAGCCGCCGGTGCACCCGCTCGGTCGGGTTCTCCGGATACGCACGCCGATGCCGGACCTTGACTTCCTCGGCGAGCACGTCCAATCCGACACCGCCGAGTTGGCTGGGCGTACCGGTGAAGTACTGATCGATGACGTGCTTGTCGATGCCGACCGCCTCGAAAGCCTGCGCCGCGGTATAGGAGGCGACGGTCGAGATGCCCATCTTGCTCATCACCTTCATGACGCCCTTGCCGAGGGCCTTGAGGTAGTTACGCACCGCCGCAGCGGGTTCGATGCCGGTGAGCTCACCTTCACGGACGAGGTCTTCGATCGACTCGAACGCCAGATACGGATTGACCGCGGCGGCGCCGAAACCGATGAGCATCGCGATGTGGTGAACCTCGCGGGCGTCTCCGCTCTCCACCACCAGGGCGACCGTCGTGCGCTGCTTTGTGCGGACGAGGTGATGGTGGACGGCCGAGACCGCGAGCAACGACGGTATCGGCGCCCTCGTGTGGTCGGAGTCGCGGTCGGAGATGACCAGGGTGCGCGCACCTTTGGCGATGGCGTCACATGCCCGAAGGCGCAGGTCCTCCAGCGCGTCGGCCAGGCCGTCACCGCCGCGCTCGACGTCGTAGAGCGCCTTGAGGACCGCGGTCCTCAGCCCGCCGTATTCGCCGTCGTCGTTGATGTGAACGATCTTGTTGAGCTCGTCGTTGTCGAGAACCGGCCACCGCAGCACGATCTGGCGGCACGACGCCGCGGTCGGCTCGAGGAGGTTCTGCTCCGGCCCCATGACGCGGGCCATCGACGTGACGACCTCCTCGCGGATCGCGTCCAACGGCGGGTTGGTCACCTGCGCGAAGAGTTCGACGAAGTAGTCGTAGAGCAGCCGGGACCGCTGCGACAGCACGGCAGTCGGAGTGTCGGTGCCCATGGAGCCCAACGGCTCAGCGCCCGAGGCGGCCATCGGGCTGAGCAGAATGCGCAGGTCTTCTTCGGTGTAGCCGAAGGCGATCTGCCTGCGCACGACGGTTTCGTGGTTCGGCTGGAAACGGACGCGGTCGGCAAGGGTCTTGATGTCGAGCAGTCCGGAGTGCAACCACTCGCCGTAGGGCTCCTGCCCGGCGAGGGATTCCTTGATCTCGTCGTCGCCCACGATGCGGCCGGCGGCGGTGTCGATGAGGAGCATCTTGCCGGGCTGCAGCCGGCCTTTGGCGACGATGTGCGCGGACGGCACGTCGAGCACACCGCTCTCACTGGCGAGGATGAGGCGGTCATCCAGGGTGCGCCACCAGCGTCCTGGTCGTAAACCGTTGCGGTCCAACACAGCTCCGACGAGCGTGCCGTCGGTGAACGTGACGCACGCGGGCCCGTCCCACGGCTCCATCAGGGACGCGTGGAACTGCCAGAACGCCCGCTCGGCGGGCTCCATGGTGGTGTTGTTCTCCCACGCCTCGGGGATCATCATGAGCACGGCGTGGGGCAGGGTGCGCCCACCCAGATGCAGGAGTTCGAGGACTTCGTCGAACGACGCCGAATCGGAGGCCCCGGGTGTGCAGATCGGTGAGAGCCGGGACAGGTCACCTGGAATCTTGGCGCTGGCGAGCATCGCCTCGCGCGCGTGCATCCGGTTGCGGTTGCCGCGCACGGTGTTGATCTCACCGTTGTGCGCGACGAAGCGGAAGGGATGCGCCAGCGGCCAGGACGGGAACGTGTTCGTCGAAAACCGGCTGTGCACAATCGCGATCGCGCTGCAGCACCGTTTGTCGTGCAGATCCGGAAAGTATTGGGGCAGTTGCATTGTGGTGAGCATGCCCTTGTACACCATGGTGCGGCTGGACAGCGAAGGAAAGTACACGCCGTTGCGCTCGGCGCGCTTGCGCAGCGGGTAGACGTGACGGTCGAGATCGATCCCACCGAGGTGCTGCGGCGAGGCGACGAACAGCTGCTCCATGTGCGGCATACAGCCGAGCGCCGTCGCCCCGACCTCGGCTCCGTCCGGATCGGTGGGGACCTCACGCCAGCCGAGCACGGTGAGCCCCTCTTCGGCGGCGATGGCTTCGACGTCGGCGCGTGCGGCGGCCCTGTCGGCGGCATCCTGCGGCAGGAAACAGATGCCGGCGGCGAAGGTGTTGGCGCCTCCGGCCGTCGGCGTCGGCAGCTCGAAGTCGACGACCTCGCGCAGCAGTTCGACGGGCAGCTGGATGAGGATGCCCGCACCGTCGCCGCTGTTGGGTTCGGCGCCCGCGGCGCCACGGTGTTCGAGATGTTCCAGGGCGACCAGTCCGTCGACGACGATGGCGTGCGACCGGCGGCCTTGGATGTCGGTGATCATGGCGACACCGCAGGAGTCAGACTCGTTATTCGGGTCGTAGAGCCCCTGGGGCTCGGGAAATGCCGAGTAGAGCATCGAGGAAAAACCCTCCGCAGTCGTGGGAAATCATGTCCCGGGACTGCACCGGCCCGAAGTCCGATTGTATCAGCGCAGCGCGCTTGTTACCCGTCGAGAAGCGTCGGTACCAGCGGGAATCCGGGGAGATTCCGTACCACGGTCCACGCGACGGCGACCACGACGATGACGGCGCCGGAGACCGGCGTCAGCCATGGGCGTCCACTTTGGCGCCGCAGCAGGACCCATATCAGCAGAAGCGGCAAGCCGATCAAGGCGACGACGTTGTCGACGACGGCAGCGGACAGGTCGCCGTTCAGGACGTCGTGGACCATGCGCAGGCCGCCGCAGCCCGGACAGAACAGACCCGTCGCCGCCTGGAAGGGGCATCCGGGGAACAGAAAGTTCGGCCGGTGGGGGTCGGCGATGCCGATGTAGGCCAGCGCACCCACCGCCGCGGCACCCGTGCCGAGGGCGGTGTAGAGCCGCCCGCGGTTGGGGGTCGTGCTGGTCGTATCAGGTGCCATCGCGCAACGGTCGGCCCTGCGGATCGCGCACCTTGTCGGTCAGCATGAGGATCGCGTCGATGATCCCCCAGATCACGGCGCCGATACCGCAGGTCACCAGGCCGACGATCAGCTGGGCGACGCCGAGCCCGGTCTGGCCGATGTACATGCGGCCGATGCCCACGAGCCCGAAGAGACCGAGCAGCTGCAGCAGCCCCGCGACGACCTTGGATTTGTCGGAGTAGGGCTCACCGGTCATCGGGTGCCTGCCGAAGGGCGCGCTCGGGTCCATGTAGGCCTGCGGATACTGGCCGCCCGGCGGCGGATAGCCAGCCTGCGGCGGCGGTGGGTAGCCAGGCTGCGGCGGGGGCGGCGGCGTCGGCTGGCTTCCATATTCGTTGCCACCGAACTGCGGCTCAGTCATGCCCACAGCATGCCAGAAACACGGCCATTACTTCAGGTTTGGCCACTCACGAGCTGAAGGACGTCGGCGAGACCGTCTACCGGCAGCGACGGGTCGATGGAGCGAAGCAATCCGAGGCCGACTCCGAGCGCAAGCATCACGGTGGCCGTTTCGCCGCCTGGCAGTGCCGGCGTAGTGCTGCCAGCGGATTCTGCTGCCCCGGTGAGCATTTGGAGTATGCCGTTGAGTCGAGACGCGAGTTCGTTGCGCAGCTGCTCGTTGTGACGGGCGTGTGCAGCGAACTCGACTTCCAAGGACGTCCAGGCCGGATCGCCGATGACGCGCTCGGCCCACGCCTGCAGTCCCTCGACGCGGGAGGCGGCCTCCGGCTTGGCCATGATGTCGAGAATCTCGCCGAGACGCTCTCCGCGGACCTCGTCGAGCACGGCGATGCACAGCTCGTCCTTGTTCCGGAAGTTCGAGTAGACCGCGCCCTTCGAGAAACCCGCGGCGTCGGCGACCTTTTCCAGCGATGTCGGGTGATAGCCGTCCTCGAAGAAGAGCTGCCTGGCGGTCTTGAGCAGCTGCATCCTGGTCTGGGCCTGGCTTTCGGCGCGAGTCATCCGAGGCACGGCGCCATCGTACCGCATTGACATACTTTTGGACTCTGGATACCGTCGGTTTCTTAATGGAGGGAGCACGGTATGCCCTATCCCAAGATCGCGCTGCGCGGCGCCGTCGTCGCCGTGACGGGCGGAGCCCGCGGAATCGGCAAGGCGACCGCCGATCTCTTCGCCGCGCGTGGCGCAGTGGTATGCGTCGGGGACCTCGACCCGGCGGACGCGGCCGACGCACTCGTCGTCGACGTCACCTCGCGCGAATCGTTCGGGGCTTTCGTCGGCACGGTGATGGACCGATACGGCCGCATCGACATCCTCATCAACAACGCCGGCGTGATGCCGCTGGGCGACTTCCTCTCCGAGAACGACGCGATCAGCAGAACGACGCTCGATGTGAACGTGTGGGGCCTGATTCAGGGCATGAGAGCCGTCATGCCGCACATGATCGAGCGCGGCCGAGGACATGTGGTCAACGTGGCGTCGATGGCAGGCAAGCTGGTCGTCCCGGGATTGGCGGTCTACAACGCCAGCAAGTTCGCGGCCGTAGGGCTGTCCGCTGCGGTCCGAGAGGAATACCGGAGTACCGGTGTCAGCGTGAGCGCGGTGCTGCCGAGTGCGGTGCGGACGCGGCTCGCGTCGGGCGTGCCACTCGGCCACGGGATGCCGACGGTCGACGCCGCTGACGTCGCACGTGCGATTGTCGGCAGTGTCCGCAGTCGGCGCGCCGAAATCACCGTGCCCCGGTATCTGGCGGGATGGGATCTGGTGAATGCGACGGCACCGGAGCCGGTGATGCGCCTGGGCCGCAAGCTGATCGGGGATCGCAGGGCGCTGACGTCGGTGCAGGACGATGTCCGCGCCGCCTATGAGCAGACGATCGCAGCGCAGGCCCGCCAATGACGCGCGAACCTCGGGTTGTCATCATCGGCGCGGGCATTGCGGGCATCGCCACCGCGGTGACGTTGCAGCGGGCCGGTTTCCACGACTTCACGATCCTGGAGAAGGGTTCCGACGTCGGCGGCGTGTGGCACTGGAACCGCTATCCCGGCCTCACCTGCGATGTCCCGTCGCAGCTGTACCAGTTCTCGTTCGCGCCGAAGCCGGACTGGTCGGGGCTGTTCGCACCCGGTGAGGAGATTCAGCGTTACCTTCACGACGTCGTCGACCAGTTCGGGATCGACCGACACCTCAGGCTCGATTCGGAAGTTCGGTCTGCGGTGTTCACCGGATCATCCTGGCGAGTAACGACTTCCGATGGTGCGGAGTTGGAAGCAGACTTTGTGATATCGGCGACCGGTGTGCTCCATCACCCGTTCACACCCGACATTCCCGGCCTGGAGAGTTTTACGGGCGACGTCGTCCACACCGCGCGGTGGGACGACGGTGTGGTCACTGATGGGCGACGGATCGCCGTCATCGGCAACGGCTCGACCGGGGTGCAGATCGTGTCTGCACTTCAGGCCGGCGCCGGCCACATCACACACTTCGTGCGGACCCCGCAGTGGGTGATCTGGGCGCCGATGGGGCTGTCCCAGCCGACGGTGGTGGGCTCGTTGCTGCGACGGACGCCCGCGGTGCATCGTCGGCTCTACGGCGCATTGCTCAGGGGCTCAGGCATTTTGACCGACATCGCGCTGCGACCGACCGTGCAGCGCCGACTGGCACAGAGTTACGCGCGACTGTGCCTGCGCATCCAGATTCGCGATCGCGAACTGCGTGACAGTCTCACGCCGGACTACCAGCCCTTCTGCAAACGGCAGGTCGTGTCGAGTTCGTACTATCGCGCGATCCGTGCGGGGAACGCGGAGCTGGTCACCACGCCGATCGAGCGGGTGACGCCGCAGGGCATTCGGCTAGAGGACGGCCGTGAGATCGACGTCGACCTGCTGGTGTTGGCCACGGGATTCGAGGCGCACAACTACATGCGCCCGATGACCCTGCGCGGGCGCGACGGCATCTCGATCGACGACGCGTGGGCCAAGGGGCCGCGGGCTTATCGGATGACGGCGATCCCTGGTTTCCCCAATCTCTTTACGGTTCTTGGCCCGAACTCCCCGACGGGTTCGGTGTCCCTGCAGTATTCGTCGGAGCTGACGGCCCGCTACATCACGCATTGGCTGCGGAAGTTCCGCGATGGCGAGATCGACACCGTCGAGGTGACCGAGGAAGCCACCGCGAAGTTCAACGACGACGTCACTGCCGCGTTGGGGCCCACCGTGTGGAATACCGGTTGCAACTCTTGGTATCTCACCGACGAGGGCAACGTCGACCTGTGGCCATACGACCGCAAGACGATGACCGCCATGCTGAGCCGACCCGACGATCGCGACTTTCACATCACCACTTCCGGCTAGAAGGGTGGTGGCTGGTAGTTGGCGGCGAGCCAGGCTTGGTGTTGTCGTTCTTCTTCGGCGATGAGTTCGGTGCGTTCACGTCGTTCGGCGTTGATGCGGTCTTGGCGGTCCTGGGCGCGGGTTTGTTTACGCCGCGGCATCATTGCCATTCGGTCCGGGTTCTGATCGACCACATAGGGCGGCAAGTCGAGTTCGCCGGTCGGCCGGGCCAAGGCGGGAAACATCGCCGCGCCGAGCGCTTCGCTGGTGTAGGTGTGCCCGGTCGGGGACGTCAGCAGGATCGTGCCGTCGGGCAACTGCCGGTCGGTCCACCCGCAGAATGTCTTGAGCAGATGGTGGATCCGGCAGTAGTGCTTGGTGTTCGACGGATGCGTCGAACCCAATGGGTACGGCACCGTGTGATCGACATCGGACTTCTCGACCGGCTTGTCGCAGCCCGGCCAGCGGCACGTCAAGTCACGCCACGCCAGGAATTCCTTGGTCTTCGCCGAGGGCCGATATCCGGGATCGGGCGCCTCACCGCTGGGCACTGTGAGCGGCTTGAGTGTGGCGGTCTTGGCCAGCGTGCGGACGGATTCGGCGGGCAAGATTCCGAACCCGCGCAGATACCCCGGCTTATCGCTGGTTCCATCGATCGTCGCTTGTTCGGCGAGCACATGGATGACTGCTGTGGCCGCAGCGCTCTTGGCGTCGGCCTGTGCTGCTGCCGCTGGGCAATCCTCGCGTCCACATTCACATGCCAGGGTGGCTTCCATCCGGGACAAAGCCCCAGTGGCATCCGCGCGACGCTGGTTCTGGCTGCGCGGATCGTGTTCACACACCGTGGCGGCCAACGCATCCAACCGCGCATTGAGTGCCGCCCCGTCGGCGGCACGGACATGACCGGAGGCAAACGCCATTCCCGGACCGGCCTCGTCCACCTCGAAGTACCGGTTCTCGTCGACCTTGGGTGGAACGCGAACGCCGGCGGGGTCGAACTTGGCCACCCACTGGTCCACCCGATCCCGCAGCTTGTTCTTCGACAGCTTCATCCACTTCTCGCAATGCCGCGCGATCGCCTCGTCCAACTCCGGCATCAACGCATCCTCGACATTGTCGGTACGGTTGATGATCGTCGACACCATGCGGTAATCGATGGTGCCGCGCAGGAACACCTTGGCCACGGCGGGCAACCGATGCGCCAGCACACACGCGAACTGGACCTGCCCGACCGCGCGGGAGTGACTGATGTTCTGCACGGCCGACACGTCAGCGGCCGTAGCGGCACAGTTATCAACCACGCACCAATCAAGGTCGGCCAACGCGCCTTGATTGCGGACGTAAAGCTCGGCGACCGCCAACAATCGCTCCGCCATACACGTCGACTCATAGCGGGTGGACTCACCCATCACGTCGATGAGATCCCCATCCGACATGCCCTCGAACATACGTTTGATTCTATCGACATCCACTGACTCAAACTTCTTGGCAGGGTCGCGTTGTGCATACGCGGCTGATGTTGAGGAGGTTGAGTGGGTCATGGTCAGATCGCGACGAACAAAGATTGCTGCCGAGGAGAAGACCCGGTTGGTGCTGGCTGTTCTAGCCGGTGAGATGACCTGTGCTGAGGCGGCCCGGCGGTGTGGGGTGGCCTCGACTCAGGTGACGAAGTGGAAGCATCAGTTCCTTGAGGCTGGGGCCCAACGCTTGCAGGAGGTGCCCAGCGGCGCCGCGCATGGCGCGGGTAGCCCTGAGCAGCGTCGGCTGCGGATGGAAAACGAGCAGCTCAAACTCGCGCTGGCCGAAGCCACGGTGCAGCTGCGGATCTGGCAGCGCGGTGCAGCTTTGGCCGATCAGGTCCTTCCAGGACCTCGAAACCCTAAGAGAAGCAGCAGGTCTGCCGGTTTCGAGGTTCGCGCCATTGGCCGGCATCGCCGAGCGGACCTATCGCCGCCGGCTGGCCGACTGCGCGCTGGTGACCCGGCCAAGGGGCCTTGGCCGGCGCCGGTCGTCGACCGGATCGAAGCGATCGCGGCGAAGTACGCCGAGGCGTGGCCGGCCTGGGGCTACCGCAAGATCGCCGCACTGATGCGCGCTGATGGTCACGACGTAACCAACTCGTCGGTGCAACGCGCGCTGCGGCGGCGTGGCCTGCTGTTACCCCAGGGCTTTCGGGCCGATCGAAAGTCTTGGGCTGCGTTGCGCCGCCGGGTATTTCACGATCCGCCGACTGAGCGCAACCGGGTGTGGCAGACCGACTTCTCCGAGTTCGAGACCGCCCACGGCGGGATCTGGCGAATTAGTGCCGTCATCGACTACGTCACCAAATACTGCCTGGCCATCACCGTCACGCCCACCAGCCGCGGCCGCGACGCCGTGCACTGCATTCGGTTGGCCGTCGAGGAAGCCCCCGCATCTTGAACCTCACCGACCTGCGAGTCGACCGCGGCGAAATGGAGGTCCTTGACGCCGAGGACAACGTCATCGGCCACGCCCTGCACCGATTGCGATCGTGTCCGACAACGGTCCCTGCTACCGGGGTAAAGACTTCCACACCCTGTTCACCGGCCATGATCCGCTCCTGCGCCACATCCGCACACGCATCAAATCACCACAAACCAACGGCGTCATCGAGCGATTCTTCGAAACCCTGAAATACGAGCATCTCTTCCGCGGCTACATCGGCGACGGCGACGCACTCGACATGGAAACCCATCGATTCCGCATCATCTACAACACCATCCGACCACACCAAGCCCTGGCCGACCGCACCCCAAAACAGGCCTACCTCGACAGCAAAACCCTGCCACCTTCTTGACTCAAGACAGACAGCCCCTGACAAATCCCGTCAGCTATGTTTCGCGGCCTCCTGCGCCAGCTGGACGCGCGAGGTAAGGCCGAGTTTGGTGTACACGTGCGTCAGATGCGTCTGCACCGTGCGATGCGAGATGAAGAGGCGCGTCGCAATGTCCTTGTTGGCCAACCCCTCACTGACCAACCGCACCACGTCGAGCTCGGTCGGCGTCAGCGACGCCCACCCGCTGGACGGCCGCTTACGCGACCCACGACCACGCTGGGCATACGCGATCGCCTCCTCCGTCGACAACGCCGCACCCTCGGCCCACGCCGCATCGAAATCGGTGTCGCCCAGCGATTTTCGTAATGCTGCGATAGACGTGTTGTATTCGGGTTCGTGAACCTTGAAGCGGAGGACTCCGAATCGTTCTCGCGCCCCGTTCGCCGCACCGCACAACCGGGTCGCTGCGCAGAGGCTTTCAACCCCCGCAGCCACTTCAGCCAGGCGCTCAAGGATATCGGGAAGGTAGAGATAGACCTCGGCGCAGGCGATGATAGCCAGTGCGCGGTGAGCGTCCTCCTCGGCCAGATCGAGCCGTCCCTCCGCGCTCGCCACGCGAGCCCGCGCGGCGAGCGCCATGACTGCGTGCGCGGTCCTCTGAGAGGTAGCAACGACCGCGTCGTCAGCCCAGCGCCGAGCACCGTCGAGATCCCCCAAGGCCAAGGCGATCTCGACATTCAGATGCCAGCCTGCATTGGCGCCGTCCGGCTGAAAATCCATCAATGGCGCAGCTATATCGTTGGCCTGCTTCGCCCGTTCCACATCTCCGGAGGCGAGTGCGGCCAATGCCACGATCCAGTACGCCCATCCCAATTGTATTCCTTGGATCTCCGCAGAGGCTTCGACCGCCATAGCGGCGACCGCATCTGCGGCGGCTATCTCTCCTTGGTACACGAGCGGCCACCCCTGGCTCGCACGATTCATTCCCACCCAAAAAAGGTCGTGTGCACCTTGCGCCTCCATCGCTGCCTTGTCTAGCTGCGCGATCGAGTCGGCCAAGTCCCCGTGCCAGAACAAAACATGGCCGATACACCAACGGCACTGCCGCGAGACGAATCGGTCTCCGATGGCGTCAGCGAAGTCCCGTCCCGCCTCTCCGGCTTTCAACGCTGGGACAATGTTCCCCAGCATCATTGCGCCGTAGGCCTGCCAACCGAGTATCTGGCTGACCAGCCACGCATCATCGACCGACCTCGCAAGTTCCAGCGCTTCGTCGAAGTACGGCTGCGCGCTGGTAACGACATGTCCTCGGACGCATCCGCCTGCGGTGAGCGCGCGTGCCAGTAGTGCCGGGTCGCCGATGTCACGCGCGATGCTGAGCGCTTCCTCGGCTTGATCGGCGTCACCGGCCGATACCCACGATTCGAGCATCGCCTTGTCGGCGAGCGCTCGTGCTCGCTGCGCAGAGGGCGCGGCAGTCCGGTCCTCGAGGAGCGCAGCTTCGAGCCATGCAAGCCCTTCGCGGATCTTCCCCCGCGCCAACCAAAGCGGTTGAAGCGATGCGGCGAACGTGAGCGCTAGCTGGGAGTCACCGCTTTCACGGCTCCACACGAACGCCGAGCGCAGATTGTCTATTTCGAGTTCAGCTTGGTCGAGGCGGCCTTCATGCTCCGTTCGCTCAGGCCTGTCCAGTGCGGTCGCCACGGATAGGAAGTAATCGCGGTGACGACCGCGTACCGCATCTGCGTCACCTGACTCGCCAAGCTTTTCCAATCCGTACTGACGTATCGTCTCCAGAATTCGGTATCGCGTTGGACTGGAATTAGTTTCAGCGACGACCAGCGACTTGTCCACGAGAAGTGTGAGCTCGTCGAGGACCTGGTAACGCTCGACATGCCCGCCGCCGCAGACGGCTTCCGCTGCATCGAGGTTGAAGCCACCCATGAAGGCAGCAAGATGGCGGAACAGCACGCGTTCCGGTTCGGTCAACAAGGCATGTGACCAGTCCACGGAAGCTCGAAGGGTCTGCTGGCGCCGCACGGCGGTTCGCGCACCGCCGGTCAGCAGGCGAAATCTGTCGTGGAGACTCGCGAGTATTTCATCGACGGACATTGCTCGCATGCGTGCTGCGGCGAGTTCGATGGCCAAAGGCATGCCGTCGAGGCGGTGGCATATCTCGGTCACCGCAACCGAATTGTCCTCTATGACCTGGAAGCCAGGGCTCACCTTGCGGGCGCGGTCGACAAACAGCTCGACGGCCTCAATGTCCAGCGATAGTGAGGGGACTCGCCACGTCGCCTCACTCGCAACTCCGATCGGTTCCCGACTCGTCGCCATCAACACCAGCGAAGGACATTCGGCCAGCACGGTGTCAATCAGCGCTGCGCAGGAATCCAGTAGGTGTTCACAATTGTCCAGGATCATCAGCGCACGGCGTTCGCCGACATATCGCACGAGTGTTTCGGTCGCAGGCAGGCCTTTTTGGTCGGGAAGTCCGAAGGCTCGCGCGGCCGCAACCGGGACAAGTACGGGATTGGTGATCGGAGCCAAGTCGACGTAGGCGATACATTCTCCGAACTCCGACGCTATCGCACCCGCGACCTCTACAGCGAGGCGAGTCTTTCCGACTCCGCCTGCGCCAGTAAGTGTGACGAGTCGATTCTCGGCGAGGAGTCCGGCGACTTCACGCATCTCAGAGTCTCGGCCAATAAACCTGGAAAGTTGAGCCGGAAGGTTTTGCGTCGCAGCGCTACCCACGACGCGGAGTGGTGGAAAGTCGTTCTGAATGTCTGGATGGCACAGTTGCACAACCCGTTCGGGACGCGGCAGGTCGCGCAACGGATGCGTGCCAAGGTCGGTCAGCCATGCCCCGCCGGGCAGGTAGTCGATGACCACCGGCTCGGTAGCCCCGGAGAGCACCGTCTGCCCGCCGTGCGCGAGATCGCGCAACCGCGCCGTCCGGTTTATCGTCGGGCCGATGTAGTTGCCCTCGTCGCGCAATTGGATCTCGCCGGTGTTGATGCCGATCCGCAGCCGGATCGGCGCCAGCGGGGCACGCTGCAGCGCCAGCGCGCACGCCACCGCATCACTTGCCCGCGCGAAGGCCAGCACGAAGCTGTCGCCCTCACCCTGCTCCACCGGCCTGACCCCGTGGTGCGCCGCGACGAGCCCCGCCAGCGTCTCGTCGAGCCTCGCGATCGCCGCGCTCATTTCCACCGGCTGGGTCTCCCACAGCCGCGTCGAGCCCTCGACGTCTGCCAGCAGCAGCGTCACCGTCCCCGTCGGCAGCTCGCTCACGCCCAGTTCGCTCCACTCAGTCGCGCTCATGCTAGCCAGCATGCAGCCCTGACGTGCGGCAATACATCAGCGAATACGCGTATATACGACCCACCCCGCTCCAGAGACACGACGTTCGGTCGATCTTCTCGGCGCCGCGAAACCAGATAGTCGAACCATCACCACAACGATCGGCCAGCCTGCCAATCGCCTTTACAGCCTGCCCCTGAGGCGATCGCGGTACGAACGTCCGTCCGGGTCATAGGTCAACCGGTAGACCGGTTCGGCCCACAGCCGGGTGAACAGGCTCGGCCGCTCCGCCTTGTGTGGCCGAAGGCGACCAGGCGGCCGTGGACCACGTCGACCGGAGGCGTGCCAGCGCTCCAATTCCTCTGCCGATTCGATGATTTCGCGCACCGCGGTGGCCGGTTCGGCCAGTCCGCGATCGTCGCTGCCGTCGTCGGCGCGGTCGAGGTGTTCGCGTAACAGCCGCAATCTCAGATCACGCGCGAAGTCGCCATCGGTGTCGAGGACGGCGCAGGTCAGCTCGCTGTCGTGCGTCCAAGACCGCCGATTGAGGTTGTCGCTGCCGACGCACGACCAGATGTCATCGATGACACACACTTTGGCGTGCACGTAGACCGGTGTGCCCTCAGGGTTCTCGACGTCGAAAATGTGCACCCGCTCCGGGCTGGCCGCGCGACATGTCTCGAGCGCCTGCCAGCGACCGATGAGGTTGGGCGGCAACTCGAGTCGTCCGTCGACGTCGGGATGGCGCGGGATGACGGCAACCAGATGTAGGTCCGGGTTCTCGTTCAGCGCCTGAGCGAAAAGTTTCGCCACCCGCTTCGACCACAGGTACTGGTCCTCGACGTAGATCAGCCGCTGGGCACGCGGCACCACCTTGTTGTATGCACGCGCAATGCTGCGCTCGCCGTTGGGCGCGAAGTCGTAAGCGAAGTGCGCATCAGGGTATGTGCGTAGCACCTGTATGGCGTGCGGCCCACACGGCGGCGGATCCGGCGGCTGGTCGGGCAGCGGATCCGCCTTCATATCGGCCCCGCCCAACTTGTCCCGCAGCCACGCCAGCGGATTGAGCATGTCCAGCGACGCTGGATCGTTCCAGCGCTCGCGGAAAGTCATGTCCAGGGCGCCCACGGCGGGGCCCTGCACCCGCAGTTGTACGTCATGCCACGGTGGATTCTCGCCGTACCGTTCGGCCATCTGCACCGCCTGCGGGTCGCCGCGGTGCGATGCATCGTCGCGGCGAGAGTGGCACAGGTCGATACCGCCGGCGAACGCGACGTCCCGCTCGGGCGCACCAGGATGCCTGATGACGACGAGCTTCTGATGGTGCGATCCGCCGATGCGCACGCGCTGGTCGAGCAACACCTCCCCGCCTGCGCGTTCGATCGCCTCGCCGAGGTGCCGGTTCTCCTCCTCGCTGTAGGCGAACTTGTCCAGATGGGATCGCCACACCAGACCCTTGACGACGACACCGCGTTCGGCGGCGCGACAGAACAATTCGCGGATGGTCGGACCGTCGTCGCGCATCTTCTGGTCCGGGTCGCCGCGCCAGTCGGTGAAAAACAGATGATCACCTGCGTTGAGCGCTTGCACTTCGGTGACAAGCTGGTCGAAATACGTCGCGCCGTGGATCAGTGGCTCCGCCCTGTTGCCTTCGCACCACGCGGGCAACTCGGAATCGGGGTTGCCGCGTTCGTCTGCGGTGAGGAACCAATCGGTGATGTTCATGGCCTGCGGCCCAGCAACCGGTCGGCATAGGCCAGACCGTCGGGATCGAAAATCACCCGGTAGGACGTGAGAAACCATTCGGCCAGCAGAGACACGCACCTGAATGCCCATTTTCGCGGTTATTTACGCACCCGAGGGTGTGCGAAGATCCGGGCATGCCCGTACTCCGGCGGCTACTGGTCGCACTGTGCGCAATTGCCCTGACCGCCGGGTGTACGCCCGGCGTGCTGCCGGACGAACCGCCCGCGACGAGCGCGAACACCGACAACGCCAAGGCCGACGCGGTGATGCGCGCCGTCCGCGACGCGATGGCCGATGAACACCTGAAGGCGGTCATCGTCCGGGTCACCGTCGACGGGCAAGAGGTCGTCACCGACGCCGTCGGCGAATCGATGACCGGCGTGCCCGCGGCCACCAACATGCACTTCCGCAATGGCGCGGTGGCCATCTCCTACGTCGCGACGCTGCTGCTCAAGCTCGTCGACGAACAGAAGGTCAGTCTCGACGACAAGCTGTCGAAGTTTCTGCCCGAGATTCCGCACGCCGACCGCGTCACGCTGGGTCAGCTGGCCCAGATGACATCGGGTTACGTCGATTACGTCATCGGCAACACCGCGATGAACGACGCGCTGTATGCCAATCCGTTCCGGCGCTGGACAGTTCACGATCTGCTGCAGTACGCGATCAAACAGCCGCTGCTCTACGAACCGGGAACCAACTGGAACTACGCGCACACCAACTACCTGCTCCTCGGCCTCGCACTGGAGAAGGCGACCGGTCAGGAGATGCCGAAGCTGTTGTCCGATAAGGTGCTTCGGCCACTCGGGTTGACCAACACAGTGAACTCGCTGACGCCGGAGATTCCGGCACCCGTGCTGCACGCGTTCAGCTCGGAACGTCGCGCGTTCCTCAAGATACCGTCGGGCTCACCGTTCTACGAGGAGAGCACCTTCTGGGATCCGTCATGGACCATCACCCACGGTGCGATTCAGACGACCGACATCTACGACATGGAGGCCACCGCAGCCGCAATCGGTTCCGGCCGGTTACTGTCCACGGAGTCCTACGAGAAGATGGTGTCCACCGACCTCCGCGGAAAGACCCGCAAACAGCCCGGGTGCACCACTTGTGACGAGATGACCGACGGCTACACGTACGGCCTCGGCATCGTCATCTCCGGCAACTGGCTGCTGCAGAATCCGCTGATGTCGGGGTATTCGGCGATCGAGGCTTACTTGCCATCACAGAAGATCGCCATTGCGGTCGCCGCGACATACCTTCCCGAAGCCTTCGACGACCAGGGCGACTACACCAACGCCGCTGACACCGTGTTCCGAAAGATCGGTGCGGTGCTGGCCCCCGACGACGCGCCACCGGTACGCGCGCCGAAATAAGGTGAGGTGTGGCTCCGAAAGTTCTGTTTCTCCGCAACGAGCACCTCGCGACCGAAGCGCTGCTCGGCGAGGCGTTCACCGAACAGGGATACGACGTCGAGGTGTTCGAGGTCGTCCCCGCCGCGCGCGTCGGCGATCCCGCCGTTGACGTGACGTTCCCCGACGCAGGCGGCTACGACGTCGTGGTACCGCTGGGTGCGCGATGGCCGGTGTACGACGACACGTTGCGCCGCACCTGGGTGGGCGCCGAGACGCAGTTGGTACGTGACGCCGCCGATGCGGGCGTGGCGCTGTTGGGCGTGTGCTTCGGCGGGCAGCTCCTGGCGCAGGCGTTCGGCGGTTCGGTGGCGCGGTCGACGGAGCCTGAGATCGGCTGGTACGACATCACCAGCGACAGTCCGGACCTCGTCCCCGGCGGACCGTGGTTCCAATGGCATTTCGACCGATGGACCCTGCCTCCCGGAGCCACCGAGATCGCCCGCACCGCCAATGCATCGCAGGCGTTCGTGCTCGGCCGTGCGCTCGCATTGCAGTTCCATCCGGAAGTCGACACGGAGCTGCTCGAGCGGTGGCTGGCCGACGATACCGACGGTGAGGTCGCGAGCATCGGACGCACGCACGATGAATTACGCTCCCGCACAACAGAACTTGCCGATGATGCATCGTCGCGGGTGCGCGATCTGGTGCGTGGCTTCGTGACTCACGTCGTTCGTCAGCCGTGTCCCAGTTCGTGAGCGAGCGCACCGTCGATGTGCGGGTGCCGGAATCGATGGCCCACCGCCTCCAGCTTGGTGGCAGCCACCCGCTGATCGGCTTCGGCGAGCTCTCGTGATCCCTGCTCCCCCAACAAGAGCCGAGGCGCCAGCGACGGCACGGGTAGCAGCGTCGGCCGGTGCAGTACCCGGCCGAGCGCCTTCGTGTAGTCGGCGTTACGCACCGGTGCGGGCGCGACGGCGTTGACCGGACCCGACAGCCGGGCGTCGTACAGCGCGCGGTAGTAGACGTCGAGTAGGTCGTCCAGCGCGATCCAGGACAGCCACTGACGTCCTCCGCCGACGCGGCCCCCGAGCCCGGCGGCGAACAACGGACGCAGCAGTCGTAGTGTTCCGCCGTTGGCCGACTGCACGATTCCGGTGCGCACATTGACGACCCGAAGTCCGGACTCGGCGGCGGGTGCGGTGGCGGCCTCCCAGTCCGCGACGACGTCGGCGAGAAAACCGTCGCCGCGCACGCTGTCCTCGCACAGGATGGCATCGCCGCGGTCGAATCCGTAGATGCCGACCGCCGAGGCGCTGACGAACGGCCCGCTGAAGTCACTGGCGGCGGCGAGTTCGGCCAGCCGGCGCGTCGGTCCGATCCTGCTGTCGCGGATCGCCTCTTTGTGCGCGGCCGTGAACCGGCCCGCGATCGACGCGCCGGCCAGATGCACCACGGCGTCAACGCCCGACAACAGGTCGGGGGCGGGATGATCGGGATCCCACTGCCGCTCGTCGGGCGATTGCGCCGCATGGCGCACCAAGCGGATCACCCGGTGCCCGCCGGTGCTCAAGAACGCCGAAAGCGCGGTGCCGACCAGGCCCGTCGCACCGGTGAGTGCCACCACCATCGGGCGCAATCCCGCATCACGTGCGTCCCGGTGTGCGGCCAGATCGTCGGCGAGCTGCCGATGCCGATAGGCGAACATCGGTCGCAGCGCGGCCGCGGGTACCGGCGCGTCGATGCGGTCGTATACGCGCGTTCCCGAAGGCGCCTCGCCGAACTCGTGGGTGTGGGTCCAGTGTCCGACGATGCGCGGTGGCCAGGACCGGGGTCCGTCGGAGGAGAGCACGTCGACGAATCGGCGTCCGGGCTCGTACCTGTCGGGATCATGCTGCGCCACCCACCGCAACCCGCCCGGCAGCCCGAGGACCGCGCGGCCGTCAACCAGGGAGTCGGCCTCGCTCACCACCTTCATCGGCTGCCACGGCGGTACCAGCCGCCGCATCGCTCCGATTCGCGAGTGCCATTCGAAGACCTCTGCCAGCGGATGGTCGACGACGGTTTCCAACTCGATGCCCATATGTCGATATTCGTACCCGCAGCGCCGACGGATTGCCCCCGGTCTGGGTATCCAGGGTCGTAATCTGAAATTCGGAGATTCGATGAGCGGAGTCCGCCGGCTGACCCGCCGAGATGCGGGTCGTGTGTTCCGGGACCGCCGGGAGGCCGGCGACGTCCTGGCACGGGAGTTGGCGTCCTACCGCGACCGTTGCAACGTGCAGGTGCTGGGGCTGGCCCGGGGTGGTGTCCCGGTCGGCGCGCAGGTCGCCTGTGCTTTGCACGCACCGCTGGACGTGTTCCTGGTCCGTAAGCTCGGCGTCCCACAGTGGGACGAGCTCGCGATGGGAGCGCTGGCCTCCGGCGGTGGTGTGGTGATCAACGAAAGCCTGGTCCGCAGCCTCGGCATCAGTGAAGACCAAATACAGGCCGCGATCGAGCGCGAAACGGATGAACTACACCGGCGCGAACACGCCTATCGCGGTGACCGGCCACCGCTCGCGCTGGCCGGAAAGACGGTGATCCTGGTCGACGACGGGATCGCCACCGGAGCCAGCATGCTCGCCGCGGTGCGTGCGGTGCGAGCCGAGGCCCCCGCCGCAATCGTGGTCGCCGTGCCCGTCGGGCCGCAATCGACGTGCCGTGACCTCGCGGCCGAAGCCGAAGATGTGGTGTGCGCGATGACGCCGCCGGGATTCGAAGCCGTCGGCCAGGTGTACGAGGACTTCCACCAGGTCACCGACGATGAGGTACGCGAATTGCTGGCCCGCGGCTGAGCCGCGAATTCAACACCCGCGGCTGAGCCGCGAATTCAGTTCAGTCCCAACGATTTAGCGATTGCGGTCGTCGCCCGCGACGTCGTCGGCCTGCTCGACGACCGTCGTCTCCGCTTCGTAATCGGGCTCCGCGGCGGGATCCGCGGACTCCGGATATTCCTCGTCGAACTCCGCGACTTCGTCTCGCTCGACGGCACCGTCATCGTTTCGCGAGCGGTCCCGGATCGCATCCACGATCAGTAGCACCACGCCGATCACGCTGGCGGCGATGCACACCCATGCGATCAGCTCATTGCTGGTGACAACGGCGGTGACCAGCGCGGCCAGGCCGATGACTGCGAGCACGAGCGCAACGATCAACATGGATCAACCCTGGGTCGACGGGACACGGCCTGCGAAACGCCGATGACTAGTTGTTGCCGCGGTTGAACTGGTTGAAACTGCCGGAGTCGTTGTTGGCGCTGGAGTCCACCGGTGCGGCGGAGCCGCGCTGTCCGAGTTCCTCGAGCTGCGACTCCAGGTAGGTCTTGAGCCGGGTGCGGTATTCACGCTCGAACGTGCGTAGCTGTTCAAGGCGGCCTTCCAGCACGGTGCGCTGCTGGTTGATGGTCCCCATGATCTCGGAATGCTTGCGCTCGGCGTCGGCCTGCAGGGCGTCGGCCTTCTCCTGGGCCTGCCGCAGCTGGGTCTCGGACCGGGTCTGAGCGTCGGCGAGCAGGGCGTCGGCGCGTTGACGGGCCTCGGCGACGGTGGTCTCCGCGGTCTGGCGCGCCTCGCTGACCATGGCGTCTGCCTGGGCGCGGGCGTCGGCGAGCATCTTGTCGGACTCAGCCTGGGCGGAGCCCGTCAACCGGTCCGCGGTGTCCTGGGCCAGGGCCAGCACGCGAGCCGCCTTGATCGCCTGATCCTCGGTGGTCGACTGTTGGGCCGCGGGCGCCTCGTATACGGGCTGGGGGGCAGGCTCGGGTGCGGGCGCAGGTGTCGGAGCAGGCTCGTACTGCGGAATCGACTGCGTCGACTGGCCGCCACCGCCGCCACCGGACGCCAGCTCCTGGTCCAGCTCGGCGACTCGCTGACGCAAATCAGCGTTCTCCTCGATGAGGCGGGTCAGCTCGTTCTCAACCAGATCGAGGAACGCGTCGACCTCGTCCTCGTTGTAGCCGCGCTTGCCGATGGGTGGCTTGCTGAACGCGACGTTGTGAACGTCGGCTGGTGTGAGCGGCATTCTCTGCCCCCTTGAAGTCTGGACCGTAAACCGATCTCAAAGTGTAGAGCCTCGCTGGAACGTAACTGGCGTCCATCCTGTCACACCAGACCCGGCGGTTGCGGGAGAGCCCAATAATTAAGAGCGAATTTCAATGTTCCCGGCAAGTTCCCGCGCAAGTTCCCCGCCGACGATGTCGCGAATCGGTGAACGAATATCGACCTCGGCAAACCCCCGGATGACGGCCGTCGCTAACGCCAAATCCGCGGCGTGCCGACCGATCTCAGACCGCTGCGCCGAATGCCAGCTGCATGCCGATGAACGCCAGGAGCAGCAGCACCATGATCGACAGATCGAAGCGAACGGCGCCTATCGTGAGCTGCGGAATGATCCGGCGCAACAGCTTCACGGGCGGATCGGTCACGGTCATGATCAGCTCCAGGATCACCACCGTCACCCCCTTGGGCTGCCAGTCCCGGGAAAACGAACGAATGAACTCCACGACGACCCGGGCGATCAGCAGCAGCCAGAACACGAACAGGGCGAAGCCCAGGATCGAGAAGAATTGCGACAACGGAGCCGACCTCACTACAGGTGTGACATTCGATACAGGCACAAGGCCGCGCACGCCTGAAGCCGGAGCGCTCGCGCGACGCCGCCAGCCTACCTGGCACGTTCGGTGACGGCGTCGGCGCCGATGGCCCCAAACCGCTCAGGACCTACTGATCGGCAGCTACTGATAGGCGTAGAAGCCGGCTTCAGCGATACGGCGCCGCTGCTCGGCCGTGACGTCCACATCGGCGGGCGACAGCAGGAAGACCTTGGTCGCGACCTTGTCAAATGAACCGCGCAGTGCGAATGCCAGCCCGGCCGCGAAGTCGACCAGCCGCTTAGCGTCGGCGTTGTCCATGGTCACGAGGTCCATGATCACCGGGGTCCCGTCGCGGAACCGCTCACCGATGGTGCGGGCCTCGCCGTAGTCCTTGGGCCGCAACGTGGTGATCTTCGACATCGGGCTGCCCGCCTCGAACAGCTCGGCCATCCGGCGCGGATCCATCGCGAGTGCACCGCGGGTGGAACCGCGCAACGCGCCCAGCCGGGAGGATGCGCGCTCGAAGTCGCGCGTGCCGCGCATCCTCGGCTCGAATCGATCTTCGTCACGGAACCCACCGCGATACCCACCGGGTGCGTCGTCGTACTCGTCGTAGCCGCCGCGACCGGGACCGTAGCCGTCAGCCTCGAAGCGGTCGTCGAACCGGTCCTCACGCGAACGGCGTGAGTATCCACCGCGCGAGGTGCCGCGGTCGTCGTCTTCGTAGTACTCGTCGTCATAGTCGTCCATAGGGGCCATCCCGAAGTAGGCCTTGACCTTGTGGAGTGTGCTCATCGCTCGACCCTTCTGATGACTTCCGACTCTGGTGTCTGTGATGAAGATGTGACTGGAGTGACTACTTCAGGTGACGTTAGAGGACGAGGCCCCATTAGCGCGGTACCGACACGCACACACGTCGAGCCGTGTTGAACCGCCGCCTCGAGGTCGCCGGACATCCCCGCTGACAGTTCTAGGCGCTGCGGATAGTCGCGCTGTACCCGCGCGAGCTCGGATTGCAGGCGGCCGAACGCCTGGTCCGGGTCCGATCCCAACGGCGGAATCGCCATCAGCCCAACGAACTCCAGGCCCTCGCCAGCCTCGGCCGCGGCGCAGACCTCGTCGACCAACGCCGGGTGCTCGACGTCCACGCCGCCGCGCTGGGTGTCGCCGTCGAGGCTTATCTGTATGTAGACGCGAAGCGGCGCGGCGCGCTCACCGTCGGCCAACGCCCGCGCCGCGGCGCGGTTCAATGCGTCGACGACGCGCACATTGTCGACCGAGTGCGCGGCATACGCCCAGGACGCGATCGACCGCGCCTTATTGCGCTGGATACGTCCGACCATGTGCCAGCGAATGGGTGCGCCGCCCACACTATTGGCGACTTCGGCCGCTTTATTCGCCGCTTCCTGTTCGCGCGATTCGCCAAATGCCTCGCACCCTAAATGGTGCAGAATTGTTACATCGGCGGCCGGAAAGAATTTGGTGATGGGCAGCAATTCAATTTCGTCGGAATTGCGGCCGGCCGCCTCGGCCGCCGCGGTGAGCCGGGCTCGTACGGCGGCCAGCGCGTCGGCAAGCTCCTGTTCGCGAGTGGCTGCCGTCATCAGCGTCACTCCATCCACACCAGAGACGCCAAGCGTCCCGTCGGTGCATCGCGCCGATGGCTGAACAGGTTGCGGTCCTCCACCGTGCAGCGCGGGTCCACGTCGATGGATCTAATGCCCAAATCCGTTAACTGCCGGGCAATTCCGGCCCGCAAGTCAAGCCCCGGGGTATTTCTGGTCGTCGTCGTGCGGCTGCCGGGAAGCGTCATCTCGACCTCAGCGGCCATCGCCTCGGGGACCTCATAGTTGCGTCCGCTGATCGACGGGCCGAGCAGTACCGAGATGTCCTCGACGTGCGCACCCACGTCGAGCATCGCCTCGACCGTGCGCGCCACGATGCCGTTCTGCGCCCCCACCCGTCCCGCGTGCGCGCCGGCCACGACTCCGGCGCGCGCATCCCCTAATAAAACCGGAACACAATCGGCGGTTACCACGGCCAAAGCCAAACGCGCCCTGGTGGTAACCAACGCATCGGTTTTGTCTACCGGCTCGGTCTGATGTTCGTCGACCACGACCACGCGATCACTGTGCACCTGGTTCATCCACACGACACCGTCGTCGCCCAGCCCGATCGCCGCAGCGAGCCGCTTGCGGTTGGCGGCCACCGCGGCCTGGTCGTCGCCGACATGGTCGCCGAGATTGAAGGTGTCGAACGGCGGCGCGGAGACACCACCGGCGCGCGTCGTTGTCACGCGCCGAATACGAACCGTCACGTTTCCCAGTATCGCGGCGATGAGGCTCTCGGACGAAGAGCGGAGAGCACGGGAATCAGTGGCGCATGAACGGCGGCACGTCGACGTCATCGTCGTCGTCCCCGCCGATGCTGACCGTCGCACCGTTGGTGTGCACCGGCACACTGACGGCGTCGGCGGGCTCGAACAGCTGTGATGTCACCTTGCCCGCGGCCGCAGGTGCGATGGCCTGTCCGGCACCCACCACCGGCTTGCGTCCCGGCCCCGCGGAATCGAAGCCGGCCGCGATCACCGTGACCCGGACCTCGTCGCCCAGCGAGTCGTCGATGACGGTGCCGAAGATGATGTTCGCTTCCGCGTGCGCCGCTTCCTGAACCAGCGACGCCGCCTCGTTGATCTCGAAGAGTCCGAGGTCGCTGCCGCCGGCCACCGACAACAGCACACCCTGAGCGCCCTCCATGGACGCCTCGAGCAGCGGCGAATTGATCGCGATTTCCGCTGCCTTGAGCGCCCGGCCGTCGCCGCGGGCCGAGCCGATACCCATCAATGCGGTGCCGGCGCCGCTCATCACGCCCTTGACGTCGGCGAAGTCGACGTTGATCAGACCAGGCGTGGTGATCAGGTCGGTGATGCCCTGCACACCGTTGAGGAGTACCTCGTCGGCGCTGCGGAACGCGTCCATCAAGGACACCGCGGCATCACCCATCTGCAGCAGTCGGTCGTTGGGGATCACGATGAGGGTGTCGCAGCTCTCCCGCAAAGCGGTGATGCCGGTCTCGGCTTGATTGCTGCGGCGCTTGCCCTCGAAGGAGAACGGTCGCGTCACCACACCGACGGTCAGCGCACCGAGCTTGCGCGCGATGGTCGCCACGACGGGCGCGCCACCGGTACCGGTGCCGCCACCTTCGCCTGCGGTGACGAACACCATGTCGGCACCGCGCAGCAGTTCCTCGATGTCGTCCTTGGCGTCCTCGGCCGCCTTGCGCCCGACCTCGGGGTCAGCACCGGCGCCGAGCCCGCGGGTGGAGTCGCGGCCCACGTCGAGCTTGACGTCGGCATCGCTCATCAACAGAGCTTGCGCGTCGGTGTTGATGGCGATGAACTCAACGCCCTTAAGGCCCTGCTCGATCATCCGGTTGACGGCGTTGACGCCGCCGCCGCCGATGCCGACGACCTTGATCACGGCGAGGTAGTTATGCGGGGGGGTCATCGGATCGCCCTTTCCTCCCAGGTTGGCTGTCGACACGCGGATCACCTCGGCAAACTCTCAACCTCAACCAGAGGGTTATAGTTATGTCAAGTTGGTCCGTGCAACCAGAACGGTAGGGCGCGGTCGCGGACGATCCGTGCAGGCGCGCCGACGCGCACGCAAAGATTTCTGCGCAATTACTTGACGGTCGGCAGATCCGGACTGGAGACGTCGTAGGTCTTGCCCGGCTGGGTGAGCAGCGCGCCGAGCTTGAGCGCCTTCTCCTCCGTGCGATCGGTCGTCCCCCAGATCACCTGGCGTCCATCGGTGAGCTGCAGGGTGATGGCCGCGACCGAGGGGGCGTCGACACGGGCAACCTGGGCGGCGACCTCTGGTCGCAGCGACGTCATCACCTCGAGCGCGGCCTTCGTGGGGGCGTCGTTGGGTCCGGGATTCTTCGTATCGAGGTACGGCACGCCCGGCGGCGGCACCCCAATCGCGAAGTCCACGCCGTCGCGGTCGAAGAGGTGCGGTCCGTCCGGATAGTCCTTGACCACCACCGGTTCACGCTCGACGATGGTCACCCGTAGCGTCGAGGGATACTCCCGCTGCACCCGCACGGTCGCGACGCGCCGGATCCCGGCGATCCGCTCGGCGACCGTGTCGGTGTCGACCTGTAACAACGGCGTCCCCGGCGCGACGCCCGCGGCGGTGGTCACTTCCTCCTGCGTCACCGAACCCAGTCCGACGACGACGACGTTGCGGGCGGACATCACCGGCGTGAAGTACAGCAGGAGGCCGAGTCCGACGACGATCACGCTGATCAACGCCGACCACATCAGAACCTTCAGACCCCGAACCGCGCCGCGCCCAACCTTTTTCGTGCTGACGATCCCGGTGGCGCGCCGCTTGGCCTCGCGACGCGCCTCTTCGATGGCGGTGGCGCGGGCCTGGGCCGCGCGTCGTTCTTCGCGTTCCCGTCGTGCGCGGCGACGCGGTCCCTCGAAATCGGTTTCCTGCGGCTCGGCGTCTGGTTCCGCCGGCGCGTCCCCCTCGACGGCTTCGGCCTCGGCCGGCGCCTCGCTTGTTTCGGCCTCGGCGGTCGGCTCGGCGGCTTGCGACGGTTCGGTGGGTTCGGTCATCGAACCGGTCCGCCGGGTGCACCGCGGTTGGCCTTGGCCCGCAGCGCCGCAAGGATTTCCGTGCCGAGCATCGTGACGTCGCCCGCCCCCATGGTTGTGATGACGTCACCGGGGCGAACCGCTTCGGCGACCCGTTCGGCGACGGCCGAGAAGTCCGGAATGTAGGTGACCGGAACGGTGACGTGTTCGGCCACGCTCGCACCGCTGATACCCGGTATGGGCTGTTCGCGTGCCGCGTAGACGTCGAGCACGAAAACCTGGTCGGCGGTGTTCAGCGCCTGCCCGAACTCCCGCGCGAAAGCCTCTGTCCGCGAATACAAATGGGGCTGGAAGACCACAACCGAGCGGCCTGTCCCCGCCACCGTCCGCAATGTGCTCAGGTTGGCGTTCACCTCAGTCGGATGGTGCGCGTAGTCGTCGAAGACACGCACGCCGTTGACGGTGCCGACCAACTCCAGACGGCGGCGCACACCTTCGAAGCCGGCCAATCCGTCCAGCACGGCGTCGACGGGCGCCCCGACGTTCACGGCCGCGATCAGCGCGGCCAGCGCATTGAGCGCCATATGTCGGCCCGGCACCGCCAGCCGCAGCACCCACGGCTCCGGGTCGCCGGCCAGCTTGATGTGTGCGACGGCGCCGGTGTCGTGTTGTTCCCAGCTCAGCAGCGCGGCGTCGGTCGCCACGGCTGGATCGCTGCCGTAGCGCAACACCCGGATGCCGAGGGCCGCCGTGCGTTCGGCGAGCGCGGCGGCACCGGGGTCGTCGACGCACACCACAAGTGCGCCACCGGGTTTGATGCGTTCGACGAAGTCGTCGAAGACGGCGCGGTAGGCCTCCACGCTGCCGTAGAAATCGAGGTGGTCGGCGTCGATGTTGGTGACCACCGCGATGTCGGGGCTGTACTCCAGCAGCGAGCCGTCGCTCTCGTCGGCCTCCGCGACGAAGTAGTCGCCGCTGCCGTGGTGGGCGTTGGTGCCCGCCTCGCCGAGATCGCCGCCGACCGCGAAGGACGGGTCGAACCCGCAATGCTGCAGGGCGACGATCAGCATCGACGTGGTCGTCGTCTTGCCGTGGGTGCCGGTCACCATCAGGGTGGTGTCACCGGCCATGAGCTTGGCCAGCACGACGGGCCGCAGGATCACCGGGATGCCGCGGCGGCGGGCCTCGACCAGTTCTGGGTTCGTCTTGGGGATCGCGGCATGCGTGGTGACGACAGCCGTCGGTCCGCCCGGCAGCAGGTCGAGGGAGGATTCGTCGTGCCCGATGCGAATCGACGCCCCGCGGGCCTGCAGCGCCACCACGCCACGCGATTCCTTGGCATCCGAGCCGGACACCATGCCGCCGCGGTCCAGCAGAATGCGGGCAATACCCGACATACCGGCTCCGCCGATGCCGACCATGTGCACCCGCTGCAACTCCTCTGGGAGTGACTTCGCGTTCACCGCACACTCTTTCGGTCGGATCCACGGGCGATTTCGAGAGCCACCTCGGCAACCTTTTGCGCGGCGTCGCGGTGTCCGGCCAACGCGGCGGCCGCCGTCATCGCCTGCAATCTGCCTGTCTGGGTGAACAATCCGACGACCGTCTCGGCGACGAATTGCGGTGACAGATCTGCATCGTCGACGACGAGGCCGCCACCGGCGTTGACGACGGGCAGCGCGTTGAGTCGCTGCTCCCCGTTGCCGATCGGAAGCGGCACATACACCGCGGGCAGTCCGACGGCCGTCACCTCGGCAACCGTCATCGCCCCCGACCGGCAGACCGCGAGGTCGGCCGCGGCGTAGGCGAGGTCCATCCGGTCGAGGTACGGAACGGCGACATACGGCGGATCACCGTCCGCCGGCTCGCGCAAGTCGAGGGTGTTCTTGGGGCCGTGGGCGTGTAGCACCGAGATGCCCGACGCCGCAAGATCTTTGGCGGCCGCGGAGATTGCGCGGTTGAGCGACTGTGCACCCTGTGAACCGCCGAAGACCAACAGCACCTTGGCGTCGGCGTCGAACCCGAAGTGGGCGCGCGCCTCGGCACGCAACGCCATGCGGTCCAGCGACGTGATCGCCGCACGCACCGGCACCCCGACGACCTCCACGTCGCGGAGACCGGGATCCGGCACCGCTGACAGCACCCGTCGCGCGAACCGGGCACCCACCCGGTTCGCCCAACCCGCACTGGCGTTGGCCTCGTGGACCACGACCGGCACCCGCCGGCGGGCGGCCAGATACGCGGGCAGCGCGACGTAGCCACCGAATCCGATCACAACGTCGGCGTCGACATCGGCGAGCACGGCGCGGGTCTGTCGCACCGCCTTCCGTATCCGCCAGGGCAGCCGGGCCAGGTCGGCGGATGGCTTGCGCGGAAGCGGGACCGGCGTGATCAATTCCAGGTCATATCCGCGTTCGGGCACCAACCGGGTCTCCAGACCGCGTTCGGTGCCCAGCGCGGTGATCCGCACGTCGGGATCGATCGCTCGCAGCGCGTCTGCCACTGCCATCGCCGGTTCGACATGGCCCGCGGTACCACCGCCCGCGAGTACCACTGAAACCGTACTTTTCACCCGTAATGCTGACCTTCCAATGTGCGAACCCGTCGGCCTTTGCGATCTCGGCCGTCTCCATGATGCCTTGGGGCTCGCACGGCCCGAGCAGCCGTGGGGGTTTGGCGCCGGTTCTCGCCGGCGGGCTTGCGGGCTCTGCTGGTAGCGGGCTTGGAGGCTTTGGCCGCCTTCGCGCCCCCCGCTCGAGTCGCAGGACGCGGCCGTGCGTCCTTCTTGGGTCCCTTCGATTTCGATCCGCGCGTGCGCATCCGGTCGCGCAGCGCCTCGGTGCGGCTGGGCACGTACGGCTGCGGCAGCGGCAGCCGTAGCAGTCGGTTGACCCGATCGTCACGCCCCGCGCGCAGTGCGGCGACAGCTTCGGGTTCGTGTCTCGCCGCATTCGCCATGACGCCGACCATCAACAGCGTTGTGGCCGTTGACGTTCCGCCAGCAGAGATCAGCGGGAGCTGCAGCCCGGTCACCGGCAGCAGGCCCACCACGTAGCCGACATTGATGAAGACCTGACCCATCACCCACAGCGTCGCGGTGGCGGTCAGCAGCCGCAGGAACGGATCGGCCGAGCGCCGCGCGATCCGCATCCCGGTATAGGCGAACAAACCGAACAGGCAGAGCAGACCCGCCGCCCCGACGAAGCCGAGTTCCTCTCCGATGATGGCGAAGATGAAGTCGTTGTGGGCGTTGGGCAGATAGTTCCACTTGGCGGTGCCCTGCCCCAGTCCGTCGCCGAAGAAACCGCCGTTGGCCAGCGCGAAGCGGGCCTGACGGGCCTGGTAGCCGGACCCTTGGGAGTCGGCGCCGGGATTCAGCCATGACATCACGCGGTCGGAGCGGTAGCCCTCGGCCATGGCCAGCGCGGCCGCGGACAGGATGACCGCGAGCAGCGACGACAGGAAGACCCGCAGCGGCAGACCGGCGTACCAGAGCAGACCGAGCAGGATGATGCCCAGCGACACCGTCTGCCCGAGGTCGGGCTGGGCGACGATGAGCGCCAGCGCGATCACCGCGGCCGGCACCAGCGGGATCAACATCTCGCGTAGCGAGGCTCGATCCATCCGACGGGTGGCCAGTAGGTGCGCACCCCAGATCAGGAACGCGATCTTCGCCAGTTCCGACGGCTGCATGGAAAAGCCCGCAACGACGAACCAGCCTCGAGAACCGTTGGCCACCTTGCCGATTCCCGGGATCAGCACCAACACCAACAGCACGACAGAGATGGCGAAACCGCTGAACGCCAGGCTGCGCATCAGGTGGATCGGTACCCGCATCGCGACGTAGAACGCGAACAGGCCGACCACGGTCCACAGCACCTGCCGGGCGAACACCATCCACGGTGACCCGTCGGTGTCGTAGGAGTACACGCCCGAGGCGGACAGGACCATCGTCAGGCCGAGGATCACCAGCAGCGTCGCGACGGCGATGATCAGGTGGAACGACGTCATCGGCCTGCCGAGCCAGGCGCCGAACCGGGTGCGGGGAGCGGGCTCCGCCGACACGGCGTCGGCCGGCTGGTCGTCACCCGTCCTGCGGAGCCGCAATCGGGTCAGGATGTTGCTCATCGCTGCTACCGCGACAGGGCGCGCACGGCCGCGGCGAATGCATCGCCGCGATGGCCGTAGCCGCTGAACTGGTCGAAGGATGCCCCGGCCGGTGCCAGCAGGACGGTGTCACCAGGGCCGGCGAGACGTGACGCGGCCTCGATGACGGCCGTCATCACCGCCTCTCCAGTCACACCAGTCTCATCTTTCCCATGCACCCCAAAATCCTCCCCCGTCACAGGCTCAACGACGGGGACATCCGGGGCGTGTCGCGATAACGCATTGGCGATCAGCTCACGGTCTCGGCCGATCAGCACCGCTCCGACCAGCCGATTCCCCACCGCGATCACCAGTTCTTCGACCGACGCGCCCTTCAGCATGCCGCCGGCGATCCACACCACGCGCGGATACGCGGCGATCGAGGCCTGCGCCGCGTGCGGATTCGTGGCCTTGGAATCGTCGATGTAGGTCACGCCGTCATGGGTGCCGACGACTTCGGCGCGGTGCCTGCCCACCTGAAAATCCGCGAGCGCGCCGGCGATGGGCTCCGGCCCCACGCCGACCGCGCGGGCCAGCGCCGCCGCGGCCAGCGCATCGAGCACCCCGACCGGGCCCGCCACCGTGATGGACTCGGCAGAGGCCAGCGGCAGCCGCTCGCCGAACGCGTTGTCGACGAGCATGCCGTCGTGCATGCCGAGCTCCCCCGCTGCCGGTTCGCCCAGCCGGAAGCCGACCCGTACCGGAGCCGCCGCCGTGTTCAGCAGGCCCGCGGCGATCGGGTCGTCGAGGCCCACGACCGCGACCTGGCCGTCGAGCACACGGGCCTTGTCGTTCGCGTAGGCCTCCAGGCTGCCGTGCCAGTCCAGGTGGTCCTCGGCGACGTTGAGCACCACGCCCACCGCCGGCCGCAGTGACGGCGCCCAGTGCAGCTGGAAGCTCGACAGCTCGACTGCCAACATTTCGGAGGGTTCAGCAAGCACGTCAAGTACGGGGTTGCCGATGTTGCCGCACAGCACGGCGCGACGTCCCGCCGCGATCAGCATGGCGTGCAGCATCGACGTCGTCGTCGTCTTCCCGTTGGTTCCGGTGACGACGAGCCATTGCCGCGGCGGGCCGAAGTGGCCGGAACTGTCCAGCCGCCAAGCCAATTCGACGTCCCCCCAAATCGGCACGCCAGCGGTCGCCGCGGCCGCCAGCACAGGAGCGGTCGGCGAGAACCCGGGACTGGTCACCACCAGGTCGTAGTCGGCGATGTGCGCCTGCGCGTCGTCGGTGGTGACCACGCGCGCCGGTGTGATGAGGCGCTGCAGCGCCAGCGGATCGTCGTCGCAAATCGTCAGCCGCACGCCGGTCGGCTCCAGCACGGCGCTCACCGAACGGCCCGTGATACCCGCGCCGGTCACGAGGACGCGCGCACCCGGCACCAGAATCGAGAGATCGCTCACGTCACCCACCGACGGTGGTGAACCACTCGCTGTAGAACAGCGCGACACCGAGCCCGCAGGCGATGGCGGTCAACAGCCAGAAGCGGATGATCACCGTGGTTTCGGCCCAGCCCACCAATTCGAAATGGTGATGGAACGGCGCCATACGGAAGACGCGGCGTCCGGTGGTGCGGAACGCCAGGATCTGCACGACGACCGACGTGACCTCGGCGACGAACAGTGCGCCGAGGACGACCGCGAGCATCTCGGTGCGACTGGTCACCGACAGACCGGCGATGATGCCGCCCAGCGCGAGCGATCCAGTGTCGCCCATGAAGATCTTGGCGGGCGCGGCGTTCCACCACAGGAAACCGATGCAGGCACCTGCCGTCGCCGCCGCGACGATCGCGAGGTCGAGCGGGTCACGAACGTTGTAACAGCCCAAACCGGGACTGATCGCGCAAGCGTTGCGGAACTGCCAGAAGGTGATCAGCACGTAGGCCGCACAGACCATCGCCATGGCGCCGGCGGCCAGCCCGTCCAGGCCGTCGGTGAAGTTCACCGCGTTGGACCACGCGTAGATCATCGTGACGCAGAACAGGATGAACAGCGCGGGCGGCAGTGTGACCGTGGCGATTTCACGGACGTAGGACAAATCGGGGCTACCCGGCGTCAGCCCGTCGGAGTTGCGGAACTGTAGCGCGAGTACACCGAATATGACGGCGGCGGACAGAATGCCGACGGTCTTGGCCGTCTTGTTCAGCCCAAGGTTGCGCGACCGCCGGATCTTGATCAGATCGTCGACGAAGCCGACGAAGCCGAGCGCGGTCGCCAGGCCCAGCACGAGCATCCCCGACGCCGACGGGCCCCTACCGTCGATCACCACGCCGACGAGGTGGGTGCCGAGATAGGAGGCCCAGATTCCCGCGACGATCGCCACCCCGCCCATCGACGGTGTGCCGCGCTTCTTGTGGTGACTGGGCGGGCCGTCCTCGCGGATCTCGTGGCCGAAACCCTGCCTGGTGAACAGCCGGATCAGCACCGGGGTGAGCAGAATCGAGACCGTCAGTGCGATCCCGACGGCGATGAGGATCTGCCTCATGCGAGCGGATCCCCCTCATCGGCGATCAGGACATCGGCCAGCGCGCCGAGCCCGGCCGAGTTGGAGCCTTTGACGAGCACCACATCACCGGGCCGCAGTTCGGACCGGAGCACAGCCAGCGCTGCGTCGGCGTCGGCGACCATGGTGGCCTCAGGCCCCCACGACCCCTCCATCACCGCGCCGTGGTGCATGGCGCTCATAGCCCTCCCGGTTCCGATGACGATCAGTCGTGACACATCTAATCGCACGGCCAACCGGCCGATGTTGTCATGCTCCGATATCGCGTCGTCACCGAGTTCGGCCATCTCGCCCAAAACCGCCCAGCTGCGATGTTTCCCGCGCGCCATCCAGGCCAGCGCCTTGAGTCCGGCACGCATGGAGTCTGGGTTGGCGTTGTAGGCGTCATTGATGATCGTGACGCCGTCGGCGCGGGTGGCGACCTGCATGCGGTGCGCAGACGCCGGACCCGCCGCGGCGAGTGTTTGGGCCACCTGCTCGAGCGTTGCGCCGCACTCGAGCGCGACCGCGGCCGCACACAACGCGTTGGACACCTGGTGGTCGCCGTGCACCGCAAGCGTGACGTCAACCTGTCCGCGGCCGGCATGCAGCGTGAACCGCGGCCGCGCCAACTCGTCGAGCGTCACCGCGTCCGCCCACAGGTCCGCGCCCGGCGAACGGGACACCCGCACCACCCGCGCCGCCGTCACATCGGCCATCGCGGCCACCGCGGCGTCGTCGACATTGAGAATCACCGCTCCTGATGACGGGACAGCTTGGGGCAGTTCAGCTTTCGTCGCCGCGATCGCTTCTCGTGACCCGAACTCACCGAGGTGCGCGGTGCCGACGTTGAGTACGACCGCGATCGAAGGCGGTGCGATGGCGGCCAGAGCCGCGATGTTGCCCCGGTGCCGCGCGGACATCTCCAGCACCAGATAGTCGGTGGACTCCGTCGCCCGCAACACCGTCCACGGATGACCGAGTTCGTTGTTGAACGAGCCGGGCGGCGCGATCACCTCACCCAGCGGGGTGAGGACAGCCCTCAGCAGATCCTTGGTCGACGTCTTACCCGACGAGCCGGTGACGCCGACGATCGTCAGCCCGCCCTCGACCAGGCGCGCGGCGACGGCAGCGGCGAGGCGCGCCAGAGCGGCCAGCACCGCGGCCCCTGAACCGTCGGTGTCATGTTCGAGCACGCTCGCGGTCCCGTCGCCGGCCGACGGCGCAGCGGGCTCGACAACGATCGCGGGCGCTCCGACGGGCCGGGCGGCGAGCACCACCACCGCCCCCTGTTCAACCGCCGCGGCCGCGAAGTCATGTCCGTCCGAACGGGCACCGGGCAGCGCGAGGAACAGGCCGCCGGGGCCGACGGCGCGCGAGTCGAACTCGACGGTTCCGGTGACGCGGGTCGCCGCCGCCTGCTCCGGGCTGATGTCGGCGAGCCGTCCACCGACGATGTCGGCGATCTCGGCAATGGTCAGGTCGATCACGCGCGTCGACCCAACGCCTCGAGGGCTGCGGCGAGCTCGTCGCGGTCGTCGAACGGGCGGGTCACACCATGGCTGGTTTGTCCCGGCTCGTGCCCCTTACCGGCGACGAGCACGATGTCGCCCGGTTGCGCCCATCCGACCGCGAAGTCGATGGCCTGACGACGGTCGCCGATCTCGACCACTTCTGCGCGCCCCGCCGTGCCCGCGACGATCTGAGCACGGATGGCGGCAGGGTCCTCGTCGCGCGGATTGTCATCGGTGACCACGACGAGCTCTGCCAAGGAGGCGGCGACCTGACCCATCGGTGCACGCTTACCGGGGTCCCTATTACCGCCGGCGCCGAACACGACCGCCAAGCGGCCGGCGCCCTGCTCCCGCAGCGTCTGCAGCACCGCTTCCAACGCACCGGGCTTGTGCGCATAGTCGACCAGCGCCAGGAACGGCTGCCCACGGTCGACGGATTCCAGACGTCCGGGCACGCTCGCCGTACGCAGCCCGTGCGCCGCTTGCTCCGGTGACACCCCCACGGCGTCCAACAGCGCCACCGCGAGCAGACAGTTCGCCACGTTGTAGCGGCCCGGTAGGCCGATCCTCAGTCCGTGGTGCACCCCTGCGGGGTCGACGGCGACGAATTCCTGGGCACCCGCGTCGACTGCGCGGACGTCTTCGACGCGCCAATCGGCGGCGGTTCCGGTCGTGCTGACCGATACCGGATCGTGCGCGAGATCGGCGATCGCGCGGCCCGCGTCGTCGTCGACGCACACCACCGAAACGCTTGCGTGCGTTGGAGCTTCGGGATCGAACAGCTTGGCCTTGGCGTCGAAGTAGTCCTGCATCGTTGGATGGAAGTCCAGATGGTCACGGGATAGGTTGGTGAACCCGCCGACCGCGAACCGGACCCCGTCGACGCGTCCCAGGGTCAGCGCGTGGCTGGACACCTCCATCACCACGGTGTCGACGCCCTGTTCGACCATCACGGCGAGCAGCGCCTGCAGGTCGGGGGCCTCCGGTGTGGTGAGCGCGCTGGGCTGATCGCGGCCGTCGATCCGGATGCCGACCGTCCCGATGAGTCCCGGCATCCGGTCGGCCGAACGCAAACCGGCCTCGACGAGATAGGTCGTGGTCGTCTTGCCCGATGTCCCGGTGACGCCGATGACGCGCAGCTTCTCCGACGGATGCCCGTAGACTGTGGCCGCGATCTCGCCGAGCACCGCGCGCGGAGCCGGGTGGACGAGCACCGGGACGTCGACATCGGCACCGATCTCGGCGACCCCGGCGGCGTCGGTCAGGATCGCAGCGGCCCCCCGCGACACCGCTTCGGCGGCGTGGCGGGCACCGTGCGACGAGGCACCGGGCAGCGCGGCGAACAGGTCGGAGGCCTGCACGTCCTGGCTGCGCAGCGTGACCCCGGTGATCCGGATGTCGGGGACCCGCGGGCCGTGCGCCGGAACCGCCGCGACCTGCTCGGCAACCAGTCCGAGCGCGCTTCCGGCAGGGTGGCTGGGACGCAGGTTCATGGCGATGACACGTTACCGGCCCGGTATCCGGCCCATCCGAGCGCTCAGTCCGCTTGCAGCGTCAGCCGCGGTCCCTCGGGTGAGAGCGGCACGTTCTCCCGCTGGAGCAACCAGGAAGCGATGTTGTGGAACAGCGGCGCCGCGGTCGTCCCGGGCTGGCCGTCGGCCGTGCGGTGCGGGTGGTCCATCATGACGCCGATGACGTAGCGCGGGTCGTCGGTCGTGGCGATGCCGGCGAAGGTGATCCAGTAGACGTCGCTGTAGTAGCAGCCGCACGCCGGGTTGATCTGCTGGGCGGTGCCTGTCTTGCCGGACAGCTGATAGCCCTCGACGGCGCCCTGCGATCCGGTGCCCTGCTGCACGCCCATCGGATCGCGCTGTAGCGTCGCCCGCAGCATCTGCCGCACGGTCTGCGCGGTCTGCGCCGACACCACCCGAATCCCTTCCGGCCGGGGTTCGTCGGTGCGACGTCCGTCCGGAGCGATGGTGCTCTTGACGATGCGCGGCGGAACGCGCACGCCGTCGTTGGCGATCGCCTGGTACATACCCGTCATCTGCAGCAGGGTCATCGAAAGACCCTGTCCGATAGGCAAGTTGGAGAACGTACTGCCCGACCACTGGTCGATCGGCGGGACCAGGCCCGCGCTCTCCCCCGGCAGCCCGACGTTGGTGCGCTGGCCGAGGCCGAACTTGCGCACCATCTCGAAGTACTTCTCCGGACCGAGGCGCTGGGCCAACATCAAGGTGCCGACGTTCGAGGACTTCCCGAAGATCCCGGTGGTGGTGTACGGCATGACGCCGTGCTCCCAGGCGTCGCCGACGGTGACGCCACCCATGTGGATGGAGCCCGGCACCTGCAGCACCTCGTCGGGGTTGGACAGCCCGTACTCGATCACCGATGCGGCGGTGATGATCTTGTTGACCGACCCGGGTTCGAATGGCGAGGACACCGAGAGGTTGCCCAGCTGCCGGTTCTCCTGCCTGCCGATGTCCTGGCTCGGATCGAAGGTGTTGTCGTTCGCCATCGCCAGGACTTCACCGGTCTTCGCGTCCAGCACCACCGCGGACGCGTTCTTCGCACCGGAGAGGTCTTTGGCCTGCTGCACCTGCTGCTGGACATAGAACTGGATGTCGTCGTCGAGGGTGAGCACCACCGTCGACCCGTCGACCGCGTCGTGGCGGTTGCGGTAGCTCCCCGGAATCACCACGCCGTCGGACCCGCGGTCGTACGTGACCGAACCGTCGGTGCCGGCCAAGACCGCGTCCAGCGAGTCCTCCATGCCCAGCAGACCGTGGCCGTCCCAGTCGATGCCGCCGACGATGTTGGCCGCCAGTGCCCCGCCCGGGTACTGACGCAGATCCTGCCGCTCCGAGCCGACTTCGGGGAACTTGGTGGTGATGACGTCGGCGATGGCGGGGTCGACCGCGCGGGCCAGGTACACGAATGTCTCGTTGCTCTTGAGCTTCTTCAACACCGTGGCCGCGTTCGGCTTGTTGTTGAGCCGCAGCGCCACCTCATCGGCGATCTCGCGCAGCCTGGTGTCCGGATTCGGCGCCTCCTCCGTCTTCGCCCGTGCCTCTTCCAGCTGCTTGCGCACCCGGACCGGCTGGAACGTCAGCGCGCGCGCCTCGATGGTGAAGGCCAGTTTGTCGTTGTCGCGGTCGACGATCGCCCCGCGCACAGCCTGGTCGACGTCGGTGACCTTGAGCTGGCTCGCGGCCTCGGCGCGTAGACCCTCGGCGCGCGGAACCTGGAGGTTGAACAGCTGCGCGGCCGCGACGATCAGCACCAGGAAGATGACGGCGTTGCCGACGCGATGTCGAAATACGAACGACGCGCTACGTATGCCACCCTCGGCCGACGGCGTGCGGGTGCGCCGCGACCGCGCGGACCGCTCCTGCGTCTTCGCCGTCTTTCCCGCGGTGCGCGCCTTCGCCTTGCCGGGGACGGGACCCTTGTCGCCGCGGCTCATGCCGGTGCGCCGGGGATCGGCGCGACGGGCCCGGGCGCCTGCGGTGCGGCCTCGACGGGTGGCACCTGCAGCGGCTGCTGGATCACCGGCGCCGAGGGGGCGGCCGGTGTCGCGGGCAGCGGCCCCAGTGCGGGCAGCGTGCCCTGGGTCGCGTGCGGTACCTCGACACCGGGCGTGGCCGCCGGTGGAACCGCGGGGATCGGCACGGGCTGGCTGATGCCCGGGATCGGCTGGCTCGCGCCGGGCGTCAGTTGGACGGCGCCGGGCGCCGGCGCGAGCGCAGGTCGTTCCGGTATCCGCACAGTGAGTTCACGCGGTTCGGTGACGCGCGCCGCCGGAGCCTGCGGAGGTGCCGGTGGCGCTTCCTCGGGAAGCGGCGTGTTCAGCGGGGGCGGTGGAACGCCTTCGGCGGGTTTGGGAGTGCCGACGACGATCCAGTTTCCCGACGGATCCTGCACGAGGTGCGCGGTGTCCCGCGACGGAATCATGCCCAGGCCGCGAGCCGCCTCGGCGAGCGCGGGTGCCGCCTGCGCCTCGAGGACGTCCCGCTCCAGCGCTTCCTTCTGTTGCAGCAGAGCCTGATTCGTCTCACGGGCGTTTCCGAGTTGATAGGAACGCTCGGCGGCGTCGGTCGACAACCAAAGTGTGGTTCCCAGACCTGCACCTAGCGATCCGATGACCAAGACAACGAACGGCACCCTGGCGATCAGCGCACGGGGACGCAGGTCGACAGACGACAGTTTGACGAGGATGCGCTCGCGTAGCGGAGGCCGAATGACCTTGGGCGCCTTGGCCTTACGCGCCTTCGCTCGCGCCTTGGCCTGGCCGGCGTTCTTCGGCCGGGCCGGAGCACCGGTGGGCCGCGGAATCGGGGCGGTCTGGGGCGCGGACCGCCGTGGCCGCTGGTCGCGGGGGGGCTTGCGGCGCGACGGCGCTTCGGCGGGACGACCACTGTTGCGGGGGTTGCGGCGCTCGTCGGTTCCGCGCGCCAAGGCCGAACGCTTGACCTGCTTGCGCTGCTTGGCCTGCTTGCCTTGCTTTGCCTGATTGCTCTGCTTGGCCTTCATCGTGACTCCCCCACCTTTTCCAGCGCCCGTAGCCGCACACTTGCGCTACGTGGGTTGATTGCGATCTCTTCGTCCCCCGCGCGCTCGGCGCCACGGGTCAAGGCGACGAATTCCGGTCCATGCCCGGGCAATTCGACCGGCAGGTCTTGCGGCGTCCTGGATGCCGTGGCCGCCGAGAACTGGTTCTTCACGATGCGGTCCTCCAGGGACTGGTAGGCCATCACCACGATCCGTCCGCCGGGCGCCAGTGCGTCAAGTGCCGCGGGCAGCGCGTCACGCAGCGAGTCCAGTTCTCCGTTGACGGCGATGCGCAGCGCCTGGAACGTCCGCTTCGCGGGGTGTCCGCCGGTGCGGCGAGCGGGCGCCGGTATCGCCTGGTACAGCAGCTCGACCAGCTCGGCGGTGGTCGAGAACGGCCGGTTGGCGCGCCTGCGGGCGATCTGCGAGGCGATCCGGTTGGCGAACCGCTCCTCGCCGAACTCACGCAGCAGCCGCGCCAGCGTGCGCTCGTCGTAGGTGTTGACAACCTCCGCCGCCGTCAGCGGCGCGTCGGGGTCCATCCTCATGTCCAGCGGTGCGTCCACGGCGTAGGAGAAGCCCCGTTCGGTGCGGTCCAGCTGCATCGAGGAGACCCCGAGGTCGAAGAGGATGCCGGCCACCGAGAAGTCGTCGCTGCCCGCCCAGTGACCGGACTGCTCGAGTGCGCCTTGGATCCCGTCGTATCGGGTACGCACCAGCAGCACGCGGTCGCCGAATTTGGATAGCCGCTCTCCGGCGATCCATAGGGCATTCGGATCGCGGTCCAACCCGATGAGCCGCAGGGCGGGGAACTCGGTGAGGAATCGCTCGGCATGGCCACCCGCGCCGAGTGTGGCGTCGATGAGCACTGCGCCGCTGCCATCGGGGGCGTCGCGGGTCAGCGCAGGGGCAAGCAGCTCGACACAGCGGTCGAGGAGGACGGGGATGTGATCTGGCATCGCTGTGAATCCCTCCAGGCCTCCGGGGAAGGCCCCTGCACCGAGGTCCCTGTCCGAGTGTGCGGACCTGGCGTCGGGGAAGTACGCCAGGGCCGGTTCGGACAGAGGCCACGATGCACGGGCACCGAGCCGGTCGAGTCCCGCATCAGATGATGTCGTGCAGAGCTTCATCTGTGGCCGCGGAGAAGTTCTCTTCGTGCGTCTGTTGGTATTCCTGCCACGCCGCCGAATCCCAGATCTCCAGGTAGTCAACCGATCCGATCACCACGCAGTCCTTCGAGAGGTTGGCGTAGCGGCGATGATCGGCCGACAGCGTGATCCGGCCTTGTGAGTCGGGGTGCTGTTCGTCGGTGGCCGCGGCCAGGTTTCGCAGGAATGCCCGAGCCTCCGGATTGCTCCGGGATGCCTGCGACGCCCGTCGTGCCAACTTTTCGAACTCCGCGCGCGGGTAGACGGCGAGGCTGTGATCTTGGCCTTTGGTGACCATCAACCCTCCTGCCAGCGCGTCGCGGAACTTGGCGGGCAGTGTGAGCCGCCCCTTGTCGTCGAGCTTCGGCGTGTAGGTGCCGAGAAACATCCCGCCACCTCCCGCGCCATCCGGAGCCCCGGTTGCTCCGTTGCCGCCACTTTACCCCACAATCCCCCACATCACTCCATTTGATATCAAGTTTTGTTCGCGCGTCCCCACCTAGCAGGGAGATCGGCGACGTTTCAGCACCGCGGTTGGGCATCGGGAGCTGTCCGGGCTGTAAAACCGCAGCTAGAGGGGCATGACCGGATAGGTGGGGCGCGGTGGGGCAGCAATTCAGCAGCTGAGCCGGCCGTCAGCACAAAAAAGGGGTAGCCCGGTGTGGGCTACCCCTGGGGTCGGTGTGTTACTACTCGTCGAAACGGCGGCGGAAGCGATCCTCCATGCGACTGGTGAACGAACCGCCGGAACCCTTGGCTTTCTTTTGTCGCTGCTGCCCGACCTGATCGGTGGCCGAATGGTCACGACCGCCTGCCACGCGCGGGCCGGTGATCGCGAAGACCACGCCGCCGAACATCACGATGAAGCCGATCACAGACAGGATCGCGAAGTCGCCGATCCGAGTGGCGGGGATCGCGATACCCGCCACCAGCATCGCCAGTCCGGCCACGAAAAGCGCTGCACCCTGCAGTCGACGGCGGGTGGACGGCGCGCGGAGCGTTCCACCGCGAACGCTCGAAGCGAACTTCGGGTCCTCGGCATAAAGCGCGCTCTCGATCTGATCGAGCATGCGCTGCTCATGATCGGAGAGTGGCATTCGTCCCTCCCTCGGGGCCCTGGAGCCGATGCGACCGGTCTCAAATCGTTCAAACTGATGTCCGCCCGCATTCACGGACGCCTAACAGTCATGATACGAGGTCAGTCTGAGCCGTACCACCTTGTTGGACGCCCGATTGTATGACGTGCACTGCCGCCGGTGAGTAACACCTCGCTCGGTTTGATAATGGGGACACGTGAGTGCACCAAGTTGATCTGAGGACAGGAGCAAGTTGGCGACGTTTCTGATCGATCTGTCGCCGAGCGATATGCAACGCCGACTCGGTGACGCGCTCGCCGTCTACGTCGACGCCATGCGCTATCCGCGTGGCACCGAAGACCAACGCGCATCGATGTGGCTCGAGCACACGCACCGGGGTGGGTGGAAGGCGGTCGCCGCCGTCGAGGCGCCCGACCGGGACGGACCCGACGCGACTGCCCCTTCAGATCCGGAACTGGCCTCGGCGTCGCTGCTCGGCATCGCATACGGCTACTGCGGCGCGCCGGACCAATGGTGGCAGCAGCAAGTGGTCGCCGGCCTGCACCGGGTAGGCGCCGAGCCGGCCCGCATCGCCGAGCTGATGACGAGCTACTTCGAGCTCACCGAACTGCACATCCATCCCCGCGCGCAGGGCCGCGGACTCGGTGAGGCGCTCGCCCGCCGGCTGCTCGCCGACCGTGCCGAATCGCAGGTACTGCTGTCGACGCCCGAGATCAACGGCGAAGCAAACCGGGCCTGGCGGCTCTACCGTCGCCTCGGCTTCGCCGACATCATCCGGGGTTACCACTTCGCAGGCGATCCGCGGGCGTTTGCCATCCTGGGGCGGGCTTTACCTCTCTGATACCTCTTTGATGCATCGCTGAACCGCTCCGGTCTGGCACGATGACCACGTGCGCGCCCAGCATTCTCGGAAACGTCGGCTGCTCGCCGTGATGTTGCTGATCCTGATCGCCCTTCCGGCACTCGTCGGATGTGTTCGGATCAGGGCGTCGATGACGGTCTCGCCCGACGACAGGGTGTCGGGACAGATCGTCGCCGCGGCCAAACCGCGCAACGACGACGACAAGGGCCCCCAACTTCTCAACAACCTGACATTCGCCAACAAGGTGGCTGTCTCCGAGTACAGCCGCGACGACTATGTCGGCTCTCAAGCGGTGTTCTCAGACCTCACCTTCGCCGAACTCCCCCAACTGGCCAACATGAACCGCGACGCCGCCGGCGTGGACATCGCGCTTCGGCGCGCCGGCGACCTCGTGATTCTCGAGGGCCGCGTCGACCTCACCTCACTGAGCGACCCCGACGCCGACGTCTCTCTTTCGGTGTCGTTCCCCGGCGAGGTCACATCGACCAACGGGACCCAGGTGTCCGCCGAGATCGTCGAGTGGAAACTGCGGCCCGGTGTCGTGAGCACGATGAACGCCCAGGCCCGATATACCGACCCGAGCGCCCGCTCGTTCACCGGCGCCGCGATCTGGCTCACCGTGGGCTCATTCCTGGTTGCCGGGATCATCGGCGGACTCGCCTACTACAACCGCGACCAATCGCCCCGCGTCGGCGAGCGCCGCACCGAGTCCCCTTGACACCCCGCTCTGACTTGCTAAACCAGCAGGCTCAGGCTCTACTCTGAATGCACTCGGGGCGAATAGTGCACAAAGAAAGGGGCGCCCGCTGAGCGTGTACGCAGCGGCACCGTCAGCCGTCGAGTTGGCCAAAGCCGTGACCGAGCAACTGCGCGTCTATCTTGCCGAGCGCCGCAGCGAATGTGCTTACATGGGCGCCGATTACGGCGAGCTGACCGCCGCGCTGGAAGAGTTCGTGCTGCGCGGCGGCAAGCGCCTGCGGCCGGCCTTCGCGTACTGGGGCTGGCGCGCGGTGGCCGAACACCCCGACGACAGCGATGAGGAGCAGGCCCTGCGCCTGTTCTCCGCACTCGAGTTGCTGCACGCCTGTGCCCTCGTCCACGACGACGTCATCGACGCATCGGCGACCCGTCGCGGACTGCCGACCGTGCATCGGCTGTTCTCGGAGAAGCACCGCGCCAACGACTGGCACGGCAACTCCGACCAATTCGGCCTGTCCGCAGCGATCCTGCTCGGTGACCTCTCCCTGGTGTGGGCCGACGACATCGTCGCGACGGTCGATCTGCCGATCGAGGCGCACCGTCGCGTCAACCGGATCTGGGGCGCCATTCGCACCGAGGTCCTCGGCGGCCAGTACCTCGACATCGTGGCCGAGGCCAGCGGCGCCGAATCGGTGGCATCGGCGATGACGGTGAACATCTACAAGACTGCTTCGTACACGATTTCACGCCCGCTGCAATTGGGCGTCGCCGCGGCGGCGGACCGCCCGGATGTGCAGGCCGCTTTCCACGAGCTGGGCACCAACCTCGGCGTCGCGTTTCAGCTGCGCGACGACGTGCTCGGCGTGTTCGGCGACCCAGCGGTGACCGGCAAGCCCTCCGGAGACGATCTGCGTTCGGGTAAGCGAACCGTGCTGCTGGCCGAGGCGGTCGAGCTGGCCGAGAAGCACGATCCGGTCGGGGCCAAAATGCTCCGCACATCCATCGGCACAGAGCTTTCCGACGCGCAGGTCAAAGATCTGTGTCTGCTCATCGAATCGGTCGGCGCACTGGCCGCCGTCGAAGACCGTATCGATGTGCTGACCCGCAGAGCGCTCGCGATCCTCAACGTCGCATCGATCGACAGCCAGGCCAAGATCGGCCTTTCGGAGCTCGCCAGATTGGCCGCCAACCGGACCGCGTGACAATGACACCATCGTCACCGGCGCTGCCGTCGGACACATCAGCCAGCGGGCAACGCATTTCGCGATTCGTCGCGTTCGCGACGTCGCCGGAGGCGAAACCCGCGCGGCTCGGCGCACTTGGCGCCGTGCTGATCGCCGCGGGCGGACTCGGCGCGGGCAGCACGCGGCTACACGATCCCCTGCTGGAATCGCTGCACCTGTCATGGCTGCGTTTCGGTCACGGTCTGGTGCTGTCGTCGGTGCTGTTGTGGGTCGGCGTGGCCTTGATGCTGTTGGCCTGGCTGCGGTTGGGGCGCAGCGTGATCGACCGCACCGCGACCGAGTACACGATGGTCGCGACGACGGCGTTCTGGCTGGCTCCGCTGCTGTTGAGTGTCCCGGTGTTCAGCCGCGACACCTATTCGTATCTGGCCCAGGGCGCGCTGCTGCGCGACGGATTCGACCCGTACGTCGTCGGGCCTATCGAGAACCCGAACTCGTTGCTGGAGAACGTCAGTCCCATCTGGACGACCACAACGGCACCCTACGGACCCGCCTTCATCCTGGTGGCAAAGTTCGTGACCCTGGTGGTCGGCGAGGACGTGGTCGCGGGCACGATGCTGCTGCGGCTGTGCATGTTGCCCGGTCTGGCGCTGTTGATCTGGGCGGCGCCCCGGGTGGCCCGTCACGTCGGCGCCAACGGCGCCGCGGCACTATGGATATGCGTGCTGAACCCGCTGGTGATCATCCATCTGATGGGCGGCGTCCACAACGAGATGCTGATGGTCGGACTGATGATGGCCGCGATCGCACTGACCTTCAGCGGCCACCACTTCTGGGGCGTCAGCCTGATCGCCGTCGCGGTCGCTGTGAAAGCCACCGCGGGCCTTGCCCTTCCGTTCATGGTGTGGGTGTGGGCACGGGACCTACGGCAACGGCGCGGTTATGGGCCCGCCAAGTCGTTCGCGGCGGCGACCGTCGCCTCGGCACTCGTCTTCGTCGCGGTGTTCGCGGTATTGTCGCTGGCCGCCGGCGTCGGCCTGGGCTGGCTGACAGCACTCGCGGGTTCGGTGAAGATCATCAACTGGCTGACGCTGCCGACCGCAGCGGCCAACCTGATCAACGTCATCGGCAGCCTCTTCATGCAGGTGAACTTCTACGCCGTGCTCGACGTCACCCGGATCATCGGCATCGCCATCATCGCGATCTCACTTCCATTGCTGTGGTGGAGGTTTCGCCACACCGACCGCGAGGCTCTGGTCGGTATCGCCCTGGTGATGGCCGTCGTGGTGCTGTTCGTGCCCGCGGCGCTGCCCTGGTACTACACCTGGCCGCTGGCGGTCATCTCAGCCTTGACCCAGGGTAGGCGGTCGATTGCGATCATCGCGGGCTTGTCCACATGGATCACGGTGATCTGGAAACCCGACGGAGCGCACGGCATGTACTCGTGGCCGCACGTGCTGCTGGCCACAGCTTGTGCTGCAGGCGCGTGGTACTCGCTTTACAAGGCGCCGGCGGTCAGCACGGCACGACCCGCCGAGCGGTCAATAAGCTAGAGCCTGGGCCCGACGTACCACCTCACGGGCCTGATGCGAGTGCAACGCGTCAACCGGCCGGGCATTGGGTTGCTTGTCCGCCTCCCCGTCCCTGCGGATCGTCAGCGACGAGTCCGGGGTGAACAGCCAGCGCATGATCTCGGTCTCGTGATAGCCGCCGTCGTGCAGCAGGACGAGTAACCCGTGCAGGCTCTTCACGACGCGACCGGCGTCGTCGAAGAAGATCTTCGGCACCACCACCGCGCCGTTGCGGCGTACGCCAATCAGGTGTCCTTCCCTCAGATGCTGCTGCACCTTGGTGACCGGAACACCGAGTAGATCGGCGACAGCGGGCAGGTCGTAGACGGCCTCGCCAGGGTCAAGAACATCATCGGCGGCCGGAATGCTGCTCACCTCATCGAGTCTAAGTCGAGACGGTCGACTCGTAACATGTGTTTCGTGGAGACCCACCGGCAGTCGGCGCCGCTCGTCGGGACCGTGCTGGACGGTCGGTACCGAGTCGACAACATGATCGCCACCGGCGGCACGAGCTCCGTGTACCGCGGACTGGACCTTCGTCTCGACCGTCCAGTGGCACTCAAGATCATGGAATTCCGCTACGCGGGCGACCAACAGTTCCTCACACGTTTTCAGCGCGAGGCGCGCGCGGTGGCCCGCCTCAAGGATCCCGGCCTCGTCGCCGTCTACGACCAGGGCGCTGGAACACCCGGCAGGCAGGCCCCTTACCTCGTGATGGAGCTCGTCGAGGGCGGCACCCTGCGAGAGCTGTTGCGCGAGCGCGGACCGATGCCACCGCATGCCGTCGCCGCGGTGCTCAAACCGGTACTCGGTGGGTTGGCGGTCGCGCACGCGGCCGGTCTGGTGCATCGCGACATCAAGCCCGAGAACGTGTTGATCTCCGACGACGGCGAGGTCAAGATCGCCGACTTCGGGCTGGTTCGCGCGGTCGCCGAAGCCAAGATCACGTCCACCAGCGTCATTCTGGGCACCGCGGCCTACCTGTCACCCGAACAGGTCGGCACCGGTGACGCCGATCCCCGCAGCGATGTGTACTCGGTCGGCATCATGGCCTACGAGCTGCTCACCGGCGTCACGCCGTTCACCGGTGACAATGCGCTCACGGTCGCATACCAACGGATGGACCACGATGTACCCCCGCCGGGAACGGTGATTGCCGGTGTGCCAACACAATTCGATGAACTGGTACTGCACGCCACCGCCCGCGATCCGCAGCGGCGCTACACGGACGCCGGGGACATGGCCGATGATCTCGCCGAGATCGTCGACGACCTCGGCCTGCCGGCCTTCCGCGTGCCTGCACCGAGCAACTCGGCTCAGCACGCTGCGGCGACCACCGTCGTCACCGCCGGCAAACCCCGGCCCGCACCGCAGCACACCCGTGAGCTCACTCTCGGCAACATTCCGCCCCAGGAGCCCGAATATCAGCCGGTGTCAGGACAATTCGCCGGTGTCGACCTCGACGAGTTCTACTGGGCGCGGCAACGCTCCAAGCGCGTGCTGCTGTTCTGGGTGATCGCCGTCATCACGCTGACCGGGCTGGTGGCCGCGGGCTCGTGGACGGTCGGCAGCAATATCGGTGCGCTGCTGTAACTAGTCGCGCAGCATCTCCGCGACGAGGAACGCCAGCTCCAGCGACTGCTGGGTGTTCAGTCGCGGGTCGCAGGTGGTCTCGTAACGCCCGGCCAGGTCCGAATCGGAGATATCCTGAGCGCCGCCGAGGCACTCGGTGACGTTCTCGCCGGTGATCTCGACGTGAATGCCGCCCGGATGCGTGCCCAGCGCGCGGTGCACCTCGAAGAAGCCCTGCACCTCGTCGACGATCCGGTCGAAGTGGCGGGTCTTGTAACCGGTCGACGACTCGTGGGTGTTGCCGTGCATCGGATCGCACTGCCAGATCACCTGATGCCCGGTCGCCTGCACCTTCTCGATGATCGGTGGCAGCAGGTCGCGAACCTTGTTGTTGCCGAAGCGCGTGACCAACGTCAACCGGCCGGGCTCGTTGTTCGGGTCGAGCCGCTCCACGTATTCGACGGCGAGTTCCGGGGTCATCGTGGGGCCGAGCTTCACGCCGATCGGGTTGGCGATCACCTCGGCGAACGCGATGTGTGCTCCGTCGAGCTGGCGGGTGCGCTCGCCCACCCACACGTAGTGCGCGGACAGGTCGAACAGCGCCTGCTCGCCCTCGCTGTTGTCGGCCAGCCGCAGCATCGCCCGCTCGTAGTCGAGCACCAACGCCTCGTGAGACGCGTAGATCTCGGCGGTCTGCAGATTGGGATCGTTGACGCCACACGCGTTCATGAATCGCAGACCGCGGTCGATCTCGCCGGCCAAGGCCTCGTACCTGGCGCCGGCAGGCGACGTCCGGACGAATTCCCGGTTCCAGTCGTGCACGAGGTCCAGGGACGCGAGCCCGCCCGATGTCAGGGCGCGGGTCAGGTTCATCGCGGCACTCGCATTCGCGTACGCGCGCACCAGCCGCGACGCGTCGTGCTCGCGGACCGCGGCGTCGGGAGCGAACCCGTTGATCATGTCGCCGCGGTAGGACTTCAGCCCGAGGGCATCGGTGTCCGACGAGCGCGGCTTGGCGTACTGGCCTGCGATTCGCGCGACCTTGATCACCGGCATGCTCGACCCGTAGGTCAGGACGACGGCCATCTGCAGCAGGGTGCGGATATTGCCCCTGATATGGGGTTCGGTGTTGTCGGCGAACGTCTCGGCGCAGTCGCCGCCCTGGAGCAGGAACGCCTCGCCGCGGGCCACGTCGGCCAGCAGGCTCTTGAGCCGCTCGATCTCAGAGGAAACGGTGATGGGCGGCACGCTCTCCAGGACGGTCCGCATCGCCTTGGCCTGTTCGGCGTCCCAGCTCGGCTGTTGGGCGGCGGGCTTGGCGAGTGCGGTGTCCAGGCGTTGCCGCAGCTCATCAGGCAGCGGCGGCAGCGCAGGCAGCTGGTCGATGGGTACGTCGACGGTCCAGTTCACCCGTCAATGGTAACCGGACGCCGATAGCGGTTTTCACCGCTGGACTGGCACTTCGCCGGTGGTCATCAACTGGAAGCGCAACAGGTTGTGACGCGCGTCCACCAGGGCGTCGTGGGCGTCGCGCGGTCGCGGCGGCATCCGGGGCGATCCCCTCTCCTCCCAGAACTGCCGCAACTCCCGGGTGAACCGAGGAATCGCAGGCGGCAGGTCGGTCATCGGGCCCCACAACTGACACAGCACGACATGGTCGTAAGCCCCGACCCACGCCCACAGTTCGATCGGCTCGTCACCGTCGACGCCGAAGAAATCTTCCAGCTCCGAGCGGATCTGCCGACGCGAGCGCCATAGCTGCGACGACGGCGAAGGGAGCTTGGGCAGCACGTTCTTGCGCACCCAGCTGCCCGCCTGTTCCGGGTTGAACTCCGTTGAAATACCGTAATATTCGCGACCGTCCTCGGCTGCGACGCCAATGGAGATCAGCTCGATCGTCCGGCCGTTGTCGATGAACTCGGTGTCGTAGAAGTACTTCACGCCCGCGGTACTCCCGCCGCCGCCCGCTCTGGCGCCGGGGCGGCGCGGATCTCGCGGTCCAGTTCCTGGTTCACTTCGGCGTCTTCCGGGAAGCGTGGCTCGCCCGCGATGACGTGCTGCAGCCACAGCTTGGCCTGCACCACCGGTCGTCGCAGCCGACGTTCGCGCTCCAGCGCGCGGTGCATCTTCCTCGGGCGGTCGCCGTATCGCCATCGGGCCCACGGCGCGTGTGGGCGGGACAGCCGGATCGCTCCGATGAAGAGCAGCGGGGTGATGAACATCCCCACCAACCCGGTCCAGACCTTGCCCTTGAGCAACACGACGACCGCCAGCATCAACGTGAGCGCTGCAAGGGCGATCACGCTGGCCCTCGCCTCGAACGAGTGGTCGTTGCGCCAGATCCCGATATCGAAGAAAGACAGCGGGTTGAACCCCAGGACGAGCAGACCCGCCACGGCGACGGCAGCGAATACCGCGTCGACCGAAGTTCGCCCGTCCTCGGCCCAATAAACGTCCTGCAAGTGCAGGATCAGCGCGAACTCATCGAGCACCAGTGCGGCTCCGATTCCGAAAAAGGTTGCCGCGACCGTGAATTCGGGTACCCCCCCGTTGACCGCCAAAGTCACCATCGACACACCGGAGATCATGACGAGTATCACGCCGATAACCACGTGGTGGATGTGCAGTCCGCCGCCTGCAGAAATGTTGCGCGGCTGCCACCACTTGCGGGGCGCGTCGGAGTCGGCATGGCTGCGGATGTACCGCACGATCGTGCGCGTCACAAAGAACGTGAGAATGAACGCGACCAGGCAGAACACCAGCGGTATTCGGCTATGTGGAATGCCGAAGTCGAGGTCGAACGTCGCGCGCACGGTCGAAAACTTACGCCGACCTGCGCGTGTCACGCCCGGGATACCCTCCGACGCGCCGGTGGCCACCGATAGTCTGGTCGCGAAATGAGTATTCGGCGGTCTCCCGGCATGCCTGATTGGGGACGAATGCTCGCCTGGCGGCTGGTTCAGCTGCTCACCGTGGCGGCATTGGTCTGGGCCGGCTGGCGGCTGCTGGGCCACACCCCGTACCGCATCGATATCGACGTCTACCGGATGGGCGGGCAGGCCTGGCTCGACGGCCGGCCGCTGTATGCCGACGGTGTCATGTTCAACACTCGCGGCGGGCTCGACCTGCCCTTCACCTACCCGCCGCTGGCGGCCGTCCTGTTCGCGCCGTTCGCGCTCCTGTCGCTGGACGGTGCGAGCATCGCGATCACGCTGGCCACACTGCTTCTGCTGATCGTCGCGACGACCATCCTGCTGACTCGACTGGACGTATGGCCGGATCCGGCGGACGGCAAGAGCGCTGTCACCTCGGAGCCGGCATGGCTGCGCCGGACCTGGCTGGCCGCGGCGATCGTGGCGCCCGCGGTCATCTACTTCGAACCGATCCGGTCGAACTTCGACTTCGGCCAGATCAACGTGGTGTTGATGACCCTGGTCATCGCCGATTGCGTCCCGCGCAAGACACCGTGGCCGCGCGGCATGCTGTTGGGGCTGGCGATCGCCCTCAAACTCACCCCTGCGGTGTTCCTGCTGTACTTCGTCCTGCGTCGGGACACCCGCGCGCTGCTGGTCACCGCGGCGTCTGCCGCTGCCGCCACGCTGGCCGGGGTGGCGTTCGCCTGGCGCGACTCGTTCGAGTACTGGACGGAAACTGTGCGCAACACCGACCGCATCGGCACTGCGACGCTGAACACCAACCAGAACATCGCCGGCGCCCTGGCTCGGTTGGGCCTCGGCGAAGGCATGCGATTCGTGTTGTGGACCGTCGCCTGTTTCGCGGTGCTGGCGCTGACGGTGTGGGCCGTGCGACGCGTCTTGAAGGCCGAGCAACCGGTGCTCGCCCTGATCTGCGTGGCGATGTTCGGGCTGGTGGTGTCGCCGGTCTCCTGGTCGCATCATTGGGTGTGGGTGCTGCCCACCGTGCTGGTCACCGGCATCGCGGCCTACCGCCAGCGGCACGTGGCCCTGGGGGTTGTCGCCGCGGCGGGCGTCGCGCTGATGATCTGGACCCCGATCCCGCTGATGCCCGAACACCAGGAAACCGCGGCGTCGCTTTGGCGGCAGCTGGCCGGCGGTTCCTACGTGTGGTGGGCGATCGCGGTGATTGTCGTGTCAGGCACGATGTCGTGGCGCCAGACCCAGGGCTCCGATGCCGCGGTCGACGAAGCGCGTGTTCCCGCGGTCAACTAACCGGCGGCAACTTCGGGCATACGGGCGGACGGCTTCGCGGTGGGCTCCGCCTTGCCTTCCTTGACATCGGCGGCGTACAGGTCGACGTACTCCTGCCCGGACAGGCGCATCAGCTCGTACATCACCTCGTCGATGACGGCCCGCTCGATGAACCGGTTGCCTGCCAGGCCCTCGAACCGGCTGAAGTCCATGGGCTTGCCGAACTTCACCGTGACCCGGCCGAATCGCCACATCTTGCTGCCAGGCGGATTGACGGAATCCGTGCCGATCATCGCGACCGGAATCACCGGGACACCCGTCTCCAGCGCCAGTCGCGCCAGCCCTGTCTTGCCCTTGTAGAGCCGTCCGTCGGGTGAGCGGGTGCCCTCGGGATACATACCGAGCAGCTTGCCCTCACCGAGCACCCGCGCCGCGGTGGTCAACGCGGCCTGCGCACTGTCGGCGTCGGAACGGTCGATCGGCACCTGGCCCGCGGCGGTGTAGAACCACCGCTGGAACCACCCTTTGAGCCCCGTTCCGGTGAAGTACTCGGCCTTGGCCAGGAAGGTGATCCGGCGGCGGACCACAAGAGGCTTGAAGAAGCTATCGGCAACGGCTAGGTGGTTGCTGGCGAGGATCGCGGGTCCCGAGCGCGGAACATAGTCCAGCCCTTCGACTTTCGGCCGGCCCAGCAACGACAGCAAAGGACCCATGAAGATGTACTTGAACAGCCAATACCACATGGGCCCCTCCTGATGATCGAACACACCTCGGTGTTCTGCGACAACTGTACCCACGCACCGGGCATGCGACCACAGCGCAGCCTCGGCGCGAGATTGAACTCAGCTAGTCCTCGACCGTTACCGGAATGTGCTGATAGCGCCCGGGTCCCGGTGGTGCGGGCCCGTCATTGTTGGGCGGTTCCGGCGGCGACGGCGGCCCGTCCGGAGGCGGAGGCGGTGCGCCACCCGACTGTCCGGAATGCGCAGTGTCCTCGATGAGCGCCCGCACCACGGTGAGCAGCGCGACGCTGTGATCAGCGATGACCGTCAGCAATGGATGCTGTTCGCCCGACGCCAGCGCGGCCAGTGCGCACACCGGGCACCACACCTGCTGGCACTTCCCGGGGGTGGCGTCTGGGGCGGCCGCACGCGCCGCGGCCATGCGCAGCGCGGGGTCGAGTCGATCCAGGATGGTCTGCGCCAGCTGCCGCAACTCCGGACCGATGTCGGAGTGTTCGCCGTTCACTGAGGCCACACCTCCGGATTCGGTCGGAACCGCACTGTCAGTTCACTGCCTCGCAGCTGCGCGTCGATCACGATGCAACGACGTAGTACCGAAGCGAGTCGAACACGGCGTCGCATCCCGCCGACACCGATGATCAAGTCGTCGTCGACCCGTCCGAGCGCGAGGGCGGTTGAGTCGACCTGCGGCAACTCTAGCCGCAGTCGGTAGACGGCTTCGAGACCGGATCCGGATTCCCTGTCCACGATCGGCCGCAGCGGACCAGGGGGCGGTGAACCGTCGCGCCTGCGTGCGGCGTCCAGCAGCTCGCCAAGTGCTTTCGGACCGATCGGCTCGCCGGCCAGGTGCGGAACGAGGACGAGCTGCACGTCGCCGATCATGCTGTCCAATTCGTCGAGCACCGACTGCTGCTCGGAGATCCGTTCGGAGTACCAGTCAAACGCGGGATGATCGGGCAGGTTGCGGTACTCGTATGAATCGTCCTGCACCAGAATCTGGTTGACGATCAACTCGTCGATCCGAACGCCCATCAACGCCAGCGAGCCCAGCGTGCGGGCCGCCTCGGCGGCGACCACCCGTTCAGCGGTCATCACCAGATGGGCGCTGAGTACGGACCCGTCGGTGAGCAGCGCGCTCAACCGCTCGGTGCCCGCGCTGATGCGTTCCACGAGTCCCACGACCGCAGCCGAACGAGCGTCGTCGGTGCCGGACAGCCGGCGGTGCCGGGGCCAGGCGCGCTCCAGGTAAAGCGCGAACGTCGCGGGCAGCGTGAGCATGCGCAGCGCATCGGCGGTCGACGCGCAGTCCACCACGACGTGATCCCACTGACCAGCTGCCGCCAGCTCGCCGACCTCGTGCAAACCGAGCACTTCCTGGATACCCGGCAGCGCTGAAAGTTCTTCGGGGGCAACGCTTCCCAGATCCGACTCGGGAAATCTGCCGGCCAGCATCCCGGCGATCTCGCGCCAGTGCGTCTCCAGCAGTGCCAGCGTGTCGAGCGCCAACGCGTCGAGGAGACCACCCGCGTCGGTGCCGTTGTCGAGGTCGGCGAAGACCCTGGTGGGTTTCCGTCGCCCGGTCGGAGTGATTTGCGCGCCCAGGACGTCACCGATCGAGTGCGCCTGATCCGTCGACACGAGCAGCACCCGCATGCCCGCGCGGGCGTCGCGCACGGCGGTGGCGGTGGCCAGAGTCGACTTCCCGACACCGCCCTTACCGACGAAGAGACTGATCCGAGCCACCGGCGGGCCCGGATTCACACCGCGAGGGGGTGGCGGAAGGTCACTCAGCCTCGGCTCGTTTCTTGAGGTCCTTCAACGCGGTGTCGGTGAGCCGCCGTTCGGCCTTGCGCTTCAGCAGCCCGATCATGGGGATGATCAGGTCGACCGACAGCTCATAGGTAACGTCGGTTCCAGACCCCTTGGGCGACAACCGATATGCGCCGTTCAACGACTTGAGCAGCGAACTGGACACCAAGGTCCACTCCACCGAGCCGCGGTCGACCTGCTTCCAGTCGTATGCCAGAACCATCGTGTCCTTGAGCACGGCCGCGTCCAACACCAGTCGCGCCGTCTTGGGATACCCCTCCGGACCTGCCTCGAGGACCTCGCAGTCCTTGTACTCGTTGACCCACTCCGGATAGGACGCGATGTCGGCGATGACACCCATCACCCTCGACGGGTCGGCATCGATGTAGATGGTCTGCGCCGTCTTGTCCGCCACTGCCTTCTTCTCCGTCTATCTGCCGATGGCCCAGAATCTACCCCGCGCGGCGGCGTTGGGCCCAAGTCTCACGCCAGCCGGGATACCCCGACCGGGCGCGTCGCCTCCAGGCGCCGCTTCACCTCGAACGCCATGTCTTTGCCCGCTACCCGGCGCTGATGGTTCATTTTGGCGAGGTTCATCTTCGCCAGCTGCCAGGCCGCCACGCCCGACGGTTCAGCATGCAGGAAATAATGCAGGATCACCCCGTCCAGGGCGGGCTGCAGCCAGACTTCCATCGTGCCGGTGAGCGCGCCGGCGACTGTCCACCGGTGACCGACCTCGCCGCGGTCCTCCACCACGGTCAGCCGCAGGTCGGGCCACCAGCGGCGCCAATTCGCGGGGTCGCCGACCGCCGTTCCCACCTCGGCGGGGTCAGCGGAGACAAACGTCTCGTCGGCGATCTGGATGCTGTGCATGGCCTACAAGCTATACATGCGTGCCCCGGTCGGTGTCGACGGTGGCCGACTACGCTATTGAGCGGCAAAGCCGCTAGTCGAGAGGCCATGATCGTGCGCGAGTTCAGTGTCCCCGCCTCATTCACCGTGGGTGAGTATGACAATGTCGTCAGCTCCGTCTTCAGCCACGAGCGCGACGATCCCGACCACGTGATCTTCCAGCGCCTCGTCGACGGCGTATGGACCGACGTCACGTGCAAGGAGGCCGCCGATCAGATCCGTTCGGCGGCACTGGGGTTGATCGCCGAGGGTGTGGCCCCCGGTGATCGCGTCGCCGTCCTGTCGGCCACCCGCTACGAGTGGCCGATCCTGGACTTCGCGATTCTCGCCGCGGGTGCGGTGACGGTGCCGATCTATGAGACCAGCTCCGCCGAGCAGGTGAAATACGTACTCGAGAATTCCGGCGCGGTGCTGATATTCGCCGAGTCCGACGCTCACGCCGACAAGATCGAGCAGTTCAAGGGCGAGGTGCCCTCGTTGCGCACGGTGCTGCGGATCGACGGTTCGGATACGCCCGCGCTCGACGCGCTCGCCGCGGCGGGCGCGTCGGTGGACGCCAAACAGCTCGATGACCGCCTGGCCGGCGTGAAGTCCTCCGACCCCGCGACGCTGATCTACACGTCGGGCACCACCGGCAGACCGAAAGGCTGCCAACTCACCCATTCCAACCTGCTCTACGAGATCCGCGGCGCCAAGGACTGCTTCCCCACGCACCTGGCCAAGGGCGAACGGATGCTGGTGTTCCTGCCGCTCGCGCACGTACTGGCCCGCGCGATCACCGTCGCCGCGTTCACCAACAAGGTGACGCTCGGGTTCACCAGCGACATCAAGAACCTCGTGCCGACGTTCGCGGTCTTCAAGCCGACGTTGGTGGTGTCGGTGCCGCGGGTGTTCGAAAAGGTGTACAACACCGCCGAGCAGAACGCCGAAAGTGGCGGCAAGGGCAAGATTTTCACGGCCGCCGCCGACACCGCGATCGAGTGGAGCAAGGCGCAGGACACCGGCGGCCCCGGTCTTGTGCTCAAACTCAAGCACGCGCTGTTCGACAAGCTGGTCTACGGCAAGCTCCGGGCCGCACTCGGCGGCGAATGTCACGCCGCGATTTCCGGCGGCGCCCCGCTTGGTGCACGGCTGGGCCACTTCTACCGCGGCGTCGGGCTCTCGATCTACGAGGGCTACGGGCTCACCGAGACCAGCGCGGCCATCACCGTGAACCGCGTCGGCGACCTGCGCGTGGGTTCGGTCGGCAAGCTGCTGCCCGGCAACAGTATGAAGCTCGGTGAGGACGGCGAGCTGCTGGTCAAGGGCGGCGTCGTGTTCAGCGGCTACTGGCGCAACGAAGCCGAGACCAACGCGGTGTTCTCCGACGGCTGGTTCCACACCGGCGATCTGGGCGCCATCGACGACGACGGCTTCCTGACGATCATCGGTCGCAAGAAGGAGATCATCGTCACCGCCGGCGGCAAGAACGTCGCACCCGCCATCCTCGAAGACCGGCTGCGGGCCCACCCGTTGATCAGTCAGGCGATGGCGGTCGGTGACGCGAAACCTTTCATCGCAGCGCTCATCACGATTGACCCCGAGGCGTTCGACGGCTGGAAGGACCGCAACGGAAAAAACGCGGGCGCGTCGGTCGGTGACCTGGCCACCGACCCCGACCTGGTCGCCGAGATCGACCTGGCCGTCAAGGAGGCCAACGAGGCCGTGTCCAAGGCCGAGGCGATCCGCAAGTTCCGGATCCTGGGCGTGGACTTCACCGAGGACACCGGCGAACTGACCCCGACGATGAAGGTCAAGCGCAAGGTGGTGGCCGAGAAGTTCGCCACCGATATCGAGGGTTTGTACGCGAAGGACTAGAGCAGGTCGGACAACTTGGCGGCCTGGTCCTTCCACTGCCAGTTGTCGACGGCCCAGCGCCGACCGGCCGCCCCCATCCGGGCCGCCCGGTCGGGATCGGCGAGCAGATCGCTCACGGTCGCCGCGATCGCGCCGACGTCCCAGCCGTCGACCACCACCCCGGTCTCGCCGTCGAGCACGGTCTCGGGCGCACCGCCTGACCGGCCGGCGACCACGGGCACTCCGCACGCCGACGCCTCCAGGTAGACGATGCCCAGACCTTCGACGTCCAGGCCGGCTCCCCTGGTCCGGCACGGCATCGCGAACACGTCAGCCATCGCATGATGGGCCGGCAGTTCCTCGCCAGGCACGCCGTCGGTGAACACCACATGGTCGGACACCCCGAAGTCCTGCGCGAGGCCCCGCAGGGATTTTCCGTAGGGGCCGCCGCCGACGATCACCAGAGCGGCACCGTGCACACGTTGCCGGATGGCGGGCAGCGCCCGGATCAACATGTCCTGGCCCTTGCGCGGCACCAGTCGCGACAGACAGACCACGACGGGGCGACCGCCCAGCCCGTAGCGGGCCCGCATCTGCGCGCGTGCGATCTCGTCGGGCACGAACCGCTCGGTGTCCACACCCGGCGGCAGATGCTCGAGTGCCGCATGCGGACCGAACGCCGACGCGAACCGCCGCCTGGTGTAGCGGCTGACGTAAGTCACCGCGTCGGTCCCGGATCCAATGCGCCGCAACGCCGTTCGGGCCAGCGGGAGCATCGACCATCCCACCTCGTGGCCATGGGTGCTCGCGATCACCCGGGCGGCGCCCGCGTCGCGAGCCAGTGGCGCCATCAACGCCAGCGGTGCCGCCGCGCCGAACCACACGGTCTCGGCGTTGTGAAGCTTGATGAGTCGCCGCATCCGACCCGCGACCGACGGTTCGGGCAGCATCAGCGTGGTCGGATGCCGCACCACCTCGTAGTCGGCGGCCCGGTCGAACTCGTCGGAGCCCTTCCACTTCGGTGCGTACACCGTCAAGGTGTGGGCACCCGCGTCGACCAGGTGGCCCACGAATTCCTGGAGGTACGACTGAATGCCGCCACGTCTGGGCGGAAAATCGTTGGTAACCAGCAGGACCCGACTCATAGCCCGTCAGGCTATTCCCTCTAGCGCCCGGGTGGGCGGTCCCCCCAGGTCGGCCACTGCCGCCATGCGGCCAGCACTGCGGCGAGGTCGGTTCCGAGGGCGTCTTGCGCCGCGGTGGCGACGTCGGGGTGGCCGTGTCCGCCGGCGCGCACGTAGAGGTCCTTCAGTGCTGCGGTGCCGTAGGTGTCGGCCACGAACCGGCTGAACCACCAGGCGCGGTCGTAGGCCAGCGAGCGGTCGGGCCCGCTGAGCTCCGCCTCGGTCGGCAGTCCTGCCCCTGCCATAGCGGCGGCGTGGGTGGGCAGCGGCGTGGGAGGGCGAGCGACGAAGTCGGCGACGCCCTCGGTGAGCCACTGCGGTGCATCGGCTGCGGTCGCGTGACGTGCCGCGTAGTGGAACAGTTCGTGGCGCAAGACGATTCGCAGCGATTCATCGCTCATCTGCGCAGCGCCGGGTGCGAACACGATTCGTTCACCGGCGGTGGTGGCCGCGGTGTGAGAGTCGCCGCCGCCGACCGCCGCGAACTGTTCGTCGGTGCCGGTCGCCACCAGGACGATCTCGCGCGGCCAGTCAGGTCCCCAGAAGCCGGTGACGGCGTCCGCCGCGTCGTCGAGATGCGCGGAGATGCGCCGCAGCAGGGGGGCGGTGCGCTCACCAAGACCGACCAGGCGCACGGTGCGGCCGTCTCGCAGCGTCTGCGTGGTCGGCGCCGAGGAGGGCGTGCTGAGGGACGCCGGTGCGGCCATCGGCGGATCGGGCTGAGTTGGTCCGGCATTGCCGAGTAGAAGCAGTCCGCAGACCAGTTCGGCGATCAGGACCGCGGCGAGAGTGGTTCTCGTCTTTGCATGCGAGAGGCGATCTGCCACTCGCCGGCGCTGGTTCTCCAGGGTCAGTAGCGGCGGACGTTGTAGATCGGCGCGTTGTCCACTGGGGCGACGCGCACCGGCGTGCCATAGGTCGAGGCGTGAACCATCATGCCGTTGCCGATGTAGATCGCGGTGTGCGATGCGTCGGAGTAGTAGTTGACGACGTCACCCGGTTGCATCTGGTCTACCGAGACCGGCGATCCGCCGTTGGCCAGCGCCTGGCTGGAGTGCGGCAGCGAGATGCCCGCCTGCTGGAACGACCACTGCACCAGCCCGGAGCAGTCGAACGCGTTGGGGCCGGATCCGCCCCACGAGTAAGGCGATCCGATGCGGCTCAATGCGGCCTGGATGACGGTGGTGCCGTGGCCGCCGACTGGCGGGGCCATGTCACCGGGCGGAACGCCGGGGGCCGGAACAGCGCCGGCGGGCGGCGGAGCGATGCCAGGAGGAGCGGCGGCGAGTATCGCGGGATCGCCCGGGGGCGCCGGAGCGGGCGGCGGCGGGATCGGGGGCACGGGCGGCATGGCGGCCAGGGCCTCGCGCTGGTTCGGCGTCAACGCCTCGTACTGCGACTTGACGGTCGCGATCTCGACCTGCAGCTTGCTCTGCTTGGACTGCAGATCAGCACGGACGGCGGCAGCCTGCTCGGCGGCGGTCTTCGCCGCGGCGGCCGACTTCGCCGATGCTTCCTCGGCGGCGGCTGCCCGTGCGCTGGCCTCCCGGAAGCTCTTCATCTGTGACGATATTTCAGCGGCCATCACGCGCTGTACCGACATCTGATCGATGAGACCCTGCGGCGACGAGGCTGTCAGCAGGGCGTTCATGCCGTCGGGCCGGCCACCCATGTACTGCGACGCGGCGATCTTGTCGACACCGATCTGGAATGTCACCAGTGCAGACCTGGCGGAATCCAGCGCACCGGCGTCGGCGGCGTGCTTGGCCTCCGCGGCCTCTTGCGCAGCCAGTTTGTCGTTCAGATCCAGTTGCGCGGAGTGCATGGCCTCGGTCGTCTGCTCGGCCTGCCGCGACAGTTCATTGAGCTTCGCCAGCGCGTCATCGGCGGGATCGGCCTGCACACCCGAGGCGAGAAGTCCGCCGAACACCATGAGGCCGGCTATCACACCGATACCGGGTCGCTTAAGAACACGAGTGAACCATTGCGTGCGGTCGAGCCTCAAGATTGCGTCCTTCAACTGCCGTGACGGGCCGTGTCGAGCTGCGCTTAGGTCTCAGACAGGTTACGAAACGGCATCGCCCTTGTCCAACAGAAGACGCAAATTTAACAGGCGACGCCACATCTGCAACAACCGGCCCACCTGTAGCGTGTTGTCACGCAACGCCAGAGTTATTGCGGCCGTGGATCGGAACGAGTCGAAGACGTGGCGCCAACCCCACGTCAGCGAGCACTTCGAGCGCTCGGCGTTCGTCGTCGAGCAAAGTTTCGGGGACGCCGAGTAGGACACTGACGACGCAGTCCTGACAACCGGGGCCCCGCACTGCGCAGTCATCGCAGTCGATGGTGACGGTGCCCGTGTCGGGCACCTCGTCGTTATCAAACATTCCGCAGTCCTCCTGCTCGGTGTTACCCGCACGGTATCCGCGGGCACCGACATTTACGTTTGGTGTGTGCCGCGGGCGGCGTGGCAAAGCCCAGCCTGGCGGCATTTGTCGGTCCGGTTCCCTACCGTCAGCGCATGGGCCAGCTCAGCTTCGCTGACGTCGAGCCATTGGCTTTCAACACTGATGTGTCGTTGCGCGAAACCACGTTCGTCGTCGTCGACCTCGAGACCACGGGCGGCCGCGCCAGCGGCGAGAACCACGACGCCATCACCGAGATCGGCGCGGTCAAGGTGCGCGGCGGCATGGTGCTTGGCGAGCTCGCCACCCTGGTCGACCCGGGCCGCAGCATCCCACCCCAGATCGTGTCGCTGACCGGCATCACCACGGCCATGGTGTGCGATGCCCCGACGATCGACTCGGTACTCCCCTCGTTTCTCGAATTCGCGCGCGGAGCGGTGCTGGTCGCCCACAACGCCGGCTTCGACGTCGGGTTCCTGCGCGCGGCCGCCGAGCGCGCCGAGATCGCCTGGCCCCGGCCGCCGGTGTTGTGCACGGTGCGCCTGGCGCGACGCGTGCTCACCCGCGACGAGGCACCCAGCGTGCGCCTGTCGGCGCTGGCCCGGCTGTTCAGGGCGTCCACCACCCCGACGCACCGCGCCCTCGACGACGCCCGCGCCACCGTCGACGTGCTGCACGGGCTCATCGAGCGCGTCGGCAACCAAGGCGTACACACCTATACCGAGCTGCGGTCGTACCTGCCCGACGTGTCACCCGCTCAGCGCCGCAACCGCCATCTCGCCTCATCACTGCCCCGGCGGCCCGGCGTCTACCTGTTCCGCGGGCCCGCGTCGGAAGTCTTGTATGTGGGCACGGCCGTCGATCTGCGCCGTCGGGTCGGCCAGTACTTCAACGGCGCGGACCCACGCACCCGCATCAAGGAGATGGCGTCGCTGGCCACGGCGGTCGACCATGTCGAGTGCGCGCACGATCTGGAGGCCGGTGTGCGAGAACTCCGGCTGCTCGCCGCGCACTCACCGCCCTACAACCGCCGATCGAAATTCCCGCACCGGTGGTGGTGGGTGGTGCTGACCGACGAGGCGTTCCCACGTTTTTCTGTCGTGCGTTCGCCAAAGCACGCGTCCGCCGTCGGCCCGTTTCGCGCCCGCGCCGACGCGGTACAGACCGCCGCATTGCTGGCCCGCTTCACCGGCGTGCGGACCTGCTCGGCAAGGCTGGGCCGCGCGGCGCTGCACGGTCCGAAGTGCCCCGAACACGAAGTCTCACCGTGCCCCGCGCCGCGCGACATCAACGCCGCCGAATACGCCGGCGCGCCGACGCGGGCCCGCGACCTGATCGAAGGCGCCGACAGCAGCGCGCTGGCCGACGTGCTGTCGCACATCACCGACCTCGCGGGCCGCGCGCGCTACGAAACCGCTGCGCGGCTGAGGGATCACGCCGCCACCGCCATCGACGTGCTCTGGCGTGGCCAGCGGCTACGCGCACTTGCCGACGTCAGCGAGATCGTCGCGGCGCGTCCGGACGGCGCCGGCGGCTGGCGCCTCGCCGTGATCCGTCACGGGCAGCTGGCGTCGGCGGGCAATGCACTGCGCGGCGTTCCGCCCATGCCGGTCGTGGACGCGATTTGCGCTGGCGCACAAGCGATTCTGCCGAGTCAGGCGCCACTCGGCGGTGCACTCGTCGAGGAGACTGCGCTCATCGCACGCTGGCTCTCCCAGCCGGGCGTCCGGATCGTGCGCGCGGAAGCCGGTTACGCCTCACCGGCGGGCTCGGCGGGTCGATTCTCGGGCTGGGCCGCGGCGGCGCGGTCGGCGCGCGTCGCGGCTGAGCAACTGACCGAAACCCGTTCCGAATCAGAGCTTTTGACCGAACCCCACCCAACGCGCGAGCAGCTTTTCGGCCGCACCCGAGTCGATGGTCTCGGTGGCTCTGGCCAGACCCGACTCCCACGCGGGCACCCACTTGGCGTCGCTGGCTAGACCGGCGTGCGCCACCATCGCGCCGGCGGCATTGAGCACCACAGCGTCTCGCACCGGCCCCTTCTCACCGCCGAGTACCGCCCGCACCGACTCGGCGTTCGCCTCCGCGTCTCCGCCGATGAGCTCGGACAGTTGCGCGCGGGCGAACCCGAACGCCATCGGATCGAACGTCAGCCGCTCGACGGTGCCGGCCTGAACGCGCCAGATGGTGCTCGTCGTGGTGGTGGTCAGCTCGTCAAGGCCGTCGTCGCCATGCACCACCAGCACGCTGGAGCGGCGGGCGGCGAACACTCCGGCCATCACCTCGGCCAGGTCCGCCCACGCGCAGCCGATCAGACCGGCCCGCGGCGACGCCGGATTCGTCAGCGGCCCAAGCAGATTGAAAACAGTGGGCACACCGATCTCACGCCGCACAACCCCGGCATGCCGGTAGGACGGATGGAATTGCGGCGCGAAACAGAATCCGATACCGACCTCGGCGACGCTGCGGGCGACATCCTCGGGACCCAGGTCGATCCGCACCCCGAGCGCCTCCAGAGTGTCGGCACCACCTGAGAGTGACGACGCGGCCCGGTTGCCGTGCTTGACCACCGGCACACCGGCGGCGGCCACGACGATCGCGGCCATCGTGGACAGGTTCACCGTGTTGGAGCCGTCGCCACCGGTACCGACCACGTCGACGGTCTCGTTGCCGATCGTCTCCGTCGGAACTCGGCGCGCATGTTTGAGCATGATGTCGGCCATCTCGGCCACCTCTGCGGGCGTCGGGCGCTTCATTTTCATCGACACGCCGAAGGCGGCGATCTGAGCTGGAGTGGCCGCACCGGTCATGATCTGATCCATCGCCCAGCCGGCCTGCCCGGTCTCGAGCGCCTGACCTGTGGTTAGGCGGCCGAGGAGTTGTGGCCAGGTGGGGGAATCAGCGGAAGTCACGCGCTGATTATGACCAATTGCTCACCCGGGTGGAGTTCAACAACTACAAAGCGTCATACTTGCTTCTGTGACGAGCGCTGTAGGCACCTCGGGGACCGCTATCACGTCGCGAGTTCATTCCCTGAACCGGCCGAACATGGTCAGTGTCGGAACGATCGTCTGGCTCTCCAGCGAGCTGATGTTCTTTGCCGGGCTGTTCGCGATGTACTTCACCGCCCGCTCGCAGGCCGGGGGCAACTGGCCACCCGAGCCGACCGAGCTGAACCTCGTCCAGGCCGTTCCGGTGACGCTGGTGCTGATCGCCTCGTCGTTCACCTGCCAGATGGGCGTGTTCGCCGCCGAGCGCGGTGACGTCTTCGGGCTGCGTCGCTGGTATGTCATCACGTTCCTGATGGGCCTGTTCTTCGTCCTCGGCCAGGGCTACGAATACATCGAGCTGGTCAAACACGGCACCACCTTGTCCAGCAGCGCCTACGGGTCGGTCTTCTACCTGGCCACCGGATTCCACGGCCTGCACGTCATCGGCGGCCTCGTCGCCTTCATCTTCCTGCTGGCCCGAACCAGGATGAGTAAGTTCACGCCTGCTCAGGCCACCGCGGCGATAGTCGTCTCGTACTACTGGCACTTCGTCGACATCGTGTGGATTGCCCTGTTCGCCGTCATTTACTTCGTTCGGTGATCGGCTCGCCGATGCGTCCGTTGAGGGGTTCGAAGAGAAGGGGTTCGATGACCGAGAAGGCCACCGGAACCGGCAAACCGGCGACGATCAAGCGCCGGCGGCTGCGCCGCCGCCTGTCAGCGGCGATGCTTCTGCTCGTCGGGCTGGGGGTCGCCGGTGGTCTGGCGGCCACGCTGACCCCGACCCCGCAGGTCGCCGTCGCCGACGAGTCGCAGTCGGCGCTGCTGCGCACCGGTAAGGAACTGTTCGACACCTCTTGCATCACGTGCCACGGCGCGAACCTGCAGGGTGTGGCCGACCGCGGACCCAGCCTCATCGGTGTCGGCGAGGCCGCCGTCTACTTCCAGGTGTCCACTGGACGCATGCCCGCCATGCGTGGCGAGGCCCAGGCACCGCAGAAGCCCCCGCAGTTCGACGCCGAGCAGATCGACGCCCTCGGCGCATTCGTGCAGGCCAACGGTGGCGGACCGGTCGTTCCGCGCGACGAGAACGGGGCTATCGCCAACGAGTCGCTGCTGGGCAGCGACGTCGCCCGCGGCGGTGACCTGTTCCGGCTGAACTGCTCGTCGTGCCACAACTTCACGGGTAAGGGCGGCGCGTTGTCGTCGGGTAAGTACGCACCCGCCCTGGCGGGCGCCGATCCGGCCCAGATCTACACCGCGATGCTGACCGGACCCCAGAACATGCCCAAGTTCTCCGATCGGCAGCTGTCGCCGGAGGAAAAGCGCGACATCGTCGCCTACGTCCGGATGGCCAGCACGGCTCCTGACCCGGGTGGCTACGGCCTCGGTGGCCTCGGCCCGACGTCCGAGGGCATGGCGATCTGGATTATCGGCATAGTGGCCGTCGTCATCGTGGCCCTGTGGATCGGAGCGCGAGCATGAGCGACGGCAACGACGGCACCGGCAAGGGCACCGACACCCCCGGCCAGCAAGGCGTTCCAGGTCAGCCGACCGACGCCGAACTCGCCGCGATGTCGCGTGAGGAACTGCTGGAGCTCGGCGGCAAGCTCGACGGTGTCGAGATCGTCTACAAGGACGACCGCTGGCCGGTTCCCGGCACCAAGGCCGAGAAGCGCGCCGAGCGCCTGGTCGCGTATTGGTTGATGCTGGGCGGCCTGTCGGGCCTGGCGCTGCTGGTCGTTTTCCTGTTCTGGCCGTGGGAGTACCGCAGCGGAGCCGAAGAAGGCCACCTTTGGTACGACCTCGCCACTCCGATGTACGGATTGACGTTCGGTCTGTCGATCCTGGCGATCGGCATTGGCGCCGTGCTGTACCAGAAGAAGTTCATCCCCGAGGAGATCTCGATCCAGGAGCGCCACGACGGCGCCTCCCCCGACATCCACCGAAAGACGGTGGTGGCCAACCTGTCCGACGCGCTCGAAGCGTCAACGCTGAAGCGGCGCAAATTGATTGGCCTGTCGCTCGGAGTCGGCCTCGGCGCGTTCGGCCTCGGCACCCTCGTGGCCTTCGCCGGTGGTCTGATCAAGAATCCGTGGAAACCGGTGGTGCAGACCGCCGAAGGCAAGAAGGCCGTGCTCTGGACGTCCGGTTGGACGCCGCGCTTCAAGGGCGAGACCATCTTCCTTGCCCGCGCAACCGGCAACGGCACCTACGCCAAGATGCGCCCTGAGGACATCGACGCCGGCGGAATGGAGACCGTGTTCCCGTGGCGTGAGGCCGACGGTGACGGCACCACCGTCGAGTCGCATCACCGGCTGGCCGAAATCACCATGGGCGTGCGCAACCCGGTCATGCTGATCCGCATCAAGCCGGTCGACTTGCCCCGGGTCGTCAAGCGAAAGAACCAGGAGAGCTTCAACTTCGGGGATCTGTTCGCCTACACCAAGGTTTGCTCGCACCTCGGCTGCCCGTCATCGCTCTACGAGCAGCAGACCTACCGCATTCTCTGCCCGTGCCACCAGTCGCAATTTGACGCGTTGCACTTTGCGAAACCCATATTCGGCCCGGCTGCGCGCGCGCTGGCGCAGTTGCCCATCACCATTGATCAGGACGGATACCTGGTCGCCAACGGCGACTTCATCCAACCCGTCGGCCCGGCATTCTGGGAGCAAACAAATTGAGTCCGAAACTGCCAAAACCACCGAATATGGCCGAGGTCGCGGCCGGCCAAGGCGACGCCATCGATTCGCGCTATCACCCATCAGCCGCGGTGCGCCGGCAGCTGAACAAGGTGTTTCCCACCCACTGGTCGTTCCTGCTGGGTGAAATCGCGCTGTACAGCTTCATCGTCCTGTTGCTCACCGGCGTGTACCTGAGCCTGTTCTTCGATCCGTCGATGGCCGAAATCGTCTACGACGGTGTGTATCAGCCGCTGCGCGGTATCGAGATGTCGAAGGCCTACGCGTCGACACTCGACATCAGCTTCGAAGTGCGCGGCGGGCTGTTCGTCCGCCAGGTCCACCACTGGGCGGCGCTGCTGTTCGCCGCGTCGATCATGGTGCACCTCGCCCGCATCTTCTTCACCGGCGCATTCCGCCGTCCCCGCGAGGCCAACTGGGTCATCGGCTCCCTGCTGCTGATTCTGGCGATGTTCGAGGGTTATTTCGGCTACTCACTGCCCGACGACCTGCTGTCCGGCATCGGCCTGCGGGCGGCCATGAGCTCCATCACCCTCGGCATGCCGGTGATCGGAACATGGCTGCACTGGGCACTCTTCGGCGGCGACTTCCCATGCGGCGGTGTGGGGTACCAGTGCGCGCAAGACGGCTACTGGATCCCGCGAATGTACTCACTGCACATCCTGTTGATTCCCGGGATCATTTTGGCGCTCATCGGGATTCACCTCGCGCTGGTGTGGTTCCAGAAGCACACCCAGTTCCCAGGTCCAGGACGGACCGAGTCGAACGTCGTCGGTGTACGGGTCATGCCGGTGTTCGCGGTGAAGTCCGGTGCGTTTTTCGCGATGACGACCGGCATCCTTGGCCTGATGGGCGGCTTGCTGCAGATCAACCCGATCTGGCAATTAGGCCCCTACAGGCCGTCGCATGTGTCGGCAGGCAGCCAGCCGGACTTCTACATGATGTGGACGGAGGGCCTGGCACGCATCTTCCCGGCCTGGGAGTTGTACTTCCTCGGTCACACCGTGCCCGCGCCGGTCTGGGTGGCGCTGATCATGGGCCTGATCTTCATGCTGTTGCCCGCCTGGCCGTTCCTCGAGAAGAGGTTCACTGGCGACAAGGCTCATCACAATCTGCTGCAGCGCCCCCGAGATGCACCGGTGCGCACCGCAATCGGCGCCATGGCGATCGCGTTCTACATGGTGCTGACGCTGTCGGCCATGAACGACGTCATCGCGCTGAAGTTCCACATCTCGCTCAACGCGACGACGTGGATCGGCCGCATCGGCATGGTGGTCCTGCCGGCGATCGTGTACTACATCGCCTACCGCTGGGCCATCGGGCTGCAGCGCAGCGACCGCGCGGTGCTCGAGCACGGCATCGAGACCGGCATCATCAAGCGGCTGCCCCACGGCGCTTACATCGAGCTGCATCAGCCGCTCGGCCCCGTCGACGACCATGGTCATCCAATTCCGTTGGAGTACCAGGGCGCAGCGGTTCCAAAGCGGATGAACAAGCTCGGCTTCGCTGGCGCTCCGGGCAGCGGCAGCTTCCTCAAGGGAGATCCGCTGTCGGAAAACGACGCTCTCGTCGAGGCCGAGCACACGGCTCACCGCAGGGCGCTCACCGCATTGCGCGAGCACCAGGACCGCAACGGCTCGTCCAACGGCTCGTCGAACGGCTCGTCGAACGGGTCCAACGGGCACCACTGAGCTCTCGCCGTCCAGCAGAGCGCGTGATGGCCGGTACTGGTGAACGCTGTCTACGAAATGCAGACGTCTACTCGTGCTTCTGCTGCAGAACGTCGATAGCGATGCGGAGCGGTGACCCGCGGCGGTGAAATCGCCGGTGTCCGGGGTCAATTGGCCCCCGGACCGGGAGTTACGCGCTCTCGCCGTCCAGCAGAGCGCGTAACTCGCGCAGGTAGAACCATGGAATCGCCGGCATTGCCAGCGTGACAAGCCCGCTCAGCACGAAGAAAACCCATGCGGCGGTGTCGCTTTCGATGGCCATCAAGTAGGTCGCCACGCCGATGACGACCATGGCGATGCCGATGGCGCACGCGATCAGGACAGCGCAACGCAGCCACACCTGGTCGATGGCCGCCACCAGCGGAGCCGGCAGTGACGTGCTGTGCGTGACCGCAGCCGCATAACCCGGGCCGTTGTGGATGCGGCCCACCGGTGCCCCGGAGATCCGCAGCCTCTCACTGCGCGTCGCGTCACCGCGGCCGAGGTCCTGGCGGCCGGGAGCCGGTCGCGACGCGTCACGGGCGGGCGGTTCGGCGTCGGACATCGCGTCGCGGCGCGCGCGGATCAGCAGCGGCACCGCGCCGATGATCACCGCGGCGGAGACCGCGATCACGACGTAGAGCAGCCACGGGGTGCCCGAACTGTCCGACGACTCCTGCTGGCCGCTGCCCAGATCGACGAGGGCCACGACGGCCGCGACAGCCGTGCCCAGCGCGATGAGCCATATGACCGCACAGGCGCCCAGCAGGATGCGGTCGGTGCGATCGAACTCGCCGGGCTCGAGGTTGGGGCGCGCATGCAGGCTCCCCACGGGATCAGTGGCGTAAGGCATCAGCAGGCTGTCTGTGCGGAGTTATTGGTGTTGGACGACAACACGGTGCCGTCGCTCGTGGTGATCGAGCAGTTGAGCCTGCTCACGAGGAACAGGCTGGACGCCTGGACCGAGCCCACCTCGGACTGTGAGATCGGTGTCACGGTGAGCGACCACGGGATGTAGACGTTGCGCTGGGTGCGACTGCGGCCGGAAGCGTCGATATAGGTCACCGTGATGATGTCCCCCGGCGCCTTGGTCCCCGTGACCGAGTATGTGACCTGACGTGGTCCAGCGCGGGTGGTGGTCGGTGGCGGCGGCGGCGCGGTCTCAGGAGGCGGCGGAGGCGGCTCCGCGGGTGGCGGGGGCGGCGGGGCCGGCTCCTGGGTGACCGTCACGGTCTCCGGCGGCGGGGGCGGCTCGCTCGGCGGCGGCGGTGGCGGCGGAGGCGGAGGCGGAGTGGTGGTGGTGATCTCGTCCTGCACCGGCGGCGGAGGCGGTGTGGTCGTCGAGGTTTCGGGCTGCGAGAGGTTGTCGGTGTCGGTCCGGGTCACCAGGACGGACACGGAGACGACCAGCGCGATGGCGGCGACGATGGCCACCACCCCGACGACCCACGGCCACCTCGGCGGCTCAGCAGGATCCAGCCGGTCGCCCGGCTCGTAGGTGTCGTAGTCGTACAGGCCGGAATCGGCGGGCACGTAGGGGCCGCTGGAGAATTGTTCGGACTCAGGAGCCGAGTAGGCCTGCGAGTAGGCGTCGGTCTCACTGCTCTCCGGCCCGCTGGGGCTGCTGCCCTGACCAGGAAGATCGTCCCCTTCGTGATCCGGGGGGTTCGGCCCGCTCATTTACGCCTATCCTTCTCGACTCACACCTGCGGCGTAATCGGCCGCGTGTCCGCGACAAGCGACTGACCGTGCCTCGGCAACATTATCCAACCACCCGATCCGGATGGATCTCACAGCGCGGATAACGGGCGAAGTAGTGCTCCGATTGTGACCTTGTCCGGGTGCGACGTTCGCGACGGCCTGGGCCCACGCGAAGCCGGCGAGCGTCAGTGCTTCTCGGCTCCGGTGTAGTACTCGAACACCAGGCCCCCGACCGTCGTCAGCACGAAGCAGACGCCGGCCACGATCAGCCATGGGAGCCAGAGCGCGACCCCGACGGCCGTGATCGACGCCGACAGGGCAATGAAGATCGGCCACCAGCTGTGCGGGCTGAAAAAGCCCAGCTCGCCTGCGCCGTCACTGACCTCGGCGTCCTCGTAGTCCTCGGGCCTGGTGTCCAGGCGCCGGGCCACGAACCGGAAGAACGTACCGGTGATCAGGGTCAGGCCCGCCGTCAGAATCAGCGCGGTGGTACCGGCCCACTCAACGCCGCCGTACTGGAACATCGCCGTCAGCACGCCGTAGACAACCGCAGACAGGACGAAGAATCCGGTCAGGAACTCGAACAGCCTGGCTTCGATATGCATGTGGTGTCCCTACCCCTACTTGCTGGCCTGCGTTAGCTCGGGTGCCTGCTCACCGCGGCGGGTGTCGAACGGCTTTGTGGTGACCGCCAGGGGTTCCTGGTTGATCGCCTGCAGCGCCTCGGCGTTGGTCTTGCCGTCGACACGCTGCTCCAGGTATGCCTTGAAGTCGTTGGGCGACACCACTCGCAGCTCGAAGTTCATCATCGAGTGATAGGTGCCGCACATCTCCGTGCACCGGCCGACGAACGCACCGTTTTGGTTGATCTCGCTGATTTGGAAGATGTTGTCGGAGTTGTTCGCCTCGGGATTGGGCATCACGTCGCGCTTGAACAGGAACTCCGGCACCCAGAAGCCGTGAATGACGTCCGCGGATGCGATCTGGAACTCGATGCGCTTACCGGACGGCACCACCAGAACCGGGATCTCGGTGGACGACCCCAGCGTCTCGACATCGTTGAAGTTCAGGTACGTGCGGTCCTCGGGGTTCTTGCCCGCGATGGCGCCGAACTCGCCGCCGTGCGAACCGGCTTCGCCGCCTTCCGGGCTCTCCAGCCCTTCAGGCCCCGAGGCGAGCGCTTCCTTGCGCTCCGGGTCGGCGCCTTCGTAGCTGAAGGTACCGTCCGCGTAGTCGACCTTCTGATAGCCGAACTTCCAGTTCCACTGGAAGGCGGTGACGTCGATGACGACCTCGGGATTGGGCTCCTTTTGCAGCATCCGTTCCTGCACCACGACGGTGAAGTAGAACAGCACCGAGATGATCAGGAAGGGCACCACGGTCAGCACCAGCTCCAGCGGCATGTTGTAGCCGAACTGGCGCGGCAGCTCGGTGTCGCCCTTCTTGTGCCGGTGAAACGCCGAAGTCCAGAAGATCAGGCCCCACACGATCACGCCGACGACCAGCGAGGCGATCACGGAGCCGATCCACAGCTCGCGGTTCAGATGCGCCTCGGGGGTGATGCCGCGGGGCCAGCCGAGGCCGAGAACCGTAGACCAGTCACACCCGCTGAGCAGCACCGTCATGCTGCCGAGGACGACTGACAACGCCACCACCTTCACACCGCGAGGTGTCACGCTGGCGCCTCCTAGAAGTCGGAACAGAAAGCCGAATACTACGCAGCGTAGACCACCTCCGGACGCAGGTCTCGACACAGGTCAGTCATTAGGCATACTGGCGCGGTGTGCGGACTGCTGGCCCTGGTAACCGACCCGTCCGCCGAGGTATCCGGCGACCTTGTCGCCGCGGTGTCGGGCGCGTCGCACCTGATGCGTCATCGCGGCCCTGACGAACCCGGTACGTGGTCCGACGACGCCGCGCACCCCACCACGGTGCTCGGGTTCAACCGGCTGTCGATCATCGACATCGCCCACAGCCACCAGCCGCTGCGCTGGGGCCCGCCGGAGTCCCCGGACCGGTATGTCCTGGTGTTCAACGGTGAGATCTACAACTACCTCGAGTTGCGGGAGCAACTACGCACCGAGCACGGCGCCGTGTTCGCCACCGACGGCGACAGCGAGGCGATCGTCGCCGCCTATCACTACTGGGGCACCGAAGCGCTGACCCGGCTTCGCGGTATGTTCGCCTTTGCGCTGTGGGACACCGTCGAGGGCGAATTATTCTGTGCCCGCGACCCTTTCGGCATCAAGCCGCTGTACATGGCGACCGGTGGGGGCGGCACCGTATTCGGTAGCGAAAAGAAGTGTCTGCTGGATCTCGCCGGGGTCGTCGGTATCGATCTCGGTATCGACGAACGTGCCGTGCAGCACTACACCGTGCTGCAGTACGTGCCGGAACCCGAGACGCTGCACCGAGGTGTGCGCAGGCTCGAATCAGGCAGTTATGCCCGCGTGCGCCCCGGTAACCCTCCCGAGGTCACCCGGTACTTCACGCCGCGGTTCTCTGCGGTCGGGTTCACGTCCGGCGACGAACGCGCACGCTACGACGAGATCACCGCCGTCCTGGAGGACTCGGTCGCCAAGCACATGCGCGCGGACGTCACAGTGGGCGCGTTCCTATCCGGCGGGATCGACTCGACGGCGATCGCGGCGTTGGCCATGCGGCACAACCCGCGGCTGATCACGTTCACGACGGGGTTCGAACGCGAGGGCTACTCGGAGGTCGACGTCGCCGTTGCCTCGGCCGAAGCCATCGGCGCGCGACACGTCACCAAGGTGGTCAGTCAGGCGGAGTTCGTCGCGGCGCTACCCGAAATCGTGTGGTATCTGGACGAACCCGTCGCCGACCCAGCGTTGGTCCCGCTGTTCTTCATTGCCCGCGAGGCCCGTAAGCACGTCAAGGTCGTGCTGTCCGGTGAGGGCGCCGACGAACTGTTCGGTGGCTACACCATCTACCGGGAACCGTTGTCGCTGCGCCCATTTGACTATCTGCCACGACCGGTGCGACGGTCGCTCGGCCGCGCGTCGCGACCGCTGCCCGACCGCATGCGCGGGAAAAGCCTGCTGCACCGGGGATCGCTCACGCTCGAGGAGCGCTACTACGGCAACGCGCGTAGCTTCTCGGACGCACAACTGCGCGCGGTCCTTCCCGGCTTCCGCCAGGAATGGACGCACACGGACGTCACCGCGCCGGTGTACTCGGCATCCGACGGCTGGGATCCGGTGGCGCGTATGCAGCACATCGATCTGTTCACGTGGCTGCGTGGCGACATCTTGGTCAAGGCCGACAAGATGACGATGGCCAACTCGCTGGAGTTACGGGTGCCGTTCCTGGACCCAGAGGTCTTCGCGGTGGCGTCGCGCCTTCCGCTGGACCAGAAAATCACCCGAACCACCACCAAGTTCGCGCTGCGCCGCGCACTGGAACCGATCGTGCCCGCGCACGTGCTCAACCGGCCGAAGCTCGGCTTCCCGGTACCGATCCGGCACTGGCTGCAGGCAGGCGAGCTGCAGGACTGGGCATATCGGACGGTCGCGACGTCAGGGGCAGGCGAGCTTGTCGATCTCTCGGCGGTCACGCGGATGCTCGACGAACACCGAAGCGGCACAAGCGATCACAGCCGACGGCTGTGGACCGTGCTGATCTTCATGCTGTGGCACGCCATCTTCGTCGAGCACAGTGTGACCCCGCAGATCAGCGAGCCGACCTACCCCGTCCAGCTGTAAGAGGAAGCGACCCGACTATCTGTCGGCGCCAAGCGCCTCTGACTATCTGTCGGCGCCAAGCGCCTCCGAGATTTCCGCGCCAGCCTCGGCTCCGAAAGCGTCGCTCAGCCGCTGTACCGCTTCCTCGCGGTCCCAGCTCCACTCCTGCGGCCCCGGCGCTTCGAAGACGAGAACGGCGACCAGCGAGGCCAGCTGAGCTGACCGCTCGTCGCTCAGCCCGGCACTGCGGCCGGTGAGGAATCCGGCGCGGAACGCATCGCCGATGCCGGTCGGGTCGGCCTGATGCTTCTCCGGGACGACGTCGACGTGGATGAAGGTGCCGTTCGAGCCGACGAGGTCGACGCCCTTGGGGCCCAACGTCGTGACGCGCATACCGATCTGGCTCATCACCTGCGCCTCGCTCCAACCCGACTTCTGCAGCAGCAGATCCCACTCGTAGTCGTTGGTGAACAGGTACGTCGCGCCGTCGATGAGCTTGCGAATCTCCTCACCGGATAGCCGGGCCAACTGCTGGGACGGGTCGGCTGCGAACGCCAGACCGAGCCTGCGGCACTCCTCGGTGTGCAGGAACATGGCCTCGGGGTCGTTGGCGCCGACGATCACCAATTCCGGTGTGCCGACCCGCTTCACGACGTCGGCCAGCGAAATGTTGCGCGCCTCCGACATGGCTCCGGGGTAGAAGGATGCGATCTGCGCCATGGCGTCGTCGGTCGTGCAGACGAACCGCGCGGTGTATGCGCTATCCGAAACGAGCACGCTGCCGGTGTCCACGCCGACGGCCTCGAGCCACGTGCGGTACTCGTCGAAGTCCCGTCCGACGGCGCCGACGAGCGCGACGTCCCCACCCAGCACACCGATCGCGAAGGCCATGTTTCCTGCGACGCCACCGCGATGGACGACCAGATCGTCGACCAGGAAGCTCAGCGACACCTTCTGCAGATGCTCGGGCAGGAGTTGTTCGGAGAATTTCCCGGGAAACCGCATCAGATGGTCGGTCGCAATTGATCCGGTTACCGCAATGGTCACGAAACGTCACACCCTTCATTCATTAAGCCGTCTACATAAACCTTACTCAGTGGGCCTCCGCCCAACGTGCGCTAACCTGCGTACGAGTGCCCGTTGGGCCACTGTAGACAGACCAATTCCGACGCACACTTCTGGGGAGCAAATATATGTCGGGTCCGTACCAGCCCGAATACGGCGCTGGACCGGCCGGCCCGCAAATGTATCCGAACACCGGGCCGCAACCATTTCCCCAACAGCCCTTTGCGGAGCCCTATCCGGAGAATGCGCAGCCGTCGTACCCGGGAATGCTCCCGCCGCCGGTGCAGTACCCGAAAAAGCGGCGCTGGCCGCTGATCGTGGGCGCGCTGATCGCGGTTATCGTCGTCGCCGCCACTGTGACGGGGATCGTGCTTGCCACCCGCGGTGGCGACGGGGCTTCGTCGGCTTCGGGCACGTTGTCCGACGAGGCGGCCAAGAACGCGATTCAGCAGTACCTGGATGCGATGACCAACGGCGACGACGAAACCGTCGCCAGGCACACGTTGTGTGGGATGTTCGACGCGGTCAAGGAGAAGCGCTCCGACTTGGCGCTCGCCAGCCTGGCCAGCGACGCCTTCCGGCAGCAATACGGGCGCGCCGAGGTGACATCGATCGACAAGATCGTGATGTGGTCGCCCCACCAGGCGCAGGTGCTGTTCACCATGCGCGTCGAGCCGTCGGGCACCTCGCGCCGTGGCGAACCACGCGCTGAAGGCGAACAGCAGGGCGTGGCCCAACTGCTCGCCCAGGGCGACGAGGTGCTGGTCTGCTCTTATCTGCCGCGGACGGCCGGGCAGTACTGAATCAGTTGAACGAATCGCCGCAGGCGCAAGAACCGGTGGCGTTCGGGTTGTCGATGGTGAAACCCTGCTTCTCGATGGTGTCGACGAAGTCGATGACGGCCCCCTCGACGTAGGGCGCGCTCATCCGGTCGATCGTCAGTGCGACGCCGCCGAACTCGGCGGTCACGTCACCGTCCAAGGTCCGGTCGTCGAAGAACAGGTTGTAGCGCAACCCGGCGCAGCCACCCGGCTGAACGGCGATACGCAGGGCCAGATCCTCGCGGCCCTCCTGGTCGAGCAGCGCCTTGGCCTTGGCTGCGGCGGCATCGGTCAACTTCGCGCCATGGGTGGCGGTCCCGGTGGCCGACTCTCCCTGAACAGTCATTACGTCTCCTGTAAAGCCTCATCAAATGTGCGGCGTACTAGCTCAACGGTACCTTGTCCCGGCCCTATTCCCGAGTTTGTCCCCAGGTCCCGCCGGGCACGTATGCCGTCGGATGCGGTCGGAAGTTAATCTGGCAGGCGTGAACCTGCTGGGCCGAAAGAAAGACAACTCGCGGATACGAGATTCCAGACAGGAATCCGATGTGTCCGAAGACACCCCCGAAACCGGCCTCGAGGACACTGCCGCAGGTTCCGGGGAGTCCGGGACCACCGCGCCCAAGGGCCGTCCGACACCCAAGCGCAGCGAGGCCACCCGCAAGCGCGGGCCGGTGGCGCCCGCCCCGATGACCGCCGCCGAGGCGCGCAAACGCCGCAAGGAAGCGCGCACCAAGCTGAGCAAGGACGAGCGCAAGGCCGAGAAGCTCACGCGCCGCGCCGACATGGCTGAGCGCCGCGAGAAGATGATGGCCGGCGACGACGCCTACCTGCTGCCCCGCGACAAGGGTCCGGTCCGCCGGTATGTCCGCGACATCGTCGACTCGCGCCGCAACGTGCTGGGCCTGTTCATGCCTGCCGCGCTCGCGCTGATCTTCGTGATGCTCTCGGTGCCGTCGGTCCAGGTGCAGCAGCTTGTCTCCCCCGCGATGCTGGTGCTGGTCCTCATCATGGTGATCGACGGATTCATCCTGGGCCGCAAGGCCAACAGGTTGGTGGACGCAAGGTTCCCCGAGAACACCGAATCCGGTTGGAAATTAGGCTTTTACGCGGCCAGCCGCGCTTCGCAGCTGCGCCGCATGCGCGCACCCCGGCCGCAGGTGGAACGCGGCGCACGTGTCAGTTGACGGAACCTGACACCCTGGTGCGCATCCTGGTGCTCGGTGGCATCCGGTCGGGCAAATCGCAATGGGCGGAGTCGGCGATCGCCGAATCGGTCGACGCGACGGCGGCCGTGCGCTACCTGGCCACCGGCCCCGCGGCGGACGGGGACGTCGAGTGGTCGGCGCGGGTGGAGGCACACCGCCGGCGCCGGCCCGCGAATTGGTCCACGGTCGAAACCGCCGACATCGCAACGCAGTTGCGCGAAGACCCCACCCCGACCGTCGTCGACGACATCGGAGCGTGGCTGACCGCGGCCATGGATCGCACGGGCGCGTGGACTGACGGATCCGTGTCGGCCGACGTCGACGACCTGGTCGATGCCGTGGACTCGTTCGACTCTGCGTTGGCCCTGGTGTCGCCCGAGGTTGGGCTGACGGTCGTACCCGCCACGGCGTCAGGCCGGCGGTTCGCCGACGAACTGGGCGCCCTCAATCAGCGACTGGCCGCGGCGTGCGACCGCGTGGTGCTGGTGATCGCCGGGCAACCCGTCACCGTCAAGGATGGCGCGGGGTGACCGAGTTCGAGACCGTCTCACCACCCGACCCCGACGTCGCCGTCGCCGCGCGCGCCCGCCAGCAGCGCTTGACCAAACCGCCGGGCTCGCTGGGTCGGCTCGAGGACCTCTCGGTCTGGGTGGCGTCATGTCAGGGTGCGTGTCCGCCCCGGCAGTTCGAGCGGGCACGGGTGGTGGTTTTCGCCGGCGACCACGGCGTCGCGGCGGCCGGGGTCTCTGCGTTTCCCGCCGAGGTCACCGCCCAGATGGTCGCCAACTTCGACGCCGGCGGCGCCGCCATCAACATCCTCGCCGAAGCGGCGGGCGCGACCGTGCGCGTCGTGGATATCGCCGTCGATTCCGACGAGCCGTTCGCGCCGTCCATCGGTGCACACAAGGTGCGCCGCGGCAGCGGCAACATCGCCGTCGAGGACGCGCTGAGCCACGACGAGGTGGCGGCGGCAGTCGATGCCGGACGCCGGATCGCCGACGAAGAGGTCGACGCAGGCGCGGACATCCTCATCGTCGGCGATATGGGCATCGGAAACACCACGCCCGCAACGACTTTGATCGCCGTACTGACCGACTCCGAACCGGTCGCGGTGGTCGGCCGGGGCACCGGCGTGGACGACGCCGGGTGGGCCCGCAAGACCGCCGCCATCAGGGACGCATTGTTTCGGAGCCGCGGTGCACGCGATCCCGTTGCGCTGCTGCGGGTCTGCGGTGGGGCCGACCTGGCGGCGATGGCGGGATTCTGCGCCCAGGCCGCGGTCCGGCGTACGCCGGTGCTGCTCGACGGTGTCGTGGTGACGGCCGCGGCGTTGGTGGCCGACAAGCTCGCGCCCGGCGCCCGGCAGTGGTGGCAGGCCGGCCACCGGTCCACCGAACCCGCGCATGCGCAGGCGCTTCGCAAGCTGGAACTCGAGCCGATCGTCGATCTGCAGATGCGCCTCGGCGAAGGCACCGGCGCCGCGGTCGCGCTGACGATCGTGCGGGCCGCGGTGGCGACGCTGGCGTCGATGGCGACCTTCGACGAAGCCGGCATCACCCAGGCACCTGCGAAGCAGTGATCCGTTCGGTCGCCGGGGCGCTGGCATTCGGGACCGTGCTCCCGGTGCGTTCGACGGCGCCGTTCGGCCGGGGGGCGCTGACCGCGCTGCCGCTGGTGGGCATCGCATTGGGGGCCGCAGCCGCTGCGACGGTGTGGGCGTCGGAGTGGGCCTTCGGCCCGGCGAATCCGTTGGGTGGCGTGCTCGCGGTCGCGGTGCTTTTGCTCGCCACCCGCGGGCTGCACGCCGATGGGCTCTCCGACACCGCCGACGGGCTCGGCTGCTACGGCCCGCCCGCCAGGGCTTTGACGGTGATGCGCGACGGGTCGGCCGGGCCGTTCGGCGTCGCGGCGTTGGTGGTCGTCCTCCTGACGCAGGCATTCGCGTTCACGGCCTGCGGTCCCGTGGGGGTGATCGTCGCGGTGACCGCGGGCCGGGTCGCCGCGGTGCTGGCGTGCCGGCGTTCGGTACCCGCCGCGGCGGGGAGTTCACTCGGCGGGATGGTTGCGGGCACCCAGCCGACGGCGGTGGCGGGGCTGTGGGTGGTGGCGGTCGCGGCGGCCGCCGTAGTGGCCGGCCCGCGGCCGTGGCAGGGTCCGGTGGCCGTGCTGGTTGCGTTGGCCTGCGGCGCCGCCCTCGTCGCGCACTGCGTGCGCCGGTTCGGCGGTATCACCGGCGATGTGCTGGGTGCGGCGGTCGAGATCACGACGACGGTGGCCGCCGTCGGGCTGGCGATCGGGCCGTCCTAGCGCCTCCAAGAATCTGACAAGAATTCGTCAAGCGCGGCATCGGAGTCTCTTCCTACCCCACCAGGAAGCTCGACCACCGAAAGGAACCGCAATGCCCACCCTCCGTCACCTCACCGCCGCCATCGCCGCTGCCGCCGCCGCCTCCAGCCTGGGCATCGCCGCTCTCGTCGGCGCGGGCATGGCAGGAGCGACCACCACCACCGACGACATGTTCGTCAGCGTGCTCACCGACGAGGGCATCCAGCCGCCGTCGACCGAGGAGGCCGTCAGCCTCGCCTACGACGTCTGCGTCATGTTCGACGAGGGCGACTCGCTCTACGACGCCGTCAACTCCGTCTCCACCACCACCGATCTGGTGCAGGAGGACTCGGCGTTCTTCGTCGGCGCGGCCGTGGCGACCTACTGCCCCGAGCACGAGGCCGCTCTCGGCTGATCCACTCTCACCGACGGGGACCCCACTGCGGTGGGGTCCCCTGTCGTTCAGTTCAGGCGCGCCATCCAGCCGTGCGTGTCGGCGAAGGTGCCGCGTTGGATTCCGGTCAGGGTGTCGCGCAGGGCCATGGTGATCTCGCCGGGACCACCGTCGGCGATGGTGAACTCACCGTCGGCGTGCTTGACATGGGCGACGGGTGTGATGACCGCGGCGGTGCCGCACGCGAACACCTCGGTGATCTCGCCCGCCGCCACTTTCTTCTGCCACTCGTCGACGTCGATCTTGCGTTCCTCGACGGCGAATCCGGCATCGCTTGCCAACTGCAGCAACGAATCTCGCGTGACACCGGGAAGTATCGAGCCACTCAGCTCGGGCGTGACCAGGCGCGCCGATCCGCCGCTGCCGAACACGAAGAACAGGTTCATTCCACCCATCTCTTCGACGTAGCGGCGTTCCGCCGCGTCGAGCCAGACGACCTGATCGCAGTCGTGCTCGACGGCCTGCGCCTGCGCCAGCAGCGATGCGGCGTAGTTGCCGCCGAATTTCGCCGCACCCGTGCCGCCTGGGCAGGCCCGCACGTACTCGGTCGACAGCCACACGCTGACCGGTTTGATGCCGCCCTTGAAGTACGCCCCCGCCGGTGACGCGATGACCAGATAGCGGTACTCCTTGGCCGGCCGCACGCCGAGACCCGGTTCGGTGGCGATGGTGTACGGCCGCAGATACAGCGACTCTTCGCCGCCGGCCGCGGGCACCCACTGCTCGTCGACCGCGATCAGCTGGCGCAGCGATTCGATGAACACTTCTTCGGGCAGTTCGGGAATCGCCAGCCGCTTCGCCGAGGTCTTAAGCCGCCTGGCGTTGGACTCGGGCCGGAACGACACAATGGACCCGTCCGCCCACCGATACGCCTTGAGACCCTCGAAGATCTCCTGGGCGTAATGCAACACGATCGCGGATGGATCGAGTTCGATCGGGCCGTACGGGACGACCCGCGCGTCGAACCAGCCTTTGCCTTCCGCATAGTCGATCGACACCATGTGGTCGGTGTGGAACTGGCCGAATCCTGGATTGGCCAGTATCGATGCCCGTACCTCGTCGGTCGCCGGAGTTGCGTTGCGCTCTACCGTGAACTCGAGGGGGCCGTCAGTCATGCAGCGATTGTATATCCGCTGACTACCGAGTTTTCGGCTCGACGAACGGGTGCCTAGCGCGTCCTCGCGCTGACAAATGGCGGAGACACCACTTCACATTCGAGCGCGCGGCCACGGACGTCGACCGACACGTGTTGCCCGTCGGCGATCTCGGCGTCGGTGTCGATGAGCGCGAGCGCGATGCCGACTTTCAAAGTCGGAGAAAAGGTTCCCGATGTCGTGACGCCGATCTGACGGTCGCCGTCGAGCACGGTTAGGTCGGGCCGCAGTACTCCGCGGCCGACGGCTTTCAGCCCGCGCAGCAGCCGTCGCGGGCCGGCTTCCTTTTCCGCCAGCAGCGCGTCGCGGCCCCAGAACGCGTCCTTCTTCCAGCCGATGGCCCAGCCGCACCGCGCCTGCAGCGGCGACAGGTCGAGCGACAGTTCGTGGCCGTGTAGCGGATAGCCCATCTCGGTGCGCAGGGTGTCGCGGGCGCCCAGGCCGGCCAGCTCTCCGGAGGCCGCACCGACCGCGTCGACGAGAGCGTCGAACACGACTTCGGCCCGATCCCACGGGGGCAGCAGTTCGTAGCCGTGCTCGCCGGTGTAGCCGGTGCGGCAGACCCGCACGGGGACACCGCGGAATTCGGCGTCGACATAGCCCATGTAGTCCATGTCCGTGGCCAGCCCGAGCGCGCCGAGGACCTCGGGCGACTTGGGGCCCTGCACCGCGAGCACGGCATACGACCGGTGCTCGTCGGTGATCGTGAGCCCGGAAGGCGCGCGATCTTTCAACGCGGCGACGACGGCGGCGGTGTTGGCCGCGTTGGGCACCAGGAAGATCTCGTCGTCGGAGACGTAGTACGCGATGAGATCGTCGACAACGCCGCCGGAGTCGGTGCAGCACAACGTGTATTGCGCCTTGCCAGGTCCGATGCGGCGCAGGTCGTTGGTGAAGGCGGAGTTGATGTACTCGGCCGCGCCCGGGCCGCGCACCAGCGCCTTGCCCAGGTGGCTCACGTCGAAAAGCCCGACGGCGCTGCGCGTGGCAGCGTGCTCGGTGACGGTGCCGGCGTACGAGACCGGCATCAGCCAGCCGCCGAACTCGGCAAAGCTGGCGCCGAGCTGGCGATGACGTTCTTCGAGGGGGCCCTGCAAGACTTCGCTCGTCACGGAAATCCACCCTAATGGGATCGTCGACGCTGGCAGACTCGGGTAGTGGTCGATTTCGACGCGCTCGAAGCCGCAGGAATCGCCAATGCGCGCGGCCGGGCGGCTTTGATCGATTACCTGAACAAGCTGGGATTCTCGGCCGACGAGATGGTCGAGGCCGAGCGCCAAGGCCGGCTGTTCGGCCTGGCCGGCGACGCGCTGCAGGGGCCGGGTCGTCCGATCTACAGTCTGCGAACGGCCGCCGACGCGCTGGGCGTGTCGATGCCTGAGGTGGCGACCGCGTGGACTGCGTTGGGACTGACCATCGCCGACCCGGACGCGCTCACGCTGAGTCAGTTGGACGTCGACGGGCTGTCGACGTGGGTGGCGATCAAGGAGCTGGTCGGCGACGACCCGGCGCTCGCCTTTCTGCGGATTCTCGGCAACGCGATGGCGCGGGTCGCCGAGGCCGGCGGGACGATGGTGCGAATGGCGCAACCCGACCTGCTGATGGCGATCAGCAACGACGAACTCACCACCGCGATGGCATACCGCGAAATCACGGAGATCACCCAAACCTTCGGCGTGTTGATCGATGCGGTGTTCCGACAGCACATCATCAGTGCCAGAACACATTTCGAGGGTGTCATCACCGACGCGTCGGCGAATGTGACGTGTGGCGTCGGGTTCGCCGATCTCACCGGCTTCACCCAACTGACGCAGGTGATGGACCCGACCGACCTGTTCGACCTGCTCATGGAGTTCGGCGGCTCGGTGTCGGACACGGTGCACACCGACGGTGGCCGGGTGGTGAAGTTCATCGGGGATGAGGTGATGTGGGTGACCTCGACACCAGAGCTACTGGTCAAGGTGGCGATGGACCTCGTCGAGCATCCTCGGGCCCGCGAGGCCGGCCTGAAGGTGCGCGCCGGCCTCGGATACGGCTCCGTGCTGGGCATATACGGCGACTATTTCGGCAATCCGGTGAACCTGGCGGCCCGCCTCGTCGCGGCGGCGGCCCCGGGCCAGATCCTGGCCTCCTCCGACGTCCGCGACCAGCTGCCGGAATGGCCCGCCATTCCTCAGGAACCGTTGACACTCAAAGGTTTCGACGAGCCGGTCGCGGCCTACGACCTGCACCTCGCCCGGTGAGCGATATGGTTATCGCTCGTGAGCCCAGCTAGCACCGGTTTTCAGGTCCCCACCGTCACCGTCAGTTCGTCGCTGCCCAAACGCAAGGTCGACGACACCGTGCTGATCGTCGCCGTGATCAGCGGCTCCGATGAGGACGCCAAGGCGACGGTCGTCGGCAACCCGTTCCTCGACGCCGAAGCGGTCGGTGAGATCGAGGTGGCCCTCGAGGCCCTCGGCGCGAAAGGCGGCTCCGACCAGGTCACCCGGGTGGTTGCGCCGTCACTGCCGGTGGCGAGCGTGCTGGCGGTCGGGCTCGGTAAGAACCGCGACGCGTGGCCCGCGGACACGATCCGGCGTGCCGCCGGCGTCGCCGCGCGATCACTGAACGGTGTCGAGAACGTCGTCACCACGCTGTCGGACATCGATCTGGGCGCCACGATCGAGGGGCTGATCCTGGGGGCATACCGCTTCAACGACTTCCGCAGCGAGAAGACCTCTCCCAAGGACAACGGCCTGCGCACCATCACGGCGCTGACGGTCGACACGAAGACCAAGACCAAGGAGGCCGCGGCCAGGGCAACGGATATCGCCACCGCCGTCGCGACAGCGCGCGATTTCGTGAACACCCCGCCCAGCCACCTCTTCCCCGCCGAATTCGCCAAGCGCGCAGAGGCTTTGGGCAAGGCAGCGGGCCTGGACGTCGAGGTGCTCGACGATAAGGCGCTCGACAAGGCGGGCTACGGCGGGATCATCGGCGTCGGCAAGGGCTCGTCGCGTCCGCCCCGGCTGGTCCGGCTCACCCACCGCGGGGGTAAGGGCAAGAAGTCGAAGACGGTCGCGCTGGTCGGCAAGGGCATCACCTTCGACACCGGCGGCATCTCCATCAAGCCTGCCGCGAACATGCACCACATGACCTCTGACATGGGTGGCGCGGCAGCCGTCATCGCCACCGTGGTGCTGGCCGCCAAGCAGAAGCTGCCGATCGACGTCATCGCCACGGTGCCGATGGCCGAGAACATGCCGTCGGCGACGGCGCAGCGGCCCGGCGACGTGCTCACCCAGTACGGCGGCATCACCGTCGAGGTGCTCAACACCGATGCCGAGGGCAGGCTGATCCTGGCCGACGCGATCGTGCGGGCCTGCGAGGACAACCCCGACTACCTGATCGAGACGTCGACGCTCACCGGCGCCCAGACCGTCGCGCTGGGCGCGCGCACCCCGGGCGTCATGGGCAGCGAGGAGTTCCGCGATCGGGTGGCCGCACGCAGCCAGCAGGCTGGTGAGAACGCGTGGCCGATGCCGCTGCCCGAGGAGCTCAAGGACGACCTCAAGTCGACGGTGGCCGACCTCGCCAACGTGAGCGGTTCGCGCTACGCCGGGATGCTCGTCGCCGGAACGTATCTGCGCGAGTTCGTCGCCGACGGGGTGCAGTGGGCGCACATCGACATCGCGGCGCCCGCGTACAACACCGGCGGGCCGTGGGGCTACACCGGCAAGGGGGGCACCGGTGTCCCGACGCGGACGATGTTCGCCGTCCTGGAAGACATCGCCGAGAACGGCTGACTCACCGAATAGGCTAGCTAGAGGACCTTGCGGCGGGCGGTGCTCCGCATCACCTGCGGCAGCAGGCGTGAAACGCCATAGACGATGTAGGCCTCGGGCGCGACGGGCCGGATCGCCTTGTTTTTGCGCACCGACGACACAATGGCCTTGGCCACCTTCTCCGGGCCGTAACGCCTTGCGGAAAAAGCCTTTTCGATCTGCTTGCGGCGCGCTTCGACCTTCGCCGCCTTGTTGGCGGGCACGTCGAAACGCGTGGTGTGGACGATGTTCGTGTCGATGACGCCGGGGCAGATCGTCGTGAGTCCGATACCGGCCTCATCGAGTTCGGCGCGCAGGCAGTCGCCGAACATGAAGACGGCCGCCTTGCTGGTGGAGTAGGCGTTCATCGACTGTTGCGGCGAATACGCCGCCATCGACGAGACGTTGACGACGTGCCCGCCCGCGCCGCGGTCGACCAGCCTGCGACCGAACGACCTGCAGCAGTTGACGACTCCGCCGAAGTTGATGTTGAGCACGCGGTCGTACTCGTCGCGGGGGGTGTCGAGAAACATGCCCGAATGGCCGACACCCGCGTTGTTCACGATGACATCGGGCACCCCGTGTTCCGCGCACACCTCCTCGGCGAACTGCTCGACGGCGTCGGCATCGGCGACGTCGAGGGCGTACGCATGAGCCACTCCGCCCCTAGACACGATCGCCGCGGCGGTCTCCTTGGCGCCCGCCTCGTTGATGTCGCTGACTACCAATTCCGCGCCCAGCCTTGCGAATTCGAGGGCGGTAGCACGTCCGATACCGCTGCCTGCGCCGGTGACCGACACCAGCGTGTCACCGAACGGTTCACGGGAACGGCCGACCTGCGCGCGCCGCAGCTCTCTGTTCGGCGGCTTGCCCTCGAGGAAGTCGACCAGCTGGTGCACCGACCGTGCGACCGTCGCCGGGTGCGACATCGGCGACCAATGGCCGGCGCCGATGTCGCGACGCCACAGTCGCGGCACCCAGTTGTGGGTGTCCGCATAGACGTAGGGCCGGATGAACGGGTCGTTCGAATTCACGATGACCTGGACCGGGACGTCGATATAGGGATCGCGCTTGGGGGGCACGAATGCGCGGAAGTAGTTGGCGCGGTAGACCTTCAAGCTGTTGACAGCGTCGGTCTTGTAAGTCTGCGAATGGTGCACCTGGTCGGCTGGTATGCCGTCACGGTTCTTCAGCATCCAGGTGACCCGATCGGCGAGGACTCTGCGGACAGCCATCGGCGCGAGCACGGGGACGGAAAACGCACCCATATAGGTCAGCCGACCCAACTGGCCGAGCGCCTGCGCGAACCTGCGCGGCTGGTAAGGCCGCCTGAGGCTGCTCATCACGAATCGGTTCGTGTGATCGATGCTGGGGCCGGACAGCGTCGTGAACGACGCGACATGCTCGCTCGCGTCGGGCCGGGCAAGGTACTCCCACATGCCCGCAGAACCCCAGTCGTGCGCCAGCACATGCACCTTCTCGCCGGGCGCGAGGGTGCCGATCACCGCAGCGAAATCGTCGGCATAACAAGACATCCGGTATTCGGATGTCGATTTCGGCGCAGACGAGCTCCCCACTCCGCGGTTGTCGTAGCGCAGGACGCGGAAACGGTCCGCCAACAGGGGCACGACGCCGTCCCACAGCACATGCGAATCGGGCCAGCCATGCACCAGCACGATCGGCGGGCCGTCGGGGTTGCCGTCTTCGTAGACCGCGATCTGAACTCCGCCGCTGCTGTCGACGCGCCGTTCAGTAGCCTCCGCCGTCGCTCTCATGGCACCTCCGCGAGTTAGTGGGACCGCCGGTACCGTATCAGTGCTGTTTCTTCTTCGCGCAAGCGTCCCTGCCCTTCGGGCGTGGGCCCACATCAGCGGTCTTCCAGCTCCTCGCGGGCGGCACGTTTGCGTTCGATCCGTCGCCGAGCGTCGTAGTCGCGCATCCGTTGTGGATATCCGACCTTCTGCACGTCGTAGACCGGGATCTTGAGGCGGTCGGAGAGCCTGCGCGCTCCGGCGTCTCCCCCGGCACGTCTCCTCGTCCACTCACCGTCGGCAGCCACCAGCACGACCGTGACGTCGGTGACGGTGGTGCGCGGTTCCACAAATGCTTCGACTCCGTGGTGGTCGGCGACCCACTGGCGGAGGTACTTCAAATCCGCGGCCGGGTCGTCCCCGCCGCTCTTTGACCTGCGCGCACGGCGCGAGAACCTGTCGAACAAACCCACCTCGGGCCGCGCTCCCTTCGTCTACCTCCTTCGATAGTGCCAGAGCATCGGCTCACCGAGTCTGCGGCGAAAGCTTGGTACGGACGTGACAGGATGGGAACAGATAAATCGACCACCTGCGACAGACCGTTCGAGGGAGCCCAAACGCATGGCCATCTCCGTTCAGATGCCCGCACTCGGTGAGAGCGTCACCGAGGGGACTGTCACCCGCTGGCTCAAGCAAGAGGGAGACACGGTCGAACAGGACGAGCCGCTGTTGGAAGTGTCCACCGACAAGGTCGACACCGAGATTCCCTCGCCCGCCGCCGGCGTGCTGCAGAAGATCGTGGCCCAGGAGGACGACACCGTCGAGGTCGGCGGCGAGTTGGCCGTCATCGGCGAGGCGGGCGAATCAGGCGGAGATGATGACTCCGGATCCGACTCCGAGCCCGACGAGAAGCCCGCCGAAGAAGAGCCCGAGCCTGCCGAAGAACCTGCCGCGCCGGAGGAGCCCGCCGCTGAGGAGCAGGAAGAAGAAGCGCCCGAGCCGGAATCCAAGCCCGAATCCAAGCCCGCCGCCAAGTCATCAGGTTCGGCCACGTCGGTGAAGATGCCCGAGCTCGGTGAGTCCGTGACCGAGGGCACCGTGACCCGGTGGCTGAAGAAGGTCGGCGACACCGTCGAGGTCGACGAGCCGCTCGTCGAGGTGTCCACCGACAAGGTCGACACCGAGATCCCGTCGCCGGTGGCGGGCACGCTGGTGTCGATAACCGCTGAAGAGGACGACACCGTCGAGGTCGGCGGCGAGCTGGCCAAGATCGGTGACGCGGATGCAGCAGCTGAGCCCGAACCGGAGCCCGAGCCCGAACCGGAGCCCGAGCCGGAGCCCGAACCCGAACCCGAGCAAGAAGCCAAGCCGGAAGCCAAGGAAGAACCCAAGCAAGAAGCCAAGCCCGAGCCAAAGCCCGAACCCAAGCAAGCGCCCGAGCCAAAGCCAGAACCCAAAGCGGAGCCCAAGCAGGAGGCGAAACCCGAGTCCGAGGCGCCGTCGGGTGACGGCTCGCCATATGTGACGCCCTTGGTCCGAAAGCTGGCCGCCGAGAACGACGTCGACCTGGCCTCGGTGAAGGGAACCGGCGTCGGCGGACGCATCCGTAAGCAGGATGTCCTCGCCGCCGCCGAAGCCAAGCGGGCACCGGCGGCCGAGCCGGCCGCACAAACGCCTGCGACCCGGGCGGCCGCACCGCAGCAGCCGGCCACACCGGCACCCGCGTTGGCGCATCTGCGCGGCACGACGCAGAAGGCCAACCGGATCCGGCAGATCACCGCGAAGAAGACGCGTGAATCCCTGCAAGCCACAGCACAGTTGACACAAACCCACGAGGTCGACATGACCAAGGTGGTGGCGCTGCGGGCCAGGGCGAAGAAGGACTTCGCCGAGCGCGAAGGCGTCAACCTCACGTACCTGCCGTTCATCGCGCGTGCGGTGATCGACGCGCTGAAGACGCATCCCAACGTCAACGCGAGCTACAACGAAGAGTCCAAGGAGATCACCTACTACGACGCCGAGCACCTCGGTTTCGCGGTGGACACCGAGCAGGGCTTGCTCTCGCCGGTGGTCAAGAACGCCGGGGACCTGTCGCTGGCCGGGTTGGCCCGCGCGATCGCCGATATCGCCGATCGCGCGCGTTCGGGGAATCTCAAGCCAGACGAACTGTCCGGCGGCACGTTCACGATCACCAACATCGGCAGCCAGGGCGCGCTGTTCGACACCCCGATCCTCGTTCCGCCGCAGGCGGCGATGCTGGGCACCGGCGCGATCGTGAAGCGGCCGCGGGTGATCGTCGACGATTCGGGTAACGAGTCGATCGGTGTGCGCTCCATCTGCTACCTGCCGTTGACGTATGACCACCGGCTGATCGACGGTGCAGACGCCGGACGTTTCGTGACCACCATCAAGCGGCGTCTCGAGGACGGCGCGTTCGAGGCCGATCTGGGTCTCTAAGACCGGGAAGGACTGCCGTCCGTCGTGTCCGACGCCGTCATTGCGATTGCCGGATCGTCCGGCCTCATCGGTTCTGCTTTGGTGTACGCCCTACGGGCCACCGATCGCCGGGTGCTGCGCATCGTGCGCCGCGCACCGTCCAACCCCGACGAGGTGTTTTGGAACCCCGACACCGGCGAATTCGACCCGGGCGCGCTGGCCGGGGTCGACGCCGTGGTGAACCTGTGCGGTGTGAACGTCGGCGACAAACGATGGTCGGGCGCGTTCAAGCAGGCCCTGCGCGACAGCCGTATCGGGCCGACCGAGGTGTTGTCCGCCGGGGTTGCGGAAGCCGGTGTGCCCGTGCTCGTCAACGCCAGCGCGGTGGGTTACTACGGCAATACCGGCAGCCGCACCGTCGACGAAACCGCGCCCCCAGGCGACGGCTTCCTGGCTCAATTGAGCCAGGACTGGGAGGCCGCGGTGGCGGCTGCCGAGAGTAGCGGCGCCAGGGTGGTTCTGCTGCGCAGTGGACTCGTCCTGACGGATGCCGGCGGGGTGCTCGGCCGCCTCAAACTGCTGTTCTCGCTTGGCCTGGGTGCCCGACTCGGCGACGGACGCCAATACATGCCGTGGATCAGCCTGGAGGACGAGGTGCGCGCGATACTGTTCGCGATCACCAAGGACGAGTTGTCGGGTCCGGTGAATCTGACCGGACCCGCGCCGGTCACCAACGCCGAGTTCACCACCGCCCTTGGACGCGCAGTGAACCGCCCCACACCGCTGATGGTGCCCGGCTTCGCGTTGCGGGCCGCGTTCGGTGAGTTCGCCGACGAAGGCCTGCTCGGAGGCCAGCGCGCCATTCCGGCCGCCCTGGAGCGCGCCGGATTCGAGTTCCACCACAACACGATCGGCGAGGCGCTGGCGTTCGCCACCGCGCCGAAGGCCGGCTAACGCGTACCGTCAAAGACATGGCGCCAGTGTCCATTCGGTCGGTGACGACACCCATCGACGTGCAACGACTCGGCACCGTCGACTATCGGCAGGCGTGGCAGCTGCAGCGCGAGCTGGCCGACGCACGCGTCGCAGGCGGCCCCGACACACTGCTGCTGCTCGAACACCCGTCGGTCTACACGGCGGGCAAGCGCACCCTGCCCAGTGAAAGACCCGGCACGCCCGACGTTCCCGTCATCGATACCGACCGCGGCGGCAAGATCACCTGGCACGGTCCCGGACAGTTGGTGGGCTATCCGGTGATCGGACTGGCCGAGCCTTTGGACGTGGTGAATTTTGTTCGGCGCCTTGAGGAGTCGCTCATCACGGTGTGCGCTGACCTCGGCTTGGAGACCTGCAGGATCGAGGGCCGCTCCGGCGTGTGGGTGCGTGGGTCTTCCTCGAGATCGGCTGCCGCTCCGGCCCGCAAGGTGGCCGCCGTCGGTATCCGGGTGTCGCGATCGACGACACTGCACGGGTTCGCGCTGAACTGCGATTGCGACCTGTCCGCGTTCTCGGCGATCGTGCCGTGTGGCATCTCCGATGCCGGGGTCACCTCGTTGACCGCCGAGTTGGGCCGGCAGATCCGGGTCGCCGACGTCATCGAGCCGGTAGCCGCGGCCGTCGATGCCGCCCTCGACGGCCGCCTGTCGGTAGCATTGACGCAGTGACAACCGCTCCTGGGTCCAACGTCGCCGGCCATGCCGCTCCGGAGGGCCGAAAGCTGCTGCGTCTCGAGGTGCGCAACGCCGAGACGCCGATCGAGCGTAAGCCGCCGTGGATCAAGACCCGAGCCAGGATGGGCCCGGAGTACAAGGAGCTCAAGGCGCTGGTTCGCCGCGAGGGCTTGCACACCGTCTGCGAGGAGGCGGGCTGCCCCAACATCTTCGAATGCTGGGAGGACCGGGAGGCCACCTTCCTCATCGGCGGCGAGCAGTGCACCCGGCGTTGCGACTTCTGCCAGATCGACACCGGCAAACCCGCCGAACTCGACCGTGACGAGCCGCGCCGCGTCGCCGAAAGCGTGCAGGCGATGGGACTGCGTTATTCGACGGTCACCGGGGTGGCCCGCGACGACCTTCCCGACGGCGGAGCCTGGCTGTACGCCGAGACGGTCCGCGCCATCAAGCAACTGAACCCGAACACGGGCGTGGAGTTGCTGATCCCCGATTTCAACGCCGATCCGCAACTGCTGGCTCAGGTGTTTCAAGCACGGCCAGAAGTGTTGGCCCACAACGTCGAAACGGTGCCCCGCATCTTCAAGCGGATTCGGCCGGGCTTCCGCTACGAACGCAGCCTTTCGGTGCTGACCGCGGCGCGCGCCGCCGGTCTGGTCACCAAGTCCAACCTGATCCTCGGCATGGGCGAGACACCGGACGAGGTGCGCGCGGCATTGACCGATCTGCACGAGGCGGGCTGCGACCTCGTCACCATCACGCAGTACCTGCGTCCGTCGGTGCGCCATCACCCCGTCGAGCGCTGGGTCAAGCCCGAGGAGTTCGTCGAGCACGAGGGCTTCGCCACCGAGCTCGGCTTCGCCGGTGTGCTCGCCGGCCCGCTGGTGCGGTCGTCGTACCGCGCCGGACGCCTCTATGCACAGGCCGTCGCGGCAAGGCCCGCGAAGCCTTCCGGAGCCGCCTCGGCGGCGACATCGCAGTCCGTATCCTGAACAAATGGCAAAACCCCGCAACACCGCCGCGAACAAGGCGGCCAAGGCCGAAGCCAAGGCGGCCCGGAAGGCAGCCTCCAAGCAGCGCCGCAGCCAGCTGTGGCAGGCCTTCCAGATTCAGCGCAAAGAGGACAAGCGGCTCTTGCCCTACATGATCGGCGCGTTCGTGCTGATCGTGGCGGCCTCGGTGGCCCTCGGAATCTTCGCCGGCGGGTTCACCACGTACCTGATGATTCCGCTGGGCGTGGTGCTTGGAGCGCTCGTCGCGTTCATCATCTTCGGCCGCCGGGCGCAGAAGTCGGTGTACCGCAAGGCCGAAGGGCAGACTGGTGCGGCGGCGTGGGCGCTGGACAATCTGCGCGGCAAGTGGCGGGTCACTCCCGGCGTCGCGGCCACCGGTCATTTCGACGCGGTGCACCGGGTGATCGGACGTCCCGGCGTGATCTTCGTGGGTGAGGGTTCGGCGTCGCGGGTCAAGCCGCTGCTGGCTCAGGAGAAGAAACGCACCGCGCGCCTGGTGGGCGACGTCCCGATCTACGACATCGTGATCGGCAACGGCGAGGACGAGGTTCCGCTCGCCAAGCTCGAACGCCACCTCAACAAGCTGCCCGCGAACATCACCGTCAAGCAGATGGACTCACTGGAGTCGCGGCTGGCGGCGCTCGGCAGCAAGATTGGACCAGCCGCGATGCCGAAGGGCCCGTTGCCGGCACAGGCCAAGATGCGCGGCGTGCAACGCACTGTCCGAAGGAAGTGATACCGGTCCGGGGGGAAACAGGTGTGCACTGCGTGCGATTGGGCACCGCACTTCGCTGCCTTCGGTCGGACTAGTCGCACACACCTGACGCGTCGCACGCTGCTGACGGCCGCCGCCGTCACGGTCGCGGTGACAGCGGCCAGCGCGTGTACGGTCCAGCCCGGGTCCGAGGCCCCGCAGACGTCGGCCGGCGGCGATCCTGATCACGCCGACTTCGTGTTCCGCAACGGCCCGATCTACACCGTGTCGACCGCGGCGCCATGGGCCGAGGCCGTCGCCGTCACCGGCAACGCGATCAGCTACGTCGGCGACGAAGCGGGCGCGATGGCACTTGCCGGACCGGACACCAAGGTCATCGATCTGGCGGGCCGACTGCTCATGCCCGGGTTCGTGGAGGGCCACATCCACCCGTTTCTCGGGGCATTCCTGACCACCGGCGTCGACCTGCAGGTGCCGACCGGAGCCGACGCATTGGCCGCAATCGCCCAGTACGCCAAGGACCACCCCGAGGGCCCGGTGCGTGGATTCGGTTGGCGCGTAGACATGTTCGGCCCCGAGGGGCCGACCCGCGCCGACCTCGACAAGGTCCTGCCGGACCGTCCCGGCTTCTTCTTCGCCATCGACGGGCACAGCCTGTGGGCCAACAGCAAGGCGCTGGAGACGGCGGGCATCACCCGCGAATCCGAGGACCCCATCCCCGGATTCAGCTACTACGTCCGCGACGAGAACGGCGAACCGACCGGCTACGTCCTCGAAGTCAATGCCGTGCTCGGTCTGGTCAACGCGATCGAGCCGATCTCCCCCGAGACCATGGGAAAGCTCATGGAGGCGTGGCTGCCGAAGGCTTCGGCGGCGGGCATCACGTCGGTGTTCGACGCGGGTGTGCCACCCATCGGTGACGACCAGGGCGCGTTGATCGAGCTCTATGCCGCCACCGAGTCCAGGGGCGCGTTACCGTTCCGCGTCGTCGCGTCCTACAGCGTCAAATCGCCACCGGTCGACGACGCGGCCGCCAAGTTGACCGACATCCGCGACCGGATCTCGACCGAGCTGGTCCAGGTCGGCGCCGTCAAGATCATCGGTGACGGTACGCAGGGTGGATACACGGCGTGGCTGATCGACCCGTACGCGGACAAACCCGACTCCGCGGGGGCGTCGCCGTTCACCGAAGACCAGTGGCATCAACTGATCGGCGGAGTCGACGCCGCCGGCTTCGACGTGCACGTCCATGCGTGTGGTGAACGGACCGCACGCGTCGCGCTGGATTCCATCGAGCGGGCCATCGCGGCGAACCCGCCCCGGGACCGCCGACACACTGTCGCGCATCTGGTCTATGTTCAGGACCCCGACAACCAGCGGTTCGGCAAGCTCGGAGTCGTCGCCCAGTTCTCCGCGAACTGGATGTCCGCTGACCCGGACACCGTGGTGAACATGGCGGCCCGGTACGGCAAGCCCCGCCAGGATCTGATGTACCGCGCGCGGGACGTGTTGGAGACCGGCGGCCGCATCTCGTTCGGCACCGACTGGCCGGCGGCGGGGTACTACTCGACCTACAAACCGCTGGATTCAATACAGCTCGGGGTGACACGGCAATTGATCGGCGACCCCGACGCCGAAGTGCTGCCACCTGCCGACCAGCGGCTGTCAGTCGAGGAGGCGGTGCACTCCAACACGCTGGGTGCCGCCTACCAGATCCGGTTGGACGACAAGGTGGGCTCGCTCGAGGTCGGCAAGCTCGCCGACATGATCGTTCTCGACAAGAACATCCTCGAGGTCGATCCGCACGACATTCACCAGGCCCGGGTCACGATGACCATGATGAACGGCGAGATCCGTCACCAGGTCTGAGGCATCAGCGCTTGACGACCGCCGTGCCCGTGAAGCGGTCCTGGTAGCCGCGCAGATCGCTGTCGGTGAACAGCGCCGGGATGACGAAGAACACCAGGATCCCGCGTACGGTCGCGCGGCCGAGGCCGACGTGAATCCGATTGTCGATGGAGGCCACCCGCACGCCGAGTGCCAGCTGACCCGGAGTGAAGCCGAACAGGCGCACGGAGATGATGCCGAGCACGACCCAGACCACGGCGATGGAGGTGGATCCCAGCGGGGTGTAGAGGAAGGTCTGCTGGTTCATCAGACCGACCGCGACGAGAAGACCGACCAGCCCGTACGCAATGAACCAATCGATCAGCAACGCGGCGATGCGCCTGCCGAAGCCGGCGATCGATCCGGGACCGGACGGAGGCAGGCCGAGGCGCTGACCGGGGTATTCGTTGGCTCCTGATTCGCCGCTCGGGTCCGAACCCGACAGCCAGGACCCCAGGGGACGGGTCATACTGTCAGGATATGCGCTGCGGCATTGCGTAACTTCGGCGCAACATGAGGTTGATGACGGTGCAACATCCTGTCCATAGCGTCAACGCGCGGGTTACCAGATATAAGGAGAGTTCTCAGTGGCAGATAAGACGGCTGACGACGTCATCAAGCTGATCAAGGATGAGGAAGTCGAATACGTCGACATCCGGTTCTGCGATCTGCCCGGCGTGGTCCAGCACTTCTCGATCCCGGCGTCCGCGTTCGACGAGAGCGTTTTCGAGGACGGTTTGGCCTTCGACGGTTCGTCGGTGCGCGGCTTCCAGTCGATCCACGAATCCGACATGATGCTGTTGCCCGACCCCGAGACGGCGCGCATCGATCCGTTCCGTGCCGCCAAGACGGTGAACCTCAACTTCTTCGTGCACGATCCGTTCACCCGCGAGGCGTACTCGCGCGACCCGCGCAACGTGGCCCGCAAGGCGGAGAACTACCTCGCCAGCACCGGAATCGCCGACACCGCCTACTTCGGCGCCGAGGCCGAGTTCTACATCTTCGACTCCGTAAGCTTCGACTCGAAGATGAACGGCACGTTCTACGAGATCGACTCCGAGGCCGGCTGGTGGAACTCCGGCGAGCCGTTCGAGGCCGATGGATCCCCCAACCGCGGTTACAAGGTGCGCCCCAAGGGCGGCTATTTCCCCGTCGCACCGTACGACCACTACGTCGACCTGCGCGATCAGATCACGACCAATCTGCAGAACGCGGGCTTCGAGATCGAACGCGGCCACCACGAGGTGGGCACCGCCGGGCAGGCCGAGATCAACTACAAGTTCAACACGCTGCTGCACGCGGCCGACGACCTGCTGCTGTTCAAGTACATCGTGAAGAACACCGCATGGGCCGCCGGTAAGACGGTGACCTTCATGCCCAAGCCGCTGTTCGGTGACAACGGGTCCGGCATGCACGCCCACCAGTCGCTGTGGAAGGACGGCCAGCCGCTGTTCCACGACGAGTCGGGTTACGCGGGCCTTTCGGACACCGCGCGCCACTACATCGGCGGCATCTTGCACCACGCGCCGTCGCTGCTGGCGTTCACCAACCCGACGGTGAACTCCTACAAGCGTCTGGTCCCAGGCTATGAAGCCCCGATCAACCTGGTGTACAGCCAGCGCAATCGGTCGGCCGCGGTGCGTATCCCGATCACCGGCAACAACCCGAAGGCCAAGCGTCTCGAGTTCCGCGCCCCCGACAGCTCGGGCAACCCGTACCTGGCGTTCGCGGCGATGATGATGGCCGGCCTGGACGGCATCAAGAAGAAGATCGAGCCGCAGGCGCCAGTCGACAAGGACCTCTACGAGTTGCCGCCGGACGAGGCCGCCAGCATCCCGCAGGCTCCGACATCGCTGTCCGCGGTGATCGACAAGCTCGAAGAGGATCACGAATACCTCACCGAGGGTGGAGTTTTCACCGAGGACCTGATCGAGACCTGGATCTCCTACAAGCGGGAGAACGAGATCATGCCCGTGCAGATCCGTCCTCACCCCTACGAGATCGCCCTTTACTACGACGTTTAGTCGGCTCGCAACAAGGAGCTCTGACCGAAGGGCCGGTGGCGTTTGCGCCGCCGGCCCTTTGGGCATTCAGCTGTGAAAATCCTGTCCGTCCTCACGTAGGGTTGCAGCACATGACGACCAATCTGGACGCACGTCTCGCCAGCTACTCATCCCCCGTCTTGAGCCTTTTCCGCATCGTCTTCGGCCTGATGTTCATGATGCACGGCACGCAGAAGCTGTTCGACTGGCCGATCGCTGCGCCCGCGCCGATAGAAACGGGCTCCTTCCCGTACTGGTGGGCCGGCCTAATCGAACTGGTCCTGGGTATCCTGATCACCCTCGGGCTGTTCACTCGAATCGCGGCATTCATCGCCTCTGGGGAGATGGCATTCGCGTACTTCTATGCACACTGGCCCATCCTCAAGGGCGATGCGACTCAACCGTTCTGGCCGATCGCCAATGGCGGTGAACTGGCCGTCCTGTACTGCTTCGGCTTCCTGCTGCTCGCCACCACGGGAGGCGGCGCCTGGGCCGTCGACAGCCGCCGTCGCGCCCGCGGCGGAGGTGTGGCGCCGAACCGTGTGGTCACCGGAACCGCCGCGCCGGCAGGTCATGCAACCGGTGCGCCCGTCCGCCGCGGCGGACTGCTCAGCCGATTCCGCCGCCGCTAGTCCAGCGCCATGTCCTTACGGAACTTGCGCATACCGTCGATCTTCTCGTCGAGGGTGGCCAGCGGTCCCGAGTAGAACATCCACGGCATCGTGATGATCCCGTCGATTCCGCCCGCCTGCGCGCGGTCGTAGTGCTCGGGGGTGAACGCATCGGTCAGCGGCGTGATCACGACGAAGTCGTCCATCGACAATCCCTGCGCGGCCCGCATCTCGCGTAGCTTTTCCACACGTATCAGCGCCTGGTCGGTACTGATCAGGTCGCCGATCCAGCCGTCGTGTTTCGCGGCGCGACGCAGTGCGATGTCGGAGAGACCACCGACGTAGATCGGAATGGGCGGTGGCGTCGGCTCCATCTCCAGCCGCGGGGTCTGGTAGAACTCGCCGTCGAACTCGGTCCAGCCCGGCTTCCAGAGCTCCTTCATCAGCGCGAGCATCTCGTCGGTGCGCTTACCGCGACGGGCGAACTGCTGCCCCATGAGGGTGAACTCTTCCTCGCACCAGCCGACGCCAATGCCGAGTTCCAACCGTCCACCGGCCAACAATGCCGACGTGCCAATCGATTTCGCCGCCGAGTACGGGTCACGCATCGCGGGCAGGTAGACGGTCGTCACGAAACGCAGCCGCGTCGTCACCATGGCGAGGGCGCCGATCAGCACCCAGGGGTCCGGCCAGTCGGTGAAGGCTTCCCACCGCCGCTTGCCGTCCTTGGTATACGGATACGGCGTCTTCAGCGTCTCGAGGTTGATCACATGGTCTGGGATGCCCAGACCGTCGTAGCCCAGATCATCGGCGGCCTTGGCGATCTCGACGACTTCGCCGGTGTCGAGGAAGGCAGCGCTCACATAGATCTTCATCCGGCGTCACGCGCCCACGCCGGGCGAATGAACACGCCTTCCGCCTCGACCGTCGGGCCGTCGGCATCCTTCAAATAGCCTCGGGCGAAAGTCTTCACACCCTCGGACCGCTCTACAAAAGCCTCCGCGCGCAACGGCCCCAGCGGCGTGCCACGCAGATACCGCAGTGAGATCGTGCCGGTGAACTTCGGCTGGGTCAGCCCCTCGCTGGCCGCCTCGCCGAGCAGGTGGTCGAGCACCAGGGCGCAGATGCCGCCGTGCACCCATCCCGGTGGCCCCTCGTAGGCGCCGCTCAGGGTGAATTCGCTCCAGCACTGTCCATCGTCCTCGTGGTGGATGATCATCGGTGGCGCGATCGCATTCCGCAGTCCCACAGCGGGATTGGCCCACGCCAGCGGCCGCCCGGTGGCCTCGTGCCGCAGCGTCGACGTGACGGCGCGCTTCTTGCTTTCGAGCAGCGCGGTCAACGCGTCGATCTTGTCCTGGGCGTCGCGCACGGTGTCCTCGTCGACCTCGGTATGCAAACCGGCGTCGATGAGCCTGCGCACCGATTCCGTCAGCGGTCCGTAGAGCGCGCGTTGGCGCTCGTACTCCGCATCGCTGATCACGTCGAACCCGAAGTCCATGCTCACTCGCCGAACACCTTTCGTACCACTGCTTTTGCCCTACGCGTGACACGTAAGTAGTTGTCGAGGAACTCGCCGCCGTCGTCGCTCTTCCAGCCGGCGGCCAGCGCCACCGCATTGAGCTGACGTCCCGGCCCCGGAAGCTGATCGGTCGCCTTCCCGCGCACCAGCACCAGCGCATTGCGCGCCCGCGTCGCGGTCAGCCAGGCCTGCCGAAGCAGTTCGACATCGCCCTCGGCGATCAGCTCGGCCGCGCCGATCGCGTTGAGTGCCTCGAGCGTCGAAGTGTTGTGCAGCGCAGGAACTTTGTGGGCGTACCGCAGCTGTATCAGCTGCACTGTCCACTCGATGTCGGCGAGTCCGCCGCGGCCGAGCTTGGTGTGCGTATTCGGGTCGGCGCCGCGCGGCAGTCGTTCGGCATCTATGCGCGCCTTGATGCGCCGGATCTCCTGGACCGCCTGCTGCGAGACACCGCCCGCGGGATACCGCGTCTTGTCGATCATCAACAGGAAGCGCTCCCCTAGATCGGGATCGCCGGCCACCCGGTGCGCGCGCAGCAGCGCCTGCACCTCCCACGTCTGCGCGTACTTCTCGTAGTAGGCCTCATAGGAGGCAAGCGTTCTCACCAACGGACCGCTGCGGCCCTCGGGTCGCAGGTTGGCGTCGACCTCCAACGGCGGATCCGCGGACGGCGTGCCGAGCAGCGTGCGCACCTTCTCCGCCACCGACACCGACCACTTGACCGCGACCGACTCCTCGAAGCCCGCGTTCGGTTCACACACGAACATCACGTCGGCGTCCGACCCGTAGCCCAATTCGGCGCCACCGAGACGGCCCATCCCGATCACGGCGATACGCGCGGGCGCGCCGTCTTCGCCCGTGTTGTCCCGGATCACCGCCTCCAGCGCGGCCTGCAGTACGGCCACCCACACCGACGTCAGCGCCTGGCACACGTCGGTCACCTCGAGCATGCCCAGCAGGTCGGCCGACGCGATGCGAGCCAGCTCGCGCCTGCGCAGGGTGCGTGCCGCGGCGATGGCCCGCACCGGGTCGGCATGGCGCCCCGCCGAGGCGACAAGCGCTCGGCCGACCCCTTCCGGCTCGACTTCGCACAGCTTGGGTCCGCTGGGGCCGTCAGCATAGAGCTGGATGACCTCAGGGGCCCTCATCAGCAGTTCGGGCACATAGGCCGAGGTGCCCAGCACTTGCATCAGCCGCTTGGCCACCGCACCCTCGTCGCGAAGTGTCGACAGGTACCACCGCGCGTCGGACAGCGCCTCGCTGATCCGCCGGTACGACAGCAGACCGGCGTCGGGGTCGGGCGTATCCGACAGCCAGTCCAGCAGCGTCGGCAGCAACACCCGCTGCACCTGCCCGCGGCGGCCGCCCTCGCCCGTCAGCGCCCTCAGATGGGTCAGCGCGCTCTGCGGCCCCTCATAGCCGAGCGCGGCCAGCTGACGCTCGGCGGCGTCGGCACTGAGTCCCTCCGGAATCCCGAAGGCGCCAACCGATTCCAGCAGCGGCTGATAGAACAGCTTGGCGTGCAGCCGCGATACCCGCATGCTCTGCCGCTTCAGCTCTTCGCGCAGCACGCCGAGAGCATCGTGGGTGCCGTCGGGGCGAATGTGTGCGGCCCGCGCCAGCCAGCGCAGCGCCTCGTCGTCGTCATCCTCGGGGAGGATGTGCGTGCGCTTGAGCCGTTGGAGCTGCAGTCGGTGTTCGAGCAGCCGCAGGAACTCATATGACGCGGTCAGGTTCGCTGTGTCGTCGCGGCCGATGTAGCCGCCGTTGCCGAGCGCGGCCAGCGCGTTGACCGTCGACGCCACGTGCAGCGATTCGTCGTGGCGGCCGTGGACGAGCTGCAGCAGCTGGACCGCGAACTCGACGTCACGCAGCCCGCCGGGGCCGAGTTTGATCTCGCGGGTCCGCATGCCTGCCGGCACGTTGTCGATGACGCGACGGCGCATCGCCTGCACCTCGGTGACGAAGTCTTCCCGCTCGCACGCCGTCCACACCATCGGCATCAAAGCGTCGATGTACTGCTTGCCGAGCTCGGCGTCGCCGACGGCGGGTCGCGCCTTCATCAACGCCTGGAACTCCCACGTCTTGGCCCAGCGCTGGTAGTAGGCGACATGCGAGTCCAGCGTGCGAACCAACTGGCCGCGTTTGCCCTCCGGACGTAGCGCGGCGTCCACTTCGAAGAACGCATCACCCGCGAAGCGCATCATCTCGCCGGCCACCCGGGTCGCGATCGCGAGCTGGTCCGCCGAGCCCTCCGCCACGAAGATCACGTCGACATCGCTGACGTAGTTCAGCTCGCGCGCACCGCACTTGCCCATCGCGATGACGGCCAGCCGTGGCATCTCGCCGCCCACCGACTTGTGCGCAACGGCCAACGCTGCGCCGAGCGCCGCGTCGGCAAGGTCGGACAGATGCTCACCAACCGTCGTGAACGGCAGGACGGCTTCGTTTTCCACGGTCGAAGCCAGGTCCAGACCCGAAAGCACCAGCAGCCGGTCGCGGTACAGGCTTTGCAGCGGTTGCAGCGCATCCCTTGTGTCCGTTGCCTTTTCGGCGAGATCACCGAAGATCGCGCGCAACTCCTCGGCCGACGGCAACGTCACCCGTCCGGCCAACAGCTTCCAGCTCTCGGGGTGGGCGACAAGGTGGTCGCCGAGCGCCAGCGACGACCCGAGCACGCTGAACAGCCGGCCGCGCAGACCGCGGTCGGTCAGCAGTTGCTGATTGAGTTCGCTCCAGCCGTCGCCCAATGCGTCGACCAAACGGACCATCGCGGCGAGCGCGGTGTCGGCATCCGGTGCGCGCGACAACGACCACAACAACTCGACGTGGGAATCGGTGTTCCAACCCAGCCGATCGAGGTCGGCGGGCGCCGAGGGTTCGACCAGCCCAAGGCGTCCCACGCTGGGCAGCTTCGGTCGCTGCGTCGCAGGTTTGGCCACGGCTCGACGTTAGCGCACCAGCTCCAGGGGCTGGATTACAGACGGCTACAGCGACAAGTACGTCTTGAGCTCGAACGGCGTGACGTGGCTGCGGTAGTTCTCCCACTCGGCGCGCTTGTTGCGCAGGAAGTAGTCGAACACATGCTCCCCCAACGCTTCTGCGACCAGTTCGGAGTTCTCCATCTCGCCCAGCGCCACACCGAGGCTGCCCGGCAGCTCCTTGTAGCCCATCGCGCGGCGTTCCTCGGGGGTGAGGTTCCAGACGTTGTCCTCGGCCTGGGGGCCCAACACGTAGTTTTTCTCGATGCCGCGCAGCCCCGCGGCGAGCAGGACGGCGAAGGTCAGATACGGGTTGCACGCCGAGTCGGGGCTGCGCACCTCGACGCGTCGCGACGATGCCTTGCGCGGTGTGTACATCGGGACCCGCACGAGCGCCGAGCGGTTGGCCGCTCCCCAGCTCGCCGCGGTCGGCGCCTCGCCGCCGTGGACGAGCCGCTTGTAGGAGTTCACCCACTGATTGGTGACGGCGCTGATCTCGTTGGCGTGTTCGAGGATGCCCGCGATGAACGACTTGGCGACATCGGACAGCTGCAACACGTCATCGGGGCTGTGGAAGGCGTTGTTCTCGCCCTCGAACAAACTCATGTGGGTGTGCATTGCCGAGCCGGGATGTTCGGAGTACGGCTTGGGCATGAACGTGGCCCGCACCCCGTCGCCGAGCGCGACCTCCTTGACGACGTAGCGGAAGGTCATCACGTTGTCGGCCATCGACAGCGCATCGGCGTAGCGCAGGTCGATCTCCTGCTGGCCCGGTGCGCCCTCGTGGTGGCTGAACTCGACCGAGATGCCCATCTGCTCGAGTGCGTCGATGGCGTGGCGGCGGAAGTTCGGCGCGGCGTCGTGCACGGCCTGGTCGAAGTAGCCGCCGTTGTCGGCGGGGACGGGCACGCTGCCGTCGTACTCACCCGGCTTGAGGAGGAAGAACTCGATCTCGGGGTGCACGTAGCAGGAGAAGCCGAGGTCGCTGGCTTTGGACAGCTGGCGGCGCAGCACGTGGCGCGAGTCCGCCCACGAGGGCGAACCGTCGGGCATCGTGATGTCGCAGAACATGCGGGCCGAGTGGTGGTCGCCGGCACTGGACGTCCACGGCAGCACCTGGAAGGTGGACGGATCGGGCCGTGCCACCATGTCGGCCTCGGAAACCCGGGCGAAGCCTTCGATCGCCGAACCGTCGAAGCCGATGCCCTCCTCGAACGCGCCTTCGAGTTCGGCGGGCGCGATGGCGACCGATTTGAGGTATCCGAGCACATCGGTGAACCACAACCGGACGAAGCGGATATCGCGTTCTTCCAGCGTGCGCAGCACGAATTCCTTCTGCCGGTCCATGTCCGCAGGGTATGCACCGGCTGTTAAATCTGTGTTACGGCGATGAGCGCTTGCGCGAAGAGCAGGTAAATCGGGCGGGTTCGATCAGCAGTGCGTACGGTCAGGCGTCGAGTTCGTAGCTCAGCCAGGTCGACTTCGACGCGCCGATTCCGTCGTAGAGCCGCTGCGCCGTCGCGTTGTCCGGGGCCGTCTCCCACACCAACTTCTCGGCACCGCGGTCGCGGCACAGCTGCAGACCCCGCTCGATCAGCGCCCGGCCGGTGCCGGTGCCACGCGCCGCCGACTCCACGTACAGATCGTTGAGCACGCCGACGCGTGCGGCGTACAACGTCTGCCAGGTCCAGTAGATCGTCGCGAACCCCAGCGGTGTCCCGTCGACGCGCGCGATCAGCTGCACACCCTCGTCTGGGTTGTCGATCAGCGCGTTCGACAGGGCCAGCAGCCGCTCATCGGACGGATCCACGCGATAGAAGTCGCAATAGCCGCGCATCATCGGTAACAGCTCCGGCAGATCCGAAACCGTGACACCGGTGATGTTCACTCGCAACGGACGCCCTCCGGCGGGACCGTGAGATCGACCAGGTATTTCGCCGCGATGTCGTCGATGCAGCCCTCGCCCTGGAAGCCCACCGTGTGCTGAGTGCCGACGAAGGTGACCAGCGTGCCGCCCAGCTGACGCGCCAGGTCGACGCCCGCCTCGTACGGGGTGGCGGGGTCGTTGGTCGTCGAGATCACCAGGATCGGCGGTAGCCCGTCGACCTTGATCTCGTGCGGTTCGGTCGTCGGAGGGACGGGCCAGAACGCGCAGGTGCCGAGCGGAGCGTGCCCGGTGAACTCGCCATAGCTCATGAACGGCGCCGCTTCACGGGCCCGCCGGTCCTCCTCGACGGCCTTGGCGCGGTCGGTCACCGCCGGCTTGTCGACGCAGTTGACCGCCACGCGGACGTCGGTCGAGTTGTTGTAGTGGCCGTTCTCGTCGCGGCCCATGTAGAGATCGGACAGCGCCAGCATCGTGTCGCCCTCCCCCTGCTTGATCTCCTTGAGGGCCTGGGTGAGGTGGCGCCACAGATTCGGCGAGTACAGCGGCAGGATGGTGCCGACGATCGCGTCGGAGTAGCTCAGCCCGCGCGGATCACGCGTCTTCAACGGGTCTTCCACCAGCGGGTCGACCATGCTGCGGTAGACGTCGACCGCCTTGGCGGGATCGGTGCCCAGCGGACAGTCCGCGTCCTTGGCGCAGTCGGCGGCGTAGTCGTTGAACGCTGTCTGGAATGCCTTGGCCTGGCGAATGTTGGCCTCGGTGGGATCGGCGTTGGGGTCGATGGCGCCGTCGAGGATCATCGCGCGCACCTTGTCCGGATAGGCCTCCGCGTACAGCGCGCCGATGCGGGTGCCATACGAGTAGCCGAGATAGTTCAGCTTCTCGTCGCCGAGCGCCTCCCGCATCGCGTCGAGATCCTTGACGACACTGGCAGTTCCGACGTTGGCAAGGAATTCGTCGCCCATCTTGTCGATGCAGCGCTGAACGAACGCCTTGGTTTCGGACTCGATGTGCTCGACACCCTCGGGCGTGTAGTCCACCTGAGGGTCGGCGCGGAGCCGGTCGTTGTCGGCGTCAGAGTTGCACCACACTGCGGGCGTGGAGGCGGCCACGCCGCGCGGGTCGAAGCCGACCAGATCGAATCGTTGGCGGACGCTGTCGGGCAGCAGCCCGACCATGCTGGTCGCCGCCGCGACACCCGACTCGCCAGGACCGCCGGGGTTGACGATCAGGGAGCCGATCTTGTCTCCGGTCGCCTTGAACCGGATCATCGCCAGCCGCGCGACCTCGCCGTCAGGCTCGGCCCAGTTCACGGGAACCGACAACATGCCGCACTCGGCACCGACGGGGGCCGGTTCGCCGTCGGAGGACGAGTTCTCGCACTCCCCCCATTCGATCGGCGTTCCCGGCGGGGGCACGGCGACCACGCCGCGCCCCTCGACCAAGTTCGTGCAACCGGCGACCAGCAACATCAACGCCGTCACTTGGACGCCGATCTTCAGGCTCATGGCACCACATGCTGCCATGACCGCACATCCGCGCTGGCTAGGCGGCTATCGCGTGGCGCTGAGCAACTCGTCGAGGGCGGCCTTGAAGTCGTCGGCCATGTCCCACAGATCGGGCAGCAACTCCGGGCATGACACGATCCCGACGTTCAGTTTGCCGGCCAACGACATCACCGTGATGTTGAGGCCGGAGCCGTGGAAAATCGGCCCCAGCGGATACATGGCGTCCACCTCGCAGCCCAGGTAGTACAGCGGAACCTGCGGGCCGGGGACGTTGGAGACGACGAGGTTGTGCACCGGCCTGGCCCCGCTCAGCCGACTGGCGGCGTAGACCCGCATCGCGACACCGAAAACCGCGGGCGCCGCGAACTGGGTCCAGTCCTGCAGCAGGGTCGCCCCGATCGCCGAACTGTGTTGTTTGGCAACCGAATTCGAGTCGGCGATGGATTTCAGTCGCTCCGCTGGGTCCTCGATCTGAGTCTCAAGCTTGGAGAACATGCCCGACACCTGGTTGCGGCCGGGCCGGTCCGACTTGTCGTGCACCGACACCGGCACCATGGCGACCAACGAGTTCTCCGGCAACTCACCGCGATCGTCGAGGAACTTGCGCAGCACACCGGACACCAGCGCCATCACCACGTCGTTGACCTTGACCCCGAAGTGGTTCTTGACGGTCTTGATGTCTTCGAGGTCCAGCTGCGCGAACGCCACGTTGCGATGTCCGGTGACGTTGCTGTTCCAGGCGGTCTTGGGAGCGACGAACGGGGCCGTCATGGCGTTGCCCCCGCGGGCGCGGCGGGCGGTGTCCACGACCGTCGACAGGGTCGACGGAAGCGCATTGATCAACTTGAGCGGCCGGGTGGCGTACTTGACCGCGCCAGAGACCGCGATCTCGAGGGAGCTCGCATCGCCAGGACCGTCCACCGGATCGGGCGGCGGAGCATCGGCTTCGGTGCTGCACAGCTGCGACATCAGGTTGGCCCCCGAGACCCCGTCGACACCGGAGTGGTGGACCTTCGTCATCACGACGATGCGCCCGCCGTCCTGCGGGTCGGTGCCCTCGACGTTCTCGATCACCCACTTCTCCCACAGCGGCCGGCTGCGGTCGAGTTGCAGCGAGGCGATGTGCCCACAGATCTCGGCCAATTCGCGGCGACCGCCCGGGGCGGGCAAACCGATGCGGTGCAGGTGCCGGTCGACGTCAAAATCCCTGTCCTCCACCCACACTGGATGGTCGAGGTTGAACCTGCTGTCGGCGAGCTTCTCCCGGAATTGCGGCATCGCCTTGATCCTCAGGTCGAACGCGTCGCGGAAACGGTCGAAGGTGTACCCGCCCGGCATGGTCGACGTGTCCAGCTCGAGGATCGAACACACATGCAGCGGTTGCTGCGCGGTCTCGAGATACAGGAAACTGGCGTCGAGTCCGCTTAACCGTTGCATGCCGCCGATGTTAGGCCGGGCTGAGCCCGGTGTGAGGAAATCCACTCAACGCGCCTTTCAACTTCGGCGCCCGAAGTGGCAGACTGAACAGGTCAGACGAACCCGGGGACCCGGATGGGCCTCGAGGATCGACCGGACCAACCCGTGAGGGACAACGATGTCTGAGCAGACTGTCTATGGCGCTGCCGCGGAGAAGCCGCGGACGAAGGTCCGTACCCTTCACCTCCAGAAATGGAAATCAGAAGGTCACAAGTGGGCCATGCTGACGGCCTACGACTTCTCCACCGCCCGCATTTTCGACGATGCAGGCATTCCCGTCCTGCTGGTCGGCGATTCGGCGGCCAACGTGGTGTACGGCTACGACACCACGGTGCCGGTGACTCCCGACGAGCTCATCCCGCTGGTCCGCGGCGTCGTCCGCGGCGCGTCGCACGCACTGGTGGTCGCCGACCTGCCGTTCGGCAGCTATGAGGCGGGCCCGCAGCAGGCTCTTGCCACGGCCACCCGGTTCATGAAGGAGACCGGTGCGGGTGCGGTCAAACTCGAGGGTGGCGAGCGCGTCGCCGATCAGATCGCGACCCTGACCCAGGCCGGCATCCCCGTGGTCGCGCACATCGGGTTCACCCCGCAGAGCGTCAACGGCCTGGGCGGGTTCCGCGTCCAGGGCCGCGGCGACGGCGCCGAGCAGACCGTCCACGACGCGATCGCCGTGCAGGAAGCCGGGGCCATCGCCGTGGTGCTCGAAATGGTTCCCGCTGAACTGGCCACTCAGATCACCGGCAAGCTGACCATTCCCACCATCGGCATCGGAGCCGGACCCAACTGCGATGCGCAGGTGCTGGTGTGGCAGGACATGGCCGGCATGACGAGCGGTAAGACCGCAAAGTTCGTCAAACGCTTCGGCGATGTGGGTGCCGAATTGAGCCGCGCCGCAACGCAGTATGCCGACGAGGTCGCGAGCGGGACGTTCCCCGCCGAAGAGCACTCCTTCTAATTTTTCACCCGCGAACGTGGGTTACCCACACGCATCTACACAGATTCGCGTGTTACAAGTCCACACTCGGCGCGCAGGCTCGCGAGCTAGGAGAACTCCGGCTTCCGCTTGGCCATGAAGGCATCGACGCCTTCGCGGCCGTCGGCGGAGTTGGCACGTTCGGCGATCAGCCGGCTCTCGAATTCCATCTGCTCCTCGAGACCGCTGCTGAACGTCGACAGCATCAGTGCCTTCACGGAGCCGTTGGACCCGGCGCAGGTGGCCGCCATTTTTTCGGCCAGCGCGTCGGCACGCGCGGCCAATTGATCGTCGGGCACCACCTCGGTGACCAGACCCCACTGTGCGGCGTCCTGAGCCGAGAGAGTGCGATTGGTCAGCATCAGTTCCTTGGTCTTGGTGATGCCGATGAGCCGCGGCAGGAAGTACGACGAGCTGCCGTCCGGCGAGAGCCCCACCTTGGTGTAGGCCATCGTGAACGACGCCGACTCCGCGGCAAGGACGAGATCGCCCGTCACCGCGATCGAGAAGCCTGCTCCGGCGGCGGTGCCGTTGACCGCGGTGATGAGCACGGCGTCCATCCGTGAGAAGCTCGAGATGGCGCGATGCAGATCGTTCGCGACGCCCTTGATGTGCAGGCCCCTGTCGGGCGCAGGCGCAAAGGACTTCAGATCGCCTCCGGCGCAGAAGAACCGACCCGAACCGGTGAGCACGACCACCTTCGTCGCCGCGGTGTCGCAGCGCCGGGCCGCATCGGCGAGCTCGCGAGTCATGGTGTCGGTCATCCCATTTGCGGCGTCGGGCCGGTTCAGGGTGATCCGGGTGATGGCACCGGACGGCTCGAATTCGATCGTTTCGTAGTCGGTCACCCCTGGACCTTATCGCCGCTGTCCAACTGCTCAACCTCTCCCCCGGCCTCCTCGTTTACCTGAATGTGGCAGTCTTGCCCGCACCATGGGCAAATCCACTTCGAGCTATCTGGAGGTCGAGCGCAAGTTCGACGTCGTCGACTCCACCGTCTCCCCGTCATTCGACGGGCTCTCGGCGGTCGCGTCGGTGAAGCGTTCTCCCGTGCAGCAACTCGACGCCGTCTACTTCGACACCCCCAACCGCGACCTGGCCGCGCACCGCATCACGTTGCGCCGGCGCACCGGCGGCCCCGACGCCGGATGGCACCTCAAGTTGCCCGCAGGTGCCGACGCCCGCACCGAGGTGCGGGAGCCGCTGGACAGCTCGGGCGACGACGTGCCGGAGGCGCTGCGCGACGTCGTGTTGGCCATCGTGCGGGACCGGCCGTTGGCTCCCGTGGCGCGGATCTCGACCGAGCGCACCGTCGACATGCTCTACGGACGTGACGGCGTGGCGCTCGCGGAGTTCTGCGATGACCAGGTCACCGCCTCGGCCGGGCTGGACGGCGCGGAACAACGGTGGCGCGAATGGGAGCTCGAGCTCGCCGAGGGCGGCGATCGAGAACTGCTGGAGCGGCTCGCGAACAGGCTCCTGGATGCCGGCGCGGTACCTGCCGGGCACGGTTCCAAGCTGGCCCGGGTACTCGAATCGACGGCCGAGTCCGAGCCGTCGGAGCTGCCGGACGATCCGATCCACCGGGCGGTGGCCGGACATGTCGACGAGTTGCTGGAGTGGGATCGGGCGGTTCGCGCCGATGTCTACGACTCCGTACACCAGATGCGCGTCACGACACGCAAGATCCGCAGTCTGTTGCAGTCGTCCGAGGACGCGTTCGGGATCACCGACGACGCCTGGATCCTCGACGAACTGCGCCAGCTCGCGTCCGTGCTGGGTGTGGCGCGCGACGCCGAGGTGCTCGCCGAGAAGTACGAGAAAGCACTCGACGAACTGCCCGCGGAATTGATCCGCGGTCCGGTGCGCGAGCGACTGGTCGACGGCGCGAAGAAGCGCTACTCCGCGGGGCACCGGCGATCGCTGATCGCGATGCGCTCCGATCGGTACTTCCGGCTGCTCGATGCTCTCGAGGCATTGGTGGCCACCCCCCCGCCACCGCCGGCGCCCGGTGACGAAGAGCCCACAACGCTGACCATCGCCGCCGCGTACAAGAAGGTCCGTAAAGCGGCCAAGGCAGCGGACACCGCCGAGTCCGACGCCGAGCGAGACGAAGCTTTGCACCGAATTCGTAAGCGCGCCAAACGACTTCGGTATACGGCGTCGGCGACGGGTGACGACAAGGTGTCCGACCGCGCGAAGGCCATTCAGTCGTTGCTCGGCGATCATCAGGACAGCGTCGTCAGCCGGAATCACCTCAGCAAGGAGGCCGCCGTCGCGCACGCCGCCGGCGAGGACACCTTCACCTACGGGGTGCTCTATCAGCTTGAAGCCGAAGTCGCACGTCGAGCCGAGGAGAGCCTCGGCGCCGCACTGAAGAAGCTGAGAAAGTCCGTTCGCTAGGAGTCGTGACTCAGACGGTTGCGTGGACTCCGTGCAGAATGCGGCGCAGCTCGAGCATCGCGTCGTGCAGCTCGGTACGCACGGCGGGTTCGGTGGTGCAGTACTCGGAGGCGATCTGCGCGGTGGAGCGCCCGAGGTAGTACGCCCGGTAGATGAGCTCGCGGTGCGGAATCGACAGCAGCGCCATGGCCTGTCGAATCACCTTGCCGTCGGTCACGGCGAAAGCACCGCGTGCGGGTCGAGCACCGAGGGATGGTCGACGATGTAGTCGAGTATGTGGTCGTGCGCCTTCGCGAGGTGGTCGCCGATGAGACGCGCCGTGGTGGCGGCATCCCCGCGTTCGACGGCGGCCAGTATCTCCGCATGCTCGCTCCCGATGTGCCCGGTCTGACCGATCACCTCGAGGTGCAGGTACACGTAGCGATCGGTCAAGCGCCGCAAGTGCTCGATCAGTTCGATCGTGCGCGGGCGGTTGGACCGGCGGTAGACCGCGGCGTGGAATTCGGTGTTGGCCGCGAGCCAGGTGCGCGCATCGGTTGGCTCTGACATGATCGCCAGCTGCCTTCGCATGTAGATGATGTCGGCGCGGCCGACGTGTGGGACGGCGATGGCGGTGGTCTTCGGCTCGATCGACAGCCGCAGGTCGTACAGCTCCTGAAGTTCCTCGATCGACATGCGGGTGACGATCGCGGTGGCGTTGGACAGCGGCTGCACCAGGCCTTCGCTGGCGAGCAGCGCCAACGCGTCGCGCACCGGGATCCGGCTGACGCCGAACCGTTCGGCGAGGCCGACCTGGGCGAGCTTGGCGCCGGGCGCGACGTCCCCGTGCAGGATCTCGGCCCTGAGCTGTGCGGCGATGCGTGCTGCGGAACTTTCGGATGCCATCGCGGTGTCCTGTCTACGATCTTGAGTTCTTGTATACAGATGCTGGCTGTGAGGTCCCATGGAAAGAGGATGAGTTGGCCTGTAAGCCGGATTCTGTTCCGCACCGTAGGGCGTGCGCGGTCATGGGTTGGTCCCCGAAAATACCTGCGAAAAGTCGACGTCCTTCGATGCGATGCAATTACGCTTTCGCCTTGGGGGTCGAGCTTCAAGTCAGTTTCAGGGGTGGAGCAATATGCGTGGAATCCTTATCAACACCGCCGTGCTAGCCATTTTCCTGGGCGCCGCTCCAATCGCCGCCGCCGACGATGTGCCCGGCATCAACGACGACGCAGTGCTCGGCGCACCTTGTGACAGCGCTAGCCGATACATCTATGGACGCGGCCCTAGCGGCGAGCCGCTCGCCTGTGTCGCGTTCGACGGCGCGGGCCAGTGGGTTCAATCCATGCCTCTGGTCGGTGTTCGTGAGGTCGGCTCTCCATGCGTCGATGAGAGTGACGGCGTTGCTCAATCTCCTGACGGTCTGGGTCTGGTGTGTGCCTCCGACATGGGATGGCAGCCCGGCCCGTAGGTCTCTTTCGCTCGATTGACTCGGTGCTCGGATCCGCTGCGGACGGCGGCGACCCCGAGTGGCTGAATATGCAAGACATAGGGCGGATGAGTTGGCCTGTAAGCCGGATTCTGTTCCGCACCACCGCGAGTGATCACGGCGGTGAGGCGGCGACCATCCATCTGGACACACCGTTGCCGGGTGCCTCAAGCGGCCTACCCGCAGGCTCGGGCGAGCAGCCCTCGGACGCCTGCGCGGCCGCACCAGGTGCGGCCTTCTTGGCCTTGCTTCGGGTGGGGTTTGCCTAGCCACTCCGGTCACCCGGAATGCTGGTGCGCTCTTACCGCACCGTTTCACCCTTACCGCCTCCAGGGCGGCGGTCTGTTTTCTGTGGCACTGTCCCGCGAGTCACCTCGGATTGCTGTTAGCAATCACCCTGCTCTGCGAAGTCCGGACTTTCCTCGAATCATCTTGCGACGATCCGCGGCCGCCCGGCCAACTCATCCGCGCAATAAACTTAGCTCATGTCCCAGGTTCCCCCGGCCCGTTATCTCCTGCGGGCCAAGGATCTGGTCGACGCACGCTATTCGGATCCCATCACCGTCGACGACCTCGCCGCCGCGGCGGGACTGTCGAGGGCCCATTTCAGCCGGATGTTCACCCGGACGTTCGGGGAATCTCCCCGGGCATATCTGCAGACCAGGCGTTTGGAGCGCGCGGCGTCATTGCTGCGCCACACCGACCGCTCCGTGGCCGACATCTGCGTGATGGTGGGACTGCAAAGCGTCGGGTCGTTCACCACCAGCTTCTCGCGGGTGTACGGCATGCCCCCCGCCGCGTATCGGGCCAGCATGCCGCCGGCAGCAATCTACGCGCGAGTGCCCAGTTGCATCCTCGCGCGCGACACCCGGCCGCCCGCCGACAGCCGCGTGCGTAAGACAGCACACGGGGAGAAGACGGGCGACGGCGACCGAACGTAGCGTCGTTCGCATGATCAAAGTTGCAAGCGCCCACCTGTGGGTACACGACCAGGACGTCGCACTGAAATTTTGGACCGAGAACGTCGGAATGGAAGTGCGCCAAGATGTTTCGCTGCCTGATATGGACAACACGTTTCGGTGGTTGACCGTCGGTCCGCCGGGCCAGGACGACGTGTCGATCGTGTTGATGGCGGTCCCCGGCGAACCTGTGATGGATGAGGTCACGCGCAAGCAGGTGCAGGAACTCACCGCCAAGGGCTTCGCCGGCACCGTGTTCCTGACTACCGAAGACATCCAGGCCGACTACGACGAGATGACCGCTCGCGGCGTCGAATTCACCGAACCACCACATCAGATGCCGTACGGCATCGACTCCGGATTTCGTGATCCGTCCGGCAACAGCGTCCGATTGACCCAATTGGCACCGCCGCCCGCCAATACTGTCTAGGTGCGAACCACTACCGCAGCACTGGGTTCGGCGGCATTCTTCGTCGTCGCGCCCGGCACGTTCGTCGGGCTGGGCCCGTGGCTGATCACCCGATGGGAGATCCCCGAGTCCAGCCCGCCGTTACGTCTGGTCCTGGGGGCGGTCTTCGTCGTCGCGGGCCTGATTCCGCCCATTCACGCTTTCGTCCAGTTCACCAAGGCAGGCGGGACGCCGATGCCCGTCGCGCCGACCGAACGGCTTGTCGTCGGAGGGTTCAACCGCTTCGTCCGGAACCCGATGTACGTCGGCCTGTTGACCGCGATCCTGGGCCAGGCGCTGCTCTTCGACAGCCTGTGGTTGGTGGTCTACGCGGTGATCGGGTGGATCGCGACGGCGTCATTCGTGCACTGGTACGAGGAACCGACGCTGGTGCGCACCTACGGCGAGCAGTACGAGGAATACCGGCGCAATGTGCCCGCATGGACTCCACGCCTCACGCCGTGGCGGCCGCCTAGTGTGCAGCCAGATCGCAAAATCGCCTGAAAGCGGGCGAATCGTCGATCTCAGCGCACACTAGGCCATTCCTGATATCCCGCCGGATTGGCATGCATCGATCTCACGTCTCGCCGACCACCGGCGTCTACAAGACATGAACACCCGACACTGCGTCATCGACAGCCAGTTGGGCAAGCTCACCGTGGTCGCCGACGGCGACGCCCTCACCGGCGTCTACTTCCGGCATCACGGGCGTCGCCCCGACTCATCCGCCTTCGGAGCGCGGGTCCACGCGCACTCCGATGTCCTGCTTACCGAGGCGGAGGTCCAACTGACGGCCTACCTCTCCGGCGACCGCGCCGCTTTCGACCTGCCCGTCCGCCCACAGGGCGACCAGCGTCAGCAGCGGGTCTGGGACTTGGTGTCCGACATCCCCTTCGGCGGCACCGTCACCCATGGAGAACTGGCCGCAGCGCTGGCCGATCGCACAACAGCGCAGGAAGTGGGCCAGGCCGTCGGCCGTAATCCGCTGTGCATCGTCATCCCCTGCCACCGGGTGGTCGGAAGCAACGGTCAACTCACGGGCTACGCGGGCGGGCTGAAGCGCAAGCAGTTTCTGCTCGAACTCGAGGAGGCCGCCGACGTCAAGGCGGCGAGACTGTTCTGATGCATCGGAAGCGGGTCGACTCGGGTGATTGGGACGCAATCACCGCTGAGCTCAACGACTTCGGCGGGGCACTGCTACCCCGGCTGCTCACCGATGCCGAGGCCGAGGCGATCAAGCGGCACTACTCCGACGACCACATGTTCCGCTCGACCATCGACATGCACAGATACCGGTTCGGCGAGGGTGAGTACCGATACTTCGACCGGCCCTATCCCGCCCCGATCGAAGCACTCAAGCAAGCGCTGTACCCCCGGCTGTTGCCGATCGCGCAAGACTGGTGGGCCAAGCTCGGCCGCCCATCCCCGTGGCCGGACACCCTCGACGACTGGCTCGACATGTGCCACGCGGCCGGCCAGACGAAGTCGACGACGATACTGCTCAAGTACGGCGCTGGAGACTGGAACGCGCTGCATCGAGACCTGTACGGCGAGTTGATCTTTCCACTGCAGGTGGTGATCAACCTGAGCGAGCCGGGCGTCGACCACACCGGCGGCGAATTCCTGCTCGTCGAGCAGCGCCCCCGGGCCCAGTCGCGCGGCACCTCCACACTGCTGCCGCGCGGTCACGGGTTCGTGTTCACCACCCGGGAGCGACCGGTCCGCTCGGCGCGCGGGTGGTCGGCGGCGCCGGTCCGGCACGGCGTCTAGACGGTCCGATCGGGCCAGCGGTTCGCGCTCGGCCTGGTGTTCCACGACGCGGCGTGAGAGATGCCGCGTTACACGCTGATCAGTGCGGCCGGGCGCACTCGGCGGCCATCGTGCGTCCCGCATCTACGGTCGCCTCGACTGCCCGTCGGCGCGACGCGCCATCGACAAGGGCGGCTACGTACGGCATCGCGTGTTCTTCGCCGACGAAGCGGCCGCCGTCGCGGCGGGTTACCGGCCGTGCGCGCGGTGCCTGCCCGCCCGCTACCACGAGTGGAAATCGGGCGTCTAGCCCGCTGGCCGACGGCGCAGCACGATCACGTTGTCATGCCAGATAAAGGGCTCCCTGTCGGGCCAGTTCACCTCTCGCTCGACCACTTTCGTCTGCGCGGGCTCCCACTCCGCATCTGAGAGATTCAGCGAGGCGACGACCTCCTCGGGACTCAGGAACATGTGGCGATGGTGATCGAGCTTCGAGTCACCCGGCGGAGGTGCGCTGTGGTCCACGATCAGCAGCGTGCCGCCCGGTTTCAGGGCTTCGGCTGCCGGCAGGAAGATGCGGGTGCGATCCAGCGGCAGGGTGGAGTGCAGGAAGTGGGCACTCACCAGGTCGAACTCGCCGTCCGGAAATGTCTGTGACAGGTCGTGTTGCTGAAAGTCGATCCGGTCGAGCACGCCGCGCGTCTCGGCTGCTGAACGAGCTCGCTGCAGCGCGGTATCCGAGATATCCACGGCGACCACATCCCAGCCACGCTCTGCCAGCCACACCGAGTCCGCTCCCTCGCCGCAGCCGAGGTCGAGTGCTCGACCGACCTCCAGCCCGGTCACCACCTCGGCGAGGCGCAGGTTGACCCGTCCGCTCCACACTCGGTCGCGTTCGCCGTAATGCTGCTCCCAATGCTCCTTGGCGTCAGGCGTTGACACGTCGTCTCCCTTCAGGAACGGCCAGACCGTATTCGTCGGCCATCAAACTCTGCACTATCGCCGCAGCTGCGTGCGAGCCGCTCGCGATCGCGGCCGCCACCTGTGGCATCGGCACGCTCAGATCGCCTGCGGCGAACACCCCGGGTGCCGTCGTCCGGTAGAAGCCGTCCACGGCGATCGGGTTCTGCGCGACCGGTGTCGGATCGGCGGACTCGACGCCCAGCTCATCGGCCAGCGTCGAGCGCTGGTGCAGCGTGGTGGCGACGAGTAAACCCCGGCGCGCCAGTCGAGTTCCGTCGGTGAATACGACGGCGCTCAATTCGCCGTTCTCGGAGTCCAGTTCGGCCACGCGTCGGTCGTCGATGGTGATGTTCGCGTCGGCCAGCCGGATGCGGTCGTCGTCCTCCAGGCCGTCGGGCCCGTCGGTCAGCACGACGATGTCGTCGCTCCAACCGCGCAGCAGCAGCGCCGAATGGACCGCACGCGGACCTCGGGCCAGGACGCCCAGAGGTTGGTCCCGCATCTCCCAGCCGTGGCAGAACGGGCAGTGGAACGCCGATCCGCCCCACAGCTGCGCGAGGCCGGGCAACTCCGGCGGGCGGTACTCCATACCGGTGGCCAGCAGTACGCGTCGCGCGCGCTCGCGGGTGCCGTCGGCCAGTTGGAGCACGAAGTCGCCGTCCGACGGTTCACCCGCGACCACCTCGCCGGTGCGCACCTCGACACCCGGATACACCGATAGCTCACGTCGCCCGGTCTCGTATAACTCGGCCGGACTCCGTCCGTCGTGTCCGAGCAGGCCGCCGATGCCGTGAGCAGGCAGATTGCTCTGCGCTCCGGCATCGACCAGCAGAGTGCGGCGCCGTGCCCGTCCGAGCACCAAGCCGGCACTCAGGCCGGCCGCACCGCCTCCGACGATGATGCAGTCCCAGATGTTGTCCATGACCCCACCTTGCAGGCGCTAGGGCAAAAGTGCCAAGCTTTCTTGCCATGCAGGCAAATGACGAAGAAAGTGTCGATCTGCGGGTGCGCAAGCGTCTGCGGGATCTGCGGATGCAGCGCGGCCTCACCCTCGAAGAGGTCGCCACCCGATCGAGCATCGACGTGTCGACACTGAGTCGTCTCGAATCCGGTAAGCGACGGCTGGCCCTCGACCATCTCCCCCGCCTCGCCGCCGCACTCTCGGTGAGCACCGACGAACTACTCCGCGCCCCCGAGGCCGAAGATCCACGGGTCCGGGCGAACTCGCACACCAGCCACGGCATCACCTACTGGCCGCTGACCCGTCAGGCCGCGGCAGGCGGACTCCACGCGTACAAGATCCGGGTCAGTGCCCGACGCCGGAGGCCACCTCCCGAGCTACCTGTCCATGAAGGCCAGGAGTGGATGTACGTGCTGTCAGGCCAGATTCGGCTGATTCTCGGAGAGCGCGACTTCATCGTCAAACCCGGTGAAGCCGTTGAGTTCTCGACCTGGACACCCCACTGGTTCGGAGTGGACGGCGGTCCGGCGGAGGCGATCATCATCTTTGGTGTGCACGGTGAACGGCTGCACCTGCACGGCTGAGATCTGACGCGACCGCCGATCTACAGCCGATCGTGTGCCAGCTCGGCGAGGTGCTTGAGCGGGTTGTCGAGGTGGTGGCGTCAGTGCCTTGGCCCGGCAGCCATGCGATCGCCTGATGGGTGTTCGGGTCGGCCAGCACGTCCAACCGGCCGTCCCCTACCCCAGGTAGGCCGTTTGGTTGACCAGCCGTACCGAGGCCGCACCGTCGGGGTAGAACTCGGCGATCGACAGCGACGCCAGGTCCAGGTGCATGCGATAGAGGACGCTCGGGCCCGCATCCAGGGCCATCCGCAGCAGCGTCTTGATGGGCGTCACGTGCGACACCACCAGCACCGTCTCACCCGGATGCTCGGAGATGATGCGCGCCCGCGCCCTGCCGACGCGCTCAGCCGCGGCGTCGAAGCTCTCCCCGTCGGGCGGCGCCACACTGGTGTCGCGCAGCCAGCGCTTGTGCAACGCCGGATCACGTTCGGCCGCTTCGCCGAACGTGAGCCCCTCCCAGCCGCCGAAGTCCGTCTCGATCAGGTCGGCGTCGACGGTGACGTCGAGGCCCAGCGCTTTGGCCGCTGCATCGGCGGTGTCGTGCGCACGCTGCAGCGGCGAGGTGATCACGGCCGAGATGCCGCCCCGGTTGCCCAGGAACTGCGCGGCCGCGTCGGCCTGGCGACGGCCGAGGTCCGTCAGCGCTGGGTTGCCGCGGCCCGAATACCGGCGCTCCACCGACAGTTCGGTCTGCCCGTGTCGCAGCAGCAGGAACCGGGTGGGCGCACCGCGCGCACCGGTCCAGCCGGCTGGGTTGGGGTGCTGTTCCGGTTTCGGTTCCGCCGTGGACGTTTCCAGCTCGGCTGCCGCATCCATCGCCTCGTTCGCCAGGCGGTCGGCATAGCTGTTCTTCGCCCGCGGAACCCACGTGTAGGTGACGCGGTCGAATCGCGTCGACAGCTCGGTGGCCTGCTGATATAGCGGCGCCAAGTCCGGATGCTTGACCTTCCAGCGCCCCGACATCTGCTCCACGACGAGCTTGGAGTCCAAGTTCACGTCGACCTCGTCGGCGCCCAGGTTCGCGGCCTCCTCCAAGCCGGCGATCAACCCGCTGTACTCGGCGGCGTTGTTGGTGGCACGGCCGATCGCCTGTTTGCGCTCGGCGAGCACGGTGTTGTGATCCGCGGTCCACACGACCGCGCCGTATCCGGCCGGGCCGGGGTTGCCGCGCGATCCCCCGTCGGCTTCGACGACAACCTTCACGCGCCGGTCCCCTTGACCCGCAACAGAATCGCTCCACACTCGGGGCACCGCAGCACTTCGTCCTCGGCGGCGGCGGAGATCCTGGCCAGTTCGCCGCGGTCGATCTCGATGCGGCATGCACCGCACCGGCCGCCCTGAAGCAGCCCAGCTCCCGCGCCGCCGCGGGTGCGCTGACGCTCGTACAGCGCCACCAGGTCGGGGTCGAGGCTGGCGACGAGTTCGTCGCGCCGCAAAAGTGATTGGTCGCGTAGGCGGTCGAGTTCGCTGCGCGCCTCGTCGCACGCCCGCTGCGCCTCTCCGAGGTCCTTCTGCAGCTCGTCGATCTTCGTCAGCTCGGCAGCCTGCTCGCCCTGCAGCTCCTCGCGGCGCTCCATGATCTCCAGCAGCGAGTCCTCCAGCGACGCCTGCCTGCGCTCGAGTGTCTCCAGTTCGTGCTGTAACTCGGTGAGCTGCTTGGCATCTGTGGCCCCCGAGTCCAGCAGCTTGCGGTCGCGATCCTCACGCTGGCGGACCGAGTCGATCTCGGCCTCGAACTTGCTCACCTGCTCGTTGAGGTCGTCGAGCGCGATCTGCAGTACGGCCAGCCGGTCGTTGGCCTCGCGGTGCGTCGCCTGAATGGTTTCGAGCCGTTGCGACTCGGCGAGGTGGCCCGCACGATGTTCGATTCGGCCTCGTTCGGCATCCAGCTCGGCCAGCTCGAGCAGCGAACGTTGTTGAATTACTTCAGCTTTCATGCCTCGTTCTCTCCACGTTCCAAGGGTCAGTACGAACCGCTGACACCCGCACGGGTAACGCTTCGCCGAAATGGTCTCGCAACAGGTCTGCGGCCTGTGTGCACCAGGGGTATTCGCTCGCCCAGTGCGCGACGTCGACGAGCGCCACGTCAGACGCCCGCCGGTGCTCGTCGGCGGGGTGGTGCCGAAGGTCTGCGGTCACAAAGGCCTGTACTTCCGCGCCCGCGACGGTGTCGAGCAGGGAATCGCCTGCACCGCCGCAGACCGCCACCCGCGACACCGTCGCCTCGGGATCGCCGGAGGCGCGAATCCCCCACGATGTGCCCGGCAGCGCGTCGTGCACCCGTGACACGAAGGCCGACAACGGCTCCGGGCGCGCCAGCGAGCCCACCCGGCCCAACCCGACGTCGCCCGGCAGCGGCGCCAGCTCGAAGACGTCGAACGCGGGCTCCTCGTAGGGGTGCGCCGTGCGCATCGCCGCCAGCACGCGGCCACGCATCCGCGACGATGCGATCATCTCCACCCGCTCCTCGGGCACCCGCTCAACGGTCCCGACAGCGCCGATCGTCGGTGTTGCACCGTCGTGCGGCAGGAATTGGCCGATACCCGTCGCGGTCCAGCTGCAGTGCGAGTAGTCGCCGATGTGTCCGGCGCCCGCGGCGAACATCGCTTCCCTTACCGCGTCGGCGTTTTCGGGGTTTTCGGTGGGTACGAAGACCACCCACTTGTCCAGACCCGTGCCGGACGGGATGGGCGCCAAGACTTCTTCGACGGTCAGGCCCAGTGCGGCGGCCAGCGCGTCCGATACTCCTGGCGATGCCGCGTCGGCGTTGGTGTGCGCGGTGAACAGAGCCCGGCCGGTGCGGATCATCTGGTGCAGCAGCGCACCTTTGGCCGTGTCGGCGGCGACGGTGTCGACCCCGCGCAACAGCAGCGGATGATGCGCGAGCAGCAGTCCCCGGTCGGGCACCTCGGCGACGACGGCGGCGGTGGCGTCCACCGCGACCGTGACCGTCTCGACGGTCTCCGACGGGTCACCGCAGACCAAACCCACCGAATCCCAGTCCTGGGCCAGGTTCGGCGGGTAGGCCGTCTCGAGAACGTCGATGATGTCGGACAGCCGTGGTCTGATGTCGCAGGCCGAGCGGCTCCGGGCACTCACCGGATCACCTCGGCCATCGCCTCGACCAGCACCGGCCACTCGGGCCGCACCGCCGCACGCAGGAACTGGCCGTCCAGTCCGACGAAGGTGTCGCACCGGCGCACCGCAATGCCCTTGCCGTCGAGGTGTTTTCGCATCAGTTCGGCGTCCTCGACGGCAAAGAGGACAAAGGGAGCAGATCCGTCGACGACATCTACGCCGATGCTAGTCAGCCCGTCGACCATCTCCGCGCGCAGGCGGCGCAGGCGTTGGGCGCCGCGTTCGGCCTCGGCCACCGCGTGCGGTGTGCTGCACGCGGCGATCGCTTCGAGCTGCAGCGTGCCCAGCGGCCAGTGCGGGCGTCGCGCGGTCATCCGATCGAGCAGGTCGGCGGCTCCCAGCGCATAACCCACCCGCAGGCCGGCCAGCGCCCACGTCTTGGTGAGGCTGCGCAGCACCACCACACCCGGGAGCGGTACGGCCGCCAATGACTCCGCCTCACCGGGCACCGAGTCCGCGAACGCCTCGTCGACGACCACGATGCGGCCCGGCCTGCGCAGCGCGGTGATCTGCTCGCGCGAGTGCAGCACCGACGTCGGGTTGGTCGGATTTCCGACGATGACGAGGTCCGCGTCCTCGGGCACGGCCGCATCGGCCAGCTCGTAGGGCGGCGCGAGCACGACGTGCTGGAATGGCACACCGGCCGCGGCGAGGACGGCCTCGGGCTCGGTGAACGACGGCACGATCAGCGCCGCGGACTGTGGCTGAAGTGCGGGCAACAGCGCGAACCCTTCGGCGCCCCCGGCCAGCAGGGCGACCTCGGCCGTATCGCGGCCGTGTCTGGCGGCGACGGCAGCGCGGGCGCGCTGCTCGTCGGCGGCGCTGGGGTACCTGCCCAGGTCGGCCATCCGCGCCGTGAGTCGATCGGCCAGCCACGACGGCGGCGCGTCGGCGCGAACGTTGACGGCGAAGTCCAGCATGCCCGGACCTGCGGCCCGGTCGCCGTGATAACGCGCTCCCGGGCGGGATTGGCTTGCCACATCACGACACTAGTGGGCCGTCGGGGACAATGAGTTTGTGACGGCGTCCCCGCAATTGGTGATCTTCGACCTCGACGGCACCCTGACCGACTCGGCTCAGGGCATCGTGGCGAGCTTCCGCCATGCGCTCGACGCCGTGGGCGCCGTCGCCCTCGAAGGCGACCTGGCCGGGCTGATCGTCGGCCCGCCGATGCATCACACGCTGCGCGACATGGGCCTCGGTGAGCAGGCCGACGCGGCGATCGCCGCGTACCGGGAGGACTATCTGGACCGCGGTTGGGCGATCAACCGCCCGTTCGACGGGATCCCCGCACTGCTCGCCGACCTGCGGGCCGCAGGGGTGCGGTTGGCGGTGGCGACGTCCAAGGCCGAGCCGACGGCGGTCCGGATCCTCGCCCACTTCGGGCTCGACGGGCATTTCGAGGTCATCGCGGGCGCCAGCGTCGACGGCTTGCGCGCCACCAAGTCCGAGGTCGTCAAGCGTGCGTTGGCCCAGCTCGAGCCGCTGCCGGACCGTTTGCTGATGGTCGGCGACCGGTCTCACGACGTCGAGGGCGCTGCCGAGCACGGCATCGACACCGTGGTGGTCGCCTGGGGATACGGTCGCTCGGACTTCGAGGACCCCGACCCCGTCGTTCCCTACGCACGGGTCGCGACCGTCGACGAGCTGCGGACGGTGCTCGGTGTCTGAATCAGCCGACGCGCCGCTACACGTCACCTTCATCTGCTCGGGCAACATCTGTCGCTCGCCGATGGCGGAGAAGATGTTCGCCCACCAGCTCAGCGAGCGTGGTCTTGCGGGCGCGGTGCGGGTGACGAGTGCGGGTACCGGCGGCTGGCACGCGGGCGAGCCCGCGGACCGGCGGGCCAGTCACGTGCTTCGCGCGCACGGTTACCCCTCCGCGCACCGCGCTGCGCAGATCGACGACGACCATCTGTCCGCCGACCTCGTCATCGCGCTGGGCCGCAACCATCTGCGGATACTGACGGATATGGGCGTCGACGCAGACAGAGTCCGGATGCTGCGCTCGTTCGACCCGAGGTCGGGGGCGCATGCGCTGGACGTCGAGGATCCCTACTACGGCGGTCACGACGACTTCGAGGACGTCTTCTCCGTGATCGACGCGTCTCTGCCCGGCCTGCATGAGTGGGTCGACGAGCAGCTGTCCGCGCGTGGAATCGCGAGCTGATGAAGCGCTGGGCCTTCTTGTTCAAGCCGTCCTGGCTGGCTCTGGCGGTTGTGGTGGTGGCGTTCGCGTACCTGTGTTTCACCGTGCTGGCGCCGTGGCAGCTCGGCAAGAACACCAAGACGTCGCGGGAGAACAACCAGATCTCGCACTCGGTGACCGCCGACCCGGTACCGGTGACAACGCTTTTGCCGCAACAGGATTCGTCGGCGCCCGACGACCAGTGGCGCCGGGTCACGGCGACCGGTGAGTATCTGCCCGACGCCCAGGTACTCGCGCGGCTACGGTCGGTCGAGGGCGAACCCGCGTTCGAGGTGCTGGTCCCCTTCGCGGTCGACGGCGGCCCGACGGTGCTCGTCAACCGCGGTTACGTGCGCCCGGAGGGCGGGTCGAAGGTCCCGCCGATTCCCGCACCGCCGACGGGAACGGTGTCCGTCACCGCCCGGTTGCGGGACTCCGAAGGGCTGGTGCGAGACAAGGAGCCGTTCCGCGAGGACGGTGCACTGCAGGTGTATTCGATCAACGTGGGGCAGATCTCCACGCTCACCGGCGTGCCGCTGGCGGGGTCGTACCTGCAGCTGGTCGAGGACCAGCCCGGCGGGCTGGGCGTGCTGGGATTGCCCAACCTCGACGCCGGGCCGTTCCTGTCGTACGGCATCCAATGGATTGCGTTCGGGATCATCGCGCCGATCGGCCTCGGCTACTTCGTGCGCGCCGAGATCCTGCAGCGTCGGCGGGACAAGGCGGCCAAGGAGGCCGCGGACGCCACGCCGGAGAAACCGGTCACGACGGAGGCGAAGCTCGCCGACCGCTACGGCCGACGCCGCTGAGAAGCACTGCGAGGAGTGCGGTCGCGATCTGAACCGCACGCGACAAGCGAACGGCGCGGCTGAGGTCGGCGATCCCCGGTGGCGGACCCTCGCCGAGTGTCGGCCGGATCTCGAGCTGGTGGGCGTACTGGGTCGGCCCGCCCAGCCGCACGCCCAGCGCGCCGGCGAAGGCGGCTTCGACGACACCGGCGTTGGGGCTGGGATGACGTGCCGCGTCGCGGCGCCACGCCTGCCACGCTCCGCGCGGTGACCCGCTGACCACCGGTGCGCACACCATGACCATGACCGCGGTGGCGCGGGCGGCGGCGAAGTTGGCGGCATCGTCGAAACGGGCTGCGGCCCAACCGAATCGGCTGTAGCGCGATGTGCGGTGACCGATCATCGCGTCCAGCGTGTTGGCGCCGCGGTAGACCAGAATGGCGGGAACCCCGCCGACCGCGCCCCACAGGATCGGGGCCACCTGCGCGTCGGAGGTGTTCTCCGCGACCGATTCCAGTGCCGCGCGGGCGAGGCCGTCGGCGTCGAGGACCGACGGATCGCGTCCGCACAGCGACGGCAGCAGCGCGCGGGCGGCGTCGACGTCGCCTGCGGTCAGGTGGGCCGCCATTTGATTGCCGGCCCGCGTGAGTGACGTCCCGCCCAGCGCCACGAAAGTCGCCGCGGCCATGGCCGCTGGCGCTCCCACGCGCCCTGCCGCCCGCTCGATCAGTACGCCGGCCGCGCCGAGGGCCCCGAGCAGAGCGGCGGTGTGGACGGCACCGGCGGCGCGGGTGTCGGCGTAGCTCAGCCGCTCGAAAGCCGATGCGCCGCGGCCGAACAACGCCACCGGATGACCCCGGCGGGGGTCACCGAACAGCAGGTCGGCCAGCCACCCCACCGCCATCCCTGCGGCGCGGCCGCGGCCATGTGGCGCAAACACTCCGGCAGCGTCTCACAGGGTGGTTCGCGCACAATCGGCTGGCCGGGGGTCCATGATCACAGCAGACACAACTGCGAGGAGTCCACGATGACGTTCCCGGCCCTTAACCATGTCGCGCTGACGGTGCGTGACCTCAATGTCAGCGGACCGTGGTACCGGGCCTTGCTCGAGGCCGAACCCGTCCTTGACGAGCACACCGATGCGGGTTTCCACCATCTGGTGTGGGCGTTCGACAACGGCACCTTGTTCGGCATCCATCAGCACGATCAGCAAGCGCCCGACGAACGATTCACCGAATTCCGCGCCGGGCTGGACCACGTCGGCTTCGGATGTGCGGACCGCGCCGCGCTGGAACAGTGGGTGCAGCGGCTCGACGCCCTGGGTGTCGAGCACAGCGGCATCGTCGACGAGAGCTACGGGTCAGGGCTCAGCTTCCGGGATCCCGACGGCATCGCGTTGGAGTTCTTCGCGCCGCCTACCTGAGCGTGACGATGATCCCCGTCGCCGGGTCGACCTTCCCGTCGAGCAGTTCGAGGTAGGCCCGCTGGATCTCGTCCTCGGTCGAAATCCGCTCGATCCGGAGCCAGCCGGCGGCCCACTGCGCGAACGGCGCCCACGACTCGGCGACCTTGCGGTCGAGCTCGGCGGTCCCCCAGTCGTTGCCGCGCTTGGCGATCCTGTCCGGCGCGAAGAAGAACACCGGGCTTGGGCCGGCGAGTTCGCCTGCCCCCGATGCTATCTCGGTCCAGTGGGTGGCACCGACCGTCGAGCTGTGGGCCAGCCGATCCCCGTAGTGGGCGTGCACTTGGGCGCGCACCTTACCGTCGCCGGAGATGTCGACGTAGACCGCGCGCTCGCCGGGAAGATCGGACACCGCGTCGTACAGACACACCGAGTCGTAGATGTTCAGTCCCTCGACGAACTCGCTGTTGCCCCGCGACGTCAGTCCCACAACCTTGATGCGGTCACGCTTGGCGAGTAGGTAAGCCGCAATCAGCGCCGTCTTCGAAGACGCGCTGGAGATGACGATCGTGTCGGCGCCGAAGAAGTCCTCGTCGGCTAGGAAATCGTCGATGAGGAACGACGTGAAGAACAGCGGGAAGAAGAGGATGTGTTCGGCCTCGCGGTCGGCCGAGTAGACGGGATCGGTCTCGATGTCGCGGTAACCCTGATAGGCCGACGGCAGACCCGCCCGATGCGGTGCCGCGTCGAAGAAGCCCTTCTCGTTGATGCGGGAGGGCATGACCACCAGGTGGCTGGCGCACGGCAGGTAGCCGTAGACGCGCATGCCCTGCGGCAGGCCGGAATTGCGGGACTCCTCGACGTGGGCGTAACCCCAGACGTTGAGCCTCCCCCACTCCGGGTCCGACGCCGGGAAGAAGCCCCAGTAGTTCATTGCGTCGCCGAACACGGCGTACGTGATGTTGTTCGCGGTCAGGCCGAACGACTCGATGCGAAGCAACGCCTCGCCGTCGGCCGGCGACGGCGGGTCGCCGTTGACGATGCGGGTGTCGTGAAGGTCCTCGCGATTCAGCTCCAGGTCCACGCGGCCAGCCTTACATAAAGGCGCGATTCCCATACCGGTCGAGCGAAACCAGTTCTCCGACAGGACGACGCGTGGTGGGGCCGTACTTGCCGATCGGCCAGCCCATCGGGATCACCGCGCACGGGGTGACGTTCCACGGCAGACCGAGGACGCGGCGGGCCAAGAACTTGCTCCACAGCGGAATGGTGATCAGCGCCGCGCCCAGACCTGCGGCACGGGCCGCCAGCAGGAGGTTCTGCACGGCGGGATAGATGGAACCGTAGGCACTTGTCACCGCGACCGGCGGCCAGGGCGGGACGACACCTTTGAGACATGGCACGATCACCACGGGGATCTCGTCGAAGTGGTCAGCCTGCCACCGCACGGCCTTCTCGTTGCGCAGCATCTTCTCGTCCATCCGGTTGCCGAGCATGCGCTTGTACATCTCGCCGCCGAAACTGATGGCCGTACGGTTCAGGCGGCCGAGTTTCGCAACCACCGCACGGTCCTTGACGACGATGAACTCCCAGTTCTGCGCGTTGGAGCCCGTCGGCGCCTTCATGGCCAGCTCGAGGATGTGCAGGAGCAGTGCGTCATCGACCGGGTCCGGTTTGATCCGACGGATGGCCCGCTGAGTGCGCATCGCCTCTTCGAGCGACATGGTCAGGGGTTCTTGTTGCGTCATGTCTTGATCCCAGCACGGCCGGCGTCCGGGTCAAGAGGCAAGGGTGGGCGCGGACGGTATCGAACCGCCGACCGCTGGTGTGTAAAACCAGAGCTCTACCACTGAGCTACGCGCCCTCGTCAGGGCAAATTACACGCCGACGAGGTCAGACACGAAATCCGTCAATCCGACCGAAGCGCCGCCAGCGCGTCCGTCCACACCGCCTGATCGCGCGGCTCCCCCGGCTGCTTCATCTCCGCGAACCGGACGATGCCGCCGCGATCCACGACGAAGGTCCCCCGATTGGCGAAGCCGGCGTCGTCGTTGAACACGCCGTAGGCCTGCGCCACCGCGCCGTGCGGCCAGAAGTCCGACAGGACCGGAAACAGGAAGCCGCTTTCGGTCGCCCAGACCTTGTGGGTGGGCGGCGGGCCGACCGAGACGGCCAACGTCGCAGTGTCGTCGTTCTCGTAGTTCGGCAGATGATCACGGATCTCGTCGAGCTCGCCCTGACAGATCCCGGTGAACGCCAACGGAAAGAACACCAGCAACACATCTTTGGCACCGCGGAAGTCGCTCAGCGTGACCGGCTGGCCGTTCTGGTCCTTGAGCGTGAAGTCCGGCGCCTCGGTTCCGACCTCGATCACCGGCTCATCGCCGACCCGCGGCCTTGGACTTCGGCTGCACCAGCCGGCTGGCGATCCAGCCGCCGAGGTTCGCCGACGAGGTCTGCATCAGCCCGGCCGTCGGCGCCGACTCGGCGATCTCAGCCGGCTGCACGTGTCCGGGCTTACCCGTCTTGGGGGTGACGACCCAGATGACCCCGTCGTCGGCCAGGGGCGTGATGGCGTCCATCAGACGGTCGACGAGGTCGCCGTCGTCGTCGCGCCACCACAGCAGCACCACGTCGATCACTTCGTCGGCGTCTTCGTCGAGCAGCTCACCGCCGCACGCTTCCTCGATGTCGGCCCGGATGTCGTCGTCGACGTCCTCGTCCCAGCCCAACTCCTGCACAACCTGATCTTTTTGGATGCCCAGTCTTTGGGCGAAGTTCGAGGCGTCCTCCGCCGCGACCACCGTCGGTCCTCCTTCAGCCAGCTGGCGCGATGTGCGTCCAGCCCTATCGTCGCACGCCGGGGTCCGCTACCGACTCACCGGCGGCAAGGTTGTGCCGATCTGAATCAATATGCCGCATCGCAACGGTTCAGCGCGGTGGTCTTCGCATCGTTGAGTTTGGTGATCGCGGCGTTGAATTCTTCAGGCCCGTAATTGCCCTCAATCGCCACTGCCACGCCCCTTGCGGCGTCGACCCAGGTGTTCATCGAGTCCTTCAGGTCCGGCGGCAGCTCCTCGGACATGCTGCGTGCGACCAGGTCGGCGCTGTGATTGAGGGCGTCGATCGCGGGTCGCGCCTTGGCTTCGGCGTCGGCGGCGCTCTGGTTGAAGGCGTCGACGTAGGCGTTGACTGCGGTGATCGCGTCCACACTGCTGGTGCTCAGCGACTCACACGACGTATGCACCGCCTCCTGGGTGAGCGACGCCTGCCGCTCGGACTCGCGGGCACTCGAGCTGGCCGCGGACTCCGCGATCGACGCCGACACCGACGCCCTGTACACGGGTGCATCCGCGGTATCGACCGACGCGGCGCCCTGGGTGACACTGCTGCAGCCCACGATGATCATCGCCGCGGAAGCGGCACTGCCGATCGCGAGAGCGGCGATCCGCAGGCGTCTCGGAAACAGCCAACCGGTCACCACGGTCTGCAGAGGTTACCGGGTCCCATTCGCGACCGCGGGTTCATTCCAGTCCCGTACCCCACCGGTGCATGTCGTGCAGGATTGGAGAAGGATGGAGGAACCGCGCACGCAAGAGTGCAAAGTGACCACAGGTGAGAGGTGCGGAAAACATCCACGCCGACCACCGCAGCACGTATACCGCCTAACAAGGAGCGGAAGTTGACCACCGAGTTCGCGCGCCAGGACCTGGCCCAAAACTCCAGCAGTGCAGCCGAACCCGACCGCGTTCGGGTGATCCGGGAAGGTGTCGCGTCGTATCTGCCCGACATCGACACCGAAGAGACCGGCGAGTGGCTGGAGTCGTTCGACAAGCTGCTCGAGCGGTCCGGGCCCTCCCGCGCCCGCTACCTGATGCTGCGACTGCTGGAGCGCGCCGGCGAACAGCGGGTGGCCATCCCGGCGCTGACGTCCACCGACTACGTCAACACGATCCCGACCGAACTCGAGCCGTGGTTCCCCGGCGACGAGGACGTCGAACGCCGCTACCGGGCCTGGATCCGCTGGAACGCCGCGATCATGGTGCACCGCGCGCAGCGACCGGGAGTCGGTGTCGGAGGGCATATCTCGACATACGCATCCTCCGCGGCGCTCTACGAGGTCGGGTTCAACCACTTCTTCCGCGGCAAGGCACACCCCGGCGGCGGCGACCAGATCTTCATCCAGGGCCACGCCTCGCCGGGCATTTACGCGCGCGCGTTCCTCGAAGGCCGGCTGACCGCCGATGACCTCGACGGCTTCCGGCAGGAGCACAGCCACCCCGGCGGCGGGCTGCCGTCGTACCCACATCCACGCCTGATGCCGGACTTCTGGGAGTTCCCGACGGTGTCGATGGGCCTGGGCCCGATGAACGCGATCTACCAGGCCCGCTTCAACCACTACCTGGACGACCGCGGCATCAAGGACACCTCCGACCAGCACGTGTGGGCGTTCCTCGGCGACGGCGAGATGGACGAGCCCGAATCACGCGGCCTGATCCAGGTCGCGGCCAACGAGGGTCTGGACAACCTGACGTTCGTCATCAACTGCAACCTGCAGCGCCTCGACGGCCCGGTGCGCGGCAACGGCAAGATCATCCAGGAGCTGGAGTCGTTCTTCCGCGGCGCCGGCTGGAACGTCATCAAGGTCGTGTGGGGCCGCGAATGGGACACCCTGCTGCACGCCGACCGTGACGGCGCGCTGGTGAACCTGATGAACACGACGCCCGACGGTGACTACCAGACCTACAAGGCCAACGACGGCGCCTACGTTCGCGATCACTTCTTCGGCCGCGACCCGCGCACCAAGCAGCTCGTCGAGAAGATGTCGGACGCCGAGATCTGGAACCTCAAGCGCGGCGGCCACGACTACCGCAAGGTGTATGCCGCCTACCGCGCAGCGATGGATCACAAGGGCCAGCCGACCGTCATCCTGGCCAAGACCATCAAGGGTTACTCGCTGGGCGCGCACTTCCAGGGCCGTAACGCTACGCACCAGATGAAGAAGCTCGCGCTGGCCGACCTCAAGTATTTCCGTGACGCACAACGCATTCCGGTCAGCGACGAACAGCTTGAAGAGAATCCCTACCTCCCGCCGTACTACCACCCCGGCCCGGAGGCGCCCGAGATCCGCTACATGCTGGAGCGGCGGCGGGCATTGGGCGGCTTCCTACCCGAGCGCCGCACCCACGCCAAGGTGCTGCCCCTTCCTCCCCGCGACACCTACAAGGCGCTGAAGAAGGGTTCGGGTAACCAGGAGGTCGCCACCACCATGGCGACCGTGCGCACGTTCAAGGAACTGTTGCGCGACAAGGAGATCGGGAAGCGCATCGTTCCGATCATTCCCGACGAGGCACGTACCTTCGGCATGGACTCGTGGTTCCCGAGCCTGAAGATCTACAACCGCAACGGGCAGCTGTACACGGCCGTCGACGCCGAATTGATGTTGGCGTACAAGGAAAGTGAAATCGGCCAGATCCTGCACGAGGGCATCAACGAGGCCGGTTCGACGGCGTCGTTCACCGCGGTGGGCACGTCGTACTCCACCCACAACGAGCCGATGATCCCGCTCTACATCTTCTACTCGATGTTCGGCTTCCAGCGCACCGGCGACGGCTTCTGGGCCGCCGCAGACCAGATGGCGCGCGGATTCGTGCTCGGCGCCACCGCAGGGCGCACCACCCTGGTCGGCGAGGGCCTGCAGCACGCCGACGGGCATTCGTTGCTGCTGGCGTCGTCCAATCCGGCCGTGGTGGCCTACGACCCGGCGTTCGCCTACGAAATCGCATACATCGCGGAGAGCGGCCTCGCGCGGATGTACGGCGAGGACCCGGAGAACGTGTACTTCTACATCACGATCTACAACGAGCCGTATGTGCAACCGGCCGAACCGGAGGGGATCGACGTCGATGCGCTGCTGCGCGGTATCTACCGGTACCGGCCCGCGCCGGAGAAGAGGTCGCACACCGCTCAGATCCTGGCGTCCGGTGTCGCGATGCCCGAAGCGTTGCGCGCTGCGCAGCTGCTGGGCGACGAATGGAACGTCGCCGCCGATGTGTGGTCGGTGACGAGTTGGAATGAGCTCAATCGCGACGGCGTGGAGATCGAGAAGCAGCGACTGCGCCACCCCGACCGGGAAGCCGGCACGCCGTTCGTGACGACCGCCCTGGCCGACGCGGTCGGGCCGGTCATCGCGGTGTCGGACTGGATGCGCGCAGTTCCCGAGCAGATCCGGCCGTGGGTGCCCGGCACCTACGTCACGCTGGGAACCGACGGCTTCGGCTTCTCCGACACCCGGCCCGCCGCTCGCCGCTACTACAACACCGACGCCGAGTCGATTGCGGTCGCGGTGCTCGAGGGACTGGCGCGGGACGGCAACATCGATCAGTCGGTCGCCGTCGACGCCGCGAACAAGTACCAGATCGACGACGTCTTGGCCGCGCCCGAACAGACGTCGGATCCCGGCGTCGCCTGACCGCTGTTCTTGGAGGATTCCTCCAGAAGCATGGCGTAGTCTTTATAGATGCCCGACAATCGCTACGTTCCGCCGAAGTCCACGGTCGAGGTGCTGGAAGCGGTGCCCGACGTGGTGCTGCGGCGGCTGAAGCAGTATTCGGGCCGACTGGCCACCGAGGCTGTGCGCGCCCTCGAGCAACGGCTGCCGTTCTTCGCCGATCTCGAGGCCTCGCAGCGGGCCAGCGTGCAGTTGGTCGTGCAGGCCGCGGTGGTCAACTTCGTCGAGTGGATGCGCAATCCGCAGAGCAATGTCAGCTACACCGCCGAGGCGTTCGAGGTCGTCCCACAGGATCTCCGTCGCAAGATCGCGCTACGGCAGTCGGTCGAGATGGTTCGCGTCACCATGGAGTACTGCGAGGAGGTGGTGCCGCTCTTGGCTCGCTCCGATGAACAGTTGACCGCGCTGACGGCCGGAATTCTGCGCTACAGCCGGGATCTCGCGTTCGCCGCCGCCACCGTCTACGCCGACCAGGCCGAAGCGCGCGGCGCCTGGGACACCCGGATGGAGGCCAATGTCATCGACGCGGTCGTACGCGGGGACACCGGACCGGAGTTGCAGTCGCAGGCCGCGGCATTGAAATGGGACGCGACCGCCCCGGCCACCGTGATCGTCGGTCTTCCACATCCGGACCGGAACGACCTCGTCGGGGACGACGTGCACGATGTCGCCAACCGCCACGGCCGCGCCGCGCTGTCCGACGTGCATGGCACCTGGCTGGTGGCGATCGTGTCGGGCGGACTGTCCGCGACCGACCGCTTTCTCACCGACCTGATGAAGGTATTCGCCGACGGCCCAGTAGTGATCGGCCCGACCGCCACCACATTGGCGGCCGCGCATCGCAGCGCCACCGAGGCGATCGCCGGCATGAACGCGGTCGCCGGCTGGACCGGCGCACCGCGGCCGGTCGTGGCCCGCGAGCTACTGCCCGAACGAGCACTGCTGGGCGACATCTCCGCGGTCGCCGCGCTGGAAGCTGAGGTCATGCGGCCCTTGGCAGACGCGGGTCCGGCGCTGGCCGAGACCCTCGACGCTTATCTGGACTCGGGCGGCGCCATCGAGGCGTGTGCGCGCAAATTGTTCGTTCATCCAAATACCGTGCGCTACCGGCTCAAACGGATCGCGGACTTCACGGGTCGCGATCCGACGGTCCCGCGGGACGCCTATGTCCTGCGGGTAGCGTCCAGCCTGGGGCGGCTGAGTCGGCAAACGCACCTAGCCAGCACGCGAAACATCGCCATAGCCAGGTGACGGAGGTCACTCCGTGGGCCTAGTTCAAGATCACGGGTGGCAATAAGGTCGCGGACCGGTATCGATGGCGTCGCATCACATGCGCTTTTGTGGAGTACCTACAAAAACCTAAGACCAGGTTCATAATCTCTTACACCGCGCAAATGTGGTTTCACAGTGTTCTCTTAGAGAGTGCTTGCGTTGCTTGCGCCCGGACAGGGCTCTCAAACTCCCGGCATGCTCGCCTCGTGGCTCGAGCTGTCGGGTGCCGCTGACCGTATCGCAGCGTGGTCGGCGATCAGCGGGCTGGACCTCGCGACGCTGGGAACTACCGCCACCGCTGAGGAAATCACCGATACCGCCGTCACGCAGCCACTGGTCGTGGCGGCCACCCTGCTCGCCCACGAAGAGCTGACCCGGCGCGGCGTCCTGGACGGTAAGCAGACCGTGGTCGCCGGCCACTCGGTCGGTGAGATCGCGGCATACGCGATCGCTGGCGTGATCTCCGCGGACGACGCAGTCAAGCTTGCCGCGACCCGCGGCGCCGAGATGGCCAAGGCCTGTGCACTCGAGCCCACCGGAATGGCCGCGGTGCTCGGCGGTGACGAGGCCGAGGTGCTGGCCCGTCTCGAGGCGCTCGATCTCGTGCCCGCCAACCGCAACGCGGCCGGTCAGATCGTGGCCGCAGGCAGCATCGCGGCCCTGGACAAGCTCGCCGAGGATCCGCCGGAGAAGGCGCGGGTGCGTAAGCTCGCAACCGCCGGCGCGTTCCACACACACTTCATGGCCACCGCCGCCGAGGGGTACGCGGCCGCCGCCGAGGGTGTAACAACGTCCGAGCCGACAACGACGCTGTTGTCGAACGCCGATGGTCAAGCAGTCGCCTCGGCCGCGGACGCGATGGTCAAGTTGGTCGGTCAGATGACCAAGCCGGTGCGCTGGGATCTGTGCACCGAGACCATGCGTCAACAGAATGTGACGGCGCTCGTCGAGTTCCCGCCTGCCGGGGCCCTGACGGGGATTGCCAAGCGCGAACTTCGGGGGGTACCGACGCACGCCGTCAAGTCCCCCGCTGACCTGGACGGGCTCGCCGAGCTCTGAAAGGGAATGCTTTCCGGTCCGTCGGAGGCAACAACCACATACCAACACCAGTTGGCAGTAACAACCAATTAGAAGGAGCCATCGTGGCAACCACCCAGGACGAAATCATCGCCGGCATCGCCGAGATCATCGAAGAGGTCACCGGTATCGAGCCCTCCGAGGTCACCCCGGAGAAGTCCTTCGTCGACGACCTGGACATCGACTCGCTGTCGATGGTTGAGATCGCCGTGCAGACCGAGGACAAGTACGGCGTGAAGATCCCCGACGAGGACCTCGCGGGCCTGCGCACCGTCGGCGACGTCGTTTCCTACATCCAGAAGCTCGAGGAAGAGAACCCCGAGGCCGCTGCCGCCATCCGCGCACAGATGTCGGACAACAAGTGACCAAACCTTCCACTGCTAACGGCGGTTTCCCCAGCGTTGTGGTCACCGCCGTCACTGCGACGACGTCCATCGCACCGGACATCGAGAGCACGTGGAAGGGCCTGCTGGCAGGCGAGAGCGGCATCCACGTACTCGAGGACGAGTTCGTCACCAAGTGGGATCTGCCCGTGCGCATCGGCGGGCACCTCAAGGAGCCCCTTGACCCGCTGATGACACGGCTGGAACTGCGGCGCATGTCGTACGTCCAGCGCATGGCCAAGTACCTGGGCAATCAGCTCTGGGAGTCCGCGGGCAAGCCCGAGGTCGACCCCGATCGTTTCGCGGTCGTGGTCGGCACCGGTCTGGGTGGCGGCGAGAAGATCGTCGAGACGTATGATGCGATGAACGAGGGCGGGCCCCGCAAGGTGTCCCCGCTGGCTGTTCAGATGATCATGCCCAACGGCGCCGCTGCCGTCATCGGCCTGGAATTGGGCGCCCGCGCCGGGGTTATCACCCCGGTCTCGGCCTGCTCGTCGGGTTCAGAGGGCATCGCCCACGCATGGCGCCAGATCGTCATGGGTGACGCCGATATCGCCGTCTGCGGCGGCGTCGAAGGCGGTATCGAGGCGCTGCCGATCGCGGCGTTCTCGATGATGCGTGCGATGTCGACCAACAACGACGATCCCGAGGGCGCCTCCAGGCCGTTCGACAAGAACCGCGACGGGTTCGTCTTCGGTGAGGCCGGTGCGCTCATGATCATCGAGACCGAAGAGCACGCCAAGGCTCGCGGCGCCAAGCCCCTGGCCCGGTTGATGGGTGCCGGTATCACGTCGGACGCGTTCCACATGGTCGCGCCTGCCGCCGATGGTCTGCGCGCCGGGCACGCGATGAAGCGTGCAATGGAGACCGCAGGCCTCGATGCCAAGGACATCAGCCACGTCAATGCGCACGCCACCGCCACTCCAATCGGCGATACCGCCGAGGCGAACGCCATCCGCGTTGCCGGAGTGGAGCATGCGGCGGTGTACGCACCGAAGTCGGCGCTCGGCCATTCCATCGGAGCGGTCGGTGCCCTGGAGTCGATCCTGACGGTGCTCGCGCTGCGTGACGGCGTGATCCCACCGACATTGAATTACGAGACCCCAGACCCCGAGATCGATCTCGATGTCGTCGCGGGCGAGCCACGATACGGCGAATACCAGTACGCCATCAACAACTCGTTCGGCTTCGGTGGACACAATGTCGCCCTGGCGTTTGGGCGTTACTGAGATAGGAAAGGAAATCTCAGAGCAGTAATGGCAGCGTTGACCCAGCTTTCGACGGGGAGCGGCTTCCCCAACGTGGTCGTCACCGGTTTTGCGATGACGACCGCTTTGGCGACCGATGCGGACACCACCTGGCAACGACTGCTGGATGGGCAGAGTGGCATTCGGCTGCTCGACGATCCGTTCGTCGAGCAATACAACCTGCCGGTCCGTATCGGCGGACATCTGCTGGAGGACTTCGAAGAGGAGTTGACGCGGGTCGAACTGCGTCGGCTGTCGTACCTGCAGCGGATGTCCACGGTGCTGAGCAGACGGGCGTGGGACCACGCCGGGTCACCGGACGTCGATCCGCGGCGCCTGATGGTGTCGATCGGCACCGGCATGGGCTCGACCGAGGAATTGCTCTACGCCTACGAAGCGCTGCGCTCGAAGGGCCTTCGGGCGGTGTCACCGCTTGCCGTCCAGATGTACATGCCCAACGCGGCCGCCGCCGCAGTCGGGCTCGAGCGCAAGGCCAAGGCCGGCGTCAGCACGCCGATCTCGGCCTGCGCCTCGGGTTCTGAGGGCATTGCGCAGGCGTGGCGACAGATCGTGCTCGGCGAAGCCGACGTGGCGATCTGTGGTGGCGTCGAAACCAAGATCGAAGCGGTGCCGATTGCCGGCTTCGCGCAGATGCGCATCGTGTTGTCCACCACCAACGACGATCCCGCCGGAGCTTGTCGCCCATTTGACAAGGACCGCAACGGTTTCGTCTTCGGTGAGGGCGCCGGGTTGATGGTGATCGAGACCGAGGAACACGCCAAAGCTCGCGGTGCCACCATCCACGCGCGGCTGATGGGCGCCAGCATCACGTCCGACGGGTTCCACATCGTGGCGCCCGATCCCAACGGTGAGCAGGCCGGCCACGCGATGACGCGGGCCATCCAGCTCGCGGGCCTGTCCCCCGCGGACATCGACCACATCAACGCGCACGCCACCGGCACCACCGTGGGTGACGTGGCCGAAGGCAAGGCCATCCACAATGCCCTGGGCTCTCACCGGGCCGCGGTCTACGCCCCGAAGGGGGCGCTGGGCCACTCGGTCGGCGCAGTCGGCGCCGTCGAGTCCATCCTCACCGTGTTGGCGTTGAAGAACGGCGTCATCCCGCCGACGCTCAACCTGAAGAACCTCGATCCGGAGATCGACCTCGATGTGGTCGCCGGCTCGCCGCGACCCGGCAACTATCAATACGCGATCAACAACTCGTTCGGATTCGGTGGGCACAACGTCGCGCTCGCGTTCGGCAAGTACTGACGTCCCGCCGGCAAGCTCGGCGCTACAGGAGGATTGAATGACCATCATGGCTCCCGAAGCCGTAAACGAATCGCTCGATCCACGCGATCCGCTGCTGCGCCTGAGCACGTTCTTCGACGACAACACCGTCGAGTTGCTGCACGAGCGGGACCGCTCCGGCGTGCTGGCCGCGGCCGGAACCGTCAACGGCGTGCGCACGATCGCGTTCTGCACCGACGGCACCGTCATGGGCGGCGCCATGGGTGTGGAGGGTTGTGCACACATCGTCAACGCGTACGACACCGCCATCGAGGAACAGAGCCCGATTGTCGGGATCTGGCACTCGGGCGGTGCACGCTTGGCCGAAGGCGTAAAAGCTCTGCACGCAGTCGGTTTGGTCTTCGAGGCCATGATCCGCGCCTCCGGGTACATCCCGCAGATCTCGGTGGTGGTCGGCTTCGCTGCCGGCGGCGCCGCGTACGGACCGGCACTGACCGATGTCATCGTGATGGCGCCGGACAGCAAGGTTTTCGTCACCGGTCCCGATGTGGTCCGCAGCGTCACCGGTGAGGACGTCGACATGGTGTCGCTCGGCGGCCCCGACGCCCACCACAAGAAATCCGGCGTGTGCCACATCGTCGCCGACGACGAGGTCGACGCTTATGAGCGTGGCCGTCGCCTGGTCGGATTGTTCTGCCAGCAAGGCCATTTCGACCGCACCAAGGCCGAGGCGGGCGACAGCGACCTGCACGCCCTGCTGCCGGAGTCCGCACGCCGGGCCTATGACGTGCATCCGCTCGTCGAGGCCCTGCTGGACGAGGGGGTGCCGTTCGAGGAGTTCCAGGGCAAGTGGGCGCCGTCCATTGTCGTGGGCCTGGGCCGGTTGGCCGGGCGCACCGTCGGTGTGATCGCCAACAACCCGCTGCGCCTCGGTGGCTGCCTGAACTCCGAAAGTGCCGAGAAGTCAGCACGTTTCGTGCGCCTGTGCGACGCCTTCGGCATACCGCTCGTCGTGATCGTCGACGTGCCCGGCTACCTGCCCGGTGTGGACCAGGAGTGGGGTGGCGTCGTGCGTCGCGGCGCGAAGCTGCTGCACGCGTTCGGCGAGTCCTCGGTGCCGCGCGTCACGCTGGTCACCCGCAAGATCTACGGCGGTGCCTACATTGCGATGAACTCGCGGTCGCTTAACGCCACCAAGGTGTTTGCGTGGCCCGACGCCGAGGTCGCCGTCATGGGCGCCAAGGCCGCCGTCGGCATCCTGCACAAGAAGAAGCTGGCCGCGGCGTCGGATGACGAGCGCGAGGCACTGCACGAGGAGCTGGCCGCCGAGCATGAGCGCATTGCCGGTGGTGTGGATTCGGCCATCGAGATCGGCGTGGTCGACGAGAAGATCGATCCGTCGCACACTCGCAGCCGGCTGACGCAGGCCCTGGCCGAGGCGCCCGCGCGCCGCGGCCGGCACAAGAACATCCCGCTATAACCGGCGATTTCGGTGCGCTTACGATCGCTCAGCGATTGTTTGCGCACCGAAATCACAACAGCTAGCCGATGAATTCCTTGGCCACATCCGCGACCCGGTCGCGATCCGCGGCGACCAAACCGATGCGAGTGCGACGATCGAGGATGTCGTCGGCGGTCAGCGCGCCCTCATGGGTCACGGCGTATTCGAATTCCGCGCGAATGACATCGATCCCGTCGGCCACCGGCTCCGTGGGCCGGTCGCAGCTCGCGGCGGCGATCACATTCGGCGCTTCCGCACCGTAGCGCGCGACCAACGAGCCGGGCAGTTCGGCCGGCGAGCGCAGTGTCGCAACGGGATTCGACGGTGCACCCACCAGGGGCAGGTTTCGGGTGCGGCAACCGGAGGCCGTCAGACCCCGCACTGCGACCGCCCGATCCAGCACATCTTCTGCCATGTACCGGTATTCGGTCAGCTTGCCACCGATGACGCTGAGCACACCTGACGGCGACTCGACGATCCGATGCTCGCGCGACACGTCGGCGGTGCGTCCCGCTCCGGCGTCGATCAGCGGCCGCAGACCGGCATACGCACCGATCACGTCCCCGGCGCTGAGCGCGACATCCAATGCGGTGTTGACCGTGTCCAACAGGAACTTGGTCTCCTCGGCTGTGGGCTCCGGCACGTCGGGTATTGGACCGGGCGCATCCTCGTCGGTGAGCCCCAGGTACACGCGACCGAGTTGCTCTGGCATCGCGAACACGAAGCGGTTGATCTCGCCGGGTACCGGGATCGTCAGGGCGGCAACCGGATTCCCGAACACCTCGGCATCGAACACGAGATGCGTTCCGCGACTGGGACGCAAGCGAACCGAGGGGTCCACCTCACCCGCCCACACACCGGTGGCGTTGATGACCACCCGGGCCGAGACCTGAAACGACTCCCCGGAACGCTGATCGGTCAACGTCACCGAGGTGCCTGTCGCATCGGATGCCGCGACGCGGGTGAGGATCACGGCGCCGTGCTGGGCGGCCGTGCGGGCCACCGCGGTGACCAGGCGTGCATCGTCGATCAGCTGCCCGTCATAGGCGAGCAGGGCACCGTCGAGGCCGTCGCGACGCACGGTCGGCGCGAGTTCGACGGCACGGCTCGTGTCGATCCTCCGAGACCGCGGCAGCGTCGACGACGGTGTGCCCGCGAGCTTGCGCAGCCCGTCGCCGGCCACGAAACCGAACCGCACGAGTGCGCGCGACGCAGTGTTCATCGACGGCAGCAGCGGGACCAGCTGGGGCATGGCCTCGACGAGGTGAGGGGCGTTGCGCGTCATCAGGATTCCGCGTTCGACCGCACTGCGTCGCGCGATGCCGACGTTGCCGGTCGCCAGATACCGCAGACCGCCGTGGACCAGCTTGCTGCTCCACCGGCTGGTGCCGAACGCCAGGTCGTGCTTCTCGACCAGTGCGACGCTCAGCCCGCGCGTCGCGGCGTCCAGCGCGATACCGACACCGGTGATGCCGCCGCCGATCACGAGAACGTCGATCGTGGCGCCGTCGGCCAGTGCCGCAAGTTCGGAGGTGCGGCGGGCCTCGTTGAGTGCCGTCGAGGTGGTCACGGTTTCAGGTATCCGTTCAGTGAGTGGGCGAGCTCGGTGGCGAGTGCGTCGGCATCGAGGATCGGCGCGACGATCTGGCCGGACTGGATCACCGACTGGGTGATCAGCAGGCACATCGCTCCGAGCTGACGGGGATCGCCGGCACGCACGCTGCCCTCTTCCTGCGCGAGCTTGATATCGGCGGCGACGGCATCGAGCAGGACCTGCTGGCTGGTGCCCAACCGCTCGGCGATGTAGATCATCGCCAGATCGGGGGCGCTGCGCAGCACCGACATGACCACGTCGTCGCGACGCAGCAGTGCGGCAACCGTCACGATGCGCTCGACCAGTGGTCCGCGGCCGACCTGTCGGCTCGGTACGGCGTCGAGCACGCCGATGACCCGCGACGTCAGCAGCGCCGCCAGCACCGAAGGCGTGTCGGGCCAGCGCCGATAGACCGTGGGCCTACTGACACCAGCGCGGCGAGCGATTTCGGCCAGCGTCACTCGGTCCACCCCGAAGGCCAACACGCACTCGGCCGCCGCAGCGAGGATCCGATCTCCGATCGTCTGCGGTGAATCGTTACTGATTGACAGCATGTGTAATACTGTAACGCATGATGCGTCCGGATGACCAACAGACCGCACTGCTGCCCCCGATGAAGTGGAATGCCTGGGGTGATCCCGCTGCGGCCAAACCGCTGTCCGACGGGATAAAGACCCTGCTGAAGCAGGCGCTCGGCGTCGACGGTGCGGCTACGCCCGATCTCGAGGCCGAGGACGTCACCCTTCGCCCGTCCGCGCTGTCCGACGCCGATCGTGACGGGCTGGCCGCCATCGTGGGCGCCGACTACTGCCGTGTCGACGACCGCGGCCGACTCCTTCGCGCCGGCGGCAAATCGACTCTGGACCTCTTGCGCCGCAAGGACTCCGGCGTGCAGGACGCACCCGATGCCGTGTTACTGCCCCAGTGTGACGACGAGATCGCCGCGATCCTGCGGTACTGCTCCGAGCACGGAATCGCGATCGTCCCGTTCGGCGGTGGAACGAGCGTGGTCGGCGGCCTCGACCCGATCCGCGGAGACTTCGGCGCGGTCATTTCGCTGGATCTGCGCCGCCTCACCGAACTGCATTCGCTCGACGAGGTCTCCGGCGAAGCCGAACTCGGCGCCGGGCTGACCGGTCCCGAGGCCGAACGCCTGCTCGGCGAACGCGGCTTCTCCCTCGGCCACTTCCCGCAGAGTTTCCAGTTCGCGACCATCGGCGGATTCGCCGCCACCCGCTCGTCGGGTCAAGATTCGGCGGGTTACGGCCGCTTCAACGACATGGTGCGCGGACTGCGCACGGTGACCCCGGCGGGCGTGCTCGACCTCGGCCGTGCCCCCGAGTCGGCCGCCGGTCCTGACCTGCGCCAGTTGATGATCGGTTCGGAAGGCGTGTTCGGGATCATCACCCGCGTGCGGGTCAAGGTGCACCCGGTGCCCGCGGCGACCCGCTATGAGGCGTGGTCGTTCCCGGATTTCGCGACCGGAGCCGACGCGCTGCGCGCCGTCGTGCAGACCGGTGCCGGGCCGACCGTCATCCGATTGTCCGACGAGGCCGAGACCGGGGTGAACCTGGCCACCACCGAGAACATCGGCGAAGAGCAGATCACCGGCGGCTGCCTGGCGATCACCGCGTTCGAGGGCACCGCGGCACACGTCGAGAGTCGCCATGCCGAAACGCGCGCAGTGCTGCAGGCCGCCGGTGGCACGTCGCTGGGTGAGGGGCCGGCCCGCGCCTGGGAGCACGGGCGGTTCAACGCGCCCTACCTTCGTGACTCGTTGCTGTCGGCCGGCGCCTTGTGCGAGACGCTGGAGACCGCGACCAATTGGTCGAACGTGCCCGCGCTCAAGGCGGCGGTCACCGAAGCGCTGACGAAATCTCTCGGCGAATCGGGTACACCGGCACTGGTGCTGTGCCACATTTCGCATGTGTATCCGACGGGAGCCTCGTTGTACTTCACGGTCGTCGCCGGGCAGCGCGGCAATCCGATCGAGCAGTGGCACGAGGCGAAAACGGCGGCTTCGGAGGCGATGATGCGCACCGGCGCCACCATCACCCACCACCACGCCGTCGGTGCCGATCACCGCCCGTGGATGCGCGACGAGGTCGGCGAGCTCGGCGTCCAGGTGCTGCGGGCCGTCAAGGCGACGTTGGATCCGGCCGGAATTCTCAACCCCGGCAAGCTGATTCCGTGACGGAGCTCGGCCGCGTCACGATGCTGACGAATCCGGCATCGGGGCACGGCAGTGCTCCGCACGCCGCCGAACGCGCCGTCGCACGGTTGCACAAGCGCGGCATCGACGTCGTCGCCATCGCGGGTACCGATGCCGAGCACGCGAGACGACTCGTCGAGGGTGCACTCGAACGCGGGATGGATGCGCTGGTCGTCGTCGGCGGTGACGGCATCGTCTCGCTTGCGCTGCAGGTACTTGCGCAGACCGACATCCCGCTGGGCATCATCCCGTCGGGCACCGGCAACGATCACGCTCGTGAATTCGGCATTCCGGCAAAGGATCCCGAGGCCGCGGCCGACGTCATCGTCGACGGCGTGGCCAAGACCGTCGACCTGGGTCGCATCAGGAGCATCGACGGCGCGCAGAAGTGGTTTGGCACCGTGATGGCCGCCGGCTTCGACTCACTGGTGACCGACAGGACCAACCGGATGAAGTGGCCGCACGGCCGCATGCGCTACAACGTCGCGATGGTCGCCGAGTTGTCCAAATTGCGGCTGCTGCCATTCAGCCTGACGTTCGACGGGCGCGAACTGGACACCGAATTGACGTTGGCCGCCTTCGGCAACACCAAGAGCTACGGCGGCGGCATGCTGATCTGCCCGAAAGCCGACCCCACTGACGGACTGCTGGACGTCACGATGGTGTCATCGGCGTCGCGCACGAAGCTGATCCGACTGTTCCCCACCGTATTCAAGGGCACGCACGTCGACCTCGACGAGGTCCGCACCGAGCGTGCCCGCACCATCACCGTCGACTCGCCGGGCATCAACGCCTACGCCGATGGCGAGTACGCCTGTCCGCTTCCCGTCGAGGTGTCGGCGGTGCCGGGCGCGCTGAAGATCCTGACGCCGGCCCCGTAGCGATTACCGCAGCGGGCAGTAGACCGCGAGGCTGATCCCGACGAACTGGTTCGCCTGACCCGGGTCCAGGCCGAACTCGCTGGAGATCCGCGATGCAATCAGATCGCGGGCCAGGCCGCTGGTAGAGGAATCGCAGGCCAGATTGCCCGCCGTGATGACGGCGGGTCCCGAAATCGGCAACCCGAGCCCGTCAAGCGCGCCGAACAGCGCGTCGGTAGCCGGTGATGCCGATGCGGTTGCAGCGGTGAGAAGCGCGCCGGTGGCGAAGGTCGCTGCGGTGAGTACGCGGATCGTGAACATTGTCGCCTCCTAGGGAGATGACGACAGTCTCAGCGATCTCGAAGTCGAAGGTGCAACTACTGCGAAATTTGCCGGTGAATCTTCGCGGCGCACCGACGACGTGCACACGCGGCTAGCCGACTCCCCGGCTCAGCCAGCTGACCTCGGCGGCGTCGCCGCCGTCACGGTAGGGCTCGAGCGCCTCGTCCCATGCGGTGCCGAGCACCGAATCGAGTTCGGCCGCCAACATGTCGGCCCCCGATTGCATCAACGTCCGAAGCCGCATCTCGCCGACCATCACGTCGCCGTTGGCGCTCATCGCGCCGCTCCACATGCCCAGTTGCGGGGTGTGGCACCAGCGATGACCGTCGACGCCTGCGCTGGGGTCCTCGGTGACTTCAAAGCGCAACACCGACCAGGACCGCAGTGCGTTCGCCAGGGCCGCCCCGGTGCCCACCGGCCCGATCCAGTTGGTGACGGCGCGCAGCTGCCCGGGCATGGCAGGCTGGGGCGTCCACTTCAGGTTTGCTCTCGCCGAAAGCGTCGACGACAGCGCCCACTCGACATGAGGGGCTACCGCCGCGGGAGAAGCATGGATGTACACCACGCCAGTCGCCGCGTCGGCGAATTGGTTCGCTGCACGCATTTGCTGCTCCTTCGGCTCCACGAGGGACGTCTTCCCCAAGCGACCTGGCGGTTCCGAATGATGTGCAAATGTATGTGTCGTGCGTGTCTATTGTGCCCTGTGAGGCGCCTGTTGCGCTAGTCTGCTTCGAATTCTCTCAGGATGGCATCAGATAGCGCGGGCCAGCGCGAATATGCCCAGTCGCCGAAATCGCGGTCAGTGAGCACCACGAGCGCTAGGTCAGCCCGCGGGTCCACCCACAAAAACGTCCCTGACTGGCCGAAATGCCCGTAGGTGGCGTCCGAGTTCGCCGAACCTGTCCAGTGCGGCGACTTGTCGTCCCTGATCTCGAAGCCCAGACCCCAGTCGTTGGGACGCTGCGTCCCGAAACCGGGCAGCACCCCCGACACGCCGGGAAACTGCACCTGGGTGGCCTCGGTGTGCATCTGTTCGGACACGGTCGAGGGGCGCAGCAGGTCGCCGGCGAAGGCGACGAGGTCAGCGACGGTCGAGGTGGCTCCGAATCCGGCCGCCTCGGCACCGCCCGCCAGCGTGGTGTCCGACAGGCCAAGCGGCTCGCACACCGCCTCGGTCAGGTACTGCGCGAACTCGATGTCTGCCGCCCGTTGAATCGTCTCGGCGAGCACCCCGAATCCGTAGTTCGAGTACACCCGGCGTTTGCCGGGCTCGGCCATCAGATCCGCCGAGTGCATCGAATAGCCGGACGTGTGTGCCAGCAGGTGACGCACCGTGGAACCGGGCGGGCCGGCTTCGGTGTCGAGGTCGACGGCGCCCTCCTCGACCGCGATCTGCGCGGCCCGGGCCACCAGCGGCTTGGTCACCGACGCCAACGTGAAGCGCTGCCGGACATCGCCGTGCTGGGCCAGGATTCCGGATGGTCCGACTACCGCGGCTGCGGCGGTCGGGACCGGCCACTCTTCGATCGCATCAAGCGCTGCCACATCAGCTAGCCTATTGGGCGCTCCACGCCTCGCAGATGGCCGCCACATGGCGCGCGTCGGTGCCGCAGCACCCGCCGAGCACCGTCACCGCGGGTAAGCGATCCCGCAGGGCGGCATGCCGCGCCCCGAGGTCGTCGGGGTCGCCCTCGTCGAGTTCGGTGGACTCGTCGAGTTCAGCGTGGCTCTTCGATGAGGCGTTCGCGCGCAGACCGACAAGCCGCGACCGCCACTCCCCGTCGTGGTCGAGCGCATCCGCGAAATGTGTCGGATGCGCACAGTTGACCATGAAATACGCTGCACCGCCGTCTGTTTCGGCATCAACCTGCTCGATCGCCTCGTGCAACGGCTGACCTGTCGGCAGCCGGCCATCGGTCTCGACAGTGAACGAGACCGCCGCCGGAATGCCCGCCGCGGCAGCGGCCCGCACCACACCGATTCCCTCTGCGGCATTGGTCATCGTGATCGCGGTGACCTGGTCGGCGGTCGTGTCGGCGAACGTCGCGATCTGGACCGCGTGATACCGCTCGGCATCCTCGGCCGTCATCGCGTCGCGCGGGTCATAGCCGTCGCCTCGCGGGCCCACGCAGCCGCTCACCACCGCGGTTAGACCCTGGGCTGTCGCCGCCGCACGGACCTCCTCGGCGAGCTCCACCGCCGAACGGTTCAGCGCGTCGAGCCGCTCGGGTGAGTATCCGAGCTGTGAAGCCCAGTCGGGATTGGCACGCCACGTTGGTGTTTCGATGACGAAGCCGGCGCCATGCCTGCGCGCGATCGCCAGGTACCCATCGTAGTAGCGCCGCAGCCGGTCCCGGGTGTCCGGACTGTCAAGCAACGGGAACGCCGCGAAGGCCGGCAGGTCGATGCCGTCATGGAAGACGAGTTCGGTTTCGAGTCCGCCGTCGGTCACGAACAGGCCGCCGCCCAGCTGAGGAAGGCTCCCGCGCCGGCTCATGATTTGCGCGCGATGTAGTAGTAGTTGAACGCGTCGGATTCGATCTCGCGGACCGTGACGTCCCCGAAGCCGGCATCGGCGAGCATCGACGTAGCCAGTTGCCGACCCCAACACGTGCCTAGCCCATCTCCGCCCAGACCCAGCGACACGCTCATGCAGTGCATCGTCGACACCGTGTAGAGGTACGTCGCCAACGGCACGCCGATATTGTCCTCCAGCCGAGTCGACGCCTTGATGTCGACCATCAACAACACGCCGCCCGGCCGCAGTGCGGAATAGATGTTCTGGAGCACCTGCGCCGGGTGGGCCTGGTCGTGAATCGCATCGAAAACCGTGATGACGTCATAGGTTTCGCTCATATCGAGCGCCGCCACATCCATGGCGGCGAACGTCGCGTTGGGCAGGTTCAGCCGTTGGGCTTCGGCCCGGCCGACGGCGAGGCCTTCGTCGGAGAAGTCGATGCCGGTGAAGCGACTTGCCGGAAACGCCTGTGCCATGACATTGATCGCGTGGCCACTGCCACAGCCGATGTCGGCCACGTCGGCGCCGGCGCGCAGCCGCTCGGGCAGGCCGTCAGCCATCGGCAGAATGACCTCGACGAGTGCGGCGTCGAACACCTCACCGCTCTCCTCGGCCATCAGCTTGTGAAAGCGTGGATAGTCGCTGTACGACAAACCACCGCCGTTGTGGAAGCAATCGACAACCTTCTGTTCCACCTCACCGAGCATCGGTATGAACTGCGCGACGCGGGCCAGATTGTCCGGACCCGCCGCCCGCGTCAGCACGGCCGCGCGGTGCCGCGGAAGGGTGTAGGTCTGCGTGGCCGGGTCGAACTCGACGACGCGGCCGGACACCACCCCACCCAGCCATTCCCGCACATAGCGTTCGTTGAGCCCGGCGGCGTCGGCGATTTGCGCGCTGGTGGCCGGTGGAAGTTCGGCCAGGGTGTCGAACAAATTGGTCTGATGCCCGATCGACAGCAGTATCGCCAGGCTGGCGCTGTCAATGGCACCCGCGATACGGCCGGCGAATTCTTCTGTGGTGTCGGTGAATTGCTGTTCTTCGATGGCGGTCATCCTGCTCCTTGAGGGGTGGTCGAGTGGTGATCACTTGAACTAAACGCGGGGCGCGCACCGCCCGCATCGGGCAAACGATGCATCTTTTCGGACACCCGTGTGGTGCATACGATGCAGTTGGTCATTGCAGGATGTCGTTGTCGTATGCCCACGCCACCGCGGCCGTGCGTGAGGAGACGTCGAGTTTGGCGTAGATGTTGGCCAGATGACGGCCGACCGTCTTCTCACTGATGCAGATCTGCTCGGCGACCTGTTTGTTGGTCGCGCCCCCGGCGATTCGCTGCAAAATCTGGATTTCGCGTTTGGTCAGACCCCGGGCTGTGCTGGTGACGCAGATCTGGGCCGGCTCGACTCCCAGCTGGGCGTAGATGTTCTCGGCGGTCGCCGAGTCCGCGGCGGCCAGCTGCTCGTCGCCCAGGCCCTTGTGCGCGAGGGCCATCCACTCGTAAATCTGCGCGGTCTCGTACCGAGATTGCTGAGTTCGATACTCGCGCAGCGCCGCTTCGAGCAATCCCAGTGCCCTCGCGTGCTGCCCCTGCTGTGTCAACAGCGCGCCGCGGGCATGTGCTGCCCACGCCCGGAATCCGGGGGTAGCGAACGCTTCGGCGCCGGATTCGAGTTCCGCACAGTATCTTTCGCCTTCGTCGAGGCTGCCACGTGCCAGCGCGACTTCGACCGACGCGCGCAACAATCGCATGCGGCCCGGCCGGTCGGCGCCGGCAAGCGCCAGCCGCAAATCGGTCCACGCGGTCTCGCGGTCACCCATCCGGCAACGCAGCAACGCCTCACCGGGTTGGGGCTCCACACCCAGTGACCGGGCGCGCGCGAAGGCCGCGAACGCACCATCGGCATCGCCGCGCAGCCGCCGCACCTCCCCCAACTGGAAGTACCCCTCACCGGCGGCCCAGGTGTTGACGTCCTCCAGCGCCCGGCTGGTCTCGGCAAGCCTGTCCTCGAGCTGGCGGTAGTCATCGGTGGCAGCCGACAGCTGCAGCCGATGCACATCGCAGACCCCGCCGTAGTTCGACGACCCCGCAAAGTCGTTGCACCAGCGCTCCATTGATTGGGTCCATGCCCTCATCCGCGGCAGGTCGGCCAGCCGATGACATTGGTTGAGGACGACGCAGTAGATGTCGCCCGCCCAGTCGATGGGCACCTCGTCGGCAAGGATCGGCAACATTGCCTCGTCGATCAGTCCGTACGCATCGGCCACCCGGGCCTCGCTGATCGCGGTCAGCGCCTCGGCGACCCGGCACAGCGCGTTGAGCGCGGGCATGTCCAGCCGCTGACAGACGTCTCGTAGCTTCTGCACCCGCGCGGCGAGCGCATCGCCGTCGGCCATCACCACGAGCGCCTCGAGATATGCCAGGTAGCCGTCGGTGGGCCCCTCGGGGGCGCCGTCGAGCAGTCGGCGTGCCCGGTTCATCCAGCCCTGCGCGATGACGAAGTCCCCGCGGGTGAACCACGCCAGGCCGAGTTCCACGGCTTTCATCGCCGCCGACGGCGGGTCGGTGCGCGACAACTGTCCGAAGACACGTTCGGCGATGCGCAGGGACTCCTTGCCGCGCCCCAGCTGCCACGCCGCAGTCGCCATCGCGTCGAGGTCGTCGGTACCCAGCGGCGTGTCCTCGCCTGCCCGGAAGAATGCCGAATAGGAGGCATGCCAGTCTCGGCGGACGTGCGCGGTGCGCGCCGTCAGCAGCAGGTCGCCGTGGGTGCCTACGCCGGTATCCATGTCAGTGAAGTACAACGGTATATCCGGGCGGAGAAGTTCAAATGCCCCTTCGGGCATGAATTAATTGAGAACGTTATGTTATCCCCATGACTCAGACGGTGCGGGGCGTGATTTCGCGTAAGAAGGGTGAGCCGGTCGAGGTGGTCGAGGTGGTCATCCCCGATCCGGGTGCCGGTGAGGTGGTGGTCGACATCATCGCCTGCGGGGTGTGCCATACCGATCTGACGTATCGCGAGGGCGGGATCAACGACGAGTTCCCCTTCCTGCTGGGTCATGAGGCGGCGGGCACGGTGGAGTCGGTCGGCGCGGGTGTGACGAACGTGGAGCCCGGCGACTTCGTGATCCTGAACTGGCGTGCGGTGTGTGGACAGTGCCGGGCGTGCAAGCGCGGTCGCCCACATTTGTGCTTTGACACATTCAACGCCGAGCAGCCGATGACCTTGACCGACGGCACCCCGTTGACGCCCGCGCTGGGCATCGGCGCCTTCGCAGACAAGACATTGGTGCACGAGGGCCAGTGCACGAAGGTCGATCCGGCCGCCGATCCCGCGGTGGCGGGCCTGTTGGGCTGCGGGGTGATGGCCGGTATCGGCGCGGCGATCAACACCGGCGCGGTCAACCGTGACGACACTGTGGCCGTGATCGGCTGCGGCGGTGTCGGTGATGCCGCGATCGCCGGTGCCGCCTTGGTCGGGGCGCGGCGGATCATCGCGGTGGACACCGACAACAAGAAGCTGGACTGGGCGCGCGGGTTCGGGGCCACGCACACCATCAACGCCAAAGAGCTCGACCCGGTGGCGACGATCCAGGATTTGACCGACGGCTTCGGCGCGGACGTGGTGATCGACGCGGTCGGTCGGCCCGAAACGTGGAAACAGGCGTTCTATGCCCGCGATCTGGCCGGAACCGTTGTCCTGGTCGGTGTTCCGACCCCGGACATGACATTGGAGATGCCGCTGATCGACTTCTTCTCCCGCGGCGGTTCACTTAAATCGTCGTGGTATGGCGACTGCCTGCCCGAGCGTGACTTCCCCACGTTGATCAGCCTTTACCTGCAAGGCAGGCTGCCGCTGGAGAAGTTCGTCTCCGAACGCATCGGTCTGGACGGTATCGAGGACGCATTCCACAAGATGCATGCCGGCTCCGAAGCAGACGCTGTGCTGCGCTCGGTGGTGATCCTGTGAGCGACAACATCTCCCGCGTGGTCACCCACGGCACCTTCGAACTCGACGGCGGATCCTGGGAAGTCGACAACAACATCTGGCTCGTCGGCGACGACAACGACGTCATCGTCTTCGACGCCGCCCACGACGCCGGGCCGATCGTCATGGCCGTCGGCGGCCGCAACGTGGTGGCAGTCGTTTGCACCCATGGGCACAATGACCACGTCACGGTCGCCCCTGAGCTGTCGGATGCGCTCGACGCGCCGGTGCTTCTGCATCCGGCCGACGACGTGCTGTGGCGAATGACTCACCCCGAGAGGGATTTCCGTACCGTCAGCGATGGCGAGACGCTCGCTGTCGGTGGCATCGAGCTGCACGCGCTGCACACTCCTGGACACTCGCCGGGCTCGGTGTGTTGGCATGCTCCCGCGTTGAACGCGGTCTTCAGCGGCGACACCCTGTTCCAGGGCGGCCCGGGGGCCACCGGACGGTCGTACTCGGACTTCCCCACGATCCTCTCGTCGATCTCGGGCCGGCTCGGGAAGCTGCCCGACGACACCGTCGTCTACACCGGACACGGCGACACCACCACCATCGGTGACGAGCTCGTGAATTACGACGACTGGGTCAAGCGCGGCAGCTGAGCGCGCCCCTTGCACCGCGACCGACCGTGTCTGTACGGCGACACTTCGGAAACTGACGTACAAAGGCGGTCGCTCGCGGCGATTAGGTTCCTCGGCCCTCGTCGAGAATGCGACGCTTCTTGGCCGCACGCGCGGACCACATCAACGAGACGGCGAGCTGCAGTAAGCCGAGTCCGAAGAGACCGCCGAACACGAACGGCAGCCATCCGCGGGAGCCGTCATGTCCGAATGCCATTCTGGGCGTGATGAACCCGTCGACAGACCCCTTGGCCTCGACCTGGTAGGTGCCCGCCTCCCGAACCTGAACCTTCCAGACCCGCACGCGCACATCGTTGTTGTGTGTCGTTGTGCCGCCGATGTCTTCGATGACCGTGGGCTCCGGCAGACCGGCGGTCGGGGTGATCCCGAAACTCAGATCGGGAATCGCGAAACCGCTCCTCGGATTGTCGGCCACCACGGTATGGAAGCTCACGGTCATCTCGCCAGCAGGAAGTTGCAGGCTCATGGAGCCCGGAATTGTCATCTCGCCGTACGCGTCGTACTCGTCGAGCACGAAGACGTTCAGGACAAGCGATGCCATGAAACCGACGAAAGACACGACCAACGTGAGAACAGAAACCACGATCGCGATCCGCGGCGCGCGCTTCATGGCCGAAAGTGTGTCACGACTTCGGCCGTATGTCTGTCACGCCTCGGTCTGTGCCGCCGCGCCGATCAGCCATGTCTGCAGACCCAATCGCAGGCCGTCGCTGAATCGCTGACCTGGATCGGGAAGCCCGATCTCTGCGATGGCGGCGCGCACTGGTTCGGTGGGCACCGAGAACGGATACGCGCCCGCTGTCAACATCAGCGACCCCTCGGCGAAGAACGCGGTGAACTCTTCAGGCAGCCAGGGCAGATGGCGGTGCACGAGGGCCGCCAATGCCGCGATCCGCCCCATCGCGCGCGCCTTGAAGTCGCGGGCGAACCGATGCGAGATGTTGCGTTCCAGCACCGAGGCCATCGACCCGAGAAGCTCGCCGAGCAGCGGGCGCGCCATCACCGAATCCGCGACGACGGTCGCAACCCGGATCTCGTTGGCGTAGCCCGATTTTCTGGCACGTGGCCGCCCCAGCCGACTCTCGACGTCAGCGAGCCACATCGTGAATTCCTCGTCGAGCACCTCGAGGAAGATCGCCTCGCGGCTGTCGAAATATCTCAGTACGTTCGACTTGGCCAGTCCGACCCGGTCCGAGAGTTCCCGCAAGCTGATGTCACCGACGGTCTTCTCGGCAAGCATGTCGCGCGCGACCTTCATGATCGCCATCCGGCGGGCCGCCATCTGCTCCGGCCGGCGAGCACGCTGGAAGGACGTCACAAGACAGCAACATTATCAGACCATCGGGCTCTTGTTATCAGACCAATGGTCCGTTACTGTTCGGTTATCCATCCGACGTAGAGGAGAAACTCATGGTCCGTGTGCGCACAGTGACGGTCCCCGATCAGTCCGGAAAGCTCGCGGTCGTCACCGGCGCCAACTCCGGGCTGGGGCTTGGCATCGCGACCCGGCTGGCCGCCGCGGGCGCCGACGTCGTCATGGCGATCCGCAACCGCGCGAAGGGCGAGGCCGCGATCGAGCAGATCCGCGCGACGGTCCCCGACGCCAAGCTGTCCATCAAGGCGCTCGACCTGTCCTCGCTGGCCAGCGTCAAGGCGCTCGGCGACGAACTGAACGCCGAGGGACGACCGATCGACCTCCTGATCAACAACGCAGGCATCATGCAGCCACCGCAGCGGGAAACCACCGCCGACGGATTCGAATTACAGTTCGGCTGTAACCATTTGGGCCACTTCGCGCTCACCGGTCATCTGCTGCCGCTGCTGCGTGCCGCCGACCAGCCGCGGGTGCACTCGTTGAGCAGTTCTGCAGCGCGCTTCGGCGGCATCCGGTTCGACGATCTGCAGTGGGAGAAGCGATACAACGCCACCCAGGCGTAGGCGCAGTCCAAGTCCGCGAACCTGATGTTCGCGATCGAGTTGGACCGCAGGAGTCGCCACGGCGGGTGGAACATCATGTCCAACGCGTCGCATCCCGGCTTGTGCAAGACCAACCTCCAGCTGAGCGGCCCCTCCCACGGTCAGGCCAACCCGACGCTGCTGGAACGCTTCTACCGCGTCAGCCGGACCGCGATGCCGTTCATGTGGCAGGAGATCGACGAGGGAATTCTGCCCAGCCTGTACGGCGCGACCGCCCCCGAGGCGCAGGGCGGCGCGTTCTACGGACCACGGGGCATCCTCGAACTGGCCGGCGGCGGCGTCACCGACGCCAAGATCCTCCCCCGCGCCAGTGACGAGGCCGACGGACGCAGGTTGTGGGCGATCTCGGAGCGACTGACTTCGGTGACCTATCCCGCGTAAGGGGACTACGGTCGTGGGTACGCCCCAGCTGCCCGTTGCCCACACGTCCCGGAGGTCGCGATGCCTGAGTCAAGCATCGTCGTGCGGCCTGAACCGATGGAGAGCGGTTCCTACACGGCCAGTTCCCGGCTTCAGGCCGCAGGACTGCCTGCGGCCATGGCGATATTCGAGAAGGCGGCCGACGCGGTACCGCTGCCCAAGCAACCAGGGCCGATCGTCGTCGCCGACTACGGCGCAGCCAACGGCCACAACTCTCTTCTGCCCATGTGCGCGGCTATCGCTGTGCTGCGCAAGCGAACCCGACACGACCATTCGATCCTGGTCGTCCACACCGACCTGCCGGACAACGACTTCACGGCATTGTTCAAGACACTCAGTGACGACCCGGACAGTTACCTGCGAAAAGATGCGGCGACATTCGCCTCGGCCGTGGGTCGCTCCTTTTACGCGCAGATCCTCCCGTCCAACAGCGTCAACCTGGGTTGGAGTTCGTGGGCGATCCAATGGCTCAGCCGCGTGCCCGCGCCGGTCCCCGACCACATCCACGTCGCCTACAGCAGCGACGAGCGTGTCAAAGCCGAGTATGCGCGTCAGGCCGCGCACGACTGGCACGAGTTCGTCGCATTCCGTGGCAGAGAGTTGGCGCCCGGCGGACGGATAGTGGTGATGACGCCGGGTATCGATGAGTCCGGCGACTTCGGGTACCACCCGCTCCTCAACAGCATGTACGACGCGGTGGCCGAACTCACCGCGGCCGGACTGATCACCGAGGACGAGAAACACCGGATGGTACTGCCGATCGCCGGACGCAACGCTGCCGACTTCCGCGCGTGCTTTGCGCCCTCCGGGCGGTTCGAGAATCTCGAGATCGAGCAACTCGACCTTTTCGACGCCGAAGACCGTTTCTTCAAGCAGTACCAAATTGACAAGGACGCCAAGGCTTTCGGTGCTCAGTGGGGGGCTTTCTGCCGAGCCGCGGCGTTCCCCACGTTCGCAAGCGCGCTCGAAGGAGGCCACGCCGACCCACGCAAGACGGAGCTCTTCGATCGGCTCGAGGCCGGAGTGGTCAGTCGGCTGGCGGCATCGCCGGAGCAGACGCAGATTCCGATGGCGCATGTGGTGCTGGTGAAGCGACAATCGAAGTAGTAGCCATCAGCTTGCCATCCGCTCACGAAAGGTGTTGCGGTAGTTCAAGGGTGCTACTCCGGTCAGCCGCCGGAACTGCTCGCGAAAATTGGCCGGGGAGGTGAAGCCGACCTCACGGCCGATCCTTTCGACACCGTATGCGGTGCTCTCGAGCAGCTGCTGAGCATGGCGGACCCGCACTCCGGTCAGCCATTGCATCGGCGTCTGACCCGTCTCAGACTGGAATCGCCGGTTCAGGGTTCGCACGCTCACCGCGGCGCGGGCCGCGATGTCGTGCAACGTCACGTCGCGGTGTGCTTCCTGTTCGATCCACGCGAGTACATCGTCGAGCTCGGTGCGCTCGGCAATGTGTTTGACAGCCGCCTGATTTCGGAGAATGAACTGCGCCTGTCCCCCGCTGCGATGCAGGGGTGCCACGGCGAGTCGGGCCGCGTCGGCCGCCACCGCGGCTCCGTAGTCGCGAGCGATCATGTGCAGGCACAGGTCCAAACCGGCCGATGCGCCCGCCGATGTCAGCACCTGGCCGTCGTCGACGTAGAGGACATCGGGATCGAGGTCGACGGCGGGAAAGCGCGCGCGAAAGTACTCGGTGGCGATCCAATGGGTCGTCGCGCGCTTACCGTCCAGCAATCCGGTGGCGGCCAGGGTGATGGCACCTGAGCAGATCGATGCGATCCGCGCGCCGCGAGCATGGGCGGCGGTCAGGGCCGACAGCACCTCCTGGGAGGTATCGACCGTGGGGTCGTTACGTCCGGGGACGACGATGGTGTCGGCATCGGCCAGCGCTTCGAGGCCGTGGTCGGTGGCGATGCGGAGCGGCCCGGCGGTGACCTCCGGTTGTGACCCGCACACCACGATGCGGTATCCCGGTGCGCCAGAGGGCAACTGGACCCGACCGAAGGCTTCGACCGCGGTTGCCAGATCAAAAGCAATGGTGTCTGGCAGCGCCAGCACAGCGACGACATGCATACCGGCACCATAACAGGACTTGGCAATATCTTGGCGATATGTGGCGATCTGGCCACTGGCAACCCGGCCGAAACGGGTCGACGATCACCGTGTGTACGCACAGATCGTGTTGTTCGACGGGTTCGATCCGCTCGACGCCACCGCACCGTTCGAAGTGCTTGCCGCCGGCAGTGACTTCGCCGGAGGCGAACTCCAGGTTGAACTGGTGTCTGCCGAGGGGCCTAGGGAGGTGCTCGGTGGGACCCTGGGAATGGTCTTGCATGCCACCGCGCAGCTCGACCCGTCGAAGCCCGGCTTCATCGTCGTGCCCGGCGCGTCCGGGCCGATCGACGGCGATCCCGACGAGGTCGACACCATCCCCGTCCTGCTCGCACGGTTCGCGGAATCCGCAGTTATTCCGCTGCTGCGCAAGGCGATGGAGAATCCAGATGTCACCGTGGCCACGGTGTGCGGAGGCTCGCTCGCGCTGGCGATGGGTGGGCTGCTGGAGGGCCGTAACGCGGTCACCCACCACCTCGGCATGGACCTGCTCGAGGCTACGGGCGTGACCACAGTGCACGCCCGGGTCGTCGACGACGGCGACCTGGTGACGTCCGGAGCCGTCACCTCCGGTTTGGACCTCGCACTCCATCTGCTCGACCGCTTCTACGGAGCGACGGTCGCCCTCGCGGTCGAGGAGTTGTTCGCCTACGAACGACGAGGGACGGTGTGGACAGCATGAGCATTGCCGGAGACTGGGACGTCACGATCAAGACACCGATCGGCTCGCTCGCCGTGCGTTACACCTTCACCGAACAGGACGGCGCCCTCACCGGTTCCGCGACCGGCAAGGACGAGACGGTTGCGCTACAGGGCATCGTGGTTGATGGACAACGGATTACGTGGAGCCAGTCGGTGCGTAAGCCGATGCGGCTGAACCTCGACTTCGACGTCATCGTCGACGGCGACCGACTCGTCGGCCATTCTCGCGCGGGCCGCCTACCGCGGTCGGCGGTGACGGGTGTGCGCCGCCGCTAGGGCGCCATCTCGTAGGCGCCGTCGTAGGCCTTGACCCGTTCCCAGACCCGATGGAACCGTTCCGCGTCGGGAACGGGCTTGCGGATCGCGCTCAGCGCCCAGTCCTGCTGGGCCGTCGTCGCGGTCGGCTTACCATGCAGCGCAACGGCATACATATTGAAGTCGCGGATCTGGAAATCGAAGATCTGGTCGAGCATGTCGGCGTCCAGGCCCGTCAGCGCGGCCTGCTCCAGGATCAGCTGTCCGTACACGATCAACGAAAACAGATGTCCCACGTTGAGCAGGAAGTCGAGATCCTTCTGCTGGTCGGCGTCGGGCGCGGCGGTCAGGAGAAACTCACGGAATGCCTTGGCCTGGTCGTAGAACACCGCGACATTCGCAATGCCAGCATGTGCCTCGTACACCGGAGTCCAATCGGCGAACTGCACCTTTCCAGCACCCCGCGTCGGCCCCTGGTTCCAGAAGAATGTGTCGTCCGCAGCGTCGTTGCGCATCGGGATCGGCGGATATTCCTTGGGATTCAGCATGTAGTTCGGCATGAACTTGAGCACCAGGCCGACGTTCACGTGCACGGTGCCCTCCAGTCGCGGCAGGGTGCCGATGAACTGTGCAACCTCGCGGAACATCGTGTCCTTCTCGTATCCCTTGGCGGCGATCACGTCGTGCAACGCCCGCAGCACGGTTTCGCCCTCCATGGTGACCTTGGCTTTGGTCATGGGGTTGAACAGCAGATATCGGCGGTCATCGAGGCTCGCGGCACGGAAGTAGTCGACGGAGCGCTGGCTGAACAGCTTCATCGCGATCAGCCGCGAGTACGCGTCGACGAAGTTGGTTCGTACGTGGGTGAATTCGGTGACCGGGTTGCCGTACAGGATGCGGTTCTGAGCGTGGGTGATCGCCTCGTAGAAGGCGTGCTCTGACATGCCGATGGAGCACGAGCACAGGTTGAACTTGCCGACGTTGACCGTATTCAGCGCCGCGGCAAAGGCTTCCACGCCGGTGTGCAGAATGTCCTCCTCTCGCACCGGATAGTTGTCCAACCGGAAGGTGCTGACGTAGATCTGCATGTGCACGACGTTGTCGATCAGGTGGTAGTCGTCGTGCTGACTGTCGGCGACGAACCACATGTACGCGTCTTGGCCCTCGACGTCGCCGCGCCGTCCGAATACCGACACCATGCTGGCGACGTTGCCGTTGCCGATGTAGTACTTCTCCCCCGTCGCCCGGTACAGGATGCCGTTCGCGCGGTCCTCCTCGCTCGCCGGCGTCAGCACCATGTCGGTGTTGTAGACGTCGGCGCCGCGGGAGCGTTCGGACAACCCGAAGGCCATCACCTCGCCGGCGTCGAGGTCGTCGGCTGCCCTCAGCTTGGCGTCCTTGTTCTCGCTCTGCCAAATGGGTCCCAGGCCGAGAATGGTGACCTGTTCGGTGTACCAGTACGTCAGCCCGTAGAACCCGAGGATCTCCGAGAGGGCGGCGTTGCGCGCGGCATCCCAGCGCTTGTCCGGGTCGCCCGCGGCGAATTCCGACGGGGTGAGGAACGTCGCGAACAGTTTCTCGCGCTTGACGAAGTCGACGAAGTCGGCCGGCCATTGCGCGGCCAGATCGTCATCCAGTAGGCGCTTCTTGCCCTGACTTTCGAACCAGTCGATGGTCGCACGCAACAACCTGCGCGTTTCGGCATCGAACTGCGGCGGGTCGTAGGTGTTGGGGTCGAAAAGCAAGCCATCGGTCGTCATGGCCGCCAGCCTAGAACCGCCGCCGACGCTAAGGCGCCGGTTGCGGCGGTTGGATCGGGTTCGGGACGAAGGGCAGACCGGGAATCGTCTCGTAGGGCAGCGTCGGGACGGTCGGCGGCGGCGGTGGCGTGCTTGCCGGCGGCTGAGTGGTCGTGGGTGGCGGCGCTTCGCTGGTCGGCGGAGGAGGCGCGGTCGTCGTCTCCGGGGGCGGCGGAGTGGTCGGGGGTGGTTCGGTCGGGGATGCGGTCACCGTCTCGGTCACCGGCGGCGGTGGCGCCTCCTGCGTGGCGGTCTCGGGTGGCGGGGCCTGCGTCTCCGGCGGCAAAGGCGCCTCCGCGCTCGTGGCCGGAGGCTGTGAGGGGGCCGTGGTCGACGCCGTCTCCGGCGGGGTATCGCCGTCGCGCATCACGAAGATGAGGGCCGCCGCCAGTGCGACCAGCACCACCAACACGCCTGCCCCCAGCGCCACCTCGGGCCGGCGGTACCAGGGCAGCGCCTTCGCCGAGCGCTCGTCGTCATGCGGGTCGGGCTGGAACTGGATCTGCGGCCGGACGTCGTCGGGGTCGGCAGGCGAGTCGTACTCGTAGTGACCGGTCGGCGCCACGTCGGGAACGTCGTTGGCGTCCGACCATGCCAGTGCCCCGAACTGGCCCGACGGAGCCATCTCGTCGGCCGCCGGAACCACCTCGGGTGCCATCTGCGTGGCGGGCGCCGCCGCAGCGGCGGCAGCGGCCATGGCTGTCTGGTCGTCGTCGACGGTTCCGCGCACGGCCGTCAGGCCGGAGCCGATGGCCGCGGTCAGCTCGGGTTGACCGTTGGTGATTATCGGTACCCGGAAGCGGTCGGACAACGTTGTTGTGATGATCGGGATTCGCGCTCCTCCGCCGACGGTGGCAATCGCAGCAAGTTCGCGAACGCCGTTGCGCTCCAACGTTTCCTGCAGCACGCCAGCGAAGTCGGTGACCGGATGACGGATCGCGTCGTCGAGTTCGTTGCGCGTCAGCCTCACCTCGCCACGGTGTCCGGGCACGTCGGCCATCAACGAGGTGACGCTGGCGGTGGACAGCCGCTCCTTGGCGTTGCGGCACTCGGCCCGCAGACGCGTCAGCGAGCCGATCGCCGACGTACCCGACAGGTCGATGTTTCCCGCCGCCGACAGATCGTTGATCACGTGGGTGAGCAAGGCCTGGTCGACGAGATCACCGGAGAGATCGGTGTGGCGAACGGTGGGAGCAAGCGGCGCGTAGCCCGCGTCGGCGTCGAGCAGCGTGACGCTCGTCCCGGTGCCGCCGAAGTCGCACAGCGCGATGACGCCGCGCGTCGGCACACCCGGGTCGTCCTGCAGCGCCCGTACGGCGGCGGTGGCGTCGGACACCAGCGGCGCGGTGCCGAACTCCGGCAACGCGGCCAGCGCATTGCGCAGGCTTTCGACGGCCGCCGGACGCCAGTGTGCGGGATAGGTGACCGCGACCGGGTCGACCGGTGGCCGGCCGCCCGTCAAGGTGAGCAACAGGGCGCGCAGCGCATCGGCGAGCACACCGTCGGCGAGGTGGGTGGAACCGTCGGCCGCGACGATGCCGACCGGGTCACCGACTCGGTCGACGAAGTCGGTGAGGATCAGTCCACGCTCGTTGAGGTTGGGATTCTCGCTGGGCACCCCCACCTCGGGCGGCCGGTGCCCAAAGCGCGTCAGCACCGCGGTACGCGACAGCGCCGCTCGGCCCACGACCACCGCGGTCAGGCGTGTGGCACCTATCGAGAGCCCTAGCCCCTCTGACATGTCTTCCCGTCTCGATCAGATTGTTGTCCGGAGATGTCCATCTGATCAGACGGCGAAAACGTTACTCAGCGGATGGTCCCGAACCCGGGAATCAGTGGTAGATCGAGCGCGGTGACCCAGCCCGGGGACAGGTCGTTGACGGCAGGCACCGCGTTCAGCGCGCGCAGGCCGGTCGCGAGGCACCCGGCGGCCGCGGCATCGCGCCCCGAGCCGTCGGTGAACCTGAATGCGGTCTCCTGGAAGATGCTCGGCGTCCCCTCGATGTCGACGCGGTAGACGTCGTTCTGGTTGCCGGTCGGCCAGTCGGGTGCGGCGTCGTCGCCGATCCGGTTGACGTGTTCGAGCTGGATGCGGGTCTTGCCCTGGTAGAGGCCGTTGATCGTGAACCGCACGGCCGCGACGTTCCCCGCGGGGATGACGCCCTTGGCGGACTTGCGTTCGTTGGGGGTCACCCACTTGTCGTAGGTCGTGGTGATCTCGTCGAGCATGATGCCCGCCGCGTGCGCGATCATGGGAACGGTTCCGCCCCAGGCGAAGACTAGGATGTCGGGGGTTTCGAGCATGGCCTTCTTCTCGGGGGGCCTGCCGATTCCCATCTCACGCTCGTAGTCGCCGGTGTAGTTCGTGTAGTCGAGCAGTTCGGAAGCACGTACCGTACGCACCTCGGAGCACAGCCCCATCAGCGTCATGGGGAACAGGTCGTTGGCGAAGCCGGGATCGATGCCGGTGGTGAAACAGGACGCCTCGCCGAGCTCACAGGCCGCGGTGATGGGTTCGATCCAGTTGGGCGGGTTGAGGTGCATGGTCGGCCACACCCAAGGGGTCATCGCCGTCGAGCAGACGTCGATCCCCGCCCGTAGGAACCGGGTGATGAGGTTGATGTTCTCCTCGGCGTGCGCGGCGGTGGGTCCGTAGTGCACCAGGGCGTCGGGTTTGAGCGCGATCAGCGCGTCGATGTCGTCGGTGGCGGTGATTCCCAGCGTCGTGTCGAGACCGCAGACCTCTCCGACGTCGCGGCCGACCTTGTCGGGGTTGCTGACTCCGACGCCGACCAGTTCGAACAGCGGATGTTTGACGATCTCGGGGATCACCATCTGGCCGACGAAGCCAGTGCCGAAGACGACGATCCGCTTCTTCTGAGAGTCAACAGTCACGCGGTATCCGTTACCTTTCGCTCGGCCCCCGTCGTGACCCTAGCCGCCGCGCGAACCGACGGTGTAAGAGCTGCCTGGGAACGCCGAGTACGGATCCGATTTCGCCCCATGAGAGTCCACAATCACGGCCGGACCGGACGGCTTCGGCGTAGCGAGCCTGCGCGCGAGCGAGATCATCGCGAGCCTCACGAAGCTCGCGCACGCTCGCGCCGGAGAGCATGTCGTTCAGCACTCGGTCGGGCCCGGCGTCGTCGCCCGGCCTGTCAGGCGCACGCTCTATCTCGTCCATCACCCTTTGACGAGCGGCCTTCAACTCCGGATGGTCTAACCACCACGGCTTCGGACCGACCCCACCCCAGGCACCATCCGACCCAGCCGCGTCATCAATTGATGACGCCGTTGCGTCGGCACTATCCCCCGCCAACTCGTCGCAGGGCGCTGGCTCGGGCTCGTCGCATTCGCCCGGCGCCCAGCCCAACTCATCGAGCACCCTTTGACGGGCGGCCTGCAACTCCGGATGGCCAAACCACCACGGCTTCGGACCGACCCCACCCCAGGCACTACCCGACCCAGCCGCGTCATCAATTGATGACAGCGACGTCTCATCACTATCCATTCCGGAGAGCGTGCCTGCCACGTCTGACAAGCACGGTCGGCAAGCCCGGGAATGTTTACCGCTTCTGCGGCATTATCCACGCCATGACAACAGCAAGCGGAAAGCCACTCGCGGGACGACGGGCACTGGTCACCGGGGCGTCACGGGGAATCGGGGCCGAGATCGTGCGACGGCTGGCCGCCGACGGAGCCGCTGTCGCATTCACCTACGGCGCGTCGACGGCCGAGGCCGAGAAGCTGGTCGCCGAAGTCGCCGCCGACGGTGCGACGGTCGTGGCGATCCAGGCCGACGCCGCCGACCCCGAACAGGTGACCCACTCCGTCGAGGAAACCGTCGCCAAGCTCGGCGGCCTCGACATCCTCGTCAACAACGCAGGCATCGCGATCCTGGGCGACGTCGCATCCTTCCCGGCCGACCAGTTCGAGAAGATCGTGGCGATCAACATCCGCGGCGTGTTCGTCGCGATCCAGGCAGCACTCGCCCACCTCGGCGAGGGTGGACGCATCATCAACATCGGCAGCATCAACGCCGACCAGGTCCCGGGTCCCGGCCTGGCGGTGTACGCGATGACGAAGGCCGCCGTCGCGGGATTGACGCGCGGCCTGGCTCGCGACCTCGGGCCCAGCGGCATCACCGTCAACAACGTCCAGCCGGGCCCAATCAACACCGACATGAACCCCGACGAAGGCGAATTCGCCGAAATGGCAAAGAAAGTCATGGCCGGCGGTCGCTATGGTCAGCCCAGTGACGTCGCTGGCGTGGTCAGCTATCTGGCGGGCCCCGACACCGGATACATCACCGGCGCGCACTGGAACGTCGACGGCGGATTCACCGTCTAGGGCCCGCAGTCCTACCTTGAACTGCATCGCGGCGGTACGGCCACCCGTCGACCTTCCCGATCGAGGAGTCGCCAGACAACTCAGAAACAGCGGCGCAACCCGCCCGGCTCACACTGCAGCGGGTACTGGGTGACGGGGATCGACAGCGGCCGGTTGAACTTCAGAGTCAGCGGCGCAACGACCATTGCGGGCGCATCGCCGCACTCATCGCCGTGCAGCACCTTCATCTGGCCGGTCAATGAATACCCGTCGAATCGGAAGATCACCTGTTGCGGGGCTGTGGTGCCGTCGGGACATGTGCGCTTGGCGTCGTTGTAGACGAATTGCCACATTCCGTCGACCATGCGCGCATCACGGCCGGCCAGATTGGACGGCCCCACCTTCAACGAGCACGCGACCGGCAACAGCAGCGGATCACGCAGGTCACCCACCGTCGGCACGCAGATCGGCCAGATCTCCCAAGTGCTTTGCGCCTGACCGTCGATGTTGACGTCGTAGACGCCTTCCGGAGTACCCGGCGCCCTGGCGGCCGGGCCCTGCGCCTGAGCCGATGCAACGACCCCAAGAGCGGTGGCAATCCCGAGGAGGGCCACGACAAACCCCTTGACGAACCTCACGATGGCACCCCATTCACCCGGCAGAAGACCTTGAATCCCGTGCAGTATTCCAGTGCACAGCCTGGTCCGTCACCCCTTTGACCGCGCCCGGCGTTTCAAGCCCCTGACCGAGCGGGTAGATGCGTTCGGGGTGATGGCAATGAGACGACTGGCGGTGTTGGTCGCTGTCGTCACCCTTTTTTCCGGCCTCACTGCGTGCTCGACCGGCCAGCGGGTGGACCTCGGCGGCGAGTCGTCAGGCAATCTCATCGCCGCGATCGCAGGCGAACCCGATCAGCTCGACCCCCACAAGACCAGCGCATACTTCTCGTTCGAGGTGCTCGAAAACGTCTTCGACACGCTGGTCGAACCGGATGCCAACCTCGAGATGCGATCGGCACTGGCCGAGTCGTGGACCGTCAGCCCGGACCAGCTCGCCTGGACGTTCCGCCTGCGGCCGGGTGTCACGTTTCACGACGGGAGCCCGTTCACCGCGGACGACGTCGTGTACTCGTATCGCCGCATCATTGACGAGCAGCTGACCAACGTCGACAAGTTCAGCGCCGTCACCGATGTCAGCGCCCCTGACGCCGAGACCGTGGTGATCCGTCTCGAGCAGCCGACACCGAACCTGTTGACGAACATCGGCGGCTTCAAGGGCATGGCGATCGTGCAACGTGCCAATGTCGAGAGTGGCCAGATCGCCACGCATCCGATCGGCACCGGCCCGTTCTCGTTCAGCGGTCAGAAGAGCGGCGATTCCATCACCCTCAAAGCGAACCCGTCGTTCTGGGATGGCCCGCCGAGCGTTTCGGGGGTGACATACCGCTTCATCTCCGAGCCGACGACGGCATTGTCGGCGCTGCAGGCCGGCGAGGTCGACTGGACCGACTCGATCCCGCCCCAACGAGTGACACAGCTACGCGACGACGACTCGGTGAACCTGGCAGTCACCCCTAGCAACGACTACTGGTATCTCGCACTCAACGAGGCGCGTAAACCCTGGAACGACGTGCGGGTCCGTCAGGCCGTCGCCTATGGCATCGACCGGGACGCGATCGTGACCGCCACCAGCTACGGCACTGCTGCGGCCAACCAGCTCGCGATCCCCGAGGGCAATCCCTGGTACACCGACTACCACCGATACGGCTACGACATCGAGAAGGCCAAGGGTCTGTTGCAGGAAGCCGGGGTGACCAACGCCGACCTCGACATGCTGGTCACCAGCGAATACCCGGAGACGGTGACGGCCGCGCAGGTCATCGCGGATAACCTTGCACCACTTGGCATCACGGTGAACATCCGCACCGTCGACTTCGCCACCTGGCTGGACGAGCAGAATAACGGCAACTTCGACATGCTCATGATGGGCTGGCTCGGCAATATCGATCCCGACGACTTCTACTACGCACAGCACCACACCGGCGGCACCAGCAATGCGCAGAAGTTCTCCGATCCGGAGGTCGACCGACTGCTCGATGCCGGACGGGTCGAGACGAATCGCAAAGCGCGCGGCGATGTTTACGCCCGCGCGGCGACAAAGATCGCCGACGAGGTCAGCTACATCTACCTCTACAACCCGTCCGTGATTCAGGCGTGGAGCACCAACGTCTCCGGCTTCGAGTCTCGGCGCGACGGCGCAGTCCGGTTCCGCCACGTCCAACTCGATCAAGGCCAGTCACAGTGACCCGCTTCGTGACTCATCCGATCGCGCGCTTCCTGGCGCGCCGGCTCGCCTATTCGGCGGTCGTCTTGCTCGGCGTGCTGATCGTCGTCTTCGCGTTGGTGCACCTCGTACCGGGAGACCCGGTGCGCATCGCATTGGGCACGCGCTACAGCCCGCAGGCGTACGAAGCCTTGAGGTCGGCGAGCGGTCTCGACAAACCCATCGTCGAACAATTCTTCAGCTACGTCGGTTCGGCGCTGACGGGAGACCTCGGCGTGAGCTTCCGCAACGGTGATCCGGTGACGGTGATCCTGTTGGAGCGACTGCCCGCGACGGTATCGCTGGCCGTGGTCGGCATCGTCGTCGCGCTACTGATCGCAGTGCCGGCGGGCATCTGGTCGGCGCTGCATGAGGGTCGCGTCAGCGACGCGATCATCCGGGTCGCCAGCCAGTTCGGCGTGTCGGTGCCGGACTTCTGGATGGGCATCCTGCTGATCGCGCTGTTCGCGACGACGCTCGGCTGGCTTCCGACGTCGGGATATCAACCGCTGCTGGACAATCCGGGTGGCTGGCTGCGCCACATCGTGCTGCCCGCGCTGACAGTGGGGCTCGTCGCCGGAGCGATCATGACCCGGTATGTGCGCTCGGCGGTGCTGGAGGTCGCGTCGATGGGATACGTCCGCACCGCGCGGTCGAAGGGTCTGTCGCCGCGGGTCGTGACATTTCGGCACACCGTGCGCAACGCGCTCATCCCGGTGCTGACGATCACCGGCATCCAGCTCGCGACGATCCTCGGCGGCGTCATCGTCGTCGAAGTGGTGTTCGCGTGGCCCGGCCTTGGCCGCCTCGTGTACAACTCGGTGGCGACTCGCGACTATCCCGTGATTCAAGGCGCGGTGCTGCTCATCGCCGCGCTGTTCCTGCTCATCAACCTGATCGTGGACGCACTGTACGCGGTAGTCGACCCGAGGATCCGGCTGTCATGACCGCCGACACCGATACGCGGGTGTCCTCGTGGCGCCTGTTGCTGGGCAACCCCGTCACCGTCGTCAGCGGGGCGATCCTCATCGTCATCGCCGTCGTGGCGCTCACCGCGAATTGGATTGCGCCCTTTGGCGTCAACGACGTCAACGTGCCCGACGCGTTACAGGGTCCCAGCGGCGCGCACTGGTTCGGCACCGACGAACTGGGTCGCGATGTGTTCTCCCGCGTGCTCGTCGCGACGCAGGCATCGCTACGTGTTGCGGTGATCAGCGTGGCGTTCGCTGTCGTCGTCGGCGTGACGATCGGCGTCGTCTCCGGTTACCGCGGCGGCTGGCTGGACACGATCTTCATGCGCGTCGTTGACGTCATGTTCGCGTTCCCCGTCCTGCTGCTGGCGCTCGCGGTGGTCGCGATTCTCGGCCCCGGCATGACGACCACTATCCTCGCGATCGGCATCGTCTACACACCGATCTTCGCCCGCGTCTCGCGCGCCAGCACGCTGAGTGTTCGGGTCGAACCGTATGTTTCGGTGTCCCGCAGCATGGGCACCGGCCACCTCTACATTCTCGGCAGGCACATCGTGCCGAACATCGCCGGACCGCTGGTGGTGCAGACGTCACTGTCGCTGGCGTTCGCGATCCTGTCGGAGGCGGCCCTCTCGTTCTTGGGTCTCGGCATTCAGCCGCCGCAGCCGTCGCTGGGTCGGATGATCTTCGACTCGCAGGGGTTCGTCACCATGGCGTGGTGGATGGCGGTGTTTCCAGGCGCCGCGATCTTCATGACGGTGCTCGCGTTCAACCTGCTGGGCGATGGTCTGCGTGACGTCCTCGATCCCAAGCAGCGCACCATGATCGAGGCCCGCGCACGCAAGGAGCGAAATGCGCAGGAGCGACAGCGGTGAGTGACCCGACCCTGAGCGTGCGCGACCTACGGGTGCGCATCGGCCAACGCGAGATCGTGCACGGCATCTCATTTGACGTGGCGCCCGAGCAGACGCTGGGCATCGTCGGCGAGTCCGGATCGGGCAAGACGATGTCGGTGCTCGCGGCGACCGGACTGCTGGACGCACCGGGCGCATCGGTGTCCGGTACGAGCACGCTGGCCGGCGACGTCCAACTCGTCGGCGCATCTGATCGGCTGTTGCGCAGCGTGCACGGCGGCCGCATCGGCTTCGTCTTCCAGGATCCGGGCACGTCGCTCAATCCCCTGCTCACGCTCGAACGCCAAATCACCGAATCACTTGAGACACATCGTCGGATGACGCGCAGGCAGGCCCGCGACCGGGCCCTCGAACTGCTGGAGGCGGTCGGACTGCCGGACCCCGAGACGCGTCTGCACGCCTATCCGCATCAGCTGTCCGGCGGACAGAAGCAGCGCGTGATGGTCGCCATCGCCATGGCGTGCGACCCAGAACTGTTGGTCGCCGACGAACCGACCACCGCGCTGGACGTGACGACGCAGGCGCAGATCGTCGACCTGGTGCGGGATCTGCAGCGCGACTTCGGCACCGCTGTGGTGTGGATCAGCCACGACCTCGGCGTGATCGGCCAGATTGCCGACGAGGTCACCGTGCTGCAGGGCGGCCACGCCGTGGAGCAGGCGCCCGTCCTCGATGTATTCGATCGCCCCCAGCATCCCTATACGCGCGAACTGTTGCACGCCCGCCCCGTCGTCGGCGCCGACGGTCCCCCACCGCCTGCCGATGACGCCGACACGTTGCTCGACGTCGAGGGCCTCGATGTGCGTTTCGACGTGCGCACGCCGCTCGGTTCGTCGGTCGTCCATGCGGTGAAGGACCTGTCGTTTACGATCCGCCGCGGCACCACCCTCGGGCTCGTCGGCGAATCGGGTTCGGGTAAATCGACGGTGGCCGCCACGCTCACCGGCCTCGTCAAACCCGATGCGGGCGCGGCGAAACTGGGCGACGCCGATGTTTTCGGTGTGCGTGGCTCCGCTGAGAAGGCACTGCGCAGGCGGATCAGTCTGGTGTTCCAGGATCCGTTCTCGACCTTGAATCCCCGCACCCGGGTCGGCACGGCGATCGAGGAGCCACTGTGGGTGCACCGGGTGGTGAACGGCAAGAAGGCGCGCCGGGCACGTGTCGACGAGCTACTCGAACTCGTCGGTCTGCCAACGTCGTTCGCGTCCCGGTATCCGCACGAGCTGTCCGGTGGTGAACGCCAGCGGGTCAGCATCGCGCGGGCTTTGGCCGGCGAACCCGAACTGCTCGTCCTCGACGAAGCGACTGCGTCGCTGGATGTTTCGGTGCAGGCGCGGGTACTGGATCTGCTGGCGCGGCTGCAACGCGACTTGGGATTGACCTACCTGTTCATCGCCCACGACCTCGCCGTCGTACAGCAGGTCAGCCACGACGTCCTGGTGATGCGAGGCGGCGAGGCCGTCGAGTACCGTTCCGCCGCCGAGCTGTTCAGCGCGCCCGAACACGACTACACCCGAAAGCTACTTGCCGCGGTGCCTCCGGAGCGACCCCGGGCCTGGACCTGACCCGTCTATGCCTAAGGTGTCGCCATGACTCAGCTCAGCGACAAGGTCGCATTGATCACCGGCGTCTCGTCAGGATTGGGCGCCGTCGTGGCGCAGGTTTTCGCGGAGCGGGGAGCGAAAGTCTTCGGCATTGCGCGCCGGGCCGACGAGATGGCGACGGTGTTCGAAACGGTGCCCGGCGGGAAGTATGCGTCGGTCGACATCTCGTCGCCGGAAGCCTGCCGGGGGGCTGTGGCGCAGACCGTCGAGGAGTTCGGCCGGCTCGACGTGCTGGTGAATGTCGCGGGCTTCCACCAGATGCGGCACACGACGACGATGACCGACGAGGAGTGGAACCTCGATCTCGCGGTGAATCTGAACGGGCCGTTCTACCTCTGCCGCGCCGCGCTTCCCCACCTGTTGGAGACCGGCGGCAACATCGTCAACGTCACGTCCATCGCCGGCGTGGAGGGCGAGGTCTACTCCGCCGGCTACTGCGCGGCCAAGCACGGACTGGTCGGGCTGACCCGTGCGCTGGCCGTCGAGTACACCAAATCGAACATCCGGGTCAATGCGCTCTGCCCGGGCGGCATGCCGACCCCGCAGGCGACGGAGTTCACCGCTCCCGAGAACGCCGACTGGGATCTGATCATGCGGATCGCCTCCCCGCGCGGGTTCATGGAACCCTCCGACGTCGCGAAGGCGATCGCGTTCCTCGCCAGCGACGACGCCGCCGCCATCCACGGTGCGGTGTATCGGATCGACAACGGAAAAGGCGCCGGCTGAGCCGGCGCCTTGACGCAAGCTGACCCGGTGCGGGGGCACCGGGTCAGCGAGCGGACGTTAGATCCCTTGGTTGCGTCGGCGGCCCAGGAAGAACGCCAACCCGATGGCGCCGAAGCCCAGTGTCCCGATGACGCCGGCCGACACCATGAGGAAGATGTCGCGGCCGGACAGGCCTCCCGTCGACGTGTCGTCGGACGCCAGTCGCAGGCGGTAGTCACCCGGCAGCGGACCCTCGGCGGGCGCCTCGAGACCGGGGAACTGTTGGGTACGGTGCACCTCGAATTGCCGTTCACCGGTGGGTGACTGGTTCCAGACACCCCACGCGGGAGTGACGCCGTCGAGCAGCACCTTGCGCTCACCGAACTGCGGGTCGTCGCCCACATCGACGATGCGGTTGACCCGGAACGGCTCATACCGTGCGTTCGAGTAGTTCACGAACACCGGCACGTTGTCGTAGCGCATCACCGGCGGCGGGGGCGGTGGCGGAGGCATTCCGACACCGGGGTAATAGCCACCGCCGAAGAAGCTACCGACCGCGATATTGGACACGGCTTGTGCGACGTTGGCGGCCGCGATGACCGGGGCCAGCAGGGCGGCGGTGAAGCTGTAAGCCGCGTACTGGGCAGCCTCGAAGACCATCCTGCCCAGCGGCGGGACGATCATGATCCGCGGCGTCATCTCGTACATGTAGACGATGCGCACCGGGTTCCGATACGGGTTCAGGATGATCGGCCGGTAGTACTCGTCGTACTGCACCCAGTCCGGCCGCCATTGCCGCACCGGGCTGATCAGCTCGACCGGCGGATCGACGGCGAAGTTCGTCGTCGCGCTGGTGTTCACCTCGAGGCCGGGGAGCTTCAGGCTCGTCGAGATCTCGCTCGAGAACGATGCGAGCTCCTGCTCCTGCGCCGGGGCGGGGATTTTCTCGTCGACGGGCGCTGCCTTGCTGGCGAGCTGGACGTCCTCCTCGGGGGCCTCGAGCGTCTGCGGCTCGATGGTCTCTATCTCCTTGGCGGTCTGCTCGATGGACACCGTCGGCGTCTCGGACTCGTTGCTGCTCGTCTCGGACGCAGACGTCTCGGCCGACTCGCTCGTCGAGGTCTCGCTGGGCGAGGTCGTTCCGCTGGTCTCTGTGCTCGACTCCGCTGCCTCCGACGACGGAGTGGAGGTCGACGCCGACGACTCCGCCGCCTCGCTCGGGCTGGTGGCGGTGGTAGCCGCGGTCGAGGACTCGGGCGACTCGGCCGCGGTGGTGGCCTCGGCCGATGTCTCGGGCGTCGCGGTGCCCGGCGCAGGCGTGATGGGAGCCTGCGAGGCCGTCGTCACGTCCGCCTCGCTGGGCTCGGCCGGCGCGACGGTCGTCACCGGAGGAGCCTCTGCGGTTGACGGGGCTTCCACCGGTGCCTGCGTCTGGGGCGCTTGCTCGACCTCAGCGGGAGCCTGGGTCTGCGGTGCTTGCGGCACCACGGGCGCCGGCGCCTCGGCGGGGGCCTGCGGGGCCTCCTCGACGGGCTCGGGAGCCGAGACCTCCGGCGCTGGGGCGACCACGGTGGTGGTCACCCCGCTGTCGTCGCCGGGAGCGGCGATCGCCGGGGCCATTCCCCCAGTCAGTGCGGTCAGTGAAATAACGACGCCGGTCGCCAGAACTGCGACGACGCCTCGCTTCGAGCAAAATTCGAGGGGTGCACCCACGTTTATCGACTCCTTCAATTCCCCCGACGAGTTGCCTGGACCAGGAGCGGTCGCTGCGCTGATCTCAGAAGGTTCATCGCTAGTCAGACTCAGGTGTTACACACAGACCGAGACGGCGGACGATGAGGACCCCGAGCATCGGAACGAGTCGGGCTTTGGATGCCGCGCAGACCCTCGTGGCCTGCGGTTAGGGACGGCGGCGGCGCGCGGCGAAGACGGCCAGGGCGATGCCGATGACCGCGATGATCGGCCCGAGCACCGACCAGGTGGTGGTGTTGGTCATCGGGCTGTCGCTGACGATGACGCCGAAGCCCTGCAAGGTGAACACGATGCCGAAGAACGCGACGAGCAAACCCAGCACGATGATGGCGATCCGCATGACTTCACCCTACGGTTTCCCAACGATCTATCGGTGGCTCGTACGCAAGGCGGCGCAGACCGGCCGGCAGCGGAGGAGACCATTCAGCCGGGTTCGCGACTGGTCGTCGCCGCCCTGGCCAGGTGACTCTGCCCGGTCTGCGCAGCCGCAGTCGGCCGAATTGGGATCGGTAGGGACTCCGCCGGTATTGGCTGACAGCACCGACCACGGTGCATCCTGCCCGCGGCCCAGCACGCAGAGGACATTCGATGACAGCGAACCCCGCCACACGCGTCTTGTTCGCGGCGGCCGCGATGGCCACGGCCACCTGGGTTGCCGCGTGTTCGACAAGTACGACCGATACCGGTGCCGGCACGACCGCGCCGGCCGCGACAACCACGGTGACAACGACGGTGACCGCGCCGACGACGGTCGCGCCCGAGCCGTCGCCGACCACGACGAGCACGCCGACCGTGGCGGCAGGTGACTGCGCCATCAACCCGGCGAACAGGCCCGTGCCCGTCGTCGAACGGTATGACGCGGTGTCAGAGGCCGACCAGATCGACGTCTCGATCAGCGGCATACCGTCGGGCACCGTCACCCCCGGCGCAGCACCAGTCGAATTCGAGGTGGAGCTGTGCAACACCTCCCCGGTCTCCTACCCGTCGGTGGGTGTTGTTGTGGTGCTTGAGAATTGCAGCTGCGTGCCCGACGGGCTCCCTATCGCCAAGGGCACCGTCGACTATTTCGATCCGGCTGCCGGCAGCTGGACCCCGCTGGAGCACCCCGCTGCGGGCACGGGTACGGACTTCATGGGCGGTTACGAGAACGTCCAGGAATTCCCGAAGGGCAAGACCGTCTCACTGCGCTACCGGCTCACGCTCGACCCGTCGATGACCAACGGCGAGGGCGGCGTCGCGGCGTACGCGATGAACGCCGATGGATCGCTGAACCAGTTGGGAACGGCGCGATTACCGTTCAACGTCAGAACCGGCGGGTAGGCCGTCAGCGGCGGCGCCCCAAGTACTTCGCGTATGCCTCGGCCGCCGCGGCCAACTCAGGACGCGCGTCGAGCAGCGGCTGCATCTTCTTGCGTGCCTCTTCCCGCTTGTAGGGCAGGAACTCGGTCGGGAAGTTGCCTTCGTGGCGGGTGTAACCGCCCAGCACGCGGCGGGCGACGGTCGCCTTGTGCACCTCGTCGACGCCATCGGCGATACCCATCGTCGGCGCGGCCGCGTACATGGCCTGAATCGGGGTGAGGTCGGTGGTTCCCAGCGATCCGAGGATGTGCAGCGCGTTGAACGACACTTCGCGCAGCGTCTTGGCCATCGTGAACTTGACGGCGGCGATCTCGGTGCGGGCCTCCTGGGTGGACGTGTTGTCGATCTTCCAAGCCGTCTCGAGGACGAACAGGCGCAGCATCTTGATCATCGCGTAGGACTCGGCGATCTTCTCCTGCACCATCTGGTGATCGGAGATGAGTTTGCCGTGCGACTCCCGCGACAGTGCCCGCTCGCACATCATGTCGAAGGCGAGGTTGCACTGCGCGATGGTGCGCATCGCGTGGTGGATGCGGCCGCCACCAAGTCGTCTCTGCGCCAACGTCTTTGCGCCATCTTCGGGACCGAGAAGGTGGTCCAGCGGCACACGGACATCGCGGTAGACGATGTGATTGTGGTTGCGCGGCTCGGGCATGATCTCCACACCCGGCGTGTCACGGGGAACGACGAACATGCCGTTGGTGCACATCACGAAGAGGATGTCGGCCACCCGGCCGGCTGAGGTGAACCACTTCTCGCCGTTGATGACCCATTCGTCGCCGTAACGGACTGCGGTCGTCCTGAACAGGTTGGGGTCGCTGCCGCCCTGCGGTTCGGTCATCGAGTAGGCCGAGAAGATGTCCTGGTTGAGCAGCGGTTTGAGCCACCGCTCCTTCTGCTCCTCGGACCCGTAGGCGGCGAGCATCTCCATGTTGCCGGTGTCTGGTGCCGAGGCACCGAACATGTGTGGGGCTCCGGCGTACCGACCGATCACCTCATTGAGCAAACCGAGCTTCAGCTGACCGAAGCCGGGACCGCCGAGCTCCTCGTCGAGGAAGATCGCCCAAAGGCCCTGATCTTTGACCTCTTGTTGCAGTTCGCGCACATAGGCCTTTATCGCGGGATCAGGCAAACGCACGGCGTGCGGAAAGATGTGGTCGAGCGGCTCGACCTTTTCCTCGCAGAATTCCTTGACCCAGTCGAGTTTGCGTTGAAACTCCGGTTCGGTGCTGAAATCCCAGGCCATTCAGATCCCCTTGACATCTGTCCCGTGCCGCCGACATCAGTAGTTGTCCACCAGACGCTACGCCGCACCCCTCGGGCTTACCGAAGGCGCACACGTGCCGGCACGGCCGGAGGTTTGAATTTGACGGATCGGGCAAATCACATGTCCGTTAGTTCCAACGCAATACATACAAGAGAAGAGCGTGACCATGATCATCCTCGGCATCATCCTGCTGTTGATCGGCTATTTCACCAGCCTGTCGATCCTCTACACCATCGGCGGAATCCTCATTGTGGTTGGTGTCGTGCTGTGGATCCTTGGCGCAGTCGGCCGTCCGGTCGGCGGGCGAAAAGTCTGGTTCTAGCGCAGGAGGCTCAGCGGCGGCGCTTATCGATATCCGCGCCGCAGGAGATGTTTGGCGCCGGCATTCATCGCGGCCTGCGTCGCCATATCGAAGTCGAACGCATTGGCCAGTCGGGCGGTGATTCCAAAAGCCAGACCGACGGCCAATGCGTCTTCTATCTGCGCCCGGGTGACGCCGGCGTCGAGCACACCACGCATATCGTCGACATCGATCGCCTGCCCGCAGCTCAGCTTGGCGAGCATATGCAGCGTGGCGCGAAGTTGTCCGTCGATCGGCGCGGTGTCCAGATCCGCAAGGGTGGCAGCGACTTTCGTGGCATCGCCGAACCACAGGGTCGACGTAGCAGAGTGCGCGGCGACGCAGAACGGACTATCCACGCCCTTGGCGACTACAGCCGCCATCAGCTCCCGGTCGCCGACCGACCAGTCCGACGGCCCGCGCATCGCCTCATGGGTTAGGGCCCCGGCACCGTAGAAGTCGGGTCGGTAGAACGCCAGCTTGACGGCGTCGACCACGGGATGACCACTGACCACCCGGATGATGGCGAGCAGGGCTTTCGTGGGCAGGCGGTGGCCGCGATCGAGGATTTCGAGCCTCATCGGGAGCCGCCGGTTTCGCCGGTGGCGGCTGCCAACGCCGCGAGCGCGCCGGTGTACTGGCGGTCCGCCTCACCAACCGCGGCGCACACAACGATCTCGAAAACATGGTCCTCGCTCAGACCGTGGGCGCAGGCGGCGTTGAAGTCGTCGTCACTGACTTGGTCGGCGTGACGAGCCACCTTGTCGACCAGGGACTGCAACGGCTCATCAAGGCCGGCGGCCTCGAACGCCGCGCGGCGCATCTGGAGTGGCGCCGTCCCGCCGCTGCCGAGGACGCGGGCGATCAGCTCGCGATGCAGTCGGTCGATATCGGTCATCGAGCCCAGTCTTTCAGGATTCCGTGGTGCGGGGAACAAGGCGCAGCCGGACTCCGCCGGGCCGACACGGCCGGAGTCGATTCCTGACAGACTCGGGCGGTGAGCCGACAACAGCTGCGGGCGTTGCTCAGCATTGCGGCCGCGGTGTGCGTACTCGCCGGCTGCACGCAGAGTGCTCCACCGGAACCGTCACCTGCACCGACGTCCGCACCCACCACCGCCCCCGTGCAGCCGATGGACCAGCCGACGTCACCTGGTCCGCCGGCAACTTCCTCCGGAGCACAACCGAAGATCTCGTCCGATCCGGCGCAGCTGGCCGACGACCTGGTGGCCGATGAGCGCTCGCTGCGTAACCCGTCGACGGCGGAGCCGGCGCTCACCTCGGCCGCCCGCCGTCAGCAGGCCGCCTATCGGGCGATCGGACGCAACCCCGACTGGGATCCGATCATCCGTCCTCGGATTCCGCCGGAGCTCGTCGCGACGTATGACCGCAACGTCGACGCTCGGCGTCAGCTGTATCCGATGACCGAGGTGAGAGACACCGTTCCGGCGTGGCGGATCGTCGCCCCCGCTCCCGCGGACGCGTTGATGGCTCACTATCGCGAAGCCGAGGCGGCCACGGGCGTCCCCTGGAACTACCTGGCTTCGATACATCTCATCGAGACCCGCTTCGGCAGCATCGAAGGCACCAGCACCGCTGGCGCACAAGGCCCTATGCAATTCCTGCCGTCCACGTTCGAGGCCTACGGCGACGGCGGCGACATCCACTCACTTCGGGACAGCATCATGGCAGCGGGCCGCTACCTCGCCGCTAACAACTTCGCCGGCAATCCCGACAACGCGATCTTCCGGTACAACAACTCGGATCGATACGTGCAAGCGGTTCATGACTACGCCGAGGTCTTGGCGGCCGACCCCGGCGCGTTCGCCGGCTACTACCGATGGGATGTCTACTACCGCACGACCGCCGGCGACGTCCTCCTGCCGATCGGCTACATCTCGACGGCGCCTATCCCGGTTCAGGCCTACCTGGCCGACCATCCGCAGTAACTAGACGACCATCAACGGCCGCCGCCGATGCGCGGGGAGCGGCAGGTCTCCCTCGAGCATCGTTGGTAGCGCGGACATCTTGCCGAACAGTCGTACTTGCCCAACCCAGCAGTTCGAGCCGCGAAAGCTCGGCTGATACCAGTAGACCCGCAGTCCTGCTTCGACAGCGGCTTGCACACCGACCCTGCTGTCTTCGACCGCGATCGCCGCATCCGGCTCGAGTCCGAGGTCCTGGATCGCGGCAAGGTACAGATCGGGAGCGGGCTTCCAGGTTTGGTACTCGTAGGCAGAGAAATGCGCTCCAGGAAAGTGGCGCAACAGCTTTGTGCGTGACAGTCGGTCGTCGATCGTGTCAACCGGCGAGTTCGACACCACGAATTTCGGGTGATCGATCCGGCCGAGCGCGGCGCCGACACCGGGGACGCATCGCAGACGTCGCTCCAAAAAATACTCGGCGAGCTGGCGCACACGAGGCAGTGCGTCCGCAGGCACGTTGACGCCGATGTGCGCGCACAGCATGTCGATCGCTTCCTGCATGCGCCGATCGGCGACCAGGTCGTTGATGTCCGGCGCGAGGATTGTGCCTCCCAGCTGTCTGGCGAAGCATTGCATCGCAAGCGCTTCCGCGTCCTGGGAGTCGACGAGAGTGCCGTCCAGTTCGAAGAGGATGGCAACATCGGAATAGTTGCTCATGTCATTACCAAATTTCTATTAGTTGATGGATGCTCAGACGAGCGCGGGCGCACCGATGTCGATGTGCGTACCGCTCGTATTTGGCTCTGTGCTCGGTCACTGCTTGCCGCACGTCGGTGACGTGCACACCATCGTTGGGATTCGGTGGCGGCGTGAAGATCACGTCGGTGTGCTGTTCCGTCATGGGGTAGAACACTATGAACGTTGCGATCACGTCGGTATAGGCCGATCGGCCCGTCAGCCTGGTGAAACCGTTGTCCCCCAATCGGTGGACACGGGCCCTCTCCGTCGCGACGGCCGATCAGCGGATATCCGCCAAGCTCGCGGCCGCATACTTTTGACGCAACATCGATGACGAGTGGCTGCACGGCGCCCCGCGTTGGTCGCCGGCAGCTTTCTGGTGCGCGCGTTGGGATTCGCCTACCCCTTCCTGAGCTACGTCGTCACCGAGCGTGGGCATGGCCCCACCGTCGTCAGCCTCGCGGCGGCGAACGCGCCTGCTGCGAGATTGCTGCCTAAAAAAGGGGCGTTATACCGAGCACGCTGCGACGACGTACGTCACAATACGAAGGCCAACGTCTCCCCCGGAGGGATCGGATCGTGGGGTCTTCCAGGATGGCCGCTACTAGGCCAGATCTCAGCGAGCGGTCTTCTTCGGCCGCGATGATCGTCGCGGTGCCGCTGGCGATTGCTGGTTTCGGGGGGATGGCCACGCGCCCATCGCTGTTCGCGCCTCTGCTCGCGCTGGCCGCGGTTCTCTTGGTCGTCAGCGAAATGATCGTGGACAAGCAAAGGATCCGGAAGCACCGTAAGCGGGTCGGGGGTCGGCAACAGCAGCGTCGCGGCGACCGAGGATGGCGAGCCAAACCGAATCTGCCCCAGCGCGAACGGGAAACGCGGGCGCGGGCCGAAGCCGCCGAAGCCCAAGCCCTGGCTGCCGAGACGCGGGAGCGGGCCGAAGCCGCCGAAGCTCAAGCGTTGGCCGCCGAAGCCGACGCGCTCGCCGCCGAAGCCGAAGCGTTGGCCGCCGAGGCGCGAGCGCAGGCAAAAACCGCCGAGGCCGAAGCCCTCGCTGCCGAAACCGAAGCGCTGGCCGCCGAGGCCAAGGCGCAAGCAGAGGCCGCCCAAGCTCAAGCCCGCGCCGCCGAAACCAAGGCTCACTCGCGCGCACGGACAGAAGCCGCCGAAACCGAAGCCCGTGCCGCTGAAGCCAGGAGAAAGGCAGCAGCCGCCGAAGCCCAGGTCCGCGCCGCGGAAGTCTGGGCACAAGCAGAAGCCGCCGAAGCGCAAGCCCGCGCCGCCGAGGCCAGGAAGCAAGCCGACGCCGCCGAAGCGCAAGCTCGCGCCGCCGAGGCCTGGGCACAAGCAGAAGCCGCGGAAGCGCGAGCCCGCGCCGCCGAGGTGGGTGCCTGCTTGCAGACGCAAGCAGAAGCCGCCAGAACCGAAGCCTGCGCCGCCGAGGCCAGGAAGCAAGCCGAGGCCGCCGAAGCCGAGGCCCGCGTCGCCGAGGTGTGGGCGGCGTCGGAAGCCGCCGAGGCCCGTGAGCGGGCGGCCGAGGCGCGGGCTCGGGCTCTGCAGCTGCGGCTGGAAGCCGAAGGCAGGAAACGCTTTCGCCGCACGGACTAAGTATCGTCCTGAGCTCCTACGCCTGGAGCGTTCACGCCTACCTGGCCTACCATCCGCAGTGTCCAGCAACCATCAAAGGCCGTCAGCGGCAGGCGATCTGCGGCAACTCCTCGCGAGCATCGCGGGTAGCGCGGACATCTGGCCGACCCAGCAGTCCTCGACCGCGATCGCCGAGTCGTCGAGGAAACTGTGCAGCCACACATAGGGGCTGGCCTGTTGACTACCGCGCAGCGGGCGCAAAAGCCTTCAGCTGATGAGCGACAGGGCAGGTGCGCTCCACAGGGTTTGGAATATTGTCGAAATCCGATGAAAACGGGGTGCTACCCCCTGTGGTTTGGCCTGCCAGACGCTAGCCTTGAACACAGCACGGGATGGGGCAGGTTGCGTCCAATGGACTTCGAGTCGGTCCGCTGTCCCCTGTTAGACGGCCGCTGGTGCAACTGTGGTGTTAAGCAGCCAGCACCAGGCTGGCCGCCGTCGAACCGCCCTGTGCACAGACGCAGCACTCCCGCCTAGCTCGATGCGCATTTGTCCAACGCTTCGTCGAGGCTGCGGTACACGTCGACGATGGTGTCGATCCCCGTCATTTTGAGCGGACGACCGGTCGAAGGACCATCCGCGACGACGCCAAATCGCGCTGACGGTGCGATCTCTCGGTGCGCGGTGATCAGCAGAGTCATTCCCACTGAGGCCAGAAAGTCAACCCGCGTCAGATCTACGATCAGCGCCGCCGGCCTTTTTCGGACAGCGGCCTCGATCGCGTCGGCCAGTTTGGGCGCGGTGGCCAGGTCCAGGTCTCCCCACACCGCCACTACGACACCACACTCGACCCAGTGCTCGGCGACGCCGAAGTCGATCGTCGGTGGATTCACGGTTACCCTCTCCAAACTCGAGTAAAGGAATCAGCGACAGCAGAGACCGGCCCCGGAGTGCTTCGGAGCCGACCTCTGTTGTGCATGAACAGCTTTAGCGGCTACGAACCGAGCTGCGTCGTCCGACGCTGATCCAGATCAGCAAGACGACAACGGCACCGATGACGGAACCGAGGATCCCTGAAGGTTGCAGGAAGCCCTCTGAGCTGTCTTTGCCGAAGAGCAGGTAACCGAGGAATCCGCCGACGAAGGAGCCGACGACACCGAGGACAATGGTCATCACGACCGATATGTTCTGTCTGCCGGGGACCAGCAGGCGCGCCAAAGCGCCGGCAAGGAGTCCAATGACAATGATGCTCAGGATGAGTCCGATCATGGCGATGAGCCTTTCTATTGAGCGCTGACTGCGCGCTTGGACCGGCCGGTCGAGCGGGTGCCCGACGCTGCTACCAATGCAACACCCCTAAGGGGGGTGCAGCTACACCCCTAAGTAGGTAATCTCAGACCGGTGGCACCGACCCCCAGCTCCCCGATCACCGTCGCCCTCGTTGACGATTACGACGTCGTGCTGATGGGCGTGGCCAACATGTTCGACCGATACCGCGACCGTGTGGTCGTCGCGGAGATCGACTCCAACATGGGTCTAGAAGACGCGGTGGACATCGTTCTGTACGACTCGTTCGCCCAACCTGAATCCGATCACGAGGAGATCGCACATCTGGTTGCCAACCCGAGGGCACGCCGAGTTGTGGTCTACACGTGGAACTTTCACCCTGAACTCATCGAGAGCGCTCGACAACACGGCGCCGACGGCTACCTCTCCAAGACGTTGCCCGCGCGAGAATTGGTCGCGGCGCTCGAGGCGGTGCACGCCGGAGAGACGATCATCAGCGACGTCCCGCCGCGGGCCCGTAGCGCAGTCGGGCTTGATTGGCCAGGTCGTGGCGAGGGGCTCAGCGACCGGGAATCAGAGATTCTGGCCCTCATCACGCAGGGCAAGAGCAATGCCGATGTCGCGGCGTTGACGTATCTGAGTCCCAACACCATCAAGTCCTACATTCGGACGATCTACCGCAAGATCGGCGTGTCCAGCCGCACGCAAGCCGTCCTATGGGGTGTCCGTCACGGGTTCACACCCGACCACAACCGCATCGAACACTGGAAGGGCGGCCCCTAGGCTCGATCCTCGCGACGTACTAGTCGACCTCTCGCGTTTAGAAACCTCCAAGATCACCGACCAACACTGCTCGTAACGGTTCCCGCATTGGAGAGCCACCGAAAACTACGAGCAGCGTCGTCACGGTAATCCGATCGCTGCTCACCGAGGCGAGAGGACATCGTCATGAATGGTCACTGGAAGGCCGTCGAGGTCGCAGTACCGGTCCACATGCATCCCGTGCACATCAACAATTTCATCACCGCCGAGATTCACATCCGTGCCCGCCGGGCCGGAGAAGCCGTTGCCAACGTGCGGATCGGCGCTCCCCGCGAGTCCCGAGGCGATTTCATCGCCTGGACGGCGTCCTACCTGCCCGCGCCGCAGGTGATTGCTGCCTGATGCACGACTCATCGACCTGTCGCGCCCAGGCTCGCTGCGGCTAGATGAATCTCTCCCGCAACGCATTCGGGCGGGGGTTCTTGGCTTTCTGATGTTCCTTTCGTGAGTGACGGACCTATGCGGCAGTCGGACGTCAGGCCATCTCGGGAACGTGCAAGTGGGCGATCGCCAACTCGAAGTTGCACTCGTCGAGGATCTCTGCGGAGGCTTCCCGGGCGCTCGCGGACCTCAGCTCCTCGATCTTGCCCATGTTGTGCTGCAACGCTTCGGAGCTGTCGTAGGCCACCGAAGACACTCCGCGCCCGGTCGCACGGTCGACCAACAGGCTTACGCTGCAAAGCCCTTCGTGTTCGTCCAGTGCGGGCAGCACACCCATCTTGAAGATGTCGATGCCCCGCTCTATCTGGTCGGGCTCCACCTTGACCCAGGTGGCGCGGACGCAGGCGCCCTCACGGCTCTGATGATCACGGTGTAGGACAGCGATCTCCCATTCGGCGACGTCCGGTTCGCCGCCGAACGCCTCCGCGGCGCGTTGACGAATCTCCCGTGCCGCCTCGTCGCTGGCGCGCATCGCCTCCTCGGTCTCCCAGGCGGTGGTGGCGATGCAGCGCCCGGAATCCCGGTCGACCAACAACGAAAGACCGACATAGCCGTCGATGCCCTGCAGCTCGGACATCACATTGTCACGGACATTGGCGATGCCGGCGTCGATGGAATCTTTGTTTGATTGAAGGGTGGTCGTTCGCGCGTACATAATCTGCCTCCTCGATGACGGGGCAGCGTCACGACGGCGCTGCCGTCGGTATACATCGTCCTCCGCTGGGTAGGGTGCGGCAAGGTGCCATCGAACCAAAAACCGTAAACATGTCGCGGTACACCAAACGGCGACTCATCCCGCCGCAGCCGCAGACGATTCGCGTCACGCAAATAGCTACGCGGGCAGATCCACCCGCAGGGCCAGGTGGTCATCGAGTATCCGGCGAAGCGCGGCGTCCATGGGATGCGCGGATGCGAGATCGCGGCCGAGCCGACTGTCCACCACGACTACCGCGCCCGACGGCAGTTCGGCGGTGTCGACCTGATCGACGAACGGATCGAACAGTGCGGGCGGCGTTGCCAAGTAATACAGCGCCCGGCGCGACTGGTTGAACCCGGCGGCATACATCAGCCCGTGTTGGGTGATCACGAAGAGTTCCGAGGTGACCCTGGCGTCCGGGCTCTCCGCTGTGCCCCATGCGACTGCGGCGCGCCGACTCTGTGCCAATCGATCCGGGACGTCATCAGTCAGCGTGAACAAGCTTTCGACGAGTGCTCCACCCTTACCCGGATATGCATCGAGGGCGGGTCTGAAGTACCGCTGGAAGATCGCACCGAAATAGTCGTACAGCTGCTCGCTCATCGCGGCTCCCCAGGTTTCAGACGTACTCCTCTATTGTGCGCCCGAACCCTCTGGTGAGCACGACTTTTGTCAGTGATGGACGCCGATCACCGCCAACGCGGCCTGATACCTCTGCCACGCTCAACTCCCTCATCCAGGGAGTGTCAAGGATCAACCGAAGCAGGTGTAAAGCATCAGCCGAAACACTGTCGCCCATCACCCGAAGCACAAACGTCAAGCATCAGCCGACGTCATACACCTGTCATGGTGGGGCGGGCGGGGCTCGAACCCGCGACCAATGGATTATGAGTCCACGGCTCTAACCAACTGAGCTACCGCCCCCAGCTAATGCGGCACCTATATTCGCATGCGCTAACCCGCGGAGACCGTCTGCCCGTCCTCGTCGACGGAGAACAACTCCGTGCCGTCCGTCACGAGCGGGGCATCCACACCCAGCGACACCATGATCTTGTTGGCGGCGTTGCGCATGATGTCCAGTGTCAACTCGAACGCCTGATCCTCCGAGAAGTGCTGGCGAATCTCCGCGGCAAGGTCGGAGCTGATCTGCGAGGGTGACCAGATCATCGCGTCGACGAACCGCAGCGCCGCCTTGTGCGCATCGGTCAACTTCTCCGACGACTCGTACTGCTCGATGTCGCCGTACAAGTCCTCGGATCCGCCGGCGTCCAGCGCGTTAGTCTCCCGGCGCGACTTGCACAGTCGGCAGTTGTGCTGCGTCGCACCCCGCAGCCGCACGACCTCCGTCGTCACCGGGTCCAGCCCGCGCAGCCGTGCCACTGCGGGCAGGAACCCGTTGAGCAGGGCGTCGGTCGGATCGGAGTCGTGGTCCCACTCGACGGTGCCGCCGTTGCCGTGCCTGCGCAGCCCCAGCGCCTCGAATGCCGCCCACACCCTTGGGACGAAATCAGCGACGAAGATCATCACCACGGTTCGAAACACGTTGTCACCCAGCGCTGTCGCGAACAGCTTGCGCTGATTGTCGGTGATGCCCGATACGTCGACGGCGAACTGCTCGGCGAACGCGCACACCAGTGGCTCGTGCTCGGCTGCCCCGTCGACCAGATCGACCTCCATGGGCAGCGGATGCAAACCCAGCGCCCTGCCGCATGTCAGCCGCATCAGGGTGTCGAGTCGCCCGTCCCCCGACGACATCGCCACCAGACCGCCGATCCGCTCGGCCAGATTCTCGTCACTCACCCAAGGATTATTGCGCCTGGCTCACCGAGGACATGTGGAAGTCGGGGATCCGCAGCGGCGGCATCGTCACCCGCGTCACCCAGTCGCCCCATTCCCTGGGCAGCGTACGGTCCGTGGCGCCAGCCTCGGTGGCCCGCCGCAGCAAGTCCAATGGGCTCTCGTTGAACCGGAAATTGTTGACGGCGGCCGTCACCTCACCGTCTTCCACGAGGTACACGCCGTCACGGGTCAGACCCGTCAGCAGCAGCACCGCCGGGTCGACCTCGCGGATGTACCACAGTGTTGTCAACAGCAGGCCGCGCTCGGTGCTCGCGATCATGTCCGCCAGGCTGGCGGTGCCGCCGGTCATCAGCAGGTTGTCCGCGGGCACCGCGACCGGCGCGCCGAATTCCGCGGCCGACGCTCGCGGATACGCCAGCGTGCTGATCGTGCCGTCGCGGATCCAGTCCACACGCGCGATGTCCATCCCGTTGTCGAACACCGACTCGCGCTCCGACGACGCCGACGCCGTGACGAACGGTGTGCACGCCAACCCGTCGGCGAACGGGTCGGAATACAGCGTCAGCGGAAGATCGGTGAGCTTCTCCCCTACCCGCGTCCCACCACCGGGAGCCGAGAGTGCGGTGCGGCCCTCCTCGGCGCCGCGGCCGTCCATCGTCCACCACAGGTAGATCATCATGTCCGCCACCGCCGATGGCGGCATGATCGTCTCGTACCGCCCGGCAGGCAGTTCGACGCTGCGCCGCGCCCAGCCCAGGCGCGTGGACAGCCGCTCGAGCATCGAATCCGTTGGCACATCATCGAAGTCGGGGGTGCTGAAACCCACCCACGCGCTGGCGTCGTCACGCTTGCCGTTGATCTCCACCGAGCCGGTCGGCTGGGTATGGCGCCGCCGCAGCCCGGTCGAGGACGCCAGGAACGTCGTCTCGACGTCGTGCCGGGCAAACCCGTACAGCTGATCCGCCCCACTGAATCCCCGCGCCGCGAGACTGCCCGCCACGCCGAGGAAGGCCTCCACGCTCGTGCCCGCCACCGGGTCGTCCCAATCGGCGGATGCATCGCCGGCGGGTAACGGTGGCGCGGCATCTGGAGCCTCGAGCGCCGAGAGCGCCGCCTCCTGCGATGCCGCCACCAGACCGGCGATCGACGACGGGTCCACATCACCGGACCGCACCGACCCGACTCGTGCCGTCTTCCCTTGGCGCACAATCGATATCACTGCGGTACTCCGGCTCATCGATTCGCCGTTGGTGGTCATCGAATTGCCCGCCCAGCGCAACGAAGCGTCCGCGCGGTCGGTCACCAGGACGATGGTCTCGTCGGCCTTGCCGAGCCGGTCGGCCTCGGCCAGCGCAGTATCGACCACCTGCTGTGCTCCGATCACCGACTACCGCCCCGACTCGTCGCGCGTATTGAGCACGTTCACCCCGCGGAACAACGCCGACGGGCAGCCGTGACTGACCGCCGCCACCTGGCCGGGCTGCGCCTTGCCGCAGTTGAACGCACCGCCGAGGCGCCATGTCGACGGCCCGCCGACGGCTTCCATCGATCCCCAGAAGTCGGTCGTGGTCGCCTGGTACGCGACGTCGCGCAGCTGACCGTCGAGGCGGCCGTCGCGAATCCGGAAGAACCGCTGTCCGGTGAACTGAAAGTTGTAGCGCTGCATGTCGATCGACCATGACTTGTCGCCGACGATGTAGATGCCGTCCTGCACCCGGGCGATGAGATCGTCGGTGCTCAGCTCATCGGTACCGGGCTGCAGCGAGACGTTGGCCATCCGCTGAATCGGCACGTGATGCGGCGAGTCGGCATACGAGCAGCCGTTCGAGCGCGCAACACCGAGCCGGGGCGCGAACACCCGATCCAGTTGATAGCCGACGAAGATGCCGTCGCGCACCAGATCCCAGCTCTGCGCGGCCACCCCGTCGTCGTCGTAACCGACACTGGCCAAACCATATTCGACGGTGCGATCGGCGGTGACATTCATCACCGGCGATCCGTAGCGCATGGTGCCCAGCTTGTCGGGGGTCGCGAAGGACGTGCCCGCGTACGCGGACTCGTAGCCGATCGCGCGGTCGTATTCGGTGGCGTGCCCGATGGACTCGTGGATCGTCAACCATAGATTGGTCGGGTCGATCACCAGATCCGTCGGCCCCGCCGAAACGCTGGGCGCCTTTGCCTTTTCAGCCAGCAGGGACGGCAGCTGCGCCAGCTCGTCGGTCCAGTTCCACACGTCGTCGCCCGCGACGACCTCCCAGCCCCGCGCCATCGGCGGCACCAGTGTGCGCATCGTCTCGAACGACCCGGCCGCCGCGTCCACCGTGACGGCGTCCAGCGTCGGCATCAACCGCACCCGCTGCTGCGTGATCGACGAGCCGAACGTATCGGCGTAGAAGGTCTGCTCCTTCATCGCATGGAGCCCGGCCGATACGTGATCCACACCGTCGGCGGCCATCAGCCGGCCGGAGTACTCGCCGAGCACCGCGATCTTGTCCGCCGCGGAGACGGCGAACGGGTCGATGCGGTAGTCGGACACCCAGCTGACATCCGAGTACACCGGCTCGGGCGCCAGTTCGACGTGTTCCGCATTCAACGGCTTCAGCGTGGCCGCGACGTGGACGGCGCGGCGCGCGGTCTCGGCAGCCGTGCCGGGATGCAGCTCGGCGTGCGAGGCGAAGCCCCACGTGCCGTCGACGATGACCCGCACCGCCAGCCCGATCTCGCGGTTGACCACGGCCGCCTCCAGCTCACCGTCGCGCAGCTGGATGTGGTCCGTCGTGATCGCGTGTATGCGCAGGTCGGCGTAGCTGGCTCCGGCGGCCTTCGCCGCAGATAACGCTGCATCGGCCAGCTCATGGCGCGGCAGCTCGAGGAAGTCGGGGTCGACTTGGCGTTGCGCTGTCACGCCACCACCGTAATAGCGGCCGGTCTCACCTCGTGACGGCGCTGGTGCCCAGAATCGTCAACTCCAGCGCGAGCGCCGTCGCGCACACCAGACCGACGATCATGAATGCCCACCAGTCGATCGCCTTCGGGCCCGACGGCGACGCCGAGATCTGTCCCACGCCGCCGCGGGCGGTGATCGCGTCGCCCATCTCGTCAGCCCGTCGCAGTGCAACGGTGACTGCCGCCGCGAGCAGGTCGACAAGCTCGAGCATCCCGGCGCGGAAGCGCCCTCGCCTGGTGGCCGCCTGCTCTTTGGGGCGCAACCTGCGCGCCGCATAGAGGACACGGAACTCGTCGATCAGCATCGGAAATGCGCGCAGCGCCAACGCCAGCGCCACCGCCCACTCATCGACCGGTATGCGCAGCGCCTTCAGCGGCCGGCCCAATTTAGCTACGGCGGGGGCGATCTCGGCGACGTTGGTCGTCCACGACACCATGGCGCCCAGGCCGAGCAGAACGATCGACAACGCCGTGATCCGCAGGAAGTTGAACAGCCCACCCAGTCCGATCTCGACCGAACCGACGTCGATCACGGGGCTGCCACCCGCGAAAGTCGCTGTGAGACCGCCGAAGAACAACAAAATCCAGAGCCAGCCCGGGATGGACGGCAGCACGCCGCGGGGTATCCGAGCGATTCGCGCGGCGATGAGCACCAGCACGGCAACCGCACCGATGGGAACCCACCCCGGATAGAAGGTCATCAGGATGCCGATTGCCGCCACCATGAGCAGTTTCGTTCCGGCCCAGAGCCGGTGGATGGCGCTGTTACCCGGTACGGGGCGCAGCAGCACCACCGGCCTGCGTTGCCGCTTGTTCGCGATCGGCGCGGTCACGATCTGTCTCCCGCCACCGTCGGCGTCGCCGCCACCACCCCGTTTTGCAGATGCAGAGTGCGTGGGCACACGTCCTCGAGGCCCGAGAAGTCGTGGGAGATGATGACGATGGTCAGCCCGAAGTGGCGTCGCAGCTCACCCAGGAGCCGCAGCAGCCCACGCTGACTCGCCGCATCCAGCCCGGCAAGCGGCTCGTCGAGGATGAGCGCACGAGGCTGGCGCGCCAGCAGCCCGGCCAGCACCACACGGCGCATCTGGCCGCCGCTCAGTTGGTCGATGCGCCGCTTCGCCAGCGCCTTGTCCAGGCCGACGGTGGCCAGCGCCTCGCTCACCCGCTTGCGGTCACGCGGGGAGAACCCGGCCGCAGATGCGATCTCGAGATCCACCCGGCCGCGCATCAGCTGCAGGCGGGCCGCCTGGAAGGAGATGGCAACGGCACCAACCTGATCGGACACCGGCGCACCATCGAGCAGACAGCTGCCGCCGGTCGGGACAGTGAGTCCCGCCATGATCCATGCCAACGTCGACTTCCCGGATCCGTTGAGCCCGTGGATCAGCAACCCGTCGCCCTCGTTGACGGTGAAGGTGATGTCGCGCAGCGCCATTGCAGCCCACGGTGTTCCGCTGCCGTATTCGTGATTGACCCCACGGAGTTCGAGCACTGGCTTGTCGGCGTGGTGGTAGCCGGTGACGGTAGCGGGCGGCGCCGACGCGGTTTCCACCATGTCGGTGTTGTCGGCGGCGCCACCGTTGCCGGTCAGATTGACGGCGCGGTCCGCGGCATCCGCCTCGTCGTTGTAGTGGGTGATGTGCACCAGCGACATGTCGTGATGCTTCGTCAACCCGGATAACACCGACATCAGCGCGCCCCGACCCTCCTGGTCGACCATGCTGGTCACCTCGTCGGCGATCAGCAGCGACGGTTCACGGGCCAGCGCCGCCGCGACGGCGAGCCGCTGCAGCTCACCGCCCGACAGACCGCCCGTGTCGCGCTCGGCGAGCCCGTCCAGCCCGACCTCGCCGAGCAGCTTGGGGATGTCCGTGGTCGTCCCCGGCGGCAGGCCCCACACCACGTCGTCGGCGACCCGGGTGCCGAGCACCTGACTCTCGGGGTGCTGCATGATCACCGCCGTACCGCCGAGCCGGCCGAGCCCGACGCCGCCGGGCCGGTCGATGGTGCCCGACGTCGGTTCGCGGCCGGCCAGCATCAGCATCAACGTCGTCTTGCCCGAACCGTTCGCGCCGGTGATCGCGAGATGCTCACCGGGTACGACGTTCAGCGATACCGGACCCAGCGCGTCGTGGTCGGCGTTCGGATAACGGAAGCGGACGTCGTGCAACTGCGTCGGTACAGGGGCGATGGTTCCGGTGTCGGCGGAGGATTCGAGCTTGTGCACGTCGGGGATGGCGACCAGTCGCGACATCACCCGCGACAGCGCCCACCACCCGATGAGCGTGACGAAGACGATGGACCACACCGAGGATGCGAAGAACAGCAACGGCCAATAGTCCAGCGCGGTGGCGAAGTCGCGCTTGAGCTGCTCGGCCAAACCCTCCATTTCGGGGATGCGCGCGATGATCGCGGCGACTCCGTCGACGTTGGCGGTTACCGATTCGAAGATGAGATGGCGCAGGCGCGTCAGGATCGCCAGCGCCGCGACGACGAATACGCCAGAGAGCGCCCCGGCGACCAATGAACACAGGAAGACGGTCAGCGTGCCGCGTCCGCGGCGCTTGATGATGCCGGTCAAGCCACCGATGTAGGCGCAGTTCATGACGGTCATGAAGCCGCCCATGCCGGCGATCAGAAACGCGATGATCGCACCGGCCACAGTGGCGGTGAGCAGCACGCGCAGCCGATAGCGGTAGGCCAGCAAACCCATCGGGACGGTGCCGAGCAACGACAGACCCGCGGCGAACGGAACGACGACGGCAATGATCGCCGTGGCCGCGGACAGCGCCGCGATGACCGACGCCTGGGCCAGTTCACCCGGGCTCAGCGCGCCGGAACGTCGAGTCACGCCCGAATCCCCGGTCACGGCCATTGCACGATTCTGCCAGTCGAATTCTAAGAGCGGTCGTCGCCTTGCTGCGACCAGCAATCGGCCTGCCGCTTCGTTTGAACTGCATAGCAAGGCTATGTAATAGTGGGGTCATGACTCAGACCCTCGGCGCCGACCTGCTGCATGTGGTCGCCCGGATCAACCGACTGGCCACGCAGCGCGCCCGGCTACCCCTGCCCTTCGCGCAGGCGCGGCTGCTGTCGACGATCGAAGACAAGGGGCCGACCCGGATATCGGATCTCGCGGTGCTGGATCACTGCTCGCAACCGACGATGACGACCCAGGTGCGCAGGCTCGAGGACGGGGGTTATGTGTCACGCACCGTCGACCCCGACGATGCGCGGGCCGTGTTGGTCCAGATCACGTCCAAGGGAGTCGAGACGCTGAGGCAGGTGCGCGTGGACCGCGAGGCCGCCATCGAGCCGTACCTGGAGCGTCTGGACGCGTCGGATCGGCAGGCGCTCAGCGAAGCAGTCCGTATATTGCGAGGGCTTCTCGCGGACGCGGCCTCACCCACCGCCGCCAAATAATTCGTGATTTCGGTGTGCTGAGTCGCGCAGAGCGCGACCACCTACACCGAAATCACTCGACCAAAAGGAGCACTTGCCCATATGTGGCGTCAACCCAAAGCTGTTTGGGCCGTTGCCTTCGCGTCCGTCGTCGCGTTCATGGGTATCGGTCTGGTCGACCCGATTCTCAAGCCGATCGCCGACAACCTGAACGCGTCGCCGTCGCAGGTGTCGTTGTTATTCACCAGCTATATGGCGGTGATGGGCGTCGCGATGCTGATCACCGGCGTAGTGGCGAGCCGCATCGGCCCCAAACGCACTCTGCTGCTCGGGCTCGTGGTCATCATCGCGGGTGCCGGCCTGGCCGGCATGTCGGAAACGGTAACCGAAATCGTTGGCTGGCGGGCACTTTGGGGCCTGGGTAACGCGCTGTTCATCGCGACGGCGTTGGCGACGATCGTCAACTCCGCGCGCGGCTCGGTGGCGCAGGCGATCATCCTGTACGAGGCGGCGCTGGGTGTCGGCATCGCGGTCGGCCCGCTGGTCGGCGGTTTGCTCGGATCGATCTCGTGGCGCGGACCGTTCTTCGGGGTGTCGGCGTTGATGGCGTTCGCCGTCGTCGTCACGGCATTCCTGCTGCCGTCCACACCGCCCGCCGGACGTGCGACGACGCTGGCCGACCCGTTCCGTGCGCTGCGCCACCGCGGTCTGCTCGGCGTCGCAATCACCGCGCTGCTGTACAACTTCGGCTTCTTCACGCTGCTGGCCTTCACACCGTTTCCGCTCGACATGAGCGCGCACGAGATCGGGCTGATCTTCTTCGGTTGGGGTGTCGCGCTGGCGTTCACGTCGGTGGTCGTCGCGCCGCGGCTGCAACGCCGCTTCGGGACCGTGCCGACGCTGCTCGTGAATCTCTTGGCCATGACCGCGACTCTGGCGGCGATGGCCGTCGCCACCGAGAACAAGACCGTGCTGGCGACGTGTGTGGTGGTGGCGGGATTGTTCATCGGTGTCAACAACACGTTGATCACCGAGACCGTGATGAAGGCTGCGCCGGTCGAAAGAGGCGTCGCCTCAGCGGCTTACAGCTTCGTACGCTTCTCCGGTGCCGCATTGGCGCCGTGGCTCGCCGGCGTGCTCGGCGAACGGGTCAACGTCCATGCCCCGTACTGGGTCGGTGCGGCGGCGGTGCTGCTGGCAGCGGGTGTCCTGGCAATCAGCCGCTCCCATCTGACGGGTATCGACGCCGAGGAGAAACTCGACGAGGTCAGTGAGGCGACCGCGATCACCGTCGGCAGCGACAGCTGAGATCCATCACTCCATGGCGAACGCATAGAACTGCGTCGTCTGGTCATCCGAGAAGTTGTCATCTGTGACGAGCACTACGACCTGCCTGCCGTCCGACAGCCTGGGGCCCAACGTGATTCCCTCGACGTTGTCCAGATTCTGCACCTGGGGAATCGTCGACAGATCGGCCACCAGAATCTTGGTCATCGCCGTCGGCGGCGCGTCCGCGAGCGACGGCCTGTCCAAGATGTCGTCGGCGCCGGCGGTGCTGGCCCGGTAGATGCGCGCGACATTGTGGGCGCCGTGCGAGCGTTCGATGACCAGAAAGTTGTCGTCGTCGAGCGCCACGAGATCCGACAGCCCGTTCGCATCGCCGTTCGGCGCGGTGATCGGGTCGAGCGGGTAGGCGTATTGCGCGCTGGCGGTGCCCGTCGAGACGTCGAACCTGGTGACGCGGGTGAGGGCACCGGCCTCGGCGGTCGGCAAACCGCCGTCGTTGAAACCTGGGTCTTCCATTCCCGCGAACAGATAGTTGCCGCTCGGCGTCAACGTCAGCCCCTCGAGACCATTGTTGGTGCGGGGGCCCGTGTCCTGCTGCGATATCCACAGCACGGGTGGCAGGTCGTATTGACCGCGGAACGCACCGTCGAGTCCTGCGACGCGAACCCACGGATCCAACAGCAGCGGCCGGTTCGGATCCTTGACGATCCGCTCGCCCTCGCTGGACCAGTACAGCTGTTGGCGGCGCTCGTCGAACGCGATGCCCTCGGGGTCCGGCGGGATCACCGGAGGCATGGCATCGGGCGACAGCGGGGGAAAAGGTGCGCCGGACCGGTCCAGCAGTGAGGTGGTATCGAGCCACTCGACACCAATCAATCTGTTGTCGCTCAATGTGATTCGGACGGTGTAAAACCTTGCGGGGTTTCTCGCCGAGCGGTCGTCACTGATGATGTAGTAGAGCTGACGGCCCGGGTCATAGGTGATCGCCGAAAGTCCCCCGACCGTCGTGTCATCGAAAAGGTAGCTGGCCGGAAAGTCGACCTGCCCGAGGTAGGTCAAGCCTGTCGACAGCGTGGATGCGGGACTGCAGGCGGAAAGGAACAGGGCGGCCGCCAAAAGGCTGCACCGCAGTCGCATCACGCGATGACTGTACCGACGAGGCTTCCCACTGCGTAGGTGGCCGCGATCGCTATAGCGCCGAATGCCAGCTGCCGCAGAGACCCGAACCACAGCGGCCTCTTGGTGAATCTGGCCGCCAGCCCACCGGCAATGAGCAACCCCAGACCACCACACAGCAGCCCCGGCCACAGCGATTCGACTCCGAGTAGGTACGGGATCAGCGGAATGATCGCACCGATCGCGAACATGACGAACGACGAGCCAGCGGCCACCCAGGGCGACGGCTTCTCACGCGGGTCGACGCCGAGCTCCTGCACGAGGTGGAAGTTCAGAGCGACCTTCTCGTCGCGGTGGACCTCCTCGGCGGCCTTGCTCGCGGTTTCGCGGGTCATCCCCATGTCCATCAGCATCGCCACCAACTCGGCCTTTTCGGCCTGCGGGTGCTTTTCAAACGCGCGTCGCTCGACGATGACCTCGGACTCGATCTGCTCGTTGGCCGTCGCCACCGAGGTGTACTCCCCCAGCGCCATCGAGAACGCGCCGGCCAACAGCCCGGCCACGCCGCTGATCACGACGGTGTGCGCGCTGGCCGCGGCGGCGACACCCGCGATGAGGGCGGTGTTGCTGACAAGGCCGTCCATCGCCCCGAACGTGGCCGCGCGCAGCCAGCCCCCGGTCACATCGGCGTGCCGGTGTGACGACATGTGCGGAACGCCGGTCGGTGCGGACATGGGGTCGATTTAACGCCACCGGTTTCGCCTGGTCTAGCAAGGTTTGGCTACGTTTCTGACATCACAGTTTCGACGGGCCTCCAAAGGGCTACGGTCGAGTAATGACCACCACTGCGGAACATCTACGCAACGCCCTCGACGGCCGCTGGCGCGATGTGAAGAACCAGATGCGCGAGGAACTCTCCAGCGAGGTCTTCAAACCGCACTACACACCGAACACCGTCATCGCCCGCACGAAGGTGGGCGAGCAGTTGAAGATCATGGCCGCACAGGGCGCGGCCGAAGACGGGTTCAAGAAGGAGCACGGCGGCAACGGCGACGTCGGCGCGGCGGTGACCCAGATCGAGATGCTCGCCATGTCCGACCTGTCGCTGATGGTCAAGGCCGGCGTGCAGTGGGGTCTGTTCGGCGGTGCCATCGAGAACCTCGGCACCGAACGCCACCACGAGGCGTTCGTACAGCGGATCATCGACCTGGACCTGCTGGGCTGCTTCGCGATGACCGAGACCGGTCACGGCAGCGACGTGCAGGCGCTGGAGACCACCGCCACCTACGATCCCGCCACGCAAGAATTCGTGATCGACTCCCCCACCCGCACGTCGCGCAAGGACTACATAGGCGGCGCCGCCGAAACAGCCCGTGTCGCAGCGGTTTTCGCACAGCTGATCACTCCCGACGGCGAGGGGCACGGGGTGCACTGTTTCGTGGTGCCGATCCGCGACGACGAGGGCAACGATCTGCCGGGCGTGACCACCAGTGACTGCCACTACAAGGGCGGCTTGCCCGGGGTGGACAACGGACGCATCCAGTTCGACCACGTCCGCATCCCACGCGAGAACCTGCTCAACAAGTACGCCGATGTCGCCGAGGACGGGACGTACACCTCGCCGATCGAAAATCCCAACCGGCGGTTCTTCACGATGCTCGGGACACTGATCCGCGGCAGGGTCACCGTCGGCGGGAGTGCGGGCGCGGCCGCGCGCGTCGCGCTGGACATCGCGACCCGATACGCGTTGGAACGCAGGCAGTTCGAGGCGCCCGGCGCGGACCGCGAGGTGCTGATCATGGACTACCTGGTGCATCAGCGGCGGTTGTTCCCGCTGATCGCGAAGTCCTATGCACTTCAGTTCGCGCAGAACGAGCTCGTCGCCAAGTGTCACGAGTTGCAGACGGCTGACGACCCCGACGCCGAGGAACAGCGTGAGCTCGAGTCGCGGGCGGCAGGATTGAAGGCCGCCAACACCTGGCATGCCACCCGAGCGATCCAGGAGGCGCGTGAAGCCTGCGGTGGCGCAGGTTATCTCGCCGAGAACCGGCTGATCGCGTTGAAGGCCGACACCGACGTGTTCACCACCTTCGAGGGTGACAACCACGTGCTGACCCAGCTCGTCGCCAAAGAACTGCTGACCGCCTACGCCGACGACATCAAGGGCATGAGCCCGGTCGAATGGGTGCGGTTCGCGGCCAACTTCGCCGGCGAGCGGGTGCTCAAACGCACTGCGGCCGAGACGATCATGCAGACCATCCTCGACACCCGGCAGGACAACGAAGAAGAAGGCAGCCTCTTCAACCGCGGCACCCAGGTCAAGATGTTCGAGGACCGCGAGCAGTACATCCTGGCGACGGTGGCCCGACGCCTGCAGGGCAAGTCCAAGGAGATGAGCGCCTTCGATGCGTTCAACTCTGTGCAGGACCACGTGTTGCACGCCGCGCGCGCGCATATAGAGCGCATCATCCTCGAGGCGTTCGTGGCGGGCGTCGACTCGTGCGAGGACGACGAGGCGCGCGAGATCCTCAACATGGTGTGCGACCTGTATGCGCTCTCGGTGATCGAGGAAGACAGAGCCTGGTTCATGGAGCACCGTTTCCTGTCGACCGAACGCGCCAAGGCCGTCACTCGCGGCGTCAACGAGCGGTGCCGCAACCTGCGTCCCTACGCGGAGTTACTGGTCGACGGCTTTGGCATACCGGAGCAGCTTCGCTACGCCGAGATGCTGCATCCGGAAAACATCATCGACACATAGGCACCATCCGCCCCATTGGTGGTGCTGCGCGTCACAATTCCGGCGAATTCTGAGATGCTTCATGGCAGACGCTGACAGAATTCAGCATCGCTGGTCCGAGCGGACCTGCCAGGCACCAGGGGAGGTAATTGATGTTCTCGTTCCGCCCGTCCAGGTTTGGTCTTTCGGTTGCTGTCGTCGCGGCCGCAACCGCGGTCGTCGGTGCCCTCGCGCCGCCGGCCCAGGCCTTCCAAATCCAGAACCATGAGCGCGTCACCCGCGATGCGCTACAACCCCTCGGGGTTGATCAGACTGCGATCGCCCAAATTCTGGTTGGCCCGCCGCCGGGCGCCGGTGCGGTCGGTAGCGACGCGTTCTTCGCCGACGAGTTCCGCCACATCGACGGCGCCAACAATCCCGTCGAGATCTGCAACATGACGCAGGAGGCGTGGAATTTCTTCACGCCGGTCATCCTGGCCGGTGCCCGGCCCGCGGGCCCCGGTGGCAGCGACCTGGTCGACGGTCCGGGCGCCCGCGCCGCCTTCGGCGGGCTCGCGCACGCGGTGCAGGACTTCTACTCCCACTCCAATTGGGTCGAAGACAACATCGCGATCAACCAGCCGGACCGGATGCCGCCCCCGCTGATGCCCACCTGCGACCCTGCAGCCTTCCCGCCGGGCCTGCACACCGGCTACTTCGACGTTTTGGCCAACCACGACGACCTGTTGGGTGGCTGCCCTCCAGGTGGTCCGCCGCCGGGAGTCGTCGAATGCCACTCCACGCTGAACAAGGACGCCTGGAACAGCCCGCGCGGCATGATCCAGGTCCCGGGCAGCAACCCGCCGATCAACAACTTCGATTTGGCGGCGCGATTGGCCACCACCGCGACCGTCGATCTGTACAACCAGATTCGCGAGCTGGTGTCCGCTAACGCCGGACCCTGCGCCGCTGACAACCTGTTCCAGGCCGATCGTCGTCAAGCCTGCTGGTAGTCAATTGCCTCGCATGTACTGGGGCTTCGCGGCGCGAAGCCTCAGTACGCGTAGGTAATCAACTGGCCAGCTCCGCGGTGGCATGACCCACCGGGATGTGCTCCCATGCGTCGAGGTCGGGTTCGAAGGCGTCGGCGAAAGCCTGAGCGATCTGCGTGGCGTATGCGGAATGAGCGATGGCTGCGGCCATCGCGGTTCCGAGGATCCAGGGTGAGGTGCGTCGTATCAACATGCGCTAAAGATTGGGACGCGCGCCTTGGAGAGTTCTTGGCAAGATGGGCGATACCCGACGGCATCATCCGTTCGATGGATCTTGCTCCCCCGGCTGGACTCGAACCAGCAACCCTTCGGTTAACAGCCGAATGCTCTGCCAGTTGAGCTACAGGGGACGGCTCACCCGCGACGTGTTCATCAGCGCGGGCCGAGGCATGACTCTAGCGCACCTCCCGCTCGCATCGCCAATGCGCCTCCGCCCCACACGCACCCAGGGATGTGAGGCAGGATGGTGGAATCGCACCGTCGTCCGGGAGGGGTCTAGTGATCCGGTATGTCGCCGTACTGGCTGTCGGCTACGTGTTGGGTACGAAGGCAGGCCGACGCCGGTATGAACAGATTGCCGGGACATACCGGGCGGTCACCGAGAGCCCGGCCGCCAAAGCGGTGATCGATGCGGGGCGTCGCAAGATCGCGGATCGGGTGTCACCGGACCCACATTTGGTCACGCTGTCAGAGATCGACCACGGAACGACCGTGATCGGGCCGGAGGCCGTGCCGAAGGGCCGGCAGCGCTAGTTAGGGCGCGTATGGCTCGGTGATGGTGCGGCCCGGGATCAGGGGGCCGGTGGAGAAGCCCGCGCCGTTCGATCCGTTGCCGCCTTCGAACCCGAATTCCGGGGTACCGATGTTCACTCCGTTGCCGTTGGAGTAACCCAGGCACTTGCCATCTTCCGCGTTGCCGAACCACGCCAGACAGCCGGGAGGCAGTGCCACATTCTCAATCGCATCGCTTGTCAGCGCGGACGCTGCGAAGGGCGCCGCGACGGCGGCGACCGCAAACGCACCTACGGCAATGAGCCGACGTGCCTGGTTCTTGGTCGATGTCACGAATGAGCCTTTCTTAACCGTTCCCCGACGGTTGATCGCGCGCCTACCCTATCGCGTTACGCGGTGTCACGCAGTGAGGTCGTCGCCGCTGGCCTGTTCCAGCAGGCTGCGGCGATAGGCCTCCATGGCGACCAGGTCCCCGAACAGAGCGTGATACTCGTCGCCCTGCTCAACCGGCGACATGCGCTGCAGCTTGGATTTGACCTCGGCGATCTGCCGTCCGACCCACACTTCCTGCAGCCTCGCCATTACTCCGGCGATGTAGCGCCGCATCTTCTCGTCGTCGTCGACATTGATGGTTTCCACGCCGAGCTCGTTGACCAAGCCCGCGGCTGCCTCGGACCCCGCATGTCCGCGCACCGCATCTATCCACTGCCCGCCGGACTGCCCCGCAGCCACACCCCCTGCGGCGTCGATCGCCTTTCGGACCGCGGCATAGCCGGGGTGGGTGAAGCTCTCGACGGTCAGCGAGTCGAACACCGGACCGGCCAGCGCCGGGTGTTGCAGCGCCGACTTGAGCGCCTCGCGCTGCGGCCACAGCGTCGGATCGGCCGGATCGGGACGCTCTGCCTTGGGCACAGCAGGACGCGCCTGCCGTGGTGCGCCGTGTTCTGCCGCAGCCGCGCGGCGCCGACCACCGCGCTCGGGCATACCGCGCTTCTGCGCTTCCTCGCGCACCCTGCCGATCACCTGCGCGACGTCGGCCCAACCGACCCAGCCCGCCACGCGGCGCGCGTATTCGTCGCGCAACATGCTGTCCTTGATGCCGGCGACCATCGGCACGCATTGCCGCAAGGCGTTCACCCGGCCTTCGGCGCTGTCGAGGTCATGGTCGGCAAGGGCCGTGCGAATGGCGAACTCGAACAGCGGCGTGCGTCGCGCCACCAGATCCCGCAATGCCCCGTCGCCGAAATGGAGCCGGATGTCACACGGATCCATCCCGGCCAATTTCTCCTCTGAGGCCACCGCGACGAACGACTGCCCGGCGAGATTCTGTTCACCCTCGAACGCCTTGACCGCCGCGGCGCGTCCTGCGGCGTCACCGTCGAAAACGTAGATCAGCTCACCGCGAAAGAAGTTGTCGTCCATCATGAGTCGCCGCAACATCGCCAAGTGCTCGTCACCGAAGGCGGTGCCACAGGAGGCGACGGCCGTCGTCACGCCGGACAGGTGCATCGCCATCACGTCGGTGTAGCCCTCGACCACGACCGCCTGGTGTCCCTTGGCGATGTCGCGTTTGGCCAGATCGAGGCCGAACAACACCGACGACTTCTTGTACAGCACGGTCTCCGGGGTGTTGATGTACTTCGCTTCCATCTGGTCGTCGTCGAAGATCCGGCGGGCGCCGAAGCCGATCACTTCCCCACCGCTGGCGCGGATCGGCCACAGCAGGCGACGGTGGAAGCGATCCATCGGGCCGCGTCGGCCCTCGCGAGACAAGCCCGCGGCCTCCAGCTCCTTGAACTCAAAACCCTTGCGCATCAAGTGCTTTGTCAGCGTCTCCCACCCCGACGGGGCGAAACCGCAGCCGAACCTCGCCGCGGCGTCCGCGTCGAAGTTGCGCTCGATCAGGTACTCGCGCGCCGGTGCGGCCTCGTCGGACTTCAGCGCCTCGGCGTAAAACTCCTGGGCGGCGGCGTTGGCCGCCAGCAGCCGGCTGCGACTGCCGCGGTCGCGCTGCACGTTGGTCGTCGAGCCGCCGGTATAGGTGACGGTGTAGCCGACGCGGTCGGCCAGCAGTTCGACGGCCTCGACGAAACTGACATGCTCGATCTTCTGGACGAAGGCATAGACGTCGCCACCCTCGCCGCAGCCGAAGCAGTGGAAGTGCCCGTGGTTGGGCCGCACATGAAACGACGGAGACTTCTCGTCGTGGAACGGGCAGAGGCCCTTCAGCGAGTCCGCACCCGCCCGGCGCAACTGCACGTAGTCGCCGACGACCTCCTCGATGCGTACGCGTTCACGGATGGCCGCGATGTCACGATCGGGGATGCGGCCGGCCACCGGGCCAGTCTAGAGCGCCCGGCGTCGCGCGCGATCAGGCTTAGGCCGGTTCCAAGCGCTCCAATCGCCCCTCGGTGAATGAAGCGACCTGGTCGATGACGACCCTCATCCGGGCGCCGTCGGACTCGGCGGCGTTGTACGCGGGGACGAAGATCGGATCGAGCGTGGCGGGTGCGCCGGCCAGCGTCCACTCCACGACGCGGTGCACGCGTTCGCGCTGTTGTGCCTGGAGTTCCAGGTGCCGTGGATCGGACATGATGAACTGCAGCGCCAAGATCTTGAGCACCGCCACCTCTGCCCTGACCAGCCCCGGCACCCGAAGCTCGGCCTGGTACCGCACCAGCGGCCCCGTTCCGGCCACCTCCCTGGTCGCCGCGATGGCCGCGGACGCGAATCGTCCGACCAGTTCACTGGTCAGTCGCTTGAGCGCGACCGACGCGGCCAATGTGCCGTCGTACTTGCCGACGGCCGCGACGACGGGCAGATTCGACAGCCGGCCTGCGGCGGCCACCAGATCGTCGGAGCGCAGTCCGGCCCCCATCCCGCTCGATTCGCCGAGGCGCCCCAGCACAGTGGCCGCGTCGTCATCGGCCAGCACCCGCATGTCGATACGGCCCGAGACGACACCGTCCTCGACGTCGTGCACCGAGTAGGCCACGTCGTCGGCCCAGTCCATGACCTGCGCCTCCAGGCACGGCTTTTCCTCCGGCACACCCGAGCGCAGCCAGTCCGCGGCGGCCGCGTCGTCCTCGTAAAACCCGAACTTGCGCCGCTGACCGCCGCGGCGCCACGGATACTTCGTCACCGCATCCAGCCCCGCGCGAGTGAGGTTCAATCCGGCGCTGTGACCTTGCGGGCCAAGAACTTTGGGTTCCAGCCGGGTCAGGATACGGAAGTTCTGCGCATTCGCCTCGAAGCCGCCGCATTCCGCGGCGATCTCGTCGAGGGCGCGTTCGCCGTTGTGACCGTACGGTGGATGGCCGATGTCGTGGGCCAGCCCGGCCATGTCGACGAGGTCGGGGTCGCAGCCCAGACCGATGGCCATACCGCGGCCGATCTGCGCCACCTCCAACGAATGGGTCAACCGGGTGCGCGGCGTCTCCCCTTGGCGCGGCCCCACCACCTGGGTCTTGTCGGCCAGCCTGCGTAGCGCGGCGCAATGCAGCACCCGGGCGCGGTCGCGCGCGAAATCGGTGCGGTGCTCGGTGTCGGTGCCCGGCAACGCGGCAGCTTTCGGCGGCTCGACCACCAGCCGCTCGCGGTCGAACTTGTCGTAGAGATCCTGATTCGCTGCCACCGCCGCACAGTCTGCCAGTACTAGATTGACGACCATGCGCATCGCCCGCTTGCTCAGCGTCGTGCTCGCAATGCTGACCGCCGCCCTCGTACTCGCTCCGGCCACTGCCGCCGAACCACCCTTCCGCGTGCCGGACTACGTCACCGACCGGTCAGACGTGCTGTCAGCCGATCAACGTGCGCAGGTCGAGGGTGCGGTGGACAACCTATACAACGAGCGCCGCGTCCGACTGTGGGTCGTCTACGTCGACAGTTTCGACCAGGATCCGGTCGGCTGGGCCCGCGTCACGATGCAGATCAGCAGCTTCGGCGACTACGACGCACTGTTGGCAGTCGCCACCGTCGAACGGTCCTACGCGTTCCTCGTGCCGTCGACCGTGGCCAGCCAGTCCGAGGCGAGCGCATTGCAGCGCAACGAGATCGAGCCGCAATTGCGGCAGAGAGACTGGGCGGGTGCCGCGGTGGCCGCCGCAGACGGGTTGGTCACGCCATCGGCGGCGACGCCCGGCGCGGCCATCTCGTGGCTGGGGATAGTCATCGTGCTGCTGATCATCGCGGTGATCGTGCTTGCGCTCGTCCTGTGGTCGCGGCGGCGGCGGCGCCAGCGGCGCGAAGCCGAGTTCGCGGCGGCCAAGCGGGTGGATCCGTCCGACCCCAACGCGTTGGCCGCTGTCCCGATCGACGCGCTCGATGATCTGTCCAAGATGATGGTGGTCGACGTCGACAACGCGCTACGAACCAGCGACAGCGAATTGGCTTTGGCTGTTGAAGAATTCGGCACCGCGCAGACCGAATCGTTCAGTCGCGCCGTCAGCAACGCCAGGACGACGCTGGCGCAAGCGTTCAACGTCCGGCAGATCCTCGACGACTCCATCCCCGAGACACAGGCACAGCGCCGCGACCTGCTGACCCGCGTGGTCGTCGCCGCCGCCAAGGCCGACCGCGAACTGGAGGCGCAATCAGAGGCCTTCGACAAACTGCGCGATCTGGTGATCAACGCACCGACCAGGCTGGACACCCTGACCCAACAGATGGTCGACCTCACCGCCCGGCTCGAGCCGTCGGAACAAGCGCTGGCAACGCTGCACAACCAATTCGACGCTGCCGCACTGACTTCGGTTGCCGAGAATGTAAGCACCGCACGGCAGCGGTTGGGTTTCGCGGATCAGAACATCACCACCGCCCGTAACCTCGTCGCCCGGCCGGTGGGCCAGCAAATGGGTCTGGTCGACGCCATCCGCGCCGCGGAATCGTCGCTGGGACAGGCGCGTTCGCTGTTGGATGCGATCGACAGCGCAGGTGTCGACATCAACCGCGCCGTCGCGGCGCTCCCCGACGCCATCGCCGACGTCCAGAACGGTGTCAACCAGGCCAACGGACTACTACAGCAGGGCAAGACCACTCACCAGGCTGAGCTCACCGCGGCGCGCGACCAGGCCGCGGCCGGTATCGCCGACGCGCAAAAGAACGGCGGCACCGACCCGCTGGGCGCGTTCACGCGTCTGACCAGAGCCGACGCCGAGCTGGATCGGCTGCTGGCTACGGTTCTCGAGGAACAAGAAGCCATCAAACGCCTCGGCAGGGCATTCGATCAGGCGCTGTTCTCCGCTCAGTCTCGCGTCCGGGGCGTGTCGGACTTCATCGACACGCGCCGCGGCAGCATCGGGCCGGAGGCCCGCACCAGGCTCGCCGAAGCCGTCCGCCAGCTGCAGGCCGCGCAGGACAAGCGGGCGACGAACATCAGCGAGGCGATCGCTCACGCCAACGGCGCCGACATGCTGGCCGGGCAGGCGCAGACGCTGGCGAGCAACGACGTCGCGGCCGCGCAGCGGCACTACACGTCGGGCTGGGGCGGCGGCGGCAGCGGCTCCAATATGGGCGGTGTTATCGGCGGCATCATCATCGGCAACATCCTCAGCGGCGCGCTGCGCGGCGGCTTCAGCGGCGGTTTCGGCGGCGGGCTTGGGATGGGCCGGTCAACGTCGTTCGGCGGGTCGTCACGATCGTCGGGCCGCAGCTACAGCGGCGGCGGCGGCCGCTTCTAGGCGCCCTTGAGCCGGATAGCGAGATAATCGCTGACGGCGTCGAGTGCCACGCGCTCCTGAGTCATGGCGTCGCGTTCGCGGATCGTCACGGCCTGGTCCTCGAGAGTGTCGAAATCGACCGTCACGCAGAACGGTGTGCCGATCTCGTCCTGGCGGCGGTAGCGCCGTCCGATGGCGCCCGCATCGTCGAACTCGACGTTCCAGGACTTGCGGAGCTCGGCGGCGAGATCACGCGCCTTCGGCGACAGCTGCTCGTTGCGTGACAGCGGCAGCACCGCGGCCTTGACCGGAGCCAACCGCGGATCGAGCCGGAGCACGGTGCGCTTGTCCACACCGCCCTTGGCGTTGGGCGCCTCGTCTTCGCGATACGCATCGACCAGGAACGCCATCAGCGACCGCGTCAGGCCGGCTGCGGGTTCGATGACGTAGGGCACGTACCTGGTTTCGGTCGCCTGGTCGTAGAACGACAGATCAACGCCGGAATGCTTTGAGTGCGTGGACAAGTCGAAGTTGGTCCGGTTCGCCACACCTTCGAGCTCACCCCACGGGTTGCCCTGGAAGCCGAACTTGTACTCGATGTCGACGGTTCTGTCGCTGTAGTGCGACAGCTTCTCCTTCGGATGCTCGTAGAGCCGCAGGTTGTCGCGGTCGATGCCGAGATCGACGTACCACTGCAGCCGCGTGTCGATCCAGTACTGGTGCCATTCGGGGGCGCTGTCGGGTTCGACGAAGAACTCCATCTCCATCTGTTCGAACTCGCGGGTGCGGAAGATGAAGTTGCCCGGCGTGATCTCGTTGCGGAAGCTCTTGCCGATCTGGCCGATGCCGAATGGCGGCTTCTTCCGCGCGGTGGTGACGACGTTCGCGAAGTTGACGAAGATGCCCTGCGCAGTCTCTGGACGCAGATAGTGCAGGCCCTCCTCGGTCTCGATCGGGCCGAGGTAGGTCTTGAGCATCATGTTGAAGTCGCGCGGCTCGGTCCACTGCCCCTTGGTGCCGCAGTCCGGGCACGCGATCTCCGACATCGGCACGGTGTCTGGATCAACGGCGGTGTCGCGCGTCCCCTTCTTCTCGGCGTACGCCTCCTGCATGTGGTCCTGACGGTGGCGCTTGTGGCAGTTCAGGCACTCGACGAGCGGGTCGTTGAACACCTCGACGTGCCCCGAGGCCACCCACACCTCGCGGGGCAGGATGATCGCGCTGTCCAAGCCGACGACGTCGTCGCGACCGGTGACGACCGAACGCCACCACTGGCGCTTGATGTTCTCCTTGAGCTCCACTCCGAGTGGGCCGTAATCCCACGCCGACTTGGTGCCTCCATAGATCTCGCCGGACTGGAAGACGAGTCCACGACGCTTGGCGAGGTTGGCGACGGTGTCGATGATGGAAGCCACGGGATAACACCCTAGCGAGAAGCGCGCACACGGTTGACATGCGGAAGTCTGCATGTATTCTGGGCGCCATAATGAAAACGGTTTCTACTTTCGCCGAAGATCCCGTCGAGAACGGTCACGATCACAGTGGCGAGCCGTTTCCCGAGCTGCCGCCCCGCGACGTGCTCGACACGTCCGGCGACCTGTTGCGGGCGTTGGCCGCCCCGGTGCGCATTGCGATCGTGCTGCAACTGCGCGAGTCGGCGCGCTGTGTCCACGAACTCGTCGACGCGCTGGCGGTGCCCCAACCGCTGGTCAGCCAGCATCTGCGGATCCTCAAGTCCGCCGGGGTGGTGGCGGGCTCGCGGTCGGGACGAGAGGTGATGTACCGCCTGGTCGATCACCACCTGGCCGACATCGTCGTCGCAGCCGTGACGCACGCTGCGGAGGGCCACCAGTGACGGGGCCCGCGCCGGCCGCTACCGGAGTCCGCTCCACCCGGCAGCGCGCCGCGATCGCCGCACTACTGGACAAGCTCGACGAATTTCGATCCGCCCAGGAGTTACACGACGAATTGCGCAGGCGCGGTGAGGGTATCGGGCTCACCACCGTCTACCGCACCCTGCAGCAGATGGCCGCCGCCGGCGTCGTCGACGCGCTGCGCACCGACACCGGCGAGGCCGTGTACCGGCGCTGCTCCGACGGCCATCATCACCATCTGGTGTGCCGGGCGTGCGGTTCGACAGTCGAGGTACAGGGCGATCAGGTCGAGACGTGGGCGACCGAAGTCGCCCGCAAGCACGGCTTCTCTGACATCAGTCACACGATCGAGATTTTCGGTCTGTGCGGGGCATGCACGAGCGCCAAGCCGTCAGGTTAGGGCGCGCCGCACGTCGGAACCGGTGGCCAGCACCATCAGGATCAGCGTGCGCAACGCTGCGTCAGTGAGACCCGCTGCGGGAAAGTTGTAGCGCAGCAACACATCCGCGACCTTCTTGGAGTTCCGCTTGGCTCCGGCCGCGACCTCTTTGTGGCCGCTCTTGCTCGCCAGTGACACAGTGCCCAGCAGGGTGTTGTGCGCGTGATCGGCCACCGCCGCACGGAGTTTGGCGTCCAGCGGCAGGTCCCACGCCAAGATCTGGGTGAGCGACACCAGCTCCAGACCTTCGGCGATCTCGACCACCCGCAGCGATGCGACCGTGCCATCGTGGTGCAGGGTGATCGCGCCGTCCTCTTCCCGACTCAGCGTCACCACCTCGCCGAGGACGGCGGCCAGGCGATCCTGCATGGACATCACGCCCGGCCGCTCAGGTGCATCATTCGGCCCGGCCGCTCAGGTACATCATTCGGCCCGGCCGCTCAGGTACATCATTCGGCCCGGCCGAATCGACGGTTGCGGTTCACGTACTCCTCGCACGCCTCCCACAGGTCGCGGCGGTCGTAGTCGGGCCACAGCTTGTCCTGAAAGACGTACTCGGCGTAGGCCGCCTGCCAAAGCAGAAAGTTGCTTGCCCGCTGCTCCCCCGACGTCCGGATGAACAAGTCGACGTCGGGAATGTCGGAGCGGTGCAGATGCTTGGCGAAGGCCGCCTCGCTGATCCGGCTCGGGTTGATCTTGCCGTCCACAGCCTCCTGCGCAAGCTCGCGGGCCGCTTCGACGATCTCGGTGCGGCCGCCGTAATTCACGCAGTAGTTGATGGTGATGACGTCGTTGTCGACAGTCATCTGCTCGGCGATGTCGAACTCTTTGATGACGCTGCGCCACATCCGCGGCCGCGAACCGACCCAGCGCATCCGCACGCCCATGTCGTTGAGATTCTCACGGCGACGACGGACCACCTCGCGGTTGAACCCCATGAGGAAGCGCACCTCTTCGCTGCTGCGCTTCCAATTCTCGGTCGAGAACGCGTACACCGTCAGGTGCTTGATGCCGATTTCGATTGCTCCGCAGGTGATGTCGATGAGCACCGCTTCGCCCATCTTGTGACCCTCGGTGCGGTGCAGCCCGCGCTGGGTGGCCCACCGTCCGTTGCCGTCCATCACCACCGCGACGTGATTGGGTACCTGCCCGGCCGGGATCTCGGGGGCGACCGCCTTGGACGTGTGCTGTGGTGGCCGCGCGAACTTGCCGTTGGTGCGGGACGGCAGTTCTGGGAAGACGACGGGCCACGTCGACTTGTCGGGAAATGTCGGATAGTCGTCAGGCGCCGGGGGCAGCTGTGGGTACTTCACCTTGCCCCTCTTGGTAGCCATGCGCCATATCCTGCCCGACCAGCGGAACCCGTAGGTCGGCGACTGTCTGATCAACCCGGTACATCCGCTCGACCAGCGGTAACGTCCGCAGCTGCCGCTCCAGATGCCACTGCAGGTGCGCGGCGACCAGGCCGCTGGCCTGGCTACGATGCGACGACGTCGACGTCTGCGCGTGCTCCCAGTCCCCGTCGTGCAGCGCGGCCATCAGGTCCATCACCGCCTGCGGGGGTGTCGCCGACCCCGACGGCCTGCAATGGACGCACACGCTGCCCCCGGCCCCGACGTGGAACGCTCGGTGCGGCCCCGGCGCCGCGCAGCGGGCGCATTCAGTCAGCGCAGGCGCCCAACCGGCGATTCCCATGGCGCGCAACAGGTAAGCGTCCAGCACGAGTTCCCGGGGCCTGCTGCCGTCGGCCACCGCCCGCAGCGCGCCGACGGTCAGCCGGTGCAGTGCGGGCATCGGGGCCCGCTCCTCACCTGCCAAGCGCTCGGCTGTTTCGAGGACCGCGCACGCACATGTGTAGCGGCCGTAGTCACTGACGATGTCGGTGGCGAACGCATCGATGGCCTGGACCTGGGTGACGATGTCGAGATTCCGGCCGGGATGCAGCTGAACATCGATGTGCGCGAACGGCTCCAGCCTGGCCCCGAACTTGCTGCGGGTGCGCCGCACCCCCTTGGCCACCGCGCGCACCAACCCGTGGTCACGGGTGAGCAGGGTGACGATCCGGTCGGCCTCACCGAGCTTGTGCTGACGCAGCACCACCGCTCGATCCCGGTACAGCCGCATCACAACAGTCTCCCATTGCGATCGGACATGTTCGGTGTACGCAGCGCCGGTATTTTATAGGTGATGGTCGAGCTCACCCGTTTTCCCACGCTCACTCAGCAGCTTTTTCAGCTGGCGAGTGGTTCCGTCACATCCGATGACCTGGTGCGCCGTTCACTGGACGCGATCACCGCCAGCCAGCCCACGCTCAACGCGTTCCGGGTGGTGCTGGCCGAACAGGCGCTGGCGGACGCCGCCGAGGCGGACCGCAAACGCGCAGCGGGCCAGGATCTTTCAAAACATCCGCTCCTGGGCATACCGATCGCCGTCAAAGACGACGTCGATGTCAAGGGCGTGCCCACCCGATTCGGCGCGGCCGGCAACATCGAGCCCGCGCGCGAGGACTCCGAAGTCGTACGACGGCTCAGGGCCGCGGGCGCGGTGATCGTCGGCAAGACCAACACCTGCGAGCTGGGCCAGTGGCCGTTCACCAGCGGACCGGCCTTCGGCCACACTCGCAATCCGTGGTCGCGCGAGCACACACCGGGCGGATCGTCGGGCGGCAGCGCGGCCGCGGTGGCCGCGGGCCTGGTGGCCGCGGCCATCGGATCCGACGGGGCCGGCAGTGTCCGCATCCCCGCGGCGTGGACTCATCTCGTCGGCATCAAACCCCAGCGCGGCAGAATCTCCACCTGGCCGTTGCCTGAAGCGTTCAACGGCATCACCGTCAACGGTGTGCTCGCCCGGACGGTCACCGACGCGGCGATCGTGCTCGACGCCGCGTCGGGCAACGTTCCCGGTGACCTGCACCAGCCACCGCCCGTCCACATGTCGGACTACGTCGGCCGAGCACCGGGACCGCTGCGGATCGCGCTGTCCACCAAGTTCCCGTACACCGTCTTCCGGGCCAAACTGCACCCCGAGATCCGTGCCGCGATGGCCGCCACAGCGGCCCAGCTCGAAGAGCTCGGGCACACGGTCGTCGAAGCCGATCCCGCATACAACCTGGCCATGTCGTGGAGCTTTCTGTCGCGCTCGACCTCGGGACTGCTGGACTGGGCCGACCGCCTGGGCTACGGCGTCGACCTGGACAAGCGCACGAAGGCGAACATGCGGACCGGCTGGATGCTGTCACAGCACACGTTGCGCAAGGCACGCGCCCGCGAGGCCGCGGCGCACCGCCGGATCGAGTGGATCTTCAACCTCGTCGACGTCGTGCTGGCACCGACCACTGCCCAACCGCCCCCCAACGTCCACGACTACGACACTCTCAGCGGCCTGGCCACCGATCGCGCCATGATCCAGGCGTGTCCCGTCACCTGGCCGTGGAACCTCCTGGGCTGGCCCTCGATCAACGTGCCCGCGGGGTTCACGTCCGCTGGTCTGCCGATCGGGGTGCAATTGATGGGTCCGGCCAACAGTGAACCGTTGCTGATCTCGCTGGCCGCCGCGCTCGAGGCGATCAACGGCTGGGCCAACAAGCAACCGGAGGTGTGGTGGACGCCGTCGATGGCACCCGACCCGGACCCGACCGGCCGTTCCATTGAGGAGATCAGGCCCGGCGAAGTGGCGTAATGTCATCGCCCATGAAAGCGTGGCACTGCGCATACGCACTCCCGGTCATGGTGATGGCGGCCGGCAACGTGCTGGGGACACCGACGGCTGGCGCTGACAACAAGCGGCTCAACGACAGCGTGGTCGCCAACGTCTACACCATGCAGCACCAGGCCGGGTGCACCACCGACATCAAGATCAATCCGAAGTTGCGGTTGGCCGCGCAATGGCACACCGATGACGTCCTCAACAATCGGGCACTGAACGGCGACATCGGTTCCGACGGGTCGACTGTGGCCGACCGTGCGCGCAACGCCGGCTACGCCGGAGCCGTGGCCGAGACGACGGCCATCAATCCGGCACTGGCGATCAGCGGCATCGAGTTGATCAACCAGTGGTATCACCGCCCTGACTACAACGCGATCATGTCGGACTGCTCGAACGTCGACATCGGCGTGTGGTCAGCGAATCTGATCGACCGCACCGTCGTGGTCGCTGTCTACGGCAAGGGTGACGGCGCACCTCCCGTGCAGTCACCGAACCGGCCGTTCGGACAGCCGGGAGCCGGCTTCCCGGGCTGAAATATCCCCCCGCAGCGAATATATTCAAATCACTGACTCGCGCCTGGCCTGAAGCTATCGTCAGGTTTCGTCGGGGTGGCAAAGATCTTTGTTCGGGAGGATTCGTGAGCATCAATTGCACAAGGGTCGCCGCGCTGACATTCGCGGCGGCCGCGGTCTCGGCGGGTATCGGCATCGCGCCGGCATCCGCGCAATCACGGACCGTCGTCTACGAGGTCACCGGATCAGGCACGGTGTACTCGATCGACCTCGATCCGGGCGGCCGCATCCCCGAGGACACCGCGGCGCCGTTCACCCAGACCGTGTCGATCGGCCCCGACGTGGCGCTGCTACAGGTCGTCGTGGTCACCAAGACCGGTAGCCAGGGATGCCGTATCACCTTGGACGGCACGGTGGTTGCCGAGCAGGCGCCGGGCGACGCGGCCCACTGCATCGCGTACCTGTAACCGACGCCGCTGGACGGTTCTTCCAGCGCTCAGAATCCCAGACGTCCGAGCTGTTTTGGGTCACGCTGCCAGTTCTTGGCGATCTTGACCCGTAGGTCGAGGTAAACCTTTGTGCCCAAGAGCTTTTCGATCTGCATACGGGCCGCGGTGCCGACCTCACGCAGCCTGGCGCCGCCCTTGCCGATCACGATGCCTTTCTGGCTGTCGCGTTCGACGTAGAGAATCGCGTGGACGTCGATCAAGTCGTCCCGCCCTTCGCGTGGCTCGACCTCCTCGATGACCACCGCCAGTGAGTGCGGCAGCTCGTCGCGCACACCTTCGAGTGCGGCCTCGCGGATGAGCTCGGCCATCAACACTTCTTCGGGCTCGTCGGTGAGCTCCCCGTCAGGGTAGAAAGCCGGGCCCGGCGGCAGCTGGGCGGCCAGCACGTCGGTCAGCACGTCGAGGTTCTCACCGGTGGTCGCCGACACGGGAACGATCTCGGTGTCCCCGCCCACCAGCTCGCTCACCGCGATCAGTTGGGCGGCAACGCGATCGCGTGCGAGCTTGTCGGTCTTGGTGACGATCGCGACCAGCGTGGTCCTTGGCGCGATCGCGCGGATCTGCTCGAGGATCCAGCGGTCCCCCGGTCCGATCCGCTCGTCGGCGGGGATGCACAGCCCGATGACGTCGACCTCGGAGTAGGTGTCCTTCACCAGATCGTTGAGCCGCTGGCCCAGCAGCGTGCGCGGCCGGTGCAAGCCCGGGGTGTCGATCAGGATGATCTGAAAGTTCTCGCGGTGCACGATGCCGCGGATGGTGTGGCGGGTGGTTTGCGGCTGGTTGGCGGTGATCGCCACCTTGGTCCCGACCAGGGCGTTGGTCAACGTCGACTTGCCGGTGTTGGGCCGCCCGATGAAACAGACGAAGCCCGAACGAAACTCGTTACTCACTGCGACTCTTTCCCGCCGAGACTGCTGAGAGTTCGCAGAAAAAGCTCGAACCGCGATCTATCAGCAGTCTCGATTGTCATAAGGCGTTACCAGCCCGGTCGGTGACGATGACCACGGCGTCGGCCGACAGCTCGCGCACCGCGGCTATCCCTGCGTCGTCGACGCTTCCACCGACCAGCACGGCGGCCTCCAATCCGGTCGCACCGCTGGACACCGCCGCCGCGACGGAGGCCTGCAGCGCGGTCAGCTCCAGCGAGTTCAAAGCGACCGGAGCGCCGGCGTAGGTGCGCCCGTCGAGGTCGCGCACCGCTGCACCACAGGACGCGTCGGCCCGGCCCATCGCGCCGCGTGCCAGCGTGACCAACTTGGCGTCCTCGGCATCAAGCTCACTCATCGTCGCCCTCCGGTTGCTCGTTCGGGCTGACGAGGACGGTGCCGATGTGGACACGTCCGCGATGATCCCGCCCGCCCTCGGCGAGCAGTCGCAGCCCGTCCCACGTCACCTCGGCACCCGGCAACGGGACACGGCCCAGCTCGAAGGCCACCAGCCCGCCGACCGTGTCGACGTCGAGGTCCTCGTCGAACTCTATGTCGTACAGCTCGCCGAGATCCTCGATCGGCAGGCGCGCCGACACGCGGTATCGACGGTCGCCCAGTTCTTCCACGGGCGCGACTTCGTCGGTGTCGTACTCGTCGGCGATCTCACCGACGATCTCCTCGAGCACATCCTCGATGGTGACCAGCCCGGCTATCGCACCGTATTCGTCGACCAGCAGCACCATGTGAACGCGGTCGAGCTGCATCTCGCGCAGCAGCGCGTCCAGCGGCTTGGAGTCCGGTACGAACACTGCGGGCCGCATCACCTCGGACACCTTGGTGTCGCGTCCGCCGTTGTTGGAGTAATACGTCCGCTGGACAAGGTCTTTCAGGTAGACGACACCGACGATGTCGTCGACGTTCTCGCCGATCACCGGGATGCGCGAGTGTCCGCTGCGCACCGCCAGCGAGGTCGCCTGACCCGCCGTCTTGTCACCCTCGATCCACACCATTTCGGTGCGTGGCACCATGACTTCGCGAGCCGGGGTGTCGCCGAGCTCGAACACCGACTGGATCATCCGCCGCTCGTCGTCGGCCACCACGCCGCGCTGCTGCGCCATGTCGACGACTTCACGCAGCTCGATCTCGGACGAGAACGGCCCGTTGCGGAAACCGCGGCCCGGGGTCAGCGCGTTACCGAGCAGCACAAGCAGGCGGCTCACCGGGGTGAGCACGATCGAAATCGCTTGCAGCGGAAGCGCAGCCACCAGCGAGATGGAATAGGCGTTCTGCCGGCCGACGGTCCTCGGGCCGACACCGATCGCGACGAAGCTGACCACCGTCATGATCGCCGCGGCCGAGACCAGTCCCCAGCTCACCCCGAAATAGTCGTCCAGGAAGGCGGCCAGCAGCACCGTCGCGCTGACCTCGCAGGCTATTCGGAGCAAGACGCAGAGGTTGATGAAGCGCGGACGCTCGGCCATCACCCTCGCCAGCCGCACCGCACCGGGACGCTCGTCGCGCACGAGTTCCTCGACGCGCGCCATCGACACCGTGCTGATCGCCGCGTCGGTCGCCGCGAAAAGACCGGCCACGCCGACCAATACGATCGCGCTGATCAACTGACCGAGATTGTTCACTGTTCGTCGAAGAATCGGGACTTGTCCAGTAGGCGCCGATCCTTCTCGGACTGGCGGTCCTGGTGGTACGCCTCGACCTGGTCGGAGACCCACTCTTCAAGCAGTTGACGCTGCAGCGCGAACATCTCCTTCTCCTCATCGGGTTCGGCATGGTCGTACCCGAGCAGGTGCAACACGCCGTGCACCGTCAACAACGCCAGTTCCTGGCCAAGCGAATGACCTGCCGCGGCAGCCTGATCGGCGGCGAACGGTGGGCACAGCACGATGTCGCCGAGCATCGACGGCCCCGGTTCGGCCGCGTCGGGCCGCCCGCCCGGCTCGAGCTCGTCCATCGGGAAGCTCATCACGTCGGTGGGACCGGGCAGGTCCATCCACCGCATGTGCAGGTCTGCCATCGCTGCCGTGTCGAGCAGCACCATCGACAGTTCGGCGGCCGGGTTGACTTTCATCTTGCGAATGACGAATCGGGCGATGCTGATCAGTTCCTCTTCGGAAACGTCGATGCCCGATTCGTTGGACACCTCAATACTCATCGTTGAATTCCGTTACCGCCGCGGCCGACTACCGGAAGCACGTCGCTGCGCCCTGTTCATCAGATCCGGCTCCTCGGACTTCGCATACGCGTCGACGATGTCGGCCACCAACCGGTGGCGAACCACGTCGGCGCTGGTGAGCTCGGCGAAGTGGATGTCGTCGACGCCATCGAGAATCCGCATCGCCGTCCGCAGTCCCGACGATGCCCCACCGGGCAGGTCCACCTGCGTGATATCCCCGGTGACAACGATTTTCGACCCGAAACCCAGACGGGTCAGGAACATCTTCATCTGCTCGCTGGTGGTGTTCTGCGCTTCGTCCAGAATTATGAACGCATCCGAAAGTGTGCGGCCACGCATATACGCCAGCGGGGCAACCTCAATGATGCCGGCGTTCATCAGCTTTGGGATCGACTCGGGATCCATCATGTCGTAGAGCGCGTCGTACAGCGGCCGCAGATAAGGGTCGATCTTCTCGCTCAGCGTGCCGGGCAGGAACCCAAGGCGCTCACCGGCTTCCACCGCGGGGCGGGTGAGGATGATCCTGTTGACCTGTTTCGACTGTAATGCGTTGACCGCCTTGGCCATTGCCAGATACGTCTTACCGGTGCCTGCGGGGCCGACGCCGAAGACGATGGTGTGCGCGTCGATGGCGTCGACATAACGCTTCTGGTTCAACGTCTTCGGGCGGATGGTCTTGCCGCGCCGCGACAGGATGTCGAGGGTCAGTACTTCGGCGGGTGATTCATTGCCGGTTCCAGTGAGCATGGCGACGCTGTGCCTGACGGCATCGGCGGTGAGCCGCTGTCCGCTGGCGACGATCGCGACGAGCTCGGAAATCACCCGCTCGGCCAGCGCCACATCGGCGGGCTCACCGGACAGGGTCAGCGCGTTACCGCGGACATGGATGTCGGCAGCGAGGATGCGTTCGAGTGCGCGCAGGTTTTCGTCGGCGGATCCAAGCAGGCCCACGACGAGGTCGGGCGGAACATCGATGCTGCTGCGAACGGTCGCGTCGGAGTCAGCGTTCGTTTCGCTGGGCGTCACGTGCGGTTTTCTGCCTGCTTCCTGGTTTCGCCTGCTTGTTTGCCTGGGAGTACCCAGTTTACCGCCGGGTACCGATGCAACCCAATGGTTAGGCCGCGGGCCGGCTCATGACCAGCGCCGGGTGAGCACACCGAGAGCCCCCAGCGCGACCGCCGCCGCCGACGACGTACGCAACACCGTTGGCCCGAGCCGCACGACCGTGGCCCCCGCCCCGGACAGGGCGGCGATCTCCTCGTCGTCGATGCCCCCCTCCGGGCCGACGAGCAGCAGCAGCGTCTCGGCATCGGCGACGGGCACCTCGGTGATCGGCTGCGTCGCGGATTCGTGGAGGACGAGCACCGGCGTGGTCGCCATGTCGCGCACTCGCTCCACCAGCTCCTTAGTCGATACCACGCCGCTGACATCGGGGATGTACGGCCGCCGCGATTGCCGTGCCGCCGACTTGGCGACGGCCCGCCACCGGCGCAGCCCCTTGTCCACGCGGGCCTGTCCGTCCCATCGCGCCACGCAACGCGCCGACTGCCATGCGACAAACGAGTCGGCACCTGCCTCGGTGGCGAGCTCGACGGCCAGCTCGGAGCGGTCCGACTTCGGGAGCGCCTGCACGACGGTGATGCTCGGAGTGGGTGCCGTAACGGTCCTGCGGTCGCGCACGCGGGCGGTCAGCATGCCCTTGCCGACATCTTCGACAACGCACCGGGCCACCGCGCCGGCTCCGTCGCTCAGGTCGAGTTCCTCGCCTGGTCGGATGCGCCGGACATTGGCCGCATGGAAGCCTTCGTCACCGTCGACGACGGCGAGATCACCTTCTGCGGGCAGCGCATCGACGTAGAAGAGCGCCTCGGTCACGGTCTCTCAGCGACCGGTGAACGTTTCGCGCAGGCGGCTGAAGAGTCCGCCACCGGATGAATTCGCATGCGCGGTACGCACTTCGGCGATGTCGCGGCTGCGCTTCTCCTTCAGCTTGCGCAACAGCTCGATGTCCTCGTGGTCCAATCGCGACGGCACCACGACGTCGATGTGGGCGTGCAAATCTCCGCGCACCCCGGACCGCAGGTGCGGCATCCCATGTCCGCGCAGCGTCGTGACCTGTCCCGGTTGGGTGCCCGCCGCGATCGTGATCTCGGTCGGGCCGTCGAGGATCGCGTCGACGGTGACGGTGGTGCCCAGCGCCGCGTCGACCATCGGCACCGAGATGGTGCAGTGCAGATCGTCGCCGTCGCGCACGAACACGTCGTGGGCCTTCTCGTGCACCTCGACGTAGAGGTCACCAGCAGGCCCGCCGCCGGGTCCGACCTCGCCCTGTGCGGCCAGCCGGACGCGCATGCCGTCACCGACGCCCGCGGGGATCTTGACGCTGATCTCGCGTCGAGCCCGCACGCGACCGTCGCCACCGCACCGATGACACGGGTCCGGGATGACCTCGCCGATCCCGCCGCACACCGGGCAGGGCCGGGACGTCATCACCTGGCCGAGCAGCGAGCGCTGCACGGTCTGCACCTCACCGCTTCCGTGGCAGGTGTCGCACGCGACGGGCTTGGAGTTGCCGTGGGTGCCCTTGCCCTGGCAGAGGTCGCACAGGACGGCGGTGTCGACGGTGACCTGCTTGGTCACGCCCGTCGCGCACTCGGAAAGGTCCAGCCGCATCCGCAGCAGCGAGTCCGAACCCGGCCGAACGCGGCCGATCGGCCCGCGAGAGGTGCCTCCGCCGCCGAAGAACGCCTCGAACACGTCGCCGAGGCCCCCAAAACCACCGAAGCCGTTTCCTGCGGACGCGGCCGATTCCAGCGGATCGCCACCGAGGTCGACGATGCGGCGCTTCTCGGGATCGCTGAGGACCTCGTAGGCGGCGCTGATCTCTTTGAACCGCGCCTGCGCCTCCTCGTCGGGGTTGACGTCGGGATGCAGTTCCCGGGCCAGCTTTCGGTACGCGCGCTTGATCTCCGAATCACTCGCATCTCGGCTCACGCCGAGCAGCCCGTAATAATCGCGTGCCACGCTGACCTTGCCTGACCTTTCCTGCTGGTTCGTGTCTGTTCGTCGCCGGTACTACCGGCTACCCAACACTTGCCCGATATAGAGAGCAACCGCGGCGACATTGGCGATAGTTCCGGGATAGTCCATTCTGGTGGGGCCCAGCACACCCATGCCGCCGTACACCTTGCCCGAACTTCCGTATGCGGTGGTAATCACCGAAGTTCCGGCCATTGCCTCGGCTTCGGTTTCGTGGCCGATTCGCACGGTGATTTTGCCGGCCTCCTGCTGCGCGGCCAGCAGTCGTAGCACCACCACCTGCTCCTCGAGCGCTTCGAGGACTGACCGCAGCGACCCGCCGAAGTCAGCGGTGTTGCGGGTCAGGTTGGCCGTTCCGCCCAGCACCAGCCGCTCCTCGCTGTGCTCGACGAGCGTCTCCACCAGCATCGTGGCCGACCGCCCGACCGCGTCTGCCAGCCCGCCGTTGCCGTTGAGCTGCGACGCCAGATCGGCGACCGCGATCGACGCGGCGGCCAGCGGCTTGCCCTCCAGCGCCTGGCCCAGCAGATCGCGCAGCTTGGCCACGTCATGCTCGTCGAGGGGGTCGCCCAGTTCGACGATGCGCTGGTCGACGCGACCCGTGTCGGTGATGACGACCAGCAGCAGCCGTGCCGGTGTCAGCGCAACCACCTCGAGGTGGCGCACCGACGACGTCGACAGCGTCGGGTACTGCACGATCGCGACCTGGCGGGTCAGCTGAGCGAGCAGCCGCACCGCGCGGCGCAGCACGTCGTCCAGGTCGACGCCGGATTCCAGGAACCCCAGGATCGCGCTGCGTTCGGCCGAGGACAGCGGCTTGACGTCTTCGAGCCGGTCGACGAATTCGCGGTAGCCCTTTTCGGTCGGCACTCGGCCCGAGCTTGTGTGCGGCTGGGCGATGTAACCCTCGGCCTCCAGGACCGCCATATCGTTGCGGACGGTCGCGCTGGAGACGCCGAGATTGTGGCGCTCGACGAGTGACTTCGAGCCGATAGGCTCCTTGGTGGCTACGAAGTCGGCGACGATCGCGCGCAGCACCTCGAATCGTCGATCTTCGGCGCTACCCATGCGTTCACCTACCTTTCCCGTACCGGTTGATTCATTTTACGGGCATCATCAGCGGCGATACCGCACGGCGGATGATTGCGTTGCGAACTAGCCGTTTGCGATAGCCTCTGCGAGTGATGCGTTTGCCTCGGGGGACGACGCGGGGGTGGGTTGCGGCGCGGAGCCAGAAGTCCCAGAAATCGAAGCCGGGGCGGCTCCGGTGATCTTCAAGGGCGTGCTCGACGGGAGGCCCTACCCCGATCACGGGCTGTCGCATCGACAGTGGGCGCAGATCCCGCCCCGACAGATCCGGCTCGACGAACTGGTGATGACGACGACCGTGCTGGCGCTCGATCGGTTGCTATCGGAGGACTCGACGTTCTACGGCGACTTGTTCCCGCACGCGGTGAAGTGGAACGGCGACGTCTACCTCGAGGACGGGCTGCACCGCGCCGTGCGTTCGGCGCTGCGCAACCGAATCGTGCTGCACGCGCGGGTGTTCGACATGGATGCACCCATGTCCGAACAGGTGTCGATCTAGCGGGCGTCGAGGAAGGCGAGCACCGCGAGTACGCGGCGGTGATCCTCACCCGTCTCGGGCAAGCTCAGCTTGTTCAGGATGCTGCGGATGTGCTTCTCCACTGTGCCCTCGGTGACCCAAATACGGTGCGCGATACCGGCATTGGATCGACCCTCGGCCATCAACGCGAGGACTTCGCTCTCGCGCTCGCTCAGCACGCTCAGCGGGTCGTCCCGCTTGCGCGCCGAGACGAGTTCGCGCACCAGAGCCGGGTCGACGAGCGACGCCCCCCGCGCGACACGCTCCAGCGAGTCGATGAAATCGGCGACATCGGTGACGCGGCTCTTCAGCAGGTAACCGATGCGGTCCCCCGCGGCCAGCAGATCCATCGCATCGTCGACGGCGACATGTGCGGACAGCACCATGATCGCGGTATCCGGCAGTTCCTGCCGGATCTGTCGGGCGGCGTCCAGGCCCTCGCTGGTGTTGGTGGGTGGCATCCGGATATCGGTCACCACGAGGTCGGGCGTCATCGCGCGGACCAGGTCGAGCAACTGCCCGCCGTCGTCGGCCTGGCCCACGACCTCGAAGCCGGCGCCCTCGAGCAGGCTGGCCAAACCGGCCCGCAGCAGGACGTCGTCGTCGGCCAGCACCACTCGCGTCGTCTCGGCCATCAAGCCACTCCTTCTTCTACGCGTGGCGCCGCAACGTCGTTGCGAGGTCGGGCCAATAGGACGATGCCGGTGAAAACCTGCCAGCCGATGATCGTGTACACACAGGCCCGTTCGACGAGGCCGATGTGCGAAAAATCCACTGCCCAACTGGTGTACGTGTGCAGCAACGCGGCGGACACCAGGCCCGCCACTCCAATCATCACCCCGATCGGCTGATACCAGCGAGCCGACACGGCATGGCCAACCACCACCGAACCCACCACGATCGCCGCATTTCCACCGCCTATCGCGAGAAATGCGCCGAACCCGTGCAGCCATTCGTAGCCGTCGTTCCACAACGGCGAGAAGCCGTGCACGAATCCGACGAGGAAATTCCCGACGGCGTTCGTGGCTGTCAGTAACAGCAATGCCACGCCGGTCCGCCGAGGATGAACGGCGCGCACCGCGACCACAGCACCGGCGAGGAACAGCGCGCCCTGAAGATAGAAACCCCAGTTCATCAGCGTCGCGCGCGGTGACCATTCGGGGACGCCCAACACGCTTATGTACTTCGCGGTGTAGCTGTAGGACGGGATCGCGGCCGCCGCGATGGCCTCGAAACCGATGAAGATGACGGCCGCCGATATCCACAGCGCGGCGACAACGCTCAGCGCGCGCCGGGTGGTCACCGCCACACGGTAGATCAGCTGGGGTATGTCAGCGGGGCGGAATGCACCCGCCGGGCGGGACGCCTCGCCTCGCATGCAGGTTAGGCTAGGCTAACTAACTGCGGGCTTCTCGCCACCTCGTCGAGGTCGGGCACGGCGGGGGCTTGTCGTGATCGGACATTGCCGAGCAAAGGACTTTGGACATGGGAAGAGGCCTGCAGGGAGCCCTGCTGCGCAGCTTTGGGGGGCGTGACCACCGGGCCACCGTCACCGACGTCGTGAGGGTGGCGCCGCACTTCGTCCGAATCACCATGTCTTCACCGACGATCTTCCAGGACGTCGTTGTCGAGCCGACGGCGTTTCTGCGTTTCTGGTTTCCCGACCCCGAGGGCGGCGACAGCGAGTTCCAGCGCATCTACACGCTCGTCTGGACCGAGCCGGAGTCAGGCAAATTCGCGGTGGACATGGTCCTCCACGAGCCGTCCGGTCCGGCCAGCCACTGGGCGGCCAGAGCCGAACCGGGGATGACCCTTCCCGTCGTCGCGTTGGGGTCCAAAGGATTCGCGGTCCCCGAGGAATTGCCCGCCGGCTATCTGCTCATCGGCGACTCGGCGTCGATACCCGCGATCAACTCGATTCTCGCGGCGCTGCCAGACGATGTGGACGTCGAGGTGTACCTCGAACGGCACTCCCATGACGACGAACTCATCCCGATCAACGACCATCCACGTCGGGCACTGCGCTGGGTGGACAGGACCGACGAGCTCGCCCTCGCCGCGGCCATCGAGGACCGCGACTGGTCGAACTGGTCGGCGTGGGCGGGACCGGAGGCAGGGTCGCTCAAGCACCTGCGTAAGCGCATGCGCGACGTGTTCGGATTCCCGAAGTCCGACCTGCAGGCACAGGCGTACTGGACGCAGGGCCGCGAGATGGGCAGCCGCCGCGACAACGAGGACACGCCCTCGGCCGTGGAGTCCGAAACCGGTGCGGTCGAGAAGAGCACGGCGGCACCGGTCCCCGCGGAGGCACCCAGGGGGCGGTGGCGTTCGCAGGCCGCCAAGGATCTGTTGGCGCCGGTGAAGCCGCAGCTGATCGCGACCGGCATTCTCGAAACGCTGATCACGCTGATTCAGTTGGCGCCCTTCATCGTTCTCGTCGAGCTGGCCAGGCAGCTGCTGGCGGGCGCGGGTGAGTCCGCATTGCGCAGCACCCTGATCGTCTTCGTGGTGCTGCTCGGAACGGGCGCCGCGCTCAGCGCCGCACTGCTGTTGTGGCTGCACGCCGTTGACATGCGTTTCAACGCCACTGTTCGTCGACGGCTGATCGACAAACTCGCACGGGTACCGCTGGGATGGTTCACCCAACGCGGATCCGGCGCGGTCAAGAAACTGATCCAGGACGACACCCTGTCGTTGCACTACCTCGTCACCCATGCGGTGTCCGATGCCGTCGCCGCCGTCGTCGCGCCGATCGCGGTGCTGGTCTACCTGTTCGTCGTCGACTGGCGACTGGCATTGGTGCTACTGCTGCCGATCCTGGTGTACCTCGTCACCACGTGGACGATGGTGTACCAGAGCGGTCCGAAGATCACCGAGGCGTCGAGGTGGGCCGAGCGGATGAACGGCGAGGCCGCCGCCTACCTCGAGGGTCAGCCGGTGATCCGGGTCTTCGGCGGCGCGGCGGCGTCGTCATTCCGTCGTCGCCTCGACGAGTACATAGACTTCATCAACGTCTGGCAGCGGCCGTTCATCGGCAAGAAGACGTTCATGGATCTGACCACTCGGCCGTCGACGTTCCTGTGGCTCATCGCTTCCGCGGGAACCCTGTTCGTCGTCTCCGGCGCGATGGCGCCGTTGACCCTGCTGCCGTTCCTGATCCTCGGAACGACGTTCGGTACCCGCCTGCTCGGCATCGCCTTCGGATTCGCCGGTCTGCGCGACGGGATGCAGGCCGCCCGTCGCATCGCCGTGACCCTCGACGAGGACGAACTGGCCACCATGGACGCAGACGACGCCGCGGCGAAGACGCCTGCCGCCGACCCGGGAACGGTCACCTTCGACAACGTGGGCTTCGGCTACCGCCCGGGAGTTCCCGTCATCCACGACGTCACGCTGGCACTGCGGCCGGGGACCGTCACCGCGCTGGTGGGCCCTTCCGGATCCGGAAAGTCCACGCTGGCATCACTTCTCGCGCGATTCCACGACGTCGACTTCGGCTCGATCAGCATCGACGGGCGCGATGTGCGCACGTTGGAGCCCGACGAGTTGTACACGCAGGTCGGTTTCGTGTTCCAAGATGTCCAGCTCATCCAGGGCACGGTCCGAGACAACATCGCGTTGGCCCGACCGGATGCGAGCGACGCTGACGTCGAGGCGGCGGCGACGGACGCACAGATCCACGACCGGATCATGCGGCTGCCCAACGGATACCAGACCGAGCTCGGTGCGAGCAGCCAGCTGTCGGGAGGCGAGCGTCAACGGCTCACCATCGCCAGGGCGTTGCTCGCCGACACGCCGATCCTGATCCTGGACGAGGCGACCGCGTTCGCCGATCCCGAATCGGAATACCTGGTGCAACAGGCATTGAGCCGCCTCATCCACAACCGCACGGTACTGGTGATCGCCCATCGGCTGCACACCGTCACCGAAGCCGACCAGATCGTCGTGCTCGACGGCGGGCGTATCGCCGAGATCGGCTCGCACACCGAACTGCTCGCCGCCGACGGCCGTTACCGCCAACTGTGGGACAGCCGAGGCGAGACCGGAACACACGCGGAAGTACTCACCGGAGAGGCCACCCGATGATCGGCAATTTGATCCGGCTGGTCCCCGCCGGGTACCGCGGCGCACTCACGGGTTACGCAGTGTTGAGCCTTGTTTCGGTGATCCTGCGCGCCACCAGCGCGCTGCTGCTGGTACCGCTGCTGGCCGCCCTGTTCAGCTCGGCACCCGCCGATGCCCTGCCGTGGCTGGGCGCGCTCACCGCGGCCACCGTCGGCGGCTGGATCGTCGAGATGATCCAGGCGCGCATCGGCTATCGCATCGGTTTCGCGTTGGCGAACGACACTCAGCACCGGATGGCCGACCGGCTCACCGACGTCCCGCTCGGATGGTTCACCACCGACAACACCGCGATGGCGCGTCAGGCCATCGCCGCCAGTGCACCGGATCTGGTGTCCTTCGTCGCTAACCTGCTCACACCGTTCCTCGGCGCGCTACTGCTGCCCGCGGCGATCGCACTCGGGTTGTTCTTCGTCTCATGGCAGTTGGGCGTGGCCGCGGCCATCGCGTTGCCCCTGATGCTGGGTGCGCTGGTGGCCAGCCAGCGGATAGTGCGGGCAGCTGACGCCGCCGACGGTCGCGCACACAGCGCGCTCACCGAACGCATCCTCGAATTCGCCAGGACGCAGCAGGCGCTGCGGGCCAGCCGGCGGGCGACGGCAGCGCGCAGCCAGACCGGCGAGGCGGTGGCGACCGCACGAGGTGCCGCGATGAGGCTGCTGCTGTTCCAGATTCCCGGGCAGCTGATGTTCAGCGTGGCAAGCCAACTCGCGCTGATCGTGCTGGCGGGCATGATCACGACCCTGGCGGTGCGAGGTCAGATCGGCGCCCCGGAGGCCGTCGCGCTGCTGATCGTCACGGTGCGGTTCCTCGAACCTTTCAACGCGCTCGCCGACCTGTCCGGAGCCGTCGAGAACTCACGCGGCGTGCTCAACCGGCTGCGCAGCATCATCGACGCCCCCCGCGCGGCGGTCGGCGGCGGCGTTGCCGCCACCGCAAACCGCGCGCCGCGAATCGAGTTCCGCGACGTGGCTTTCCGCTACGACGGTGCCGCAGACGCCGGTGACGTGCTCGCCGAGCTCAACTTCGTGCTCGAACCCGGAACGACGACCGCGATCGTGGGCCCATCGGGTTCGGGTAAGAGCACGATCCTCTCGCTCATCGCGGGATTGCATGCTCCCACCCACGGCCAGATCCTCGTCGATGGCGTCGATATCGACGAACTCGATGCGGCCACGCGGCGGGCGCTGGTGAGCATGGTGTTCCAGCATCCTTATCTGTTCGACGGCCCGATCAAGGACAATGTCCGTGCCGGACACCCCGACGCCCGCGACGACGATCTCCGAAACGCCATGGCGCTGGCCCGCGTCGACGAAATAGTCTCGCGCCTGCCTGACGGCGAGTCCAGCCGGGTGGGTGAGGCGGGAGCGGCGCTGTCCGGAGGTGAACGTCAGCGGGTCAGCATTGCACGAGCCCTCGTGAAACCGGCTGGAGTCCTACTGATCGACGAAGCGACCAGCGCGCTGGACACCGTGAACGAGACGGCCGTCACCGACGCGATCAGAGACGATCCACGCGGCCGCACCCGCGTCATCGTCGCGCACCGGCCGGGAGCGATCCGCAACGCCGACAATGTGCTGTTCGTCGACTCCGGGCGAATCGTGGAACAGGGCGCCATCGATGAGCTGACCGGACGCGGCGGACGATTCGCCGAGTTCTGGCGCCGGCAACAGCAGAGCGCCGGCTGGCGCATCGCGGCCGACGCCTAGCTCAGCCCACGGATTCGCTTCTCTCCAGTGCGTTGTCCGTCACAGTCCTTGATGGTCGCTCGGACGGGCCTCGCTCCGTGGCGTAATCGGAACCGAGTATCCGGTCCGACAGCAGTCCGAGGCAGGACAGGTTGGGAAAACCCGGCCCCTGGGTGAGCCCGGACAGTCCGGGCAGGAACAGTTTTGGCGTGACGCCGGCGACGGCCAGGTCGTCGCCGATGAACTCCTGGAGCGCGTCACCGGTCATCGGGCCGCCGAGGCTCAGTTCGAGCAGATCCAGCGCATCCTGGCCCAGCAGCGGCAGGAACCACAGCGCGTCGGCGCCCGAACCGTCGATCACGAGATCGAATCCGTGCACGGTCTCGAAATTCTCACTTCCCCGATTCGTGCTGAGCGTCAGGCGGATTCGGCTGTCCCGTGCCACCGCGTGCGCGACGCGGCCGCGAAGGTGGCGAATTCGGTCGTCGGACAGCAACGCATCCTGCACCCGCGCGGAGAACACGCCGCGGTCGGTACGTGCCAGCGCGTCGCGGCGCTCGTTCAGTGTGAGGCTGGTCCAGCCGGTGGGGTCGGAGAACAGCTTGTTCTCGAAGAATCCCTCGCCGCGGGTGAACAGGGTGACTCCGGGCGAGATGACGGTGATCGTCGAAACCCGGTGCCGAAACAGCTCATTGAGAATCGATGCGGCGGTCTCGCCTCCCCCGATCACCGCGACCCGCTCCGCGGTGATCAGCTCGTTGCCCGCGGCCCGGTGCCAGAACTGCGCGATCGAGAGCACCCGCGGGTTGCCGGGCAGAATGGACCGCTCGGGCTGGCCGGGACCGGTGATCATCACGCCGTCCGCGAGCACCGCCTTCTCGGACGTGTGCAGTGCCCAGCGGGGTGTGGCGGCGGTGCTGTCGACGGAGATCCCGGTGACCTCACCGGAGACGATGTTCATCCGACAGTTGCCCGCGACCCAGCGCAGGTACTGACTCCACTTGCGATGTGTGGGAGCGGGCCTGCCGCGGTCTACCCATTCGGCGAACTGGCCGGTCGCGATCAGGTATGCCTGCCAGCTGTGCCGCGTCATGCGTTCGTCGAGTTCGGCGTTGCGGCCCGGCGCCTGGGCCCCCGCCCGCAGGGCAGGGGACGACGAGCGGTACGGGAAGCCGACATCCTTCTCGGGGCTGGTACCCAACCGGTGCTGGCCGTCGGTCCAGCCGCCCTCGGCCTGCCAGTTGGCGGCAACGCCCGTGCGTTCCACCGCAACGACTTTGGGCACGTCGACGCCCATGTCGTTCAGCTCGGCCGCTTTGGCGGCGACGGCAATGGCCTTGGCTCCTGCGCCGACGACGGCGAGGGTAGGCCTCATGGTGCAACCTCTCGTAGTGAGTCCTGCCACATCGACTGCAGGGTGGCGACGTCGTCGGCGGACAGGATCTCCGGCAGCGTGCGCCACTGGGTGCCCAGGACCGGCCTGTCCGCGTCGCCGATCACGGCGGCCAGGATGGTCAACTCATGTCGTACAGCGAGATCGGGTTCCGGCCGCGGCGAAACGCGCGCCAACAGTGAGCGATCGGGGATCAGCTCGCCGCCGGTGCCGACGTGCACCCTGCCGAGAAAGTTCAGCAGCACCTGCGGCTCGGCGTACCCCCGCAGCCGCTCCGCGGTATCCGGACGCAGGTAGCGCAGCAGCCCGAAGTCGATACCGTCGCCCGGCACCGCGTCGATCGCGCCTGGCACATTCATCCGCAGCGGATAGATGGCGGTGAGCAGACCCACTGTGTCGGAAGTGTCGGTGTCGTCCATGATTCCGTCCGCGCGGCCGTGCGTCTCCAGTGCGAGCAGGGGCGGCGCCTGGTCCTGACCCCGATGCTCGCGCCACCGATCGATGGTCCTTGCGGCCGCGGCCGCAAGGATCTTCTGCGCGGGCACGGCACCACTGAGAACACGCGCCGACACCTCTGGCTCGGTGAGCGACATGGTGACGACGACGTCGCCGATCCGGTCGATCTCCGGCCGGAGGCGTCGGGTGCCGAGCACCGGATCGGCACCCTCGAGTTGGGCCGCCCAGAAGTCGCATGTGTCCAGTCGGGCGGCGCGCTCGGCGAGCATCCGCGACCACCGCCGATAGCTGGTGTGCTCCGTCGTGGCCAGCGGATCCAGACCCGATGTGATGGTGTGCCACGATGCGTCGAGCTCACCCAGCACGATCCGCCACGATGCGGGATCCAGCGCAAGCACGTGTGCGACCAGCATGAGCACGCCCGGTCCGTCGGACTCTCGCAGCCACACCGCCGACATCATCGATCCCCGTTGCGGGTCAATCCGTTCCACCGCATGTGCGGAATGCTCGGCGACCGCGTCGACCATGTCACCCTCTACCCACACCTCGGTGAGAAAGCCGGTGGGCTCGTGTTCGACGAGCGTCATCGTTTCGATGTCCAGGCGGCTGCGCAGGACCTCGTGCCCGTCGACGACGGCATCGAGCATGCGGTCCAGGTCCGCGCGGGTTATCCCCTCGGGCAGCCGTACCGTCTCGGTCTGCGCCAGCCGCCGCGGTTGGCCGTGCTCGTAGAGCCAGTGCACGTTGGGCGGCACTGGTATCGGCCCGGTTCCCTCGTCACCCCGGCTGTCGACGGTGACAGACTCGTTGTCGATCGCGGCGGCCAGTTCGCGGATGGTCGTGCACTCCAACATCAGCCGTGCCCGCAGGGGAATGCCGCGCCTGCGGGCGCCCTGCACCACCGATAGCGCGACGATGCTGTCGAGGCCGAGCTGAAGAAACTCCGCGGTGACATCGATCTCGACGCCGTCGAGTAGCTCGGTCAACACAGCGACGAGCGCGGCCTCGGTTTCGGTTTCCGCTGCCGCCGAAGGAGCGTCGGCTACGGGAAGCGCGGCCAGCGCGGGCTCGTCGATCTTGCCGTGCGACGTCAGCGGCATCTGGTCGACGAAGACGATGCTCTGCGGAACCATATAGCGCGGCAACCGCTTTGACAGCATGCCCCGCAACTCGGCGAGGTCAGGCGCTGGTTCCGCGACCACATAGGCGATCAATCGCGGCCCGCCGCGAACCCGCTCCCGTACCGCGACATGTGCGTGACGCACCGCGGGGTGTGTGTGCAGCACGGCCGAGATCTCGGCGGGCTCGACACGGAACCCACGGATCTTGACCTGCGCGTCAGAGCGGCCGAGGAACTGTAGCGCCCCGTCGGGCTGGCGTCGCACCACGTCACCGGTCCGGTACATCCGCTCGCCGGGAACGAACGGGTCGGCCACGAATCGGCCCGCGGTCTCGGCGGGCCTGCCGAGATAGCCGCGGGTCAATTGGCGACCGGACAGGTAGAGCTCGCCGGGCACGCCGTCGGGTGCGGGCCGCAGCCACGAATCCAGTATGTAGGCGCGGGTCGCCGACGTGGGCACACCGATCGTCGGCTCGGGATGATCGGCGATGGGCGCGACCACGGCCTCAACCGTCGATTCTGTTGGTCCGTAACAGTTGTAGGCCGTCATGCCGGTGCGAGAGCATTCGTCGCGGATCAGGTTCCACGCCGGAATGCCGATCGCCTCACCCCCCAGCGCGAGCACGCCAAGGGGCACCGTCGTCAACAGTCCGACCGCGTGCAGCTGGGCGAACATCGATGGGGTGGTGTCGATCAGGTCGATTCCGTACCGTGCGATGGTCTCGACCAACGATTCGGCATCCCGTTGGACGTCGTCGTCGACAATGTGCACCGAGTGCCCGTCGAGCAGCGCCGCCAGCGGTTGCCAGGCCGCGTCGAAGGTGAACGACCAGGCATGCGCGACGCGCAGCGGATGGCTTAACCGGGCCGCGGCGGGCCGCAGAATGTGCTGGGCGTGATCCTCGGCGTACGCGAGCAGCGCTTGGTGGGTACCGATGACGCCCTTCGGCCGTCCCGTGGTGCCCGACGTGAAGACGACATACGCAGCCTGGCCGGGATGTGCTGCGACGGGCTGGAATCCGTCGGATTGTCCGGCGGCAGCGGCCGACATCAACAGATCGTCGACGATCACCGCCGCACCGCACTGGGCGAGGATGTCAGCGATCCGGTCGGCAGGCATAGCGGGGTCGAGCGGGACGATGACGGCACCGGCCTTCAGCACCCCCAGCATGGCCATCACGTATTGCGGGCCGCGTGAAAGGTTGATCGCCACCGGGTCCTCGACGCGAACCCCGCTACCGACCAGCAGGGCGGCCACCTGGTCGGCGGCCTCATCGAGCTCGCGATAGGTCAGCTCGCCGCCGGACCAGCTCAGTGCCCGCGATGCCAGCCGGGTGTAGGCGACGTCGGTGAACCTGGTGTGCACCCCGGTGTGTTCGGGTGCCTCATCGATCTCGGTTCGCGGTTGCTCCCCGTCGAGCAGGACACTGATATCGCGAAGCGGGCTGTCCCACTTGGCGATCAACAGCTGCACGGTGTTGAGCAGTCGTCGACCCAGGCTTTCGGGTTTCATCGACCCGAGTGCCCCGTCGACCACCTCGACGAGCACCGTCAGCTGGTCGTCGACCATGTGGGCGGCGACGGTGACGGGAAAGTGCGACAGGCTCTCCAGCGCCGCCGGGCGGAACGTCGCGCCGTTGGCCGTGAACTCCCCGCCTCCGACCAGTCCACCGGGCGGGAAGTTCTCGTACACCAGCAGGGTGTCGAACATCTCGCCGATGCCGCCGAGCGATCGTAGTTCGGCATGCGGCAGGTAGCTGTGGTCACGAAGCTTCGCCGCCTCGCGTTGCAGTGCAACACATTGCGTGCCCGCGCAGGTCGCGGGATCCAGCCGCACCCGCAGCGGCACGGTGTTGATGAACAGTCCGACCATGGTCTCAACCCCGGCCAGCTCGCTGGGGCGACCCGACACCGTCACGCCGAACACCACATCACTGCGATCTGCGAACGCGGACAACAAAGTCGCCCAGGCCATTTGCACCAGGGTGTTCACGGTGACCCCGTGCGCACGCGCCGCCCCAGCCAGCGCGGCGGTGGTGCCGGTGTCAAGCTTCAGCTCGGTGCGACGCGGCGACCCGCCGTCGGGCTCGCCCGCGGAAAGGGTAGGCGACAGCAGGGTCGGACCATCCATGCCGGCGAGGTGTTCGCGCCACAGTGTGCGGCTGGCCTCCTGGTCTCGCGCTGCGAGCCAACCGATGTAGTCGCGGTACGGCCGCGGCGGCGGGGGCAGGACAGCGGCATCCCCGCCTGCGCGGTACATGCCGATCAGCTCACCGACGAACAGCGGCAGCGACCAGCCGTCGATGATGATGTGGTGGGCGACCACCACGAGGCGCCAATGCGATTCGGGCACCTCGATGAGCACGAAGCGGATCGCGGGTCCGTGCTCGAGGTCGAACGGGCGCAATCGTTCGTCGAAGTCCAGCGCGTCGACCTCGTCGGCGGTGGCGGTGATCGTGCGCCACGGCAGGTCGACGCGGGTGGGGACGACCTGGACGGGGCGGCTCAGGTCACCGCGAAAGAAGCTGGCGCGCAGGTTGGGATGCCGGGCCAGCAGGTGCGCGGCGCAGGTGCGCAACAACTCCGGATCCAGTTCGCCGAAGATGTCGGCGGACATCGCGATGACGTACGGGTCGTCACCGGCGTCACCGCTGCTCAGTTGGGCCAGCGAGAACAACCCCTGCTGCAGCGGGCTGAGCGCCATCACATCTTCGACGGCCACCTCGGCATCGGTCTTGGTGCTGGTTTGGGTCACTGCGCACCGTCGCGGGACGAGTGGAACATCGATGTCACCGCCGCCAATTCGTCGGGCGACAGGCCCGAGGCGGCCATCGGCTCGTGGCGGATAGCGGCGGTTTCTGGCGCACTGCCCCCCGCATCGATGGTGGCCGCCAGTTCCCGGATCGCAGGATGCTCGAACACCATTCGCGCGGTCAGCGCCAATCCCGCATCGCGCGCCCTCGCGGCCACCTGCACCGCGAGGATGCTGTCGCCGCCGAGGCTGAAGAAGTCGTCGTTGCGACCGACGTCGGGCAGTTCGAGTACATCGGCGAGCAATGCGGCGAGGACGCGTTCAGTTTCGGTGCGGGCGGCCTCAAACGGCCCAGCCGGACCTGCCGGCGCCGTCGGCATGGCGGCTTCGATGTACTCAACCTCGCCACTGTCGGACCAGCGCGCGCGCTTCCCTGTAGGTCGCAGGTGTGCGCCCTGTTCGTCGATGTGGTGGTCGTATACGTCGCCGATGACACCGACTGCCACGGGATCCCGCCACTGGTCGAGCACGCTGACGCCCGCCGCGGCGCTGAACCCGTACACCCGCTGACGTTCCTCGCGATCGGCGATCTGGATGTCGCGCAGCCGCTGATCGGGATCGTCGGCGAACGCGGCCAGCACACGGCCGAGCCAGCGGACCAACCGTTCCGCGGTCGTGCGCCGGTACAGGTCGGTGCGGTAGATGACGTGCCCTCGATAACCGCCGTCACCGCCGGCTGAGCCGGCAATCCGAGCACCGCCGGCTGAGCCGGCAATCCGAGCACCGCCGGCTGAGCCGGCAATCCGAGCACCGCCGGCTGAGCCGGCAACTTTAGCGGCGGCGAAGAAGTTGACCGACAGGTCGGCGTGCGCGACATCGAACGGCGGCTCCAGCGCAGTGAACACGGTGTCACCCTCGGCCGAGGACTCCACGACCTGCCCGGCGGGCAGGGCCTCGCGCACGTGCACCACGACACCGAAAAGCGGGTTGCGAGAGAGCGACCGCGCCGGCCGGACTGCGTCGACCACCTGGTCGAAGGGCAGGTCCTGGTGGGCGTAGGCGCCCAGCGCGGTGTCGCGGGCCTGCCGCAGCAGTTCGCGCAGTGTCGGGTTGCCGGTCAGATCGTTGCGCAGCACGACGATGTTGATGAAGAACCCGACCAGGTGATCGAGCTCGGCCTCGGTGCGGCCGGCCACCGGAGTGCCCAGCGGAATGTCGTTGCCCTCACCAGCTTTGTGCAGTGCCACGGCGACTGCCAGCTGCAGCAGCATGAACTCGGTGACGCCGACCTGCTGGCTCAGTTCGGTCAGCTGCGCGCGGATCGCGCCGTCGATGCCGAACTCGACGGCATCGCCCTCACCACTGAGCACCGGCGGGCGCTCGAGGTCGGGGGTCAGCCCCGGATCCTCGGGCAGACCTTCCAGCCGTCCGCGCCAGTAGTCACGTTGCGCCACAACGGGTCCGCCGGTGTCGGCCAGCAGTGCCGCCTGCCACGCCGCGTAGTCCGCGTACTGGATGTTCAGCGGCGCGAAGGTCGGCGCCTCACCGGCGCGGCGGGACCGGTAGGCGGCGAGCAGATCGTTGAACAACACCATGGCCGACCAGTGGTCCGCCGCGATGTGATGCACCACGAGCGACACCACATGCGCATCGGGTGTCGACAGCACGGCCGCGCGGACCGGCAGCGCGCCCTCGAGGTCGAATATGTGCCGCCGCTCGCGGTCGAGTTCGGCGTCCAGCCATGCCTCGTCGTCACCGCGGGCCCGCCGCACCGAGACCGAGTCCTCTTCGGCGGCGTTCACGATCTGGTAAGGCACGCCGTCGATTTCGCGGTAGGTGGTACGCAGGACCTCGTGCCGGGCGACGACGTCGCGGACCGCGTGGACGAACGCATCGGCGTCGCACGGCCCGGTGAGCCGCGCGGCGAACGGGATGTTGTTGACGGGGTTGGGACCGTCGATGCGGTACTGGAACCACATCCGCAGCTGCGAGGCCGACATCTGCATCGGCCCGTCGTGTGGGAGCGCGGCGATCCGCGGGCGCCGCGAGTCGGATGCCGACATCGAGTCGATGCGCTCGGCCAGCTTCGCGACCGTGCCGAGTTCGAAGACCTCGCGGACGCCGATGTCCGCGTGGCACTGCGACCGCACCGCGGCAACCAGTTTCGTGGCGAGCAGCGAGTGACCGCCGAGGTCGAAGAACGAGTCGTCGGCACCGATCCGGTCGCGGCCGAGCAGTTCGGCGTACAGGCCGGCGACGCGCCGCTGCGTCCCCTCGGCGGGTTCGCGGTATTCGGCCGCCGCGCCGGCCCAGGAGTCCACGTCGGGTTCCGGGAGCGCGGCGCGGTCGATCTTGCCGTGCGCGGTGATCGGGATTTCGTCGATCACCACGTAGGCCGCCGGCGTCATGTAGTCCGGCAGTGCCGCCGCGACCCGAGCGCGGATACGCTCGATGTCGACGTCGTCGGCGGCTCCGGGGGATGTGTCGGCGGGCGTGAGGTACCCGACGAGGCTTCTACCGAGGTTCGGCAGCTCACTGACCACGACCACCGCCTGACCCACGCTGGGGTCGACGGAGATCGCGGCGGCGACCTCTCCGAGTTCGATCCGGAAGCCGCGGATCTTCACCTGTTCGTCTGCCCTGCCGACGAATTCGATGTCCCCGTCGGCGTTGCGGCGGGCCAGGTCGCCGGACCGGTACAGCCTGGCGCCGGGGGTGAACGGGTCGGCGATGAACCGTTCGGCGGTCAGCCCGGGCCGCTGGTGATAACCCCGCGCCACATGCGTTCCGCCGATGTAGATCTCGCCGATGACGCCGGCCGGGACCGGCTTCAGCGCATCGTCGAGCAGGTGAATCTGGGTGTTGATCTTCGGCGTGCCGATCGGCACGATGCGCGTGCCCTGCTTGCCCTCCACCTTGTAACGGCTGGCGTTGATCACCGTCTCGGTGGGGCCGTAGAAGTTGTGCAGCAGCGCGTCGAAGGTGCCGTGGAATTTGTCGGCGAGCTCACCGGGGAGCGCTTCGCCGCCGATCGGCACCCGTTGCAGGGTGCGCCACTGGTTCACGCCCGGCAGCGACATCAACAAGCCCAGCAGCGACGGGACGAGGTGCATCGACGTGATGGCTTCGTCGTGCAGCAGATCGGTGAGATAGCCGACGTCGCGGAGACCGTCCGGACGCGGAATCACCAGTCGTCCACCGCATGCCAGCATGCCGAAGATCTCGCCGATGGACACGTCGAAGCTCGGCGAGGCGACCTGTAGCAGCCGCTCACGCTCGTCGATTTGGTAGTCACCCTTGAACCAGACGAAGTATTCGGCGACCGGCCGGTGCGGGACGGGGACACCCTTGGGCAGCCCGGTGGAGCCCGACGTGTAGATCAGGTAGGCGGTGCTCTCGGGTCCGAGCGGACGGACCCGATCGGCGTCGGTGGGGTTCGACGCGGGATAGCCGTCGAGCCCGCCGACAGCCTCGCGCAGTACGAGTTTGGGATCGGAGTCGGACAGGATGAAGTTCAACCGATCCTCGGGATAGGTCGGATCGACGGGTAGGTAGACCGCGCCGGCCTTGATCAACCCCAGGGCGGTGATCACCAGTTCTGGGGAACGGTCCAGCAGCACGGCGACACGATCCTCGGTGCCGATTCCCTGTTTGATCAACCAGTGTGCGAATCGGTTCGCCGATTCGTTGATCTCGCGATAGGTGTAATGGCGTCCCTCGAAGACCACGGCGGTCGCATCCGGTGTCCGGGCGGACTGCGCCTCCACCAACGCGGCCAATGTCGTCGCCGGGGTGTCGTATTCCTCACCGGCTGAGACCTTCCGCAGCCAGTCGGCGTAGGCGGGTCCCATCAGGTCGAGATCGCTGATCGGCGTCCCGGGGTCGGCCAGCGCGCTGTCGAGCAGCACCACGTAGTGCTCGAGCAGCTGCCGGGCCAGTCCGCCGTCGAGAACCTCGACGAGATATTCGGCCTCGATCTCGATACCCGCACCGTCGAACTCGACCATGAAACCGAACGGCAGCTGGGTGAACTGGCCGCGCAACTCGGCTCGCTCACAGGTGATTCCGTCGGGATTGAAGCCGTGATCGTCGGCGCCACGCGCCCCGAACGTAACCCGCGTCATGCGCTCCACACCGTGACTGCGGTCGGGGTTGATCTCGGCGACCACTCGGTCCAGGTTGACCCCCTGATGAGCGAAGGCACCGACTGCGGTGTCGCGGGCGTCGGCAATCGCCTCACGGAATGTCTGACCCCGCTGTGGACGCAGCCGCATCGCGACCGTGTTGCCGTAGTACCCGATGACGTCGTCGAGGTCGGCGGTCCTGTTGAGCACCGGCGCGGCGACGAGGAAGTCGTCGGAGTGGGTGTAGCGCTGGATCAGCACACCGAATGCGGCCAGCAGCACCATGTACGGGGTGGCACCGGACTCCTTGGCCACGGCGGCCACGCGCTCCACCGTCGCGTCGGGCAGCCGCAGCGTGGTGCGCTGCGAACGGTAGTTCGTCGGGATCGCAGATCCGTTGGGGCCGGGCAACTCCAGCGGTTCCGGCGGATTGGCCATCACGTTGCGCCAGTACTCGAGATCGCCGTCGACGGCACCCGACACCGGCGTTGGGATCGGAGTCGGCGCGCCGAGCTGCTCACCGCGGTAGGCGCGGGTGAGGTCGGCGAAGAACACCTGCCAGCAGCCGTCGTCCCAGGCGATGTGGTGCGCGACGAGCAGCATGACGTGTTCGTCGGCACCGGTACGCACGACGGTCAGGCGCAGCGGCGAATCCGAACTCAGGTCGAAGGGTGCGCCGAATTCACGCTGCGCCAGCACTTCCAGCCGCAATCTGCTGGAGTGCTCGGACAGCTCGGACAGGTCGTGCGCCGACCAGCCCGGCATCAGGTCGTCATGGACGGTCGGCTGCGGCTCGCCGTCCGAATCCGCGCTGTACGTGGTGCGCAGCAGCACATGCCGCGCGGCCACCGCGTTCACGCTGTCGCGGAGCCGCGCGACGTCCAGCGCCCCCCTGATCCGATAGGACAGGCAGATGTTGAGGATCGCGCCGGTGGGGTCGGCCATCTGAACGAACCACATGCGACGCTGCCCGTCAGACAGTTCGGTGTTCGTCGGCTCGACGGGCGTCTGCTCATCCGACCGAAGGCCCTTCTCGGAAAGCCTGCGCCGCAACAGCTCCAGCCGGCGCTCATCGGCGTGTTCGCGAATATCGGCGATGTCAGTCACGCGTCGTTTCCACCTTCTGTAATCGGGTGTCGAGGTCGGCGATGAGTTCAGCGCTGGTGATGCCACCGAGCAGGGCGCCCAGCGGCACCGATGCACCGGTCACCCGCCGCAACCGCTTGCGCAGATCAAGGGCGAGCAGTGAATCCAAGCCGAGGTCGAGCAGCGATGTCTGTCGGTCGATCGTCGCGGCGTCGATGCCGAGCACCGAAGCAACTTCGGCGATGACTCTGGTCGGCCCTTCGCCGCTGCGGGTGCTGGCCGAGGGGGCCGCCGCGCCGGATTGCTCGACGGTCTGGCTGTCGAGGAACTTTCGCAGCCGGTCGGGGTCGGCGGCCATGATCATCGGATCGGATTCGTGCTCACGCAGGCTGGCGGCGACTGCAGACCCGGGCGCCATCGGCAGCAGTCCCGAGCGCTCGATGGCGCTCACGCCGGCACGAGCCGTGATACCGCTGTCGCGGCCAGGATCCGTGCGCCATAGCCCGTATCGGAGGGCGACGCAATGCTGGCCCTTGGCCCGCAGCTGACCAGCCATCACGTCGAGCATCCGGTTGGCAGCCGAGTACGCTGCGTGGCCGCGGCCGCCCCACACACCGGACACCGAGGAGCACACCAGGATTCGCGTATCAGAACGCAGTGGCCACAAATCGGTCATGCGCGCGAAGCCGCCGATCTTCGCCGCCGCGGTATCGGAGAAGGACTCCGAGGAGATATCTGCGAAGTCGTCGAAGCTCGCAGCCCCCGCCGCGTGGATGAGGAGCGACGCCCCTGTGGCGCCGTGATCCCGCGCGACGGCCGAGACCTGCTCGGCGGAGCGCAGATCACACGGAGGGGCGACGATCTCGACACCGGCGAAGCCAGCGACACCCGTCAGTTCGGCCACGATCGCCGCGTCGACGCCCGTTCGGCTGAGCAGCACGATGCGGCGAGCGCCCTGCTCTGCGAGATACCGCGCGAAGTGCAGTCCGACCGCCCCGGTTCCACCGGTGATCACCACGTTGTCCAGCAGTCCGTCGTCGAGCTTCCAGTCCAGGGCGGGAGCATCGGACTCGGATAGCGTGCGGACGAAAAGGGCAGGGCCGGAGGCGCTGTCGCGGACCGCTCCCTCGTGCACACGGCCACGCGCGGCGTCGATGACCACCGTCGCGGTGGCGTCGTCGATCTCCCAGGACGGCAGATCCAGATGGCGGAACGCTTGGTCGGGTCGTTCGTAACCGATGCTGCGGTGCATCGCGGCCAGTGCCGCCTGCGCCGGTAGCGCAACGGGCTCATCGAGAAGTACGTGTTCGCCGCCGACCGTCACAAGGCATAGGTCGCGGCAGGCCGATCCCCCGGCATCGGCATAGTCGAACAGACCCTCGCCCACGATTCGTGCGATCTGCGCAGCGGCGACCTCGGCGTCGGGGTGGTCGAGCAGCGGGGCGATCGCGAGGACGAGGTCGGCCTCGCCCGGCTGGGCTGGTTCCGCGTCGCCGTGCCGCGCGATGGCGGTCCTCAATTGCGCCGACAGCGAACTGCCCGGACCCACCAGGTCGACGACTGCGATTCGCCGGTGCGCACCCGTTGTGGCGAATACGGCGCTCTGCTTCCACTTCTCACTCGAAACGGTCAACCCGAACACGGGTGCCAGCGGTTCGGGTTCGGCCCATACGTGTACCTCACGCATCGGCGCATTGGGAAAGCCCTGGAGCACTGGCATCCCCGTGTCGGCCAAGACGGACCATCCGAACCCCGGATCGGCGACCGCGACGGCGGCGATGCCGGCCGACAAAGTGTCGATGAGCGGTTCGTCGCGTCGACCAGATCCGACGATGAGCGGGGGCTCAGGCCCGTCGCCGGTCAGATCTTCCAACGCGAACAGCAGCGACGCGTGCGCCGACATCTCGATGAACCGGGCTCCGCCCTGTCTGCGAGCCGCGTCGACGGCGCGGTCGAAACGCACCGTATCGCGCAGATTGCGGTACCAGTAGTGCGCGAAACCGGTCCCTGCCGGCACGGCTTGACCGGTGACCGACCCGATGAATTGCACTGGTGCAGGGCCGAACTGACCCTTGGGCAAGAGGGCCGACAGGTCGTCGTGCAGCGCCTCCAGCGCGGTGGTGTGGCCTGGATAATTCACGCCGAGCTCGCGGGCGAACAGACCCCGATCCGATGCGGTGGCCACCAGAGCGGTGACGGCATCGCGCTGGCCCGAGACGACGACCGACGACTTCGAGTTGACCGCCGACACCTCGAGCCAGCCTTCGACGGTGGCGATCAGGTGCTCGGCCTCCCCGACCGAAATGCCCAGCGCGGCCATGCGATAGTCGCCCTGCAGGCGGTCGACCGCTTTCGCACGCGCGATGACCACGGCGACCGCATCGGTGAGTGTTATTCGACCGGCGACGTATGCCGCTGCCACTTCACCCAGGCTGTGGCCGACAGTGATGTCGGGTGTCACCCCGCAGGATTGCCAGATATGAGCCACACACACGGCGTGGACGAACTGCGCGCCCTGGATCTCGACCTGCGACCAGTCGCCACCACCGGTGTGCGCGGTGAGGTACGGCAGCGGCGAAACGTGGCCGGCGGCGGCGAACGCCGCCACGCATTCATCTACCTGGGCGCGGTACACCGGTGACCGATCGTAAGCATCGGCTCCCATCGACGGCCATTGGTTGCCCTGGCCGGGAAAGACGAAAACCGTTTTACCGGTGCTTGTTTCCGACGATGTCGCCACCATCGGATGTTCGTTTCCGGCGCTGAGCGCCTGCAGGCCTTCGACCAATTCAGCGATGCTCGCCGCGCGGACGACGGCGCGGTGCCGCCGCAGCCTGCGCGTGCGGAGGAGCGTGGCCGCAACGGCAGAGACGTCCGTGCCGGGGCGCAGGTACCGAAGGATCGCGTCGGCATCGGTGGTGAGAAGTTCCTCGGCGTGCGCACTGAGGACAACGAGCTCGCGGCCGTCGGGAAGTCCGTTGGTGGGCATCACGCGGCTTCCGGTACGGAGACGATGACGTGCGCGTTGGTGCCGCTCATCCCGAACGCCGTCACCGCGGCCAACCGGTGCCCATCCGTCGCGGGCCACGGTGTGAGTTCGGTTGCCAGCCGCAGACCTTGCTTTTCCCAATCGATTTCGCGACTTGCCTCGGCTGTGTGCAGGCTCGCGGGCACGGCTTCGCGCGCAGCGGCGATGAGCACTTTGGCCAGGCCGAGCCCGCCCGCAGCGGCCTGAGTGTGGCCGATGTTCGACTTCACCGATCCGAGCAGTGCGCCGCGGCCAGGTTCGGTGGCCCCGTAGGTCTGGGCCAAGGAGGTGAGTTCGGTGCGGTCGCCGAGTCGGGTTGCGGTGCCGTGACCTTCGACCATGCCGACCTGTTCGGCACGGATTCCGGCTTGGCGCAGCGCACGTTGAAACAGCCGCGTCTGCGCGGGGCCGCTCGGCGCCGTCAACCCGACGGAGCGACCGTCCTGGTTGAGACATGTCGCTCGAAGTTCGCCGAGTACGTGGTGTCCATCGCGAAGTGCGGCGGAACGTCGCTGCAGCACGAACATCGCCGCGCCTTCGGCCCATACGGTGCCGCTTGCGTGCGCGCTGTACGGGCGGCAGCGACCGTCGTCGGACAGCGCGTGCTGCTTGGAGAACTCGACGAAGAATCCCGGTGACCCCATCACACAGACCCCGCCGGCGATCGCCATGTCGCAATCCCCTGACCGAATCGCCTGCGCGGCTAGATGAATTGCGGTCAATGTCGAGGAGCATGAGGTATCGATCGTCATCGCCGGTCCGGCCAGCCCGAGCGTGTAGGCGATCCGCCCGGAAACAGGTCCGAGGGCGGTACCGGCCATCAAATGGCCCGTGAGGTTGGTGAACTCGGCGAGATCGGGACCGTAACCCATTGTCGACGCACCGATGTAGCAGCCCACATCGTGACCGACGAGGTCGTCGGGGTTGATCCCGGTGTTCTCTAGTGCACGCCAGGCCACGCGCAACGCGACCCGTTGCTGCGGGTCCATCGCTACGGCCTCGCGCGGCGAGATACCGAAGAATTCCGCATCGAAAGTCGCGCCACCGGAGAGGAATCCGCCGAGATCGTGGATCGGCTTGAACCCCTCGCGGTGTGACCCGTCGAGCACCTTGCGGACTGACCAGCCGCGGTCCCGCGGAAACGGGCTCAACGCCTCGCGTCGCTCGGACAGCAACGACCAGTAGGCGTCCGCGGTATCGATTCCGCCGGGCGCTTCAATCGCCATCCCGGCGATCACGACGGCGTCCGCGTCGCTAGACGTCATTGACGAGCTCCGCAACGGCGTCGAGATGGTCGTTGATGTAGAAGTGCCCACCATCGAAAAGCGACAGTGTGAACGCCCCGCCGGCGTGTGTGGTCCAACGGCGCAGCATGTCCTCGTTCACCCGGTGGTCGTTGCGGCCGCCGATGGTGTGGATGTCGGCGCGCAGTTGGACATCGTCGCCGCACGCGTAACGGTTGAACGCCAGGTAGTCGGCGCGCACGGCGCGAACGAGCAGGTCGACGAAGTCCTCGTCGGCGAGCAGCCGCTCATCGGTGCCGCCCAGGTCGACCATGTTCGCGATCACCTCCGCCTCGGCGGTGGGTAGCCGTGGTGAGGTGGCGATCGTGCAGGGCGCCTGGCTCGCCGACGCCCAGAGGCTGCTCACGTCGGCACCCTTGGCTTCGGCGACGCGAGCGAACTCGAACGCGATCACGGCGCCCATGCAGTGGCCGAACAGTTTCATCGGCCCGAGTCGGGTCCATTCGCCGGCGTCGAAGAGTTGCGCGGCCAAGTCTTCGACGGTGTCCGGGGCGGGGTGAGTGAGCCGGTCCGCTCGCTGGGGGTACTGCACGACGTAGACGTCGGCGCCGCCGGCAGCCAACGCCGCGGCGAAGCCCCGGTAGGCCGCGGCGGCGCCCCCCGCGTGGGGAAACACCACGGTCGCGCCGTCGCTCTTTCGACCCGGGGATCGTTTGATCCAGGGCTGGAAGGTCAGCTGGCTCTGTTCGTCAATCATCGGCGGCTCGGCGATGGTTTTCGGTCGGTCGTTCGGGACGGCCTGCAGCACCGCAGCGAGAACGCACGAACCCTCCCAGCATGAATTAGCGCAGGCTGTCCTAAGTTGGTGAGGTTACCCTAATTGAGCGTGTCGGAGACTCGTACGTCCGGGGTCCGAGCGGGTGAGCTCGACCACGTTCACGCACGTTCGGATGGCTTGCCACCTGGGCAGACACGGTCGGCGTGAGTCCGTGGCCCCCGACGATGGGTTGCCGGGCGCCGACGGTAGCGTGAGTGGCTAGTTGCCCGGGAAAGGATCAACGGATGGATCTGGCAGGCGTCGGAGTGTGGAGTTCTCAGTTGCGCTACGGCGACGCCGGAGAGGCCGCCGAGGCCGCGGCCGAGCTCGAGGAGCTCGGGTTCACCGCGCTGTGGATCCCGGACGTGGGCGGTCCGGTGCTCGACTCAGTGAGCAATCTGCTGGCGACGACCAAGAGCGTCGTGATCGCCACCGGGATCCTGAATCTGTGGATGCACGAGCCCGCGGACGTGGCTACCAGGTATGCAGAGTTGACGGCTCAACATGGTGAACGCTTTCTGCTCGGCATCGGCGTGAGCCACGCTCCACTCATCGATTCCAAGGAACCGGGCCTCTACAAGAAGCCGCTCGCCGCGACGCGTGCCTACCTGGATGCGATCGACGCGACCGACAACCCGGTGCCCGTCGCGAACCGGGTGCTCGCCGCGCTGGGTCCGAAGATGCTCGAACTGTCTGCGACACGGGCCCGCGGCGCTCATCCCTATCTGGTGACGCCGGACCACACCCGCTACGCCCGTGAGCATCTCGGCGAAGGCCCGCTGCTGCTGCCCGAGCAGACGGTGCTGCTCAGCGAAGACAGGGACGAGGCGCGGACGCTTGGAACGGATTGGCTGCGTTCGTATTTGGCGCTGCCGAACTATGCCAACAACCTGCTGCGCTCCGGCTTCACCCAGGAGGACTTGGCGTCGGTCAGCGATCGGCTGTTCGACGCGATCATCGCGTGGGGCGACGAAGCGACCGTGCTCGGCCGGGTGAACGAGCACCTCTCTGCGGGTGCCGACCATGTCTGCGTGCAGGTGCTCACCGCCGATCCCAGGGAATTCCCCCGCGATCAGTGGCGCCGACTGGCCGCCGCGCTGAACTAGCCACCCGCCAGCGCCTCAGGCGGCGTTGGGTTCTGGGCCGCCGGGTTCGTGCGGGTTGAGGATCGGTTCGTAATCGGGTGGTCCGATGAGCCATTCGTCGTCGAATCGCGCGTTTTCGAATGGTGGGACATCGTCTGAGGGTGTGTCATCGGCCCGTATTGCCGGTTCCTCGATGGGTTCGTCGCTGGGTGGGCGTAGCCGTTCGGGGCGGTGGTAGTCGTTGACGCGGGCTTGGCCGGTGTCCAAGTGCGCGGGCGGGATCCATTGCACCTCGTGGTCCTCGTTCATCTGGGTGGTCCACCCGCCCGCGCCGACCATCCGGTTATCCGGCCCGCACGCCAACCCGAGCTCATCGACATTGGTCAACCCGTCATCGGCCCAATCCTTGGCCGCGTGATGAACCTGGCTGCCATACGCCGGGACGGTGCACCCCGGTTTCGTGCACCCCCCGTCGCGGGCGATCAGCATCAGCCGCTGCGCCGGGGACGCCACCCGCCGAGCCCGAAACAGATCCAACGCCGAACCAGTCGCCTCGTCGAACACCGCCAGAAACTGATTGGCGTGCGCGGCCATGCGGATCACATCGCCGATCGGCACCACCGTGCCGCCGCCGCTGACGCCGACCCCCGCGCGGCTCTCCAAATCCTGCAGGGTGGTGCGGATGATGATCGAGGTCGGCAACCCGTTGTGCTGTCCCAGCACCCCGCTGGCCAACACACTGCGCCCCACCGCCAGCAGCGCGTCATGCTGGCGCTGTGCAAGCGTCCGCTGGTCGTTGTCGATCTGGGCTTGGCTCGGAGTGCCCGAGATGCAGGGGCTCTCATCATCGGGATTGCACATCCCAGGCGCGGCCCACTTGGCGTAGATCGCCTCCAGCGTGGCCGCCAACTCCGGGGTGAGATTGCCCCTCAACGGGCTCATCTTGTCCGAACCCTGCGGGCCCTTTGACACGCCGCGGCGACGTGCGCGTTCGGCATCGTCGGGTTCGGGACCGTCCTGGTCCAGCAGGAACAGGGTGCGCTCGGCCTGATCCCTGAGTTCCTTGGGTCCCAATCCGACCGCGTGGCCGACCAGATCGACTTCGATCTGCGCGCGGGTCAGAGTGTCGATCGCCGGCGGGATGCGGTCCATCGCCTTCCGCAGCACCTCGACATGCTCGCCGTTGATCATTCCGCGCGCCTGCGCGAGCGCAACACAGGGCAGCACCGGGTCCAGCGGCTCTCCGGTCAACGCGCGGCGCGGTCCCAACAGCGCCGCCTCATCGAGGCGACGCCCCGCCTCCGACGTCGAGATGCGCCATCGCGTCGCCAACACCTGACGCCAGGACTTCGCGCCCATCTCCTTGGCCGTCGCCTCGATCTGCACGCGGGCCAACATCCGGTGGCCCTGAGTCGGCAACTGACACGACAGCGCCTCCAGTTCATCAAGAGCATCAACCAATTCGGACTTCGTCAGCACGTCGATGGGCAGCGCGGCCAAGTGATCATGCGCGGCACGCAGGGCTGCGATCGCTTCCCGCAGCGCCTCCGCACTGTCTTGAGTCAAGAAGGTGGCAGGGTTTTGCTGTCGAGGTAGGCCTGTTTTGGGGTGCGGTCGGCCAGGGCTTGGTGTGGTCGGATGGTGTTGTAGATGATGCGGAATCGATGGGTTTCCATGTCGAGTGCGTCGCCGTCGCCGATGTAGCCGCGGAAGAGATGCTCGTATTTCAGGGTTTCGAAGAATCGCTCGATGACGCCGTTGGTTTGTGGTGATTTGATGCGTGTGCGGATGTGGCGCAGGAGCGGATCATGGCCGGTGAACAGGGTGTGGAAGTCTTTACCCCGGTAGCAGGGACCGTTGTCGGACACGATCGCAATCGGTGCAGGGGCGTGGCCGATGACGTTGTCCTCGGCGTCAAGGACCTCCATTTCGCCGCGGTCGACTCGCAGGTCGGTGAGGTTCAAGATGCGGGTGGCTTCCTCGACGGCCAACCGAATGCAGTGCACGGCGTCGCGGCCGCGGCTGGTGGGCGTGACGGTGATGGCCAGGCAGTATTTGGTGACGTAGTCGATGACGGCACTAATTCGCCAGATCCCGCCGTGGGCGGTCTCGAACTCGGAGAAGTCGGTCTGCCACACCCGGTTGCGCTCAGTCGGCGGATCGTGAAATACCCGGCGGCGCAACGCAGCCCAAGACTTTCGATCGGCCCGAAAGCCCTGGGGTAACAGCAGGCCACGCCGCCGCAGCGCGCGTTGCACCGACGAGTTGGTTACGTCGTGACCATCAGCGCGCATCAGTGCGGCGATCTTGCGGTAGCCCCAGGCCGGCCACGCCTCGGCGTACTTCGCCGCGATCGCTTCGATCCGGTCGACGACCGGCGCCGGCCAAGGCCCCTTGGCCGGGTCACCAGCGCGCAGTCGGGCCAGCCGGCGGCGATAGGTCCGCTCGGCGATGCCGGCCAATGGCGCGAACCTCGAAACCGGCAGACCTGCTGCTTCTCTTAGGGTTTCGAGGTCCTGGAAGGACCTGATCGGCCAAAGCTGCACCGCGCTGCCAGATCCGCAGCTGCACCGTGGCTTCGGCCAGCGCGAGTTTGAGCTGCTCGTTTTCCATCCGCAGCCGACGCTGCTCAGGGCTACCCGCGCCATGCGCGGCGCCGCTGGGCACCTCCTGCAAGCGTTGGGCCCCAGCCTCAAGGAACTGATGCTTCCACTTCGTCACCTGAGTCGAGGCCACCCCACACCGCCGGGCCGCCTCAGCACAGGTCATCTCACCGGCTAGAACAGCCAGCACCAACCGGGTCTTCTCCTCGGCAGCAATCTTTGTTCGTCGCGATCTGACCATGACCCACTCAACCTCCTCAACATCAGCCGCGTATGCACAACGCGACCCTGCCAAGAAGTTTGAGTCAGTGGAGCACTCATGACTCGAACATACGTTCGAAACCTAAGAAACCTCTAGAAATAATCCGAAGAGATCTCTAAGGGTCTCCGCCAAAGCGCGGACTTCTGAAACTGTTGTGACGCAGGGGATTCAGAGCCGTCCGTGAACTAGCCGCCCGCCAATTCAGAGAGTACGTCGGCGGTGTCCATCGCAGCCACCTCCAGATACACCTCGGCGACCATGTTGAGCCGATCCGCATCCGGTTCCCGACTGACGAGTCGTTCTGCCAACTTCGACACCGATCGCGCCGCGAACATGTCCGTGACGAGCACCGTGGGCGTATCGAGCCAGTCCCGGACCCGCGCGATCACCTGGGTAGCCAGCACGGAATCGCCACCGAGGGAGAAGAAGTCGTCATCGATGCCGATCTTGTCGGCCGCGATGTTGAGCACCTCGCCGACGATCGCGACGAGCGCCGACTCCAGTGGCGTGGATGCCGGGCGGAAAGCGTTGGCGGCCGGCAGTTCGGCTTGCGCCAACACCCGGGCGGCGGCCTTGCGGTCGAGCTTGCCGTTCACCGTGAACGGGATTTGATCGCTCACGACGATGATCTTGGGAATCATGTGCGCAGGAACCAGCTCGGCCAGCGCGGCCGCGACGGCGTGCGATTCGACACTCGGGTCGTCGGTACGGACCAGCGCGGCAAGTACATCCGGATCGCCCGGGATCACGTCGGCCACCGCCGCGTCGATGTGCGGCACCCGCTTGAGGGCCGCTTCCACCTCGCCGAGCTCGATGCGGTAACCGCTGATCTTTACCCGGTGATCGATGCGGCCGACGAACTCCAAGGTTCCGTCAGGCTGGTATCGGACGAGATCACCTGTCCGGTACCAGGTTCGACCGTCGTATTCGACGAACTTCTCGGCCGTCAGGTCCGGTCGCCCGCGATACCCGCGTGCGATGCCGCGCCCTGCGAACCACAGTTCGCCCGGTACCCAGTCCGGGCAGTCCGATCCGTCGGCGGCCGCCACCCGGCAGACGTTGTTCGGGAACGGCATGCCGTAAGGAATCGAGGTCCAGTGCGCCGGCGGAACATCGACCTCGCAGATCGTGCCGTGCACCGCGGTCTCGGTCGCCCCGCCCAGCCCCGCGGCGCGCACTGTGGGCGCTGACTTGCGGAGTCCCCGAATGAGTTCGGGCCGCACCCAGTCGCCTCCGAGCAACACCACCCGCAGCGTGTCCAGCCGATCGCCGCCGACCTCGAGGAGCATGTCCAGCCAGCCCGGCATCCAGTTGAGGAACGTCACCGAATGCTTGTGGATCAGCCCCGCCCAGACGTCGGGATCCCGACGGTGCGCCTCGTCCACCACGACGACGGCACCACCGGTCCGCAGGATCGCGAAGATCTCCAGCACCGACATGTCGGCTTCCAGCGACGCCAGAGCCAGACTCCGGTCGGACGGACCGAGTTCGTAGCGGCCGCTGACGAATTCGATGGTGTTCATCACCGCGTCGTGTGTCAGCTCTACGCCCTTGGGCTCACCGGTCGAGCCCGACGTGAACAACACGTAGGCCAGGTCGTGCGGTTCGACCGGGGTGGGTTCAACATCGACGGCATGTTGCATTGCCGTCGCGGCGGTGATCACCGGCACCGCGGTCTCGACCGGATCGGCACCACCACAGAGCAGGACGGCCGCCACACCGCTCGATTCCAGGATGCGGGCGGTGCGGTCGGTCGGCTGATCGGCACCGATCGGAAGGTAGGCGGCACCGGCGGCGAGAATTCCGAGCGTCGCGGGAATCTGCTCGGCGCACTTGGGACCGATCAACGCCACCAGGTCGCCGGGACGAACCCCACTGCCGCGTAGGGCTTCCGTGACCGCAAGCGCCCGGGTGCGTACCGCGCCATAGGTCAGGTCGCCGTCGTCGCTGAACACCGCGGGCGCGTCAGGCGCAGCCACCGCATTGCGGAAGAACCCTTGGTGGATCGTCTCCCCGCTCGGCGGTGCGGTCGCACTGTTCACCGCGGCGCGGACGGCTCGTTGCGCCGCGGGCACCGCGGGCGGATCGCTTGCGTCCCACGCCGCGTCGTCGGCGGCCAGCCTGGTCAACTCGGCCAGGTGGTAGGCGAACATCGCGTCGGCGACACCGGGACGGAACGCGTCGACGCGGACGTCCCAGTTGATCATCAGACCGGTCGCCAGCGGCGTCGCCTGCGCATCGATGAGCACCTGCGGGCCTTGCGAAATGGTCCATACGGGAGCGCCGAACAATTCGGTGACCTCACCGGCGAACAGATCGCCGAGTCCGAGCGCGCTGGTGTAGACGATCGGCGCGAGCGTCTGGTTGCCGCGGTGGCGTCCCAGGTCGCGCAGCACCGACAGACCCGAGTAGCTCGAGTGCCGAGCGGTGTTATGCAACGTCTCCTGCACGGCACGGGTCCGCTCGGCGGGTGTGCTGGTGCGCGTCAGGTCGATGTCGAGCATCAGTGACGAGGTGAAGCAGCCGACCAGTTTCTCGACGTCGGGGTGGAACGGTTCCCTACCGAACATCGGCAGGTTGAGCAGGAACCGTGAGCCGCTCGACCAGCGCGCCAACGCATTCGAGTACGACGCCGCGACGGCCATCGCGGGGGTGAACCCGCGACGGTGTGCTGCGGCGAAGAGTGCATCGCGCGTCTCGACATCGAAGATGTGCCAAAGTCGGACGCTGCTGCGGGGGTCGGCTTGCTCGGCGAGCGGAACCAGCGGCAGCGCAGGCGATTCGGGGAGTTCGGGCAGGCGCTCTGCCCACCACCGGCGGTCCTCGTCGGAGGGCCCGGGGTCGGCCGCCGTCAACGCGGCACGGTATCGGCGGTACGTGTAGCCCAGCTCGGGCAGTTCGCCGCCGCGGTAGAACACCGCGAGGTCGGCCATGAACTTGCGGTAACTCACCGCGTCCGCCGCGTTCATGTCCATGTCGACGTGCAGCCGCGTCCGCCCGTCCGGGCGCAACGACAGGCTCAGTTCGAGCACATCGCCGTCGAGCAGCTGGTGCGACTTCTGCTGCCGAATGGTCTCCAGTCGCTGCTCAGCCCCTTCGGCGTCCATCTCGCGCAGGTCGTGGACCGTGACCGGAAGGCCGCGATCACCGATCCGCTGGGTACCGTCCGGCAGAATCTCCACCCGCAACATCGGATGGCGTGCAACAAGTTTTGCTGCCGCCTCACGCAGACGGGTCGGGTCGACGCCCGCGCCGTCGAACTCCACGTAAAGGTGTGCCGCGACGCCGCCGAGTTGCTGATCGTCGTTGCGGCCCAACCACATCGCGTGCTGCATCGGTGCGAGCGGGAAAACACCGTCGTCGTCATCGTCGCTCTCGACGACCGTGTCCGCGGCCTCGGCGGGATCACCGGAGAGCTGCGCGACCAGCGCCGACCATGCTGCCACCGTCGGGTTCTCCGCCAGCGCGGCGAAGTTGACCGGAATCCCCCGCTTACGCCAGCGACCCGACAGCGACATCATGCGGATCGAGTCGAGCCCGGACGCGATCAGGTCGCCCTCGGGGTCGACCTCGTCGGGGTTCACGCCGAGAAGTTCGGCGACTTCCTCCCGGATGGCGTGAACGGCGGCACCTCTGTTGTCTGTCGCCCCACCCGCAAAAGCCACGCTCTCCTCCAAATTAGGCTGCCCTAACTAACTCGGCGAGGCTACCTTATATTCGAGGTGCCGAACACACCTACCCGGAGGGGTCCTACCCACAATGAGCACCGGTCTCGACTCTCAGCACAGCGATCTCACCACCGGTTTCGTCCCATTTCCCGCCGACCGCGCGAACGAGTACCGCCGCGCCGGGCTCTGGACCGGCCGCCGGCTCGATTCGATCCTCAGCGATGCCGCGACGAACTGGCCGGACCGCGCCGCGGTGATCGATCCGGACACCACCTATACCTTCGCCGAACTGGACGCGCGTGCCAATCGGGTCGCGTCGGCACTGGCGGAACGCGGTATCGCCCCCGGTGACCGCGTGATGCTGCAGCTGCCCAATTCGGCTGAGTTCGCCGTCGCGTTGTTCGGTCTGTTGCGTGCGGGCGCCGTCCCGGTGATGTGTCTGCCGGGTCATCGCCATGCCGAACTCAGCCACTTCGCCGGCGTGAGCGGTGCAGTCGGCCTCGTCGTCGCCGACCGGGTCGCCGGTTTCGACTACCGGGAACTGGCCCAGGCCCTGGTGAACGAACATCCCCGGCTGGCCCACGTGTTCGTGGATGGCGACCCCGGTCCGTTCCAATCATGGTCGGAGCTGGCCGATTTCGACGGTCCGATCCGTGATCAGGCGCCGGTCGACCCGGGTAACCCCGCCCTGCTGCTGGTGTCGGGTGGCACGACCGGCCTGCCGAAACTGATCGCCCGCACGCACGACGACTACGTCTACAACGCGACCGCGTGCGCGCAAGCGTACGAGATGACCGGCGAGGACGTGTATCTCGTCGCGCTGCCAGCGGGGCACAACTTTCCGCTGGGCTGCCCCGGCCTGCTGGGCTCGATGACCGTAGGGGCCACGTCGGTGTTCACCGCCGATCCGAGCCCCGAGTCGGCGTTCGCGGTGATCGACCAACACAAGATCACCGTCACCGGACTCGTCAACGCACTCGCCAAGGTGTGGACGCAGGCGTGTGAGTGGGAGCCTGTGCTGCCGACATCGCTGCGCGTGGTCCAGGTCGGCGGCTCACGGATGACGCCCGAGGAGGCCCGCTACATCCTCGACGGGTTGACCCCCGGATTGTCCCAGATCTTCGGCATGGCAGAAGGAATGCTCAACTTCACCCGCATCGGCGATCCTGTCGACGTCGTTGTCAACACCCAGGGAAAGCCGATGTCACCCTTGGACGAGATGCGAGTGGTCGATGAGGCGGGCCGCGAAGTCGCCCCGGGCGAGGAGGGCGAGCTGCTGGTGCGCGGCCCTTACACGCTCAACGGCTACTACCGCGCCGAGGAGGCCAACGCACGGTCGTTCAGCCCCGACGGTTTCTACCGCTCCGGGGATCGGGTGCGCATCTTCACCGACGGCCCGAGGGCGGGCTACGTGGAGGTCACCGGGCGGATCAAGGATGTCATTCACCGCGGCGGTGAAACCGTATCCGCTTCCGACTTGGAGGAGCACCTGTTCGCACATCCGGCGATCGACGCCGCGGCCGCGGTTGCGTTACCCGACGACTACCTCGGCGAAAAGATCTGCGCTGCAGTCGTCTTCAGCGGACGCGCGGTCACGCTCGCCGAGCTGAACCAGTTCCTCGATGAACGGGGCGTTTCCGCACACTCACGCCCCGACGTGCTCGCGCCGATGCCGGCACTGCCCAAGACCGCGGTGGGCAAGGTCGACAAGAAGAAGGTCGTGGCGCAGCTCGCGTCGTCCTGACCCTCCCGGCGATCAGGACACCGGGACTTCGCAGGACTCCTGCGAGGCTTCCGGTGATGCGAGCAGCTCGGTGATTCGCTCCGACACCGCGGCTGCGGAGGGGTATTCCCACAGCAGCGTTGGCGGCAGCGGCAGCCCGGTCTGCTTCTCGAGCTGACGTAACAGTCCGACGGTCATGATCGAGTCGACACCGATCTCCACCAGAGGCAACCCGGTGTCCACATCGTTTTCCGCGAGACCCAGCTGGGCCGAGACTGCGCCGACGACGCACTCGATGACGCGCTTCGGGTCGGGTTCGCCGTCGTCCCCCACAAAACTGCCCGCCACCGAATCCGCCAGCGCCGACTCGTCGTTCTCGACGGGCGCGACATCGGCGAGCATCGGGACGGCGGTGGCTCCCGGGAGCACGGGAAGCACAACGACATTCGGCTGATCATCGCGCATCGCCAGATCAAGCGCACGGACCGCCTCGTCGGCACCGATGGTGCCCATACCGAGCGCGTCGAGCTGAGCGGCGACGAAGCCGGACGTCGAGCCCATCCCCAAACCTCGCCACGCCGTCCACGCGATGCTCACCGTGCGGTCGCCGAGACGACGGCGATGACGGGCCATGACGTCGAGGAACGAGTTCGCGCACGCGTAGGCACCCTGTCCGGGGAAGCCCGCGAGGTAACCGCACGACGAGAACAAGATCATCCAATCCAACTGCTCCGGCGGGAAGACCTCGTGCAATGTCAAGGTCCCGTCGACCTTGGGGTGCATGGCCATCTCGAAATCCTCGGCACTCGTATTGACAAGCAGTGCACCGGCTTCCACACCAGCGGCATGAATGACACCCCGCACGGGTGGCAGATGCCGCAGCGCGACCCGCAGCGCCTCGACGGCGTCGGGCGCGCCGACGTCGAGCGGCATGACGTGGACCGACACCCCCCGCTCCTCGAGCGCAGCCACTGTGCGAATCAGCTCGGATTCCGCCGCGTCCCGCCAATCGGCACGGTCCAACATGCCTGAGCGAGACAGCAGAACGATGCGCCGAGCACCGATATCGGCGAGTCGTTGCGCCATCCTCAGGCCGAGAACGCCTGTGCCGCCGGTGATCAGGTAGGTACCACCCGGCGAACACTGCATGGGCGTGCCGGTCCCCCGGCCGGCGAAAGCCAACCTCGCGACCTTCGTGTCGCCATTGCGGAGCACGACGACGGGATGACCGCGAAGGGACGCGAGAGCGCCGACGGGCAGATGCGCATTGCCCACGTCGAGGACACCGCCGAAGATCTCGGGATGCTCGGCGGCCGCGACGCGGGCAAGCCCCCACAGCGGAGCGTGGACGACATTGCCGCCTTCGTGCACACCCTGGGTGAGCACCCATATGCGTGCCTTCGCGCCGCGATCGAGCAGGTGCCGCAACGTACGCATGACGACCTCGACCGATTTCTGCGGGGTGTCGTGCGCGCGGGGCAGGACCAGCACCACAGCGTCGCGGTCCAGTTCGACGGCGGCCTCGGCGATCTCGCCCGGTTCGGCGTAGGTCACATACGGCACGTCAGCGCCGGCGAGATCGCGGGTCACGAAGCGTTGGGTGTCGGCGTCACCGCCGACGACGAACACCGCGGACGGCCGTTCGCCCTGGTCCCACGGGACCGAATGCCACGTGACGTGGTGAAGCATCCGCGAAAGATCGCTTCCGGCAGGGCTTTGGAGTTCCTCGAACGACATCCCGGTGAGCGATGCGTGCACAGTGCCCGACTCGTCGGCGATCAGCACATCGGTCGTGGTGGTGTCGGGCCGGCGTCGAACCTGCAGCACCGCGACCGCCGGCGGACGGCCGTACACCTGCACCCGCTCTATTCGGGCAGGCATCCGCAGTCGCGGTGGTCCGTCGAAAATCGTGGAAGCCGCGGATGTCGCGGCATCGAGCAGCGCCGCCCACGTCGCGGGCGCGGTCCGGTCGCCGTGGGCGGCGACCCGCGCGATCAGCTCTGAATCGGCGCGGTGCAGATCGAGTATCTCCCAATCGAATCCCATCGCCGCCACACCGAGCGTCGCCAGGGTGTCCACGATGTGGTTCGGCGCAAGGGCGTCGGCACACCGCTGACGCGCGGCAGACTCCTCGAGCACCTGTCCGAGAAGATCCTCGATGTCGTCGTCGGCGGCGGCGACCGCGCTGCTGTGGGTGAGCCACCCGCCGTCGTCGGCAGTGTCGTCGTCGTCCACCAGCCGTGTCGACAGCGTCAGCCCGCGGTCCTGCAGGACCACCTGCACATCGCGGGCGCGGCTCGGCGCCACCGGGGTGCGCAGGCGGACGTCCACGAGGTCGGTACTCGACCGGTCAGAGCGCGTGTTCAGATTGGCGACCGCGCCTAGGAAGGTGTTCAAAATGACTGCGGCAGGGACGATTTCCGTATTCTGTACGGGATGGTTGCCCGGATACGGCCGGTTGTCCATATCCAGGCGGGTGTGCCACATGGTGGATGCGACGGCGCCTGTCACGTCCATCCGCCCGCCCAGCAGGGTGTGAGTGTCGACGTCATGCACACCGCGACCACCGGGCGGCGGCGTCGGCGTGCGCCAGAAGCGGCGGTGCTGCCACTGCGTGACGGGCAGCGAGTCGGCCCACGGTGTGCGGGCATCGATGCCGTGGCGTACGGGGGCGCCGTTGCAGTACAGGGCGCCCACCGCAGTGGCCACCGATTGCAGCTCCGGACGGTCGCGGCGGAGCACCGGGACCACCTCATGCTCGTCGATGCCCGCGTGCGTCAACGTCTCCACGATCGAATGTGAGACGACGGGGTGGGCGGACACCTCCAGGAACAGCCGATGGCCGTCCTCGGCCGCCGCGGTCACCGCCTCCGCGAAACGCACGCGATCACGAAGGTTGCTGACCCAGTAGTGCTGGTCGCGAGGTGCCGTCGACCGCGGATCGGTCAGTGCAGTTGTGTACAGCGGGATTTCGGCGGGACGTGGCGGCGGCAGCTCTGCTGTGAGCCGGCCGAGTTCCGCGGTCAGCACATCCATCGCCGGACTGTGGAACGCCACGTCGGTGTTGACGCGGCGGATCATCACGCCTTCGTCGGTCCACATCTGGCAGATCTGCTCGACGGCGCTGACGGTGCCGGACACGACGGTCGATGCGGGTGAAGCGCTGATCGCCGCCACCACACTGCGATGTCCCTCGAGTCTCCGTTCGGCTTCAGCGAAAGGTAGGCGCACCAGTGCCATGGCGCCGTCGCCCATCACCGACTGGAATCCACGCGCTCGGTAGCACGCCACCGCGGCGCCCACCGTCAGGTCGAACACACCTGCCGTCACACACGCGGCGACCTCACCCACCGAGTGCCCGATCACGGCGGCGGGCGTCACGCCCCGCTCGCGTAGCACCGCGGCCAGACCCACCTGCATCGCAAACGTCAACGCCTGCACGCGGTCTGTGCCGCCGAGTTCGCCGGTGCGCAGCGCATCGCGCGCACGAAACCCCAGCTCTTCGCGAAACACCGGATCGATCGCGTCGATGACCGCGCTGAATGCGGGCGCACGTTCGAGCAGTTGTCGTCCCATGCCGGCCCAGTGCGATCCATGGCCGGAGAACACCCACACCGCACCTTCTGTCGCGAGAGCGTTGCCGGTCACGACCATTGGATCGGGTTCGTCGTTGGCGAGCGAGTCCAGCCCGGCCACCAAACCGTCGATGTTCTCCGCCACCACCGCGGCCCTTGCCGGTTCGTGCGAGCGGCGCACCCACGCCGTCGCCGCGACGCGATCCAGTCCCTTGTCGCCGGCGCGCAAATGGTCGGCCAGGGCCCGCGCCTGGGTGCGCACCCGGGCCGTTGAGCGCGCCGATATCGGCACGACCGTCGGCGTGGCTGAAACCTCGGCAGCAGAAGGAGTCTCGGGACGGGGGGCTTCCTCGAGCAGTATGTGGGCGATCGTCCCGCCGTAGCCGTAGCTGCACACCGCGGCGCGACGGGGTGCGTCGCCGGTGCGCTCCCACGGCTCGACGACGGTCGGCACCCGCAGGCCGCTGTTCGCCCAATCAACGGCGGGGGTCAGCGTTTTCACCCCGGCGGTCGGCGGGATCGCTTCGTGGTACAGCGCCAGCGCCGCCTTGACGAGGCCGACCACGCCCGCGCCACCTTCCAGGTGGCCGACGTTCGGCTTCACCGATCCGATTCGGCACGGCGCGTCCGCCGGTCGATCGACTCCGTAGACGGACGCCAACGCCCGCACCTCGGTGGGATCGCCTGTCGGCGTGCCGGTTCCGTGCGCCTCGACGAAGTCGACACTCGCGGGTGGCACGCCGGCTGATTTGCACGCCCGCGCGAACATGTCGGCCTGAGCATCGCCGTTGGGCGACATGATGCCCACCGTCCGACCGTCCTGCGCGATCGCACCGCCGCGCACCAGGGCCAGGATCCGATCACCGTCGCGCACCGCGTCGGTGAGGCGTTTGAGCACGACCACCGCCGCGCCCTCGCCGCGCCCGTAACCGTCGGCACTGGCGTCGAACGTCTTGCAGCGCCCATCCGGGGCCGTCGCCCCCGCCTCGTCGAGCACACGCGTCAGCCCAGGGCCGATCAGGGCGCTGACACCGCCGGCCAGCGCCAGCGACGTCTCACCGGAGCGAAGCATCTGGCAGGCCTGGTGCACGGCCACCAGCGATGCGGCGCACGCGGCGTCCAGCGCGACGCTCGGCCCGCGCAGATCGAGCAGGTGCGACACCCGGTTGGCGATGCCACACAGGGACGTGCCGATCCCGGTCCATGCCTCGATGCCGGGCAGGTCCTCCATGATCAGCTTGCCGTAGTCGTCGGAGTTGACGCCCATGAGCACGGCGGTGTCGGTTCCCGCCAACGTGCGCGGCGGCACACCGGCGTGTTCGAGCGCTTCCCAGCTCACTTCGAGCGCCAGCCGCTGCTGGGGATCCATCAGTTCCGCCTCGCGCGGTGACACCCCGAAGAACTCGGCGTCGAACCCGGCCAGGTCGTCGAGGAAGGTGCCCCAGCGCGTGGTTTCCTTCAACACCGCCGCGTTGCGGGGATCCCGGCGCAGATACGGTTCCCAGCGCTCCTCCGGCACCTCTCGTACGTCGCTTCGGCCTTCGATCAGGAACGTCCAGAACTGCGCCGGGTCGTTGATGCTGCCCGCCAGCCGGCAGCCGATGCCGACGATCGCGACCGGCTCAGGGGTAGTTGCCACGTCAACGAAGCCCTGCGTGCTTGAAAGTCTGGATAGCCTTGCCTAACAAACCCCGCGTCATGGTCGCCATCCTGGCACACCAGGCGCCGGAATTGGTCCCTACGCAGGGCCTACACAGTGATCATGAGCGTGGCGCCGATCACGTTTCCGCCGTCGTCGAACTCGCCGGTGACCCTCAAAGAGTGGTGACGGCCAGCGGTTCATCGGTGCCGGTCACCCGAATGTCGACCTTGGCGATCTCCGATGTCGGAATGCTCGTCGCCGCTGACAATCCGGCGGCTTCGTCCCCGGCGGGACGCCACGAACCCACGACCGTCTGCCCGCCGCTCTTCGTCGTGACGACGATGTCGTAGCTCTCGACGTCGCGCGACCAATCCTTGGTGTACTCGCAGGCCCAGTTGAGCTCGGTCCCCCACTTCTTCTCCGTGACGGCGAGCTGGGCGGTGAGACCGGGACGCGACCCAGGCTGCATCGGTGACATCGCCACCGTCTCCACCGACGTCGTGCGAGGAAAGACCGTCGCCCCGACTACGCCGCCGACGATCGCCAACGCCGCGGCGGCCGCCACCACGACCGCGATGGCCCGCCCGGACCGCCGCTGCCGCTTCGCCGAGGCGGCGGAAAACGACGCGACGTTGTCGGGGCGATCCGCGGTCGGCGGACTGCCCGCGAGGTCGGTCAAAGCCAAGGCCTCTTCGGGGCTGAGCACATCGAGAATCTCGGGCATCCCGGCCAGTTCGCCGAACTCGGCGTTCCGCTCGGGGTTCGTGGCGAGATAGTTCTCGTAGATCCGCTGATCGTCTGGGTTCAGCGCGCCGAGCACGTAGGCGGCATCCCATTCCGCGAGATCGTCGTCGGGCTTGTTCTCAGTCACGGCCAACCCCCCTTTCCTGCAACGCGATTCGTAACGCGCGTAGCGCGTAGTGAAGTCTGGACTTGACCGTGCCCTCGGGAACCTGTTCCTGCTGGGCGATGTCGGCAACGGTCTGGCCGAGGTAGTACGCGCGCACGATGGCGTTGCGATGATCGCTGGACAACGACTTCAGCGCGTCGGCCAGGACCCACTTGTCGACCGCGGGTCCGATCGCATCCAGCGACGGACGCTCGGGGAGGTCGTCGCTCTGCAGTTCCCGGGTGAAGCGCGCGCTGCGGCGGTCGTCGATGACGAGGTTGCGGGCGACGGTGAACAGCCACGCCCGCGCCGATTCGCTGGGCTGTTCGAGAATCTCGGGCTTTCGCCACAGCCGCAAAAGCGATTCCTGCACCACGTCCTCCGCGAACGGCATGTCGCCCCGCGTCAGACGCATGACATAGCGCTGCAGATCCCTGCTGTGGGCGTCGTGGATCGCCCGCAGCAGCTCGCCCTGATCAGGATCGGTCATATGCGATGCACCGGCGCATTCCTCGCTTTCCGTCGTCGCACAACACAACGGATTACCACCGCAGAATCGTTCAATCGTCAGTCAAGCAGAGTGCGGACCACCGCGTCGGCCAACAGGCGACCCGGGTCGGTGAGGATCAAATGGTCGCCGGCGCGTGTCAGCAGCCCGTCCTCGATCGCGGTCTGGGCGCGACTCTGTTCGGCCTCGTTCAACGTCGCCACCGGAAGCCCTTCGCGCAAGCGCACCCGCAGCATGACGTCCTCGGTGTGCAGCGCGCCCGCGTCGAGCCGCTCGAAGTCGGCCACCGGCAACGTCCCCTCGGCCAGCGTTTGCGCATATAGGTTGGGATGCTTGACATTCCACCATCGGGTGGTGCCGACGTAACCGTGCGCACCAGGCCCGGCGCCCCACCATTCACCACCGTTCCAGTAGCCGACGTTGTGCCGGCACTCACCACCGGGCAAGCACCAGTTCGAAACCTCGTACCAACCCAGACCCGCTTCCGACAACCGCGCGTCGATCAACTCGTACCGATGCGCGAGCTCGTCGTTGTCGGGTGGACGAACCTCGCCGCGCCGCACGCGGCGGGCCAGCGCCGTACCGTCCTCGACCACCAGCGCGTAGGCGGACACGTGGTCGACCTTCGCCTCGACGGCGGAATCGACCGAGCGCAGTAGGTCGTCGTCGGTCTCCCCGGGCGTGCCGTAGATCAGGTCGAGGTTGATGTGCTCGAAGCCCGCAGCGCGGGCGTCGCCCGCCGCTTCCAGAGCCCGCCCCGGCGAGTGCACCCGATCCAGCACCGCCAGCACGTGCGGTGCCACTGACTGCATGCCCAGCGACACCCTGGTGAAGCCGGCCGTCCGCAGGTGCTCGAACAGCTGGGGTGACGTCGACTCGGGGTTCGCCTCCGTCGTGATTTCGGCCTCATTTGCGAGCGTGAAATGCGCGCGGATCGCAGCCAGCACCGACGTCAGACCGGGGCCACCGAGCAGCGAGGGGGTGCCGCCTCCGACGAAGACGGTGTCGACGACGGGCGTGGAGCCCAGCCGATCGGCGGCCAGTGCGAGCTCCGTACGCAGCGCCGCCAGCCAGCTGTCGGGATTCGTTCCGCCCAGCTCTGCGGGGGTATAGGTGTTGAAGTCGCAGTAGCCGCAGCGGGCAGCGCAGAACGGCACATGGACGTAGACGCCGAACGGACGGCCCGGCGTCGGCGCCAGATCGGGCAGCTCGCGCACGCCTGCCGTCGGGACTGTCATGCAGCCAGTTTCCCAGATCGCGCCTTTTGCTCACGGTGAGCGCAAATCTGGCCCGGTTAGGGCATCTGTCGGTGCCCGTGGCACAATTGGCAACGTGAAGTCCGGCCGCATCTTCCCCCACCGCGTATCGCTGGTGGTGCGGCGTCACGTCGACTTCAAGCGCGTATGTACCTGTTGTTGTCTGCCCTGACGCGCTGACCTGCCCACCTGTACTTGCAGCTGGCCGCCGGATCTGCGCCGCCGGTCAGCCCACCGGTGAGACGCGCGGTCCGGCTCCACAAAGGAGCCAAACCATATGACAACAGCCGAATCAAAGCCCAAGCCTGTCAAGCGCCCACGTGGCGAGGGCCAGTGGGCACTCGGATACCGCGAGCCGCTCAACCCGAACGAACAGTCCAAGAAGGACGACAACCCGCTCAACGTGCGGGCGCGCATCGAGAACATCTACGCCAAGAACGGCTTCGAGTCGATCGACAAGGGCGACCTGCGCGGCCGTTTTCGCTGGTGGGGTCTGTACACCCAGCGCAAGCCGGGCTATGACGGCACCTGGACCGGTGACGAGAACACCGACATGCTCGAGGACGAGTACTTCATGCTGCGCGTCCGCAGCGACGGCGGTGCCCTGACCGCGGCCGCGCTGCGCACGCTGGGCCGCATCTCCACCGAGTTCGCGCGCGACACCGCCGACATCTCCGACCGGCAGAACATCCAGTACCACTGGATCGAGGTCGAGAACATGCCCGAGATCTGGCGGCGGCTCGACGAGGTCGGACTCCAGACCACCGAGGCGTGCGGCGACTGCCCCCGCGTCGTCCTCGGCTCCCCGCTGGCCGGCGAGTCACTCGATGAGGTTATCGACGGAACTCCGGCGATTCACGAGATCGTCAAGCGCTACATCAACAAGCCCGAGTACTCGAACCTGCCGCGCAAGTTCAAGACCGCGATCTCGGGCCTGCAGGACGTGGTGCACGAGGTCAACGACGTGGCGTTCATCGGCGTCGAGCATCCCGAACACGGTCCGGGCTTCGACCTGTGGGTCGGCGGCGGCTTGTCTACCAACCCGATGCTCGGTCAGCGGGTCGGCGCGTGGGTGCCGATCGACGAGGTGCCCGACGTATGGGAGGGCGTGGTCAGCGTCTTCCGTGACTACGGATACCGGCGGCTGCGGTCGAAGGCCCGGCTGAAGTTCCTGATCAAGGACTGGGGTGTCGAGAAGTTCCGTGAAGTTCTCGAGACCGAGTACCTGAAGCGGCCGCTGATCGACGGACCCGCACCGATCCCGGTCACGCGACCGATCGACCACGTCGGCGTGCAGAAACTGAAGAACGGCCTGAACGCCGTCGGCGTCGCACCGATCGCGGGCCGCGTTTCGGGCACCATCCTGACTAAGGTGGCCGACCTGGCCGAGGCCGCGGGCAGCGATCGGATCCGATTCACGCCGTACCAGAAGCTGATCATCCTCGATGTTCCCGACGACAAGCTGGACGAGCTGCGCAACGGCCTGGACGCGCTGGGGCTGCCGGCGCAACCGTCGCACTGGCGGCGCAACCTCATGGCCTGCACCGGCATCGAGTTCTGCAAGCTGAGCTTCGCCGAGACCCGCAGCCGTTCGCAGGTGCTGGTTCCGGAGCTGGAGAAGCGCCTCGAGGACATCAACGCCCAGCTCGACGTGCCGATCACCGTCAACATCAACGGCTGCCCGAACTCGTGCGCGCGCATCCAGGTCGCCGACATCGGTTTCAAGGGCCAGATGGTCGACGAGGGTGATGGGCCCGAGGAGGGTTTTCAGGTCCACCTCGGGGGAAGCCTGGGTCTGGACAGCGGGTTCGGCCGCAAATTGCGTCAGCACAAGGTGCTCTCGACCGAGCTGGCTGACTACATCGAACGAGTCGTTCGCAACTTCGTGAAACATCGCGAGGACGGCGAGCGTTTCGCTACGTGGGCCGTACGAGCAGACGAGGCGGATCTGCGATGAGCGCTTGCGCGAAGAGGAAGGGCACAGATGACTGACGTCATTTCAGAGGCTGACCTGATCGCGTTGGCAGAACGCGGTGCGGCGGAACTCGAGGGTGCGAACGCCGACGAACTGCTGCGCTGGACCGACGAGAACTTCGGCGGCAACTACGTCGTCGCGTCGAACATGCAGGACGCCGTCCTCGTCGATATGGCCGCCAAGGTACGCCCGGGCGTCGACGTGCTGTTCCTCGATACCGGTTACCACTTCGTCGAGACCATCGGCACCCGTGACGCGGTCGAGGCGGTCTACGACATCAACGTCGTCAACGTCACGCCGGAGAACACGGTCGCCAAGCAGGACGAGTTGTTCGGCAAGGATCTGTTCGCCCGCGAGGCCAGCGAGTGCTGCCGGATGCGCAAGGTCGAGCCGCTGTCCAAGGCGTTGCGCGGATACTCGGCATGGGTGACCGGCATCCGCCGCGTCGAGGCGCCCACCCGTGCCAACGCGCCACTCATCAGCTGGGACAAGGCTTTCGGATTGGTGAAGATCAACCCGATCGCGGCGTGGTCCGACGAGGACATGCAGGCGTACATCGACGCCCACGATGTGCTGGTCAATCCCCTGGTTTTCGAGGGCTATCCGTCGATCGGCTGCGCACCGTGCACCGCCAAGCCCGTCGAGGGCGCCGATCCGCGCAGCGGTCGCTGGGCGGGCCAGACCAAGACGGAATGCGGACTGCACGCGTCGTGACGGCTCCGGCTCCCACCAGCCGCCCGACGCTCGTCCTGGCGGCACACGGCAGCGTCGACCCGCGGTCGGCCGCGGTGACACATGCCGTTGCCGGCCGCATCCGGCGGCTGCGGCCCTGGCTCGACGTCAGTGCCGCGTTTTTGGAGAAGACCGACCCGAACCTGCGTGACGTGCTGACCGGCCTTCCCGACGGCGTCGTGGTGCCGTTCCTGCTGGCCGACGCGTATCACGCGCGCGTCGACATCCCTGAGATGATCGAGCAGTCGGGTGCGCGGGTCGAGCAGGCCGAGGTGCTCGGGGAAGATCCCGCCCTGCTGTCCGTGTTGCGGCAGCGGCTGTCCGAGACCGGGGTGTCGCCGGACGAGGACGGCCTCGGCGTTGTGGTCGCGGCCGTCGGATCGTCGAATGAGGCGGCCAACGCGCGAACCGGGGACGTGGCGCGTGCGCTCAGCGCCGGAACCCGTTGGGCCGGTGCCCAAGTCGCGTTCGCAACCGGACCGCGGCCGAACGTCGCCGACGCGGTGGAGCGGCTGCGGGCCGACGGCGCCCGCAATCTTGTGATCGCTCCATGGTTCCTGGCGCACGGCATCATCACCGACCGCGTGGCGTCCTATGCGGCAGCTCACGGCATTCAGATGGCCGAGCCGTTGGGCTCACACAACCTGGTCGCCGCCACGGTGCTCGACCGTTTCGACGCGATGAGCGTCGTCTCCGCCGCCGCCTGAACGGTAATCGGTTTTCGCATCCGCTCGCGCCTGCCTTGACCCTCGCGTCGCCACCATGCTAAGCAGTTGCTCAGCATGGTGGGCGACGCGCTCCCCGTGGGCGACGAGAAAGGTCAACGATGACATCGACGGCGACACTGCAGACGGTTCTGGACGAACTCACCGCACGGCCGGGCACGGGTGAGAAGATCTCGGTGATCAACCCGGTGACCGAGGAGCAGATCGTCGAGTTCACCGACTGCGGCGCGCAAGCCGTCGATGAGGCCGTCGCGCGTGCCAAGGCCTCCTTCGAGGCGGGCGTGTGGTCGGAGCTGCCCGGACGGGCGCGGGCCAAGATCATGTGGAAGATCGCCGATCTCATCGACGAGCACGCCGACGAGATTGCACACCTCGATTCGCTCAACACCGGCATGCCGCTGATGCAGGCGACGCTTGGCCTGCCCAACTGCGCCGAGTTCTTCCGCTACTACGCCGGCTGGTGCACCAAGATCAGCGGTAACGCGTACGACGTGAAGACCGCGGGCATCGCCACCGACACGTGGGTCGACATGCACACCTACACGCTCAAGGAGCCGTACGGCGTTGTGGGCCTGATCTTTCCGTGGAACGGCCCGATCTTCAACGCATGCGCAAAGCTCGCGCCCGCGCTGGCCGCAGGCTGCAGCATGGTGGTCAAGCCCGCAGAGGAGACGCCGCTGTCGGCGATCCTGCTCAACCGGTTGATCCACGAGGCAGGCGTGCCCGAGGGTGTCGTCAACCTGCTGACCGGCTACGGCCACACCGCGGGCGCGGCGATCACCGCGCATCCTGACGTCGAGAAGGTCGCCTTCACCGGCTCGACCGAGATCGGCAAGGAGATCGTGCGGGCATCGGCGGGCAACCTCAAGAAGGTCATGCTCGAGCTCGGCGGTAAGTCGCCGGTGCTGATCTACGACGACGCGGACCTGCAGAAGGCCATCTTCATGGCGTCGATGGGAATCTTCGTGCACTCCGGCCAGGGCTGTGTGTGCGGCTCACGCGTTTTCGTCCAGCGCGGCGTCTACGACGAGGTGCTCGAAGGCATCTCCAACATGGCCAACTTCGTCAAGCTCGGCGGACCTGATGAGGAGGGATGCATGAGCGGCCCGCTGATCAGTCAGAAGCAGCTGACCAGGGTCATGGGTTACATCGACGAGGGCAAGTCCGAGGGTGCCGAGGTCGTCACGGGCGGCCACCGGCTCGATCGCAAGGGCTACTTCGTGCACCCGACCGTCCTGACCAACGTCAACCGTGACATGCGGCTGTATCAGGAGGAGATCTTCGGGCCCGTGGTCACGGTCCTGCCTTTCGACGACGACGACGAGGCCGTCGCGATGGCCAACGACACGACCTACGGCCTGGCGGCCACCGCGTGGACCAACGACCTCAGCCGTGCGCATCGTCTCGGCAAGCGGTTGCAAGCCGGAACCGTAACGATCAACTGCCAGTTGGTGTTCGACCACGCGGTGCCGTTCGGCGGGTACCGGCAGTCCGGTTGGGGACACGAGTTCGGCCAGGAAGGTATCGACGCGTACCTGAAGACGAAGTCGGTCTGGGCACAGCTCTGACACCGATGCGGCGGTGACCACGCCGCGGACTATGCGCGAACCCGGGGACTGAGCATGCCACGATGTGGCATGGCCGGTCCCCGTGGCGCGGCAGCCGGCGAAACGCGACTGCCCAGGCCCACCACCGCTGACGTCGCGCGTCTGGCGAACGTGTCGACTGCCACGGTGAGTTACGTCCTTAACGACGTCGAGGGGCACCGGATTTCCGAGCGGACTCGCGACGCCGTGATCCGCGCCGCCCAGCAGTTGGGCTACCGACCCAACCTGGCCGCCCGCAACTTGGCGCGAGGCAGGAGCGGGGCCGTGCTCTACGTGGTTCCGCGCATCGCCGTCGGCGACATGCCGTTGCAGGCGGGCAGCCGGATGACAGCCGATCTGGCACGGGCAGGGCTGCTCCAGATCCAGATCTTCGAAACCGAAGACGACCGCAACATCGTCGACGCGATCGAGAACATCGATCCCGTCGCCGTCACGAGCCTGTTCCCGTTGCCCGATCGAGTCGTGCGCGCCATGAAGGCGGCGGACATCCCGCACATCGAGATCGGGACGCTGCCCGCACTGGGCAATCCACCAGAGTCTGTGGGCGAGATGCGAATTGACCATCTCGTGTCACGCGGCCACCGGGAGATCGCCTTCGCCCGCGCCGGCGCCAAGAGGTGGCGCGCTCTGGGCGACTACTGGCTGGGCGGCATCCTCTCAGCGGCCACGGCGAGGGAGCTGCCGCCGGTCCGCGTCGCCGACGTCACCCAGGAGAACGTCGTGGAGGTGGTCACCTCGTGGGTGCGCGACGGCGTCACCGCGGTGTGCGCGCAAAGCGATGAGGTCGCGTGCCTGATCCTGTTCGGCGTACGGGAGGCGGGTTTGACGTGCCCCGCCGATCTGGCGGTCATCGGGGTCGACGCCGCACCCATCGGAGCGCTGAGCTCGCCGCCCTTGACGACGGTCGAGTTCGATCCGACCGCGGTCGCCGACGTGGCCACCGCCGCGTTGCTCGCCGAACTGAATTATCCGTCGTCGCCGCCACCGCAGCCGGCCGACATCACCCGGCTGATCGTGCGCGCCTCGACCTGATCAGAGGCTGATGTAGACGGCCTTGGTGTTGAAGTACTCCTCGATGCCCTTGCGACCCCGCTCGCCGCCCCAACCCGATTGCTTGTGCCCGCAGATCGGCATCGACGGATCCGCCCCAAGCGCGCAGTTGACCCAGACCTGCCCTGCGTGAAGCTCGTTCGCGACTCGGTGGGCACGCCCCAGGTTCTCCGTCCAGATGGCGCCGGCCAGGCCGTACTCCGTGTCGTTCGCGGCGGCCAGTACCTCCTCTTCCTCGTCGAAGGGGATGACGCAGCCGACGGGCCCGAAGATCTCCTCGCGGATGAGCCGCATATCGGGCGTGGTGTTGGTGATGACGGTGGCCTCGTAGAAGTAGCCCTTGCGGTCCAGGTACTTACCGCCGGTGATGATCTCGGCGCCCTTCGAAACACCCTCTTGCACAATGCCTTCGACACGCTGGCGCTGTTTGTCGCTGATCAACGGTCCCAGTACCGAATCGGGGTCCTCGCTGCCTCCCATCGGCAGCATCTTGGCGAACCCGGCAATACCCTCGACCACCTGGTCGTAGATGCCGCGTTGAACGTAGATGCGCGAGGTGCAGGAACAGTTCTGCCCCGATCCGGCGAGCAGTCCAAGGCTCGCGTTCATGATCGCCTTGTCGAGATTGGCGTCCTCGAACATGATCAGGGGCGACTTTCCGCCCAGCTCGAGCGTGAGGCGCTTGAGGTTGCCGGCCGCCGCCTTGACGATGAGCCTGCCGACCTCTGTCGACCCGGTGAACGAGATCTTGTCGACGTCCGGATGCGCGGTGAGCGCCGCACCGGTGGTCTCGCCGTAACCGGTGATGACGTTGAGCACGCCGTCGGGCAGGCCTGCCTCGCGGAAGATCTCCTCCAGCTTCAACGCGGTGAGCGGCGTCTCCTCGGCGGGCTTGAGCACGCAGGAGCAGCCGGCCGCCAGCGCGGGCGCGACCTTGAGCATCGCGACGAAGAACGGACCATTCCAGGGGATGATGAGGCCACACACCCCGACCGGTTCGAGCTGGGTGAAGTTGTGAAAGCTCTCGTAGTGACCGAGCAGGCCGTCGGATACGACGCTGCTGGACTCGCCGTGGATCTTGCCGACCCAACCTGCGTAGTACAGCAGCATCTCCATCGACACCTTGATGATCTGCTCACCCGCCACCTTGTTCATGCCGTTGTCACGGCCCTCGAGCAAGGCGAGCTCGTCGGTACGTTCCCTGATGATCTCGGCGGCTCGGAAGAGCACCTCCGCGCGTCGCGCGGCGGGCAGCTTGCGCCACACCCCGGATTCGAAGGTCTCGCGAGCCCGGGCGACTGCCGCGTCGACGGCTGCCTGGTCTGAGTCGACGACCTCGAAGATCTGTTCTTCTGTCGAGGGGTTGAACACCGGAATGGTCGTAGTCACTGTCCGTCAAACCTTTCGCCGCGCCCCGGGAACACCGTTGTCCACGCCGTGCTTAAGCGCATAACCAAGCTAGGTTATGCGTCCAGTCGGGTCGATGTCCACTAAGGGGTACGACGGCGCCCCGAATAGCGGCGCAGTGGTGACGCCGGTCTGTTCGCCAGCAATCCGGTGGCAGGTACAGCCAGCGTCAACGGAGCCTTCATGGTCCCCTTCGGGCGCGACCCGAATCCGGTACCTCTCTAGTCTCTACGTCTCAGAGCAACTCGGCCAGCATTGCCGCAGCTCGCTGCGCCCCGTCCGCCTCGACGGGCAGGTACGGCACGGCCGATGACATTTCATCGACGATGATCTTCGCCAGCAAGTCGGGATCTGCGGCCTCGGCATAGTGCATTCGCCGTCCCCCGCCGTAGCGTTCCAAGCGGTGCCGGACGTGGAAGTTCTGCTCGAAATGATGCTCCAGCGGTATGTAGATGAACGGAGTTCCCGCAGCCGTCAGCTCCATGCATGTCGTCAATCCGCCCTGAACCACTGCGATGTCGCAGGCGGCCAGGTAATCCGCGAGGTCCGGGACGAATCCCCGGACTCGGACGCCGCGGCGGGCCGGAACGGTATCCGGATCGATCCGAGGCCCGGTGACGACCAGGAAACACATCTCGGGCAGAAGTTTTCGCACCTTGGGCGCGGCTTCGACTATCCGCCGCAACAGCGAACCGCCGACCGCCGTACCACCGACGGTGATCACGCAGAGCCTGTCGTCGGTCTTCATGCCCAGCTTGCGGCGCAAGGCCGCCCGCTCCGGGCCGCTGGGAGGCGGCGATCCGAGTACATACCCGGAGAAGTCAAAGTTCTCCTCGGTCCACGACCTGATGTCCGGCAGCCCCGGACCGAACTCTTGCACCACAACATCTTCCGGGCTTCCAACGAAGATCGACCGATCACGCAACCACGGAAATCGGCTGCGGTGCTCGATCATCTCGGCGTTGTAATCCGCGGTGAGCGCGGCTTCACGCGCCCCGCCATCGGGCATCGGCAGCCACCCGACGAAGTCGGTCAGCCACGCGAACTGAAAGTTCTTCAGCTCCGGATTCTCATGCAAAAAATAGTCGACTTCCCATGCCTCGTCGCCGATTACGAGATCAGGTGGTTCCTCGGACACCACCTCGGCGAACAACATGAAGTTTGCGAGCAGAATCTCATCCATCCGACGTATAGCCTCGAACGCGTGCAGGTCGTGCTCGCCCGATTCGCTTTCCACGTGCGTCGACTCGTTGAGCATGTACCTCGAAGCGGGATGCACGTTCTCCCCCGCGGCTTCCAACACCCGGGTCACCGGATCCTGGGCCAACCAGTCGATCTGCACATCCGGCACGGCCTCACGAAGTTTCGCGGCGATCGCGACGTCACGGCGGGCGTGTCCGAGCCCGATCGGCGAGGAGAGGTACAACGCGCGACGGCGCCTCCGCAACGCCCGCACATGCCGTGCGCGCTGCGGGACCGGCGCGACCGACTCAACGAACTTCCGGATGATGGTGTTGACCCGTACCGCATCGCGCGCAGAGGGTCCGTGACCGGATCCCTCGATGAGCGTAAGCGATCCGCCGACCTGGTCAGCTAGTTGCACAGCGACGGCATCGCGGCTCACCTTGTCCTTGGTACCGTGCACGATGTGCACGGGACAGCGGATTGATTCGACGATGTCCAGAAAGGTGTCGTCGGTGCGAAGCGTCGAATCAAGCCGGGCTGCAGTGGTTTTCACCAGTGTATCGGCGTCGATATCAGCCGACCACAACATCATGTCTTCGATCTGCTTGGTCGAGTGCGGCTCTGGAAACATCTGCGCAAAGAAGAAGTCGCGAAAGTCTTCGAGGCCGCCGTTCAGCCAGTGGCGCCGGTTGTATTTCTCCCAGCCGCTTGGCTCGTCGACGGCCTGCGACCAGGCCAGGCTCTCGAAATCCAGACCTGCGGCCGGGATGTCACACGACGGCGCGATTGCGAAGATGCCTTGAATCCGCTGCGGCTCTGACGCCGCCACGCGAGCGGCCCACTCGATACCGCGCGACAGGGTGACCAGCACGGTCTGTTCGACGCCCACCGCATCCAGCACCGCGAGGACATCAGCCGCGTATTCGCGGTTCGCGTACGCCTCAATGCTAGTGGGGCTGTCGGACCTGCCCGACCCACGTCCGTCGAATGTCACGACCCGGTAGTGCCGCGAAAGGTACGGCACTTGGGCCTTCCAGACTCGCGAATCGACCAGCGACCATGTGGGTATGAGCGTCACTGTGGTCGCACCCTCGCCGTACACGTCGAAGTGCAGGGTGACGCCCTCGCGGGTCACCTCACCGGACGCGTCAGGAGGACGTGCTCGACGCTGTTCGGGCATGCCACCATCCTCGTCTGCCAGATGCGATTCAGGGCCGAACCTCGAAAACATGGTTGAACGGCGTCTGTGCCGCTAGCCGGAATCGGGTGAAGCCCGCGGCGGTGACCACGTCGCGGATCCGCGCGGGTCCGGCTTGCGTACCGAGGGCGAGCCCGACCGGTTGGGCGAGCGATGACGGCGTGCACAGCAGCGTCGAGAAGCCGTAGTAGGCCCGGCCGATCGGGTTGAAGTTGTCCTCGACGTGATCGCCCGCGGCGGGCTCGACGATCATCCACGTCCCGTCCTCGGCGATCATCTCGCGCACATGGCGGGCCGCGCCGATCGGGTCACCCATGTCGTGCAGACAGTCGAACATCGTGATCAGGTCGTACGGACCACCTGTGAAGGCATCCGCGGCGGCGGATTCGAACGTGATTCCGGCACCGGCTTTCGAAAGCGCGGCCCGTTCCCGGGCTGTTTCGATCGATTCGACGTGTGCGTCAGTGCCGCGAAAGTCCGAGCGCCCGAACGCCTCCGCCATGAGAATCGTCGACGCCCCGTGTCCGCAGCCAACGTCGGCCACGAATATCCCACGGTTGAGCTTGTCCACCACCCCGTCCAGTGCGGGCAGCCAGGAATTCACCAGATAGGCGGCGTACGTGGGCCGGAAGAATCTTTCGCAACCTTCGTGGACGTCGTGGTTGTGCTCACCCCAGCCCACGCCGTCCCCGGTGGCTGCCGCCACCATCACATCCCCCGCGTCGCGTGCTGTTCCGTGTGCGATCTGGAACAAACCGGTGACGAACGCCGGGCTTGTTTCATCGGTGAGCGCTGCCGCCTGTTCGGGCGGCAGGTGGTAGCGACCGGTCGCCGGGTCGTAGTCGACATATGACCCCGCCGCTTGCGCGTTGAGCCATTCACGGGCGTAATGCTCGTCGGTGTCGGTGTGCTCGGCCAGCTCCGACGGGGTCGACGGGCCGAGACTGGTCAAAGCGCGGTAATAGCCCAGACGGTCGCCCATGACCACCAGCGCGCAGTTCAGGGCCGCACCCGCTTCCTCGACAGCGCGGAATACGAATGCCATCAGTTTCTCCGGGTCGACCGCGGATGCGACGACAGTGGGTGTGTTCATCAGACTCTTCCTTTCACCAGGTGAAACCACGGTCGCACGCCGCTGCCAGCTCGCGAATCAGGTGACCCACCTAGTCGTCTTCGCCGTAGCATCAGCCCATGCTCGTAGGCCGGGTGTCAGAGCAGCAGCGCATCGGGCAGCTGCTCGCCGCGGCGCGACTTGGTCAAAGCGGTGTGCTTGTTCTGCGGGGCGAAGCCGGGATCGGTAAAACCGCGCTCCTGGAGGACGCCGTGGCGAGCACCGGCGATATGGCGGTGATGCGGACGTCCGGCAGCGAGGCGGAGGCGGCGCTCGGCTTTTCGGGCCTGCATCAACTGCTGCGTCCGGCACTTCATCTGATCGATCGGCTCCCCGCCCCGCAGGCCGAGGCCTTGGCGGTGGCGTTGATGCTGCGCGACGGCCCGGCTCCCGCGCGGTTCGCGGTCGGCGCGGCCACGTTGAGTCTGATCAGCCGCTACGCCGAAGAGGGTCCGCTTCTCGTGCTAGTCGACGATGCGCACCTGATCGACGCGCCGAGCGCTGAGGCGCTGACATTCGTGGCCCGCCGCCTCCTCGCGGACGCGGTGGCGATGCTGATCTGCACGCGGCCTGAACCCGGTGCGGTACTCGCCGAAAGCGACCTTCCCGTGGTCGATCTCGGCGGGCTGGACCTGTCGGCCGCCTCGGCGTTGATCGAGACGACCAGCGCTACACCGGCTCCGGCCGATCTCGTCGCGAAGCTGCATCATCTCACGCTGGGTAGTCCGCTCGCCATTGTCGAGCTGGCCCGCGACATCGAACGCGTACGCAGCCTTCCGCCCGAGCTCCCGGTGCCCGTACCGCAGACGGTCGTCGAAGCGTTCGGCCAACGAATCACGGCACTGCCCGACGCGTCGCGTCTCGCGCTGCTCGTCGCCGTTGTCGCCGACGGCGATCTGGCGCTGATATCGCGGGCGGTCAGGACGGTGGGCACCACGATCGACCAACTCGGCGGTGCAGAGGCGATCGGTGTGCTCCAAATCGTCGGAGGTCGTGCGAAATTCCGCCATCCGCTGGTCCGATCGGCGGTGTATGCCACCGCCGACGGGAACGCGCGACGCGCGGTTCACCGAGCCGTCGCTGATGCTCTGCCCGCTGCATCGCACGACCGACGGGCGTGGCATCTCAGCCAGGCAACAATCGGCCCCGACGATGCGGTCGCTTCAGATCTGACGGCGGTCGCCGAACGTGCGCGTGCGCAGGGCGCTTACGGTGCCGCGACGCTGGCATCGGAGCGCAGCGCAGAGCTGACCGACGACCACTCATTGCGTGCTACCCGGCTGATCGCCGCGGGCGACTCGGCTTGGTTGGCCGGCCGGCCCGACCGCGCCCGCGAATTACTCGACGCGGCCGCACTCACGGCGACTCCGTCCGCACAGGCCGAAATCGATGCGCTGCGTGGAAATATCGCGCTACGAACCGGATCGCTGCGCGACGCGTACCAACTCCTGACCACGGCGGCGGAACGCACGACAACGTCCAATCCGGAAACGACGCTTGCGCTGCTCGCCGACGCCGTGACGGCGACCTTCTACCTTTGCGACACGGCGGCCGGGTCGGCCACGGCCGACCGGATGGAGGCACTCCTCGGCGTGTGCCCGACGGCGTCGACTCGAGTTCGCGCGATGTTCGCCATCGGCGTGGCTCGGGTGTTGGCAGGCGACGACGGCGTGCGGTGGCTGCGGAGGGGTGTCGATGCGTTGCGCGACGAGCCACGGGCGGTGGATGATCCGCACCGGCCGGACTGGGCGATCATCGGGACGCTGTTCTTACGCGAGTGCGCGGCCGGCCGGGACACCATTCGTCGTCTCGAGGATGAAAGACGCGCGCAGACAGCGATCGGCTCGCTGCCCAATCTCCTGTTCCACACCGCGCGTGACGCCGCCACCACCGACCGTTGGCAGGCGGCCGCGACGCAGTATGACGAAAGTGTCACCCTGGCGAGGGAAACGGGGCAAAGCACCGATCTCGCCGCGTCGCTGTCTGGCCTGGCGTGGCTGCAGGCTCGCATGGGCCATACCGACGAGTGCCGCGCCAATGCCGGCGAGGCGCTGGAGTTGGCGCACCGCCACCAGATCGTGTTCGCCGGCCTGTGGGCGAGATTCGCATTGGGCGACCTGGCATTGGCCGAAGCGGACCCCGAGTCGGCCGTTGCACACTTCGTGGATTTGGAAAAGATATTGTCCGACATCAGTTTCCAGGATGTCGACTTAGCGCCGGGACCCGAGCTCACCGAGGCGCAGGTACGGCAGGGGCAGATCGTGGCCGCACGGGCTACCGCGCGCGACTACCTGCAACGCGCGCTCGAGAAGGATCAACCATGGGCGCTGGCACGAGCGTACCGCGCGACCGCGCTGGTCGCGAATGACGCCGGCGAGCGGTGTGCGCAGTTCGAAAAGGCACTCCAACTACACGAACTCAACCCGGACAGATACGAGGTCGCGCGAACGCGGTTGGCGTTCGGCTCCGCGTTGCGCCGTGACAAAGCTCGGACGGCGGCGCGGCCGCACCTTCGCTCAGCGCTAGAGGAATTCGACCGACTCGGCGCCCGCCCCTGGGCGGAGTTCGCGTCCGGTGAGCTCGACGCGACCGGCGAACGGCTGCGGCGCAACGGGGAAGGCCGTCTCGATGTACTGACGTCGCAGGAACTTCGCATCGCGGGAATGCTCGGTGGCGGTGCCACCACGAAAGAAGCAGCGGCGGCGTTGTTTCTGAGCCCGAAGACCGTGGAATACCACCTGCGCCACATCTATCAGAAGCTTGATATCCGTAGCCGTGACGAGCTGCGGTCGGTCATGGCCGAGGAGGGCCAAGCCGCCGACACTTTAAATTCGCACTGAGCCTATCCCTGCACGCCGCACGCAGAAGCCGGTAGTAATAGCGGAATGACCACCGCGCTGTCTGACGACTTCTGCTGTCGCTGAGCCATTTCCGTTCCATCTCAGCAACAGAAGGTCGCGTACTGTGTCGGTGTTTGAAGATATCGCGCCCGACGGGCAGCAGGTCGGCTCGCTGGCTTCCGCGCCGCCCGCAGGAAAGTGGCGCGGCAGGCTCACTCGCGCGGCGCTCCCCCTGCTGTCGTTGTTCGTCTTCTTCGTCGTGTGGCAGTTCGCGGCGGCCAGTGGCATCTGGAACCAGACGTTTGTGCCCTACCCCAGCACGGTGTGGCAGGCCTTCGTCGACGTGTCGACCACCCACGACGGAGTCCGTGGATACGCCGGCTACCTGCTGTGGGAACACCTCTACATGACGTTGCGCCGGGTGCTCGCCGGTGTCGTCATCGGTGTAGCGCTCGGAGTGCTGCTCGGCCTGATCATGGGCTCGATCGGTTGGGTACGCAGTGTGCTCGAACCCTGGCTGACGTTCCTGCGCGCACTGCCCCCGCTGGCCTACTTCTTCCTTCTCGTCATCTGGCTCGGCATCGACGAGGCACCCAAGATCACGCTACTGGCGCTGGCCGCGCTGCCGCCCGCGGCGGTGGCGACCACCGCAGCCGTCGTCGCGGCACCGGTGGGTCTGCAGGAAGCCGCTCGCGCACTTGGCGCTTCGCGCACCGAGGTCATCCGTGACGTCGTCGTCCCCTCGGCGCTGCCCGAGACGTTCACCGGCATCCGCCTGGCGGTCGGCATGGCCTACTCGTCCGTGGTGGCCGCCGAACTGTTCAACGGCATCCCCGGTGTCGGCGGATTGGTAAAGGACGCAAGCAATTACAACAACACTCCGGTCGTGCTCGTCGGCATCTTCGCCATCGGCATCTCCGGACTTGTCATCGACGGTCTGCTCCGTGCCATCGAACGGCGCGCTGTCCCCTGGAGAGGAAAGATATGAGATTGAAAACCGTATTCGCTGCATTGGTTGTTGCCACACTGGCGCTGGCCGGTTGCTCCGTCGACCAGTCGGGACAGCAGGCGGACAAGCCGACAATCCGAATCGGGTATCAGACCTTCCCCAGCGGTGACCTGATCGTGAAGAACAGCCGCTGGCTAGAAGAAGCGCTGCCCGACTACAACATCAAGTGGACGAAGTTCGACTCCGGCGCCGACGTGAACACCGCGTTCATCGCGAAGGAACTCGACTTCGGCGCCCTGGGATCCAGCCCGGTGGCCCGCGGATTGTCGGCGCCACTGAACATCCCGTACAAGGTCGCGTTCGTCCTCGACGTGGCCGGTGACAACGAGGCGCTGGTCGCACGCAACGGCAGCGGTATCGACACCATCGCGCAGCTGAGGGGCAAGCGGGTCGCCACTCCGTTTGCCTCGACGGCGCATTACAGCGTGCTGGCCGCACTCGCCCAGAATGGGCTGTCTCCCAACGATGTTCAGCTGGTCGACCTGCAGCCCCAGGCGATTCTGGCCGCATGGGACCGTGGCGACATCGACGCGGCGTACACATGGCTGCCCACGCTGGACGATCTGCGCAAGAGCGGTAAGGACCTCATCACCAGCCGCCAACTGGCGAAGGACGGGAAGCCGACGCTGGATCTGGGTGTGGTGTCCGACGAATTCGCCGCTGCACATCCGGAGGTCGTCGACACCTGGCGCCAGCAGGAGGCACGCGCACTGACGTTAATTCACGATGATCCCGCCGCAGCCGCCAAGGCCGTCGCCGCCGAGATCGGATTGTCGCCCGAGGAGACCGAGGGTCAGATCAAGCAGGGAGTGTTCCTCACGCCTGAGGAGGTCGCCTCTGCTGAGTGGCTTGGTGGCGAAGGCAAGCCGGGTAACCTCGCGAACAACCTGCAGAGCGCATCGCAGTTCCTGGCTGATCAGAAGCAGATTCCGTCGGCGGCCCCGCTGCAGACGTTCCAGGATGCGATTTACACCAAGGGTTTGCCCGGTGTCCTCAGTCAGTGATCTGAAAGACGTTGTCCGACAGAACAACAACGCGGCCATCCGGATAGCCGGAGTGTCGCATCGCTACGGCAGTGGGCGCAACGCGGTCACCGCACTGGGTCCGGTCGACCTCAGCATCGACCCCGGATCGTTCCTGGTGCTGGTCGGCGCGTCGGGCTGCGGAAAGAGCACGCTGTTGCGGCTGCTGGCCGGCTTCGAGTCGCCCAGCGAAGGGCAGGTGCAGGTATCGGGCACACCACCGACACCGGGGGTGACAGCCGGTGTGGTGTTTCAGCAGCCGCGACTGTTCCCCTGGCGCACGGTCGGCGGAAACATCGACCTGGCACTCAAGTACGCGAAAGTGCCTCGCGAACGCCGGGCCGCTCGCCGCGACCAACTGCTGTCGCGAGTGGGTCTGGAAGGGACTACCGACCGCAAGATCTGGGAGATCAGCGGTGGCCAACAGCAGCGCGTCGCGATCGCCCGCGCACTGGCGGCCGAGACCCCGCTGTTCCTGCTCGACGAGCCGTTCGCGGCGCTCGACGCGCTCACCCGGGAGCGACTGCAGGAAGATGTCCGCCAGGTCAGCGCGGAATCGGGCCGCACCACCGTGTTCGTAACGCACAGTGCCGACGAGGCCGCCTTCCTCGGTTCACGCATCGTGGTGCTCACGCGCCGCCCGGGACAAGTGGCCTTGGACCTTCCAGTCGACCTTCCCCGCACGGGCGTCGACGTCGACGAACTCCGCCGCTCACCCGAGTACACGGCGATTCGCACCGAGGTAGGCCGCGCGGTCAAGGCCGCGGCCGCGTAATAAGACTCACGCTGACTTCAGATGTGGTGACCCATCGCGTATCGGCCTAGCGTCCAATAACCCTATCGACTCATCGAAGGATGGCACCATGTCCGAAATAACAGCTGCGCCAGATTCTTTGAGAGATGATCCGCCGGCACCGGCACGCCAGCTGCGCGGCAATCTCGGGGTGGCGTCCATCGTCTTCCTGGTGGTGGCCGCGGCCGCGCCGCTGGGCGTGATCGGCGGCGTCGTTCCATTGGGCCTCGCCTCGGGCAACGGAGCCGGCTTCCCTGCGACGTTCATCATCTCGACGATCATCCTGCTGCTGTTCGCGGTCGGATTCACGGCGATGACGCCGTTCGTCGACGAGGCCGGAGCGTTCTTCTCTTATGTCCGAAAGTCATTGGGGATGCCCGCAGGTATCGGCATCGCCTTCGTCGCGATCGTCAGCTACGTGGCGCTGGAGGCCGGTGTCTACGGTCTGCTGGGACCCGCAGGCGCCGCCGTCGTCGAACTCGTCGGCGGGCCCGCACTGCCGTGGTGGCTGTTCGCTGCGCTCGCCTTCGCCGTAGTGACGTTCCTCGGGTACCGCAACATCGAACTGTCCAGCAAGGTGCTCGGGGTGCTGCTGACGGCCGAGATCGCGATTGTCGTGGTTCTCGATCTCGTCATCGTCGCCCGCGGCGGTGACCAAGGTTTGTCGACGGGGATCATCGATCCGAGTGCTATCGTCTCCGGATCCCTGGGCATCGGACTGCTTTTCGCGATCATCAGCTATGTCGGCTTCGAGGCGACGGCGATCTATCGCGACGAGGCCCGCACACCCGAACGCACCATCCCGCGGGCCACCTACGTCGCATTGATCCTGATCGGCGTCTTCTACGCGGTCACCAGCTGGGCACTGATCTCGGGCTGGGGTGACGCGGCGGCGGTGGCACGCGCCACCGATTCGGGAGGCACTTTCCTGGGTGACACCGCGTCGCGCTACATCGGCATCGTGGGTGCCGACATAATCACCGTGCTCTACTTCACCAGCCTGTTCGCCTGCATCCTCGCGTTCCACACGATCGCATCGCGCTACCTTTTCGCCCTGTCGCAGCGCGACGTCTTACCGGAGTCGCTGAGCCGCCCGCATGTCAAACACGGCTCGCCGCACAAGGCGTCGCTGTGGATTTCCGGCGTCGTCGCGGTCAGCGTCGCACTCGCCGTGGTGTTCCAGCTCGACCCTGCCGCGCAGTTCTACACCTGGTTCGCCGGTGCGACGACCGTCGGTGTCATCGTGCTGCTGATCGCGACCAGCGTTGCGGTCCTGGCCTTCTTCGGGAAGGACCGCCGTGGGCACTCGCAGTGGCGGGTGCGCATCGCCCCGGCGCTCGGGCTGGTCGGGTTGGTCGGATCGTTGGTGCTCATCCTCGCCAATCTAGACACCCTCGTCGGCGGCTCCAGCCTGCTGGCCTGGGTCATCGTCGGCTTGCTCGTCGCGGCGTTCGCGGCGGGCGCCGTCGTCGGAACGAGGGTGCGCTACAGCACCGTCGCACAGTCATGACGAAGACGGTGGATGCGCCGGCGTTCCCGCGCACGACTTCGGCGAAGGAGCGCGAACTGCGCCATGCCCTCGGCGACGGCTCACTCCACGAGATCGAGGTGGCGTGGAGTGATCCGTTCGGCCATGCGCAGGGCAAACGGATTCCGGCGTCGCAGTTCCTCAACCGCGCACTGGGCAGTGGATTCGCCTTCTGCGAAGCGTCTTTGGGCTGGAACACCGAGGGTGCAGTCGTCGACTCACTCGATCTCACGAACTGGATCGGCGGCTACCCCGACGTGTTCGCGGTGCCCGACCTCGCGACCTACCGGCCCCTGCCGTGGCGCCCGCGAGTAGGTCACGTGATCTCCGACATCGTCTCCCACGACCGCAGTCCGTCGCTGCTCGACCCTCGCGCAGTCCTACGGAAAGTCCTGGCGCGGCTCGGATCGCTGGGCTACACCGCGAAGATCGGCGTGGAGTTCGAGCTGTACCTGCTCAACACCGACGGATCACCGTTCCAGGACGACATCCACGCCTACTCGTTGGAAAACGCCAACGCACTCGATCCGCTACTCACCGATCTCTACGAGACGCTGAGTGTCTTCACCCGCCTGGAGGGCATCCAAACCGAGTACGGCCCAGGCCAGATCGAGACCAACCTGGTCTACACCGATGCGCTGGAAGCCGCGGACGATGCTGTTCGGCTCAAGTATGCCGCCAAGGAGGTGGCCCGAAAGCACGGCAAGATCGCCACTTTCATGCCCAAGCCGTTCACCGAGCACTCCGGCAGCAGCCAGCATCTGCACATCTCGCTGTGGCGCGACGGCGAACCGGCCTTCGCTCCAAACGACGGCGCCGAGAGCCAGACCGCCCTGCACGCGATCGCGGGTCTGCTCGAGCATCTTCCGTCGATCACCTTGTTCGGGGCGCATTCGGTCAATGCATACCGGCGCTTCGTACCCGACTCGTTCGCACCGGCCACCGTGACATGGAGCCGCGACAACCGCAGCGCCGCGGTGCGCTCACTGGTGGAAACCAACCCGTCGGCCACCCGTATCGAACTGCGCAGCGGCGCGTCGGACGCCAACCCGTACTGGCTGATCGCCTCGGCGCTGGCTGCGGTGATCGCGGGACTGGAAGCGAAGTCCAATCCCCCGCCGGCCGAGGGCGGCAACCTGTACATCAAAGGTGTTCCGCTGCCCGAATCACTCGGTGTGGCACTGGAACTCGCGACCCGCGACGACACCATCGCAGACATCCTCGGCGCCGATTCGGTACGCGACTTCGCGGCACTGGCCCGCAGCGAATGGGTGGAGTACTCGAATGAGGTCAGCGACTGGGAACGCGAGCGCTACCTGACCCGCTCGTGAGCACACCACCTACCAATGTCGCCGGCCTTCCGGCTCCGCCTGCCAATGTCGCCGGCCTTCCGGCTCCGCGTTTCGGGGTGTGGGCGCCCGTCTACGGCAACCACGGTGCCCGCCTGCACCCCCATGACCCGCCCGACGCGAGCTACCGCCGCACCCGCGATCTGCTGCTGCGCGCCGAATCGGCCGGGTTCGACTCCACTTTGCTGGCGCAGCACGTCATCCACCCGAGCAACACCGAGGACGACGTCCTCGAAACGTGGTCCACGATCGCGGCACTTGCCGAGGCGACGTCACGCATCGAGTTGATCGGTGCGGTCAAACCGCTGTTGTTCAACCCGTTGGTCTTCGCGAAGATCGCCGCCAACGTCGCCGACATCGCGGACGGTCGCCTGTCGGTCAACCTCGTCACCGGATGGTTTCTGCCCGAGCTCGAAGGCCTGGGGCTCGATCCGCTGGAACACGATGACAGGTACGCATATTCGCGCGAGTGGCTGGCAAGCGTCATCGAATTATGGGCAGGTAAGCACGTCGCGATCGGCGACCGTGGCGGTCACCCCGCCGTGATCCGCCCCGCGCCGGCCGACCCGCCACCGCTATACGTCGGCGGAGAATCCGAACCGGGCCGGGAGCTGGCCGCCGAACACGCGAACGTGTTCTTTATCAACGGCCGTCCGCTTCTCGAGACCATAGACGTCGTCGAGGACCTGCGCAGCCGGCCGCGCCACGGTGCACCGCTGCGATTCGGCCTGTCCGCCTTTGTGATCGCGCGGGAGACCGAGGAGGAGGCGATCGCAGAGCTGGACTATCTTCATTCGCTCGACGATGCCGAGACCCGCCCTGAGATCTCCGGCGGCACCGACCCGAAGACCCAGATGTACAAGGTCCTTTCCGGCACCAAGCGCATCGGCTCGAACGGCGGGACGCTGGCCGGCCTGGTCGGTTCCTACGACCAGGTGATCGAGCGCATCGACGTGTTCCACGACGCCGGCATCGAGCTGTTCATGCTCCAGTTCCAGCCCATCGAGTCGGAACTGGACCGGTTCGCGGACAAGATCATTCCCCACTTCCGATAAACATGGAGCTGCTTTGACCGTCACCCGCGAACCCGTCGCACCGCGCACGCCGTTCTCTACCCAGCCACTCGGCGGCTCGGTCGACGAACGGTTGGCCCGACTCACGGATGTCGTCGCCACGTTGCGGCGCGAAGACCCGGCCGCCGAACGCGAGCGGGTGCTGCAGTACGCCGCCGTCGAAGCGATCCGGCGGACGGGCGTGCTCGCACTACGGGTGCCGACCGAGTTCGGCGGCCCCGGTGGCACGGTGCGCGACGTACTGACCGCGGTGATTCAGATCGGCCGCGGCAGTTCCAATGTCGCCCAGGCGCTGCGGGCGCATTTCGGCTTCTCCGAACGTCTGCTGAGTAACCGCGCGGTACCCGGTGAGCGCAGCGAGTGGTTTCCGCGCGTGAACGCGGGGCTCGTCGTCGGCAACGCGATCACCGACGCCGCGGGCAGGGCGCCGTCGAGCGCCGACACCAAGGTGTTGCCCGACACCTCGGGGGTGCTGCGGCTCAACGGCTACAAGTTCTACTCCACCGGCACGTTGTTCGCCGATGTGATCGCGGTATCGGCCCTGGACGCCGACGGCCGCGATGTGCAGGTGATCGTCCCGGCGGACCGCACGGGGGTCGACTTGTTCGACGATTGGGACGGATTCGGCCAGCGCACCACCGCCAGCGGCGGAACGCGGTTCACCGAGGTCGAGGTTCGGCCCAACGAGGTCGTCACCGTATCCGAGGGCACCACGCTGGGACACGGGACCGCGTTCCTGCAGCTGTACTTGGCGTCGGTGGCGGTCGGTATCGCCTACGCCGTCTTCGACGACGCGGTCGACTACGTCCGCACAAAGGCGCGTCCGGCGTCACATTCGGTGGCTGACAGCGCGGCGACGGATCCCTTTGTCCTGCAGGCTGTCGGGGACATCTCGGCGTCCGCATCGTCGGCCGAAGCCATCGTGTTGGCGGCAGCTGATTCGATCGACCGGCTCGTCGGTCACGGTTTGGAGCACGACCAGCACGCGGTCACCGACGTCGCCGTCACGGTCGCCAAGGCGCAGTTGGTGGCCGAAAAGCTGACCATCTCGGCCGCGGAGCGGCTGTTCGACACCGGCGGCGCGTCAGCCACCGCCCGCGCGCTGAACCTGGACCGGCACTGGCGCAACGCCCGCACCGTCGCCACGCACAGCCCGTTGGCGTACAAGGCGTATGCGGCGGGCAACTACGCGGTCAACGGCGTGAGCCCACCTGCGAACGGCTACTTCTGAGCTGGGCGGAGCAGCCGGATCAGGCCGATGTCAGCGACTCGTCCTCGTCAGCTTTGTCGGCGGCGGGAAGGTCGGTACCGCCGGGCAGCGCCGGAACCCGCGTCGCACGCACGTACACGGTGTCCCCCTCCTTGAGGCCGAGCGCCTCAGCGTCACCACGCGTGATCTGCGCCGTGAACGGGGTCTTGTCCGCGGCGCTGGTCAGCTCTACGCGGACCTCGAAGCCCAACATGACGATTCGGTCGATGGTGGCTCGCAGCACTCCAGTGGTCTGAACAGAATCGTCGGAGTTCGCGATCGCCATATCGGGATTGCGGCCGACGCGAATGTCGTGCGGCCGGACCAGGCTGCCGTTGAGGGATGAGACCGCTCCGAGGAACGACATCACGAATGCGTTGGCCGGCTTGTCGTAGACATCGGTTGGCGAACCGACCTGTTCGATGCGGCCCTTGTTGAGCACCGCGATCCGGTCGGCGACGTCGAGCGCCTCCGCCTGATCGTGCGTCACCAGCACAGTGGTGACGTGTACTTCGTCGTGCAGTCGTCGCAGCCACGCCCGCAAGTCTTCGCGGACCTTGGCGTCCAAGGCGCCGAACGGCTCGTCCAGCAACAGCACCTGCGGGTCGACGGCGAGTGCCCGGGCCAGCGCCATACGCTGGCGCTGCCCACCGGAGAGCTGGTTGGGGTAGCGAGTTTGAAAACCGGCGAGCCCAACGACTTCAAGGAGGTTGTCGACCTTCTCGGCGATCTCCGCCTTCGACTTCTTTCGGATCTTCAAGCCGAAGGCGACGTTGTCGCGGACGGACAGATGCTTGAACGCCGCGTAGTGCTGGAAGACGAAGCCGATGCCGCGGCGCTGCGGCGGGACGCCGGTGACGTCCTCGCCATTGATGGTGATGGTCCCGGTATCTGGCTGGTCGAGTCCCGCGATCGCGCGCAGCAGCGTTGATTTGCCCGAACCGCTGGGGCCGAGCAGCGCGGTCAGCGAACCCGCGGGAACGTCGAAGTCGATGTTGTCCAGAGCTGCGAAGTCGCCGTAGCGCTTGTTCGCGTTCCGTACGGTGATCGCGTTCGTCATATCAGGGCTCCTCAAGCCTATTTGCTTGTATTTTCGCGGCGGGCGTCGAGAATCACTTGGGCGATCAGGACGACGACGGCCACCGCCATGAGCAGTGTGGAGATCGCGTACGCCCCGTACTCCGCACCGCGTGCATGACGGTCGGATACCAGCAGCGTCAGGGTCTGGGAGATACCGGGCAGGTTCGACGACACCATGATCACCGCGCCGTATTCGCCGAGCGTGCGCGCGACGGTCAAGACGACGCCGTACATGAGGCCCCATTTGATCGAGGGCAGCGTGATCCGCCAGAACGTCTGCCACCCACTGGAACCCAGTGTCGACGCGGCTTCCTCCTGGTCAGTACCCAACTCGTGCAGCACCGGTTCGACCTCACGGATGACATACGGGATCGTCACGAAAATACTGGCGAGCACGATCCCGGCGAAGCCGAAAATGATCTTGATACCGAAGTCGTTCTCGAGAAAGCCGAACACACCGGTCGAGCCCCACAGCAGGATGAGCGCCACGCCGACCACCACGGGTGACACCGCGAACGGCAGATCGATGACCGCTTGCAACACGCTCTTGCCGCGGAACTTGTTGCGCGCCAACACCAGCGCGGTCGGCACCCCGAAGACGACGTTGAGCGGCACCACGATCGCGACCACGATCAACGACAGTTGCAGTGCCGAAATGGCAGCCGGAGTGGTGATCGACTCGAAGAAGGCGCCGACTCCGGGCTCGAACGTCCGCCAGAGGATCAGTCCGACCGGCACGACGAGCAGGACCAAGACATACCCGAGCGCCAGGAATCGGAGCAGGTACCGCGTGGTGCGGGACAGGATCATGCGGCCAGCTCCTCCCGCTTCGCCGCCCGCGATCCGATGGTGCGAAGAATGAACAGGACGACGAACGAAATGACCAGCAGCACAATGGATACCGCTGCGGCGCCGGTCCGATCGTCGAACTCGATGAGTTGGCGGATGTACTGGGAAGAGACCTCTGTCTCGCCCGGAACCGCACCGCCGATGAGCACGACGGAACCGTACTCGCCGATCGCGCGGGAGAAAGCCAGGCCCGCTCCTGACAGCAGCGACGGCAGCAGCGCGGGCAGGATCACCAGCCGGAAGATGGTGAAGTTGTCGGCACCCAACGACGCCGCCGCCTCCTCGACCTCCCGGTCCAGTTCCAGCAGCACCGGTTGCACCGAACGAACGACGAACGGCAACGTGACGAACGCCAGCGCGATGCCGATGCCCCAGATGGTCTGCTGGAGCGAGATGCCAACCGGACTGTTGGGGCCGTACAGGGCCAACATCACGAGGCTGGCGACGATGGTCGGCAGCGCGAACGGCAGGTCGATGATCGCGTCGACGTAGCGCTTTCCGGGAAAGTCGTCGCGTGTCAGCACCCACGCGACGATCAATCCGAAGAACAGGTTGACGACCGCGACCGCCAGCGACACCGTCAACGTGACACGGAACGACTCGAGCGCGCCGTTGGAGGTGATCGCCTGCCAGAACGCGGCCCAGCCGCCGCCTGCCGATTGCCACACGATCGCGGCGAGCGGCAGCAGCACAATGACCGACAGCCATGTCGTCGCGACGCCGACGCGCAGCCGCGTGCTGCCGTAGCGGCTCCTGAAGAAGCCGCGAGGCGGCCCGGCTCCACCACTCCCGGTGGATTTCGGCCGGGTCGCCTCGTCGTCAAGAGCAGCTGTCATCCGGTGGCCTGTTTGTAGATCTTGGTGATCGATCCATTGTCCTTGTCGAACAGCGCGGGGTCGACCTCACTCCAGCCGCCCAGATCCGCGATCGTCCACAGCTTCTCCGGAGTCGGGAAGTCGGTCGAGAATTCCTCGGCGACCGCGGGGTCAACCGGCCGGAAGCCGGCCTGGGCCCAGATCTTCTGGCCCTCAGGGGTGTAGAGGAAGTTCTTCAGCGCGTTGGCCTGCTCCTGATGCGCGCTGGACGTAACCACCGCGACCGGGTTCTCGATCTTGAAGGTCTGCGGCGGGTTGACGTGCTCGACCGGCTTACCCTGGCGCTCGATGTTGATCGCCTCGTTCTCATAGCTCAGTAGCACATCACCCGTGCCCTGCAGGAACAGGTCGGTCGCCTCCCTACCCGACGACGGCCGCGTCCGGATGTGCTCGGTGACCAACTTGTTGACGAAGTCGAGCCCCGCCTGCTGATCCTGGCCGCCGTTGCTCTTGGCGGCGTACGGCGCCAGCAGGTTCCACTTGGCAGACCCCGAACTCAGCGGGCTCGGGCTGACGACCTCGAGCCCCGGCTGCAGCAGGTCATCCCAGTCCTTGATGTTCCTCGGGTTGCCCTTGCGCACGACCAGCGAGACAACCGAACCGAACGGGATGCCCTGGGTGGCGTCGGCATTCCAGTCCTTGGCCACCTTGTCGGCCTTGACCAGACGGGTGATGTCGGGTTCGACCGAGAAGTTGACCAGGTCCGCCGGCTTGCCGTCGACGACGGCACGCGACTGGTCGCCCGAGGCGCCGTAGGACGTGGTGACCGCGACCCCCTTGCCTTCTTCGGTCGCCGCGAACGCGGGGATGATCTTGCTCCAGCCCGGTTCGGGCACGGCGTAGGCGACCACCGTCAGGGTGGTGTCGGCGGCCCCTTGCTCACCGTCGCCGCCCGCGACGTCGCTGGATCCCCCGCCGCACGCGGCGAGCAGTGCCGCGGATGCCGCCGCGACGGCGGCGGTGCGCCACGTCTTACGAATGTTGACCATGATGACCTTTCGTTGCGGGAGTTACGTGGTGATCCCGTCACGACAGCAAGGTTATGCATCAGTATGTCGGCACTGTTCAGCCGCTACCGACACCAGACCGCGGGACGGGTGTGGAGTCAGCGACAACAACAGACATCAGCGACGGCGGTGAAACCCACGGCAATGAGGGTCAAGACATGACCACTCTTGTTGCCGGATGCCGTACGCATGGCGCGAACAATAACAGAGTCTTCCCAGGTTCTCCGCTCACGTTTGCCCGCTAGCGCGTCAGCCACCACATGACGACGACCAGCACCATGAGGATGACCAGCACCAACGTCACCCTCGACCTCGGCATGCCACCTCTCATCGCTGGTCCACGTCTTCGTCGTCGTGCTTGACCCGGCGCAAGACCCGTATCCCGTTCCCCAGTGCTCCGTCGAGTACCACTGCGACCCCGTAGGCCAGGGCCAGCACGACCGGCATCACCACCGCGGTCTGGGCGACGAACGGCAGTCCGGAGAGCCACAGCTCCACACCGTCCCACCAACTGAGGAAGCCGCCCATGCGGCCAGACTATTCGATGCGAAGATGACGTCGTGCCGGGCGAGAAATCAGAAACCACATGCATCGTCGCCGGTGGCGGTCCCGCGGGCATCATGCTCGGACTCCTGCTCGCCCGTGCGGGCGTGAACGTCACAGTCATGGAGAAGCATGCCGATTTTCTGCGCGACTTCCGCGGTGACACCGTGCACGCCAGCACCCTGCGCCTGCTGGACGAACTGGGGCTGACATCGGAGTTCGCGCAAGTTCCGCACCGTGAGATCGACACCCTGACCATGAGCGTCCAGGGCACCGAGGTGGGCATCGATCTGGGCCGAATTCCCGGTCCGCACAAGCACATTGCGCTTGTGCCGCAGTGGGATTTCCTCGAGTTGCTGGCCGCCGCCGCCGAGAAGGAGCCGACGTTTCGCCTGCTTCGCAGCACCGAAGTGCTCGGGCCGATGCTCAGCGACGAGAAGGTGGTCGGGGTGCGCTACCGCGGCGCTGACGGCGAGACTCGCGAGATGCGTGCCGCTCTGACGGTGGCGTGCGACGGCCGTTCGTCGACGCTGCGCGCGGCGATGGGTCTGCGGCCCCGAAGCTTCGGGGCGCCGATGGATGTGTGGTGGTTCAGGCTCCCCCGTGCGGCCGGCGATCCGCCCGGCCTGGCCGGTGTCCTCGGCGCCGGGGCGGCGCAGATCGTGATCGATCGCGGCGACTACTACCAGTGCGCCTACGTGATCCCCAAGGGCCGGGATGCCGAACTTCGGGCGCAGGGCATCGAGGCACTACACCGCGGCGTGGTGGGCCTCGTCCCGTGGTTGGCCGACCACGTCGCCTCCTTGACGTCGTTCAACGATGTCAAGCTGCTCGACGTGCAGCTCAACCGGCTGCGGCGATGGTATTGCGACGGCCTGTTGCTGATCGGCGACGCCGCCCACGCCATGTCCCCGGTCGGTGGGGTGGGGATCAACCTTGCGGTGGCAGATGCCGTCGCGGCGGCGGGGATGCTGGCGAGTCCGCTGCGGGAAGGCGCCGTCTCCACCAAGACCTTGGCCCGCGTCCAGGCCCGGCGCTGGCTGCCGGCGGCGCTCATTCAAGCGGTGCAACGCGTCGTCCACAATCGCGTCATCGCGGTGGCTGTGACCTCGACCCGGCCGGCCAAACCGCCGCTGCTCATCCGAATGGCGGCGCGGGTTCGCCCGCTGCGCACTGTGGCTGGGTACGGGATCGCCATCGGCCCCCTGCCCGAACACGTGCCGGAGTTTGCTCGGCGCTGACCGCGCCTTCGCAGGACACGCAGGCGATAAGTGGACGCCAGGCACGTCGGCAGTCGATGATGTCGGGATGGTTCTGCAAGACGCCGCCTCCGGTGGGCCATCGAAGGACATCGATTACAACGCCCCGTTGTCGGTGACGGCCCCGGTGCCGTACACCACCGGCGGGTCCCTGCGGAACCCGTTCCCGCCCATCGCCGACTACGCGTTCCTGTCGGACTGCGAAACCACCTGCCTGATCTCCTCGGCGGGGTCTGTCGAATGGTTGTGTGTCCCGCGCCCCGACTCCCCCAGCGTGTTCGGCGCCATCCTGGACCGTCGCGCCGGCCATTTCCGCCTCGCCCCGTACGGGGTTTCGGTGCCTGCCGCACGCCGCTACCTGCCCGGCAGCCTGATTTTGGAAACCACCTGGCAAACCCACACCGGCTGGGTGATCGTGCGCGACGCGCTCGTGATGGGTCCTTGGCACGACCTCGAGACCCGGTCGCGGACGCACCGTCGCACCCCGATGGACTGGGACGCCGAGCACATTCTGCTGCGCACCGTGCGATGTGTGAGCGGCACCGTCGAACTGGTGATGAACTGCGAGCCCGCGTTCGACTACCACCGGGTCGCCGCGACATGGGAGTACTCGGCCCAGGCATACAGCGAGGCGATCGCCCGCGCCAGCCGCGATCCTGACGCCCACCCGACGATGCGGCTGACGACCAATCTGCGGTTGGGACTGGAAGGGCACGAGGCGCGGGCGCGCACCCGGATGAAGGAGGGTGACAACGCCTACGTGGCGTTGAGTTGGTCCAAGCATCCGGCGCCGCAGACGTACGACGAAGCCGCCGACAAGATGTGGGCGACCAGCGAGTGTTGGCGGCAGTGGATCAACATCGGCGAATTCCCCGATCATCCATGGCGCGCCTACCTGCAGCGCAGCGCCCTCACGCTCAAGGGCCTCACATATTCGCCGACCGGCGCCCTGCTCGCCGCGCCCACCACGTCGCTGCCGGAAACCCCTCAGGGCGAACGTAACTGGGACTATCGCTACGCCTGGGTGCGTGACTCGACGTTCGCGCTGTGGGGTCTGTACACGTTGGGTCTGGACCGTGAGGCCGATGACTTCTTCGCGTTCATCGCCGACGTGTCCGGCGCCAACAACGGTGAGCGCCACCCACTTCAGGTGATGTACGCGGTCGGCGGTGAACGCAGCCTCGTCGAGGAGGAGCTTCACCACCTGTCCGGGTACGACAACGCCCGCCCGGTGCGGATCGGCAACGGCGCCTACAACCAGATGCAGCACGACATCTGGGGCACGATGCTGGATTCGGTGTACCTGCATGCCAAGTCGCGTGAGCAGATCTCCGACACGCTGTGGCCGGTGCTCAAGCAACAGGTCGAGGAAGCGATCAAGCACTGGAAGGAACCGGACCGCGGAATCTGGGAGGTGCGCGGCGAGCCGCAGCACTTCACGTCCAGCAAGATCATGTGCTGGGTCGCACTGGACCGAGGCTCCAAACTCGCGGAGTTGCAGGGCGAGAAGTCCTACGCGCAGCAATGGCGCGTGATCGCCGAGGAGATCAAGGCCGACATCCTCAAGAAGGGTGTGGACTCCCGCGGCGTGCTGACGCAGCGCTACGGCGACGATGCGCTCGACGCCTCGCTGCTCCTGGCGGTGCTGACCCGGTTCCTGCCCTCCGACGATCCGCGCGTGCGCGCAACGGTGCTCGCGATCGCCGACGAACTCACCGAAGAGGGCCTGGTGCTGCGGTACCGCGTCGAGGAAACCGACGACGGATTGTCCGGTGAGGAAGGCACATTCACGATCTGCTCGTTTTGGCTGGTGTCCGCGCTCGTCGAGATCGGCGAGATTCACCGCGCCAAGCACCTGTGTGAACGGCTGCTGTCGTTCGCCAGCCCGCTGCACCTCTATGCCGAGGAGATCGAGCCGAGGACCGGACGGCATCTCGGCAACTTCCCGCAGGCATTCACCCACCTGGCGTTGATCAACGCCGTCGTCCACGTGATCCGCGCCGAGGAGGAGGCTGACAGCTCAGGGGTTTTCGTGCCGGCCAATGCCCCGTCCTAGACACCCCGCCGCGAGCACTGTTACGCGCGTTGCGTACTCCTGCCAGGCAACGCATACCGCCTCGAGTTGCCCGGTCGAAACCGGGCCAGGCGGTCGGCCGGTTACTTCTCGGCGGCGTTGGCGACGATGTCGGTGACGATGGTCTCGGCCTCGTCCCCTGGTGAGTAGCTGCACGCCCACACCTCGACCGTGACGTTCGAAACCGGTGAAAGCGCGTGCTGGCATGCCCATCCGGCGGCGTCCCGTTGCGTCGTCACCTGAGTGACCAGGGCGTCTTCGGCATTGAACTCGTCGATATCCCAGTCATATGCGTCGCCGCCGTTGCCTACCGAAACGGTGGATTCGTTGCAACTCTCCCACTGCGCCTTGGACTTCTCGAAGAAATCCTGCGCCTTGTCGGCTGACGGATAGAGCACGACGGTCTGCTCGACCCAGTGCTCGTTGTCGTCGCCTTCTTCGCGCGATATCTGGTCCCGCACCGCGGTCCAGCCGCTGCCGGCGTACACGGGCTCCTCGGCCCCGTAGATCGCGCCGAGGCAGTCCGGGTCCGACACCGCGTCCGAATGGTCGGTCATCTCGTCCAGCTCGCTGGTGACCTCCATCGCGGACGAGCCCATGATCGCGTTGATCTCCCCGATCGGGAGCACCAGGTCGTCGAGTTTCGACTCGTCCAGCGGAGGCACGTCGCTGCGCCCGGCGTTCGGTGGACGCACCGCGGTACCCGCCACGGTGCTCACGCAGCCGGTGAGCAGGACGGATGCTGCGATCACGGCCGCGGCGGCGTGTCTCCGCTTGGCCGTACCGATGTAGGTCACCGCGTTATTGTGACCGACTGACGGCGAATGCGGGCACCACCGGCGAATTCCGGCGGCTACGCGGTGCCGACCTTCTCCAGCATCACCCGGGCCAACGTCGCGGCCGCCTGCGGGCCGCCCAAGCCGTTCATGTCGGAAACCTCCACGTCCACAACACAATCCGCCGCCACCCCGAGCGCGCGCTGGGACATCGAACCGGAGTCCTGCATCACCATCGCCGAGACCATCCGGCCGTCGACGGTCACGTCGGTGATCCTGCTCGTGCGTTGCGCACCGTGGTCGGGCTGATTCAGTACCAGCGCCTGTCCGTTGCACCGATGCCACTTGTCCGCCGCGTCGGCGAAGAACGCGCGCGCGTCGGCCTCAGAGGAGAACTGCACCACGCCGAAGAACCCCGACACCGGGGGCGCGTCGAACGATCCGCCTGTCCACGACTGGCTGGCGACCGATTGCACCGCAGCGGTGTCGTAGACCACCCGTTGCAGCCGGTACGTCGGGCTGACGCAGTCGGCGGGTGTGGCGTCAGCTTCGCCGATGGTGGCCAGGAGCATGCTCGGACCGCCCTGGACGCGCTGGCCCATCATGCCGTTGGGCCCCAGGACGGACAGCTCTTCCTGGGTGGGCAAAATCTTGTCGAGCGCACGCGCAGGAGAAGGTTGGACGGCTTCGGCGATGCGAACCGTGGGCCGCGCGTCCTGGACAGGAGCGCCACACGCCGCCAGCAGGACGCACGCGCTCAACGCACCCACTATGCGAGTCGTTGAGCGCATCATCTTCTGGTGGAACCTACTTCTTCGTCTTGTCGGCCGGGCCGTCGGTGGACAGAGCCGCGACGAATGCCTCCTGAGGCACTTCAACCCGACCTATGGTCTTCATTCGCTTCTTGCCCTCTTTTTGTTTCTCGAGCAGCTTGCGCTTGCGCGTGATGTCACCGCCGTAACACTTCGATAGCACGTCTTTGCGTATCGCGCGGATGTTTTCGCGAGCAATGATCTTCGAACCGATCGCGGCCTGCACCGGAACTTCGAACTGCTGACGCGGAATCAGCTCCTTGAGTTTGGTCGTCATCTTGTTGCCATAGGCGAACGCCGCGTCCTTGTGCACGATCGCGCTGAAGGCGTCGACGGCCTCGCCCTGCAACAGGATGTCGACCTTCACCAGATCCGCTTCCTGCTCGCCGGACTCCTCATAGTCGAGGCTGGCGTAGCCACGGGTGCGCGACTTCAGCGCGTCGAAGAAGTCAAAGATGATCTCTCCCAACGGCATTGTGTAGCGCAGCTCGACGCGCTCCGGCGACAGGTAGTCCATGCCGCCGAGCTCGCCGCGTCGGGACTGGCACAGTTCCATGATCGTGCCGATGAACTCGCTCGGCGCGATGATGGTGGTCTTCACCACTGGCTCGAACACCGTGCGGATCTTGCCTTCCGGCCAATCCGACGGGTTGGTGACGACCATCTCGCTGCCGTCTTCCTGTACCAGGCGATAGACAACGTTGGGCGAGGTCGAAATGAGGTCGAGGTTGAATTCGCGCTCGAGCCTCTCACGGGTGATCTCCATGTGCAGCAGCCCGAGGAAGCCGCAGCGGAAGCCGAACCCCAGCGCCACCGACGTCTCCGGCTCCCACGAGAGCGCGGCGTCGTTGAGCTGCAGCCGCTCGAGCGCATCGCGCAGATCCGGGTAATCCGAGCCGTCGACCGGATACAGCCCGGAGTAAACCATCGGGCGCGGCTCGCGATATCCCGTCAACGGTTCCGTCGCACCGTGTTTCGCACTCGTGACGGTGTCACCGACCTTTGACTGGCGCACGTCCTTCACACCGGTGATCAGGTAGCCGACCTCGCCAACGCCGAGACCCACCGACGGCTTCGGGTCGGGCGAGACGATGCCCACTTCCAGCAGCTCGTGGTGGGCACCGGTGGACATCATCTTGATGCGTTCACGCGGCACGATCTTGCCGTCCACCACGCGCACATACGTCACCACACCGCGGTAGGTGTCGTAGACGGAGTCGAAGATCATCGCGCGGGCCGGCGCGTCGGCGTCGCCCGTCGGCGGCGGCACCTCGCGCACGACGTGATCGAGCAGGTCCGCAACGCCGTCGCCCGTCTTGCCCGACACCCGCAGCACATCGGTGGGCTCACAACCGATGATGTGGGCGATCTCGGCCGCGTAGCGGTCCGGGTCGGCGGCCGGCAGGTCGATTTTGTTGAGCACCGGAATGATGTGCAGATCGCGGTCCAGCGCCAAATAGAGGTTCGCCAGCGTCTGGGCCTCGATGCCCTGAGCGGCGTCGACCAGCAGCACCGCGCCCTCGCACGCCTCCAGCGCCCGGGACACCTCGTAGGTGAAGTCGACGTGGCCCGGAGTGTCGATCAGATGGAGCACGAACTCCTCGTCACCGACCTTCCAGGGCAAGCGGACGTTCTGCGCCTTGATCGTGATGCCGCGCTCGCGCTCGATGTCCATCCGGTCCAAATACTGGGCGCGCATATCACGATCGGCGACCACGCCGGTCAGCTGCAGCATCCGGTCGGCCAGCGTCGACTTGCCGTGGTCGATATGGGCGATGATGCAGAAGTTCCGAATCTGCGCCGGCGCGGTGAACGTCTTGTCGGCGAAACTGCTGATGGGAATCTCCTGAGCCGGGTCGGATGGTGCGCTACCAGGGTATCTAGCGAGGCCCCCGGCGACACAATCGTGGGAACGGACCTTCCCTTAAGCTCGTCGATATGGCTCCCCCCTGGAAAGGGCTGCAGACCTTCCAGCGCTTTGCGGAGAACCTGGTGTTCAACGAGGCGCCGAAGTTCATCCGCCAGCAGCTGCAACCCGAGACCGTCGCGCGCGGTCTTCAATACGGCATCAAGCTCGGTATCGACGCCATCGTCGGCGCGCCGGCTGCTGAGCCCCGCGCGATCACCGCGGGCCGGCCGGTAAGCCAGAACTTCGTCCCGACCGCACACCGGGCCCGCAAGCTGTCCTACGCGCCCGACCTCGACGGCCAGGCCGATCCCGGAGAGATCGTGTGGACGTGGGTGGTCTACGAAGACGATCCGACCAAGGGTAAGGACCGGCCGGTGCTGATTGTCGGGCGTGACCGGGCCGTGCTGCTCGGCCTGATGCTCTCCAGCCAGGAACATCACCGCGAAGACCCCAATTGGGTCAGCATCGGCACCGGCACCTGGGACTACGAGAGCAGGGCGAGCTGGGTGCGGCTGGACCGCGTGCTCGACGTGCCGGAAGAGGGCATCCGCCGCGAGGGCGCGATCCTGGCGCGGGAGAAGTTCGAGGTCGTGGCCGCGCGGCTACGCGCCGAGTACTCCTGGAGCTGATTTCTCCCTCGCGAGCGACCGTGTTTGCACAGCAACACGCCGCATACCGCGTGCATTTTGGGGTCGTTCGCGGCTTCTGGCGGGCCCTCGCGGATCAGGTCAGCGAGGCTCGCGCCACATCGGCCACATCGACGGTCCCCCGTCGGGCACCTTGATCTCGCCGATGACCTCGAACCCGAACCGCAGGTAGTACGCCTCGTTCTTCGGGTTGCTGTTCTCCAGATACGCGGGCACACGCTCGGCGTCGCAGCGGTCGAGCCGCGACCGCATCAACGCCTGGCCCAAGCCCGCCCCGCGCACTGACGGGTCACTGCCGATCAGCATCAGGTACCAATGCGGCTCTTCCGGATGGTGCTCCTCCATGATCTCTTGCAGCCGCACGCTCGCGGGTACACGGGACCGCAGCGACCACAGCATCACGGGGGCCATCCGCAGCTCCTCGAACCACGACGTCTTGCGCTGACCCGGCGGATCCCACAACGTGGCTGCACCGACGGGCCCGCCGCGCCTGCCGACCTCCGAACCCCCACGCGGCAGGAAGTGGTGCCGCGCCAAGCCGGTGAACGCCCGGGTCAGCCCCTTCAATCGGGTTCGGTCGTCGGGCAGCATCCACGACGTCACCGGGTCGTCGTAGAACGCGCGCGCCAGCACCGTGCCGATCCGTCGTGCGTCGCGCCGCTGCGCCGCCTCGACCTCGATCTCAGCCACGTGTGATGTAGGCCTGCAGCTGCTCCTGCTGCGCTTCGAGCTCTTCCATACGTGTCTTGACGACGTCACCGATGCTGACGATCCCGGTGAGCCTGCCGTTCTCCATCACCGGGATGTGGCGGACCCGCTTGGTGGTCATCAGCGCGCTGAGACTGTCCACCGTGTCGGTCGGGGTGCATGTGGCGACGAACGTCGTCATGATCTCCGAAACCGGCATCCGCAGCAGGTCGGCGCCGCGCTGGTGCAGCGCGCGGACGACGTCGCGCTCGGAGACGATGCCGATCACGCCGTCGGGCGAGACCACCACCATCGCGCCGATGTTGTGCACGGAGAGTTCGGTGAGCAGCCCGGACACCGAGGTCTCCGGGGTGATGGTCGCCACCGACGCACCCTTGTTCCGCAATACGTCCGCGATCCGCATCGTTGCCTCCGCTCGTGACCTGGCTCACTTCAGGCTAGGTCCGACTCGCGCCGCGCGAAAGGTTTTGGCATAGCTGTCCCAAAGTGCCCTTCCGAGGAATAGAACGGTGGTAGGCGCGGCTGGACCCTTTGACTTTCGACAGTCGACGCGGAAGGAACGAACATGGCAGCGGACAACGCCGTGCCCACCGTCGCGCTGGGCGACGAACTATCAGTCAGCGCAATCGGTTTCGGTGCAATGGCGCTGACTCCCGTATACGGCGAGGTCGACGACACCGAGTCGCTGACCACCCTGCATCGCTGTATCGACCTGGGTGTGACCTTCATCGACACCGCGAACGTCTATGGCGGCGGCGAAAACGAGCGGCTGATCGCCCAGCTGTTGGCCGACCGTCGGGACGAGGTCACCTTGGCAACGAAGTTCGGCATCACCGGCAATCCGGCCAATCGCGCGGCGCAAGAACTCGCGGCACGCGGAGATGCCGCGTACGTCCGCGCGTGCATCGACGAGAGCCTGCAGCGGCTGCAGACCGACGCGGTTGACCTCTACTACATGCACCGGCGCGATACGAGCGTGCCAATCGAAGAAACGGTGGGCGCCATGGCCGAGCTGGTGACGGCGGGCAAGGTTCGCCACCTCGGGCTCTCGGAGGTCACCGCCGACGAGCTGCGGGCCGCGGTGGCCGTGCACCCGATCGCGGCGGTACAGAGCGAATGGTCGATCTGGAGCCGCGACGTGGAAGCCAGCGTCGTCCCGGCCGCCGCCGAACTCGGTGTCGGGTTCGTCCCCTACTCACCGCTCGGCCGCGGCTTCCTGACCGGCACGATCACGTCTAGCGACGACCTGCCGTCCGGGGATTTCCGGCGCACCATGCCCCGATTCGGCGACGGTGCGCTGGACGCGAATCTGGCGGTGGTGGAGCTCGTGAAAGGTGTCGCCGCTCAACAGGGCGCCACGCCCGCGCAGGTGGCGCTGGCGTGGCTGCGGTATCGCGCACAGACGCTCGGTGTCGCGGCGGTGCCGATCCCAGGCACCCGGCGGGCGGCTCGCGTCGAAGAGAACCTCGGCTCGCTGTCGGTGACGCTGACGACGCAACAGCTCGACGCACTGGATGCTGCGGCGGCTGCGGTCACGGGGCACCGCTTCGGAAACCTCAGCTGGGTGTCCGCGGGCCGCGAATAACGCCCATCGGTCCGGCTCGGCGGGTATACCTAGGCCCATGATCGAGGTGACGCTGCTCGGCACCGGAAGCCCCATCCCCGACGCGAACCGCGCGGGCCCGTCGACGCTTGTCCGAGCGGGCGGTCAGACGTTCCTGATCGACTGCGGCCGCGGCGTTCAGCAACGGCTCACCGGCGCGGGCACCGGAGCCAATGCGTTGACGGCGCTGCTGCTGACCCACCTGCACAGTGACCACATCGCCGATCTTGGCGACGTGATCATCACCCGCTGGGTATCGACGTTCACCCCCGATCCCGCACCTCTGCCCATCATCGGTCCCCCCGGCACCGCCGAGGTGGTCGAGAACACGCTCAAGGCGTTCGGGTTCGACATCGGGTACCGCATCGCTCACCATGCGGACCTGAACTCACCGCCGCCGGTAGAGGTCTTCGAGTACACCGACGGCCCGGTGTGGGATCGCGACGGTGTGCAGATTCGCGTCGCACCGACCGACCACCGCCCGGTGGCGCCCACCATCGGCTTTCGTATCGAGCATGCCGGGGCCTCGGTCGTGCTGGCCGGCGACACCGTGCCGTGTGAGAGCCTCGACGCTCTGGCATCCGGCGCTGGCGCGTTGGTGCACACAGTGATTCGCAAGGACCTGATCGACGCCATGCCGATGCAGCGCATCAGGGATATCTGCGACTACCACTCCTCTGTCGAGCAGGCCGCGGAGACTGCGACACGAGCCGGTGTGGGCATTCTCATCCTCACCCACTACGTGCCCGCGATCGCGCCCGGCGCCGAAGACGAGTGGCGTGCATTGGCGGCGACGGCGTTCGATCGCCAGATCGAGGTGGGTGACGACCTGCATCGCGTCGAGGTCCACCCCGGCGTCTGCGCCAAGCCCGCGGGTTCATGACCGAACAGTGACGCTTCCGGCGCGACCACGCCGGCGTCCGTAACGTGGCGGTGTCGGCTGCCGACGAATTGAATGGCGGCGCTGTTGGTCAGCGCTGACCTCTGCGGCAGGTGTGAAGCAGAAGCACCTGAACCGGCATCGTCGGGAACGCCGGCCCGTAGCTCGGAAATCGAAGACCGCAAACACTGCGGCATTACCCGAAAGATGTGCGATACACATGACATCAGTGAGCACAATGGCGCGCAGATTCTGTGCAGCCGCCCTGGCCGCCCTCGTCCTGCCAGGTTTGATCGCGGTCGCAGGCCAAACCGGATCGGCCGCCGCCTACTCCCGGCCCGGACTTCCCGTCGAGACGCTGATGGTGCCGTCCGCCGCGATGGGACGCGACATCCCCGTGCGATTCCAAGGTGGCGGCACGCGCGCCGTGTACCTTCTCGACGGTCTTCGCGCCCGCGATGACAACAGCGGCTGGGACATCGAGACCGCCGCGTTCGAGGACTACTACCAGTCCGGGTTGTCCGTCGTGATGCCCGTCGGCGGAATGTCGAGCTTCTACACCAACTGGCAGGGTCCGGCGGTCGGCAACGGCACCACCTACAACTACCAGTGGGAGACGTTTCTGACCTCGGAGCTGCCCGCCTACCTCTCTGCCAACAAAGGCATCTCCCCCACCGGAAACGCCGTGGTGGGACTGTCCATGTCGGGTAGCTCGGCGTTGATCCTGGCCGCGTACCACCCAGCGCAGTTCGTCTACGCGGGATCGCTGTCGGGGTTCCTGAACCTGTCCGAAGGCATCTGGCCGGCGCTGGTCGGAATCTCGATGCGCGACGCCGGCGGATTCGACGCGAGCGCGATGTGGGGACCCGGCGGCGGGCCGGCCTGGCAGCGCAACGACCCGACGGTCAACGTTCAGAGGCTGGTCAACAATGGCACCCGGATCTGGGTGTACTGCGGCAGCGGCAGGCCCGGCGAGTTGGGTGACACGGGTCTTCCCGGTCAGGTCCTCGAAAGCATCACGTTGGACAGCAACAAGAACTTCCAGCGGCTCTACGTCGCCGACGGCGGCAACAACGGGACGTTCAACTTCCCGCCCAACGGCATCCACGATTGGGCCTACTGGGGTTCTCAGCTGAGGGCGATGAAGGGCGACATCCAGGCCACCCTCGGCGCGTAACCCTAAGCCAGCCGGGTGATCTCCACGACGACGTCGAGGTCGGTCGAGCCTTCGCCGGAGTAGATGCCCTTGAGTGGGCTGACATCCGAATAGTCGCGGCCGACACCGACACTGATGTACTGCTCGTTGATCTCGGCGTCGTTCGTGGGGTCGTAGTTCCACCAACCACCGGTCCACGCCTGCACCCACGCGTGGCTCTGCCCGTCGATGGTGTCATCGATCTTGGCCTTCTTGTTCGGATGCAGATACCCGGACACGTAGCGGGCGGGAATTCCCATGCTGCGCAGCAGGATCAGCGTCAGATGGGCGAAGTCTTGGCAGACCCCCTTGCCTTCGCGGTGCGCGTCCAGCCCGGACGAATGCACGCCGGTGGTTCCGGGAACGTACTCGAGTTCACTGTGCACCCAGTTGGCGGCCGCGACAACGGCCTCACGCGGATCGTGGTCCTTGATGATGCGCTGCCCCACCCGCGCAATTCGCTTGCTCTCCGGTGTGTAGTGCGTCGGGCCGAGCACTTCGTCGAACCGGTCGATCGCCCCCGCTGACCGCAGATCCTCCCAGCTGACATCCTCTTTCGGCATGGCGCCGCGGTTGGTCTCCACCACCGACGACGACGTCACCTCCAGCTCGGTGTGGGGCGCGTGCAGGTCGAACGCCGTAACCGCCGTGCCCCAATAGTCGACGTAGCGGTATGACCTTGTCGCGGGCACGGTTTCGACACGGTTCAAGATGACGTTTTGCCGGGCGTCCGAGCGTGGAGTCAGCCTGGCCTCGTTGAACGACGCAGTCACCGGTGACTTGTAGGCGTAGCCGGTGGAATGGACCACTCTCAGCCGCCACATCAGACTTCGCCTTCCTCGATGACCAGAGAGCCGTTATGTCCCGCGTCCGTCCATGCGACCCACGGGGCGGAGTGGAAGTACTCCAACGCCAACGCTTCCCCGACATCGGCACAGACCTTCTGCAGCCCGGCGAGACGCTCCTCGAGTGAATCCAGGAGCAGTCCGGGGCGCAGGAACTCCAGCTCGCTGCGCGCGCGGCCCAGCAGCCGTTGGGTTTCCGCGGTCGCACCGACGCGATTGAGGGCGCGGTGGCGCAGTTCGTCGAGGCTGTGTTCGGCCAGCCGCAGCGAATACATGACCGATCGCGGGAAAAGCCGGTCCAGCAGCATGAACTCGACGACACGGCCCGCATCCAGCACGCCACGGTAGGTGCGTAGATATGTGTCGTGCGCGCCCGCAGAACGAAGCACCGTCACCCACGCCGGTGAGGACGCACTGTCGCCGACACGGGCCAGCAGCAGCCGGACGGTCATGTCGACCCGTTCGATCGCGCGGCCCAAGACCATGAAGCGGTAGCCGTCGTCGCGGCTCAACGTCGAATCCGCCAAACCGGCGAACATTGCCGCGCGGCCCTCGACAAATGACAGAAACTCATGTGGCCCAAGACGTTTCGCTGCGCGCTCACGTTCAGCGAGTGCGTTGTAGGTCGTGTTGAGGCATTCCCAGATCTCCGTTGAGGTGACCTCGCGAGCACCGCGGGCATTCTCGCGCGCGGCCGAGATGGCCTCGACGATCGAACACGCTCCGTGTGAGTCCCGGCCGAAGGCGACGATGTCGGTCAACGACCACACGTCCAGCGACTCCTCGGGCGGCTCGATGCCGAGCACGCGCAGCAGAGTCCGTGACGCCTGATCGGGGTCGACGCTGGAGTCCTCGAGCAATTGGTGGACCGTCACATCGAGGATTCGGGCGGTGTCGTCGGCCCGCTCGACATAGCGTCCGATCCAATACAGCGATTCAGCGTTGCGGGCCAACATCATTGGCTCCCTTGCGCTTGCTGCTGTTGTTGCTGTTGCTGAGTCTGGGATCCGTTCGTGGCGCCCGTCGGCTGCGACTGCTGTTGTTGCTGCTGTTGTGAGCTCTCGGAACCGTTGTCGCTCTTCGGCGCCTTCGGCGCCTTGGGCAGCGACCGCACCACTTCGGCCGCGGCGAGCTCACGGTCGGCGACCGAGGTGCGCGACGCCAGCACCCAGGTGTCCTTGGATCCCCCTCCCTGGCTGGAGTTGACGACCAGCGACCCTTCGGGCAGGGCCACTCGCGTCAGGCCGCCGGGCAGCACCCAGACATCGTCACCATCGTTGACGGCGAACGGACGCAGGTCGACGTGCCGGGGCGCCAGGCTGTCGCCGATCTGGGTCGGGACGGTGGAGAGCTGAACCACCGGCTGCGCGATCCAGCCGCGCGGGTCGCTCCGGATCTTCTTGCTGATCGCAGCGAGTTCCTTCTCCGACGCATCGGGGCCGAACACGATGCCGTAGCCGCCCGAGCCTTCGACCGGTTTGATGACCAATTCATCCACTCGATCGAGGACTTCCTCACGTTCCTCGTCGAGCCAGCACCGAAAGGTGTCGACGTTGGCCAGTAGCGGCTTTTCGCCCAGGTAGTACTCGATGATCGTGGGGACGTAGGTGTAGACGAGCTTGTCATCGCCGACGCCGTTGCCGACTGCGCTGGAGATGACGACGTTGCCCGCCCGCGCGGCATTGAGCAGGCCGGCAACGCCGAGTACCGAGTTGGGATTGAACTGCATCGGGTCGAGGAAGTCGTCGTCGATGCGCCGGTAGATGACGTCGACCTGGCGCTCGCCCTCGGTGGTGCGCATGTAGACGGTGTTGTCGCGACAGAACAGGTCGCGACCCTCGACGAGTTCGACGCCCATCTGACGGGCGAGCAGCGAATGTTCGAAGTACGCCGAGTTGTAGACGCCGGGCGTCAGCACGACGACGGTCGGATCGGCCTCGTTGGAGGCGGCCGCATTGCGCAGTGCCCGCAACAGATGTGACGAGTAGTCGCCGACGGCCCGCACCCGGTGAGTGGCGAACAGATTGGGGAAGACCCGCGCCATCGTCCGCCGGTTCTCCATCACGTAGGAGACTCCCGACGGTGAGCGCAGGTTGTCCTCGAGCACGCGGAAGGCGCCCTGCGCGTCGCGAACGAGGTCGATGCCTGCGACGTGGATACGGACGCCGTTGGGCGGGGATATGCCCACCGCCTCACGGTGGAAGTGCTCGCATGAGGTCACCAGCCGGCGCGGAATGACCCCGTCGCGCAAGATCTCCTGTTCGCCGTAGATGTCGTCGAGATAGGCCTCGAGCGCCTTGACCCGCTGGGTGATCCCCTTCTCGAGCCGAGTCCACTCCGCCGCCGAAATCACCCGCGGGACGAGATCCAGCGGAAACGGCCGCTCCTGACCGGATAGCGAGAACGTGATGCCCTGGTCGATGAAGGCACGCCCGAGGGCCTCGGCGCGGGCCGCCAGCTCGGAGGCGTCAGTCGGCTCCAGCTCGGCGAAGATGCCCTTGTAGGGGCCCCGGACGTTGCCCTGGGCGTCGAACATCTCGTCGAACGCCTTCGAATAGCTGCCCAGGCTGTTGTAGCCCTCGAAAACGCCGTCGTGACGTCGGGGCTTTGTCGAGCGGGTTCGCGACGATCGTGCGGTGTCGGCGGGAAGTGTTCGAAGACTCACCATTGACATGCTGCACCAAGTGCGGCGTTTCGGCAGGCCAGCGACGTCACTTTGGGCATTTACCCACTGCGCTGGTAATCTGAACCCTCGCTGCCCGCAGGTCGGGGGCCCAATAACGTCTTTGCATTCAACCAACCTGGATTTACGAAGGAAAACACGCGTGGCCAACATCAAGTCGCAGGAAAAGCGCATCAAGACCAACGAGCGCCGCAGACTGCGCAACAAGTCGGTGAAGTCGTCTCTTCACACGGCTGTCCGCGGATTCCGGGAGGCCGTCGAGGCCGGGGACAAGGACAAGGCCAACGAGTTGCTGCTGAAGACCAGCCGTCAGCTCGACAAGGCCGCCAGCAAAGGCGTGATCCACAAGAACCAGGCGGCCAACCGCAAGTCCGCGCTGTCGCGCGCGTTCAACAAGATCTGATTCCGCCCGTCCGCTTCAGTCTGAACTTCGGACAACTAGTCCGCGACGAGCTCGGCGACCTTTCGCACCGCTGACTCCAACGCGTAGTCGGCGTCCGCTGCGGCTCCCTTCACGTCGGCGTTCAACGCCGCGACGAGCCGCATCGCCTCCGCGACCGAGGCGCGCGACCACCGTCTCGCCTGCTTCTGCGCCTTCTGCACCCGCCACGGCGGCATGCCCAGCTCCGATGCCAGCCGGTAGGGATCGCCGGACAGCGGCGCCACCCGGGCGATCGTGTGGACGGCCTCGGCCAGTGCGTCGGCCAACACCACCTGGGGCTCGCCGGCCAGCATCGCCCAGCGCAGCGCCTCGGCGGCGCCCGCGACGTCGCCGACGACCGCCTTATCCGCGATGTCGAAGCCCTTCACCTCGGCCTTTCCCGAGTGGTATCGACGAACGGCCGCGGCGTCGACCTCGCCGTCGGTGTCGGCCACCAACTGCGAGCACACCGAGGCCAGGTCGCGGATGTCGGAGCCGACGGCGTCCAGCAGCGCTGTCACGGTGTCGTCGCTGACTTTGACCTTCAGTGAGCGGAACTCGCGCCGCACAAAGTCGGCACGCTCGGCGAATTTCGTGATCTTGGCGCATGGATGGACCTGTGCGCCAAGGCCTTTGAGCTTGTCCGCCAGCGCCTTGGCGCGGCCACCACCGGAGTGCACCACGATCAACTCGGTTCCTGACGGCAGGTCGGCGGCGACTTCGGAGATGAGCGCGACCGCGTCCTTGCCCGCCTCGGCTGCGGACTCCAGCACCACGACCCGCTCCTCGGCGAACAACGACGGGCTCAGTAGCTCGGCGAGCTCGCTGGTGCTGACCTCACCGGCGCGCAACCGGTCCACGGGGACGTCCTCGGTGCCCGCCCGCTTGCGGGCACTTTTGAGCACCGCGGTTATCGCCCGTTCGACCAGCAGCTCTTCGTCTCCGAGCACCAGGTGCAAGCGTGCAGCATCGTCACTCACCCGACGATCGTGTCATGGCCACCCGACAGACCCGCCACCGTCCACGCCAGCCCGACGACGAGCGCCACACATACGCCCATGCGGGTCCAGCGCCGGCGCCACAGCACCACGACCGCGCCTCCCGCCGCAGCGACGACGACGACACCCAGCAGCCCTGACGGCACGGCGATCGACGCGCCCGGAACACGTGCCGACCAGTGCGCAACGCGAAGCAACCACCACAGTTCGGGTCCGGTGAACCTGATCAGCAGATCCGCTCCCGCAGGCCAGACCGGGCACACGGCCGCGGCGGCGGTGCCGACGACGGTGATCGGCGGAATGACCACGGCGACAGCCAAATTGGCGGCCACCGACATTACGCTGAGGGTGCCCGATATCCCCGCGATGAGAGGTGCGGTGACGAGTTGGGCGGCGACAGCGACGCACACCGCGTCGGCGAGCGGCTTGGGCCAGCCACGCCCGACCAGGCGCCGCGACCACGCAGGGGCGATGACCACCAACGCCGCGGTCGCCGACACCGACAGGGCGAACCCCAGGTCGACAGCGAGTTCGGGCGAGGCGATCATCAGCACCAGAACCGTCGCCGACAGTGCTGGAATCGCCTGCCGACGGCGGTGCGACACCAACGCCAACAGCGTGACCGCGCCCATGACCGCGGCGCGCAACACACTCGCCGAGGGCTGCACCACGACGACGAAACCAAGCAGCGCGAACGCCGCGAGCACTACCGCCATCCGTGGTCCGACGACACCGGCACTCAACAGCACCGCCCCGCACACGATGGTCACATTGGCGCCGGACACCGCGGTCAGGTGCGTCAGGCCCGATGCCCGGAACTCCTCGGTCGTCTTCGGCGACAGCGTCGAGGTGTCGCCGAGGACCAGCGCAGGCAACATCGCCGCCTGATCTGCGGGCAGGGCGCCGCGCGCCGCCTCGGCGAAGCCCGCGCGGACGTCATGTGCGGCGCGCAGCACGGTTGCCGCCTCACCCAACGTCGGCGTACCTGTCGCCGACAGCACGGCGACCGTCAAATCGTTGCGCGTCGGTCGGCCGATCTGGGCGCGGAATGCGACGGGTCGGCCCGCAGTCAGCTCCGAAAAGGCAGCGGCCGAGGCGAATACAACCAGCCTTCCGCTCACCTCGCGACCGTCGAGTTCCTGAAACGTCGCGCGGAACATCACCCGGTTGCCGCCCAGTTCGCGAGGGCTTTCCACCGGTGTGACGAGGACGGAGGCGACCGTGCCGTACCGCTGGGAGACCGGATGCTGCCCCATCGCGTCGACGCGAAGTCCGATCGCGATGGCGAACGCTGCACCGACCACCGCGACGGCGAGCACCCCTGCACCGAAGGTGCGATCATCGCCGCCGCGGCCACGGCCCCACCACCCCGCCGCTGCGGTCCCCGCGACCGCAACCGTCGACATGGCGATCACACCTGTTGTGGGCCAGAGGATTCCGGCAGCTGTCACCGACCAGGCGGTCAGCGCCGCCGGTACCAGGCGCAGGTCGAGCCTCGTGACGCCCGGGTCCATCGTGGTCACACATGGACGCGATCGCGCAGCTTTTCCAGCCGCGCAGGCCCGATGCCGTCGACGTCGCCGAGTTGGTCGACGCTACTGAAGCGTCCGTTGGCGTCACGCCACGCGACGATCGCTGCCGCGGTCACCGGACCGATCCCCGGCAGGCCGTCGAGCTGCTCGACGGTTGCGCTGTTGAGGTCCACCAGACCGTCCGGCGCTGCGGGATCGCCGGGAATCGAAGGCACCTCCGATGACGCGGCCGGGGCCGCTCCCGGGCTGATGGAGCTGCCCATCGTCGCCGGCTCCCCCGGTACCGGAGCGATGCCGACGACGATCTGCTCGCCGTCTGCGACTCGTCGTGCCATGTTCAGTTCCAACAGATCCGCGCCGTCGAGCGCGCCGCCAGCGGCAGCGAGCGCATCGGCGATCCGAGCCCCCGGGTCCAGCGTCACCAGGCCAGGCTTACCGACAAGGCCGACCACGCTCACCACGACGGGTGTATCGGGTGCGGGCGCACCAGCGGATGGGGTCGGACTCGCCGACGAAACCATCTGCACCGGCGGCAGTTTCGCCGAAGTCACCGGCGGCGAGTCGTCGCGCGCCAGCGTGAACAGTGTGACCAGAACCGCGATGACACCCACGACACCCAATGCGATGACCCCCGCCCTGCCCGGATCTGCTCGCACGGCCGCCAGCCAACTCGGCGTTCCGCCGGCATTGGAGTCGGGTAACCACCGCGACAACAACGTGTCGGGCCGGGGCTCGCTGTCGGCATCGGTATCGGGCTCACTCTCTGCGCCGAGACGGCGATGCAGACGCTCGGCGGGCAATTCCGTTCGCATGAGCCGAAAGTAGGCCCGACGTCGGACCGCACTTGCCGCGAACAGGGACACGCGACGCGCGCTGGGGATCAAATGACGGTTGTGGATAGGTGCGTTGTCTAGGGTTGATGTCCGGTGTCCGCATCGATGAGTCTCACCGCGGCACGAGGGGGTGCAATATGGATCGTCGAACCCCGATGACGGCCGGTATTGCGTTCGCGGTGCTGTACGCCGTTGCACTGGTGCTGGCGCCAAGATTTCCCGGCATCGACAAGCCGGGCTCGGCGATCGTCGCGCATGTCAATGAGCACTCGGGGGCGATGCGCGCACAGGCACTGCTGCTCGCATTCGGGTCTCTGGCGCTGGTGGCGCTACTCGGGTATGCGCGTGAGCGGTTGTCAGGCCCGGCCGGCTACGTTTTCACCGTCGGTGCCGCGGCGTTGCTGGCGCAGGTGTTCATCGCCACGTGGTTCGCCGCGGGTTTGGCACTGCACCCCGAACAGCTCGGCTCGGCGACCGCACGGACGATCATCGACATCGTGACCATGTCGGCTCCGATGCTGACGATCACGAACCTCATGATGGCTGTACCGATTCTGTTGGCCGCCAATGCCGGTCAGTTCCCTCGCTGGCTTGGGATCGTCGCCGCCGTGTTCGCGGTGGAGCAGCTGATCGAGACGATCACGATCATCGGTCCCCCCGGCAGCTTCATCTCGCCCGGCGGCCCGATGAACACCTATCTCGGCGCACCGCTGCTCATCCTGTTCTTCTTGGCGCTCGGCGCCGCGTTGTCTGCGGAGCCGCAACGCGACAAGCGGCCCGCCACCGCCGACGCCCCCGACGCGAGGGACCCGGCGACCGAACCGGACTCGGCCGAGGAATTGAAACCCGTCGAAGAAACCGTTGAATGATCGGAACTCTTCGCGCCGATGTGCCGCACTAGTCGCCGAGGGCGGCGAGCATGGATATCCGCAGGCCGTCATCGATATTGGTTATGACGTAAGTAATTGTCGGGCAGTCGATTTCATCGCCCTGGTCGTCGTATCGCGACAGGCTGGCGCGAAACAGCGCTGACGTCGCGTTGAGACCGATGACCTCGGACTGAAGCAGCCGGGTCCCGCTGTACCGCAGGGCCCGCAACCCGTCGACCTGGCCCTGGATGACCGTCGCGACCTCGCTGTCCGTCGTGAGCCCTGTGACGCCGTCGTCGCTGGTGATGATCAGCGGTACCGCGTAGCAGGCCAGTAGCGTGGCGATCTCCCGCTCGCCGCGCACGCATGCCGCGAAGGCCTCGAAGTATTCGGCAAGGAAGTGGCTGACCGTTTTCGCGTCCACGGGCATGGCGATCATGACTCCTTTCCGGACCGGCCGTGCTCATGGCCCGTTCACCGGGACGGCGGCCGCGACGCCGTATGTCACGATGCCAGTCTGAGGTATTGCCCAATTGTCGGCGACGGGATCGGTGATGACAGCGGAATTGACCTATGACGACACGCTTCGCGAGATGCCCACCGAGGCGGGCGTTCTTCGCTACCACGAAGCGGGTGATGGTCCTCCCCTGGTGCTCTTGCACGGGTCCGGTCCCGGGGTGACGGGCTGGCGCAATTTCCGCGGCATCCTGGGCACATTCGCCGAGCGCTTTCGCTGCCTCGTGCTGGAGTTCCCCGGCTTCGGCGTGAGCGACGACTTCGGTGGCCACCCGATGCTCACCGCATTCGGCGCCGTGGGCACGTTCATCGACGCGCTGGGACTCGACTCCGTCGACATCATCGGCAACTCGATGGGTGGCGCCGTCGGCATCAACTACGCGACCCATCAGCCGGCGAAGGTGCGGCGCCTCGTCACCATCGGCGGGATCGGCACCAACATCTTCTCGCCGGGCCCCAGTGAGGGCATCCGGCTGTTGCAGGAATTCACCGAGAACCCGACGCGGCAGCGACTGGTCGACTGGTTGCACTCGATGGTGTACGACCCGGCACTGGTGACCGAGCAACTGATCGAGGAACGGTGGGCGCTGGCGACAGACCCACCGACGCTGGAAAGCGCCCGCCGCATGTACGGCAAGGCGGCGTTCACGCAGATGATGGCGGCGATGCGGGCATCGGATGCTCCACTGCCCTGGGCGACGATGCACAAGGTGGCCGCTCCGACGCTGCTGACGTGGGGCCGCGACGATCGGGTGAGCCCGTTGGACATGGCCCTGATCCCGATGCGCACCATTCCCAACGCAGAGCTGCACGTGTTCCCGAACTGCGGACACTGGGCGATGATCGAGGCCAAGGACGCGTTCGAAAGCGCGGTGCTGGCGTTCCTGACCCGCTGAGACTCAGCGCTGAGTGCTGCCCGCGTCCACGGGCAGCGTGACGGCGGTGATGTAGCGGGCCTCGTCCGACGCCAGGAACAGGCATGCGTTGGCGACGTCGACGGCGTCGACCCACGGAATCGGCAGCATGTTCATCGAGCACGCCGCCTCGGCGAACTCCTCACGGGAGACATGCTCGAGGTCCGGCCGGAACGCGGCGCGGACGTTGTCGTTTTGGATCATCGGCGTATCGACATTGGTCGGATGCACCGAGTTGACCCTGATATTGTGCGGTGCAAGCTCATTGGCGAGGGTGCGCATGAGCCCGACCACGCCGTGTTTGGCCGAGGTGTAGTGCGCAACCCCGACCAAACCACGCAGGCCCGCGATGGAGCTGATCAGAATCATCGAACCCGCTCCGCGTTCGATGAGATGCGGTGCGGTAGCACGACAGGTCCGCCAGACACCGGTCAGGTTGACGTCCAACATTGTCTGCCAGGCGATCTCGGACATCTCGATGGCCATCCCGCGCGAGGTGATCCCCGCGGTCGCGCACACAATGTCCAGACCACCGAGGAACTCGACGCCGCGGTCCGTTGCGGCCTGCACAGCAGCGCTGTCACGGACGTCGACGACCTCGGTGACGACACGGCCGCCGGCTTCGGATACCAGCCGGGCCGTGTCGTCGAGATCGGCGGGCGTCGCCGGCGGTGTGACGACGGTGTCCACCGGGCCGCAGATGTCGAGGGCGATGACGTCGGCACCCTCCTGGGCGAACCGAACCGCCTGCGCGCGTCCGATACCCCGCGCCGCACCGGTGATCAGTGCGACCTTCCCCTGCAGTCGACCCATCTTCACACCTTCTGTGTCAGACCGGCGTCGACCACGAGTTGGGTTCCGGTGATGTAGCGGGCGTCGTCGGAGGCCAGGAACACGACGGCGTTGGCGACGTCGACGGGCTCGACCCATCCCACCGGCAGCAGGTTGCGGGCCTTGAGGACTTCAGCGGCGTCGGCCGCCGTGGGGTTGGGCACCTCGGGACAGAGCCGCCGGAATGTCGCGTCGTTAACCACCATCGCTGTACCGACTGCGCCCGGATGAACCGTGTTGACCCGAATCCGCTGCGGTCCAAGCTCATTGGCCAGTGTGCGGGCAAGGCCTACCAGCGCATGCTTGCTGGCGGTGTAGTGCGCGGTGTTGGGAGTACCACGTAATCCATTCGTGGAACTGATGATCACCACAGATCCCCCGCCCTCACCGATGTGTGACACCGCCGACTTCACGGTGTGAAACACCCCGGTCAGATTGATGGCCAGCGTGTTCTGCCAGGTTTCGTCGCTGAGTTCCCATGTCGGTGCGCCTGCGGTGTGTACGCCGGCATTGGCCACGACGACGTCGAGCCGACCCAGTTCGCCGACGGCGGCGTCGATCGCGGTCGACATCGCGTCGGCATCGCGTACGTCGACCGTCGCGGCGACACATCGCCGGCCTCGATCGCGCACCTGCGTTGCCGTGTTGTTCAATTCGTCGGCGACTACAGCAGTATCGAGAGCGATCACATCTGCGCCCTCATCGGCGAACCGTTGGCAGTGCACGCGTCCCGTTCCCTGAGCGGCGCCGGTGACGACGACCACCTTGCCGTCGAGTCCGGACCTCACGGCGCCGTCACGAGTTCGAACCCTTTGTAGCCCGCGGAGACGACCTCGCGGCAGATGTCGAGGTAGGCGGCGAACCCGCCGATGAAAAGCATGAAGCCCCGTGGCTTTCCAGGCACGTTCGCCCCCATGTACCAGGAATTCGCCCTGGTGAACAGTGACGCGTCCGCCCGTCGGTTCAGTTCGGCGTTCCAGTCCTCGACGGCGTCCGCCGTGGCCTCGATGGCGGTGTGACCGTGGTCGTCGAGGTAGGTGATGGCATCGGCGATCCAGTTCACGTGCGCTTCTGCGTGCAGCACCATGTTGGCCAGCACCGCGGGGGCGCCGGGGCCGGACACCAGGAACAGATTCGGAAAATCGTCCACCGCCAACCCGAGGTAAGTGCGTGGCCCGTGCGCCCAGTCGTCGCGAAGCGTGTGGCCGTTACGCCCGACGATGTCGATCTTTGCCAGGGCGCCCGTCATCGCATCGAACCCGGTCGCGAGCACAATCGCATCGACGTCGAAACGTGCGTCGGAGGTGGTGATGCCGGTGGCGTCGATGGACTCGATGGGCGTCTTGCGGACACTGACGAGCTCGACGTGTGACCGGTTGAAAGTCTGAAAGTAGTTGGTGTCGGTGCAGATCCGTTTGGTGCCGATCGGATGGTCGTTCGGGATCAACAGGTCGGCGACCTCGGGATCATCGATGACGGCGCGGACCTTTTCCTCGTAGAACTTTCGGGCTTCGTCGTTGGCTTCGATATCCGTCATCTGGTCGCTGAAGGTCTTGGAGAACAACACGCCGCCGAGTTCCCAACGCTTTTCGAATGCCGCCCTGCGCTCCTCAGCGGTGGCCTCCATCGTCAGCTTGGGGTGCGCAATGTGTGGTGAGCCTCCGCCGCTGCGCCACGACAACCGCCGGCGCTCGTCGTAAGAAGCCTTGTAGTCGGCGACGTCATCGTCCGTCAAGGCTCGATTACCTGCAGGGACACTGTAATTCGGGGTGCGTTGGAAGACGACGAGCTTCTCCGCCTGGTCGGCGATGATCGGTATCGACTGGATGCCGGATGATCCGGTGCCGATCACCGCGACGCGCTTGCCGGTGAAGTCGACGGTCTCCTTCGGCCAGTGCGCGGTGTGGTAAACGTCGCCTTCGAACGTGGACAGGCCTGGGAAGTCCGGCGTCAACGCGGCCGACAACGGTCCCGTTGCCATCACGCAGAATCGTGCGTTGACCGACTCCCCCGTGTCGGTGTTCACCGTCCAGCGCACAGCGGCGTCATCGAACACCGCCGATGTCACACGGGTGTCGAACGTGATGCCGTCACGCAGATCGAGCTCGTCGACGACCCAGTTCAGGTACCGCAGGATCTCGGCCTGCGTCGCATATTTCTCGGTCCACGACCATTTCTGTTGCAACTCGTCGGAGAACGAGTAACAGTAGTCGACACTTTCGACATCGCAGCGCGCACCGGGGTACCGGTTGAAGTACCACGTGCCGCCAACCTCCGGCGCGGCCTCGAACACCCGCGCCGTCAATCCCAGCGACCGGAATTTGTGCAGGGCGTAGATTCCGGCGAAACCTGCGCCCACGATGACGACATCGATGACGACGTCTACGTCTGCCTCGGTGCTCACGAACACACGGTAGGTCGTCGCGGCCGCCGAGCCGGGCGGTTTCCCGGTGACCGGACGCTCAGGATTTCGGATCCCGGACACCGGACGGCAGCTGTCCGTCTCAGCCGCCCAGGGCCGACACTGTCCGCCATGGCCAGAGCCGACGTGGATCTCGACGGAAAACTGCATCGCATCGACTGGCCGGCGCAGTCCACACTTGTCGACGTACTGCTCGCCGCGGGCATCGACGTGCCCCACTCATGCCGCGAGGGGCGGTGCGGCTCGTGCGTGTGCAGCGTCGTCTCCGGCGAGGTCGACATGGCGCACAGTGATGTCCTCGAACCCGAGGACCGGCGGGCCGGCCTGATCCTGGCGTGTCAGACAAGACCCGTCTCCGCCTCGGTGCACATCCAGTTTTGACGGCGCAGTCCACTGACCGGGATTGCCTGCGGCGTCGGGGCGACCTGAGGTAGACCATGAATCAAGCCCACACAGTAAGGACGAGAGCATGACCGAGCGGGTAATCGACCGAGTGATGGAGATGGCCGGCCAACTGCGTGAGCAGGGCGCCGAGGCCGAGAAGATCGGCCAACTCACCGACCAGACAGCCAAGGCGATGAAGACGGCCGGCAATATCCGGCTGCTGCAACCCGCCAAGTACAACGGCTACGAGGTCCATCCGCGCGAGTTCGCCGAGACCGTGATGGCGACGGCGACGCTCGATCCCGCTGCGGGATGGATCAACGGCGTCGTCGGCGTGCACCCCTATCAGTTGGCCTACGCCGATCCCAGGGTGGCCGAGGAGATCTGGGGCGCCGACGTCGACACCTGGGTCGCGTCGCCCTACGCGCCGCAGGGTGTGGCCAGGCCGGTCGACGGGGGCTACATCTTCAACGGCCGCTGGCAGTTCAGCTCGGGCACCGACCAATGCGAGTGGATCATCCTCGGCGCGATGCTCGGTGACGCCGAGGGCAAACCGCTGATGCCGCCGCAGATGCTGCACATGATCCTGCCGCGCAAGGACTACGAGATCGTCGAGGACTCCTGGAATGTCGTGGGTCTGCGTGGCACCGGGTCCAAGGACGTCATCGTGCGTGACGCCTTCGTCCCCGACTACCGGACGATGGACGCCACCGAGGTGATGGACGGCACCGCCCAGCGCAAGGCCGGGATGTCGTCGACGCTGTACCTCATGCCATGGTCCACCATGTTCCCGCTGGGCATCACGTCCGCGGTGGTCGGCATCGCCGAGGGAGCGCTGGCCGCCCACCTCGATTACCAGCGTGACCGCGTCGGCGCCTACGGTGCGGTCAAGGACGACCCGTACGTCATGTACGCCATCGGCGAGGCCGCCGCGGACATCAACGCCGCCCGCCAGGAACTGCTGGCCAACGTCGACCGCATCTACGACATCGTCGACACCGGCAAGGAGGTGTCCTTCGAAGACCGTGCCGCCGGACGACGGACACAGGTGCGCGCGGCGTGGCGCGCGGTCGCCGCCGTCGACCAGATCTTCGCCCGATCGGGCGGTAACGCGTTGCGGATGGACAAACCGCTGCAACGGTACTGGCGTGACGCGCACGCCGGTCTGGCCCACGCGATCCACATTCCCGGCACGCCATATCACGCGTCGGCGCTGAGCTCGTTCGGCGTCGACCCCGAGGGTCCGCTGCGGGCGCTGATCTGACCGATGAGCACTCTCAGGAGCCTCGGCTACATTACCGTTGCGGCCAGCGATATCGATCGGTGGCGTCAGTTCGCTTTCGGCGTACTGGGATTCGCCGAGGGATCGGGTCCCGATCCCTCTGCCCTGTACCTGCGGATGGACGAGCGCGCAGCGCGCATCATCGTCGTACCCGGCGACGTCGACCGGGTTCTGACGGTCGGCTGGGAGGTGCGCGACCACGCCGCGCTCGTGGAAGTCAAAGCCGCGTTGGACGCCGCGTCGATCGCGTTCAAGGACCTGTCCCCCGCCGAGGCCGACGAGCGGCGCGTGGAGGAAGTGATCACGTTCTCCGATCCAGCGGGTACGACGCTGGAGGTCTTCCACGGCGCGGTGCTCGACCACAGCCCGGTCATCACCCCGTTCGGCGCGCGGTTCGTGACCGGCGACCAGGGTCTCGGCCACGTGGTGGTTCCCGCGATGGATGCCAACGGCCTGTTCGACTTCTACACCGGCGTCTTGGGTTTCCGCTCGCGCGGAGCCTTCCGGGTCCCCGCCCCGCCGGAGTTCGGTCCCATACGGGTTCGCTTCCTGGGCATCAACGAGCGGCACCACAGCCTGGCCATCTGCCCATCGATGAACCAGGACAAACCCGGCCTGGTCCACGTCATGGTGGAGGTGGACAGTCTCGACGCGGTCGGGCAAGCGCTCGACCGCGTCAATGCGGAGGGTTTCCAGCTGTCCTCGACGCTGGGGCGTCACACCAACGACAAGATGGTGTCCTTCTACGTCCGTGCACCCGGCGACTGGGACATCGAGTTCGGCACCGAAGGCATGCGGGTGGACGAACGGTATTACACCGCAGAGGAAATCACCGCCGACAGCTACTGGGGTCACCAGTGGATGGGCGAACCGCCAGCCGCGATGCGGATGTAGCCGATGGATACCGACGTCTACCCCAGGTCTGCTGATGAGATCGAGAGTTGGGACTACGAAGCCGATGTCGTGATCGCGGGGTACGGCATCGCCGGTGCGGCCGCGGCGGTGGAAGCCGCCTCGACCGGCGCCGACGTCCTCGTCCTCGAGCGGACCGGCGGCTGGGGTGGGGCCGCCGCGATGGCGGGCGGGTTCATCTACCTCGGCGGCGGCACCGACCTGCAAAAAGCCTGTGGCTTCGACGATTCCGTCGACAACATGGTCGCATTCCTCAACGTGGCGATGGGCCCGGGCGCCGACGCGAACCGCGTCGGCGACTACTGCGCCGGAAGCGTCGACCACTTCGACTGGCTGGTGCGCTGCGGTGTGCCGTTCAAACCGGTGTTCTGGGGCGAGCCCGGCTGGGAGCCGCCCGGCGACGAAGGCCTCATGTTCACCGGCGGCGAGAACGCCTTCCCGTTCAACACCATCGCGAAACCCGCTCCGCGGGGCCATATTCCGCAGATGTCGAACAAGAAGGCCGGCGAGGCCAGCGCCGGTTACATGCTGATGAAGCCACTCGTCGACACTGCGACATCGCTCGGCGTTCGCGCTGTGTATGACGTCCACGCGTCCTCGTTGGTCGTGCAGTCCGACGGCCGCGTCGTTGGGCTCATCGCCCGCCAGTACGGCAAACCGGTCGCGATCCGCGCGCGGCGCGGCGTCGTGCTTGCGGCCGGCAGCTTCGCCTACAACGACGCCATGCTGGCTCAGTACGCGCCGAAGCTCGTCGGGCGGCCCGCGGCATCTATCGAACAGCATGACGGCCAAGCGATCCGGATGGCGCAGGCTTTGGGCGCCGATCTCGCGCACATGGACGCCACCGAAGTGGCATTCCTCGTCGACCCGCAGCAGACCGTGCGGGGCATCCTCGTCAACGGGCGCGGGCAGCGCTATGTCCCAGAGGACATGTACTCCGGCCGCATCGGTCAGCTCACGCTGTATCACCAGGACGACACCGCGTACCTGATCATCGACGGTGACGCGCAGGAGGAGGCGATGGCCGCGACCTCTCCGACACCGTTCCTCAAACGTCCGGCGACGTGGGTCTGCGACAGCGTCGCGGAACTCGAGGGCGAGATCGGCCTTCCGCCTGGTTCGTTGCAGGCCACCGTCAGCGCGTACAACGAGGCCGCTGCGCGCCGCGAGGATCCGCTGCTGCACAAGAAGCCCGAATGGCTCAAGCCCATCGGAACGCCCGTCGGCGCCATCGATCTCCGGGGCAGTTGCGCCGGGTTCACGCTGGGCGGCCTGCAGACCACGCTGGACTCCGAGGTGCTGCACGTCAGCGGAGCACCGATTCCCGGCCTGTATGCCGCGGGGCGCTGCACTGCGGGTGTCGCGGCGTGGGGTTATGCCAGCGGAATCTCGCTGGGTGACGGCAGTTTCTACGGCCGCCGCGCAGGCCGCGCTGCAGCCGAGGGGTAAGGCACTTCCAGCATTCCCGCAGGCCACCACCGCACATCGGTGGTGGTCTGCGTCATTTTCCGCGTGCCTACGTGACAGCCGCCACACCAATATGCTACAAATAGGCATATTCCTATTAGTCATATGCGAGGAGGCGTCATGACCACGATGTCCGGGGCTGTCGAAACTCCGAGTGCTGTGATCGATCGGGTATCGCTCGTGTTGGACGCCTTCGACGGACCCGGACGCCTGAACCTGGCCCAGATCGTTCGTCGCACGGGCCTGCCCCGGTCATCGGCGCACCGGATGCTCGAACGATTGGTCGCGCTGCGCTGGCTGCGCCGCAACGGCCGCGACTACGAGCTGGGGATGCGGCTCGTGGAGCTCGGCTCGCTCGCCGTGCACCAGGACCGGCTGCACCGGGCAGCGATCCCGTTGCTGCATGATCTGCATCGCGCGACGGGACTGGTCGTCCATCTCGCCGTGTTGGACGGCTCCGACGTGGTCTACCTGGAGAAGATCGGCGACCGGATGGTGGCAGCGATACCCACCCGCGTGGGCGGTCGTCAGCCCGCGCATTGCGCGGCGGTGGGCAAGGCGATGCTGGCCTATAACAGCGAGGCCGACGTCGTCGATCTCAGTACCCGCAAGACCAGGTACTCGATCAGCACGCCCGCGCAGCTGCGCGCTGAACTGGCCAACGTTCGCGGCCGCGGCGTAGCGTTCGACCGCGAAGAGTCGGTGCCCGGATTCGGTTGTGTCGCAGCGCCCATCGGCGGCCCGGGAGAAGCTGTCGCGGCGGTATCGGTGTGCGGCCCTGTCAGCCGAATGACGTTCGACCAGCGTCTCGCGGCGCCGGTGCGCATGACCGCGATGGGGATATGGCGCGACGTCGAAGACGGGCCGCGGCGAGTGGCACCAACCCTGCAACACGCGCGGCCACTGCGCAGCGCCGCGCGCCCGGTCGCGGAGCTGCAGTACGCATGACGCTCGATCCGCAGATCGCCGAGATGATCGAAGCGCTCGACGCCGGATTTCCGCCCGTGCACACGATGACCGGCGCGACGGCGCGGGCGACGATCAGGTCCCGATTCGTCGCGCCGGCGACACCCGAAGAGGTCGGCGACGTCCGCGACGTATCCGTGCACGGGCCCGCGGGCGATATCGCGGTGCGCATCTACCGCCCCGTTTCAGCGTCCGGGCCGGTGCCGACGATGGTGTACGCCCACGGTGGTGGGTTTGTGTTCTGCGACCTCGACAGCCACGACGGACTGTGCCGCAGCTTGGCGAATCTGATTCCCGCCGTAGTGGTTTCCGTCGCATACCGGCTGGCGCCGGAAGCGCCATGGCCGGCGGCCGCTGAAGACGTGTTCGCGGTGACGCACTGGGCTGCCCGCAACGCGGACGCCCTCGGCGGCCATCCGGGCCGAATAGTCGTGGGTGGCGACAGTGCGGGTGGCCATATCGCGACAACGGTCGCGCTGATGGCACGCGATCGCGGAGCACCGACGCTCGCGGCGCAGTTGCTGCTGTACCCGATGATCTCTCCGCGATTCGACACGGAGTCGTATCGCTTGTTCGGCGAAGGGTACTACAACCCCCGACCCGCATTGCAGTGGTATTGGGACCAGTACGTGCCCTCCCCCGTCGACCGCGAACATCCATACGCTGCACCGCTATCCGCCGACTTGTCCGGTGTGCCACCCGCCGTAGTCGTGACGGCAGGCCACGACCCACTGCGGGATGAAGGAATCGCATTCGGCGAGGCGCTCAAAGGTGCAGGCGTTCGATTGACGCATCGGCACTACGAGGGCGCCATTCACGGGTTCATGACCATGCCCGTACTCGAGCTCGCCCAGCAGGCACGAAGGCGAGCGGGCGAAGACCTGTCCACGATTCTCGCCGGTGCGCATGTCTGACGGTGCGGTCTATGTCGTCGACCATGTGGTGACGCAGCCGGGACGGGCGAAAGAATTCATCGACCGATACCTCGCTGAATACGCTCCTGGAGCCCGCGAACGCGGAATGACGTTGCGCGACATCCTCGTCAGCCCACCCATTTGGTTCACCGATCAGTCCAACACGGTCACCGTCCGCTGGTCGCTGCCGAGTGCGCAGGCGTGGTGGGAGATGACGTGGAAGGGCAGGCCCGACGCCAGCGTCGGCCGATGGTGGACGACGATCGGCGAGCTGGTGTGTCAACGGTCGCGCAGCGTGGCCGCCGCTGCCGACGATGTCGACGAACTCTGCGATGTTTAATCTCACCAGGCTGATCCACCTGGCACCGGGCGATGAACCCCATGCACTGATTCCCGCCCTCCGTGCCGTTGCGGACGCATCGGCGGCGGCGCACGTCCTCATCGAACCGACGCTGCCCGGTGTCCGCAACGGCGGCGACATTCTGGTGCACCTCCGCTTCTCCGATCTAGAGAGGCGGACCGACACAACCGCCGAACTCGACCGTGCGCTCGAGTCCGCCGCGGTCGAACACGTCGACGGTGTCGAATATCGCGGTGCGGCAAGCAAAACCGCGGTTGAGCAGCCCGCGAGTGTCTATCGGACCCTGCTGCTGCGGGTGTCGCCCGAAGCCGATGAGGCCCTCGTCGAGCGGTTCGAGAGCGACCTCAATCTGATGCCGGACTATGTGCGCACGATCACGGCATGGCAGTTGAGCCGGGTGGAGCGCGCTATCGGTGCGTCGCAATGGACCCACGTGTTCGAGCAACATTTCACCGACGTCGACGGCCTGATGGGACCGTATTTGATGCACCCGATCCACTGGGCCCATGTGGACCGATGGTTCGATCCGGAGTGTCCCGAAGTGATCGTGCGGGACCGGGTGTGTCACAGCTTCTGCCGCAGTGACACCGTGGTTTTGGGTTAGACACCGGCCGGCAGGATGTTCGGGTTCGCGGTGCTCGGTGGCTCCAACGGCGGCAGCACCGATCTGCCGTCGAGGGTGTGTACCGCGAGTTGCTGAGACCATGGATAGTGCAGGCTGAAAGCCACCAGCCCCGTGCGCTCGGCAGCGGGCCGGTGACACATCGCCAACACGGTCTCGGCCAGATACTCGACCGGTTCCGTCGGGAAGGTGTCCGGGATCAGCGCTGAGGCACCGGGTGTGCGCACTGCAGTGGACGGACCAACACAGTTGACCGCGATGTTCGTGTCGAGCAGTTCGGCAGCGACCCCCTGCGTGAACCGATGCAAGGCCGCCTTGACCGACGCATAGACCACGTCGCCCGAGGTCTTGTTGTACTCGCGGTACGGCCGTACCGGCGCGACCCCGGTCACCGATCCGATGTTGACGATCCAGCCCGCGCCTTGTGCGCGCATACCGGGCACCGCCGCCTTGGTCAGCACGAACGGGACCCGTAGATAGTGCTCCACTGTGCGTTCGAAGGTGTCCAGCGACATGTCCTCGACCATCGAATAGTCAGCGAAACCAGCGTTGTTGACCAGGATGTCGAGCCGGCCGGTGCGCTCGAGTACCCGCTGGACGAGGTGGTCGCGATCACCGGGATTCTCCAGATCCGCCGCCAGCCCGATCGCCTGCCCCCCCGCCCCCTCGATGAGCTCGATGGTTTCGCCGATCGTGCCGGGTAGCGCCGCGGACGATCCCCAACGCAAGGACTGCGACGGCTCAAACGAACGCGCCGTCACCACGACCGTCGCGCCCTCGGCCGCCAAGCGCTGCGCGATCGCCCGACCGATCCCCCGGCTACTGCCTGTGACCAAAGCCGTTTTTCCGCTCAGCAATTGAGTCATCGCAGTTCGAAATGCTCTTCGATGGGCGCCCGGTGCTGATGCCATAGATCGACCAGACGGTACGGAGTGGCCACCACCACACGGCCCGACCCGGAGCGGTAATACGTGTGCGCATTCGGCGTGTGACACCACACTGTGCCCGCCATCGCCTCGTCGATCGCGGCGACGTAGTCGTCGTGCGCCTGCTGCGTCACCTCGATCGCCGTCGCCCCGCGCAGTGCCATGAGTTGCAGGCATTCGATGATGTAGTGCGCCATCACTTCCATCGAGAAGTTCGCACCCGCACCGTGACCCGGACTGTAATTCGGTGCCGAGTTGATGAACAGATTGGGGAAGCCGGGTACCGTGCCACCGCGATAGGCGCGGGGACTGTCGCCCCATTCCCCGGCGAGAGTGCGACCATCGCGACCACGAATGTCGATGGTCGACAGGAAGTCCAGGTGATAGCCGGTGGCGTAGATGATGACGTCGAGATCGATTTGGCGGCCGTCGGCCGTGACGATCCCCCGCTCGTTGACTTCGGCGGGCTCGCTGGCCTCGACGTCGACGTGACTGCGGGTCAGTGCCGCGTAGTAGCCACCCGGATCCCGGATGATGCGCTTGCCGTACGGTGCGAAATCAGGAGTCACCTTCTTCGCCAATTCGCTGTCCGCCCCGAAGGTCCGGTCGATGTACTCCAGGCACATCTGCAGCAGCACGTCGTTGGCAGGTGAGATCGACAGGTGCTCACTTGCCCATTCCGGATCTTGCAGTATCACCGGATAGTTGTTGTCGGACGTGGCCCAGTACGACTTGAGCCGGTGCCAGTTCGCGTAGTACGGCAGATGGCGACCCAGGTAGCGCCGAAACTCGGGCACATCGTCGGTCGGCCGCTTACGCGGCGCCACCCAGTGCGGCTGACGTTGAAAGACCGTCAAGTGCGCGACCTCATCGACGCAGGCGTCGACGATCTGCACGGCCGTGCAGCCGGCGCCGACGACCGCGACCCGCTTACCGGTGAGATCCAGCGACGAGTCCCACTGCGCCGAATGAATACTCGTGCCCGCGAATGTTTCTCGGCCGCCGACTTCCGGCCATCGTGGACGGTTGAGGTATCCGGCGGCGGTGATCACCACGCGGGCATAGCTGATCCCACGATGGCCGTCGCGATCCACCGTCTCGATGCGCCACTGCCGTCGGTCTTCCTCCCACGTCAGCGCCTCGACCTCGGTGCCGAACCGGATGTGGTCGCGCAGTCGGTACTTGTCGGCCAGCGACACCAGGTACGCCTGGTACTCCGCACCCTGCGGGTAGTAGCTCGTCCAGTCGGGATTCACCTCACGCGACAGCGAGTAGTACGCCGACGGCGTATCCACACCGATCCCCGGGTAGGTCGTCGTCAGCCAGGTCCCTCCGACTTCGTCGTTGCGGTCGAAGATCTCGTACGCGACGCCGGCGTCCGCGGCAGCGAACGCAGCGATCATCCCGGCGAGACCCGCGCCGATGATCGCCACACTCGTCGTCGCCGGGACCGGCACAGTGCGTGGCAATGTCGGCTGCGACAGCTGAAAGCCGCCCTGTTCGAGCAACAGCGGAACGAACTCGTCGTCGACCTCAGAGCCGAGCGCGAGCGGCAGCAGCCGGGTGAACAGTTCCGGGTCGTCGGCAACACGATGAGCCGACGGGTTGTCGAGCGCGTCGAGGACTGCCGATGCCAATGCCTCCGCGGTCTCGGCGTCGGTGACACCCGCACGCTCGGGCGGGTCGGGCACGTGTGTGATCGCCGGCCCGAACCTGTCGATCACCGACGCGTCGCCGGTGAGCTGAGCCAGCACCGCAACCAGCACACCCGGGTCGGCCTGTCGCAGGTTCGCTCGGAGCTCGACAGGATCGAACCCGGAACCGGTGGTCGCCCGAACGGTTTCGGCATCAGTGATCACACAACGGAGTATCGATGCCGTGACGATGGCCGCGGGTCGTCATGTCTACTGAGCGGGACACTCATCGTCTCCGCAGTGCACACGTGCCTACTCTGCGGCAATGGATCGCGTGCATTACGAAGTCGACCACCGCGCATTCGGAGAACTCGCCGGCGATTTCGCACGCAAGGAGGTCGCACCGTTCATCGCCGCCTGGGAGGACGACGGCATCATCCCACGTCAGGTGTTCGCCAAAGCCGGAGCCGTTGGGCTGCTGGGCTTTGCGGCCGGCGAACAATTCGGTGGCGTCGAAGCGCACGATTTCCGCTACAACCAGGTCCTGATCGAATCGTTCATGGATGCAGACTGCGGTGCCGTCGGTTTGAGTTTCGCGGTTCACAACGACATCTGCCTGCCTTATCTTGCCGACCTGGGCAGCGCCGAACAACGCGCTCGGTGGCTGCCGGGCTTCGTCGCCGGAGACCTCATCGCGGCCATCGGGATGACCGAGCCCGGCGCCGGCTCTGATGTGGCCGGAATCCGCACCTCGGCCGTCGACGCCGGAGATCACTTCTGCGTCAACGGCGCCAAGACGTTCATCACCAACGGACAGAACGCCGATCTGGTGATCACCTGCGTGCGCACCTCAGCCGACAGGCACCGCGGCCTGACGCTGCTCGTGCTCGAGCGCGGGATGCCCGGCTTCGAGCGCGGCCGCAACCTGGACAAGCTCGGACTGCACTGCCAGGACACGTCGGAGCTGATCTTCACCGATGTGATGGTGCCGAAAGAGAACGTATTGGGCGAGGTGGGGCGCGGATTCGAATATCTGATGAAAAATCTGCCGCAGGAACGGATGCAGATCGCGGTCGGCAGCCTCGGTCGCGCCCGCGCGGCGTTGCGCTGGACGATCGATTACGTGCGCGACCGCACCGCATTCGGCAAACCCATCGGCGCATTGCAGAACACCCGATTCGTCCTCGCCGATGTCGCCACCGAGGTGTCGGTGGCGGAGGCGTTCGTCGACCGCTGCGTCATAGAGCTCAATGCCGGGCGGCTGTCACCCGCTGACGCCGCGAAGGCCAAGTTGTGGGCGACGGAGATGGAGTTTCGGTGCCTCGATTCCTGCCAGCAGCTGTTCGGCGGTTACGGGTACATGCGCGAGTACCCGATCGCCCGCTCCGCGATGGACGCCAGGGTCACCCGTGTCTACGGCGGCACCTCGGAGATCATGCGCGAGATCATCGGCCGCGAACTGAAGCTCGCGCAGTGAAGGACGACCGCATGCAGGTGCGCAGCCACACCCTGGGCGACATCCCGCGCCGGACCGCCCGCAGGCATCCCAGCAAGGTCGCCCTCATCGACGGCGACGTCACGTTGACCTTTACCGAATTCGACGAGCTGGTCGACCGCGCCGCGGCGGCGCTGCGGGACAACGGGTTTTCGCCCGGTGACCGCGTGGCATTGCTGGCCCACAACTGCTGGCAGTACGCGGTACTTGCGTTCGCCACCGCGAGGGCGGGTGTCGTGCTCGTGCCGATCAACTTCATGCTCACCGCCGACGAGATCGCCTACATCCTCGGCCACAGCGGGGTCCGCGGATTCATCGTCGAGCACGACCTGATCCCCACGGCGGACGCAGCGATGGCCGGCAACGGATCGTCGCTCACCACCGTAGCGTTGAACGCCGACGGGCAACGCGCACCGTACGGCTGGCAAGACTTCGCGCACTGGCTGACCACAACCACTCTGCCACCCGACGTCGAGATCGCCGATGACCAGTTGCTTCGCCTGATGTACACCAGCGGCACCGAATCGCGCCCCAAGGGCGTGATGCACTCCAGCCGAAGCCTGGTGTCCAACTACGTCAGCACCATCGTGGCCGGGTCGATGTCGGAGGACGACATCGAGATTCACTCGATGCCGCTCTACCACTGTGCCCAGCTCGACAATTTCCTGGCGACCGATATCTACCTGGGCGCTACGAGCATCATCCTTCCGCGTCCCGATCCCGAGGTGATCTTGCGCAGCATCGAGGACCACGGGGCGACCAATTTCTTTGCCCCGCCGACCATCTGGATCAGCCTGCTGCGCTCGCCCATCATCGACGAAGTCGACCTGAGCAGCCTGCGCAAGGGCTACTACGGCGCATCGGCGATGCCCACAGAAATCCTGCTCGAGCTCCGCGAGCGCCTGCCTGACCTGCAGTTGTGGAACTTCTACGGCCAGACCGAGATGGCCCCTTTGGCAAGCGCATTGGGTCCGGCCGATCAGGCAGACCACGGCGGTGCGGCGGGCCGGCCCGCGATCAACGTCGAGACCACCATCCTCGACGACACCGATACCCCCGTTTCGGCCGGAGCGGTCGGAGAGATCGCGCACCGCGGACCGCAGCTCATGCTGGGTTACCTCGACGACCCGATACGCACCGCGGAAGCGTTCCGAGGCGGATGGTTCCATTCCGGAGACCTCGGCTTCTACGACGAATTCGGGCTGCTGCACGTCGTCGACCGCAAGAAGGACATGATCAAGACAGGCGGCGAGAACGTCGCCAGCCGCGAGGTCGAAGAAGTCCTGTACGGCCATCCGGGCGTAGAAGAAGTCGCAGTGTTCGGTGTCCCGCATCCGGTCTGGGTGGAGGCTGTTGTCGCGGCAGTCGTCCCGCGCGACGGCGCGAGCCCGACCGAGGCCGAACTGCTCACCCACTGCCGCAGCCACCTGGCCGGGTACAAGACGCCGAAACGGCTCCACTTCGTCGATGCGTTACCGAAGAACCCCAGCGGCAAGCTGCTCAAGCGTGATCTTCGCACCCGTTTCGGGTCAGAAAAACCGTTCCACTCACCGGACGCCTTCGCGCCGTAGCGCAGGTGGCGGCTATTGACTGGTGGCCATGAGCGAAGCCATCACGTTGACCGACGTCCAGGAGTTCATCGCGGGTTTCTGGTACCACTACGACCAGGGCCACTTCGATGAGCTGGCCACCCGGATCGGTGACGAAATGGAGTACCTCAGTCGTTCGGATTCGGGCCAGTGCCCGTTCGAGCATCTGCTGGCCGCCGAGCTGCACGGCGGTGCCGAGACTTTGGCGTGGCTGACGCAGCACCGGAACGAGAACCCCTACCCGTTGCGCCATCACGCGACCAACATCTTCCGCACAGGCAGCGAAGGCGCCGTGACCAACGTGCGCTTCTATCTGTATGTCAACCAGATCACCAACAACGTCCCGTTCGATGTGTCCAGTGGCGTCGTCGATGTCGGGATACGGCGGGCCGACCATGGCCTGGTTTTCACGTCGATGAGTGTGGTGCTCGACGCCGAGGATTCGATTCCCTTCGCTGAACACAGCGCCAAGAGTTCCGCCACGGCAGGCACGTGAGCACACCCTTCGACGGTGGCGTCGCCGTTATCACCGGTGCAGGCGCAGGCATCGGCGCGGGTCTTGCCCGACATGCCGGCTCGCTGGGCATGACGGTGGTGCTGGCCGACATCGATGCCAATGCGGTTGCGGCGCTTCGTGACGAGCTCGTAGCAGCGGGCGCGGGCGCTATCGACGTCGTGTGCGACGTCCGTGATCCGGAGGCGGTGTCCGCACTCGCCGAACGCACGTACCGGGACGTCGGACCGGTGCGGCTGCTCGTCAACAACGCAGGTGTCGAGCAGTTCGGGTTCCTATGGGACACCCCCGTCGAGAATTGGAATCGACTGGTCGACATCAACATCAGTGGAGTCTTCCACGGCGTGCGAGCATTTCTGCCGCCGATGATCGCCGCCGGTGAACCGGCGTGGGTGTGGAACCTCTCGTCGATCGGCGGCGTCGCCTCGGTGCCGCTGCAGACGCCGTACATCATGAGCAAACACGCGGTGCTGGCGCTCACCGAGTGCCTACGCCTCGAGGTCGAACTGGCCGGCCACAACCACATTCACGTCCAAGCGGTCCTGCCGGGTGCCGTGGTGTCGAACATCTTCGAATCCGCCGGTGGTGTGGACACCGGTGACGTCGCCGCCGCGGAGTCGCAGCGCGGCGCCATGCTCGACATCAAGGCCGACGCCATGGACCCGCTCGCGGCGGCCGAAGTCGTCTTCGACCAAGCTGCCCAGGGGCGGTTCTACCTTCTGACCCAACCCGACTACGTCGGCTCGGCGATGGCGGAACGCGCGGAAGCCCTGGTCTCCCAACGTCCGCCGGCACTACGGTCGGGCCGTCGGTTCGACCCCGAACAGCAATGACGCTCGACCCGGATGCCGCCGCGCGTGTCGCGTCGTTTGGTCCGATCCCGCCGATGCGAGAGCGCGGCCTGGCGGCGGTGCGACACGCGATCGAGTCCGCACCGCATCCCGACGACATGCCTGTCATGGCGAACGTCGACGACTGCGCGATCCCCGGGCCCGCCGGCCGAATTCCCGTTCGGATCTACCGCCCCACGGACACGACGGACGCGCCCGTGCTGGTCTACTTCCACGGCGGCGGCATGGTGATGGGGTCCAACCATTCATTCGAGCCACTGGCGAGAACCCTTGCCGCCCAGTCCAACGCCACCGTGATGTCGGTCGACTACCGGCTGGCTCCAGAGTTCGCCGCGCCCGCTCAGTTCGACGACGCATACGCGGCCACCGAGTGGGTTGCGGAGCACGCACAGCGCATAGACGTCGACGTCACACGACTGGCGGTCGTCGGAGACAGTGCCGGTGGCTCACTCGCTGCGGCGGTGGCGCTCGCGGCCCGCGATCGCGGCGGTCCCACGATCGCGTGCCAGGTGCTGCTCTACCCGGGCCTCGACCGCGACATGACGGTGGAATCGATGGTCGGACTTCCCGATGCGCCGATGCTCAGCCACGACGACATCGTCTACATGCATGAGCTGGCCGACGCAGGCAGCGGCGCGCCGCACGACCAGTACCGGGTGCCGGCCCATGCGGCCGACTTGAGCGCACTGCCGCCCGCCATAGTCGTTACCGCAGAATGCGATCCGATCCGCGACTGGGGCGAGCGCTACGCGTCACGGCTGCGCGACGCCGGCGTGCAAACCACACTCGCGCGCTATCCCGGCGCCTATCACGGGTTCTTGATGCGGTCGGACGCCACCGCTCGCGGACGGCTGGCGATCGCTGAGGTGGGCGCCCTGCTGCGGGCGAAGTTCGACAACCCGGTGAACTTCCCGATCACCGGACACCCTGGTCCGCCCGCAGAGCGGTGCAGCCCACAATCGAGCGAACAAAGTCAGTAAGGAGACCATGACATGCTCACGGACGAGCGGCGAATGGAGCTTTCCGATGTGCTGCGTCCCGCCGCGCCGCCACGGGAGATCGACAATGTCTACACGGCCGACCAGAAGGAGCGACTACTCGACGTCGTCCGCACGCAGGGGCCATGGAAGCTGATCATTGCCCAGCACTTCGCCTCCGCAGAAGAGTTGATGGCGACGATGAGCGGCGCATTCCCCGAGGGTTTCGAACCGTCGCTCGACTTGTTCCTGACACCGACCTTTCGCGGCTACCTCGCCAACTACGGCACGGTCCTCTATCCCGAACTGCACGACTGCTTCTACAACCAGCGATTCGTCGAACTTGCAAAGAGCTACTGGAACGCCGACTACGCCAAGCCCGAGTTGATGCTGTTCAACATCAACGGCCCGTGCGCCAACCGCGACCCCGGCCACCTTGACTCCCCGAGCTTTCGCGGCGTCCGTCACGAGAATGCGCCGACATGGCTGTGCAGTGTGATGGGCAAGTCCGGCCTGTTCCAGGACTACCTGATCAAGATGGCTCAGGTGATCACGTGGTTCTCGCTCGACGAAGGAAGCGGCTTCACCTACTGGCCTGACGGCCCACTGAAGGCACCGCAGCGACTGCTGCCTCCGGTGTTCAACCGGGGTGTGGTGGTCCAGAACGAGATGATGGTGCACCGCGGCGAGGCGAATGGTCCCCTCGAACAGCAGACTCCGGCCGGGCTCGCCTTCGACACGCTGTTCACCGGCGACCCGAGCGATCGCGACCACTGGCTGCTCAAGAACGGCGAGGACGTGATCGCCCGGCACCACACCGACGATCTGCGCTTCCTGGTGCACTGGTCGGCCGAAGTGTTCTCCGACTTCGACGAACTGAAGAAGAACATGGACGGCTCGGACGATCTCACCGCCGACAAGGCCATCGACATGATGGTCGACGATCTCAGTCGCAAAGGCATCAGACTCGATGTGCCGAGCGAGCCGCTGCACGATCCGGAATTCATCGGCGCGCTCAACGCGGCCTACGACCTCGGCGGCCCGGCGGTATACCCGGATGAGGCACCGATCAGCGCCTTCCAGCTGACCTGAGGATTGCGGGCGATGGAATGCGAGTGCGTCGAGCGCCAAGCGATCATCGATGTTCTCAACAGATACGCGACGTGTCTGGACACGCGAGACTGGTTGGGCCTGAATGACGTATTTCACCCGGAAGCGGTAGGAAACTACGCTGCCACGCTCACTGGGCGAGCGGCCATCGTCGAATCGATCCGCAGTTTTCTCGACGGCTGCGGGCCGTCGCAGCATCTTCTCGGCAACTATCAGATTGCGATCGACGGCGATGAGGCGCGCTCGGTGACCAAGGCGCGGGTGTTACACGTCGGGGCCGGGGACCGCGCGCAGCTGACCCCGTATGAAGCGATCGGCGTCTACCGGGATCGACATCTGCGTACAGCCGACGGATGGCGAATCATCCACCGTCACTTCGATGTCCAGATCGCCATGGGCGATATCAACGTCCTGCGGCCGGCTTGAAAGGAGCGATCATGCAGAGGTTCGATGACCGCCGGATCGTCATCACCGGTGCCGGCTCGGGTATCGGGCAGGCCACCGTCGCCCGTCTCCTCGAGGAGGGCGGCACAGTCGTCGCGATCGACGTCGCCGCCGAAGGGCTCGCGAGGACAACGGCTGCTGCCGAGGACGCGGGCACGGCGAAGCGATTGACGACCGCCGTCCTGGACATCTCCGACGAGGTTGCGGTTGGCAGCGAGGTCGCTGCCGCTGTCAACACCCTCGACGGGCTGGATGTGCTCGTCAATGCCGCGGCCATTCAGCTCTGTGCCCACACCCACGAACACACGCTGCACGACTGGAACACCACACTGGCGATCAACCTGACGGGCACGTTCCTGATGACGCGCGCTTCGCTTCCCGCGCTCATCGACTCCGGTCGCGGCGTGGTGGTCAACTTCACCTCCACCGCAGCCACTTTCGCGCATCCATACATGGCCGCGTACGCCGCGAGCAAGGGCGGCGTGCTGGCATTCACCCACGCACTGGCGCTGGAATACTCGAAACAGGGGCTTCGAGCGGTCAACATCCAGCCGGGTGGGGTGTCGACGGCGTTGGCCAACAGCACCCTCGACAAGATGCCCGAGGGATACGACTTGGCACTGTGGGCCAAGCAGACTCCGCTGCTGCACGGCAAGGAGAACGAAATCCTCGGCGACCCCAGCGCCGTCGCGGCCGTGATCGCGATGGTCGCCTCCGACGACGGAGCGTTCATCACCGGCACCGAGATCCGCGTCGACGGCGGCGCGCACGCCTGACGCTCAGCGCACCACCACCGAGCTGGGCTCGCGCGGTGCGCCCATCATGTCGCGGTGCGAGGGCGGCTGCCTGCCGTCCTCGTCGATGATGCCGTAGCGCTGCGCCATCTCGGCGCCGATGACGGTGTGGCCGGACAGCTCGGCGAGATCGGGATCGCGATACAGCGCGTCGATCACATGGCCGGTGAACTCAGGGGTTTCGGCATGCTCCGCCGTCTTGGCCAGCGCGTCCGGATGTCCGGCGAACGCACTGCGGAAGCGCTCGGTGAGCAGAATGCCCATCCAGATCGACACCGTGGCCACACCGGTACCACGGAAGTCGACCGCCATGTCGGCGGCCATCTTGTCCACGCCCGCTTTCTGGGCGCCGTACGCCGGGCCGTGCATGTAGCACACCGATCCCGGCGACGACGTGAACGCGATCAAAGCTCGGTCCCGCCGCACCAACAGCGGCGCGGCATACCAGGACGCCACATACGCCGACCGCAACCCGACGTCGAGCACGTCACCCAGCTCGAGTGGCTTCTCCCAGAACGGCTTTGGGCTGACCAGATCGTCGTGAATGGCCGCGGCGTTGTTCACCAACAGATCCAACCCGCCGTTTTCGTCGTCGACCCGCTTGAACAATGCGGCAACCGCATCGTCGTCGCGGTGGTCGACACTCACGGCGGTGCCGCCGTCGCCAGGATCAGTCACGGTCCTGCCGGTCAGATAGACCCGCCAACCGTCAGCTATCAGCGCGGAAGCGATGCCACGGCCGGCGCCGCGACTGGCACCGGTCACGACCGCCACCGGTGAATCGATGTGACCGCTCACGAGACGAGATTACGGTGCGGCGCGCACCGTCTCATCGACTATGGGCAATCGGCGCGCGGCCACCGCGTCGTGGATCGATTCCGTCAGCTCGGAGCAGGACAAGAACAGCGTGGGCCGGCCAGGAGTATCCAGTAGCGCGGCATTACGCCGCTGCGGGCAGCGAGCCATCGCGTCGGCGTCCCACTGCACGCTCGTCTGCTCCCAACTGCTCTTGCGGGCCAGTACTTCCGCACCGCATGTCCGGCACGCCACGGGCACCATCGGCACGTCGGCGAGCCGGTTGTCGGCCCGAAGGGTCACCCTGTCGCGCCCGAACGCTCGGCGATGTTCGCCTCGACTTCCTGCTGCCAGGCTTCGCGTGGGCGCGTGACATCGATCTCGTACTCGAACCGGTTTACCATGTCGGGTTCTACGTCGGCGAGGTCGACGTAGAACTGCTCGTACCACCGGCGCAACTGGTACACCGGCCCGTCCTCCTCGCACAGCAACGGGTTGTCGATGCGCACCTTGTTCTTCCAGATCTGCACGTCCTGCTCGAAGCCGACCTTGACCCAGTCGCCAAGCGCGATGGCGGCCTGCATTGCCGCTTCCTCGGGCAAGTGAGCCGACTTCTTAACGATGATTCCGTACTGCAGCACAAAGGAATTGGCATCGATCGGGTAATGGCAGTTGATGAGAATCGTCTTCTGGTCGTCGTTCTCGAAGTGGTAGGTCAGGTCGTCGATCATGAACGAGGGGCCGTAGTACGACGCCACTGAGGTCGTGCCGAGCAGTCGTGGCTGGCCTTCCGGATCCGGTATGTCCCCGCGAGAGCCGCTGTTCATGTACTGCGTCGCGAGGTGTCCTTCAAAAATGTTCTTGAACTGCGTCGGCATCGAGCCGTGGATGTAGAAGAAGTGCGCCATGTCCACGACGTTGTCGATGATCTCGCGGCAGTTGGTGTGAACGACGGTGGTGTACCAATGCCAGTCGGTCCAGTCGTCGCTCGCCGCACCCTCGATCCGGGGTATGGCGACTTCCGGCGGCGGCGGGTTGCGCTCGGGGTCGTTCCAGACGAACAGCATGCCGTCCTGTTCCAGGGTGGTCCACGTCGCGGTGCGGGCCAGCCTCGGCGTCCGCTTGCTGTAGGGCACCTTCTTGCATCGGCCGTCGCCGCCCCATCGCCAGTCGTGAAACGGGCAGGCGATCTCGTCGCCCTTCACGGTGCCCTGACTCAGATCCCCGCCCATGTGACGGCAGTAGCCGTCGAGCACGTTGATCTTGCCGTCGCCGCTGCGGAACACCACCAGCTTCTGGCCGAACGCGCTCACCGAGTGTGGCTCGCCGTCGCCGAAGTCCCTGATCAGACCCAGGCAGTGCCATCCGCGGGCAAATCGGGTCGGCGCTGCTGCGGCTTCGATCTGCCGAATCTCGTCGGTTTCTGCGGTCCCTGGCTGCAACGTCATGCCCTCGTTGTACGCCCGCGGCGCGGCTCGTGGCGCGAATCGTCCCGCTGGGAGGGAAGATCCTCCGCGACAGTGACCGCCCCGACCTACTGTCGAAGCCGTGACGACTGCTGCGCCTACCACCGTTCCCGCCGGGATGCCCCTGCGCGATACGTCCGTCGACCTGCTCGTGGTGGGATCGGGCACCGGCATGGCCGCCGCGCTGGCGGCCGCCGAGCACGGACTCAACGTGCTGATCGTCGAGAAATCGCCATACGTCGGCGGTTCCACCGCGAGGTCCGGCGGGGCCCTGTGGATTCCCGCGAGCCCGGTGCTCGAGGAGAACGGAGCCGGGGACACCGCGCAGAAGGCACGGACCTACCTGGACTCGGTCGTCGCCGGCACCGCTCCGCCGCAACGGTCAGCGGAGTTCGTCACCCACCTCGCGGCGACAGTCCAGATGCTGCGCCGCACCACGCCCATGCGGTTCACGTGGGCACGCGACTACTCCGACTACCACCCCGAGCAACCCGGGGGAAGTGCCGACGGGCGGACGTGTGAGTGCAGACCGTTCAACACCTCGCTTCTCGGCCGGTACCGCTCGTTGCTGCGCCCGGGGTTGATGGAGCCGACGATCCCGATGCCGACCACGAGTGCGGACTATCGCTGGATGAACCTGATGGTCCGGGTACCTCGAAAAGGCCTGCCGCTCATCGCCAAACGACTGGCTCAGGGCATCGGCGGCCTGATGCTCGGACGACGGTACACCGCAGGCGGACAGGCGCTGGCCGCAGGCTTGTTCGCAGGCGTCCTGCGCGCGGGCATCGGTGTGTGGACGCAGACCACGCTGGTGCGGCTGATCACCGACGGCGACCGGGTCACCGGAGCCGTCGTCACCCACAACGGACGCGAGGTCACCATCCAAGCACGGCGCGGCGTCGTGTTGGCCGCGGGCGGCTTCGACCACAACATGGACATGCGGTGGAAGTTCCAGTCCGAATCACTCGGCGAGCACACCAGCCTGGGTGCCGAGACCAACACCGGTGATGCGATCCGCATCGCTCAAGATGCTGGTGCCGCAATCGATCTGATGGATCAGGCGTGGTGGTTCCCTGCGGTGGCACCGGTGCCGGGGGGCGATCCGCTGGTCATGCTCGCCGAACGATCCCTGCCGGGCTCGCTGATCGTCGACCAGACGGGCCGGCGGTTCACCAATGAGTCGTCCGATTACATGTCGTTCGGCCAGTGCGTGCTCGAAAGGGAGCGTGCCGGTAACCCCGTCGAGTCCATGTGGATCGTTTTCGATCAGCAGTACCGCAACAGCTATGTCTTTGCCGCGGACCGCTTTCCGCGAATGAGTCTGCCGCAGTCGTGGTACGACGCGGGGATTGCCCACCGCTCCGACGATCTGGCCGAACTCGCGCGCATGATGAAGGTGCCCGAGGCGGAGTTCGTCGCCACCGTCGGCCGATTCAACGAGATGTCGCGCGCTGGACACGATTCCGACTTCGGTCGCGGACGCAGCGCGTATGACCGCTACTACGGCGACCCCACGATCACTCCGAACCCGAATCTGCGCCCGCTCGACCACGGCCCGTTCTATGCGGTCAAGATGGCGCTCAGCGACCTCGGTACGTGCGGCGGCCTGCGCGCCGACGAGCGCGCCCGGGTGCTGCGCGAAGACGGCACCGCCATCGCGGGGCTGTATGCGATCGGCAACACCGCCGCGAACGCGTTCGGCGCCACCTACCCCGGTGCGGGCGCGACGATCGCGCAGGGTCTGGTGTACGGATACATTGCCGCCCGCGACGCCGCCGCGACGTGATCACGCGTGGTCTGATGTCGCCGCCGGGGCGGCTCCGTCGTCGGCCTCGGCTTTCTTCTCGATCTCGTACCAGTATTCCGGTGCAGGCCAAGGGACTTTCGTTCGTCCACCGTCACCGACACGCGGGAACTCGGCCTCGGCCTCGTCGAGCTCCTTGATCATCTTCAGGGTCAGCTCGCGCTCGTTGGCGTAGTACCGCTCGGCCCAGTTCAGCGCTACTCGCGCATAGGCCCATGTCGTGTCGGCTCCCGCCCATTTGGCGTCCTTGGCCGCGCTGCGATGCATCTCGTCGGCGTAAGCCAGGTGTTCTTGCAGGATCTCGCGCAGCCTGGCGGGGTTGGTGAGGTGCCCCAGCGTCACCCGCAGCAGAGGACTGTGCTTGAGCACCGGCGGATCGAGCGGAGCGTCGTTTGCCCACCGGGTCACCGCCTCCATGCCCTCTTCAGTGATCTTGTACAGCCTGCGACTGCGAGGGCTGCCGTCGCTATCGACACGCGATGTCACGAAGCCGAGTTGCTCGAGCTTCTTGAGTTCGGAGTAGATCTGGCTGTACGCAGGGCTTCCGTAAAAGAACCGCATACTCCAATCGATCCACTTCCGGATGTCATATCCCGACAGCTCGTACTCGTACGACAGCATGCCCAATAGCGCCCAGCTGGTCGCCGCAAGGTTCGGCTTCCCCTGCTGGTCGCTGTCTTTCACCAGCTCAGACTAACAACCCAGGTCACACTCGAACGCGAACTGACCACTGGGCGGGAGACCTGGTTGCGGTCGGACTCCTCAAGGCTGAAAGTTGCGTGCACCGCGACTTGGGAAGGCGATGACAGAAACTCACGAACTGCTGACCGCGGCTGTGCGCCGTCTGATCGACGCCACCATCCGCACGGAAGTCGACTCGACCGCCATCGCAGCCGCAACCGAAAGGATCGAGGCGGCCACGGCGCATCTGAGCGAATCACTCCTACCGGGATCGTTCGGTGTGCAAACCGGACCGGACGGTCACCCGATCGCGTGGGGCAACGTCGTCATCGGGATCCGCAATCCCGTCGCGCCTCCCCTGGCTGTTCATCACGGCACGGACGGCGTGGTGCACACGGACTTCATTCTCGGCGCCGCCTACGAGGGGCCGCCGGGTCATGTCCACGGCGGTGTGTGCGCGATGATCCTCGACCACGTCCTCGGCGCCACCGCGCACCAGCCGGGTAAGCCCGCCGTCACCGGCACGCTGACGCTGCGCTACCTCCGCGGCACCCCCCTGGGGCGGCCGCTGCGCGCCCAGGCGCATGTCGAGCGCATCGAGGGTGCGAAAACGTTTGCCGTCGGCCACATCGCCGGCCCCGGTGGGATCACCGTCGAGGCGGAGGGCGTGTTCATCCATCCGAAGCGAGGTCGGGCAGATGGCTGACAATTCTGGTCCGACCCAGCAGTATCTGCCTATGGCACCTCTTCAGCGATACAACGATCGTCGAGTCCTGATCACCGGTGGCGGCTCCGGGATCGGTCAGGCGACCGTGCTGCGGATCCTGGACGAAGGCGGCCGGGTGGCGGCGGCGGACGTGAGCGAGTCCGGTTTGAAGGACACCGTCGCCAAGGCCGAACCGCACCGCGACCGGCTGACGGCGGTGGTCCTCGACGTCTCCAGTGAGGAGTCTGTGAAGCAGGGCGTGGCCCAGGCCGTCGAAGCGCTCGGAGGTCTCGACGCGCTGGTGAACGCGGCGGGGATATTGCGGTCGGTGCATTTTCTCGAAACCACGCTTGCCGATTTCGAACAGGTGCTGCGGATCAATCTGATCGGCACGTTCCTGATGACGCGAGAGGCCATCCCCGCGTTGCGCAACGGCACCGACCCTGCCGTCGTCAACTTCAGTTCCACCTCCGCGGCCTTCGCGCACCCCTACATGTCCGCCTACGCAGCGTCGAAGGGCGGGGTTCAAGCGATGACCCACACGCTCGCGCTGGAGTTCGCGAAGGAGCGGATCAGGTTCAACTCGGTTCAGCCCGGCTCGATCTCGTCCGGAATGACCGACGGCACCGGCGAATCCAAACAGAGCGTCGGTCCCGGACTGCCAGCCGACGCCGACTTCTCGCTGTTCGGCAAGATCATGCCGACCCTCCCGGTGGACGGCGGCGGCATGTTCGCCAGGCCGGACGCCGTCGCCGCTGTGGTGGCGATGCTCGCCTCCTCGGATGCCTATTTCGTGACGGGGACCGAGGTGCGAGTCGACGGCGGAACCCACATGTAACGTGCTTTCAATGACGACCCCCGAGCGGCCCCTCCGTGTGATTCAGTGGACCACGGGCAACATCGGCCGACGATCGCTGCACGCGATCATCGGCCGCGATGACATGGAACTCGTCGGCGTTTACGCCCACGGCGCGGACAAGGTGGGAGTCGACGCGGCCGAGCTGTCGGGCTGGCCCGAACCCACCGGCATCAAGGCCACCAACGACATCGCGGAGCTCATCGCGTTGGCACCCGACGCCTGTTGTTACAACCCGCTGTGGCCCAGCATCGATGAACTCGTCGCACTGCTCGAAGCCGGCGTGAACGTGTGCACCAGCGCCGCCTGGATCACCGGCGGCAAGCAGACACCCGAGGATCTGACGCGCATCCGGAAAGCTTGCGAGAAAGGCAATTCCACGATCTTCGGCAATGGCGCCCACCCGGGCATGACGAACATGGTGGGCATGGTGCTGTCAGGCTCGTGCGAGCGGGTCGACGAAATCCGGATCACCGAATCGGTCGACTGCTCGACGTACGAGTCGGCGGGAACGCAGACGGCGATGGGCTTCTCGCAGGACCCCGACACCCCGGGCCTGGCCGAGAGCGTGCGACGCGAGAGCGAGGTGTTCGCCGAATCCGCCGCGATGATGGCCGACGCCATCGGGGCCAAGCTCGACAGAATGACGTTCGACGTGACGTTCACGCCCGCGACCGGCGACAGCGATCTGGGATTCATGCAGATCCCCTCGGGCACCGTGGGCGGTGTCATGGGCTATCACCGCGGGTGGGTGGGCGACAAGAACGTCGTCAGCGTCGGATTCAACTGGATCATGGGCAGCCACGTCACCCCGCCCAAGCCGCTCGAACACGGTCACGTCATCCAGGTGTTCGGCCTGCCGAACATGCGCACGGTGCTGCACTGCCTGCCGCCCAAGGACTGGACCGAGCCCGGATTCATGGGCCTCGGCATGATCTACACGGCGATGCCGGTCACCAACGCCGTGCCCGCAGTCGTCGCGGCCGCACCGGGCATCGTCACGCTCAAGGACCTCCCGCCGGTCACCGGCCGGGTGGCCCGCTAATCGGCGGTCTGGACGACGACGCCGATGGCGCCGGCGCCGAGGTGAATCGCCAACACCGGGCCCATGTCGGTGACGGTGAGCGAGTCGATCTGCGGTAAGCGCGCGGTCAGCGCGGCGCCCATTTCGTCTGCGCCATCGTGATTGTCGACGTGGTGGACGGCGATCCTCGCGCCGCCCTCGCCGACGATCTCCGCGACCCGCTCGACCATGGCGGTGTGCGCCTTGGTGAGCGTGCGCACCCGCTGATCCAGCACGAGTCGACCGTCCACATCCAGACACAGCAGCGGCTTGAGCGACAGCGCCGTGCCCAGCCACGACGCCGCCGTGCCGATCCGCCCGCTGCGCCGCAAGTTGTCCAGTCGGTGCACAACGATGAACGCGTGAGTGCGCGGCACCGCCGAACGGGCTTCCGCCTCAACGGCTTCCAAATCCTCGCCGGCAGCTGCCGCGTCTGCCGCGGCGCACGCGACAAACCCGACCCCCATCGCCGCCGATCGCGAATTGACCACGCGGACCGAGGGGCCGAACTCGCGGGCCGCCTGCACCGCCGTGCTGAAGGTGCTCGACAGCGCGGCGGAGAGGTGGACTGCGACGACACCGTCTCCGTTGCTGTCGGCCAGCGCCTGCCGGTACGCCTCGGTCAGCGCCGCCGGCGATGCCCCCGAAGTAGTCGCGCGCGGTCGGTCGTGAATGTCGTTGGGCACGTCGTCGATACCGTCACGCAGATCGGCGCCGTCAACCAGTACATGCAGCGGCACCTGACGGATGTTGTTCTGCTTCAGCTCATCTGCCGTCAGACGGGATGACGAGTCCGTCACGACGATCACGGACATGCCACGCCGGCCTCCGCGAGCGCCTTGAGCATCAGGTCGGCCACGGCCTGGTGCGCTTCGAAATTCCAATGGATGCCATCTGGATTCCCCCGGCCGCTCATGACCTCGTCGCCGACGGCGGCCTTCAGGTCGACGAGGGGAATGCCGTGTTCGGCCGCCCATGCGGTGATCGCCTTCACCGTGCCTTCGCGGCCGTGGTGCGCCTTTCCGTAGGTCTCGGCGATGTGCACCGAAGGCAACGACGCCACCACCGGGATTCCGGGACGGTTGAAATCGATGGCGCCACGCGTCATCTCGAGGTATTCGACTGACACGTGGGGCGGCAGCGCCGCACGGGACACCGGCGAGAGGCGCGGCTGAAGCCAGCCGTACCCATCGCGCGCCCAGCGCCGCAGCCACGCCGGACGGATGTACCGGATCAGCTCGCGCAGCGCGGTGGGCAGCGGCGACGGCAGCGAATCCATCCCACATGTCGCGAACACCACCGCACCCGCACGCGGCAGCGCCGCCCAGGCCCGCGGGTCCTGGGTGGCGGCCCACCACACGTCGCGGCAGGTCCAGCCGATCCGGCCGATGAGCTCGACATCCCAATCAAGCTGTGCAGCAACGATATTAGGCCATATACGTGGGTCGTCGGACGGCAGCCCGCCGGTCGGGCCGTAGTACGACAGCGAGTCGCAGAACAGCAGCAGCGTCGGGCGGACGGGATCAGAGGACATCGTTGGCAACCTGCGCCGAGGCGTTCCACACGTCGAGCCGCCAGCGAATGTCCGTTGGCGCGGCGTCGACGTCGCTGTGCGCGGACAACTGCACCCAGCTGCAGTTGCCCATGCCGCCGAGGATCGGCCAATTGTCGACGGGCAAACCGAGCAATCCAGCGGTCAGCGCGGCGATCAGCCCGCCGTGAGCGACGAGCACCACCGGCCGTTCCGGATCGTCGACACCCCAATCCGCATGCTCGGCGAGCAGCTCGTTCACCAGCGGCATGCTGCGCGCGGCCACGTCGACCCGGCTCTCTCCGCCATGCGGTGCCCAGCGGGCGTCTTCGCGCCACGCCAGCCGGGCGCCCGGCGCCTGGGCGTCGACCTCGAGATGCGTCAACCCCTGCCAGTCGCCGAGGTGCGTCTCGCGAAGCCGGGTGTCCAATTGCACTGGCATTCCGGCGCGCTCCCCCAGGCTGACCGCGGTGTCCAGCGCCCGTCGCAGGTCAGAGGACACGATGAGCAACGGCTGCCGCTTGGCCAGCACCTCGGCCGCGGCAACGGCCTGATCCCGGCCCAGATCGGACAGTTCGGTGTCCAGTTGGCCCTGCATGCGGCTGCCCGCGTTGTACTCGGTCTGCCCGTGACGCAGCATGACCAGTCGGCGGATCCTCACGAGTCGGATTCCTCCGCTCTTCGCGCAAGCGGCTCATCGGATTCCAGATCCACCGCGATGACGGGGCAGTCACGCCACAGCCGATCGAGGGCATAGAAATCGCGCTCGTCCTGATGCTGGATGTGCACAACGATGTCGACGAAATCGAGCAGCGTCCACCGTCCCTCGCGGCCGCCTTCCCGCCGGGCCGGCTTGTGCCCCGCCAGCCGCATCTTCTCCTCGACCTCGTCGACGATCGCGTTGACCTGCCGCTCGTTGGACGCCGACGCGATGACGAAGCAGTCGGTGATGACCAGCTGCCCCGAAACGTCGATCACGGTGACGTCCTCGGCGAGCTTGGACGACGCCGCCCGCGCGGCCACCGTCGCCATGTCGATCGCCTCTTGGGATGCGCTCATCGGGGGGACTCCTCCGCCAACGAATTGGCCTCGTACAGCTTGCGTTTGGCCACGTACTGCACCACACCGTCGGGCACCAGATACCAGATGGGCCTGCCCTTTTCGGCGCGCCTACGGCAGTCGGTCGACGAGATCGCCAGCGCGGGAACCTCCACGAGGCTCAGCGCTTCAGGCGGCAGCTCGGCCATGGCCGCCTTGATGTGCTGACCGTCGAGCTCGTAACCGGGCCGGCTGACTCCGACGAATTTGGCGATGGAGAACATCTCCTCCCAGTTCTGCCAGGACAGAATCGACGCCAGCGCGTCGGCTCCGGTGATGAAGTACAGGTCCGCGTCCGGGTTGAGCGCACGCAGGTCGCGCAGGGTGTCCTTGGTGTAGGTCGGACCGCCGCGGTCGATGTCGACGCGGCTGACCGAGAACCTCGGGTTCGACGCGGTGGCGATGACGGTCATCAAATAGCGGTCCTCGGCGGCGGTGACGTGGCGGTGATGCTTCTGCCACGGCTGACCGGTCGGGACGAAAACCACCTCATCGAGCTCGAACAAGTCGGTGACCTCGCTTGCTGCGACCAGGTGGCCGTTGTGGATGGGATCGAACGTCCCACCCATCACGCCCAGCCTGCGTCGCGAAACCACGATTGACCAGCTTACTTCCCGCGTCGAGCGTGGGCTTGACGCACGGTTTCGGCCGACAAAGTGTGCGGGTAACCCACGTTCGCGCCGACCCTAGACCGGCAGCAGCGCATCGATGACCGAGGCGAGCTGCTTGGCGGACCGACATTCGTGCATCGTGATGACGTCCTGATAGCGCGGCACCGCCGAGTCGCCGCTGCCCCATAGGTGCCGCGGCTCGGGGTTGAGCCAGTGCGCGTGCCGGCTGGAGTTGACCATGTGCGCCAGCAGCTCGATCTCGGGGTTGCGATAGTTGTTGCGCCCGTCGCCGAGCACCAGCAGGGAGCTGCGCGGCGACAGCACATTCGGCCAGGTGTTCATGAACGAGGCGAACGCGTGCCCGTAGTCGGAGTGGCCGTCGCGGGTGTACACCCCGGCTTCGCGGGTGATCCGCTGCACAGCGACCGCCAGGTCGGCGTCCGGCCCGAACAACTCGGTCACCTCGTCGGTGGTGTCGATGAACGCGAAGACCCGAACCCGGGAGAACTGCTGGCGCAGCGCGTGCACGAGCATCAACGTGAAATGACTGAAACCGGCAACCGACCCGGATACGTCGCACAGCACCACCAGTTCGGGCCGCGCCGGATGCGGCTTCTTGAGCACCACGTCGATCGGCACGCCGCCGGTGGACATCGATTTGCGCAGTGTTTTGCGCAGATCGATCTCACCCTGTCGCGCCCGGCGCCGCCGGGCGGCCAGCCGGGTCGCCAGCGTACGCGCCAGCGGCTTCACGACGCGTTGCATCTGACGCAGCTGTTCGCCTGAGGCACGCAGGAACTCGACGTTCTCCGCGAGCTGCGGCACGCCGTACATCTGCACGTGGTCGCGGCCCAGCTGTTCAGCGGTGCGACGTTTCGTTTCCGCCTCGACCATTCGACGCAGTTGATTGATGCGTTGCGCCGCCATCGCTTTGGCGATCTGCTCCTGGGTTGGCGTCGGTTCGTCGCCGTAGGGGGCGAGCAGGCCGGCCAGCAGCCGGCCTTCCAGGTCGTCGAGGTTCATGGCCTTGAGCGCCTGATAGGACGAATAAGACGGGCCGCGGCTGGAGTTGTACCGCCCGTGCGCCTCGACGATCTGGGCGATCATCCGCTGGAGCCGCTCGTCCAGATTGGCCAGATCCTCGTTGGCTTCCAATAGGTCCAACAGCGCCTGCCGCATGGCGTCGACATCCTCGGGCGGCAATCCCTCGGGCTCGCCGCCCGTTTCGTCGTCATCGTCGACGAAGACGGTCTTCGCGCCCAGCGCCGCGGGAAACCACAGATCGAACATCGCGTCGTAGGTCTCGCGGTGATCGGGGCGGCGCAGCACCGCGCATGCAAGTCCCTCGCGCAGCTGTTCCCGGCTCTGCAGCCCCAGTACCGACATCACCCGCCCGGCATCGACGGTTTCCGACGGACCCACCGAAATCCCCTGCCCGCGCAGCGCTTCCACGAACTCGACCAGGTGGCCGGGTATTCCGTGCGGCGCCAACGGCTGCGGTGGGCGGGTTCGGCGGACTGCCATCAGTTCTCTCCTAGTTCAGGCGTAGCTCGCCGGAGGCTTTGATCTGATCGGACTGGTGTTTGAGCACCACTCCGAGAGTCGCCGCGATGGTCGCATCGCTGATCGTGTCCAGCCCCAGTGCCAGCAAGGTGCGGGCCCAGTCGATGGTCTCGGCCACCGAGGGGAGCTTCTTGAGCTGCATACCGCGCAGCACGCCGATGATGCGGACCAGTTCCTCGGCGAGGTGTTCGGGCAGTTCGGGCACGCGGGACAACAGGATGCGCCGTTCCAGCTCGGCATCGGGAAAGTCGATGTGCAGGAACAGACACCGGCGCTTGAGCGCCTCTGACAGTTCACGAGTGGCATTGGAGGTCAGCACGACGAACGGTTTGCGCTCGGCGACGATGGTGCCCAGTTCGGGCACCGTCACCGCGAAGTCGCTGAGCACCTCCAGCAGCAGGCCCTCGATCTCGATGTCCGCCTTGTCCGTCTCGTCGATTAGCAGCACCGTCGGCTCGGTGCGTCGGATCGCGGTCAGTAGCGGACGCGTCAGCAGGAACTCTTCGCTGAACACATCGGTTTTGGTCTGGTCCCAGTCACCGGAGCCGGCCTGGATGCGCAGGATCTGCTTGGCGTGGTTCCACTCGTACAGCGCGCGGGCCTCGTCGACGCCCTCGTAGCACTGCAGCCGCACCAGACCTGAGCCGGTCGCCTGCGCGACCGCGCGGGCCAGTTCGGTCTTACCCACACCGGCGGGACCTTCGACCAACAACGGCTTGCCCAGCCGGTCGGCAAGGAATACCGCTGTGGCGGTTGCGGTGTCGGGAAGGTAGCCCGTCTCGGCGAGCTTCTTGCCGACATCGTCGATGTCTGCGAACAACGGTGCTGGGCGCGCGGGGACGCTCACTCGGCTACTCCTAATCAGGCGGGACGGGTCTGGCCGTCGCCCCACACAATCCACTTGGTCGATGTCAGTTCTGGCAGGCCCATCGGACCCCTGGCGTGCAGCTTCTGGGTCGAGATGCCGATCTCGGCGCCGAACCCGAACTGCTCGCCGTCGGTGAACGCCGTCGATGCGTTCACCATCACCGCCGCGGCGTCCACCTGCTCTGTGAACCGTTGTGCAGCAGCAAGATTGGTTGTCACGATGGCTTCGGTGTGACCGGTGCCGTATTCGTTGACGTGCTCGATCGCGGCGTCGAGACCGTCGACCACCGCGACCGCGATGTCCATCGACAGGAACTCCGCTCGAAGTTCGTCGTCCGACGGATTCTCGTGCAGCGTGACGCCAGCGTCGCGCAGCGCTTTCGTCAGCCGCGGCAGCGCGGTGTCGGCGATCGCGGCGTCGATCAACAGCGATTCGGCGGCATTGCACACGCTGGGCCTGCGCGTCTTGGCGTTGAGCAGAATGCGTTCGGCAACATCGAGATCGGCCGATTCGTGCACGTACACATGACAATTGCCGACACCGGTCTCGATGGTGGGGACCATCGCGTCGCGCACCACGGCGTCGATCAGCCCTGCTCCCCCACGCGGGATCACGACGTCGACGAGACCGCGGGCCTGGATCAGATGCGTGACGCTGGCGCGGTCGGCGCTGGGAAGCAGCTGCACGACGTCGGGTTCGAGCCCCTCACCGACCATCGCTGCCCGCAGCGCGGTGACGAGCGCTTCGTTGGACTGGGCCGCCGACGAGCTTCCGCGCAGCAGCGCCGAATTGCCGGACTTCAGCGTCAACCCGAACGCGTCGACGGTGACGTTCGGCCTGCCTTCATAGACGATGCCGACCACGCCGAGCGGGACGCGCTGCTGGCGCAACTGCAGGCCGTTGGGCAGCGTGCGCCCGCGCAGCACCTCGCCGATGGGGTCGGGCAGCCCGGCGACCTGTCGCAGTCCGGCGGCGATGCCGTCCACACGCTGAGGATTCAGCGCGAGCCTGTCGAGCATGGCCTCCGGTGTGCCTGCGGCTCTGGCAGCCTCGAGATCGCGCTCGTTGGCGGCGAGGATCTCGTGCACCCGCGCAAGCACCGCGTCTGCCGCGGCATGCAGCGCGCGGTTCTTGGTTTCGGTGGACAGCGTGGCCAGGGTGCGGGCGGCGACGCGGGCCCGGCGGGCGGCGTCGTGGACCTGCGAGCGCAAGTCGGACCCAGGCCCATCTGTCACTTCACTCCAGGCTGCAGCCTGCACACTCATTGAGCCAGCGTATCGAACCTCTCTGGGCAGTTCGACACGTGTCAGGTAGCGGGCCTGGGCTAGCTTGGCTGTTATGGCCGCACGGGTCTGTGTTGTGGGCAGTGTCAACGCCGATCTGACGTTCACCGTGAACGCGTTACCGCGGCCCGGCCAAACGGTGCTGGCGTCCGCACTGCTGTCCTCACCAGGGGGCAAGGGCGGAAATCAGGCGGTGGCCGCGGCGCGCGCGGCCGCATCGGTGCAGCTTGTCGCCGCTCTCGGTAGCGACGCGACCGCCGAGCAGTTGCGCGCGCACCTGTCCGCGAACGACGTAGGGCTCGACGGGCTGGTGTCGGTGGCCGGGCCCAGCGGCACGGCGGCCATCGTGGTGGACGCCGCGGCCGAGAACAACATCGTGGTCGCCCCCGGCGCCAACGCCAAGTTGTCTGTCGACTCCGCCGACGTCCAGGCAGTCATCGCCGACAGCGATGTCGTTCTGCTGCAGCTGGAGATCCCGATCGCCACCGCGATCGCTGCCGCACGCGTCGCCCGGGCCGCCGGCGCGACAGTCATCGTCAACGCCTCCCCGTCCGGCGCGCGGCCGCACGATCTGCTCGCACTGTCCGAACTGGCCGACGTCGTCGTCGTCAACGAAGCGGAAGCTCGTGAATGGCACTGGCCCGTCGCCCATCTTGTGATCACCCGCGGCAGGCGAGGCGCGAGTTACCTCGGCGAGGACGAACGCTTCGATGTCCCCGCGCCGCGGGTCACGCCCGTCGACACCACGGGTGCGGGCGACGTATTCGCCGGCGTGCTGGCCGCCGGCTGGCCGACCGGCCACGAGGTCGCCCTGCGCCGGGCATGCGCGGCCGGGGCACTGTCGACGCTGGTGCCGGGCGCGGGCGACTGCGCGCCGTACGCCGAGGCCATCGATGATGCGGTTTCCAACAGAAAAGCGAGCGAGGGACATTTATGACGAAGACCGGGCCACCGCGGCCACCCGAGGGCGACTGGCTGGGCACCCCGTACCTGCGCTTCACCCGTGAGGGTGCGTTCGGGGTGTGCACGCTGGACCGGCCCGAGGCACGCAACGCGATGACACCCGCGATGTACTTCGGTATTCGGTACGCGGTCAGGCACGTCGACGCCGACCCGGATCTGGCCGGCTTGCTGATCACCGGCACCGGTGACGTGTTCGCCCCCGGCGGCGACATGGGCGGCGGCGACGGCAGCGACGATTGGCTGACGTTCGGTTCGGCGCTTGGCATGGACGTCACGCCGTTCGAGACGCTGCGCCAGTCGGTGAAGCCCGTGGTCTCGGCGGTGAACGGGTTGTGTCAGGGCGGCGGGTTGCAGATCGCGCTGTGCAGTGACATGACGGTGGTGAGCGATCGGGCGACGTTCCGAGTACCCGAGCTGCTGCGCGGCATCGCCGACACGTACTACAGCCAGATGCTGGCGCGCCTCATCGGCCCGGTCCGCACCCGCGATCTGATGTTCACCGGCCGCACGCTGACCGCGCAGGAGGCCCACGAGTGGGGCATGGTCGCGCGGATCGTCCCGCACGACGAGCTCCTCGATTCCGCCCGCGAAGTGCTCGGTCAATGCTGCCGGACCGCACCCGCGGCCAGGGGCTTGGTCAAGTCCAGCCTGGACAACTACCTGGGACTGTTCGACCGCATCGGCATGCAGGCCGGCCTGTCCGGGCCCGAGGCCCTGGAGGGCTTCATGTCGTTCAAGGAGCGGCGTTCGCCCAACTGGGTGCACCCCGACCTGCGCCTCGACGGCCGCCTCTAGACGCGATTTAATAGTTCAGGGTTTTCTGAATACAGAATCTGATGTACCGTCAGTCCCATGCAGGCGGTGACTCACAGCGACGCGCTCTCACGCTTCGGATACGCACTGTCCGATCCGACCCGCGCCGAAATCCTGTTGATGCTGCGCGACGCGCCCGGTTACCCGTCCGACCTGGCCGACAAGATCGGGGTGTCGCGTCAGATCCTGTCCAACCACCTCGCCTGCCTGCGCGGCTGCGGTCTGGTGGTCGCCCAACCCGAGGGCAGGCGTAGCCGCTACGAATTGGCCGACAAGCGGATCGCGCACGCCCTCGACGATCTGGTCGGCCTGGTCCTCGCCGTCGATCCGGCGTGCTGCCCGGCCGCCGAAACCGACGACTGCTGCTGATGACCGCCCTGACCGAGGCGCGGCGGGCAGTGCTTACCCGTCGGATCCGACTTCTGGTGGCCGCCACCATCGCCTACAACGTGGTCGAGGCGGTGGTGGCGCTGGCCGAAGGCACCAGAGTGTCGTCCTCGGCGCTCATCGGATTCGGCCTCGACTCCGTTGTCGAGATCTCGTCGGCGGCTGCGGTCGCGTGGCAGTTCTCGGCCGCCGACCCGGAAGCGCGGGAGAAGACGGCGCTGCGCTTCATCGCGTTCTCGTTCTTCGCGCTCGCGGCCTACGTCACCGTCGACGCGGTGCGCGCATTGGCCGGCATCGGTGAGGCGCGCCCGTCGACCGTCGGCATCGTGCTTGCCGCGCTCAGCCTGGCAATCATGCCGGTACTGTCATTGACCCAACGGCGCGCCGGCCGTGAGCTCGGATCGCTCTCAGCCGTAGCGGATTCCAAGCAGACACTGCTCTGCACCTACCTGTCGGCGATTCTGCTGGCCGGTCTGCTGCTCAACAGCGTGCTCGGCTGGTCGTGGGCCGACCCCGTCGCAGCGCTCGGTATCGCCGCGATCGCCGTGCGCGAAGGCGTCAACGCCTGGCGCGGAGACCCATGCTGTCCATGAACGTCCTGAAAGGACCCGAATTAAAATGGTCATGCCCACCATCGCGCTGGTGCTCTTCGCGGTGTTCGCGCTACTCGGATTCGGTTGGCGCAGTTGGGAACAGCGGCGGCGCACCGGATCCACCGGATTCCGCGGCATCAGCGGCCGCCCCGGATCGGTCGAGTGGTTCGCCGGAGTGGGATTCATCATCTCCATGGGTATCGCGGTCTTCGCGCCCATCCTGCAGATGCTCCGCGTGGTCGCGCCGGTGAATTTCCTGCACGCGCCGTGGATCCAAATCACGGGCGCCGTCATCGCCGTGATCGGTATCGCCACCACCGTGTACGCGCAGCTGGACATGGGTGACTCGTGGCGGATCGGCGTCGACAAGAGCGAGACGACGACACTGGTGCGCACCGGCGTCTTCGGGTGGGTGCGCAACCCGATCTTCACCGCGATGATGACGTTTGGCCTCGGACTCGCCCTGATCACACCGAATCCGGTCGCCGTCATCGGATTCGCTCTGCTGATCGTCACGATCGAGCTTCAGGTGCGCGTGGTCGAGGAGCCCTACCTGCTGACCGCGCACGGCGAGGCCTATCGCGATTACCTCGCTGCTGTCGGCCGGTTCATCCCCGGAGTGGGACGCACTTAGTCCTCGGGGATCTCGCGTTCGATCTCGTCGAGCCAGATGCGCGCCGACATGTCCGACGGCGCCCGCCAGTCACCCCGCGGTGACAGCGATCCACCGTGCGACACCTTCGGCCCGTTGGGCAGCGCCGACCGTTTGAATTGAGAGAAGGAGTAGTACCGCTGCGCAAACACCTGCAGCCAGTGACGAATCTCCTTCAGCGAGTAAGCGGGCCGCTTGTCCATCGGGAAGCCGGACGGCCAGTCGCCGCGCTCAGGATCACTCCACGCGTGCCACGCCATGAATGCGATCTTCGATGGCCTGAACCCGTAACGCAGCACGCTGAACAGCGAAAAGTCCTGCAGCACATACGGTCCGACTTTGGCCTCGCTGCTCTGAATCTCCTCGTCCTCACCGCTGGGCACCAGTTCCGGTGTGATCTCGGTGTCGAGAACCGACTGCAGCACCTCGTTCACGGTGTCGTCGAATTGGTTCGACGAGATGACCCACCGGATCAAATGCTGAATCAGTGTCTTGGGCACTCCGCCGTTGACGTTGTAATGCGACATCTGGTCGCCGACGCCGTAGGTAGACCAGCCGAGTGCGAGCTCGGAGAGATCGCCTGTGCCCAGCACGATTCCGCCGCGTTGGTTGGCCAACCGAAACAGGTAGTCGGTGCGAAGACCGGCCTGCACGTTCTCGAAGGTGACGTCGTAGACCTTCTCACCACGCGCAAACGGATGATCCATCTCCTTGAGCATCAACTCCGCCGTTGACTTGATGTCGATCTCGGCAAACGTGACTCCGAGTGCATCCGCGAGCCGGCTGGCATTGTTCTTGGTGTGCTCACCGGTCGCGAAGCCGGGCAGCGTGAACGCGAGAATGTCACTACGTGGGCGGTTTTCGCGATCCATGGCGCGGGCGGCGACGATCAGCGCGTGCGTCGAGTCCAGTCCGCCGGAGAGTCCGAGCACCACCTTGGGGTAGTTCAGTGCGCGCAGCCGCTGCTCCAGTCCGGCGACCTGAATGTTGTATGCCTCGTAGCAGTCGTGTTCCAGCCGTGTGGGATCCGCGGGCACGAACGGGAAGCGCTCCACCTCGCGGAGCAAACCGATGTCCTCGGCAGGCGGATCGAGCGTGAACTCCACCCTCCGGAACGACTCGGGGGTGATGCCCTGATGGATGCGGTTGTCGTCGAACGTGCCCATCCGCAGCCGCTCGGAGCGAATCAGTTCCAGGTCGACGTCGGCCGTGGATCGGCGCTCTCCCTTGGGAAAGCGCTCGGACTGCGCGAGGCAGACACCGTTCTCCCACACCATGGTCTGGCCGTCCCAGGCCAGGTCCGTGGTCGATTCGCCTTCACCGGCCGCGGCGTAGACGTACGCGGCGAGGCAGCGCGCCGACGCGGAGCGGGCCAGCAGGCAGCGGTCATCGGCACGGCCGATCGTGATGGGGCTGCCGGACAGGTTGGCCAGCACCGTCGCACCCGCAAGCGCGGCCTTCGCGCTCGGCGGCACAGGCACGAACATGTCCTCGCAGATCTCGACGTGCAGGACGAAGCCAGGTATGTCGGTTGCCGTGAACAACAGGTCGGGTCCGAATGGCACATCCGCGTCGCCCATCCGGATCGCGCCGCGCACCAGATCGCCGGCGGCTATCTGACGCTTCTCATAGAACTCGCGATAGGTCGGCAGGTAGGACTTGGGCGCGACGCCGAGCACGCGGCCGCGATGGATCACGACCGCGGTGTTGTAGATCCGGTGCGCGTAGCGCAGCGGTGCGCCCACCACGAGGACGGGCAGCAGATCGCCCGACGCCGCCGTGATGTCCAGCAACGCATCCTCGACCGCGTCCAGCAGGGTGTCCTGCAGCAGGATGTCCTCGATCGAGTATCCCGACAACGTCAGCTCCGGGAACACCGCCAGGCCGACCCCGTCGTCGTGACAGCCCCGCGCGATCCGCAGCACCGACTCCGCGTTGGCGGCGGGGTCGGCGAGGGTCGTCTGGTGGGTACAGGCGGCAACACGGAAGAAGCCCTGCCCGTACGCCGAGTAGAAATCCATGGTTCATTGTTGCCCGAAAACAGATCGGGGTATGCAACTCCCCATGAGTGACACTGCTCTGCTGGTCATCGACATGATGAACACCTATCAACACGAGGATGCCGACGCGCTGGTGCCCAACGTCGAGAACATCGTGGATCCGCTGGCGGGCCTCATTTCGCGCGCCCGTGACCGCGAGGACGTCGACCTGGTCTACGTCAACGACAACTACGGCGACTTCACGGCGGACTTCGACGACGTCGTGAAGGCCGCCCTGGACGGCGAACGTTCAGATCTGGTGACACCCGTCGCCCCCGACAAGGACAGCCTGCGAGTCACCAAGGTGCGCCACAGCGCGTTCTACGCCAGCTCGCTCGCGTATCTACTCCGCCGACTGGAGACCCAGCGTTTGATCATCACCGGGCAGGTGACCGAACAGTGCATTCTCTACAGCGCGCTCGACGCCTACGTGCGTCATTTCTCGTTCATCGTCCCCCCGGACTGCGTGGCCCATATCGATCCCGAACTCGGGGATGCCGCACTGACCATGATGAACAAGAACATGCACGCAGAGCTGGTACCGGCTGAGAAGTGCCTGCGCTGACCAATCCGCACCCTTGTGTTGGCCTGCAGTTCGCCCACCCGCACCACTGCGGCTTCGGCGATTTTTCCTGCGTCGCGCATCGTGAATCGTCGACCTTTCGCCCGCGTGCCACCTGGAGGAATCGTGAATAAGCTTGCCGTGCAACGTCAGTCACGCCCCGTGCTCCTCGAGCTGTCCGAACTCTTCAGGCCTTTCCCTGGTTTTTCAACGTTTTCCAGCCTGCCGTCGATCGCTGGCCTGCGCCCCTTTTTCGACAACAACCTGCTGCGCATCGAGGACGAGACCGCTGACGGCCGCTACCAGGTTCGCGTCGAACTTCCCGGAGTCGACCCGATCGAGGACATCGAGGTCACCGTCCGCGACGGCGCGCTGACCATCAAGGCCGAGCGCACACAGTCGGCCGACACCGACGGTCGTTCGGAGTTTTCGTACGGATCGTTCGCGCGCACTATCGCGCTGCCCGTCGGCGCCGACGAGGACGACATCCACGCCACCTACGACCGCGGCATCCTCACCGTCTCCGTCACCCTCTCGGACGACGCGCCGATCGAGAAGCACGTCGAGGTCATCGAGACGATTCTGGTCGACGAGGACGATGACGATTTTGACGACGACGACGATGACGACGAGCACGACGAGCATGCGCAGGCTGAGCTCCCGGCCGGCGAGAACCAGGAGCAGCCCGCCGGCTGAACTACCCTGGAAGGGGTGGACGCCCCCGAGCTCGTACGCCTGCTGAGAGGTCGTCGCGTCACAGTGCTCTCCGGAGCGGGAATGTCCACGGATTCCGGGATTCCCGACTACCGCGGGCCCGATTCGCCGCCGAGCAACCCGATGACCATTCGGCAGTTCACGTCCGACCGCGAGTTTCGGCAGCGCTACTGGGCGCGCAATCACATCGGCTGGCGCCACATGCACGAAACGATGCCCAATGCCGGGCACCGGTCGCTGGCCGCACTCGAACGTGCGGGCGTCGTGTCCGGGCTGATCACCCAGAATGTCGACCTCCTGCACACCAAGGCCGGCAGCAGCAACGTCGTCAACCTGCACGGCACGTACGCCGGCGTGATCTGCCTGGACTGCGGTTTCACGATGCCGCGCGCCGCGCTCGCCGAACTTCTGGAAGCGGCCAACCCGGGCTTCCTCGAGCGCGCGGAGGCGGTGGGCGGCATCGCGGTGGCCCCCGACGCAGACGCGGTCGTCAGCGACACCGCTACGTTCACGATCGTCGACTGTCTTCGCTGCGAAGGCATGCTCAAGCCCGACATCGTCTACTTCGGTGAGAGCGTGCCCAAAGAGCGAGTGGAACAAGCGTATTCACTCGTTGATGATGCGGATGCCCTGTTGATCGCGGGGTCGTCGCTGACGGTCTACTCGGGTTTCCGGTTCGTCCGCCATGCGGCATCGCGGGGCATCCCGGTTGCGATCATCAACCGGGGACGTACCCGCGGCGACGACCATGCGACAGTCAAGATCGACGCCGGCTGCTCGGAGATGCTCGCGCTGCTGGCCGATGAACTGCCCGCCGTCGCCAACTCCGCTTAGATGAACTTGTGTCCACAGACACCAAAGACGACGACGCCTCCTGGCTGCAGTCGCTGCTAGAGAGCCACCGCCCCGGTCCCGGACCCGTTTCCGGCCGATGGGCTCTGGGCGTCGGCGACATGATCGCGAATCACTCGCTGACACCGAGCAAGCTGCGCGGACTGGTCCGCAAGCTCAACTACTTCGGTGGCGTCGCGATCAGCGAAGACACCGTCGAGTTCGACGGCGACAAGGTCGAGTGGGCCGACGTCGAAGAGGTGCGCACCCGCAGCCTCATCGAGTACATGTTCACCGGCGGCCTGGACAGCCAGATCGACAGGCTGCCGGTGCCGTGGTTCCCGTTCCGCAGAAAAGTGATCGGCGCCATCTCACGCGCGGCGCTCACTCTGCTGCTGGCCGCCGCGAAACAGCAGCTCGAGGGCGGCGCGATGGAGATTCGCATACCCGCCGAGGTGCACTACCGCGGCATGTTGCGGTCGCGCGAGCTTGCGCCGGGCATGCTCGCCGCGTTGATACTGGCCGACCCCGCGGTGCGTGCGTGCTTCGAGGCGACGGCACAGGCGAACGGTGTGACCGTGGTGGCCGCGGAGGACGACGTCATGCAGGACGCCGATGAGCGGGCCGACCAGATCAAGTCGGTGCTTTCCAAGCTCCACGCCCGCCTCCATTAGCGATTTGTGCACGTTATTGAGCGCTCACCGCTCCCCAACGTGCACAAATCGCAGTTAAACGGCGACCAGGTCATCGGCGTGGACCGCGGGACGGCGCATCTCGGCGGGCAGATCCGACGTTGACCGGCCCAGCATCGTGGCCAACTCCGCGTGGTCATAGGCCACCACGCCGCGCGCCACCATCGTCGCATCGTGTGAACGCAACTCGACGACATCGCCGCCGAAGAAGCGGCCTGACACCGCGGTGATACCCGCCGGCAGCAGCGACCGTCGCTGCCTGACGACGGCTCGCACCGCGCCATCGTCGAGCGTGAGCGCCCCGGAAGCCTCGGCGGCGTAGCGGACCCAGAACCTGCGCGCCGACATGCGTTCGGGTCGCGGAGCGAACACCGTGCCGACCGATGCGTCGACCAGCGCGGTGGCGGCATCGCTCGCGGCGGCCAACAACACCGGAACTCCGGCATCGGCGGCCAGGAGCGCCGACGACAGCTTCGACGCCATCCCGCCGGTACCCAGATGACTACTGCGTCCGGCGACAACCCCTTCGAGGTCGTCAGGGCCGGACACCTCGGAGATGAAGCGCGCGTTACCCTTTCGCGGGTCGGAGTCGTACAGGCCGTCGATATCGGACAGCAGCACCAACGCGTCGGCCCCGACGAGGTGGGCGACCAGCGCGGAGAGCCGGTCGTTGTCACCGAACCGGATCTCGTTGGTGGCGACGGTGTCGTTCTCGTTGACGATCGCGACGGCATGCAGCGCGCGCAAACGGTCCAGCGTGCGCTGGGCGTTGGTGTGCTGCACCCGCATCGAGATGTCGTGCGCGGTCAACAGCACCTGCCCGACGGTGCGGTTGTAACGGGCGAACGCCGTGTTCCACGCGTTGACCAGCGCCACCTGCCCGACGCTGGCGGCCGCCTGTTTGGTGGCCAGGTCGGCGGGCCGTCGGGACAGCTTGAGCGGTTCGATGCCGGCGGCGATCGCACCCGACGACACGATCACCACGTCCGAACCGGCCTCCATGCGGGCCTCGATCGCGTCGGCCAGCGTCGCCAGCCGGGCCACGTCGAAGACCCCGGATGGCGTGGTCAGCGCGGTCGTGCCGATCTTGACGACGACGCTTCGTGCGGTCCGGATGCTTTCCCGGTGAGTCACGCATCACCGCCGGGTTTGCGTCGCTCGCGGCGGGCGGCCTTCCGCTCAGGGGCGCGGGGCCGATCCGTCTGCTCCAGTCGCACGTCGGTTCCGCGACCGGACAACGGCAGGTCAACACCGGCGGGCGTCTGCGGCTCCCAGTCGAATGTCATGTCGCCGATGGTGACCGCGCAGCCAGGCTTGGCGCCCAGGCGCAACAGTTCGTCCTCCACGCCGAGCCGTGCCAGCCGGTCGCCGAGGTAGCCGACGGCCTCGTCGTTGGTGAAATCCGTTTGGGCGATCCACCGTTCGGGCCGCGCACCGCGTACGACGAAACCGCCGTCCCCGTCGGACGCCACAGTGAAGCCGCTCTCGTTCACCGGGACCGGCCGGATCACCGGCCTGCGGGGCACGGCGGCAGGCTGCGCCTTGCGATATTCCGACACCATGTCCCACAGCGCAAACGTCAACGGCCGCAATCCTTCTCGGGATACCGTCGACACCTCGAACACCGGCCAGCCGAACCTGCGGATGACTTCCTCGCGGACGAAGTCGGCGAGCTCGCGTGCTTCCGGCACGTCGATCTTGTTCAGCACCACCGCGCGCGGCCGGGATGCCAGGTCGCCCAGGGTCGTATCACCCTGCAGCGTCGGGGTGTACGCGGCCAGCTCGGCTTCCAGTGCCTCGATGTCGGATACCGGATCACGGCCGGGTTCCAGCGTTGCGCAGTCGACGACGTGCACCAAGACCGCGCACCGCTCGATATGGCGCAGGAATTCCAGTCCGAGACCACGTCCCTCCGATGCCCCGGGAATCAGGCCGGGAACGTCGGCGACGGTGAAGGTGTTCTCCCCTGCCGACACCACGCCCAGGTTGGGCGTCAGCGTGGTGAACGGGTAGTCGGCGATTTTGGGTTTGGCCGCCGAGATTGTCGAGACGAGCGACGACTTACCAGCTGACGGAAATCCGACCAGCCCTACGTCCGCAACCGTCTTCAACTCCAGGGTGAGGTCGCGGACCTGACCCTTCTCCCCGAGCAGCGCAAATCCCGGCGCTTTGCGCGCGCGAGACGCCAATGCGGCGTTGCCCAGCCCGCCGCGCCCGCCTGCCGCGGCGTCGAAGCGGGTGCCCGCGCCGACCAGGTCGGCGAGCAGCCTGCCCTTCTCGTCGAGCACGACCGTGCCGTCGGGCACCTTGACCTCGAGGTCGGCGCCTGCGGCCCCGTCGCGGTTGCCGCCCATGCCCTGCTTGCCGGACGGCGCATCGACATGAGGGTGGAAGTGGAAGTCGAGCAGGGTGTGCACCTGCGGGTCGACGACCAGCACGACGCTGCCGCCGCGCCCGCCGTTTCCGCCGTCGGGTCCGCCCAGTGGTTTGAACTTCTCGCGGTGAACCGACGCGCAGCCGTTACCGCCGTTGCCCGCCTTCGCGTGAATCACGACACGGTCGACGAACCGGGGCATCGGTGTTCCTTTCCATGTCGAAATCTACGTTTTGCAGAGAAAGTGCGAGTACCCAGCTGCAAAACGTCGATTGCGACATCAAGGAGCGAGTACTAGGCCTCCGAAGCGACCGGTCGCACGACGCTGACCGTCTTGCGACCACGCTTGGTGCCGAAAGTGACCGCACCGGGAGCCGTGGCGAACAGCGTGTCGTCCCCGCCGCGCCCGACGTTCACGCCGGGGTGGAAATGAGTACCGCGCTGGCGGACGATGATCTCGCCAGCCTTGACGATCTGGCCGCCGAACCGCTTGACGCCGAGCCGCTGGGCGGCTGAGTCGCGACCGTTACGTGAGCTGGAAGCGCCCTTCTTGTGTGCCATGTGTCGCCTCCTACTACTTGATTCCGGTGACCTTGAGGACCGTCAGCTGCTGACGGTGACCCTGCCGCTTGTGATAGCCGGTCTTGTTCTTGAACTTGTGGATGCGGATCTTGGGACCCTTGGTGTGCTCGAGCACCTCGCCGGTGACGGCGACCTTCTCCAGCGCCTTGACGTCGGTGGTGACCTTCGCACCGTCGACCACCAGGGCCACCGGCAGCGACACGCTCGCGCCGGCCTCGGCCTCGATCTTCTCGACCTTCACCACGTCGCCAACCGCGACCTTGTACTGCTTGCCGCCGGTCTTGACGATCGCGTACGTGGCCTTATCGCCTGCCATCAGGTCCTTCTTCTTCTCGTCTCCGGGCGCGCGCTACTGGTGGCTGCGCATGTCTGGGTTGCTGGGTCTTTCTAGTTCTTTCCGAGCCGCCGGCCTCCGGGCCTGGCGACAACTGCCCAAGATTACTTGAGTCGCGCGGCGAGGGTCAAATCACCGCAGGTCACGCCACCCCAGGTCAGCGCGTGCGGTCAGTCCTCGTTGATCGGCGGTCCCGCAGGCCTGGCCGCCGCGCGGCGACGGTGCCGACCGGCCGGAACGACGACCTGAGCCGGTTCGGGCTCCTCGAAGTCCTCGTCGTCCTCGTCGTCGGAGTCCTCGTCGTCCTCGAAGTCCTCGTCGTCGTCGGAGTCCTCGTCGTCGTCGTCGTCAGAGTCCTCGTCGTCGGAGTCCTCGTCGTCGTCCTCGTCGGAGTCAGCGCCGATAACCTCGATGTCGTCGTCGTCCTCGTCGTCCTCGTCGTCATCCAGGTCGATGTCGTCCTCATCGGACTCGTCATCCGAATCCTCGTCGGTGTCGTCGAAGTCCTCTTCCGAGTCCTCCTCCGGGGCCTCGGCGACGGCTTCGCGAATGGTCTCCGAATCGACTTCGGCGACTTCCTCGGGAGCGGCCTCCGAGTCCACCTCGTCCTCGTCGTCCTCATGACGACCGTTGGCCGCGGCCATCGCCTTGAACATCGGATGCTCGCCGGCGGGATGCGGTGGCACCTTGGCGACGGGAACATCCTCGGCCTTGGCGCCACGCTTACCGCGCTTGCCCCGACGCCCGCCCGTCTCGGCCTTGCGCCCACCACCGTTGGACGTCGAGTCGACGGGGTCGCCGTGCAACAGGATTCCCCTGCCGCCACATTCCGAGCAGGTCGTCGAGAAAGCCTCGATCAGCCCGGTGCCCAACTTCTTTCGCGTCAGCTGCACCAAACCGAGCGACGTCACCTCGGACACCTGATGCCGGGTGCGGTCGCGTGCCAGCGCTTCGGTCAGCCGCCGCAGCACGAGGTCGCGGTTGGACTCCAGCACCATGTCGATGAAGTCGATGACCACGATGCCGCCGATATCGCGCAGCCTCAGCTGGCGGACGATCTCCTCGGCGGCCTCGAGGTTGTTGCGGGTGACGGTCTGCTCCAGGTTTCCACCCGAGCCGGTGAACTTTCCGGTGTTCACGTCGACCACCGTCATGGCCTCGGTGCGGTCGATGACCAACGTTCCACCGGACGGCAACCACACCTTGCGGTCCATGGCCTTCGCCAGCTGCTCGTCGATGCGGTGCACGGCGAACACGTCAGGGCCGTCGGGGGCGGCGGTCTCGTACTTGTTCATCCGCGGAACGAGCTCGGGCGCTACCGAATTCACGTACTCGTTGATGGTGTTCCAGGCCTCGTCGCCGGAGACGATGAGACCGGTGAAGTCCTCGTTGAACAGGTCGCGGATCACCTTCACCAGCACGTCGGGTTCTTCGTAGAGCGCGACGGCAGCGCCGGCCGCCTTCTTCTTGGTCTCGACGGCCTTGGATTCGATCTGCGTCCAGCGTTCCTGCAACCGGTTGACGTCGGTGCGGATGTCTTCTTCCTTGACGCCCTCCGACGCGGTGCGGATGATCACGCCCGCCTCGGCCGGCACGACCTCGCGCAGGATCTCCTTGAGCCGCTGCCGCTCGGTGTCGGGCAGCTTGCGGCTGATCCCGGTCGACGACGCACCCGGCACGTAGACCAGATACCGGCCGGCCAGCGAGACCTGCGTGGTCAAGCGAGCTCCCTTGTGCCCGACCGGGTCCTTGCTGACCTGCACGACGACGTAGTCGCCGGGCTTGAGCGCTTGTTCGATCTTGCGGGCGGCGCCGCCGAGACCGGCTGCCTCCCAGTTCACTTCGCCCGCGTAGAGCACGCCGTTGCGACCGCGGCCGATGTCGACGAATGCGGCCTCCATCGAGGGCAGCACGTTCTGCACGATGCCCAGATAGATGTTGCCGACCAGCGACGCCGACGCCGCCGACGTCACGAAATGTTCGACGACGACGCCGTCTTCGAGTACGGCGATCTGCGTGTAGCGCGCGCCCTCGTGTGGTGGTTCGGTGCGGACCTTGTCGCGCACGACCATCATCCGCTCGACGGCTTCGCGCCGGGCGAGGAACTCCGCCTCGCTCAGGATCGGCGGCCGGCGGCGTCCGGCGTCGCGTCCGTCCCGACGGCGCTGCCGCTTGGCCTCCAACCGGGTCGACCCGTTGATGCCCTGGATCTCGCCGTCGCCGGACTTGCCCGACTTGTCGCCGCGGCCGGACTTACGCGGCTCGCGCTCGTGGACGACGGTGTTCGGCGGGTCGTCCGACGATCCGCCCTCGCTGTCGTCCCCGGAGCCGGACTTGCGGCGCCGGCGCCGGCGACGGCGACGTGTGCCGCCTTCACCGCCCGCGCTGTCGTCATCGCCGCTGTCGTCGTCGGAGTCATCGGAATCGTCGGAGTCGTCTGAATCGTCGCCGGAGTCCTGGCTGCGACCGTCGGACTCGCCCTCGTCGGAGTCTTCGCCATTTTGTTCGCCACGACCCCGCCCACGTCCGCGACGCCCGCGACGCCTGCGCCGAGCCGACGGCTTGTCGGGCTGCTCGTCGTCGGAATCCGGACCGGAGTCGTCGTCGGTCTCGTCGTCGTCATCGTCATCATCGTCCGAGTCGTATTCGACCCGTATCGGCTGAGGCGCCATGAACAGCGGCTGGTAGTGCGCACGCTCGGGCACTTCCTGGGTGGTGTCGAGCATCAGCCGGGATTCGGGCTCGTCGGCGTCCTCACCGTCGGTGTCGTCACCGTCAGTGTCGTCACCGTCGGTGTCCTCACCGTCGGCGTCCTCACCGTCGCGATCATCAGCCTCGGCCGCTGGCTCCTCGGCCTCGACGTCCTCCGCGACCGCCTCCGCACCGACCCCAGCGTCGGGCTCTTCGGGCTGCTCAGCGGGCGGCGGGACGGTCAGCGTCTCTGGCTGAACATCCTCCGCGTGCTGCGATTCTTCTGATGGGGCTTCGGTATGGGCATCGTCGGCCACGTATTCTCCTTTAGCCCCCGGGCGCGTCCTGTTTGACGCGGCCACGCGAGGGCTTCCGCTATTGACCCGGGTTCACTTCGCCCGAGCTTGTTATGGTCTCGCTCCGATCAATCCCCAGGTTGGGGACCGTCAGTGCCGGTCTGAATGATGGCTGGACGGTCTGCGCCGCACCGCGCGTGGCGATGGTCGCGCACGTCAAAGTCTTCATTCGGGCATCCACCCGCTGGTTAATCGGCCGGTTACCCGCGCCCAGTATCCCACATCACGCCGCCGCGCCCGACCAAGCTGGCCGAGCTGGTTATTTGCGGGCCCTATGCGCCGGCGAACCACAGGCCGATCTCGCGCGCGGCCGACTCCGGCGAATCCGAGCCGTGCACCAGGTTGTCCTGGGTGATCAGCGCGAAATCGCCGCGGATTGTGCCCGGCGCGGCCTTCTCGACAGGGTCGGTTCCGCCCGCGATCTGACGAAACGCCGCGATGGCCCGCGGGCCTTCGACGATGGCCGCGACGACGGGCCCGGAGGTGATGAACTCCAGCAGCGACCCGAAGAACGGCTTGCCCTCATGCTCGGCGTAGTGCCGGCGGGCACGCTCGTCGCTGACGTTCTGCAGCTGCATAGCCGCGATGGTCAGCCCCTTGCGTTCGATTCGGCTGAGAATCTCGCCGATCAGCTGTCGCTTGACGCCGTCGGGCTTGATCAATACGAGGGTGCGCTCGGTCGGCTCAGTCACGCGGGCCAGCGTAGCTGGACTGGTCCGGGGGGCCTTGCTGGCCGGGCAGCAGTCCCCGCTTCTGCCTGCGCAACACCTCGACGCGCAGGTAGGCGATCAGCAGCCACACGCCGAGGAACACCAGGCCGATGAAGCCGATGGCGCCGTGCACGAAAACTCCTGCGATCACCACCAGCTGCAATGCCAGGTTGGCCCAGATGGCCCACGCCCGCCCCTGAATTCCGGCGAACAGCACCAGCACCGCGGCGAGCCCGACCAGATACCCGCCGCTGACGGCCGTCAGCCCGCCGCCGATACGCGCCACGACGGGCAGCGCGAGCAGTACGACGATCGCCTCCAGGATCAGCGTGCCTGCCATCACGCCGCGAAAGCTCTTCCAGGGGTCGGGCTGGCCCTGCGGTTGCTCGGTCATTCGGGGTCCCTGCCGAACAGCGTCCGCGCCGCGCCTGCCGTGACGACCGAACCGGTGATCACCATGCCCACCCCTCCGAAGCCGCCGAGGCCCTCGCCTTCATTTCCGGCCTCCTCGACAAGTGCCGTGGCGGTCTCGATCGCGTCGGGCAACGCCGGTGCGACGATCACCCGTTCCGGGCCGAACCGCTCCTCGGCGCGGATCGCCAGCGCCTCGACCTCCAGCGCGCGCGGCGAACCGTTGTGGGTCACCACGATCTGGTCGAGCACGGGTTCGAGCGCGGTGAGGATCCCGTCGACGTCCTTGTCGGCCATCACCGCGACGACGCCGACCAGGAACCGGAAGTCGAATTCTTCCTGCAGCGCCTGCGCCAGTGCAACGGCACCCGCGGGATTGTGTGCGGCGTCGATGAAAACCGTTGGCGCACTGCGCAGCCGCTCGAGCCGACCGGGGCTGGTTACGGATGCGAAACCGGCGCGCACCGTGTCGATGTCGAGCTGTCGCTGCGCGCCCGCGCCGAAGAATGCCTCGACGGCGGCGAGCGCCACCGCCGCGTTGTGCGCTTGATGCTCACCGTGGAGCGGCAGGAACACCTCGCTGTACACCCCGCCGAGGCCCTGCAGTTCGAGCAGCTGTCCCCCAACGGCGACCTGCCGGCCGAGCACGGCGAATTCCGAATCCTCGCGCGCCACGGCGGCGTCGGCCCGTACCGTCTGGGCCAGCAGCACTTCCATCGCTTCGGGCAGTTGACGCGCGATCACCGCGACGGTATCGATGGGAACGAGATCGTCCTCCTGCTTCTTGATGACCCCCGCCTTCTCCCCGGCGATCTCGGCGATGGTGTCGCCCAGATAGTCGGCGTGGTCGACCCCGATCGGGGTGATGACGGCGACGGGCGCGTCGATGATGTTGGTGGCGTCCCACCGCCCGCCGAGACCGACCTCGACAACGGCCACATCGACCGGCGCGTCGGCGAAGGCGGCGAAGGCCATCCCGGTCACGACCTCGAACTTGCTCATCGCAGGACCGCCCCCAGCTTCGGACTGCTGGTCGACGAGGTGCACGAACGGTTCGATCTCGCCATAGGTCTCGACGTATTTCGCCGGGCTGATCGGTTTCCCGTCGATCGAGATGCGCTCGACCGCGGACTGCAGATGCGGGCTGGTGGTGCGGCCGGTGCGACGGCTGAAGGCGGTCAACAGCGCATCCACCATCCGAGCCACCGACGTCTTACCGTTCGTTCCGGCAATGTGGATCGACGGGTAGCTCCGCTGCGGTGAGCCGAGCAACTCCATCAGCGCCGAGATGCGGGTGGTGCTGGGCTCGAGTTTCGTTTCCGGCCAACGCTGATCGAGCAGATGCTCGACCTGGAGCAGCGACGCGATCTCGTCCGGGGTGGGACCGGTCATTTCATGCCGGCTAGGCGGGCCGTGATCCGGTCGACCTCTTCTCGGGCCACCTGCTGGCGGTTACGGATCTTGTCGACCACGTCGGCCGGGGCCTTGGCGAGGAACGCATCGTTGCCGAGCTTGCCTTCGGTGCCCGCGAGTTCCTTCTGCGCGGCGGCCAGATCTTTTTCGAGCCTGCGCCGTTCGGCCGCGACGTCGACGGTGCCGGAGGTGTCCAGTTCGAGCACGATGGTGGCCTGCGACAGCCTCACCTCGACCGCGGCCGACGGATCGAAGCCGTCTTTGGCCTCGGTCAGCCAGGCCAGCGCGGTGACGGCGGGCAGTTGGGCCTCGAGGCCCGCCTTCTCGACATCGGAGAGCCGCGCGGGCACCCGCTGACGGTCGTTGAGGCCCTGATCGCTGCGGAATCGGCGGATCTCGGTGATCAGCTTCTGCATGTCGGTGATTCGCTGTGTCGCAACCTGATCCACCGCGAAACCTGACGGCTGTGGCCAGTCGGCGATGACCAGCGACTCGCCACCGGTCAGCGTCTTCCACAACACTTCCGTGACGAACGGCATGACCGGGTGCAGCAGCTTCAGCAGCGCATCGAGCACCGATGCCAGCACGGCCGTGGTGTGCTGAATACCGTCGGCGAGCTGCACCTTCGCCAATTCGACGTACCAGTCGCAGAACTCGTCCCAGGCGAAATGGTAAAGCGACTCGCACGCGCGGCTGAACTCGTAGCTGTCCAACGCATCATCTACGTCGGCGCGAACTTCTTCCAGCCGCCCGAGTATCCACCGGTCGGCGTCGGTCAGCTGGCTTGTGTCGGGCAGCGGAGCGGGTGCGGCGCCGTTCATCAACGCGAATCGGGTCGCGTTGAACAGCTTGGTGGCGAAGTTGCGCGACGCGCGGGCGTGGTCCTCGCCAATCGACAGGTCGCCGCCGGGGCTCGCACCGCGGGCAAGGGTGAACCGCAGCGCGTCGGCGCCGAACTTGTCGACCCAGTCGAGCGGGTCGATGCCGTTGCCGCGCGACTTGCTCATCTTGCGGCCGAACTCGTCGCGGATCAGCCCGTGCAGGAACACGTTCTCGAACGGCACCTGCGGCCCGCGCGTCCCCCCACTGGTGATGGCCGGGTCGTCGGCGACGAAGGTGCCGAACATCATCATCCGGGCCACCCAGAAGAACAGGATGTCGTACCCGGTGACCAGAACCGTTGTGGGGTAGAACTTCTCGAGTTCCTTCGTGTGCTCGGGCCAGCCCATCGTGGAGAACGGCCAGAGCGCCGAGCTGAACCAGGTGTCCAGCACGTCGGGGTCCTGCTCCCAGCCCGCAGGCGGGGTCTCGTCCGGGCCGACGCACACCATGTCGCCGTCGGGGCCGTGCCAGATCGGGATGCGATGGCCCCACCACAGCTGGCGTGAGATGCACCAGTCGTGCATGTTGTCCACCCAGGCGAACCAGCGCGGCTCCAGGCTCGGCGGGTGGATCACGGTGCGGTGGTCACGCACGGCATCCCCGGCCGCGGCCGCCAGCGATTCGACCTTGACCCACCACTGCAGCGACAGCCGCGGTTCGATGGGTTCGCCGCTGCGCTCGGAATGCCCGACGCTGTGCAGGTACGGCCTCTTCTCGGCGACGACGCGGCCCTGTTCGGCCAGCGCCTCACGGACCTTGACACGTGCATCGAAACGGTCGAGACCGTCGAATTCGGTTCCGGTGTCGGCGATCCGGCCTTTGGTGTCCAACATCGTCGGCATCGGCAACTGGTGGCGTAGGCCGATCTCGAAGTCGTTGGGGTCGTGCGCCGGGGTCACTTTGACTGCGCCCGTGCCGAACTCGGGGTCGACGTGTTCGTCGGCGACGATGATCATCTCGCGGTCGACGAACGGGTGCGGCAGGGTCTTGCCGACCAGATCGCGATAGCGCTCGTCCTCGGGGTGCACCGCGATCGCGGTGTCGCCCAGCATCGTCTCCACACGGGTGGTGGCCACCACGATGTGCGGCTCGTCGTCGTTCAACGAGCCGTAGCGGAACGACACCAGCTCACCCTCGACGTCTTCGTACTTGACCTCGAGGTCGGAGACGGCGGTCTCGAGCACCGGCGACCAGTTCACCAACCGCTCGGCGCGGTAGATCAGCCCCGCGTCGAACAGCCGCTTGAAGATGGTGCGCACCGCGCGGGACAGGCCGTCGTCCATGGTGAACCGGTCGCGACTCCAGTCGACGCCGTCGCCGAGGCGCCGCATCTGGCCGGCGATCGTGCCGCCGGAGTCGTGTTTCCAGTCCCAGACCTTGTCGATGAACAGCTCGCGGCCGAAGTCCTCTTTGGTCTTGCCGTCGACGGCGAGCTGCTTTTCGACGACGCTCTGGGTCGCGATGCCCGCATGGTCCATGCCGGGCAGCCACAGCACCTCGTAGCCCTGCATGCGCTTGCGGCGCGTCAACGCGTCCATCAGCGTGTGGTCGAGCGCGTGGCCCATGTGCAGGCTGCCCGTCACATTCGGCGGCGGAAGAACGATCGAGTACGGCGGCTTCTCGCTTGCGGCGTCGGCCTTGAAGTAGCCGGCGTTGACCCAGCCCTCGTACAGATCGCTCTCGACCGCGCCGGGATCCCAGGATTTGGGCAGGGCGTCGAGGCCGGGGTGGGAGCTGTCGGTCACCGCGCCATTCTATGAACTCCAGCGTGGTGGCCGTTCAGGCGGATTGCCGGGCACACGTCAGCCCGGGCGTCATTCTTGCCGATGGCCTACTTCTTGCCGCCGAGCAATCCGCCCAGAATCTCGCCCATCGGGTTGCTCTGACCGCCGCTGCCGCCCAGCACGCTGCCCAGGATGCTGCCCAGCGGGTTGTTGCCGCCACCGCCACCACCAGCGCCGCCGAGGATGCTGCCGAGGATGTCGCCGAGTCCTCCCCCGCCGCCCGCGGGCGCCTGCTGGGCCTCGGCCGGCGCCGAACCCTTGGTGAGTTGCTTGCCGATGTAGGCCAGCACGATGGGTGCCAGGATCGGCAGAAGTTGCTTGATCAGGTCACCGCCACCGGCACCCTTACCGGCGAGCGCGGACGCGACCGCCCCGCTGTCGTTGCCGCCGAAAATCTTCGCGACGTATTGGTCGCCCTGCTTTTCGTCGACCTGGTCGACGCTGACGCCGCCATCGAGCAGGCCGCTCGCGCCCTGCCGGGCCACCTCGGATTCGAGGTCGCTCGAGTCGATCTGATCGGCCTGCACGTTCTCGGCCAGACCGCCGACCAGCGCGGGCACCAGGGTGCGGATCGCGTTGTTCACTTCGCCTTCATCGGCACCGATTTTGGTGGCGATGTCCCGTACGGGGATTTGCGCGTAGAGATCATCAAGACCAGCCATGACTGCCCACCTTCGTCGCTGGGATATTGGAAGCGACGCTAGTCGAAATGCCATTGGTACACAGACGTTCTGCGCGGGCAGATCAATTCAGTCGCGTTGTCTCCAGCGACACTCCGGCCGCAGGGAATCGGGCCAGCAACGCATCGCCCATCGCCGCTGCGGGCGTCAGGACACCTCGCAAGTCGGATAGTCGGTCACGGTCGAAGGCCAGCGCAAGACCGCATTCGCCGAGCAGCACCGAGGTGGCCTTGTACCCAGGGTCGCCCTGCTGCGACATCGTCGCTCGATAGCGTGCACCCGTTGTCGTCGTCGTGTACGTCTCAACGGTGTAGTGGCCGCGTTCGCGTGTGCGTTCACTGGGTCCTGTGCCCGGCTTCGGGACGATGCGCTCGATGAGCTTGCCCGGCAGCCGGTTGAAGTAGCGGCTCCCCAGCGCCATGATCACATTGTTCGCCCCTGCGCTCACTGCGGCCGTCACTGGTGCGACAAGGGAGCGGCCCATACTCATCTGCTCGGCGTACTCGAACCGTCGACCGTAGGCGTAATTCAGTAATGCATTGCTGCGGCGGACAATTCGCGTGTTCGCTGCGGCCATCACGAACGGCCCGACCCAATAGCCGTCGAGCTCGGGAGCGATGTCACCGCCACGACGCCAGCGCAGGTCCGGTTGGCCGCCGAGTTCGGGTTCCGCGGCTCGATCGGGCGTCAAGGTGTAGGGGTCGTTCATCACACGCCTGGCCTCGGGGTCGGTCGACGCCGCGCGCATCAGTTCCAGCATCGAGGCGACCGTGCCACCTGACACTCCTCCGGCGAAAGTTCGCACTACGAGGTTGGTGTCGGCGAGCTGACCCGATTTGTCCTGTTCTGCGCGGCGGTGCAGTGCGAATACGGTGAGATCCGAAGGGATGGAGTCGAATCCGCACGAGTGGACGATACGTGCACCGGTGTCGATGGCCTGTTTGTGATACAGGTCAATGCATTCACGGATGAAGAGGCCCTCCCCGGTCAAGTCGGCGTAATCGGTGCCCGCGGCAGCGCACGCGGCCACCAACGGCAACCCGTACTTCAGGTAGGGCCCGACGGTCGTCACCACCGTCTGCGTCCTGGCTGCCATCGCGTTCAGAGATGACGGCTGTGAAGCGTCGGCCGCGATCAGCTCCCAGGATTGCGCCGCCTCCCCCAACGTCTCCCGCACGGCGAGCAACTTGTCCTGGGACCGGCCCGCCAGTGCGATGCGCGCGTCACCCCCCGCCTGGGCCAGATACTCGGCAGTCAGCTTGCCGACGAAGCCGGTGGCGCCGTACAGGACGATGTCGAATTCGCGATCGGTACCCATGGTCGCGACGCTACCCGAGCGTCTCCGGCAGCTCGATGTCCTCACCGAGCACGTGACGGCTGAGGAAAGCCGTCACCACCTGATACCAGACCTTGGCGTGCGCGGGGGTGAGCACCCAGTGGTTCTCCGACGGGAAATACAGGAATTGGTGCGGGCTGGTGCCGTCGTCGGCGGCGGGCAGACGCGATTCGGTGAGCAGTTGATACCAGAGGCGCAGTGCTTCGCCGATGGGTACGCGATAGTCCTTGTCGCCGTGGATGACCAGCATCGGGGTGGCGATCTGGCCGACATGGAGGTGTGGCGAATTCGCCGCCGCCATCTCGGGCGTCATCTCCCGCACCCAGTAGTACGACGCGTCGGTGGTGGTCCCGAACTGATCGAGCGCCCACAGGCTCGCATGCGTGACGATCGCATCAAACCGATCGGTATGTCCGGCAACCCAATTGGCCATATAGCCGCCGAAAGATCCGCCCATCGCCGCGGTCCGGTCGGCATCGACACGCGGATGCTCACAAGCCGCGTCCGTAGCCGCCATCAGATCCTCGTACGGCGCGCTTCCCCACGCGCCCCACCCTCGCTGGATGAAGTCCTGTCCGTATCCCGTCGACAACCCGGGGTCAGGGAGCAAGACCGCATAGCCCCGCGCGGTCAACAACCAGGGGTTCCATCGCCACGACCAGACATTCCAGCTGCCGAGCGGGCCGCCATGAATCCACACCAGCAGCGGCGCCGGCCTGGCGCCCTCCGGCAACGCGAGCCACGAACGGACCCTGGTGCCGTCGGCCGCCGTCGCCTCGACCTCGGTCAACGTGCCGGGAAGCGGCGGCACGTCGACACAGGGCAACTCGGTGACCGACCCGTCGGGATCGATGCGCACCGGGTGGGGCGGCGCCGCATAGGAACTGCGCAACGCGTAGATCACCCCGTCGGGGGCGGTGTTGACGTCGCTGTAGGCGTAGTCGTCGTGCGTCAGTTGCGTGACGGCGCCGTCGGCCGGATCGATCGCGAAGACCGGACCTCGGCCGTCCTGGTCAGCCGTGACGATCAGCGCTGCGCCGTCGTGCGACCAATTCACCGACGTCGCCCAGCGATCCCAGTCCGGCGCGATATCGATCGGATCATCACCGAATCTCAAGTGATGCAGCGTGATCCGTGGTGCAATCTCGGGCGTCGAATACGATTCGCGGACGTATACGACCGACGCTCCGTCCGGCGCGATCACCGGGCTCCACAGGTCACCGTCGGGGTCGTCGGCGATCACGGTCCGGTCACCGCTGTCGGTATCGATTCGCACCAGAACGGCATGTTTGGCAGCACCCGCGGCCGGCTGCTGCCAGCTGGTGACGACGAACCGGCCGTCGGGACTGACATCGAAGTCCGTGTCCCACAACGCGCTTCCCGGCGCTTCGGTCAGGTCCTTCGGGGTGTCGTCATCGAGATCGATGCCGAACAGGTGCGGCACTCCCGGTCCGAGGTCCTTGTCCCAGTGGCGAATCGGGTAACCGGTGTGCAGGATGGCCGTGACCTTGGTGTCCTTGCGCAGCTCCCGAAGACGTCGATCGTCGTCGACACTGCGGGCCGAGGGCATCGCCGGCGCGCGCACCACGGCGAGGTTCGCTTCGGCGGCGGTGCGCACGGTCTCGATCCCGCCGGGCAATGCGAGCGCCTCGAAAGCCTCACCGCCCGCCGTAGGTAGACGCCACAGCGCCGCGGGCGGCTTGTCGTCGCCCTCGGTCGGCCGGGAAGCCACGAACAGCACGTCGCCGTCGGCGGTGAACACCGGCGACGACTCACCCTTGGCCCCGCGGGTCAGCCGTCGCGCAGGCTGCCCGCCGGCGGGGTCGAGCTCCCATACGGCGCTGACGTACTCGGTGCGCTTCTCGTTGAGCTCGGCGACGGTGGTCACGACCCGGGTGCCGTCCGCCGACACCGCCAGCCCCGAGACGCGAGGCAACGCGACGTAGGCGTCGAGGTCGTCGAACGGCGTCGGCTGCGTCATGCCCATGTTGGTAGCACACGCCGAGACCCACCGAGCCTGCTGCCAGATCGGGTTTTTCTGCAGATTGGCGATCTGCCCGCAGTCTCGGCACCGGGGCAGGTCCAGAGCCGTCAGTTTGATTTTCAAACTGACTCGTGGCAGGCTCGAAGCATGACCTCGCCGAGTGCCCTGCCCCTGGCAGAACTTCCCGGCCGGCCGTGTCCGATCGCGGCGGCGCTGGAGCTCGTCGGAGAACGTTGGGCGCTGCTCGTCATCCGGGAGATCGCGCTGGGCGCCACCCACTTCACCGACATCGTGCGTGGCACCGGCGCACCGCGCGACCGCATCGCGGCCCGACTGAAGGCGCTGGAGAACGCGGATGTCGTCACCCGCTCGCAGTACCAAGGCGCTCCCCCGCGCTACGAGTACCGCCTCACCGCGTCCGGCCAGGCGTTGATTCCCGTTCTCGACGCACTCCTGGAGTGGGGCAAGGCGCACGCCGTCTCCCTCGACGACCCCGACCGCCAGCGCCACTACCCCTCGATGACGACGTGGAAGGACAAGCGATGACCGCAGACCTGGCCGATACCGACGCCAGCACAGACTGGGGCCCGCAACGCTCGAAGACCATCACGTGGCACGAGCCGGGCCCGAGCACCGCCAAGGGACTGACGATGGCCGGCCTGGACTACCTGCAGGCGATGGCCGAGGGCCGTCTACCGCAACCGCCGATCAGCGGTCTGATGGAGTTCGCCATAGCCGACGCCGAAGAAGGTCGAGTCGTATTCACTTGCCGGCCAGACGAATCCGCGTACAACCCGATCGGCGCGATTCACGGCGGGCTGATCTGCACGCTGTTGGACTCGGTGACAGGCTGCGCCGTCCACAGCACCCTTCCCGCGGGCAAGGGCTACACCTCGATCGAGATCAAGGTGAACTACCTCAAGGCGGTACGCCTGAGCAGCGGCGCCCTCACCGCCGTGGGCACAGTGGTGAAGACCGGATCGCGGGTCGGCTTCTCCGAAGGCGTTGTGACCGACGAATCCGGAGCGATTGTCGCCACCGCGACCAGCACGCTCCTCATCTTCGATCTCTAGGCGCACGCGATACGTTCGACGGATGCCGAAGCGGATCCTGGTGATCGGCGCGGGCATCGCCGGACTGGCGACCGCCAACGCGCTCCAACAACACGGCCACGACGTCTCGGTCATCGACGAGCGCACCGACACGTCGTCCGGCGCGGGCATCAGCATCTGGCCCAACGCACTGGCCGCCCTCGACGAAATCGGCCTAGGCGACGCGGTCCGCGGCGCGGGCGGCCGGATCACCGGTGGGGCGATGCGCTGGCGTGACGGGACCTGGCTGCGCCACCCGTCGCCGCAGCGACTCGTCGAGGCGCTCGGCGAACCGCTGGTGGTGATCCACCGGAATGTCCTGACATCGGTGCTGGCCGGCCGGCTTGCCGAGGGCACCCTGCGATACGGGCTCGCGGCCCGCTCCCTGGTGGCCACCGCCGACGGTGTACAGGTGAGGCTGTCGGACTCGACGACGATTCAGGTCGATGCGGTCGTCGGCGCGGACGGTACGCACTCGATGGTGGCTCGCCATCTGAACGGCCCATTGGCTAACCGCTATGTCGGCTACACGGCGTGGCGGGGGGTGGCCGAGTGCACGATCGACGCCGACTTCGCAGGCGAGGTCCTCGGCCCCGCCGTCGAGTTCGGCCACGTGCCCCTCGGCGGGGAAAGGACCTATTGGTTCGCCACCGAACGCACGTCGGAGGGGCGCAGCGCGCCGCAGGGCGAGCTCGACTACCTCAAGGACAAATTCGGTGCGTGGGCAGAGCCCATTCCCGCAGTGCTGGCCGCCACGGATCCCGACCGCGTGTTGCGCAACGACCTGTACGACCGCGACCCGGCGCGGCAGTGGGCCCGGGGAACGATCGTGGCGGTCGGTGACGCGGCTCATCCGATGCGGCCGCATCTGGGTCAGGGCGGCTGCCAGGGGCTCGAGGACGCGGCAATCCTGGCTTCCTTCGTCCACAGGAGCACCGATCTGAGTGCCGCGTTCAGCCGGTTCGCCGCGTTCCGCCGCCCGAGGGTGCGCTCGCTGGTGCGGGAGTCCAAGATGATCGGCCGGATTGTGAACTTGCCGCCGTTGCTCAGCGCTGCGATCACCCGGGCGAGCGTGCTGGGCCCCGAAGCGCTGGTCACGCGGCACCTGGCCACGGTCGCGGCTCGCTCGGCTTTCGCGCTTCCTACCGACCGCGACGTCCAGCCGGCCTGAGATCAGCCGCCAAGCAGCGTGGCGCACATCTGGCGCGGATTGAGGAAGCCGAGGAACGCGCTCGACGGCATCGAGGCGCAGCCGCCCGCGGCCGCGGGCACAGCCGGCATCGATGGCGCTGAGCCCGGGGTCCTCCAGATGGCAGGCGACGCACCGCGGGGACCGCACTTCGGCCACGCCTTGAGGCCCTGGGTGCGCAGGACGTTCTCGGCCACCCGGATCTGCTCGGCGCGAGAGGCCGTCGCGGGGTTACCCCTGCCGCCGTTGGAGTTCCACGTCGCCTGCTTGAACTGCAAGCCGCCGTAGTGGCCGTTGCCGGAGTTGATGGACCAGTTGCCACCCGACTCACATTCGGCGATGGCGTCCCAGTTGACCGAATCCGCACTCGCGGTGGCGGTGGACATGGTCATCGGCACGAGGGCGAGCGCGCCGGAGATCGCGGCGGTCAGCATGCCCTTGGCGACAATCTTCGAAAACTTCATTTCTGCGGTCCTTCCCCGACCGTTTGGAACTCAAGGCCCGCGTGAAGCCCTGTGCGTGCTTCGATGCGGCTATCCGGTGTTTCGGGTGAGGAAGGTCACCTGTTACGTAAGCGTCAAAAGTTTTAATCGTTACTTAATTGGCGTAAGAGGCCTCTGAGAAAGAAGAGGCGGTGTCCAGGCATTTCGCCTGAACACCGCCTCTGCAAAGGTCCTACTGATTAACCGCGTCCGCCGCAGCTCGGCCATGCGCCGATGCCCTGCGACTGCAGAACGTTCTCCGCGACGCGGATCTGCTCTTCACGGCTAGCGTTGTGCGGCGAGCCGCTGCCGCCGTTGGACTTCCAGGTGCCCATGCTGAACTGCAGGCCGCCGTAGTAGCCGTTACCCGTATTAATCGCCCAGTTGCCGCCGGACTCACAAGCCGCGACCGCATCCCAGTTGACGCTGTCCGCATTGGCGGTGCCTGCCAGCGCCATCGGCGTCACGGCGAGCGCGCCGGCGAAGGTCGCCAGACCAATCGTCTTGCGGATGTTCTTCAACTTCGATCCTTTCGACGTGCGCGCGCCAACCAGGCCCGTGCGAGGACGCACAGGGCACATGCCTGATCACAGGCCGGGGTTTTGGGCCGCACCGTCTCGGGTAGGTGCAGCAGTGGGAAGCGAAAAGCGCCTCACCGGACGATCACGTCCGGCGGCCGTCGGGTGCGTAATGACCGCTCGGCCCCACTCACACGCAGGTTCGTGGTTTTTGAAATTATTTGCTCCCTGAGAAGCCGATTAGGACCGTACAAACCGATTCGGCGAAAGTCATTTCGGTCAAGATCGTGCAGCGGCCAGATCACGGACTGATCACGCCGGTCAGAGTCGAACGTCTGCGCAGGTCATCCGCAAGTTCTCCGAAGCTGAGGTTTTCACAGCTTCGGCATATTGCCGTGAGCCATCTCACTGGTATTTTGTGACCCAGCCCACCATTCCCGACGCGTGAAACCCCAGGTTTCGTTGCGAAACATCTGGCGTGAGTGCAGAAGTCGCCGGTAGGCGCCAGTGTCGGTCGATCGGTTCGCTGGTATCACCGATGACGCCAGAGCGCAGCGGATGAGCGCCAATGCCCGGTGCCCCTTGATATTTGATACACAGTGTCGTCCCGCAGGCTGCATCCACCAATCGATGGGCGAGCCGGGATTCAAAACATTCGATAGGCCAAAACTACTGTGCTACAGCACATTACGTGCGCTTCGAATCCGACCCAGCCTACGATGTGTTATGGACACGCTCATCTTTGCCCGGCCGCGGGCGGAACGGACAAAGGACGTCACGGGTAAGCGACGTCCCATTTCACCCCCGGCGCTGCCCGAGAACGAAATTCGACCCGATCCGCGATCGAATTGGCGCCTGCCGCCGGCCGACGAATTCGAACGTTCCTGTTGGACAGAACATCTGAGCTACCGCCCAGAGATACTCGACAGTCATTGGCGACTCGGCGTCAAGGTCGACGCGGTCTATATCACGGAGAAATATCGAGCCAATTCGGTGCACCGAATTGAATTCGATAAGCGAAGAATTGAATGGACGTGAATTTGCGAATTTGCTAAGCGATTCGCGAGGACGCCGTGGCCCGCAGCTCGGCGACCGTGTTGACGTTGGTCAGCGAGGCCTGCTCGGGCATGACAACCCGCTGCGTGTCGACACTCTCGACCAGGGCGCGCATGCTGCGCTCCCCCGCGTCGACGAGTTCGGACACCCGCTCATGCAGGCTCGTGCGGTAGATCCCGGCGAGATAGTGGGTGCGACCGTCCCACGGCAGCACCACGTCGGCCCCGAGTCGGACAGCCGGACCTTCGAGTTCGTCGATCAGATCGGCCGACAGCAGGGGCATGTCGACGGCGCAGACGAAGGCGAGCTCACGTCCGGCTTCCGCAGCGGCACGCAACCCGCGCCCTGTTGCCAGCAGTGGCCCGACGCCCCGGATGTCGTCCCGCAGGATGTGCGCGTCCAGGGTCGGCAGCGCCTGACCCGGGGCGGCGACGACGAACACGGGCGCGCATCTCGGGCTGACGGCTGACACCATCCGCTCGACGAGCGTTTGGCCGTCGAACATGACGGTGGCCTTGTCGCGGCCCATTCGACGGGATGCCCCGCCGGCCAGGATGACCGCTGCAAGCGGTACGGGGGACGTCACGTCAGTGAGATTAGTCGACGGTCCAGGTGTCTTTGCCCCGGAGCAGCGACTGCAACGCGGCCGTGTCGTGCGGCTTGGCATTGCGCGCCGCGGCGACCTGCTGGCGGGCAGCGTCGTCGTAGGTCGGCTTGCTGACCTTCCGGAAGATCCCCATCACCATGTGGTCGAGGTTCTGCTCGGACAGCCGCGACAGCGCGAACGCATATGCCGGGTCCTCCAGCTGCGCGTCGTGGACGACGATCTCGTCGGCCGACACATCGGCGGTCTTGGCGACCTCGAGCCCGTAGCCCGATTTGACGACGCAGTATTCGCCGTCGCCGCCGAAGGTGATCGGCTCGCCGTGGGTCAGGTTGATGAGCCGCTCCTCGGCGCCTTCCTTGCGCAGCGCGTCGAACGAGCCGTCGTTGAAGATCGGGCAGTCCTGCATGATCTCGACGAGCGCGGCGCCGCGGTGCTCAGCAGCGCCACGAAGCACCTCGGACAGGCCCTTGCGGTCGGAGTCCAAGGCGCGGCCAACGAATGTCGCCTCGGCACCGAGCGCCAACGACACCGGATTGAATGGGTAGTCCAGCGAACCCATCGGGGTCGACTTGGTGACCTTGCCCGTCTCTGACGTCGGCGAGTACTGCCCCTTGGTCAGCCCGTAGATCCGGTTGTTGAACAGCAGGATCGTCAGATTGACGTTGCGACGTAGCGCGTGGATCAGATGGTTGCCGCCGATCGACAGCGCGTCGCCGTCACCGGTGACGACCCACACCGACAGGTCTTGGCGGGCCAGCGCCAGCCCCGTCGCGATCGTCGGCGCACGGCCGTGGATCGAGTGGAACCCGTAGGTCTGCAGGTAATACGGGAATCGGCTCGAGCAGCCGATACCGCTGACGAACGCAATGTTCTCGCGACGCAGCCCGAGTTCGGGCAGGAAGTTGCGGATGGTGTTGAGGATGACGTAGTCGCCGCAACCGGGGCACCAGCGGACTTCCTGGTCACTGGTGAAGTCCTTCGACTTCTGCGGCTCGTCGGTCGTCGGGACCAGGCCGGTTCCGGCCGTCAGTCCGAGATCTGCACCAATCAGGTCGGTCATGCGATTGCTCCCACGCCAGTTTCGGTTTCGATGGTGGCCGCAGCGAGCCGCGCGAACTTGGCCTTGTCAATTTCCTTGTCGCCCAGCGTTCCGTCGAGCGCGGCATCGATGATGCCCTCCACCTCGTCGGCGAGGAACGCCATGCCCTCCACCTTGGTCACGGACTGAACGTCGACCAGATACTTGCCGCGCAGCAGCAGCGCCAGCTGGCCGAGGTTCATCTCCGGCAACACCACGTTGGGGTAGCGCCGCAGCACCTCGCCCAAGTTGGCGGGGAAGGGGCTCAGGTTGCGCAGGTGCGCCTGGGCCACCTTGATGCCCTTACGGCGCGCGCGACGGCATGCTTCGCCGATGGGGCCGTAGCTGCTCCCCCAACCGAGCATCAACAGCTCCGCGTCGCCGGTGGGGTCGTCGACCTCGAGGTCCGGCACGGTGATGCCGTCGACTTTGGCTTGGCGCAGCCGCACCATCAGGTCGTGGTTCTTCGGCTCGTAGGAGATGTTGCCCGAGCCGTTGGCCGCCTCCAGCCCGCCGATGCGGTGCTCGAGGCCTGGAGTGCCCGGCACCGCGAACTGGCGGGCCAGCGTCTCGGGGTCACGCGCGTACGGCTGGAAGGGCTCACCCGTCTTGGCGAAGGTGTGCTCGATCTTCTCGTAGGTGCTGACGTCCGGAATCTGCCACGGCTCAGAGCCGTTCGCGATCGCGCCGTCGGACAGGATGACCACGGGGGTGTGGTAGTTGATGGCGATGCGGACGGCCTCGACGGCGACGTCGAAGCAGTCCGACGGGGACCTCGGCGCCACCACCGCGACCGGCGATTCGCCGTTGCGCCCGAAGAGCACCTGCAGCAGATCGGCCTGTTCGGTCTTGGTCGGCAGACCCGTCGAGGGGCCGCCGCGTTGCACGTCGATGACGATCAGCGGCAGCTCGGTCATCACCGCGAGCCCCATGGCCTCGGATTTCAGTGAGATGCCGGGTCCGGAGGTGCTGGTGACGCCCAGTGCGCCGCCGTACGACGCGCCGATCGCCGCACCGATGCCCGCGATCTCGTCCTCGGCCTGGAAGGTCAGCACGTTGAAGTTCTTGTGCTTGGACAGCTCGTGCAGGATGTCCGAGGCCGGGGTGATCGGGTACGTGCCGAGCACCACCTGCAGATCACTCAGCTGGCCCGCCGTCACGATGCCGTAGGCCAGCGCGGTGTTACCCGAAATCTGGCGGTACTCACCGCTCTTGAGCTTGGCGGGCGCGACCTCGTAGACGCTGCCCGCGAAGGCCTCGGTCGTCTCGCCGTAGTTCCAGCCGGCCTTCAGCGCCAGCACGTTCGCCTCGGCGATATCGGGCTTGCGGGCGAACTTCTCGCGGATGAACGCTTCGCTGTGTTCGAGCTCGCGGCCGTACATCCACGACAGCAGGCCGAGGGCGAACATGTTCTTGGCGCGCTGGCCGTCCTTCTTCGACGCGCCGATCTCTTCGACCGCACCCAGCGTCAGCGTGGTCATCGGCACGGCCTGCACGACGTAGTCGGACAGGTCGTCGTTCTCCAGCGGGTTGCCCTCGTAGCCGACCTTCGCCAGATTGCGCTTGGTGAATTCGTCCGAGTTGGCGATGATCAGCCCACCGCGGGGCAGGTCGGAAACGTTGGCCATCAGCGCGGCGGGATTCATCGCGACGAGCACGTCGGGGCGGTCACCCGCGGTCAGGATGTCGTAGTCGGCGATCTGGATCTGGAAGGACGACACCCCGGGCAGCGTGCCCTGTGGTGCGCGGATCTCGGCGGGGTAATTCGGTTGCGTCGCAAGGTCATTGCCGAAGAGCGCGGCCTCGGAGGTGAAGCGGTCACCAGTGAGCTGCATGCCGTCACCGGAGTCGCCCGCGAAACGAATGACGACCTTTTCGAGCTTCTGTCTGGTGCCCGGGTTGGCCCCGTTGCCGTTGGCCCCCACTGCGACCGCCTTCCGTCTGAGTCAAGCCGTTCCGGCGAACAGTCCTCGGAGTCGCGGTCGAAGCGACGCGCCGTCGTTGGACGTCCACAGAAATTTGATGTCACTGGCAGTACCGATTATGGCACTTCTCTTAGGTGGCCCTTCACACGACTCGCGGGGTACGCACTGGTAACTACCAAACGAACGCCCTGATCAGCGCGTGTGCCGATGCCCGCCGCGAGACAAAAATGTGTTTTGCGTCACGTGGCACTGAGTGTCATTAATAAGGAAATTGCTACCGATCAGTAGCCCGCTGCTAGCACTCGCGCGCCGCCTACGGCGGCAGGTTGTAGGGCGTGATGACCTGGATCGGCACCGGCCGCGTCGGCTCGACCGGCAACGCGCCCTGCTGTTGGAGTATCAGCCGCATCGCCAAGCGCGCGTCGGCGCGAAGATCGTTGTGCAGGACGACCGAGATGCGCCCGTCCCGCAGGAGCTGTCTGTTGTCGACGTCCAGATCATGGGCAACGAAAACCCTGCACACCCGCCCTAATCGTTCGAAGGCCGCGATCGTCGCGGTGTTGCCACCTCCCACCGAATAGACGGCTCCGACTTCTGGATGGCGCTCGAGCGCCTGGAGAACCAACCGCTCGTTCGTCGAGTCCAGCCCGTCGCTTTCGCTGACTTCCACGATCGTGCGCCCGGTACCGCGCATCGCGGAGCGGAAGCCGACCTCGCGCTCACCCTCGCCGCGGAACACCGCGCGGCTCAGCGTGATGAGAATGTCCGACGGCGCCGACCCCAGCCACTCCCGCATCAGATAGGCCGCCGTCACCCCGGCGCCGTGGTTGTCGATGCCCACGTACGCGCATCGCGCGCTCGCGGGAATGTCGGTCGTATACGTCACCACCGGCACACCGCCTTCGACCAGGCGGTCGACGGCCTCGGCCACCGCGGGGTCGTCCTGGGCCTTGAGCACGACGCCGTGGCTGCCCTTGATGCGGCCGAGCGCCTCCACCATCTGTTCCGTTGACCCGGACTCCCACAGATGAAAGCGGGCGCGCAGCGCGGCGGGTGCGAAGGCGGGCAACTCGGCCTCGATGGCGGCGCGAAACGCATCGGAGAACCGCGCCGGCGTCTGCATCACGACGTCGATGAGGTAGCGGCGGCCGTTGAGGCGCAGCTGGGCCCGCTGCTTGTCGAGATCCGCGATCGCCTGCTCGACTTCGGCCCCGGTGTTCGCGCGGACGCCGGGCCGTTGGTTGAGGACGCGATCGACAGTTGCCTCGCTCAGCCCGGCCTGCTGGGCGATCTCGCGGACCTTATAGCGGTGCGGCATCGATCTTCCTGAGGTGTTTTTGATGGATTTCTGGCGTTGATTGCGGCGACTGTCACAGCAAGACTAACTGGCATGACCGCACCGGTGAGGACGACAGACCCGCCGTGGATCGGCGAGTCCGAATGCCGGATCGACGACTTCCGGCCGCAGGTGCTCCGTGACACCGAACGCGCCGATTACCCGAACGCCACCGAAGTGCGCAGCAACGTGCCGGTGTACTCGGCGGCCGCGGTGGCTGGCGGCGACCGGCGCGAGCTGCAAGCGGAGTTGATCCGCGCGCTCGCCGATGGTCCGGGCGTCGTACTGTTCGAAGGCGCTTTCTCGTCCGACCTCGTCGACCGCGCGAACGAGGGCTTCTTCGCGATCATCGCCGCACAGCGCGCGGCGGGCAGGGCCGCGGGCGACCACTTCGGCAGGCCCGGCGCCAACGACCGGATCTGGAACGCCGCCCAGAAGCTCGCGCTGCACGCGCCGAACGTGTTCGCCGAGTACTACGCGAACGACACCCTCGCCGTCGTCTGCCAAGCCTGGCTTGGTCCCCGCTACCAGGTCACCTCTCAGGTGAACGTCGTCAATCCCGGTGGCAACGCCCAGGTTCCGCACCGCGACTATCACCTCGGCTTCGTCCCCGACGAACACCTTGCGCAGTATCCGGCGCATCTGCACCGGACCTCACCGGTGCTCACGCTGCAGGGCGCCGTCGCCCACTGCGATATGCCGGTCGAAAGCGGCCCCACGATGCTGCTGCCACATTCGCAGCGGTTCGCGGGCGGCTATATCGCCTTCAATCGGCCCGAGTTCGTGGACTTCTTTGCCGACCATCACGTGCAGCTGCCGCTGAACAAAGGTGATGCGATGTTCTTCAACCCGGCGCTGTATCACGCTGCGGGATCGAATGTTTCGGGTGACATCCGGCGGATCGCGAACCTGCTTCAGGTGTCCTCGCCGTTCGGCCGGGCGATGGAGGCGCTGGACCGCACGGCGATGGTCCGCGCGATCTATCCGGCACTGCTGGCGATGAAGGCTGCCGGACGCCCGCAGCGCGACCTGCACAACGCGGTGGTCGCCACCGCGGAGGGCTACGCGTTCCCCACCAACCTCGACAGCGATCAACCCATCGGCAGCCTCGCCCCACCGAGTCAGGTCGACTCGGTGCTGGCGGCGCTGGACTCGAACCTCAACGCGGACGAACTCGACGTCGTCTTGCGCGCCCACCAAGAACGGAGAATGCCATGACCACGCTCGGCGTCATCGGACTGGGCCGCATCGGTGCGTTCCACACCGAAACCCTCTCGGGCCTCGACAGCATCGACGGGTTGGTCATCACCGACGAGCGGCCCGACGTCGTCGCGGCCGTCGCCGCCAAACACGATGCGAGAGCTGTCGACTCGGTCGACGCCCTGTTGGCGTCCGGCGTGGACGGGGTCGTCGTGTCCGCCGCGACACCCGCACACGCCGAGCTGACGCTGGCCGCAGTCGAGCGCGGCCTGCCCACGTTCTGCGAGAAGCCGATCGCCTCCACAGCGGTCGAGAGCACGCGGGTTGCCGACGTGATCGCGCGGTCGGGTGTGCCGGTCCAGGTCGGCTATCAGCGGCGGTTCGACGCCGCGTTCGCGGCCGCCAAGCGCGCGGTCGACGACGGCTCGCTGGGCGCCCTGCACACCGTGCGCAGCACGACGATGGACCCGGCTCCCCCGCCGATGGAGTACATCGCGGGTTCGGGTGGGATCTTCCGCGACTGCGCCGTGCACGATTTCGACGTGATCCGCTGGATCACAGGCCAGCAGGCCGTCGACGTGTACGCCGCTGGCAGCGTCCAAGGAGACCCGAAGTTCGCTGAGTTCGGCGATGTGGACACCGCCGCCGTGGTCGTCACCTTCGAAGGCGGGACGCTCGGCGTGGTCTCGGCGGCGCGGTACAACGCCCACGGCTACGACTGCCGCCTCGAAGTGCACGGCTTCCACGACACGGTGGTCGCCGGTTGGGATCAGGGAGTTCCGGTGCGAAATGTCGACCCCGCCAACAGCTTTCCCGAGGGACCGGCGCACCACTTCTTCATGGACCGCTTCACCGAGGCATTCCGCGCGGAGCTCAGTGCGTTCGTTGATGTGGTCAAGGGAAACGCCGCCCCGGCATGCACGGTGGCCGACGCGGTCGAGGTCGCGTGGCTGGCCGAAGCGGCCACCGAGTCGTTGCAGCGCCGCGTGCCGGTGAGCATCAAGGACGTGAGGTCACGATGAAATCCCTGAAGATCGCCGGTGCACCGATTTCGTGGGGAGTGTGCGAGGTACCCGGCTGGGGTCACCAGCTCAGCGCCGAGCGGGTGCTCACCGAGATGCGGGATGTCGGCCTGTCCGCCACCGAGTTGGGTCCCGAGGGCTTCCTGCCATCAGACCCCGAGGAGTTGACCGCCCTGCTCGCGTCGAACGGTCTGCGCTGTGTCGGCATGTTCGTACCCGTGCTGCTGCACGACCCCGACTACGACCCGCTCGCCGATATCAAGGGCCCGCTTGACGCGCTGATCGCTTGCGAAGCCGACGTTCTCGTGCTCGCCGCTGCGACGGGTTCCGACGGTTATGACTCGAGGCCGACGCTCGACGACAGCCAATGGGCCACGCTACTGGCCAATCTCGACCGGCTCGCCGCGGCGGCCGCCGACCGCGGTGCACTCGCCGTCTTGCATCCACACGTCGGGACCATGGTAGAGACCCGCGGCGACGTCGACCGGGTGCTGCAGGGTTCGACCATCAAGCTGTGTCTGGACACCGGCCATCTGCTGATCGGCGGTACGGATCCACTCGCTCTGACACTGCAGGTACCCGGCAGGATCGCGCACGCACATCTCAAGGACGTCGACGCGGCGCTCGCCGCTCGCGTTCAGGCCGGAGAACTCACCTACACCGAGGCGGTGCGCGCCGGCATGTACACCCCGCTGGGCGCGGGTGACGTCGATATCGCGGGCATCGTGACTGCGCTGGGCGCCAATGGATTCGACGGCTGGTTCGTCATGGAACAGGACACGATCCTCGACGGTGAACCCACCGATGAGGGACCCCTACGCGACGTGCGGACCAGCGTGGCTTTCATGCACGACGTCAGTGGCCGCGTGACGGTGTGAGCTTGCGCATCGGCGTGTTCGGGGCCTCCCGCATCGCCGAGCCTGCGATCGTCGGGCCCGCACACGAGCTGGGTCATCGACTGGTCGCGGTGGCCGCGCGCGATCCGCAGCGCGCGCAGGTTTTCGCCGACAAGTACGGCGTTGAGCGCGTCGTGCCGTCGTACCAGGACGTGATCAACGACCCCGAGGTCGACGTCGTCTACAACCCGTTGGCGAACGCACTGCACGCGCCGTGGAATCTCGCGGCGGTCGCGGCGGGCAAACCGGTGCTCACCGAAAAGCCGTTCGCCCGCAACCGGACTGAGGCAGAGCAAGTCGCCGAGGCCGCCGAGAGTGCGGGTGTGCCTGTGGTGGAGGCCTTCCATTACCTGTACCACCCCGTGACGCGGCGTGCCCTGGAGCTCGCGCGTGCCGGCACCCTCGGTGACATCACACATGTCGAGGTGCGCATGGCGATGCCCGAGACTGCCGACGGGGATCCGAGATGGTCGCTCGAGTTGGCCGGCGGCGCGTTGATGGACCTCGGCTGTTACGGGCTGCACGTCATGCGTCAGCTGGGTCGTCCGTCGATTGTGCGGGTGAACGCGAAAGAACGCAGCCCCGGCGTCGACGCGTGGTGCGATGTCGAACTCGGCTTTCCCAGCGGCGCAACGGGCTTCAGCACAAACTCGATGGTGGCCGATGACTACACGTTCACGATTCAGATCGTCGGCACCGACGGAGATGTCCTGGTGCACAACTTCATCAAGCCCCAGGCCGACGACCGTGTCACCGTCCGGACGCCCGCGGGCAGTAGCGTCGAACATCTGGGCACGCGCACGTCGTACACGTACCAACTGGAGGCGTTCGCCGCGCACGTCCTGCACGGCGCACCGCTGCCGGTGAGTACGGTCGACGCGGTGGAGAACATGGCCTACGTCGACGCCGTATACCGGGCGGGCGGAATGGAACCCCGCTAGCCCACGCTCGGCACGCTCGCCAGCCGCACATACGCCGAGGCCGCCTCGGCGCGGTTGGTGGCGTGCAGCTTTCGCAGCACTCGCTTGACGTGGGACTTCACCGTGCCCGCCGAGATCACCAGCTCGTCGGCGATCTGCTGGTTGGTGCGGCCGGCCGCCATCAGGCGGAGGACCTCGATCTCGCGACGGGTCAGGATTGCCATGACACGCGTCTGCACCTCGGCCAGCGATTGCGCCGCCGGACTGCGTTCGACCGGTTCGATCTTGGCAAGGTCCAGATCCGCGTCCTGCAGCGCCCGTGCGGCTTCGTCGGCAGACGCCAACGCGCGACGGACGTCTGCGCGTTGACGGCGCATGCGCTCGAGGAGAACGGTGCGCTCGTAGGCGTATCCGAAGCCTTCCGCGAACGCCCACACCGTGTCTCGATCAATCTCGTCGACGATGCGGCCCGAGTACAACCGGTCGGCGTGCAGGAAGCCGATCACCTTGCCGGTCGGCATCACCGGTGCCGCCACATAGGCGTGGGTCAGGGAGAAATCGATGATCGGGCGGTTGACGCGCGGATCGTTGCGGGCGTCGCGCACGATGGCGGGCGCGCGGCGGCGGATCATCTGGGTCTCGAGCAGCATGTGGTTGAGGGGCGGCGCCACCGATTGCGCGAAAGCCACCATCTTCTCGGCACCCTCGGTGTCCTCGCCGAAATAGGCTGCCTCCATGACCATTCGGCCCTCGTGGACACGAAACAGCACGGCGCGGTCGAAGCCGCACGACTCGACCAGCTCGCGTGGCGCACGGTCGACGATCGTCGCGACATCGTCTACGACACGCAGCTTGCTCAGTGCCTCCTGTACCGAGAGGAGTGCAAACGTGCGCCGCCGCGCCCCATCCTCGATCAGCTCGCGTTCCAGCGATGACAGATCAAGCAGGGAGTCGAGGGCATTGAGCGCGTTCTCGTCGCCGAGTCCCTCCAACGCGTTGCGCACCACGGTCGCCTTGGCGTCGACCGCCTCGGCCACCACCGCCATGGGGTCCTCGGACGGGTCGATCTCGCAGTCCTGAAATGCCTCCCGGTAGCGGCGCGCGGCTTCGGTGTCCTTGACAGGGCGCGACGCCCAGCCGGGATGGTCACCGTCGGACAGGCTGCCGATCGCGGGCGTCTCGGGCTTCTCGCTCACAACGCTCACCACCAAGACTGTCCTCCGATCGATGCTCAGGTGCGGCCGGAACCGCCAATTCACCTCGTAAGGGGGTACGAGACCTCCCCAACGGGGGATCGATTTGCCCGGTGAGCTGGCACAGGCTATTTGTCATGTCATCTACGACCGTCTCGGCCTTGGAACTGCTGACCACGCCCCAGGGCATCGCGAACCCGTATCCGCTGTACGAGCAGCTCCGGGCACTCTCACCCGTGCCCGGATACCGTGACTGGCCGCCGGGGACCATTCCGGGGGCGGACGAACCCGTCACCGCGTGGGCGCTGTTCCGCTACGACCAGATCTTCGAGGCGGCCAGGGACAGCGCGACGTTCTCGTCGCGGGATCCTTTGCAGGAGGCGTCGTCTGCGCCGAGCCTGATGCTCGTCAACACCGACCCGCCCAAGCATGAAGTCGAACGGAAGCTGGTCAGCCAGGCGTTCTCCCCGCGCCGGGTGAAGCGCCTGGAGGGCTGGCTGAACGAGTTGGTGCCGCATCTGCTGGACGACCTGGGCAGCGGTGACGTCGAGGTGATGGAATTCGCCGCCGAGATCCCCACCCGCGCCATGGTGCGACTGCTGGGCCTGCCCGACGGCGATCACGTCCGATTCAAAAAGTGGGCCAACGCGTTCATGCTGTCGTCGTCGCTCACACCCGAGGAGCGCATCGCGAGCAATGAGGAGATGGTGACCACGTTCGCGACCCGGCTCGCCGAGCACACCGCCCGGCTGGCGGAGCGCACCCCCACCGACGATGTCGAAGACGCCGAGGATCTCATCTCCGCCCTGCTGCGCGCCGCGGTCGACGGGCAGCGGCTGACCCCCGAGGAGATCGTCCGGTTCTGCGTGACGCTCGTCGTCGCCGGCAGCGAGACCACCACGTTCCTGATCGGCAATCTGCTGCATGCGATGGCGCGCGAACCCGCGATCACCGAGCGGATGCGCAGCGACCGCACCTTGGTGAACGTCTTCGTCGAAGAGGCCATGCGTGTCGACGGACCGCCGCAGCGGCTGTTCCGCATCGCCACCCGCGATGTCGAGGTCGGCGGCAAGCTGATCCGCAAAGGTGATTGGGTGGCACTGTTTTTCGGCTCTGCCAATCGTGACCCCGAGGTGTTCGGTGACCCCGACAAGCTCGACATCGATCGGCCCAACATCCGCCAGCAGCTGTCGATGGGGCACGGTCTGCACTTCTGCCTCGGTGCATCACTGGCCCGCCTGGAAGTGGTCGCCGTGGTGAACGCGGTACTCGACCGCTATCAGACGATCGCGCTGACCGATGATCCCGGCACAAAGCAGACCGCAAGCCTGCTGACCCACGCCTATGTGCGTCTCCCCCTTCACCTCTCATGACCCCGGAGGAGGCAGCCAATATCGCGGCGACGAAGGCCATCTACGCCGCTGTGCCCGCCGGTGATCTGCAGACCGCACTGGAACTGCTCGACCCCGACGTGCGTATCACCTATTACGGCACCGAAGGCATTCCCTATGCCGGTGATTACCGGGGGTTTGACGAGGCCGTGACGTTCTTCACCAAGGTTGGGGAATCGATCGCGATCACCGAGATGGAGGCGTGGAAGTTCATCGCCCAGGGTGACGAGCTGGCGTCGTGGGGCAGGCAACGGTTCCGGCGACTCGACACAGGCTACGAATGGGAGTCGGAGTTTGCGCACATCATTACGCTGCGTGGCGGTCGCTGGCTCTACTTCCGCGACTTCATGAACTCCGCCCTGACGCTGCAGGCGTTCACCCGATGAGGGTCGCGGGTGACCGCGAGATCTGCATGGGCGCAGGGGTTTGCGTGATGACGGCCGACAAGACATTCGATCAGGATGACGACGGGATCGTGGTCCTCGCCTCGGATCGAGTGTCCGCCGGCGAGGAGAAGGCCGTGCGCAACGCCGTCAGGATGTGCCCGTCGGGCGCACTCCGTATCGTGAGCGACATCGTTTAACCCAGCAACGCGCTGTAGCGCCCGCGGGTGAACTGCAATTTGTCATCGTTCACGCGGCCGGATTCCTCGATCCCCCAAACGATTGGTCAATTCCCCGGCGGCAGCAGCATCGTCTGCCAGGTCTTGTTCTCGGGCGCGCCTGCGGCGAGATCCGATTGCGTGTACCGGCGGCCGTCCGGCCCGATATAGCTACCGGTCGCGGGATCGTATTCGGCCGCAGCGATCGGCGGCGGCGCAGCGGGCGGCGGTGGAGGCGCAGCTTCGGGCGGCAACTGTGGAATGGGCTGACCCGACAACGTCGCGTTGGGATCCCCCTTCCAGTTGAATCCGTCGTTGAGCGGTACGAAGACCTCGTCGCTTTCGCACAACTTGACCGTGGGCGCGCGTTTCCCCGGCACGGTTTCACACGGAATGTTGCGTGCGCCACGCACATTGAACGGTGAATCCTGCGGGATCCGGCAATAGAGGTCACCGGGCGGCCGCTGCGGATAATCCTCGAGCGCGGCAACGCGTTGCTGCTGGGCAGGCAGGAACCCGGTGGTGCAAGGTGGCGGCAGGTTGAGGTTCAGGTTGAAGCTCAGGTATTGGCCCTTGTAGTCCTGTTTGGTGTTGAGGTTGGCGAGGATGCCGGCCTGGTTTGCCGCGATGGCTTGGGGAAACACCACGAGGAGCTGTTCGATGTCGTTCTGATAGGTGAGCGCGACTTGCCCGACACTGACGAGGTTGGCCAGCAGGATGGGCAAGGTGGGCTGCAGGCGTTCGACCAGTTGCCGCACCTGCGCGGCCGCCGGGCCACCTTTGACGATGACGCCGGCAACTGCCTCGTCGTGGGTCTTCAATTCGGCGGTCACCGTGGCTACATGGGACGCCCACGCCTGGATCGCATCAGAGGTGTTCGTCTGCGAATCCAACACCGGATCGGCCTTGTCGATCAGCGTGGTCAGCGGATCGAGATTCTTGCGCGCGTCGATCGCCAGCGTGGATGCACCTTCGATCACACGCGACAGTTCTGGACCGAGCCCGCCGACCGCCGTGTAGGCCTCGTCGATCACGGTCTTGAGGTCGTCGCGGGGTATGGCCTGCAGACCGGTGTTCGCCGCAGCGAGCAAAGCGTTGACGTCCGGCGGCACTGACGAGTCAGCGAGGGCGATCACGTCACCGTTCTTCAGCGGCGGCGAGCTGCCGTTACGGGGCAACAGTAGGACATAGGATTCGCCGACCGCGGATTGACTGTGCACCTCGGCCTTCAGGTCTGAGGGGATGTCGATTCCGGACTGCAGCGAGAGCACCGCCGCCACACCGGTATCGGTCAGACGCACCGATTCCACCCGGCCGACCTTGGTGCCGCGATAGGTCACGTTGCCCGATTCATAGAGCCCACCGGATCTCGGCAGTTCCACCGTCACCGTGTACCGGCCGACGCCGAACATGGCGGGCAGGTTGATGAAGTGCAGGGCCATCACCGCCACCGTCGCAAGGGCAACGATCGTGAAGATGGCCAACTGAATTCGTACCCGTCCGGTCAAATGCATGCTAGCGGCCCTGATTCCATTGATAGGGGATCGTCAGCGGATTCCCGGGACCGTTCGGGCCACCAGCCAAGCAAGGGCTGGGGAACTGGCCGATGGTGCGGCCCCACTGCAGCTCGAGCCAGGTCAGATCGCACTCCCATCGAGTACCGGTGAAGATCCCTTGGTCGATACGGCTGAGCGTGAGGTCGACGATGGCGGTCAAATTGGCGTAGTCACCGCGTTGGAAGTTTTCGAAGGTCTCGTTGGGAAACGGGAAGGTGGCAAGCAGGCTCAGGGATCGCGTCAGGCTGGGACCGGCGTTGGCCAGCGACTCCAACACGGGGCCGACTTGTCTCAACTCCTTCACCAGGTTTTCCTTCGTCTGATTCACCGTGTCCACGGTCAGAGCGCTGAACTTGCCGAGCTGATCGGCCGCCTGCACCAAGTTGTCTCGTTCGGAGTTGAGCACAGCCAACGCGTCGGGGACGGTGGCCAGTGCCCGGTCCAAAACGGGCTGCTGTGCACTGAATTTCCCGACCAGGCGGTTGAGGCTCTCGGTGGCCGCGATGATGTCGCCGGTCTGGTCGTCGAGGTGGCCGGTGAATTCCCGAAGCTGCGTGATCAAGCTTCGCACGTCCTGCTCGCGGCCCCGAAGCGCGGTGGAAAACGCCTCGGTGATGTCCTGAACCTGGCCCAGGCCACCACCATTGAGCAACATCGACAGCGCGGCCAGCGTCTGTTCGGTGCTCGGGTAGGCGCCGCCGTCCGGCAGCGGGATGACCGATCCGGCGTGCAGCCGTCCGTGTGGCGCTTCGCCCGTCGGCGGCGCGAGCTCGATGTGCAAGGAACCCAGCAGGCTTGTGGTGCCGATCTTGGCCGTCGCGTTGGCGGGCAGGTCGACGTCGCCGTTCAGGCGCATGGTCAGCAGCGCATGCCAGCCCTGGCGCTCGATTTTGGTGACATGGCCGATCGTGACGTCGGCGACACGCACGCGCGAGTTCGGCTCAATGTTGTTGACGTCAGGCATTTGTGCCTGGATCACGAATGAGCCGGCGCCGGTTCCCTGTGTGCCGGGCAGGGGTAGTGAGTTCAGCCCGCGCCAACCGCAGCCGGGCATCGCGGCCACGATCAGGACCATCGTCACGTTGGCCGCGACGTGTTGCCAGCGTCGCCGAGTCACGGGGCACCTCCGGGAGGAACCATCATGCCCTGCAGACCGTCGGTGGGGTTCGTGGCCAGCGGCGCGGTGAATGCCGGGTCAGGCGCCGAGGCTTCGGCGGCCAAGGGGACGTCCGGCGGCGGATCGACGGCGGGCGGTACGTGGTCGGGGCGCATCCAGGGCTCGCTGTAGGTGACTTCGTTCGGGCGGGTCTGCGCGCCGACGAACAGGTTCTCTCCCAACGGCGGAAAGTTGTATTGACGGTTCTTCACGATGGGCGCCAGATACTGCGCGCACAGTTTCGCCGATTGCTCACCTCCCCGGCGGGATGCGGACTGAATCGCGCCGCACAGGAACGAGATCGGGTTCGCGAAGTTGTTGATGGCCAGGGCGCCGGTCAATGAACCGTTGGCCGGCTCGTAGATGTTGTTGTAGTTCTGCAACACCGTCGGGGCGATGTGCAGCGTTTGTTTGATGTCGTCGAGGCTTTCCACGAGCACGCGAGTGATCGACGCCATCTTGTCCGATGCCGTACCGATCGCCTCCGTGTTGTCGGCGGCGAAGTCCTGCACGTCACCCACGACCGCGTTGAGATCCTCGACCGCCTGACCGACTTTGTTCGGATCGTCGGCCAGTAGGGACGTCACCTCCGCGAGGTTGCGGTTGAGCGATTCGAGCAGATCGGCGCTGTCGCTCAGCGCAGACACCAGCGTCGAGAGGTTCTTGAACGTGGCGAAGATGTCACTGCTGTGGTCACCGAGGATCGAAACCGCCTGCGACAGTTTGATGATGGTGTCACGGATCGTCGGGCCCTGACCGCGCAGGTTGTCCGCGGTGGTGTCGATGAGTGCGCCCAACGTACTCACACCATCGGGCCCGGTGGGCTTGAGCAGGTCGGTCAGCCTCTCGAGTTGCGCACGTAGGTCGTCCCATTCGACAGGCACCGCAGTGCGGTCCTCGGGAATCACCGCGCCGTCGGCCATCGTCGGTCCACCGGTGTAGGGCGGCGTGAGCTGGATCGTGCGGCCGGTGACCAGCTGCGGTGACAGGATCACGGCCTTGGCATCGGCAGGAACCTTGTACCTGCCGTCGAACCAGAATGTGATCTTGGCCCGCTCGGGCTGCGGTTCGATCGATTCGATCTTGCCGACGGGCACGCCGCGAACCAGCACGTGGTCGCCGGCGAAGACCCCTGTGCTGTTCTCGAAGTAGGCGACCACCACCGTCCGGGCGATCTGCGCGGGCATACGTGCCACGACGATCAGGCCCGCACCCAACACCAGCACAAGCACCACCGCCAAGACGAACCTCGCGGTACGTGGCGACCTCATCGCAGCCGGAATCATGGCCTTACTCCCCGTTGTTGGAGGGGCGGCGCCTCGCCCGGCGCCGGCAGATAGACCGGCGCTGGAGTCGGCTCGGGCACCGAGGCCATCGCCGGCGGCGGCAGCGCGGGCGGCCCCGGCGGCGGACCGCCAGGCAGTGGTGGCGGGGGCGGCTCGCGGTAGGGGTAGCGCGGGTCCCCGGGATTGCCGGTGATCGCGTCGGGCAGATGCAATCTGGGTTCCCCGCCCTGACCGGTCCGCGGGAAAGGCACCGGCAATGCAGGCGTCCCCGGTTGGCCGGTCTGCGGGTCCGTCAGCTGTGATGGCAGCAACGTGGCCGGATCCAACCCCAGATCCGAAAACGCCGCGTCGACGAACGGTTGCACGAACTGACCCGGAAAAAGGTTGACCACATAGGCTTTGAAGAACGGGCCGGAGGAAAGCGATTCACCAAGAGACATGACGTAGGTGTTGATCAATTTGATGGACTGCTGCACACGCTGCTTGCGGTCATCGACGATCGCCAACACTCCGTTGAGCTTTTCCAACGCCGGCCGCAGCTGCTGACGGTTCTCGCCGATGAACGCGTGCAGCTGGCGCGACACCGCCGAGATGTTCGCCCAGATCTGGTCCAATGCCGAGCTTTGCGTCCGCAACGCCGCCAGTAGTGCGTTGGTGTCTTTCACCAGACTCACGATGTTGTCGGTGCGTTTGGCCAGCACCCCCGTCACTTGGGCCGCGTTGTCCAGCAGCCTGCGCAACTCGGCATCGCGAGTGTCGAGCACTTGTGCAAACCGCGCGACGCCCGCCACCGCATCCTTCAGATCCGCCGGTGTGTCCGAAAAGGTTTGGGCCAACGTGGCCAGCGAGTTCGAGAGCTGGTCGGTGTTCACGCCGCTGATCGTGGTGGCCAGGTCACCCAGGGCGTCGGGCAGCTGATAGGGCGAAACCGTCCGGTCGAGCGGAATGGTGCCGTCCAGCTGCCCGCTCCCGCGCGGCGTCACATCGACGATCTTGGCGCCCAACAGGCTCTTGGTCTTGATCGCGGCCTCGGTGCGGTCCCCCAGACGCACATCGCTGTCGATCTTGAACGTGACGAGCACACCCGCCTCATCGAGCGCAATGTCCGAGACGTTGCCCACCACGAAGCCGGAAACCTCCACGCCGGCACCGGTGTTCAGCCCGCCGGCGTCGGCGAAGTACGCCGAGTACTCCCTACCCGAGTTGAGGAAGGGCAGGTTTTGGTACTGCAAGGCGGCCAGCACCATCACGGCAACCGTTGCGACGCCGACGGTGCCGATGACCAAGGGGCTGCGTTCGGAGAATGACTTCACTTGGGCGCGCACCGCCCCGTGCTCTGGCCGGCCACTTTGACGTACACCGGTTGGCCCCCTTTGCCGTTGAGCTTGAGCACGACATCGCACAGGTAGAAACTGAAGTAGTCGCCGTACATCCCCTGCCGCACGAGGGCCTGGTATCTGTCCGGCAGCGTGTTGAGCAGATTGTCGAGATACTCGTGGTCGGCCACGGCGATGCCCGCCACCCGATCGGTCTGCGCGACCACCTCGCGGAACGGCGCCCGGGCCTGGGCCAAAAGGTCAGCGAGCGAACCGGTGGCGGCGTTTGTGTAAGCCACCGCGTTGGAGATGTCGGTTCTGCGTTCGGCCAGCCCGCCGATCAGCTCCGAAAGTGATGTCACGGCTTTGTCCAACCGCTCGCTCTGCCCGCCCAACGACCCGAGTACCACGTTGAGGTTGTCGATGACCTGCCCGATCAGCAGATCGCGGTCGGCCAACGTGTTGGTGACCACCGCGGCCTGCTGCAGGAAAGACCCAATCGCGGGACCCTGACCCTCGAACGCCTCGATCAACTGCTGAGTCAGGTCGTTGACCTGTTGGGGGTCCAGCGCCCGAAACAGGGGCTTGAAGCCGCCGATCACCGAGTCCAGATCCAGCGCGGGCTGAGTGTGAGTCAGTGGGATGGTCTGCCCGGGACTCAGCGTCTTGAGTCCGCCGGTGCCTTCCTCGAGGGCCAGAAACCGGTCGCCGAACAGGTTGTCATACCGGATCACCGCCCTGCTGCCCTGCGTGAGCACGACCGACTTCTCGGTGAAAAACTGCACGCGCACAGTCGCATCCGGGTTGATGGAGATGTTCTCCACCTTGCCGACCTCGACGCCCGCGATCCGCACTATCGTGCCGTTCCTCAGGTTGGACACGTTGCTGAACTCGGCGTAGTAGCTGTTGCCCGCGCCGAAGCGAAACTGTCCGAAGATCGTCAGCGTCAGGAATGCGACGAACAGGCAGACAGCCAGGAAAACGCCCAGGCGCCAGATGGTGCCCCTGAAGTCAGCCACGGAGGCTCTCCTCCTTGTGCGGATGGTCGGCGGTGATGATGACCAGTGCGATCACGGTGGGCCCTGCCCGTTGTGGTCGAGCGGCGCCGGGGCCGCCGGGGGGACCCCCGGCCACAGCGGCACGCCGCCCGGCCCGTACAGCGGCGCGCCGTACGGTGGCGCCCCGGGGTAGGGAACCGGCCCGATCGCCGGGCCGGGCAGGCACTGACGAATGCTTGGCGGCTCCGGCACGGCACGCGTCGTCGGGAAGTAGTTCGCCCAGCAGGGATGTCCGACACCGGGGTTGGGCCGAATGTCCAGGCCGGTCCCCCAGCCGGTGTTGGTGATCAGTTGGCGCACGGGGAAATTCTTGGTCGCGTCCGGTAGCGAGCCGCACCCCGGCGCACCGCCGGGTCCGCCCTTGGCGGCCACTATCGGCAGATTGTTCGGGTAGGCGTAGGGATCGTTTCCCAGCAACAAGGCGACGTCGAGCTGAAGAGTGCGACCATCGCCGCCCCACGCCGCATAGCCGCCGTTGTCGAGATACCACGTGGCGCCCTTCAAAAAGCACTCGTACACGGGGCTGTGCTGCAGCAGCAGGTTCGTCGTCGGCTCAAGGGTGTTGACCGCCTCGACGAGATCGTCCTTGCTCGTGGCAAGCAGGTTCGTGCCTGCCGTCGACAGACCGATGACGTTCAACAACAACCCATCTAGTGCGCTCGCCTGGTCGCTGATCGTCGTGCTGGTGGTACTGACAGCGTCCAGGATGGACACGATGTCGTCGGCTGCGGCGTCATAGGTGTCGGCGACGTTCTTGAGCGAGCGCCAGTTCTCTTGCATGGTCTCGGCGCGCGCGTTCAGTGCCAGCAAGACCTCATTGAGGTCTGTGGTGGCCTGGCCCATCCGTTGGCCCTGTCCACGCACGCCGTCGGCGACTGCGGTCAGCACGGCGTTCAGCTTCAGCGGGTCGATCATCTTGAGCAGCTCGACGACGTTTTCGAAGACCGTGTTGATCTCTGTGCTGACATTCTTTGAATGCAGCACGGCGCCGGCGGCCAGCCGCTTGGGGCTCGGATTCGGCGGATAGACCAGCTCGACGAACTTGGTGCCGAATGCGGTTGTGGCACTGATCTGAGCTTCCACGTTGGCCGGGATGTAGCGGATCTGGTCAGGGTCGATCTCCAGCTTCAAGCTGGCTCGATCGCCCCCGCCGCCGATCTGGCTGACCCGGCCGACTTGGACACCGCGCATCATGACATCTGCGTTGGTTTCCATCACCAATCCGGCTCGCTCCGACGAAAGCGTCACGGGCACATACGATCTGAATGTTTCCCCGAACGATGCCGCCGTTACGGACAAAAACAGCACAATTGCCGTCAACAAGATCACCGTCCACCACCCGGTGGCGATGCGGTATGTCCCTGCCCTTCGCTTCATGCCACTAACCGGCCAAGTGGAAATCGCCGGACTGGCCGTAGATGGCCAGCGTCATGATCACGATCAGGACCGATGCGACGACCATCGAGGCACGCACCGCTCGGCCCACGGCCTCACCTACGCCTGCGGGCCCACCGCGCGCGGTGTAACCGTAATAGGTACACAGCAGCATGATCATCAACGCGACCGCAGCCACCTCGGCCAACGACCACAAGACGTCGGATGGACTCAGATATGTATAGAAGTAGTGGTCGTAGACACCTGACCCCTGGCCGTACACAGCAGTGGTGCCGATACGAGCGGCCCAGAAAGCCGTCATCAGCCCGATGCAAAACAACGGGATCGCCACGATCACTCCGGCCACCACCCTGGTGGAGGCCAAGTAGCTCACACTGCGGATACCGATGGCCTCGAGCGCGTCGATCTCCTCATTGATTCGCATCGCCCCCAGCTGAGCTGTACTGCCGGCGCCGACGGTGGCGGCCAGTGCCACCATCACCGTGCCCGGCTGAATCTCGCGGGTATTGAAAAACGCGGACGCGAAGCCAGTGAGCGCCTCCACACCCACCGAAGCCAACTGGTTGTATCCCTGCACCGCGACAATCGCACCCGTCGTCATCGTCAAGAACGCCACGATGACCACCGTCCCGCCGATCACCGCAAGCGCCCCGCTGCCCAATCCCATCTGTGCGATCACTCGCAACAGCTCGCCGCGGTAGTTGATGACGGCATCCGGAATACCAGCCAGCGTGGTGGCGTAAAACCTTGTCTGCGAACCAATCTGGTCCCATCCGGCTACCACTGCCTTCCTCGCCCGCTGTAAGCGGGGATGAAGTCCGCTCGGAACACCCAACGTCACGGCTCCACCTCAGGACACCATGAACGGGACGCCGACAGCGGTGACGATGATATTGATCAAGAACAACACCAGGAAGGCGAACACCACCGTTTCATTCACCGCCCTGCCCACACCGGCGGAACCACCACCCACCGAAATGCCTTGGTAGCAAGCGATCAAGCCCGCCATCAATCCGAACAGGGTCGCCTTGACCATCGAGATGATGACATCGGCCATATGGGTCAGCGTGGTCAACCCCGCCACCCACGCGCCCGCCGAAACGTCCATCAGGTACACCGAGCAAACGAACGCGCCGACCAGGCCCGTCATGATCACCACCGAGCTCAGCGCCAGCGACACGGTCGTGGCCGCCAGTACGCGCGGAACGACAAGCGCCTGAATCGGGTTGATACCCATGACCCGTAGCGCATCGAGTTCCTCGCGAATCGTCCGCGCACCCAGATCGGCGCACATCGCCGTGGCACCCGCACCCGCCACCACCAACACCGTCACGATCGGACCGCTCTGGGACACCGTGAAGATCGCGGCACCGGTACCGGAAAAGTCTGCCGCGCCGATATCGGCCAACAAGACGTTGAAAAGGAACCCCGATATCACTGCCCACGGGATTGTCATCAGTACCGCGGGCAGCGTCGAAACCCTTGCCACGAACCAGCACTGAGCCAGATACTCACGCCACGCGAACGGTGGCTTGAACATCAACACCAAGGTGTCCATCGACATGGCCAAGAACCCGCCGACCGCACGCACGGGCCTGGTCGCCGTTTGCGCCGAGATCAGCATGCTGAGCCCAACGGCGCGGTTGCCGGGAGGCGGCGATCCTGCAAACAACCGGCCGAGGCTTCGACCATCCGTGCCCTGTGCGTTTGCCGGAAATCGCCATCGATGGAGGGCATAGACGGAACGCTATCGACCCCTACGGTCCGATTGCTGCTTCCAAAAAGAGGTATAAGTCTCCCCCTTACGAGGCATACGCCGCTGCACGCGACGGTCAGCGCAGTTTGCTGTGATGCCCGCGGCGCCACCGCGGCAACGACTGGCAGCACCCGCGTGACCCGCATGGGCTCGGCGCCGCGGCGACGAGTGGAGCTGCTCATGTTGGCCATCCCGACAGGTCGAAGTTGTGCGGTGACATCCGAGAGGGTACGCGGCCGATGTCAGTTATGTCCATAGTCGATACGCCCAATAGAATGCACAAGATAGACAAAGAACGATGAAGAGTGCGGCTTGTGCTCATGGATGTATCTTGATAGTACTGTTCTGTACGTCACATGCAGACGGTGAGCTTGACGCTGCCGTGCGCGAAGCGATACCCGAGGAGGGGTTGCATGACCGACACCAAAGAGGCGAGCGAGAAGCTCGTACGCGACTTCCTGGGCTCTTGGGAGGGCCGCGATCTCGAAACCATCTGCGGCGCCTTCGCCGCCGACGCCGTTTACCACAACACGCCCGTGGCGCCGATCGAGGGCATCGACGGCATCCGAGAGATCTTCCGCGCGTTCCTCGACGCGTTCTCGTACGCCAAGCTCGATATCGTGACCCTGGCGGCCGAGCCGGGCCTTGTCCTGGCCGAGCGGATCGATTACTTCACCATGAACGACGGCCGCAAGGTCGAGCTGCCCGTCACCGGTGTTTTCGTCGTCAAGAACGGTGAAATCACCCGCTTCACCGACTATTTCGACCTCGCCGATTTTGAGCGCCAGAGCGGCTTCAAGCTCTAGTTCACCGGTCCCCGACATGGCCAGCGACTCGTCCGCAGTCCCACCGCATGTCGTCTCCGCCGCAAAGCGCAGGCGTCTGGCAGGATTTGGTGGTTCGAGTGAGCAAGAGGGGAGGCGACGGGCGGTGGTGGAGCCTGCGGTGTCAACCGTCAAGCGCAGGCCGAAGGACCGCAAGCAGCAGATCCTGGAGCAGGCGGTTCGGCTGTTCATCGAACGTGGCTTTCATTCGGTCAAGCTGGAGGACATCGCCGAGGCGGCGGGTGTCACCGCCCGCGCGGTCTATAGGCACTACGACAACAAGCAGGCCCTGCTCGCCGCCGCTATCCGCACCGGCCAGGAGCAGTATCAGAGCGCCCGGCAGCTCTCCGAGGGCGAGACAGCCTCGGCGCCGCGGCCGTTGAGCGTCGAACTGCCCGACCTGACGGCGGCCGCCGTCGCATCGCGGTCTTTGACCGTGCTCTGGCAGCGCGAGGCCCGCTACCTCGACGACGTCGAGCGGTCCGAGGTGCGCCGTCGCATCAACGCCATCGTGGCCGGGATTCGCGACAGCGTGCGGCTCGAGGTGACCGACCTCAGCCCGCAGCATCTCGAACTGCGCGCCTGGGCGGTGTCCAGCACCATCACCAGCCTGGGTAGACACAACCTGAGCCTGCCGGGAGACGAGCTGTCCGAACTGCTGAACCGGGCCAGCATGGCGGCTGCCCGGACGCCTGTCGTCAGCGCGCTGAAACCTCTCGACCCAACGCCCGATGACGGGCGCGCATTGTTCTCCCGGCACGAAACCCTGCTGGCCACCGGTGCGCGTCTCTTCCGCGCTCAGGGTTATCCGGCCGTCAGCACGAGTGAGATCGGCAAGGGCGCCGGCATTGCGGGTCCGGGCTTGTATCGCACGTTCTCGTCCAAGCAGGCCATCCTCGACGCCCTCATCGGGCGTCTGGATGACTGGTGGAGCCTGGAAACCATTCGCGCGTTGCGCAGCGACAACGACACGGCGGACTGTCTGCGCACGCTGGTCGCCGGGCGGGTCCGCATCAGCCTCGACGATCCCGACCTGGTGTCGGTGTCGATCACCGAACTTTCCCACGCCTCTGACGAGGTCAGCGAGACATACACACGCAACCAGGTCGACCGCGAAGCGGTATGGATCGACCTCATCTGCAGACTGGTGCCCGAAACCACGGCCGCGCAGGCACGACTCCTCGTCGCCGCGGCCATCAGCTTCATCGACGACACCGTGCGCACCTGGCACCTGACCCGGTATTCGGGCGTCGCGGAAGAGATCACCGCGATCGTGTTGTCGATCCTGACCAGCCGCGGTCACCAGAGCGCGGAAATGGTTCCGCCATCCGCGATCTGAGCTGTCCCGTTCACCATCGACGCATCGTCGGACAGCAGGAAGGCGACGACTCCGGCGATCTCTTCCGGGCCGGCCATGCGGCCCTGCAGCCGGGCGATCATGTTGTCCGCGCCGCCCTCGCCGAGCACCTCGTCGAACGTCGCCATCGCGGTCTGCTGCATCGGCGTGTCGACGAACGCGGGCAACACTGCATTGGAACGCACGTTGGCCGAACGTAATTCGGCGGCGGTCACGCGGCTGAGATGGATGATCCCCGCCTTGGACATGCCGTACGCCGCCGACCCGGCCGCCGCCACCTGACCCGCCAGCGACGACATGTTCACGATCGCTCCGCCACCGCGCTCGATCATCTTCGGTGCGGCGTGTTTGGTGCACAACCACGCGCCGCGCAGGTTGATCTTGATGACCCGGTCGAAGTCCTCGACGGTCGTTTCGGTCAGGGGCGCGAAATGAACGATTCCGGCGTTCGCGACGAGTTTGTCGACTCCGCCGAACTCGGTTGTGCAGGCCTCGACCATCGCGATCACCTGTTCCTCGTCGCTGACGTCGGCCCGGAAACCGACCGCGCCGCTGCCGATTTTCATCGCCGCGGCGTCGGCGGCGGCGCCGTCGATGTCCGCGCACAGCACGTGACAGCCCTCGTCGGCGAGGCGCGCTGCGATCGCGAGACCGATGCCGGCGCCTGCGCCGGTGACGATGGCGGCCTTGCCAGCAAGGTCCGGATGCGTCATGTGACTCCTTGTGAGTGTGTTTGAGCCATAACGATTGTCACCCCGCGACGGCAAGAACCCGGTGTTGCCCGGCGACCAAACCGTGTTCGCGGATGGCACCGAACATCACGAGGCCGAACCCCGGAGCATCATCGGACAGCCGGACCGAATGCACGCCCAGATCGCGCAATATCCATGCCACGATCTGCGAAACCCGCTCCGCACCCAACGCGTCGCGCGTCGACAATCCGCAGGCGCCGACCGGACCCGGTGGGCGCAGGTACACGATCATGCCGCTGCCCCGAGCAGTCATCGTCGTCACCGCGCGATGGAGGTCGTCGGCGCAGCAACAACCCAACGACCCGAACACGTCTCCGGTCAGACATTCGACGTGCACGTGTAACGGCATCGGGCGATCCGAATCGGCGGCGCCGATGATCGCCACGAGATGTTCGCCGCCGCCGTGGGTGTCACGAAAACCGATGGCGCGCGACGTCACTGCACCCAGGGGCAGCAGGGTTTCGGCTGACCGGACGACCTGCGGTTCGGTGCGCCGCCGGAACTGTGCGAGATCGGGGATCGAGATCACACCGAGCCCGTGCCTGTCGGCGAACTCGATCGACTCGGCCTCGTCGGCGATCGCCCCGACGCGCTCGCCCGACACGATCTCGCAGAGGACGCCCGCGGGTCGCCGGCCTCCGAGCCGGGCGAGGTCCACCGCCGCCTCCGCCACCGCCGGTTGTGCCAACACGCCGTCCGCATCGGCCAGGACGGGCACGACGTGGCCGGGACGCCGGAAATCCGAGGGTGACGACGCCTGCGCGGCGAGCGCCACGATGGTAGCGGCGCGGTCGGTCGCCGAGATGCCGGTGCCAACCCCGCCCCAATCGACCGCGACACGCTGCGTGGCGCCGAGGTGGCCGCCGTTGCACACCGGCGGCAAGTCGAGCCGGTCGCACTCGGTGCCCGGCAAGGCGATTCGGACATAGCCGGAGGTGTGCCTGACGGTGAAGGCGAGCAGTGTGGAGGTCGCGGTCTCGGCGGCGAAGACGAGGTAGCCCTGCGCGGCATCGTCTGTCACCACGACAGGACGGCCCGCGCCTACGGCTGCGATCGCGCGCCGCACCCGTACATCTGAGGTTCTCATCCGCGCTCCCCCGCTGTTGCCGCGACGGCGAGTCGGCGAAACCGGCTGCCGTGAAAAACAAGTGGTGGGGTGTCCGGATCGGCGCTGAGTTCGCAGATCTCCAGTAGCGCGATGGTGTGGTCGCCCGCAGGGAGCTCGGAGTGCAGGCGGCAGTCCAGCCACGCCGTGGCCCCGTGGACGAACACCGCCCCCTTGGACTGTTCAGTCCAGCGCACCCCCGCGAACCGGTCCCCGACCTTTCGTGACAGCGAAAGGCAGGCGTCACTGTGGTGCTCGGCCAGCACACTGACACCAAGCCTCTCGCACTCGCGCAACCTCGGCCATGTGGTCGAGGTGTTCTGCACGCAAATCGACACCAGCGGCGGGGCCACCGAAACCGTGGTGAACGAGCTGGCCGCCATGCCGACCGGCTCACCGTCGATGCTCGCGCAGACGGCGATCACCCCGGACGGGAAACACCCGAAGACGCGACGCAATGTCGAGTCGTCGAGTTGGCGGGAGTGGACTGGATGCATGTCTTTTCGTCCGTGCCTTGCCGTTAGCGCAGCCCGTGCAGGAAGTCGAGCAGCAGCCGGTTGATCTCCTTGGGCTCTTCCTGCTGAATCCAGTGTCCGACCTCGGCCACCATGTGGGTGCCGCAGTAGTTCGGCATCATTTCCTCGGCGCGTTCGGTCGCTTCGGCTCCCCATGTGGTGCCGACGTCGTACTGCCCGCCGATGAAGACGGCGGGCGGGGTGAGTGGCTTGCCGGCCTGGTCGGCCAGGTCGTGCCAGTCGTTGTCGATGTTGTGATAGAAGCTCAGCGGCCCGCCGAAGCCGGAGCGCTCGAATTCGCCTGTGTAGAAATCGAGATCCTCATCGGTGAACCAGTCCGGCATCTTCTCCGGATACACGAAGGCGTCCTTGAGGCGCGCCCCCTCGGGCATGCACAACGGGCCCGCGCGGATCACGTCGAGCGGATCCATGGCCGCCAGATCGATCCCTTCCGCCTCGGCGGCACGCGTGGCGGCGCTCACGGCATCGCCCGAGACCGTGTAGGTGAGTCCGAGGAGCCAGGTGCGCAGGTCCTCTTCGATCTCCGCGATGATGCCGTCCTGCGCTGAGAAGTAATCCTGGTACCACACCCTGCCCGGTCCGGCGATCTCGAGGTGATAATCGTTCGGGCGTTGCTCTCCGAAAGGGCTGCCCGGCAGGGCAATGACACCACGTCCGGCGAAGGGACAACTGAGCCCGGCGACTCCGGCACATCTGTCTGGGTGCAGCCAGGCGAACGTCCACGCGACCGGGGCACCCCAGTCGTGTCCGACCACGATCGCCTGCTTCTCGCCGTACGCGTCGATCACGCCGAGGATGTCGCCGACGAGTTCTTTGATGCGATAAGCGGACTGCACGCGGAACTTCGACGATTGCCCGTAGCCTCGCTGATCGATCGCCACCACGCGGTACCCCGCCGCCGCGAGCGCGGGTATCTGATGGCGCCACGAGTACCACGACTCGGGAAAGCCGTGGACCAGCACCACCAACGGACCCTCGCCCTCTTCCACGGCGTGGATCCGGGTGCCACGGCAGTCGAGCATCCGATGAATCTGCGGCATGCGAGTCGCCTCTCCTTGTTGTGGTTCAGTGTGTGGGGGTTGCCGCCTACCCGACGGCGATTTCCTCGGGACGGTCCAGCCGATCGGCGACGGGCACGGTCCGATCGGAGTAGTTGCGCGCGATCAGCGTCTGCTGCCCGGACAACCTCGTGCGCGCCCATTTGCCGAGCACACGGCCCGCGACCTTCGGCATCATCAGGGCCGCGGGCGGTTTGACGAGGTGAACGACCGCGAGGAACTCACGATAGGTATCGAGGTCGTCGTGTACCAGTTCGAGGACGCGGTCCATGTACCAGGTGAGCGCACCGAAATAGAACGGGCGTTTGTCACGCACGCCCTTGATCCAGTCGAAGCGCAGGTTCTGCTCGCGGATCACGAACCAGGCCGTATCGGCCATCTTGCTGATCTTGCGGTAGTAGCGGCGCGGCAGGTCGTGATGTCCCGCGCCGTATTTAGCGAGCAACAGCTGCATCTCGCGGACTTCCTTGAGCGCCAGGCTCATACCCAGCCCCGACACGGGGTCGGCGCTGGTGTAGGCATCGCCGACGACCAGCAGGGCACGCGGGAGGTTGCGCATCTTCTCGTACCGCAGCCGCAGCATGTTGGGGTAGCGGAAGTTGTAGATCGGCGACGCGGGCTCCAGCCCGTCGATGTTCTCACCCACGACCGGTGAGGGCATCCGGTCGGCGAACTCGCGGAACTCGCGTGCGGTACGTGGTGGCGAGTAACAGTTGTAGGCGACAAGAGACGTGGACAATATGGTGCGTGAGCTGTCCGTGTAGTACTGCGCGGCGTAGGTGTCCTCGTAGGGGCGGTAGGCGTAACAGATCACCATCACCTTGTCGTCCCACTGCCGCTCCGGCGGGACGTGGTGCTGCATGGTGGAGTAGAAGCAGTTGATGATGTCCTGCTCGACCTCAGGGGCGCCGATCCCTACGTGCTCCAGGAATTCCGGTATGCGCGTGTTCTTCCCGGATGCGTCGACAACGAACTCGGCCGGCACCACATCAAGGACGCCGTCACGGTCCACCGCGACACCGATGACGCAATTGGCGTCGCGGTCGTAGACGAGGTCACCGACCTCGGCCTCGTAACGGAACTCGATGCGGGGTTCGTCGTCGAGCCGACGCCGCACGCACCATTCGAGCAGCGGGCGGCCGGCGCACACGATCTGAATGTCACTGGTGCCGGGCTTTTTCCAGGTGCCACCGAGCCGGATGCGGTATTGGTCTGCCATATCGACCTTGAATGCACCCTCGGCCACCATGTCGTCGACGATGCCCGGAAAAATCCGTTCCAGCTCGATCTGTCCCGCGGTGAGCAGATGATGGAGGTGCCAGCCTTGGGCCGCGCCAGGCCGGCCCTCACGGCGGGAGTGACGGCCGTCCTTCTCGAGCACGATCACCCGGTCGAACGTCTCAGTCAGCACCTTGGCCGCCGCGATACCGGCGATGCTACCGCCGATGACAACGGCGGTGCCGCGACCGTCACGTCGCACCTGCGTCAGGTCGAGCTCGGCGTAGTCCAGGCGCGCCGGGGTACGCCTGCGCGCAGCCCCACTCGCCACAAACTTCTCGTAATACAGACCGACGCGATGAATACCATTGTTGTCGAGCCAGTTTCGCGTCGCGTCGACCATGGGTGCTGGGCCGCAGAGGTAGACGTCGGCGTCGCCGTCACTCAGCATGGACTCGTCGAGCAGATCGGTGACCAGCCCGACGGGGCCGTCCCAGCCGGCGTCGGATTGGGACACGATGGTGTGCAGCCGAAGGCCGGGGATGCGTCGCGCGAGTTCGTCGAGTTCGTCCTGCTTGCAAAGGTCCTCGGCGGCGGTCACGCCATACAGCAGATGCACCGGTTGCCCGATGTCACTGTCGAGGCTCTGAGCCATGGCCAGGATCGCCGACAGCCCGGTGCCGCCGGCCACGAGGATGACGGGCCGCACGATCGGCCGCAGATAGAAGCCGCCCTTACTGCACCGCAACGCGATTCGGTCACCCGGTTTGGCGCGATCGCGCACATAGTTCGACATCACGCCGTCGGGCAGCAACCGAATGATGAACTCCAGTTCGGTGCGGCCGTCGTCGGGATGCGCGAAGGAGTAATTTCGCCACACATCGGTTCCCGGGACCCGCAGCTGAGCGAATTGGCCCGCCTTGAACGTGATCGAGTCGTCGATGCCCGAGGTATCGATCCGCAGAATCGCGGTGGTGCCCGACAGCCGCTGCACACTGGTCACCACACCCTCTCCGGTGACCAGTCGCGCCGCGTTGTCATCGGCCGGATACTGCAGATCGATGACGCAATCGGTATCGGCGAACGTCTGGCACGTCAAGACCTTTCGCGCTGAGCGCTCGACGTCCGACAGGCCTTCAGTGCGCCCCATCTGATAGTCACCCGAGGCGCACGTGGCGACGCACGTTCCGCAGATGCCGCTCTGGCACTCGTTGACGATCGAGACACCGTGCTCTTCCGCCGCATCGAGAATCGACTGGTCTGGCCGTCCCGGCATCGTCTTCTGCGTGCCGTCCGAATATCGCACCGTGATCTGATGAGCTTCCACGCCAGTGCCCTTTCCTACCCGTGCTCGACGTCAGACGACCGCGCCCGCCGGCTTTTTCGCGATGCGCGCGTTCAGCCGCGGCATGACTTCCTCCGCGAGTAGCCGCATCGACTCCTTCCACGGTCCGGGGTCCTCGCTGTAGTCGAACCCGAGGATGAGCAGGTGACCGAAACCGCCGACCTGGTCGTAGGTCGCCTCCAGTTTGTCCACGACCGTCTCGACCGAACCCACCACAAATGTGTTCTCGGCCAGGTACTCCGGCGTGACGTCGGCATCGGGCACCGCGGGGTCGTGCTTGTAGAACTTCGTCATGCCCATCGTCTTGAAGGTCGGCAGTACGTACTCGCGCATGTTGCGGCCGAGCATGCCGTCGACGGCGTAGCGGAACGCCTTCTCGTCGGTCTCCGCCACAACGACCTCGCGCACCAGTCGCCATTCACGGCGATCGGGAGTACGCCCGCTGCGGGCCGCCCCTTCCAGCACGGCATCCCAGTGGGTGGCCACGTAGTCGGTGTTCAGATCGAGGCTCATCGGTATGTAGCCGCGTTCGCCCGCGAGTTTGAGGGTTTCCGAACCGGCGCTGAAGCCGGTGACACCGATCGGCGGGTGCGGCGACTGGAACGGCTTGATGTGACGGCGCATCAGGCCGTCGTACATCGGCGCAATCCCGTTGGCGTTCCAGTACTTTCCGCGGTGCTCCCACGGTCCGTCCTCGGTCCAGATGCGCAACATGATTTCGAGCGCCTCACGCGTCATCTCGCGATGCTCACCGTTGTGGCCGTCCACGTCGAACAGGGCCCAGTCCCCTGGGATGCCGCTGGCGCCGACACCGAGCATGAACCTGCCCTGCGCGAGATGGTCGAAATATGCGACGCGATGCGCCAATTCCACCGGGTGGTGGTACGGCAACAGGTGCGCACCCGGCGCCAGCTTGATCCTCTTCGTGCGCTGCAGCGCCTGCGCCAGCAGCAGGTCCGGCGCACAGATCGGCTCCCACGGCACGGTGAAGTGCTCACCGACCCACGCCTCGACGTAACCCAGCTGGTCGGCGAGCTCGATTATGTCGAGATCCCACTGGGTGGCGTCGAACAGGCTTCGCTCCGGCGGGTGTGCCGGCATGAGGAAAATTCCGATCTCCATCTTCAACCCTTCTGGGATGCTTCGGTACCGCCGACTGCGATGTACAACACAGTACTAGCAAGATACATCATTGAGCGCAAGCATCAGTTTGCATCGTGATTTACGTCTCTGAAGTTTTTGATAGCGCGTATTGGCTATGGACATATTGCGGTCGCGCCGCGTAATCTCGCCAACGTCAAGCACCCAAACGCCTGGTCACCGCGATCGAGCGGCCGCGCGGCCTGATGCACCGAAAGAAGGGAGTGATCCGTGTCGGATTTCGACTACATCGGATACGAGGTCATCGACGGGGGGCAGATCGCCGTCATCACGCTCGATCGGCCCAAGCAGCGCAACGCGCAGAACCGCGGAATGCTCGTCGAGCTGGGCTGCGCATTCGAGCTGGCCGAATCGAACGACGAGGTGCGAGTGGTGCTGCTGCGGGCCGCGGGGTCGTCGTTCTCCGCCGGTCACGACCTGGGCTCCACCGACGATGTCCGGGAACGCTCACCAGGCCCCGACCAGCACCCGACCTACCAGTGCAACGGCGGAACGTACGGCGGAGTCGAGTCCCGCAACCGTCAGGAGTGGCACTACTTCTTCGAGAACACCAAGCGCTGGCGCAATCTGCGCAAGATCACTGTCGCCGAGGTCCACGGCATGGTCCTGTCGGCCGGACTGATGCTGGCATGGTGCTGTGACCTCATCGTCGCCGGTGAGGACACCGTTTTCGCCGACGTCGTCGGCACGCGGCTGGGCATGTGCGGCGTCGAGTACTTCGGCCACCCGTGGGAGTTCGGGCCCCGCAAGGCGAAGGAACTGCTGCTCACCGGCGACTCGCTGGATGCCGACGAAGCCCACGCCATCGGCATGGTGAGCAAGGTGTTCCCCAACGACGAGCTGGCCGATCGCACCGTCGAGTTCGTCCGCCGCATCGCCAAGTTGCCGACCCTCGCGGCCCTCCTGATCAAGGAATCGGTGAATCAGACCGTCGACGCGATGGGCTTTTCGACGGCGCTCGACGCCTGCTTCAAGATCCATCAGCTCAATCACGCGCACTGGAGCGAAGTGACCGGCGGGGAGTTGTCCTACGGGACGGTCGACTACGGACTCGAGGACTGGCGCATCGCACCCGAGATCCTGCCCGCGGCCAAGCGGCGGCCCTGATCGATGGACGTCGAGTACCCGCAACAAGCAGAGGCGTTCCGGGACCGGATCCGCACGTTCCTCGCCGAGCACCTTCCGCAGAGCTGGCCGGGCGGCGGTGCGCTGGCGCCGGAAGACCGGGAGACTTTCGCACATCGGTGGCGCCAGATCCTCGCGGACCGCGGACTGGTCGCCGTGTCCTGGCCGAGGGAATATGGCGGAGCCGGCCTGTCCGTCATCGAACAGGTCGTCCTGGCAGAGGAATTCGCCCGCGCCGGCGCACCGGAACCTCCGGAGAACGACCGGTTCGGAATCGAGCTGATCGGCAACACGCTGATCGCACTTGGTTCCGAGGAGCAGAAGAGGCACTTTCTGCCGCGGATCCTGTCCGGCGAGGACCG